>NZ_JAXHBQ010000002.1:0-80880 GCF_042466115.1 Octadecabacter sp. R77987 | reverse complement strand
TCCAGACGGCACCTATTGAAGCAGCCTCTCAGTCTGAGCTTACAAGTCAGATGGCTGCTCGTCTACACACTGCGCTGACGACGCATCTTCAGCAAGCTTATGCACCTGATCAGCGCAAACATTTGAGACTATTCAGCGCTACAGAGACTGCGGATCTTCTGGGCGTCACAGGTCAATTTCTTCGCAAGTGCCATAACGAGGGATCGCTACCTGAACCGGAAGTCATCAAAAACGGCCGTAGATTCTATTCCGGTGAAGAGATGCTCCAGATGCGACGTCTACTTGAGACGACGTCGCGCACACCGGGCAAATACCTTCCAGGCCGTCGTGAAGGCGACAAACTCCAAGTTATCCAGTTGATGAATTTCAAGGGTGGTTCGGCCAAGTCAACCTCAGCCATCCACATTTGCCACTTTCTGGCCTTGAGTGGATATAGGGTCCTTGCTGTTGATCTGGATCCCCAAGGCAGTCTTACTGGTTTTTGTGGGATTCAAACCGAGTTAGAGTTCGAGGGCGCTTCGATCTATGACGCGTTGCGATACGAGGACCCAGTTCCGATGTCGGAGGCCATTGTGGAGACGTATTTCCCCGGCCTTCATCTCGCGCCCGCACGTCTGGTGCTAAGCGAGTTTGAAACTGAGACCGCAGTCAACGCGGGTCGCGGCGTAGCGTTCTTCGAAAAGCTCAGTCATGCGATCCAGTCCGTGGAGGGCGAGTATGATGTGGTCGTCATTGATAGCCCGCCCGCACTCGGGTTTTTGACGCTCACAGGGCTCTACGCTGCTACGTCGGTTATCGTTCCGATGACGCCAAGTATGCTGGACCTGGCCTCAACGCAGCAATTCGTTGAGATGACGTCTGCATATTTGGGGGTCATTGAGGATACAGGTGTTCAACTTGATCACGACTTCTTTTCATTCCTCATTACACGCGATGATCCGAGCGATATTCCGAGCCAGCAGATCGTTAGTTTGATGCGGGCTCTGTTCCAGGACCGTGTCGTGTCAGCGACGGGCTTGCGCAGCACGGCGATCGCCGACGCATCCATGCTGAAGATGTCTATCTATGAGGTTTTGCGCTCGGAGATGACGCGGTCGACCTACAACCGTGCGAAAACCAGTATGGACGCGGTTGGCGGTGAGGTCGCGAAGATGATCCAGCAAGCTTGGGGGCGTTAGTCATGGCAATGGGAAAGAATAAGACCGGGATCATGGCGGCGATAACTGCGGCTGCGGAAGCCCCTAAGGACAGTGGGTCCGAGCGCGCTCATAAAAGTTTGCCAAAAGGAACTATCGGTTCCGTTCGCGCGGGGCTCGGTGGTATCCAGGAGATTGACACAAGTCTTGTGTTGGCATGGGGGCCGAAAGACCGGCTCGATATCGAGTTAACAGCTGTTAACAGCGGCGAGCCACATGGGTCGATCCAGGAGCTGTCGGCAAGTATCGCCGAATCTGGGCAACAGGTTCCAGTCCTGCTGCGCCCATCCAAAGAGCGCGACGGTTACTTTGAGGTCATTTACGGCCAGCGTCGAATTTTGGCTTGTCGTCACCTTGGCAAACCAGTTCGGGCATTAATCCGGACTCTGGGCGATACAGACGCCCTGATGGCGAAAGGGCTCGAGAATGCTGGCCGTGCGGAGCTAAGCTACTATGAGCGCGTGCGGTTCGCACAAGCCATCCTGGAGCAAGGCTATTCTCGCGCCGAAGCCTGTCAGGCTTTGGCGATTAGTAAGAACACGCTTTCGCAACTGGAGCGTATCAATCGTCTTGTACCTTCCGCAGTCGGCGAGGCGATCGGTGCGGCACCTGATGCAGGGCGTCCAAAATGGATGACTCTCGCGACTGCGTTTGAAAAGGCGCAACTCACGGAAAAACACGTTCTCGATGTCTTGAGCAAGTCCACCGATCTGGATTCCGATGTGCGATTGGATTTTGCGCTCCAAGAGATCGGTAAACGCGGCAAGCAGGAGAGATCCACAGAAGCGCGCTCTCCAGTTCCTGGTGTGCATATCAAAAGCGGAAAGTCTGGGCTCTCTGTTACAGTTAAGCGGGCAGGGGCGAACAAAAAATTCGCGAACTGGTTGGACCAGAATCTGGACCGGCTAATTCAGGATTCCTTCGAGAGGTTTCAATCAGAGAACCGGGAAGGATAGCGGCGGTTAACAGTTGTTAACCACTAAATCAGAGGCAACGAGCAGAAAGGAGAACGGCACAAAAAGAAACCCTCGAAACCGAAGTCCCGAGGGCTGCTGCGCACTAGGCGCGATTTGTTCTAACACCACAATCTTAGCAGTCCGCGATTCGCTAAACAACTAAAAACGTCTTTGGGCGAACGGGTTTTCTTTGTCTGCTGGCAATACAATGGAAAAATATAGTGATGCTCCATACGGAGCGACTGAGCCAGGCATGCCTCAGAACGGTGGAGGTATGTCCAATATCAACAAACCGTCTGGTTGGCGGAAAGCGACGGCTGGACTGGCCACAGCAGAGCAACTCGCCCAAGCTGGTGAACGGGTAGCTGTACCCAAAACACGCGCATTCGTGGCAATCAAACGCGTTGGGGCCCATATCGGCCTGAAGGCGGGCGACATGATGCTTCTCGACACGCTTGGGGCCTTTACGCAGGCGCAGGACTGGGAAGAGGGCAGGAGACCGATCGTTTGGGCATCGAATGCTTACCTGATGGAGCAGACGGGTTTTTCCCTTTCTGCCCTAAAGCGCCATGCGCGTCGCTTAGCGGAGGCAGGGGCCATCGCCTTCCAGGATAGCCCCAATGGCAAGCGGTGGGGCAGGCGGGACGCTGAGGGCGTCATTTTAGAGGCCTATGGCTTCGATCTGTCGCCACTATCGGCCCGTGTCGAGGAATTTGAGCAGTTGCACGCCGAGTTGCAGGCCGAGCGCGAGCTCTGTCAGCGCCTGAAGCGCCAGATCACCGTGGCGCGGCGTATGATCCGCGCGCGCATCGAAGCGGCCACGAGCGGCGCGCTGAGAGGCCCTTGGGCGCAATTCACCGGCGTGTTCGAGGATCTTCTGGGCCGTTTGCCACGCCGCAACGAGGCCTCTGAGCGTCTCATGCGGCTGCTGATGTGGTTCAAAGAGCTTCAGGAGCGCGTTGAGGCCGCTTACCTCAAAGCAACTCAGCCCGTTGAGGTTGTGGAAAACACCCCTGAGATGACCGAACAAGTATCCAATAAGACTCAAGATATGGACCCCAGGGAGGTCAATTCTGACCCTCATATACTAATTACAAACCAACTTATTCCTGTAACCTGTAATTCCTCTGAAAAAGAGGACGCGGCGGGCGTAGTGCCCAATGCGCCCCCGGAAGAGCAGGTTGATAGGGGGCTGGAAGACTGGGTTGCTGGTGTCCGCAAGAAACGCGCAGCGCTTGATTTGCCGGTTGTGATGCAGGCCTGTCCTGAATTCGCCTCTTGGGCGCGCAATATGGGCGGATATCTCAAGGATTGGGGTGATTTGCACCGCGTTGCAGGGCAGCTGAGGCCGATGATCGGCATTTCTGAGCACGCGTGGAACGTAGCGCAAGAACAACTCGGCACGCAGGTGGCCACAGCGGCCTTGGTGCTTGTGTTCGAAAAACACTCTGCGGGCGAGGTCGCGTCACCGGGTGGATATCTGCGCGGGATGGTCGAGAAGGGCAGGGCTGGGGAGCTGCATCTCGAACGCAGCTTCTTTGGGCGGTTGAGCGGGGTCGCGGCATGAGGATCGGCGGCTTTCTCGCTAAGTCCTTGCAAATCTTCCATGAGATGGCATAAATGCAAGGTATGATTGCCCGTAACCATCTGAACCGCATTGAGCAGGCCTTGGACGCACAGGCTGGCGTTGTTCTGCTTGGACCACGTCAGGTGGGCAAGACGACCTTAGCGCAGGATATCGCAAAGGCGCGCGACGCAGTCTATCTCGATATGGAGCGTCTGGCGGATCGCCAAATCCTGGAAGAGCCGGATCTCTATCTCGACGAACAGGTGGGCAGGTTGGTTGTCATCGATGAGGTGCAGCTGATGCCGGGTTTATTTGGAGCGCTGCGCGGTCAAATTGATCGTCGTCGTAGGGCAGGGCAGCGGACCGGCCAGTTTCTACTTCTGGGCTCGGCGTCCAATACTCTGTTGCAGCAAAGCGCTGAATCTCTTGCCGGACGGGTGAGCTATCACGAGCTGACGCCATTCACACTTGATGAGGTAGGGCAGGGGGCTTCGCAGCAGCTTTGGTTGCGGGGCGGTTTCCCCGACAGCTTTCTGGCGGGGTCTGATCGCGAAAGTCTGACGTGGCGCGAAGATTTCATTCGCACCTATCTTGAGCGGGACATCCCGTCCTTTGGGTTGCGCATCCCGGCGGAAACGCTGCGGCGGTTCTGGACCATGCTCGCCCATGAGCAGGGGGGGTTGCTTAATGCGGCCAAGATCGCGGCCGGTTTGGGTGTGTCCGGCCAAAGCGTGGCGCGATATCTCGACTTGTTGGTCGACCTCATGCTGGTACGGCGCTTGCAGCCCTGGCATGCCAATGCGGGCAAGCGGCTGGTGAAGTCTCCTAAGATCTATATCCGCGATGCGGGTCTCACCCATGCGCTTTTGGGCCTGGAGACGACCGAGGCGTTGCTTGGGCATCCCGTCGTTGGTGGGTCCTGGGAAGGCTTCTGTATCGAGAACCTGATCGCTGCAGCGCCTCGGGGCACGGAAGCGAGCTTTTACCGCTCATCAGCTGGCGCTGAGATTGATCTGATCCTCAAATTGCCGGATCAGGCGCTTTGGGCCATCGAAATCAAACGCACCACTAGCCCGAAGGTCACCCGTGGATTCCATATCGCAACCGAAGAGTTGGACGTCGCGGAACGTCTACTGGTCTATGCGGGAGATCGCGATGTGCCGGGGCAGGGGGGCCTGCGCGCCATGCCCTTGGATCAAGCGATTTCGCGGCTGCGGGGTTTGTAGGTCGGTTCCATTGGCCATGCTCCCTCGCACAACCCACAAAGATGCATCATCGCTGAAACTGGTTGCAGATTTGGGTCGTGAATGACCTTTGTATCGGATCATCGCTCCTCGAAACTGCTGCAGGCGTTGTAACTTCGAAAACCGCAATTCTGCACGATCCCCGGCATAATCAGGCGCGGTTTGCCAAACCTCCTCTGTCTCATCCCCATGCGAGCAAGGGATCGCGGGTCTGACGGACGCCGCCGCTCGCGCAATGGTCTGCCCGCTCCTTCGCTAACGCTCCCGAGTTGACCATGCCCGGTCGGCTTGTCGCATCCGTCATTTCCTCCCGCGTCCCGCAAGGGGACGAGAAACAGGAGGACAAAATGGCAAACCGACCCGATATTTACACCCGCGTGACAGCAAAGATCATTGCCGATCTCGAAACTGGCACGCCGACGTGGCACAAGCCCTGGAGCACGGATCACCTCGCGGGTCGCATCACCCGACCTTTGCGCCACAATGGCATCGCCTACCGCGGCCTCAACATCATCCTGCTCTGGGCCGCCTCTGTCGCACAGGGCTACGCACATGCGACCTGGATGACATATCGTCAGGCCCTTGAGCTCGGCGCACAGGTTCGCAAGGGCGCGAAGGGCGAGCTGGTCGTCTATGCTGACACGTTCCGCAAGGTCGAGACCAATGACGCCGACCAAGACCGCGAAGTCGCGATCCCCTTCATGAAGGGCTACACAGTGTTCAACGTGGACCAGATTGAGGGTCTTCCGGAGGCGTTTTACGTCGATCCGAAGCCAATTCCAGAGGCGACCGAGCGCGACCGGCAGGCCGAAGCCTTCTTCGCAGCCACTGCTGCCGATATCCGTCATGGCGGCAATCGAGCTTACTACGCTGTCGAGCCAGACTACGTTCAGATGCCGCCGTTTGAGTGCTTTGAAACGCAGGAGGCGTATTTTGCAACGCTTGGTCACGAAGTGACCCATTGGACGCGCCATTCGAACCGTCTTGATCGCCGTTTTGGTCGCAAACGCTGGGGTGACGAGGGCTATGCGCAGGAAGAGCTTGTGGCCGAACTCGGTGCGGCGTTTTTGGCGGCTGATCTCGGGCTATCGCTGGAACCCTGTGCCGAGCATGCGGCCTATATCGGCCACTGGCTGCAAGGTCTTAAGAACGACAAGCGGTTCATTTTCCAGGCGGCTGCCCATGCGCAAAGGGCTGTGGACTACCTTCACGAACTTCAGCCAAAATCCGATGGGGTCGCTGCTTAGGCGGCCTTGTCTCAGGTAGGCGAACCGGACGTCGGTTTTGAGATAGTCCAATGGCTGAAGTGCGAAAAAACCCGCCCTCCAATGGTGCTGGATGAAGGTCTGCTGTACACAAACAACGTCGTCACCGCGACTTGTTAAGTAAACATCGCAGATACGCACCATCACCGTATGCCGTGCCGGACATCCCGACCTTCCTCCCTCCATTCCGGCAATCCGCCATCTAGCCTTCGCGCCCGGAAACCTTGGCGGCGCAGTGCGGCGACCGCCTGACGGGCATAGACGCAGTAGGGGCCACGGCAATAGGCAACGATCTCGACATCGGGCGCAAGCTTGGGAAATATCTGCTCCAGCTCCGCCAGCGTCGCGTTGAGGGCGCCGGGAATATGGCCCGCTGCGTATTCGTCGCAGGGCCGAACATCTAGCACCGTTACGGAGCCCTCTATCAGACGCGCGGCCAGATCGGCGCGGCTGAGAGGTTCGGGCGGTTCTTCCCCGCCTGACAGCCCGCGCAGGATGCGCTCTACCTTGGTTAGATTCCGTTCGGCTATAATGCGCAGCAGGTCCATTAGCTCCAGCGTCTTCGCATCGGTCAGCCGGTATATCACCGCTTTGCCGTCGCGGCGGCTAGTGACGAGGCCGGAGCGGCGCAGTTGCTGGAGATGCTGCGAGCAATTGGCAACGGTGAGGCCAGTCTTTTCTGCAAGCGCCTCTACGCCGCGCTCTCCCTGCGCGAGTTGTTCGAGCAGCGAAAGCCGTGCCGGAGTGGACAAAGCGCGCGCCAAAAGGGCGTATTCTTCGAGAAGAGCCAGTTTTGGGCTGATTGACACTGGTGCCTCCAAGTATTACATCATTCAAGTATATACTTGAATGATAGCGGTTTCATTGCGCTCCACAACCACGAAAGGCGCGGCAAATGTCCGAGACCATCCTTGCCGCCGAGCCTACCATTCGCCTTGCAGCCTTTCTGAGTGTGTTGGTCGCAATGGCTCTGTGGGAAGTCGCGGCACCCCGGCGGCGTCGGGATATTCCGCGCGTCATCAGGTGGACAAATAACCTCGCGCTCGTGGTGGTTGACACCGCAATCTTGCGGCTGACCTTTCCGATACTCGCGGTTGGTCTCGCGGCCATTGCCGAAGATCGGGGAAGGGGTCTTATCAACAACATCGATGCGCCGATCTGGGTGACCATCGTGATCTCGATGCTGCTTCTCGATCTCGCGATTTACCTTCAGCACGTGATGTTCCATGCCGTGCCGGGGCTTTGGCGTCTGCACCGGATGCACCACGCCGATCTCGACTTCGATGCGACCACTGGCTTGCGCTTTCACCCAGTAGAAATTCTGATTTCAATGGGGATCAAGTTGGCGGTCGTCATGGCACTGGGACCGCCCGCCGTTGCCGTGCTCCTGTTTGAGATAATCCTGAACGCGACTGCGCTCTTTAATCACGCCAACATCGATTTACCGCGTCCAGTAGAGCGCATCCTCCGATGGATCGTAGTCACGCCGGACATGCACCGGGTCCACCATTCTGTCGATCCACGCGAGACCAATTCGAACTTCGGCTTCAATCTACCGTGGTGGGATCGGCTGCTGGGAACATACGTCGCCCAACCGGCGAAGGGGCACACAAGAATGAAAATCGGCATCGAGCAGTTCCGTACGCGCCGCGATCTCTGGCTTGATCGGATGCTGATACAGCCCGTGCGCGGCTCTTCGAGCGGAGGTGCGCTCGATGCCCGCAGTCACCGGGGACAGTCTTCACCAGTATCTTCCAATCAAGCCAAAATAAACACTGACAAAATAGACCAAGAGCCCTGAACCAATGTACGTTTTGATGGACTTGGGCGTCATTCGAACAGCGTGCAGCATCGGTCTGGGCTCAAAGCTGCCGTTGGCTGCGTGACGCATCAAAATCCGCAAAAGGCCAACGGCGGACCTTCGCTGCCCTGATCATCAAATGAAGCTTATTACTTGAGTTTCTATAACCGTTTTCGCTCCCCGCAATCTGTGCCAGAATTCAGTTGGTTTGTGAAACAGAATGAGGCTTGGAACCTCTAGAGGGCCAGTCAGGTTCACCAATCAATTTCTGTCGGGCCGTTTGGCCGATCCAGCACATGTCGCAAACACTGTCGCCGCGTGAAAGCGTCCGGGTTCTACGGTAGTGGCCGCGCTGACCATCATCAGCAATGAGGTCGGCACCCGGCCAATCAAAGGTGCACCAGCTTTTTCTAAAGACCTCGAGGATTTCGGGGTCACTTTCCTGTTCCGAAAGGCGTCGAGCGAGAGTTTGCGGCGGACAATGCGTGAAATGCGTCAAGATATCGTCGCCGTCGCGACGGGTCTCAACTGCGTAGCCTGGTGCCCCGTGTGCGCCAAATGGAAACCAAAGCAACATGCGGATCGTCCAGCGGATACGGCGCCCCGGATTGCGGGTGACAATCCGCACCGGAGCGGATGTGAGCCGGAGGAGGCGTCGATAGATATCCCAACCAAGATCGCTGACGAGTTGCTGGGAAACGTCAGACGGCACGCCCAAGCCGCGTAGGACCCGGTCCGCCGAAATGGTATAAATTGCGAGTTCGACCATCAGTTGGTTGCCAAAGGAGGGCAGCGCATCAAGTCCGGCTTGTGGACGTCGCAACGTCACATCGGCCTCGACAGAGATAATGAACTCCTCAATTTCACTGTTTAGCCAGCGATAGGGGTGCCCTTTGGTATCCACGAAAATATGATTGATCAGGACGTGCTTGGCAGCGCGTTGGACAACCTTTCGCAATCCCGCCCGGGTCGTTTTCCACCTGATCGACTTGAGGGTCATGACAATCCTCATAGTTTCACGCGCCGTAACCGCAGCGCATTCGAGATTACGGACACCGACGAGAGGCTCATTGCGGCAGCGGCGATCATTGGCGACAGAAGAAGTCCGAAAACGGGGTAAAGGATGCCTGCGGCGATGGGGATGCCTGCGGCGTTGTAGGCAAATGCAAAGAACAGGTTTTGCTTGATGTTACGCAATGTTGCCTTGGCCAGTTTGCGCGCACGCACAATGCCAACAAGGTCGCCACCCAAAAGCGTGATGCCAGCGCTTTCGACAGCGACATCAGCACCCGTGCCCATTGCGATGCCCACGTCGGCGGCCGCAAGGGCAGGGGCGTCGTTTACGCCGTCGCCGGCCATCGCGATATAGGAACCTTGCGCGCGCAACTCCTCGACCAAGTCCTTCTTGTCTTCGGGCAGCACGCCTGCGCGCACCTCGTCAATGCCAAGCTTGCCAGCGACAGCCTCGGCGGTGCGCTGATTGTCGCCCGTTGCCATGATGATGCGAAGGCCAAGCGCGTGAAGATCGCGGATCGCCCCAGCGGTGGACTCCTTGATCGGGTCAGCCACGGCGACAATGCCCGCAAGCGCGCCATCGACTGCAATATACATGGCTGTCTTGCCCTCCGCGCGCAGGGTGTCGGCGGTTTCATCGGCGGTTGCGGTATCGACTGACAGGGACTGCATCATTGCGAGATTGCCCAAAGCGACACGCTGCTTGGTGATGAGACCCTTGACGCCTTTGCCCGTTACCGCCTCGAATTCAACGGCCTCTAACCGCTTGGCGTCACGTTCCTTAGCACCCTCAAGAATGGCTTCGGCCAAGGGGTGTTCCGACCCGCGCTCCAGGGCCGCTGCCAACGCAAGCACATCGGCTTCGAGGAAGTCACCAAGGACGATGACATCGGTCAACGCAGGTTTGCCCATCGTCAGAGTTCCCGTCTTGTCCACGATGACGGTGTCGACGCGCGCCATTCTTTCAAGGGCTTCGGCGTCCTTGATCAGCACACCGGCCTGCGCGCCACGCCCCGCCGCAGTCGTGATCGAAATCGGCGTAGCAAGTCCCAGCGCGCAGGGGCAGGCGATGATCAACACCGACACGGCCGATGCAATTGCAAAGGCCAGTGCGGGATCGGGGCCGAGGGTGAGCCAGACCACGAATGCGGTGATCGCAACGGCCACGACTGTTGGCACGAAGATCGCCGAGACACGGTCAGCAAGCCCTTGGATCGGTGCCCGTGACCGACGTGCGCCAGCGACCATTTCAACGATCTGCGAAAGCACCGTATCAGCACCGATATGCGTAGCGCGAATGGCAAGTGTGCCGTTCTTGTTGATCGTGCCGCCAGTGACGCGATCGCCCTCGGTCTTTTCAATCGGAACCGCCTCGCCCGTGATCATGCTTTCATCAACAGACGAGCGGCCTTCGATCACCTCGCCGTCGACAGGCACGCTGTCGCCGGGCCGGACGCGCAGGACATCGCCTTGGACAACGTTTTCAAGCGGGGCATCATATTCGTTGCCGTCGGGCAAAATGCGCCGCGCGGTCTTGGGCGCAAGGTCAAGTAGCGCACGAATAGCGTCACCTGTTCGTTCCCTCGCGCGCAATTCAAGAACCTGCCCGACAAAGATCAGCGCGATGATGACAACGGCGGCTTCGAAGTAGGTGCCAACGCCTTCGCCCATGCGGTATTCCGTTGGAAAGACGCCAGGAAGGAAAGTTGCGAACAGCGAATAGATGTAGGCCGCGCCGACACCGAGTGAAATCAGGGTCCACATGTTCGGAGACTTGTTGCGGACGGAGTCCCAGCCGCGCACAAAGAACGGCTGTGCGGCCCAAAGGACGATGGGCGTGGCGATCACGAATTCGATGTAAGTGGCGAGCCGGTGGCCGATCCAGTCGCGGACGGGCAATCCGACAAGTTCGCCCATGGTCAGGATCACCAAGGGCACCGCCGCTGCGGACGAAATCCACATGCGCCGTGTAAAGTCGGTCAGTTCTTCGGAGGGTTCGTCAGACGGGACCATCGGTTCCAGCGCCATGCCGCAAATCGGGCAAGAGCCGGACTCGTCCCGGATGATCTCGGGGTGCATCGGACAGGTCCACTGGGTGCCCGGCTGCGCCTGCTGGCCGACTGACGCGGCGTTGCTGGACGCATAGAAATAAGGGTCGGCCTTGAACTTTGTCTGGCACTTTTCCGAACAAAAATAGTGGGTTTCGCCGTCGTAGTCTTCTGACCGCGTGTCATCCTTGATTTCGACTGTCATGCCGCAGACCGGATCTTTGGCGGAATCGGCGTCGGCTGGTATCGTGCTTTGGGTGTGGGTGTGATCGTGGTCAGACATGAGTGGCTCCTGTTGATTTGGATCGCGTCGGTGATACGACCGCACAGTTGGCCGCAATCGGTGCGTGGCTAGTGGCCATGCGATCCGACTTGTTGGTCGCGCCCGCGCAGGTAGAAGAATTCAAAGCAAAAGACCGCTGCCATGATACCAGCCGCGATCACGACGATCATCGGGTCTTGGCCCCATTTTAGCGTGGCGAAGGTGATCAGAACGATGGCATCCAGCCCGATAGCAAGCAGCATAATCCAGCCCTTTGCTTCGACGTCATGGCGCAGGTAACGAAAGACGCCCCAATGGATCGCGATATCCATGACTAGATAGAAGAACGCGCCCAAGGATGCGATCCGGCTCAGGTCAAAGAAGACCGTCAGGACACCAGCTAAAACAACGGTATAGATCAGTGTGTGGTCGCGCACGCCGCCTGGCAAGCCAAAGTGGCTGTGCGGGATCAGTTCCATTTCGGTTAGCATGGCAAGCATGCGGGACACGGCGAAAATGCTTGCGATGACACCCGAAACCGTGGCGACAAGGGCCAGCGCGACAGTTAAATAAAACCCGACCTGACCAAGTGCAGGCTGCGCCGCTTCGGCTAAGGCAAAGTCCTTGGCGGCAATGATCTGGTCCAGCGGCAGGCTGGCCCCAACCGCAAAGGCCACCAGCAGATAAACGACTACGCAAATCGCGATTGAAAAGATAATCGCGCGCCCGACGTTGCGGTTGGGATGCGTGATTTCCGCGCCGCTGTTGGTGATCGTGGTAAATCCCTTGAACGCGAGTATCGAGAGCGCCACAGAGGCGACGAAGCCGGTCACGCCGCCGCTTTGCCCCGTGCCCTCGGTTGCTTCAAAGGAAAAGCCGCTTGCCCAAAGTGCGGCGATACCGAAAAGCGCAATTCCCCCGACTTTCAGAACGGCCATAACGATTGACAGCCATCCGACTGATCTGTTGCCCGACACGTTCACGATATAAGCAAAGATGATGACGCCGACGCCGATTGCAGGCACAAGCCAGCCCTCCGGTGTCACATCCAATCCGCGCAGCAGATAGGTCGCAAAGGTGCGTGCAACAAGGCTTTCGTTGATCACCATGGACAGGGCCATAAGCAGCGCGGCGGCGGCTGCAATGGTCGTCGGGCCGTATGCCTTTTGCAGGATCATCGCAACGCCACCCGCCGACGGGAAAGCGTTGGACATCTTGATATAGGTATAAGCGCTGAAGGCGGTAATGATGGCACCAACGACAAACGACAGTGGAAAAAGTGGCCCTGCAAGTTGCGCGATCTGGCCGGTTAGCGCCAGAATACCCGCACCGATCATCACACCAGTGCCCATCGCAATCGCGTCCACCAGCGTAAGGCTTCCTTTTTTGTATTCAGTCTTCATGGCGTCGATCCTTCATTGGTACTCGCCGGTGCGCGTTGGCGCAGAGCCATTACGAGAAATGGCAGTGCAGTGATCAGGCCAAGGCCAAGAACGGCCCATTCCGTCGCGCCGTAGTCACCCTCGAGAGCGCCCGCGCCCACATGGGCCAGCACAAAGCTTGCCGGTAGGATCCCCGCCAAGGTCGCTAGCAAGAACCTCCAGAGGTGTAATTTGCTAAGTCCGGCAGCATAGCTGACTGCGTCGAACGATATGAACGGCAACAGGCGGGACCCGAAAACCGTCAGCGTCAGCGCGTTTTGCGAGCCAAGCAGGCCGTAGTCGGACTTGTCACCAAGAATACGTTGAACCGTTCCACGCCCGACATATCGTGCGATCAGGAACGCGATCACCGCCCCCAGTTCGGCACCGATCGCGACAAAGATGGTGCCGGTCACATGCCCGTAAGTAGCCCCCGCAACCAGTGCAATCGGGGCGCTGGGGATCGGGCTGGCGACAATAGCGAGCGTCATCAGACCGATAATCAGAAGTGGCCCCCACAAACCAGCCCGATTCACCCATTGCATGACAGTCTGCTTGTCGATGTCGGGCAGGCCGAATTGTTGCCACCCAAGTAGCGTGACGAGGATCGCTATACTCAAGACGATCAGCCCGGCGGTTCGGGCGGGACGGTTCAACAATCGATCGGTCATATTCGTGCCTCGGCGTTTTGCCAATGCGCATGGCTTGGCCTCAGTGATGCGGCCTCCAGCGGGGGTAAGGTCAACACGGCATTGCAGATCACCCGACAGTGAATTGGCCCATCATGCCGCCGTCTTCGTGTTCGAGGATGTGGCAATGGTACATAAAGGGGGTTTCGCGCGCCGCACCTTGGTCGAACCGCACCAACAGTTCAGCGCTGCCATGCACCAGCATGGTGTCCTTCCAGCCGGTGTTCTGCGGGGCAGGCGCGCGCCCGCTTTGTGAAAGCACCTGAAAAGACACACCGTGGATATGGAAAGGATGCATCATCATATCGGCGGTGATGCGCCAGCGTTCAACTGTGCCGCGCGGGATGTCAAAGTTGATCTGGTCCATCGCAAAGGCCGCGCCGTTGATCGAAAAGCGATCATTCGCCCGCCGCATCATCATGCCCATACCCATCTGCATGTCCAAAGTCATGTTGCGCACATCCACGCCTGTTCCATCGCCCTGCGGACGGCTACCGCCGATGTCATCAGGAAGCCGGTCCTTGGTCGCGGGCAATGATGGATCGACCGCAAATGGCAGAACCACAAAAGCGCTTTCGTTACTCCCGCCGCCCATCATTCCACCCATCATCTCGTTTGGATTTGGCGCTGAGACCAAGGCGATATCCCGCCCGTCTGAAAAGTCGATCAAGACTTCGAACCGTTCACCTGGTGCGATGGTGAGGTCGCTCAGCGTGATGGGGCGGTCCAGATAGCCGTTGTCGGTGGCGATCAGGTGCATCTCGCGTCCGTCAGACAGGGACAGCGGATAAATCCGTGCGTTCGATCCATTGACCAACCGCAGCCGCACCAGACCCTGCGGAATGACGGCTGTGCGACCCACTTGCCCGTTGACGACCATCGTATCGCCCATGAACCCCATCATCTGATCCGGCATCGCAGGGGCGTAATCAATCTGTCCACGCCGATCAAAGCGGCGGTCCTGAAGCACCAGCGTCAGATCGTCGACGCCGTAGGCATTGGGAAGTCCGCGCGCTTCGTCCTGCCCGTCAACGATCTGCAAAACACCAGCGAGGCCTTTTTGGACCTGCCGCGCCGTGCTTCCATGGACGTGCGAATGATACCAAGCCGTGCAAGTGGGTTGCGTGATCGACAGCTCTGGTGTCCAGGTTTCGCCTTGCGAAATCGTTTGGTGCGGGCCGCCATCGGCGTCACCGGGCACCATCAAACCGTGCCAATGAACCGAGATTGGCTCATCAAGCGTATTTTGCACTTCGGCGGCGGTTGTCTGTCCTGTCGCGATACGAAGGGTCGGCCCTAAATGAGGTTGGTTGAACCCCCAGGTTTCGCTTGTTCGGGCATCGACAAAGGCCGTCGTTCCCCGTTGTGCGGCAAGGTGAAACCGGCCGGTTCCAGTAGCATCCAACAATGGCGGCATGGCCAGGGGACCAACTGACGTTTGCGCCGCCGCAAGCATGGGCTGCATTGCGACTGGCAGGGCCGAGAGGCCGGACAAGAATTTTCGCCGGGAAATCATCGCATTATCCGTTCAAATGAGGAGGGGAGGAAGTGCAGAAAGTGCGACATCTGCCGAGACGACCGGAAGATCGCTGTCAATCCAGCCCGTGGTGGTTCCTGAGCCCAACATGCCGCCTGCAACGTCGACGAACCCCAGTTCCTGACCTTGGCGCACTTGGTCCATGACGAAGTCAGACCGTCGACCGGTCCGGCAAATAAGCGCGACCGGGCGACCATCCGCCAGATCGCGCGCCGCAAACAGCCGTTCCCCGAATCGCGGGTCGGTCATATCCAGCGGCCAAGCGCCTTCAGCTATCCCTGTTTCGCGCCATTCGTCAGGGCGCCGGATATCGACGAGGCGCGCTGTATCTGCGGTCATCGCAGTGTGGGTTTCCTGAACAGACCAAATGTCGTGGTCCCGCGCCCAGAGCGGACTGGCGGTGACAAACGGCAGTGGGGCGAGCAGCGTTGTGGTCAGAAATCTGCGGCGGTTTAGGGTCATTGCGTTACTCCTTGGAGAATCTAAGCGGCATCAATTGCCGTGACCAGCATGTCGCGAACCTGCCCGGCCACGTCATGAAGTGCGGCATTTTCGACGGCAGACATCGACGCGACTGGGTCAACCGCGCTGACTTCGATCCCGCCGTCCACTTCGCGCAGAATGACGTTGCAGGGCAGCATTGCACCGATGCGCGGCTCAATCCCAATGGCCTGATATGCCATCTTTGGATTGCATGCGCCAAGTATACGATATCCCGGCATATCCACGTCGATCTTTTCCTTCATCGTGGATTTCACATCGATCTCGGTAAGCACGCCAAATCCGCTATCCTTAAGCGCGGCGCGGACCCGCATGTCGGCATCGTCAATCGTGGTATCGTTCAGAACGCGGTTATGGGTATAGCTCATGTCTTTCTCCTTGGGTTTGGTGGGGTGGTTGGCTTGGATGTTTGCCTGATATCGAAGCCGACCCCAATCTATCTCTAACTACAACCACCCTGATCGGGTTCCCGAATAGACTAGTCGCCAAACGACTGCGCACTGCCACGACGGCCCGTGCCCATCATATCGGCCGGTGCCGTCATCTCGCCCTCAGTGATGGCCCCGTCGCCATCGGCGTCAAGGGCTTGGAACCGATCCACCATCGTTTCGCGCATCGCGTTGGTATGCATGATCTCGAATTCCTGCAAATTCAGTTGGCCGTTGGCGTCGGTATCCGCTTGACCATGCATGGACTGCAATGTCCCATGCGCTTCCTCATTGGAAATCTCTCCGTCACCATCGGCGTCAAAGGTATCCATCATTCCCGCGCCCATCATAGGGAATTGGCCTTGCCTTGCTTTGGGCATGCTGCCTTCCATTGCGCTGACGTCCATCGCAAAATGCATTTGCACCATCATCTGCATCATCTTGTGGTGATCGCCCATCATGGTCATGTCCATCATGTTTGAACCCATTCCGGTCATGCCGGCCATACCGGCCTGACCATTTACGGCTTCGGGTGACATCAGGCTGCCATCGTCGGGTTGGTCGGCGTGATGATCCGCGTCCGCAATCGCGGACACCGGGATCATGACTGTGATAGCCATAGCAGCAGCGATCTTGTGAGTGTGTAACATGTCTTCGCCTCTCTTGTCATTGATGACTAGATACCTCGTCATGAAACAAGGAAATTGAAGGGGACCGGCTCGGGTGTTTTGTATCAGCGTGTCGCAGCCTTCGATGCCTGATACAAAGGGCGACAAAACGGGGCCTAACTGACCCAAAGCAAATGATTTAGAAGGAACCAATGCCCCATACACCGCATATCCTCGTTGTCGATGATCACCAGCAGATCCGCGATAGCGTGACCCGCTTTCTGGAAAAGAACGGGCTGCGCGCGACGGCCGCCAAAGACGCGCCGGACATGGACGCCAAACTTGCCACAGGCCAGTTCGATCTGATGGTTCTGGACGTTATGATGCCAGGCGAAAGTGGCCTGTCTGTTTGTCGTCGGATTTCGGCCGAACGTGACCTGCCGATCATCATGCTGACCGCTTTGGGCGAAGAAACCGACCGGATCGTGGGGCTTGAGATAGGCGCCGATGACTACCTTTCAAAGCCATTCAATCCGCGCGAACTTCTTGCGCGGATCAAGGCCGTCCTGCGGCGAGCAGCGCAACCTGATACAATAACGCGCGGCCTTGCGGGCAAGAAAGTTCGCTTTGCACATCTTGTTCTTGATGCCGACAGGCAAGTGCTGATCGACGAAGATGGCGAAGAGACCGCACTAACCGTCGCGGATTTCAGGCTGTTGTCGGTGTTGGTTGAACGACCCCGCTTGGTGCTGAGCCGCGAGCAACTTCTTGATCTGTCCGCGGGGATTTCCGCAGGCCCGCTTGATCGCAAAATCGACAATCAGGTTTCGCGGCTTAGACGCAAGATCGAGCCCGATATCCTGCGCCCCAGAATTATCAAGACGATCCGCAATGGAGGTTATTCCCTCTGTGCCGATGTCACGGATGTCGAATGATCTGGCGCGCGTTGCAGACCTTGCGGGTCCAGCTTGTCCTGTTGATTGTCGCCGCACTGGCCATTGCTCAGGTCATCAGCCTGCTGCTTTTCGCCGATGAACGCAGCCTTGCGATCCGCGTAGCCCTTGGGTTCGAGGCCGCAGGCCGCGCAGCTAATGTGGCGCGGTTGATTGAAGAAGCGCCTGCCGACCTGCGCCCGTCGATCCTGCGCGCCGCAAATTCCCCACTGGTGCGGTTTGAACTGGCTGACCTGCCACTTGTTCAGCACGGCGACCATTCCGACGGCGGCACGGTGGAAAACCGCGTGCGCGCCCTGCTTAGCGATGATTACAGCCGCGATATCCGTGTCGAGCTGCACGAGATCAACGGGGAAATCATGCCGCTTCCCAATCTGTCGCGCGAAATGACCGAAATGCACATCGCGATGATGCGCGGCGAACTGTCGGCTATCGAAATGAACCTGTCGATCGGGATATCGGGCGGACAGTGGCTCAATGTTAGTACGCGGTTTGAACGCCCTCCGATCCAGTGGCCGTTCTACGCGATGTTGACGTTTGCACTGTCAGCGGCGGCAATCTTGATCGCCGTATTCTGGTTTGTCATGACCCGACTAACAGGGCCGTTACAGCGTCTTGTTGGTGCGGCTGATCGCCTTGGTCGCGGCGAAGACGTGGCGACACTGCCAATGCAGGGGCCAGTTGAAGTGCGCGAACTGACATCCGGTTTCAACCGGATGCAAGACCGTCTGACCCGATTTGTAACGGACCGCACGCGCGTTTTGGCAGCACTTGGGCATGACCTACGCTCGCCCTTGACGGCGATGCGGGTGCGCGCCGAGATGGTCGATGAGGAAGAAACCCGCGATAGCCTTGTTGCCTCCGTCGAAGAGATGCAATCAATGGTGGACGCGACTTTGACATTTGCCCGTGGCCTGACGGGAAACGAGGCGGTCGAGACGGTCGAATTCGGAGAATTCCTGCGCGAGCTGCAAGCTGAAAAAGCGGTGGAATTTTCCCTGATCGACGGGCCAGCGATGCAGATGCGGCTGCGGCCGAATGCGATGCGACGCGCCTTGCGCAACCTGATCGAGAACGCGGTGCGGTATGGCAAGCATGCGTGCGTGTCGTGGGTGCCGGAACACGACAGCCTTTTCATCAAAATCAAAGATGACGGTCCGGGCATTCCGGAAAAGGATACCGAACGGGTCTTTGAGCCGTTCGTGAGGCTCGAGGAAAGCCGCTCACTTGAGACAGGCGGTCACGGGCTTGGCCTGTCAATTGCGCGCTCAATCATCCGCGCACACGGGGGTGATATCAAATTGGAAAATCGGGACGAAAGCGGGCTGGTCGCAATTGTGCAACTGCCGCTAGTTGCCGATCAACACAATGAAGGAGACTAAGATGCGTTTGAAGAAAAGCTTTGTGATCCCCTTTTTCACCGCGCTGGGAACAGCTGCATACGCGGACAACGGTATGGGCAATGATTGGGACTTTGGCCACATGTGGGGCGGCGGATATGGCATGTCCGGTGGACTGATGATGGTCTTGTTCTGGGGTGTCGTCATCGCGTTGATCGTTGTGGCTGTTCGCCGACACGGCACCGGCACAGGAAAGCCCGATCAAGACCCTGCGAAGATACTGAAAGAACGCTTCGCGCGCGGCGAGATCGACGAAGACGAATACCGCAAGCGCTTGGCCACATTGAACGAATAGGGCGGGGCGCCCTTAGGCGTGTTTGCCATTGGGGTGATTGAGATCAGCAGAGGTGGGACCGTCCTGTTCGGCCTCGCTGCTTTCGCCCTCTGCGTGGCATGATTTTCCCATCATCTTGTGCATGACCAGATGTGCCCCGATGCAGAGGGTCAACGGGGCGAAAACGCCAGCGTTGGCCCAAAGACCGGCGAGCGTGCCACCACCGATAAGGAATACCGCGACCGGCAGAAACATGACAGCACAGCAGGCCATCATGCCCCATTTCATAAGTGTGGTTGAAGCGGAGCTCTTGTTTCTCGCCGTGAAAACTTCGGTGTGCATGTGACCCTCGCCAAATTTGGAATTCTCGGTGTTTGCGCTCCTCTTGCGCAGGAAGGTCAAGGATACATTTGGATACAAAAATCCTGCGGTTGTAAGGTTGCTGGCTGCGCTGCTTAGCTTACAACACATGGGAACGCGCCACAGATCGCGGCAGGTAAAGGAGCAATCGGAATGAAGAAACCCATGACATGCGACCGGCGCGGATTTGTGACTGCCGGCGCCGCGTTTCTGTTTGCCCCGCAGGTCTTGCGGGCACAGACCGAACAGGTGATCAGGCGCAACATATCATCATTTAATTTGCATCGATGGCAGGAACACTTTGATAGCTTGGGGCAGGGGATCATCATCTCGGATACGAATACGATGGTGCTTCAGCATTGGACGTCGGACGACGAAATGCGGGTTTATCCGACATCGGTACCACTCACGGATGATCTGACGCGCCGCGGCTATACCGAAGTCGTTGAAAAGCGCGAGAATCCGGGCTGGGCACCGACCCCGTCAATGCGCGAGCGCAATCCGGAATGGCCGGAATATGTGCCCGGTGGGGATCCGACCAATCCGCTTGGGACGCGGGCACTCTATCTTTCATGGCAGTATTACCGCATCCACGGCACGCAAGACACGCGCAAGATCGGGCGGCGGTCGTCCAACGGGTGCATCGGCCTTTACAACAACCAGATTGAAGAAGTCTTTGATCGCGTGCCGCTTGGCACCCAGGTCAAACTGATCTGAGGCGCGCGGCTGATATGAAGGAACACGCATGAACTATTGGGGCATATTGGTCGGCGGCGTCTTCGTCGTGGGATTGGGGTTGATCGGCTGGCAGGCCCTACAGCCTTCAGTCGCCGTGCAGGGGCATTCGATGGTGCCGCCCGATACAAGCGAAATCGCGCAGGGTGCAGCGCTTGTCGATGTCATCCTTCCGGCAGAGCTGTCCGCGGATGCTCAGATCGGCAAACGCGGTTTCGAAGTCGCCTGCGCGGAATGCCACGGCCAGAACGCGGCGGGGCAAAACGGGATCGCGCCACCGCTCGTTCACATCACATATGAACCCAACCACCATGGGGACGCGGCCTTTATACTGGCAGCGCAAAACGGTGTTCGCGCCCACCACTGGAATTTCGGAAACATGCCGCCGGTTGATGGCGTGACGCAGGCAGATGTCAAATTCATCACGCAATACATCCGCGAACTTCAGCGTGCGAACGGGATTGAATGAGTATGCCTGCGGCGCGCGGAGTTCTGACCGATCTGCTGCGCACGATAGCTTTGTTTGCGCTAGTGCTTTTTGTCACCTTGCCCGAAACCGCAAGCGCGGCGGCAAGTGAAGTGTCTATCGCAACCGGGCTAGGCCATTCTGACCATGACGAAGGTTCCAATGCGGATACTCACGACCACGGGCGTTTGGAAACCATTCTGGGACACTGTGACGATGGATTGGATTGCTCGGTCACAATCGCTTTTTTGACGCAACCCGCCGATATCGTTGCGGTGATGAACGCTCGACGTTTGTCGCGGCACATTTCCAGCAATGTGGACAGTTTCCGTTGGTCTTTTGACGCCCCACCCCCGCGACATCGATCCTAAGCTGAACGTGGAGCAGACCGTCACTGACTGAGAAGTCGCATGAATGATTGGGATCAAAAAGATGAATAAAATTGGATATGTAACTGCCGCTCTCGCGATGACTTTGGCCGTCGCTGCTTACGCACACAATGGCGCGACGGGCATCGTAAAGGAACGCATGGACGCAATGATGGCGATGGGAAACGCGGTCAAGGCGCTTGCGCCGATGATGCGCGGCGAGACCGCTTATGACGCCGATGCGGTCCGCATCGCAGCGGCCACGTTCACCTCACATGCAGGCGAGTCGATGACCGCGCTTTTCCCCGAGGGCACTGGCGGCAGCCCGTCGGCTGCCAAAGACGCGGTTTGGGAAGACTGGGATGAATTCGTCTCCCTTGCAGAACAGCTTGCGACCTATAGCGCGGGGCTGGCCTTGGCCGCTGACAACCCGCCGATCATGGCAACCGGCGATATGTCAGCCACTATGATGGGCGGCGAAACCATGATGGGTGAGGAAAGCGCCGCCATGATGGGTGTGGCACCTACCTTGGACACGATCGAGTTTGCCGCGATGCCCGTAGATGGCGCCTTCGAGATGGTGTCGCAAAGCTGTTCGGCGTGTCATGCGAAGTTCCGAATTGAAGCGAACTAAGCGTGCGGCGGTTTGTTAAGATCATCCTTAGTGGAGGCGCGCTGGGCGCTGTCATCGTCGGGGCGTTGATGGCTTGGCCAATCGGGCGTGTTCCAGATCCGATCACATTGACCGGTGATGTTGGGCGTGGTGCATATCTCGCGCGGGTTTCGGGCTGCATCGCCTGCCATACGGACGTCGAGGCAGGCGGTGCGCCGCTTGCCGGTGGGGCCGGATTGGCGACGGATTTCGGCACGTTCTATCCGCCCAACCTGACGACGGACCCAGAACATGGTATAGGAAACTGGGTGGTCGAGGACTTTGCAGCGGCGATCCGCCAGGGCATCAGCCCCGAGGGCGCGCCATACTATCCGGCCTTTTCCTATCCATTCTACGGTGATTTTACTGACCAAGATATTGCCGACCTCTGGGCCGCGTTTCAAACCGTTGCGCCTGTCGCCGAGCCTGCACATGCGAACGAAGTTGCGTTTCCATTCGATCAGCGTTGGGGTTTGAAACTGTGGCGCGCGGCGTTCCTTTACGACCCGCCGACTGAACCAGTGACGGGAAAAAGTGACCAATGGAACCGCGGCCGCGAACTGGTGAATGGCGCGGGGCATTGCGCTGCGTGCCACACCCCACGCAATCTGGCTGGTGGGCGTGACCTTGCCAGTCGGTTTGCGGGCAACCTCGCGCTTCCGGGCGGGTCAAGCGCGCCGTCCATTCAGGCTGACGATCTGTTGGCGGATGACTGGACGGTAGCAAATCTTGCCTATGCGCTGCGCACGGGCATTACCCCTTCGGGCGATGCCTTTGGCGGGTCGATGGTCGAAGTCGTTCAGATGAATACGAAATTCCTGACGCCTCAGGACCTCGAGGCGATGGCAACTTACCTTCTTGAGGGCGATGCACTGATTGCGGCCCAGTAGTACGATGCGTCGGCCTTCGCGGCCACGCGCTCAAAGGATGAAACGAATGAAACAGACAAGACGGCAATTCCTGCGCGCTTCAGCCGCCTTCTCGGTAGCGGCAATCGCCCCGCACCGGCTTTTCGCACAAAATGTTGGCTTTGTGCCGCTGACCGCGCAAACCGCGTCGATGCAGCTTGCCCCCGAAGGCTATGCCAAGACAGATATCTGGGGCTATGATGGTGTGATGCCGGGGGCGACGATCCGCGTTCAGCAAGGCGCGCGTGTGCAGCGGCAGTTTATCAACGCATTGCCGCAAGCGAGTTCGGTGCATTGGCACGGAATACGGATCGCGAACGCGATGGATGGGGTCGCGGGGCTGACCCAAGCCGCCGTCGCCCCTGGCGAGACGTTCGATTATGATTTCGCCGTGCCGGATGCAGGCACCTATTGGTTTCACGCCCACAACAGATCAACCGAACAGGTCGCGCGCGGCCTTTATGGTGCGTTGATCGTCGAGGAGAACGCCGCACCGGACGTGGATCGCGACGAAGTTTTGATCGTCGATGATTGGCTGCTGAACCCCGAGACAGCCCAGCTGGACGCGGATTTTGAGGTAGCCCATGACCGAAGCCATGCGGGTCGCAACGGCAACTTTATCGCCACAAATGGCGATTTCGAATTTAGCACGGATGTCAAAAAAGGGGACCGCCTGCGCCTGCGCCTGATCAATGCGGCAAACGCGCGAATTTTCGTGCTGTCCCTTGTGGGGCTCGAGGGCTGGGCGATGGCCTATGACGGCATGCCGCTGGCGCAGCCTGTAAGGATCGACGGGCAATTTCCACTTGCCCCCGGTCAGCGTGTCGACCTGTTCGTCGATGTGACGGCGGACATCGGTGAAAGCGCCTATCTTGTGCGCACGTTGAACGGTGAAAACATGGCGCAGGCGACCTTTCCGGTGACAGCCGCTGGCACGCGCACCACGCGCGCTGTGCCGGAGGCATTGCCGCCCAACCCCAATATGGACATCGGCGATTTGACTAATGCGCGGATGTTGACGCTGAACATGGAAGGGGGCGCGATGGGCCGGTTAGATGCGGCCATTCTTGACGGCGAACGCCGGACATTTCGACAACTCGCCGATGCCAACCAGTTCTGGTCGTTCAACGGGGTCATCGGCATGACCGACACACCGCTTGCCAGCCTTGCGCGCGGCGAAACGGTGCGTCTCACAATCAAGAACGACACGTCATTTCCCCATGCGATGCACATGCACGGGATGCACTTCCGCGAGGTGTCGGAAGACGGCCAGCTTGGCCCGATGCGCGACACATTGCTGAGCTTTGCCGGCCAATCCAACGAGATCGCCTTTGTCGCCGACAATCCAGGCAAATGGCTATTGCACTGCCACATGCTGTCGCACGCCGCATCGGGCATGATGACATGGCTGGACGTGGCATGACGCACACACCGACTTCAGGTCGCCAAGACAGGCACCGAACAGTAACAAGGAACGAGATCATGAAGACTAGAAATACCATTCTCGCGGTGGTCCTGGCGGCCATGCCCTTTGGCGCGCTGGCTGACACGCTGGACGAGGATCGCGTCAAAGAGCTTGTCCTTGAAGCGATCCGCGAGAACCCGCAAATCGTCATGGAAGCGGTCGAAATCCTGCAAAGGCGCGACGCCGAGGCCCAAGCGGAACTGCAAGCCGAAACCCTTACAAACCAGCGTCTGCTGCTGGAACAAGACCCCAACGCGCCCGTCCTTGGAAACCCCGACGGCGATGTGACGGTGATCGAGTTTTTTGACTACAACTGCCCCTATTGCAGGCAGGCAATGTCCGAAGTTCAGGGGCTATTGGACGCAGATCCGAACGTGCGGTTGGTCTATCGGGAATGGCCCATTCTTGGCGATGGTTCGGTGTTTGCAGCAAGGGCGGCTCTAGCGTCGCGCAATCAGGGCAAATATGAAGAATTTCATTGGGCACTGATGGGTATGGACGGTCGTGCCGAAGAAGCGTCCGTTATGCGCATCGCCAATCAGGTTGGCCTCGATATCGATCGGCTATTGGCCGACATGCAAAGCGCCGAAATCGATGCACATTTGGCGGAATCTACGCGGTTGTCACAAGCGCTCGGGTTTAACGGAACGCCATCCTTTGTCATCGGCGACGAATTGCTGCCAGGCTTCGTAGAGGAAGCGTTGCTG
Organism: Octadecabacter sp. R77987; assembly: GCF_042466115.1. Classification (NCBI taxonomy): domain Bacteria; kingdom Pseudomonadati; phylum Pseudomonadota; class Alphaproteobacteria; order Rhodobacterales; family Roseobacteraceae; genus Octadecabacter; species Octadecabacter sp. R77987. The sequence goes on along the minus strand of NZ_JAXHBQ010000002.1, from coordinate 56,055 downwards.
CTGGAGGTCGTTCAACAGACCCGCGACGAAGGCCAGTAACGCCAGTTGCTAGCCGCCGTCGCCAATCGGTCGGTTGCGGCCAGCAGCCCGATCAGGCCGCAACTATCTCGTTGTTGTAGCCCGCGCCCTTGATCAGGCTGGCCACAGTTTCGACCGATAGTCTGCTTTGAACAGATACGCGTCGCGCCTCAAGGTCGCACGCCAGCGTCGCCGTTTCGTCCGATCCTTTGACCGCTTTTTCGATGGCGCTGGTGCAGTGACCGCAGCTCATTTCGGGGACTTTGAATTCCATGAATCGCACCTCTGGTTTGTGTCACCATAGACGTAGGGGTTCCGGCAGGTGGAAGGTCAAGTGAGTCTGCGCAGCCACGCGTCAGTAGCCGTTAGCTTGCGGGACTACTCCGTCATGCCACCGGTTTCGCTATCTCCGCATCGCAAACATTTCTCTCGAATCTGGACTCTGAGAACGTCCCCGATACCTCGAGTTTCGAGCGATAACAGAGGGAGCAGTGATACGCCGCGCTCTGATCAAGATCAAAGTTGGGTTCTAAGCAGACGTTCGCTGCATCGAGAGTAAATGTCCGCAATTACCCAATCGATCAGATACCCAATCGATAAGATCCGAGCCACCATTGACTGAATTGGCTTCGGCAGCCAGCCAAGGCGAATGAAGCTTCATCCATTGAGCAAAGTTGGTGTTAAAGAATTTGGTCAGGGTTGGTCTTGTACCACCAATTGAACTTGCCAAGCCGTAAGCGAATTCATTCTCTCTCAAGAGGCGGGAGTACTCGAAGACTGGATCGTCGTCAGCCATGACACGCAGTTTGATCATCGCGCCAGATATCGGGATGCACCACTCGATGTCATTGCCGATTTTACACCGTGTTGGAACTCGGCAGCGATATTAGCAAATCGATCCTGCCTCTCTTGGCCGTCTGGGCGGTTCAGAAGCTCCAACTGGCCATGCCGTTTCCCTCCCGTTTTCTACCTGATGCAATCTCCGTGACCTGATCCGTCTGCCGGTCGCGCGCGATGCTAGCTCCCTTCAAGCAGAACTTTCCCCTGTCCGCTCACGCGCCCATTCCGCGCGGGACAAAGTTCTGCCTGACAGCCGGTCCGGTCGGTCACGGGTCTTCGTTTGCATCGAAAACGAAAGGAACTCGACATGACCAAATATTACACAGTCACCACCCCGGACACCGGCAAAGACGGCAAGACGCGCTTTCACAAAGTTGGCGTCGCCTTCCCGCAAAACGAAGGTGCCAAATCCTTCATGACGATCCAGCTCTTCGCCAATCCGATCAACGGCGAGCTCGTCCTCTTCGAGCCCAAAGCTGAGACCGACGACGAACCGGTCACCGAGTGACCGTTCCCGTCAAGGGAGGGCGAACCGCCCTCCCAGTTCCAGCATCAATCTACACTCGAAAGGACGTTCTCATGGACATGCTACCCCAAACCATCCTCGACCAACTTGCCTCCAATGGACGCGCTAATCAGGCGCGCATGGAGGCCGGCGAAGACACGATCGATCATACACCAGTCGTCAAGCTGTTCACCCCTGACGGCGGAGCGACCTGGCTCTTATCCGAGATCGAACCTGATGACCCTGACATTGCATTCGGACTTCTGCGATCTCGGGCCGGATATCCCGAACTGGGCTCCGTCAGGCTTAGTGTTCTTGCAGCGCATCGTGGACGCCTCGGCTTGCCAATCGAGCGTGACCTTCACTTCAAAGCCAATGCGTCCCTTGGCACCTATGCTGAGCGCGCACGTCAAGCCGGAGGGATCATCGCATGAGCACCCATATTTGTCCCGAAGACATCAGCGCCTTTGAGGCGCTGACATCGGGAGAGCATGACAATTTCGCGCTCTTCTCTTGCTTTCTGAATGGTGAGCCTGCCGTTGCAATTGTCGCTGTGACCCCACCGCTCAAGAAGGGTGGTGAGTATCAAATCACGCCGCTGTTCGTTGGCGTGACTGGGGACATGGTTTTGACCGATCATGAAGGTCAAGCAGCCTGAACAACGGCCGTAGTATGGTACAATCGCCAGCGATGGCGGTTGTGCTTTCTTTCGTTTGGAACGCGCCGTTCTTTGCTCTCTGAGCCAACAGATTGCACAGTCAGACATACCTCCACTGGATCGCTTCACATCATTCAATTCGAGTGTTCACAGACCTTGGACCCGTCAACTGTCGCGACCGATCTCTTTTTTCCTTCGGAGTGAACCACGTCTGGCGCGAAGGGTGATCAATTCAGCCCTTTAGGCTGCGGCCTCGCACCCACGGTGCTCGGCGTGAAACGGAATACAAGGCTGCCTGAGCTCCAATTCACCGTAAGTATACTATTGACAGATATGTATAGTTTCGTATGGTGAGTGCAACCTTGTATGAAGGTGGCAGGAAATAGGGGGTCTTTCTTCGCATGTCTGGTGCCAAACGACTGACTGATCTGGCGCGTCTGGAGATCGTTCGCGAAGCTGCGGAAGGTGTGTCAACGTCCGAGCTTGCGAAGCGGTTCGGGGTAACACCGCGGGCGGTGCAATACACGTTGAAGTGTGACGCTGAGCGCAAGGCTGATGCCCATGTGCCGACGGCCGCAGTCAGCCTCAAAGTCACCCCAGAAGAACTTGCAGCCCTGGACGCTGTCTTGGGTGCCGCTGGCATTGAGACACGCGCTGAGGGGCTACGGCGGCTCATACAGGTCGCTGGCGGGGTGTTCGTGCCGGACGCGCAACTTGCTGCTGCGATGGCGCGGTACAGGGCGTCTCTCAACGAGGTGGGCAACGGGGTCGCTCAGATCGCCAAGCAGATGCAGAAAGCCAATCGAGGCGGGCAGGGGGCTGGTCCCGAGTTCTCCGAACTGCGCCTCGCGCAGATGCGCGGTCTGGCGCGGTTCATTCTGGATAGCGCCGATGAGATCGACCTGCTTGTGCGTTGCCGCCGAGACGCGATGCAACTGACCGCGACAGCCGCGCTGAGGGAGTTTGCCCATGCGGCTGAATGATGCGACACGGGCCGCCGTTGCGGTTGATGCTGTCACAGGCGAGGTGTTTCGGGATGGCTGGAGCCGCATCCGAGGCTCGATGCAGGGCCTGCATGCCTCCAGGCAGAAGCAGCTTGTGCGGGCCGCGGCGGGTCACCGGGCGGCGGTGTTCAAGGCGATCCGGAGTGGGGGCACTCATACGAAAGGACAGCTTTCCAATCAGCTGGATTACCTCACCACCAAGTCCACGCATATCGTCGATAGCAGTGGGTTTCTGGATGGGAAATCCAAGCTTGAGAGCGGCGAGATCAAGGACCTTACCGAGCGGTTCTCAAAACGGTGGAGTGCGGGCTTCAAACCCAAGCTTGGCCAGACCACGCATCTGCTGATGTCTTTCCCGATTGGCACGCGCGGCGAGGATGTGCGCGATATCGCCTCGGACGTGGCAGAGCGGTTTTTCCAGAATGACGAGGGTCACTTCGACTACATCATCGCGGTGCACGAAGACCGCGATCATCCGCACGCCCATATCGTCTTGAACCGCCGCTCGCAGGAGGGTGAGTTCTTCTATTTGGCGCGAGATCACCGGTTCAACTACGATGACTTCCGCTTGGCGATGGTTGAGGAAGCCGAGAAATACGGCGTCCGATTGGAAGCAACGCGTCGGATAGACCGCGGCGTTGTGCACTACCCGCCTAGGACTCGCGAGGTCTATGCAGCGAAAGCTGAGGGACGCACAGCAGAGCCGCGCCCGCGCGTCGGGGCGGACCTGGAGCGTGCCATTGAGGAGATCGCGAACACCCGCATCATTTATCATTCCCTCGCGGCTGAGGTCTCCAAAGACAACCACGAAGACATTGCGGAGGCTTTGCTGCGGGCCGGAAAGTTGCTGGCGAAAGGCGGGCGGCTGAATTTGGAAGGAGACGTCTACATGGCCGAGGAGCACTCATTTGACGATCTGAAGGTACGCTACGCCGAACAGGTGGAACGGGTTCAGGGCATGATCGCCGAGAAACCAGAGACCGAGCGACCGCGCCTGGAGAAGAGCCTGAACGAGATCCAGGCACGGCTCGCGCATATGCAGCCTCTTGGCTTGCGGTCTCACACGCTCTCGGAGGCCCCTTCCGACGGCGGGGTCTACTCCGAGGCCAACATCGATCGCGAACAACTGGATCGGCTGCAGGAGCCAGAGGTGCGCGCCCAGATAGACACGGCCCTGCGCGGGACTGGTATTCGAACAGGCGTGGTTATTGCGCGGATGGAAACTGGGGCGCAGAACGCAGCGCTGGAACGCCAATGGATCGCAGATGACCTGCAGCGCGTGGCTGAAACCGAAGACCTCAATCTTGAGCGACGCGACGACCTGGAAACCGCGCGTGAAACACTGAACCGGACCCATGTTCAGCTCGGGATCGCGTTGGAGCGCAGCCAGGTTCTGCGCGATGACGGAGTGATTGAAGAGACTGTGGACGACCGCGCCGATCTTCGTGAGGATCTGGGCGCAGAGGTCACAGTACAAGCGCCGGTCGAGCGACAGGCGACGGTGGATGAAGAGCTGCAGCGCGTCATCGAACACGAGCGCGAGGGCAATCTGTCGTCGCCGTTTGCTGACGCAGAGGACCGTCAAAGCTATCGCGATGCGGTCGAACGCGACTTGGATGACGTGCAGCTTGATCGCTTGCGGGCAGGGGATGCAGATGTTCTGAAAAACCAGATCGAAGACCGGTTGGATCGCCTCTATGTCGCCAAGTCCTATCTGCAGTCCGACGCAGCGACGGCCAATTCTGAGGCCACACGCGCCGTCGTCGAAGAAATCGCAGATCGGGAATACGAGTTGCATCGCGCCGACACCATCGATTCCGAGACAGAGCGGGGTCCAACCCATGGGTAAGGCGCGTCTGGCGATCGGCGTCATCCTGGTCACGCTCGTGGCCATGGCAATGGGGTATGCTCTGGCCTCCGCAGTTCTGACTTTCAAAGATCTGGGGTTCCAGTCGGAGATTGATTTCTTCTACATCGCGGAGAATTACCGCGCGATCCGTGCCGCTCGGCCAGACGATTTTCGCCTGATCAACTTCATCGTGGGCGGGGCAGGGGTGGCAGGTCTGATGATGAGCCTTGCGATGTCTGGCTCAGCCCTTACACGCTTTGGCTACACCCATTGGCAGACACGCCGGGAGATGAAGCGAAACGGGTTCTTTGGCAAGCCGGGCGCCGGCTTCATTATCGGCAAGCTCGGTAAACCAAGCAGCCGTGCGCCCTTTATCTGTTCACAGACCTTCCCCCACGCTCTGATTGTCGCCCCAACGGGGCGGGGTAAGACGACAGGGTTTGTCATTCCGAACCTGCTGACCTGGCAGGGGTCCGCTGTTGTGCTGGACGTAAAGGGCGAGTGCTATGAGGCCACAGCACGGCACCGGGCCGCGCAGGGCGACGAAGTCTTCCGCTTCGCACCGACGGACTGGGAGACCAAACGAACACACCGCTACAATCCACTTCTGCGCATCTATGAGCTTGAAGACCCCGCGCGCCAGCAAATGGAGCTGCAACTCCTCGCGACCCTCTTCCTGCAGAACGACAACGATCGGGCGCAAGGCCTTCTCAAAGGCGGGATCGATCTCTTCGTGGCGGCGGGAATGCTGGCGTTTCAGCGCAAGAAGCCAACTTTGGGAGAAGTCTACCGCATCTCCGCATCGGGCGGGAACAAGCAGAAGGAATACTTGGCGCGCTCGCACGAGATCGAGAACGCTGCCGCCAAGCTGATCTTCACGCGGCTTGCTTCGACCAACAATGATACGCTCACCTCATATATCTCACTCCTGATGACCTCGGGCCTTGATCAATGGCAGAACCCGGCCATCGATGCGGCCACCGCCGTGTCAGATTTCGACTTCCGGACAATCCGCAAGAAGCCCTTCAGCGTCTATCTCGTCGTGCAACCTCTTATGGTGAAGCCTCTGGCACCGCTGATCCGGCTGTTCTTCTCCGATTTGCTTTCGGCGCTGCAGGACAAGGATCCGGGTCCGGACGAGCCCTGGCCGGTGATGATCATGCTGGATGAGTTCAACCGGCTTGGCAAAATGCCGATCGTGGCCGAAAGCATCGAGGTGCTGCGCCACTATCGCGGCCATCTGGCAATCGTCACACAGACCATTCCTGCCATCGATGAACTTTACGGTGAGAACACGCGGCGCGCGTTACAGGGCAATGCTGGCATAAAGCTCTATCTGACGCCGTCTGACGAAAAGACGGTTGAAGAACTCAGCAAAGCGGTTGGCAAGACAACGAAAACAGTGGTCACGCGATCTCGCGCGGTTGGAAAAAACCCCTTTGAGGGGCGTAGCCAATCTGAGCGGACGGAAGAGACCTCGCTCTTGCCAGAGGACGAGGCGCGGCGGCTGCCGCTTGACGAAATTGTGGTGGTGGTTGATGCGCGAATGCCAGTTCGCGCGAAGCGCGTGGTGTATTTTGAGGATCCGTTCTTCAAGGGGATTCACGCCGCGCAGGAGGGGGAGATGCCGTTTCCGCCAGTTTCGAAAGAACCGGCTCGCGAAGACGCCGGAGCGCTCAGCCGAGCGGCGACCCCAACAAAACCAACGAGTAATGGTCAAGGTGCGCGCGCATCTGCCCTTGCTGAGGTTCAGCGGCAGTTTGAGATGGATTTTACCGAACAGGGTAAGCTTTCCATTGGTGAGCTTAACGCAAAAGAGGCTTCGCAAGTGGAAGGTGCCCTCAGTGAGCTGGAAGAATTAGAAAAGGAAATGGCTGGTTCGTCATCATCCGAAAGAGCCGTGTCAGTCTAAGCAACCATTTGTGCAAGTCGCAGCGAACGGCGGCTAGGAGCCCAGAGTGACCGTTGCTGCGCGTTGCATGAATGGCGGCTTCCGGAATGGCACATTGAGTCATTTGCTTGGAAGACCGGGTGCGGTGGCTTGGAGGCTTTCTCGCTGGGACACGGTTGCCCACCAGTCAGCGAGTTTTTTGTGAGCCTTCAATGCACCAGCACCCTCCCGTGATTGCACAAAGTAGGCGATCATCGGCGCTAGGTGGCAGTCTGCGACGGTGATACTTTGGCCATCCAAGACGCGGCCCTCTTTCGCGATGTTGTTCAGTGCACCTAGTACAGTGTGAGACGCATCGATGCCTGCTGTGACTTCAGCTTCATCTGCGACTTCACCGAAAGCGGGCCGAAAAACTCGATGGGCAAAAACCTGTCGGACCATGGGTCGATAACCGTAACTATCGACAATCGAGATCACCTGCGTGACACGTGCCAGTGTCTCAGCTTCGGTTGGCATCAATTCCGGCCCCTCAAAAGCCGCATTGACATACTGAGCGATTGCGGAAGTTTCGAATACATCAAACTTGCCGTGGCTTAGGACAGGCACCCGTCCAAATGGATGCAGCTTGAGATAGTCCTCCGAGACATTGGTTGCGAAGGGATCAATTTCTTCAGTGCTGTACGCGACACCCTTCTCGTGCAGCACTACTCGCGCAATACGATTGTAAACACTGTAGCGATAGCCGCGAAGAATGACTGAATATTCCATCCATGCCTCCTACCATAAGAATGGCCTGTGCAAAAAGCGGCCATCGAAAACAGAAGGTCCAACGGCAGCAAAGTCCGCAACTTACCAATTCGCACACTGCGCAGCGAACGACGGCTTAACCAATCACTGCTGATCAGTTGCCCAATGACATTTCCGTTCGCACGGCAAATATAGACCCATCAGCTTAATAAAGCTCAACCTCTCGCAGGCCGCAAAACGCATTCTCGTGAAACTCTCCAACCTTGAGCAATCGCGGGAACTCTGGAAGCTTTTCAACTTCGACTAATGGAAGCAAAATCTCGGCGCTGAACCAAGGCATTTTCGCGCACCGACCTTCATCATACATCTTGGAGAGCGCCTTTCCGACCGCATAGGCGCCGGCTAAGTCTATTTTGGAAACGCGTGTTCGATTTCTAGGCAGCAGGCTCCCAGTTGTCGATTTACCACCGATATTGAAATAGATCAGATCATCGCCCAACCCGAGGCGTATGACGTGCATTCGGTCGGATCGTTGGATTGAAACTCTCGGAAATAGATCCCTGACCCAAACCTTATGTTCATCGCACCAGTCGAGGGCTTCCTTCAACATCGCTACGCCGCCTAACTCCTGCTTCCAGATGGGACATAAGTGCTGAAACCCGGCGAATTTGACCCGTTTCTCACTTCTGATGTCGTTGGCAACGAATGCGCCTTTGCGGGTCACCTTTGGAGACCACATTTTTTCGTCGAGCGTGGCTGCATCTTCTAGACCTATGTGCATGTCATCAATCGCAACTTTGGTTGTAGCAGAAATGGCTCTGTGTCGTGCTTCAATCAACGTAATGGGCGGTAGCGGCCTTCTGGAGCGTTGGTCGAGAGTTGAGGGCGCATTGGGTCGAACGATATCGTCGGGAACATCAACTGGTCTGTCCGGTTTCACTTCGTGGTTGACCAGCCAGCGGTAGGGTGTCCCGAGGTCCATAGGATCATCGTTCATGAGCGAAAGATGAGGTAGGCCCTTTTTCAAGAACGCCATGATCTCGCGCGTATCCTGACGTTCCGCTCCCATGAGCCGCCCGTGAAAGGTTTGGCGATCTGACTTGCTTTGGCGGGCTTTCAGTGCATTTTCGACGCGCTCACGTTCGATATCGCTCAGCTGGCGCCGCATATACGCAATGGAGACATCAACGTCACCGTAGTCGTCTCGCTTCTCAAGCGCGCTGCCGAACAGCCTTAAGGTGATACGTTGCAGGCGATCAGGATCGGTGTTGATAACTTGGGCACGGGCGAGAAGTTCAGAAACGATGGCCTGAACTTTATCGCGCCCGATACGCTTTCGCTTGGGCTCCATTGCCAGGCGAGTCCCGTTCGGCGTTAGCTGCCAATAGAACAAACCATCAAGAATGTCGGCGGGCTCCAAATACCCAGCCTCGGCCATCTGGCGCAAAACGCGGTCGGCATGATGGGCATCGCAATCCAGAGTCCGTATTGCCTCTTCAAGCCCGACAGATCTTCCATTGACTGCTGAACGCAGGATTGCTTGGACCAGCTCTAGTGGCAAATCTTTCATTGATGCGTGTTTGAGCGACGTTGTCTCATCCATTCTTCTATCCTTGTGCAAGACTTGTTTCCATCGACGCCGGTCGGAACACAGCGAAATTGACGTCCGGCTGAGAAAAAGACCAAAGCCGCTGTTCGCACTTGACCATCAACGTCTCCCCAACCTTCCCAAACGTGCCAGTTGCGCCAACATCTGCGACCCGGTTCCTGTAGACGGCTTGCCCGACGCAGGTGCGACCTGTGACATCCCCGGCCTTTGCGGCATTTGCTGCGCACCAAAGAACTGACGGGCTCTTAGAGCCGCATATTCAGCCCCACTTGCACCACCAACCAGATAGCGATTGTAAGCCTGTTGATTGCCCATGGCCGCCCGCATGAATCCGTAGCTTCCACTCAGGCCACCCGACAGCGCGGGCATCATGATATTCCCAGAGACCGCCCGCACAATAAACGGCGTCGCGATGATAAAACCTTTGGCCATCAGCACCATCATGAAGAAGGGGATAAGAGCTCCAATATTGGTTGCTCCCTCAGGATCGCCAAGCTCGCCGATCAACGCGGAAGACACCCCAGTGATTGTCGCGAACACGCCGGCCACCACAATCGGATAGATGGCGAAGGACACCAAGGCTGACAGCCAGCGTGCAAAGTAGTCCTTGGTGACGTCAAAGAGCGTCAGGAAGATCATCACAGGTGCAATGCCGATGAGGAGTGCGATCATCAGGCGCGACGCCACCAGAATAAACGCAGCCAATCCGCCCAAGATCGACAGCATGAGGACGCCAACGATGTCCAGCATGGCCCCCGCCATCCAGTTCAGCTCTGATCCAGCCGCATTGAGGTACTCCCCAAGCTCCGCAATCAGGCGGTCAAATTCTTCCGCGAAGGTGCCAGAAGGACCGGGGACGCCGCCACCGACAGAAGCGACGAGCGCGCCTGCAATGCTGTCGATCCCGTTGAGGATCGCAGAGGACAGCGCGTTGAACTGCACCCAGTTCGTCGCAAATATCCCAATGAGTCCAATCTTGACCGCCAGCCAGAAGGCCGTTCGCCCGTCCATGGCTTTGTATTGATAGATCATGTTGAGGAAGACGAGGATCACCACAAGTGTTGTCCCGAGGATCAAGAGTGTACCGACCGTCGCCGCGACCGAGCCGAACTGGGTTTCGGCGGCGGTATCAAGATAGCCTTGGGAGGTTTCAACGAAGTAGGTGACAACGCTCATTACTGATCAACCTCACCAATTGCCTGCAGCGTCGCAGATCGCTTTGGCCTCGAGACGCAGCTCATTGGCGCGGCGATTGTAGCCATCAGAAGCTTCCAGCATTTCCCAGCGGTCGGTGTTGGTGTGGTTGTTTCGGAAGGTGGCTTCTGCCGCCTCCCAGGATGGGAAACGGACCTCGCAGGTGCAGCTTTCGGCCCCGACGATGCGTTCTATGTTCTGCGCACGGTAGATATCTTGGACCAAAACCCGTTGGTAGGCGTCGCGCAGCGGAATGTTCTTCATCCAATCGGGCTCGGCCGGTCGGTCTGGGCAGACATCGAAGCTTCGCTCGAGGCTCGGAACCAGGTTGCACTCCGCTGTTGAAGGCGGCGCAGCTGAGCCCAAAGCCAGAGAGATCAGCACAACATGATGAGTGCGCGCCATCACGAGGCTGCCCCAACACCTGTTTTGCTCGCCGTCTCTCGCTTCAAGAAGACTGTGTGACCGATATTGGCAAACTCGGACGTGCTGATCGACACAACCTCCCAGCCTTCTGCGCCCTTTGCGTTCAGATCGGCCTGCATATCAATAAGGCTGGTTTTACGGGTCATCGGGAAGGAGAGGATTTCATATTCAAAGGTCTTCATGGGGATGCTCCTATCTGCTCGGATGCGGGGAGGTAGAACTCTGTGATGCCGCGTTTTCCGTCATGACGGCCGGCCTGGATGATCACGTCGATGGAGTTTTCGATGTAGCGAACCATGTCCGCATAGGTCATCGGGATCTCGGTCTTCAGCGCCGCAATCGCCAAACGCTGCACCGCCAGTTGCGGGGTTTCGGCGTGAAGCGTGGTCATTGATCCGCCGTGACCGGTGTTGATGGCTTCCAAGAAGGTCATGGCCTCTTTACCGCGCACCTCGCCAAGGATGATCCGATCTGGCCGCATGCGCAGCGTCGCGGTCAGAAGCACATCTGCGGTTTGGAACGCTGCATCGCGGTTGGCGATAAGCGTCACCACGTTTGGTTGTGCGGGCAGAAGCTCGGCAGCCTCCTCAATCGTGATAATCCGCTCCTCAGTGCCGACATGGGAAAGAATTTTGCGGGCTGCCACGGTTTTGCCGGTCGAGGTACCACCCGAGACGATCATGTTGAGCCTATTCTCAACGCAAAAGGCCAGCGCATCGTCGATCACGCCGGATGCCACGACTGCGCGCAGTTGTTGGGTTTTCTCAAGACGCAGTTCTTCGAGCTTGCGTTCCTTTCCAAACAAGAATCTCAGTTCGATCCCGTCGAGTGGCAGGCTGGAGAAGAAGCGCAGACTGATTGACATGGCGGACAGGACTGCGGGCGGGGTAATCACTTGTGCCCGGATTGGACGATCCCGATAGGCGATTGAGACCGAGACGATGGGCCTGTCCTTGCTCATGGTGGTATTGGCGCTGGAGGCGATCTGGTTGCCGAGGTCTCTGACGTCCGTCTCTGACAACCGTTGATCGAGCAGCCGCATGAAATGATCGCCCTGGAACTCACCCCAACAGGCGCCGTCCGGATTGATGCAAATCTCGATGACATCATCGCGGGCTGCGGCGTCGAGCTTATCAAGCGAGGTTTGGAGATAGCTCAGTGACATCGGTCAAAAAATCTCCAGATCACGGTCTACCATCACGGTGACACGTGCGCCTTGATCGACATAGATGACAGGGCCGATGGAGAGGTAGTCGCCAATGACGCTGTCGGTAGCATCGGCCAGATCATCGCCCACGTCGCTCATTACATCTGCGGCGGCCTCATCGTCTACGGAGGCGGCGGCAGCACTTGGGGCCGCCGAGATGAGAGAAATCAGCGCCGCGGACCCGAAACGTTCATCAAAGCGCGTGTCGACAAACCCTGTCACGCCGGAGCGCCCCAATTCATCCCCACCAAAAGAGCTGATCCGGATGGTTTGATTGTCTGGCAGGATGATCCGATCCCATGCGATGGTGACGCGCCGCTGCGCGATATCGATGCCGGAGCGATACCGCCCGATCAGCCGGGAGCCGCGCGGGATCAGAAGCTGCGTCCCATCGAAGCTGAAGACATCTTCTGACACCACCGCACGGGTCTGGCCGGGCAGCGAGCTATCGAGCGCGGTTTCCATCACGGCCTGGATCATCGTGCCTTGGATGATGGTGTTTGAAGGATTGGCGATCACTTCGGATTGCGTAACGGATGTTGGCAGCGCGCCATTCAGGACAAAGTCGGTGACGTCGCCGAAAGTGCGCTCGGACAGGGCAGTTTCAGCCGCACCGGATGTGCCGCCAAAGGCGATTGTGGGCGACGCAATTCGTCGAGCTTGAAACGCGCGCTCTTCAGCGGCGCGATGCTCAAGCTCTGCGAGACGCCTTGCCTCTTCCTCGCGGCGCAGGCGCTCTTCTTCTCTCGCGCGCAACTCATCATCGGTAGGACCAAGCGGGGCAGGGGCAGGCCGGTTGGCTTCCAGCTGCGCCAGTTCAAGATCCATACGGATTTGTTCCAGCGCGCGATCACGTGCGGCCAACTCGTCTTGAAACTGCTTTTGCGCGGCCTCAGAGGCGGCTTGTAGGGCAGCGATCTGCGCGGTCAGGCCATCGATGGCCTCTGCTGCGGCGGTGTCTTCCTCCACAACGGGCTCGGGCGCATTGCGCAATTCTTCGATCTGCGCCTGAAGGGCCGCCAATTGCGCGAGGAGTTCTGCGTTTGGCTCCGCAGGCTCAGCGGGTACGACAACGATTTCAGTTTCGGGGGCAGGGGGCGGAGGAAGCGCTTCGATTGCGCCAAACCCGTCGCCTTCGTTTTGAAATACGTCTGGAGTGGCCGTGGGCAAGGCCTCCTCGTCGTTGGACTGGGAGAGTAGGTATAAAACTGAGCCGCCTGCGCCAATCAGCACAGCCACCACCAATGCCAAGAGCGGCGAGCGCCGACGTACGGTTGCGGTTCGGCGCGTGCCGCCTTGCTCCAAAGCTGCGAGACGCTTCTCTAGTTCGGTGTTACCCGTTTCGCTCATGACTCTGCCCCCACCGATGGGGTTGCCTGAATGCAAACAAGCTCTTCTCCGAGCCGTAGAACCCACTGATTATTGACGCCAGAGACGCGAATGACGCCATCGTCCTGAGCTTGGGAGTTCACAGTCCGCTCGCGACCGTTTGTGTGGCGGAAAATCGCGGGCACTGGCGCGTTTCGCGGAAACTCGAAATAGGTGAATGTCCCATCATCCCAGACACGGGCTGGCGTGAACACTGTCTGTGCACTGGCCCCATAATTATAGTTCGGCGCTTGTTGCGCGATGGCGCGGGTCGGGCGGGTGTTGTCATCCGGATAGCGGAACTGCACCACGTAGAAAGTGGGGCTTTGGGTTTCCTGAACGTTGAAATAATAGCTGCGCCGATTGGTATAGACTGTCACATTTGTATGGACCCCACGTGCAACGGGTTTGATCGCGAAGGCCTGACCGCCCGGCACACCGTCAATCTCAAAGCCCTCGGTATCGCCTGCGATGATCGAACGAATGCTCTCGCCCTCGCCGAATTCGATTGTGGTCACGTGGGTGAGGGATACGCTCAGGCGATAGACTTGAGCCTCCTGATAGGTGGCAAGACGCACGCGGCTGTCGTTGGGTCCGCCACGCGGAATGGCCTCGGCCAAGGCAAGGCCGGGAAGCAGGGCAGCTAGGAACACGACGAGAAACTTATGCAAACTAATTCTCCAATCTGTCGGAGCGGATGGAATACTCCAGCACCGTGAAGCCAAAGGGGTTGGTCCAAACCTGATCGATGGATCGGCTGGCCTCGGGTCGGAACTCAAAAAGCAGGGTCGCGGTGAAGAGGCCGGTCTGAACGCCATTGATGGAATTCAGGCGCTTGCGCAGGCGGACCGTGGCGCGATTGACGCCGATCCGATTGATACTCAGGACTTCAACATCGAGACGACCGCTCGTGCCGTAAAGCGTGGGCGGATAATCCGCATTCGCGCTGTTCCAGATCTGGCGCAGGGAGGCTTCGGCGGCCCGATCGGAACGACGCAGCACGCTGCGAACCCGCACATCATTGTCGAGCTGGTTGTAAACCTCGCGGTCGCTAACATAGCGGAAGACTTCCGCCTCGATGATGGCCTGATTTTCTGTGACGGTGGTGGCCCCGACCGAAGCTTCGGGTAGAGCAAACCCAGTTGCGGGATCGTAGGGCACCACCACGGGCGGGGGATCGACGTCCAAGATAGCGACTGCGGCAGCACTCAGACACCCAAGGATGCCAAAGATGAGACCAATCAGGCCAAGGCGCTGCCAGAGCCGCTCTCGACGGAGTGCGCCGTAAACTAGTTCTTCTTCGATGATGTCTTGCTCACTCGCCACGCATCACACCTCGGGTCAATCCGCACGCAATTCGGGCAGGGTGAAATCCATGAAGCGTTGCTCTTCGGCGATGGTCGCAGCATCGATCACGCCGCCCGTGCCGTCACCGACGGTTTGAATGGCTTCAAGCTGCCACATGGCGACAAGGGCAATGGCAAGCTCTGCAGTGACCCGCGTGTTGAGATCAATGCTTTCCTTCAACTCATCCATGTCATCGATAAGACCAACGAGCCGGTCTACGCGTTCGAGAGATTGTCCCGCATCCTCATAGCTGTTTTGTGCGGCTGCCGAGACCAGAGCGCCGGTCGTGGCTTGGGTCGCGATGCGATTGGCGCCGGGGTTCCCGCTCGTAGCCATGTCCGACAGCGTGTCGTCATCAAAACCGAGATCAGCCAACACGCGATCCATCTGGGTTTCGATTTCGCCCGCGCCGGAGCCAGTCAAACCAGAGAAGTCCCCCGTCTTGACTGCCTCGATGGTCGCGAGGATGTCCCCGAACTCTTGGTCGAGCAGGCCGTTCAGCTCGTCTTCCATCTCGGTTCGGATGATCTCAGGGAGTTCAGCAAGGCGGGTCAGGGCTTCATATGTTCGTTGCAGCTCCGCGAGTTGATCCGTGAGTGTGACAAGCTGTTCGCGAAGCTGCGTCAGCTGCTCGTTTTGCAGGATTTCGTCTTCGATCATCTGCCGCAGTTGCTGGATGTTTTGTGCGATGTTCTGGGTGTCGACCACCGGTACACCTTGGGCGAGGGCTGGAGAGATGGCCGCTACTTGAAGACCCGCAGCCAGCGCGCCGGCCAATGTGGTTCTCAATAGCCAATTTGATCTTAGCATCAGTCTATCTCCTCGATTGTGAAGTTCATGAAGTCGCCTTCCGCCATGCGGGCAGCGGCCTGAGCCAGCTCTTCAGCACTTAAGACGCGCGTTCTCGCCGCCTGCAGTCGGATGCGGGCTGCGACGAGGCGCACGAGTTCGGCGCGCGCATAGGTGTTGAGCGCGACGCTTTCCTGAACGTCTTCCGTCTCAGAAATCCGCTCGACGATGTCGCGAATGCGCAGCGCAGCTTGGCGGATCGCAGCGGAGGAGTTGTTGCCATAAAACGCCGCACCATGCCCCGTGAGGGAGAGATTGGCATTGGCGAGAAGCGCGGGATCAATCGTACCCAAGGCCTCAATGCCACCGATGCGGCTCAGATAGAGATTGTAGCGTTCGGGGATGACAGTGACGTAGTGCTGGGTTTCTCGGAATGGCGGGACACCGCTGTATTCGAACACGCGGCCCGGTCCTGCGTTATAGGCGGCAAGTGCGTTGATGACATTGCCGTCAAAGGTGTTGAGTTGCGTGGCAAGGTAGCGCGCGCCACCATGCACCTGCAGATAGGGGCTATCGTAGTATTCCGGATTGATACCGAGATCGCTGGCGGTGCCGGGCATGATCTGGGTGAGGCCAAAAGCGCCGACCGGCGAACGTGCGCCAATGGTGAAGCGGCTTTCCTGCCAGATCAGGGCTTGCAGGAGCGCACGCCATTGAACGGCAGAGAGCCCCGCACGGCCCACACCTGCAAAGCTGCTGGTCTCTTGGGCGACGCGGATAATGAGTTGTTCGATATTCTGGGCCGCATCGCCAAACATCTGCGTCCCCGCGGGATTGGGATCAGTCTCGCCTGAGCCATAGACGGCTTCCACCGCCCGGTTGGGATCGCCATTGCCATCTTCAAGGCTTGAAACCATCGCAGGAAGGCCCTGACCGCCAAAGCTTGTCTGGGCGTCAAGGATGCGCTCTAGCGTGGCCAGTTGTTCGCGCTCAATCTCGGCAATGAGTTCCTGGACGGACAGTTTTTCGGCCTGAGTTGCAAGATCGACCTCACGGTCGCCGGTCTCAACGATGTCGCGCGCGGTCAGGCCGCTATCAACCACCGGTACGCCTTGTGCGACCGCGAGACTGGGTAGCATTAAAGCCAACAGGATATGAGCGAGCCTAGACTTCAATGTCGCCCTCCAAAGTGCCAAGAGGCGTAAAGGTGCAATCGGGATCAACTGGTGCCACAGCCGCGAGGAAGGTGAAGCAATTCGCCTGCGGTTCCTGATACTGGGCGCAAGACGCCAGAACGCCTGTCGCAGCCAGGAGAAGAAAAATACGTTTCATAGCAGTCTCCAGAAATCACAACGGTCGCGGTAGTCAGCACCGACAAGCGCCTCGCCTTTTTCCATGCCGCCAAGGATAGTGAGATTGGAACCCAACGCGCTGAGATCGGCGTCAACGACGATGGAACCCTGGTCATCGCGAATAAGCGCCAGCCGGGAGTTGCTACCCGTGTTCAAGAGAATGTCGAGTTCTTTCTCAAACAGGTTCAGCATCGCGTAGTCGGATGCATGAGCGCGGATGTTCGGCAAAAGGATTTGCGTTGGCACTGCCTCAACAATGGTCTTGCCGGTGCGTGTGCGTTCCAGCTGGCTGGCATATTGCGTCATCATCACGGCAACGGTGTTCTGTTTGCGCGCTGTCACCAGCCAGTTCGAAAGCCGTTCTGCAAAATACGCGTTATCGAGCGCTTTCCAGGCCTCATCGATGATTATGATTGTGGGGCGGCGATCTTCGATCTCGCGCTCCACGCGGCGGAACAGATAGCTCAGAACGGCCATGCGTTCTTTCTCGGACTCGGAGTCGAGAATACCTGTGAGATCGAAGCCAACCACGTCGCCTTGAAGAGAAAACGTGTCTTCCAAAGTCTGCCCGAATATCCAGCCGTAGCGCCCATCTGCGGTCCATTCGAGCAAGCGCTGGTGCAAATCGCCGCCATCATCGGTAGAGACGAAGAGCGAGGCGAAGTCCTTCCAATTACGCAACGCTGGATCCGTGGCGTTCGCGTTTTGACGCACGACCTCTTGGATGCGGTTCGTTTGGACAGGCGTCAGCGGCTTGTCCGCGCGGTAGAGCAGGGTGGCCAGCCAATCCGAGAGCCAAGCCGTGCCGCGATCGTCCACCTCGGTCCAAAGCGGATTGAGACCTGTGGCCTGTCCAGCCTTGAGCGATGCATAGCTTCCGCCATTGGCGCGGACCGCCATCTCCATACCAAGACGATAATCGAAGACGAAGATCCGCGCCCCTGCTCGACGGGCTTGGGTCATAAGGAAGGCTGAAAGAACGGATTTACCCGATCCTGGACGTCCCATGATCAATGTGTGACCGCCAGTGGGTTCTTTCTCCGGGCTGCCTTGCTCGTGATAGGAAAACCGATAGGCGCTTTGCTCAGGTGTGGGCAGCATGGTGATGACCTTGCCCCAGGGCGTGTCGTTTGCTGCTTTGCCCAGTTGCGTTCGGTGGAAGGCTGCAAAATCCGCAAAGTTGCGATTGGTGATGTCGCTGGCGCGCACGCGCTTGGGTTGGTTGCCGGGATGCTGGCTGAGGTAATGTGCTTTTGCCGCGACCCGCTCGCCGATCATCTTCACGCCTTCTGCAGCGGCGGCATTGACGATTTCGGCACTCAACGTCTGCAGCTCATCAAGCGTGTCGCAGAAGATGGTAACGACCATGTGGTGTTCGCCAAAGCTCTGGCGTTTGGCTTCAAGATCATCGGCGGCGATGTCCAGCGCTTCCATCAGTGACAATGCAGCGTCCTGTGACGCCTGCATCTGTCGTTTCTGTCGCTTGATCCGCCCGGCCATGAGGTTGGAATTGATTGGCGTAAACGAATGGGTGACGATCATGTCGACTGGCAGATTGAGCATGTCGAACATCGTGCAAGACGTGGCTTCGGAGTATTCGCCGATGGTGAAGCTCTTGCCATAGCGGTGGCCTACGACGCCTTCTGACAGCTCGAAGTTGTCCTCAAGGAAGGTCACGCGGGTGTTGGCGACGTTAAACGATAGGAAACCGTAAGTGCTCGCTGGATAGAGTGGCAGTTCCTGACCGGTATTGAGCGCCCCGAGGAACCCAACCAGTTCACCAGACTTCGCCGACAGCACGCGCGGTTTAAGATCTGCCAGCCCCGAGGCAAAGACATTCACGGCCTCATTCAGCCGTCGAAGGCGTTTTTGCGTTTCTTCTTTGAAGCGCTCAGGTGCGCTGCGATTGAGAAACGGAAGAAAGCTCTTGGACGGCGGACGGTGCATGACTGTGAGCGTCAGTGTTTTGTCGCGCAGCCCGCTGGTGGCAAGCTTCTCGCGCCACAACCGATCCACTTCGCCCGCGAAACTGTCTCCCTCGACAGGCTCCAGTTCCGGCGCAATCGCCTTGGACACCTTGTGAACATAATAGCTGAATTCTGGACCTAGTTGGGCGACGATACGGGCAAAGAGGGACGTGACCTTGTCGAGGTAGGCATCGTCCGTCGTATAGCTGTTGACGCCGTCGAGGCGGATACATTGAAAAAGCTCGTTCACCCGCGTGCGTACTGTCTTGTCATCGACCAGACTGACGTAGGGCAGCATATGCGCAAGACGGGTTTCGCGCGCATACCAGTCCGGTGTTAGGGTCCGGGGGTCGAGCGCTTCATCACGGGGCATAACTGTCCCCGCCATGTACCTGCCGGTTTCGTGTCGGCGGGGTTTCTTGCAGCGCCGTCATCATCACATCGATGAAGCGCGGGTCCCAATCGGCGGCCTTCCACAGCACGGGGTAGAGCACGATCGCAACCCCAAGGATTACGATGTGCTGGACCCAGACAAAGAGCAGCACCGAGCCAAAGAGCCAGACCATCGCATATATGATGGGCAGGCCCAAAAGCTTGGGCGGGCGCACGAGCCCGAGGAAGAGGGGCGAACGCTCAGCCACCTGCAAAGACCGCGGCAACGATGGTGGGAGCCGCGGCGACACCGGCGATACCGACCAGCACCCAGAGCGCCTGGCGCAGATCGATGATGTTAAAGAACCAACTGAGGAAGACGCCCAAGACAGCCAGCGTGGCAATGACGACGCCAAGCGGGCCGGTCAGGGCATCGACGATGCCCTGCAGCAGGCTTTGGATCGGCGAAAGGTCGATGCTTTGTGCTAAAGCAGGATCAGCCATGAGCACGAAAAGGGCCAGTGCGGCTATGAAGAATGACGGGTTAAATCTCATGGGTTTGTTCCTTCCAGTCGAGCGACCACCGCCATGACGCGGGCCACATGGTTTTGGGTTTCTCGGTAAGGGGGGATGCCGTTGTACTGCCGCACGGCGTCGGGGCCAGCGTTGTAGGCTGCCAATGCAAGACGCGGATCGCCAAACTCTTGGAGCATCATGGCAAGATAGCGGGCCGAACCGTCGAGGTTCTGAATGGGGTCGCGTGGATCAACATCGAGGCCGCGCGCAGTAGCGGGCATCAACTGACCTAAGCCAATGGCTCCAACGCTGGAAACGGCGCTCTGCCGATACGCGCTTTCAATCTCAATGTTGGCGCGGAAGAGGGTGAGCCAGTTTGAGACGGAAATCTCCGCGCGGCGCAGACCGGGATGGCCGCCATAGCGCAGAGCCGTGGCCTCGATCGCAGACAGAACATCAGCGCGGGGCAGGGGAGCGGGACGGACAGCAGCGGAATTCGGAACTTCTTCGACTGCCGGCGCATTCTCAGCGCGCCCAAGGACTGTCAGACCATCCAAGGAAGAACCTTGGCCAACCCCATCATCATAGTTCCGCGCGAATTGATCCTGAGACTGCGACGCGGTCAGAGAGCCGTCGCTCTCCATGACCAGAACCATCTGGGCGCGGGCCGGAAAGGCCAGAAGCCCGAGAAGAAAAAGGCTAGCCGCTGCTGCCCTTGTCGGCCCCAGCGAGCTTGTGCGCTGTCCGTTGACCTTCTTCGAGCGGCACGTCGGCGTGGGAGAAGCCGATGCCAACAAGAAAGGAAACGACGCCCGTAATGGTCTTGAACTCGCGGACCTTGATATCGTTGTGAGTTGTGCGGGTCCGGGCGGTGACCAAGAGCTTTTCCACACCATCATCACTGACAGCACGCATGATCCAGATGCCATAATAGCTCGGACCCTTCTTGTGCGCAGCCTCCTGGCACAAGATCTCGGCGCGATAGCCGCTTTCCACGAGATCGCGGAATCTAGCCTCAGTGACCACATTTGGTGCTTCAACTTCCCAGTTCATTCTAGCAGTCACACTTCTCTCATCTTGAGACGCATGATCGCGTGTCCATCATGGACAACTCGACCATACGTAAATATACTATCGTAACGCAAGATATATTTTTGCGCGTATCACATGATGTTCCGCTTTGGACTGATCTATCCAAAAGGAACACCACGTCTTTGAGTTTAGAGGATTCTTGCCAAGAGATGAAGCTAATGCAGTTGATCCCTCAGGTTATACTATTGATCGGCACGCTCGCGCACCCTGCCAGCGGTGAAACTTGCCTCACACCGCAACAGCCCTTTGTTCCTAGTGACCCCGTGGCGGTCTTTGAATACGCAGATCTGATCCGTCGAGATTTCGAGGACTACATCCGCGATATTCAAGACTATTTTCGGTGCCTTGAGCTTGAACGCGACCGTGCATTTCGGGAGGCGACAGAGGTTACAGAAGAGTATGAGACGTTTCTAAGACGTGTGGAACGCTAACAGATTACTTGCCGTCGATCAGTTCCAAAGGTTCGCGGGCTTGAGAGATGGGATTCTTCCCTACCACGTTTGGCGCACCCAATACCCTGCAACTAAAGGCGAGAAACTTCCCGTCTTCATTTCGTACTATTGGTCCGAGCGGTACAGGGCTAAAGTTCATCGACTTGGCCATTCGGATAAAGGCCGGCGGGCCGAGGAAAAGACAAGTAGATGCATTCTCAGTTATAAGAAATTCGTTGACCGCGAGGAGAATAGGACGCGCCACCTCTTTGCCCGGTACAGTCACCAGTCGAGTAAGTTCCCAGATCTTGTTGTCTTGCGGGGGTGGCGCCGTGCACAGTGTTGTTGGCATGCCCGGTAATAGCCCCAAACAAGCATCTCTGATCATGTAGGAATACCTTAACTTGCCAGACCCGAGCATCTGATCGGTTCTGATCAGACGGGCACCGCCAAGGACGTCACCACCCTCATGCGCAATAATATATGCAGCGGTGAAGCTGTCATACTGCTCAAACTCGATTTCCTCATAGTCATAGAGGGGCCAACCCATCTTATCGACAAATATCTGTTTTCTGAGCCGGAGAAACGATTGCACCAGATCATAGCGCTTGAAGCCATCCGGTGGCCGGACAAGTGTTAGCTCAAGCATTAGTCTCCCCTCGGAAATTCAAAGTGTTTTGAAGGTTCTTTTGGAGGCCTCGCTAAGCCCAGAAATTGCCGTCCCGAGACATGGGGGTTTGGTAGCCAGAGGCCATGGGTCGTCACTTCTACGGTAACCACACCATGCACAACATAGACATCAAAATGATCAACTAAGGTTTGTACCATGTCTTTCGTAAACTCGGCGTTTGCCAGCACATGTGGTCTATGGGTCATCGGAGAGGCCTCGGATTGTTTGGGCCATCTCCAAACGAGAACTAGTCTAGCGTCAACAACCTTAGATTGATATATGTCCCAAAAGCCATAAGAATCTGAACGAGGCCTTTGTCTTGCTGAATGCACTGATCCCCAATTTTGAACAAGAACTGGATGACCTTCGTGAAATCGGGTCCGCCGGCTTCATTTTGGCCTTCAATATGTCGTTTCGCGGTCCTGAATACATGCATTCCGAGTACCCTGATGAATGGCGGGAAGAATATGAGGACCGTAACTACTTTGCTTTAGACCCTGTCCTAGCTTGGACACTGGTTCATTCGGGTAGCCGTCGATGGTCAGAGGTCAAACTCCCTGACGTTCGCGGGGTCTTGAAAAGAGCCCAAGCATTCGGGCTTATCTATGGCGCTGTATTTTCGAGAAAAAAGAAGCGCAAGAGGTCGTTCTTGACCGTTGCGAGGAGTGACAGAGAGCTTAATGATACTGAGATTTTGTTGCTCAATGATCGATTTGACAGATGGTGTGAGATTGTCACCAACAAGGCATCTTTGACCTCAAGGGAACTTGATGTTTTGAGGTCGCTCCGAGACGGCTTAGGCCAGCGAGAGATCGCTGAAGCATTGTCGATTTCAGAGTCCACTGTGAAACAACGAGCTCAATCAGCGGTCGCAAAACTTGGTGCCAGCAACCGTACGCAAGCTGTAGCCATAGCCATGACCCGAGGTTTTCTAGACGGCTGAATGTCCTTTCGGCTATATCCTTAGGGCAGGTTTCACAATTTTAAGTTGTGGCATGCTCAGTTGAAGGTACTATTGTCAGCGTTCGAATTGAGGTGGCTCGATGGCTGAAGAAAACACAGAGAAGCTAGAGGCTCGCCCTGTTCAGAGGATTGTTTCGCTGAAGGATGGAAAAGTCCTAGGTTACCGGTATCAGTGGAACGATGGGAGTTTTCAGGACCTTTGGTTCGGAGGGCCTACAGATGCCGAATATACTTATGAAGACGGTCGAGTTCGTTTCAAGTAGAACAACTCTATCGACTTTACCGACAATATCAATATGGGTGACCTAAGCCCCAAGCTCCCTCCAGCTTAAGCGGTGCCATTGGGATTAAATCAGTGACCTTAGGCGGCCATTTTGTCCATCGCCTTTCTGTGCAAGAACTCCTTTGGGGTCATGTTCGCTAAGGCTGAGTGCGGCCTGCGCCAGTTGTAATCCTCCTGCCATTCTTCAAGCGCTTCCCTCGCGTCGGCGCGACAGATTGCGCACCGTTGACCGATTAAACTGCAGCACATCACACACCCGTCGCGGGCTCACGCCGTGCGCTTCGCACAGATGAACCACCGCATTCCGCTTTGCCACGGGCGTCATCATTTTTGAACTGATGTCTCGCAGCATGGCGCGCGACCATTGTCCTCGGACCAATGGCGGACAAGGTCACGCTCCCACATCTGTTCGGCCAACAGCTTCTTCAGCTTGCCGTTCTCGTCCTCCAATGCCCGCAATCGCTGTGCGTCAGACGGTATCATCCCGTCATACTTCGACTTGTATTTGTAGAAGGTCGCGGAACTGATCCCGTGCCGCCGACATACATCGCCTGCCTTCTCACCAGCTTCCTGTTCCTTGATCATTGCAATGATCTGTTCGTCCGCGAACGAGCCTTCATTTGTCCGTCTTCTTGTTGGGCGGACTCTACACAAATCTGGAGGAGTTTTAGGGGCGCAGGTCAGCAAAGGAAAGGCCCGCAGTTATCTACCGTCAAACGGCACACAAGATTGTGTAAGTTCATTTTTTTCTTGAAGCTCTAGGAGGTGTAGGTTGTAACTTCGAACAAATGATGTCGATCACT
Organism: Octadecabacter sp. R77987; assembly: GCF_042466115.1. Lineage (NCBI taxonomy): Bacteria > Pseudomonadati > Pseudomonadota > Alphaproteobacteria > Rhodobacterales > Roseobacteraceae > Octadecabacter > Octadecabacter sp. R77987. Next base: position 32,154 of record NZ_JAXHBQ010000002.1, on the reverse strand, counting down.
TTGGCAAGACAGTGGAGATAGAAAATGCTTACCAGACGCCATTTCATCACAACTAGCGCTGCCCTCTTTTCAGCCCCCATCACAACTCCGGTTCTAGCCAATTCTTGGCCAACAGCCTCAGAGAAGGCGGCCTGGGACGCGCAGGTGACGCCGGCAGATTTTGATCTCGAGACCTCAAATCCTTGGGAGTTGGCGCCTCGTTTCCTGCCTCAACGCGTCGAAGCGCGCGATAATCTGACACCTGGCGACATCCATGTCGATGCCGTTGCAAGATACCTCTACCATATCGAGGAGGGTGGGACAGCGATGCGCTATGGCGTAGCGATCGCTCGCGGAAATCTTTACGAGCCGGGCACATACACTGTTCGTCGTCTGGTTGAATGGCCGCATTGGACCCCGACTCAGTCGATGATTGAACGTGACCCTGAAAACGCACGATGGGCAGATGGGATGGAGCCGGGGCCGACCAATGCGCTCGGATCACGCGCCATTTACCTTTATGTAGGACAGCGTGACACGTATCTGCGGATTCACGGCACGCCTTACCCAAGGTCAATTGGAGGCCGAGCCAGCTCAGGCTGTGTTCGAATGGTGATGGCGCATATTAATGCGCTCTACCCAAATGTCGAAATGGGCTCGACTGTATACCTGTATTCAGCTTCGGAAAGCGTCATTTCGACGGGTTAGCTTATCGACCTCAAATTCAACAGGTTCGGATGAGAGGGATCGAGTTCTCTGTGACATTCCGCAGAGAGCAATCCAAAGGTTAAGCTTGTTGAGCCTCTTGGCGAATGCAAATAGCGCGACTATCCGCGGTTCTGAGAGGAAGCGGTGTGGTCTCGACGGGACCCTTGTGCATATACCAATAGCAGTTATCCTCTGGGCGCAGGAACGCCGACATAAGATCTTGGTTAGGGCCTGCGATAGCGATGACTTCGTCTGGAATGGGCGGTGTTGGATTCTCATCTTGGGGATCAGACATTTGGACCGTGCAAGCGGCTAGTACCGGGATAAATGTCAGTACCGCAGCGTTTCGAATGGACATTTTGAAACTCCTTGATCGTAATTCCTGTTGTGAGGTTGATATGTCGTGTCGCTAGAAGAACGCAATCAATACTGCCCCCAAACATGGAAACCGCGCGATCGAGTGGTTCTAAGGTGACGAATTCTGTCGAATTCTATGGGCTTACGCGCAAATTGAATGGGCCGTCATTTTTCTCTTGAAGCTCTAGTTACTGTAGAGGTTATCTTCATGGTCTAAATGCGAATCTGAGGATTTTCCATGCCACATGATGCTGCCCACCACAATCACGACCATTCTGTCTCATCATCCGAAACCGGCGCAAGTTGCTGCGGAGGGGAGGCTGTCACGCCAACGCAGGTCAAGGACTCCGATGGGCTGAGTTTTCACGTCAGCGGTTTGGATTGCGCTGAAGAGGTCTCGATCCTTAATCGGGTCGTAGGGCCCGAGGTTGGTGGAATCGAGTACCTCGCTTTTGACGTGATCAATGCGCGGATGACGGTGATCGACGGCGGCAAGTCTATTCCGGCGGAAAAAATCATGAAACTTGTCAGCACAACCGGCATGATCGCGAAACCTTGGAATGCCGAGGATGCCAGTGCGGATCAGGCCGCGCATCTAAAGACCCAAAAACGCTTTACAGCGATGAGTGGCGGGTTCTGGGCGGCAGGATTCATCTATCATATCGTCGAAACAGGGTTCGGTGGCGCGATTGGCTTGTTTTCCGGTCATGGCGAGTCGGCAATGCCAATCGCTGAAATCGGACTGTTTGCGGTCGCAATCCTGTTTGGAGTTTGGCTTGTCGCACCTAAAGCATGGTCATCAGCGCGCAGGCTCTCTCCGGATATGAACCTTTTGATGGTCGTGGCCGTCGCAGGTGCGATCGGCTTGGGCGAATTCTTCGAGGCCGCCACGGTGGCCTTCTTCTTCTCATTGTCGCTGTATCTGGAAAGTTGGAGCGTCGGGCGCGCCCGCAACGCCGTTTCAGCGCTTCTCGATCTCGCGCCACCGACAGCGCGGGTGCTCTATGACGATGGGAGCGAAGCTGACGTTCCCGCTGCAGCCGTTTCTATCGGCGCACATTTCATCGTGCGTGGTGGCGATCGAATTGCGCTCGATGGCGAAGTTGTGAGCGGAGCTGGGGCAGTCGACCAGGCCCCTATCACTGGCGAAAGTGCCTTGGTGCCGAAAGAAGCAGGCGACGATGTCTATGCTGGCACAATTAATGGCGAAGGCACGCTAACTGTGCGCGCAACGAAGTCCGCTTCGGATACCGTTTTGTCCAAAATCATCCGCATGGTGGGTGATGCCCACTCGCGCCGGGCTGAGGTTGAGCAATGGGTAACAAAGTTCGCCCGCATCTACACACCCATCGTGATGATTTTAGCTGTTGTCATCGCGCTGGTGCCACCGTTGCTGGGCGGCGACTGGGGCTTCTGGTTCTATAATGCTCTCGTCCTTTTGGTCATTGCCTGCCCATGTGCTCTGGTAATTTCAACACCAGTCTCGATCGTCGCCGCCCTTGCCGCATCAGCCCGCAATGGTGTTCTGATCAAAGGAGGCGCCTATGTCGAAGCTCCTGGCCGTACGACGGCACTTGCGATGGACAAGACGGGGACGATTACAATGGGAGAGCCGGAAGTCGCAGCGGTTTACCCGATTGGCAATACGTCGGAGCGCGAACTTTTGAAGCGCGCGGCGGCGCTTGAAGCGCGATCTTCCCACCCGCTCGCGCGGGCAATCCTGAGCCGTGCCGAGCAAGATAGCCTTTCCTATGTTCCCGCTGACAATTCCCGCACTGTCCCAGGTCGTGGATTGGAGGGTGAGATGGACGGTCAATCAATCTGGCTGGGGTCTGATCGTTTTGCAGAGGAGAAAGGGTTCGGATCCAACATTCCGTCTGATCTGCGCGACCGGATCGAAGGGGCAGGAAACACGCTCGTCGCGGTCGGGGACAGTACTGGCGTAAGTGGCCTGCTGGAACTGCGTGACCGGATCCGGCCTGATGCAAAAGGCATCGTTGCGCAGTTGCATGCGCAAGGGGTCAAGAAGATCGTGATGTTGACAGGTGACAACGCAGCAACGGCGAGGGCTGTTGCTGCCGAAGTGGGCATAGACGAAGTGCGCGCCGAACTTCTGCCCGAGGACAAGGTTACCGCAATCGAGGAATTGGTGGCGCAGTACGATACCGTCGCAATGATCGGGGACGGCGTGAACGATGCCCCTGCAATGGCGCGCGCGCATTACGGCATCGCTATGGGGGCCGTGGGATCGGATGCGGCAATTGAAACGGCCGACATTGCGCTCATGACCGACGACATCGGGAAGGTGCCTTGGTTGATCGGGCATTCGCGCCGGACCATGTCGATCATCAAACAGAACATCGGTCTGTCCCTTGCCACCAAGGCTGTCTTTGTCGTGGCAACGGCCTTCGGCATGGCCTCAATGTGGGGCGCTATCGCCGCTGATGTCGGGGTTTCGCTCATCGTGGTGGCCAATGCTTTGAGGTTGCTGAAGGCCCGTGACGAGACGCGCGGCCCACGCGGTGGGGAACGGATTGGTGAAGAGATGGCGAAGAGTGCATTGGCACACGGACACTAAAGATTGACCTAGAAGTCCCATGGGGAGGGTAAGCGGCTTGAGGTTATTGGATTGGATTGACCGTGGCATTCGCGGCATTGGCGTCTTCACGGCATGGCTGACAGTTGTTTCGATTGCTGGGTATGGCGCGCTTCAGATGCTGGATCGCAAGCTCCATCTTGGTGTATCGAGTTACTTGCCGGACCTGTCCACGTCACTCTTGTTCATCCTGATCTTCATGACCTTCGGCTATACCTATCTGCGCGACGGTCACGTCCGCGTGGATGTCCTTCGCAGACACTGGTCCGCGCGCCGCATTGCCTGGGTCGAAATCATTGGTGGCCTGTTTGTCCTTCTGCCGCTTGCCGCCATCCTGACCTATTACGGGTGGGACAGTCTGATGCGGACGACGAAATTCGCCGAGACCCAGTTGTGGGCAGAACGCATTGCCGGAGTCATTGGCCCCTTCTTGCTGGCTCTTGCGGGGGTCATCGTTGCCTTGCGCAACATCGCCTTTCTGGCGGGAAAACGTGCGCAAGGCGCACCGGAACAATCGGGCGGCCTCCATAGTGGTGAATGAAGTCCTCACGGTCGCTATGCTTGTTGTGATGGCCATCGGGGTCTTCAGCGGCTTTCCGGTGGCTCTGGTCCTGGCAGGGACAGGCTTCTTGGGATTTGTGGCTGCGGTCTGGGTGGGGATCACTGATTTTCAACATCTGGGGCTGATCTACCTGCGAGCACGCGGTGTACTGACCAATGAATCAGTCCAATTCACCAGCGTGCCAATGCTGATTTTCCTCGGTCTGGTCCTGAATGCCAGTGGGGTTGCCGATACCATGTTTCGCCTGCTGGGGCGTCTTCTGACGGGCGTTTCGGGTCGCTACGCTATTGCGACCCTGCTGATCGGTCTCGTTCTCGCGCCAGCCGCCGGGGTAATCGGCGCATCCGTCATCACCGTGGCACTGGTCGCCTATGCCCCGATGATGGCCTCGGGCTATGCACCGCGAACCGCGGGTGCCGCTGTCGCGGCCTCTGGCGCATTGGGCGTCGTGTTTCCACCTGCAGTGATGTTGTTCTTCATCTCGAACGTGTTCTATCTACGTATTGGGTTGATGTACGTGGCCCTGATCGTGCCTGTTCTTTTGATGGTCCTGGCCTTCGCGATCTACTTTGCCGTCACCTTGCGAAAAACCGTCGAAATCCCCTTGGACGCGCCAAAGACCAATCTTGTGTCAGACTTTTTGTTCGTACTCGCTTCAGTCGCTGTTATCGCATCCATTCCCCTCAGTATTATTCTGGGCTTTGCAACACTCACGGAGGCGGCTGGCGTAGGGGTTTTTGGCGCTCTGTTGGTCGCGCTGGTGCGAAAGCGCTTGTCGTTCTCGTCGCTGAACTCTGTCACTGTGCAGACAAGTACCATGACGTCGATGGTCTTCTTTATTGTGCTGGGCGCATCGGTCTTTTCGCTGAGCTTCCACCTTGTTGGTGGACCTGGCGTCATCTTCAACTGGATATCCGCATTCGATCTCTCCCGATGGGGATTATTGGCGATGCTCCTTGGTGTGGTCATCGTCCTTGGGTTTGTTTTTGACTGGATCGAGGTACTGCTGGTCTTCATACCCGTACTGATGCCGCTCTTCTCGGAACTCGACTTCGCGGATCACGTCGGCTCAGCCTACTTTGCACAAATCTGGATCGCTGGCCTGATAGCACTGGCTTTGCAGACGTCCTTTTTGACGCCTCCCTTCGGCTATGCCCTGTTTTTCGCCAAGATGGCGGCACCGAAGGGTATCAACCTTTCCGATATCTATCGCGGCGCGGTACCGCTTGTTGCCATTGAGATCGTATTGATCGCGACGCTGATTTCGTTCCCGCAGCTTATCACCTGGCTGCCTGAAATGTCCCTTGGGTCGACAGAAGCACCGCAGATTATCCGGTGGTGACGGAAGTTGCTGCGGCTGTGGCAATGATTGATTGGCGACCGACATTGCTATACCAACATGGAAAATCTTCCAAGAAGAGGACTGTGGCAGTGATGATAGGCAAATTTCCAAGACGGTTCTTCCTTCTGAGCGGCATTGCCGCCTTTCTTTCCGGCTGTGCCAGCAAATTTCGCTCTTACACTGGACCAGAGGTCACGCGACTCCGCCTTTATAAATCGGAAAGGATTTTGGTTCTGGATGGTGCTGCGGGTGTGTTGAACACCTATCCAGTTGGACTTGGGTTTGCTCCTGCAGGTCATAAGCAATTCGAGGGCGATGGCCGAACTCCGGAGGGTGCGTATACCATCGACCGGCGCAATCAAGAAAGCCTGTTCCATTTGTCGATCGGCATTTCATACCCGAACGAAGAAGATCGAGCGTTCGCGGCAGCTCAGGGTAAATCGCCTGGCGGTGACATTTTTATTCATGGTGGCCCACGGCGTGGGATCGATCCCATGAACAAGCAGGACTGGACGGCTGGCTGCATTTCGGTCACCGATCGGCAAATCGAAGAGATTTACGCCATGGTTCGCGATGGCACGCCAATCAACATTTATGCCTGACTGCGACGAGACGTCGTTAGTGGTTCCAAAAGAAGAACCGCCACACCACACACAACAAAAACATCGGCAAGGTTGAATGCTGGCCAATACAGGTCGCCGATGTGAAAGCTCAGGAAATCGGTGACCGCTTGAAAGCGGAAACGATCCACAACATTGCCGAGCGCACCTCCGATGATCGCACCGAACGCCACGGCTTCGACGCGATTGTCACTGCGAAAGAGGAGAAAGGCAAGGAAAGCGCATATGATGAGCGCGAGCACCGTAAGGCCCCACCAAGGCACACCCCCAAGCATGCCAAAGCTCACCCCGTCATTCCGAAGAAAAACGAGATCGAAAACAGGTAGGACTTTGATGCCCGTTACCAGTGACGAGGCGTTCTCGACAACGACGAACTTCGTAGCTTGATCTATCAAAAGACCCATGGAGGCGCTGGCGAGGCCAATGAAGAGAGGTTTCATCATGTTGCCGCTCACCCAAGCCAGACATCTAGAAACAGCATAATAACGAGGCCTATCGACAGGCCTAGCGTGGCCTTGTTCTGGTGCCCACTTCTATGTGTTTCTGGAATGATCTCATGGCTGATGACGTAGAGCATGGCACCAGCAGCAAACGCGAGACCCCATGGCAGAAGTGGCTGTGAAAACGTGATAATCCCGGCCCCGATCAGTCCGCCGATTGGCTCAACCATACCTGTGAGCGCGGCAATTCCCCAAGCACGGCCTTTCGAATACCCCTCTCCGAGGAGGGATACTGCTACTGCCAAGCCCTCAGGCGCGTTCTGCAATCCAATCCCGATTGCAAGCGGCATTCCGCCGGAAAGACCGTCCGCCCCGAAGCCGACACCGACCGCGAGGCCCTCAGGGAAATTGTGAATTGTGATGGCAATAATAAACAACCAAACACGGCGCAGCGAAGCGGCCTCCGGCCCTTCACGGCCAGTGCTGAAGTGCTCGTGCGGTAACTTCTCGTTCATGAGCGCCACCGCACCCATTCCGAATAGAATTGCCAAACATACAATTGCAGCCGGAGCGGCAGCATTCTCATATCGGAGCTCCGCAGCATCCAAAGCGGGAATGATCAAGGAAAAGAACGACGCCGCTAGCATCACACCTGCCGCAAATCCAAGCGATAGATCACGCGTTGCACGCGACGGTATCCGTCCAAAGAGCACGGGTATAGCGCCTACGGCTGTCAATGATCCGGCGGCCAAGCTGCCAAAAAAACCGAGCATTATTGGTGAGAGAGGTTCCAAAATTTATTCTTCCTACTTTGTTATTCAGTTGCCGGAGTAGCTGGAGAATATCTCGGATGACCCATCTCTGTTGATTAGAAAAACATCGTAAGCCTCACGCCAGCGGCTCTGATCCATACCGGGTGAGCCAAGAGGCATTTCGGGGACCGCAAGTCCAACTGCATCCGGGCGTTCAGTGAGCAGTCGTCGGATATCTTCCGATGGCACATGGCCTTCGATCACGTATCCATCAACCAATGCAGTGTGGCAAGACGTCATACCTTGAGGAATACCGCTATCCCGTTTAAATTGAAAAAGCAGGCCCGCAAACATGTCTTCACCCGTTGGCGCAAAACCGTTCTCTTCAAGGTGATACATCCAAGCGAGACAACAACCGCAGCCATTCGTTTTTCTGACATCAATAGGGATGCTTTGGGCTATCGCTTGGGCGGCGAGCCCGAGTGAGAAAACCGCTGACAATGTGAATAATCTCATCGTTTATAACCTTTCAGGGTTGCTGTGGGGGTCATCAAGATCAAGAAGTGCGGTAAACTGAGCCCGCAAGCTTTCGAGCCGGGGCAGTATGTCGGCGCGCTTGTCAATCTGTCCTTCCGCTGACGCGAGAAAATCTTCTGTCATTGGGTTTGTCGGGCGGCCGTCAACGCGGACTTCATAGTGCAAATTTGGACCTGTCGCCGTTCCCGTTGAACCAACACGGCCAATGTTGTCGCCAGCACTTAAACGTTGCCCAACAGAAAGCTCATTGGGAACCGAGTCCAGATGCGAATAGAGCGTCATTGTATCCGAACCATGCGCAATTTCGACAACAAGTCCGTAGCCGCCCCGTTGGCCGATATAGGAAATGCGGCCCGGCGCAGTCGCATATACCGGTGTTCCGCGCGGGGCTGCAAAGTCTACACCAGTATGCATGCGAATGTCGCCATAAATGGGATGCCTGCGATTGCCGTAAACCGAACTCAGCCGCGCTCCATTGACTGGTTGAGCGAAAACTCTAAGCAATTCGCCATCGATCATTATGGTGGCATTGCCAGAGTCATCTTCTGGCCAGATAATTTCGTAAATTGACTCATCGACTGTCAGTGTAGCGAAAGACAGGCTCGGCTGGGCTATCATTTCATCCCCAACCATCGTTTCGCGCCACATGAGCTGCAGGCGTTCACCGCCCTTCAGATCGCGACGAAAATCCACTGTACCACCCAGCATTTCTGCCAGGTCCACCGCAAATCGCGCCGGAATCCCTGCTGATGCCAGCGTGGCCGAGATTGAAGTCTGAACGGTCGTATCTGCAGCATGCTCAATTAATTCAGGCTCTGGAGTAATCCTTCGGGTGGTAATCCGATCCAAAAACACCGCCTCAATCTGAACGCCCGCTTCGACAGACAAAACCACGCGTTGAAGGGCACCCAAGGTGGATGTTTCGACCTCAAGGCGATAACCGGGCTTTAGCCTGCGCAGGTCATATTCCGCTTCCAATGCCAAAGCCACTTCCGCTCGGTCGCGGGCAGAAAGACCGGCCTTCGAGAGTAACGCATCAAGCGTCTCACCAGCGGAAATCTCTCCGGACCAAATCAAAGTCGGGGGCGCGATTTGAGGCAACGCTATATTGAGATCTGGTGGAGTCGGTGGATCGTAGTCTCGCAAAACAGGTGCGAGCTCGACTGTCTCAACAAATACAGATGACGGTGATTTGTCGAGGGACCCAAGGATTTGCATCTGCGACGGCTGCCAATCTGCCACTCGCGCAATTGCTTGCGGGGCAGGAGGTTTGTTCCAAATCGTTTGAAAGCCCAACACCAATGCGAGGGCAAAACCCGTTCCGATGGCGAATGCCGCTACAAGACCCAATTTCATGACATATCTTCTCTTTTCTGTTCAAAGGCCTGCCGGATTTTTGGCACCGCGAATTCTCTTGGTTCATGGTAATCGATCGTGCCGGCGAATTGTCCCTCTGCATCGAACAGAAAGACGCTCGCCGTGTGGTTCATTGTGTAATCGTCACCGTCGTCTGTGGGAACTTTTTCGTATCTTGCGCGGAAGCCGTCTGTGGCGCGTCTCGTTTCATCTGGTGTGCCGCTCCAGCCCTGTATCGAAGGATGAAAATAGCTGATATAATCGGACATGACCGCCACGGTGTCGCGTTCCGGATCCACGGTGATGAACACGACATTCATTTCCGCGGCGTCGTCTCCTAGGTCGTCGAGCCAGCCGGAGATATCAGAAAGTGTGGTTGGGCATACGTCTGGACAAAAGGTGAAACCGAAGAACGCCATAGTCGGTTGGCCGAGAAGCGTTGCAGGACCGACGCTCGACCCGTCTTGGTCGACCATCTGAAATTCCATTCGGGCAAGCGGCAAGGGCCGCTGGGCTACCGGCGCAGGAGCACCGGGCCCATCCACTTGCCACCAGCCGATGAACAGCGCCATCGCAAGCATCCCGCTTCCAATAGCACCATAAGTGATGAGGGTTCTTCGATTCATCAGCCCTCTGGTCCACGCGCCGCAATGCCTAAAATGAGCACTTCAACGGCCAGCGTTCCGCCGTCGGCAAAGTTCAATGTAATCGGAAAGGTTTCGCCTTCCACCATCTTAGTCTGCAGCCGCATGAGCATGGCATGCATCCCACCCGGCTCCAGCGACACACTTTCGCCGGGTAGAATCGTGATCTCTCCCGCCGGAGCCATGGAACTCACGCCATTCGCATCGGTCTTGGTTTCATGGATGGACGGCATCATGGAGAGAGTCGTTTCAATACCAACGAGCGTCACCGGTTCAGTGCCAGTGTTTCTAATGGTCATGTAGGCCGCACCGGGACGGTTAATGCCAATTGACGCGCGGGCCCAGGCATCTTCGACTATAATGTCTTCAGAGCCGGCGACAGAAGTCGACGGCAAACCAACCGATAGGCAGAATACGATTGCGATAGTGGAAAGGGGCGATTGCACCAATTTGTTCCTTTTCATAGTCATTCGTCACGACCCACAGCTGCAACTTCGGCGGCCACCAACGCACGCAGTTCATCGGCTCCGAACGGGTCAAGTGGAATGCCATTCACAAAGAATGTCGGTGTGCCATGTATGCCCATTGTCTCGACATCGGCGCGGTCTTGATTAAGGATTGCAACCGTCTGCGGCGCTCTCATTTGATTTTGTGCGGCTACTACGTCGAGACCGGCCTGTTCGGCTATTCCAAGGATCAAACCGGGCGCTGGTTCGCCGTGGGATGCCCAGCGTTGCTGAAATTCAAGGAGCGCTTCTTTGACCGGGATATACACGCCTTGCATGCGTGCTGCTTCCATCACCCTGATGGCTTCTTCCGAGGCCGCGCCATGAAACGGGGTGTAGCGAAGAACTACCCGGACCTGCCCGTCGTGCTCCGCCATGATCTCCTTGATGACCGGATAGAATGCCCGACAGGCTTCGCAGGCTGGATCGAAGAACTCCACGATTGTGACGGGCGCGTCTTCTGGCCCCATGATGGGCGAGTAGGAACGCATCAGTGCCTCAGCGATTTCAGGCTGGACCTGCTCGACCTGTGCTACCGGGGCAGGGCGGGACTGGTACCAGACAGCGACCGCAAAGATCGCTAGACATACTGCCAAAACAGATAAGACGATTGATTTGTTTTTCATGTGCGGGGCTCCTTCAGGGAGAGAAATGATAAATACGCTATTAAACCAAAGGCGAAGAGCGCCAAGAGCGGGATAGGAATCCCGAAAAACAGCTGATTGTCGCCGGTGCAGGACGGGCCGGTCGCTGTGCAGGGTTGGATGGGTTCCGGCAGGATTCCGGTGTAAAGGCTCATGTGCCAAAGCGCGACCGCTGCACCGCCGAGCGCGAGTGCGATGCCATAGCGGCCGACCCGATCATCCTGCCACCATAGGCCAAGACCCAGAACGACAGCCAAAGGAAACATGAAAGCGCGTTGGAACCAACATAGGTTGCAAGGTGCTTGCCCCAACACCTCGCCAATATAGAGCACGGACAACGAACTTGTGAGGGCTACAATCCAGGCCCCGATCAAAGCGGTCTCTTTAGATATTGCGAACCTCAAATCTACATCCTCGCTCTTAGGTCAGAGACGATTTCTTCCGTCGGCGTGCCGTAAGTCCAAGCTCCAGCATATCCGCCCTGCGGATCAAAGAGGAACAATTGTGAGGAATGCCCTATGGTATAGCCATTTGGCGAGGCGGCTTCCTCGATCTTTTCATAGTAGATGCGAAAGGTTTTGGACGTTCTCTCAATTTGATCGGCGGTGCCGGTCAGTCCGATGATATTGGCGTCGAATTGTGGGATAAACTCAGCCAGCGCTTGCTGTGTGTCGCGTTCTGGGTCAATCGAGATAAAGAGCGGCTGGACCTGTGTCGCATCAGTACCAAGCGCGTCCATGACAGCGGCAATCTCGGCCAGAGTAGTGGGGCAAACATCCGGGCAGTTTGCAAAGCCAAAGAAAATGAGCATCCAGCGCCCGGTGAAATATTCATCTGTCTGCACCATCCCTTGATGATCGGTCAGCTCGAAATCGGCACGGAACGCCGGATCACCAGTTTGTTGTTCGCCCCTGCTAGAAATCTGCAGCCAGACAAACCCCACAATCGCTATCGCGGCGAATCCCCAAAGCCCTTTTTGTAATTTAGATAATCTCATTAGTCGTGCTAAGTCCGATTCCGCCCTGTTTCAAGGCGTTCTAAATGTTCTAGCTGCTAGAGGTTCAAGCTGTTTCTTGGGGTAGTGGCCGAGGTTCACACGCCCGTGAACGGAGCACTGGCTTGAATGTGCCAATACCTATAGCTACCAACACTATAGATATGGAGGTTGCATGCTTACAATTGGAAACTTAGGAAAGAGGACCGGTACGAAGGTTCAGACCATTCGGTACTATGAACAGATCGGGCTAATGCCCGAGCCGGGCCGGACCGAAGGGGGGCAGCGGCGCTATGGGGACACGGAGGTCGACCGCCTGTCTTTTATTCGACACTCACGTCAGTTGGGATTTACACTTGAAGCCATCCGCGAACTTCTTGATCTCAGCGACAATCCCGACCGCTCATGCCATGAGGCCGATTCCATTGCGCGTCGGCAACTCAAACAGGTCGAGATGAGAATGGACCGACTGAAAGCGCTGCGCACCGAACTGAAACGCATGATCCAGGAATGTAGCGGCGGAAACACAGCGGACTGCAAGGTTCTCGAGGTTTTGCGTGACCATTCGGAATGTCTGACGGATCATGACGAGATCGGCGCCTAGCCATGCCTGCATTTATTGCATATCCGCTGGCCGCGCTGGCTGAAATCGCCGGCTGTTTTGCAATCTGGAGCTGGTGGCGTCTCGGTGCGCCGCCGCTTTGGCTCGTTCCTGGTATAGGTGCTTTGATGGCTTTCGGGTGGCTGCTTGCGCAGGTCGACACAGTCGCTGCCGGACGTGCCTTTGCAGCTTATGGTGGGGTCTATGTTGCCGCGTCGGTTCTGTGGATGTGGTTTGCAGAAGGGGTACGGCCAGACAAATGGGATGCGGTTGGTACGGCTGTTTGTCTCTTCGGAACCGCGATCATTCTTATGGGGCCACGCAATGCCTGAAGTTAGGACTTGAAGCTCTAGTCACTATAGGAATTATATCTGTTCATATACGATTTGAGGAGACGATAATTGAGTGCTGATGATCCGCTGCTGGCAACAACCCCAATCCTGAACTTCGCCCATCCGTCGATTGCACGGCTGATTGAGGATAGAGGCTGGAACGCCCTGTCGATACATGACCGAATTGGTGCAATCTACGATTTTGTGCGCAATGAAATCGCCTTCGGATACAACCGTTCAGATAACATTTCGGCCGCCGAGATATTGGCTGACGGGTTCGGCCAATGTAACACCAAAGGCACGCTTTTAATGGCGCTTTTGCGCGCGGTCGGCGTGCGCTGCCGTCTCCATGGATTTACGATCCACAAGGAATTGCAGCGGGGTGTGGTGCCTGAGCTCGTATATCCCGTCGCCCCTGATGAGATCATTCATTCCTGGGTCGAGGTGGAAACGGAAAATGGTTGGGCGAACCTCGAAGGGTTCATTCTGGATTCAGAGTTCCTGTCGGCTCTGCAATCTACATTCTCGGATATAACCAACCTCTGCGGCTACGGGGCAGGGACGGATTGTCTGATGGCCCCGCCTGTCGAATGGACCGGCGGCGATACCTACATTCAAAAAACTGGCATCGTGCAGGACTTCGGCACGTTCGACACGCCAGACAATTTTTATGCCAACCATCGACAGTCGTTCAGTTTTGTGAAGGGTCTTTTGTATCGCCATGTCATCCGCCATTGGATGAATGCCCGCGTCCGCCGCATTCGGACAGGGCGGGTTCCCCGCATTCCGGGCATGGCGCTTTCTAATCATCACCACGAAGGATCGCGCCATGCCTCATGACGGCCACGTGCATATCGATCCCGCATCCGGTGATCGTCGTGTTTCCATCGCGATCTGGGCGAACGCACTTCTGACAGTTGCGCAGATAGTGGGCGGCATCCTATCGGGCAGCCTCGCACTCATTGCCGATGCGTTGCACAACTTCTCTGATATGGCTTCTCTGGTAATCGCATTCGCGGCCCGAAAGATTGCCAGACGTCCCGCTGATGAAAGAATGACCTTTGGCTATGGCAGGATCGAAGTCGTCGCGGCGTTGATCAACTACACAACCCTCATCCTCGTCGGTGTCTATCTCATCTATGAAGGCGGAATGCGACTGATCGAGCCAACTGAAGTCGCCGGTTGGACAGTGGTGATCTTGGGATCAGTGGCCTTGGTCGTCGATACGCTGACAGCGCTGCTGACATACTCAATGCAAAAGGGCAGTGTGAATATCCGAGCCCTATTCCTGCATAACTTGTCAGATGCTTTAGCATCTGTTGCTGTGATCATCGGCGGCTCGCTTATCCTGCTTTATAACATGTGGTGGGTAGATCCTGCGATCACGATTGGAATCGCCCTGTACATTCTCTACCTCGCCGTCACGGAAATTGGCGACCCCATACGCATTCTGATGCTGGGAAGTCCGCCGGACCTCGACAATGAGGCAGTGGTCGCCGCTATTAGGGACGTCGAGGGGGTTCATGACGTTCACCACGTTCATCTCTGGCAAATGCAGGAGAATCAGGCAGCACTGGATTGCCATGTGGTGATTGCTGATGGGGCAACCAGCGAAGACGTCAAATCTGCGGTGAAGGCGCGTTTGTCCGATGAGTTTGGCATCCAACACTGTACGCTCGAACTGGAAGATCTAGGGCATGCACATGAAGGCGCACAGCTCTATGGACACAAAGAGAACGACGCATGACGCAGACGACGCTAATTCTTCTTGGTCTGGGAATTGCAGCCGCGACGCTGGTTTCAATCCTATGGTCCATTGCCGTTCCAGAGCGCCGCATTTGGCCCCCTCGACGCTATACAGCCATAACGCCCGTTCTGGTCTGGGGGCCAACACTCTCGCTGTTTGGCATCCTTATTGTCCTTGGAGTCTCGGGGTGGGGCGATCTTGCATTTCCAGTCTGGTTGCGTTTCGGGGTTGGGATTCCACTTATCGTGGTCGGCAATTATGTCGTCTGGTCTGAAGTCGCTCATTTCGGGATACCGCAAACAGGCGGTGCGAAAGGCACGCTGAGGACCGCTGGTATGTATCGCTACTCACGCAATCCTCAGTATGTGGCGGATATCGCAATCGTTGGCGGTTGGATGATCCTTTCGTCCGCTCCTTGGGCACTCGTCATCGGCGCAGCGGCCATCCTCGTTTTGATGGCCGCTCCGTTTGCCGAAGAGCCATGGCTAAAGACAGAGTACGGCTCAGAATTTAATGCTTATGCGGCTCGGGTGAGGAGGTTTATGTGACTCTGCATGAGTTCTAGTTAAGTGGACTTCCGCCACATTAAAGTATGGGTCAGATCAAGGTTTCTCCACGGCAAAACCGCCAAGTGGCGCATTTCCACTTAGTTACATCAAAATACGCGCTCTAACGGCTAGAAATCTTGCTCAATAGTTGATTCTCTCAGATCCATAAATCCCGCGGTAGTCACGCCATTCTACGAAGACAGCTCGAGCATAGAGAAAGCACCCGTGGCGTGTAGGTCCGAACGCGGCCGGAATGGAGCCTCTGTTGGAGCCTTGCCACCCAAAACTTCCGTAGGGATCATAGTTCCCCACGCGGACACGAGCATAGCGATCACAGCCACCATCATCTCGGTCATCATCAATTAGGACATCAAAAACGCGGATGGAGCGCACAAAGTTGAACTCCGGGCCACTAATACTGATTTCGGCGCGACCTTGGGCGAGTTGGGGCGCGAACCCGCCCAAACGCGGGACTCCCTTAGGACCGGTAAGACTCAAACCAGTATGTTCCAAACGCAGAGGTTCGGCGGCAGGTGCAAGATTAGGTCGCGGGCGATCGCGGGTTGCGAATAAGACGTCGTAGATGCGTCCAGCATCATCCATCGGAGGGATTGATTGAGACGACGTACCCATTGGACATCGCCAGATTCGCAGTGGAGGTTCGATAGGCCACGGAGTAATCCGGCGAATAAATTCGGCGCGAGCGCGGGTGCACGGGACTGACCCTGGCCAACCGCCAGACAGGCAAAGCAATATTGCGCAATCGATCTGGTAAGTTTGAGCCTGCACACGATTGGCGATGCTGACGAACGAACTGAGCAGTGCAAGAGCGACCAAAAGTGTGTATTTTTGAAATGAACGAAGCATGTGCATTGTACCAGCCAGTAGGGTGTACATAGGATAACCCCGTTAGTATATTATTGCAACATAAAATATATTACTGAATAACGTCGCATAAGGTGATGGATTGGATACCCCTCCTATTGGTCTATACTTGAACCAGAGCGACCCCTATGGTCGCGAATAGGGAGGATAAGACTATGAAAAAAATACATATATTAGGCGTAGACTTGGGTAAGCGCACATTGATGAACTCACGGTGAAGCGCAATTTCTGTTTGTTCAGTTTACCTCGTTCATGGCTCACCCTCCATCAGTTTTGCGCGAAACACTTCTGCAGGCGTTTGATATCCGAGACACTTGCGCGGTGTTGCGTTGAGGCGGTCGCAAATCGACTTCAAATATCGAATTGTAAGCGCCGTTGGATCGGCCTTACGAGGCAGGAAGCGGCCGAGGCGGTTGTTGGTATTTTCGACCGTACCCTTTTGCCAACGAGACTGGGGATCACAGAACCAAGGATCGACACCAATCCCTGCTTTGAGATGTTGCCATGCCGTAAACTCAGTACCCCGATCAAATGTGATCGACCGGGGTGCATTTGCGGGCAGGGGTGACAGGCTTTCAATAAGACCTTCCATCACTGGCTTTGACTGCCGATCCTGATTCTTTAGCACAACCGCAAACCTGCTGACACGTTCAACCAACGAGGTGACATTGGCCTTTCCAAACTCCTCACGAAACATCACCAAGTCGCACTCCCAATGGCCAAACTGGTCGCGATCCGCGATCACCTCAGGTCGATGTGCTATGGCCAATTCCTCAAGGAATCTACGCCCATGATGCTTGCGCGTTCCACGTGGCCTGCGACGCCTGCGGTGCTCAGGCAGGTGGCGATAAAACTTCTCAGCATGGCCATCGTTAGAATAAGCGTAACGGCAAATCGTCTCGTGACTGACACGTATCGGATGGCGTTCCAGCTTCATGCGTCCTGCGATCTGTTCGGGCGACCAACCGGCATCAAACCCGCCGCGGACAGCTGCCATGATCTCAGGGTGCCGGATCAACTTGCGATGCACCGCACGACGCTCCTCATATTGATCCTGTGCGTTCACAGCGTGATAACTATTCAACTGCGGAAGTTTGGAGTCAAAATAGTAATTCCGTCTGATCTCACGGTAGATCGTCGACGGCGCACGTTGCAGATTGTCGCAATCTCTTTGATAGGTATCTTCGCTTCAAGCCATTTGGTCAGCTTACGACGGTCTTCGAGGTTCAGGACAGGGTAGCAGCGTCCCATTGATCGACTTCATGCAAGGTTCTGTTTTGATACAGAATTCGCACTTCATTTGTGAGTCCACCTGTGCGGGTTCCATTCCGATTGCATCGGTTTACGAGAGCAGGGTATCTCATCATCGCTCCATTTTCATCAGTTCATCTCTGAAAGCTTCGGCTGGCGTTCTAAACCCCAGACATTTGCGCGGTGTCGCGTTCAGGCGGTCGCAAATCGACTTCATATATCGATTTGGGAGCGACAGCAGAGCGGTGTCCCGCGGGAGGTATCTTCGCACCCGTTTGTTCATGTTCTCGACCGACCCCTTTTGCCACGGCGCCTGCGGGTCGCAGAACCATGATTTGGTGCCCATGCCTTTGTGCAACTCCCGCCAGGATGTGAACTCAAACCCACGGTCGAACGTGATGCTGCGCCGCGCATCAGCGGGCAGGGGTGACATCTCATTGATCAGCTTATTCATCAGCGGTCGCGACTTCCGGTCGTTGTTGCGCAGCAGCAGTGTGTACCGGGTCTTTCGTTCGATCAGCGTCGCGATATTGGCGTTGCCCTGCGCCCGTTCGAAGATCATCAAATCGCCCTCCCAGTTTCCGAACTGGCTGCGATCATTGATCTCTTCAGGGCGGTTGTGGATGCTTGTTTCTATGGGAAAGACGCGATCGCGGGAGTTACGTGCGTAACGAGGTTTGCGCTTTCTCTGACGTTCGGGAAGATACCGACCAAGTTCCTGAGACTGGCCGCTGTCAGAGTAGACGTACTGATAGATCGTCTCATGACAGATCCGATGTGGTGCGCGTGGTTCGATCTTGAGCCGACCTGCGATTTGCTCCGGTGACCACCCAGTCTTCAGCTTGGCGATCACTTCCTCGCGCAGATCCTCGTACTGTTCCAGCTTGCGGCGCTTCATGTAACGCCGATCCGCCAGCGTCTGCGCTGTCACATGCCAATAGCCATCAGCCTGTGGAACGTCCTCATCATGCCACCAGTTGCGCTTGATCTCACGGTGGATCGTAGAGCGATCACGGCCCAGTGTTTCAGCGATCTTTGTCTTCGTGGCTTTCGCCTGAAGCATCGTCGCCAAGATTCTACGTTCATCCAGGCTCAATTTACGGTAGGGTCGTCTCATCACATCCTCCTGATCTGCATCAGAAATTTATCCAGTGATGTAATCCAAAATGGAATGTGCCCTGCTACAATCTGTGGGGCCGATAATCAAGGTTATGTTAAGTAATGGATGGCAAACGGCGCAGAGGGTTTATTATGTTAAATATGAGCGTTTCCGGCATAAGATAGAATGCACCTCGCTGTTCTGCCGTGGTATTCACCTGTTAACAATCACTTAAACCTCGAACTCAACTTTAAGGGATGCCAGCATCGTGCTACCATTTCAAAAATTTGAGGCAAAGCATGACAGTTATTCGAGAAGTTTCGATATCCAATTTCCGGGGTATTTACTCGTTAAAATGGTGTCCCAATCCAGGAATCAACTGCTTGATCGGGCCTGGCGATGGTGGAAAATCAACAATTCTAGATGCCATAGAACTCACCCTTGGGACTAGACAAAGCATAGCCTTCACAGACGCCGACTTCCATCGATGTGAAATTGACAAACCTATTGTCATTGACGTGACATTGGGTGCCTTGCCTGATGACCTCCGAAACCTTGAAGCCTATGGTCACTTTCTCCGTGGCTGGAACCCGCAAACCGGAACCATATACAACGAGACGTCTGCAGCACTGGAAACCGTGCTGACTGTTCGGTTGATCGTACGAGACGATTTGGAACCGCAATGGTTGCTGTTTTCTGAAGGCCCATCCGCCGACGGTCGCGAACGGAATCTCCAATGGAAACATCGGCAGCTCATTGCGCCTACGCGTCTTGGAACAGTAGCGTCACACCATATGGCGTTGGGCCCGCGGTCCGTTCTCGGAAAGCTGTCGCCGGACAAAACACAGGCATCGGCAGCACTGGCGGCAGCTTCGAGACAAGCGCGCCAAGCTTTTGCCGAACAAGGCTGTGATGGTGTGGATGAAGTGCTAACCACCTCCAAAACCATCGCTAACAACATGGGTATCCCCATTGAAAAAGTAAACGCGCTATTGGACGTGAAAGGGGTGACGTTTTCTGGCGGCGCAATTGCACTTCATGATGAAGATCAGGTGCCACTCAAGAACCTTGGTTCTGGCTCCATGCGCCTCCTCGTTGCGGGGCTTCAAAAGGTTGCCGGTCAATCGAGTATCTCGATCATCGATGAAGCAGAGTTTGGCCTCGAACCATACCGCATCATAAGATTGCTCAACTCGCTTGGGGCAAAATCCAATGACAACTCTCAACAAGTCTTCTTGACAACGCACTCGCCGGTAGTCCTTCGCGAGCTTTCTTCAGTTCAGCTTCATGCTGTTCGAGCAACTCGGATCACGAATCCCGCCCTAATCAACAACGGTGAAGTCGTTCAACCAGAAACAAAAACGACTTCAAACCTCGTTTTTCCTCTTGGCGGGTCTGAAGACGCACAAAAAACTCTCAGAGCATGCGCCGAGGCCTTTCTCGCCCCAAATGTCATTGTTTGCGAGGGCAAAACAGAGATCGGTGTAGTCAGGGGGCTTGATTTATGGCGACAAAGTCAGGGCTTGAAGAGCATTCTTGCAAATGGCTGCTACTGGGCTGATGGCGGCGGTTCTTCCATGATGGATCGTGCGAAAATTTTTGCGCGCATGGGCTATCGAGCTGCCTTGTTCATGGATTCTGACGTAGCACACGACGGAGCGGTATATGCGGATTTGGCGGCTCAAGGGATCACGGTGTTTCGTTGGCAAGATGGGTACTCGACGGAAGCAGCAATCTTCTCATCCGTGTCCGCAGCGCAGATACCAGACCTTCTTTCCGTCGCATGCGAATGGCGTTCTGAAGACTCCATTGACGGGAAAATCCGTCGCGTAAGCGACGGCCAATACAATCTCCAGCTATGCAGGGACAACTTCACCGATGAGATGCGGCCTATGTTAGGACAATGTGCTGGCGATGGTAAATGGTTCAAAGATATTGAGCCAGCTGAACGGGTGCTGAAAGAAGTAATTGCTCCAACGTGGCAAGGCACAGGTGCGATTTTCACATCACCGCTGGCTTCGCTGTGGCAGTGGATAAACACGTCATCAACAGCCCAGCCAGAAAACGCTGTCTGAAACGGATAGGTTCCAATGGTCGATGTACCCGACATTCTTCAGGCTCAACGTGGGCATGTCATTGCCCCCGCTGGATGCGGCAAAACTGAATTGATCGCCAAAACGATTGCTCAGGCTGATGGTAAGCCAATTTTGGTCCTTACCCATACCACCGCAGGCGTAGCGGCGTTGAGGCAGAGACTAAAGCGGGATGACGTACCCGCATCCAACTACCGGCTCAATACGATTGCGGGTTGGGCACTGACTATAATAGCGATGTTTCCGGAACGCGCTGGATACCAGCATGATCCGCAGAATGCTCCGAACTACACGGCTATACAAAATGCGGTTGGTGGGCTTTGTGCTTCTGGAGACATCAATCCAGAGATTGCCGCGACATATTCGCAGGTTTTGGTGGATGAGTACCAAGACTGCTCGGAAAGCCAACACCTGATCACTTCCGGCCTCGCGAATGCAATTCCGACAGTTGTGTTCGGCGATCCGATGCAAGCGATCTTCGGGTTTGGTGGCGACCCGCTTCCCGATTGGACAACGCAAGTGGTTCCAACCTTTCCTGAACTCGGGCGGTTGGTTACACCTTGGCGTTGGAACAACGCTGGGGCCAAAGACCTCGGCGCTTGGCTTCTAAACGTTCGAAGAGTGTTAGAGGCTGGAAATCAAATTGATCTTCGGACGCTTCCTGCACGTGTGGCTTGGCATCCGCTTGGCACGGACCAAAACGCCAACGCAGCGGCCCAGATTGCGCTTCAATACAAGGTTTCTAAAGAAAATCCGCAAGAGAAATTTCTGATAATCGGAGACTCCATTCAAGCGGATTCCAGACACAATTTTGCCAGTCGAGCAAAGGGGGTCGGAGTTGTCGAACCAGTGGATTTCCGCGATGTCGTAGGCTTTGCAGACCAGATGGACGGTAAATTGGGTCAAGAGCTTCTGGATGCGTGTATAGGGTTCCTAATAAAGGTCATGACGAACGTGTATGGGGACAAACTCAATGCGCGCGTCCAAACGATCCTTAGAAATCGCAACCGCACACCTCCAACCAATCCGGAAATGGCGGCAATCTCGTTGGCACAAGGTGGTGGTTACTCCGAAGCGGTTCGTTTCCTCAAGTCCATGGTGCAAGATCGAGACAGACGGGTCTACCGACACAGCGCGTTCAACATAATGATAGAAGCACTGCAAACCGCAGTGACGACGCCAGATGCCAGCCTGCCAGCGGCGATCGCCGGTCTTCGTGAACAACGTCGTCATACGGGCCGGATCATTCCACCGAAAGCAGTCGGTTCAACTCTTCTGCTAAAGGGTTTGGAGGCTGATCACGTCTTGATTCTCGATGCAGATCGTCCAGGCAACGCGATGTCGAAGGAGCACCTGTACGTTGCCCTTACTAGAGGAGCCAAATCCGTCAACGTGTTCTCACGTAAACCGGTTTTGCCGTGAAAAATACTTGCCGCGACGCTTTCGGTAATTAGTTCTTCTGTAGCTTTCGTTTCGAGGTCATGCCAATCTCTGAGATCGCAACAGTAGAAGACATTCGTCAGTCGCCCGCACACACGCAGTCTTCAATACGCGCATTCCGGTCCCGGGCGTTCGATATCTTCAGAGAAATCCCGACCCTGTGCAAATTCCAGTCCTTTTCCCATCAAAGTCAGAACCTGTATCCCCTCTCCGTTTTCTGAGCGAACCAGCCCCTCGCGTTCGAGAAAGGATGCGAGTTCACGAAACTCCGCGCGCGTACAGGTCAATGCTAGGTGACGAAACCAATCCATGACTACATTTTCATTAGACCGATACTCTGGTGATCGGGCTAGAAACCTTAGAATTGCGAGTGCTCGATGCCGGCGCAGTATTTGTTTTGTTTGGCTTTCTTGGTTGTTCATCTGACTGCCTTTGATTTCCTAGTTCGGGCCGAAACGGGCCGCTTCCTCAAGCAGCCAATCCGTGTGTTCATCCCCCTCTTCCAGTTCCCAGTCCCGCGTCTTTGCTATCTCGAAACCAATGAAGTCCCGAGCTTCAATTTCGGAGCGCCCAGTCATCTTCAATCTCAGAACTTCGATCCGAATGTCGATAGCCCGACGCTTATGCTCTTCGAATTCACTTATTGCATTCGAAAGCGATGCGTTCTCAGCAACCATCTCTTTGACTCTCTCGAAGTCGACGTCGTGGGCAACATTCGCCGTGGCCGGATTTGCCAATTCGCGCAGATTTTCTAGCGTTAATGTTCGAGCGTCCAGATCTGCTCGGCGCTGCCGCAGTTTGGCGGCTATTTCTCGGCAATCCTGGCAAACCAGCAAGCGTTTCGGAGCCGAGATGACAATATCGCCTGCACCGTCAAGTCGTCGACGCCAAAGTTGTTCGGGGTTAGTCTCGAGCTCAAACTCCTCGAACTGGTGAATCCTGGCGGTCCATTTCCCGCGGTTGGACCGACGAAGGATTTCGCGTTTGGAGCGGTCACAGCATGCGCATTGCCAGTCATTTCCAGCCCCCCGCCAGAGCTTACTCGTTGAGGTCTGTTCCGCATCCAGAGTTGCAAATTCCGCGTCCGTTGGGGGCTTTCCACTTTTCGTCTTGCCGGGCTTCTGGGTCCTGCCGACACCGTCGCGCGCCACAGAGCGCGCCTCAATGGCTTCGCCGAGGTGCAGGCGGTGGATATCAGGCACCTGCATCTCCAGAAGCCGAAAGCAGACATCCTTTGTTTGCGGTTGGCCATGTAATTTACGGCCTGGCGCGACTTCTCGCTTGTGTCGTCCGTTTGCAATTCTCTTCGCCATCCGCGTGGCAAAGTCGACCCGATCAGAAAAATCTTCCCCGGCATCAGTCCAAATGGCGCGGGCCCGCTCGAAGTCGACCCCATGCTGCTGGTTGTCCTGAATAGTGATGAAATCGGCGATTTCCGATGGCGTGAATGTGAAATGTGGTTCTATTTCATCCCTGAGCTCGCGTTTCACACGTCCGTCAGCGAGATTGCAATCCGCACAAATCAGAACGCATTCAAAGCGTTCTACGAGTGGTCTGAGCGCGCCCTCAGCCCGGCTCATTTGAACGCGGAGGTTAGGATCATTGCACTGCGTTTTGATCTCCTCAAACAGTCGCTTCACGAAGTCATCCAAGTGATCATGGTGACGCTCGAGGTGGCAGAGCAGTACCCCTGAGGGTGTCAGCCTAACGATTTGACGTTTATGCCTCTTGCAGCAGGGACAGCACCATTCGGTCCAAGTGGACGCCCAGCCTTGGTTCAGGTCGAGCAACTGCGTATCGAAATCTGCTAGTAGCTGTTTTGTCTGTTTGCTCCACCGGCCGTCGTAAAAAGGTACAATGTTGGGCATGTCCTCGTCGTCGAGCGACGCGATGGCAGGTATAGTTATCGATACCTGAGTTCCTTCAGTGTTCTTCATGGCACATCAAGTACGGATCGGTACTTCGAGGACCGGGCGTAACGGTTCGATTTGTGTCGCGTATTGACGCACGACCTGATCGTATAGATCAGCTACACCCTTGGCCTGTACGGAAACCACCATCGCATAGCTCAGGTTTTCGGGCGGTGCGAAGTTGCGCCCTTCGAGTCGGGCATTGTAGTGAATGTCAAAGCATGGATTGATCAGCGAGCTGCCGCGTTTGCGTTTGGCCGCATGAAGGCAGTTTTCCCACTTCCAGGCATCGCGTCGCAGCTCATCCTCAGTAGCGCCTGGTAGAGACGAGCCAAAGAAGCTGGCGGAATCTGGATGTACCTGCTCGTCTCTGGAATACTTGGTGTCGTTCGGCCTAAAAGTTACTTCCAGCCCAGCCCTCGTGTAGTTCCCAGGGTGATGAGGATCGGTTTGGGTCTTGTAGCAAATCGTAGCCTTGATCGAGACCATGCCACTCATCTGTTCAACAGGTACTGGAATTGCAGCGCGAATGTATTTGGCTGGTGAAATCTCGCCTTGATAAACAACCCGGACCGTGTCGTCGTTACACAGAATAATATCATCAAGGTTGCGCGCAACGCGACCCCAGCCAATTTCCTTGTGATCTTGGTCGCCTTCTTCACTTGTGTGAACAAGGAGCGTGCGGATCGCCAGGTGGTTCAAGTTGGAGCCGAAATGGGCACGAATTCCGGTGCCTAATCGTAGGACGCTCGGCGCTGCAAACGACGTACCGCCAGTCGTTGTGAGAGAGGGTGTCGCATCCGGTGCGACGACAACAAATGGCCGACTGAATTCGCCACCGAAGTCGACCAGATCCGGTTTCACGAGACCTGGGCTGCGTCCCGGTCCTTTGGAACTGTATGGTGCGCGTTGCCAATCATTGCCCGGTGTGTCGCAGGCGCCGATTGCTAGTGCGTTGACGCAATCTGACGGAACTTGAACACGATCGAGGCCGAGGATGGAATCCCCTTCGCCGTCGTTACCGACGGCAATCATCGCCAATGTGGAAACCCGTGACAGTCGGTCGTCCAGCACGGCTGTCCAAGCATGAACATCATCGTCCTCGATCGGAAGACAGGGCCCCAGGCTCAGATTGATAAAATCGAATTCCTGGCTCGACAACACACTCTCGATCCGCTCAAGGATTTCATAGAGCTCATGCGGATCTTGCCCAGGTGTTTCGTCCAGAACGCGAAAGTGGTCGATGTTTGCGTAGGGGCGCGGCAGGGGCTCTTTGGTATTGATATGGCCAAATAGAGCTGCCGATGTCACGCCGACCCCATGCGAGAGGTCTTCTTCAGTGGCAGGAAGCATACCGGGAAGTTCATGGGGAACCGCCCATTGGGTCAATGGATGGTTTTCTGGTATGCCGCCATCAAATACTGCCACTCGGACGTCCTCTGAGACAGGCCCTTCCGCAGGCAATTCCAAATCAGTCGTAGGGATGCCAGCTGAGCGAATGGTTGGTCGGAGAATCCTCAAGCTAGGCATTTGTCGCAGGGTGCGAATACCCGTAAAGAGCGCTATGTCGTCTGCGCGTTCTGCAGGCGCATCAAGCTCGAGAAAGCACAAGCCCTTGGCAAAGAACCTGCGGCCTGCCTCGGCTTCGATCTCCTGGCTCTTAAGATAGGCGAAAAAAGCCCGAAGCATGTCAGGTTCCAGAGCGTTTGCGTGAAGCACTGTCTCCATTGCCATGCGCCCCTGCTCGGGAAGTGAACCTTTGATTTTGGCGTGCGGAACCGGTGCAGAGACCTCTTCGATGGAAATTAGCGCGTTTGCGCTGCTTCTGTCTGCGCGCCAATCCGGCAATTGCTGGCTCCAGGACCTGATGGCGGCTCTGCTCCCCTTCGCAAACAGCTCGGTCGTAACAGCCTCTTCGGGCGCCCTGCCCCGTGACCGTTTCTCAGGCGTTGTCTTCTTGGGGCGGCTACCAATCACTTCGATACCAACATCCCGCAAAAGATCATGCGGGAAGTAGGACTTTGCGATGTATTCGGGATTGAGCGTCAATGAAATCACAGCCTCGTCACTTGGGCAGGCCGCTTGTGGTAGCTCATCGATACGAGCTGACGTCTCCGAGATCATAGGCGAAAGCCGACCTCGTGCTTCGTCGAAAGTGTAGGGAGGCTCTTTGGGTGCACCCCCACTTCTGATAACGATGTTGTCGGTGAGGCGTTCACCTTTGCCCAAAAGAAAGTTCTGCTTGCTCATTGTTACCAATTCAAACCTCTAAAATCGCGTCATTCTTCAGATGTGTGCGGATTGTGTCGCGCGCGACGCCTGTGATTTCATGGGCCTTTCTTTGAGTGGCCAGGCCATTCTTGACCAACCGGACCGCGATCTCGATGCGTTCTTGTTTGGAGTGCTCGCGGGCTGTCACAAGCAGGGAGAGATAGTGATCCAACCCTTTCCCGTTCAGGGCAGCCGATCGTCGTGCAAGCGTAACCTCTCGCTCAATATCGCTATAGGACCGCCCAACCAGAGAAAGCGAAAGGATGTCGACCCAGACTGACATGTCCGGTGCGACCTCATCGAGCAGCGCTCCCAAAAAAGCTCGTACTCCGGCCTCCTGCGGCAATTCGAAATTAACGGGCTGTTCAAATCGCCGCCAGACTGCTGGATCGAGTAGATCGGAATGGTTGGTTGCAGCGATGAGTAAGCCAGACGACGGCCAATCATCGAGTTGTTGAAGCAAAACTGTGACAAGGCGCTTCAGCTCTCCGATCTCACCTGAATCGTCTCGACGTTTTGCAATCGCGTCCAGTTCATCAATTAGAAGGACGCAATCGATGGATTTTGCGTAGTCCAGCACATGTCTCAGGTTGGAACCTGTGCGTCCAAGATAGCTGCTCATGACGGCGGACAAATCAAGGATCATGAGCGGAAGTCCAAGCTCACGCGCAACCCAGCGTGCACCCAGGGTCTTTCCCACACCGGGAGGACCCGTAAACAAGACAGTTCGGGTCGGCTCCAAACCTGCTTCAAGCAAGGTGCCTAGATTTTGGCGCTCTTCAACGAGGCGGGACAACGTGCTCTGAACCTGCTCCGTGTAGACTGGTTCCATCTGCAGAAACGGTGTCTCCTCTACCCGCAACAGCTGAAAGCGAGAATCCGTGTCCGTTGGCAGTGCCTTTTCCATGCCCTTGCGTAACGGCGAAGAGCGGGTCGGATTTTTGCGCAACAACTCTATCAAAGCTGAGGAAAACTCCTTAGTCAGGCCCCTACGCTTCGCAATTCGATGCAGGTAAGTTTGGACGTCTTGAGTGCGCCCCGACAGTGCCACCCGTGCGAGATGGACGAAATCCTTTTCAACTCCATCATTCTCTGCCATGCAACCACCTCAGTAATTTATTGTATTGATTTATTTTACAGCATAGATGGAAGAAAATGATTTTGCAAATCTAAATTTCTTCCAGTTGTGTTTTCTATTCTTTTGCCCGCCTGCGCTGGCCAGGCTCTTGGCTGCGCCCGAAGCCGCGCAAGCTCGCGTCTTCGCCCATGCGGGAGACGATCCTTCGTGCATTTGACTGATGAGATCGCGGGCAAACCCGCGATCGCTTTGCACAGAAGTCAGCCGGGTCTCCGCTACGCTCTACCCCGGCTGGCAGTTTTCCCAATCTGAGATATCCGCCTGCCATCCGGCCAGCGTCCCGAACAGGGGCTCTGGTGTCGCGCGGGCGCGCCAGCCTCCCCTCAGAAACCCGGTTCCTCCCACGCGAGGCGCGGGTCCCTCCCAGTTTCATCGCTCCGGCCCCCTGTGTCGGGTCGCCGTCCGGCCGCAGGACGGGCTTTGCCCTCCCTGCTCTGTCCTTCGGAAGACGCGGGGGTCTTCCAAACGTCAGAGACAGAGAGGCCTTCGCCCAATGGCGGAAAGCAAGGCCAAGACGCGAGACCTCACCGAGGAGTTCAGCAAAACGAGCCAAGCACCGCTCCAACCACGAAGGAAAGGAGCCTCAAACATGGGCCTCGATCAATACGCATATCTCAAAACACCCGAAAGCGGCGACGAAGGCGAAAGCGCCAAGTTCACATGGCGCAAGCACTCCAAACTGCAAACGTTCATGGAAGCCCTCTACACCGAGCGCACAGGGCTGTCCGCCACCGACCTCAATTGCGGCGAACTCAAGCTTGAAGAAGGCGACATCGACACGCTGGAACAAGCCATCAAAGGCAGTGCTTTGCCCCAATGTGAGGGCGGGTTCTTTTACGGCCATCAATTCCAAGACGAGCAAGCAGTCGAATACCGCGACTACGATCTTGAATTCTGCGCGTGGGCGCGGGCCGAGATGCAGGCTGGATCGACCGTGATCTATTCTTGCTGGTGGTAACGCCGCTGGCCGAGGCGCTCAGGCGCTTCGGCCCCCTGCCCTACAGCACAACCCCATCAAAACGGCCTCAACTCGCGCTCAGGCGCTCTGAGAGGCCCTGACAGCACATCAAAGGACTATGAACCATGACCAAACAACAGATCATTCAGACAGACACAGCCAGTGCCGTAATTCTGCAAATCCCGCTGGAAGCGCTCAACATCTCCGATCTGAACCCGCGCAAGACCGTCTCGGACGCCCATATCGAAAGCCTTGCCGACAGCATTGAGCGCTTCGGCCTCATTCACAATCTCGCTGGCCTCATGGGTGAAGACGGCGAAGTTGGCATTGTCGCGGGCGGATGTCGCCTGCGCGCCATCCAGATGATCGCCGAGCGCTCCGAGGATCATCCCTTCGCAACAGTTCCCGTCAAACTTGCAGCAAACGCCGCCGAGGCCGAGGATTGGGCCAGCGCCGAGAATGCAGCCCGCGAAGACATGACCCCCGCAGATGAAATCCGCGCCTTTGGCCGCATGAAGACGCGCGGGGCCTCCGTGCCAGAGATCGCCCTCGCCTTTGCCGTGACCGAGGCCCGCGTCTATCAACGGCTGGCCCTCGCGAACCTGCCCGAACCAGTTCTGGACGCCCTAGCCGCAGGCGAAATCAGCCTTGGCACGGCCAAAGCCTTCACGCTGTCCGACGACGAGGCTCTGACCCTGGGCATTCTGGATCAAGTGAGAGGCCAAGCGGTGTCCGAGAGCGCAATCAAGAATGCGCTACACCCCGACGCCATCAAGACCAGTGACCGCCGCGCCAAGTTTGTCGGGCTTGAGGCCTATGAGGCCGAGGGTGGCGCGGTCACACGCGATCTGTTCTCGGACGAAGCCTTCCTCGCCTCCCCTGCCCTTCTGGATCGGCTCTTTGTCGAAAAGCTGGACGAGGCCCGTGCTGATCTGACCGAGACCCACGGCTGGGCATGGGCAGAAGCCCGCAGCGAGGCTTGGCTCAACTACTACGATCTGGATCAGATGAAGCTGGCGCGTCTTTATCCCATCGAAGGCGAACTAACAGAGGAAGAGGCCAAGGAATACGACGAGCTGGCAGACCTTGCCAATGGCGGGGTGCTGGACGAAGACGGCGAAGTGCGGCTCGCGGAACTGCAAACCATGCTCGACGGCGACTACTCCGAGGGTCAGAAAGCCCATGCGGGGTGCATCATCTTCGTGAACAACTCTGGCAAGGTTGAGGTGACCGCAGGGTTGGTCCGTCCCGAGGACAAGAAAACCGCCATTGAGGCAGGCAATCTGCAAGCGCCGCAGTCTGCTAAGCCTGACACTCCCAAATCCCCCTACTCGCAAAAGCTGGTGGCGGACATGCAAGCAATCCGACTGGCCTCAGTGCAAGCAGCCTTGCTGGCCAAACCCGAACTTGTGCTGGACCTGTTGGGGTTCGGGCTGTCAGAGGCATCGGGGAGTTTTGAAAGCGTGTTTGGTATTCGGCTGGACCGCCCGAGGAATATCCCAAGCGTAGAAGATGGCTTCACCCCTGAGTCACGCCTCGCGCACGGGATCGACGCCAGCGAGTACTGGCAGCAGGGAACGCGTGTTGAGGACCTCACGGAAGCATTCGCGACCTTCCGCGAGGATGGCAAGAAAGCCCGCAACGCGCAGATCACCGAAGCGATCACCCGCACCCTGCCCTATCAAGCTGGAGACCCTGCGTTCTTTAATGTGATCGCAGAGGAAGCGGGCGCAGATATCCGCAAGCATTGGACGCCCACGGCAGAGAACTTCTTCTCACGCGCATCAGCAGCCTATCTCATTGATCTTATGTGTGAATTTCTCGGTTGCAATGCGCGAGATGACCGCGCTGCCAGTTTCGCCAAGCTCAAAAAGGCCGAGAAAGCTGAGAAGATGGAGAAGCTGTTGAATGATCCCATCACTCAGAAGCTGATGGGTTTGACCTCAGAGCAAAAAGCCAAGCTCGACAAATGGGTGCCCGACTGCACCTGACGGTTCCTTCGTGGGAAGGACCAACTGGCCCCGCTTCGGTGGGGTCTTTTTTGTTTGAGCTCTCCTAGATCGGCAGGTCTGCAAAATTGTCCGACGGCGGCGCAGAAGGACAGGCCCCCTACCCCGCCGCCGGACCGGCGCTATCCGCGCGGGAGCACAGCCAAGGCGGTGCAATGGAGTTTGATGCAGATCGTTACTTTCAAGCCTTTGGCGCAGGAAAAACGTAGAGCTTTTCGCCCATCATTGTAGCCGCCCCTCTCAAATCTCGCAGGCATGGTTGATCCGGAGCCATATCCAAAAGAAAGGTGACGCCAAGAAGTGTGACCTGAAACATCGGATAGGCGCGTCCGTTCTTCGTGATTGGGCCAGAAACTCGGTTTGTCGCAGTTTGAGTTGGGACTGCGTCCATGGCCACTTTCAGAAAAGAGGCACCTTTCTCCGATCTTACAAAAGCTCTGACATGGTCGTACTGAGGCGACGCCGCCGTTTCAGCGCCGAAGTTGTATGCGACGAGATTGAGTCCGATCTTGTAAAGTGACGGGAGAAACAGCGGATCATTTCCAAACTGTTGAGAAAACCCCATTTTGCTGTCTTCAGGTTTGATCCAGGCGTCTTCTATGCCATTTGACCGTCTGGCCGGACGCAGTTTCTTGCCGTTTGCAGCAATATCGCCTGGGCCTCTGTTTATGTAGATGTGTGGGCCGTCCGCACAGTGTTCGCTTGATATTGCACTCCAGCTATCAATTGTTGGAGGACGTTTCCCTTTCCGCCGGACACCCAGCATCACACTGATGATCTCAAACTGTTTGACGAGGGCGTGATCCACTTTGCCAAAGCTGTTGTTGCAGGTCTTACAGGCTACATCATCCAATATCAGCTGAGGTGGGCATCCTAGCGCTTCTGGGATCGCATGCTCTTTCGACAGCGTCGTGTGGTCGGATTTGCACCAAATACAGATCATGGTGCTAAATACCGCAACAGACACAGCGCTGGTAGGTATTCTTGTCGGCCAGTGGCAAAGATCGCCCGAGCCTTGGCGGTGTGGGCTAGAGCGCTCGTCTTGACGAAAGCAGTTGGTCGCCGACGCTCCTCCATTCGGTGTTGCATGACATGCTGGTCGCAGGGTCAGCCCAGAACCCAAAGGGCGGTGTCCAGAATTGTCCCCTGCCCCTGCGGGCCATTCCTCGCGATTCAAAATTCAGGCCCCCTGCCCTTCTCCGCTCCGCTGCGCCTTCGGTGTTTCGGGTCTATTGCCCCTGCCCTTTGACCATCATTGCAACATCAAATGAAGGAGCACTGCAATGACTACCAACTGCATCAAATTCGAAAACGCAGACATCGAGACCGCCAAGGGCGTAGGTTCGATTTCCACTCTGACCTTCGACATCGACATCACTGCTGAGCCGATCTCCAGCGACAATCCCATGGCCCCAACGCACCGCGTGCTCGGCCGCTCACCACGTGGCCGCTTGGTCGAATGCGGCGGGATCTGGAAGAAGCAGAATCGCGACACCGGCGCTGACTACTTCACGTTGTCGATCCGTGACTTCGGCTTCAATGCCAATCTCGGCAAAGCCGCGAACCAGGATGATGCTGCGACTCAAGCGGTGATCCCTTGGGGTCCAAAAGAGGCAGCCTGAGCAAATTGTCAGACCGTTCCGACGGTCTGGCATTCCCTCTCTGTGGGTGCTGTTAACAGCTGTTAACTCCACAGGGCCAATCGCTTCTCTAGTAGCGCGACGGTTCAGCAGCACAAATTGTGGATAAAAACCTTGACTTAACAGGGTGAATCACTGCCTTTAGAGTCAAGTTGCGCAAATAAGCGCATTCGAGCAGAGAAATAGCAACTATGT
>NZ_JAXHBQ010000001.1:1772500-3213349 GCF_042466115.1 Octadecabacter sp. R77987 | reverse complement strand
GCGGCGGCCCCTGCCCCCGTTTCGATCACACAATCATAGCCGAGTTTTTGCAGATCAAGGGCCGAGGCCGGTGTCATCGCCACACGGTTCTCGCCCTCGTAAGTTTCCTTTGGTGCACCGATTTTCACGGATCATCCCCCTTGGTGAAAGCAGTCACGTTTGGTTAGCGGCTGGTTGGGAGATTCACAAGGCAATCGCGGCGCGAACCACACCCTAAGCGCTAACAGTTCAGGTCCGCCCACCGTCATACCCAGCGGCGGGTCTTTTCGGTGTAGCGGTAAAAGTCCTGCCGGAATTTGGTGCGCAGGCGGTTTTCTTCAGGGATGATAAAGCGCCGTTCGATCACCCAGACAAAGACCGGCACCAGTGGCAGGGCCAATGGCGCGTCCCAGCGCAGGATCAACCCCAGCAGGATCAGCGCATCCCCCAGATAGATCGGATTGCGCGAGCGTTTGAAGATGCCCGAGGTCACAAGCGCATCCGCATCCCGGTGCGGAATGACCGTCGTGCGGCGCTTGCGCATTTCCGTGATCGCCAGCAGCATGAGGATCAACCCGCCGCCAATGCAGATACCGCCCGCGAAATCGGCCCAGGCGCCGCCAAAGGTCAGCCCCAACGGCGCAGCTTGGCCGATGAACCAAGTCGTCACAGCTGCTGCCAAAAGCCAGACGGGGGGCATATCAATCCATTTCATCAGCCTGTCCAATCAGATGCGTGGGTCAAGACCCACCTTACGTGCAAGCCCTGTAAGGTGGGTTTCAACCCACCCCCTACTCCCATTCCATTTCTTCGTAAACACGGCCTGCGTTCTTGGTGGCAAGTTCCTCGAATGTATCAAGCATCTCCCAATTGGACTGATCCACATAGTAGGCATCGGTCAGGTCCCCACCCGCGTCGATGTGTTCGCCAATCTTGGCGCGCAGATCGACCAGATAGTCGCGCGTGTAGCGGCGCACTTGCGCAAGGTTCGTCGGGTGCCCGTGTCCGGGGATCACATAGGTGGGCGCAAGCGGTTCAAGCGCATTTTCCCAGGTGTCGATCCAGCAGCTTGTGCAGGTGTCGGCAAAGATCGGCGGCATGCGTTCATGAAAGGCAATGTCGCCCGCGATCATGATGTCCCACTGCGGGATCCAGACCTGCGTGTCGCCCGGCCCATGCGCGGGCCCAAGGTGCAGGATTTCAAAGCTTACATCGCCGATGGTCACATCATAGCGATCCGTGAACGACAGGTTGGGAATGGCCACACGGGTGCCTTCGGCGCGTTCGCGGTTATAGGCCTGCATGCCTTGCAGAATGAAATCGCCGTTTTCCGCAACCTCGTGGATGGCATCCACATGCGCCAGAATATCAACACCCTGATCGGCCCAGTATGAATTGCCCAAAACCGCATGGCCCTGTCCGTTTTCGTTGATCACAAGGACAACGGGCTGGTCGGTCACGCGTTTGATTTCTTCATGCAGGGCGGCAGCAAGGCGCGCTGATGCCCCGCCGTTCACCACGACAACACCCGCGCCCGTCACGACAAACGACAGATTGTTATTGTGGCCCGCGTTTTCATAGGTCGGCGGGGCGGTCGCGCCGATGGCGGAAAACACATGCGGGATCACCTCGACCGGGCTATCGTAAAGCTCGGACTGGGGGTATTTGTCGGCGATTTCCTCGTTGGCGAAAGCGGGCGCGGCAAGCAGCGCCATTACAACGGGTGCGGTCCAAAATCTCATGACGTGTCCTCCGGTTTGCTGCACAACACATTCCATGTTCTGAATGCGTGGTCAAATACCATTGCACCGCTGTCTGACTGGGATAGGCTGCGGCGATCTTAGCAGAGGACCCGCCATGCCAACCGATTTCGCCGCGACCAAGGCCATGTTTCGCTTGCCCGACGGGGTCATTTATCTGGACGGCAATTCCCTTGGCCCTCTGCCCCGCGCCGCCGCCAATAAAATGGCCCATGTCATCAAGGACGAATGGGGCGAGATGCTGATCACTGGCTGGAACAAGGCGGGATGGATGGCGCAACCGACCGCTGTGGGCGACCGGATCGCGCGGCTGACCGGGGCCGAGGCGGGCCATGTGGTGATGGGCGATACCCTGTCGATCAAGGTCTATCAGGCGCTGGCATCGGCCCTTGAACTGAACCTCGACCGCCGCGTGATCCTGTCCGACAGCGGCAACTTTCCGTCCGATCTTTATATGGCCGAAGGGCTGATCAAATCATTGGGCCGCGGCCATGAATTGCGCGTCGTCGCCCCCGAGGATGTGGCGGACAGTATCGACGAAAGTGTTGCTGTGACCCTGATTACCGAGGTCGATTACCGCACGGGCCGCCTGCACGATATGAAGGCACTGACTGCCAAGGCGCATAGCGTGGGCGCGCTCACGGTCTGGGATCTGGCGCATACGGCGGGGGCCACACCGGTTGATCTGGCGGGGGCTGGCGCGGATTTCGCTGTGGGCTGCACCTATAAATATCTGAACGGCGGCCCCGGCGCGCCCGCCTTCATTTATGTGGCCCCGCGCCACGCCGATCAGGTGCGTCCTGCCCTGTCGGGCTGGCTGGGCCATGATGCGCCCTTTGCATTCGATCTGGACTATCGCCCCGGCGCGGGGATCGAACGGATGCGGGTCGGCACACCGCCGGTTCTGGCACTGGCAGCCTTGGAAACCGCGCTCGATATCTGGGATATGACCACGATGGACGATGTGCGCGCGCAGTCCATTGCCCTGTGTGAGCAGTTCATCGCAGGGGTCGAGGCCGCCTGCCCGATGCTGACACTGGCCAGCCCGCGTGAGGCCGCCCAGCGCGGGTCGCAAGTGTCGTTCAAATTCGCCGATGGCTACGCCGCCATGCAAGCCCTGATCGCGCGCGGCGTGATCGGCGACTTTCGCGCGCCCGACATCATGCGGTTCGGCTTCACGCCGCTTTATATCGACGCCGCAGACGTGGACGCCGCCGTGGCGGTGATCGCCGATGTGATGGGCAACCGGCTGTGGGATGCGCCGGAATATCACGCAAGGCAGACCGTGACATGACAACCGGCGGCCCTGCTTGGATCACCCTCTGGCGCCGGATGGAAGGTGGCGCGCGCAACATGAAGTGCGGCCGCTAAGCCACTGCACCCCTTCACGTTTCCAATCCAAAGGCCGATTCCATGACCATAAACCCCGCCGATCACGGTGCGCAGATGTCGTTTGACGGGCGCATGTCCTACACCGATTATCTGGGTCTTGACGCGATCCTGACCGCCCAGCGCCCGCTGTCGGATGCCCATGACGAAATGCTGTTTATCGTGCAGCACCAGACGTCCGAATTGTGGATGCGTCTGGCCATTCACGAACTGACTGCAGCGCGCGACCTGATGCTGGCAGGGACCCTGCGCCCCGCGTTCAAGATGCTTGCACGGGTGACGCGGATCATGGAGCAGTTGAACAGCGCATGGGACGTCTTGCGCACCATGACGCCCAGCGACTACACCGCCTTCCGCGCGGCCCTTGGGCAGTCGTCGGGATTCCAGTCAGCGCAGTATCGCCAGATTGAGTTCATGCTTGGCAACCGCAACCGCGCGATGCTGAAACCCCATGCGCACCGCGATGATCTGACGGCGCTGCTGACCGACGAACTGGCGCAACCGTCCCTTTATGATGTGGCGCTGCGCCTGATGCACCAGTCGATCCCGCTACCCGATGCAGTGCTGACCCGCCCGCGCGATCGCCCCCATACGGCCAACGCCGATGTCATGGCCGCGTGGACCCGCGTTTACCAAGCCCCCGAAGATCACTGGGAACTGTATGAACTGGCCGAAAAGCTGGTCGATCTTGAGGATTACTTCCGCCGCTGGCGCTTTAACCATGTCACCACTGTGGAACGGGTGATCGGCTTCAAGCGCGGCACGGGCGGTACGGGTGGTGTGGATTACCTGCGCCGGATGCTGGCGGTGGAACTGTTCCCCGAACTTTGGCACCTGCGGACCGATCTTTAGGGGGTTGCCGCTGCGGCCAGCCCCGCCCCGATCATCCGCGCAAGCTGGCTAAGACGGGCGGTGTAACTGGCATAGCTGTCGGCACTCATCTTGATGCCATAGGCGGCACCAAGAAGGGTCGCGGCGATCTGGTCGGGCGGTTGGCCATGCAGTCCGATCCGGCCCCGCGCATCGCCCTTTTTCAACCAATCGGCATAGATCGCGGCCAGCCGCGCCTCGCCCGTCTGTTTGATGTCGGCCCCAAGCTGCGTGCTGGCATCCAGCAATTCGCGCCCGTGGGCCGAGGTAAAGACAGGTTCGATCACACCGCCACCCTGGGCGTGCAGCGCCCGTTCAAGCACTTGCGCGCAAGGCCCGTCGTCCGCCAGCGCGGCACTGACGGCCTGCGCCGCAGTGTCGTAATAGGCCTGCAGTAGCTGGCGCGCGATATCGTCCTTGTTGCGGAAATACTGATAAAGGGCCGGGCGTGACAGGCCCGCCCGCTGCGCGATTTCATCCATCGAGGTCTTGCGAAACCCGTATGAAATAAAGGCCTGATACGCCGCACCCAGCACGGCCTTGTGGCGAAGTTCTTCTGCGGGGGTCTGGGTATTCATGGTTTGGCTCTGACAGTTTGCTGCGATTTTGTCAACTTGACGATCTGACACTTTATGTTATTTGTGTCAGAAGCGCGACGGAGGATGCCATGACCACGACCCTCACGATCAACGGCCAATCTCACGACATTGACCTGCCCCAAGACGTGCCCCTGCTGTGGGTGCTGCGTGATGAATTGGGCCTGACGGGCACGAAATTCGGCTGTGGCGTGGCGGCCTGTGGGGCCTGCACCGTGCATATTGATGGCGCGGCGGTGCGCAGTTGTCAGGTCGCCTTGGCCGATGTCTGGGGCGATGTGACAACCATCGAAAACCTTGGCCAGCCCGACAACCTGTCGATCCTGCAACAGGCATGGGTTGATCATCAGGTGGCGCAATGCGGGTACTGCCAGTCGGGGCAGATCATGCAGGCGGCGGCGCTGTTGGCTGAAACGCCAACCCCCACCGACGATGATATTGATGCGGTCATGCAGGGCAACCTGTGCCGCTGTGGCACCTACCCGCGTATCCGCGCCGCGATCCACGATGCCGCCACCAAAATGCAGGAGGCCTAGGATGGGACGTGTCAGAACAATCGCACGGCGCACGTTTCTGGTCGGCTCGGTCGCGATCGCGGGCGGGGTGGCCTTTGGCGTCTATCTTGCGCGCAAAACACCGCCCAACCCGCTGCAACCGGCCGAAGGCGAGGCAACGCTCAACCCCTTCATCCTGATCAATCAGGACGGTGTGACGATCATCGCGCCGCGCGCCGAAATGGGCCAGGGGGTGCACACCACTTTGGCCGCCTTGGTCGCCGAAGAACTGGATGTCGCATGGGATGATATCACCGTGCTGCATGGCCCGCCCGCGCAGGCCTATTACAACGGCGCGCTGCTGGGTGCGGCCCTGCCCTATCCCGAATACGACCTGACGGATTTCCAGCACGGCGTGGCCGACAATCTGGCCGTCATGGCCAAGATCATGGGCCTGCAAGTCACCGGCGGGTCGACAGCGATGAAGGACGCCTTTGAAAAGCAGCGCCATGCAGGGGCGTCCGCGCGCGAGGCGTTGAAACAGGCGGCCGCGAACCGGCTGGGGCTGGACGCTGGTGATCTGCGCACACAAAACGGCCAGATCATCGCGCCCGATGGCACAACACTGGCCTACCACGCGGTCGCCGAAGATGCCGCCGCGCTGGATGCCCCCGAGGTTGCCCTGCGCCCCGCGTCGGAATGGAAATACGTGGGCAAATCCATGCCGCGTGTGGATATGGTTGGCAAGGTAACAGGCACAGCCACCTTTGGCATTGATACGGTGGCCGATGGCATGGTGTTCGCCACGCTGCGCATGAACCCGCGCCTTGGGGCGGGCATGACCAGCTTTGACGCCGTTGCCGCGCGCGCCATGGAGGGGGTGATCGACGTGATCGACCTTGGCCGCGGGATCGCCGTGGTCGCGCGCAACACGTGGCTGGCCTTTCAGGCCGCTGACGCGGTCGAGGTTGAATGGGAGGACGCCCCCTATCCCGCCGACAGCGCTGCGCTGATGGATGTGATCGCCGCATCCTTCGACCTGAAACCGGATTCAACCCTGCGTGACGTTGGCGATGTGGACACCCCCGTTGATGGCACGGAAATCACCGCCCGGTATCATGTGCCCTGGCTGGCCCATGCGACGATGGAACCGATGAACGCCACCGCCCATTTCACGGGTGACGCCCTGACGATCTGGGCGGGCAATCAGGCCCCCATCATCGTGCAACAGAAATGCGCCGAAGTTTGCGAACTGGATCAGGAACAAGTCACCGTGCACACGCCCTTTATGGGCGGCGGTTTCGGGCGGCGCGGCGAGGCGGATTTTGCGGTTTATGCCGCGCAGATCGCCAAGGCACTGCCGGACACCCCCGTCAAGGTCACCTGGACCCGCGAAGAGGACATGCGCCACGACTTTTACCGCCCCGCCGCCATGGCGCGCTTTCGCGGTGTGGTGAAAGACGGCGAAGCGCTGCTGCTTGAGGGCAAGATCGCCGCGCCTTCGACCACGCGGCAGTCGGCAATGCGCATCGCAGGATTTGCCCCACCCGGTGCGGACAAGGGTCATGTGGAAGGGTCGTTTGATCAGCCTTACGGCATCCCGAACTTTCGTATTTCAGGCCATATCGCCGATCTGTCGGTGCCAATCGGGTTCTGGCGGTCCGTGGGCAATTCCTACAACGGGTTCTTTTTCGACAGTTTCATTGATGAAATGGCCCATGCGGCGGGGCGTGATCCGCTGGAGTTCCGCCTGCAACTGATCGCGCGCGAAGATGCACCATCCGCCGGGTGCATCACGGCGGTCGCCGAAATGTGCGCATGGACAGGGCAGACAGCCGGTAACGTGGGGCGCGGTGTCGGGTTTACCTATTCATTCGGCACACCCGTGGCGCAGGTTGTCGAAGTCGTTGATACGGATGGCGAAATCCGCATCAACAAGGTCTGGATCGCCTGTGATGTGGGCACGGCACTGGACCCCGATATCATCAAGGCGCAGATGATGGGCGGGGCGATCATGGGGCTGTCGGCGGCCGCAGGCGAGGAAATCAGCTTTGCGGATGGCGAAGTGCAGCAGTGGAACTATCCCGACTACGATCCGCTGCGGATGCACAATGCGCCCGCCGTCGATGTGCGTGTGCTGGAAACCAACCCGCATTTGGGCGGTGTGGGCGAGCCGGGCACACCGCCCGCAATGCCCGCACTGGCCAACGCGCTGTTTGATCTGACGGGCACGCGGGCGCGGGAATTGCCACTGTCAAAGTCGTTCAATCTAATTGCCTAACCACGGCGCAGACCACAAAAACCAACCATCGGCGCTGCGAACAGCGGCGCCGCTTTCGTGTGAAAACGCGTTCAGGGCGAACTGTGCACACGCATAAATTGAACGCCGCGCCAATGTGGCAGCAATCCGGCATTCCCCTGCGGCAGAGGGCGAAATCAAGGCACCGCGCCCCGCAATAGCCTTGTTTGCTGGGCTTTTCTGCCCTTCTCACCAAACTTGTGCCGAATTCCCAGAATATCCCTAACGCAAGAATGGCACGAACTCGCCACGTCATCGCGATGGTGTGGGGCGTCGGTGCATCAACGTTGAGGAACGACAGAATGACCAATTTCACAAGCACGCAGCCTGCGAAGGGGCTTCTGTGTTCCGTTTTAACAATTTCGGGGCATTACGCCCCAACGAACGAGGTTTGATCCATGCCAATCGCAACTGAACTGAACGTCACACAGACCTCTGACGCGAGCCTGATTGCCGATACGATTTTCGGCGACGGTGTCACGGTTGTTTCGGCGACATTGACTGGCAATGCCGTGCAGTCGGGCATCTATTCGGGCGCGGACGCAACAACCCCCGGCACGGCCCCCAGCGACGGCGGCGTGATCTTTTCTACAGGGAACGTCGCGGATTATACCAATTCCAGCGGCACAACCGATACAAACACCGCCGCCAACACCGGCACGGGCCACGGTGGCGCGGGTGATGCAGACCTGACCGCACTGGGTGGATTTGCCACCGAAGATGCCGTTGTTTTCGAGGCCATTTTCGTCCCCACCGGCGATTTCCTGACGATGCAGTTCACGTTCTCGTCCGAGGAATATCTTGAATATGTCAACGGCGGTGTGAATGACGTTCTGGGCGTTTGGGTGAACGGCACGTTTGTGCCCCTGACACCCTCGGGGGTCACCGCGTCGATCGACACTGTGAACGATACCGTGAACTCGAACCTTTACGTCGATAACCCAGCCGGAACCGACCCCTACAATACCGAGATGGACGGCTTTACCATCACAATGACGATGACGGCCCCCGTCAATTCCGGCGTCAACAACACCATCAAGATCGGCCTCGCCGATGGTGGCGACGACATCTATGACACGAACGTCATGATTGCTGGCGACAGTGTGCAGACCGTTGCCTTGGCGATGCAGGATGACGTGACCCTGTCGACAAACAGCAGCAAGGTCGTTGATCTGCTGTTGAATGATATTGACCAGTCAGGTGGCGGCTTGACTGTCACTGAAATCAACGGTCAGGCGATTTCGATTGGTCAGACGATCACGCTGAACACTGGCGAACAAATCACGCTGAATGCCGACGGCACGATCACCGTTACATCGGATGGGGACGTCGGCACAAATGCCCTGACCTATTCGGTCGTCGATTCCAACGGCGTCACTGACGTCGGCTATGTCACCATCCAAACCATTGCCGCCCCGACAGCGGATGGCACAGTGCAAGGCACCGCCGGAAACGATACAATCGACGGCAGCTATCTGGGCGATCCGGACGGCGATCTGGTTGACGCAAATGATGCCATTTTGCCTGGAATGTCGGGCGACGATGACCTGATTGAAGGCTTTAAC
This sequence comes from Octadecabacter sp. R77987, assembly GCF_042466115.1. Lineage (NCBI taxonomy): Bacteria > Pseudomonadati > Pseudomonadota > Alphaproteobacteria > Rhodobacterales > Roseobacteraceae > Octadecabacter > Octadecabacter sp. R77987. Next base: position 3,204,397 of record NZ_JAXHBQ010000001.1, on the reverse strand, counting down.
GGCGACGACACGATCTATGGTGGCGCCGGCGACGATACTGTCTATGGCGGTGCGGATAACGACTCCATTGGCGACTGGGCGACCGAAGCAGGCAACGACACGTTCTACGGCGATGCAGGCGACGACTTCCTGAATGGCGGCGCAGATGACGACGAGCTGTATGGCGGCACGGGGAACGACACGCTGACAGGTGGTGTTGGCAACGATACGCTGGATGGCGGCACCGGATCAGACCAGTTCTGGATCACTGACGACCACGAGAGCGATACGATCGTCGGTGGCGAAGATGTTGGCGACGGCGATACCGACACGGTTGATTTCTCCAATTATACCAGCACCCAAGGCGTGACGATCACCGGCACCGGTGACGAGGCCGGCACATATGCCTATAACGGCACTGCAGGGTCCGGTTCTTTTTCCCAGATCGAGGAAGTCATCGGCACCGATTACGACGACAACATCGACATGTCCGCCGATAGCAGCGGCATGGAAATCGACGGTGAAGCCGGTGCCGACACCTTTACCGGTGGCAGCGGCGACGACACGATCAGCCTTGGCAACGACAGCCCCGGTGTCACGGATGGTGATGCCGATGTCGTGGTGCTGACGGACGGGTTTGGCAACGACACGATCACCAATATCGACGCCCCCACCCCCAATGGCGATGGCACCTTCACTGGAATCGACACCTTTGACGTGACCGGCCTGACTGATGGCACTGATCCTGTGCACACCAATGACGTGACCGTCACAAATGATGGCAGCGGCAATGCGGTGCTGACCTTCCCCAACGGCGAAAGCGTCACACTGATCGGCATCAGCCCCGTTGATGCGGACGATCCGTTCTATCTGAACGCGCTGGGTATTCCCCTGCCCGACGGCACGGTCGAAGGCACTGCGGGCAATGACACGATTGACGGGTCTTACACCGGCGATCCCGATGGCGACATGGTCGATGCGGGCGATGCCATTCTGGCGGGCGATACCGGTGATGATGACCTGATCTATGGTTACGGTGGCAATGACAGCATCACAGCTGGCGCCGGTGACGACGAAATCCATGGCGGCGCAGACGACGACACCATCAACGCAGGTGCGGGCGATGATACCGTTTATGCAGGCACGGGTGACGATGCGATCACGATCGGCGCGGGCAGCGGCAGCGACACAGTCGCAGGCGGCGAGGACATCGGCGATGGTGATACCGATACGCTGACATTCACCGATGGCTCTGGCCCAGATGGCGTCAATGTCACCATGACCGGCGACGAGGCAGGCAACTACGGCTTCCCGACCGATGGTGGTTCGGGCACCTTTAGCGAGATCGAACAGATCGTGCTGACCGATCAGGACGACACTTTTAACGGCACGGCGGCCACGGGCGGGAACACCGTCGACGGCGGCGCGGGCGATGACACGTTGATCGGCTCGGACGGAAGCGACAGCTTTACCGGCGGCGCCGGCAACGACACCCTGAACGCCAATCAGGGGGACGATACCCTTGATGCTGGTGCAGGAAATGACACCGTCTTTGGTGACGAAGGGGCCGACAGTATCCTGGGCGGTGACGGCAATGATGACCTTTACGGCGGCGGCGACAACGATACCATAGACGCAGGCGCAGACGATGACACCATTGAAGGCGGTGCGGGCGACGACACCCTGACCGGTGGCGCTGGTGCCGACACGATCACCGGCGGCGCAGATCAGGACGTGATCTATGGCGGCGCGGGCGATGTGATTGACGGGTCCGAAACGGGCACCGACAATGACACGCTGATCGTTTCGGGTGTCGATTACATCGACTATGACGATCTGAACCCCGAAAACGGCATCGTCTATTTTGAAGGCGGCGGCAGCCTGACCTTTACCAATATTGAAAACGTGGTGGTCAGCGACCGTGACGGCACGGTCAGTGGCACCGCAGGCAATGACACAATCGACGCCAGCTATACCGGCGATCCTGATGGTGATCAGGTCGATGACACCGACGCGATCCTTGTGGGCGACGAACCTAACGATGACCTGATCGAAGCCGGTGCGGGCGACGATGATATCTATGCGGGCCTGGGCGACGATGAAATCTATGCGGGCGCGGATAATGATACCGTGGCCGCGGGTTTGGGCGATGACACCATTTTTGGCGAAGGCGGCAATGACCTGCTGTTCGGCCAAGGCGGTGCAGACACCGTTTATGGCGGCACTGGCGATGACATCATCAACGGCGGCGCGCAGGCGGATACGCTGTTTGGTGGCGACGATCAGGACCGTTTCATCTTGGAAGCGGGCTTTGGCAGCGATGTGATCGAAGGCGGCGAAGGCGGCAGTGACAGCGACGAAATCTGGTCCACCCAGGGCGTTGATGTCACCGTCACAGCGACCGGCGACGAAGCTGGCACGATCAGCGATGGCACTTCGACCGCGACATTCAGCGAAATCGAAGCGATCGAGACCGCAGGCGGCGATGACACGATCGACCTGTCGGGCGATAGCGCCGGCATGACCGTGGAGTCCGGTGCAGGGGCCGACACGATCACTGGCGGCAGCGGCGATGACAGCGTGTCAGCTGGCGATGGCCATGACGTGATTGCCGGTGGTGACGGGGCCGACACCATGACGGGCGGATCAGGCAACGATGATTTCATCATCGAGGACGGCTTTGGCAATGACACCATCATTGGTGGCGAAACGGGCGAAGGCGGCGGGGACGTGCTTGACGGCACCGCACTGACCGAAAACGTGACCCTCACGCTGACCGGCGACGAGGTGGGCACGCTTGAAAACGGCACCGACACCGCCAACTTTGACGAGATCGAAACCTTCCTTCTGGGTGACGGCTTTGACACGGCCTATGGCGGCGTTGGCGATGATTACATCGACGGCGGCGGCGGCGGCGACACCCTTTTGGGCGGCGCTGGCGATGACACGCTCAAGGGCGATGCCGGCGACGACAACATGCAAGGCGGCACCGGTGCCGATACCCTGACAGGTGGCACGGGCGACGATGCAATTACCTTTGCCGAAGGTGACGACGCATGGGGCGACGACGGCAACGATCTGTTCGTCCTTGAAGATCTTGGCGAATTGTCCAACGGCACCATCACGGTCACAGGTGGCAACAGCGCCGAAACGCTGGGCGGCGGTGACACGCTGCAACTGGGTTCGCTGGCCGATCTTTCGACGCTGGTGCAAACCAGCAACGGCATCAACGCAAGCGGCAACGAGACGTATTCGGGCTCGGTCACGCTGGATGACGGCACGATCCTGAACTTTTCCGAGATCGAGAACATCATCTGCTTTACGCCGGGCACCCGCATCGCCACGCCCTACGGCGCGCGGCCCATCGAAACCCTGAAGGTCGGCGATATGATCGTCACCCGCGATCATGGCTTGCAGCCGATCCGCTGGATCGAAAGCCGCACCGTGCCTGCGGTGGACCGTTTTGCGCCCGTGCGCATTCGCCCCGGCGTGGTGACGGGCCTTGAGCGCGAGATCGTGGTGTCACCCCAGCACCGGATGATGTTCAACGGCTACCGTGCAGAACTGCTGTTTGGCGAAAGCGAAGTGCTGGTGGCCGCGACCCATCTGGTTGATGGTGTGGACGTGACGCAGGACGCGGGCGGCGAAGTGACTTATGTGCACATGATGTTTGACGCCCACGAGGTGATCTATGCCGAAGGGGCCGCCACCGAAAGCTTCCACCCCGGCGACATGGGCATGACGGCCGTATCGGACGAAGCGCGCGAGGAACTGTTCGCGATCTTCCCCGAACTGCGCAGCAATGTGAACGGCTATGGCCCGACCGCGCGCCGTTGCCTGAAACAGCACGAGGCAAAACTGATCCGCGCCTAGGACAGCCAGCTCTTGTAATCACTGACCAGCAGGTGGGTGGGGGGGTCATCCTCGTCCACCTGCGCAAAGCGGCCGATGGGTTCGCGAAAGATGTTGTCGGTTTCATCGTCGTTGACGGTGCTGACCTCGCCGATCAGCACATCGCCCCCCTCGCCCCAAAAGGCGTGCCAGTCACCGGGCATCAGGGTCACGCTTTCACCCGGAGCCAGTTTCAGCTTTTCGCCCGGTGCAAAATCACGGCGCAACCCGTCGCACCAGACGGTGCCACCGGCGGTTTCGTCAAAGTTGCCTTGCGCGTCCGAGCCATAGAGTTCCACAACCAAAGTGGCCCCGCCACGGTTGATGATATCCTCGGCCTTGATCACATGGGTATGCATCGGTGACAGCTGATCCTGCTTGGAAATCAACAGCTTTTCCGCATAACACATGCCGCCGCCCCGCTGCAGATCGGCCAGACGGCCGTTGCGCAGGGTGAACAGGAACAGCCCCATATCGTCATAGCGCCCTGCCCCGTAATCGGTGATGTCCCAACCGTTACGCGCAGTGATCACGGCGTGCGCTTGGTCTTTGCGTGCCTTGAATTCATCAGGCGTCCAATAGGCCCAAGGCGGCAGGACAAACCCGTAAGAGCGGATCATCTCGTCGGCTTCGGCCATGATGGCGTTGATGCGTGAACGTTTCATTGCGACCCCCGAAGTGTTTGCGCAAACATGACCTGCAGCGCGGACAGCCGCAAGGGGGCATCAGGCAACGAGCCGGTCCATTTCTGCGGCCAGCGCATCCCAATCGGTGTATTCCTTGTCGGCGTGCGTATCGACGGTTTCATCGCGTTCGGCAGCGATCCGGCGCATGGCCCAGGCCCGAAAGAAATCATATTCGCTGAACCGGAAGGCTCCGGCAACATGGACAACACGCGCCGGCACCCATTCGGTTTCATCTTCAAAACGGGCGATGCACTTGCGCAGGCCTTTCCAGTCGTCAGCGTCCGTGCCCGCGGCTGTCAGGGACACCGCAAGGAATATCGCATCCTTCTGCGACAGTTCCGCCGCATGGGCTTCGGCCAGGTCATGCAGGTCTTTCTGAAACCCGCCCGCATGGATCGACCCGGCCAGCACCGCACGGTCAAAGCGGGTCAGGTCAAGTGGCGCGGCATCCCTTGCGGTGATCAGTTCAACTGTATGGCCGTGATCAACAAGGTAGTCGGCACAATAGCGGGCAATCTTGCGGGTTTGGCCATCGGTGGTTGCATAGGCGATGAGGATTTTCATGTGAGTGCTCCTTTGCGCGCCAGTATATGCGGGCGCGGCCACACCCGCTTTGCGCGCGATCAAAGCGAAGGGAAAAGCGCATCGTTCCAACGCGATTCTTGAGAAAACCCTTGGCGTCACCGCACGGCCCGAGAATTCAGAAAGAAGTCATGCGAGGAGTGTCCGCGAAGGGCAGCACAGAGCCCAAACTGTGAATTCAGTTTTTTTGCTGCTCGCGCTCGCAGCGAAGAAAATGCGGCATTATCGATAATTACTCTGCCGCTTAGCAAAGCGAGAAGCGGTCTCTTGTGCAAACCAATGCAGGGATCAGGTCCGGAATCTATGGATTGCGTGCTTATCAGCCTTTAAACACTGAGACATATACTTGATGTGAGTTTCCAAAGCAGCCCTTGAGATGGTCACGTGGTTCGACAGTCCATTACCCCACAGCGTCGTTGGGCCTCAGGGCTTCATCAAAGCCCCGAAAAGTCTTCAGATCGACACCCATCTGCGAGAGGCATGAGAGTGTTGCATTGCTTCGACCGTTCTTTGAACCTCGTAGGCTTCGCGAAAATCAGGGCCGCAGGACACGCCGCCTGCATGTGCTGACAAAAGCTCAGCCACCTCGATGACCTTTAGGTCATTGAACCCCAGATGGTGGCCTGGTGCGGGGCAAAATGCGCCATAGGGTGGATGGCTTGGGCCGGCTTCGATCCGCTTGTAGCCACTGCGTCCGCCGGTGTCCGACCAGATAAGGAGTTCGTTCATAGCCTCCTGGCCAAAGGCCAGCGCACCGGACGTGCCTGTGATTTCCCACGACAGGTCCATTGTGCGCGCGGTGGCGGCCCAATTCGCTTCGATGCTGCCGCTAACTCCGTTCGCGAACCGCACAAGGGCATGTGTCATGTCATCCACCGCGACCGGCGTGCGCTCGGATGCACCAAGGGTCTTGGGACGGGTGGCGTGGATCGTCCGGCAATCGGCCTGCACCTCGGCCATCGGCCCAAGCAGGTAACGCGCCATCGAGATGATGTGGCTGCCGATATCGGCCAGCGCACCGCCGCCTTGTGGATCGGTTCGGAAGGAATGGGGCACATCAGGGTTGGCCATATAGTTTTCTGCATGTCGCCCGCGAAAGCCCGTGACCTCGCCGATTTCGCCGCTGGTTATGATCTCGCGCGCAAGCTTGATCATCGGGTTGCGCAGGAAATTGAAGCCAACCAGCGTGACGATACCCGCTGCTTCGGCGGCTTCGGTCATCTCAAGCGCAAGCGCAGCTGTCGTCGACAATGGCTTTTCGCAATAGACCGTCTTGCCCGCATCAATCGCGGCATGGGCAATCGGTGCGTGCAACACGTTGGGCGCTGTGATGGCGACGATATCGACCGCGTCATCTGCAACGAGAGATCGCCAGTCACCGGTTCCTCTGGCAAACCCCAGCGCCAATGCGGAGTGTTGCGCCAGTTCATCGGTTGCATCGGCAAGCACCTCCAAGCGGGGCGTAACTGGCACATCAAACAGCCCTGAAACGGAACGGAAGGCATTAGCGTGACACCGTCCCATAAAGCCTGATCCGACCAGTCCGATCCCAATCTCCGGTTTGCTCATCGGCTGACCTCCTGCAGATTTGTCGCTTACGCCGCGGCCTCGCCGCGATGGTGGGACACGGCGTCAATCAGGTTTTCCTCGGTCATTGCATCGCCTTCGAATTCTGCCACGACCGCGCCTTCGGACATTGTCAGCACGCGATGGCTGACGCCCAGCACTTCAGGCATTTCCGACGAGATCACGATCACGGCAAGCCCCCGTTCGGCCAGATCGGCGATCAACTCGTGGATGGCCGATTTTGACCCTACGTCGATGCCGCGTGTGGGTTCATCAAGAATGATCAGCTTGGGATCGGCACACAGCCACTTTGCCAGCACGAATTTCTGCTGATTTCCGCCCGACAGCTGCGACATGGCCTGATCTGGGCCAGTGGTCTTGATCGACAGGGCCGATTGATACTTCTCGAATGTGCTCATTTCTTTGCCACGGTTCATCACCGAAAGCTCAGAGAAAAGGCTCAGATGCGGAAGGGAGGTGTTTTCGCGCCCACCCATCATCAGAACAAGCCCCTGTTCCTTGCGGCTTTCAGGGACCAGCGCCATGCCCATGTCGATGGATTGTCGCGGGGTTGGCAGATTGATGTGGCTGCCTTTCCAGAAGAGTTGGCCGCTGTCTGCCTTGCGCACGCCAAAGACGGTTTCGACCACCTCGGACCGGCCCGCCCCGACCAGCCCATAAAGCCCCAGCACTTCGCCCTCGCGGACTGAAAAGGAGACATCCTGAAAGAGGCCCTCTTTGCTGAGGTCTTCGACGCGCAACACGTCTTCGCCAAAATCCGCTTTGGCCTTGACGAAATAGGTGTCCAGCGTCCGCCCGATCATCATTCGTGTCACCACGTTCAGGTCTGTGTCATTCGTTTTGAGCGTGCCTTGCACCTGCCCGTCTCGCAGCACGGTGATGCGGTCGGTGATGTCAAAAATTTCGTCCATCTTGTGCGAGATATAGACAATGCCCACGCCGCGCGCCTTCAACCCGCGAATGGTCTGGAAAAGCTGGTCCTTTTCGGTGTCGGTCAGGGATGCTGTCGGTTCATCAAAGATGACCACGTTGGCGCGGAAAGCTTCGGCGCGAGCGATTTCGACCATTTGCTGCATCGCCACCGAGAGTGTGCCGACGCGGGTATCCGCGCCAAATCCGCAGCCCAATGCCTCGAGCGCGGCAGAGGCGTTGCGTCTGAGTTCCCGCTTTTTCAGAACGCCGAACCGATTGGTCGGCCACGCGCCCAGATAGATGTTCTCGGCCACGGACAATTCCGGCGAGAGCGACAATTCCTGATGGATCAGCAAGATCCCCTTTTGTCGTGCATCCAACGGGCCTGCCACCTGGGTCGGCGCGCCTTGATAAATGATCTCTCCGCTGTCGGGTTTGTGCAGGCCCGCCAGCACCTTCATGAGCGTCGATTTTCCAGCGCCGTTTTCGCCGACAAGCGCGTGAACCTCACCGGGACGGATATCAAAGCTCACCGCATCCAGCGCCTTAACGCCGGGAAAGGTCTTGGTTATTCCTTCAACTTTGAGGATCGCATTTTCCATCAGGTTGCTCCTCTATGATTTAGCAGTTTGTCCAGCACCAGTGCCAAGACGAGCACGCCGCCCATCACCATCAGCTCCACGTAGTTGGGTGTGTTCAACAGACGCAGTCCGTTGCGCAAAACCGCCAGCGTCAACACGCCGCCAATCGTCATCCACATGCTGCCGAAACCGCCCTGCAGCCGTGTCCCGCCCAGCACGACAGCGATGATTGTCCAGAGCTCCCAGATTTTGCCTGCGTTGGGTTCTGCAGTGCCCAAACGCATGGACAACAGGATGCCACAGACAGCCGCCAAGGTGCCACAAATGGTGAAGTTGATAATCTTGTGGCGCTTTACGTTGATGCCCGCGTCATGCGCTGCCTCGATGTTGTCACCAACCGCGTAGGTTTCACGCCCGTGTCGGGTGCTCGACAGGACCCACTGGAAAAACAGCGCCAATGCAAAAAAGATGATTGCGGTAAGCGAGATAGGGCCGAGGTAGACCTCCGGAATTTCGGTATAGCTGAAATCCGGAACCATCAGTGCGTTTTCGCCGCTATAGACAAAGACCAACCCGCGAATGCCGATCAGCCCGCCCAGCGTTACGATAAACGAATGCATCCCCGATAGCGCGACAAGCGTGCCGTTCAGAAATCCCAAGGCCGCGCCAGACATCACGCCAAGGGCGACAGCGGGCCAGACGCCCATATGATCCTGCAATCCGATCGCCAATGCCGAGGCAAGGGCAAGGATAGCACCGACAGACAGATCAATCTCTCCGTCGATCATCACCAAGGTCATGCCAATCGCAAGAATACCGATGAAGGCGCCTTGGGTCAGGATGTTGCCGATATTATTGATCGTCAGAAAATACGGGCTGGTCAGCGAAAAGACGAGGGATGTCAGAGCCAGGAAGACCCAGATGTGATTGCGCAAAAGCCAGGACACCACGTTTTGCGTCAGGTTTGTGCCCCTGTGTTGGGTTGCGTCACTCATGCAATGATCCTCCCGCGCTTCGCAGCCAGATCAATCCAGACCGCAACAATGATGACAGCCCAGGTCACGAGCCATTGGACGTAATAGGCAAACCCGAGCAGAAGCAGTCCGTTCTGGATAAATCCCAGCATCGAAATGCCGATCACAGTGCGCCAAATGCTCCCCGAGCCACCAAGCAGCGACGTTCCACCAAGGATCACACCAGCCAGAACCGTAAGTTCGTAGCCCTGCCCGATGGTGTTCTGTGCGCCCATCACGCGGCTGCCCATGATGACGGCCGCAACCCCCGTGGTCAGGCCGGACACGACGTAGGCCCAGAACACCGTCCAGCGGGCATCGACACCCGAAAAGATGCTGGCGGTTTCATTGCCGCCCACGCCATAGATACGCCGCCCGAATGTCGTGAACTGTAAAACGAGCCCGGCAACAATGGCACCCAGAAGGAAGAGGATCACCGGCACCGGCAGCCCCATGAGATCACCACGTCCGAACACGCCAAACCACGTCTCTTGCGCGTTCTGCACATTGACGTTCGAGCCGCCGGAATAAAACAAAACAAGCCCTTGCAAGAAAGACAACATGGCGAGCGTAACGATCAGGGCGTTGAGCCCGACAAAGCCGACAAGCAGCCCGTTGAAAGCGCCAATGGCCAGTCCGGCCAGAAGCGTCATCATGATCGCTGCAAACGGCCCCGCCGTGTTATGCTGGTCCACGACGATCACCGTCAAGAGGGTCAGCAGTGACCCGACCGACAGGTCCAGCCGCCCGGTCAGGACAACAAAGGTCACACCCAGCGCCATCATGCCCGTGATCGACACCTGACGCAGCACATCCAATATGTTGCCCAGCGTCAAAAACGCCTCGGCATTCAGCGCGACTGCACCCAGAAACACGAGAAACGCGAGCACCAGCCCGTGCTTTCGCAGCACACCGTTCATCGTCTGCCCCATGAAATTCGTCCTCCCTGACCCGACGATAGGCAGCACATCTTTGGCAACAAACTTCCGATTGGTCCAAAATGGATTTTTCGCAGCCCGCGTCGCTTTACGTCTCGGGCCCTGGCGTGGTATTGGCCGCAGGCCGAAGACTCCGAAAATCAGATTTGGACATTTCAACCGTTGAGCGCGCGTTCTTTCTGCCAAACAGTTTGACTCAAGCACCCCGCAACGCTGCCAACGGGGAGTGCACACTGGAGGAATGGCAGCGTCCAGAGGAGGAAATCATGACCAAATCCACAATAGCATTGGCCATCGTGGCCGCTGTCACCTTGTCCGCAGGGGTCGCAACTGCGCAGGATGCACCCGAATGGCTGGGCGGCGAGCTGACAAAGCCGCTGTCCGAAACCCGCATCGGGATTACAGTTCTTTATCCCGGCTCGAATTCCTATCAGGCGATGTATGCCGAAACGGCCGAGTCCTATGCCGCCGAGCTTGGCATTCAGGCGACGGTGATGGACCCGCAGGGCGACCCGGCAACGCAGTTCGACCAGATTCAGGACATGGCTTCGCAGAACATGGATGCCATGGTCGTTTGGCCGACGTCCCAGAATGCTTTGATCCCCGCGATCCGCAACGCGTCGCGTGCAGGCATTCCCGTAATTACGTCGAACTCGCCCCTTGGTGAGGCTGGCCGCCGCTATATCGAAGGGCATACCGGACCAGATGATTGCGCGCTGGCCGCGCAGGCTGCTGAGATGCTGGGCGATGCCATGGGCGGCGAAGGTAACATCGTCGTGGTCGAGGGGACACCGGGCTATGCTGTGTCCATCTTGCGCGGCAACTGCTTCCTTGATGAGCTTGCGGACAACTACCCCGACATCGAAGTCCTCGCCAGCCAGACCGCCGAGTGGAACCGTGAAAAAGCGCAAACGGTTACTGAAACGTTCCTGACCCAGTTCGGTGACCAGATCGATGGTGTTTACGCGTTCGATGACGGCATGGCACTTGGCGTCGTCAGCGCCCTGCAGGGCGCGGGCATGGAACCCGGCGATGTCAAAGTCGTCAGCTGCAACCAGTTTGGTGAAGGCTGGGACGCGATGCGCGAGGGCTGGATCTCCGGCTCGGGGAAACAGTCGCCAATCGATGATGCAATCCTTGCCATCCAGACCGCAGTTCGGGTTGCGAACGGTATCGAAGTGCCGGAGCTTCAGGAAATCGAACGTGCCAAAATCACGCCCGAGAACGTGGACGAGTTCGAGCGTCCCACCTGGTAAGCCAACACACTGAAGTGCGCAGGCCTGACAATGTCGGGCCTGCGTTTTTTCGTTTTGATCGCCAAGCTGGGGGAGCGACATGACACAAAAGATGCGAGCCGCTGTTTTGGTTGAGCCGCGCAGATTTGAACTGGACTTGCGCCCTGTTCCCGACATCCAGCCCGGTGAGGTTTTGCTAGAGGTCGCACGATGCGGCATTTGCGGAACAGACACGCATATCTACGACGGTAGCTTTATGGCGCATCGCCTGCCCCTTGTGCCGGGGCACGAGTTTTCCGGTCGCGTCGTGCAATCAGGTGCAAAAAGCGGTGTCGCCGAGGGCATTGCGGCCGTGGTGGACATCAACCACGGGTGCGGGCGCTGCTATTACTGTCGCCGCGGGCAATTGATGAACTGCCCCTCCATAAAACAGATTGGCATCGACGTGGATGGTGGCTTTGCAGACTACGTGCGGGTGCCAGCCCATCTTGTGATCCAAGCGCCGGAAACGACCTCATTTGACGTGCTTGCCCTGACAGAGCCTGTTGCCTGCGTTGTTCACACCGCGGTGCGCAGCGGGCTTGAACCGGCGCGGGCCGTGCTGATTATTGGCGCGGGCCCTATTGGGAACCTGCATATCCAGATGCAGCGCCTAACGGGGGCAGCCCCTATCATCGTGGCCGAAACATCATCGGAACGGGCGAAGCTGGCAAAAGCCGCGGGGGCCGACGCCGTTGTCAGCGATCCAAAACGGCTCCTTGACGTTGTGCGAGAAATGACGGACGGGCGCGGTGTCGATCTGGCGATCGAAAGCGTCGGCGCGACGGCCTTATATGAGTTAGCGCAAGTGGCGCTTCGTCCGGGCGGTCACCTTGCCGCGTTTGGCCTTCCGCCCGAAGGGTCGGAATTGAAGGTGGATTTACTGTCGACGGTATTGCGCGAATACTCCCTCATGGGCAGCGTCGCAGGACCAGGGCAAGCGATGCACTACGCATTGAGTTTGCTGTGTCACGGCAGGTTCGACACGACAGCCTTTACGGCTGCAACCTACACGTTGGACGACATTGGCACCGCATTTGAAACGCTTTCGGACCGACCCAGCGATTTGAAGACCCAGATTATCCTCAACGACGCACTGTAGCGCAGGGATCAATAGTGCCCGCGCGCGCGCATGATCGCGTCGATGCGGTTTTGCGCGTTGGAAAGGGCGTCCTTGGCCGAAAGCGCGCCCTGCAACATCAGGTGCACCTCATTGCCAAGAATACTCAGCAAGTCGCTGAACTCCGGAATGGGCGGTCGCGGCCAGGTCTGTAATTCGCCGCGCCGCTCCATGGCGTCCACTTGGCTGATAAGAGATGAGCTCGCCTGCACTTCAGGATCGGCACTTGTGGAAAAGCGCGGACTGGTGAGGTTGCCGTTGAGCACATACCATTTGAGCATTTCAGGCCGCGTCAGGTATTCCATCACTTTCCACGAGGCCTTTTGGCGCTCTGGGGGCAATCCAGCTGGCATCGCAAGCGAAAAGCCTCCGATTGGCGAGACAGTGCGCGCGCCTGGACCATGGGGATGGGGCACAAAATTGACGTTCCCGTGGGCTGGCGACTCCTCGTTCAACTCGAATGCGGCGGCGCGGATACTCCAGCCATAGGTCATCGCAGCCTCACCTTTGGAAAAGAGGCTTATGCGCCGGTCCCAATTACACGTGAGGCTTTCCTTGTGAGAAAATTCAGAAAGCTCGATTAGAAACTCGGCCGCATCCTGGGCCACCGGCGTGTTCACGAGCGGGCGATAGTTTTCCTTGTCGATCTCGAATGCATTAAAATCGTCGCCAATCGGGTCGAGATTGATGATCGGTTGGCCAAAATCGGCAAGTGTTTGCATGAACGTATGTGCGACCGGCGTCCCGCGCCCGAAGTTCATCACGATACCGGACAGATCAACCCTTGATCGGTGCAACACCCGCGCCGCCATCAGCAATTCGTCGGTGGAGGTGGGGCATGTCAGGCCCGCCTCGGCGAACAGATCGGAGCGACAAAACAAAAGCTCGACTGTCGGCTGGATCGGCAAACCATACTGGCTGTTGTTCCAGGATGACCCCCTGTAGGCCGCGGTGTGGAAGTCGGACGGGTTGTAGCGCTCAGCCCGCATAATGTCGTTCAAGGACTCGATGACACCCTCTGTTGAAAGTTGGCCGATCCATGGAAGATCGACGGCCATCAGGTCATACTGGGAGGCGGGTCGCTTGGCGTTGGCCATGATCTCGTCGTGCAATTCGTCCAGAGGGAGGTTGACGATCTCGATGTTCGTTCCGCAAAGTTCGTCCAGATTGGATGAAACCTGACTTAATGTCTTGAATGTCGGGTCTATGGGGCTGAGAATCCGAATGGTTTTGTCAACGCCCACACCGACCCGCATGGCATTCGGGTAGGGTAATGTGCGCGAGGCCATATAGTAGCCGCCGAAGTAAAAATCGCCCAATTCGCCGTCGCCGGTGGTAAAGCCGAAGGTGTTGCCGACTGTCGCTTTGAGCTGCATGGCGAAGCTTTCGAATTCGGCGATGAGTTTGCGTGTCGGATGAAGCGAAAAAGACTTTCCCGATCGCGACTTGGGCCGTTTGTGCAAAAGGCCTTCGTCGATCAGCTCGCTGATACGGCGCATAGCAGTGCCATATGGGACGTCCGCGGCCATCGCGGCCGACGTCACCGTCAGGAGCTTCCCCTCGAGGTGGCGGCGCATGGAATAGGCCACGATGTTCCAGCGTGGATCCACCGTCGCAAGGGTGGTGCGCTTTTCGGATATTTCGCGGTTCGAACTCCACGAATGTGAGAATCCGCAGCAATTCCTCGCGTGTCATGGAGGCTCTCCTTGTCGTCCAGCTCGCTGTTCCCGACCATGGTTTCCATACAGCTTTGGCAGACCAGTCGTGGTTTATCCAAATCTGACATTTCGCGTATTCTGCAACAAGGGCCCCCATGCAACGATTTCTGAACAAGACGTGCTTGGGGAGGAGACCATGCCGCAACCGGACTACGATTATATTGTGATTGGTGCAGGTTCTGCCGGATGCGCCGTAGCCGGTCGGCTGGCAGAGGCGGGACAGTCGGTCCTTTTGCTTGAAGCCGGCGGCAAGGATCGTAATCCGTTCATCCATATTCCACTTGGCTATTCGATGCTCTATGCCAACCCGTCGGTGAACTGGTGCTATGAAACCGCGCCCGAGCCGCATCTGAACAACCGCCGACTGTTTCAGCCCCGCGGTAAGGTTCTGGGCGGAACCGGAGCGATCAACGGCATGATCTACATGCGCGGCCAGCCGCAGGATTTCGACGGCTGGGAGGCCGAGGGCTGCACCGGTTGGGGCTGGGATGGCGTATTGCCATTCTTTAAGTCCTGCGAAGATCAGGAACGCGGTGCCGATGCGTATCACGGCACCGGGGGCCCCGTTTCTGTGTCCGACATTCGGACCGAACACGCGTTGGGAGAAGCCTTTCACGCTGCCTCCGAGGCGCTGGGCGTGCCGCGCAATGACGACTTTAACGGCCCGCAGCAAGAGGGAACGGGCTATGTCCAGACGACGACCAAGAACGGTATGCGTTGGAGCACGGCGGCAGGCTATCTGCGCGGACCCGCCAAGCAGAAAATCGACCTGAAACTGCATGCCTTGGTCGAACGTATCGTGCTTGACGGCCGTCGTGCGACCGGCGTGCGCTGGCGTGATAAACGAGGCACGCACGAAGCGCGGGCGCGGCGCGAAATTATTCTCAGCGGCGGCACGTTCAACTCGCCGCAGATCTTGCAAATGTCGGGCATCGGCCCCGCCGCGCTGCTCAAGGCCTACGGGATTGAAGTCAACCATGAGCTGCAAGGTGTCGGGGAAAACCTTCAGGACCATTTCGGCATCGGTGCGGAATACCGCTCCACCGTTCGATCCACCGTAAACGATCTTTACAACAACAAGCTCAAAGGCGGGTTGCAACTTTTGCGCCACTTGGTGTTTCGCACGGGGCCCTTTGCAGACAACGGTAATTATTCAAACACCTTCATCTGCTCTGGCCCCGAAATTGACCGGCCCGACATGATGGTCACTTTCATGGCGTGGTGCACTGACGAGCAGCTGAAACCGCACCCGTTTTCGGGATTTACCATTCTGGCCGAACACATGCGCCCAACCTCCCGTGGGCATGTCAGGATCTCCGGCGCCTCCCCAACTGATCAGCCGGAGATCCAATTCAATTTCTTCGCCAACGAAGCCGATCAGCGCGCGGCGATCTCCGGCTTGCGCTTCGGGCGCAAAATTGCGGCCACGGCGCCGATGGCAAATTGCGTGGACTATGAATTGTCACCTGGAAAAGAGATGCAATCCGACGCTGATTTGCTGGAGTATTGCCGGGCAAATGGATTGTCCCTGCTGCACCCGGTCGGCACCTGCAAGATGGGGATGGATGCGGATGCCGTGGTTGACCCTCGCTTGCGGGTCCACGGGATTGAGGGTCTGCGTGTCGCTGACGCATCGATCATGCCGCGCATTGTCACAGGCAACACCAACGCCGCTTCGATCATGATCGGCGAGAAAGCCGCTGCTTTGATCCTTGAAGACGCAAAGGAGAAAGCCGGATGACGACACTCGGACTTGCATTGATGGGCACTGGGCGCATGGCGGATGTCTACGGCCCGAAGATCAACGCCCATCCCGGGTTGAGGCTGGAGGTGATCTATAACCCGCGCATCACGTCGGCCCAAAAGGCGACCGACAAATTTGGCGGGCGGCCGATGGATGATCTGGATGCCGTTTTGGCCGATCCCAAGATCGACGCGGTTGTGATCGCGACGCCGACGGACACCCATGTGGAATACATCGAACACGTCGCGCGCTCCGGAAAACCGATCTATTGCGAAAAGCCATTGGATCAGTCGCTGGACCGTGTCGATCGTGCCGTAGCAGCCCTGCGAGACCATCCCGTGCCCTTTATGCTGGGATTTAACCGGCGGTTCGATCCGGACAATGCGGCCCTGCGCGACGCAGTCGCACGCGGCGAGATCGGTCGCGTGAACATGCTGATGAGTTGGTCCCGCGAACCAAGCCCGCCCCCGATTGCATATGTGCGCAGCTCGGGTGGCTATTTCATCGATGCCACGATCCACGACATCGATCTGCTGTGCTGGATTGCGGGCGAACGTCCGGTCGAGGTCATGGCGACGGGATCATGTATGTTTGACGACCAGATTGGCGCCGAAGGTGACTATGACATGACAATGACCATGTTGAAAATGCCGTCGGGCGCGTTGGTCCATATCAACAATTCCCGCGCCTGCGCCTACGGGTTCGACCAGCGGCTGGAAGCGTTCGGCGACGATGGCATGGTGCAGACACTTAACCACCGTGACGACAATCTGGTGCGGTGGGACAAGGCCAGCACCGTGGCCCGCCAACCGCTGAAAAACTTCTTCCTCGAACGCTACGATCAGTCTTTCTATAGCGCTCTTGATGAATTCCATCAGGCCGTCACGACCGACCGCGCGCCATCGGTCACGGTTCAGGACGGTCGCGACGCTCTCGCGATCTCTTTGGCCTGCTCACAATCTGCGAAATCCGGCAAATCGGTCAGTCCAAGCTGGGAATAATACACTTCGTATCAAGACTTGCAGGAGCCAGAACTCTTACGTCAACGCCGAACTAACTTAAAATGTGAGCCTGCGAGCATGGCTGGTGCTTGTGTCAAATAATAGACGTCAGGCAGGTCTTGGAAGTCTATTGTTAGTCCAGTTCTCACCTTGGACCAGTCCAACAAAGCATATCCGGATCAGGCCACCTTTTCAGTGTTCAGACCAGATATGACCGCGATGAGGCTTTCGTTGCTATTTCTTAAATAGTGAACGAGCACACAATCCGAAGAGATTACATTGCAACAATACGGTCGTGCACGTGGAGCACCCTAGGCGTTTCTGAACTGATCACAATCACTGTGTAGCGCTGCGCCACCAAACCTCGAAGCAGGTTGCAGATATTGGCTTTCGATCCCGAGGGTGAGGTCATCCACGATCATCAGTACGCTGCCTTGGATACGAACTTCATTCCCTCGGTCGCCTATGCGGCGCCCGAACTGGCATGGGCGGGGCTGACACAAGCACAGGCCAATGACCAAGGCATCGCGCGCATGGCGTCTGGCTTTCACCCAGACAACAGCGGCATACCATCAACCTCGATTGCGCAGCGTATCTAGTGTTGAGCTGATCCAGATTATGCCCATGGTCCCACAAAGGACGTTCACGTTTGTGGGTCGCTTTGATGTTGCGAGAGCACGCAGGTTTGGGCAGTCAGCCTTGCCGCGCGGCCCAGGTCCGCGCCGCATCGCCAAAGGCGGCAAACAGCGGGCGCGACACCGGATCGTTGGCCGCGTTCCATTCCGGGTGCCATTGCACCGACAGCGTGAACCCCGGCGCATCCTTGATATAGATCGCCTCTGGGGTGCCATCGGGGGCGTGGCCGTCGATCACAACCCCTGCCCCGGCTGTCTTGATCCCCTGTCCGTGCAGGGTGTTGGTCATGACGTCACGCGCGCCAAGCAGGCGATGGAACGGACCATTTTCAGTCAGCGACACCACATGGCGCAGGGCGAACTTTTCCGCGAGCGTGCCTTCGGGGGGCATGCGGTGGTTGTCGCGTCCGGGCAGGTCGCGGATTTCGGGATAAAGCGTGCCGCCCATGGCGACATTGACCTCTTGAAAGCCGCGGCACACGCCAAATACGGGCTGCCCGCGTTCAACGCAGGCCCGCACCAGCGGCAGGACAACCGCATCGCGGCCACGGTCAAAATCACCGTGGGCGGGGGTTTCGGTCTCGCCGTATTCTTCGGGATGCACATTGGGGCGCCCGCCCGTCAGCAGGAACCCGTCGCACACGTCAAGCAGTTCATTGACCCTTACCAGTGCCGGATCGGAGGGAACAAGCAACGGCAAGCAGTCGGACACCTGTGCAATCGCGCAAGAGTTCATCGTGCCACCTGCGTGGGTCGGATAGTCGTCGTTGATCAGATAGCTGTTGGAAATGATACCGATGACGGGGCGGGACATGCTGGGCCTCTTTGTTGAAACCTGTCGTATCCGCAGATTGATGCGTTGAAAAGCCCTCAGACCTCGCCGGTCAGCCCTGCCGCCGTGATCCCGGCCATTGCGGCCGCCGCGTCATTGTCGCTTGTGTCACCTGTCACACCGACAGCACCAATCACGTTGCCGCGTTTGTCGCGCACCAACACGCCGCCGGGAACGGGGATCACCTGTCCGCCGTAGACGCCATTCACGGCCGCCATGAAATAGGGCTGCTGTTCGGCCCGCGCCATCTGTGCCGTGCCCGCCATGCCCAGCATGACGGCGCCAAACGCCTTGCCGTGGGCAATCGCAAAACGGCCCGGTGCGGCGCCGTCCTCGCGTTCGAACCCTTTCACGTGGCCACCGCTGTCAAGCACCACGACCGACAGCGGTTTCAGCTCCATCTCGCGACCGCTGGCAAGCGCCTTGCGCAGGATTGTGCGGGTCTTGGACAACGTGATTTCAGCCATGGGGTATCCTTTGCGGCGTGGGTCAAGACCCACCTTACGAAGGAAACCCACAACTTGTAAGGTGGGTTTTAACCCACGTCCGCCGCTGCCTTGAGCGCCAAACGATGCTTGTGCAGCAGCGGTTCGGTATAGCCGGACGGTTGCGCGCGGCCCTCAAGAACCAGATCAAGCGCCGCGCGGTAGGCATGGCCGTCAAATGCGGGCGCCATTGCCTGATAGGACGGGTCGCCTGCGTTTTGCGCATCAACCACCGCGGCCATCTTTTGCATCGCCGCCGTGACCTGATCGCGGCTCACAACGCCGTGGTGCAGCCAGTTTGCCAGCGCCTGCGCCGAAATCCGGCAGGTCGCGCGGTCCTCCATGAGGCCCACATCATGGATGTCGGGCACCTTGGAGCAGCCCACGCCCTGATCAATCCAGCGCACCACATAGCCCAGGATACCTTGGGCGTTGTTTTCAAGCTCTTGCGTGATTTCGGCATCAGAAAAGTTGCGCCCCGTGGCAACAGGGATCGTCAGCAAGTCAGCCAGTTTGCCACGCGCGCCGCCTGCCTTGATCTCGTCCTGACGCGCGAAAACGTCGACTTTGTGATAGTGGGTCGCATGCAGGGTCGCGGCGGTGGGGGATGGCACCCATGCGCAATTCGCGCCCGCCATCGGGTGGGTGATTTTCGCATCCAGCATATCGGCCATCAGGTCGGGCATGGCCCACATCCCCTTGCCGATCTGCGCGCGCCCCTGCAAACCGCAGGCCAGCCCGATATCAACGTTGCGATCCTCGTAAGCACCGATCCACGCAGCATTTTTCATCTCGCCCTTGGGCACCATCGGGCCCGCCTCCATGGAGGTGTGGATTTCATCACCCGTGCGATCAAGGAAACCGGTGTTGATAAAGGCCACCCGCGATTTCGCCGCGCGGATACACGCGCGCAGGTTCACGGATGTGCGCCGTTCCTCGTCCATGATGCCCAGCTTGACGGTGTTGGCAGGCAGGCCAAGGGCTGTTTCGACGGCGCTGAAAATCTCGCTCGCAAAGGCCACTTCTTCGGGGCCGTGCATCTTGGGTTTGACCACATAGACAGACCCGTGCGCGCTGTTGCCGCCCTCGCGTTGCAGATCGTGCATGGCGATCAGCGTTGTGACCATTGCATCCATCAGCCCCTCGCCCACCTCGTTGCCATCGCGGTCAAGGATCGCGGGGTTCGTCATCAGGTGGCCGACGTTGCGCACCAGCATCAGCGCGCGGGTCTTGACCCGCGTTACGCGGCCATCGGGGGCGGTGATGTCGCGGTCGGGGTTCAGGGCGCGGGTAAAGGTCTTGCCGTTCTTGGTGACGTCCTCGGCCAGGTCGCCCTTCATCAGGCCCAGCCAGTTCGTGTAGGCCAGCACCTTGTCGGCGGCGTCAACGGCGGCCACCGAATCCTCGCAGTCCATGATCGCGGACATGGCCGATTCAAGGCGGATATCGGAAATACCGGCATCGTCTTGTTTGGCGATGGGTGCAGCGGCGTCCATGACAATTTCGATCAGCAGGTGGTTGACGCGCAGGAAGATCGATCCTTCGGTGTGGCCTGCAAATTGGGCGGGGTCTTGTAAGGTGGGTTTCAACCCACCCGCCGTGACGGACAGGTCGGTGATATCGGCCCATGATCCGCTTGCCAGTGGCGCGACCGCGTCCAGATGCGCCCGCCCCCATGCGATCACCCGCGCGCCGCGCTCTGCGTCATAGCCTGTGGCCGTCGGCAGATCGCCAAGCGCATCCGTGCCATAAAGCGCGTCATACAGGCTGCCCCAGCGCGCGTTCGCCGCGTTCAACGCAAAGCGCGCGTTCATGATCGGCACAACAAGTTGCGGGCCGGGGATGGTGGCAATTTCCGGGTCCACATTGGTGGTGTCGATGGTGAAATCAGCGCCTTCGGGCACGATATAACCGATTTCATACAGAAAATCCGTATAGGCGGCGGCATCATGGGGCTTCCCACGGCGCGCGATAAGCCACGCATCAATCTGGCTCTGGATGTCCGCGCGTTTGGCCAGCAAGGCGCGGTTCTTTGGACCAAGGGAATGGACAAGATCGGACAGCCCCTGCCAGAACCGGTCAGGTGAAACGCCAGTTCCGGGCAAGGCCTGATCATTCACGAAAGTCGCCAGTTCAGTGGCAACCTGAAGGCCGAAAAAGTCTTGCCGCTGGGTCATGCTATGGTCCTCGTGGTTTTGTATACTGTGGCACACATACTCAAACGCCCCGCCATGGGCAACGCGCGCAGGCGCGATAATTTGTGTGATTCAACACTAGGTTTCTTTCGGTTTTGCGAAAGATCGCCGTTGGGTGCGGCAACGCGCGCTGCAATAGCGGACCTCGGCCCAAACCCTGGCCCATTTGCGCCGCCAATTGAACGGCCGCCCGCAGGTGGCGCAGGTCCTGACGGGGAGATCGGATTTTCGCACGGATTTTGCCATGCCCCTGACCTAGCGCGCGGCGCGTGGGGTCAACCCTTGCAGCGCCGTCAATGCGGCCCTACCGTCCAGCCAAACAGCCCCGAGGTTCCCATGAAAGACGCCACCCCGCAGACCATCTATCTGGCCGATTACGCGCCGTATCCGTGGGTGATCGACAGTGTTGCGCTGACATTCCGGCTATCGCCCAATGGCACGCGGGTGATCAGCAAAATTGCGTTCCGCCCCAATCCTGCCAGCGCAGGTGGCGAATTTTTCCTGCACGGTGAACACCTTAGGCTGATTTCCGCCAAGATTGACGGCGTGGCCGTGACACCTGACGTCACTGACAAAGGGTTAACCTGCGCCGTGCCCGACGGCCCGTTCCTGTGGGAGGCCGAGGTTGAAATCGACCCCGAAGCCAACACGGCCCTTGAGGGACTTTACATGTCCAACGGCATGTATTGCACCCAGTGCGAAGCCGAAGGGTTCCGCCGCATCACCTATTATCCCGACCGCCCCGATGTGATGGCCGTTTTCACGGTGCGTGTGGAAAGCGATCTGCCCGTGCTGCTGTCCAACGGCGATCCGGTGGCGCAGGGCGCAGGGTTCGCTGAATGGCACGATCCATGGCCCAAACCCGCCTATCTGTTCGCGCTTGTCGCCGGTGATCTGGTTGCCACCAGTGACAGTTTCACAACGATGGAGGGGCGCGAAGTGGCGCTCAATATCTGGGTGCGCCCGGGGGACGAGGGGAAGTGTGCCTTTGGTCTGGAGGCGCTCAAGGCATCAATGAAATGGGACGAGGACGTGTATGGCCGCGCCTATGACTTGGACATTTTCAACATTGTCGCTGTCGATGACTTCAATGCAGGGGCAATGGAGAACAAGGGATTGAACATTTTCAACTCGGCGCTGATTTTGGCCTCGCCTGCGACATCGACCGACCGAGACTTTGAACGCATCGAAGCGGTGATCGCGCACGAGTATTTCCACAACTGGACCGGCAACCGGATTACCTGTCGTGACTGGTTTCAGCTGTGCCTCAAGGAAGGGCTGACCGTGTTTCGCGACCAGCAGTTCACCGGCGACATGCGCAGCCATGCAGTGAAACGGATCGAGGATGCGATCCTGTTGCGCGCGCGCCAGTTCCGCGAGGACAACGGCCCGCTTGCCCACCCCGTGCGGCCGGAAAGTTTCATCGAGATCAACAACTTTTACACCATCACCGTCTATGAAAAGGGCGCCGAATTGATCGGCATGCTGAAACGACTGGTGGGTGACGCGGATTACACGCGCGCCCTTGATCTGTATTTCAGCCGCCACGACGGCGATGCCGCCACAATCGAGGACTGGTTGGCGGTATTTGAAGACGCCACGGGCCGCGACCTGACACAGTTCAAACGCTGGTATGCGCAGGCAGGCACGCCGCGCGTGGCGGTCACAGATGACTTTAAGGATGGCGTCTATACGCTTCATTTTGAACAGAAAACCAATCCAACACCCGGACAGGACGAAAAACTGCCGCAGGTCATTCCGATAGCGGTGGGCTTGCTGAACCCCGATGGATCCGAAGCGGTCGCCACGCGCATTCTGGAAATGACCGAAGCGACCCAAAGTTTCACGTTCACCGGGCTTGCGGCCCGCCCGTTCCCGTCAATCTTGCGCGGCTTTTCAGCGCCGGTGATTTTGGAACGCGACAGCAGCATGGATGAACGCGCCTTTTTGCTGGCTCATGACACCGATCCGTTCAACAAATGGGACGCGGGGCGCGCACTGGCGCGCGATGTCATGCAAGCCATCGTCACGCAGGGCGCCCCCGCCCCGCGCGCCTATCTTGACGGATTGGCGGCGGTTTTGCGCGATGACAGCCTTGATCCGGCGTTTCGCGCGCTGGTGCTGTCACTGCCAAGCGAGGACGACACGGCACAGACGCTGGCGGATGCAGGGCACACGCCCGATCCAACAGCGATCTATCACGCCCACGAGGCGCTGCGCGTGCAGATTGCCCAGCACCTGCAAGACATCTTGCCGCGTATTTACGCGCAAAATCAGGTGGATGGCCCCTATTCGCCCGATGCCGCGGCTGCGGGAAACCGCGCGCTTGGCAATGCGGTTCTGGCCTTTATCACCCGCCTTGATGGCGGCGCGCAGGCCGCGCAGCAATACGCGGCGGCCGACAACATGACGCAGCAACTGGCGGCGCTGTCGTGCCTTTTGGCCACTGGAAAGGGCGACGATCAGGTGCAGGCATTTTATGATCAGTGGCAGGCTGACCGGCTGGTGATGGACAAGTGGTTCGCGCTTCAGGTTGCCAATGCTGCCCCCGAACAGGCGGCACAAACCGCCCGGACCCTCACGCAGCACGCGCTGTTTGACTGGCGCAATCCCAACCGGTTTCGGTCGGTCTTTGGCGCGCTTGCGGGCAATACGGCCGGCTTTCACGCAGCCGATGGTGCAGGCTATGATCTGCTGGCCGACTGGCTGATCAAACTTGACCCTGCCAACCCGCAAACCGCCGCCCGCATGACGGCGGCGTTTGAAACATGGCGCCGCTTTGGCCCCGACCGGCAGGCCAGGATGCGCGTGGCCCTTGACCGGATTGGCAAAACCAAGGGACTATCGCCCGATACGGGCGAGATGGTGGCGCGTATTTTGGGTTAACGTTGCATGGCAACCTTTTGAAAGTCTGTTGAATTATGCCTTTTCTGATTGCCTTGGCGGGGATCGCCGCAGCTGTGTATTTCTTTGTGATCCGCGCGCGTAACGCGGCCGATGTCGCCCATGATGTCGTTGATATGGCCAATGATGTGCGTCTTGCCGCGCGGCGTTTCGGCTTTGTGCGCCGCACCAACGTTCACCCTGTCGAAAGCATTGACGATCCGCGCCTTGCCATCGCCGCCCTTGCGACCGCCTTTCTGGAGCTTGACGACCTGCCCACCGCCGAACAGCGCGCCGCCCTGACCTTGCAGTTGCGCACGACCCTGCGCGCCGATACCGCGGAGGCCGAAGAAATGAGCGTGCTGGGCCATTGGTTTGTCAGCGAATGTGGCGGGCCACAACCTGCCATCGCCCGCCTGTCGCGCAAACTGATGAAACTGGACGGGGTTGCGCAGGTTGATCCACTTTTGACAGTGCTGGGCAAGATCACCGGCCCTGCGGGCCTAAGCGACAAACAACGCGATGCGCTGGCTGACATCAAACGGGCGTTTCGCATCAAATGAGCTTTACCTTCACGCGATCCGGGCGTAGCGCGCCGGCGGCTTTGCTTTTAGTGGCGATCTGGCTTGTGGTTCTGTCAGCGGTGATCGTGATTTCACTGGCGTGGTGGATCGCGGCAGCGATCCTGTTGTTCACCCTGCCCGCGATCTGGGATATGGTCAGCAACCGCCAAAGCCATATCAGCGTCGACGACACCAGCCTGCGCTGGCAATCGGGCAAACACAGCGGCGCAATCCCCTTGCAAGATATCGCCAAAGTGCGGATCGACCGCCGCCTTGATATGTCTTACCGGATTGCGGCGGTGATGGTGGACGGGCGCAAACTGCGCCTGCCACCCGACACGCAACCCCCCGTGGACGACCTCGAGGCGGCCCTGAACGCAGCGAATGTCAAAACCGAACGCAATCCGTTTTCGCTGCTGGGGGTTTAGCCGCCAAGACCCACAGGGCGCATCCGTGGGCGGATCGATTCCAACGGCACGCAATAGGTTTGCTGGCGCGTCCAGGCCGACATTTCCGCGATCTTGCCGCGGTTCGTCATTGGGCCCCAATCGGCCGCCACCCCGCGCCAACGCCCGTCATGCAAAGCCACGGCGCGGTCACGCGGCACGGTCACGGCCATGATACGGGCCGCACAAGACAGGTTGTCTTCGGGGTCGGTCAGTGCGTCACCGGTGCGGGCTCGACAGCCATAACGGCGCGCCGTGTCGGGATAGATTTGCAGCAGGCCGAACCACAGATTGCCGCCCCCCACCGCATCTGGGCGATAGGTGCTTTCGTGCTTGGCCAGTGCCGACATCATGCCCGCCCAGAACGCACGCCGCAGTTCGGGCGGGTTATCGGTATAGGCAGGGCACCATGCTTCAATGTCGCGCGGCACGGTTGTTTCAAGTGGCTGGCCGTGCATCGCGATGGCCGACATGGCCGCACGGGTCCAGAGTTCACCGTTGGGGTGGAAATCCCAGCGTGCGCGGGGCTGAAATGATGCCCGCGCCACGGGGCGCACCGAAGGCGGCGTGGTTTCGATGACAACCGGATAGCGCAGCATATGCGCGGGGCGGGTAACGGGACGGATCGCAGCCAGTCGCGCCCGCTCAGCGGCGATGCGCATTTCAACGGCATCGGCGCGTGACAGGGGGCGCACAGGCGCTTGCGGGGATGATTGCGCCACGGCGGACATCCCGAACAGTGCCGCGATAATCCCCCCCAGGATGATCGTTCTTGCAGACATGAGCGGGACACTGCACCGTTTTGGCACGCGCAATCAAGAAAAATCGCGCGCTATCGGTGGCTTGCGGCCTACCCTTAAGGTTGGCAATAGGACTGGGCCGATACCCAGGCGCGCATGTCTTCGCGTTTGGCGGCACTGTGGAACGGCCCCCAATCGGCGGCCAAACCGCGCCCGCCAGCAGCAACGACCCCATCACGCGGCACCGTCACGGCGGCAATGCGCACCGCACAGGACAGGTTCGCAGACCCGTCCTGCAATGCCGCGCCTGAACCGGCTGCACAGCCATATCCGCGCGCGGTGGCTGGGGCAATCTGCACAAGACCAAACCAGCGCCCGCCGCCGCCAACGGCCTGCGGATTCCATGTGCTTTCGTGTTTGGCAAGCGTGCTGAGCATCCCGGCCCAGAAAGCCGCGCGCTGTTCTTCATCCGCGTCAGGGTATGCGGGGCACCAGCTGGCGATATCGGCAGGGACCAGATCTAGCAGCGGCGATCCGTGGGTTTCGAGCGCCGTGAAGGTGGCGGCGGTCCATGCATCACTTTGCGCCGAATGATCCCAGCGCATCGCGGCGGGAAAGCTTTCGGCTGTCAGTTCGGCGGTGGGGGTGGCGGCCTCGGGGGCGCTACAGGCAGAGACAAGTGCGCCAAGGGCGGCACAAAGAATCAGGGAACGCGCAGAAAATGTCATGATTTCAAGCCATGGGCTGTTGATGATCCTGTCAGATGCAAAGGAATCCACGGTTCCGTCTAGCCCACCCCCTACGCGCGGGGCCATTTTGGGCGGTAAGGCGCGCATCAACGCCTTGAAGCCCTGCGCCAGACCCCCTATTCAATCACCGTTGACGCCCAAAGGATCACCCCATGCTTGACCTGACTTATGACGCCCCCAAACCCAAGGTAATCGCTGGTGCGAAACACGATTGGGAACTGGTGATCGGGCTTGAGGTCCATGCACAGGTCGCCACAGCGGCGAAACTGTTTTCCGGCGCATCGACCCTGTTCGGGGCCGAACCCAATTCCAACGTGGCCTTTGTGGACGCGGGCATGCCGGGCATGTTGCCGGTGATCAACGAAGGCTGCGTTGCGCAGGCCGTGCGCACCGGGCTGGGCCTGAAGGCACAGATCAACCTGATGTCTGCCTTTGACCGCAAGAATTACTTCTACCCCGATCTGCCGCAGGGCTATCAGATTTCCCAGCTTTACCACCCGATCGTCGGCGAAGGCGAAGTGCTGGTTGAAATGGGCAACGGGCTGGCGCGCCTTGTGCGTATCGAACGTATCCACCTTGAACAGGACGCGGGCAAATCCATTCACGACATGGACCCGAACATGTCGTTTGTCGATCTGAACCGCACGGGCGTCGCCTTGATGGAGATCGTTTCCCGCCCCGATATTCGCGGCGCGGACGAGGCTGCGGCCTATGTTCTGAAACTACGCCAGATCCTGCGTTATCTGGGCACCTGTGACGGCAATATGCAAAACGGCAACCTGCGCGCCGATGTGAACGTATCGGTCTGCCGCCCCGGTGATTACGAGAAATATCAGGCCACGCAGGACTTCGGCCATCTTGGCACGCGCTGCGAGATCAAGAACATGAACTCCACCCGTTTCATTCAGGCCGCGATTGACGTCGAGGCCCGCCGCCAGATTGCCATTCTGGAAGACGGGGGCAAGATCGTTCAGGAAACCCGCCTGTATGATCCAGACAAGAACGAAACACGATCCATGCGTTCCAAGGAAGAAGCGCATGATTACCGCTATTTCCCCGATCCCGATCTGCTACCGCTGGAAATTGAACAGGCGTGGGTTGATGACATTTCCGCCTCCCTGCCCGAACTGCCCGACGACAAGAAGGCGCGCTTTATCACTGATTTTGGACTGTCGGATTATGACGCAAGCGTGTTGACCGCCGATGTGACCAACGCCGCCTTCTTTGAGCAGGTTGCGCAGGGCAATGACGGAAAGCTGGCGGCGAACTGGGTCATCAACGAATTGTTCGGCCGGTTGAAAAAGGACGACAAGGGAATCGATGAAAGCCCGATTTCGGCAGTGCGGATTGGGCAGATCGTCGCTTTGATCAAGTCCGACAAGATCAGCGGCAAAATCGCCAAGGACGTTTTTGACATCGCCTATACCCAAGACCGCGACCCTGTCGAAATCGTCAAGACCGAAGGGATGGAGCAAGTCACCGATACCGGCGCCATCGAAGCAGCCGTGGACGAAATCATTGCCGCCAATCCCGCACAGGTGGAAAAGGCCAAGGCCAATCCGAAACTGGCGGGCTGGTTTGTGGGGCAAGTGATGAAAGCCACAGGCGGCAAGGCCAACCCCGCAGCCGTCAACAAACTGGTGAGCGAAAAACTGGGGCTTTGACCCACGCAGGCGTGACCGTTTGGCGCGCCTTCCCCCCCTAGACGGGCCTGCGTGACAGGACTAGATAGTCGACCGGACCCAATGGCAGCCTGATGCTGCCGGTAACCAATTGGAGTTGAGAATGAACGTTTTGAAAATCGCCGCCGCCTTGACCGTGATCGCCGGATCGGCTTTCGCCGAAAGCCACGCTTCGGGTGATGCCGCCAACGGCGAAACCCTGTTCGCGCGCCAATGCGTTGCCTGTCACGTTGTGGCTGACGCCGAGGGCGAAGTGCTTGCTGGCCGCAATGCCAAGGTCGGGCCGAACCTGTTCGGGATCGCCGGTGCGACGCCCGGCACAGTCGAGGATTTCCGCTATGGTGACGCGATCGTCGCTGCGGGCGAAACCGGTGCCGTGTTCGACGAAGCCACATTCGTGGCCTACACCATGGACCCAACCGCGTGGCTGCGCGACGTGACCGAAGATGCGCGCGCGCGCTCCAAGATGTCGTTCAAAGTGCGCAGCGAAACGGATGCGGCGGACCTTTACGCGTATCTGGCCACTTTCGCACCCGCTGCGGAATAAGCCCGACACCACTACATCTTGGGCCGTCCTGTGATCAGGGCGGCCCTTTTTGTTATGCGACGATTTTTCAAGGCCGGCGTTGGACTTGGGCGGCGCAGTTGATAGATTGGCGCAGTCGTTCAAAGGATTCTGCCATGACCACCTATGCCTACAAAGTTGTGCCCGCCCCCAAAAAGGGCCAGCGCGCCAAAGGTGTGAAAACTCCCGAGGGGCGCTTTGCCAATGCGCTTGAGGTGGTGATGAACGAGATGGGCGCGCAGGGCTGGGAATACCAGCGCACCGACACGCTGCCTTGCGAAGAACGCGCCGGACTGACGGGGCGCACGACCACGTTTCAGAACATGCTGGTGTTTCGCCGTGCGATTGAAGACGACGCAAACCTCGCGCCACGCGAACTTGACCCGACGCCTGTGGCCCTTGCCGCTCCGGCCCCCCTGCCCATGATCGCCAAGCCCGAGGAACGCGTGACCGAAACACTGTCGCAAGACGTAACACCCCAGGACAACGTCAACGCCGAACCTACCCCTGACACGCCGGAAAAAACCGGAGTCGCCGCCGAGTAATCAGACGATGTCGATGCTCAGGGCGTGAATGCGTCCGATGATCCGATCGCCAAGGGCTGCGTGAACCGCGCGATGGCGGGCAATGCGTGACATGTCGGCCAGTGACGGCGCGGAAATCACGATCCGCCAATGGCTTTCGCCCGACCCGTCATCGCCCGCGTG
Source organism: Octadecabacter sp. R77987 (assembly GCF_042466115.1). NCBI lineage: Bacteria > Pseudomonadati > Pseudomonadota > Alphaproteobacteria > Rhodobacterales > Roseobacteraceae > Octadecabacter > Octadecabacter sp. R77987. The sequence goes on along the minus strand of NZ_JAXHBQ010000001.1, from coordinate 3,174,889 downwards.
ACCTGCGTGCATATAGCTTTCGTTGATCACCTCAAGCGAGGTCGGTGCCAGTGCCTCCGTCAAAGCGGTGTGAATTTCTTGCTCAAGCTGCATTATTTTGCCCTTTGCCCCTTCAATCTGCTGACACACGGCTTAAACTCATGCGTCCGAGTCGAAAAGGTAAGACATACAAATGGCCAAAAGCGATCCCTTCGGTTTCGACATGTCGGTGTCGAGCTCCAAAAAGAAAAACCCGCGCGGACGGCGCGGCATGTCGGGTGCGTCTGAAACCTCGACCCGTGTCTGCGACAATCCGGGATGCGAGGAATCGGGCAAATACCGTGCGCCGAAATCGCCCGATATTCTGGATGACTACTATTGGTTCTGTAAGGACCACGCGCGCGAGTATAACCTGAAGTGGAACTTTTTCGACGGATCGACCGAAAAGGAATATCTGGAACAGGTCGACAAGGATCGCGTCTGGGAACGCGAAACCAAACCTTTCGGCAAGAAATCCGAAGAACAGCGGGCTTGGGCGCGGCTGGGTGTGGACGACCCGCATCAGGTGTTGGGCCAGAATGCGACGCAAAACCCCGGCAAATCAGTGACCGGATCAACCCGCAAGCTGCCCCCGACGGAACGGCGCGCGATTGATATTCTTGAAGCCAAGGATCACTGGACCAAGACGGAAATTCGCAAGGCCTACAAGTCGCTGATCAAGGTGCTGCATCCCGACATGAATGGCGGGGACCGCTCGCAAGAGGAACAGCTGGCTGAAGTTGTTTGGGCCTGGGACCAGATCAAGACCAGCCGCCACTTTACCAGTTAACTGACGCGGCCTGCCATGCGCAGGCGGTGTGACGATCTGCGCACCGGCATCGGCGGCACAGGCTTGGCAAAGATCGACTCGCGCTCGATGTGCCAGCGTAACATCAACACGTGCACCGACAGAAGGTTGGCAAACCACAGCATTGCAAGCATCGGCGCGCTTGTAAGGGTCACGCCCAGTGTGAACGGGCCGAACATCGTGCCGTAAAGCGGCAGCGCAAGCGTGCCTGCGATCAGCGCGCCGACAAAGCTGATCCAGACCGTGCCAAAGGCCGCACGATAGACGCCGCGCAGGCCAGGCTGGCCAATCTTGTCGCGCGCCAGAAACAAGGCTGCGGCCGCGCCAATCCCGCCACTGATCACGATCCACAGATCATACCATGTGAGCCCCGTGCCCAACACCCGTTCGCCATTCATCCGCGTCACGGTCACGAATGCAAACCCCGCGCCAAACAACGCCACGGCAATATAGGCAAGCGCGCGGGCGCGTTCACCTTGGGTCGGGATTTGACGATTACGCCATAGCTTGCGCATAGAGACTCCGTTCACGTTCCCCGGCTAATTGCCAAACGAAGGTGGCATCAACGTGGCATCAGGGCGCGACTTGGGAAATGCTTTGTTTCCGGTCTGTGGACAGACGCGGCAGATAATGCTGCAAAACAAGGTGGGTGCAGGCCATCAATGTCAGCCAAAGCAACAGTAGCAGCGGGAATTGGACAAGGTAGATGACAACTGCTGCCGCCCCCAACACCGTGCCGATCCCGACAGCCAGAAACGTCCCGCCAAGCGCCCCGCCCAGGATTGTCGCCAGCACCGCGCCGCCCAACGCCCAAAACCATCCCGCAGGTCCGGCCCGACCGAAAGACCATGTGCACAACGCGCCTGCCAGCGCCGCCCCCGGGAATGCGACAAGCGGCACAAGCCAGCCCTGCCCCGGCAACCATTCCCCATGGTTTGACGGAGTTGCGTGAACAACCTCCATGACCACGCCGACGCATCCGCCCGTCAGCCCGATCAACAGCGCCGCCAGCAGCACCCGTTTCGTTTGATATGTCATGACGTCCCTTTCCATTCGCGTTTTCTCTTGGCTAGCAGGACAAATGCAAAGGGGCGGCGCACGATCTGTGCAGCCGCCCCGAAAGGTCGTGCAGGATTTCGGTAAATCAGGCGGCGCGGAACACCAATGACACGCCGTTCAGGCAATGGCGTTTGCCCGTTGGCGCGGGGCCGTCATCAAAAACATGCCCAAGGTGGCTGCCGCAGCGGCGGCAATGGCATTCGGTGCGGGTGCCAAACAGGCCCGGATCGGGCTTGGTGCCGATGGCGCCGGGCAGGCTTGCGTAAAAGCTGGGCCAACCGGTGCCGCTGTCGTATTTCGTGTCACTTGGATAAAGCGGCAAATCGCAGCCACGGCAAAAATACGTGCCCGCGTCATAAAGCTTGTCGAGCGGGCTGGAAAACGCCCGTTCTGTCGCTTCTTCACGCATAACGCGATATTGCAGGTCGCTCAGCATGGCGCGCCATTCGGATTCGGTGCGGGTGACTTCGAATGACTGGGCGTGTGCGGTTGTCCCCAGCAAGGGGGCCAGCATCGCGGAAAGGGTAAATGTGCGGCGGTTCATAACGGTCTCCTTTGGCAGGGGTTCTAACAAAATGCGCCGCCCCGGGGACAGACAAAGTGGGGCGGCGCACGATCATGTGATGGTCAGGTGATGACGCCCGGCATTTATTGCTTGGGCAGCAGCACGCGGTCGATCACATGGATCACGCCGTTGGACTGTTTCACATCCGCAATCGTGACGGTGGCCAAGCGGCCGTTTTCATCCGTCAGCGTGATGTCGTCCCCGTCCATTTCCGCCGTCAATGTGCAGCCGCCCACGGTTGGCACGGGGTGCGCGCCGCCATCATCGGCGATCATACCGGCAATTGCGTTCGACATGGCGTCGGCAGCAACCACATGGCATGTCAGGATTTGCGCCAGTTGTTCCTTGTTTTCATCCATCATCAAGGCACCCAGCGTTTCATCAGAGATCATCCCGAAGGCTTCGTCGGTCGGCGCAAACACGGTGAACGGGCCTTCGCCCTGAAGGGTTTCGACCAGACCAGCCTGTGCAACAGCCGCGACCAGCGTCGTGTGGATCGGCGAATTCATCGCATTGGCGATGATGTCCATTTCGGCGCTCATTTCAGCGCCGCCGACCATCGGATTTGTCGCATGGGCCTCGGCCAGTGCCATGCCTGTCAGTGTCAGGGATGTCGTGGCGGCAAGAAGTGTCGTGCGGATCATTGTGTCTCTCCTTTGGTTATTTCGGGCGTTTTTGCCCGAATTACCCCCAAGACACGTTGGCCCGCTGGCCCAAGTTTCAGATTATCCGATCACAGGGTCGTGAGCGGACCAACCGCCAGCACTACGCCCGTGGGCGCACCCGTGGGCGAACCGCCAAGCGGTTCGTCGCTGATTGCCAACACACCACCGTTCAGGGCCGCCACCAGATCGGCAGGCACGGTCAGACTGGCATTGGGATCATCGGGCAGAACGCCCAGTGACACAGGGGCGTTTTCCCCCGCGATCAGCCACAGTTCCAGCGCGCGCCCGTCGCGTGCAGACCCCGCGGCGCGGCTCACGCTTAGGGTGCGTGACGTTTCATCAAAGGCGGCCGTGACGATCAGGCTTTGATCCTCGGCGGCGATTTCCGCCACATAAGTTGGTGTGGGCGCAGGCGCCAGCAGCCCCAGATTGACGACAACGAACAGGATCAGCGCCGCCGCCGTGGCCCCCAGCAGGGCCGGCATCAGACCGATACGCTGCCAGACACTGCGCGGTTTGCCAAACAGCACCGCATCAATCGCCACCTTCGCCGATGCAGGCGGGGCAACGGCCGCAATATCATTGGTCATCGCAGCGAATGTGGTTGCCCAGTTCGCGTATTCATCGCGCAGATCAGGGTCTGTCGCCAATGCATCCTCAAAGGCGCGGGCCTCGGCGCTGTCCAGCAGCCCAAGCGCATATTCGGCGGCCAGTGCGCGGCCTTCCTCTTGTTCAAACGCTTGTGTCATGTGGACAGACACTCCCTAAGCTTCAACAGGCTGCGGCGCAGCCAGGTGCGGATCGTATTGAGGGGCTGGTCATAGCGCGCGGCCAGCTCCTTGTAGGTTTCGCCCTCCAGATAGGCGCGGCGCACGGCTTCGGCCCGATCGGGGGGCAATTCGGCCATGCAGGCGGCGATCTGTCGCGCCTCGGATGCGGCAACGGCCAGATCCTCGGGGCCCGGTGCGCCATCGGCAATCGCGGCGGCCTCGTCCATGCCCGCCCCGCGATCGCGGCGCGCGCGTAGGCGGTCAATCGCGTGGTTGCGCGACAGCGTGATCAGCCATGTCATCGGGCTGAACCCGTTCATCTGATAGCGGTCGGCCTTGTTCCAGACCTTGACGTAAATCTCTTGTAGGGCATCCTCGGCTTCGGCCCGGTTGCCCAAGACACGCAGGCACACCCCGAAAAGTTTCGCCGAGGTCGCAGCATAGAGCGCATCAAACGCCGCGCGGTCCCCAAGGGCCACGCGTGAAATCATCGTTTCAATGTCCTGCACTGTCGTCATTGCCACCTCTTTCCCCCCTAACATCGCGCAGTTTGCGCAAAAGGCAACACCCCCCTTCCCCTTGCAGGCGGGTGCGATATGTTGCATCCCGACACGGCGCGAATACAATGAAATGGAAGGCACGACCGATGGCCGACGGCAACACCGACATGCAGGCAAAACCCACCGAAGACTTTTCGGTCCGTGATGTGTTTGGCATCGACACAGACATGACAATCAAAGGGTTTGCCGAACCCAGCGACCGCGTGCCTGCGATTGACCCGACCTACAAGTTTGATCCCGACACGACCTTGGCGATCCTTGCGGGCTATGGCTATAACCGCCGCGTCATGGTGCAGGGCTACCACGGCACGGGTAAATCCACGCATATCGAACAGGTCGGCGCACGGCTGAACTGGCCCACGGTGCGTGTGAACCTTGACAGCCACATTTCGCGGATTGACCTGATCGGCAAGGACGCGATCAAACTGCGCGACGGCAAGCAGGTTACCGAATTCCACGAAGGCATCTTGCCCTGGGCGCTGCGCAATCCTGTGGCGCTGGTGTTTGATGAATATGACGCGGGGCGCGCCGATGTGATGTTCGTAATCCAGCGCGTGCTGGAACATGACGGCAAGCTGACCCTGATGGACCAGAACGAGATTATCACGCCCAACAAATACTTCCGCCTGTTCGCCACGGCCAACACTGTGGGTCTGGGCGACACGACGGGGCTTTATCACGGCACCCAGCAGATCAACCAGGCGCAGATGGACCGCTGGTCGCTGGTCGCCACGCTGAATTATCTGTCCCACGATGCGGAAACCGCGATTGTGTTGTCCAAGGCACCCACGTTCAACAACGAAAAAGGCCGCAAGACGATTTCGCAGATGGTGACGGTCGCCGACCTGACCCGCACCGCGTTCATGAACGGCGATCTGTCCACCGTGATGTCGCCACGCACCGTCATCGCATGGGCCGAAAACGCGCGGATTTTCCATGATGTGGGCTATGCCTTCCGCCTGAGCTTCCTCAACAAATGCGACGAACTGGAGCGCCAGACTGTGGCGGAATTCTACCAGCGGTGTTTTGACGAAGAACTGCCGGAGAGTGCCGCGAGCCTCAGCCTCGGTTAACAGTAACGTGGGTCTTGACCCACCTTACATAGAAATGGCGAAACGTGTCTAAACCCACTGACAACCCTGCTGATCCGTTCAAAAAGGCCCTCGCCGAGGCGACCAAGGTCATGGCGGACGACCCTGAATTGACGGTCAGCTATTCGGTTGATCCGGCGGGTCAGACGGCGGAAACGATCCGGCTGCCACAGGTGACGCGGCGTATGACCCGCGACGAGGTGCTGTTGGCCCGTGGCACGGCGGATGCTTTTGCCCTCCGCCACAAATTCCACGACCCGAAAATCGCCGCGAAATACATGCCCCAAGGGCAGATGGCCCGCGACCTATACGAGGCGATGGAAACCGCGCGGGTCGAGGCCGTGGGCGCGCGCCACATGCCGGGCACCGCAGGCAATATCGACGCGAAAATCGGCAACGAGGCCGCGCGCAAAGGCTACAACCAAATCCGCGACAAGGCCGAAGCGCCGCTGGCGACCGCCGCGGGCTATCTGATCCGCCACCTTGCGACAGGGCGCGATCTGCCCAAGGGCGCCGACAATATCATGGGCCTCTGGCGCGACTTTATCGAGGGTCAGGCAGGTGGCACGCTGGATGCGCTAGAGGATACCATTGGCGACCAACAGGCCTTTGCCAAATTCGCCCGCAAGATGATCGAGGATCTGGGGTATGGCGACCAGTTGGGCGATGACCCCGACAGCGGCGAGGACGAGGAAGATCAGGCGGACCAGTCCGAGGAGGACGAAGAACAACCCGACAGCACCGGTGAAGACGACGGCGAAGACGAAGAAGCCGAAGCCAGCGCCGAGCAATCCCAAGAGGACCAGCAAGACGCCAGTCAGGCGCAGGTTTCGATGGATGACCTCGCCGACGAGGAAATGGCCGACGAGACCGAGATGCCCGAAGGCGAGGCCCCGCTTGATCCGCCCGCGCCCCAGCCCGTATCGGACGCCGACCCGAACTATGCCGTTTACAAGACTGATTTCGATGAAGAAATAGGCGCCGAGGACTTGGCTGAACCTGCCGAATTGGAACGCCTGCGCGCCTATCTGGATCAGCAGCTGGAACCCCTGAAAGGGGCCGTCTCGCGCCTTGCCAACAAGTTGCAACGTCGCCTTCAGGCGCAGCAAAACCGGTCATGGGAGTTTGACCGCGAGGAAGGCATTCTGGACGCTGGACGTCTGGCGCGCGTGGTCGCCAACCCGACCACACCGCTGTCTTTCAAAGTCGAAAAAGACACCGAATTCCGCGATACCTGCGTGACGCTGCTGCTGGATAACTCCGGCTCGATGCGGGGCCGCCCGATTTCGATTGCCGCGATTTGTGCAGATGTTCTGGCGCGCACGCTGGAGCGCTGTCAGGTCAAGGTTGAAATCCTCGGGTTCACCACCCGCGCATGGAAGGGTGGCAGCAGCCGCGAAGCATGGCTGGCTGACGGGCGCCCGCAACAGCCCGGCCGTTTGAACGATCTACGCCACATCATCTACAAAAGTGCCGATGCCCCGTGGCGGCGTTCGCGCGATAATCTGGGCTTGATGATGAAAGAAGGCCTGCTGAAAGAGAACATCGACGGCGAGGCGCTGGAATGGGCGCACCGGCGTATGGCCGCGCGCCGCGAGGCCCGCAAAGTGCTGATGGTGATCAGTGACGGCGCGCCGGTGGACGATTCAACTTTGTCGGTTAACCCCGCGAATTACCTGGAAAAACACCTGCGCGACGTGATCGCGATGGTCGAGAAACGCAAGATGGTCGAACTGATCGCCATCGGCATCGGCCATGACGTGACCCGCTATTACGACCGCGCCGTGACGATCACGGATGTGGAACAACTGGCGGGCGCGATGACCGAACAACTGGCGTCACTGTTCGACACAGACCCGCGCAAACGCGCACGGGTTCTGGGGATGAAAAAGGTCGGCTAGATGTTCCAAACCTTCGCCGACAGCGCCTCTCCCGCCCAAGGCCCGCCGCGGCTGAAAGCCCTGCGCAAGGCCATGGCGGCGGTCAACGTAGATGGATTTCTGGTGCCGCGCGCAGATGCCCATCAGGGCGAATATGTGGCCCCCAGTGATGCCCGCCTTGAATGGCTGACGGGGTTTACCGGATCGGCGGGGTTTGCCTGCGTGTTGTCCGATATTGCGAGTGTGTTCATCGACGGGCGCTACCGTGTGCAGGTGCGCGATCAGGTGGCGGATGTGTTCACGCCCGTGCATTCGCCCGAGGTGCAGCTGGCCGATTGGCTGGGCGAGCGTTTGACGACAGGTGCCAAGGTTGGATTTGATCCGTGGCTTCACACCGCAAAGGAAATTGACGGGCTGCGCAAAGACCTTGCCCCCAAGGGCATCCAGATCGTTGCGACTGCCAACCTTGTCGATGACATCTGGGACGATCGCCCTGCCCCACCTATGGCAGCCTTTACCGCCTATCCTGATGATCTGGCAGGCAAATCCCACGCCGATAAACGCGCCGGGATCGCGACCGAATTGACCAAGGCGGGGGTTGCCTCGGCCGTTTTGACCCTGCCCGACAGCATCGCTTGGCTGCTCAATATCCGTGGCACGGATGTGGAACGCAACCCTGTCCCGCAGGCATTCGCCGTGATCCACGCCAGTGGTCAGGTCGAACTGTTTGCGCGCAAGGGCAAGGCGGACGGGATCGCGCTGCACCTTGGGGCGGATGTGACAATACACGATGAAAGCACATTTTTGGGCGCGCTGGCCACGTTGAAAGGCCCCGTGCAGATCGACCCGAAATCTGCGCCGCAAATCGTTGCCGACACGCTGGAACAGGCTGGCATCAAGGTTGCGCAGGGCGATGATCCCTGCCTTTTGCCCAAGGCGATCAAGACCGATGCGGAAATTGCGGGCGCGCGCGCCGCGCATTTGCGCGACGGAGCGGCGATGGTGAATTTCCTTGCGTGGCTTGACTGCGAAGCCCCCAAAGGGCGCCTTACCGAAATTGATGTGGTCACGGCGCTGGAAGGGTTCCGCCGTGCGACCAACGCCCTGCTTGATATCAGCTTTGAAACCATCAGCGGTGCGGGCGAACACGGCGCCGTGGTGCATTACCGCGTGACCGAAAGCACGAACCGGCCTGTGCGCGAGGGTGAATTGCTGCTTGTCGACAGTGGCGGCCAGTATATCGACGGGACCACCGACATCACCCGCACCTTGGCCATTGGCGCGCCAACGCACGAACAGCGCGCCTGTTTCACCCGTGTCTTGCAAGGGATGATCGCAATCAGCCGCGCGCGGTTCCCCGTGGGCGTGACGGGTGCGCATCTGGATTCGCTGGCGCGCTATCCCCTTTGGCTGGCGGGGATGGACTATGATCACGGCACGGGCCACGGTGTAGGTGCCTACCTAAGTGTCCACGAAGGCCCGCAGGGCATTTCGCGCCGCGCCGCGCCCATCCCGCTGGAACGCGGCATGATCCTGTCCAACGAACCGGGGTATTACCGCGAGGGTGCGTTCGGCATCCGCATCGAGAACCTGATCACCGTGGTCGATGCGCCCGCCCTGAAGGGCGCCGACGACCGCGCGATGCTGGCATTCGACACGCTGACCCATGTGCCGATTGATCGCCAGCTGATTGATGCACAGTTGCTGACCGCGGATGAACGCGCTTGGCTGAACGATTATCACGCCGCGACTCTGGCGCTGATCGGCCCCCGTGTTGATGGCGACGCACTTGCGTGGCTCGACAAGGCCTGCGCGCCACTGTAATCAGTGCGCAACGACATGCGGGGGAACATCCATGAGCGACCATATCACCATCAGGCCGGTCAATGGCACCTATGTCGTGCGCGCCGGCGGTGCCGTGTTGGGGGAAACCACCCGCGCACTGGAACTGACCGAAGGCAGCTATCCACCGGTGATCTACATCCCGCGCGAAGATATCGCGATGGCCTTTCTGGATAAGTCAGACACCACATCCTCCTGCCCGCACAAGGGTCAGGCAACCTATTACAACATCGCGGCCAAAAGCGGCACGATTGCCGATGCGGCCTGGTCCTACGAAGCGCCAAAGGACGCCGTGACCGATATCGCGGGCCACCTTGCGTTTTATGGCAACAAGGTCGCCGTCGAGCAGGTCTAGGAGTGTTCTTCGGCTGAAATATCGGCCAGGGCACGGTTCAGCGCCCTGAGGGCATCGACCTGAAACAAAGCACCCCATAATTCGGGTGGGCTGTCCTCTCCGCCCAAGGTCACGACGGGAATAAACGTTGCATTCGTTGCCTCGAAAATCGGCATGGCCTGTTCCAACGTGGCATTGCCGTCGATATAGGTGCCTTCCTCGATCATGTCCCAGCAGCGGTCTTGGGGCGCGGCGCGTTTCGCGTCTTTGGCGCGCATGACTGATGCAACCTTGAAGGTGGCCAGCAAATAGGCTTGCGGGCCGGCGGCCAGATGGATGCCCTGCCGTTCCAGTGTTGTCAAAAAGAACGACCGGTCCACAAGCCGTGATGACAGTGCCGTTGACAGCGACACGGCCACCATCACCGCCAGCCCGGTTTGCCAATCGCCCGTCAATTCGAACACGATCAGCGTGGTGGAAATCGGCGCACCCAGCACCGCCGCCGCCACCGCGCCCATGCCTGCCAGCGCATAAAGCGTCTGTTCACCCGACACGTCCGGAAAGATCGCCGTGGCGACGATGCCAAAAGCCAGCCCGGTCAATGCGCCAATCATCAGCGAGGGCGAAAATATCCCACCGCCCATGCGCCCGCCCATGGTGATCGCCACCGCGATGATCTTGAGACAGACAAAAACCACCGCCTCGTGGAACACCAGCTTGCCGGTCAGGGCCTCGGATGTGGTTTCATAGCCGACACCGATGATATGCGGGAAATAGATCGCCAATGCGCCCAGCAACGCCCCTGCCACGGCCGGGCGCAACCCGCGCGGCAGGCCAGTGCGGGCCTGAACGTAGTTGGCGATATCATCGGCCCAAAAGATCGCGCGCATCAGAATGACCGCGACCAACCCGCACAACAGACCCAGCATCAGAAAGGCGGGCAGTTCCACATAAAACGACAGCGTGTTGCCCACGGGCAGGATAAATTCGGTGACGTCGCCGTGCGCAGTGCGGCTGATGATCGTGCCCGTCACACTGGCAATCACGATCGGCGCAAAGGCATGGACGGCAAAGTGGCGCAGGATCACCTCGAGCGCGAACAAGGCACCGGCAATGGGCGCGTTAAAGCTGGCCGAAACGGCCGCCGCCACGGCACAGCCCAGCAGGTCGCGCCCGGTGATCCCGTCGGCGCGGATCAGACGGCAGATCATCGTCGATACCACAGCCGCCAGATGCACCACCGGCCCTTCACGCCCTGATGACCCGCCTGACGACAGGGTGATAAAGCTGGCCAACGCCGATACGGCCCCGCGGCGCACCTCGACCCGCCCGTCATTCAGCGCGGCCCCCTCGATCACATCCGCGACCGAGCGCACGCGCCCGTCATCGGTAAAACGGTCCAGCAAGATACCAACCACCAGCCCGCCGCAAATCGGGATCGCCAGGACCCAGTACCATTCCAGCGAGGCGGCAAAGCTGTGCAGGCGGTTCACGTCATCGGTGCCGTAGAGCAATGCTTGCAGCCATTCGATGCCCAAACGAAACAACAGCGCAGCAAATCCGGCGGCAATGCCGATCACCAGCGCAATAAACCAGAATTGCACTTGTGACGGGCCACGTGTGCGCACCATTTCCCAGCCATGTGACAAGGTCTGTTGCAGCGCGGAACGTGTCTTCTCAATCCAATGATCGTCCTGATTGGCCATTGATTTCCTTGCCCGTCGCACCAATTTGAAGCCCAGCATGGCTGGATCACGCCAAAGGGCAAGAGGGATGGGGTCGGAAAAACGGATATCTTGGCCTGTTTGGCTACTCAGTGGGAAATGTTCGCTTTTTCCGACGTGTAAGGCTATGATGCGATAAGGGAAGTGAATGCTGCACAATGACTTCTGACCGCGATACACCGAAAGACGCCGCCGATGACGGTGGGGTGATCGACCGCCTATACGAGGTGGCGGTCAACCCGATGCGTTATGAGGAACTGCTGGACCACTGGGAGGCAATGATTGCCCCTCAACGGGCCGCAAGCGCGAATGAGAGCGGTGCGCCTGCCCTTGGGCTTGATGCCTTTACCGGCCACTTCCAGCGGGCCGACAAGGTGCTGGACCGCTTTATCGCGGAAACCGAAAACGACACGCCGCAAGCGATGATCGCACGGATCAGGCAGACGGCGGCGCTGGCGGTCGACAAGTCCTTGCGTCTGATCGCGGTCAATGCCGCAGGTGCACAGGTGTTTGGTGTGACCAGCGGTGCGCATTTGCGCGAACTGCCACTGGCCGATGGCGAGGCCGCGCTTTTGACCGCGCAGGCCGACCGGTTGATCAACGGCAATTCCCACGATCCGGTGATCTTGCGGCTGCGGATGGCCGAAACGGACCGACCGATGGTGGCACATTTGCGGATCGTGACCCCTGCGGACAAGCAGCCCTTCGTGATCATTCTAAGTTCCCAGGTGCAATGGCCCGCCGCCTTTGGCGACATGCTGCACACCGCCTTTGATCTGTCGCCCACCGAAATCGAGGTGGTGCGCGGGCTCACTCTTGGCCAGTCCCTGAGCGATATTGCCGATGCGCGCGGGCGCAGCATTGATACGATACGCGCGCAACTGAAATCGGTGATGGGCAAGACCGAAACGCGCAGCCAGTCCGAACTGGTGCGCCTGACCCTGTCGACCATGGAAATCGCGCAGTTTTCCGAGGAAATTGCCGCACAGACACCTGAAACATCCCAAGGGTTCGACACGCTTGAACCGCGACCGTTCCAAAGCATGACAACGGTGGACGGGCGCCGCCTTGATTACCTGATCCTGGGCGATCCGGCGGGCAAACCCTGCTTTTTCTTCCCTCTGGATTATGGATTGGTGCGCTGGCCCGCCAGCGCCGAGGCCGAAGCCGCGCGCCGTGGCATCAAGATCATAGTGCCTGTGCGCCCCGGTTACGGCATGTCGACGCCGCTGCGCAAAGGCGTGCCTTATGTGGCGCAACTGGCCGATGACATGTGCGCGCTGCTGGATCATCTGGGCGTGGACAAGCTGCCGCTGATCACCCTGGGTGGCGACAGTTTCATCGCCATCGCCTTTCACGCAGCCTATCCCGAACGTCTGACCGGGTTGATCTGTTGCGCGGGTGTCCTGCCTTTGACGCGGGCCGAACAATACGAACGCATGGACAAATGGCACCGCTTTATTCTGGCCGGCGCGCGCTATACGCCGCACCTTTTGCCCTTTATGGTCAAGGCCGGTTTTGCCCTTGCACGCAAGCTGGGCAAGCGGGGTTTCGTGAACGCGGTTTACGGCAAGTCGCAAGCCGATGTGGCAACCTTTGAAATTGACGAAGTCTATGAGGCGATCGTCTGCGGATCCGAAGTTGCCCTGTCGGACACCCATTCGGCCCATGACGCGTTTTCGCGCGAGGTCATCGCACATGAAACCACCGATTGGACCGCCGAAGTTGCGGCGCTGAAAGGGTCGGTGCCCGTGGTGTTCCTGAACGGATTGCAAGACCCGCAGGTGCCGCCCGCCACATTGAGCGAACATCAAAACGATCACCCGTGGATTGATTTTCGCGTCTATCCAGACGCGGGTCAGTTGTTGTTTTTCCTGAAATGGCGCGATGTCGTCCCGTTAATCGAAGAATTTCAACAGGGTTAACCGGGCATTACCCTGTTTGGGGTATGACGCCTACCTGCCATTATTGTATTCTGATTCCATAGAGACGCTGCTTTTTCCAAACCGCCGAAAGGCACCAGATTAGATTTTCAACGTGCCGCGTGAAGGTGAGTGGTCACAACGCACATTTTTCAAAACAGCCGCATCTGCGGCGCAATGACAGGCCGGATGGTGGCAATGGCACAAACGTATTTCCGTGCAAAACACCGTCCGGCCGTTGTTGTTTGCGGGCGATCGGGTCGCGCCGATCTGATCGCCGTTGGCTGCGATATTCCCGTCACCGTCTTGCAAGGTTTATCAGGCATCCATCAGGGCGCGGGCTGCCGCGCGGGCCTCGTCGGTGACGCGGTCGCCCGACAGCATGCGTGCGATTTCGTCGATCCGCGCATGGCCGTCGAGCGCCACGACAGTTGACAGCGTGACGCTGTCGTCCTGCTGCTTTTCAACGCGCCAGTGATGTCCGCCCAAGGCCGCGACCTGCGGTGAATGGGTCACCACAAGCACCTGCCCGCCCTGCGCCAGATCGGCCAAACGGCGCCCGACCGCATCGGCGGTGGCCCCGCCGACACCGCGATCAATCTCGTCGAAAATCAACGTGAGATCGCTGTCTTCCCCTGTCAGGCACACCTTGAGCGCAAGCAGGAACCGGCTAAGTTCGCCGCCCGAGGCGATTTTACCCAGTGGTCCGGCAGGCGCGCCAGGGTTGGTCGCCACGGTAAAGGATACTGCGTCGATACCGTCAGGCCCGGCGTCGGCACCTGTGATTTCCGTTGCGAAAACAGCGCGTTCCATCTTGAGGGGGGCAAGTTCGGCTGCCATGGCGCTGTCCAGACGGGTCGCGGCGGCGCGCCGTGCCGCACCCAGCTTTTGCGCCGCTTTGTCATACGCGGCCTGCGCATCTGCAACTGCCCGCGTCAGCGCCGCCAGATCAGCCGCGCCACTGTCCAATACCGTCAGACGCGCGCGCAGCCCGTCAGCAAAATCACCCAGATCGTCGGGCAGGACATCGTGCTTGCGCGCCAGGCCACGGATCGCGAACAGGCGTTCTTCGCACTCTTCCAACTCGTGCGGGTTAAAGGCAAGCGCGTCCAGACAGGCCTCGACCCCCTGTTGCGCCTCGTCCAGATCGAGCATCACGCGTTCCAACGCGGCCATCGGCGCATCCAGCTGCCCTTCGGCACGATCCGCCACACCGCCCAACCAGCGGGACGCGTCGGTGATCATCCCTTCGGCGCCCTGCAGGCCCAAAGCTTCGCGGGCGCGGGCGATGTCTTCGCGGATCTTCTCGGCCGCCTGCATCAGTCGGCGCGCCGCATCAAGTTTGGCTTCCTCGCCCGCTTCGGGGGCCAGTTGATCAAGTTCGGCGACCGCATGGCGCAGATAGTCTTCCTCGGCGCGGGCTTCGGCGATCCTGGCCTCGGCAGCGTGCAGCGCCTTTTGCGCAGTAGCCAGCGCGCGCCAAGCGCTGCGCGTTGCATCAACCAAGGGGCTGGCCGCGGCGAAATCATCCAGCAATTGCCGGTGGCCGCGCGGATTCAAAAGCCCGCGATCATCGTTCTGGCCATGCAGTTCGATCAAGGTATCGGACAAGGCGCGCAGCACCTCGCCACTGACACGCCGGTCATTGACCCACGCGGTCTTGCGCCCGTCCGTGGTGTTGATGCGGCGCAGGATCAGATCATCCTCGGCCGCGATCCCTGCATCTTGCAACACGTCATGGGCCGCGTGACCGGCTGGCAAATCGAACACCGCCGTCACTTCGCCCTGATCGGCACCGGCGCGCACCAGTTCGGCGCGCCCACGCCAACCCAGCACAAACCCCAATGAATCCAGCAAGATAGACTTGCCCGCGCCGGTTTCACCGGTCAGCACATTCAGACCCGGCTGGAACGCAAGGTCCAAGTGGTCGATGATCAGCATGTCCCTGATTTCAAGATGACGTAGCATGGTGCACCAAGGCCTTGGGGGTCATCCCGTCAAAGCCATTCGCCCCGCACCACCTGACGGTAGATCGCAGAAAGCCAGTTGTCGCCCATGTCACGCGCATCAAGGCCGCGACCGGTCAGCAAGGCATAGCTGTCCTGATACCATTCGGTGGACTGGTAGTTGTGGCCCAGAATGGCGCCTGCAGTCTGTGCTTCGTCGGTCAGACCCAAAGACAGATAGCTTTCGACCAGACGATGCAACGCCTCGGCGGTGTGACTGGTTGTCTGGAAATCCTCGACCACGATGCGGAAACGGTTGATCGCGGCGGCATAGTGGCCACGGCGCAGATAGTAGCGCCCGATTTCCATTTCCTTGGCGGCCAGATGGTCAAAGGCCAGATCGAACTTCAGGATCGAGGAGCGCGCGTATTCACTGTCGGGATAACGTTCGATGACAACGCGCAAGGCTTGCAGCGCCTGAAAGGTCAGACCCTGATCACGGCCCACTTCGTCGATCTGATCGTAATAGGACAGGGCCAGCAAATACTGCGCATATGCGGCATCCTCGTCGACCGGATAGAAGTCGATATAACGCTGCGCGGCGGCGCGGCTGTTGGGATAGTCGCGGTCACGATGATAGGCAAATGCCTGCATGATCAGCGCGCGTTTGGCCCATTCGCTGTAGGGGTAAAGCCGTTCGATTTCGCTAAAGTAAAAGGCGGCATCATCGGCCTGCCCGCGTTCCAGTTCATATTCGCCGCGCTGAAAGATTTCTTCGGCCGAGTAGCTGTCGAGCGCGTCCGGCGTGCGCGTGTCAAGGCCGCCGCATGCCGCCGTCAATGACATGGCAAGCGCGGCTGCGGCCAAGAGGGCCCGCGATTTTGACGAACTGCTGCGACCTGACATCAAGACGCCCCCGAATAGTATCCTGTGAGGGTCAAAGCCCTCCTCTTGCCTTTTGGTCTAGCATAGAAAAATCGGGGGCAAAATGCCTTTTGCGCATCCCTGCGTCAGGCCACGGCGTAAAGATCGGCGCGGCTGACGCCAACACCGGGCAAACGCGCCGCACTTGCGGCATCCACTGTCACCCAACGCCAGGCATCAGGTGTGTCAAACAGCGCGCGCAGCAACCGGTTTGTCATCGCATGACCTGCGCGCACACCGGTATAGCGCCCCAAGATCGGCGCACCTGCGGTATAAAGATCGCCCAATGCGTCCAGCATCTTGTGGCGCACGGCTTCGTCCTTGTGGCGCAAACCACCTGGGCTGAGAACAGCGTCCCCATCCACGACCACGGCGTTTTCATAGGTGCCGCCAAGCGCCAGCCCGTTGGCATGCATCGCGTCCACATCTGCCTTGCGGCAGAAGGTGCGACTGTCGCAAAGTTCACGCACAAAGGTGCCGTTGGCCATGTTCAGTGCCTTGGCCTGATGCCCGATGGCCGCATCTTCAAAATCAATGGCAAAGTCGATTTGCAAGCTGGTCGCGGGATCAAGACGCGCGATGCTGTCATCGCGCTTGACCTCGATCGGAGCCAGAATTTCGATGGCACGCAGCGGGCTGGACTGCGCCAGAACGCCCGCATCGACAAAGGCGCGCACAAAGGCGGCGGCGCTGCCGTCCATGATTGGCACTTCGGCACTGTCGATATCAATGCGCGCATTGGTGATACCGCAACCGGCAAGCGCGGCCATGACGTGTTCGATGGTTGAAACCACCACACCGTCACTGTTTTCGATCCGCGTGTTCAGCGGCGAGACAATCACATGATGCCACAACGCGGGAATTACGGGGTTGCGCCCCAAAACATCCGTGCGGCAAAACACAATGCCCGTGCTGGCCAGCGCGGGGCGCACGACCATGGTCACAGGGCGGCCGGAATGAAGACCGACGCCTTGAAACGTGACTGCTGATTTCAACGTTGACTGCACAGAGTCGCCCCTCAGGTTTTGGTTGACCATCAGGTAAGGTGTGGCGCGCCGATCCTCAACTCACAGTTTGCAACGTTCTGAAACATCCCTGTAACAGACGCGCGGATTGCCGCTTTCGCGCCGACAACCCTTTGATTGCAAACAAAAAGGGCCGCATTGCTGCGGCCCCTCCATTGTCAAATTGTGACGTGTTTTAGTTGGCCTGACGGCGCAGGAAGGCAGGAATTTCGATCCGCTCCTGTTCCGGGTCGGCGGCTGGCTCTTCGCGCAGGGCAGTGACTTGCGGCTGCGGGCGGGCCTCGGCCTGCTGTTCAGCGGCATGGCCGGTCATGCGGTTGATCAGCGAGTTGATCCCGAAACGCGGCTTTTCCTCGGCAGCGGCGGGGGCCGCGGCGGGCGCTTGCTCGCGCGGGGCCTGACGCTGTTCTGCGGCGGCTTTCAGGCGGGCCATCGCATCGGGTGACGGCGTGCCTGCTGCAGGTGCGCGCGGCGCAACAAAGGCTTCCGGCTCGGCCTCGAACGCGGGTTCGGGGCGTGGCTGATAGGCAGGTTCGGGCAGGCCGTCATCGGCAGCAACCTCGTCCTGCGCTGGCTCGAAGATGTCCTCGGCTTGTTCGGCGGCGGTGTATTGTTCGTCGTCAAACAGGTCCTGGGAAGGTGCCTGAGCGGCAACCTCTTCGGTGCGGGCAGCGACTGGTTCCGCTTCGGGTGCTGCGACTGGTTCTTCAGCTGCGACATGCTGCGCCAAAGGCTGCGCCATGGACCGGCGCGGCACCGGCATCGCGGACTGGCTGGTCACGGCGTCGATGCCTGTGGCCACGACCGAAACGCGCATCCGGCCTTCCATGCTGGTATCCAAGGTCGAACCGACGATGATATTGGCATCGGGATCTACCTTTTCGCGAATCTTGTTGGCGGCCTCGTCCAGTTCGAACAGCGTCAGATCGTAACCACCGGTGATGTTGATCAGCACGCCGCGCGCGCCTTCGAGGCTGATTTCGTCCAGAAGCGGGTTGGCGATTGCCTTTTCGGCGGCTTGCACGGCGCGGTCCTGACCATCGGCTTCGCCTGTTCCCATCATCGCCTTGCCCATTTCGTCCATCACGGCGCGAACATCGGCGAAATCAAGGTTGATCAGGCCGGGGCGGACCATCAGATCGGTCACACCCTTGACGCCCTGATACAGAACGTCATCGGCCAAAGCGAAAGCTTCGGTGAATGTGGTGTTTTCCGTCGCCATCCGGAACAGGTTCTGGTTGGGAATGATGATCAGCGTATCAACGACCTTTTGCAGGGCTTCGATGCCCTCGTCGGCCTGCTTCATGCGCTTGCCGCCTTCGAACTGGAACGGCTTGGTGACAACACCGACGGTCAGCACACCCAGTTCGCGCGCGGCCTGCGCGATGATCGGCGCGGCACCTGTGCCGGTGCCCCCGCCCATGCCTGCGGTGATGAAACACATGTGTGCGCCGGCCAGATGATCAACGATCTGTTCGATGCTTTCCTCGGCGGCGGCGGCACCGACAGTGGCGCGTGCACCCGCGCCCAGACCTTCGGTGACTTTGACGCCCATCTGGATTTTCGCATCCGAGCGAGACTGCTGAAGCGCCTGTGCGTCCGTGTTGGCGACGACAAATTCAACACCCTCAAGCTCTTGCTCGATCATGTTGTTCACCGCGTTGCCACCTGCACCGCCAACACCGAACACGGTGATGCGGGGCTTCAATTCTTCCTGTCCGGGCATGGAAAGGTTCAATGTCATTGCTCTGTCCGCCTGTTTTTGGCCCGTCCCATCGGGCAAATTCGCCTATATTTGTCCGATCCTAACGGGATAGGGCCGGATCGTCACGGAAAAAACACGAAAGAACCGCAAAATGTGGCCCCTTTAACGACTTTTCCCGCCGGATTTCGGGCAATCGGCAATATCTTGCGTATCACCAGTTGTCCTTAAACCATTTTACCGCCCGTTTTAGCGAACGCGCGGGGTATTTTTCGGCCGGGATTTCAAAATCCCACCATTCGTCTTGTGGATTTGCCGCGAAAAGCGACAGCCCCACCGCACTTGCAAATGCCGGGCCGGTCGCGGCCTGTGGCAATCCGTGCACACGCAGCGGGCGGCCAAGGCGCACCTGCTGGCCCAAAATCTTGGACGCCAATCCGTCCAGTCCGGGGATCTGGCTTGCGCCGCCTGTCAGCACGATCTGCTGGCTGGGCAGGTGTTCAAAACCCGCCGCATCCAGTCGCACGCGCACTTCTTCCAGAATTTCCTCGACGCGGGGACGCATGATGCCGATCAGTTCGGCGCGGCTGACGGTGCGGCGGTCATGTTCCCAATCGCCTGTGTCGCCGCCAATCTCGATCATCTCGCGGTCATCCATCCCCGTGGCGACAACGCCGCCATAAAATGTCTTGATCCGTTCGGCCGTGGCCGTGGGCACCTGAAGCCCCATGGAAATGTCGCTGGTCACATGGTCGCCGCCCATGCGCACCGCATCGGAATAGATCATGTGTTTCTTGATAAAGACGGAAATGCCGGTCGAGCCGCCACCCAGATCAATACAGGCCGCGCCAAGTTCCTGTTCGTCCTCGACCAGCGCGGAAATGCCCGACACATAGGCCGATGACGCAAGCCCCGCCAGCTCAAGATCGCACCGGTTGATACAGTAAAGAAGGTTCTGGATCGCCGAGGCTTCGACCGTCAGCAAATGCATGTCCGTTGACAGGCGCTGGCCGATCTGGCCGCGCGGGTCGCCCATGCCGGTGCGGTTATCCAGCGCGAAATTCACGGGCTGGGCATGCAGCACTTCGCGCCCATCGCCATAATCAGGGACATCGCAGGCCGCCAAGACGCGGCCGATATCACCCTCACTCACCAACCCACCGGCCAGATCAATCGCGCCGTCCAGCCCATAAGACCGTGGCCGCGCGCCCGACAGGCAGGCAATCACATGATCAACGCGCACGTTGGCCATTTTCTGCGCGGCCTGAAGCGCGGTGCGAATGGCGCGCTCGGTTTCCGACATCGCCTCGACCTCGCCAAAACGCACACCGCGCGAACGCGTCGTGGCGGCCCCGATCACACGAAACGACGACTGCCCCGCCATTGATCCCACACCATCGCTGTCGCGGAACCGTTCGGGCCCGTCAAAGCGCAGGACAAGGCAGGCGATTTTGGATGTGCCCACGTCCAGAATGGCGATGACACCGCGTTGCATGGCTGCTTGGCGCATGTTGCGCATGGCGCGCTGGCTTTGATACAGCTCTTTCATTACTACCCTATTCCCCATCGGTCATATTAATGGCGCGCATTGCTGCGACCGCCTGTTCATTCAAACGCACCGTTGGCCGGTCCGGATTGCGCATATCGACCACGACAACGTCCCGTTCCAGCATGTCCCGGGCCTGCGCCAGTGCGACGACCCGTTCAAAGGCGCTGACGGGATCATCGGTGGGCAACAGAATGCGCTGGTCGCGGTCCAGCACGATATCCCAGCGGCGTTCACCCATCCGCATCACCCCACGCATGCGCGGTGCCAACGGGCCAGCGGCACGGTAAAGCTGCAAGCCTTCGGCCAGTTGTTCGCGCGCACCGTCACCGGCAATCAGCGGCAGATCGGCGCGATCCGCACGGAAATGCAGCGGCCCGACGATATGCCCGTCCGCATCAATCAGGCGCAGCCCGTCCGACTGGCGCCAAACGGCCACCGGCACTCGCTGCACGATATCAACCTGCAAGATGCCGCCCGGACGCACCCGCAACGTGGCATCGGCCACGGCATTCAAGGCTTCGACGGTCTGGCGCATTTCCTCGAGGTCCAGATCAAACGACGAGATCGGGAATTCCACCGGCAGGACTTCGCGCACGTCACTGGCAAGTGCATCATCCGCGCCGTCCACGGCCATCATCTGCACCATGAATTCCGGGCGCTGCTGGATACTGTCAATGGTCTGCGCGTATTTATCGGCAATCATCGCGCGGTTGTCTTCGTGGATCACCCAGAAGCCAAGCGCGAACACCACCAGCCCCACAGGCAGCCCGACCTTGATCATGCGCCGGAACAGCGGCGTCAGCATCAGGCGCTGATAGCGATAGCCCCAGCGGGACGGGGCCGGATCACGGCGCAAGCCTGATTTCAGCGCGCGCATGAGGCATCCTCCACCATCCAGCGGCACATGTCGGGAAAGGATATTCCGACATGCGCGGCCTGTTCGGGGGACAGGGATGTTGGTGTCATCCCCGGTTGGGTATTGGTTTCAAGCAGGATCAACCCGTCCAAACCGCGGGTGTCGTCCCAGCGGAAGTCGGTGCGGCTGACACCGCGACACCCCAGTGCATCATGAGCGCGCAGGGCGTAATCCATGCAAGCGTCGAAAATGTCGCGCGGCAGATCGGCGGGCACCACGTGGCGCGACCCGCCCTCTTTATACTTGGCATCATAGTCATACCAACCGTCGGTCAGGATATCCGTCACGGTCAGCGCACGTTCGCCCATCACGGTGGTCGTCAGCTCGCGACCCGGCGCGTAGGTTTCAACCATGACCGTGTCGGGCATGGTGTCGTCCAGTTGCGGCGGGCCATTGGCCGCGTCATGCACCAGATAGATGCCAACGCTGGACCCTTCGTTATTGGGTTTCACCACATAGGGTGGCGGCATCACATGGCGCGCCCGCACATCGTCACGCGCCGCCAGAACGCTATCGACAACGGGCAAACCGGCAATCCGAAACGCGGCCTTGGACTTTTCCTTGTCCATCGCAAGGGCCGAGGCCAGCACACCGGAATGGGTATAGGGGATGCGCAGCCATTCAAGGATACCCTGCACGCAGCCGTCCTCGCCCCAGCGGCCATGCAGGGCGTTGAACACCACATCGGGCTTGATATCGCTCAGACGCGCAGAAAGATCGGGGCCTGCATCGACCTCGACCACGTCATATCCCGCTTTCACCAAGGCAGCCGCACATTCGCGACCTGAACTGAGAGACACCTCGCGTTCCGCGGAAGGGCCACCCATCAATACTACCACCTTGGGATTTGTCCTGCTCGACATTCCCACTTGCGCCTTCAATGCGAACCTTTTGCGGTTCGTCGTTGCTTTGCCCCTGCCTGGGCATGGCCATTTCGGCCGGAGTTTCCGTCTTTCGTGTCTTAGGTATCAGCGGCCGGTTCACCGACCCTCATAATTTCCCATTCTAACGTGATACCGCTTGAATCGTAAACCTTTTTTCGGACATCTTCGCCCAATCCTTCCAGATCGGCGGCAGTTGCGCCGCCCGCGTTGGTCAGGAAATTGGAATGCTTGGTGTTCATCACCGCCCCGCCGCGTGTCGCACCGCGCATCCCCGCGTCATCAATCACCTTCCAGGCCTTCAGATCGTGGGTGTCGTCAGCCCGTCCTGTGCTGCTGAATCCGGCCGGATTTCGGAACGTGCTGCCGGCCGTGCGGTCCTTGGTGGGTTGGGTTTCGTCGCGTTTGGCCAGCTGGTCCGCCATGCGCTGGTCCAGCGCGGCCGGATCGCCCTTTGGGGCGTTCAATACCGCACCAACAATCACCGCGCCATTGGGCAGGGTGGATTGGCGATAGGCAAGCGCCAGCGCATCGGCGGCCATTTCGGTGACTGTGCCGTCACGCAACACAACTGTGACGCTTTCCAAGACATCGGCCATATAGCTGCCATAGCAACCGGCATTCATCCGCACAGCGCCGCCAATCGTGCCGGGAATCGTGCGCAGGAATGTCAGGTCCAGCCCTTCGGTCGCCGCCTTGCGCGCCACGTGCGCATCAAGGGCCGCCGCCCCTGCCCGCACGCGCGTGCCATCAAATGCGATCCCGTTGAACCCGCGCCCCATGCGCACAACGACGGCCCGCACGCCCCCGTCCCGCACGATCAGGTTGCTGCCCACGCCCATGGGAAACACCGCAACGTCAGGATCAAGTGCAGCCAGAAACTGCGCCAGATCATCCACATCTGCGGGCTGGAACAGCCAATCGGCTGGCCCGCCCACACGCATCCACGTCAGATCAGCCAGCGGGCGGTTCGGTGTCAATGTTCCGCGAACGGGCGGGAGGTTACTGGTCATTAAATCGCTCAATCATTTTGCGTTGCCTGTGATAGCCGCCAATCACGCCACCGACCAACGCGCCAACCAAAGCAGGCGAGATCACAAACATCGCTATCAGCATTTGAACTAGACCCGCCCACTCACCCGTAGAGTTCATCGCAGAAACTCCGCAAATCGCGTAACCAATGACGGCGAGCGCAACAAAAATCCAGACAGTCTTGTAGCCGATCAACCGCCCTAGACCGTAAGCCGCAAGGCCCCCGAAAATGAAAACGGTGATGGGATAAACGACGGGATCCATGCTTTGCCCCTATTCAGTGCTGGCCGGTTCGGACTGCCGCGCGGCCTTGCGCGCCATTTCTTCCTTGTGAAAAGCGCCGATAACTGCGCCAAGGATGGCAGCGATTGCCGCAGGTGTCACGACGATCAGGGCGACGCCAATATATTCAATCGGTCCCCACATGCCGGGTGCATTATATCCGGCGACAAAGCAATAAAGATATCCCAACGCCGCCAGAACGACCCAAATCCAGACCGACCGATAGCCCGCTTTTTTGCCCAAGGCGTAGGCCGAGGGGCCAAGTCCAAGAATCAGCAGTACGGCAAGGCTGAAAATTTCCACTACACGCCCTCACCATCGTTGATCTGCCGCCGCATCCAGCGGCCCAGATAGATCACCGGCCAGCGCAGCACCGAGGCACCCGCCGCCAGCACCAAAAGCCCCAGAAGCGGCCCGTTTTCATAGGTTACATACCCTACCAACGGCACACCAATCGCGATCAGCACATAGGCGCGACGCCAGTGATTGTCGCGGCTTGGCACCATCGCCATCAGGTTAGCGACGATGAACCAGAGAAAGGCAAGGATCAGGGATATGCTCATTTCGGGATCTCCGGCCTTTGACCGCGTGCGCGGCGGAATAGGTAAATCAGCGGGTTGCGAAACATCGACCCGAAGGCGGCAAAGGCAATCGCGGAAATCCACCAGCCGTGCATCGCCCCCAACCAGACGATCAACACAGGTGCAGCGATCAGCAGCGCCATTCCGGGGATCATTTGCAAACGCATGGGCAAAAAGGCAACGACAGTCGCCGCCAGCACCCAGAAACACGACAGGATCACGACATTGCTCATAGGAACCCCCGCCGAAGCAGACGCCGGAATGGTCCGGCGAACCCAAGCCCCCCGCCCATCACGGCCAATGCGGCCACCCCTTCGGTCGGGTTGGTCTGCATATGGATGACCAACAGCACCGTGACGGCAATCGCAAAGGCAAACATCATCCGGCGCAGCAGTTTCGTCACGGCGATAAGCCCCGTTAAAACGACCGCCGCGGCGATGATATAGGCCCAGCTCATTCGTCACCTCGCAACGCAAAGTGACAGCCCGGTTCCCATTCGGAACCGCAGGTTTGCAAAGTGCCTTGGGGGTCGTCGGGGTGACGATAGAAGTTCCACACCCAGCCCGCAGTGGCGCTGTCTTTGGTCATGTAGCCATAGGCGGCAAAGGTGCTTTCCTGCCCCGCCATTTCCAGGTTTTCCGCTGTTAGGTCAACGGGATAGACGAAGACAAAGATGAAATCATGCGGATCGCCCGCCATCGCATCACCAAGGGCTGCGCGGATTGCATCGCCGACCTCGGCGTCCTGCATCGGCACGGTCGCTTGATAGGCTTGCACCAAAACACCTTCGTCGCCGCGCACCTCGCCCTGTTGGTCGAGCAGGATCAGCGGATCGGCCCAAACAGCCGTCGCAGACAGCGCAATTGCAAAGGAAAGTGCTTGCCCGCCTGCTTTCATTTCAGCTTCTCCGGCAAGGCATTGGCCCATGCGCTGATCGTGCCAGCGCCCAGACAGACGACCATGTCACCCGGTTTGGCGGTGTCGCGGACCAGTTGCGCCAGCGCGGCCTCGTCGGGCACAGCGCGGGCATCGCGGTGGCCTGCCTGGACCAGACCCTGCACCAGATCATCTCGGCTCGCGCCTGCGATCGGATCTTCGCCAGCGGCGTAAATGTCAGCGATACCAACGACATCGGCATCATTGAAACAGGTGCAGAAATCATCAAACAGGTTGTGCAGACGGCTATAGCGGTGCGGTTGGTGCACGGCGATCACGCGGCCTTCGCTTGATTGGCGCGCCGCCTTTAGCACGGCAGCAATTTCGGTCGGGTGGTGGCCATAGTCATCAATGATCGTCACGCCGCCAACTTCGCCCACTTTGGTAAAGCGCCGGTTTACCCCGCCAAAGGCCGCAAGTGCCGCGCGGATTTCATCCAGCTTCATGCCCAGATGGCGCGCCACTGCCACAGCCGACAGGGCGTTTGATACGTTGTGATCACCCGGCATGGGCAATGTGCAGCCTTCGATCACCTTGCCCTCGTTCTGCAGGACGATGTCGAAATGTGCGACGCCGCCCTTATAATGCAGGCCTTGGGCGCGCACATCGGCCTGCGCGTTGAACCCGTAAGTCACAACGCGGCGATCAGTGATCTTGGCGACCAGCGCCTGCACGTCATGATCATCGGTGCAGCACACGGCCAGCCCGTAGAACGGAATGTTGGACACGAAATCAAGGAAGCCGCGATGCAGGTTTTCCTCGGACCCCCAGTGTTCCATGTGTTCGGGGTCGATGTTGGTGACAATCGCGATTGTCGCAGGCAGGCGGTTGAAAGTGCCGTCAGATTCATCGGCCTCGACGACCATCCATTCGCCCTGCCCCATCCGTGCGTTGGACCCGTAGGCGTGGATGATGCCGCCGTTGATGACGGTCGGGTCGAAATGCCCCGCAACCATCAGTTCGGCCATCATCGTGGTGGTGGTGGTTTTGCCATGGGTGCCCGCCACGGCGATGTTGGATTTCAGGCGCATCAGTTCGGCCAGCATTTCCGCGCGGCGCACGACGGGCAGGCCGCGGCGGCGGGCCTCGTCGAGTTCCGGATTGCCGGGTTTGATCGCGCTCGAGATCACCACGACTTCGGCGTCAGCCAGATTTTCGGCGCGTTGGCCTTCGAAAATCAGCGCGCCATTTTCGGCCAGCCGGTCGGTGATTTTCGAGGTCTTGAGGTCGGACCCCTGCACCACATACCCGTGGTTAAGCAGCACTTCGGCGATACCGGACATGCCGATCCCGCCAATCCCGACAAAGTGGATCGGGCCAACATCAAGGGGGAGTTTGGTTGCTGCGTTCATGCCTCGTCTTTCGTCTGTTCTGTGTCGGGGGTGGCCGCTCCGGCCAGTTCATCAATCAGCGCCACAAGGCGGTTCGTGGCGTCAGGCACACCACAGGACAGGGCGGCGTTGGCCATCTTCATCGCCGTGTCGGGCTGGCCCAACACACTGGCGATCTGTGCACTTAGCGTGTCGACCTCAAGCTGGCTTTCGGGGGTCATGATCGCCGCGTCTGCCGCGACCAGCTGGCGGGCATTGGCGGTTTGGTGATCACCGGTCGCTGCGCCGTAGGGGACAAGGATCGCCGGGCGGCCGATGATGCTGATATCAGCCACGCTGGATGCCCCTGCGCGGCTGATCACCAATTGCGCATCGGCCATGCGGTTGGGCACATCGGTGAAAAAGGTTTCCACATCCGCAACGATGCATTCATCCGCATAATATGTGGCCACGCGCATCAGGTCTTCGTCGCGGGCCTGATGGGCGACACGGACGTTGCGGCGGATATCTTCGGGCAAGGCGCTGATCGCAGGCGGGACGATATCGGACAGGATACGCGCACCCTGCGAGCCGCCCATCACAAGGATCGACATCGGATAGTCACCGGGTGGGATATAGCCCGCACCTGCACGCTCCAACACGGCAGAACGCACGGGGTTCCCGGTGTGGATACCGGTCACGCCGTCAGGCAGCGCCGTTGGCCATGTACCGCACGCGACCTTGCTCACGCGCTTGGCAAACAGGCGGTTCACGCGGCCCAGCACACCGTTCTGTTCATGGATCATCACCGGCACGCGCATCACCCACGCGGCTGCGACAGCGGGAATGCTGGGATAGCCACCAAAGCCGACAACTACGGCGGGGCGGTCGCGGAACGTGCGCCAGGTCGCGGCCATGACCCCGCCCAGAATGCGCAACGGCACGGCAAGTTTGGCGGCGATACCACCACGGGCAAAGGTCGCGCTGCGCACCTGTTTGATCGCGACAGCGCTGGGGAATGCGCCGGTGTAGCGCGCGCCGCGCTTGTCGGTGGACAGGGTCACGCGCCAGCCTTTGGCCAGCATCGCCTCGGCCACGGCCTGAGCGGGGAACATGTGGCCACCGGTGCCGCCAGCGGCGATCACGATCAGAGGTGCGTCCGTCATGCCGTCACCGGCGCGTGGGTCACGACCCACGTTACTTTGTCCCGTAAGGTGGGTTTCAACCCACGCCCGCCTGAAAACATTCTACCGCCCCCGCCGCATCAAAATATCTCCGATTTCACCTTGGGGCCGTGTGCGCGTGAACGCCAGTAACATGCCCACGGCAATGCCCGATGCGATGACGGAACTGCCGCCATAGCTGACGAACGGCAGGGTCATCCCCTTGGCGGGCAGCAGGCGCACGGCCACGCCCATGTTGATCATCGCCTGCACCCCAAAAATGCAGGCAAGCCCGGTCCCGGCAAGGCGAATGAACGGATCACGTTCCTTCATCAGACGCATCAAGGATCGCACGACGATGGTCGCGTAAAGCAGGATGATCAGCAAAACACAGATCAGCCCGTATTCCTCGGCGGCGACGGCAATAATGAAATCCGTATGCGCATCAGGCAGCGACCATTTCACCTGCCCTTCGCCTACGCCAACGCCGAAAAAACCGCCCTCGCGAATGGCGTTGGTGGCGTATCCCAGCTGCGTTGTCGGGTCGAGGTCTGGTGACAGGAACCCGTCAATCCGGCGGGCAAAGTGTTCGGAATTGGAATAGAAAACCGTGCCTGCAAAGACCACCGTTCCGGCGATGATCAACAGCAACAGCATCGGCGCACCGGCGACAAAATACATCACGCCCCATGCGAACAAGACCAGCGCAGCTTGCCCGAAATCGGGCTGCATCGCAAGGAAGGCCACGATCACGATGGCCAGCACAAAGGAATAGGATTTGCCGGGTGGTCCGCCCAAATCCTGCGAGGCGGCCATGAACCATGCCGCGACGACCACAAAACCGGGTTTCAGAAACTCTGATGGCTGCACCGAAGCAAAACCAAGGCTATACCAGCGCACGGCCCCTTTGCCGAAATCAGTGCCAAGCACGGGCAGCAAGGCCAGCGCGACAAAGGTCGCCACGAACCCCAACACCGCCAAACGGCGCACAACCTGCGGCGACAACATCGAGGTAATGAACATCGCCGCCATCGCGACACCGCCAAAGAACGCCTGACGCTGCACGTAATAAAACGGCTCGAACCCGTTTTTCGATGCCAGCGGTGGCGAGGATGCCAGCCCCAGCAAAAGCCCGATCCCGAACAGGACCAGAATGCAGGACAGGGTCCAGCGATCAATCGTGCGCCACCAGCGCGGAAGAACAGGATCGCCTGCGCGAACGGGAACTGCCCCGAATACCATCTCGGTCATTTGAATACCGCCAACTTGCCTCAACATCGCCCGTTTGCCGGGTCTGATTGCAACCCTAACGGCAAATGCGCAGCGTTTCCAGTGAAATAAGGCGTAAGCTGCGTTGAAACGCAGGTTACTATGCCTCTTGCGCTAGGGGGCGTTCCAAGGCACCCCGTGGCAATGGAATGTGAAACGCTCATTATCGGTGCTGGCGCGGCGGGTATGATGGCTGCGGCCCACGCGGGGCGCGGAGTCGTGGTGATTGATCACGCCAAGGCCGCGGGCGAGAAGATCCGCATTTCCGGTGGCGGGCGCTGCAACTTTACCAACATGGGCTGCACGGCAGGCAATTTCCTGTCCCGCAACCCGCATTTCGCCAAATCCGCGCTGAAACGCTATACCCAATGGGATTTCCTTGATCTGGTCGCGCGCCACGGCATCCCGTGGCATGAAAAGACGTTGGGCCAATTGTTTTGCGACACCTCCGCCAAGGACATCATTGCCATGTTGCAGGCGGAAATGGCGGCGGCGGGGGCGCAGTTGCTGCTGCGCACCGCGCTGCTGGACCTGTGCAAGACTGATGATGGCTTTCGCGCCGTGATAAAGCAGGACGGCACGCTGCACACCCTGACCCCGCGCCATGTGATCGTCGCCTGCGGTGGCAAATCCATCCCCAAGATGGGCGCGACAGGCATGGCCTATGACATCGCGCGCCAATTCGGGCTGGCCGTGACGGACACGCGCGCGGCCCTTGTGCCGTTCACCTTTTCGGACAATCCGTTCGCACCACTGTCCGGCCTTGCCACGCCCGTGCGCGCGCAGGCGGATGGGCCGGGTTTCGACGAGGCAATGTTGTTCACCCATCGCGGGCTGTCCGGCCCGGCGATGTTGCAAATCTCCAGCTACTGGTCTGACGGCGCACCGATCCATATCAACCTGATCCCCGATGGGGCGCTGTTTGATGCCCTGCGCGACCAGCGGCAAATTGCGGGGCGCAAGGCGCTGAAAACCGTGCTGGCCCTGCAACTGCCCGCGCGACTGGTAGATTACCTTGCCCCCGCCCTGCCCCTTGAAGGCAATCTGGCAGATGCCAGCGACGCGCATCTGCGCGACCTTTGTGATCGCTTGGAAAACTGGGAACTGCGCCCCACCGGCACCGAAGGCTATCGCACCGCCGAAGTGACGCTTGGCGGGATCGATACCGACGGGCTGTCATCACAAACGATGGAGGCCAAGGCCGTGCCGGGCCTCTATTTCATTGGCGAAGCGGTAGATGTGACCGGTTGGCTGGGGGGCTATAATTTCCAATGGGCATGGTCGAGCGGCTGGGCGGCTGGGGTGGCGATTGCGAGCCGTGCAGGCAACCACACATAATCGTTTTGTGTTAACCCGCTTGCCCTGTCGGTGAATGACCGCTTTGAGCCCTAACGGGACATAGGCGCGCATGCGCCATGCCCGACCTCGGGAGGGGCTCGCGGTTTTGTAGTGGCCATAGTTTAAAAGTTAAACAAACGCTCCATGCACAGCAGAAGTTGCAATATGCCCTCCCGTGGGGGAGGTCGGGCATGGCGCATGCGCGCCGGTTGCGATTGTTGTTTACAGTCGCGCAAACACGGGAATGTCCACTTCGTCCGCAAAGCAGACGAAGTGCTGAATCGTCCGACCTACTCCCCCAGCGCCACCCGCACCTGCGCGATAAAATCATCGCCGCGCTTTTCAAAGCTGTCGTATTGATCGAAACTGGCGGCGGCGGGGGCCAGTAACACGGTGTCGCCGTCCTGCGCCTCGGCTACGGCACGGGTTACAGCGGTGGCCATGTCGGTGCAGACCTCGGCCTCGACACCGCGCAGTTGCACGGCAAACGCAGCCGCTTCGCGCCCGATTACATAGGCTTTGACGACTGACCCTGTGTGTGGCAACAGCCCGTCCAACCCGCCTTCCTTTTCCAGACCGCCGCAGATCCAGCGGATATTCCTGAACGCCTGCAAGGCCTTGGCGGCACTATCGACGTTTGTGGCCTTGCTGTCATTCACATAGGCCACGCCGCCCTGTTCGGCGATGCGCTGGCTGCGGTGGGGCAGACCGCCAAAGCTGTGCAGCGCGGCTTCGATCTGTTTTGGCCCCAGCCCCAGCGTGCGACAGGCGGCATAGGCGGCACAGGCGTTCTGGTGGTTATGTGCGCCGGGCAGGCCCGCGATGTCGCGCAGATCAATCGCCCCCACCTGACGACCCTTGCGCCATTCGGCCAGAAACCCTTTGCGGGCAAAGACATTCCAGCCACTGCCCGTCAGTTTTTGCCCCGATGACACACGGATCACCCGATCATCCCCCGTCCCTTCGGACAGTTGGTTGGCCAGATAGCCCCCTTCGGGTTCGTCCACGCCAATCACCGCGCGGTCCGGCCCGCCTTCGGCAAACAGGCGGCGTTTGGCGGCGAAATACCCGCCTGCCCCGGCGTGCCGGTCAAGGTGGTCAGGCGACAGGTTCGTGAACACGGCCACATCGGGCGTCAGCGCGCGCGCCAGATCGGTTTGATAGCTGGACAGTTCCAGCACGATCACCTCGCCGTCGTGGGCGGGGTCGATGTCCAGAACACCGCGCCCGATATTGCCGGCCAGTTGCGCGGGGCGGCCTGCTTCGGTCAGGATATGGTGGATCAGGGCCGAGGTGGTCGACTTGCCGTTGCTGCCGGTGATGGCGACGACCTGCGGTGTGCGTTCGAAATTGTCCCAGTCCTGTGTGGCAAAACTGCGGAAAAAGAGGCCGATATCGTTGTCCACCGGCACGCCCGCGGCCCATGCGGCTGCGATGGCGGGATGGGGGGCGGGGTAAAGATGGGGGATACCGGGGCTGGTGATCAGCGCGGCGACACCCTCCAGCGCGCCCTGTTTGGTCAGGTCCGTGACGGTGAAACCTTCGGTTTCGGCAAAGTCGCGCGCGGGCTGGCCATCGTCCCAGACGATGGGTGTCGCGCCCCCTGCGACCAGCGCGCGGGCTGTGGCCAGGCCGGACCGGCCAAGGCCCAGAACCGCAACCTTATGGCCCGCATACCCCTGCACTGGAATCATGTGAAACGCCCCTTGATGTTGGCGGGCAGAGTGCCGTTCTTGGGCAAGCGGCGCAAGGTGAGACGTAGGTTCAAATGGTTGCCCGCACGGAATCAAGGCGCAGCCGCCGTGCATCGACAGGCCGCCCCGCCGGGCTGGCGATGCACGGCGCGCGGTGTGCGTGTGGCGATTGCCTACCGAACACCTATGGCTTGATTCCGGTCTGATCGCGTGGGTCAAGTCCCACCTTACGGTGTCTTTGTAACGTGGGTTTCAACCCACGCCCCCTAACGCACTTTCAGCGTCGCCAGACCGATCATTGCGAGGATCAGCGCGATAATCCAGAAACGGATCACGATCTGCGGCTCGGCCCAGCCCTTTTTCTCGTAGTGATGATGGATCGGGGCCATCAGGAACACGCGTTTGCCGGTGCGTTTGAAGTAGAGGACCTGAATGATCACCGACAGGGCCTCGACCACGAACAGCCCGCCAACGATGGCCAGAACGATTTCGTGCTTGGACGCCACGGCGATGGCGCCCAGCGCCCCGCCAAGGGCCAGTGATCCGGTGTCGCCCATGAACACGGCGGCAGGGGGCGCATTATACCACAAAAACCCAAGTCCCCCACCGATCAGACCGGCGGTAAAGATCAGCAATTCACCGGTGCCGGGCACATAGTGCAGACCCAGATCTTCGGTGAAATCGACACGTCCGACCACATAGGCGATCACGCCCAATGTCGCGGCGGCGATCATCACCGGCATGATCGCAAGCCCGTCAAGCCCGTCCGTCAGGTTTACGGCATTGGCCGCGCCAACGATCACAATGATCGAAAACGGAACGAACAGGATGCCAAGGTTCAACAGCAAATCCTTGAACACCGGAAAGGCCAGCTGGTTGGTCAACTCGCCCGGATGGTATTGCGCGGCCCAATACCCCGCGACACCGGCAATCACGAAACCCAGCAAAAGCCGCACCTTGCTGGACACACCTGCGGTCGTTTGCTTGGACACCTTGGCGTAGTCATCCGCAAAACCGATCAGGGCGAACGACATGGTCACGAAAAGCACCATCCACACGAACGGATTGTCCCAGCGTGCCCAAAGAAGGGTCGCGGTCAGCAAGGCCCCGACGATCAACAACCCGCCCATGGTGGGCGTGCCTGCCTTGACGAAATGGCCTTCGGGGCCGTCATCGCGGATCGGCTGGCCCTTGCCCTGGCGGCGGCGCAACACGTTGATCAGGGGCGGGCCAAACATGAACCCGAACAGCAGGGCCGTGATAAAGGCTCCGCCCGCGCGAAAGGTGATATAGTTAAAGAGGTTAAAGAAATCGCCCCCGTCAGACAGGGCGGTTAACCAATATAGCATCTACTCAGACCTCTTTTTCATTACGGGGTTTGCGATGCCCCAGTTTGCGGATGGCGTCAACGACAAGGCTGATCTTGCTTCCCTTTGATCCCTTCACGAGGACAACATCGCCCGCATCTACCAACCCCTTGGCCATCTCGGCCAGTTCGGCCGCCGTTTCGCACCAGCGTCCGCGCCGATCATCGGGTAATGCATCAAAAAGGTGGCGCATCCGTGGACCCGCACAGTGGATCAGATCGACCTGTTCAAGCGACGCATCGTTAGCCAAGGCAGCGTGCATCGCCATTTCGTCCGGCCCCAGTTCCAGCATGTCACCAAGCACGGCAATCCGCCGCCCCTTGATGATTTGCCCAACGTTATCAACGGGAACCGAGGCAGCGAGGACTTCAAGCGCCGCCGCCAATGACGTTGGATTGGCGTTAAAGGCGTCATCAATCAGCGCGAGCGTGTCATCCGTGCTGGCCGGATCAAGCGTGACAGTTTCAAGCGTGCCGCGCCCGGCGGGGGGGGCCCATGTGGCGATGTCCATCGCGGCGGCGACCGGATCAGCGCCCAAGGCTTCGGCCACGGCCAGAACACCCAGCCCGTTCATCGCGAAATGGCGGCCCGCGGTTGTCAGCTTGAACAGGATCGCGTCGCCATGCGCCTCTGCCTGCACAACGGTGCTGCCCGCCGCAAGACGGACGTGTTTCAGATGCCAGTCGGGGGCCATTTGCCCGAACCGGATAACCTTGGCCCCGCGCTTGGCCGCGTAATTGAGCAAGACCGGCGCTGTGTCGATATCGACGTTCAGCACGGCAATGCCATCGGCGGTCAGCCCGTCCATGATTGCGGCTTTTTCGCGTGCGATCCCTTCGATGTTGTCAAACGCTTCAAGATGCGCGGCGGCCACGGTGGTGATCATCGCCACATGCGGGCGGGTCATCCGCGCAAGCGGGGATATTTCGCCCGGATTGCTCATCCCGATTTCAATCACCGCAAATTGCGTGTCCTGTGGCATGCGCGCCAAGGTCAGCGGCACGCCCCAGTGATTGTTGTAACTTGCCTCGGCCGCGTGGGTTTTCCCCTGTCGTTCCAAAACGATACGCAGCATTTCCTTGGTCGATGTCTTGCCAACCGATCCGGTGATCGCGGCAATCCGTGCATGGGCGCGTGCGCGCGCCGCGCGCCCCAAAGCCTCGAGCGCCTTGAGCACATCAGGCACGATCAGCAGTGGCGCGTCTTCGGCAACGCCATTGGGGCGGTGGGTCACAAGGGCGGCGGCGGCACCTTTTTCCAGTGCCATGGCGACAAAATCATGGCCGTCGCGCAGGTCCTTCAATGCCACAAACAGATCACCCGCCTGAATGGTGCGCGTGTCGATCGAGACGCCATCTGCCTGCCAGTCACGGGTCAGTTTGCCGCCCGTGGCCGCGACGGCCTCGCTGGATGTCCAAAGCGCCATCAGATCCTCCCGTCAAGGGCAGCCACGGCCACGCTTGCCTGTTCGGCGTCATCAAATGGCAAGACATCATCACCGACGACCTGCCCGCTTTCGTGGCCCTTGCCTGCGATCAACAACGCGTCACCCGGTTGCAGGGCGTCGACACCGCGCAAGATTGCTTCGGCGCGATCACCCACTTCGATGCCGTCAGGGCACCCCAGCATGACCGCCGCGCGGATCGTGGCAGGATCTTCGGAACGTGGATTGTCATCGGTGACAAAAACCAGATCGGCATTTTCAGCCGCCGCCTGTCCCATCAGCGGGCGTTTGGTGGCATCACGGTCGCCGCCCGCGCCAACGATGGCAATCAGTCGGCCCATCACATGCGGGCGCATGGCCTGCAAGGCGGTGGATATGGCATCGGGTGTATGGGCGTAATCGACGAACACCGATGCGCCATTGTCGCGGGTTGCGGCCAGTTGCATGCGCCCGCGCACGGTTGTCAGGTGCGGCAGGGTGTCGAACACATCCGCCGGATCACCGCCAGCGGCGATCACCAAACCGGCGGCCAGCAGCACATTGTCAGCCTGAAAATCCCCGATCAGGTTCAGGCGGGTCGTAAACGTGCGGCCCTGCCAGTCAAAGCGCAACTCCTGCCCCGTTGCATCCATGCGCTGGCCCAACAGGCGCAGGCGGGCGTCGGGTGAGCGGCCCACGCCGATCACCTCTTGCCCGCGTTCTTCGGCGATCTGCGCCACAAGTGGGCCCTTGGGATCGTCAAGATTGATCACGGCCACGCCGTCATCAGGCAGAACGCGGGTGAAAAGGCCCATCTTGGCGTCAAAATAGGCCTCGAAGGTGTGGTGATAATCAAGGTGGTCCTGGGTGAAATTGGTAAAACCGGCAGCGGCCAGCAACACCCCGTCAAGGCGGCGCTGTTCAAGCCCGTGGCTTGAGGCCTCCATGGCCACATGGGTCACGCCCGCGCCCATGGCCTGCGCCATGACACGGTGCAGGGTGATCGGTTCGGGGGTGGTGTGTTTCAGCGGATGGGTCCACGCGCCCTCGACGCCCGTAGTGCCAAGGTTGACGGCGTGCAGCCCCATTTCCACCCAGATCTGACGGGCGAATGTGCTGACGGATGTCTTGCCGTTGGTGCCCGTGACGGCGATCACCGTGTCGGGGTGCGGACCAAACCACAGGGATGCGGTTTGCGCCAGGGCCTGCCGCGGGTCCTGGGCGACGATCAGGGCGGCGTCACTTGCGGCCAGTTCAGCGGCGGCAATTTCGGCGCCCTGCGCATCCGTCAGGATTGCACCAGCGCCCATTTGCAGCGCGAACTTGATAAATTCACCTCCGTGGACACGCGCACCGGGCAAGGCTGCGAACAACACGCCCTCGCGCACCTCACGGCTGTCAACGGTCAGGCCGGTGATTTGTGCCTCGCGCCCGGCGCGCGCAGTCAGGCCCAGCGCGGCCAGCGATGATGTTTTCTGATCTGGATCCGCGCGATTGCCCATGTGTTCCCACCCTAGTTTGCGGTGAGTGTTACACCCACAGGCGAGGCGGTTTCAACGTCTGGTCGCATCCCCAGCAAAGGTGCCACGCGGCGGATCATTTCGGCGGCCACGGGAACGGCCGTCCAACCGGCCGTGCGGCGGGCCTCGCCCAGCGCGTCAATTGTGGGTTCATCCAGCGTCACGATCAACACGTATTGCGGATTGTCAGCCGGAAAGACGGATGCAAATGTCGCAATGACCTTGTCGTCGTAATAGCCGCCCCCACGCTCGCGCGGTTTGTCGGCGGTGCCGGTTTTGCCACCCACCTGATAGCCCGCGACGTCGCCGAATGATGCGGTGCCATCCGTCACAACTGCGCGCAGCATATCCACGGCGGTGCGCGACACGCTTTCGCTTAGGATGCGCGGGCCAACGACGGGTCGGTCCTGACGCACCAGAGTCGGGCGCACGAACGTTCCACCGTTGACGACGCTGGAATAGGCCGCAGCCAGATGCAGAGGCGATGTGGACAGCCCGTGGCCATAGGAAATTGTCATCGTCGACAGTTCCGACCAATTGGGCGGGGTTAGGGGCGCGCCGCTGGGCGCTTCGGACAATTCAACGGGGGTGGCCGCCAAAAGGCCAAGACTGCGCAAAAAGTCCTGTTGGCGCTGGCTGCCGATCATCATGGCGATACGCGCGGTGCCGATGTTTGACGATTGCACGATTACCTCGGTGGCGGACAGTTGCGCGCCATAGTCGTGGAAGTCGCGGATGCGGAATCGGCCCCATTGTAGCGGGCCGCGCGTGTCGATCATCGTGTTGGGATTGATCAGGCCAAGATCAATCGCCTGAGCGACCGCGAAAATCTTGAAGGTTGATCCCAGTTCATACACGCCCTGCACGGCACGGTTGAACAGCGGGCTGTCGGACTGATCACCCTCCAGCAAGACCTGCGGGCGGTCATTGGGATCAAAATCGGGCAGCGACACCATGGAAATCACTTCGCCTGTGTGGATATCCATCAGGACCGAGGCCGCGCCCTTGGCGCTCATCAGCATCATGCCACCTTGCAAGACGCGCTCGCTTGCGGCTTGCACCGTCAGGTCAATCGACAGTTCCAGCGGGCGGCCTTCGTTGGCAGGGTCGCGCAGGAAATCATCAAACGCGCGTTCCACGCCGGCGACACCTATCACTTCGGCAGAATGCACGCCTTCGCGGCCATAAGATGCGCCGCCAAGGATATGCGCGGCAACGGACCCGTTGGGATAGAGACGCATTTCGCGTGGGCCAAACAGCAATCCGGGATCGCCGATATCATGCACGGCCTGCATCTGTTCGGGACTGATCTGGCGGCGAATCCACAAGAAGCGCCGCTCGCCGGTGAAATCCTTCAACAGGTCTTCGGCGTCCAGTTCAGGAAAAATCGCGGCCAGTTCCGTGGCGGCGCGCTGCGGGTCGACCATGTCGGGAATTTGCGCATAAAGCGAATGGGTTTCCAGATTGGTCGCCAGAATGCGGCCATTTCTGTCAACTATATCAGCGCGTTGGCCAATTATCGGGTTGCCCGTTGCGGCAGTGCGGGGTTCTTCGGGCACGGATGACGCAAGCGCCCCCATGCGCAGACCGACCACCAGAAAAGCGCAGAAAAACATCACCCCCAGCACCAACAGGCGCCCTTCGGCGCGGGTGCGGGCACGGTCGCGCATGGCCTCGTGACGCAGGCGCAGGTTTTCGGCCTCGATCGCGTCGGGGTTTTCCCCGTCCGCGCGGGCCTTGAGGATACGGGCAAGCGGGCGCAGTGGTGTGCGGATCATTCGATATCCCCCTCTTCTAATTCGGGGGCATTGTCGCTGCTGACTTCGATCGGGTCGATGATCGGCCCCAGCGGCAGGGCCGGATATTCGATCTGTTCGATCCGCCCGAAGGCATCGGGCATCAAGGGCAACAGGCCCAGCCGGTCAAAGTTGAGTTCGGCTAGATCTAGCAGGCGGTCGGGGCGGTTCAGATAGGCCCATTCCGCGCGCAAGACGTTCAACCGCTCGTGTGCGGCGCCGATACTGCTGTGCAAGCCGCGCACTTCGCGCAGGGATTGTTGGGTGCGGTAGTTTTCCTGATAGGCCCAAAACGCAAGGCCCATCACACCCAAAATCGAAAACACGAAAAGAAAACCGCGCATCAGCTTTCCCCTTTCAACAGTGGCATACCCAGATCTGACCGATCAACCACACCTGCGGGCGCATCGGTGCGCCGCGCCACACGCAGCTTGGCCGAGCGCGACCGCGGATTTTCGTCCAGTTCCTGATCATCCGGCCCGATGGCCTTGCGGTTGATGATGTCAAAGGCCGGTTTGTCGCGTTCAACGACGGGGGCGTAACGATTGGCGTTACCACCCCCGCCTGAACGGGCCTGAAGAAACCGTTTCACCATGCGGTCCTCGACGCTGTGAAAGGTCACGACGGCCAAAAGACCACCCGCACGCAACGCGCGCTCGGCGGCCATCAAACCCTGGGCCAACTCGCCATACTCGTCATTCACGGCGATCCGCAGCGCCTGAAAGCTGCGGGTCGCGGGGTGGCTTTGGCCCTTTTTGGCGCGGGGCAAGCAGCCCTCGACCAATCGGGCCAGTTTGCCGGTTGTTGTAATCGGGGCTTCGTTGCGGGCGCGCACAAAGGCGGCGGCAATGCGGCGGCTTGCGCGCTCTTCGCCGTAACGGAACAGAATATCGGCAATGTCTTCTTCGGCGTAGGTATTGACGATATCGGCAGCACTTGGACCGTCTTGCGACATGCGCATGTCCAGCGGGCCGTCCTTCATGAAGGAAAAGCCGCGTTCCGCCAGATCAAGCTGCATGGAGCTGACCCCAAGGTCCAGCACCACGCCATCAAGATCGCTGCCATATTCATCAAGGCGCGAAAACGTGCCTTGCACCAGCTCCAAACGGTCGCCGTAATTACCGACCCAAGGGGCAGCCATTTCAAAGGTCAGCGGATCACGGTCCACCGCGATCACCTTTTCGGCGCCATTGTCCAGCAACGCACGGGTATAGCCGCCAGCACCGAACGTGCCGTCCAGCCAAACGCCTGACAGGGGTGAAACGGCCTTGATAATCGGGCGCAAAAGCACGGGGATGTGGGGGGTGACGGTGGCAGCCGACATCATCATTCTCCGTCCGGCCCGTCTATGAGGCTCAGCGGATCAAAGTCATCGGGCAATTCGGCCAGCCAGGCATCGGTTTCGGCGTTTTCAACTGCGTCGTAGGTGGCGGCGTTCCAGATTTCAAAATAGTCGCCCATGGCCACCATAACCGCCTCTCCGTCCAGCCCGATCTGTTCGCGCAGACGCTGTGGCAAGACGACACGGCCGTCTTTATCAACTTCGGTGTCCCAAGATTTGCCAAGGATCATCCGGCTGGCGCGCTTGCGCTCGGCACTGCCGCGGGGCAGCTTGCGAATACCGGCCTCGATCTCGGCCATGGCATCAATCGTATAAGCGTGCAGGCAGTTTTTCAGGTGTGCACCATGCAAAACGACCATGCGGGGATTGGGGGTTTCGGGGCAGCGCGGATCACCATCCGTGAGCACAGCACGAAAATCGGCAGGGATCGACATACGTCCCTTTCCGTCAACCTTCTGGTTGAATTCGCCTCTGAAACTCAGAACCACTGTCCCGCGGCCTCTCTACTTTCCCCCAAAACCTGTGTTTGAAAAGGAAACGGCGGATTGATCTGCTGCCACTGATCAATCCGCCGCCCTCGTCCCGTTACCGGGATGTCCAGCTGCGCGCGCCACCTGGGGGGATGTCTGCTCGCTCGCGCGCCGGATCTCTTTGTTCGGTGTATGGGTGCCTGTATGAAACCTGACCTTCCGGTCGGTGGGGTCGTTTGGTGCCCCGTATTTGTCTGCCCGTCTACCGTGAGAAGTTTGTGCCATGGGAAAGCATGGGACGCAAAGGTTTTTTTGGGAAACTATGGTCCATATGTTGTTTTTGGGCACCCTTGAACACAACAACTAGTCGGCGAAAACCAGCCCAATGCACGAATTGTGGCGGTCGAGAACAGTGCAGCATACAATATGTGGTGTTTTCGACCCTCACCCAAAAAGTTCCAGATTTTCCCAACATTTTTCCAACATAAGGCGTGCATTACCCGCCCTGAACCAAGAATAACAGGTCATGACACAAGATTTTTGTGCAAAGTCAGGTTGGAATCGCAGAATCAAGACCCGTGATTCGGCGCCTGCCGCACCAGACCCACGCTTTCCCACATCCAAAGGCTAAAGCTGTTTCCACATGATATGCCCGTCCACCACCCCCTGCGTGGGGTGATCGAATGCGCGCGGCAATGTGCCGACGATGTCAAAGCCAAGCCGTTGCCACAGTCGCAGCGCGCCGCTGTTGGACGCCAGCACCAGATTGAACTGCATCGCCGTAAACCCCAGCGCGCGGGCGGCGGTTTGGGAATGGACACACATCTGCGTGGCAACGCCGCGCCCCTGCGCCGCCGCCGCCGTGACATAACCGCAGTTGCACACATGGCGCGCGCGCCCCGCGTGATTGCGTTTGATATAGTAAGTCCCCAACAGGGCCCCGTCTTCACACACATATGTCTGCGCTGGCGCGTCCATCCACAGGGCGCGGGCTGCATCCTGTGCTATGTCTTGATCAATGGCGTAAGTGTCACCGGCGCGAAACACAGGCTTCAGCAGCGCCCAGATCGCGGGCCAGTCATCAGGGGTTGCAGGGCGGATGATCATCGCAGCATCTGGCCTTTACCCCATGCCCCCGTCAACCAGACGCTTGGCAAGCGTGGCATATGCCTGCGCCATCGCGCTGTCGCCTGCGGCGATCGGCGTGCCCGCATCGCCTGCCAGGCGCGTGTCCAGATCAATCGGCAATGATCCAAGGAACGGCACGCCAATCGCCTCGGCCTCGCGCGCGACGCCGCCATGGCCGAATAGATGCGCCTCGTGCCCGCAATTGGGACATATATATGTGGACATGTTTTCGATCAGACCCAGGACGGGGGTTTTCAGCGTATTGAACATGTCCAGCGCCTTGCGCGCATCCAGCAGCGCCACATCCTGCGGCGTGGACACGACAATCGCGCCGGACAGGTGGGTTTTCTGACACAGGGTCAGTTGCACATCACCGGTTCCGGGCGGCAAATCGACCAGCAGCACGTCCAATTCGCCCCATTCAACCTGCGTCAGCATCTGTTGCAGCGCGCCCATCAGCATCGGCCCGCGCCAGACGACGGCCTTGGCCGGATCAACCATCAGACCGATCGACATCATCGTCACGCCATGCGCGTGAAGGGGGATGATCGTCTTGCCATCCGGTGATGCGGGGCGTTTGTTGACCCCCATCATGCGCGGCTGGGACGGCCCGTAGATATCAGCATCAAGCAGGCCAACGCGCCGCCCCTGTCGTGCCAAGGCAACGGCAAGGTTGGACGACACCGTGGATTTGCCCACGCCGCCCTTGCCCGATCCGATCGCGATGATCCGGTCCACCCCGGCAACCCGTTCGGGGCCGTCCTGCGGTTTCGGGTGGCCGCCGATTTTCAGGCTTGGCGGGGCGGCCGGTTTGGCGGCAGGGCCATGGGCCGTCAGGATCACCGACACGGTTTCAACGCCGTCCAGTGCGGCCACGGCCGTTTCGGCGGCGGCGCGCACAGGTTCCATGCGCTGCGCGTCTTCGGGTGTCGGGGCTTCGATCACGAATTGCACGGCCGAACCGTCGACCGTCAGCGCGCGCAGCATGTCGCGCGACACCAGATCGCCACCATCGGGCAATGTGATCCGCGCCAGCGCCATGTGGATATCCTTGGGGGTAACAGCCATGTGCGGCCTCCAGAGTTTTTGAATTGCCTAAACTTGCGCCACCATGTGCCAAGCGCAAGGCAAAGTGCAAGGCGACCCTAGGTCATTGCTGAAAAATTAACCAACACGCTGATTTCACAAAACTTTTACTATGCATTTGCTGCATGGCAGCATTGACTAAACGGCGTGTTGTGCAGGTGCAGCATTAGCCTATGTTTGTTCACGAGAGCGCTAACATCGCTTGGAGCGGGAAACGCCCGCACAACCAACCGCTGCCGAGCAGCAGCATGAAAGAAGAGAGATAACACTATGGCACACGCTTCCGATATCCGCGTCGCCGGTTTTGACTTTAGCCGCTTCGCAAACCTGCGCGAAACACTGGCAACCCGCTTCGCCAACTACCGCACTTACCGCGCGACACTGAACGAATTGTCCGACCTGAGCGACCGCGAACTGGCCGATCTGGGCTTGGCCCGCGCAAACATCAAGTCGGTCGCCTATCAGGCCGCTTACGGCAACTAATTCAAGGTTTTAAGCGCGCCCACCTCCTCCCTTTAGGGTGCGCTTGATCGTGGTGGTTTGGTCCTCCTCCTCCCTGACCGGCCATCAACACTGACGCGGCGACATCACCTCCTCCCGATGTCGCCGCATCACCAAAACATCGGTGCTTTCTCCTCCCAGAGCAGCCCGAAAGACGGAAATGCGCTGATCCACCTCCTCCCGGAAAGGCGCGTTTGATGATCTGGTCTTCCTCCTCCCTGACCGGGTCGTCACACCTGAAGCGGCGGCATCACCTCCTCCCGATGTCGCCGCATCACCCAAATACGTGACAGGTCGTTCGACCTCCTCCCTGAACGATCCGACGCAACGAATGGCGATGCCCACCTCCTCCCGGGCGTCGCCATTTTTTTATGGCGGGGTCAGGACCGGTCGTCCTTGGTGGTGCCCATCACCATAAAGCTGGTAATCGAGCGCACCTGCGCAACCGTCCCAAGGTGATCGGAGTGAAAAGTCTTGTAAGCGGCAAGATCGGTTGTTTCGACGCGCAGCAAGTATTCAAACGCACCGGCAATATTGTGGCATTCGGTGACTTCGGGGGCGCGGTCCATCGCCTTTTCAAACCCCGTTTGCGCGGCCTTTGAGTGCTCCGCCAGGCCCACGGCCACATAGGTGACAAAACCGCGCCCCACCTTGGCCGGATCAAGACGCGCGCGATACCCGCGGATCACCCCGCGTTTTTCAAGATCCTGAACGCGGCGCAGACAGGCCGATGGCGAAAGGCCAACCCTGTCCGCCAGATCCAGGTTGCTGATCCGCCCATTTCGGGAAAGCTCGCGCAATATCTTGTCGTTTATTTGGTCAATATCATTCATGGATTGCAGGATAATCACGAATGGTCGCAACTTTGCAATTACATTGCGCCCGTCCCACCATAAAGTTGCGCAATGACATTTGACCTTCTTTCAGCGCTGATCGTCTTTGCGATGGTCAGTTCGATTACGCCCGGCCCCAACAACCTGATGCTGATGGCATCGGGGGCAAATTTCGGGGTGCGCCGGACGATTCCGCATATGTTGGGCATCTCGCTCGGCCACGGCTTCATGGGGTTCTTGCTGGGGATCGGGCTGATTGCGGTATTCAACGCCTATCCGGTGATCAAACAGGCGATGCTGGTGATCTGTTCGCTTTATCTGGCCTATCTGGCGTGGAAAATCGCCAATGCCGCAGCCCCCAAGGATGCGCAGGCCAAGGGCAAACCCCTGACATTTCTACAGGCGGCGGCGTTTCAGTGGGTCAACCCCAAGGCCGTTTACATGGCGATCACGGCGCAGACCTATTACGCACCCGTCGGGTCGGGCTGGTGGGGCGCATTGATCGTTGCGGTGGTGTTTTCGCTGGTCAACCTGCCCTCGGTATCCGTCTGGGCATGGGGCGGGACGCAGGTGCGCCGCTGGCTGGCCACCCCGTCACGCTTGCGTGCCTTCAACTGGACCATGGCGGCGGCGCTGATCGCCACCCTGATCCCGATCTGGATTTAGGAAACGGCGCACCGGGGCACGCCGTTTTTCAATTGTGTTTACGTGGCCTTGCCCGCCTTTTGCGCGTCAAATTCGTCAGCCAGCGCCAACAGAAGCGCGCGCGATGCCTCTGGTTCGTCCACATCATCAAAGATCGACTTGGTCGTGATATCGCGGAGCCGCTCGCTCATCCGTTTGTCAACGAATTTCAAGACGCGTTTGGGCAGGAAACCGGCGGCCACGCGGGCGCGCACCCAGGCTTCAAGCAGGGACGGAATATCGCCGTCTTCGGGCTTGCACCAGGTGTGTTCAAACTGGGTCATGATGAAATCAAGGATCTGCGGGTCGATGTGGCGCCTGTCTTCCTTGAAGGGGGCGCGGAACACATCCATGATCAATTCAAAACTGGGCCAGTAGAACAGGTGCCCGTCGTCCCTGTATTCGCGCATCACCTCGTCGATCGCGACGCGCAGCAC
Organism: Octadecabacter sp. R77987; assembly: GCF_042466115.1. Classification (NCBI taxonomy): domain Bacteria; kingdom Pseudomonadati; phylum Pseudomonadota; class Alphaproteobacteria; order Rhodobacterales; family Roseobacteraceae; genus Octadecabacter; species Octadecabacter sp. R77987. The sequence continues at coordinate 3,130,516 of NZ_JAXHBQ010000001.1, read as the reverse complement.
GGATTTGGAAACCGAATTGGCCGTAATGCAGCTGGTGTCGCGGAAAGTGGCGATCAGCGGGATCGGTGACAGGGTCATGATCACCTTGGCATCGGGGCGGTGCTTGCGGATCAACTGATAGATCGCAGCGATATTGTCGCGGTTTTCTTCGACGGTCGAGACGCGGAAAAGGTGGCGTTCGGGGTCAAACGCCTCTTTCGGGACGGTGCGCCAGAACACATTGTCGGTCTGCGCATCATACCAGATTTCCGACAGGCCAAACGTGAGAACAAACACATCCGTGTCGTCAAACAGCGCCTTGGTTTGCAGGCGCACGTCTTCGTCGTAGCCGTAAACTTCCTTGTCGTAGCCATGCCACAGATCTTCATCAAAGGAGCGATTTTCCCAAGCCCATTCAAACTGTTGGCGGATCACGAAGGAATTGACCATGCCTTCGCCGATGCGCACCACATAGGCGTCCTGGGCGTTGGGGTCTTCGGCGCTGACGCGATAATTGCGCTTGCCCAGCCATTTGGAAATATTGGCAGCAAAGCAGGACCCGAACGCCGTAATCTTGGTATTCCCGTCAATCGCGGGGGTTTCGGGCGCCCAGCCATCAATGACCTGATCGGCGGCGGCCGTGTGTGCGACCATCTTGGCGCTGTCGGGATTGCGTTTGGGGCGCGGCCCACGGAACCAAGGGGAATGACGCGCCTTCGCATCGCCATCCTTGTCGTGATAGACGGCCTTCATCCGGTTGAACTGCTGCAGCTCCATCTGGCTTTTGGGCGTAACGGGTTTGGTCATCTTGGTTTGCCTCGGTTTTTTGGTCATTGTGCACCCGTGTCCCTTACAAATCCATGAAGGGGATTCTGGGTGATTGTTTCCATATTGTAAATAATACGGCGAATTTGGCAGAAATGGGGCACTTGGCGAAAAAGTTGCGCCCTGCGCGGAACTTCGGCAATTTGGTGCAAAAGCAAAGGGTGTGACGATGGGTGGGATCGCTAATTTCTGGCTGTTTGGCGCAGGCATTGCCGCTGGCATCACCGCGCTGATCCACATCATCGCCGGAGGGCGCGAAATTGCCGCCCCCTTACTGGCTTCGCGCGATATGCATTCCGTTGCGAAATACACCAATTATTATTGCTGGCACCTTGTGTCGATCACACTGATCGCCATGTGCGCGGGGCTAATCTGGCCCGCATATGACCCGACCCAATCAGGGCTGGCCGTGATGTGGGTCGTGATCGCAACGTTGTTTTGCCTGTGGAGCCTGCTGCTGGTCACGTGGAAAAAACAGTCGTTCCTGCTGATGCCGCAATGGTCCCTTTTTGCAGCCATCGCGGGCTTGGGGCTGACAGGCCTATTTGCGGGTTGAACGCATGCCTTTGACCTTGGTCACCGTCGGATCATCCAGAAACGGCTGATACACAGGGCTATCAGGGGCAACGAGCGCGACACGCCCCTGCCCGTCATGGTGCACAGCCCAGCCATATGTTTTCACCAAGGCCGAAGCGCGCAGACAGGGCTGGCCTTTGCTAAAAAGCTCGGCGTGCAGGGCTTCGTGTTCATCCTTGGGGATGTCGCGCCGCATGGCTGTAACCGCGACCAGCAGATCATCGCTGGTCAAGGCATATGGCGCATCATTCAGCATCTGGAACTGAAGCGCAGCAACGGTTCCCGCCTTGTCCGGCACACGCCCCTTCGCGGTGCAATCTTCTGACGGTTCGATAAAGGTGTTTTGGTAGTTGGTGGTGTGCATGCGCCCCCCTAGAACGGCACATCATCTGCCTTGTCGGCCGCAACGATAAATCGCGCGACGACCTTTTTGGTGCCAGCGCGGTCAAATTCGATTTCAAGCTTGTCGGTGTCAATCGCCATGATTTCGCCGTAGCCGAATTTCTGGTGGAACACGCGGTCGCCGACCGTAAATGAAGCCACCGCGTCCAGATCAATCGTGACGCCGCGCGGCGCGGGTTGGCTGCGGTTCTGGCCGCGTTCCTGCAGGCGTTTCCAGCCGGGTGAATTATAGACATTCGCGCTCGCGGCGCGGTCATGCAGGTGCGATTGCACAGGCGCTGCGGCCCCGTATCCGCCGCCATAAAGGCCCGGCGGAGTCAGGACATCAACGTGTTCTTCGGGCAATTCATCAATGAAACGGCTAGGCAGCGCGGATTGCCACTGACCATAGACGCGGCGGTTGGCGGCGAATGAAATGGTGCAGATTTCTTCGGCCCGCGTAATACCCACATAGGCAAGGCGGCGTTCCTCCTCCAGCCCTTTCAGCCCGCTTTCATCCATGCTGCGTTGGCTGGGAAACAGCCCGTCTTCCCACCCCGGCAGGAACACGGCAGGGAATTCCAGACCCTTGGCGGCGTGCAGCGTCATGATGCTGACTTTCTCGCCTTGTTCTTCGGTTTCGTTGTCCATGATCAGGCTGACGTGTTCGAGGAATCCTTGCAGATTTTCGAAGTTTTCCAAGGCTTTGACCAGTTCCTTGAGGTTCTCGAGCCGCCCCGGTGCTTCGGGTGTTTTGTCGGCTTGCCAAAAGCCGGTGTAGCCGGATTCGTCCAAAATCATCTCGGCCAGTTCGACGTGGGTGTCGGCCTCATCGCGCACTTGACGGTGCCAGCGATCCAACCCCTGCACCAGTTCGCCCAGCGCCGCGCCGCCTTTGCCTTTGATCAGCCCGCCTTCGACGCAAATGCGCGCGCCATCAACAAGGTTCACGCCATTCGCGCGCGCGGTCACCTGGATCGTCTGCACGGCCTTGTCACCCAAGCCCCGTTTGGGGGTGTTGACGATACGTTCAAAGGCCAGATCATCGTCCTGTGACACGGCCAGCCGGAAATAGGCCATCGCATCGCGAATTTCGAGCCGTTCGTAAAACCGTGGGCCGCCGATCACGCGATAGGGCAGTCCGATTGTCAGGAACCGGTCCTCGAAGGCGCGCATCTGGTGGCTAGCACGCACGAGGATAGCAATTTCATCCAAGCCAAACTTCTGAAAAGCAGGTTCGAGCGAAAGCCCTTCTTCGCGCCGGCTGGCCAATTCCCAAAGCAGGTCTCTTCGTTCTTCACTTGCAAGGACGCTCGCGTTTTCATTCAGGCGATCAATTAACTGACTAACGCTGTTAAGACCTCGGAAAACATCCTGATCACCAAGGCGTTCAACTTCCTCCTTTATTTGCTCTGTTCGCGGGTTTTCTCTTTCCTTTGCAAAACGCGAGCTACCGCTTTGAAGTCCTTCAATTTCGTCTCCTACCGAGCGCGCTTCTTCTTCTCCGTCCCAATAGCCAATTAAATTGACCGGAAATCCCTTCTTGGCTGCTGTCCACAACGTCTTGCCAAGGCGGCCCTTGTTGGCAGCAATCACCCCGCCAGCCGCACCAAGGATATGCCCCGTGGAGCGGTAGTTCTGCTCCAGCCGGACCACATGCGCGCCGGGAAAATCCTTTTCAAACCGCAGGATATTGCCCACTTCGGCCCCGCGCCAGCCATAGATCGACTGGTCGTCATCCCCCACGCAACAGATGTTCTTGTGCCCACCCGCCAGAAGGCGCAGCCACAGATATTGGGCCACGTTGGTATCCTGATATTCGTCCACAAGGATGTATTTGAACCAGCGTTGATACTGTTGCAGCACATCCTCGCGGGTCTGGAAAATCGTCACCACATGCAGCAGCAGGTCGCCGAAATCGCAGGCGTTAAGGGTTTTCAGACGGGCCTGATAGGCCGCATAAATCTGCACACCTTTGCCGTCATAGGCACTGCTTTCGGCGACGGCCACCTTGTCGGGCGTCCATGCCTTGTTTTTCCAACTGTCGATGATCCCCGCCAGCATCCGCGCGGGCCAGCGTTTGTCGTCGATGTTTTCCGCCCGCACCAACTGTTTCAGCAAGCGCAGCTGGTCGTCGCTGTCCAGAATGGTGAAATTGCTTTTCAACCCGACCAGTTCCGCGTGGCGGCGCAGCAGTTTGGCGCAGATCGAGTGGAAGGTGCCCAGCCAAGGCATGCCCTCCACGGCCTCGCCCAGCAGGGCGCCGACGCGGTTTTTCATCTCGCGCGCGGCCTTGTTGGTGAATGTCACCGCAAGGATTTCGTTGGGCCGCGCGGTGGCGGTCGTCAGCAGATGCGCGATCCGGCATGTCAGCGCTTTGGTCTTGCCGGTGCCAGCCCCTGCCAGCATCAGAACGGGGCCGTTTAATGTCTGCACGGCCTCGCTTTGGGCGGGGTTCAACCCGTCCAGATAGGGGGCCGCCGGTCGGGCCATTGCCCGTTGTGACAGGGGAATTGCGGCGGCCTCAAAGGCGTCATCATCGGAAAAACTGCTCATGTCGGGCAATCTAGCGCAAGGGCGCGCGCAAGAAAAGCCAATGTTCGCCCTCTGTTCACACCTTGCGCAAAGCGGCGCAATGGCTAGCCTGCTGCCATGATTCAACTGTTGATCCTATCGGCCATTGCAGGCGGGATGATCCCGCTGGGCGCGGTCTTGGCGCGGATGGAAAACCTGCGTCCGGCGTGGCTTGAGGACGAATTTCGCCACACGGTCATAGCCTTTGGCGCGGGCGCGTTGTTGGCAGCAGTCGCCTTTGTGCTGATCCCTGACGGCGCAGCGGCGGTGCCTGCGTGGAGCGCGCCGCTGATCTTGCTGGCGGGCGGCGGCGTGATGGCGCTGGTTGATCGGATCATCACCAGATCGGGCGGGCAAGCGGGGCAGTTCATCGCCATGCTGGCCGATTTTCTGCCCGAAGTGATCGCGCTGGGTGCGCTTTACACGGCGGGCGGGGGCGGATCGGCGGTGCTGCTCGCGCTGTTGATCGCACTACAAAACCTGCCCGAGGGGTTCAACGCCTACCGCGAACGCATCGCCGCCGCACCTGACGCGGGCAAACGGGTGCTGATCACCTTTTGCGTCCTTGCTCTGATCGGTCCTGTGGGGGCGGTCTTGGGCTATACGATGCTGGCCCGTGACGGGATAACCTTGGGCGTGATGATGCTGTTCGCCGCGGGCGCAATTCTGTATCTGATGTTTCAGGACATCGCACCACAGGTGCGGCTGGAACGCGCCAACGGGCCGGCAATTGGCGCGGTTGCAGGCGTGGCGTTGGGGCTTGCGGGACATCTGATCCTTGGTTGATCTTTTTGGCAGATACCCCGCGATCAGCGATCTGAAGCGCGCCGCGCGCCGCCGGATTCCGCTTTTTGTGTGGGAATATCTGGACAGTGCAACCGGTGCGGAAACTGTGCCGCAGCGCAACCGTGCCGCACTGGACAATGTGCGCTTGCGCCCCTCGATCCTGCATGGCGAATTGACGCCCGACACCGCCACCACATTTCTGGGCCGCGAATATCCACTGCCGTTCGGTGTCGCACCTGTGGGCATGTCGGGGCTGATCTGGCCGGATGCCGAACGCCTTCTGGCGCGTGCGGCCACCGATGCGGGCCTGCCCTATGCCCTGTCGACCGTGGCGACACAGACACCCGAAACTGTCGGACCGCATGTGGATGGGCGTGGCTGGTTCCAGATCTACCCGCCGCGTGATCCCGATGTCCGCGCGGATATGCTGCACCGCGCCCGCAATAGCGGCTTTGACACGCTGGTGCTAACGGTCGATGTTCCTGCCCCGTCCCGGCGCGAACGCCAGACGCGTGGCGGGTTGGTGCAGCCGCCCCGCCTGACGCCGCGCCTGTTGGCGCAGGTTGCACGCTGTCCGGTTTGGGCGCTTGGGACCGCGCGTATGGGCATGCCACGGATGCGGTTGATTGACGGCTATGCGGGTGACTTGGCCAAATCCGGCACCCTGCCCTCGAACGCCCATGTGGGGTATTTGCTGCGCACCTCGCCCGATTGGGACTACCTGCGCACGCTGCGCGATGCATGGGATGGCAAGCTGATCGTCAAGGGCGTGCTGAACGCCGATGATGCGGCGCGGCTGGCGGACACGGGCGTTGATGCGCTGTGGGTCTCCAACCACGCGGGGCGGCAATTTGACGGCGCTCCCGCCACGATCACTGCCCTGCCCGCGATCCGCGCCGCGACCAGCCTGCCGCTGATCATGGACAGCGGGATCGCGGGTGGCCTGGACATCATGCGCGCGCTGGCGATGGGCGCGGATTTCGTGATGCTGGGGCGGGCGTGGCATTATGCCTTGGGGGCTTTGGGTGCTGATGGCCCCGCGCATCTGGTCGATCTCTTGCGCGCGGATATGGTCGCCAACATGCACCAAATTGGTGCTGCGGATTTGGCTGACTTGCCCGCGCGGGCCGTAGATACGGATTGTTAGCGGTAACAGTCCCTGCGAAGTTCCTGTTTACACGCGCCACAAAACCTTCATAAATGCTGCAACTGCACAATAAGCCGGGGGACTGCCGTGACCGACTTCCAGAAAATCCTGATTGCCAACCGTGGCGAGATTGCCATTCGCGTAATGCGCGCCGCCAACGAGATGGGCAAGAAAACGGTCGCCGTTTTCGCCGAGGAGGACAAACTGGGCCTGCACCGCTTCAAGTCGGACGAGGCCTATCGCATTGGTGAAGGGCTGGGGCCGGTCGCCGCCTATCTGTCGATTGACGAAATCATCCGCGTTGCGAAAATGTCAGGCGCGGACGCGATCCACCCCGGCTATGGTTTGCTGTCGGAAAACCCCGATTTCGTTGATGCCTGCACGGCCGCCGGGATCACCTTTATCGGCCCCAAGGCGAAAACCATGCGCCAGTTGGGTGACAAGGCCAGCGCGCGCCGTGTGGCGATCGAGGCCGGCGTGCCGGTGATCCCCGCGACCGAAGTGCTAGGCGACGACATGGCCGCGATCAAGAAAGAGGCGGCCGAAGTGGGCTATCCGCTGATGCTCAAGGCGTCATGGGGCGGTGGCGGACGGGGCATGCGCCCGATCATGTCCGAGGACGAGCTTGAAGAAAAAGTGCTGGAAGGGCGGCGCGAAGCCGAAGCCGCATTCGGCAACGGCGAGGGTTATCTGGAAAAGATGATCATGCGCGCCCGCCACGTGGAGGTGCAAATCCTTGGCGACAGCCACGGCGAGATTTACCACCTGTATGAACGCGATTGTTCGGTCCAGCGGCGCAACCAAAAGGTCGTCGAACGCGCACCCGCGCCCTACCTTAGCGAAACCCAGCGCGAGACGATCTGTAATCTGGGCAAGAAAATCTGCCAGCATGTGAATTACGAATGCGCTGGCACCGTCGAATTCCTGATGGATATGGACAGCGGTGAGTTTTATTTCATCGAAGTGAACCCCCGCGTGCAGGTGGAACATACCGTCACCGAGGAAGTGACAGGTATCGACATCGTGCGTGCGCAAATCCTGATCGCCGAAGGAAAATCCCTAATCGAGGCCACAGGCGCCGCATCGCAATATGACGTGAAACTGGACGGTCACGCACTGCAGTGTCGTGTGACGACCGAAGACCCCAGCAACAATTTCATCCCCGATTATGGCCGTATCCAGATGTATCGCAGTGCCACGGGCATGGGTATCCGCCTTGATGGTGGCACGGCCTATAGCGGCGCGGTGATCACGCGCTATTACGACAGCCTGCTGACCAAGGTGACCGCATGGGCACCCACACCCGAGGCGGCGATTGCCCGCATGGACCGCGCCCTGCGTGAATTCCGTATTCGCGGCGTCAGCACCAATATCGCCTTTGTGGAAAACCTGCTCAAACACCCGACGTTTCTGAATAACGAATACCACACCAAATTCATCGACGAGACGCCAGCGCTGTTCGATTTCAAGAAACGCCGCGACCGCGCGACGAAAATCCTGACCTATGTGGCGGATATTTCAGTGAACGGGCATCCTGAAACCGCAGGACGCACCCTGCCCCACGCAGACCTGAAATTGCCAAAAGCGCCCGTGCCTTACGTGGAAAACACCACCCCCGGCACACGGCAAATTCTGGACCAGTTCGGCCCCGAAGCTGTGGCCGACTGGATGCGGGAACAAAAGCAACTGCTGATCACCGATACGACCATGCGGGACGGGCATCAATCGCTGCTGGCCACGCGGATGCGCAGTATCGACATGATCCGCGTCGCCCCCACCTATGCCGCCAATATGCACCAGCTGTTCAGCGTGGAATGCTGGGGCGGCGCGACCTTTGATGTGGCCTACCGGTTCTTGCAGGAATGCCCGTGGCAGCGCCTGCGCGACATCCGCGAAAAGATGCCCAACATCATGACGCAGATGCTGCTGCGCGCCAGCAACGGTGTGGGCTACACCAACTATCCCGACAACGTCGTGCAGGAATTTGTGCGGCAGGCGGCGGCCAGCGGCGTGGATGTGTTCCGCGTGTTTGACAGCCTCAACTGGGTGGAAAACATGCGCGTGGCGATGGACGCGGTGGTTGACGCCAACAAGGTCTGCGAAGGCACGATCTGCTATACCGGCGATATGCTGGACCCGGACCGGTCCAAATATGACCTGAAATACTATGTCGGCATGGCCAAGGAGATGGAAAAGGCCGGCGCGCATGTGCTGGGCCTCAAGGATATGGCCGGATTGATGAAATCAGGCACGGCCACGGCGCTGATCACGGCGCTGAAAAACGAGGTCGGCCTGCCGATCCATTTCCACACCCATGACACCAGCGGCGCGGCAATTTCCACGGTGCTTGCCGCCTCGGCTGCGGGCGTGGATTGCGTCGATGCGGCGATGGACAGCTTTTCGGGCAACACATCGCAACCCACGCTTGGGTCAATCGTGGAATCCCTGAAATTCAGCGACCGTGACACCGGCCTTGATATCGGCGCGATCCGCGAGATTTCCAACTATTTCGAACAGGTGCGTGGCCATTACGCCGCGTTTGAGAGCGGCCTGCAGGCGCCTGCCTCCGAAGTTTACCTGCACGAAATGCCCGGCGGGCAGTTTACCAATCTCAAGGCGCAGGCGCGCAGTCTGGGGCTGGAAGAACGCTGGCACGAGGTCGCGCAGACCTATGCGGACGTGAACCGGATGTTCGGCGATATCGTCAAGGTCACGCCTTCGTCCAAAGTGGTCGGTGACATGGCCCTGATGATGGTGGCCCAAGGGTTGACCCGCGCGCAGGTCGAAGACCCCGCCGTTGATGTGGCCTTTCCCGATAGCGTCGTTGACATGATGCGCGGCAATCTGGGCCAGCCTCCCGGCGGGTTCCCTGCGGGAATCGTCAAAAAGGTGCTGAAAGGCGAAAAGCCAAATCTGGACCGGCCCGGCAAACACCTGCCCCCCGCCGATCTGGATGCCGCGCGCCGCGAACTGGCGGCAAAATTCCCCGAAACCAGTTTTGATGACGAGGACCTGAACGGATATCTGATGTATCCCAAGGTGTTCACCGATTACGCCGCGCGCCACGAAACCTATGGGCCCGTGCGCACCCTACCCACCCGGACGTTCTTTTACGGGATGGAAGCGGGCGAGGAAATCACCGCCGAGATTGACCCCGGCAAGACGCTGGAAATCCGCCTGCAAGCCATGTCGGAGACCAACGAGGATGGCGAGGTGAAAGTGTTCTTTGAACTGAACGGCCAGCCGCGCACGATCCGCGTGCCCAACCGTCTGGTCAAAGCCACAACCGCGCAGCGCCCCAAGGCCGAGGCCGGCAACGACAACCACATCGGCGCGCCGATGCCCGGTGTGGTGGCCAGCGTTGCGGCTGTGGTCGGCAAAGAGGTCAAGAAAGGCGACCTGCTGCTGACGATCGAGGCGATGAAAATGGAAACCGGCATCCACGCCGAACGCGACGCGGTGGTCAAGGCGGTGCATGTGAACGCGGGCGGGCAAATTGATGCCAAGGATTTGTTGGTCGAGTTGGAGTGATGGGACTAGGCAAGTGGATCGCCATCTTCGGCAATCTGTTTTGCCTCGCTCAAAAGTAGTTTCAGCGAGTTTTCGTTGCTTACCCATTCGAACGTGTGAATGCGCGGCCAATACCTGTGAAATAGTTGATCGGCGGTTGCTCCTTGTGTGAATTCTGCAACCAGTTGCAGGAGGAAACTTTCTTCGGTCATTGGACTTACTCCTTTGTTGGTGCCCAAGTCTGTTTCCGAACTAGGTTTCGTCCAATGCACGCACTATTCGGCCAATGCCCGCAGCCAGGTCTTGGCGGCGAATCAACATTTTTTTCAATCGCTTAGGCTAAATCCTGGCACCGCGTCCAAACCGAGGGGTGGGCGGGAATCGCCCGCCCCGTGGGGGCGGTTCGGGCGCTGACATTGCCCTTGGGCAATGGCAAAGAAAGGTTAAGTGTGTCAGCATCCGAACATGCACCTCGCCCTCCTTTCGCTCCTCGTGCCCGACTATGACGCAGGGATCGCGTTTTTTGTCGACATCATGGGCTGGGAACTGCTCGAGGACACCGATCTGGGCGATGGCAAGCGCTGGGACCTGATCCAGTTTGCCACCAAACCCTGAGGGTTGCCCCTTGCGGCGACTTGCGTTGATAGTGCGGCAAACGTTTGAAAGGTGCAGCCAATGATCCGCGCGATGCTGCTTTCGCTTGCCTTGCTTGTTCCGAATATGCTTGCGGCCCAGCAAGGCGACGACTTCTTGGGTTTCGCGCTGGACGATCCGGCGATGGTGACCGGGATGTCGCAAGACGAGGCGGCGTATTTCGCATCGCTCTTGTCCGAAAATCCGGTGCCGGAGGGCTGGAAATGACCATGCACAAGGTTCTTGTCCTGACCGATCTGCATATCCGCAGCGCGAGCGAGACGATCATCGGCCTTGATCCGCTGGCGCGTCTGCGCAGTGTGCTGGATCACGCCTTGCACGACCACGGGGATGCGGCGGCGCTGGTGCTGATGGGCGATCTGACCCATTCGGGCAAGGCCAGCGAATATGCGCGGCTGGCGGACGTCCTGCGCGATGTGACGGTCCCGGTGATCCCGATGATCGGCAATCACGATGAGCGGGCCGCGTTTCGCGTGGCCTTTGGCGATGCACCGGATGCGGGCGGGTTTGTGCAGGCGGTGACGGATATTGGCGCGCACCGCTTGATCACGTTGGATACGCGCAACGGGCTGACGGGGCATCGCGCCCATGCAGGCGAACTTTGCGCCACGCGTCTGGCGTTTCTGCGCGAGGCGCTGGCGGGCGCAGACGGGCGCGTGCCGCTGGTATTTTCCCATCACCCGCCGATGGATATCGGCCTGCCGGGGATGGATGGTATTCGCATCCTGCACGGCGCGGCGGACATGCTGGGACTGCTGGCCGCTCACCGCGCCCATCTGTTCTGCGGCCACGTGCATCGCACGATTTCCGGCAATGCGGGCGGTGTGCCCTTTACCCTGTTCAAAAGCACCTGCCATCAGGCCCCGCTGGACTTGCGCAGCCATGATTCCACGATTTCGGTGGATGAACCGGGCGCCTATGGCCTACTGCTTTTGGCGGCAGGCGGGGTTGTCGCCCATTCCCAAGACGTCGGTCCGGATGCGCGGGTTTTCACCGGCGCTGATGCCCTGCCGGACAGCGAGCCCTTGTAAGCGCCCGACGCGTAGATAGATACTGCGCAAACCTTGGGGCATCCACATGACTGACCTACTTTCCGATCCCGCTGTCTGGGCGTCATTTGCGACGCTGACGCTTCTTGAAATCGTCTTGGGCGTTGATAACGTGATCTTTATTTCGATCGCCGCATCAAAACTGCCCAAGGAAAAGCGCAAGACCGCGCGGTTTTACGGGTTGATGGGCGCGCTGGTGCTGCGCATCGCTCTGTTGTTTTCGATCACATGGATCATCGGGCTGACCGCCCCGGCCTTTACCGTTGTCGATTGGGTTGTGTCGTGGCGCGATATCATCCTGATCGCCGGCGGATTGTTCCTGATCTACAAGGCCAGCACCGAGATATTCAACGAAGTCGAGGGCGAAGACCTGCACACCGCACAGGAACGTGTCGTCGCGGCTACCTTGCTGTCCGTTGTTGCGCAAATCATGATCCTTGATCTGGTGTTTTCGTTTGACAGCGTGATCACGGCCGTGGGCATCGCCGACCACCTTGAGGTGATGATCGCCGCAGTTGTAATTGCCATTGTCGTCATGATGGTGGCCGCAACACCCATCGCCAATTTCGTCGAATCCCACCCCAGCACCAAGATGCTGGCATTGGCTTTTCTGGTCATGGTCGGGATGGCGCTGGTTGCAGACGGGTTCCACGCCCATGTGGAACGCGGCTTTATTTACGCGGCGATGGTTTTCGCGGGCGCAGTCGAGGGGCTGAACCTGCTGCGCCAAAGAAAGCGGCGACACGTGGCGCAAAAAGTCGCGCAAAATTCGAAATAGGGTCTTGCGGTGGCCCGCGTGCAAATATAGATCAGCCACACCGAAACGGGTGCGGGCGTAGCTCAGGGGTAGAGCATAACCTTGCCAAGGTTAGGGTCGTGAGTTCGAATCTCATCGCCCGCTCCAGTTTCGCCAGTCTTGACAAAGACATGCAAACGGTCGCCTTCGGGCGACCTTTTTGTTTGCCGCATCACACCCACCAAATCAACGAAATCGGCGTATCTTGGCGCGACTTGATCGGGTGTTGCGAAATTGGCTTGGCATTTGTTACTTTATAAAATAACACTTCTTCAAATCAAGGAAAGGTGAGCGACATGCGCAAGCAAGCGGCGATACGACAGTCTGATGTCTTGAGTGTATTGAACGACCATGACAAGCCCATGACCGCCTATGCGATCCTGGATCAGATGAAGCAGGACGAACCTGATCTGGCGGCACCTACGGTATATCGCGCGCTGGCGGCTTTGACAGATCAGGGACGGGCGCACCGGCTGGAATCGATCAAGTCATTTGTCCCGTGTCGATGTGACCACCATGCCGCCGTTCCCGTGCTGGAAATCTGCGAAGACTGCGGGGGCGTGGAAGAACACGATGGAACGCCGCTCTTGCCCGAACTTTCCGCCATTTCGGCGCACTCGCACTTCAATGCAACACGCCACATCATCGAAATCCACGGGGTGTGCCAAGGCTGCCAAGCCTGAGCATTGCCCCATATTGATCAGGACCACGAAAATGAAACTTTTGTCTTTCCTCGCGTTATCGACCCTTGTCACACCAGCCTTTGCCCAAGAAATGCGGCAGATGGGCAGTCACGAACACGGGGTTGGGCAGCTTGACATAGCATTCGATGGCACACAGATCGCGATGGAATTGCATGCGCCCGGCGCGGATATCGTCGGGTTTGAATATGCGGCCCAAAGCGCGGATGACGTAGCCAAAGTTGACGCCGCCTTGCTGGTCCTGGCCCGTCCTTTGGATTTGTTCGCCCTACCAGACGCCGCGCAATGCACGGTTGTCACCGCAAACGTCGAACTGGAAAGCGAAGGCCACGGCGATGACCATGAAGATCACGCAGATGAACACGATCACGCAGATGAACACGATCACGATGGTCATGACGATCACGCGCAGGACGCAGGCCATACCGAATTTCACGCCGAATATCTGCTGAACTGCGAAAATGTCGCCGCCGCGAGTGCGATTTCGTTCGCCTACTTTGCGGCATTCCCGAATGCGCGCGAGATCGACGTTCAGGTCATTTCTGATGCAGGTGCGATGGCACTTGAAGTTGCGCGCGATACGCCGACACTTGACCTAAGCGATTTGCAATAGGCGGGGCGTACTTGACCAAACCGGCCCATATTCTTGCGATACGCGATGTCAGTTACTGCTGGCCGGGGCGGGACTCGTTTGCGTTGACGGTGCCTGACTTGCGCCTGTCACCCGGCGAAACGGTTCTGTTGCTTGGGGAAAGCGGATCGGGGAAATCGACGCTCTTGTCGTTGATTTGCGGCACGGTGCTGGCGCAATCGGGTTCGGTCAACGTCGACGGGACAGATATCTCGGCCTTGTCATCGGGCAATCGTGACCGCTTTCGCGCAGAACAGATCGGGCTGATTTTTCAACAGTTTAACCTGCTACCTTTCGCCAGTGTGCGCGATAATATCCTGTTGCCGCTCCGGTTTGCGCCGCAGCGCGCAAAACGCGTGACCGCACCCAATGCCGAGGCCGAACGCCTGTGCCGTGACCTTGGCCTGCCCGACGATGTCATGCGGCGAAAGGCCGGCACGCTGAGCGTCGGGCAACAACAGCGTGTCGCCGCCGCCCGCGCCTTGATCGGAACGCCGCCTTTGATCGTTGCGGATGAACCAACCTCGTCACTGGATGCAGCAACACAAGCCACGTTTCTGGAACTGTTGTTCGCCCAATCAAAGGCGCATAACACGGCATTGTTGATGGTCAGTCATGATGCGCGCCTGGCAAAGCAGTTCGACCGCGTCATCCATATGGCTGACATTTCCCAAACCGCGCGTGACGCCCCATGATCCTTCGTCTGGCCTTTGGATCGCTTTTGGCACGGTCGTTGACGGTTGCGATGACGGTGCTGGCAATCGCCCTGTCCGTCATGTTGTTCCTTGGGGTTGAAAAGGTCCGCACAGGCGCGAAAGCCAGTTTTGCCGACACGATTTCAGGGACGGACCTGATCGTCGGGGCGCGTTCTGGTTCGGTGCAACTGCTGCTTTATTCCGTCTTTCGCATCGGCAATGCGACGAACAACCTGACCTGGCAAAGCTATCAGGACATCGCCGCCCGCGACGAGGTTGACTGGATCGTGCCGATCTCGCTTGGGGACAGTCATCGCCAGTTTCGGGTGATGGGGACAACAGCAGAATTTTTTGCGCGCTACAAATACCGGTCGGGACAGTCACTGGCTGTGCAGGACGGTGCGCTCATGGACGATCTGTTTGATGCGACCATCGGCGCGGATGTGGCCGAAACATTGGGCTATCGCGTCGGCGATCCGATTGTCGTGGCGCACGGGCTTGCCTCTTTTGCCGAACACGAAGACCAGCCGTTTCGGGTTTCGGGCATTCTGGCGAAAACGGGAACGCCGGTGGATCGCACCGTCATTGTCAGCCTTGAAGCGATCGAGGCGATCCATGTGGACTGGCAAAGCGGGGCGCAGATCCCCGGTCAATCCACCCCGGCGGATGAAATCCGCCAGATGGACCTGCAACCGCAAGCCATCACCGCCGCCCTTGTCGGCGTCAAAAGCCGCTTGCGCGTTTTCAACCTGCAGCGCGCGATCAACGAATATCCCGCCGAACCGCTGCTGGCCATTCTGCCGGGCGTGGCGCTGCAGGAACTTTGGCAGATCGTCGGGATCGCGGAAACCGCGCTGATTGCTGTCTCTGCCATGGTGATTGTCACGGCCATGATCGGCATGATGGCGACGATCTTTTCCAGCCTCAACGAACGGCGCCGCGAAATGGCGATCTTTCGGGCGATGGGGGCAAGGCCACGGGTCGTTCTGGGCTTGCTGGTGCTTGAGGCCGCGATGATGGCCGCCCTTGGCGCGCTGATCGGGTTGGCGATGCTTTATCTTGGCCTGTGGGTCGCGCAACCGCTGATCGACAGCGCCTTTGGTCTGTGGCTGCCCATAGATGCGCCCAGCATGCGCGAGGTCTGGGTGTTGCTTGGCGTCGTTCTTGCTGGCGCAATCGTGAGCATGGTTCCCGCAATCCGCGCTTACAGATTATCCCTTGCTGATGGTATGATGGTCAAAATCTAGGCCAACGAGGTTCAAGACATGAACTATGCGCGCAGAAAACTGCTTGCACTCGCAGCCGCCGGTGTTGCCTTGCCCCGCTTTGCCTTGGCCAATACCGCGACCGAAATCACCTGGGACGATCTGATCCCGCCGGGAGTTCCCTATTCGGAAATCATCGGCGAAGGCGTGATGGACGAACGCAATGATATCTGGCGGCCGCTGTTCGATTCAAACGCAACCAAGCTGAACCCCGACCTTGACGGGGCCTATATCAAGATGCCCGGTTTCATCATCCCGCTTGAACTGACCGCTGCGGGCGTGACCAGCTTTGTGCTGGTGCCCTACATGGGCGCGTGTATCCACACGCCTCCGCCACCGCCGAACCAACTGGTGTTTGTCACAGCGATCACACCCTGGCCGTCAGACAACCTGTGGGATGCCGTCTGGGTCACGGGCCGGATGCGACACGAAATCCAAACGACCGAGGTCGCCGAAACAGGCTATGCGCTGGAAGCGGAATTCATGGAAATCTATATATGGTAATTTCAGGGCCTGATCGCCGTGCGGTGCTTGCCGGTCTGGGCGCGCTTGGGCTGATCCCGCGGGCAGCCATTGCCGAGGATGTGATCAGCCTGCAATGGCGTGACTTGTTGCCGGACGGGCAAAACGCGATCCCGCCTGCGCTACAGGGTCTGCTTGATCACGACGAAACTGCACAGATGTCCAGCGCCCAACCACAATCCAGTGGCGTGCGCACCGATTGGAACGGTCTTGTCGTCAGCTTGCCGGGATTCATCGTGCCGATTGATTACTCCGGCACGGGCGTCAGCGCATTCATATTGGTGCCATATGTGGGGGCCTGCGTGCACGTTCCCCCACCACCGGCCAACCAGCTGGTATTTGTGACCACCGCCACGCCCTACGAAAGTTCGGGACTCTTTGAAGCTGTGACTGTCACGGGCATGTTCGGAACCGCATCGACATCGACACAACTGGCCGATATCGCCTATGCGCTAAGCGCCGATGACGTGCGCCCCTATGGCACGTGACAGCGGCTGGCGCGCTTTCGTGCTAGACCCCGTCGTCATTGATCAAAACATCCGCTGACACCCGCAGGTCGCGCAGGGGGCGCACAATACGGATCGATTCCGCATAAAGCGGGTGCGCCTTGAAGGCCGCCATCTGGGCGGCGTCCGCAAATTCACCGTAGACTACGAAATCAACCTTTGGGCCGGGGATGTCATCGGTCTGCAAATTGCGCCCGACGTGCAGTTTCAACGCATGCGGATTGGCGCGCAGGATATCAAGACCCGCGAAAACCGTGTCACGATCCGCCGGATCGCGTGCCGTGAAGAAAACCGTGTGGCGGATCATGCATCATCCCCGATCAACGGCACATGCGCACCGGCATCGGCGGGCAGCACGCCAATCAGGCGCGGATCATCGGCGACTTCAATCTGGCGGCGCGTGGCCGTGAACCCGCTGCGGATGTAAAACCCAAGGGCGGCATGGTGATCAATCGAACAGGTGTGCACATGAAAGCGGGCGATATCCGCATCCCATGCCAATGCTGTGGCGCGCTCCATCAGCCAGCGCCCGGCCCCCTGCCCGATCAGCGCCGGATCAAGTCCGAAATAGGCCAGCTCGCATGCGCCCGCTGTGCGGTAATCCAGCTCCAGCAGGCCCATGTCCGCGCCATCCTGCGTCAGCGCATAGACATGCACATCGGGGCTTTGCAGGATCGCGGTCAGGGCGTCGTCCGCCATCACAAGGCGCGAAAACCACAGCCAGTCATCGGCGCCCACACGGCGGAACAGCGCACGATACCACGCCAGATCAGGGCTTTGCACGCGGCGCAGGTCCAACCCGTCCACCTGTGCCACGTCACGCGGTGCGGGGCGGGCGCACATCTCAAGGTGCGTCACAACCATCGCGATCTTGCCCGCGGGCACATCGTGGAAACCGTTTTCAAGGGCCATGGGGCGCGTCTTTCGTCCAATCCTTATCGGCGCAAGGCTGGCATGCACGACACAGGGGTTCAATCGCGAAATCTGATGCCTTGGCGCGGTGCGTTGCCGCGCCTATAAGCGCATGAAACGACCACGGAGGATCCCATGCGGACCGCAAAAATCAGCCGCAAAACGGCCGAGACGAATATCAGCGTCGAAGTGAACCTTGACGGGACCGGCACTTATGATTGCCAGACTGGCGTGGGGTTCTTTGATCACATGCTGGATCAGCTGTCGCGTCACTCGCTGATTGATATCACCGCGCGGGCGCAAGGCGATCTACACATTGACGATCACCACACCGTCGAGGATGTGGGCATTGCGCTGGGTCAGGCCTTGGCGCAGGCCCTGGGCGACAAAAAGGGAATACGGCGTTACGGCGAATGTCATCTGGCGATGGATGACGCGCAGGTGCGCTGCGCGCTTGATCTGTCCGCGCGCCCCTTTCTGATCTGCAATCTGGACCTGCCCACGGCCAAGATCGGCAGTTTCGATACGGAACTGGTGCAGGAGTTCTTTCAGGCACTGGCAACCCACGGCGGCATCACGCTACACATTGATCGTTTGCACGGGTTCAACAGCCACCACATCGCCGAGGCTGCGTTCAAGGCTGTCGCGCGGGCGTTGCGCGTGGCCGTCGAGGTTGATCCGCGCAAGGCAGATGCGATTCCATCGACCAAGGGCGCGCTTTAGATACTCAGGACTGCGCCTGACCCTGGGTGCGTGCAAAGCGCCCTCCCGTGGGGAGGGACGGGCGCTGTCCGGCGTGCCGCCGAACGTAACATTGGATAGGCAGTTCAAACTATGAAAACCGTTCTCGTAGATTACGACTCCGGCAATCTGCATTCCGCGCAAAAGGCGTTTGAACGCATGGCGCGCGAGGTGGATGGCGGGCATGTCATCGTGTCGGGCCTGCCCGAGGTGATCGCACAGGCCGACCGGATCGTGCTGCCCGGTGACGGGGCCTTTCCCCACTGCCACGGCGAACTGCACGGAATTTCAGGGCTGGCCGAGGCCATTATCGAGGCCGTGGAAACCCGCGCCGTGCCGTTTTTCGGGATTTGTGTGGGGATGCAGATGCTGGCCGAAACGGGCCATGAATACCAAGACACCCCCGGTTTTGGCTGGATCGGCGGCACAATCGACAAGATCACGCCCGATGATCCTGCCCTACCCGTGCCGCATATGGGCTGGAACGATCTGGTGATTGATACCGCCCATCCGGTGCTGAACGGGATCACAACAGGCGATCACGCCTATTTCGTGCATTCCTACGCAATGACCGTGACCGACCCCGCCCAGCGCCTTGCCCATTGTGATTATGGCGGCGATGTCACGGCGATCGTCGGGCGTGACAACATCATCGGCGCGCAGTTCCACCCGGAAAAAAGCCAAAGCGCGGGCCTGCGGATGATCGCCAATTTCTTGACATGGCGGCCATAGAAAAACCCGCGCCTGATCAAACAAGCGCGGGCTTTTGCATTTCAGGTCAATGGCTTACTGGCGAATCCATGTGCCGCCATCGCGGCAAATCCCCAGCACGCAGCCCGACACCGACAGCGTGTCGCCATTCAGCTGCAAGCGCGAGTTGTAGGTCTTGTCACGGTCCGGTGCCCAGACCTTGCCACGGTATTCGCCACCACCCGATGGCACCGTTTCGGAAATGATCTGGCGGCCCACATTGGGCGAGGACATTTCCGCGCCATTGGCATCAAACGCGCGGATCAGGGTGCCGCACAGGGCAGACCCGCAAGGGGCCACCTGAATCAGGCCGCTATTGCCGTTGTCGTCCGGCACGGTGCGCCACATCCCTTCAAGCGGGTCGGCAGATGCAGCACCTGCCATTGCAATTGCGGCAACCATGCCGAGGATCATCTTCTTCATCTTGGTCTCCTCCCAAAGAACTGGGGTGACATTGCGCCGCGCAAGCGATTCCACGCAAGTCTAACGTTGGGTCGCGTTGCATCCGGTGACGTAGCGTGCATAAACGCGCCAAACGCACACGAAAGGCCCGCGCCAATGATCCTCTACCCCGCGATTGACCTCAAAGACGGGCAGGCCGTGCGCCTGATCCACGGGGATATGGACCAGACGACCGTGTTCAATGACGATCCGGCCGCGCAAGCGCGTGAATTTGTCGATGCGGGCTGTGAATGGCTGCATCTGGTCGATTTGAATGGCGCCTTTGCCGGTGAACCCGTGAACGCCGCCCCTGTCGAGGCGATTCTGGCCGCCTGCCCCGTGCCTGTGCAACTGGGCGGCGGCATTCGCGACATGGCGACAATCGAACGCTGGCTGACACGCGGATTGGCCCGCGTGATTCTTGGGACCGTGGCCGTGGAAAACCCCGCTCTGGTGCGGCAGGCCGCCGCCGCCTTCCCCGGTCAGGTTGCCGTGGGCATAGATGCGCGCAATGGATTCGTCGCAACCAAAGGCTGGGCCGAGGAAACCGATGTGCAAGTGACTGATCTTGCCAGATCATTCGAGGATGCAGGCGTCGCGGCGATCATCTACACGGACATCATGCGTGATGGCGCGATGAAAGGCCCCAACATCACCGCAACCGAGGCCTTGGCCCGCGCCGTGGACATCCCCGTGATCGCATCGGGTGGCGTGTCATCCATGGCCGACCTGACGGCCCTGCGCGATACCGGCGTGATCGCAGGTGCCATATCGGGCCGCGCGCTTTATGACGGGGCGATTGATCTGGGCGCGGCACTGGCGGCCTTGCGCAGCTAATCTGCCCCGATCCTGACACAGACGCGGCGAAATGGTCGCGATCTTTCCCCGAACACGGCCCAATCGCCATTTAGGAAACAATCAGTAGTTATTGTTTCTGGAGGCCAGAATGGCCATTGGCGAAGCCGGTAGTATCACGACGAATTCTCCGACCGAGAATGCGCCGATTACCGTGACATTTGATCAGGCGCTGACCGATCCCGTAATCGTCCTCACGGGAACCAACAGTGGTGGCAATGCCTATAACCTGCGTGTCACCGACATCCAGACGGATGTGAATGGTGATGCGACCGGATTCACTTTTATCATTGAAGAATGGGAGTATCTGGACGGGCCCCACCCCGCCACGGAAACCATCAATTTTCTGGCAATCGAGGAAGGCGTGCACACCCTGCCCGATGGCCGCGTGATCGAGGCGGGCACCACCAGCGCCACGTCTGCCAATTCCAGTGTCAGCCTTGCGGGCACCTATACCGACCCGCCTGTGGTGCTGACCTCGGTGATGTCCAACAACGACACGACCTCGGTTGATAGCGATGCGTGGAACATCACCAACAGCGGGTTCACCGTGTCCTTGCAGGAAGAAGAAGCCGAGGCCGACAACCACGCCGCCGAAACTGTCGGTTTCATCGCGATCGAAGGCGGGATTGGCGCAATCGTGCAAGGGGGCTTGGACGAAAACACCGACACTGTCGGCCTTGGCGGCACCTTCAGCACGCCGATTTCGGTGGCCGATACGCAGACCATGAACGGCGGCGATGCGGCCAATGTGATGATCGCGGGCGGCAACGGGTCAACCAACGTAGATCTGTGGCTGCAAGAAGAACAATCAGCCGACACCGAAACCAACCATGTCAACGAGGACGTGGGCGTGATCACCTTCGATGACGGGG
The DNA here is from genome assembly GCF_042466115.1 of Octadecabacter sp. R77987. Taxonomy (NCBI): domain Bacteria; kingdom Pseudomonadati; phylum Pseudomonadota; class Alphaproteobacteria; order Rhodobacterales; family Roseobacteraceae; genus Octadecabacter; species Octadecabacter sp. R77987. Next base: position 3,109,345 of record NZ_JAXHBQ010000001.1, on the reverse strand, counting down.
TGATCTTGTGCTTTACGCCCGACACCCTGATCGACACACCCTTTGGCCCGCGCGACATCACAACGCTGGCACGTGGCGATCTGGTGCTGACAGCCGATCACGGGCCCCAGCCTCTGACCATGGTAACGCAAACCACGTTGCACGCCCCTGCCCCCGATCTTGCGCCGATCCTGATCCGCGCCCACGCCTTTGCGCCGGGCGTGCCTGCGCGCGACATGCGCGTGTCACCACAGCACCGCATCCTGCTGTCTGGCTGGCACGCACAACTGCTGTTTGGCGAAGACGAGGTTCTGGCCCCCGCCAAGGGGTTGGTGAACGATCACACGATCCTGCGCGATGCCGGAGGCGGCACCGCACATTACATCCATCTGGGGCTGGACCAGCACCACATTCTGACAACCAGCGGGCTGCAAAGCGAAAGCCTGCATCTAGGGCAACTGAGCAAATCCGCGCTTTCGGATCAGGCACGCGCCGAAGTGCTGGATCTGTTCCCCGAACTGCGCACAGCGCCTGCGTCATGGGGGGGCACCGCGCGCCCGACCCTGAGTGTGCAGGAAACGCGGTTGATTGCTTGAAAAAGCTTGAACATTGTTCAATAATTTACTATGTGAACCTCGTTCAAGGAGAAATTCATGTCTGAACTCGTTATTATTGCCCTTACCCTCTACGTGCCACTGGGCCTTGTGTGCGGCGCGTTCCTTGCGCTGTCCCATTGGGCCAGGAACCCGCGGGTTGCGCGCACCCTGCGGATCAGCGCGATTGCGTGGTTTGTCATTCTGGGGGCGATTTTCGCCTTTGTGATCACTGCAATCGGCACCTGTCAGGGCAACATGCTTTACGGCTATTCCAACTGCACCGTGATCCCCGCCAACCTTGCCAACCTCAGCCTGCCAATGTTCCTGCTCGGCACGGCGGCCGGCATCCTTTACGCGGTCATCATGTCGCTGATCTGCGCCATAACCGAGTGGCGCACGCGTCACGCCTGATTGCCACGGGCGCGCGGGGCGGCTAAACCGCTGATATGTTAAAGACCCGCATCATTCCCTGTCTTGATGTCGCCGAAGGGCGCACCGTCAAAGGTGTCAATTTCGTCGATCTGATTGATGCAGGCGACCCTGTCGAACAGGCCAAGGCCTATGATGCCGCCGGTGCGGACGAATTGTGCTTTCTCGACATCAAGGCGACCCATGAAAACCGTGGCACGATGTTCGATCTGGCCACGCGCACGGCGGAACACTGCTTTATGCCGCTGACGATTGGCGGCGGCGTGCGCACCCATCACGATGTGCGTGATCTGCTGCTGGCAGGGGCCGACAAAGTCAGTTTCAATTCAGCCGCCGTGGCCGACCCGAATGTGATCACCGAAGCGGCCCTACGCTTTGGATCGCAATGCATTGTCTGCGCGATTGACGCCAAGACCGTGGCGCCCGGCAAGTGGGAAATCTTTACCCACGGCGGGCGCAAGGCCACGGGTATCGACGCGGTCGCATTTGCCCGCACGGTCGCTGAACGGGGCGCGGGGGAAATCCTGCTGACCTCGATGGATCGGGATGGCACCAAGGCTGGGTTCAACATCGCCCTGACGCGCGCTGTGTCCGATGCGGTGCATATCCCCGTGATTGCTTCGGGCGGTGTCGGCACCCTTGACCACCTTGTGGAAGGTGTGACCGAGGGCGGTGCATCCGCCGTTCTTGCCGCCTCGATCTTTCACTTTGGCACCTACACGATCGCACAGGCCAAGGCCCACATGGCCGCCGCCGGAATTCCGATGAGGATGACATGAGCCTGACCGACCTTGCCGCCACGATTCTTGCCCGCAAGGGCGCGGACCCGGAAACCAGCTGGACAGCGCGTCTGTTGGCCGAGCCCGAAAAGGCGGCCGAAAAGTTTGGCGAAGAGGCCGTGGAGGCAATCATCGAAGCCGTCAAGGGCGACCGCGCTGCGCTGACATCCGAGGCAGCGGATGCGCTGTATCACCTGCTGGTCATGTGTGCGGCGCGTGGTGTGACACTGGCCGAGATCGAGGCCGAACTCGCCAAACGCCAATCCCAAAGCGGAATCGCCGAAAAGGCCGCACGCCCCTAACTTCTTTTGTTCAAAAATACCTCCGAGGGAGTCGCAGACGGGGGCAGCGCCCCCTAACCGACCCGCAGCCCGCGCCACAGGCCATAAAGCCACATCACCAGCGACACAGGCACCGTGATGCCCGCGACCGGCAGGTTCATTTCAAGCGGCAACCGCAGTGTGGCGATCAGATGATACGCGCCGACCGCGCCACCCCAGATCAACAGCGCCCAAAGATAGCGCGCCCGTGGCACCTGTAGCGCCATTGCCGCGCCAAACCACGCGCCATCGCCCTGCCCGCGCGCCAGTGCCCACAGCGTCACAGCGATCACCACGGGCAGCGCAAGTGACACCGGAAAATACGCAGGCAACCATGCGGTGCAAAACACCAGCGTGACCAACCCGCCCAAGGCCCAGATCACCCAGGCGGGCATGCGCGCAGGCCAGCGCGCCGCGACATCCAACAGCAGATGCGCGCCAACAAAGGCCCCCAGCCCTGCCCCCATTTGCACGGCAAAGGCGCGGGTCGGTTGCCAGGTCCAGACCAGTTCGGAACCGCTTTCATCCGCATTCCACAGATAAGCGCCCCACAGGCCAATGAATACCCCGATACACAGGTTCAGCGCCGCCCCCTGCCACCAAAGCCCGCGCGCCATCACGCGCCGGTAAACCCACCAGCCCACCAGCACCGTCAGCAGCGCATGCCATGCCAGCGGCGTCCAGATCATCTGGAACGGGAACAGCACATAGACCGTTGGCACAACGATCCCTTCAACCAGAAAGCCAAACAGCGCACCGCCCAGATAAACGCCCCAGATGTCGCGCGGTGGCCAGCGCGTCAAGACGGCCGTCATCGTCAATGCGCTTAGCCCATAGGCCAGCAACAGCACGCCCAGTTCGGAGTTCAGGGCAACTTTGTAGAACCACAGTTCCGATCCGACTGCGAATATCGCGCCAAGCGCGACCAGCCAGACCAGCGCGCTCAAACGCCCGCGTCCGGCATCAGGCGCGGGATTTCGATTGCGGGGCAGCGGTTCTGGATCACCGTCACACCGCGCGCCTGCGCCGTTGCGGCCGCCGCATCATCGCGCACGTCCAACTGGGTCCAGATCACATCCAGATCGGGCCAGCGCGCCAAAGCGGCATCAACGATCCCCGCCACTGCGGCGGATTGGCGAAAGACATCGACCATATCCACATCGAACGGGATATCGGCCAGCGTGGCGTAAACCGTTTCGCCCAGCTGGGTCTGCCCCGCCAGACCGGGATTTACCGGCACGATACGATAGCCCCTTGATTGCAGGAATTTCGCAACGCGGTGGCTGGGGCGGTCTGGATTGCCGGAAAACCCCACCACGGCGATGGTTTTCACACGGGTCAGCACATCAATGATCAGATCGTCGGAATAGGTCATATGCGCAGCCTAGCCCAAGAAAAAAGCGCCCGGAAGGGGATCCGGGCGCCAGGTATGGAACGAGGGACAGTGAAATGAAGCAGCAGGTTCCAGCTGCGTGCCTCTGATCCTTGATTTAGGGGCTGAGCGGCCACTTAAAAGAGGATGTAAGATAATTGTGAACAGCCCGTTAAAGCGCGCGATCTTTCTCAGGCATCCAGCGCGGCAGGCCAGTTCGCATCGGCCAGCGCGATGTTCTCGGCAATGTCGGGCAACCAGCGCGACCGCACGGACACCGAATAGTTCAGATAGAGTTTACCATCGTGCAGAGTCCAAGCCTCGGGGTCGGTGCTGGCAATATAGCCGCGCGACATGGCAAAGGCGCAATAGCCGCCATACTGCGGCGCATAGGCCATCGGATTGGCCTCGAATGCGGCGCGATTTGCCGCGCTTGCAAACTGCCATGTGGCGCCCTTCCACATCAGTTGATGATCAGGTGATCCGGCCACGGGGCCGTTGCCGTCGAAATAGGCGACCGGGTCGGTGCCGCGAATGGCCAGCCCGCCTTCGGCAAAGGTTTCAGGTGTTGCGGCCATGGCGGTGGGGGCCAGAAGCGCAGCGGCAGGGGTCAGGGCAGCAAAGGCCAAAAGCGAACGGCGGGTCAGCATGGGGAAACACTCCGGTTGGTCAGGTTGCCCCTAAAATGCGTGCAAGTGGCGCTTGGCAAAAGCCCCCTGACATACATGTGACGCGCCGTGGGCAAATGTTTCAATCAAATATGTCGTCGACGATGTCCCACAGCTCGGACATGGCCTTGCGCGCCAAACTCTTGCGTTTCTTGGGTTTTTTCGCAGTCTTCCGGCGATCGCCTGGGGTTGGTTTGCCACGTTTCACCGGCTTGGCACGGGCGACAGGTGCCGCCGATGCAGGGGCCTGCTCCGGGCGGATCGGTAACATTTTCAGGTCGTGCAACGGCGCACCACAGCTGGAACAGGACAGCTCGTGGCGTTCTGTTCCCGCCAGCACCAACGCTGCACGGGTGCCGCAAAAACAACAGGTCGCAATTTTGCGCAATCGGTCCTCCTATGCATCCCTTGAGGCATATAGGGCCACGGCGGCAGCATTCGAGACATTGAGCGACCCAAATCCGCCCGCTGCGTCAATTCGCACCAAGGCATCACATGTTTCCTTGGTCTTGTCGCGCAAACCCGGCCCTTCGGCACCCAGCACCAGCGCAACCGCGCGGTCGCGCTTGCCTGCAAGGGCGGCGTTGATGTCGCGATCCGCCTCACCATCAAGGCCCAGCACAAGATAGCCCATGGATTTCAGCGTTTCCATCGCGTCCGCCAGATTGCGCACCCGCAGATAGGGCTGGCGTTCCAGCGCACCACTGGCGGTTTTCGCAAGGGCACCGGTTTCGGGGGCTGCATGGCGCTGCATGGAAATGACGGCGCGCGCACCAAACACTTCGGCCGAGCGCAGGATTGCGCCAACGTTATGGGGGTCGGTGACACGGTCCAACAACACAACGCGCGGGGCCACACCATCAGGCCCGCCAACACAGCGTTCTTCCAATGATCCCCAGTTCAGCGGCTTGACTTCAAGCGCGGCGCCCTGATGCACCGATTGCGGATCAAGCGGGGCGGAAAACTTGCGCGGATCGGCCATTTCAGGCGTCATGCCAGCGGCGGCGACTGCATCTTCCAGCTTGCCCAGCGCGTTCAGCGTGGTGATCAGGCGCAGTTTTTCGCGGTTCGGATTCAACAGCGCGTCACGCACCGCATGCAGCCCGAACAGCCAGATCGTTTCGGCCGCCGCCGCGCGCTTGTCCCGTTCTTTTTCAACAACCCACTTTGGCTTTTTCATTGCGTGTCTCCTGTTGCATCGCACCTAATCGACATCTGGCGGAAAAACCAGCCGGCTTGTCGGGGCGTGGGTCAAGACCCACCTTACGGAGCGTCACGGTAAGGTGGATTTCAATCCACCCGCCCTTTGTCACGATTTCAATCATTTGCGTATTGACGCCTCGCACGCCCAAGGGTATCCCGCCCGCCAGTGGGCGACAGGCCGCAAGGTGTGGCAGGGGACTGTAACTCCCTCGCGGAGACGCACGCCTGGTTCGATTCCAGGGTCGCCCACCATCCTTCTATTGCATTGATTTTCCTTACGTTGCTAGAGTGGTCCCGACTGAGGGGTCTACTTCTGGACACAAAACAGGGATTTCTGGACACATGCGGACACAAAAGGTCGAACACCTGAAGGTAAATGGTGGACGATACTACTACCGCAGACGTGTCCCGACCAAGCACCAGAAGACGTTGGGGATCAAGAACTGGAACCGTCCTTGTGGAAAGGTAACCTATCAACAAGCCGTGGTGTTGGTGACTGAATGGGCTGCTGAACACGATGCACTGCTATCCCAACTAGATGATCCCAAGGTAGCGGAGAAAACCCGCTACACCACCGAGGTCAGCTTGTTGGAAGCACCGATGATGCAGATCGCTGACACTATGACCGACATCGGCTTGGAACCAGGCAATTGGCGTGGAGATGTTTTGCTGTCCGCAGCTAAAGTTGCGCTGAAGGCTGCTGACGAGCACCCAGAGAAGAGTGTTGCCGCACGACTGGTGGCGTATAGGAGCATTCATGCACTGTGCTTTCATGACAGTGTCATCCCACCTGCCGATCTAGATGAACGTGATGAGTTCGACCTAGTAAAGCGTAAGTTGGAGCGTCGGATCAACGAACTGGGCGGCAATCCCATCACCATTACTGCGATGTCGGAAGCCTACTTCAAGAAAAACCAACTGAAGCCAGAGGTGCGCAACAAATATCGCCGTGTGATCAAGCGACTTATTGCACAAGTCGGCGATATTCCGTTGGAGCACCTAAATGCGGATCGGCTTCGTGAGTTTCGCGATGCACAGCCTGATGAGACGAAAGCAAGTTCACTTCAGTCGCTCTTCACGCCCGTCAGGGGGATGTTCAAACACGCCATTGGTGAGGGAAAGATTTCCCACAATCCTATGCCGTCTGTTGTGTTGAAGCGTGAGAAGCGCTCCACCCAGATGACAAAGTATAAGCCATTTTCACCCGCTGAGGTGCGTCGCATCTTTGCTGCAATGGATGAGTTTTGGGGATCACCGATGCGCGGTCTCTCTGAAGAGCGCCGACTGGCAATCCATATGGTATGTAGGGTTCAGGCATTTACAGCGATGCGGCCCAGAGAAGTCGTGCACCTTCTACCTGAGAACGTAACCGATAAGAGTCTGGTTGTGGTGGGCTCTAAGACAGAGGGATCGGATCGGTCGATACCGCTACATCCAGCAATTGCAGACTTTCCTGAATTTTTTCACGCAGGTGGCTTCGATACTTTCCTGTCTCAAAAGAAGGATCGGGTCCAATCTGTGAGGCATAACTTTGCCAATCTGATCAGGTCAAAAATGGACCCACCGATCCTTCATGAGAAGAAAGTTCTGTATTCTTGGCGATCAACATTCAGCAATGCCATGCGTCGGGCTGGGGCGGATTACGACATGCGGCGGGCAATCCTGGGCCACAAGGTTGCGGGTTCATTGGCTCATTACGATGACGGACCTGAATTCTTCAAAAAGCGCAAGTGGATCAAGCTGTCGGATCCTCGGATCGACTACCCTGATCCAGGCGAAGATGACGATCTAGATTGAGCCGTCTACTAGGTCATCGCCTCCTCCGCTTCTCTGGAGAACCGCATGGCGTCGTGATTCAAAGGTGCTTAAACAATTATTGCAACGAAGCCGTTTCTGGATCATATGCCACGCCCTTAATCGAGCCGTCCCGTATCCGCTCAACGGCTTCATCGATAGCAAACAACGGCACCAGGAACCATTCACGTGGGGTCACGGGATGACCAAAGCGGTCCTTGATGACGACTTCTAGCCGTGCGCGTTCGAAAACGCGGTGCAGGAGATTCTCCAGCTTCACACGGTTGATGTTGTAAAGCTCGTAGGTGGTGACGATTTCCACGTCAGCCATTAGGAATGTCGGGTCCAGCTTGGCATTCGCGATCCGCTTTTCGACACTGCCGCCTGTTACGCCAATCTTGTGCAGCAGGTCACGATTGTCTGCGACGATGGGCAGGTCCGACTTGCTGCGAAGGACATAGATGATCCCGCTGGCCTCATCACCGTCAGCGGTGGCGTCCGTGAACAGTGGGCCAGCGACAGGATCGCTAATCGTCCTACTGGATTTATCCTTGCTCATTGCGCGGTGCAGCGACCGCATCAACAAGTTGCTCTCTGTGCCATTGTCGAAGACGACACGTAACCGTGCATCCCAATCGCCGTAGTCCTGTTTGAACTGCTCGCCAACCTCAGCGACATGAGCTTTCTGCCCAGACAAGATATAGAACCGTCCAGCCTCAATTTCCGCACTTGTCTCTGGTGGACGGGTTGTGCGCAGGCCAGCGTCCAGATCACTCTGCACCTTCTCGAACAGCGGCTTGAAGCGGTCAAAGTCGGCACAGGTTTCGCGGTTGGCGATCTCTTCGGCGGCCTTCTTTTCGGCAACAGGTCGCACATGGCGTAGGTTGGTGATGTCGGCAGCCACCTCGTCTAGCTCTTCAAGATCAGAGGCGAGGTCATCCAAGTCTACCTCATCATCTTCTTTCGCGGTTGCCTGAGCGCCTGTAAGCAGCCCCTGGTGGTCGAGAGGGGTCAACAGGGCGGTGTATGTGGGATTAGCGGCCAGACGCTCCAGGCGGACGGCGTAGAGCCTCTCGAACATGTCCTTGTCTGACCCGTGTGTCGGCGCATGGCCCTCGCGCTCCGTGAACCGCTGGATATCTTCAAACCCAGCAATGACCCGCTCTTCGATGGGTGACCGCTGGATGGGTTTGTCGGGGATATCGAACTCGGCCAGTTCACCTGCCAGGGCGTCGAGATCATCACTCATACTTGCCCTCCTTTCGGAACTTCATGAACGCAGTCGCCCCCTCCGCCATCAGCTTTTCGTATGGATCAGCGGCGGTCATCGACGGCACTCGCCCGTTTTCCGCTTTGAACCGAACGGCCCGTTTGGCCCAGACCTTTGCGTCGTCTGGTGTGATCGGGCTGCGCTTTGCTGAGATAACCGATGCGACCTGGCGCAGGCTCTCTTCGTTCATCGACTTTGCCAGGATGTTGTAGGCTTCCCCAAAGGGGTTGATGCTGTCGATCAGATCGATATCGAGGTCGCGCACATCCATGGCAAACTTGCGCACCCCATCGATCAGCGCAGTGTTTGCAGAGGGTTCATTTTCTTCGTCATCCAGAACAGCCTTCTTGGCTTGCTGGGTCAGGTTCATCGCTGCGACAGCACGTTGCCTGACAGCCTCGACATCGCCTTCCTCAAGCTCTGGATAGCGGTCCTTGATGATCTTCCCCATGCGCATGACGGTCAATTCTTCGGGCACGAGTTCTTCATCGAACAAGCCACGCTCAACGACGGGCTTGTCCTGCACAAAAGCCGTAATCACCTCGTTCAGGTCTTCTTGGCAGATACGTTCCGCCTCTTTGGTTTTTGGCTCAGCCAATCCTTTGATCTCGATCTGGAACTGCCCACTATCCTCATTGAACCCGACATTGGTCTTTTCAGGATCATAGCCGCCTTCACCATACTCGAACCCTGGCTCTGCCGTGGTGGTGGGTGTCTTGGGCGTGAAGTTAAACCGAGGGGCGAGGACCTGTTCCATCAGCAGACTGGCTGCGATGGCCTTGAGCGTGTCGTTGATTGCCTCCGTCACGGCCCCTTCCGACGCATCAGGCTCTGCGATCAGGTTTGTGAACCGTGCGTGGGTCTTACCCTTGGCATCCCGTGTGGCCCGCCCGATGATCTGGACGATCTCAGTGAGGCTGGCACGATACCCGACCGTCAGGGCATGTTCGCACCAAATCCAGTCGAAGCCTTCTTTGGCCATGCCCAAAGCGATGATCAGGTCCACGTGGTCACGATTGTTCTTCTGTTTTGCGTCCTTCAGAGCGGCTGAAACGCGTTCCCGTTTTGTTGGGTCATCCTCAACCAGATCGGCGATTTTGATGACCTTGCCTGCAGGTGTCTTGACCAAATGGAAGCCTGTCACGGCATCAGTCTCCTGCCAGGTGCCCAAGGCGTCGATGATGTGATCGACTTCCTTGTGTTTGTCACCCGTGCTCTCTCGTGCGTTCACGTTGGGGATGTGCAGAATGGTCTTTTCGGTCGGATTGAGCACGGCGAGGATGTCGTCGGCATAACTGCCAGTGTAGAAGAAATACCCGATGTTGAGCGTTTTGAGGTGCTCATAGCCGTTCAACTGCTCGTAGTAGGTGTAGGTTACGGTATCGAACTTGGATTCGTCCTCAGGCGACAGCACAGCCTCGGCATCGCCACGGAAGTAGCTGCCCGTCATCGCGACGACATGCACCCTGTCACGAGCGATCAACTGGCCCAAATGTGCGCCGAGCTTGTTTTCAGGGTTGGCGCTGACGTGATGGAACTCATCGACGGCGATCAGGCGGTCGTCAAAGACCTCGATCCCATACTTGTCCACGGCGAAGCGGAACGTGGCATGGGTGCAGATCAGGGTGCGGTCGCCGCTTTCCAGAAATTTGCCGACCGCACCAACCTTACCATCATCGCCACCTGGCACATCACACAGGTTCCACTGCGGCTCGACCGTCCAATCATAGTCGAAGCCATAGTCGGAGAGCGGCTCGTTGTTGAAGCTGGAGCCAATGGACTTTTCAGGCACCACGACAATGGCTTGCTTGAGCCCCTGGTTGTGCAGCTTGTCCAGAGCGATGAACATCAGAGCCCGTGACTTCCCTGACGCAGGGGGCGACTTGATCAGCAGATACTGCTCCCCCCGCCGCTCATATGCCCGCTCCTGCATCGCCCGCATCCCAAGCTCGTTGGATGTGGTGGACGCACCGTTCTGGGCGTAGGTCACGGAGACTGAGGGGATGGATTTGGTCATGATGGGCTCACCCCCGAACAAAGCTGTTTCATATGCTTCGCTACCTTCTTTGCACGAGCGGACAAGAACTCTTCATAGTTGCCTGCGATTAATTTCTTATACGGTATGAGATGTGTCTTCAGTCGGGAGCGGACTTCATCTTCGCCGACGCTCGAAGCATCGGCCCGCATCTTAATATATTCCGCAGGTGTTTTAGCCGCGATTTTTCGGTTGGTCCGCCAGCTAATAAGTGCGCAATTGAGTGCCTTATTCGTGTGTTCATCAGCTCTGTCGCCGTCCAGTACCGCAACAGGAAAGAGATGGTGATATTCCCGCTTCGCCAAACTGTCGGCACTCGCTTTCTCTCCATCTGCAAAATCGAGGCCGCCAGCTCTGAGTGCAGTCGCAAGAATGGCGCGAGGCAGACGATCTTTGCGTGACGGCCAACCAGCACTAATAAGTTCGCCTTCCGATGGCAGTGGGTAAGACACTTCATCGAACAACTCGACTTTTGCCTCGTTACCAGTCCCAGACAAACAGGCTTTAAGTGACTTATAATCAGAGAATGAGCGGGTGGCCGACGTCTTGCCGTATCGCTCTGTGTAGCAGATACGCCAAAGAGCCTTGCGAAGAAGGGTTCTCGCGTTCCCTTCTTCGTCAACGCCATTCTCAGGGACTTCGGCCCAGAGTGCGCAAATCAAGTAGACAGCAACATCTGACGGAAGACATTTTTCATTGAAAATGGCTTCATCACGCAAGAACTCGACACCACGCCGAACGCCTCTGCGTATCTTCTCCCAATTCTTACCCAAAGAACCTCCAAAACCAGGATCAAGATAGGTCCTTTTCAAGGGGGGACGCCCATCCACCAAGGCTGCGACGGATAAAATGATATCCTTGATGCTGCCGTAGCTGTTAGCTGTGGGTACCTCCTCCAGAAGCTGCTCGACAAGGGCAGGTAGTGACTCGCCCGCTGCCTCTTCAAACTGAGCAACGACGATTTCATAAGCCTTTAGCGGTGAGGCTGACGTATTCATCTTGATAAAAACATCGAGTGCTGTTTCACGGCTGGTGGAACTGCCAAGTTGCAGGAACGGTATGATATACCCCGCAATACGCTGCCGAAGTTCATGAATACGGCCCAAGTCATCGGACAGGTCTTCACCTGACGCCAAGACAGTTGAGGTCCACTGCTTCAACTTTTTTTCGCCAACTGAACCTGGGCGCAAACAGTCCAATGCAATCAGCCGTTCTTTGTACTGTTTGACGGGATCATCTGCCCAAACAGGATACTTTATGCCTTTTCTGTCCCAGCGGCGTTCCTTACGGATCGACGGAGCGTCAGCTCCCTCTTCGCGGTCTTCTTCATCGTCCTCTTCCGTGCCATCTTCAAGAGAGACGAATAGCTTAACGTCATTGTAGTCGTCACTCAGAGACCGCCAGAGTGCTGTCATGCGCTGTTGGCCATCCAGAAGATGCATATTGGGCTTTGTGTCTTTCTCAGGCGCACCCACAATCGGACGCGACTTGAACAACTCTTTGTCACCTACCTCCAACGTCAGGAGCGTCCCAACAGGCAGTGGCGGCTTACGAAGGATGTTTTCAAACAATCCGACGATTTGTGCATGACGCCATGCTTCATCACGCTGGAAACGAGGGAGCTTCACGTTGCCTTGATCGATATCTGAAATCCAGTCTTCAACTTTCTTAATGCGTGGTTCCAACGCTAAGCTCCTTTACTCGGTAATTGTGTCGTCATCTTCGTATACATCTCGAACAGTTTTTCGAGGCGTTCGGTGTCATTGCGGAAGCGTCTGCCGATGTAGATGCGTTCGAGGGTTTCGTCGTTGCGGTCGTGGGCGTCGCGGAGGTTTTCGGGCATGGCGTCGGGTTTATAGAGGTCGGCGATGGTGGCGGGGAAATGCGCCTCGCGGGCCAGCAGGATGTCCTCGGCGCAGCGGGTCAGGTCGGCCTTGTTCTTTTCGGTGAGCTTGGGGACGGGGAAGGTGTTCCAGCCCATCGAGTTTGAGAAACGGATATCAGTTTTCATCTTTCCCGAAATGGTAAAATTCCAAGCAAACATGAGCTTTGACGATAAGGCAGCAAACTGCCAGACAGGAGCATCATACATCCCGAAGCCCGTCAGCGAGACCACTATTTCACTATTGAAAAGCCCAATAGGAGTGTATTCGCGAGTTTCAGAAGAAAGTCCTGGCACAAAAATAGTGTGTGAGTTCGAAGACTTCATTTCTCGAAACTGATGGCTCCGTTGAACCATTGAACGAAGGCCCTTGTCATTGCTTGACAACCTATAGTTCCTGACGGCTTGAATACGTTCCTTAATTGGGGGAATCTGCAAAGCTTCACTCAGTTGATCATCCTTTATCCAAACACAAAAACGATCAACTCCCTTCATAAACTCTTGGGAACCGCAAAGCTTACGAAGGAAACGCTTGGAACTTGGATACGACGAAACCATCTCAGATGCTTCTGTCGCATCTAAGATTAAGCTGCCGTTGTCGGCGGCTTTGTTGCCGTAGTCCATTAAAGATAGACTTGCAGAAATAGGTTTGCTTCGACTGACGACATTTACGTCTGCTCCGCCAGAAAGATAGCGGTTGATCGACGCGACCTCAGTCACGTGATCTTCATCAAATATTAGCTTGGGCGTTCTGGGTAAATTTTCCAGCGAGACAATCACACAAATCACAGCAGCTTTATTTGCCGCGTTGTTTGACCATTTGAATGAGCGATGTGCAAATCCAATCTCAAGGTTTCTTTGAAGTAATGACGGCCATAAGATTTGTGCTTGTTGACCTTGGCAAATTGAGTTTGTTGCAACGAAAGCGCATCGACCTTGAGTGAATTGGAGGTAGTGCGCTCCTTTTGCGAACCAGCCTGCAACAAAGTCGAGTGACTTCCATTTTTTGATATGACCATCCAAGACATACGCCATGTCGGATTTTTGCTGCGCATCTTGGTTTCTAGTACCCAGATAAGGCGGGTTCCCGCAGATATAGGTCTCGCCCCCCTCATTCTTGAAATCAATCGCGGCTTGCTCCAACGGGGTGTCGAACAGATCATCCGAGGTCAGCTTCACCCCCTTGCCCGTGGGCGGGCACACGTCCAGCCAATCCAGCCGCAGGGCGTTGCCTTGGGTGATCCAGTTCCGCGCATCCAGCGGCAGGAAGGTGTCCCGTGCCACCTTGGGCCCACGGTAGAGCACGTCGCATTGATACTCCGCGATGATCAGGGCCAGACGGGCGATCTCGGCCGAGAAATCCCGCAATTCGATCCCACGGAAGTTCTGGATCGAGATGCCGGAGGCGCGGTCATCCTCGCCCCGCCGTTTGTTGATCTCGAACTCGATCTCGCGCATCTGTTTGTAGGCGATGACCAGAAAGTTGCCCGACCCGCAGGCAGGGTCAAAGACGCGGATGTTGGACATGCGTTTGCGTAGGTTCAGCAGCTTTTGCGGGCTGCCTTCCGCACGGTCCAGGTGATCGCGCAGATCATCAAGGAAGAGCGGATTCAGCACCTTCAGGATGTTGGGCACCGAAGTGTAGTGCATCCCCAGCTTGGAGCGTTCCTCCTCATCCGCGACGGCCTGGATCATGGAGCCGAAGATGTCGGGGTTGATCTGATCCCACGGTAGCCCGCCGATCTGGATCAGGTAGCGTTGAGCTATGAGGGAAAAGTGGGGGACTTCCTTGGAGCCTGAGAACAGCCCGCCGTTCACATAGGGGAACTGGTTGGCCCAGTTGGGCAGGTTGGCGGTGGCACGGTCCTTGATGGGCGTGTCCATGGCACGGAACAACTCGCCAATGACCTCGTGGGTGTTGGACCCGTCGCGCTTGGCGAAGGTGTTGACGGTGCTGGTGAACAGGTTCTCGCCCACCAGGATGTCCGTATCCTCGGCGAAGAACAGAAAGATCAGCCGTGCCATGAAGTGGTTCATGTCGTGGCGGCGTTCAGCGGTGCCCCATTCGGGGTTGTCCGACCGCAGGGTGACGTAAAGCTTGTTGAGCCGCAGGGTGGCCCGCACGTCGAACTCCGACTCAGACAGTTGCTTGGTTTTGGACAGGCCAGCGAGGGGCCAGAAGAACACGAAGTGGTTGGGCAGATCGGTGTAGGTGCAGGCGATCACGTCGCCTGTGTGGAGGTCCTCCGCCTCGATCTGCTGGCCGTCCGTGGCCATGACAAAGCGGACCTTATTGCGTTTGGTCTGGGTGGCCTTGCTGTCCTTTAGGGCGGTCAGGGTTTCGGGGACGTCGCCTGGGGCGCAGGTCTTGATGTGAATGCTACCCGCCTGAAGGACGCCGTCCATGTCCGACTTGTTCGAGGTGCCTTTGCGCAGTTTCTTGGAGCGTGTGGCTGAGTTGTCGAAGCATTCGAGGAAGGCAAAGGGGAACTCTGCTGCGTTCGTAGGGTTGGTCGGCCAGATCATCGATGGCCTGTTCGATCTCAACTGCATTCATCGCTTTTTGCCCGACTGCTTGAACAGAAGCGCCACGAGGTCGTGGTAGCGGGAAGGATCAAAGGACGCCCCTGTTTCCCAGGCGATTGCGGTTTCCTGTTTGAAGATCGTCACCACCACATCTTTGACCTGGCTAGGCTTTGGGCGTGGCTTCGCATTGGCCAAGGATGTTTCGACAAACTCGATCACCATGCCCAATCGGTCGAGGTCGGTCTCAGACATGCTGCGCACCACAGAGCCATCCAGCAAAGCACTCGGCGAAACACCGTAAGCGGAGGCCAGGTCCACTAACCGCTGTGAGGTTACCCCTGTATCGCCAGCCTCGATGCGGCTGATGGTGCTCTGAGTAAGGCTTAGCTTTTCTGCTGCCGCCTCCATCGTCAGACCAGCACCCACACGCGCTTCTTTGAGTTTCTTGTGCAGCATATCGCGGCCTTCTTTGCTTCCACGCAATATCCATCATGCACGAAATGCATGGGGTGATACAGGTGCGAAATGTCATTTGTTGGCCTCCCAGATATTGCGAATCGTGCATAATATGCATATTAAGCATATCAATGAGGCTTGATGAATATCTGACCACCAACGGCATTTCGGGAACGGCTTTCGCAGAGCGCATCGGCGTGAACGCGGCCACCGTTTATCGGATCAAGACAGGTCGTGTGTTCCCACACCGATCAACTTTGGCTGCGATTGTTGAGGCAACGCAGGGAGCAGTGACCGCCAATGATCTCATTGCCACTGCCGTCAGCGGGTCGGGGACAGAGAGCAAGCCCGCCAACAATGACCTTTCGAAGGGAGACTAGAACTTGCCGAGACCTCAACCACAATCCAACCCCATCACGAGTTTGATCTGGGTCGTCGTCTTTGCTGGCGCTGGCTTCTTTGGCTACCAGACGTTCTTCCCATCGGATCGGGGCCAAGTGCGGTCCTGCATCACCTCCATGATGGAGTTGTCACGGGGCCAGGTCGGCTACGGCGAATTGCAAAGGAAATTGCGCGATCTGGATGCTGGACAGACTATCGAGGTGACCGACGAGAACCGTCGCAGCTTTGGTGATAGCACCCTGGTGACCATCGAATACCGTGTGGACGGTCGCTCCAGCCGCGTGATGTGCAGTAGCTGGTGGTAAGCTTGTTGAAGACAGAGGTGACGGGCCTGGCTGGCAGCGGAATAGGAGGTAGAGCCCTTTGACCTTTGGCAACTATGTCTTCGCAGCCATCCTCATTGGGCTTCCGCTGATCATGGCCTACTCGCTGCTGTTTGGGGGCCCGCTTGGTGCTGCTGCAACCCGAAGCACCAGCACAGGTCCGATATCTATGGAAGACGAGGCAGGTCTTTCGAAGTTCCATTTCTCAGAGAATGGTTTCCGTTATGATGGGTCACGTTCGGATATCCTGGCAGGGAACCTGACACGGAAGAGAATCCAGTACAATTCATCTACCGACACCTATGTCCAGAAGACCCTTGTGATGGGTGATCGACTGACTGGTATGCTGTTTCTGGTTACCCTGGAGCGTATCAACAGCCTGTCGGTGACCACACACAAGCCATCACGTGTGATCAAGGCCCGCCCCATCTACAATCGACCTGATCTCTTCGACGTGCTTTCACAGTTAAACCGCATGGAAAAGCTTGAGGAGATCGAATCCAAAAACCCCGTCTTCCCAGACGCTGTCGCACGGGATCAGGACCTGATGTTGGCCAGCCATGGTTCTAACGCAGAGACCTCGCAACCCGATATTCGTGGGTAAGGCCGCGTCAATGGTTCATCCCAGTGACGGTGCACAAATCGCATCGGTTCTAGACAGAAGCTCTGTTGCAACAGGAAGGATCGTCACAATGTGGAAGAACCAATCTTACAGGAAAGTCCTCTTTGGCGTCCTTGCTGTTTGGGCATTCTGCGGCAGTGTCTCAGCACAAAGCATCGATGGCCTATATCAGCCTGCTGGCTCCAACTGGTCCTGCTCACCCGATCAGATCGGCGTGGACGGCGGGGCTTTGGCGATCCAGGGCGATATCTTCAACGGCGTCGAGAACCGATGCGATCTGACATCGCCCGTTCGGATTGGTGACGGCACCCGTTACACGGCGATTTGTTCGGCTGAGGGAAGCACCTACCGCGAACAGATGACCATTACACCCACGGTGGATGGTGTGAGGATAACCAGGGCTGGCGGCACCGCCATGTGGGACCGTTGTGAGCCGCTCCAGGAGCCGTCGGTTGCATCAACACCCACCAACGGACGATGGACCTTAGGTGGTGGCCAGGGCAATTATGAAAGCGGCACAAGGGATGCCAATGGCAATTCGATCACATTCACTTGCGATGATCTTGGTGCGAATGGTGGCCTCTTTATTGAACTCAATGGTCAACCAGTTGCTGGTGGCCAAGTCGTCATCAATGTCGATGGAACAGACTTTGCCACGACGGCATGGACAGAGGGTGGTCGGATCAACACAGAATGCACCGTCTGTGGCCAGACCTACACCGCGCTTTGGGCTGCGGCAGCGGCGGGCAACCTGATGACCATCACTGCCTCGGATGGCCGCTCTGCTGCATTCAGCTTGATCGGATCGAGGGACGCCCTGGGTGATGTGGCCTGTCAGCCTGACGACGGTTTTTGATGGGTGCGAATAAGCTGCGTCACAACCATGAACCAGTCCTGTCTTCGAAGGCCAAACAGGCGATCTTTGAGCGGCTGCTACAGCGTCAGCACATCCGACGACAGTTGGGCATTAGACCGCTGAATATAACGGCCCTCTACTGGCGGAAGGTTCAGAACGCCCAACGTTCAGACTCGTCCAATTGATAAATACGGATGACCCAAAACGAGGAGCGCCATCATGGGCAGAGTGAACGGACCAAAGATTCGAGACGACCTTCCAGACGAGCTTGAGCAGTTCCTGGAGGAGATGGCCGATCAGGACGTTCTGCGCTTCCTGAGAGCCCTGCCGATGATCGGGGCGAACGATGACGAGCCTCTTCGGATGTCGGACCTGATTTATGAAATGCGACTGTGGCCATATGTGGTCAAAGCTTGGAGCACTGCTGATGGATCACCTGGTGTCCCAGGTCGCGTCGCCATGATCAGCAAGGTCATGCGGGATGCGGAAGAGGCTCTTGAGGCTGATAGCAACCTGAAACGACGCATCCCAAGAGTCATCAACCTCACGAGCTTCCTTGCCGCTTACGAGGATGGCATGGTCTTCGCCTGAGAACTGATCTACCGCAACAATGACCGATCAAAGTCCAAAGTCTGAAATGCTACGATATGTTTCAAAACCTGAGCTCGTCGAATAACAATCATTCTTCAAAAATAGTTCGCGCAGTCTGATTTCTTGGGACGGTTCGAGCGGGCGAAACTGCTCTAACTACCCCTTGTTCTATAAATAGTCTGGATGGTGCCCAGATGTCAGCTTGGTCCATCCTGTCAACGTCGATGCAAGAACAGTCATGAGGCACATGAGCCCTCTTTCACGCCATTGTTTGAAGGTCCGCGCTTCACGCAGTGCGAAAAAACTTCCTTCAATGAAAAGGATTGTCGATGCAATCTATCCACTGGTTTCGTTGTTACTCCAGACATCCAAAAGCAATGCTCCCTCACACCGATAGCGAAGAACTGGGTCAGCGATCTGATCAATATGCTTAAAGTTGCCCTTGCCGCCGACGATACTGTGATACCTGGAGGAGATCGACAAGGCTTCACCTGATAC
The DNA here is from genome assembly GCF_042466115.1 of Octadecabacter sp. R77987. Taxonomy (NCBI): domain Bacteria; kingdom Pseudomonadati; phylum Pseudomonadota; class Alphaproteobacteria; order Rhodobacterales; family Roseobacteraceae; genus Octadecabacter; species Octadecabacter sp. R77987. The sequence continues at coordinate 3,090,744 of NZ_JAXHBQ010000001.1, read as the reverse complement.
GTAGTCAAGTTCGTCGAAGTGTTCAGGTGACGGGCATTCGTTAGGAGATTAGATGATCATGACGGGTTCCCATGTCTTTGCTCACAAGTATTTCGAGATGGCGTTGCTGACATGGCTGACATGTGTTCGAGACGCCTCCTGATGAGATTGGGGGGGGGCGGAAAAAGTCGGATGCTAATAGTATATTAATTAGGGCTCGACTTATTGCCACCTAAGGCTGTCATACGGGGGGTTCTGGCGGGCCAACGGCCCGTCAGTATGCCCATGAAGAACAAATATCTGTTTACATTTGACGGTGAAAACCTGGGCTGCTGTTGCAGCCCTGGTTACAAGCAGTGGCATTGAGGTTTGCTTGCAAACCTCCAAAGCTACGGGTCGTTAAATTTTGACCATATAGGCTGGATATCGGCCTTGCTGAAAGGTGGCAATTCCGCCCAGATTCCTCAGGAGGCGTGGGGCGATATAGACATCATGCTGATAGGGTTGCAGTTGATTTCCCCGCAGCCCCCGATTTCGACCCGCAGCCTGATTGTAGCGATCCAGGTAGGATGCCTTGATGGTATCCGCGATCCCATATTTCTGGCCAATGACGTTTAGTTCCATGTATTCGACTTCGCCGATGTAGGTCAGAACAGACGCGAGGTCCTTGTCGCTGAGGTTATTACTCCCTCTTGCACGGGCATGTGACATGACCTGAGGGCCTGATGCCATATCACTAATGATAAGATCGGTCTGCTGATTGGGATCAGTGAGAATATCAGTCACCAGATCGTCGATTTTCTTCTTGTTGGCACGTGTCTCGACTTTCAACCGAACGTGGTCACGGGGAAAGAAGGCATCGCCATCCCATCGCACCACCCGTCCACGACGCGGAGAAGATTGCGCAAAGATCGCCGCAGCAACGTCAGCGGGCAGCGTTTCAGTTGTGGTGAACACCACACGTGCTTTCAGCTTGGACCACCACGTCTGGTCGCGCACATAGACCGCACGACCGTGTGCGGCGCGATAGAGAGCGTCAGGTTTGTTTGCCACACCGAACGGCATGGCATGAAAGTCTACATGGACGATATCATCATGCCCGAAGTTCAGGTCAGCCACCTCATTAATACGGTGGAACCCGATCTCCGACATGTCGTCACAGGCGAGGATGAGAAACTCACTCAGGCGTTGCGATTGTTTGATATTTGCCCAGTTATCGTTGCACCTGGCGCTGACAGTTTTTTTGAACTGATTTGCCAGGCGGACTTCATCATCATGTGCGAGATGCACGAAGTCCTTCAAAGACAATTCGTCATGAATGATCCTGTATGCCTTGAACTCGGTTGCCAGCGCGATCCAAGTGTCTGCGTTGGTCAAAGCTGCTGGTGTGAACGAAGGGTTCAGCCATGCCTTCGACTTTGAGACCTGATTATATCCTTGAGCCAGATCGTGAACGGTGAACACAAGCACACTCGTAACGTCAACGAAGCCATTGATCTGAACTCCGACATTTTTTGTGAAGTGCCAAGCTTGGTCCTTGAGTGCCGTGACCGCTGCAAATGCGGTTGGCTGAAACTTCATAACCGCTTCGACTTGTGACTCACATCCCATGGTCAAGGCATCCGTGAGGCTAATGAAGTCGATGTCCACATCGGCGCAATACCTTCGATAGGTCTCAGAAAATGACCTGATCAACAGTGGTGCAGGCGGTTCGATTGTTGGACTTGTGGTGATGGTATGCTGATACCAATGAAGGTAGTCCTCATACTGTTCTTCGGCCTGGGCATAGGACTTGCAAGCCACGATCTGATGACCATGCTGCGGCCTATTCAAGCCGCGACCTTCGAAGAAGTTCTCGATCTGATCTTCCATCCGAAATTCACCAGCTTGGCGGATCAAAGAGGTGGACTTGCCAGCACCTTCTGCACTGACAATGACCGACAAGGTTGATGTCTGGGACAGCAACCAGAACTCCTTGTGACATCCCAGTTCGAATGCCACCGATGGTCTGTGACGATCCAGTGCGGGCGAATGCGTTCATCCAAGGAAGGCTGGGCCGCAGCTTGGGTCCCGTGTTTTGGTGTGCACCTTTGGCATTCGCAAGCTCTGCGGACAAATCGCTGAGCATGTCGTTCAAGGTCTGTTGACCAGGGAAATACTTGAATGACTGTCCCTCTGGTGTGTCCTTGCCCAAATACCGCATGGAGCAATATTCCCCATAAGCGATACTTGATGGTCTGGCATCGGTCGGAGTGTTAAAGAAACGTGCTCCGATACCGTTGGCGTCATGGAACAACTCTGCGGGTTTGGGGTATTCAGTGCCCCACTCGAAAGCCAGATACTCCGTCAGCTTCGCAAGCAGATCGGGATCGACGAAGACCTGCGTGTCGCATGTTGGCTTCTTGCTTCGCTTCCGCTGAGGCGGCAAGGCATTTGCATCAGCCGCGCACAGCAACATGCCTGAAGCAGTCTTGGATGAAGTTCGCAAAACTGACTCGTCAAGAACCACCTGAGGGATTTGGTCACCCTCCCAAAAGCCGCGTTCGTCGTTCGCTTGTGCTGTCCTGATCCCCCATGGTGTGCGACGCTTCTGAGACAGGGTTGCCATGGTTGGATCGAACTCAGCATCGATGTTGCATTGCTCGTGGATAACCTCCTGTAGGCGCTTCCAGGTTGTCGTATAGTAGTCCCAGATTGCACCAGGGTTGATATCACCTCGCCAATAGCTGCGCAGCTTTGCTTCGGGCGATTTGCCTTGGCGTGAGGCGATGGCACAGATCGCACTCTTTGACATATGGGATGTGTCGAAGATGACATTGATATGAACAGACTTGCTGCCCGACCAGATGACGCAATATCCGCGATAGTCTTTGAACTGCGACTTTAGGTAGAGGTCCAGCTTATCGATCTCACTCAGACCGTTGGCATCCTGGCACCAGACCCAGTCAAACTGCTCTTGCAATGCGCCAGCTTCGTCGCTGTCCCATTCAAATGTGAACGTCCAGAATTGACCGATAGACGCCCGTGCACTCGGCTTCTCCCACTTGTTTGCCCACTGTCTACTGAACCTTCGATAGAGTGGGCCGAAGGCTGGAATGCGCAGAGTGTTACTGAACAACGGATAGCGCCCCTGGTCCAAGGTTCCTGCAAGCTGCGCGTAACGTGCGACCTCGCTGTGCTTGTGAGAGAACGTGTCACCAGGTGTGCGATGAAGCGGGATATGCTGGTCGAGTTCGTGCACCATAATGTTTGGAACAATAACGTCAGACCAAAAGCGATTGTGCTTTGGCATTTGAAGTGTGCGCTGGACCAGCTTCTTTCGGTAGCTGCTAGATATGTCCGACAAAACACCATCGCGTTGGAGGGGTTCGGCAAGGTCTTCCAGCGTTTTCATGATACTTCCAGTCTTTGTTTACTCTTTGCTTGGATCACGCATGATCGCTTAGCGGAACGGCGTAACCCAAATGTTCTCAAGCATTGACGGATCGACGATTACCTCGAACTCGTCGCGATCATTAACTGCCAAGAGAACATTGCATTTGTGACACTCAGCCGAGACAATCACGGGGCTTGGGTTGCGGATGCTGCGATGTCCGAATGCGAAGCTCTCGGCGACATTTCGATCTGTCGTCCAACTGACCCCATCAACCCTGCTTTCATCGCAGCCGCGATACACAGTAAAGCGATGACCAAGTGACGACATCCATGCCTTTTCATCGTCAACAAGATGGGACCAGAAGTGTTCTGAACTACTGAGATTTTTCAGTTCATAGAGAACTGTCCCGCCATATTGGTAGGTGTCGTCGGTCGAACTCCAGTGCTCCTTGAAGAACCCCACTTTATCAGCGTCGCTTCCATCAAGGCGCTTTAGAACGCCCAGCATATGCCAAATCCGATCTTGACTGGAGTGTCCCACACTAAACAGAGCGTCGCTGGCTTCTGTTGGGCGGATCAAATCCGTCTGATCAACCAGCAGGCCAATTAGTCTTACAACTTCAAATGGTGACTCCGTCTCACTGAAGTGTTGCTCAAAGTCATGGATTAGATAGGCGGAGCCCGACGCTTGGTTGCTAGTGACGCGATCGAACAGAGAAACGGGTCCAATAGTCATTGAAAATCCTCCTGGATTGATTTCAGTTGAGTGTATTTAGCTGACAAGCCTGTCGGGCTTGTCAGAGTTGGTCTGCACAGCACATGTCAGCCAGAATTTCCCTGCCGCCCCTAAATAGGAGAGAAGGAGAAATTCATGTCACAAGATCGCAAAACAATCCGAAACATTGACCCTGATGTACTGCTGGAAGCGAAGGTATACGCACTTCAAAACGGCATCACGCTGGGAGACTTGATCAACCGCAGCTTGGAATTTTTCATGCAGGAAGCGGAGTTTGATGAGTAGCGATGCGACCCGATGACCCTCCGCCATGCCTTAGGCAGGCTCCAGCAATGGACTGGGATACTCGTCGTGCACGACACCATCCAGTGCGCGGCCTTTGGCATGGATGACCCGTTGATTTGCGCCTTCCCATTGCTTGAACAGGAAAGGCACCTCAGCCGCCGCACACTGATCACGCAATGAGCGGAACCAGTCAGGGTTCACAGGACGATAGTTCGCCCCGCTTTCACCGCCTGTGATCACCCAGTTGATCTTATTGATGAACCGCGTCAGATCGACATCACCCATCAAAGGCTCCATGCTCAGGAAGCGCACCGTAGCTGGGATCGCGGTCAGCGACGCCAGCCTGTCCGCTTCTTTCTGGCTCTCGACTGTCGCCCCAAGCCAGACGTTGTGATACCCAGTGCCCCAATCCGAAGGCAGATACCTCAGGATGTTCTGCGGACGTTTGGTCAGCATAAGCCAATCCAGGTCAGGACATTTGCGGATCAAAGACCACAAATCCTCCTGCCACTCAGGGAGGATCGATTTATGATTGTCGAACACATCCGCCAAAGACGCACAGAAGACACGATACCGTTCACCTGTTGCCTTAGCCGCCTTTTGCCAGCGCAGGGGCTTTGACCAGTCCTTAGTGCGGGTGCGCTCTGCGTGTGGTCCCCACCTGGATGGCAACCCGTGCATTCCGCGTTTGTCCCAAGCTTCCGCGTAGCAAAAGTCACAGGCGGCGCTAACCTTGGTGCATCCAATCCACGGATTGAAGGTATGGTGCGTCCATTGGATTCCTGAGTGCTCAGCCATTGTTCAACCCCTCGGCTTTAAGGGAGTTAAGTTTCGGTGGCATGGCGTTTGGGAGCACGTTGATGAAGCGGGCCTCGTCGTCACAAATGGCTCGTGCAAAACTTGGGAGCACCGAATAGTCGATCAAAGACCCGAAGTGCCTTGAGATGAGCCGCTGAATAGCGCGACTATCCACCTCGATCCGCACCGCTTCCCCCAACTTAATTGGCAGCTCTTTTTGGAAGAATTCTTCCAACTCTTCAAAAAAAGTATGCCCCAAGGTAGCATGAATACTTCCGCCAGTCTGTGCAATACCGCTGTCGACGAACTCTGCTTTATAGGCAGTCCAAATTGCCTCCAAACGAGCCTCAAAGTTCTTCATGATATCGCTTCCCAAGCCCTCCGCAAAAGCGTCACAATGGTCCGCCAGGGTTGAAAGCAAAACTGCTGTGAAATCGCTTTTCATTGAAGCGATAGCTTCACCGATGCTATCCTCAAGGCATTCAGGTCCAGCATCCAAAGAAAGCTCATCACTGGCGGCGTAGAGCATTTTTTTACCCCAATAAGTGGAAGGTCTTTCCTTGAGATGATCGATTGCAGTTGGGTTCTGCCTCAACAGATAGTGCAGGAGTTGGTCGCGTTGTTCATAAGTGAGATCGTCGATTGGTACAGAGTGCATGGATTTTCCTTTCCATATGCAAATGAACGTTCAGAGGTTTGAACGACCGCTTGATTGCGATGTGGAAAGGTATAGCGGGATCACGATGTCAGCGGGATGCGGGAGTAAAGTGGGTCAGAACTTAAGCTCTTCTAAAATATCAATAATTTTTGACATCTGCCTGCCGCGCAAGGAGGTTTTAAGGTGCTTTGTAAGGCAAGGCGTCTCGACTCTAAGCCGAAGGTCAGCAATAGTTTTGAATTGATCCAGGGAATTATCAAGGTGGTGGACGGGGGCATCGAGGATGTCGGTAATCTCGACGAACTTCACCAGAAACTTGGCAAAGGCAAAGTCGTATTTGGCCTTACGGTGAGTGAGTGTTCTTCCATATTGATCTTTGTCAGCGCCTTCCGATCTATCATAAATTCTCGGGCGGCGTTTTTTTTGGTCAAAATCTTCAAAGCACTCCGCCAGAAGAACCGTCAATGCTGTGCGTACGTAGACCCTCGGCCTGCCATCCCCCTTGCGGGCCTGGTATTGCTGAATGTAATTTGCGAATGCGGAGTGCACGCGACCTTGCTCCCGATGCAAGCGGTCCGCATCTAGAATAGCTGTCCAAATATTCACATCCCATAGCGCAGGTTCGACGTCCCAAGGATCGTCATCTTCATCAACGTGAAATTCGTTGACGATCCACATCACATCACGGCAGTGGGCGGCAAGGTCTGCACTTATCAGCCGTTTTGTTTTATAGGGCAACGTTAGTGCGTTTGGGTATCCTTTAAATTTTCGTTGGAGGTTTTTGCTGAGTTCCGAAAGTCGCAGCGAGAAGTCTACAGTTTGCGTTAGAGCACGAAGAAAGGCTTCAATGAGGCTTAGGCGCTCTAACTCTTTGATATATCGTAGATGCGGATCACGACTTAGCTCCTCAATACCCAAGAGTTCCAACAATGGTACGAACTTCATCAAGTGCTGTTCGTCCAATGGGACATGATCTTCTAATTGGCCTATCCGCCCAGCTTGTTTGAGCCGACTTTGCTCGTTCAAGTGTCGATCAAAGTCGTCTTTAATCAACAAAAGACCAAAGTCATAAAGCAGTCTTGCAAACGCAGATCGGTCCTCGCGCCCTCTCGAACCTTTTTGCATAATCAGCTTTTCTCTCAACAAGTTGCGCTTTGAGGCATAGGGTAAGGAGCTAGGCTGTGACAAGTGCGGTTAGCAATTGCCACCTTGCATGCAAACCGACATTTGCTGCGGCTAGTGCATCGCCTTTGCTTGACAGGGCCATCAAGCCGTTCGCGTCAGATCGGCCCACCTCACACCCGCAGGAAGCCACAAGGCCATTTCCGTCGCGGCTATCAATCCCCGAACTGGCAATTCGCTTAGGCATCCTAAACGAACGAAGTGTCCGAATTGTGTATACTCGCAACGGTCGCCACAAGAGTTGCTCAAAGTGTCCCATCAGACTTTACGAATCACTTATCGGACAGTACGTATTTGTCGGATAGTCATATGGGACAGGAGGTGCATGAATGGGAGAACTTATCGGATACGGTCGGGTCAGTTCACGATCTCAGTCACTAGACATTCAGATCGACGCTTTGACGAACGCAGGTGTCAGCCGTGAACATCTTTACCTGGAGAAGGCTTCGGGCCGTAAACGTGAAGGCCGTTCTGCACTGGAAGAACTTCTTAGCCGTGGTATCCGCAAAGGCGATACCGTCGTTTGCACCCGACTAGATCGGTTGGCTCGTTCCACACGTGACTTGTTGCAGATCACCGAGACCTTGGAGCAGAAGGGGGTGGACCTGAAGGTGTTGGAACAGCCCATCGACACTTCGTCACCCGCTGGACGATTGTTCTTCACTATCCTGGGGGCCTTTGGTGAGTTTGAGGCCAGCATCCGTGCAGAACGGCAGCGTGAGGGGATCGATGCTGCTTTGGCCAAGGGGAGCGACAGCCCGTTCAAAGGTCGACCACCGTCAATAGATCATCGGCAAGTCCAAGCACTGCGTGACGAAGGGCTTACGCCTACACAAATTAGAAAGCGGCTGGGAATAGCCCGATCATCAGTTTATCGATTGATGAAAACCAGATCACAGTAGCTGATCCAAGTGCTACGGAAACCAGAATGAATGTCTGAGGTATTTGTTTGAAGAGGATTGAGGCCAGACCATTCCTGGGGCTCCTCACAAACCCATTTGGTATTCACCCCCGCAGCATTGAGTTTGATAGGGATGAGTTGCGGGTAGCTGCTCGGCGGCTTCGAACTATCCCAATTGCAAATCTCTTGACGGCACCCGCTGTCACCAAAGGTTACATTGGCAGCACGATAGAACTTTCATTTGATGACGGAACGACTGCCGCGCTTCGGGGTGCCAGGCATCGCGATGCGTGGTTATTCGGGGAAACCATCAATGCCGAGTGGACCTCCTACAACAATGGACGGTTCGAAGCCGAACGCTTTACCGTTGACGCTATCCTAGGGTGTCTGGCCGAATTGGCAGAACCATCGCGCTATCCCTCGGCGTGTCATCTGTCATCAAGCCTCGAAAAGGCACGGACTCTGGATGATCGACTGTTGTCGAAACTGTCGAAAGATGCGGTTGGCAGTGAAGTTTTCCGTCAGATTCAAACGATTCAAGGGTTCGTGCAAAACGCGGTTGCCATGCGGGAACGCGCAATCAACACGTTTGAGGCACAACAACTGCCAAAGTGGGAAGCATTCTTTGACACGTTTGAAAGCAACCCACTGACGCCAGAACAGCGCACATCGATCATCGCTGACGAAGACGCCACTCTCGTACTGGCAGGTGCAGGGTCAGGCAAGACAAGTGTCATCACCGCTAAAGCTGGATACCTGATCAAATCGGGGATCAGGCAGCCTGAAGAAATTCTACTCCTAGCCTTTGCGAGGGACGCTGCAAAGGAAATGTCTGAGCGGATCGAAGAACGCTGTGGCGAGCCACTGGAAGCCCGCACGTTTCACTCGCTGGCCTATGACATCATCGGGATCGTGGAGGGAAGCAAGCCCGCCTTGGCTGCCCATGCAACAGACGACAAAGCGTTCATGGCGCTGATCAGGGACATCCTCCGCGATCTGGTCCACACGGTAGCCGCTGTGTCCAAATCGATCATTGGATGGTTCTCGTATGCCCGCCTGGAAGGCAAGACCGAGTGGGATTTCAAGAAAAAACACGACTACTACACCTACATCGAAAAAGTAGACCTCCGCACCCTACAGGGCGAACAGGTCAAAAGCTTCGAAGAGTTGATGATTGCCAACTGGCTGTTCGAGAACGGGATCGAATACGAATATGAACCCGACTATGAACATAAGGTGTCAGAAGGCGGGTACCGCGATTACTGTCCAGATTTCCGCCTCACGAACAGTGGTGTTTATATCGAACATTTTGGTGTGCGACGGACCAAAAAGAATGATGGCACCTATCATCTGACCACCGCCCCCTTCGTTGATCGTGACGAATACTTGGAGGGCATGACCTGGAAGCGTGAAGTTCACGACGAACACGACACAACTTTGATTGAGACGTTCAGCTATGAGCGTGAAGAAGGTCGTCTGCTTGCAGCTTTGGCGGAGAAGATCGCACCGTTTGAGACGCCTAGTCCAAGATCACGAGAAGCCCTGTTCGATCTCGTCGTAGAGATGAATCAAGCTGATAGCTTTGTGCAGCTTATCGGGACGTTCCTTCGTCATTATAAGGGGGGCGGATACCAGTTGTCAGAGTGTGCTGACAAAGCAGGCAGGATGAAACTGGGCAAACGGGCCAATGCATTCTTGTCCATCTTTGAGCCGCTCTACGCCGAGTATCAGAAACGGTTGGATGGCCGTATCGATTTCGAAGACATGATCCTACGGGCGTCCGACTATGTGGAACGCGGAACTTATCGCAGCCCATTCAAGCACATCTTGGTGGATGAGTTTCAGGACATTTCCCGAAGCCGTGGTCGCTTGGTCAAGGCGCTGAAAGCACAGCACGATGATGCGAGGGTTTTCGCTGTAGGTGACGACTGGCAATCCATCTACCGTTTTGCGGGCTCAGACATCAATCTGATGCGTAGTTTCGGTAAGGAGTTTGGCGGTGTCTTTAGTGGGCGATCTGATGTCCATCGTGTCGTCGATCTTGGCAGGACCTTTCGGTCGGTGGACCAGATCGCAAATGCAGCAAAGAAGTTTGTTCTTCAGAACCCTGCCCAACTTGACAAAATCGTCATCTCTGCGGGAACCACCGATGCTCCAGCCCTGAAGGTGGTATCCACGTTCCGCCATGACGCCGATGACAAACTCAAACAGGTCTTGCATTCGCTACATGAAGGCGCTGCATCGGCGAGCAAAAGGGGGTCTGTGCTGCTTCTGGGGCGATACAGGTATCTGGCACCATCCAACCTCCCTCAGTTGCGCCGAGAGTTCCCCCAACTCGACATATCATTCAGGACGATCCACTCATCCAAGGGGCTAGAAGCGGACCACGTGATCCTGCTCAATCTCTATCGAGGCCGAACAGGGTTCCCATCTGAAATCGTCGATGATCCACTGCTCAGTCTGGTTTCGCCCGACGCCGAACCGTTCGAGAACGCAGAAGAGCGACGTGTGATGTATGTCGCCCTGACCCGCGCCCGTCATACGGTCACGCTAATGGGGTCGGCTTCCAAGCAATCAGCCTTTGTCACTGAGTTGTTGGACGATCCTGAATACGGTGTCGTTGGCAGTGGCGCATCGGAACAGGCGAACCACACTTGTGGAGAATGCGGCGGCCATCTTGTGGCTTTTCCAACCAAGGACGGTCGCACCTGGTACAGATGTGAACATGCCGACCTATGTGGGTTTTCACTGAATGCTTGCTCGAACTGCGGGAGCGGCTTGCCCGAAGAGCGGGACAAGTCTGGACTAAAGACTTGCAAATGTGGTGCGGAGTACCAAAGCTGTCCAGAATGCGAAAACGGTTGGCTGGTCGAACGACGAGGGCGATATGGTCGTTTCTTGGGGTGCGTGAGCTACCCTCGGTGTAAGGGAAAGACGAAGGTTCCATGATTGGTAGAGCACAAGGTTTGGCCCACCGCTGACACAGTTTTAGAACCCTTATACCGACAAGCACGTACTAAAATCGTGACCCCATAGCGGTCTCTTGGGACCCACTTGTGCAATGAGACTCTGACAGTTTCACAACTGCGATCTCCAGGTCATGAAGACGTTTGAACCCAAAGTAATTCTAGTCCCTTTGCGGCCAATCCTCGGGAATGAGCTTTATCCCGCTTTCACCAGTCCATCGCTCTATCGTAGCGTCTACATATCTTTTATCGTTTTCGATGAATGCATGTTCGATAAGAAGAACTTGAAGTCCCTGAGACTTTGCTGTCTCTGCAAAAATAAAATCTACCACCTGTGTTAATGCCCGTCTTTCTTCGTCCTTGCCTCTCTCCTCTATGGGGCGTTCATCATCAGAATCTGATGGGAAATAGGGTCTACTAATCTGGTCAATGACCAATAGCCCTGGCACTGGCGAACTTGCATAAGCGAAATGGCGATGAAGACCAAAGTACAGCGCAAGGTGGATGCTCTGATAGTTTTGATCAGAACCAACGGATGCGAGTGAAATTCGTCTTCGTTCTTCAGGCTCAATTACATGCACATCGGCTTGTGCATTGAACTGTAGTCGGGCCATTGCAAGTGGCTCGGTAGACGGAAGAGCGCCAACCATTTCAGTGGAGTAGTTTGATACCATGTTTGTCGCGTCAGCCAGACTGTCGAGGAGGGCCTGAGGATCAACGAGGTCTCGCAGTCTTTCAATTCTGTCCCGCATTCCCTTCAGGTCTACAACTTCTGACTTGAAGTCTTCTGTCGTAGTTTCAAGAAACTGAATGATGCGCCCCTTTGTCAAAGCCCTGGCCTGGGCACGGTCTTTCGCTCCCCTTAGTGCTTCGTTCTGCTGGATGATTGCGCGAATTTGGGCTTCGATCTCCCTAAGGTCTCGGTAAGCAGACGTTACTCTACCTTCCGCTACTTCAAGTTGGTTCATAAGCTCAGGGGCCGCTTGTTGTATGGCTGCCACTTCTGACGAAATCTGGGACAGCGCATTACCAATGCTTTGAGCCAGTTTTCCGCCCAAGTCTGTTTCTTGATCACAGACTGGGCATGTGTCTGCTGAAAGATTTAGGTGGCTCACGATATCCAGTTTCGCTTTTTGCCCCACCACGGCTTGGTCAAACCCTTTTGCGTCGCGAGTTAGTGCCTTGAGAGCGTCGCGTTCTGACCTCAGGTTTTGAATTGATGAGAGCGTCTCGCGTCGTTGGCTTTCAAGGATAGATAGCTCATCTGCACCAACGCTTGTGATCGCCTCCACATCAATACTAGACACCGCAGTCAACGCGCTGAGCATATCCGTTTCAGAAAAATCCTCGAAGTCTTCTTCGGCCATTCCTATGTTCTTGGCTTGTGCTAGGAGGCTCATCGCACGGTCCGTTACCAATGAACGGGCCTTTTCCTGACCCTTAGCCTGACGCTCCAGACGCTTAAGTTCGTTTTCTAATTTGCGGAGTTCCCTTTGTGCCTGAACTGTTCTTTGGTTCACCGCTCCAAGAAAGAATGGAAGAGTAGCCCGTACATCTCGCGCTTTATTCGGATTGTTGAGGTCGTGCAGTGTTGTTTCGCTACTGATGATCACATCGGCATTGAGGAAAAGATATGGAGTGACATGCCGAACAGTGGCGCGGCCAACAGTATATTTTTCTTCGGTATCTGCATCCTCTAAGTCTACGATCCCGAACGCACGTTCGATATGCTTCTTAGCCTCTGAGATCGGCACAGGGCCCTCCAGAAGCCGATGAGAACTGGGCAAGCTGAGATTTAGGCCAGTCCGAAAAAACATCTGCCCTGTGCCGACACCGCTATCTGGCACCTCCCGCCCAACAATCATATCAACGTCGCCACGCCGCCAATGCAGGGCGACAGCTAACGACCTTCGACGAACGTAGTGCGCCAGATTACAACTCTTTGACCCAAGGCAGTAATCGATGGTTTCCAAAACTGCCGATTTACCAGTTCCTGAACGCCCAGATAGGATTGAAACGTCATCAGGTCGGAGCGTAAGTGTTCGCCTGCGATCTCCAACGCCATAGAACGCAATTTCGATTATGTTCCAACGCTCACTCACGGGTTGACCTCCAAGGCAGAATACACGGCAGCGGGTGAACCCGCCTTCCCAAGCCACGTACCTAGGCGTTCGACACGACCCGCTACCGCTTTGGGGCCATCAGGCAATGACGTTTTTAGGCTTTCGGGTGGCCCCTTCGCTTCACCCAGTTCAAGATAGCCCTCCTCGGTTACTTTAATAAGCCTACTGAGTATTGCAGCCTTCAGACCATCTGCGATGACCCTCTGACTGGCAATGATGTTTTGGTTAAGACCAATCCGAACTTCAGGAAATCGACTAAGCCATGCCAGAAGCCCAGTGCGTGAGTTTGTTGAGTCAAAAGTTGACCCAAGTCTTCCTGACATACCTATGGGTATAGCGACGTAAACCAAGCTTATGTGAGGATATCCCTTTGCTGCGACATCGTACTTTTTTACAAACCTATGGATAAGGTAAGCGACAAATGCTGGGTTAGCCTCGGCATAGATATCATAAGTTTCGCCAATCATTCGAATCCTAGCCGTTTCTTGTAGTCAGGATGCCACCCAACTTTGCCTGAAATCGAAAGGGTCTGATACGAACCTCGAATATAGAACGGTGGCAGGGTATAATGATCGATACTGCCAACTTCCACGACGCTACATTTCAGGGCCCACGTGAGAACATCATGACCACTTACTTTCATGCTGGCTTCACTCTCTAAATCAGATTGCTCTTGGGCAATATCGTGTTCGGCCTCCCACTCTAGAACCAGTGTCTCATCATAAGTCGTCAATCGATCCCGCTTGGACGGCGACTCATTAGCCCACTCTGCCCGTTGGCTACGAGCCTGCCATTCTAGTTGCCGTGCCCTATTGGTTGTCTTTGACGATGCACCCACCAGTTCACACTGCCGTGCCAACATTTGATCTGTCGCATATACGGGTGGCGGCCTTTTAGACGAATAAGTTTCAAAGAACTGATCTTGCTCTAGCATTGAATGTAATTGCGAAAGCTCAGACAAAACTTCGGATCGTCCTACGAACTTAGGACGTGAGCCTAACATCGATCTTAGCATCTGAGAGTCCCACCACTGAAGAATACGCTCCGAAAGCTTATTTCGGTGACTTACTGGATACTGTGTAAGTGTCTTAGCAAGCTCTGTTTCTTGATCATGTGCAGTGGCAGTGTTTGCTCGAAGCGTGATCCGTGAAAGCAGAGCCGCGCGTTCGTCGTTCGCCAGATCAAGCCACGCTTCTATCCCTAAGGCTCTGTCTTGATGAGGAGGTTTAGCCTTCGTAACTTTTGCTGCCTCGATTTTTGACAGCACACGGCTGGCCTCCTCATCAAGAGCTTTGATGAGCGCGGTGCGGTCAGAACCATCCTGCTCCAGCGCCAACAATGGCGAACCTTCTTGTACAGACGTGGTGCAGATGAAAACAAATCTCACAGCGTCAAGATCAACTTTAGACACCAAGCCACACCAAATTCGTAAAGTCGTCCAAAGCTCTTTCGACTTAAGTGTAATTGGCGCGGGATTTGGTTTGATCGAGTGCTTGACTTGCTCAATGAGAGTCTGGCCGTCTAGATTCAGTTGAATATCGTCTAGAGCTTCTACCGCCACTGCTGCCTCGTCATCATTTGTGCCGAACAGCTCGAAAAGAGCTTGCCGCTGCTGGAACTGAAATGCGATTGCAACCGCCGAAGCATCATGATTTTGCAGGGAACCCATCTGACCTACTCCAAATTCAGTTGTCCAGGCCCGTGGATACACGGGAATTTCTGGACGGTACGGGCGTTCAGGTAATTAACCGTCTGCCTGCTTATTATGATGCACTCAAAATTGACTAATCTACAACATGTAGTGTTGCATGATATGCAAAGCGGACAAAGTTGTTTTGGACTTAGCTTTAGGAAAACAGTCCAAGACCTTTGTCAGGTAGTGTTACCAAGTGCGTCGCGGCACTCATTGCTGGACACAAAACACTAGATTCTGGACACGCTCACGACCCAGCCTTAGACTCAAAGTTCCTTTAGTGTCTGATTTTAATAGATTAATTTTATCCAACGCTTTGACATAAGTCCGATTCCAGGGTCGCCCACCATTTTCAAAGCTTTGTTTTGGCGTGGTAAACCGCGCGCAATGTTGCAAACATCGATGCGACCGGCCCCAAGGCGCGCCAGGACGGCTGCCGCCTAAAGCGTCAGCCGCTGAAGTTCGGCGGTTTCAACCGGGTCATAGGCCTGTCCGGACCGGTCAAGCAGATCGTGAAACCAAACTGAACGATCAGCCTCTCCGCCGTGGGCTTCTACCAGATCGGCAGGCCAGGGCAGGTGCGTTTGCGTCCGTCCTTGCACCAGCCCCCACTGAAAACATCCAACGTCCGAGTTCTTGAACAGTTTCAACTGATCACAAATGCGGCTGCCGATGGGGCGGGCCATCCATTCGGTGCACAGCACCGGTCGGTTGTGGGCCTTCAGGTAGCCTATGAAACCTTCGACGTGATCAGTGTCCCAGTAGGCGTGAAAGGTCACGATATCCGACAAGGCCAGTGCGGCCTGATCGATTTCGCTTTGATACGGATCGCCCGCGGCACCGGGAAGCGGCGTCACCCATGCGGCGACCGTGACGGGCTGTGTTGGCCGTTCGTCCCGGCACCATGCAAAACTGGACTGCATGAGCCTGAGGCTGGCGGCGGTAAAATCCGGCGCGTGTTGTCGTGAACCGGTGGGGCCAAAGATCATCCGGTTGCCGGGCTCGTTGTAAAGATCCCAGAACAGAATGCGCGCGTCCAAGCGATGGGCCGAAACCACGTCACGCACATATGCCTCGAAGCCTGCCCATTCGGCCTGATCAAGCAGGCTGGCCCGCCCGGGGCTTGCCACCGCGCGGCTGTTGTGGACGCCTTCGATCGGGGCGGGTTGGGGCCCGTATTCGGGTTCGGACCCACCAAAGCCGCAATCGTCGAAGAAGCAGGGCACAGTGGCAATGCCAAGCCGGTCCGCAACCCCGATGATCCAGTCGAGGCGTTCGAGCAGCCCGTCGCGGTCATGTTTCCAGACAAGGTAGTGCAGGTTGATGCGAAAGGCGTTGAACCCGATATCGGACGCCCAGCCAAGTTCGCGGGCGATGGTGTCACGATCAAAGGTATCGGGGTGCCACATCTCGAGGAAGTTGACGGCGCTAGAGGGCAAGAAGTTAAAGCCGCAGATCCAGGGCTTTGCGGCCCACCATGCAGTTGCTTTGGCTTCGCTCCAGCGTTCCATTCTCACCTTCCCCTTGATCAAGTCATCAAACGCCCTGCCCCGATCAAGGGACAGGGCTGTGTCGCTTAGCGGTCCAGCAGGTCCTGCACTTCGATCTCGGCATCGGCCAGGGCGGCTTGCACGTCCTTGCCGGTCAGCCAGATGGCCTGAAGCTCGCGGTTCAACACATCCTGGATCGCGCCGTAACGTTCGCTGGGTGGCGTATCGCGGGCGATGGCGGCGGTGCCGGTGTATTCATCGCGGTGCGGCAGGGCCGCGTATTCGTCGCTTTCCAGAACCGACGTCCTGACAGCCATGTGGCCTGTGCGGGCCCAGTCGATGTTATGGTCGTTGATAAAGGCCAGAACCTTTAACGCGGCCATGCGCTGGTCGCCCTCGATCGAGGCCGGAATCGCCCACATATGGCTGTCAGCCCATGTTGCGCCGTTTGCAAAAAGGGTCGGGAAATCGGCGACGAAATAGGTATTCAAGCCGGTTTCCGCCTTTGCCGCTTCTGCCGTGTAAAAATCAACGACCCATGTGCCATTCACCAGAATACCGGCTTCGCCGTTCAGGAACGCCTGCTGGCTGTCGGCATAGTTGAGTTGCGGGTCTGCCAGGTCGGCATCAAACAACTGGGTGATTGCAGTCACGGCAGCCTGCGCTTGTGGTGTGTTGATCGTGGCGGTGCCGTCATCTGTAAAGATGTTCGCATCCTGCTGCCACAAGAGGGCCAGAACCGTGCGCACCCCAAGCGGGAACTGGGCAAAGTCTGCGGCAAGATAGTCCTGTCCGGTTGCGTCCTTGAATTGCTGCGCATGGGCCAGCAGTTCTTCGGGCGACGTCGGCAGGACGGGCTTGCCGTCTTCAACCAGTCCGGCCTGTTCCATCAGGTCCATGTTGACGTGCCAAAGGTTGGCATGGAAATCCATCGGCACACCGTAGATGCCCCCGTCAAAACTGACGGCGTCCAGTGCGGCGGGGGACCAGTCGGACGGGTCGATGCCCGCGGCCGCAAGGTCGCCCGAAATTTCCGCAATCGCGCCAAGGCCAGCAAATTCCGGCACACGGTGGCGGTGCATGACGTGCACATCGGGTGCTGTGCCGCCGGCATAGGCGGCTTTAATCTGGTCGTAGTAGTTGCCCCAATCGGTCGGCAATGTGTTGATCGTCACGCCTTCGATTTCGGTATCGGCGGCATTGATGATGGACTGGATGATACAGGCTTCACCCACCGAGGCTTTCGTGTCCGTGCCCGCGTCCTCGCAAGCCCCGAAAAAGCGGCCCAGCGTGATCTCTTGCGCGGATACGCCCGTGGTTGTGATTCCTGCCGCGATGGCGGCTCCGATAAACAGGTGTTTCATGGGTCTCCTCCCAGTTGGTGTTGTGGAACGTTCGTTCCGGTTCATCCTTTGCTTCCACCTGCAGTCATCGCCTTGACCACATATCGTTGGAAGATGAGGAAAAGCAGCACGACCGGAAGCGAGGCGATGACCCCGGAGGCCATGACACGGCCCAGCCCTTCCGATTGTGCAAAGTTCGATTGAATGGATGCGAGGCCCAGCGTGATGGTGAAGTATTCGCGCTGCTGGGCCGAGACGAGCGGCCAGAGATAATCGTTCCACGCATAAAGGAACGTCAGGATGGCCAATGTCATCATGGCCGGACGGGCCAATGGCAGCATCACATACCAGAAGATCTGCAGCCACCCGACACCATCAAGGCGTGCGGCCTCCTCGATGTCGCTTGGGACGGCCTTGAAGAATTGCATCATGAGAAACACGCCAATGGGCACGGCCATGCGCGGCAGGATCAGCGCGTGATAGCTGTTGTGCCAGCCAAGGTCCGCGAACATGGTATAGAGCGGGATGAAAACGGCCTGTTCGGGCACCATCAACCCGATCAGACACAGGATCATCACGGGCGACTTGAACCGGAAGTCCAGCCGCGCCAGCGCATAGCCCGCAGTGCAGGACACGGCCAGCACACCCAGCGTCATCCCGACCGCGACAATCAGCGAATTCAGGAACCACATGGGCGTTTGGCCGAACGCGAACAGCGCCACGTAATTGTCCGCCGTGAAGGGCCATGGGACCAACCCGAAGGCGGTCGAGGATGTCGTGCGGGCCAGAACGTCATTGGGTTGGAACGACAGGGACACCATCCAAAGCGTTGGAACCAGCCAAAGGAACGCCGGAAGCGACAGGGCCGTCACAAGCCAGTAATACCGACGGTTCATCATGCGTCGTCCTCGCGTCCGGCCAGAAACTGCAGGACCGAAAACGCCCCCATGATCACGAAGAGGAACACTGCCATGGCCGATGCACGGCCCAGTTCGCTGTCACGAAAGGCCGTCTGATAGATGTAGCGCACCAGCACTTGCGTCGTGTCGTTGGGGCCGCCGCCTGTCATCAGGTGGGATTGCCCGAACACCTGAAAATGCAGTATGATCTGCAGGATGATCACCACGGTGATCGTGCGCTTCAGGTTGGGCAGGGTGATATACCAGAACGCCCGCTTTCCGGTCGCATTGTCCAGCGCGGCAGCTTCATAAAGGTCCTTGCTGATGTCTTGCAGCCCCGCCAGAAACAGGATCATTGCAATGCCAAGCGACCACCAGACCGTTGTGATGACAATTGCCGCCATTGCGAAGCGTTCATCCGTCAGCCAGACGATAGGCGATCCGCCAAAGGCTTCGGTGATATTCGCGATCAGCCCCTGACGGGGCGAAAACATGATCTGCCAGATCAGGGTCACAACCGTGACGGACAGCACCTGACTAAGGAAAAAGATAGTGCGCAGGACCGACATCACCCGCGTCTCCTGATTGAGAGCGGCCGCGAGAAGCAAAGCCGAGATCGTGACACCGGGCACCGCAAAGCCGACGAACACCAATGTGTTGCCAACCGTGGGCCAGAAACGACGGTCATACCACCGGCCCCCTTCGCCGGGATGAAACCCTGGTAGGAAAAAGAGCAAGACACACGCCAGCACCAGCGCGATGAAAGTTGTCTTGCTCACCCGGTTCATCCGGCGAAGGAAGATGGTAAGGCCAAGCCCCATGACCCCAAGAGCCTGGAGAACAGGGCTGGCCAATGCCGACCATTCGATATTCTGGCCCCACATGACACGGATGTAGTTCCTTGCCCCGACGAACTCTTTGGCATCGGCGTTGAACGCCACGGCCAACAGGTTCCAGTCATGCAGGCTGATCCAGATGCCGCGAAAGAACGGGTAAATCAGAAACAAGGCGTAAACGGACAGGAAAGGCAGCAAGAGCAGCCAGGCGGCTTGCACCTGCGACAGCTGACGGCGTGGCCCCCTCCCTTTCGACATGTGTTCCTCCCAAAACAGCCGATTCTTCTTGTGCTAAAATTATTAGCAATATTTATTAGCTGCAGGCAAGAACAAACTCAGGGCCCGCATGACCGACAAGAACGATCCCCTACCGAGCAAAGTCACGATGAAGGATGTCGCCCTTGCAGCGGGTGTGTCCCAATCCACTGTTTCTTTTGTGTTAAATGGTCAGGAGACCATGCGGATCAGTTCCGAGACCCGACGCCGGGTGCTGGAGGCTGTGCGCGAACTGGGATATCGACCCCGCGCAGCAGGCAGACCACCGAAAGCCGCAGGTCATCGGATTATCGGGTTGATGTTCGACGAAATCGCCACAAGCCCCTTCGCCTCGATCTCTATCGAGGGGGTGCAGGAAGAAGCCTGGAAACATAACGTTCTGGTCGAGGTCGTCATGACGGGTGGCAACGCGGCCTACGAATCTGCGATCCTGCGCAAATGGTCGGCTGATCGTGTCGAAGGCGTTGTCTATGGTTCGATCCTGACCCGACAGGTGACGCCACCAGACGCGTTGACACGGCACCGTGCGGTCTTGCTCAATTGCTATGACACCGAGGGCCGCCTGCCGTCCATTGTGCCGGCCGAACGACGCGGCGGCGAGGTGGCCACGAAAGCCCTGATCGACCAGGGACACAAAAACATCGCGTTCATATCAGGCGAGACATGGATGGAAGCCTCGGACCAGCGCATGGAAGGCTATGAACGTGCGTTGCGATCTGCGGGTATTCCGGTTGACCCGTCCCTGATTGTCGAAGGCAATTTCCTGCCCAGTGGCGGGCGAACTGCGGCCTTGAAACTGCTGGCCGGTGCGACACGGCCCGATGCTATCTTTTGCGCGAACGACCTCATGGCGGTCGGCTGCTACGAGGCACTGAAAGAACAAGGAGAGCACATCGGACAATCAATCGCCGTCATGGGCTATGACGATCAGGAGATCGCCCAGCACCTGTCCCCTGCCCTGTCGACCGTGCTCTTGCCGCATCGGGAAATGGGCCAGTGGTGCTCGGAATATATCCTGTCACCGGATCACACCGAAATGCCACAAGTGCGACTGGAATGCCCGCTCATTCTGCGCGACTCGCACGTGCGACCCGCTGGCGCGTAGCCCTGCCGACCTTGTCGTCGATTGACCATGTGCGCGCCTAGGGGACCGGTGCCTCTTTCGCGCCTGTCATGAAGGCCACGGCGTCAGACATCGTGTAATCCTTGGGGTCGATCACACAAAGCCGCTTGCCCAGTCGATGCACATGGATACGATCCGCGACTTCGAACACATGCGGCATGTTGTGGCTGATCAGGATGATCGGGATTCCGCGTGAACGCACATCAAGGATCAGTTCCAGGACGCGGCGCGATTCCTTGACACCCAGGGCCGCCGTCGGCTCGTCAAGAATGATGACCTTGGACCCGAATGCAGCGGCCCGTGCCACGGCCACGCCTTGTCGCTGCCCGCCTGACAATGTCTCGACCGCCTGATTGATGTTCTGGATCGTCATCAACCCAAGTTCAGACAGCTTGTCACGGGCGATTTTTTCCATTTTCGGGCGATCAAGCTGGCGCAGCCATGTCCCGCGAAAGCCCGGTTTGCGAATTTCGCGCCCCATGAACATGTTATCTGCAATGGACAAGGCGGGTGACATCGCAAGGGTCTGGTAAACCGTCTCGATCCCTTCCTTTCGGGCATCGGTTGGCGAGGTGAAATTGACCGGCCTGCCTTCAAGGAACACCTCGCCCTCGTCGGGGATAACCGCGCCCGAAATGGCCTTGATCAAGGATGACTTGCCTGCGCCATTGTCCCCGATCACGGCAAGGATTTCACCCGGATACAGATCGAAATCGCAATGATCGAGCGCCGTCACCCTGCCATAGCGCTTGACCAGGCCGCGCCCCATCAGGATCGGCTCGATCGCGGCGTTATTGGTGTTTTCCATCATAGTCATGCCGAAACCTTTCTGATCCACTGATCCACTGCAACAGCGCCAATGATAAGTGCGCCGATCAGCAGGTATGTCCATTGTGCGTCCGCACCGGCCAGGCGCAGGCCAAGGGTGAACACACCCACGATAAGTGCGCCAAACAATGGCCCCATGATTGATCCACGCCCGCCAAACAACGAGATGCCGCCAATCACAACAGCCGTGATGCTTTCGATATTGAGAAGCTGGCCAGAGGTCGGGCTGACGGACCCGATGCGGCCGATCAACGCCCACCCTGCGATGGCACAGATGAATCCGGTCACCGCATAGACCGAAATCAGCGTGCGCTTGACGTTTACACCGGACAGCTGCGCGGCTTCCGGGTCATCGCCCACTGCATAGATATGACGCCCCCAGGCCGTATGCTTGAGCACATAGGCCAGAAAGGCAAAGATCACGACCATCGCAATGACGCCAAAGGTGAATGTCGCGCCGCCACGTCCGTCCGCATCGGCGCCGACCTTGAAGGTTGACCCAAGAAACTGGAGCAGGGGTGCGTTCTGTTCAATCTCCTGACTGCGGATTGTTTCGTTGGCCGAATAAAGGAAGTTCGCAGCCAGCACGATTTGCCACATACCAAGGGTCACGATGAACGGCGGCAGCTTCATCACCGCAATCAACCATCCGTTGATCGACCCCATAAGCGTGCCGAACAACAGGCCTGTCGCCACGGCGATTTCCACGGGCAATCCGTAGCGAAAGGTGAATTGGCCCATGATCACGCTAGACAGAACAGCGATAGCGCCGACGCTCAGGTCGATGCCTGCGGTCAGGATCACAAGGCTTTGCGCGGCTGCGACGATACCGACAATCTGAACCTGCTGCAGGATCAACGTCAGTGCGAACGGCGAAAAGAACTTGGACCCCAACAGCAATCCGAACAAGACGATCGAGACCAGAAGAACGAAAAGTGGCACAAGTGCCGGGTTGACGTGCAGCGCATGTTGCAGTCTGGCAATCAGGCCCTTGCGTTCCGTGAAGGCGGCCACTGACTCGGATGCTTTTGGCTCGATGGCAGCTTCAAAATTCTCGGATTTGCCAGACACTGTTCGATCCCCTCATTGTAAACCGGATATCTTGCGGGAGCATATCCCAACTTTGAAAAAGGGCGGGAAGAAATCCCGCCCCCTTGGTTGCATCATACACGACTTGTGCAAATCAGCAGGTCAGCCCCAGCACAGATCCATGCCTTCGGCGACAGAAATGCTGTCGACACCGTCAGCGGGCTGATCCGTGACCAGTGCAACACCTGTGTCGAAGAAATCTTTGCCCGGGGTGTTTTCGGGCAACGTGCCGTCAGCGGCATAAGCGGCAATCGCCTGGATGCCCAGGGCGGCCATTTGCAGCGGGTATTGCTGCGCGGTCGCACCGATCACGGCATCCGCGATGTTTTGCACACCGGGGCAGCCGCCATCAACAGACACGATCAGCACGTCATTTTCGCGGCCAATTGACTTGAGCGCCTCGTAGGCACCCGCGGCGGCGGGTTCGTTGATGGTGTAAACCACGTTGATCGACGGATCGACGGCAAGCAGGTTTTCCATCGCTGTGCGCCCGCCTTCTTCGTTGCCGGCCGTGACGTCGTTGCCAACAATGCGTGGGTCATCTTCGTCACCGTTCACATTCGGGTCGGCCAGGTCGATGCCAAAGCCCTGCAAGAAGCCCTGATCGCGCAGAACGCCAACCGTTGGTTGCGACACGGCCAGATCCAGCATCGCAATCCGCGCATTCGCGGCCTCGTCACCCAGCGACGCTGCGGCCCACTGGCCGATCAGCTCACCTGCAAGGAAGTTGTCAGTCGCAAATGTCGCGTCCGCCGCATCAATCGGTTCAAGCGGCGTATCCAGCGCAATGACCAACAGACCGGCGTCCCGCGCTTGCGTCACCGCGCCAACGATTGAGGACGTGTCCGATGCCGTGATCAGGATGCCGGACGCACCATCAAGGATGCAGGTCTCGATCGCAGCAACCTGTGTTTCATGGTCGCCGTCAACCTGCCCTGCATAAGACCGCAGCGTGATGCCGGCCTCGGCGGCGGCCGCTTCGGCGCCTTCGCGCATCTTGACAAAGAACGGGTTGGTGTCGGTTTTGGTGATCAGGCACGCAGAGACCGCGTGGCTTTCAGCCATTGCAGACCCGGCAGATGTAATAGCAGCAAGCGCAGTGCCGATAAGCAGCTTTTTCATGATGTCCTCCCAGACGATTGTGTAGGTCAGGGCCTTTACCCCGACGATCATACGACAGGTCTTTGCCCGTCGCTTGACCCTAAGTGACGTGATTCTTGATCGCCTGTCAATTAATTAGTTAACTTTTCTTATTAATATGTTTACCTGTCCCACATGGCTGTTATGATGAAGGTCATGGAAGACGGACTTGTCAGATCGCTCAGCGCAGGGTTAAGCCAGAAAGGCGTTCGTGATCACAACGAACGGCTTCTTTTGTCGCTTCTCCAACGCAACGGGCCGATGCCGGGTAGCGATCTTTCGCGACTGGCCGAACTTAGCCCGCCGACCGTTTCAAGCATCCTGCGTCGCCTTGAAGGCGAAGGAATCCTCGAGCGGGGCGACCCGGTTCGGGGCAAGGTCGGCAAGCCGTCCATTCCAATGAAACTGGCTTCGGATGGTGTGTTTTCCTTCGGCCTCAAGATCGGGCGCAGATCCACGGATCTGGTGCTGATCGACCTGAACGGCAACCTGCGCGAGGAGCGGCGACTGACCTATCCCGCCCCCGTCCCTGAAGACATATTCGGGTTTCTGGACGACAGCGTTCACGCCATCATGCAAGGGATGGACCCGGCCCATGCGGCGCGCATCTGTGGTCTGGGGATTGCCGCCCCGTTCGAGATGTGGAACTGGCACGACCAGAGCGTAGATCTTTCGGCCGCTTTCATCCCTTGGGAACACATCGACCTGCGTCAAGAAGCACAGGCGCGCACGGGTCTGCCGGTGTCGCTGCTCAATGATGCCACCGCCGCCTGCCAAGCCGAACACACCTACGGGCGCGGTAAGGAGTTTCGCGATTACGCCTATTTCTTCATCGGTGCGTTTATCGGCGGTGGGGTCGTGTTGAACCATTCGGTCTTTGAAGGACGTCAGGGAAATGCGGGCGCACTGGGATCACTGCGCAGCATCGGTCCAAACGGCGAAAGCATGCAACTGGTCGATATGGCGTCGATCCACCAGTTGGAACTGCGCCTGCGCGAGGTCGATCTGGACCCACAGCAACTTTGGTCTGATCCCGACAGCTGGCATTCCCTGTCGCGCTATGTTGACCCGTGGCTGGGCCAAACCGCACAGGAACTTGCCAAGGCCGCCCTTTCCACCTGCTCGGTGATCGACTTTGAAGCGATCCTGATTGACGGCGCCTTTCCCGCAAGTGTCCGTGACGATCTGGTGAGCCGCGTGCGCCGTTATGTTGTCACCCAAGACACCCGCGGCCTGATCCAGCCGCGTATCGAAAGCGGCAGCATCGGCGGCAAGGCCCGCGCAATTGGTGCCGCGACGCGGCCAATTGGTGCACAGTTCCTGATGCAGGCAAGTGTCGGCATGACGGGATAAGCCAAATCCGCCACCCCAAGACCCTTGGGCGATCAACTGGGGCGAACGTGCCTTGGCGCGCCCGCGCAAAATCGCGCGCGGGTCGCGCTGATCCGTGCTATGATCCGCCGACTTTTCTGGAAAGGCGCACCGATGTCCACCGAACTCACCCTCCTTGTCGGCACAACAAAGGGGCTGTTTCTAATAAATGGCGGCGCGGATCGCACAGGCTGGGAAGTGACGGGGCCGCTGTGCGATGGCTGGACGATCAATCACGTGGCGGGCTGCGCGGACACGGGGCATGTGTGGGCCGCAGGTGGCGGTGATTTTCACGGGGCAGGCATTTGGCATTCATCTGATCGCGGCCAAACATGGGCGTTGACCCGCCTGACCAGTGGCGCGATGGACCAATGGGCCGCCAATGATCCCGACTTTGCGGCGATGATCGGCTGGGACGATACGCCCCTGCCCTTTGGCGACAGTTTTTCGCAGGTCTGGTCGCTGTCATTCGCCCATGGCACGCTTTACGCGGGCACCAAACCGGCGGGATTGCTGGCAAGCAGGGACATGGGCGCGACTTGGGAACGGGTTTCGGGGCTGACAGATCACCCATCGGCCAAAGACTGGCAGGGCGGCGCGGCGGGGCTGGTTTTGCACAGCATCGTGAATCATCCCGAAGACCCGCAAAAAATCTGGGTCGGCATTTCTGCCGCCGGCGTTTTCGCAACCGAGGACGGCGGCAAGACCTGGGACAGGCGCAACCGGATGTCCAACGCCGAAAGCTGCGGGAACCACGATCATCCAGCCGCGCCGCGTGACGGTGAAACAGGGCACTGCGTGCACAATATGATGCGTGCACCCGGCAGCGCGGACCTGCTGTATCAGCAAAACCACCACGGGGTCTGGCGTTCGCCGGACGGGGGGCGCAGCTGGGATGATATTACCGCGGGGTTGCCTTCTACGTTCGGCTTTCCGATCCGTGTGCACCCGCGCGACCGCGCGATGATCTGGACGATCCCGCTGAACGGCGACATGGCGGGCCGCTTTCCGCCTGACGGCGCCGCTGCGGTCTGGCATAGTCGCGATAGCGGGCAAACATGGCTGGCCCAGCGCGACGGCCTGCCGCAAAAGGCCTGCTTTTTCACCGTATTGCGCCAAGCCATGGCAGGTGACGCCCGGGACCCTGCTGGCCTTTATTTTGCGACCAACAGCGGATCGGTTTTTGCCAGTCTGAACGCGGGCGATCACTGGGACGAGATCGCGCGCCACCTGCCAACTGCCCTGTGCATCGAAGCTGTCGATTTCACCTGAAAGTCAGGGAATAAGCACCTCGTTGCGGTTGAACTGCGCGAAATCAGAGGTGCCATCGTCATAGGTGATTTCCACATAAATGCTTTGAACAGATTCAGGTGGCAGCGTGATGTAGGGCAGAAAATTTTCGATATCTATCATCGCGTTGGGTTGGGCAAACTCGGTGTTGCACGGCTCCATCGGCACAGTGGTATTGGCCGGTTCGCCGTTGATGCCATAGCGCACCTCCCACAGCCCGCAGCGCCAGCTCATCAGATGTGTGAAATAGACCAGATCCTGCCCGTCATAGTTGCGCACGGCGACCCAGTTGGATTTGGTCATCCCCAAGATCGGGCGGACCTCGATCGCGGTCGTGTATTGGCCTGTTGGCACCTGTGGTTCGGGTTCGCGCCCTTCCAGACCATCACCCGACCCTTCGTCGATCGGATCAAGTTCGGGGACCAGTTCCGCAATCTCGGTGTCATTGCCATCAAGCGGGGGCGATGGCTCGATTCCAAGGGCGATGCCGATGACATAAGGCAGGAATAATTCAAACACGTGCAAATCTCCTCTCGGCACGGCTTTTGCCGCGCGGTTTCTCAATCTATACTGCCCCGAAATATGAGGGACAAAGCGAGTATGGCGCGAAAGGCAAAAACAGGCCAGCGTTTCAATATCATGGTCATCGGCCAGAACGGACGGCTGCAATACGAGGCGTTGTTGTTCGTGGCGTCACTGCGCGCCTATTCCCCTGCGTTTGACGGCCGCGTGATTGTGGCCGAACCGCAACCCGGTCCCATGTGGAAAGGCGAAACCCGCATCACCGGCGATGTGCGCGCCGCGTTGGAAGAAATGGGCGCCGAAATCGTGCCGTTTGAAAACGAACATTTCGGGCAGGATTACCCCTATGGCAACAAGATCGAAGGGTTGTCCACCCTGCCCGCAGGCGAACCATTTGTGTTCTTTGACACGGATACGCTGATCACGGGCGATATCGCAAAAGTGCAATTCGACTTTGCGCGCCCCGCCGCCTCCATGCGCCGAACCGGCACCTGGCCTGAAGAAGAACTGTATTGGCCCGGTTACACGAAAACGTGGAAGTCGCTTTATGACAAGTTCGGGCTGGCGTTTGACAGCACGCTGGACCTGTCACAACCCGATGAATACTGGGAACGCTACCTTTATTTCAACGCCGGATGGTTTTATGGCGCGGACCCGGCTGCATTTCGCGCTAGGTTTCTGGAATATGCCTTGGCGATCCGTGATGACCGCCCCGAAGAACTGGTGCTGCAATCGCTTGATCCATGGCTGGATCAGGTGGCGCTGCCGCTGGTCATTCATTCCTTAGGTGGTGGCCGACCGGGGCCGGAACTGGATGGACTGGACGGCGATGTAACCTGCCATTACCGGATGCTGCCGCTGCTATATGCGCGCGAAAGCGATCATGTGGTGCAGGCGCTGGAAGCGGTCGCAACACCCAACAAGATCAAGAAGCTGCTGAAGAACTATGAGCCGTTCAAGCGGATGATCTATCAGAACCGCGGCGAAAAAGTGCGCGCACTGTTTGATCAGAACGACATGCCACCGCGCGAACGCCAGGTGCGCAACATGATCAAGAAGAACGGCTTCTGGATGCGCTAGGCGCAGGATTTCGTATTTTGGAGCGCAAGACGTCAGGCGCGCGCAAAAATGTCGGCGTTATCGGCCAGCCCCTTGATTTCAATCGGATTTCCAGACGGATCACGAAAGAACATCGTCCATTGTTCGCCCGGCTCGCCCTTGAAACGCACCGAGGGTTCAATGATGAAATCCGTGCTACGAGCCACCAACCGGTCGGCCAGCACGCGCCAGTCGCCCAAGGGCAGCACGATCCCGAAATGCGGCATCGGCACGCGATGATCACCGACCTGCCCTGTCGCGGCTGTCGCCATCGGTTCGCCCAAATGTAGGCTTAGCTGATGGCCAAAAAAGTCGAAATCGACCCATGTCGCCGTGCTGCGCCCTTCAATTGCGCCCAAGTGACCGGAATAAAAGTCGCGTGCGGCGTCAAGATCGCGAACATTAAAGGCCAGATGGAACGGATGGGGCATGTGATTTTCCCTTTTGCGCTGTCGCGCGTTGAGGTGGCGCGGCTTTCCCCGTAAACCTAGCGGCAAGTAACATCAGGGAGAAGACCTATGACCGACACGCCATCACTTGGTTTCGACACGCTGCAAATCCACGCAGGTGCAAACCCCGACCCCGCCACCGGTGCACGTCAGGTGCCGATTTACCAGACCACGGCCTATGTGTTTCGCGATGCCGATCACGCGGCGAAACTTTTTAACCTCGAAGAGGTCGGCTATATCTATTCGCGCCTGACCAACCCGACGGTGTCGGCGCTGGCCGAACGGATTTGCGCCCTTGAAGGCGGCGCAGGGGCCATTTGCTGTTCCAGCGGACACGCCGCGCAGATCATGGCGCTGTTTCCACTGATGGGACCGGGCAAGAACATTGTCGCCTCGACCCGTCTTTATGGTGGCACGATCACCCAGTTCAGCCAGACGATCAAACGTTTCGGCTGGTCCGCCAAATTCGTCGACTTCGACGATCTGGACGCGGTGAAGGCCGCGATTGACGACGACACGCGTGCGGTGTTCGGCGAGGCGATTGCCAACCCCGGCGGTTATATCATGGATGTGCGCGCCGTGGCCGATATTGCCGATGCGGCAGGCCTGCCCCTGATCATCGACAACACATCGGCCACGCCGTATCTGTGCCGCCCGATTGAACTGGGCGCGACACTAGTCGTGCATTCCACCACCAAGTACCTGACGGGCAACGGCACCGTCACCGGTGGCTGCGTTGTGGATTCGGGCAAGTTTGACTGGACCGCCAGTGACAAGTTCCCGTCCCTATCGCAACCCGAACCTGCCTATCACGGGTTGAACTTTGGCGCGGCACTTGGGCCGATGGCCTTTACGTTCCACTCCATCGCGATTGGCCTGCGTGATCTGGGCATGACGATGAACCCGCAGGCCGCGCATTACACGTTGATGGGCATTGAAACACTGTCCCTGCGCATGGATCGCCATGTGCAAAACGCGCAGGCCGTGGCCAATTGGCTCGAGGCGGATGATCGCGTGGATTACGTCACATATGCGGGGCTGGAAAGTTCGCCCTATTACGGCCGGGTCAAGGATGTCTGCCCCAAGGGTGCGGGTGCCTTGTTCACCTTTGCGGTCAAGGGGGGCTATGATGCCTGCGTCAAGCTGGTCGATTCACTGGAAATCTTCAGCCATGTTGCCAACCTTGGCGACACGCGCAGCCTGATTATCCACTCGGCCAGCACGACCCACCGCCAGCTGTCACCCGAACAACAAGAGGCCGCAGGGGCCGGCCCGAACGTTGTGCGCCTGTCTATCGGCATCGAAAGTGTTGATGATCTGATCGCCGATCTGGATCAGGCACTGACCAAAGCGACCGCCTAAGTATTCGGGGGGCCGCGGATTGGCCCCCCAAACCATCTGATTTGGACAAAAAGACACGCAGGCGCTTGGACTTGGCGAAAACCTGCTATAGCTTTGCGGCAACGCAAGGGGGCGCTTTTCCCCCACCCATCGGGATGATACAGCCGCGCAATGACGCCGAATTTCGCACTTTCACTTTCGTTCGAGGGGCTTCGCCTGCTGCACCGTGTGCAGGGGGGCTGGCACCTTGTTGGCGAAGTCGCGCTGGACGTCGACGATCTGGGCGCCGCGCTGGCCCGATTGCGCGCACAGGCCCTGACCATCGAACCCGATGGTTTGCGCACCAAGCTGCTGATTCCGAACGAGCAAATCAAGTATCTTGCACTGGATACGACCCGCACCGAACTGGACGATGTGCGCGCGGCACTGGACGGCACGACACCCTATAGCGTGGCCGATCTGGCGGTTGATTTCACCAAGGGCGGCGGGCGCACCTATGTGGCCGCAGTCGCCCGTGAAACCCTCGACGAGGCGGCCGCTTTCGCAACCGAGCACGATTTCAATCCGGTCTGCTTTGCCGCCGTGCCCGAACCGTTCACCTTTGTGGGCGAGGCGTTTTTTGGTGCGCTTGACGGGTTTGATGTCAGCCGTGACGACGACGCGGTTGTCGTGATCGGGGTTACAGATATTGCGGCGGGTGCACCAGAAGCTATTGCCGCGCCCGAACCGGACGCAGAAACCCCGCCCGAGCCCAAGCCCACTTCGGACCCAGACCCGACACCCGAACCCGACATCACGCCAAACGATCCCTCTGGCATGTTCGAAGAACTTGCGCTGGCAGCCTCGGCCCCGGATGAAACACCGCCCGAGGACGCGCCCGCACAGGCGTCTGAGGCCTCGGATGAACCGGTCTTTTCCGCCCGTCCGCGTGCACCGCTTGCCGCCCCTGCCAAGGATGCGCCGACACCAGAAGCACCCCCGGTGTTTGCGCCTGCGCGGGCGGCGCAACCGGCTGCCGACACGCGTATGGATCCGCCGCCATTGGCCGTGCCGCAGGGAAAAAACACCAGCCCGATGCCGCCGCTTGCCGGCGTCAAGGTGGATGACAGCGATGTGGCCCCAGCACCTGTTGCCGCATTGCGTGCTGATACGCCCGAACCCGCAGCCGCCCCCGCCGTGACAGGTGTGGCGCAAACGGCCGTGCCAGATGCCGAAGCCCGGCACTTTGAGACCATCGTGCCGGTGCAAGCGCCAAAGGGCGATACGCCCGAACAACCTGAAACCACTGACGACACGGCCCCTGCGCCCACCACCGCGCCAGCGCCGCTGTCCGCCCCCGCCCCGCTGGCCGCCCCCGCCCGCGCGCCTGATCCTGAAAAGGCCGACAAGCCCGGCCTGTTTCGCAGCCGCCGCAAGGAACGCGCCGAAAAATCAGGCGCGGCAGATGCCCCCGCACAACCGGACGAAAAAAGCCGGATGACCGTCTTTGGCGCGCGCAAGCCCGCCAAGACAAAACCCAAGGTCGTTGTTGGCGGCAAGCCACGCTTTCTGGGGCTGATCCTGACCGCAGTTTTGCTGCTGTTCCTGATCGCCGTGGCCGCCTTTGCCGCCATCGTGTCCGAGGACGGTTTGGCAGGTTGGTTCAACCGCGGCACCGTGGAAACAGCCGCAACCGATCCGGTTGCAGAGCCCGTCATACCTTCCGACGTTGATCCGGCATCGGGGGTGGCCGGCCTGGATGACAGCGGTGACATGGGGCAAGGCGGCACCGATGTAGCAGTGACGCCAGACGCCCCCGAAGCCGCGCCGGTGGGACAGGTCCTCAGCCCCGCCGAAGCTCAGCGCATTTACGCCGCAACAGGCGTTTGGCAAAGGGCCCCCCGCATACCCCTGACACCGCGCACCGATAACATAGATACCGTAGCCGTTGCCGCGACCCGGCCCATCGAACGTCAGCAAACACCTGAAATACCTGACTTTTCGCTGGCCGCGCAGGATGGGGCCTATCTTGCACCCGTCAATCCGCCCGCGCCCGGCACCGATTTCCCGCGCGATGATCGCGGTTTTGTTCTGGCCACGCCCGAAGGGGCGTTGACGCCGGACGGTATCATCGTGATCGCGGGCCGCCCGCCGGTCTTGCCACCGGTGCGTCCCGGCACTGTTGCACCAGAGGTTGTCACCGCGCCCGAAGTCACGCCGGACGTCGAGACGACGCCGGATTTTGTATCCGCCGCGCCGGTTGAACCAACACTGCGGCCCCGCACGCGACCCGAAAGCGCCGTGGCTGACACGGCCGAAGCCGCGCCCCAAGACCCTGCAACAGCCGGTGGCGTTGCCCTGACCACGCTGCGCCCGCAAACCCGCCCCGAAGGGATTGCGCCCTTGGCGGCCGCCGCGCCCGAACCTGATGCGCGCCTGTCGGGGTTCCGCCCGCGCCTGCGCCCTGCCGGTCTGGCCCCTGCGCCAGAACCGGCACCTGAACCCGACCCCGAAGTCGAAGTTCCGACCGCCGCCGAACCGCCGACCCTGGAAATTGCACCCGAAGTTGCCGCCGCCATTGCCGCGGCCCAAACAGCACAGACCGCACCCGCGCCCAGCCTGATCGTCAACCCCACGCCGCAGGCGATCACCGCATCGTTGCGCCCCGATACCCGGCCCCGCAACTTTGCCCGCGTTGTGACCCGCGCGCGTGAAAATCAGGCCCGTGTCGCGCAACAAGTGGCCGTTGTCGCGCCGCAAACCGTTGCACCAAGCGGGCCGATTTCCGGCGGGGTTGCGCAGGCCGCAACGCTGGAAGGCGCGCTGAACCTGCGCGACATAAGCCTGATCGGCGTCTTTGGCACGCCCGATGCACGCCGCGCCTTGGTCCGCATGAGCAATGGTCGCCTTGTGCGCGTGGGTGTCGGCGACCGTCTGGATGGCGGGCGCGTGCAATCCATCGGTGACAGTTCGCTGAACTACACAAAACGCGGACGCACGGTTCAACTGGAAATGCCCAGCGGCTAGGCGTGGCACCGCTGATACACATCGGGCCAATGCGTTGTGGCACGCCCCTCAACCGATAAGGCTCCATGGAAAGCTTTCTGTTCCAAGCAACGATCTATCTTGGCGCGGCCGTCATTGCCGTGCCCTTGGCTGCGCGCCTTGGGCTTGGATCGGTGCTGGGTTATCTGCTTGCGGGGATCGTGATTGGCCCCGTGTTGGGGTTGGTCGGCACGGAAACGCAGGATTTGCAGCATTTTGCCGAATTTGGCGTCGTGATGATGCTGTTCCTGATCGGGCTGGAGCTTGAACCGCGCGCGCTTTGGGACATGCGGCACCGGCTGATCGGCCTTGGCGGCGCGCAGATCTGGCTGACAACGGCGCTGATCATGGCCGCAGGCATGGTCCTTGGGCTGGCCTGGCCCACGGCGCTGGCCGTTGGCATGATCTTTGCGCTGTCCTCCACGGCTATCGTTTTGCAGACCCTGTCTGAAAAGGGGTTGATGCAGACAGGCGGTGGCAGATCAACGTTTTCGGTGCTGCTCACGCAGGATATCGCTGTCATCCCGATGCTGGCACTTTTGCCGCTATTGGTGATCAGTTCGCCTGTGGCACTGGCGCCGGACGGGTCGATGCAACTGGCAGACGAACACCACGCGGATGCAAGTCACGCCAGCCTGAGCCTTGTTGACGGCCTGCCCGGTTGGGGCGTGACCCTTGTGACGCTGGGCGCGGTTGCGGTGATCATTCTGGCTGGCATTTTTCTGACACGTCCGGTGTTTCGCTACATCCACCACGCGCGTCTGCGCGAAATGTATACGGCACTGGCCCTGCTGATGGTCGTGTCAATTGCCGTGCTGATGGGGTTGGTCGGCCTGTCGCCCGCGCTTGGCACATTTCTGGCCGGTGTCGTGCTGGCCAACTCCGAATTCCGCCACGAACTCGAGAGCGATCTTGAACCCTTCAAGGGTCTGCTGCTGGGGCTGTTCTTTATTACGGTCGGGGCGGGGATCAACTTTGCAGTTCTATATGGTGATCCCACGCGCATCATGGGTCTGACCGCAGGCGTGATCGTGACCAAGGGCGCGGTGCTGTATCTGCTGGCCCGCCTGTTCAAACTGCACGGGCGCGACCGCTGGCTGTTCACGCTGGGCCTTGCGCAGGCGGGTGAGTTCGGTTTTGTGCTGATCTCGTTTTCATTGCAACAGGGGGTGCTGGGCCAGGGGCTGTCGGAAACCCTGTTGCTGGTCGTTGCCCTGTCGATGCTGGTCACGCCGCTGTTGTTCATCGTCTTTGAATTGCTCAGCCGGAACATGGCCGGTGATCACGACCACCCCGAGGATGAAATCGACGAGGTCGGGCAGGTGATCATTGCCGGAATCGGGCGCTTTGGACAGGTTGTGAACCGGCTTGTGCAGGCGTCAGGGTTCAGCACCGTGGTGATCGACAACAATCTGGCGACAGTCCAGACCATGCGCACCTTCGGGTTCAAGGGATTCTTTGGTGATCCGACCCGCCCCGACCTGCTGCATGCTGCGGGCCTTGACGATGCGACCGTGTTGGTTGTCGCGCTGGATGATCGCGCGGCGGCGATCCGGCTGGTCAGTTATGCCCGCAAGGAACGCCCCGATTTGCACATCGTCGCACGTGCCCAGGACCGCACCCATGTCTACGAACTGTTTCAGGCAGGCGCGAATGACATCGTGCGCGAAATGTTCGACAGCTCGCTGCGGGCGGGGCGCTATGTGCTTGAGAACATGGGCCTTTCCGAATTCGAGGCGAATGAAGCCGAAATGGCGTTCTACCATCAGGATCGCGCGTCCCTGCGCGATCTTGCCGAGTTGTGGAAACCCGATGTGCCGATTGAACAAAACGCCGCCTACGTGGCGCGCGCGCGCGAAATGAACAAGGCGCTCGAGACAGAGCTGACCGCCAAACTTGACGCCGATCAGGTGAAAAAGGGCGCCGCAGGCGGGCGCCCCAAGGCCTAGCCAGCGGCGACGCCTGCCTCGGCAAAGGTGGCCATGCCGGAATGGCAGGCGACAGCGCCCTTGAGGATGCCAATCGCAAGGGCCGCGCCCGATCCTTCGCCCAGCCGCAGGCCAAGTTGCAACAACGGTTCCTTGCCGATTTTGGCCAACAATGCTGCGTGCGCCCCTTCCGCACTTTGATGCCCTGCGACCGTGTGATCCAGCGCGCCGTCCTGCGCCTGCGCCAAAGTCGCAGCGGCGGCGGTGCAGATGAACCCGTCAAGAATCACCGGAATGGAATAGGCACGTGCGGCAGCAATTGCCCCCGCCATAGCCGCAAGTTCGCGCCCGCCAAGACAGCGGAGCGCCTGCAACGGATCACTGGCGGCTTCCGGATTTGCGGCCAGCCCGCGCGTGACAACATCGATCTTGCGCGCAAGGCCCGCGTCGTCAACGCCGGTGCCCCGCCCTGTCCAGTCAGCGGCGTCACCGCCAAACAGCGCCGTTGCGATGGCAGCGGCAGACGTTGTGTTGCCAATTCCCATTTCGCCTGTGACCAGCAGGTCGGCGGATTGATCAACGGCGTCCCACCCCGTGCGCAGGGCGGCGATCACTTCATCCTCCGACATCGCCGGGCCGGTGGTGAAATCTGCGGTGGGGGTGTCGAGGGACAAGGCATGGACATCCATGCGCGCGCCAAATGCTTTGGAAAGCTGGTTGATTGCAGCGCCGCCATGTTCGAAGTTGGCAACCATTTGCACGGTGACTTCGGGCGGGAAGGCAGACACGCCCTGCGCACAAACGCCATGGTTTCCAGCAAAAACAATTACTTGCGGGTTGTTTATTTCGGGGCGGTCCGTGCTGCGCCATGCGCCATACCAGATCGCAATATCTTCAAGCCGCCCCAAAGCGCCCGGTGGTTTGGTCAACTGGCCATTGCGGGTCTCGGCCCCGGCGCGCGCCGTTTCATCAGCCGCGGGGGCCGTGGCAAGGGTGGCGCGAAATTCATCCAAAGTGGTAAAGGGGGCTGGCATTTTCGTCCTCGCTCTGGTCATGCTGGCCCCCTGTCTAACGCCTTAGCCACCCATGAAAAGCCTTGAAAGGTCATCTTGATGCGCAATGCCGACATTTCGCAGGTTCGCCCGTTGATCGTGGCGCAGGATGTGCCCGCCGCGCTGGGATTGCTGACACGCTTGCCCCTGCGGATCGACACGGATCGCGCCACCGCGCGGGGCGCTGCGGCGGCTTGGGCCTTTCCGTTGGCGGGCATGGCTGTGGCCGTGATTGCTTCGGTGATCGGGGCTGTCGCCCTGTGGGTTGGCATGCCGCTGATGATCGCCGCCGGACTGATCCTTGCCGCGCAGATCATCATTACCGGTGCGATGCACGAGGACGGCCTGGCCGACGCGGCGGATGGGCTGTGGGGCGGCTGGGACGTGGCGCGCCGCCTTGCCATCATGAAGGACAGCGCGATTGGCACTTACGGCGTCCTTGCGCTGGGGCTGTCGCTTTTGCTGCGCTGGGGGGCTTTGGTGGCGGTGCTGTCGGCTGGATATTTGTGGGCGCCCTTGATTGTTGTCGCCGCCGTCAGCCGCGCACCGATGGTGGCGATGATGGCCGCCCTGCCCAACGCACGCGCGAACGGATTAAGCCAAAGCGTGGGCCGCCCAAGCGGGGCGACCGCCGCTCTTGCGGGTCTGATCGCGCTGGCGATTGCTGTGGTGTTCTTGCCGCGGTCGGCCTTTGGCGTTCTGCTGGTCGTGGCGCTGGTGGGGATTGCCTGCGCCATGATCGCGATGGCCAAAATCAAAGGCCAAACCGGCGATATTCTGGGCGCAACGCAACAGATCTGTGAAATTGCTGCATTGGCCGTTTTGGCCGCGCAACTGGGCTAGCAGGCCATCGCCGCCGTCAGATCGGCGCGCCCGCGATGCGGCCCCATATCGCGTGATACCAAAGCGCCATTTTCAAGGCGCGTGGCAATCACGCGGGTCCAGTCGGCATTGGCGGTGATCATTTCGATCACGCCATTGCAATCGCGCAGGCCCCCGCCGATATCGGTTTCACCGATGCGGTGATTGGTGAGGCCCGCAGTTTCCGCCACCAACGTCAATTTACCATCTGCAAAGCGCCACACCCGCAGGGTGCGCGCCAGATGCGGGCGGTCGATATAGGCGATCTCGACATACCCATCCCTGTCCAGATCAGCCGCGCCGATAGGCGCAAGCCAACGGTGCGTGCGGCCGATATAGGGGGTGGCGGCGACAAGGCCGTCGGTGTCAAAAATCGCCAGCCGCGCCCCCAGCGTCAGCGACAATTCAACCGTGATCACCTCTTTATCGCCATCCCCGTCCACATCGAACAGGCGCGGGGCCGTGTCTTCAAACACACTGGTCTGGGGAAGGCGCAGCGCCAGCACCCGCTGATCCGTGCGCATTTCAAGCACGCCCCATTCCACCGCATCCCCAAGAATGCCGTGGTCATAACGCGTTGTCGGATCGCTGTATTGCGCCGCCGTGATGCCTTGCGCACCCGCCATCGCAGGCCACAGGGCCAGGGCTAGCGCGCACCACCGCATCAGATCTGCTTTTCGGGCATCTGCACGCGCAAGCCGTCCAAAGCATCGGTGACCTTCAACTGGCAGGTCAGGCGCGAGCGGTCGGGATCAGGTTCATAAGCGAAATCAAGCATATCTTCTTCCATCGGATCCTTGACGGGCAGCTTTTCGACCCAAGCCGGATCAACGTAAACATGGCAGGTGGAACAGGCGCAGGCGCCGCCGCAATCGGCCTCGATCCCCGGGATACCGTTGTCGCGCGCGCCTTCCATCACGGTCAGGCCATTTGCAACCTCGACGATGTGTTCCTTGCCGCCATGTTCGACATAAGTGATTTTTGCCATGTTGTGTTTCGCCCCTTCGCGATCCGCAATTTCTGTTGGCCCCTATTTAGGGTGCGTGTCGCCGCCCTGCCAGCCCCAAAAAGGCGCGGTGTGGGCTGGATGCGACAGGCTGGCGGGGTTGTGAACTGCTGACTAGGCCGCGCGCGGGTTTTGCGCTATGCAGTTTCAAACGGGCGCAAGACCCATAAGGCAGAGCAGATGACCACACGGTTGCAATTTTTGGCCCCGATTGCTGGGGCGCTGGTGCTTGCCGCCTGCGTCACGCCTGCGGCATTGCCTGATGCCACGCCGATCACAACGGATGGCGAAGGGCGCTGTTTTGCCCAGGAAACAACGCCCGCCGTGATCGAAACCGTGACCGAACAGATCATCGTGCAGCCCGCCGTGCTGGACAGTGACGGGAGCGTGCGCAGCCCGGCCGCGTTTCGCACTGTGACGCGCCAGCGCATCTTGCGCGAACGGCGTGAAGTTGAATTTGAAACGCTTTGCCCTGATGCCCTGACACCGCAGTTCGTGGCCTCGGTGCAGCGGGCGTTGGGCGCGCGCGGGTTCTATCGCGGCGACATCACCGGTGTGCTGGACGCGCGCACAGGGCGCGCGATCCAGACGTATCAGCGCCAGAACGGCGGTCATGACCTGCCCGTTCTGGACATCGAAACCGCGCGGGGGTTGGGCCTTGTGGCCCTGTCCAGCGCCGTTTTGGACGCCGAAGGTTAGGCGGCCATACGCACGAAATGCGGCTGCCCGTCCGAGGTGCGCTGCGGGGTTTCACCGTCATCATTCAAGCTGACAGTGATCCGGCGGCGCAGGGACGAAAAGCTGTCAAAGCGCACGACATCAACCGGTTCATCCAGCTTGATCGTCAGCCGTGTCAGCCCGCCGTGGGCCGCAATTGCCAGCACGGTGCCAGCCACATCATGGCCAAGGTATCGGCCGGTGATGCGCGCCCCAAGGGTCAGCGGTGTCGGTGCATTTGTGCGCCCCGCGAGGGCCGCCAAGGTGTTCCAGTCGCGCAGCCCCATCTGGTGCGCCAGCATTTCAAGCGCTTGCGCATGGGTTGTGTCATGACCGCGCGCGGTCAGGTCCGCGCGCAAACGGCGGGCCTGATCCTTGAGCGTGGCAAGGGGCGGAATGGTGGTATTACGTTGCATATCTATTAGCCTTTCAACGTGACGTTGGGCCAGTGATCGGGGCTCGCATTGCCGGTCTGCCAACTGTGTCTGTTGAAAGCCGAAAAATCGTGGCGGAATTTCACCATCCCCAAGCGGGGGCGAGCGGCAGGTATCCCGAACCTTGGCGGTATGTAAGGAGGGGGGTGTGACGCGTCAAGGGCTACAGTATTGAGATGCAGCTGCAGCGAATATCTGGTCTGAGCCCTAACGGGACATAGGCGCGCATGCGCCATGCCCGACCTCGGGAGGGGCTCGCGGTTTTGTAGTGGCCATAGTTTAAAAGTTAAACAAACGCTCCATGCACATCAGAAGTTGCAATATGCCCTCCCGTGGGGGAGGTCGGGCATGGCGCATGCGCGCCGGTTGCGATTGTTGTTTACAGTCGCGCAAACACGGGAATGTCCACTTCGTCCCGCGGATCTGCCATTCACTGTCTAGGTATGTCGCTGTTCCGTGACTTCGGATAACTTAAGTTGAATTCATCCACCCAAACAAAAAGGCGCCCCTAGGGACGCCCTTTGCAGTTTCTGTTGTGTAGCTTATTCCAGTGACAGCGCCACGAACCGCGGGTCACCACCGCGCCGGATCAGCAGCAAAAGCGACTTGCGCCCTGCTTCTTCGGCCTCGGTGATGCGGTCCTCAAGATCGCCAAGGGTGGCGACCTTTTGCTGGCCTGCTTCGGTGATCAGATCACCGGCAAGGATGCCTTTTTGTGCCGCTTCGCTGTCCGCCGCGACCTCTGTCACCACAAGGCCATCACCGCTACTTAGCTGGTATTCCTGCGCAAGGTCTGGCGTGACTTCGGACAGGGTCATACCCATCAGATCACTCATGGCGGGTTCCATGATTTCAGGTTCCGGGTCGGTGCCCGCGGCTTCGGCAGTTTCGCGGCGGCCAAGCACAACGGTCAGGCTTTCCATTTCGCCGGCGCGCAGCACATCGACGGGAACCGATTTGCCGACCGGCGAATTGCCCACAATCGTGACCAACTCGCGCGTATCGGCGATTTCGGTGCCGTCGAACGTCAGAATGACGTCACCCGACAGCATGCCTGCGTCTTCGGCAGGGCCGGTTGGCACGTCAGTGACCATCGCGCCGCGGGCGCGGTCCAGCCCTTCGATGGCTTCGACCATATCGGGGGTCACGTCCTGAATGCGCACGCCAAGCCAGCCGCGCCGTGTTTCGCCAAATTCACGCAGCTGATCGACCACGTTGATCACCACAGCCGAAGACATGGCAAACCCGATACCGATGCTGCCACCGTTGGGCGACAGGATGGCAGTGTTCACACCGATCACCTCACCGTCCATGTTGAACAGTGGCCCGCCCGAATTGCCGCGGTTGATCGCGGCATCAGTCTGGATGTAGTCGTCATATGTGCCGGAAAGCGCACGGTTACGGGCCGATACGATCCCGGCGCTGACAGAAAAGCCCTGCCCCAGCGGATTGCCCATCGCCATGACCCAATCGCCCACACGCGCGCCCACGCCGTTGCTGTCGCCAAAGACAACGAACGGCAGGTCAGTCGCGTCAACCTTGAGAAGGGCAATATCGGTGTTGGGATCGGTGCCGACCAATTCAGCAGGCAATTCCTGCCCCGAAAAAAACTCGATCAGGATTTCATCAGCGCCTTCGATGACGTGGTTGTTGGTGACGATATAGCCGTCCGCCGAAATCACGAAACCGGACCCAAGCGCCGAGGAGCGGCGCGGCGCACCATCCTGACGGTCGTCGAAATCGCGAAAGAAATCCTCGAACGGTGAACCTTCGGGCACGATCCCCTGCGGGCCGGTGCGCCCTGCGACCATCGTGGTCGTGGTGATGTTTACAACTGACGGGCTGACCATTTCGGCAAGGTCGGCAAAGGTCGCGGGCCGGTCCTGGGCAAAGGATGGCGCAACTTGTGCGGCCAGAACCGCAAGGCCCAGCATCAGCGCGGCCAGCGCGCGGATCAGTGACAGGTTGCGTGAATTTTGAACTGCGATCGCCTTTGAACTCACGGGGATCTCCTTGGTAATGGACTTGCGCCGCATCGGCGGCCGTTGATGTGATCATCTATGTAGTATGTGCGGCGCGCAACTCAAACCTTGTGCACGGGCTGTCACCGCGATGTGAACAGATCGACGCCCAGCGCCGCCGCAAACCAGATCAGCGCCAGACCCGTCACAAGCGCCAATGCGCCCGCCACGCGCCGCGCCTCGACGGGCATGTTGCGCAGGGCGGCAAGCATGTCTTCAACCAGCGAAGGGGCCAGCACATAGACCAGCCCCTCTACGACAAGCACCAGCCCGAGGGCCAGAAGCACGACGCCCATTGCCCCGCCTATTGCGCCACTGCAGCGCCGGAAGGCGAACGCAGGTAGTCAAAGAACTCGTTATCGGGGCTCAGGACAAGGCGTGTGTTCCCTTCCTGAAGGGCACCTCGATAGGCTTCGAGCGAGCGGTAGAACTGGAAGAATTCCTGATCCTGACCAAAGGCATTGGCGAAAATCGCGTTGCGTTCCGCGTCCGCTTCACCTTCGGCGATCCGGGCCAGACGTTCGGCATCGGATTCCAGTTCGATCACGGTCCGGTCGGCCTGCGCACGGATACGCTGCGCGGCTTCGCGGCCACGGGCGCGTTCGTCTTCGGCTTCGCGTTCACGTTCCGACACCATCCGGCGGAAGGTTTCGGCCAGGTTTTCCGTCGGCAGGTCGGTGCGCTTCAGGCGCACGTCAATCACCGTCAGACCCAGCGAAGCCGCTTCGGAAATCGCACCGTTGCGGATGCGCAGCATCAGCGCGGTCCGGTCCGTTGACAGGATATCGCCGGAACTGACCGAACCCAAAACTTCGCGGGTTTTATCGCGCAGGATTTGTTCCAGACGGTTGTCGGCCATGGCAATCGCGGCGTCACCACCGGCACCTGTCGCCTGACGGAATTGTTCCACATCGGATATCCGGTAGCGGGCGAATGCGTCAATGATCAAGCGGCGGTCGTCGTTGGGGA
Organism: Octadecabacter sp. R77987; assembly: GCF_042466115.1. NCBI lineage: Bacteria > Pseudomonadati > Pseudomonadota > Alphaproteobacteria > Rhodobacterales > Roseobacteraceae > Octadecabacter > Octadecabacter sp. R77987. The sequence goes on along the minus strand of NZ_JAXHBQ010000001.1, from coordinate 3,048,941 downwards.
TGACTTCCTGCGCTTCCATGTCGATGGAAATGATCCGGTCATCATAGCTGATCACCTGATCCATAACCGGAATGCGGAAGCCGATACCGGGGTCTTCCTTGATCTGGACCACACGGCCAAAGCGCAGCACAAGCGCCTTTTCACGTTCGTCCACAATAAAGATAGAGCTAAGTGCCGCCGCGATGAGGATCACGATAAGCGGCAAAATCAGGACTGACCTGTTCATTAGTTTGCCCCCCCTGTGGCTGGACGTCGGATGGTATCAAGCGGCAGGTATGGCACTGCCCCTCCTGCACCGCCGTTGTCATCAAGCAAGATGATGTCGGAGCGGCCATAAACTTCTTCGACCATCTCCAGATAAAGGCGCTGACGGGTCACTTCGGGCGCTTTGGAGTATTCTTCCAGAACGCTGAGGAAGCGCGCAGCCTCACCCTGTGCTTCGTTGACGACGCGGGCGCGGTAGCCTTCGGCGGCTTCAAGGATCTGTGCCGCGTTACCACGCGCACCAGCCGTCACACGGTTGGCATAAGCGTCGGCTTGGTTTTGCAGCTGGATACGTTCCTGTTCCGCATCCTGCACGTCACGGAATGCGTCCAAAGGCGACGTCAGCCGCTGCTGCCCGTCGATGTCGATCACCTGCACTTGCGTCGCGGGCGGATCGGCCTGATCGAGGTTGATACGCACAATGTTTACGCCGCTGTCATAACTATCAAGCGTGGCTTGGGTCAGTTCGTGAAGGCGATCACGGATCACGCCACGTTCGCGGTTCAAATTGGCCAGTTCAGAGGTTGCGATAATCTCGCGCATGGCCAATTCAGCCACGGCGGCGATCGTTTCTTCGGGTTCGGCCAGGTTGAACAGGAACTTGTCGGGTGACGTGATGTTCCAGACCACCTGAAAGTCGATGTCGACGATGTTCTCGTCGCCTGTCAGCATCAGGCCGATGTCGGCTTCCAGCTGGCTTTGGACAAGGCGGCTGTCGCTGATTTGTTCGGGCACCTGTTCTTCGCCAATCTCGATCACGCGTTCCTGGGATACGTTGACGATTTCGCGCGTGACAATCGGCCACGGGGCAAAGTTCAGACCGGATTCACCGATGCAGGGCTCGTTGCATTCGCCAAGGAACAGTTCGACCGACTTTTGTTCGGGACGGACCGTATAAAATGACGACAGCGCCCAAAGCACGACGAGCGCCAGAACACCAAGACCAACCATGCCGCGGGTGATCTGCGGACCACCGGCCCCACCACCGGCACCGCCGCCGTTGTTGCCACCACGACCGCCGCCCATCAAAACGCGCAGCTGTTCGCGGCCTTTGTTCATCAATTCGTCGATTTCCGGAATTTGCGGGGGTTCACCCGGACGCCGCCCGCGATTTCCGCCCTGACGGTCACGATCATCGTCGTCGCCGCCGTTGTTGCCTCCGCCGCCCCAGGGGCCGCCATTGTTTCCAGCCATTGCGCCAGTTCATCCCTTATTGCTGTGCCCGCCTTTGGGCTTACCGTTCAATCTGTGTGGTTTCTAGCGGATTTCAACCGCTGCGCACAGGGTCTCGCATTGTTACCAGTTCTTCCGAGATCGTCGGATGCACGGCAACCGTGCGATCAAAGTCCTCTTTGGTGGCCCCCATCTTGACGGCAATGCCCGCCAGTTGGATCATTTCGCCTGCATGGGGGCTGACGATGTGACAGCCCAGAACCCTGCGGGTTTCCTTGGAAACAACCAGTTTCATCAGCACCCGGTCGCTGCGTCCGGCAAAGGCCTGCTGCATCGGTTTGAACGAAGTGCAGTAGATGTCCACCGGTTCAATGTCGCGTGCGGCTTCTTCGGACAGGCCCACAGTGCCCATTTCCGGTTGCGTGAAAATCGCGCTGGGGATCAGGTGATGATCCACTTTGGTTGGCTTGCCATGAAAGACCGTCTCCACAAAGGCCATCGCCTCGCGGATGGCCACGGGGGTCAATTGCACGCGGTTGGTGACGTCACCAATCGCAAAGACCGACGGCACCTTTGTCTGGGAATAGTCGTCGACGACAATTTCGCCCTGACGGCCCAGTGCGACACCGATATCAGCCAGCCCCATCCCTTCGGTATTGGGCGCGCGACCCGTGGCGAACATCACATGATCAAAGGTTGTTTCGGTGCCGTTTGTCGCCTTGACCCAAACACCGCCCTCGCGCTTCTCCATCTCAAGCACATTGGTGCCAAGGTGCAGATTGACGCCGCGCTGCTGCATTTCCTCGCTGACCAACCCGCGGGCCTCGTCATCGAACCCACGCAGGATTTGCGCGCCACGATAGAACTGCGTCACTTCCACACCCAGCCCGTGCAAAATGCAGGCAAATTCGCAGGCAATGTAGCCACCGCCGACGATCAGGATAGATTTGGGCAACGCCTCCAGCTTGAAGATATCGTTGCTGGTGATGCCCAGATCGGCGTTTTTCATATCGGGCAGTTGCGGGCGCCCACCCGTGGCAACCAGAATATGCTTCGCGGATTTGGTGCTGCTATCGGCCAGTTTCACAGTGTGGGCGTCAGCCAGCGTTGCGCGGCTGTCGATGATATCCACGCCCGACCCGTCCAGCAAACGGCGATAGACGCCTTCCAGACGGTCAAGTTCGGCGTGCAGCTTGGTGCGAAAACGGGGCCAGTCAAACTGCCCGTCCTGCACATCCCAGCCATAGGCGCGGGCATCGTCGAACATCTCGCGGTATTCCGAGGCAAAGACCATCAGCTTTTTGGGCACGCAGCCACGGATGACACAGGTGCCACCCATACGGTATTCTTCGGCCAGCGCGACCTTGGCGCCGGTCGCGGCGGCCACGCGGGCAGCGCGCACGCCCCCAGAACCGCCACCAATTACGAAAAGGTCATAGTCAAAGTCGGTCATCCGTGCCCTCGTTCCAACATCGTATCGGATAGACCATAGCGCGCACGGGAATGCCAGCCTTGGACCCGATCAATCGCGCGTGAGCTGGCGCGGAAATTGCGCGCGCCGCTTTCGCGCTAAAGATCGCTAAACAGGTTTTCCGTTTCGACGAACTCGATCTGGCTTTCCTCGATCGTGCCTTGATTGATGTCGCGCACTTCGACGCGGCCGTCGCCGTGACCGATCACGACCGCATCACAGATATCGATGAACAAGCCGTTTTCCACGACGCCGGGGATCTGGTTAAGAACAAGGCTCAGCTGGCGGGCATTGCCGATCCGGTTCAGGTGAAGGTCGATGATGTGGTTGCCCTCGTCGGTGATGAAGGGATGATCGCCGTTCATGCGCAGGCTGGTGGTGCGGCCCAGCACATCCATACCGATCAGCGTTTCCTCCAGCAGGGTTTTCGTGGTCTGCCAGCCAAAGGGGATCACCTCGACGGGCAGCGGGAAAGCCCCCAGCGTTTCAACCTGCTTGCCGATATCGGCAATCACGACCATCTGGTCGCTGGCGGTCGCGACGATCTTTTCCTGCAAGTGCGCGCCGCCCCCGCCCTTGATCAGGTTCAGGTTGCCATCATATTCATCGGCCCCGTCAATGGTCAGGTCCAGCCACTTGGCCTCGTCCAGCGAAATCACCTCGATCCCCACTTCGCGCGCCATCTGCGCGGTGCGGCTGGAAGTGGGCACGCCCTTGATGCGCAAACCATCTTTCTGGACCATCTCGCCCAGACACTTGACCAGCCAAGCCGCCGTGCTGCCTGTGCCAAGACCCACACGCATCCCGTCCTCGACGAAATCGGTGGCCCGCTTGGCGGCAGCGAATTTCGCTTTGTCGATGGGCGAAAGATCAAAGGTCATGGGGCAGCTCCGGTATATGGCAGATGTGGGCGTTATAAAGCCGGAACACGCGCCGCGCGACCCCAGAAATGCGGATTGCGGTGACGGAAGTTGTGGGGAGTATGGATGGATCAGATTGTGATCAGGTTGCCAAGCCGCACCTGACGGGCGCGAATGGCGGCAACGAGCCCAGAGTAACCGATGCCGCCACCTGGGCCGACGACCATTTTGGTTTCATGTCGCGGAGTAAGGGCTGTCCACACGGAACAGCCCTTGTCTCTGGTTTACTTGTCAAGAAATGCACGGATCAACGGCATTGTTTCGTCCGGATTGTCCCAAATCAAATCGTGACCGGAGTTTGGCACAATCATAAGCTCTCCCTTTTGAAAAAAGCTCAGGTGAACACGTTGCGCATCCTCGCCAATCCAGTCGTTGCACGCACTGGCGAGCAAAAGGACAGGTCCGGTATAGCTTTGGGCACCCTGGGCAATAAGATCAATTTCGGCAGCACCGGTTTTGCCCGCCGCTTGGTTGGCCGTAGCACCAAATCGCCACGCCGCCGCGTCGAAGTCTTCGCCCGGACAGTGATACGGGTTATCCGGGTGATTGACGAATTCGTGAATAATCTCGCCCATCATATAGTCTTGACCGGCGCTCTGGTCGGGACCGGACACATGTAGCGACTGAAAAGCGGCGATTGCGGCCTGCTTATAAAACCCCAGTCCAGACATATATGGTTTTGCTTGTGTCATCCAATCCTGAGCCTCTTCGCCAGTGAAAAAGCCCGGTTCCAACAAAATCGCACGTGCGACTTTTTCCGGCGCTTCTCCCAAATAGGCCGTCGCAAGCATTGCGCCCCATGAATGCCCCAACAGGGTTACGGGACGATCCGGTGAGTAGTATTCGATCACCGCGTCAAGCTCTGCCATATACATGGGGACGGACAGATCTTCCGCCGGAACTCTTTCGGACAGTCCCGCACCTCTTTGGTCGTAAAACACGACGAAATTGGTATCTGCCAGCGATCTCGCGCCAAGTTGTGATCTGTAATCTCCGCCCGGACCTCCGTGAAGCACGATGATCATCGGGTGTGACGGGTCGCCGTATGTTTCCGCATGCAGACGCACGCCGTTGATTTCAATTTGTGGAAGCGAGGCATCGTCTTCCACGGTGGCAAGCACCGGGTATTGCCCGGATGTGGCGAAATACAAACCAAGCGTAGCCAAGATCAGCGCCCCAATAACGCCACCTGAAATAATGAGAACGATCTTGAATGCCCGCATGATTGTTTTTCGGGCCGGGTTTGAATTTTGCTGAGCCATTGGAGAATCCTCCAACATTTCTGCCGGTGCTCCGCTGGCTGCGAGGCCGAAGTGGGCTGCTTGCTGCATGTGCTGTGTAGGTGGTATCGTCATTTGGTTGGTCTCCTTACCGTTACAACCGTCGTAGGGAACGCGAGCAAAGCTGGCATTATCGTTTGATAAGGAATTTGAGTTTTGGACCTTCTGGCGTTTTTCACCAGTTCCCCAAGCGCTTTGGACAAAGACACCGCGCGAGCGTTCGCCGCTGCGTGGGGCATTGAATATGTCGAAAAGGGGCGTCGCATTGCAACGCAGGGCGAACCAGACCCAATGGAGCACATCATTCTAGATGGACGCGCCGCCAGCCAAATCAGCGATCCCGAAGGTCGCGCCGTTTGCGTTGGCTTTCAAGCTGGTCCTTGCGTCGTTACGCCAAATGTCGCGAGAACCAGAAACGGGATCTCGCTGGTATCAATAGATGTGATTGCGGACGCGTTGGTTGCGCAATTGGACAGCCGCGCTTTGACTGAGCTTATGTTGGCTTCGGAGCCAATTCGCGATTGGGCAAACCGCATTTTGCAGCAAGAACTGGCCCGTAAGGCTGATCGTGAATGGTGCCTGGCTGCACTTGGCGGCGCGGAGCGCCTAGCGTGGTTTCGCAAAGGTTTCCCGTGTCACGAAGACCTCTTCAGCCATTATTTGATAGCATCCTTTCTCGGTGTCACTCCGGTCACACTCAGTCGGCTTCGCGGTGCCGGGCGAGACACAGCGCTTGATTGAAAACTCTATGTGGGACCACATTGCAAGAAAGCAGCGCTTGGCAGCTACCGCACCGAAATCCCGCTTTGTCCCGCATACCGGACATTTCCCTTTTGGTTCGATTCCTCCAAAACAGTCGTTTTCGCGCAGCCATCCCTGCGGGCTTGGCGTAATCTCGCGTCATGACCAACCGTTTGCGCCTTCACTATGCCCCTGACAACGCGTCGCTTTGTGTGCGGCTGGCGCTGGATTCTGTGGGCGCGTCGTTCGACACCGTTTTGGTGGATCGCGCCGCGCGGGGGCAGAAATCGCCGCGCTTTCTGGCGCTCAATCCCAACGGATTGATCCCTGTGCTGGAAACGCCCGACGGGGTGTTGTTTGAAACGGGCGCGATCTTGCAGTGGCTGTCCGATCACCACGCCGGATTGCTGCCCGACAGTGGCGCTGACCGTGCGGCGGCGCTGAAATGGCTGTTCTGGCTGTCCAATACCCTGCATCCCAACCTGCGCATGCTGTTTTATCCTGACCACTTTACCAGCGGCGACGCAGACGCCCTGCGCAGCACAACCCGCACACGGATCAACGGCCAACTCGCGATCCTTGATAGCGCGCATGATGCCCCGTGGCTGGACGCCGAACACCCCGGCGCACCTGCCTGTTACCTTGCGCCGATGCTGCGCTGGCTGGCCCTTTACGGTGGCGATACCGCGTGGTTTGATCTGGCGCGCACCCCGCGCCTGCTTGCCTTTGCCCGCGCGGCTGATACATGGCCCGTAACCGCCCTTGCCCGAACCGCCGAAGGGCTTGGCCCGACACCTTTTTCAGACCCACACCTGCCTAACCCCCCCGAAGGAAGTGCAACCTGATGTTCCTCTCTGTCTTCGATATGTTCAAAGTGGGCGTTGGCCCCTCGTCCAGCCACACGATCGGCCCGATGGTCGCCGCCGCGCGGTTTCTGGACCATTTGCGCGCCCAGCCCTTCAAGGTCGCCGGTCTGCACGCCTCGCTGCACGGATCGCTGGCATTCACCGGCGTGGGCCACGCGACGGACCGCGCGGTGATCCTTGGTCTCGCCGGATTTCGCGCTGATGATTATGATGCCGACAAGGCCGAGGCCGAACTGACGCGGATCAAGGCCGAAGGATTTGTATCGCCCGAAGGGTTGGGCGATCTGGTGTTCAACCCTGCTGATGATCTTGAGTTCGACTATGGCCCTGCCCTGCCCGGCCATGCCAACGGGCTGATCCTGCGCGGGCGCGACCCGCAGGGCGATACGATCACCGAGGTGACGTATTATTCTATCGGTGGCGGGTTCGTTCTGACGGCCGATGAACTGGCCGCAGGCAAGGACACCGATGATGGCCCGCCAGTGCCGTTTCCGTTCAAATCGGCCAAGGAAATGCTGGATATGGCCGCCGAGTCCGGCCTGTCCATCGCCGACATGAAGCGCGAGAACGAACATTCGCGCAACGGCTCCGGCCACGTCAGCAAGGGGTTGTCGCGCATCTGGGAGGTGATGAACGCCTGTATCGACCGCGGGCTGAACACTGATGGTATCCTGCCCGGCGGGTTGCATGTCAAACGCCGCGCCAAGGCGATCCATGACGCCTTGCAGGCCGAACGGGGCATGAACCTCAACGCGCCGCACACGATCAACGACTGGATGTCCACCTATGCCATGGCCGTAAACGAGGAAAATGCCGCCGGTGGGCAGGTCGTGACCGCACCCACCAATGGCGCGGCGGGTGTGGTGCCTGCGACGATCCGGTATTGGCTGGATCATGTGCCGGGTGCGGCCCCGTCGAAGATACCCGATTTCCTGCTGACGGCGGCGGCGATTGGCGGTCTGGTGAAATTCAACGCCTCCATTTCGGGGGCCGAGGCAGGCTGTCAGGCCGAGGTGGGCAGCGCTGCTGCCATGGCCGCCGCCGGTCTGTGCTCCGTGATGGGCGGCACGCCGGAACAGGTTGAAAACGCGGCTGAAATCGCGCTGGAACACCATCTGGGCATGACCTGCGATCCGGTGCGTGGGCTGGTGCAGGTGCCTTGCATCGAACGCAATGGCCTTGGTGCGATCAAGGCCGTATCCGCTGCCAGCCTGTCGCTGCGCGGGGACGGCACCCACCTTGTGCCACTGGACGCCGCAATTGAAACCATGCGTCAGACCGGCGCGGATATGTCCGAGAAATACAAGGAAACCGCATTGGGTGGCTTGGCGGTGAACGTGCCCAACTGCTAGGCTAAGGCATTTCGCACGAGGAATTCCGATGAAACGCGTTGCCGCTGCCGCACTGATCGCCCTGTCCCCCGTTACCGCGCAAGCAGGCGATCCTTGCCCGATTTCGTTTTCCCTGCACGACCTTGGTGCGCCCGACTGGCTGGACCGCGATGCCCTGCTGGGGGCACTTGATACGCAGATCGGCTGGATCGGCATGCGCTATAGTGATGTTACGGGCGGGCTTGAGCTGACGGCGGTTTACGATGACAGCCCAGCGCGCCGGGCGGGCCTGAAAACCGGCGATCTGATCACCGCAATCGACGGGGTCGATGTCAGCGATCCGGCCCGCGCCGCGGCCCTGTTTGACGCCATGACAGCAGGCGCGACGCTGCAATTCACCCTCAGCCGCGATGGGAAGGCCGGCATGCGCCTGCCCGTGACCATCGGCTATCATGATCCCGTAACCCTCGCGATCCTGAATGCGATTGGCCGTCAGGACTGCCGCACCGCGCTGCTGGTGTCCGACGATGCACCCGCACGTGCCGCCCTGCTGGCGCAGATGTTTGACGCCAACCGCGCGTTCCGCTGCGATGATGCGCATGTGGCGCTGGGCGACCTGTTGGGCGATACGGCTTACGACGATGTCTATCTGGTGCGCGGCAGCCGCCGTATTCTGATCACCATGCCCGGCTGGGGGAGCACCTGTGTGGGTGTCACCGCGTTGGATGGAGACCGGCTGACTAACGAAACTGTGCTCACTACCCTTGCCCCTGTCATCGACGGCTATGTGCAGGACCGGTTCGATAACCCCTAAGTGTCGCGCCCAGGCTAGACCTGTCGGTTGCGCACCCTTAAGCCCGCCGCATGACTGTCGCAATCGCCCCCACCGCTGACGCGGATCGCATCCTGCCCGGTATCGTTTTGATGCTGGGGTTCTGCGTGTTCGCGCCGATGCTGGATGTAGCGGCCAAACTGGCTGCCGCGACCCTTCCCGTGGGGCAGATCACCACCGCGCGCTTTGTCGTGCAGGCGGTGTTGATGCTGCCGATTTGTCTGGCGATGGGCCTTGGCTTGCAGCTGCGCCGCGGGTTGTGGGGGATCGTCACGGCACGAGCATTACTACTGATCCTGTCGACATATCTGTTCATCGGCGCGCTTGCCGTCATGCCCTTGGCCGATGCGCTGGCGATTGTCTTTGTCGAGCCGTTTATCATCCTGATCTTTGCCAGACTGGTCTTTGGTGACGAGGTTGGCCCGCGCCGGATTGGTGCCGCCGCCGTGGGCTTTGCTGGCGTTCTGCTGGTGATCCAGCCCAGCTTTGTCGCGTTTGGCGCGGTCGCCCTGTTGCCGCTGGGCACCGCGTTCAGCTTTGCCGCCTATATGCTGGTCACACGCGGGTTGTCGCGGCGGATGCACCCGGTGGCGATGCAGTTTCACACGGCGCTGGTTGCCAGCCTGATCTGCATTCCGGTGATTTGGTTGGCGGACGGGCGCGGCTGGGCCACGCTTGATCCAGTGATGCCCCAGGGGGTTGTCTGGCTGTGGCTGGCCGGTGTCGGGTTCTTTGCGGCGCTGTCCCACTTGATGATGACCTATGCGCTGAAATTTGCGCCCTCCGCCACCCTCGCCCCGCTGCATTATCTGGAAATCGTCATGGCGGCGCTACTGGGTTATCTGGTGTTTGACGACTTCCCCGATACCCTGACCCTGACCGGCATCGCTGTGATCGTCGGATCGGGCCTCTATGTGATCCACCGCGAACGGGTAAACGCGCGCAAGCCACTGGTCACACAAAGCCCGCCCGCAGCGGCGATCTGAAGGCCGCACGTATTGCGCCTGCCGCGCTTTGGCCCCGGCGCTGTCGGTGATCATCTTGAGCCGAGCCAAGCTGGTCGTGATGCAGGTGGCTGACGACCCCCTCCACCAGCCGCACATCGGGGTGGGGCGTGGCAACGGTGACCGCACCGGTGGTGCCAAAATCACGGACCTCCAGCGGGCCAAGGTAAAGGGTTTCCGCCTCGGATGCCGTGCCAACATCGCCGATCATCTTGAGCCGCGTGCCGGTGGCAGCGTAGACGTATTCAGTCAACACCCCGTTCCAGAGCACCGACAGCGGACGGTTTTCACCGTCATAGGTCATCACCTTGCCATGCAGACCGGTGAGAAAAACTGGCAAGGATGGTGTTTAAACATAGGTCGCTTAAGATGTTGGAGAACCGCCTTCTTTGGCAGCCAAACTCAAAGCGACTGAAAGTTTCCTTTTCTTGAGTTTACCAGATTCTTCTCGGTAACCATCAAGGCTTGAATACTTAATAATAGCCGATTTCGCTTGGTATGGTTGCAAGCCAGTTTCCACCCAAACAATTTTCTCACCATCAATCAATAAGCAAAAAATCTGGCTATCTTGCTCAGGAAAATAGTCAATAAGAAATAACAACTTGGAATCGGGGAATTTTTTTTGAATGACACTTTCGATTTCTGAATAATAACTACTAGCCGCAAACATTTGGCGACTTTCTAATAGCTCTCGAATTAGTTCTCTATTTCTGCAACTGTTCATCGCATCAATCCGGGGTGAGTTGTGATCAGGTTTCCATAACGGTTCGTCATAACTGTAATTGAAGACGTTGGCCTAAATCCATTAAATTTGTCCATCCCAATTACTCTCCCTACATTCACTTCTCTAACATAGATTGTCCCAGCTCCAAAACTTTCGGCTGTTCTTGCGATGGGAGCATGTATGACACGCTCACTCTGAAGAAGAGTCCTCAGTTCGGCTTGCCCGATCGAAAACTGACTGGCATTCTTGCTTGGGTCGAAGTGTCTTTCAGTGACATGCCGCCAAGCGCCACGTTCCAAGTTTATTCTAGTGGCCACGCGACCCGGGACTGCAGGAGATCCTATGGGTAGACTCGGTTGCACCCGAACTGCTCGGGGGCCGCCTCCTAAGCCTGGCCGCGGCAACACGTAAACAGCCATTTCCAATGCGCTACCGATATCATGTCGAACACGTTCGCCACGCGACATTTCGGTTCTGTCCAGATACTCGCCCATAGACGTGAAGTCGCGCTCATCGGAGCCAAGCATGTCAAACAGTTGATCAACTGCACGGTCAGAGTTTCGTATTCGTTCGGCGCTTCGTTGCAAACCTTCGGCTGCTCGATAGTTAGCTTCTCGTGACTCCTCTTCAGACATAAACCAATCAAAAAGCGCATTCCCCCCCGGATCCAACAAATTCACCGGATCGTTCCCGGAATACGCATACCGGTTCGTCCCAACTCCAACCTCCGTCACCTCAAACCAATCGGGTTGCAGGAACAGGCCCAGCTCGGGGTCGTAGTAGCGGGCGTTGAGGTATTGCAGGCCTGCGTCCGCATCGAAGCGTTCACCGATGTAACCGCGCGCGTCGGCGGGCACGGCGGGGTCGTAGGTTTGCGCAAGGACGACCGCCCCGAACGGCGCGTATTGCATCTGCCGCGCCTTGGGCCCCGCGCTGTCGGTGATTATCACAACCGAGCCAAGCCGGTCGCGGTGCAGGTGGCTGACAACGCCGTCAACTAGCCGCGCTCCGGTGGCGGCGTCGGCGTACGTTGTTAGAAAGCTGTCTAACCCCCATGAGTTGGGGGAAGGCGAGGGGAATTAATTGTCGATTGCCAAGCACTCAAAACGATCGGTGATCTTCTCTTTTAGACGATCTAGCGTTTGAGGGTTATGAGCTGAAATTTGCAACAAATGGTATCCATCTTGCCCAAATGTATCATTAACCTGTTGATTTTCTATCCATATTTCACAATCGGGAACCCCGATTATTCGTATGCTACACCTTTCGCAAAAGTCTGTTAGATGAATCTCAAAATCGCCGTTGTCCTCCCAAAAATCCTTCACACAAAGGCCCAGAGATTTTGCAACGGCTTTGATATCTTTCGGTGAACTTAACCACTCTTCAACCGGTAAGCCGGTTAGTTCATCAAAAGCGTCGATAGCGTAGGTCGCTTCACTCTTCATTCTTGCTAGTCCGTCCCCAAAAAGGACGGCCTCCAATTGTAAGCTTGGGATGCGTCTCTAAAAATAGCGAAATTCACAACTGTGCTATTTGCCGCCCTTTGTGCATTGCGGTATACGCTACCTAGTCCAAGAGTTTGCATTTGTTGTTCATTGATCCTAACGACTCTCTCCACTCCGCCGGAGTTTCTAATAAAAGCTCCGGGCAACGTCACCGCTCGAGCATAGAGATTGGGGCTGGCTATTGCTACATCATAGTCACTGGCGCTTGGCCCGCGTGATGACAGGGATGGCCCCGATTGGCTCGGAAGTCTAAAAAGTTCTCCAGTAGTGTAGCGAGTTCCCGTAACAGCACTGCCTTGCAAGAAGGCGATGGCATCTCTTTGGCCAGAGATTCTCAATCCCTGATTTACACCTCTTAACATGGGGGAAACCGTTGCGTCCTGATGGCTTCCCAATGGAGATTCCCGTCCATTGATGGCCTCAAATGATTGCCGTTGAGCCCATTGTTCGCTACGAAGATCGCGTCTTAGCCCATTGATTATCCGCCGCTGCGCCCTTGGGCTAATTTGCTCGGCTGGGGGCCTCATCGCACTGTAATTTGGGTTAATAAGTTGGACCTGCCCTGTGAGATTTCGAATGATCTGGTTGTTAAGCTGCCAACTCGGAAGGTGCGAATAGTTCGGTACTGCAGATCCGCCTCGACTTTGGTTCCCACCTGGATCACGCAAATTCACCGGATCGCCGCCCGCGTAGGCATACCGGTTCGTCCCGACGCCCGCGTCTGTCACCTCGAACCAGTCCGGTTGCAGGAACAGGCCCAGTTCGGGGTCGTAGTAGCGCGCGTTGAGGTATTGCAGCCCTGCGTCCGCATCGAAGCGTTCGCCGATGAAACCGCGTGCCTCGGGGGCCACGGCGGGGTCGAAGGTTTGCGCAAGGACGACCGCCCCGAACGGCGCATATTGCGTCTGGCGCGCCTTGGCCCCGGCGCTGTCGGTGATCATCACAACCGAGCCGAGCTGGTCGCGGTGCAGGTGGCTGGCGACCCCCTCCACCAGCCGCACATCGGGGTGGGGCGTGGCGACATGGGTGGCGCTGGTGGTGCCAAAATCACGGACCTCCAGCGGACCGAGATACAGCGTTTCAGCCTCTCCCGGCGTGCCAACCTCGGTCACCATTTTGAGCCGCGCGCCAGTGGCGGCGTAGACATATTCGGTCAGCACGCCGTTCCACAGCACCGACAGAGGACGGTTTTCACCGTTATAGGTTACTAGTGCCGTTTGGAATTGGTTTTATAGATAAGGTTCTTTGGCTTTCTGGATGGGTCAATCAAGAGTTTTTCAAAGTATTCGGGATCAAACATTTTGTCCCAAGGCAACAGGCCGAGACAGGCGTCTAAAAACTGAATGACCAGTCCAGATCCTCGCACTTTTGTCCCAACAAAACCCTCCGCTTTACGCGTTTCAAGATCGAACTCTTCAATAAACGGCAGTACATTCTGGTGCCCAACAACACGCCAACCGCCTGAATCTAATAGGTCTCTCGTTGCAAAGCCGACAGAAATGATATCGTTTTCGTCCAAGGTCGGCTTGCCGACCTTGGGGTCCCAAGCTTTTAGTGAGTAGGCACATATCGCGCTATTTAATGCACTTACCTCTGCACCGAGCACTTGCCCCAAGCGCAAAAGCCCATCGCGCGTCTCAATAACAAATAGATCGCCAGCTCCCCATGACTGTTTTTTGATTTTCCGAGCCATGTCTATTGCTCCCAAAAGTAAGGTAGATTCTCTAAACCTCCGTTACCAACATAACGGTTCGGATTCATCTGATGACGCATGTTTCCTAGTAGACCGCCGCGAGCTTCAAGGCCACCTAGCCGACGGATAAAAGTTTCTTCTAAGACGTCCAAGGCAACACCTGGTTCCGCAGAGCCTAAGATATCGTAATCATGCTGCACTCCCAATGCTCTGTTATGCTCTCCCTGTCGAACTACATAGCGTTGCTCCGAGATGCATTGTCCGACATAGCACTGACCTGTTTCAGGGTTTATTCTGCGGTAAACCACGCCCGAAGGTTGCTCAGTTGTTGGTGGAGTCGCCGTTGCCTTTGGCGTATTAGGCCTAGGTTGAGTTGCTCTCGCCCCCACGAAAACAAGGCCAAACTCCGCTGCGCCCAAGCCCGTGTTAAGGGCTGCATCGTGGTACCTACCGTCCACGGCTGCATCTATCGCGTCCCCCCAAGCCGCGTTTGCTGGCACCACCGTGTCTGCGACGATATCGACCGAGTTTACAAATGCGCCCCGCTGGGATGCACCCTCTGGTGCAAAGCGTTCGAAACCTCGGCCAATGGAATTAACGAACCTATCAAACCAAGTCGGGTTCTCAGCATTGTTGCCATTCGGGTCCAACTTGTTCACCGGATCGTTGAGGCTATAAGCATACCGGTTCGTCCCGACCCCAGCCTCGGTCACCTCGAACCAGTCCGGTTGCAGGAACAGCCCCAGTTCGGGGTCGTAGTAGCGGGCGTTAAGGTATTGCAGGCCGGCGTCCGCATCAAAACGTTCGCCGATGAAACCGCGTGCCTCGGGGGCGACGGCGGGGACGTAGGTTTGCGCAAAGACGACGGCCCCGAACGGCGCATATTGCGCCTGCTGCGCCCTGGCCCCCGCGCTGTCGGTGATCATCACAACCGAGCCGAGCTGGTCGTGGTGCAGGTGGCTGGCTACCCCCTCCACCAGCCGCACATCGGGGTGGGGCGAGGCGCGTTCATCCAACGGTTTGTCGTGCTCCTCCCATATTGCCCTGCCTGCGTCCTCTCGCTAGCTTGCCCGAATGACCGCTGACCGCCCCTTTCTTGGCATCCTGTTGATGCTTGGCTTTTGCATCCTTGCGCCATTGGGGGATTCATTGGCCAAGGTGTTGGGCGATACCGTGTCGCTGGGGCAGTTGATCCTGACGCGGTTCGGGGTGCAGGCGCTGGTTCTTTTGCCGCTGGTCATGATCATGGGCGCCACCCTGCGCACGACCCGCCGGATCGCCGCACTCACGGCCCTGCGCACGGTGCTGCATATCGTCGGAATCGGGGCGATGTTCACGTCATTGCGGTATTTGCCGCTGGCGGATGCGGTGGCGATTGCCTTTGTGATGCCGTTCATCATGCTGCTGCTGGGCAAATACGTGCTGGGCGAGGAAATTGGCCCGCACCGGCTGATCGCCTGTATGGTCGGGTTTGGCGGCACCTTGCTGGTGGTCCAGCCGAACTTTGCCGAAGTTGGCGCGCCGGCCCTGTTGCCGCTGCTGGTTGCTGTGGTGTTTGCGCTGTTCATGCTCGTGACGCGCCAGATTGCCAAATCCGTTGATCCCATCGCCCTGCAAGCCACCAGCGGGGTGATGGCGCTGGTAATCCTCGTGCCCCTGATGGCGCTGTTTGCGCAGGTTCCAGCGTTGACACTTGCGATGCCCGCGGGGGGCGACTGGGTGCTGTTGGGGTTGCTGGGTGTGCTGGGAACCATGGCGCATCTGCTCATGACATGGAGCCTGCGCTTTGCCCCCTCGGCCACGCTTGCGCCGATGCAATATCTGGAAATTCCGATTGCGACGGTGATCGGCTGGCTGATCTTTCGCGACTTGCCCAACGGGCTGGCGGCGCTCGGGATTGCCGTCACGATCGCGGCGGGGCTTTACGTTATCCTGCGCGAACAGCGGTTATCGCGGCTGCCAGCGCCCCCTGCGGCAGAGTGATCAACACCGGCCCCATCGCGTGAATGGTGACCTGCGGCGCGCTGGTTTCGTTTGAAATACTGACGGCGCAGGCGGGATGCAGGGCGGCGTCCGTGACCTCCCAGCGCAGGCCATTTGTATCAACCCGCGCGTCCGACAGGGGCATCAACGACAAACGGGTCGCCACGGGCAAATCTAGGGTGATCTTGCTGTGCGGCACCAGAAAACTGATGTCATCCGGCCCGATCAGGATCACCGGGCGGTCGCGGTAACGCGCAAGGTTGTTGAGGGTTGAAAGCGTGTGATCAAGCCGCCCGCCGGTAAACCCGACGGCCAGGATCACGGGCGCGGTGATTCGGGTGAGGCATTTCTCGAAATCGGTGGTGTCTTGTTCCGCAACATCGTGCAGCACCTTGGCAAACGCCGCTTTGGCCTTATTTGACAGGCTATCAAGGTCGCCAATCACCGCAACGGGCGGCGGCACATGCCCCACAAGTGCATTCGCGCCACCGTCCGCAGCCACCAACCATGGCGCATGTTTTAACGCCAAAGTAAGATCATCCGCGCTAAACACGCCTCCACCGACCAGCGTGACTGGTTCCGATTTGTGAACAACAGGGGACGTCATGCAGGATTAACCGCCATTCGGGAAACATTCCTTAGTTTGGTCACGAAATAATACCCCTATTAACGCGGTCTTGTTCCGGATTGCGAACCAATTGATGGTAAACAGATTGTCGCTGGGATTGGGAGAAAGCGAGCACACAATGGTTGAATCAAGCAAGATTCTTACCGTTTCTTACGGCACTTTCTCGTGCACGTTGGAGGGATTTGACGATTCCTTCTCCACGATGAAAGCGATTGCGGAGTATTTCCGCGATCTGGCAAGTGAAGACCGGTATTTCGGGGCGGAGCCCCCAACACCCGACGCCGAGATGTTGGCGCGGATTGCCCAGCGCGAAATTTCGCGCCCGGTTCAGGCCCGAAGCGACGAAAGCGGCATCGTGCTGCGCGCCGCCGAAGCGCTGGCCGCGCCCGTGGCATCCCCTGCCCAATCGGCAGCAACGGATCATGACACATCAGACACCGATGCGCCTGCGACGGCAGATGCAGCCGGGAACGCCCCCAGCCCGAGGCCGAGGCGGATCAGCATGATCCTGCCTCAGTGCTCGCGGCTGACGGTTCGGAGGCGGCAATTTCAACGCCCGACACGGATGACGTGGCCGAAGACGCAGACGAACAGGCGCAACCCGCCCCCGCCCTGCGTCACACGCCGCCAAGCCATCCTGACGCCGATAGCGTTGCCGCCAAACTACAGCGCATCCGCGCCGTAGTTGGATCGGGTAACAGCGACGGCGAAACGGCGGACTATGCCGAGGACCTGCACGCGCCAAATGTGGCTGACGTTGATCCCATCGCTGCGTTTGACGCAGATGACATGGAAGATGCGCAAGCCACGGACATGACCGGCGATCTGGATGATGCGGTAGAAACAGCCGACGAAACACCGGCCGGGTCTGACGACGACACCCTTGCCGCCATCATTGCGCAGTCCGGTTCTGACAGCGACGACGATGCGGACACATCCGACGATGTGGCGCCCGCCGAAGCAGACGGCGACGATCTTGTGGCCCGTTTCATGGATGGTGACACGGATGATCAACCCGCGCACGAAAGTGCCGAGGATGATCAACCCGCCGCGGACCCCGCCCAAGACGATCAGGGCGATGCCGACACCGCTGAAGATCATCCGGACGCGGCTGACGACGCCCCGATCCAGCCCCGCGTGATGCGTATGAAGCGCGCGGCGTTTGATGCGGCGGTGCAGGCAGGTGCGCTTGAAGAAGACGTTGACGATGCCGCAGACGATGGCAACGACATGGCCGATTTCGACGAAGACTATGACGACGAGATCGAAGACGACATCGCCATCGCCGCCTCGCTTGCGGACCTTGACGGTGCCGATGATGTCGATATCGCCGATGTGGATGACGACCCGCTGTCAGCCGAGGAAGAAGCCGCGCTGATGGAAGAACTGGCCGAAGTCGAACGCGAAACCGGCCCCCAGGTCGCAGAGCAACGCGGCGAACGCCGTGGTCGCGCGATCCTGTCGGAAACGGTTGACGAGGACGAGGCCGCAATGTCGCGGATCATGGATCAGGCAGACGCCGAACTGGCCGAACCTGAAAGCAACCGCCGCCGTCAGGCCATTTCGCAGCTCAAGGCTGCCGTGGCCGCGACCGAAGCCGCCCGTGCCTTGGGCGAGGACAAGACCGACGATGGCGAAGCTGAAAACGCGTTCCGCGAAGACCTGCAACAGGTCGTGCGCCCGCGCCGTGCAACACGCGGCGAAGCGCAAACCGAACGGCCCCGTCCGGCACCGCTGAAACTGGTCGCCTCGCAG
This sequence comes from Octadecabacter sp. R77987, assembly GCF_042466115.1. NCBI lineage: Bacteria > Pseudomonadati > Pseudomonadota > Alphaproteobacteria > Rhodobacterales > Roseobacteraceae > Octadecabacter > Octadecabacter sp. R77987. Next base: position 3,030,771 of record NZ_JAXHBQ010000001.1, on the reverse strand, counting down.
CGTGTCGACGCGCCCAAGCCCGCCAGCGATGGTCCGGTGACGCCGGTGCGTCCGCGCCGTGTGGCCACAGCCGTGGCAACAGCCCCTTCTGATGCAGATTCATTTGCCGAATTTGCGGAAAACATGGGAGCAACTGCGCTGCCTGACCTGCTGGAAGCCGCCGCAGCCTACACCGCCTTCGTGGAAGGGGCCGAGGAATTCTCGCGCCCGCAGATCATGAAGAAAGTGCGCGCACTGGACCCCGAGGAATTCAACCGTGAAGACGGCTTGCGTTCTTTCGGAACCCTGCTGCGCGAAGGGCGGATCAACAAGATCAGCAATGGCCGGTTCCAGGTGTCCGACCAGACGCGCTTTCACCCTGAACGGCGCAGCGCCGCCGGGTAATCGCAGCGTACCAAAAATTTGAAAAGGCGGGGATAATCTCCCCGCCTTTTTGTCGTTTATCCCCGTGCGGGGTGGCATGTGCGTTCAGTGCTCGTTTGGGTCGTTCTTGGCATCTTCTTGCGTCGCATGAACCGTTCCATGCAGATGATCGGGCGGGCCATAGATCGCATAAAGCTTGATCGGTTCATCGCCGGTATTGGTGATGTTGTGCCACATTCCGGCAGGCACAAAGACAGCGAAATCAGCACTCACCTCGCGTTCGAAATTCAGATCGGTTTCGCTTGGGCCCATCTGCACGCGGCCCTTACCCTGCTCAAGGCGCAGGAATTGATCATGTGTTTCATGCACTTCCATGCCGATATCGCCCCCCACCGAAATCGACATCAGCGTCAGCTGGATATTCTTGCCCGTCCAGCGGGTTGTGCGGAAATTCGGGTTTTCAAGCGTGTCCTTCTCGATATCCACGACATAAGGGTTCGCGCCGTAGTCAGTTGTATCGGTCATGCTTTGTCCTTTCATATTTCGTGTTCGGTTACGCTTTAGCTATGAAGCATCCGTGTGCATTCAACCGGTCGCAGCTGTGACAGATTGGCAGCGTGTGCCCGCGTTCAACGGGGGACGTTGGTAGAGCGTTTCACCTGCTGACCGCGCCGCAAAATGAACAGGCCCGATAGGACGATCAGGCACGACCCCGCGATCATTGCGCCGCTCAGCGTTTCGCCAAACAGTGCCACACCCAATCCGATCCCGAACAGGATGCGCGTATATCGAAACGGCGTCACAGCCGAAACTTCGCCAGTGCGCATGGCTTTCATCAGACAGGAATAGGCCACGACGCCTGCGACAATCGTCCCGAGAAGGGCAAGGCACACGGGCGCGCTCGGCCATACGATCGGGGCCATTTGCCAAAGTGAATACAGCATTCCCGCGACCACGATGGACAAGAACCCATAAAGCCCGAGGAGTGTGGTGCTAAGTGCGCGCGGGGCTGCGCGGCTGGCAAGGTCACGCCCTGCAAAACCGATCATTCCGATCACCGCCAAAAGTGACAGCGCCGAAAAACTCTCGGTTCCCGGTTGGATAATCACGATCACGCCTGCCAAGCCGGTGAAAATGGCCAACCAGCGCCGCCAGCCGACCCTTTCGCCAAAGATCAGGGCGGCCCCTGTCACCACGACAATCGGCGTTGCCTGCAAAATGACGGTGACAGCCGACAGTGGAATCGCGGCAATTGCCAAAACATAAAACAAGCGGCCCGTGATTTCGAAAACTGCGCGAATGCGCATCGGGCGGGATACAACGTTTGCGTTGAACAAAGGCTCTTTGTGAACCAGCGCTACCCCCGCAAAGACCAGCGCCCCGCCAAGCCCGAAAATGATCAGGATTTGCCCGACAGGGATTGATTTGGCGGCGACTTTGATAAAGGCGTCCTCGGCAGCGAACAGCGCCATCGCGGCAATCATCCAAAGGCTGCCGTGCAAATTAGCCCTGCGCAACGTGGCGGCGTCTAAGTCAGGGTCGGCCTGCACGCCCTTGCGGCTCATGCGTCCGGGTCGTTCTGCCCGATCCCTTTGAACACAAACTTCAGCGGGAACACCCAAAGCACACCCAGCCCGATGTAGATGCCCAGTTCCGCCCAGATTGGTACACGCGCCGTCGGGTCGGGGTAAAGCCAGTTGATGATGCTGACGCAAATCACGATGTAGGCTGGCAGCCCGATCAAAAGGATCGCCAGCGCCCAGCGCTTTCTGGCTTTGTGCGACAGTCTACTATTTTGGGCCATCAGTCGGCAAACGGATCGGTGACAAGGATCGTGTCCTCGCGCTCGGGCGAGGTGGACACCAGTGCCGCGGGGCAATCAATCAGTTCTTCGATCCGCTTGACGTATTTGATCGCATTGGCAGGCAGGTCGGCCCAGCTGCGGGCACCTTCGGTGCTTTCCGACCAGCCCGGCATTTCTTCGTAAATCGGCTTGCAACGGGCCTGCTGATCCGCAGCCGTGGGCAGATAATCAAGCTGTTTTCCATCCAGATCATAGCCCACGCAGATTTTCAGTGTCTCGAACCCGTCGAGCACGTCAAGTTTGGTGAGGCAAATGCCAGTGATCCCCGATGTAGCGCAGGTCTGGCGCAGCAGGGCTGCATCAAACCAGCCGCAGCGGCGCTTGCGCCCCGTGGTCGTGCCAAATTCGTGGCCGCGTTCACCCAGCCGCTGGCCATCGGCATCGTCCAGTTCCGTCGGGAACGGGCCTTCGCCAACGCGGGTCGTATAGGCTTTGACGATCCCAAGAACGTAATCAATCGCCGTGGGGCCAAGGCCGACACCGGTGGCGGCCTGCCCGGCAATCACATTGGACGAGGTCACAAACGGATAGGTGCCAAAATCAATATCCAGCAACGCGCCCTGCGCCCCCTCGAACAGGATGCGTTTGCCGGCTTTGCGTTTTTCAGCCAGCACTTTCCAGACAGGGGCGGCAAAGGGTAGGATTTTCGGGGCGATCTCGCGCAGTTTTGCGATCAGGGCATCGCCGTCAATCTCGGTCAGACCCAGCCCCTTGCGCAAGGCATTGTGATGCACAAGCGCGCGTTCAACCCGCAAAACCAGCGTCGCATCATCCGCCAGATCGGCCACACGGATCACGCGGCGCCCGACTTTGTCTTCATAGGCGGGGCCGATCCCGCGCCCTGTGGTGCCGATCTTGGCAACCGAATTCTGGTTTTCGCGTGCGCGGTCCAATTCCCCGTGAAACGGCAGGATCAGCGGCGTATTTTCAGCGATCATCAGGTTTTCGGGCGAAATTTCAACGCCTTGACTGCGGATCGTGTCGATCTCGTCGAGCAGGTGCCAAGGGTCAAGCACAACACCGTTGCCAATCACCGACAGTTTGCCGCCGCGCACCACACCGGATGGCAGCGCGTGCAGCTTATAAACCTTGCCATCAATCACCAGCGTGTGGCCCGCATTATGCCCGCCCTGAAAGCGCGCGATCACATCGGCGCGTTCGGACAGCCAGTCCACGATCTTGCCTTTGCCCTCATCGCCCCATTGTGCGCCGACAACCACCACATTCGCCATGTTCAACGATTCCTATCCGGTCAAACCCGCGTCCGTATATCGCCGCGCGCGCGGGTGCGAAACCGCAAACTGCGCGCCGCGACTGGACAGCGCAGCGATGCTTGGCCAAATTGGGCAAAACGCGCGAAAGGAAACGGAATGGGATTTGTGATGCGGTGGCTGTTTGCCTTTGTTCTTCTGGCCGCAAGCTATAATCCGACCCAGTGGAATTTCGTGCGCTGGGCCAGTGCAAACTACCAGACGCAGCTGTCGGTCACGGTGCTGTTCGCGCTGGTGCTGTTGGTCGGCTACATCATTTACTTGCGCGCGACCCTGCGCAGTATCGGGGCATTCGGAATGTTTCTGGTGCTGGCGATGGTCGCGGCGCTGCTGTGGGTCGCCTATGACATGGGCTGGATGTCGTTTGAAAACCCGACCGCGAACACATGGATCGGCCTGACCGCCATGTCGCTGGTCCTTGGCGTGGGCCTGTCGTGGAGCCACGTGCGCCGCCGCCTGTCAGGTCAGGCCGACATGGATGACGTGGATGAGTGATCTTGGGGGTTGCGGGATGCGTCGTTCGCTTCTAGATACCACCCGTTCCAATCCAGTAAGGCCGCACCCATGGAAAATGTCGTTCTTGTCGTTCATCTGATCCTCGCGTTGACGCTGATCGGCGTGGTGCTGTTGCAGCGCTCCGAAGGTGGCGGGCTTGGCATTGGTGGCGGTGGCGGCGGCGCAATGACGGGCCGGTCGGCCGCGACAGCCATGGGCAAGGTTACATGGATCCTTGCGATTGCGTTCATCTGCACATCGGTCGCGTTGACGATTATCGCCGCGCGCGATTCCGCTGGCGGGTCGGTCGTGGACGGTGGTGAACCCGCCGCAATCGAAGAAACGGCGCCCGAAGGGCTGGTGCCGGGTGCTGACCTCTTGCCGCCTTCCGATCCGGGTCAGCCCTTGGTGCCTGACGCCAACTAAGTGTTCGTTTGACCACAAGGGGTTGGCATGGCGCGGGCTTTGCCAACATGATCTTGGGTCGCTGGTTGCGTTACACAGCGATTTGCGGATATAATTAAATCCCGTGATGATGCGATTCTGAAGGGTCGCTTTTCCAAATAATTTGCCCGATTTGCGGGCGCACTTCACGGGGGCTTGCGGCCAATGGCGCGATTCATTTTTATCACTGGTGGCGTTGTATCCTCGCTTGGCAAGGGGCTGGCTTCGGCCGCTTTGGGCTCGCTGTTGCAGGCGCGCGGTTTTTCGGTGCGCCTGCGCAAGCTTGATCCCTATCTGAACGTCGATCCGGGCACGATGTCGCCCTTTGAACATGGTGAAGTGTTCGTGACAGACGATGGCGCGGAAACCGATCTGGACCTTGGCCACTATGAACGTTTCACCGGCGTGGCCGCGCGCAATACGGATTCCATTTCGTCTGGGCGTGTCTATTCCACCGTGCTGGAAAAGGAACGGCGCGGCGATTATCTGGGCAAAACCATTCAGGTGATCCCGCATGTGACCGACGAAATCAAAGATTTCATCAGCATCGGCGAGGACGAGGTTGATTTCATGCTGTGTGAAATCGGCGGCACCGTCGGCGATATCGAGGCCCTGCCCTTTTTCGAGGCGATCCGCCAGTTTTCCCAGGACAAACCACGCGGCCAGTGCATTTTCATGCACCTGACGTTGCTGCCCTATCTGGCCGCCAGCGGCGAGTTGAAAACCAAACCGACCCAGCACAGCGTCAAGGAATTGCGCTCCATCGGCATCGCGCCCGATGTTCTGGTCTGCCGGTCCGAACACCCCATCCCCGACAAGGAACGCGCCAAGATCGGGCTGTTTTGCAACGTGCGCACCGATGCGGTGATCGCCGCCTATGATCTGAAATCCATCTATGAAGCCCCGCTCGCCTATCACGAACAGGGCCTGGATCAGGCGGTACTGGATGCCTTCAACATCAGCCCCGCGCCCAAACCTGACCTGAGCGTCTGGGAGGATGTCGCCGACCGCATTCACAACACCGATGGTGAGGTGAACATCGCCATCGTCGGCAAGTATGTGCAGCTTGAGGATGCCTATAAATCCATCAAAGAGGCGCTGACCCACGGCGGCATGGCCAATCGCGTCAAGGTGAACGTGAAATGGGTGGACGCCGAAACATTCGACAGCGCGGATGCCGCCCCAGCCCTTGCCGGATTGCACGCGATCCTTGTGCCCGGCGGGTTTGGAGAACGCGGCACCGAGGGCAAGATCAAGGCGGCACAATTCGCCCGCGAAAAGAAGATCCCCTATCTGGGCATTTGTCTGGGGATGCAATTGGCTGTGATCGAAGCTGCGCGAAATGTCGCTGGGATAACCACCGCAGGGTCCGAGGAATTTGACCACGAAGCGGGTAAAAAGCGTTTTGAACCCGTGGTTTACCACCTGAAAGAATGGGTGCAGGGCAACCATACCGTGCGCCGCAAAGCGGGCGACGACAAGGGCGGCACCATGCGTCTGGGCGCCTATGATGCGACCCTGAAAGACGGGTCCAAGGTGGCCGACGTCTATGGCGGCACCGCGATCGAGGAACGCCACCGTCACCGTTATGAAGTTGATACGAAATACCGCGAACCGCTGGAAAAATGCGGCCTTACATTTTCCGGCATGTCCCCCGATGGCCGCCTGCCTGAAATCGTGGAATGGCAGGACCATCCCTGGTTCATCGGCGTGCAATTCCACCCCGAACTGAAATCCAAACCCTTTGCGCCGCACCCGCTGTTTGCCGATTTTGTGCGCGCGGCAGTTGAAACCTCGCGACTGGTATAGGAAGGTCACGCATGTTCGCAGATTTCTTCAAACGCCTGACCGGCCCCGCGGAAACCCCCGTTGACGATGCGGATGCCCGCCTTGCGATCGGGGCCATGCTGGTGCGTATCGCCAAGGCCGATGGTGCCTATCGCGCCGAGGAAATCGCCCGGATCGACCGGATTTTGGCAAAACGCTATGAACTGGACGTGGTTGCTGCGGCCAAGCTGCGTGCGCAGTGCGAACACATCGAACATGACGCGCCCGACACCGTGCGCTTTACCCGCGTCATCAAGGATGTGGTGCCCTACGAGGACCGCGCCGCGGTGATTTCCGCCTTTTGGGAAATCGTGCTGGCCGATGGGGTGCGCCGCCCCGAAGAAGACAGCCTGTTGCGCATGGTCGCCCCGATGCTGGGCGTGACCGATCAGGAAAGTGGCGCGTTACGCCAAGAGGTCGAGGCGCGCCGCGCGTGATCGCAAGCCTGCCGATGTATGCGCGCCCTGAAAACCGCGCAGCACATGATGCGTTTTGGGGCTTGGTGCGCGATCATCTGCGCGATCACGGCCATCGCGCGCCCGATGCCCTTGATCATGACATCTGCCATATCGCCAGTTGGCAGCGCCCCGATCTGACCCTCGGGATGATCTGCAACCTGCCCTACCGCGCGCAGTTTCGCGGCCGCGTGACGCTGCTCGGTGCCGCGGACTACGGGTTGGGCGGGGTCGCAAGCGGTTACTATCACAGCGTTTTTCTGGTGCGCGCCGATGATCCGGCGCAAACCCCTGACGCTGCGCGTGCCTACCGCTTTGCCTATAATGATCCCCTGTCGCAATCGGGTTGGGGCGCGCCACAGCTTTGGGCGCAGGCGCGCGGGTTTACCTTTGCCCCCCACCGCGAAACCGGGGCGCATCTGGCCAGTGCGCGCGCCGTTCTGGCCGGTGACGCCGATCTGGCGGCGCTTGACGGCGTGACCTGGCGCAACCTGCAGCGCTGGGAGCCGCAGATGGCGGGCCTGCGCGTCGTTGGCCATACCGACCCATCGCCTGCCCTGACATTTATCACCGCGCGCGCCAACGATCCGGCGCCCGTTTTTGCAGCCATTCAAGCCGCGATAGACGCCCTGCCTCAACCGCACGGCGATGTGCTTGGGCTGCGCGACATCGTCCAATTGCATGAATCGGCCTACGATCTGCCGCTTCCGCCCCCTGTCGCTGACGATTTGCCGTTAACGTAGGGTCACAGACCAGCGAGTCGTTGCAATCAGATTGAAAATGCGCCCTAATCCCACGTCAAACAGGGATGTCTGCCGACCCATGACCGAAAATACCCCCGTGATCGAAATTCGCGATCTACACAAATCTTACGGCGCGCTTGAAGTGCTCAAGGGTGTGGATATTTCCGCCCCTGCGGGCCATGTCGTCAGCCTGATCGGGTCATCCGGTTCGGGCAAATCGACGTTGCTGCGCTGTGCCAACCTGCTTGAGGACAGCCAGCAGGGCGATGTGATCTTTTGTGGCGAGCCTGTCCACTGGAAGGGTCACGGCCTTGGCCGCCACCCCGGTGATCGTGCGCAGATGATCCGTATCCGCACGAACCTGTCGATGGTGTTCCAGCAGTTTAACCTGTGGGCGCATATGACGATCCTTGAAAACGTGATGGAAGCGCCGGTCACTGTCCTGAAACGTGACCCTGCCGAAGTGGAAAAGGCCGCGCGCGGCTATCTCGACAAGGTGGGGATCGGCGACAAATGCGATGCCTATCCGGCGATGCTGTCGGGCGGGCAGCAACAGCGCGCCGCGATTGCGCGTGCGCTATGCATGGAGCCAAAGGCGCTGTTGTTCGATGAACCGACCAGCGCGCTGGACCCCGAACTGGAGCAGGAAGTCATCAAGGTGATCAAGGACCTGGCCGCCGAAGGGCGCACCATGATCATCGTGACACACGATATGCGTCTGGCAGCGGATGTCAGCGACCACGTGGTGTTTCTGCACATGGGCAAGATCGAAGAAGAAGGCCCGCCAGACGCTGTTTTCGGCAACCCGCAAACCGAACGCCTGCAGGGGTTCCTGTCGGCAGGAAGTGCTGCATGATCCGCGCGCTTGCCCTGATATTGCTGGCCACACCGGCCGCCGCCGACCCTTTGCGCATCGGCACCGAGGCGGGGTTTGCCCCCTACATCATGTCGGATTCGTCGGGCAATCTGATGGGGTTCGACAAGGATATGGGCGATGAGATTTGCGCCCGTCTGAACACCGAATGCGAATGGGTTTCCGTGCAATGGGACGGGATCATCGACGGGCTGATCGACGGCGATTACGACATGATCATCGGCGGCATGGCCGCCAGTGCGTCACGTGCCGAACGGGTCGATTTTTCCCAAGGCTATCTGGGGGGAACCGGCGATTCCTCGGCGCTTGTCGGGCTGACCCGCGATATTGACCCGTCCACCGCGCGGATCGCCGTGCAGTCTGCGACGGTCTACGCGGAACACCTGACGGAATCGGGCTATGACGTCATGTTGGTCAACACCGGACAGGCCGCGCTTGATGCGGTGCGCAGCGGCGCAGTCGCGCTTGCCTGCGGCAGCCCCGCCTATATGGAACGCATGTTGCTGACCACCTATCCCGACCTGCGCATCGTCAGCACCATCGACGTGCCGGTCGATCCAACGGCAATCGCCTTTCGCCCCGACGACGATGCCCTGCGCGCAAGGGTCGATCTGATCCTGACGGGCATGCTGAGCGACGGCACAATCAACGACATCGCAGCGGTCTGGTTTCCAGCCCGCGACGACACCTGAACCACCAATCAGTTCATCAACGGGAGATTGAAAATGAAAAAACTGATCCTTTCCACCGCCGCGCTTGCCTTTACGGCTGGCATGGCATTTGCCGAAAGCCACAGCGTTGTGCGCATGGGCACCGAAGGCGCCTACCCTCCGTGGAACTTCCTCAATGATGCCGGCGAAGTTGACGGCTTCGAGCGCGAGCTGGGTGACGAGCTGTGCGCGCGCGCCGAACTGACCTGCGAGTGGGTCACGAACGAGTGGGACAGCATTATCCCCAACCTGGTTTCGGGCAACTACAACGTGATCATCGCCGGTATGTCGATCACCGATGAACGCGACGAAGTGATTGATTTCACGCAGGAATACACGCCACCAGATCCGACATCCTATCTGGCGCTGTCGGCTGACGTGGACCCTGCCAGCGGCGTTGTCGCCGCCCAGACCGGCACCATTCAGGCGGGCTATATCGCCGAACAGGGCTGGACGCTGGTTGAATTCGCAACACCCGAAGAAACCATCGCGGCCGTGCGCAACGGCGAAGCTGATGCGGTCTTTGCCGACAAATCGTTCCTTGTGGGCGCGATGGAAGGCTCGGCCGATCTGGTGATGCTGGAACAGGAAGTCATGATCGGCGGCGGCGTCGGCATGGGTATCCGCGAAAGCGACACCGAACTGCGCGACAAGTTCGATGCGGCGATCACTTCCATGAAGGAAGACGGTTCGTTGAACGAACTGATCACCAAATGGGAAGTGGCCAGCACATTCTAAGCTGACAACCGGCGGGGGCGGCCAGCGCTGCCCCTGCCACACCAAGGAACGGGTATCCCCATTTTCGAATCTTGCGCCGATCCCAGCCAGTTAAGTGGTCTTGCGTGGCTTTCCTGCTACCTGACCACAGGCAAACACCTGGCCTTTTATGCGTCCTTTGGGACGGTGTTGCTGTTGTTGGCGATCACCGCCCCGACAGCACTTGCCTTTGGGTTCATGGGCGCATCTGCCGCCCGTAGCCGGATCGCGCCCCTGCGCTGGATCGGCAAGACCTATACAGCGGTGGTGCGCGGCGTGCCCGACATCGCGTTCTTTCTGTTTTTCGTCATCGCGCTGGACCAGATGTTTGAATACGTCCGCCACCGCGTGAAATGCCCAGACTGGCCCGATGCCATTCGTCAGGGCAATGATTTCATCGTCTGCCAAGAGGCAAAACTGCCGCTGGGCACCAGCGCGCAATGGGTCCATGAAACCTATGGCTTTTTCCTTGCGGTGCTGACCTTCGCCATCGTGTTCGGGGCCTTTGCCGCCAACGTTTTGTTCGGGGCTATGCGCGCCGTGCCACGCGGGCAGATGGAAACCGGCGAGGCCTATGGCATGTCGCACCGCCAGACGTTCTGGCGCATCCTTGTGCCGCAGATGTGGGTCTATGCCCTGCCCGGCCTTAGCAACCTCTGGATGGTGCTGATCAAGGCGACACCGCTGCTGTTCCTGCTGGGCGTCGAGGACATCGTCTATTGGGCCCGCGAACTGGGCGGAACCAAGACACCGCAGTTTACCAATTACCCCCATGGCGATTGGCGCATCTGGTATTTCGCCGCCCTTCTGGTGTTCTACCTGCTGTTCACCAAACTGTCCGAGGTCGTGCTCGAACGGCTGATGGTTCGGCTAACCCATGGGCAGGCCACAACCGGCGGCGAAGCCCAGCGAAAGGGCATCGCATGAGCTGCGTTCAGACCATCATGGACTACGGCTTGCGCGCGATCGGCATCGGTGAACGCCTGTTGCCGCGCTCTGATTTCACGCTCTGCCAGCAGTTCACGCTGATCGGCTCGGGGATGATCTGGAACATCTATTTCGGCATTTTCGCCCTGTTGTTCGGGTTCTTTCTGGCCACAGTCGTCGCCCTTGGCAAAGGCTCGCGCCATGTCTGGCTGCGCAAGCCCTCGGAATGGTTCATCTTTATCTTTCGCGGCTCGCCGCTGTTTATCCAGTTCTTCTTTGCCTACTTTCTGTTCCTCTCGCTCAAAAGCGTGAACCCGATGTTTGATGCTTTCACCTCGGCGTGGCTGGGGGCGCTGATCGTGTTATTCCTGAACACCGCCGCCTACACGGGCGAGATTTTCTATGGCGCGCTGCGGTCCATCCCCAAGGGCGATGTGGAGGCGGCAGATGCCTATGGGTTGTCGGGCTGGGCGCGGTTTCGCCGGGTGATTTGGCCAACAATGCTACGCCTGGCTTGGCCCGCCTACACGAACGAAGCGATTTTTCTGTTCCACGCCACCACGCTTGTCTATTTCACCGGCTTTCCGGCGTGGCAGCAACGCGGGGACGCGCTGTATTACGCCAACTATTTTGCCGACAAGACGTTCAACCCCTTTGTGCCCTACCCGATTCTGGCGGGGTATTTCATCTTGCTGTCGCTGGCGATCATCGGCTGTTTCGGCCTTGTGAACCGCTATCTGAACCGCCATTTACCATCTGATCGGCGGGCCAAACTGAAAATCCGGCCACAGATCATCCGCTAGCGGGGCTTGATTTGATCAAATTCTCGGACTAGCGTCAGCGCAGTCAAACTCTGGTGCATCATGAAAATCGGTATTCTGCAAACAGGCCACTCACCGGACGAGTTGCGCCCGACCCTTGGCGACTATGGTTCGCTGTTTGAAAAGCTGCTGGCGGGGCATGGCTTTGACTTTGAAATCTACAGTGTCGTGGACATGGAATTTCCGTCTGCCATGACCGATGCCGATGGCTGGCTGATCACGGGCAGCAAGCACGGCGCCTACGAAGATCACCCCTTCATTCCACCGCTGGAAACCCTGATCCGCGAGATTTACGCCAATGGCATGCCCATGGTTGGCGTCTGTTTCGGCCACCAGATCATCGCGCAGGCGTTGGGGGGGCGGGTCGAAAAGTTCGACAAAGGCTGGGCCGTGGGACGCCAGACCTATGACTGGGGCGGTGACACGGTTGCGCTGAACGCCTGGCATCAGGATCAAGTCACGGCCCTGCCCGAAGGGGCAACGCCCGTGGCCGCCAACCCCTTTTGCGCCAACGCCGCCGTCACCTATGGCAACCGCGCCTTTACTGTGCAGGCCCATCCGGAATTTGGCGCATCCTTCATCGACGGTTTGATCAAAACCCGCGGCAAGGGCGTGGTGCCCGACCCGTTGCTGACTGCGGCGTCATCGACGCTGGATCAACCGGTGGACAATCAATTGCTGGCCGACAAGATCGCCCGCTTTTTCAAAACAAGAGACGTGTCATGAAAGACTGGATCAAAAAGATACCTGCGGCAACGCAGACCTACCTTGAAAACAACCGCCTGGACGAGGTCGAATGCGTGATCGCCGATCTGCCCGGCATCGCACGCGGCAAGGCCGTGCCGGCCGCCAAATGGGAAAAGCAGGCGCATTTCCACCTGCCCAATTCAATCTTTTTCCAAACCATCACCGGTGATTGGGGCGAAGCCGCAGGCCCGGAAGGGTTCGTTGAACCCGATATGAACCTGCGCCCCGACCTGTCCACCGCCACCGCCGCGCCTTGGGCCGAGGATGGCACCTTGCAGGTGATCCATGACGCATTTGATCAAAAGGGCAAGCCCGTCGAGTTTGCCCCGCGCAATGTGCTCAAACGGGTTGTCGACCTTTACAACAAACAGGGCTGGACGCCTGTGGTTGCGCCGGAAATGGAGTTCTTTCTGGTCGCGCGCAATATTGATCCGGCCAAACCGATTGCACCGATGATGGGCCGCACGGGGCGTCCGGCAGCTGGGCGTCAGGCTTATTCCATGAGCGCGGTCGATGACTACGGCCCCGTGATCGACGACATTTATGAATACGCCGAAATTCAGGGCTTTGAAATTGACGGCATCACCCAGGAAGGCGGCGCTGGCCAGCTTGAGATCAACCTGCTGCACGGCGATCCGGTGAAACTGGCCGATGAAGTGTTCTATTTCAAACGCCTGATCCGCGAAGCGGCGCTGAAACACGACTGTTTCGCCACCTTCATGGCCAAACCGATCGAGGGCGAGCCAGGCAGTGCCATGCACATCCACCATTCGGTCGTGGACACGGAAACCGGCAAGAACATCTTTACCGGCCCACAGGGCGGGGAAACCGACGCGTTCTTCAACTTTATCGGCGGTTTGCAGGAACATATGCCCGCCGCCATCGCCGTGATCGCGCCCTATGTGAACAGCTACCGGCGCTATGTGCGCGACCATGCGGCGCCCATCAACCTTGAATGGGGCCGTGATAACCGCACAACGGGCATCCGTATTCCTGTGTCATCACCCGAAGCGCGGCGCATTGAAAACCGGCTCGCCGGGATGGATTGCAACCCCTACCTTTGCATCGCCGCCTCGCTGGCCTGCGGGTATCTGGGTCTGATGAACGAAACCCGCCCCGATAAACGGTTCCGCGGGGATGCTTATGACGCCGAAGACGACATCCCGCAAAGCCTGTTCGAAGCCCTTGATCTGTTTGACGAAGCCACTGAATTGCACAGCGTTCTGGGGCCGGAATTTGCCCGCGTCTATTCGATCGTGAAACGGGCCGAATATACCGAATTCCTGCAAGTGATCAGCCCTTGGGAGCGCGAGCATTTGTTGCTAAACGTCTAGGATGATACGCAAACTTCTGCTCTTTATCGCGCCGCTGGCGGTTCTGGTTCTGGTGTTCTGGATGCTGTTTGGCATCCGGGAACCAATGGAACCCGCGCAACCCGATGTGGTGGTCGAGCAACCTGCCGCGCCTGCCGCACCCGATCCGGTTTTCGTCCTGCGCGATCACGACCTTGCGACAGGCACGCTCGCCCTGATGATCCATGACGGGGATGGCGCGCCTGTGGTGCTGCGCGACAATGCCGTAATTGCCGCGCAAGACAATGCCGCGCTGGTTGGCACGGATGTCACCCAACTGAGTCGTGAAATGCTGGCGCAGCCCGATGCCGCGCCGGTCATCTCGCTTTATCGTGACGATCTGTTCATCGCCGGATATGGTTGTGCGACCCCGTGCACCCTGACGGGTATCGACACCGGCAGCGTCGTCAGCGCGATCCCGCAGGTCGCGCAATATGACAGCTATGATGATTACCTCGCCGCGATCCTGGCCGTGTCCGAGGATCCGAATTTCGGCTTTCTCGATCTGCGCCCTCTGGGTGGCCTGCCTGTGCCACGTCAGGTGCCGGAACTGACGCTTGATTTGCCGACAATGATCGCCCCTGCCACGGCCTTTTTTGATCGCGACACGCACAGCGCCATGGTCATGCAGGCCGTGCAAGACACCCTGCCCGACGGGGCGGCAGTGTCATCCGTCGATATCTCGCCTGCCGGCCCTGCAGTGATTGGCGATATCGACAATTCCGCGCCGATCCTGCGCAACGGTGCCCCCATCCCCTTTACCGACATGCAGTATCACCAGATGCAGGTGCAGATCGACGGTGCCGACACCCTGGCCGATACGGTTCTTGACCGGATCACCGAACTGACCCGCATTCAGGTGGATGCCGACGCGGCCTTCACAGCCTTTGTCGCCGCACAACTGGGCAGTGACTGTGACGAATGCTACCGGATCGTCGTGAAGGGCGGGGTAACAGACGCGACCCAGATCGCCACCACCCGGCCCGAAGCCTATACCTTGCAGTATTACGATCTGCGCGAGGCACCCTGATGTCCAACGCCCTTTACCGCAATGACCGCCCCGCCACCTACCCGGCCAGCGCCTATGCGACAGGCGTCGATCTTGGCCCAGAACGGCCCGGTCTGCGCGGGCAGCAACGCGCCGATGTCTGCGTGATCGGGGCGGGCTATACGGGGCTTTGGGCGGCCAAGACGCTGGCTGAAAAAGGGCTCAAGGTGATTGTCCTCGAGGCCCACCGTGCGGGTTTCGGGGCATCGGGGCGCAACGGTGGGCAGGTCTGTTCCGGCTTCAACAAAAGCCCGCGCTGGATCGCCCAGCGACTGGGGCGCGAAAACGCCCGCGCCATGTGGGACTTCGCCGAGGAAGGCAAAGCAATGGTGCGCGATTTCTGCGCCACCCATGCGCCAGACGCAGCTTTCAAATCCGGTGTGGCCGATGGGGCCTATTCCGCCCCCGAGGTCCGCGCCCTGCATGACGAGGCAAATTTCCTGCGCCTTGAATACGGCTATGATGCCATTGAAAAACACACCCGCGACAGCTTTCAAGCCATTGTAAAATCACCGCTTTATCAGGGCGGGTTGGTGGATACCGGCGCGGGCCATGTGCAGCCCCTGCGCTATGCCCTTGCCCTTGCCCATGCGGCAGAAAATGCAGGCGCTGTGATCCATGAACGCAGCGAAGTGCACGACGTGGAGGCCGGACAACCCGCCGTGGTGCGCACCGGGCAAGGCCGTGTGCGCGCCGATCACGTGATCATCGCCGGCAACGGCTATCTGCCGCATCTGTTTGGCAAATACGCCGCCCGCGTTCTGCCGATCAACAGCTTCATGATCGCCACGGCCCCCCTTGGTGATCGCGCGCGTGATGTGTTGGCGCGCGATATTGCCGTGGCTGACAGCAAGCATGTGGTGAACTATTTCCGCCTCTCCGGCGATGGCCGCCTGTTGTTTGGCGGGCGCGCAAATGCCTCTCTTGGGTTTCCGCGCGACATCGCCGGACTGCTGCGCGGACGGATGGAGCAGATGTTTCCGCAATTGCGCGGCGTGGCGATTGATCATGCATGGGGCGGCACCCTCGGGATCACGACGACCCGCCTGCCCTGCCTGTTGCGCCTTGGGCCAAACATGGTCGCGGCGGGCGGCTTTTCGGGGCATGGCGTGGCGCTGTCGGGCCTTGCGGGGCGGATCATGGCCGAGGCCGTGGCAGGGCAAGCGGGGCGCTTTGACACGCTGACGACCTTGCCAACTCCGCGCTTTCCCGGGGGGCCGCTGCTGCGCACCCCGATGCTGGGTGCGGCGCTTGCGTGGTTCGGGTTGCGCGACAGACTGGGATATTAGGCAATAAACGGCTTTCGGGCGATCCGCGCGGGGATTGTCATGGATTTGTCACCTCCTTAATGTTAGGAAAATCCAAAGTCCCGTTTCAGGAAAGCCGAAAACATGACGCAAGCCCCCAATGTTTACGATGCCGAGCCAATCCCCGCCGCCGCGCTTGTGGCCGTGCAGGACCTGCTCAATTCCGGTGATCTGTTCCGCTACACCGCCGCTGCGAACGCACCCGTAACCCTGCTGGAACAGGAATTCGCGCAGATGCTGGGGGCAAGGTTCGCACTGGCCGTGTCGTCATGTTCGGCGGCCCTGTTCCTGTCCCTCAAGGCGCTTGGCCTGCCCCGCGATGCCCGCGTCATGATCCCCGCCTTTACCTTCGGCGCGGTGCCATCGGCCGTGGTTCACGCCGATTGCATCCCCGTTCTGGCCGAATGCGGCGATAACTACCGCATCGACATGGATGATTTCGCCGCCAAACTGCCCGAAGTGCAGGCCGTGATCATCAGCCATATGCGCGGGCATACATCGGACATGGATGCGATCATGGCACTGTGTGACGCAGCGCAAATTCCGGTGATCGAGGACGCCGCCCATTCCATCGGCACAACCTGGCACGGGCGCAATATCGGCACGATCGGGGCGATCGGCTGTTTCAGCTTTCAATCCTACAAACTGCTGAACGCGGGCGAAGGCGGGATCATGGTCAGCGACGATCCCGACCTGATCGCGCGCGCGGTCATCATGTCGGGTGCCTACGAACACAACTGGCAAAAGCACCCCGTGCTGCAGGATGCCTTTGCGCGCTGGCAAAACAAACTCCCGCTTTATAATCAACGGCTTGGCAATCTGTCGGCAGCCGTGATCCGCCCGCAGCTGGGTGAACTCCCCCGCCGCGTGCGTGACGGGTTGCGCAATCATGACCATGTTGCGGCCCGGCTCAACGCCTCGCCCTATCTGCATGTTCCACCCGCCCTCGCACCCGAACGCCGCGCGCCTGACAGCATCCAGTTCAACCTTGTCGATCTGACACCGGACGAAACGCAGGCCTTTGCCGCCGCCGCCGCCGCGCGCGGTGTCAAGGTGCAGGTATTCGGGCAATCCAGCGACAACGCGCGGGCCTTCTGGAACTGGCAATTCATCGAAACACCCGATCTGCCCAAAACCCGCGCGATGCTGATGAAGGCCTGCGATGTGCGCCTGCCCGCCCGCCTTTCGCTTGATGAATGCAGCTATATCGCCACGGCCCTGACAGATTCAGCGACCGCGGTCATGGGCAGCCCCCGCGCGTTCGGCACCTAAGACCCCTTCTTTTGTTCAAAAATACCTCTGGGGGGAGTCCGCCAGGACGGGGGGCTAGCCCCCCAGCACCGCCAGATCACCACCCAGCCATGGCAATTGCGCGCGGGCGGGATCAACGATCATCCCCTGCAACAGCGGGCGCAGTTGTGCGGCGATGCCCGCGGGCATATCACCCAGCACATCACGGCGCGCGGTCAGCGAAATCACCCGTGTCAGCGGGGCAAATGGCAGCGCGATCACGTCGACCTGATCGCGGAAACGTTGCGCGCGCAGCCAGCCCAGCGGCGTCAGGATCGTCCACCCCGCACCGGCAGCCACCATCGCCATGATCGCGTGATAGCTGTCCAGTTCAAACTTGTGCGACACTGTCAGGTTCTGGCGCGCCAGATGGGCAGCGATCATCCGGCCCATGTGATGGCGGGTGGTGTATTGGATCAGCGGCATCCGGCGCAGGGTGCGGGCCGCATCCCCCGTCACACTGCCCTTGGGCACAGCCACGACAAAGGGTTCCTGCACCAGCGGATGCACCTCCATCCACGGGGCTGCAGCCCCCATATCGGTGGCGACAACCACATCCAGTGCACGGGTTTCCAGCAGATCAAACAACCGGTGCGATGCGCCGGTTTCCAGCAAGAACTGGCAGTTTTTCAGGGTGTCAGCCATGTCCGACAGCAGGCGCGGTGTCACATCGGCATCGAAATCCTCGATCATGCCAAGGCGGAACCGGGTGAGTCGTGACAGATCGGCCATGGCCAGTTCGGCGCGGGCCTGATCGGCCTCGTTCAGGATGGTGTTGGCGCGGCGCAGGAACATTTCGCCCGCCGGTGTCAGGGTCACGGGGCGTTCCGAGCGGTTCAGCAGCGATGTGCCAATCGCGCCCTCAAGGTTGGTCAACTGCTGGCTGACGGTCGCGGCCGAGGTGCCCAGACGGCGCGCGGCAGCGCTGATGCTGGCCTCTTCGGCGGTGGCGACGAACACCTCGACGCCCCACAGGGTAATCCGGCCCGTCGATGCCACCATGGCCCGCCCTATTTGCCCAGTTTGGACAGTTTCGCCTGCAATGCGGCCAACTCGGCCTTGATATCATCAAGGTCATCTGTTTCGGGTTCGGGCTGCGGGTCGGCCTTTGGGGTCGTGCCGCCCATCATCCCGCCGGTCATCGCCTTGAAAAACGCCTGTTGCTGCGCCTGCATTGCTTCAAAGCCGGGCATATTGGCCAAGGGGTTCATTGAACCGACACTTTCAGCCATCTTGGATTGCCCGTCGCGCAACATGTCGAAACTCATCGCCAGAAACTGCGGCACCACGGATGTGGCCTGCGTCGTATAGCTGCGCACCAGATCGGTCAGCACGTCCACGGGCAGCACGCTTTCGCCGCGGCTTTCGTGTTCGGCAATGATTTGCAACAGGTATTGGCGGGTCAGGTCGTCGCCGGATTTCAGATCGACGATCTGCACCTCGCGGCCTTCGCGGATAAAGCCTGCGATATCCTCAAGCGTCACATAGTCGCTGGTTTCGGTGTTATAGAGCCTGCGGCTCGCGTAGCGCTTGATCAACAGCGGTTTGTTCGACTCGGCCACGGTATCCTCCCCGGATATGTTGCAGTGCAGAGAAGCCTATGCCGCCTTTGCACAAAAAGAAAGGGCGAGCTGCGCAATGCAGGCTCGCCCTCGGGTGTCGTCCGGTCTCAGGGAGGAAAGACCGTCAGAATTCCCTTGTCTTACTTCGCTGTTGCCTTCTTCGCAGCAGCAGTCACGTCGGCGGTTGCCTTCTTGGCGGCAGTTGTCATGTCCTCGGACATGTCCTTGCCAGCGGCCATCAGCAGTTCCAGTGTTTCGGTCTGCACTTTTTTCGCGATTTCAGCGAAAGCGGCCATGTTTTCAGCAGCAGCTTCGGCAGACGCGGATGCGAAATCGGTGACGGATTTTGCATAGTCGGCAGGCTCGGCCTTGGCAGCGGTCAGCTTCTGCAGCTTGCCCAGTGTGTCCTGTGCCCACTTTGCGGACAGTTCGGTGGATTTGCCAGCGGCGTCGATGGTGACGGCGGACATTTTTTCAGCCAAGGTTGTGGAAGTCTTGAACTGCTCTTCCATTGCTTTGGTGTCGACGGGGAATGCGCCCATCATGTCTTTCATGACGGCGGTGAAGTCTTGTGTGTTAGCCATTGGTCAGAACCTTTCAGGGTCGGTCGCGGCAGTGCCGCTGTGAATTTCTAACCACAATATGCATGCTGCAGCGCGGCATTTCAAGTTTTTTCTGCACCGCAGCATAAGATTTTTTCTGCGCTTGCAAAATCAAGCACTTAACCCTGCGTCACTTGGCGGGTGCGGCCGAAACATAGGTTCCCGGTGCCGCACACAACACCGGATGTGTCGAATCGCCGGGGGTGCGGGCAGGCACTTGCTTGCCGGATTTCTTGCGCAGCCAGCCTTCCCATTCGGGCCACCACGATCCGTCATGCTGCACTGCGGCAGTCTGCCAGTCTTCGGGCGACAATGTCAGGTCATCGTTCAGGGAATAGCCGTATTTGACCTTGCTGGGCGGGTTCACGATCCCGGCGATGTGGCCCGACCCGGACAGGATAAACGTCTTGTCCTTGGCGCCCATCTTTTGCACGCCGCGATAGCTGCTTTTCCACGCGGCGATGTGATCGGTTTCGCAGGCAATGGCGCACAGCGGCACATCAACGTCTTTCAGGTGCAGTTTTTGCCCTGCTATGGCAAAACCCGTCCCGTTGGCAAACGTGTCGCTTTGGCAAAGGCCGCGCAGATAGTCCACCGCCATCTTGCCCGGCAGGTTGGTGCCATCGCCATTCCAGTAAAGCAGATCGAACGCAGGCGGTGCCTGCCCCATCATGTAGCTTTTGATCGCGGGCCCATAGATCAGGTCATTGCTGCGCAGATAGGAAAAGGTGCGCGACATGTAAAAGCTTTCCAGAATGCCCGATTTCTGCACTTCCTCCTCGATCCCGTCGACAAAATCGTCGTTCAGGAACACGCCCACCTCGCCCTGATCGGAAAAATCCGTAAGGGTCGTGAAAAAGGTCGCGGAATTGACCGATTTGTCCTTGCGCGCCTTCATCAGCGCCAGCGTCAGCGACAGGGTCGTGCCAGCGATGCAATACCCCACGGCGTTGACCTTTTTGACGTCGCAAATGGATTTCACCTGCGCAAACGCCGCCAGATACCCGTCCTGCACATAGTCCGTCATGTCGGTGTCGCGATAACTGGCATCGGGGTTGACCCAGGACACGACAAACAGCGTGTAGCCCTGATCGGTGATCCATTTGATCAGGCTGTTTTGTTCTTTCAGATCAAGGATATAAAACTTGTTGATCCAGGGCGGAAACAGGATCAGCGGGGTCTCGAACACCTTTTCCGTGGTCGGGCGATACTGGATCAGCTCGAACATGTGATTGCGAAACACCACGTCACCGGGGGTGGTTGCGATGTTTTCACCGATTTTGAAAGCGGATTTATCCGCCAGCGTGACCTGCAATTCCCCGCCCGAGGCTTCCAGATCGGCCACCAGATGCTCCAGCCCGTCCAGCAGGCTTTGGCCTTCGGTTTCGACGGCGCGGGTCAGGGCATCGGGGTTTGTGGCCAGAAAATTCGTCGGACTGAACATGTCGACAATCTGGTTGCTGAAAAATTCCAGCCGCTTGCGGTCTTTGTCATCCAGCCCGTCCACTTCGGCAACTGCATCATGCACTGCCTTGGCATTCATCATGTATTGCTGTTTCACAAAGTTGAAATAGGGGTGGGTTTGCCACAGCGGATTGGCGAACCGTTTGTCGGTGGGGGTATCATCGGGCGGGGCGACAAGATTGCCCTTGGCCAGTTCCTGTTGCGCCTCGACGAAGTGTTTGACCGTTTTTCCCCAATACCCGACCTGATGTTCGATCATCTTGGCGGGGTTGGCCATCATTTCGGACCAATAGGTGGAGGCTGCCTTCAGATAAAGTTCCTGATCGGGGCCCTGCAGATCCTTTGGAACATTGCGTTTGTGTGCCAGCGCGTTGACCAGACGTTGCGTCAACCCTTCGATCTTGGCCAGATTTGCCTCAAGCTTGGCAAGGCTTTCACCAGATGTAGTGTCGTCGGTTGAATCATCAGTTGTCATATCGCGATTTCACCCCTACTTTGCAGGTGCAGCATCTGCCTTGGCGTTTACGAAACGTCAATGCGACCAAACTACCCTGCTGCGCCAAACACCCGGAGGTGTCTTTGTGAAGTATATGATGACCTATGACATGATGGAAAGCATGCGCAACACCAACCAATGGTTGGGGGCAACGGCCCGCGCATTTGCATCCTACCCTGCCGTTGCGCTCTGGCCCAATCCGGGCATGGAGATGCTCAAGGCCTGGGGCGAGGTCACGGAACGATCCTTCAGCCGCATGGTCGCCAAGCCCGACTGGGGCATCAGCACCTTTACTTGCGAGGATGGCAAGGACCATCTGGTCAGCATCAACACCGTGGTCAGCCGCCCCTTTGGCGATCTGATCCATTTCGCGGTGCCGGGCCGCAAGGCGCGCAACCGCCGCGTTCTGCTGGTCGCGCCCATGTCGGGCCACTATGCCACGCTGCTGCGCAAGACCGTGAAATCGCTGCTGGTCGATTGCGAGGTCTATATCACCGACTGGCACAATGCCCGTGACATCCCCGTCAGCGCGGGCAAGTTCGATGTCGAGGACTATACCCTTTACCTTGTTGATTTCATGAAGGCATTGGGCAGTGACATCCACGTCATCGCCGTCTGCCAACCGGTGCCGCTGACCCTTGCCGCCACCGCCTATCTGGCCGCGGAAGACCCCAAGGCACAGCCCGCATCCCTGACCCTGATTGGCGGCCCCGTCGACCCCGAGGCGAACCACACCGAAGTCACCGACTTTGGCCGTTCCGTGACCATGGGCCAGCTGGAACAGACGATGATCCAGCGGGTCGGCTTTAAATACGCGGGCGTGGGGCGTCTGGTTTATCCGGGTCTGTTGCAGCTTGCCTCGTTCATCTCGATGAACGGCGAAACCCACACCAAGGCGTTTCAGGACCAGATCATGCGCATCGCCAAGGGCGAAGATGGCGAACATGACCGGCACAACACGTTTTACGACGAATATCTGGCCGTCATGGATATGCCCGCGGAATTTTACCTCTCGACGGTGGAACGCATCTTCAAGGGGCGCGACATTGCCCGCAATGATTTCTGGGTTGATGGCAAAAAGGTCGATTTCGGCAAGATCACGACCGTGGCGGTCAAGATCGTCGAGGGCGAAGAAGACGATATTTCCGCCCCCGGCCAATGCCTTGCGGCGCTGGACCTGCTGACAAGCCTGCCAGACGACAAAAAGGCGGCCCACCTTGAACCGGGTGCGGGCCACTATGGCATCTTCGCGGGGCGCAGCTGGCGCAACAACATTCGCCCGCTTGTGCTTGATTTCATTGATGCAAACAGCGGCGATCCAACGCGCAAGCTGCGCCGCGCCAAACACAAGGACCTCCCCCCAGACGCGGGTCTTTCGAACGTAGCCCTTTGATGGGCCGCGCGGCACGGGACGTCGATTTCGCATGCCGCTGCGGACAGGTCAAAGGGGCATTGACGCAGATCACGCTATCGGCGGGCACCCACGCACGCTGCCATTGCAACGATTGCCGCGGGGCGGTCATGCACCTTGGCGAACCGGACCCGCGCCCCGATGGCGTTTCCTATTTCCAAACCACACCCGATCGCGTGCGTTTTGACAGCGGTGCTGAAAACCTTGCCGTGCTGTCACTGCGCGCGGGATCACTGCTGCGCTGGTATGCGACATGCTGTGGCGCGCCGCTGTTCAACACCATGGGTTCACCAAAGTTTCCCTTTGCCAGCCTTTACGTGTCGCGCGCGCGTGATACGGCACCGCTTGGGCCCGTGATCGCCGATGGTTTCATCGACAAGGGCGATGGCAAACAGGCCCACAAAGGCCTGGCAAAGATGATCTGGCGGATGGTGTGCCGGACCCTGGCCGCGCGCCTGACGGGGCGCTGGAAACACACGCCCTTTTTCGACGTGCATACACTGAAACCTGTGGTGCGCCCCACGGTTCTGACGCCCCAAGACCGCGCGGCCCTTGGCCTGCCCGAGGCCGCCGCGCGCCGTATCTAGCGCAGCACCAAGGGCTGTTTCATCCAGTCGCGGATCGCGGCCGTCACGGCGGCGGGTTGGTCCAAGACCGGCAAATGCCCCGCGTCATCAATCACACGAAGCTGTGCAAATTCAATCAGTTGCGCCATGAATTCGTGGCGTTTGGGTGGGGTCAACCTGTCATCGGCGCCACATAGGATCAGCGCAGGCTGGCGGATTTTTCGCAGGGTCATCTGGTGATCGCGCCGCCGTTGCAGCGCGCGGGTCTGGCGCACGAAAACCTCGGGGCCCAGGTCTGCCGCCATGTCCAGCATCAACGCCTGTTGATCACCCCGTTCCGGTCCGGGGCGCAGGACGTTTGGCAGCATGTCGTTGCGGATCACATCCAGCATCCTTCCTGCGCGCGCACCCACGATCTGCGCCTCGCGCGCGGCGGCCTCGGCCGGGGTTTCCGCCAAGGGCGAGGTATCCATCAAGGCCAGCCGTGTCACCCGTTCAGGCGCGCGGCGCACGATTTCCAGCGCCACGATCCCGCCCATCGACAGACCCGCCAGTGCGAATTTCGACGGGGCAAGCGTCAGGATGTGGCTGGCGATTTCCTCGATCCGTTCACCGCGCGTGATCGGCGCGGCCATGACAGCCATGTCGGTGGAAAGCGCAAAAATCTGCGGTGCAAAAATGCGTGCGTCACACATCATGCCCGGAAGTAAGACCAGTGGTTCGTTCATGCCATCCCCTGCCGCCCCGTCCGGGGGCGCGACACGCGATTGATGCCTGTTCCCGCAGGGCAGGCGCAACCCAAATCTGCGTCACGGCCCGCGCTGGTGCGCCAAAGGCGGGCGGTAAAACGCCAGCAGCCCGACAACTGCCAACCCAAGGATGCCCGCTGGCACCAGCGTAATCGCCACATGCAGCGCGCCCAGTGCTGCGTCCGGTTGCACGACAATCGACTGCGTGGTCTCCACCCAGCCAAATGCCGTCAGAATGGCACCAAGGATCAGCGGCGCAATGGCGTTGGCAACCTTTTGACCGAACAGCCAGATCGCGCTGAACGCCCCCTCGATCGCCTGGCCGCTTTGCGTCCGTGTGACATCCATCAGGTCGGGATACATCGCAAAGGGGATTTGCTGGTATGCGCCGTTGGCCATCCCCGCAAGCACGAAAAGCCCTGCAATCACAGTGACATTGACCGACGGCAGCTCAAAGTAAAGCACGACCATCAAAAGAATATAAAGGCTTAACCCCAGAACCAGCGCACCCATCTTTCCCAGCGCGCGCGACAGGGCGACCCACACCGCTTGGGACAGGATCGCACCCAGAACAAAGGCGGCGAACATCAGGCTGAGGGTGGTCAGGGCGGTGGCAGCACCTGACAGCAGCGTATCGCCGGAATCGATGATCAGATAAAGCGCGGCAAAGGGCAGCCCCGCCGTGATCAGCGCAATCGCCATGGTCATAACGCCATACAGCACGGTCAGCACCACAAAGGCACGGTTGCCAAGCACCAGCGTGATCACCGCGCGCGGATCAACCGTGGTGGCCTGCGCGATACGCGGGGCGCGCCGTGTCAGAAAGATCGACAGCCAGATCGCACCAATGATCAGGGGCGATACGACAATCGCGGCCGTGGCGTGGCCCAGCCCCGCCGCAAGGCCGGGCACCAATGCCCCGCCCACCAGGATGCCAATACTGGCAAATCCCATGCGCCAGGCCGTCATCGTCGACCTTTCGCGCGGATCTTGGGTAATCTCGCCCGCCATCGCACCGTAAGGCACGGCGACCATCGTGAACCCGATTGTCGCCATCACGAAGAACCCGACCACCCATGCCAGATTTGCCGAAGTGCCCATGCCCGCAGGCACCGCAAACAAGCCGATCATCCCCGCCGCCATGACAACCGCACCCAGGGCCATCCACGGGAACCTGCGGCCCCAGCGGCTTTGGGTATGGTCCGACAGATAACCCACCAGCGGATCGGTGATGATGTCAAAGATCAGCACCGCCGTGGTCACGGCACCCGCGAGGCCCACAGGCACGCCTAACTGGCTGGTCAGAAATGCGAAAACCAACAACTGCTTGACCACGACAAAGACGACGATGCCCATGTCGGCCAGCCCCCAGCCCGCCTTTTGCGATAATGTAAGTGCCATGCGTTCCCCCCGTTTGGCCAAGGTTATGCATGGCGGCCCAAATCCCCCTAGCGAAACCTTGCGTCACCTGTGCCGCCGGCACGATATCGCGTTTGCAGCTGCCCCTCAGGCGCGCGCAATCACCTCGGCCACGGATGCGGTGATCAGGTCAAGGCAGGTCTCGTCGGAAAACCTATGGTCGGCCCCGTCCACCAGCGTCAGGCGCATGTCCGGCCCCTTGGCGTGTTCCAGCAATCGCAAGGCAACCGACATTTCCACATCCCTATCGGCCGTGCCTTGCAGGAACCGCACCGGAAACGGCAGGTTCAGGGGCGCGCGCAACACCAGATTGTCGCGCCCGTCCTCGATCAGGCGGCGGGTGATGGTGTAGGGGTCATCATAATCCGATGGCAGCGCAATTTTCCCGTCATGCACAAGCGCGGCGCGTTGATCGGCGTCAAATCCGGCCCACATGCTGTCCTCGGTGAAATCGGGCGCAGCGGCGATCGTGACCAGCCCGGCAACTTTGGCAGGCATCGCGCGCGCCAAAAGCAGGGAAATCCAGCCGCCCATGGACGACCCGACAAGCACGACAGGCCCGTCGATCAATGCCAGCACGGCGCGGGCATCCGCGCACCAGTCACCGATACATCCCTCGGTGAAACTACCGCTACTCTGGCCGTGACCCGAATAGTCGAATCGCAGAAATGCACGGCCGGTGTTGCGCGCCCAGTCTTCCAGAAACACAGCCTTTGTTCCTGCCATATCGGACATGAATCCACCCAGAAACACCACGGTGGGGGCCGCGCCTTCTGTGATGTAATAGGCAATGTGACGCCCTTGGGGAGTGTCGAGAAACTGCATAAATTCAACCTGTTGCGCCGTTGCGTGGCGACAGTATCGCAATCCGCCGCAAAGGTCACGTGGGTGGTTGGCAAAGTTCTGCTTGATATGTGACCATATAGTCACCTATTGTGAGCCATGGACAAGATTTTCAAAGCCCTCAACGACCCGACCCGCCGTGCGATCCTTGACGCCCTGCGCAAACAGGACGGGCAAAACCTGACGGAAATCGAATCTGGCCTGACCATGACCCGCTTTGGCGTGATGAAGCATCTGCGGGTGCTGGAAGACGCCAATCTGATCGTCACCCGCAATGTGGGGCGGTTCAAATATGCCTACCTCAATGCGCTGCCCCTTCAGGACGTCATGGACCGCTGGGTCGCCCCCTTCCTGCAACCCCAAGCCCGCGCGCTAAGCGCTTTGAAAAGTAAACTGGAAAGAGAGACCAATATGGGAAAACCCGATTTCATGATGCAGACGTTTATCCGCTGCACGCAGGATGCGCTGTGGAGCGCGCTGACCGAAGCCGACGAAATGGCGCGCTATCATTTTGCCTGCAACGTGGTGCAGGGAAATCCGGCGGTGGGCGAGGCGACCGCGTTTATCCTGCCCAATGGCGATGCGATGCTGCGGCAGGTCACGACTGCGCTTGACCCGAAATCGCGCATCGCCATGACGTTTGAACCCCTGTTCATGGGGCCGGACGCGCCTGCGTCGCATATGGTCTATCTGATCGAACCGCAGGGCGAGACCTGCAAGCTGACCATCGAACACTACGACCTGGCACCGGGTCAGGAAGGGTTCGCCGAAGGCTGGGCGCGTCTGGCGGCAAGCCTCAAATCCTATCTTGAAACGGGCACCGCCCTCAAAGCGGCCATGTAAGGAGAATACCCATGGATACCTTCCCAACCGAACTGGGCATTCTTGCCTGCCTGATGATCTTGGCCGCATCACTTTGGATTCCTTATATCGTCGGATCGTCCAGTGACCCCGGTGCAACTGACGGGTTCGGGCGCCCGCACGATCTGTCAAAGCTGCGCCCCTGGGTGCACCGCGCCTTTCGCGCCCATCTGAACCTGCTGGAACAGGCCTTCCCCTTTGCGGTGCTGGTGCTGATCATCGACAGGCTCGACGGGTTCACAGCGCTGACCTATTGGGCAGCGATTGCGTTCTTCTGGGTCAGGGTGGTGCATGCCATCGGCATGATTTCCGGCATCGCCCGCCTGCCCCTGCGCCCGATCATTTTCCTGCTGGGCTGGATCTGCGTGTTGATCATGGCCTACGCGGTGTTCGCTGCCGCCTGACTGGGCTAAAGAACTGCAAAAGGCCCGCCATTTACAAACCGCCGTCGAGGTTTAGCCGCGTGGTCCCGCAACCATCAAAGCATCAATAAAAATGACCTAAAGTTCCATGTGTCAAAGGTCCGCGCGCCGTTCAAAGGGCTGGTTGGTGCTATGTGCTAAGACGTTTTTTGCCCGCGTAGCCCTGCAAAATGCGCCCAAAGGCTCAACAGCACCGCAGCGGAGGATACGATTGTCATCACCGTGCCGGGCACAAAATGCACAAAGCGCCCAAGGTCCATAAAGATGAAATAGCCAACATCAGTGACCCAGCCGACAATCGCTGTCATGAAAATGGCCACCACCGAATGGCGCCAGATGAACACACTGCCAACAACAGTGAAAGCGCCGATCCAAAGCAGGTTGAATCCATGTTGGTTCAGAACTGCGCCGACTGCCGGGTGAAAATCAGCACCAATGCGTGCCGGGTCAACGGCGTCGGCAATTCCAGCGACAGCACCCGCTGCATCTTGGCTCATCGTCATGATACCAGCGAACATATGAACCAGTCCCCAAATGGTCCATAGAACGGCAGCGATTTTCAATAGAAGGTGTGAAGTAGATTGCGACATGGGGATGTTCCTTTCCGGAATTCACGCGCTTGCGGGAATGGCGTCTTGAAATGCAAGGATCGCTTCGCGCAACTCCAACGCCAATTCAGGTGATTTCAAACGGTCTGTTTCGCTATCGAAATGTTCGTCAAATGGGCCGAAGCCGAAGCTGGACGTTATGTTCGCGCCAAAGTGCGGAAAGCCGCCTTTCG
The DNA here is from genome assembly GCF_042466115.1 of Octadecabacter sp. R77987. Classification (NCBI taxonomy): domain Bacteria; kingdom Pseudomonadati; phylum Pseudomonadota; class Alphaproteobacteria; order Rhodobacterales; family Roseobacteraceae; genus Octadecabacter; species Octadecabacter sp. R77987. Next base: position 3,002,301 of record NZ_JAXHBQ010000001.1, on the reverse strand, counting down.
CTGCCGCCAGAACGTTCGCGCCCCCTCGTCCGCCTTTGGACGTTGCCATCACCATCACTGGTCGATCTTGAAAAATCGTCATCTTGATGCGGCTGCACCAATCAAAGATATTTTTGAAGGCGGCGGTGTAACTTCCATTGTATTCGGCAAGGGAAATGATCACGCCATCAGCCGCGCCCAGCTTGTCGAAAAAGGCTTGTGCCTGCCGGGGAATACCCTGCCCCTCACGTTCGGGGCTGTAAACGGGCATGTCATAATCGTTAAGGTCGAGAGCCTCAATTTCGACTGGCGCCTTGAATTCATCCTGAAGGATCTTGGCTGCGTGCAAAGCAAGGCGTTTGTTGATTGATTTTGTGCTGTTGCTGGCCGCAAAAACGACGATGTTGGCGCGCGTTGACATGGGTATCTCCGATCAGACTTGATCTGTGTTTATGTGGCCCAAAACTTCGGGAACTTGGGCGCGATGGATGTAAAGAACGGCTGCGCACAGAAGGCCGAGGATGATGGCGGGAAAGGCAGATGGCCCAAGAATGAACAAATGGGTCAGGACAGCGCCGACCATCGTGCCACCCAAGATTGCCGCGCCAATCACTTGGCGGCGTGGCAACCAAAGCAGGGCAGCGCCAATAACCTCAACGACGCCTGTGAAATAGCGAAACGCTTGACCAAATCCGATTTGTTCAAAGGTGACGACCATCATTTCGACGCCTGCAATCTTGGCGCCACCCGCACCAACAAATGCGAGGGTCAGTAGGATACGAAGGCCGAGCGATATGTAGGTCATGTGTATTTTCCAGCAATTATGGTTTTCGGACCTCCGTTATGTGCTATGTATCGTGTGCGCGCTCAATGCGCGTCAGATCGCACTTAATGCGCGCAAAACAGGCACTAGAGATATGGACAAATGGGCAGAGCTTCGGACCGCATATCATGTTGCCAGATTGGGGACCGTCAGCGCGGCTGCTGACCTGCTTGGTTTTCACCGCGCGACCGTGAACCGTCATATTGACTTGCTTGAGGCCGAGTTGGGCGGGCGTGTCTTTATCCGTCATGCGCGTGGTTATGCGCTGACCGAGCTTGGAGCGGACGTGTTACGGGTCGCGCAGAAGACCGAAGAATTGATCTACGATCTGGCGGGTCGCGCGGCAGGGGCGAAAGCCGCAATCACCGGTGAAATCAAACTCACGATCCTGGCCCCTTTTGCCGGTTTGCTCATGGGGGCCATCGCAAAATTCAAAGCATCGAACCCAGAATGTCAGGTCCATATTGATGCCAGCGAAGACCTTGCCCGGCTTGAATACGGCGAGGCACATATTGCGGTGCGCGCGGGGGCCAGGCCCGACCATCCCGACTATGTCGTCAGCAGTTTCGGGCGTGTTGGCTTGAGCCTTTACGCCCACAGCAGCTATATCAGTCGGCGTGGCCTGCCTCAGGGCGAAGGCGATCTGGATGGCCATCAATTTGTTGTTCCACCAACCGATGACAGCCGCCTGCCGTTTGGGCCATGGATCAAAGACCACATAAACCCGGATATGATTGCACTGTCATCCAAGAATTTGGAGGTCAACTTTTCGGCGATTTCGGCAGGTATCGGCATGGGCTTCCTGGCTGACCATGAGGCAGAGGCTGCGACCGGTCTCCATCGTGCTTTTCCTTTCAAGAAGGCTTGGACGGTACCGCTCTGGCTTGTGACGCATGTCGATCTGCACCGGACCGAAAAGGTGCAGGAGATGCTGAAGCACGTGAAACTGGCGCGCAAGGACACCTGACCAGAAACGGGGTCGCCAATGAAGGGTTAGCCGGCGCGATCTGCGGCTGCTTGTGTCGATTTCACAAAAATCACCGCCATGATGAACGCACTGATACAGACCGAAGCCGTTCTGATCTTATGAAACAGGTCCCAGTCATCAAGTGTTTGAAGGGCGACATCGGCGTCAAGCGTGCCAGACTGCAGGGCGAGGTTATAACTGCCACCAAACAGCGTGAAGTTGAACGCCTGACAGATCAGCAAGGTGATCAAGGCGACCAGCCACAGCGCCCCCAGCGGTTAGGGCGCACGGCGATGCAGCACAAAGGCCCAAATTGTCGTCGCAATCGACATCAAATGGACGATGACCATCATATAGGCAAATCGCGCAAACGGCCCGGCGAACCAATCCTGGATTTCCGTGCCGGACAGATCCTGCCAGTAAGGCACGATCGAAACTGCGATAAACAGGTAAACGGCCGCGACGGTTTCGGGATTGGTTTTGCCCCGATCTCAGACGCTGATGCTGACCCTGATCTGATTTCCATCGGCACGCCTGATCCCGCATGGCAAATTCCGGTGTGGGTCGTGACGCATGTGGATTTGCATCGCTCGATCAAGGTGCAGGCGTTTTTGGGTCTGCTGTGACGGCAGTCGGGGGTGGTGCCGATCTTGCGCCGTTTTGGGCCGCCACGTGGCTGTGGCGACCCTTGGATTGTTGGACGCTCGATCTGGCGCGCCGTTAGTCAGCGGTCAGTTGCGCAATTGCGCCGGTCCAGTCCTCAAGGTGATAGACATGGGAAATCAGACCGTCCTCCACGGTGACGATATCAATCGACATCGCCTCGAACGATTTGCCCGTTGCAGGATCAACGCCAAAGAACGGGCCAACCGGCGTGCCCGAGAAAGTGCCGCGAACAATATAGCGGCTGTCATCGGTCGCGATAATTTCTTGTGGCTCCCATGTCAGGTCGGGGACGACTTGCCCAAGAAAGCCGATGGTGTTGAGCATGCCTTGCGCACCTTCGCCACCGGGCGGCGTGGGGATGGACACGACATCGGGCGAGAACAGCTCGTAATAGCGTTCCGACGTGGTTTCTGCCGGATTGCTCAGGATATCGGAATAAAAGGCGCGCACCGTGTCGATATCGTCGGCCATTGCGGGGCCGGCAAGAACAGCGGTGGCGAGTGCGATTGCCTTGAGGGTCTGTGTCATTGAGATGATCCTTATGAGGTTTGGTGTGAGGCGCTAAGTCGCGCTGGTGAAGGCGAGGTAATTGAGGACAGTGGCCACGGCCCAAAAGGGTGCGAAAACCAGCCCCACGTTGCGTCCGTTACGTGAAATCTTCGGGTGATGGCCCAAAAACGGGAGGCCCGCGTGATTGGCGTTTACCAATGTGAAAAGTGCGGCCATGACACCAAAGACAAGATGCAGAGCATGGCGATCTGCCACGGGAAGCGTCAGCCCGTAGAACACACCGACGGTCACGGCGATGAAGGCCAGTGCGCCTTGTCGTTGCTCAAACAACATCAAAAAGACGTAGTCGGCACCCGCCTGACCTTTGGTTTCGGGCATTGCGCCCAAAGCCGCGTCAAGCATGGCGGTTTGGTCTTCGTGTGTCAGCGCGACGGACGGACGTGGCAGCCCCGGGCCGAAGAATGGTAGAACCCAGTTCACCACCCAACGTGCCCAGAGCGGCCTTGAAACCTCGACCGCGTGAACGGCGGCGGGGGCAAGGCACAGCAACAACCCGACATTCGAGATGAGAGTATTGGACATTCAGTGTCTTCCTTTGTGGTCTGATGCATGCACCGGTGATTTCTGAACCGTGCGGCGGACCTTGCATGTTTTGATACCTAGTGGTACGAAAACTTTGGACATGACGTCAATAATTAAATACCACGTGGTAACAAAAACTTGAGTGACGAAGAAAAACCTGTGCGCGGTCGCCCTCGCACGATGAGCGAAGATGCCGTTTTGGAAACGGCCGTGTCGGCGTATCAGCGCACCGATCCGGCCGATGTATCCGTCAACGCCATCTGCCAGATGGCTGGCATTTCAAAGCCATCACTTTACCGCGCGTTCGGCAACGAGGACGGGCTGACATTGGCCGCGCTGGATCACTATGCGCAAAAGGTGCTGAGTGATCTGTTCGCGATCCTGCAAAGCAATCAGTCGCTAAGGCCCACATTGGACGCCTTGATGGATTTTGCTGTTGATGACATGCGGATGGAGACCGGCTGCCTGTTTTACAAGATGCGCGCGGGCAAACACAGGCTGGGTCCGAAGACACGCGCACGTGTGGATGAGATTGATCGCGCCGCGGTTGAGGCTTTCGCGGCATATCTGGAGGAACAGAAACAGGCCGGAGCATGGGACAGTGATCAGACCACGCCCCTTGTGGCGCGATATCTGATGGAGCAGATCGGGCTTGCGCTGACGCAACGGGCCACACAGGAAAGCCCTGCCCAGATCAGAGCCGCGCTCGCCCTCGCGCTGTCAGTGATCAAGACCACCTGATTATCTGATCGCCGCATTTGCACGACGTTTCGAGTTCAGGACCGCCCGGTCTATCTTGCTAGGTCACTGCAAGCTCGGGATGGTGATACGCCTCTGGGTATGTCATCGGTTTGAGGGGGCCGCTGGGCACCACGCCATTCCAACTGCGGCCAAAATATCCTTGGCGGCAATGCACCAGTGAACCCGCGTCTGCAATTCCCGGCAGGGCATAGACCCGGCACAGCCAGCGCCACACGTGTGGATAATCGAGTATCCTTGCGCCATTCAACTTCATCCGCACATAGTAAACGGGATCGTGACGGTAAAGCGTGGGGAACAGACGCAAGTCAGCTTCGGTAAACGTCTCTCCTGTCAGAAACAGTCGCCCGTCTGACAAACGCATGTCGAGCGCCGCAAGCGTTTCAAAATAGGCATCAAAAGCGGCTGCATAGACCTTCTGGTCTGACGAGAACCCGGCCTTGTAAGCACCGTTGTTGATTGTGGTGTAGATCAGGTCGTTGAGATCGTGGATATCGCGGCGCACCCCGTCATCCGGACAAAGGTGCACGCGATCCGTCGTTGCGACATTGCTGCCCAGCGCTTGGGCGTGCGCGTCCAGCATGCGGATGATTTCGGCGCTTTCGTTGTTGACGATGCGACCTGCGATCTTGTTGTAGAGGATGGGGACCGATTGCTCCTCGGATCCTTGCGCACGGTAAATCTCCTTGGCCAATCGCAATCCCTTGCCGGTGCCCGTCTCAACGGTGCATTCCGGCAGCGGTGCACCTGTGAGCGTCGCAATCCGGTCTGGTGCGAATTCCCACAAGTTCGGCCCCTCCGGATCGTCGTCTCCGGTCCGGTTCGGAAAGGCCACGTCCATGGTGATACTGTCCTGCAACCCCAATACATTGCGCGCCAGTGTCACCCGGTGGCACCACGGACAATTGAGCGCGACGAACAGATGATAGCGGCCCGGCGCTGCTCGAAAGTCGGGGTCGCCAAGCGCGTGCCGGAACCCGCTGACGCCGCGCACGAATTCGCCTCGTGCACGGCGCTGATTGGCGGCTGTCTGGTCTTCTTGGGTCGATTTGTCTGTCATCTCGTCACCTTCACCCTCTGAGCCGATGATGCAAGATGATTGGCACCGCCAGATCTTCCTCGTCGCTAAGGTGTCGTTTCAGGAACGCCTCAATCGTCATGCTTGTTTCATGCACCTGTCCCGACTCGTCATAAGCCTGCGCCGCGTCCAGCGCGGTGAGTTTGATCAGTCGGTTGGCCGTGCGGGTGAAATCATCCAACACCTTGTCCAGATCGGTATGATCCTGTTCCAGCACCGCAAGCCCTGCATCAAAGCGCGGGTCTGCGGCTGACAATTCAGGAAAGTAGCTGCGGTCTTCCCAGCCGTGATGGCCATGCAGGTTCCCGACCAAGTTGCCGCCATAGTAGGACAGGCGATCCGCATAATCCTCAAGCGCCATGTCTTTTTTCAACAGCGCTTCTGTATCCAGCCGGACGCGTTTCGCCACGCGGCGGAACATCTGATGCGCGCCCAGCCAGTGCTTGGTCTTTTCGTGAAAGCCGGGATGAGCGTCCCAGCTGTCGCGGGGGTATTGCTCCAAGAGAAACCCCATCTCGTCGGGCATTTCATCCTGACGAATGGTATGTGTATCGCGCATCGGTCGTCTCCTTTCACGGCAAAGGTGGGGCGGCCAATCCGCCCACACCAGTGCCGCGCGGCGCACAGTGGCTCTGCGTCAGCGCACTCCGGCGAACCGGATGCCGCTCAAATCAGCCACCTCGCGTTTCCATGTGGTGATGTCGCGCTGGGTGAACCCGGACAGGTTATCGTGGCCGCATGCGCGGGCCAGAACCTGCATCAGTTCCACGCTGGCTCCGAAGTATCGGGCGAGTTTTTCCGCCCCGATCTGCACGTCCAATCGCTTGCGCAGTTCGGGTTTCTGCGTCGCCACGCCGACAGGGCAGTTGTTGGAATTGCACATGCGCGCGGCAATGCACCCCACCGCCTGCATGGCAGAATTGCTGACCGCGACCGCATCCGCCCCAAGGGCCATCGCCTTGGCGAAATCTTCTGCCACGCGCAAACCACCGGTGATGACCAGCGTGACCTCGCGACCGGTTTTCGCATCAAGATGCGCGCGCGCACGGGCCAAGGCCGGGATCGTCGGGACCGAGATATGATCGCGAAAGATCAGCGGGGCCGCCCCCGTGCCGCCGCCACGACCATCGAGGATGATGTAGTCGGCCGATGCCTCCAGTGCGAAGTCGATATCGTCCTCGATGTGGTTTGCAGAAAGCTTGAACCCGATCGGGATGCCACCCGACCTTTCACGCACTTGATCAGCGATGCGTTTGAAATCGGCGGGCGTATGCAGATCTGGGAAAGTCGCGGGCGAAATCGCGGATTGGCCGGGTTTCAGCCCGCGCACGTCCGCAATCTTGCCTTGCACCTTGTTGCCGGGCAGATGGCCGCCCGTGCCGGTTTTGGCCCCCTGGCCGCCCTTGAAATGGAAAGCCTGCACCTTGGTCACATGGTCGATGTCCCAGCCAAACTGCGCCGAGGCGAGTTCGTAAAAATAGCGGCTGTTTTCGGCCTGTTCTTCGGGCAGCATGCCGCCCTCACCCGAACAAATCCCCGTGCCCGCCATCTGTGCCCCGCGCGACAGGGCCGTCTTTGCCTCCTCTGACAGTGCGCCAAAGCTCATGTCCGAGACGAACAGCGGGATTTCGAGGTGCAGAGGCTTGGCAGCACGCGGCCCGATCGTGACCGATGTGGCAACGGTTGCGTCGTCCAACAAAGGCTTGCGCGCCATCTGTGCTGGCAGGATCTGGACGTCATCCCAATGCGGCAGGTCTTTGCGAGGCACGCCCATCGCACCCATTTCGCCGTGATGCCCCAGCTTGCTTAGACCGTCCTTGGCCAAGGCATGAATGCGCGCAACGGTGGGTTCTTCGGGCGTCGGCGTCGCTTGCGGAATATCGGATTTGGGCGCGGGGGAAGCATCGCCCACAGCCAAGCCACCCAACCGCGTATGCGACCCGTCGCAGAACGGCCCGTTCGCTGTCGACTTGCACTGGCATAACGCGGCATCCCCATTCTTTTCGGCCGTGAATTTGAGCGGTTCGATCCCACTACCTGCGTGGCTCCCGTCACAGAAGGGCTGGTTTTTGGATCGGCCACATTGGCACCAGAAGTAATCTTTCCCTTCTTCCAAACTGACTTTGGCGGGGAACTTCGCGGCAATGATTGGAACAGGCTGGGTCATGTTTGTAGTCCCTCAATCTTGGGTTTTTTGCGCAGGCTTTGACGCATTTGTTGTAACTGGAATCATTTTTAATACAATTTGTATCGCTATGCAACAATTTGCACTGTAGCGCTGCAAACTGTTCCAAACCACTTTGCTTTGTGATATGAAAACCCGATGAACAAGTTAGCTGACCCACGCCTGGACGCGACGCAGACGCGCGCACTTGAGGCCGCATTGCACCTGTTGGAAACCGAGGGTGTGCTTGCCGTGACCCATGGCGCAATCAATCGCGAAACCGGCATTTCACGCAGCACGCTTTATCGCCATTGGCCCAAGCTGGATGATTTGAGGAATGCCGCCTTCGCGCGTGCGACCCAAAGCGGCAAAAGCCCGAAACCGACAGACGGACCGCTGCGGGCGGACCTGGAGTGGATACTGGGAACCCTCGTCTCTGCGCTGAACGATACGCCGTGGGGCAAGATCGCGCCGCAAGTCATCGGCACCGCAGCGATAGATGGTCAAACGCGTGAGTTGCTTGAGAAATGGAACCGGGATCGTCGCGCCAATGTCCGGTCGGCCTTTGATCTGGCTTTGGAGCGCGGAGAGATAAGTGACGAGGCGCCCGTCGAACAACTGATCGAGATCGCAATTTCCGTGCCATACTTCCGAAAGCTCATGTCAGGGAAACCATTGGATCAGGCCTGGTTTGACGCGCATATAGATTTGATTTGCAATGCCGCTGGAACTTGCAAATAGCGGCCATGATGTTTCGCGTCCCCGCAGAGTTTCTAGAAAAGCGTTGCGGGAAGCCAGGTCGCGAGGAACGGCAATGCCCAGACAAACAGTATTCCGATCGCTTGCAATCCGATAAATGGCACCACGCCACGATAGATCTGTTCGGTCCTGATTTCTTTCGGGGCTGCTGCGCGCAAATAAAACAGCGAGAAACCAAAGGGCGGCGTCAGGAAACTGGTTTGCAGGTTGATCGCCAGCAAGACGCCCAGCCAGATCGGATCATGCCCCATCAGGATCAGCGACGGTGCCACAAGTGGCAGGACAATCACCGAGATTTCCACGAAGTCGAGGAAGAACCCGAGGATGAACACGAAGATCATCACAAAGACCAGCGCGCCCGTTGGCCCGCCTGGCAGGTTTTCCAGCAGGTGCGCGACCCGCTCCTCGCCGCCAAGCCCGATAAAGACCAGCGAAAAGAACCCGGCCGCAAGGATCGTGGCAAAGATCATCGCCGTCATGGTCAGCGTCGATGTCAGCGCCTCGTGAATGATCTTTTCGCGGATGGATGCCCGCAGGGCGAGGCCCACAGCAACCAGCCCGACAATCGCGAGAAGCGCATAGAAGCCTCCGACTACCCAGTCGAAAATATCATTGTCGCTGCGCTGAAGCCGGACAGGATAGGCACCGGCCAACAAGCCCAGCACGATCAGCGCGGCCGCCCCGATCAGGATCAGACGCGGATTGATCCCGATCTTGCGCCCGGCCATCAGCAAGGCGCCAATCGCCCCGACTGATGCCGCTTCGGTCGGCGTCGCGATACCGCCAAGGATCGCGCCCAGCACGGCGAAAATCAGCAGGACGGGAGGCACGATTGCCCCCATGACCTCGCGCCGGTCGGGTTTTGCAAGGCCGATGTCGGCAGGCGGCATGTCCTGCGGGCGCAATGCCCCACGGATCAGGATGTAGAGCAGGTAAAGCGTGACCAGCAGCAGGCCGGGAATGATCGCGGCGGCAAAGAACTGACCGACGGACAAAGCCTCGACCGAGAATTTACCCTGCTCGTATTGTGCCTGCTGATAGGCGTTCGACATCACATCAGCGAGGATGATCAGCAGGGTCGAGGGCGGAATGATCTGCCCCAATGTCCCTGCCGTGCACACAATCCCCGAGGCCACAGCCGGGTTGTAACCCGCACGTAGCATAGAGGGCAGGGCGATCATGCCCATGGCGACCACGGTCGCCCCGACAATACCCGTAGAGGCCGCCAGAAGCGCGCCCACAAGCACCACCGAAATGCCAAGCCCGCCGCGCAACTGGCCAAAGCTGCGGCCCATCGTGTCGAGCAGTTCTTCTGCGATTTTGCTTTTCTCAAGGATCGCCCCCATCAGCACGAAGACAGGAATGGCGATCAGGACCGTATTGGTAATCAGGCCGAAGGCACGCTGCCCCAAAGCCCCCAGCAGCGACACGTCCATTTCGCCCAGCATCCAGCCCAGATAGGCAAAGGCCACGGCGACGCCCGCAATCGAAAAGGACACCGGAAAGCCGGACAGGATCGCTGCCATCAGGACGGCGAACATGATCAGATCAAGATACTGGGTCATGACTTGTCACCTTCAAGAAGCAGGCGCACCAGCAGCGAAAGCGACTGAAGCAGGATCAGAATGCAAAAGGCAGGGATCAGGGATTTCAACAGGAACACCGCCTCGATCCCGCCGACCGAGATCGGGCCCTCAAGGATTTTCCACGAATTGCGCACCGACGGCCACGACCAGGAAAGCAGCGCGACCATCGACGGGATCAGCAGGAAAACATGGCCGAAGATGTCGATGCGCCGTTGGGCAGCGGCGCTGGCCTTGGCATAGAACACATCAACCCGCACGTGTTTGTCGACCAGCAGCGTAAACCCCGCGCCCAGCATAAACAGGGTCGCATGCATATACAGAACGCTTTCCTGTGCCGCGATGGAATTGAACCCGAAAACATAGCGCCCGATGACGATACAGAACTGAACGAGGACCATGATCAACGCGAGCCATCGAATGGCGCTGGCCACCGCACGGTTCATCTGGTCGATTGCATTCGCCATCGCTCGCATAATCTGCCCCCTTTGATGTCTGCGGTGCGCGACCCCGTGGCCGCGCACCCGTTGGGTCTAGTAGCTGAAGACGCCTGCGCGGGCGTTCATCTGGCCATTGTCCGCATAAGACATGTAACCGCCCACCAGATCACGATAGGCGATGAAGCTCTCGGTGATGCGCACCACCAGTTCGTCGTCGTCACCGCGATATTCTTCCATGATCTCCTGCGCTGCGACACCCATGGCCGCGATTACATCGTCGGGCAGTTTGTGGACCTGCACGCCATGTTCCGCGACCAGCGTTTGCAGCGATTGCGCGTGCTTGGTCATGTATTCGGTCCAGACCGGATTATAGAGACCGTGGCAGGCCTGCGTGACGACCTCTTTCAGATCATCAGGCAATTCGGCAAAGACATCGGCATTGACGCCGCATTCTTCCGCCGAGGACGGCTCGCCCACGCCAGGCCAGTAGTAGTGCGGTGCGACCTGATAATAGCCCAGCGCGCTGTCCGTCCATGGCCCGATGAATTCGCCTGCGTCCAGCGCACCTGTTTGCAGGGCCTGGAACATGGCGGGGCCAGACATGGCTTCGGCGGCCATGCCCAGTTTCGCCGCCATTTGCGACGCGATGCCTGTGGTGCGGAACTTGAGACCCTTGAGGTCTTCGACCGAATTGATCTCGTTCTTGAACCATCCCGCCCACTGCGGGCCGGAGTTGCCGCACAGGAACGGCTTGATGCCGAAACGGCCATACATCTCGTCGTAAAGCGCCTGACCGCCGCCGTGATACATCCAGCCGAATTGCTCGTCCGCGCGCAGGCCGAAAGGCTGCGATCCAAACAGCAGGATGCCCTTGGATTTGCTGCCCCAATAGGCGGGAACGGCGTGGTAAAGTTCGGCTGTGCCCTCGGACACCGCGTCAAACACGCCATTGCCGGGCACGATTTCACCAGCCGCATAAAGCGTGACGTTGATGCGCCCGCCCGACAGCGTCGTGATCCGGTCGGCCAGCGTTTGCGCCGCGACGCCCGGTCCGGGCAGGTTTTTGGGCCATGCCGACACCAGCTTCCAGTTGCGCACGTCCTGCGCGATGGCGGGGGCCGCCAGCGTTGTCGCCGCGGTGCCAAGGGCACCTGCTGCTAGAAATTTACGTCTGTCCATCTGTCATCTCCTTGTGGGTTGGGTGGTAAGTTTGGGTTTGTCGGGGCCGTCTTGCGCGGCCTTGTTCGGGGCGTGTCAGCCAAGGATGCGCGGCAGGCGCAGCCCGTGTTCGCGCGCGCAGTCGATGGCCTCTTGGTATCCGGCATCCGCATGGCGCCAGACGCCACTGGCAGGGTCATTCCACAGCACACGTTCCAGCCGCTTGGCGGCCTCCGGCGTGCCATCCGCACAAATCACCACACCCGAATGCTGGCTAAAGCCCATGCCGACGCCGCCACCGTGGTGCAGGCTGACCCATGTGGCACCCGATGCCGTGTTGACCAGCGCATTCAGAAGCGGCCAATCGGAAACGGCGTCCGATCCGTCCTTCATCGCCTCAGTTTCGCGATTGGGCGAAGCGACCGAGCCACTGTCGAGGTGGTCGCGCCCGATCACCACGGGGGCTTTCAATTCGCCACTGGCGACCATTTCGTTAAAAGCCAGCCCAGCACGGTGCCTGTCGCCAAGGCCGATCCAGCAAATGCGCGCAGGCAGGCCCTGAAACGCGATGCGGTCGCGCGCCATGTCGAGCCAGTTGTGCAAGTGCTCGTTTTCAGGGAACAGCTCTTTCATCTTGGCGTCGGTCTTGTAGATGTCTTCGGGGTCTCCTGACAGCGCGGCCCAGCGGAACGGGCCAATACCGCGACAAAACAGCGGGCGGATATAGGCAGGCACGAAACCGGGGAAGGCAAAGGCATTCTCCAACCCCTCCTCAAGCGCCACCTGCCGGATGTTGTTGCCGTAATCCAGTGTCGGCACGCCTGCGTTCCAGAAATCCACCATGGCCGCCACGTGGGTTTTCATCGACGCCCGCGCAGCCTTTTCCACCGCTTTGGGGTCGCTTTCCTGCTTGGCTTTCCATTCGGCCATGCCCCAGCCTTGCGGCAGGTAGCCGTGCAGCGGATCATGGGCGCTGGTCTGGTCTGTCACCATATCGGGGCGCACGCCACGCTTGTAGAGTTCGGGGAAGACATCGGCAGCATTGCCCAGCAGGGCCACGGACTTTGCCTCGCCCGCGGCCGTCCACTTTTCGATCAACGCAAGGGCTTCATCCAAGCTGTCGGTTTTCTCGTCGACATATTTTGTGCGCAGACGGAAATCGATACTGTCGGGATTGCATTCCACCGCCAGACAGCAGGCCCCCGCCATCACCGCCGCAAGCGGCTGCGCGCCGCCCATGCCGCCAAGGCCGCCCGTCAAAATCCACTTGCCCGTCAGGTCGCCATCGTAGTGTTGGCGACCCGCCTCGGCGAAGGTCTCATAGGTGCCCTGCACGATCCCTTGGCTACCGATATAAATCCACGATCCAGCGGTCATCTGGCCATACATCGCCAGACCCTTTTTATCGAGTTCGTTGAAGTGATCCCACGTGGCCCAATGGGGCACGAGGTTGGAATTGGCGATCAGCACGCGCGGGGCATCCGCATGTGTCTTGACGATCGCAATCGGTTTGCCCGACTGCACGACCAGCGTTTCATCCTCTTCAAGGTCCCTGAGGCTGGCAACGATTGTGTCGAAATCCTGCCATGTGCGCGCCGCGCGCCCGATACCACCATAGACGACCAGCTCATGCGGGTTTTCGGCCACGTCGGGGTGCAGATTGTTCATCAGCATCCTCAGGGGCGCTTCGGTCATCCAGCTTTTGGTGGTCAACTTGGCCCCCGTGGGCGGATAGATGTCGCGGGTGTTCTTGCGGGGATCGCTCATGATGGCCTCCAGTCAGACAGGGTTTCGAGGATGGTTTTCAGGTGGGCACGCGTTTGATCAGCGCGCGCTGGCAGATAGGTCCAGGGCGGGTGTTCCAGCATGTAGGTGGACTGCGCCAACTCCATCTGGATCGCGTGCAGGCCGTTAGCGGGTTTGCCATAATGGCGCGTGGTCCAGCCGCCTTTGAAACGGCCATTCAACACGCTGGAATAGGACTTGGCAGACTGGCACAGGGCGAACACCTCTTCCTCGATCGCTGATGCGCAAGTGGTGCCTTCGTTGGTGCCGATGTTGAAATCCGGCAGCCTGCCGTCAAAAAGAAACGGGATGTGCGCGCGGATCGAGTGGCAATCATAAAGGATAGCAAACCCGTGCATGGCTTTGACGCGCTCCAGTTCAGCGGCGAGCGCTGCGTGATAAGGCGCATGATAGGCGGCGCAGCGATGCGCCACCTCGGCGGCGTCCGGCTCTTGTCCGTCGTTGTAAATCGCCACCCCGTCGAAATCGGTAACGGGGCAAAGCCCGGTGGTGTTCTGCCCGGGATAAAGGCTTGCGCCCGATGGATCGCGGTTCACGTCTATGACGTAGCGATGCACGGTGGTGCGCACGGTGGTGACATCGGGCACCAACCCGTCATACAGCGCGTGGATGTGCCAATCTGTGTCGGCCATTGCGCGGCCTGTGTCGTTCAGGCGGCCAAGGCAATCGGGCGGAATATCGGTGCCCGTATGGGGAAGGCCCAGCACAAGGGGGCTGTCGCCGCGGCTGACCTCGATCAGGCTCACAGGCTCATCTCCAGACCGCTCGCATCCGCAAGGCTGTCATCCGCGATACAGGCCGCCGCCGATTTGAGGTCGGGCGCGAGGTAGCGATCCTGCTGTAGGGGCGGAACCACGGCGCGCAGACGGGCGATGGCAGATTGCAAAGGTCCGGATGTCACCAAAGGCGCGCGCTGTTCGATCCCCTGCGCCGCGCACATCGCCTCGACCCCCAAAATGACCGACAGGTTTTCCGTCATCCGGCCCAGGCGGCGCGCACCATGCGCAGCCATGCTGACATGGTCCTCTTGATTGGCCGAGGTCGGCGTGCTGTCGGTAGAACACGGGTTGGCGAGGTGTTTGTTTTCGCTCATCAGGGCCGCCGTTGTGACCTCGGCGATCATCAGACCCGAATTCAGGCCCGGTTCCGGCGTGAGGAAAGGCGGCAAATCGAACGACAGTGTCGGATCGACCATCAGCGCCACGCGACGCTGCGCAATCGCCCCGATCTCGGCCACGGCAAGCGCGATCTGGTCGGCGGCAAAGGCAACGGGTTCGGCGTGGAAATTGCCGCCCGACAGGATCTCGCCCGTGTCAACAATCACCAACGGATTATCCGTGACCGCGTTGGCTTCGGTCTCGAGCGTGCGGCCTGCAAAACGCAGAAGATCAATCGCCGCTCCCGACACCTGCGGTTGGCAGCGGATACAATAGGGGTCTTGCACGCGGGTATCGCCGTCGCGGTGGCTTTCGCGAATTTCACTCCCCGCCAAAAGCAGGCTCATCGCATCGGCCACGTCGATCTGGCCTTGATGACCGCGCAAGGAATGGATCGCGGGGTTCAGCGGCGCGGTCGACCCCATGATCGCGTCGGTGGACAAGGCCGAGGTCACGACCGCCCCGCGTGCCGCGCGCCACGCACCGAACAACCCGACAAGCGCGCAGGCGGTAGAAAATTGCGTGCCGTTGATCAGCGCAAGGCCCTCTTTGGGGCCCAGCACCACAGGCGCCAGCCCCGCCTTGGCCAAGGCTGCGCCACCCGCCATCGTCTGGCCCTGATATGTCGCCTCGCCCTGCCCGATCATCGCGGCGGCCATATGGGCCAAAGGCGCCAGATCACCGGACGCCCCGACCGACCCCTGCACAGGGATAACCGGCAACACGCCACGGGCCAGCATCCCTTCGATCAGCGCACAGACCTCCCAGCGCACGCCGGATGCGCCGCGCCCCAGCGACAACAGTTTGAGCGCCATCATCAACCGCGTCGTGTCCGGCTCCAATGGCTCCCCGACCCCGCAACAATGCGACAGGATCAGGTTGCGCTGCAGCGTTTCGGTATCCTGTGGCGCAATCCGCACCGACGCCAGTTTGCCAAAGCCCGTGTTGACCCCGTAAACCGGCGCGCCGCCATTTGCGGCCTGCGCAATCAACTGCGCCGAGGCATCAATGCCCGCGCGCGCAGCGGCGTCCAACGCGACGGGCGCGTCAGACCGCCAGATCGCTTCAAGCTGCGCCAGCGTGGTGGCTGCGGGGGTGATCGTATGGGTCATATGGTTCCTTCAAAAATGCGATGATGCAACGGGTTGATCCCGATGCCGTAAGAAAGCTCTGCCGGATCGCTCACATCCCAGATCGCCAGATCCGCGCGCATCCCCGCAGCAATCACGCCGCTGTCTGTCAGCCCCAACGCACGGGCAGCGTTGCGCGTGGTGCCTGCCAACGCCTCGGCCGGGGTCATGCGAAATAGGGTGCAGGCCATATTCATCGCCAGCAAGAGCGACCCAAGCGGCGAAGAACCGGGGTTCCAGTCGGTCCCCACGGCCATCGCCACACCATGATCACGAAACGCCTGAACCGGCGGTGCCTGGGTTTCGTGAACCGTATAAAACGCACCGGGCAAAAGCACGGCGACGGTTCCGGCCTTGGCCAGCGCCGCCGCGTCCGCCTCGGTCGCGTATTCCACATGGTCAGCCGACAAAGCACCGTATTCAGCCGCCAGTGCCGTGCCGCCAATATGGCTCAACTGTTCGGCGTGCAGCTTTACCGGAAGACCAAGTGCGCGCGCCCTATCAAACACGCGGGCAATCTGAGCGGCGTCAAAAGCGATACCTTCGCAAAATCCGTCAACTGCATCAACCAGGCCCTCGGCGTGGGCCGCTTCCAGCGTCGGCAAACACACGTCGTCAATATAGGCGTCGGCCTCTGCACCCGCTGGAACCGCATGGGCGCCAAGAAAGCTGGTCATGACCCGGATCGGGCGCGCTTGCCCAAGGGTGCGGGCAACGCGCAGCATCTTGAGCTCGGTTTCGGTATCGAGGCCATAGCCCGACTTGATTTCCACCGTCCCGACCCCTTGCGCGATCAGCGCATCTACCCGTGGCAGGGCGCTGGCAAGCAATTCGTCGGCACTCGCCCCGCGCGTTGCGGCGACGGTCGAAACGATCCCGCCCCCTGCGCGCGCGATCTCCTCGTAACTGGCACCGGTCAGGCGCAATGCGAATTCCTGCGCACGGTTGCCACCGTGGACGATATGGGTGTGACAATCGATCAGCGATGGTGTGATCAGGCGGCCAGCGTGGTCGTGGCTCTCCAGCCCGGCATACTCCGACGGCAGATCGGATTCAGGACCAACCCAAGCGATCTTGTCACCAAGCACCACGATGGCGGCGCCTTCGCGCAGGTCGTAGCCATTGGCGTCATCCGCCAGGGTGGCGACCTTTGCTCCGGATATGACGTAGCGCTGTGCCATTGCTTGCTTTCTTAATATAACCTATTTAAAATTAATATGTTCCTACATAAAAAAGTCAATGGAGTTGTTGCCGTGCAGGTTATTCATGCAAACCAGGTGCTTACACCAAGTGGGTGGCAATCTTGTGTGGAAGTGAAAATTGACGCCAACGGGCGAATCGCGCACGTCGGCCCCGTCTCGCAATCGCCGACCCACCAGGTGGCGCTCTTGCTACCCGCGCCGCAGAACCTGCATAGCCATGCTTTTCAAAGGGCGATGGCGGGCCTGACCGAAGCCAAGGGCCCCGACCCGCGCGACAGTTTCTGGAGCTGGCGGCGGCTGATGTACAAGTTCCTTGACCAGCTGACGCCGGAAGATGTCGAGGCGATCGCGGCGCTTGTCTTTATGGAGATGCTTGAAGCGGGGTATGGCGCTGTCGCTGAATTCCACTACCTGCACCACGATGTCGGTGGTGAACCATATGAAAACCTCGCGGAAATGTCAGAAAGGATCGTGGCGGCAGCCGCGCACGCGGGCATCGGCCTGACCCTGTTGCCGGTCCATTATCAGTTTGGCGGGTGTGACCGGCGCGCGCTCAATGGAGGTCAGAGGCGGTTTGGCAATGATCCCGACCGCTTTTTGCGCCTGCATGCCGACGCGGCGGCTGCCGTTGCCCGCGGCCCCGCGGACGCTGTCATTGGCGTGGCGCCACATTCCCTGCGCGCCGTTGATCCGTTGGGTCTGCGCACTGTCGTTGAACAGACGGCTTCCGGACCAATCCACATGCACCTTGCCGAACAGGTGGCCGAGGTTGACGAGGTTCTTGCCCATCTTGGCGCGCGGCCCACTGAATGGCTGCTTGACAATCACGCGGTAGATGGCCGCTGGTGTTTGATCCATTGCACACAAATGACAGACGACGAGACGGTGGCGCTTGCCAGGACCGGTGCCGTGGCGGGCCTTTGTCCCATCACGGAATCGAGCCTCGGTGACGGTATCTTCAACGGCACGACCTATCTGGGAGCCAAGGGGACGGTCGGTTTCGGGTCCGATTCCAATATCCATATCGCGTTGTTCGAAGAATTGAAGACGCTGGAGTATTCCCAACGCCTGCGGGACAGGTCGCGGGCGGCTTTGGCGACGCAGAACCGGTCAACCGGCCGCGTATTGCTTGACGCTGCCGCGACAGGCGGCGCGCGCGCCGGTGGCCGGGACAGCGGCCGGATCGAGGTCGGTGCCCTGGCAGACCTGATGGCGCTCGATGATGACAACGAATGGCTGTGCAATCGTCGGGGAGATGCGGTTCTCGACAGCCTGATCTTTGGCGGCGGTGGCCAATCCTGTATCCGGGATGTCTGGAGCGCTGGCCGACATGTTGTCGCGCGCGGTCGCCATTTCCGGCGCGATGCGATAGTTGATAGATA
Organism: Octadecabacter sp. R77987; assembly: GCF_042466115.1. Taxonomy (NCBI): domain Bacteria; kingdom Pseudomonadati; phylum Pseudomonadota; class Alphaproteobacteria; order Rhodobacterales; family Roseobacteraceae; genus Octadecabacter; species Octadecabacter sp. R77987. The sequence continues at coordinate 2,984,156 of NZ_JAXHBQ010000001.1, read as the reverse complement.
CAAGCAGACAATGACCCGACTGGAGACCGATTTTTGAACGTGGAGTCGCGCATTGCATGGACGGATGTTCGTGACGTGATCCGCGCGCGGATCCTGAACCGGACCTATGCACCGGGAGACAAGCTGCCGCGCGACGAAGATATCGCACAGGAGCTTGGTTGCGCCCGCACCACCGTGCACCGCGCCATGCAGGATCTGGCGCTCGCCGGGATTGTCGAACGCAAGCGCAAGGGCGGCACCCATGTGCGAACTGACCCGGTTACACGGGCCACGTTCGACATTCCGATCACCCGGCGCGAGGTCGAGCAGCGCGGTGCCAAGTACAATTACCACCTCATCAGCAGCGAACTTGAAGAGACGCCCATTGAAATCATGGCGCGCTTCGGAATTCATCAGACTGTCGAGATGCTGCATGTGACGGCACTGCACCTCGCCGACAATCGGCCCTATATCTTCGAGGACCGATGGATCAACCCAAAGTCGTCGCCCGAAATCCTTGACGTTGATCTGACACGCGAAAGCGCAAATGAATGGCTTGTCCGTCACAAACCATACAGCCGCATCGAAGTCAGGTTTTCAGCAATGAGCGCTGACGGCGAAACTGCGAAGCATCTCGCGACATCCGTTGGTAGCGCGCTGTTCGTTATCGAGCGGACGACATGGATCGGCACGGCGCCGATTACGACCGTGCAGGCCGTTGCCGCCCCGGGGTATCAGCTCGCGGCCCGGAACTGATCCATCCGATCCTCGGACAAGCTTTGCGCGCACGCACATCCAGAATCGGACAGGAAGGCGAAGGCGGGCGTGTTCGGGTGCTGCCATGCTTATCCGGTTCGATCACTGCCGATGACCTGTTTGCACAGGGCGGCGCGGCAGGGAATTTCGCCATATCGCAGCCATACGCTTTCCATACGCTTTCCATACGGTTTCCATACGCCCTTGACGCCCCCGATCCCATCGGCGAAAACCCCCGCACATATCACCCGCAACCGGGCGTCCCGTAGGCGCCAAAACGACGAGGAGCAGGCCCATGAGCCAGATTTCCCTTACATTTCCCGATGGCAATTCCCGCGATTTCGACGCAGGGGTAACGCCCGGCGAAGTGGCCAATGCCATCGCCACATCGCTTGGAAAAAAGGCGATCAGCGCCACCGTGAACGGCCAGCACTGGGACTTGCAGTGGCCCATCAACGCGGACGCCAGCATCGCCATCAACACCATGAAGGACGACACGGCGGCCCTTGAACTGGTGCGCCACGATCTTGCGCATATCATGGCGCGCGCCGTGCAGGAAATCTGGCCCGACACCAAGGTCACCATCGGCCCCGTGATCGAAAACGGCTGGTATTACGACTTTGACCGCGCCGACCCGTTCACGCCCGAAGATCTGGGCATGATCGAGAAAAAGATGAAGGAAATCATCAACAAACGCGATCCCGTGACCACCGAAGTCTGGGACCGCGACCGCGCGATCAAGTTCTACGAGGCGAACAACGAACCCTACAAGGTCGAGCTGATCGCGGCCATTCCGGGCGATGAACCGCTGCGGATGTATTGGCACGGCCACTGGCAGGATCTGTGCCGCGGCCCGCATTTGCAAAACACCGGTCAGGTGCCCGCGGATGCGTTCAAGTTGATGTCCATCGCCGGTGCCTATTGGCGCGGCGACAGCGACCGCGCGATGTTGCAGCGGATTTATGGCGTTGCGTTCCTGAACAAGGAAGGCCTCAAGGCGCATCTGCACATGCTGGAACAGGCCGCCCTGCGCGACCACCGCAAGCTGGGCCGCGAGATGGACCTGTTCCATATGCAGGAAGAAGCGCCGGGCCAGATTTTCTGGCACCCGAACGGCTGGCGCATCTACACGACCTTGCAGGACTACATGCGCCGGATGCAAAGCAAACACGGCTACGTCGAGGTCAACACACCGCAGGTTGTCGACCGCCGCTTGTGGGAACAATCCGGCCACTGGGAAAAGTATCAGGAGCACATGTTCATCGTCGAAGTGGACGAGGAACACGCACGCGAAAAGACCGTGAACGCCCTCAAACCGATGAACTGCCCCTGCCACGTGCAGATCTTCAATCAAGGTCTGAAATCCTATCGCGACCTGCCGCTGCGCATGGCCGAGTTCGGGTCGTGCAACCGCTATGAACCTTCGGGCGCGCTGCACGGCATCATGCGCGTGCGCGGGTTCACACAGGACGACGGGCATATTTTCTGCCGCGAAGACCAGATCGAAAGCGAAACCGCGATCTATATCGACTTCCTCAGTCAGGTGTATCGCGACCTTGGCTTTGACAAATTCCGCGTCAAGTTCTCGGATCGGCCTGAAAAGCGGTCCGGCAGTGATGCCGTTTGGGACAAGGCCGAAACCGCCCTGTTGAATGCGACCCGTGCCGCCGGAATCGAGCCGGAACTCAACCCCGGCGAAGGCGCGTTCTATGGCCCCAAGCTGGAGTTCGTGCTGACGGATGCGATTGGCCGCGACTGGCAGTGTGGCACCCATCAGGTGGATTTCGTGCTGCCCGAACGGCTTGATGCAAATTACATCGGCGAAGATGGTGCGAAACATCGCCCCGTCATGCTGCACCGTGCGACACTAGGCAGTTTCGAGCGTTTCATCGGAATCCTGATCGAAAGCCACGCGGGCAAACTACCGTTCTGGATTGCGCCACGGCAGGTTGTCGTGACCACAATCGTATCGGATGCCGACGATTATGCGCGCGAAATCGTCGCGGCGTTGCAGGCTGCAGGTGTGCGCGCCGAGGCCGATACCCGCAACGAAAAGATCAACTACAAGGTCCGCGAACACAGCCTTGGCAAGGTGCCGGTCATTCTGGCCATCGGTCAGCGCGAAGTCGAGGAACGCACAGTGTCCGTGCGCCGCCTTGGCGAGAAGCAGTCAAATGTTACAAGTCTGGACGAAATCGTCGCACAGCTGAAAATCGAGGCCACACCGCCCGACCTTTTGTAACATTCCAGCGCTGGAAACTGTAACAGACCCGTCCGCAGAAATGTGGGCGGGTCTTTTGTTTCAAGGGATTACCGGATTTCTGCACCTGCAAAACCCATAACATGCGGTCACGCGGGCGCGATGCACGGCCCTGTGAGTAGCCCTGCACTCCCAAAACTATCTACGGTTCAGGCAGCCAAACGGATCACCCGCTGGCATCTGTTCGAAACCAACCTTTAGGAAAACCTCATGTCCAACACCTACAAAACCCTCGCGATTGCTGCCTCTGTTGCCACGGCTGTTGCCGGTCTTGCCACCACCGCAAGCGCAGCTGACGAAGAAAAGTGCTATGGTATTTCGCTGGCTGGCGAAAACGACTGTGCAGCTGGCCCCGGCACCACATGCGCCGGCACATCCACCGTCGACTATCAGGGCAACGCCTGGACACTGGTCCCCGCCGGCACCTGCGAAGATACGATGATCGAAGCCATGGGCGACGATCCCGCGCGTTCCGGCTCGCTTGAAGCGCTTGATCGCGACCTGCCCGCATAAGCTGATATGGTAGGGTGGGTTACGGCCCACCTTACCGACACAGGAATTTCCCATGTTTGATGCCTCGCAAAACACGCTGCCCACCCTGCCCGGCGTTGGCTACAAGCCGCAGCATTTCGCTGATATCATGGACGATCCTGCACCTGTCGGCTGGCTGGAAATCCACGCCGAGAACTACATGGGTGGTGGTGGCCGCCCGTTGGCGCAACTGCGAGCCCTGTCTGAAAAATTTCCCATTTCCGTGCATGGTGTCGGGCTGTCGATCGGCGGCGAAGGCCCGCTGGACGCCGATCATCTTGCCCGTTTGAAAACCCTTTGCGACTGGCTTGATCCGGCCAGTTTTTCCGAACATCTGGCGTGGTCCACCCATGACGCGCATTTCCTGAACGATCTGCTGCCCCTGCCCTACACAGAATCAACGGTGGCCCGCGTGGCCGCCCATATCAATCAGGTGCAAGACCTGCTGGGCCGGCAGATGCTGCTGGAAAACCCGTCGTCCTACCTCGCCTTTGCTGAATCCGAAATGACAGAAACCGACTTCCTGCGCGAGGTGGTGCGCCGCACCGGATGCGGGTTGCTGCTGGATGTGAACAACGTCTTCGTGTCCGCGACCAACCTTGGCTATTCGCCGCAAGGCTATATCGACGACTACCCCCTGTCAGCGGTCGGCGAAATCCACCTTGGCGGCCATGACGAGGACGAGGACGAACACGGCGCGCCTTTGTTGATCGACAGCCACGGGCGCGAGGTGGTCGATCCGGTCTGGGCGCTGCTGGACTATACATTGGCCAAATCCGGCCCCCGCCCGCTGCTTGTTGAATGGGACACCGATGTGCCCGACTGGCCCGTTCTGGCCGCCGAAGCACAGCGCGCCGATGCGGCCCTGTCGGTGCTGGCATGAACGTCAGCCAGTCCGATTTCCGTCACGCGGTGCTTGACCCCGCGCTGCCAACGCCCGCCGGGCTGGCCGATGGGCAGGGGCGCGCGGCAGGCAAGCGGTTTGACGTCTATCGCAACAACGTGGCCGTCAGCCTGTCGGATGCGCTTGAAACCGCGTTCCCCGTAATCCGAAAACTGGTGGGGGATGACTTTTTTCGTGCGATGGCAGGGGTTTACCTGCGCGCACACCCGCCCACATCACCGTTGATGATGTTTTATGGCGAACAGATGCCCGCGTTTCTGGCGGGCTTTGCCCCCGCCGCCAGCCTGCCGTATCTGCCCGACATGGCGCATCTGGAACTGGCCCTGCGCCACGCCTATCACGCGCCGGACGCCACGCCGATTGCGGCTGATGCCCTGGCGCAATTTCCGCCCGAAGCCCTGGGCGATCTGCGTTTTTCGCTTGCTCCGGCGCTGCGTCTTGTCGCGTCACCCTATCCGGTTCACGGGTTGTGGCGCGCGAATATGGCCGGGGAGGCCCAGACCAAAGGCGGTGAAACGGTGCTGATCACCCGCCCCGATCTGGACCCGCAAATGCATGTGGTGCCCCCTGCGTCCGCCCGTTTTGTCGTGGCGTTGCAATCTGATGCGACCCTTGCGGGGGCGGCGGACGAGGCAGGCGATGCCCTTGATCTGGGGGCGATCCTTGGGCTGCTTTTGCAGCAGCGCGCCATCACTGAAATCAAGCCCTGAAAGGCAAAACCATGTCCCAGTTGATCACCACCTATCGCGGGCTGCTGGCCCGGTTGGATCGCACCGCACCAGTGGTCCTGCCCACCCTTGCGCGGCTGGTGTTCAGCGCGGTGACGCTGGTTTACTTCTGGCGCTCGGCTGTCAGCAAACTTGGCGAAGGGTTTTGGGGGTTCTTGTCGCCGTCATCAGGCGGATACGTGCAAATCTTTCCCAAAGCGATGGAGGCGGCAAGCTATAACACCGGCGAATTGGGTGTATTTCACTGGGCCGTGGTCGTGGCGGGCACATGGGCCGAATTCATCCTGCCCGCGCTGATCCTGCTTGGCCTGCTGACCCGCCCTGCGGCCTTGGGCATGATCGGCTTTATCACGGTGCAGAGCCTGACAGACCTTTACGGCCACGGCGGGATTGAACATGCCGCCACTTTGGGCGCATGGTTTGACCGGCTGCCAGACGGGGTGATCATGGACCAGCGCGCGTTCTGGGTGCTGGCCTTGTTGGTCTTGGTGTTCAAGGGTGCGGGGCCGCTGTCACTGGACCGCTTTTTCAGAAATGCGCCTTAGGTTCGTCGGGCTTACCGGCGGCAATGGCCAGTATCCCGCCCAGCGCGGCGAATCCGATCGGGAACATCGTGCCGGCGTTAAACCCGAAGGCCGTGTAAAACAGCGCCGCCGCGATCAACAGTAACCCACCGCCCCAAAGCGCGCGCATCTTGGCCATGGCGCCACCGGCGATGGCCAGCAAGGGCGCCATGAAGCTGGCAAACCGGATGAAACCGGGATTGTCGAATGTGCCAAACACCTCGCCGACCTCGGGTTGGTTGGTGGTCAGTTCCGCATAGCCATAGCCGAACAGGCCGACGAAAATGCCGATGACGCCTGCGATAATACCAAGGGTAAGGGCTGCGTTGCGCATGGTTCTCTCCGATCTGATTGCCAGTCCCACATAAGGGGCGTGGCGCGATTATCCAAGGATGAGCGCCTGCACATCCGCCTTCCAGCCCAGATAAAGCTGGCCCGCATGTTCGATGACAGGGCGTTTCATCAGGGTCGGGTGGGCGGCTAGCAGTTCATTGGGATCACTGTCTTTTTCGGCATCTGTTAGGCCGCGCCACGTGGTCGACGCGCGGTTGATCGCCTTGTCGCCGAAGGCTGCGATTATCGCCGCGCGATCGGCGTCAGACACCCCGTCGGCGCGCACATCGATGATCTGCGGATCATGCCCCGCAGCGCGGATCGCGGCAATCGCCTTGCGGCAGGTGTCACAGGATTTCAGGGCAAAGATGCGCATGCGCGGGCCTTTCAACATGGTCGGCGGTTTCGTGCAAACTGACGCCCTCACGGCAATTTGTCATTTGCCTTTTGCGAAATCACGCTAGAATTTTAACCGAAGGCCAACGGACTATCCGCCTTTGTCGCGGGCCCAATTGTGCCGCAACGCCGCGGCTGCGGCCCGACAAAGGAGAAGGACATGCCCAAAGGCACCGTAAAATGGTTCAATTCTGCAAAAGGTTTCGGCTTTATCGCGCCCGAAGACGGCGGCGCGGATGTTTTCGTGCACATTTCTGCGGTCGAAGCATCGGGGCTGACCGGATTGGCGGATGAACAAGCGGTTGAATTCGAGCTGGTCGACGGGCGCGATGGCCGCAAGATGGCCGGCGACATCAAAGTCGTCTAGGCGGGGCTTGTCCCAAGAATTGCACGCACCTGTTGCGGTGTCAGCGGGAACAACGGGTTCGATCCGTTGGATTTGGGCAGCTTTGTCATACCCCCTTGTTAACCAAGCACTTGGGCAAGAGTGAGGGGAGATTGGGGCGTAACTTCCCCGATTTAGCGGCGCAAAAGCTCGACGGCCTCGCAACACGGGTCAGCCGCGCGCAGGGGCTGGCGGCCCAATTCGCGCCAGTCTTGCGCGTCGATGTCGGGAAAGAATGCATCCGCATCCGCGATCTCAAGATCAACTTCGGTAATCAACAGCCTGTCGGCCAGTGGCAGCATTTCGCGGTAAATGCCCGCGCCGCCGATGCCATAGATGCGCCGATATCCCTGCGTATAGGCCAGCGCGATGGCATCAGAAACGCTGGCCACCTGATGTGGCGCACCCGTTTCGCGCGAGGTCACAACGATATTCAGCCGCCCTTTCAATGGCTTGAACGGCGGCAGGCTGTCCCATGTGATGCGCCCCATGATGATCGCGCCGCCCGTGGTTTCGCGCTGGAAAAACGCCAGGTCCTCGGGGGCGTGCCAGGGAATGTCGTTATCCTTGCCGATCGCGCCATTGCGCGCGCGCGCCACGATCAGGGAAATCATACGGCCACCGGCGCGCGGATGGCCGGATCGGGATCATAGCCCGTGATCTCGAAATCCTCGTATTTGAAATCGAACAGCGAAGTGACCTCGCGGGTGATGCGCAATGTCGGCAATGGTTTCGGGATGCGTGCCAGTTGCGTTTGCACCTGTTCCATATGGTTGGAATAGATATGCGCATCGCCCATCGTGTGGATGAAATCCCCCACGGCGTAGCCGGTCACATGGGCCAGCATATGTTGCAACAGCGCATAGGATGCGATGTTGAACGGCACGCCCAGAAACAAATCCGCCGAGCGTTGATATAGCTGCAAATGCAGCTTGCCGCCGTTGATGCGCACCTGCCACAGGGTATGACAGGGCGGCAGCGCCATGTCCGGCACATCCGCCGGATTCCACGCCGAGACGATCATGCGGCGGCTGTCGGGGGTGTTCTTGATCTGATCAAGCAGAACCGCGATCTGGTCAATTTCGCCTTTGCGGCCGGGCCAATGGCGCCACTGGTGGCCATAGACGGGGCCAAGGTCGCCGTTTTCGTCGGCCCACTCATCCCAGATCGACACGCCGTTGTCCCGCAGGTAGCCGATGTTCGTATCCCCCGACAGGAACCACAGCAATTCATGGATGATCGAGCGCAGATGCAGCTTTTTCGTGGTTACAAGCGGGAAACCATCGGCCAGCGGATAGCGGCTTTGCAGTCCAAAGGCGGAAATCGTGCCCGTGCCGGTGCGATCGGTGGATGTTTCGCCGGTGTCCAGAACCTGCCGCAGGGCCGCGTGGTATTGATGCACTGTGTTGTCCCCCAAGGTGCGCTTTGGGCAAAACCTAGCGGTGAACGGCGCGGGTGAAAAGCGCGAACACCGCACAGATTGTGACATGCCCGCGCCGCATCGGTCTTTTTTGTGCGCAATGACCAACCGCGCGTTGACTTTCAACCACGATCCCCCGACTTTGTGACGAAACCGTGATGAGGGGCAGTCGATGCACAAAGCAATTTCTTTCAGCCTGTGTCTGGGGCTGCTGACGGCATGCGGTGATGGGAATCCATTTGTTTTTGGTGTCACCGAAACGCCGATCGAGCCGCCCGTTGTCAGCGACAGCGGCGTCCCCGAAAAAGTGCAGGGTAATGTGGGTTCTGTCACGTTTGTTGCCGGTGCGCCGACGATCACGGTGCAGATTACATCGCTTGACCAAGGAACATTTGACGCCGTTTACAACCGCAACCCCGCGCTGAACGTGCCGGGTTATCAGGCCTATACCTATCAGGACGATCCGCTTGACCGGATGTTCGTGGCGATTGTCGCCGAAAGTCCGGATGCGGCGATTCAGGCCGCGACTGTCATGGACGGTGGCCAGTTCACCAAGTTCTTTGGCGGCACAAGTGTGACACAGATCGGGACATACAGTGCGGACACGGGCCTTGTCAGCTATGCCGGAACATATGCGGGCCTAAGCAACATCAACGCACCGGGTGCGGAGTTGCTTCCCGTTCCGCCCGGCACCGATCCGGCGATCCTGCCCGCGCAGCCCACGCGCGTGACCGGCGATGTCTTTATCAACGCCGACTTTACTGACAACACGATCAACGGTGCGATCACTAACCGCGAGTTGACGGAATATGGCACGGCGATCCCTGATATTTTCCTGATCCCCGGCGACATCGCAGCCGATGGCACGTTTGAAGGATCGGTTGAAATTGGCGACCAAACCGGTGTCGGGAATTACGCCGGCGTCTTTGGTGGCACCGGCGCGACATCTGTTGGTGGCGGCGTGCTTCTTGACGGTGATTTCATTCCCGGTGTCGAGAACGAACAGGAATACGGGATTTTCGTGCTGGCCCAATGTGGCACGCCCGGTGATGCGCCGATCTGTGCTGGCGTCAACTAGATACCTTGTCTGTGCTCTGGCGTTTTGCTTTGGGTTGACCCTTCAGGGGCAGGCACAAACCACGGTCGAGCTAAGCTTTGACGATGCACGCGCCGCGGCACAACAAGCCGCGCTGTCTGGCAATTTTGAACTGGCACGCGATCTGGCCGCTGCCCTGCTTCAAGCTGACCCGGATGATCGCGCGGCACTGATTGTGTTGGCCGCCGTCGAACCCCGATTGGGACGCCCGGACCAAGGCCGCAAGGCAGGTGCCCGCGCATGGCGATTGGCCACAACGGACGCACAAAAATACGAAGCCGCCCGCCTCACAGCCCTCGCCGCTGCCAACGAAGATCGCCTGACGCTGTCGCAAGTCTGGCTGCGACGCGCCGCGACCGTAGCCCCCAATGACGCCGCCCTTGCGCAAACGCAGGCCGACTATGGCGGGCTGCGCACCCTGAACCCGTGGCGCACGAATATCCAGCTATCGTTTTCCCCGTCCAGCAACGTAAATGGCGGCAGCGACGATCTTTATAATGTCATTGACGGGTTGCCTTTTGTTGGCGTGCTGAGTGGGGATGCGCGTGCCCTGTCCGGTGTGACAGCCACTGCTGACCTGCGATTTAGCTACCGATTGGCCGAAAACGCACACGCGCGCACGGAAATCGCGGGGCGCTTTTACAGCCGGCAGGTTTTGCTGTCCGACGCGGCACGCGCCTTGGCGCCCGACAGCGAAAACGGTGATTTCGGCGCGACACTTGTCGAAGTGGGGCTGGGTCACACGCGCGCACTGGGTCAGGGTTTGGCGATGGCGGACTTCGACATCGGCGCGCACTGGTCGGGCGGCGACCTAAGCACGCCTTTCGCGCGTCTGTCGCTTGCGGCGCAATACCCTGTCACGGACCAACTGACCGGATCGGCAGGTTTGGCGTTTGAACAGCGCTGGATTGGCGATACGGGACAGGCTGGCGATACGATTGAAACGCTAAGCGCGGGGCTGACCTATCGTTTTGACAGTGGTGCGCAACTTGGCGGCACCTTTGAACTGCGCGACACCGCAAGTGAAACGGGCAACCAACGCAACACGGCCGCAAGTCTGCAAATGACCTATGCGCCGGCCCAACAGATCGGCCCCGCCGAGATGTTGTTTACGCTGGGTGCCAGCCACTCGGACTACCCCGACTACGCGATCATTTTACCAGTGCCGGGCGGGCGCCAGGATACAACGCAGTTTGCGTCGGCCGAGTTCGCCTTTGTCGATTTCGACTACGCGGGTTTCGCGCCCGTTGTGACCCTTGGTGCGCAACGCAGCGACAGCAATGTCAGCCGCTTTGACCGCTCGGCGTTTTCGATCCGGTTCGGCTTTCGCTCCACCTTCTGAGGCTGGTCATCGCGCAGTGCTGTGCTAGCATTTGGCAAAGCAACGCAAGGAGCGAAAAATGGGTTTGAAATATCTACACACGATGGTGCGCGTCAAAGACCTTGAGGCATCAATGGCGTTTTATGCCCTGCTGGGCCTTAGGGAAACCAAACGTCACGACAGTGATGGCGGGCGGTTTTCCCTTATTTTCATGGCGCCCGAAGGCCAAGAGGAGTGCCCCGTGGAACTGACCTACAACTGGGACGGCGATGATGGACTGCCAAGCGACAGCCGCCATTTCGGGCATCTGGCCTATGAAGTGGACGACATCTATGCCACCTGCCAGCACCTGATGGACAATGGTGTGACCATCAACCGCCCGCCGCGTGACGGGCATATGGCCTTTGTGCGCAGCCCCGACAATATCTCGATCGAATTGCTGCAAGCCGGTGACGCGCTGCCTGCGCGCGAACCCTGGGCCAGTATGGAAAACACCGGCCATTGGTAGGCGCGCGCGCCATACCGGCCGCCGCAATTCTGGCGTTGGTCGCCAAAGGTGCGGCGGCCGCGCCGTGCCGCCTTGCCCTGCTACTGGCCATCGACGTGTCGTCATCGGTGGATCAATCCGAGGATGCGTTGCAGCGCGGCGGGTTGGCTGCCGCGCTTGTCGCACCCGATGTTGTGGCCGCGTTTTTGGCCAGCGATGCGCCCGTCGCACTTGCCGCATTTGAATGGAGCGGGCGCTATAATCAGGCGGTGCTGCTGGACTGGACAATGATCAGATCCCCCGCTGACCTGACCGATGCAGCACTGGCGATTTCCCGCACAACCCGCAGTCATGACGACTATCCCACAGCACTGGGCCATGCCCTGGCCCATGGTGCCACGGTGCTGGAACAGGCCCCTTATTGTGACGCGCAGGTCATTGATATTGCCGGTGACGGGATCAACAACGAAGGCTTTGCCCCTGCCCAAGCCTATGCGCATTTCCCGTTTGAAGGTGTCACGGTCAACGGGCTTGTGGTGCTGGACGGCAGTGATGACGCCAGGCTGTTGGGATATTATCAGCGCGAGGTGATGCGCGGGCGGCTGGCTTTTGTGGAAACGGCGCGCGGGTTTGCCGATTACGAAAACGCGATGCAACGCAAGCTGTTGCGCGAGTTGAGTGTGCGTATCATCGGTCTGCGGACAGGTGCCCCGCGCGGCGCAGCAGGTCCAGCCGGGTGATCCGCCTTGCTGCCTTGTTCTGGTGCCTTGCCGCACCTGCGCTGGCGCAAACGGGATGCCGTCAGGCGCTGGCCCTTGGGCTGGATGTGTCGGGATCGGTGGATGCGCGCGAATATCGCCTGCAGCTTGACGGGCTGGCGGCGGCCTTGAACAGCGCGCCGGTGCGCGAGGTGCTGCTTGCCCCGTCAAATGCACCGGTGCGCATCGCCATCTTCGAGTGGAGCGGGCCGCACGACCAGTATCTGATCCTGCCGTGGCGCGAAATCACGGACGAGGCCGCTTTGATTGACGTGATCGCCACCCTTGCGTCAACGACACGCCGCCCAGCGCAACCGACAACGGCCCTTGGGCCGGCAATCCTGACAGGGCTTGGCCTGCTCGAGCAGCAGCCCACCTGCTGGAAACGCACGCTGGATATGTCCGGCGATGGCAAGGCCAATACCGGCACACGCCCGCAAGACATTCCCGATGGCGCAATTCCATCCGATGTCACGATCAACGGGTTGGTGATCGGGCACGACGACCCTGGCCATGATCTGCAAATCAGCGAACTGTCGGCCTACTATCAAAACTATGTCGTGCGCGGCCCGCAGGCGTTTGTGGAAACGGCACTGGGATTCGAGGATTACGCGGCGGCCATGACCCGCAAGTTGCTGCGCGAACTGGCCAGCTTCGCCATCGGCAGCGCGACCCCCTAGTAGATATAGCGGATTTGATCGGTCCAGTAGCGTTCGACGCGGCGCAGGGCGGTTGTAATGTCTTCGATACCGGCCATGTCCAGCACACCGCGCCCCTGCAACCCTTCGGCATGACCCGCGAACAAACGCGTGACCACATCGCGAATGCGCCGCCCCTTTTCCGTCAGGCGCACACGGACCGACCGGCGGTCAATTTCGCAGCGCTGATGATGCATAAAGCCCATTTCAACCAGTTTTTTCAGGTTATAGCTGACGTTGCTGCCCTGATAATAACCGCGCGATTTAAGTTCACCCGCCGTCACCTCGTGATCGCCGATGTTGAACAGCAACAGCGCCTGCACGGCGTTGATTTCGATCACGCCTACCCGTTCAAATTCGTCCTTGATCACGTCAAGCAACAACCGGTGAAGGCGTTCGACCAGCGTCAGCGATTCCAGATAGCTGGTCATGAATCCGGCGTCGATCGCCGTTTTGGCCGGTGCGGCCACGTCAGAATGAAGGCTCATGCGTGTTACTCCGTCAACATTTGTCGGGGTATGTCTGGGGCATAAAACCCAACAACCCGTTAAACGATGATAGAAATTTGCATGAATTACGGTTCGGGTTTCACAATCCCGTTCGCGCGCGCCGCGATCCGCGCGATCAATGGGCCATAGGGCGCAGGGGTTTGCACCTGCCCTGACACCCATTGATAAAGATCGTGATCATTTTCGCCCAAAAGCCGATCATAAAGATCGACCTCCGCCGCGCCCAGATCCGCCAGTTCCGCATCGGCAAAAGCCACAAGGATCAGGTCCATTTCCTTGATCCCGCGCCGCATGGATCGCATCCGCAGCCGTTTCAGGCGGGTTTCGGCGCTTTCGCTCATGCAGGTTCGCGCAGGGCAGCGCGCAGGCGCTTTTCCAACTGGCCAAGGCGTTCGGCGCTTTGGGTCATCTGCGTGCGCAAGCCGCGCATTTCCGCCAGAATCCCCGCAATATCGGCCTGTGCCTCGTCTGCGTCCATTGGCGCATCCGGCCCCGTGCCATTGCCTGTCAGCAGCCACGACATTGACACACCCAGAACGCCCGCAAGCATCTGCAACTTGTTTGCGCGCGGCTCGTTCAGGTCTTCTTCCCAGTTGCGCAGGGTGCCCAGTTTGATGCCCAGTTTCTTGGCCAATGCCTTTTGGCTGAGCCCCGTGCTTTCGCGCGCGCCTGCGACACGGTCACCAAAGGTTGCGGTTTCTTCGCTGAACCAGCCAGCGTCGTCTGACTTTTCCATGACATCGTTCATCGCATGTTCCTTGCTGCTTGATCGGGTCGGTTGTGCACCATATGACACGCGCAACCAAAGGATTCCACATGAGGCCGACCATGTCTTTTCTTTCCGCGACACTTGACCGCGTCAAACCATCGCCCACCATCGCCGTGACGACCAAAGCCCAAGAGCTCAAGGCGGCAGGGCGCGACGTGATCGGCCTTGGCGCGGGCGAGCCGGATTTCGACACGCCCGACAACATCAAGGCCGCCGGCATCGCCGCAATCAACGAAGGCCGCACGAAATACACGGCCGTCGATGGCATCCCCGAACTGAAACAGGCGATCTGCGCCAAGTTCAAGCGCGACAACGCCCTGACCTATACGCCCGATCAGGTGACGGTGGGCACGGGAGGCAAGCAGGTTCTTTACAACACCTTCACGGCCACATTGAATCCGGGCGACGAGGTGATCATCCCTGCCCCCTATTGGGTCAGTTACCCCGATATGGTGCTGCTGGCGGGTGGTGAACCGGTGTTCATCGCCGCCACGCTAGACGCGGATTTCAAGATCACGGCGGCCCAGCTTGAGGCGGCAATTACACCGAAAACCAAGTGGTTCCTGTTCAATTCGCCCTCCAATCCCACAGGGGCGGGCTATTCATGGGATGAACTGCGCGCACTGACGGATGTGTTGCTGCGCCACCCGCACGTTTGGGTGCTGACCGATGATATGTATGAACACCTCGCTTACGGTGATTTCACATTCTGCACGCCCGCGCAGGTGGAACCGCAACTGATAGACCGCACGCTGACAATGAATGGTGTCAGCAAGGCCTATGCGATGACCGGCTGGCGCATCGGCTATGGCGCGGGGCCAAAGCATCTGATCGCCGCGATCCGCAAGGTGCAGTCGCAATCCACATCCAACCCCTGCACAATCAGCCAGTGGGCCGCTGTCGAGGCCCTGAACGGCACGCAGGATTTCATCGCCCCCAATAACGAGATGTTCGTGCGCCGCCGCGATCTGGTCGTGCAGATGCTGAACGCCGCCGAAGGGATCGTCTGCCCGCGCCCCGAGGGTGCGTTCTATGTCTATCCCGACATTTCCGGCTGCATCGGCAAAACAACGCCCAACGGCGTTGTGATCGACGATGACGAAGTGTTTGCCACCGCCCTGCTGGATGACACGGGCGTTGCCGTGGTGTTTGGCGCTGCCTTTGGTCTTTCCCCAAACTTCCGCGTCAGCTACGCTACATCCGACGAGGCACTGAAAGAGGCCTGCACACGGATCCAGGGGTTTTGTGCGGGGCTGACGTAAGGGGTAACGATGTCGGCAGACCTACCAGACTATTACTTCCGTGTGCGCGAGAACGGGGCGGCGGTGTTTCGCGTGGACACCGAGAACCGCCAGCGCCGGATCGAGATGGACCAGATTGCCGTCATCAATATCAAGAACGGCGAAGTGAAACCACATGGCGACCGCGAGTTGTCCGAGGCCGATGTCGCCCGCATCCAGGACTGGATGGCGCACCGCACCGCCCTGCTGGCCCAGCGCGACATCGACGATATCCACCGCGCGGTAGATTACCTCAATATCACGACGCAATGGGTGCAGTCCAAGGCCAGCGACGAACAGCTTGAGGACGTGACCGATGCCCTGCTGTTGGCGATGCACGATTTGCGCTCGGTGCTGGTGCGCAAAAAGGCGGACCGGTTGCTGGATAAATCCTGACCCGCAAGATCACGCAAGCGAGGCCCACCATCACCGACGTGCGCGACCAATACGAGGCCTTCCCCTACCCCGCCCGCGATCCCGCGGACGAGGCCAAGCGCCTGATCACCGGATCGCCCAGCCACCCGCTTGAGATGGATCACTGCCTTTGGGGCGGCGCGCGCGACTGGTCGAAGCCCCTGCGTGTGCTGGTGGCGGGGGGGGGCACCGGTGACGGGCTGATCCAGCTGGCGCAGATGATGGCCAGCGCCAACCGCCCGGCGCAGATCACCTATATCGACCTGTCCACTGCCGCACGCGCGGTGGCCGGGGCCCGCGCCAGGATGCGCAACCTCACCAATATCACCTTCCACACAGGCAGCCTGCTGGACGCGCCTGATTTCGGTCCGTTCGATTACATCGACTGCTGCGGCGTGTTGCACCACCTGCCCGACCCGGCCGCCGGATTTACCGCTTTGCGCGCCGCCCTTGCGCCGCATGGCGGTCTGGGCTTCATGGTCTATGCGCCCTATGGTCGATCTGGGGTCTATCCGTTGCAAGAGGCCTTTGGCGCGCTGTTTGCCGATATGCCAGCGTCACAGCGCGTGACGGCGGCCAAGTCCGTCCTTGCCACCCTGCCCGCGGGCCATCCGTTCAAGTGTAATCCCAATCTGGGCGATCACACGATTGGTGACGCTGAATTTTACGATCTTTTGTTACATAGTCAGGATCGCGCCTTTGACGTGCCTGCCCTGCTGCAAATCCTGAATGAAACAGGGTGGGAACTGGCCAGCTTTGCCTATCCGGGTCTTTACGATTTGGCGCGCCTTGCGCCAGCCCCCGAAGGCATGCCCGCCACCACAGCCATGGCCGTGGCCGAAAAACTGCGCGGCACGATCAAGACCCACGTGGGCTATGCGCGCGCGCACCCCGCCCCCGTGCCCGACCCCGATACACGCATCCCGCATCTGCACGGCGTGCCTGCGGCGAAACTGGCGCAGGCCATCGCCAATGGGCGTGCACCCGCCATGACGGTGGAACGCGAACGGGTCCAGATCACCCTGCCGCCTGAAACCGCGCCCCTGATCGCGCAGATCGACGGGCGGCAACCACTGGCGCGGCTATACAAAACAACCGGGCTTGCCCCGACAGAGGCGCGCGCACTCTGGTCCCTGATCGAAAGCCAACTGTCACCTTGGGGCGTGCTGCTTTATTCGCGGTTTCTGGTCTGACGTGCCCCACATTCTTTTGTTCAAAAATACTCAAGCAACCGCGGGCAACTAATCCTAACTGATATGGACCGAGCGCCCCCAGAACCGCCAGCCCAACAAGGCGGCGGCGCAACCAAGCCCGACCGTCAGGCCCAGCCACAACCCCTGAGGGCCGAAATCCAGTGTAAAGGCCAGCAGGTAGCTGACCGGCATGCCGATCACCCAATAGCTGACAGTGGCCAGCCACATGGGCACAGCCGTATCCTGCACGCCGCGCAACAGCGACAGGGCGACGATCTGCGCGCTGTCAACGAACTGGAACAGGGCGGCCAGCATCACCAGCGTGATCCCCAGCCCCAGCAAGGCGTCGCGCTGTGGTTCGGTCGGGTCAATGAACAGCGACACCAGCGTGCCGGGGATCAACAGGAACAACGCCACGACAATCACACCAAAGGCCGTGGACACACCAAAGGCCGAAACAGCGCCCATGCGCAGCGCCACCTCGTCGCGCCGCCCGTAGTGCCCGCCCGCGCGGATTGTCGCGGCCTGTGACATGCCCACATGGAACATGAACATGAATGCGGTCAGTTGCAGGGCGATGCCATGCGCGGCCAGTTCGATCTCGCCGATCCAGCCCATCATGATGGCGCTGGCCGTGAACAGCCCGCTTTCGGCCAATGACGTGATGCCAATCGGCAGGCCAAGGGCAAAGACCTCGCGCAGGGCTTCCCAGTCGCTTTTCCAGATGCGTTGGAACAGGCTGTAATCGGGGCGTTTCCACTGCACATAGGCAACCAATGCCACGACCTGCACGATCTGGATGATCACCGAGGCAAGTGCCGCGCCGCGTATCCCCAGTTCGGGCGCGCCCAGATTGCCGAAAATCAGCGCGTAGTTCACCACGGCATTGCACACCAGTGCGGCCAGCGTGATCCACAGTTGCACAGCCGTCAGGTGCAGCGCCCCAAGGAATGACCGCACGACCTGCGCGGCCAGCGCGGGAAACATCCCGAATACGGCGATGCGCAGGTATTTTTCCGATTCCACCGCCACGACAGGGGTTTGCCCGATCGCGAGCATGATTTCCTCGGCCCACCACAAGAGCCCGACCGCCAGAACGCCATAAGCCGCGCTCAGCCACAGGGCCATGCGCGTGATCCGGCGCGCGCGCACCTCGTCGCCTTCTTCGGCAGCGGCGGCGACCATGGGCACGACCGCATAGCCAAAGCCCGCCCCGACGATAAAGATCACGAACCACACCGATGTGGCGATGGTGGCGGCGGCAAGGGCCGTCACATCATACCAGCCCAGCATGATCGTGTCGGTCATGTGGATCGAAAAGCCCGCCACGCTCGCGCCCACCAACGGCAGGCCCAGCGCCAAAAGGCGCGTGACATGCGCTCGGTAGGTTTGCGCAGGATAGGGGTGATCAGGGGCTTGCATCAGATATGCTTAGGGCCAAAGCTGGGGCAGGTCCATATCCCAAAGGTGCCGCCAATGTCCGACCCCTATGCCAGCCTGATCAGCGATGCGCGCGCGTTCTTTGCGGCGCTGTCCAAAAACAACAAACGCGACTGGTGGCTGGAAAACAAAGACACATACGACACCAAGCTGAAGGCACCCGCGCTGGCGTTACTTGATGACATATGCCCGCCGCTGGCGGACCTGACGGGCGAGGCGATCACCCCAAAACTGTTCCGCCCGCACCGCGATGTGCGCTTTTCCAAGGACAAGACCCCCTATAACACCCACCTGCATATGATGTGGAGCGTGGCTGGCGGTGGCCGTCAGGACCCGGTGTTCTTTTTCGGGATTGCGCCCGAATACGTCACCGTGGGCGCGGGAATGATGGGCTTTGACAAACCCGTGCTGGAAGACTGGCGCAAGTTTGTTGATCTGGACGGGCCACGCGTTGCGGGGATCATCGACAGCGTTGCAGCCCAAGGGTTCACCGCGCGCGAACCCGCTTTGAAACGAGTGCCGCTCGCTTACGCCGCCGATCACCCGCAAGGCGACTTGCTGAAACACAAAGGCTTTGTGCTGTCAGGCGAATTGCAGCGCAGCGGCTCATTGACCGACGATCTAAGCCGCGCGTTTACCCAGCTTTGGCCGCTCAATGATCTGCTGATCAGTATCGCCTCTGCCTGATTGTTGCTTCAAGCGATATACAGTTGACGCCATCATCTTGATCAGAAAATCTATTAACCTGCACGTCAACTCTATGGAAGAGAAACGATAGCTATGACAAAACTAAACTTCCGCCAAAATTATTGGCTTCGTATGGCTATTGACGATTTTTTTGTTGTCCCAGCCATTCTTGTTATTCTCTCAACGCTGCTTTGGGCTTCTCCTCTCAAAGCAGGCGACGCCGAACTCATCGATTCAGACTTCCTTTTCTTTGGTCAAACCGATGGTCCCTTGCGGGTTTCCGTTCTGCAACCCGTGCCTGGCTTTTGGGAAAACCTGCGACGGCTTGATCAAGACATTGGCATTCTTGAGATTTCTGACGAATGGCACAATTTTTCAGATGCAGATATATGGGTGTTCTTTCTTGAAAATGGGAATGATAAGGTTTTTGTCCCAATTGCACTTCAAGGTTTACTAGCTGAAAGCTACGCAAGTGAGGGTGTTTCGAATATATCTGGTGTCAGTATGGATGTTCGCGGAATCCCGCGAAAAATCCTGATTATGTTTAATTTCCTAGATAAATTTGGCGCGCCAGGCCCTGCACCCACCGGCTGTCTTTCGGCCGTATTCTTATATGGAGAACTTGTTCTACCGGTCGATTTTCACAAGTTCGATGAAATAGATCACTGTAACGATATAGAGCAGTGAAACGAGGGGGCGTGGTCGGGACATTGGTTGGGATTTCTATGGACTTGGCTTTTTGTAGCGGGACTTAGGCCGTTCCCCTAACACATCACGCCACGAATGGCGGGGCTTGAACCCGACCAAATGCTTGGCCTTGTCGTTTGCAAAAAATGTCTCGTTTGGTCCCATCTCGCGATTTTGCGGCACGCCCTGATAGAACTGCGCGATGACCTGATCCGAGGTAATCCCGACCGACATATCGTCGTTGCTGACGTTGAACACCTCAAATCCAAGACCATCCGTTTTCAGGCAACACGCCACCATCTGACCCAGATCGCGGGCGTCGATATAGGCAAAGATGTTGCGCCGCCGTGTCGCCGGATCGGCCATGAAGGCCGGAAAGTTTTCTGCGTATTCATGGGGTTCGATGACGTTGTTGATGCGTAGCCCGTAAATGTCGATGCCGCTGCGCGCCTGAAAGCTGCGCGCGCAGACCTCGTTGGCGACCTTGGACATGGCATAGCTGTCGTGGGGAATGGTCGGGTGGTCCTCGTCGACGGGAATGTAGTCAGGCTTCTTTTCACCATGGGCAAAACAGATGCCGTATGTGGTTTCCGAACTGGCAAAGATCACCTTTTTGATCCCCAGCCGCACTGCCGCGTCAATCACGTTGTAGGTGGACATGGTGTTGATGCGAAATGTCTCGTTGTCGGGGCGCATCATGATGCAGGGGACGGCGGCGAAATGCACTACGGCGTCATAGGCAGGCTTGCCACCCTTTGCGTCCAATTCGTCAAAATCCGCATAGGCCGACATGGCGTTGAACACCTGCCCCGCGTCCGTCAGATCGACGTTGAGCGTATCACCCCCCGGTGCCGGATCAGCCGCCAGATCGACGTTGATAACGCGATGCCCAAGGCCGCGCAGATAGGCGACCGCGTGTTTGCCAGCCTTGCCGCTGCCGCCAGTGAAAAAGATACGCATGTGTGTGCCCTTTCGTTGCTTGCGGGCAGCCTAGCAGAACATCGCGGCGTGGCGAGGGGGCGGCGCGGCTAATTTCGGGGTTTGGGTGCTTTCACACGGCCCTGCCCTCTGCCATACTGACGCATAATCAAGAAACGCGAGCGAGCATCACATGGCCAACGACCTTTTGGCGGGACACGAACCGACCGATTATGACGCCTCATCCATCGAGGTGCTGGAGGGGCTTGAACCCGTCCGCAAACGCCCCGGCATGTATATCGGCGGCACCGATGAACGCGCGCTGCATCACCTTGTGGCCGAGGTGCTGGACAACTCCATGGACGAGGCCGTGGCGGGCCATGCCAACCGGATCGAGGTTGAACTGAACGCCGATTATTCCATCACCATCCGCGACAATGGCCGTGGCATCCCGATTGATCCCCACCCGAAATTCCCCGACAAATCCGCGCTCGAGGTGATCCTGTGCACCCTGCACGCGGGCGGGAAATTTTCCGGCAAGGCCTATCAGACATCGGGCGGTTTGCACGGGGTTGGCGCGTCAGTCGTGAACGCATTGTCGGATTCCATGGTCGTGCAGGTCGCGCGCAACAAGGTGATCTATGAACAACGCTTTTCGCGCGGCATCCCGCTGGGGCCGGTCGCACAGGTCGGCACCGCCCCCAACCGGCGCGGCACGACCGTCACATTCCACGCGGACGAACAGATTTTCGGCGCGCACCGGTTCAAACCCGCGCGCTTGCTGAAATCCATCCGTTCCAAGGCCTATCTGTTCAGCGGCGTCGAAATCCGCTGGAAATCCGCGATTGCGGACGGCGACACGCCAATGGAGGCCACATTCCACTTTCCGGGTGGTCTGGCGGATTATCTGGGCGAAACGCTCGGCGCCGCCACCACCTATTCGGAAAAACCCTTTGCGGGCACTGTCGATTTTCAGGACAAATTCAACGTCCCCGGCAAGGTCGAATGGGCGATCAACTGGACGCCCGCGCGCGACGGCTTCATCCAGTCCTATTGTAACACCGTGCCGACACCCGAAGGCGGCACCCACGAGGCCGGTTTCTGGGCGGCGATCCTCAAGGGCGTCAAGGCGTATGGCGAGCTGGTCAACAACCGCAAGGCCAAGGACATCACCCGCGACGACCTGATCACGGGTGGCTGCGCGCTGGTCAGCTGTTTCATCCGCGAGCCGGAATTTGTCGGCCAGACCAAGGACCGTCTGGCCACGACCGAAGCACAGCGGTTGGTGGAAAATTCGGTGCGTGACCACTTTGACAACTGGCTGGCGGCAGATACGAAATCCGCCGGTGCGATCCTTGATTTTCTGGTGCTGCGGGCCGAGGAACGCCTGCGCCGCCGTCAGGAAAAGGAAACCGCGCGTAAATCGGCCACGAAAAAGCTGCGCTTGCCCGGCAAGCTGACCGATTGCACGTCCAAAACCCGCGAGGGGACGGAACTGTTCATCGTCGAGGGCGACAGCGCTGGCGGGTCCGGCAAGGGTGCGCGTGATCGCAACACGCAGGCGCTTTTGCCGCTCAAGGGTAAAATCCTGAACGTGCTGGGCGCGGCCAGCAACAAGCTGACGACCAATCAGGAAATCAGTGACCTCTGCGAGGCTTTGGGCGTCGGCATGGGCACCAAATTCAACCTTGATGACCTGCGCTATGACAAGATCATCATCATGACCGATGCGGACGTGGACGGGGCGCATATCGCCGCCTTGCTGATGACGTTCTTCTTTACCCAGATGCGCCCGCTGATCGACAACGGGCATCTGTATCTGGCCTGCCCGCCGCTTTATCGCCTCACGCAAGGGGCGAAACGGATTTACGTGGCCAATGACGCGGAAAAAGACGCGCTGATGGAGGCAGGACTGGGCGGCAAAGGCAAGATCGACGTGCAGCGCTTCAAGGGTCTGGGCGAGATGGACGCGAAAGACCTGAAAGAAACGACGATGGACCCCACATCGCGCAAACTGATCCGCGTGTCGATTGACGAGGACGAGCCGGGCGAAACAGGCGATCTGGTGGAGCGGCTGATGGGCAAAAAGCCGGAACTGCGGTTCCAGTATATTCAAGAGAACGCGCGGTTTGTTGAGGAGTTGGATGTTTGAGTGAGGGACGTGAATTAGTATGAAGAAATTTCTTGTCTGGACCGTTGTCGGCTTAGCCATCTTGCTGGTTTTGGTGGCACTACTCGGAATTTTATATGGTTTTTGGATAGTCGGATCGACGATTTGGTATGGGGCAAGAGAACTCAAACCAGAGGTCTTTGTACCGCTCTCCATAACTGTCTTGACCGCAATCCTTGGTCTTAGCGCAACGCTTTATTCACAAAATAGAATTCGGAAACGTGAGATTGAGGCGGCCTACCGTGAACGCAAAGTTGAGATATACTTGGACTTCTTGAAGACACTTGAGAGTTTATTTGTCGCGGCAAAACCGGACCTTGGACAGGAACCCATTGATCAGAACGCGCTTGTACTAAAGTTAATGGATATTCGAACAAAAGCGGTGCTATGGGGATCAACTGGAGTCCTGCAAGCGCTTAGCGACTTAACTAAGATGGGTGACGCACCGAGCCCGCGGTCCATGTTTAGAGTTATGGAAAGAATTCAACGCGAGATGCGGCGCGACTTGGGTCTTTCGAACTTTGGGCTTGCGCAAGATTTCTTTTCAAAAATGGCTCTAACCGACCCTGACGAGTTAGACAAGTTGCAGTAATTTCCAATTGCGCCCGCCCCGGTGGGGGCGGTTCGGGCGCTGCCAAATCTTTGATTTGGCATGGGGTGCGTAATTGTGTTGGTCGTTGCACGGCGGGACAAGTCCCGCCCTACGGGGCAATTCGTAGGGCGGGGTTTAACCCGCCATCCCCCGTGCAGAGACGCATCGCCATCCCCCTGTGCAAATCACGCCGCCATCCCACTTGAAAGACTCCCCGCAAAGGCGCACATTCCCCGTGCAGGTCGCGCCAACCCGCGCGCCCGCTGCCTCATCGGCTGCATCGCCCTGATCCGTCAGGCAACCCTGCCCCCCTGAGCATCGACCCGATGGGCAACCGCCGTTCGGGAACCGTTGTGAGAAAGGGACACCCCATGTCCAAGGAAAAGAACCGCGGTAACCGCGAGACCAAGAAACCCAAAAAAGAACAACCCAAAGTGCTGGCCACAGCCAATAGCGGCGCCAAGGACGGCACCGTGATCGCGGGTAAAAAGGTCAAGTAACCCTAGCCGAAGTGATCGGTGTATTTCACCATTGGCTGCGCGTAATAGGCTGCAAACCCATCGCCACGCGGGCTGATGCAGAGTGACCCGAAAGGCTGCCATCCGTCATGGATGGCGGCCGAGACCTTCTTTTCCAAAGCGCGGGAGTCCTCGTTGCTGAGGATCGCGTAGTCGGTGATGTGATGCCCGCTCACCGCTGTATCCCTTCAAGATAAGCCACCAGATCGGCGATCACGCGACTGGTCATGATCGGCTGGCCGGACGGTGCCTTGAGCGGCGTATCATCGCCCAAAAAGAAGTCGCCAAAAACCGGCATCTCGGACCCGTGGGCGACCAGCGGGTCGCGCCCGTCAATCCGCCAGACCACGCGGGTTGTCGGGAAAATGCCGTCGTTTTCGGCTGCGAGCGCCGTCAGATCAGGCGGCTGCACGACCATCGCAGGGGCCATCGGGCCATTGCCCGTGGCATCCATCCCGTGACAGGTGGCGCAATGTTGCAGGTAAACCCCCTGCCCCTCGGTCGCATCCTGGGCCAGCACGGGTGTCGCGACCACGCAGGCCGCCAATATCAGGTGTCGCATTATGCCCTCCTATTGCTGGATGCTTTCAAGGTAGTTGGATAGGGCCAGAAGCCGCGCAGGCACCGGTGTGCCGATCCCGTCCTGTTCAACGATCACGGTCGCGCCCATATCGCCTGCGCCAAATTCCGGCATGGCCGCGCTAAAGTGTTCGCCGCGGGTGTAGCCATCAATCGTCGACATCACGAAATCACGGGGATATTGGCCGCCATAACGCTGGGTCATTGTGGTCAGATCCGGTGGCACGCGGATCAGCTCGCGCCCGAAATCGCCCTCGCCACGGGCGTCCGTGCCGTGACAGGCCGCGCAGTCTTGCTGGAACGCCACGGCCCCCGCCTCAATGGACACATCGGTGGATTGTGCGACACAGCCGGCAAGGGCCAGCGTGGCGATGATGATCGTTGCATACCGCATGGTAAACTCCTTTGTTGCCACAAGTTTGCGCCCTTGCAGCGCTATTCACCTTGATCTGGATCAGCCGCGCGTTAGGCTGGCGGATATGCGCCTGATTATCATAGCATTGGTGTTGCTGGCCGGGTGTGGCCGCGCCCTGTCCGAGGGCGAGATACGGCTGACAGCCGACGTTATGGGGCCATCACTGGACACCGCGCCAATCCACATGTCGCGCAACCCATTCATCGGCTTGTCAACATCCACATATGCGGTGCGCCCGCCCGTGACATGCCGCGAGCGGATCGCGCCAACACCC
This sequence comes from Octadecabacter sp. R77987, assembly GCF_042466115.1. Classification (NCBI taxonomy): domain Bacteria; kingdom Pseudomonadati; phylum Pseudomonadota; class Alphaproteobacteria; order Rhodobacterales; family Roseobacteraceae; genus Octadecabacter; species Octadecabacter sp. R77987. The sequence continues at coordinate 2,959,096 of NZ_JAXHBQ010000001.1, read as the reverse complement.
ACGGGGCCGACCTTTACCGCCCGCACCGCTGGTGTGGTGCTGTTCAACCGCGTGCTGACAAGCAACGACTGGACCGCGCCGGATTATCTGCCCAACTACCCCGAGGCGATCAACGTCGTCGCCGCGATGTATTTCGCACACGAGATGACCCACGTCTGGCAATGGCAGAACCGCGCGGTGACAGGTTATCACCCACTGCGTGCCGCCGCCGAACACAGCCGCAGCGATGATCCCTATCTATTTGATCCAGCAGGGGATATTCCATTCTTGCAAATGGGATATGAGCAACAGGCGTCACTGGTCGAAGAATACGTCTGTTGCCGCACGATCGCGCCCGAGGGTGCGCGTACGCAGCGTTTATGGCAAAAACTGTCCGAGGTGTTGGAGGTCACACCACCGTTGCAATCATCCCGCCCGACCCGCGTCACCGGCATTGCCGCGGGCGCAGACCTGAACGGCATTTGCGACTGATCAGTTGATCGACAGGCCGCTGATTTCGCCGCGAATGGTCGAATTGGTATCATCGCTATCGGCAGACACGGCCAGCCCGACCAGCGCCCCGGCCGACCCACCGAATGCACGGGCATAATCGCCCGCCAGATCGACGTTTTCGCTAAAGCTGCCGGTGCCGGACGGGCGGCGGACAATCGTCTTGCCGCGCGGCCCCAAATACGGAGAGGACAGCACATCACCGCGCCCGTGCGCACCACCCCAGACATAGACCAGAACGCGGGCCTGTTCGTTATTGAGCAGGCTGCGGATCGACCCGCCCTCGCCGATACGCTCGGCCTCGGCCTGCGGCAGGAACACGAAGTAAAGCGACAGGTTGCGATCATCCCCGCCTTTGCGCGTCAGGTCGGTCGCAGGGACACTTTCGCTGACCGCCCAGGACCAACTGGCGCTTGTCGCGCCCCATGATCCGGCGGGCAGCTGGCGATATGTCATCGAAGCCGCATCATCCGAGGAGACGCTGAGGCGGCTACCCGAAAAGCCGTAGTCGACCTGCGCGAACAGTGAAAACCGCTGTTCTGTCCAGCCGTTGAAGCTGATGGATTGTGCCGCGAGGGGGGCAGCGGCAAGAAGGATCGGCAGGGCGAGGGCAAACGAGCGCATGGGGCAACCTTTCAAATCTGTGATGGATTTGACCATAGCCCACGCCCGAAACCACTCAACCGTTGCCACAGGCCTTTCACGCGAATGTCAGCCCTGCGTGAGGGTCTGCACCTGCGCCCACAGCGCGTCTGGCACGTCGATTACGTCCATGGCCGTCCGTTGCGCGCCGGGGATGCGCGCGCCATCCTGCTGCGCCACGGCATCGGCCACGCGGGTAAAGCGGTCGCCGAAATCATCGCCGTAAGTTGTCGGGTCCAGCAGGATATAGAACTGTCCCAACCCGTGCGGCGGCCCGTCGGGCAGTTTCAGCCCCTTCACATCCAGCGAATTGACGCTGCCCGTCATGCCAGCGGCCAGCAATTCCACCATCAGTCCCAGCCCCCAGCCCTTATAGCCGCCTGCGCTGACCAGCGCGCCCTTCAGCGCGGCTTCTGGGTCGGTCGTGGGGTTGCCATTAATGTCAACGGCCCAGCCCGGCGGGATCTTTTCGCCCGCCGCCTTGGCCATGGTGATCTTGCCCAGCGCCACGGCCGAGGTCGAAAAATCGAAATGCATGCGTGGCACGCCATCCCCCGGCACGGTCATCGCGATGGGGTTGGTGCCGATTACGGCGGCGTTGCCACCGGGCGGCGCGACCACGGGTGAGGCATTTGTCATACCGATACCGATCAGCCCTTGGGCGGCGATCTGTTCGGTAAAGAACCCGACAGATGTGCAGGTATGGGCGTGGGCCACGGCAAGGGTGGCCACGCCATTGTCGCGGGCGGCTTTCAGTGCCGCAGGCAGGCCACGGGTGAATGCGGGCTGGGCAAAGCCGAACTGTGCATCAACCAGAACCGCGCCGCCGCGCGGCTGGCTGACAACCGGTTCCACAGTGCCGTTCACGCGGCCCGAGGCCAGCTGCGTGCAATAGCTTTCAAGGTAGTAAAGTCCGCAAATCACATTGCCCAACGCCTCGGCGCGGGCCACGGCGCGGGCAACTTCACCGGCTTGAAATTCCCCTGCGCCATGGGCGATCAGGGCGGTGCGGCTGGCGCTTTCAATTTCGGTGACGGCAATTTTCATGTGACGATCTTTCCCTGTTCAAGGCGCACCGTGCGGTCCATCCGCGCGGCCAATTCAAGGTTGTGCGTGGCGATCACCGCCGACAATCCGGTATCGCGCACGAGGTCCATCAGTGCGCCGAACACTACATCGGACGTGCCCGGATCAAGGTTGCCGGTAGGTTCATCAGCCAGCAATAGACGCGGCTGATTAGCCAGCGCGCGACAAAAAGCGACGCGCTGTTGTTCGCCCCCCGACAGGGCGGCGGGGCGATGGCTGGCGCGCGCGCCCACGCCCACCTGATCCAGCAATTTCTGCGCGCGGTTCTGTGCCGCACCCTGCGCCACGCCATTGGCCAGTTGCGGCAGCACGATGTTTTCAAGCGCGCTGAATTCCGGCAGCAAATGGTGGAACTGATAGATGAACCCCACCTGATTGCGCCGCGCAGATGTGCGCTTGCGATCGCCCAGATTTGTCATGTCAACACCGCTGATACTGACCTGCCCCGCATCGGGCGTATCCAGCAATCCGGCTATATGCAGCAGGGTGGATTTGCCCGCACCCGACGGGGCGACCAAGGCCACGACTTCGCCTTTTTGCACTTGCAGATCAACGCCTTGCAATACGGTCACTGCATTGGGCTTGCCATGGTTATAGGCCTTGGTAACGCCTTGGATATTCAGGATCAGATCACTCATAGCGCAGCGCCTCGACAGGGTTCATGCGCGCAGCGCGGCGGGCCGGAAACAGGGTCACGATCCATGACAGGGACAGCGACAGGACAACGGCGGACAGCACATCGCGCAGTTCCAGTTTCGCGGGCAGTTTATAGATGCCACGGATCGACGGATCCCAGACACCGCCCTGCCCCATCGCGTTCACAAAGCTGAAAATCGGGTCGATATACAGCGCAAACAAACAGCCGAATATCACGCCGATCACAGTGCCAATTGTGCCGATACTGGCCCCGCAGATGAAAAAGACACGCAGCACCGATCCTTCGGACAGGCCCATCGTGCGCAGGATGCCGATGTCGCGCCCCTTGTTTTTTACCAGCATGATCAGGCCGGAAATGATGTTCATCGACGCGATCAGCACAAGGATGGAAAGGATCACGAACATCACGTTGTCCTCGACCTCCAAAGCGCGCAGGAAACTGCCACTGGATTGTTGCCATGTCCAGGGGATTGCGCTGTCGCCCGCAGCGGCGATGATGGCGGGGACATGCACGTCGACAGTATCGGGGTCCGTGACCATCACTTCGATTTCATCCGCAAAACCGTCCTTGTTAAAGAACGACTGCGCCTCGGCGAAAGGCATGTAAATACGTGTGCTATCAATGTCATAGCGGCCTGCGGTAAAGATATACACCACCTCGTAGGCACCGGTGCGGGGGCTGGTGCCCATGGCCGTGCGCACGCCATTGGGGGAAATCACGCGGATGCGGTCGCCCACGGTAATACCCAGTGTGCGCGCCACGCCGGACCCCACGGCGATCCCTTCGTCAAAGCGTTCAATCTGCCCCATGCTTTCTTCGGGGGCGGCGATGCGGGGGATGCCGGACAGGTCTTGGGCCGAAATTCCATATACCTCGACGCCGGTGTTATACTGGCCCGCATTGGCCATGACCTGCGCCTTGACCAAGGGGGCGGCGCGCACAACATCCGGCACGGCTTCGATACGGTCGGCCATTGCCGCGTAGTCTTCGATCTGGCGCAGGATGATCGAGGTGTTCGGCACCACCTCGCCGCGCGGATAGACCGTCACATGGGCGTTGGCCCCGACGATTGTGTCAACGAATTCAGCGCGAAAGCCGCTGCGCACCGCCAGCGTGGCAATCAGTGCAAACACGGCCAGCGCAATACCAATCAGCGATATCCACGTCATCACGCTAACGCCACCCTCGGCGCGTTTGGCGCGGATATAGCGCCAGGCGATCATCCATTCAAAGCGGGAAAACGGGGCGGTCTGGCCTGCCATCTGCTGCACCTTTGTGGTTTTGGGGATCACCTAATGGGGCGCGGGGGCAAAGGTCAACGCCCTAGCCCTTGATCAGCGAGCGGGTGCCGCCTTGGGACTGCCCCATTCCCTTGAAGTTTTCATAGAGTCGATCCACCGCACGGAAATATGTGCGCCAGGGATCGCCGCCGGGGTGAATGGCCTGCGCCAGCGCGTCGACCCCGTGCGGTGGCGGGGCGGCGCGCGCGGTTTCATCAATCAGGAACGAGGTGGTGAACAAGTAGGTCAGCATCTCGATCATGTGGCGCTGCATGATCCCAGCGAATTCATCAACGCGAATGCTGCGATCGGCTATCAGCGCATCCAGATGTGCCTGCAACGCAGCAAGGCTTCCGTCACCGGGGCGTGTGGCTGGGTCAGTGCGCATAGGGTGCAAGTGGGTGCGGATATTGATGAAAGGGCGCGTATCTGGCGGATGAAACACGACAGGTTTGGCGTGGCGCCCGTAGATTTCGATGAACAGGTCAAGCCATTTGAACACGCGTTCCAGCGCCTCATCGGGGCTATCGCTGATCGCTTCCAGCCAGTCACCCCAACCGGCCCCGCCGTCCCACAGTCCGCGGTGGTCACGCCCGTAGTAGCCGATGAAATGTTCGCGCGCGCGCTGGACAAAGTGCATCCCGTGGCGCGCGGGATGGATAGCGTTGCCGTCCTTGTCGCGTTCAACGGGGGCAGTTTGCTGGGCGGTTTCCCATGCGGTCAGATCACGGTGCAGGCGCGCGGTGCCGCCCTTGCCTGCGTAATCTGATGGATCGTCGCGCAGGGCGATCATCCAGCCAATCAGATCATCGCCCGCGTCAATCAATAGTGGTTGCCCGCCGATTGCAGCGGGGTAAGGGCCGCCGGATCAGCCACTGCCTTGCCTGCCGCCGCCCAGAGCAAACCGCGACGCAGCATTTCATACGCGGGGCCGTCTGCGATCACATCGGCGTGGTGGCCCAGCGCGTTGTAATAGACCCGTCCCTGCCCCCAGGCCCGTGTCCACGCCACGGGCATATCGACGGGGCCGTTGGGGGAATGATACCAATCGACAGTCGGAAAACGGGTGGTGGCCAGCACGTGATTAGCGGGGTCCACGTGCAGGTAGTATTGTTCGGAACTGACGTCGAAATCAGCGATCCCCGCGACCAGTTCATGATCGGGGTCGGTGATGTTCACGCGATAATCGACGCCGTCCCCACCCGGGTGCGCGACCCAGTTCGCGCCGGTCATGAATTGCCACAGGGTTTGGTCGCGAAAGGCATCGCACATCCCGCCATGACATCCCGCAAGGCCCGTGCCATGGGCCACGGCCTCGCTGACGTTGGCGACCTGTTCGCGGGTGGCTTGCGCCATGGTCCAGACCGGCACGATCAGATCATAGTCGCGCAAGCCTTTGGCATCGTTGAAGCATTCAAGGCTGTCGGTGACGGTGACATCCATCCCCACGCCTTCCAGCATCGCGTGGAAAATCGCGGCGACCTGTTCGGGTTCATGGCCGTCCCAGCCGCCCCAGGTGATCAATGCGCGCATTACATCCATGTGTGGAACGACCGGTTTGCCATGGGTTCAACATCGGCGTGGCCTTTGACGGGCACATGCGGGGCGAAAATCTTAGCGATTTTCGTGACGGCCTGTTTTGGCGTCATTTCTTCGGATGTGCCGGTGCGGCGGCAGGTCACTTCAACAACGCCGTTCTTCAGCCCGCGTGGCCCGACCGTAATCCGCCATGGCAGGCCGATCAGGTCCATCGTGCCGAATTTTGCGCCGGCACGTTCGTCGCGGTCGTCATAAAGTGGTTCAAGGCCAAGTGCTCCAATTTCGCGGTAAAGGTCTTCGCAGGCCGCATCGGCTGCCGCGTCACCGGACCGCATGTTCAGGATACCCACATGGAACGGGGTCACGCCTTCGGGCCAGATGATGCCGTTTTCGTCGTGGCTTGCCTCGATGATCGCGCCCAGCAGACGGGACACGCCGATACCGTGGCTGCCCATATGCACCGCGACTTTTTCACCCTCGCCGTTATCGACAAGCGCGCCCAAGGCATCCGAGTATTTCGTGCCGAAATAGAAAATCTGCCCGACTTCGATGCCGCGCGCGGTTTTGCGGCGTTCTTCGGGGATGGCGTTGAACAGCGCTTCATCGTGGGTTTCGTCTGTGCGCGCGTATTTAGTGGTGAATTCCTCCATTACGGCGGCGCAGGCGGCCTTGTCGTCATAATCAATCTCGCGGTCGCCGAAAGTCAGGTCAGTGACGGCGCTGTCATAAAACACCTCGCTTTCGCCCGTTTCGGCAAGCACCAGAAATTCGTGCGTATCCTCGCCACCAATCGGGCCGGAATCCGCACGCATCGGGATCGCCTTGAGACCCATGCGTTTGTAGGTGCGCAGGTAGCTGACCAGGTGGCGGTTGTAGGCGTGCAGCGCGTCCTCTTTGGTCAGATCAAAGTTATAGCCGTCCTTCATCAGGAATTCGCGGCCCCGCATCACGCCAAAGCGCGGGCGGACCTCGTCGCGGAATTTCCACTGGATCTGATACATGGTCAGCGGCAGGTCTTTGTAAGACGACACATTGGCGCGGAAAATATCCGTCACCAGTTCTTCGGCCGTGGGCGTAAACAGCATGTCGCGGCCACCGCGGTCCTTGATACGCAGCATTTCGTCACCGTAAGCATCATAGCGGCCACTTTCACGCCACAGGTCCGCCGATTGGATCGTCGGCATCAGCATTGCCAGATGGCCCGCGCGCGCCTGTTCCTGATGCACGATATTTTCGATCTTTTTCAGAATCTTATAGCCCAGTGGCAGCCACGAATAGATGCCCGCGCTGGCCTGTTTGATCATGCCCGCCTGCAACATAAGGCGGTGACTGACGATCTGCGCCTCGCGCGGCGTTTCTTTGAGAACGGGAAGAAAATAGCGGCTCATGCGCATGGGGGTGGACCCTTTTGGACTACGGTTTCGCGACAGGTTTACGGATCGCCCGCGCGCGGTGCAAGCGCGCATAACGTGCCAAAACGCGCCTTGGATCAAAGATTTCAACCATATGACAGCTGCGCGAGGGATGTGAACCACGCGGGCTGACCCCCCGTAACCTTTTCATATGCAATTTCGCATGAACCAAAAATTGGGATGGACACATGAATATCTTTGCAAAACTCACCGCCGCCGCTGTGCTGGGCACAACCGTTGCAAGTGCTGCCACCGCCGACACGATCGTTGACATCGCTGTGGCGGACGAACGGTTCAGCACGCTGGTCGCCGCTGTTACCGCCGCCGGTCTGGTCGAAACGCTGCAGGGGCCTGGCCCGTTCACCGTTTACGCGCCTGTGAATGATGCCTTTGCCGCACTGCCGGAAGGCACAGTCGAGACCCTGCTGATGGAAGAAAACAAGGGCCAGCTGACCAATGTGCTGCTTTACCACGTGGATGACCGCCTGCTGCGCGCAGCGGATATTCCCAGCGGGTCCAACTACTTCAAGCCGGTTCTGGACAGCGAGCGCCTGTGCATCACCGCTGGTGCGGGCGGCGTGACAATCGCTGACGGCACGGGCGAAATGGCCAATGTGATCATCGCCGACATCGTTGCCGAAAACGGGGTGATCCATGTGATCGACAAAGTGTTGCTGCCCGGCACACGCCCTGCCTGTCACTAAGATCGCGATCTGAACAGGAAAGGCCCCGCCGCGTCGGGGCCTTTTTCTTGCATCCTGCCTGCGCATCGCCCATTTAGGGCAGGTATAAGCGCGCGGGGGCAAAATGGCATTTCCGGTTCAACAGCAAGTCAAATACTGGAGCATCGCCACAGCGGTTTTCCTTGTGGTTCTTTGGTATCTGGGTGATGTGATCTTGCCTTTCATACTTGGTGGTGCCGTCGCCTATTGCCTTGATCCGATTGCCGATCGACTTGAGAAATGGGGCCTGAGCCGGATCATGGCGACAGTGACGATCACGCTGGTTGCAATCCTGATTTTTGTGGTTGCGATCTTGCTGATCATTCCAACGCTGATCCAGCAGACCGGACAATTGATCAACACCGCACCTGACCTGTTCACAAACCTGCAAAGCTGGCTCACCGAAAAATTTCCGCAGTTGATGGATGCGGACAGCACGATCCGCCAGCAACTGGTGTCGATCGGAGAAACGATCCAGTCCAAGGGCGGCGATCTGGTCAACTCGGTGGTCAATTCTGCGCTGTCGCTGGTCAATGTGCTGGTGCTGATTGTCGTCGTGCCGGTTGTGACGTTCTATCTGTTGCTGGACTGGGACAATATGGTCGCCAAGGTCGATGAATTGCTGCCGCGTGATCACGCCCCTGTAGTGCGCGACATCGCCAGCCAGATTGACCGCACACTGGCGTCTTTCATTCGCGGCCAAGGCACTGTTTGCCTGATCCTTGGCAGTTACTATGCCGTTTCGCTGATGCTGGTGGGCCTGAATTTCGGGTTGGTAGTTGGATTTGTCGCCGGATTGATCACCTTTATCCCATACGTTGGCGCGCTTGTCGGCGGTATTCTGGCCATCGGTTTGGCGCTGTTCCAGTTCTGGGGGGAATGGGCCTGGATTGCCGCCGTGGCAGGCATATTCGGGTTCGGTCAGTTCCTTGAGGGGAACATCCTGACGCCGAAACTTGTGGGAAACAGTGTCGGCTTGCATCCGGTCTGGCTGATCTTTGCGCTATCTGTATTCGGGTCGCTGTTCGGCTTTGTGGGCATGCTTGTCGCCGTGCCGGTGGCGGCAATGCTGGGTGTGATCGCCCGTTTCGGTATCGCCGAATACAAGAAGGGGCGCCTTTACAAGGGCCTGTCGGACAAAGACTGAATGGCACAGCAGCTTTCCTTTGACTGGCCCACCCGTGTGGCGCTGGAACCGGATGATTTCTTTGTCTCGGACGCAAATGCGGCAGCCTATGCCATGGTCAGCGATTGGGAAAACTGGCCCGATGGCAAACTGGCGCTGATCGGGCCACAAGGGTCGGGCAAAAGCCACCTTGCCCGCGTGTTCCAGCATCTGTCAGGGGCGCAGATCATCGCAGCGCGCGACTTGGGCGATGCAACGCTTGCGCCGCCCGAAGCCCCCTGTCTGGTCGTCGAGGATGTCGAAACCCTGCCCCATGCAGGCGAAGAATGGCTGTTTCACGCCCATAACCACCTGCGCGCAACCGGTGGGCGGCTGTTGGTGAGTGCTGCTAGCGCCCCGACCCGCTGGAACATCGCATTGCCTGATCTGGCCAGCCGGATGCAGGGCACAAGCGTGATCCGCATCGGCGATCCCGACGATACGCTGCTGGGGGCCGTCCTGATGAAGCAGTTTCAGGATCGCCAGTTGTCGCCCGACCTGCGTGCGTTCAACTACCTGTTGCGCAACATGCCCCGTTCGTTTGAGGCGGTCGCATGGGTCGTCGCCGAACTGGACCATGCGGCAATGGCAGAACAACGGTCGATCACTGTGCCATTGGCAAGGGTCGTACTGGACAAACTGGGCGCGGACGGGCGATAACACGTTACCTTCCCGTTACAGTATTGCGCCATAAGCCCCCGATGACACACGCCGATTTCCTTGACGCCCCCTTTCCCGATCCGGTTGCACTTGACGGTGATCTGTCCGGTCCGGCGCGGTTCGTGAACCGCGAACTTAGCTGGCTGGGCTTCAACTGGCGGGTGCTGGAAGAAGCGGAAAATCCGCGCGTGCCACTGTTGGAACGGCTGCGGTTCCTGTCGATTTCAGCCACCAATCTGGATGAATTTTACACCGTGCGCGTAGCGGGCCTGCGGGAACTGGCCCATGCGGGAAACCTCACCCCATCCATTGACGGGCTAAGCCCCGTCGAACAGCTGGCGCTGATTGACACCAACGCGCGCAGCCTGATGGCGCGCCAGCAAACCGTGTTCCGCGCCCTGACCGCGGAAATGGAACAGGCCGGCATTTCAATCCTGACCCGCGCGGCCCTCACCAAAGATGACAAATCCTATCTCGAGGATGTGTTTCTGGATCAGGTGTTTCCGGTGCTGTCACCGCTGGCCATCGACCCGGCACATCCGTTTCCGTTCCTGCCGAACGAAGGGTTCGCGCTGGCCCTGCAACTGGAACGCACGACCGACAAACGCCCGCTGCGCGCCATGCTGCCCGTGCCACACCAGATCGACCGGTTCATTGCATTGCCCAACGAAGGCGATCACCGGTTCCTGCCATTGGAAGAACTGTTGCTGGAACATCTGGGCAGCCTGTTTCCGGGCTACAAGGTCAAGGGCCACTGTGCATTCCGCATCCTGCGCGACAGCGATCTTGAGCTTGAGGACGAGGCCGAAGACCTTGTGCGCGAATTTGAGACGGCACTGAAACGGCGCCGGCGCGGCGAAGTGGTGCGCATGAAAATGTCGGTCGATGCCCCGCCTGCCCTGAAAAAGATGATCATGGCCGAGCTTCACGTGACCGAGGACGAGGTCGTTGAGGTCGACGGGTTGATCGGCGCGTCCGACCTGTCCGAACTGGTGCTGGAAGATCGCCCCGATCTGTTGTGGCCATCCTTCAGCCCGCGCGTGCCCGAACGGGTGCTCGACCACGAGGGCGACATGTTCGCGGCAATCCGCCAAAAGGACATGCTGCTGCACCACCCCTATGAAACCTTTGACATGGTCGTGCGGTTTCTGGCGCAGGCCGCGCGCGACCCTGATGTGGTGGCAATTAAACAGACGCTTTATCGCACATCCAAACGCTCGCCCATCGTCGAGGCGCTGTGCGAAGCCGCCGAAGACGGCAAATCCGTCACCGCTTTGGTTGAACTCAAGGCGCGCTTTGACGAAGCTGCCAATATCCGCCAGTCCCGCCGTCTGGAACGTGCGGGCGCGCATGTGGTTTACGGCTTTATCAACTACAAAACCCACGCGAAAATCAGCACCGTCGTGCGCCGCGAGGGCGACAAGCTGGTCACTTACACGCACTACGGCACCGGCAACTACCACCCGATCACGGCACAGGTTTATACCGATCTGTCGCTGTTTACCTGCGATGCCGCGCTGGGGCGTGACGCGACCAAGGTATTTAACTACCTGTCGGGCTATGCACAGCCCGAAACCCTTGAAAACCTTGCGATTTCACCGCTGACCCTGAAACCCCGCCTGCTGGAAATGATTGCCGCCGAGGCAGAGCATGCGAAGAACGGCAAGCCTGCCGAAATCTGGGCCAAGATGAATTCCCTGATCGAGGAAGACGTGATTGATGCGCTATATGCGGCCAGTCAGGCCGGCGTGAAAATCAGCCTTGTGATCCGCGGCATTTGTGGCCTGCGCCCCGGCATCAAAGGGCTGTCGGACAACATCCGCGTGAAATCCATTGTCGGGCGGTTTCTGGAACACAGCCGCATCGTCTGTTTCGGCAATGGCCATGGCCTGCCGCATAAAAAGGCGCGTGTTTTCATCAGCTCTGCCGACTGGATGGGCCGCAACCTGAACCGCCGTGTCGAAACGCTGGTCGAGGCGACCAACAACACCGTCAAGGCGCAGATCGTCAGCCAGATCATGGCCGCGAACCTGCATGACGTGGCGCAAAGCTGGGTGATGGGGCCGGACGGGGTATTTGCGCGCGAAGACATCCCCGATGGCACCTTCGCGTTCAACTGCCACCGGTTCTTTATGGAGAACCCTTCACTTTCGGGGCGCGGATCGGCAGGTGCGTCAGATGTGCCCAAGCTGACCCATACCGAGGATGATCCAACCGGCAATTGACTTGGGCGGCGTTGAAACGTCATGGTCACGGGGCCGAACAGGGGGGCGTTTTGGACGACAATCTGAAAGATCACGAAGATTGGGGGCCGTTCGGGCGCCCGCTGTTCAATGACCCGCAGGCGCGCGCGCTGTCGCGGGTGGGTGTGGTTGATGTGGGGTCGAACTCGGTGCGGATGGTGGTGTTTGACGGGGCCGCGCGCAGCCCTGCCTATTTCTACAATGAAAAAATCATGGCGGGCCTTGGTGCGGGCCTGTCCGATACCGGAAAGCTGAACCCCGAAGGGCGCGTGCGTGCGCTGTCGGCGATCCGCCGCTTTGTTGCGCTGGCCAAGGGCATGGGCATTTCACCGCTGACGGCCGTGGCCACGGCAGCCGTGCGCGAGGCCAGTGACGGCCCCGATTTTCGCGCGCAAGTGGAACGCGAAACCGGTCTGAAACTCTGGGTGATCGACGGGCAGGAAGAAGCGCGCCTGTCGGCCCAAGGCGTGCTGCTGGGCTGGCCCGGCAGCTATGGCATGGTCTGCGACATTGGCGGATCGTCGATGGAGTTGGCGGACCTGTCCGAAGGACGCGTCGGCAAGCGGCTGACCTCGGCGCTGGGGCCGTTGAAACTGCGCGAGGTCAAGGGCGGCAAGAAGGGTCTCAAGGCGTTTATCAAGCAAACGATGGCCGGTCTGCACGCGCAAATGGAACATGAAACCGCCATGCGCCTGTTTCTGGTCGGCGGGTCATGGCGCGCGATTGCACGCATTGATATGGAACGGCGCGGCTATCCGCTGACCGTGCTGCATGAATACCGCATGTCATCCCGCCAGGTTTCCAAGACTTTGGAATACATCGAAAAATCTGACCTGCAAGAGCTACGCAACCGCTGCAATATATCAGATGCGCGGATGTCGCTGGTGCCCTACGCCATCCAGGTGCTGCGCGAATTGGTGCGGGTTTTCAAACCCAAGGACATTGCCGTATCCAGCTATGGCATCCGCGAAGGGATGCTTTACGAACAAATGCCCCAGCGTCTGCGCGACCGCGATCCGCTGATCGAAGCCTGCCGTTTCGTCGAGGCCAAGGATGCGCGGATGCCCGGTTTCGGGCGTGCGCTGCACCGGTTCATCGAACCGCTGTTCAAGCAACATGGCTGGCAGCGCAAACGTATCACCCGCGCCGCCTGCCTGCTGCATGATGTCAGTTGGCGCGCGCATCCCGACTACCGCGCCGAGGTCTGTTTTGACAACGCAACCCGCGCCAATCTGGGCGGCCTGAAACATTCGGAACGGGTATTTTTGGGCATTGCCCTGCTGCACCGCTATGCCAACAAACGCGAAGGCACACCGTTTGAAAACCTGTTCACGCTCCTGAGCGAGAAAGAACAGCTTGAGGCAGAGATTTTGGGCAAGGCCATGCGCTTTGGTGCGATGTTGTTGCTGTCCACCGACGAACAGCCCGGTGAATTGCAATGGCGCCCCAAAAAGAAAGAACTGGAGATCGTGCTGCGCAATCGGTCGCGCCCCCTGTTTGGCGAAGTGGCCGAGGCACGGTTCAACGCGCTTGCCACCGCCATGGGCGCAACGCCGATCGTCACGTTCAAGAAAAAGCGCGTGACCTAAAGCTCGATTTCTTCGCCCGATTCGGGGTCTGCTGCCTCGTAGGGTGGGGCATCAGGGCTGCGGCGGATGATGATATCGCCGTTGGGCAGGATTTCTGGAGCTTCGTAGTGGCGCACATCGTCCAGCCGCTTCATCAGTGCCATCAGTGCGGGCCCCATTTCCGTGGCCAGCATATCCAGCGCCGGTTCCAGTTCCTGCGCCATACCGGCAAAGTCATCCAAGGCCGGTTCCATTTCATCCATGAATCCGCGGAACAGCAGCTTGGCCCCTTCCTCCATCAGGGAGAAACCCTCTTGCATATCAGGGTCCTGGTCGTCTTGCGCGGCCAAGGGCAAGGCGGCAAGGGACAGGGCGAATGTGGCGGCGAGTATCTGTTTCATAATCCCAACATAAGGGTTAACGGGCCAAATCCCAAGTCACAGATCAATGTCAATTGTGACAGGGAAATGATCGGACGCCGTCAGCAAAGCATCGCGCAGCATCGGGTTTTCATAGCAGGCCGGATGATCAAAGGGGTGCCAGATTGTCCAGACCGGCGCGCGGCGTTCCAGATCGGGGGACACCATGATGTAGTCCAAAAGCGCCTGCAAATAGCGCCCATCGGGGGGCAATTTGAAACGCGCGGTCGTGGGCGTGGCCACAAGGCGGCGCGACAGGGCCATGCGCGCGTGCGGATCGAACAGGCGGGTCGCGCCGTTTTCACCCAGCACGATTTCCACACCAGAGCGCCCGAACAGCTTTTCGTATTCGTCCAGCCCCGGACCATCATTGAAATCGCCCAACACGATCAGTGGCGCGCCGGCCTCCAGATGCCCTTCGATGCGCTGGCGCAACCAGATGCACTGGGCCAGTTGCTTGCGCCGGTTTTCGATGGAAATGCGCATGACCTCGGCCTTGTTGCGCGCGCCGTGCGGGGCTTTGGACTTGGCGTGCACACCGATCATCCGCAACGCGATGCCACTGGCCGTTTCAATCGCAACCTCAAGGGGCGGTTTGGACCAGCGGACCAAATCGGGGGCCGCATCGGTATCCAGATCAATGCGAAAGACTGAGTCAAAACGCGGGGCATCGCGCGATCCCTGTTTGCCAGTCTGGTCGCCCAGCGGATCATGGCGCGCGGTCATTTTGTCGGGGTCATACAGCAGCGTAATTTCCTGTTGGGTTTCGTTGACGAACCCCATCAAGGCCCTGCGCGCACGCAGACCGAAATGCGCGGCGAAATTTTCAAGTGCGGCGACACCGTCGCGGCGGGCGTGGCCATCGGGCGCTTCGATCACCATGACCGCATCTGCATCCAACAGCTTGAACACAACCCCAAGGGCTGCAATCTGATCCTCGCGGATCACATCGCGCCGCCCGGACCAGCGGTTGTCCTCCATCAATGCGCCCGCCTCGTCGAACAGGTTGGCAAACCATTCGACGTTATAGGTGGCGATCCTCATGCCGCATCCTGTTCGATCTTGTCCCAAGCGGCATTGATCGCGATCATGCGTTTTTCTGCCAGTTTCACCGCTTCTTCGGGGACGCCACGGGCAATCATCCGGTCGGGGTGGGTTTCGCGCACCAGATCACGCCACGCCTTGCGGATCTCGGGCAGCGGCGTATTCGGATCAACCCCAAGCACATCGTAGGGGTCGCGCTGCGCATCGGGCACGAACTGCGCCCGCAGGCGTTGGAATGCGCGGTGTTCCAGCCCGAAAATTTCGGCCACGCGTGCCAGAAACTGATCCTCGCTCGGGTGATACTGACCATCAGCAAGGGCAATGTGAAACAGCCCCTCCATCAGATCACACAGCGGCGCACCGGTGGTGTTGTCGTCATACATCGCGCGGATGCGGCGGGCGTATTCCTCGAATCCGGCAATATCGGTGCGGGCCATGTTGAAAATGCGCGCGGCGTTCTTTTCATCCGCTGCGGAGATGGCAAAGACCTCGCGAAAGGCAGTGACTTCGTCGCGCGTCACCTGCCCGTCTGCCTTGGCCATCTTGGCGCCCAGCGCGATCACCGCAATCGCAAAGGCCGCCGATCGTTCAGGCGGCGTGCGCAGCTTTTCAAACACGGCCGACAGCCCCTCACCCGAGGTGAGGGAAGAAACGGCTTCGGCAATGCGGGTCCAGATCGACATGGGGGGCACCTTAACGATCTTGCCGCCGGATGTCAGAGGCGTTTTTGCATCAGAACCAGATCAATCCAGCGATCAAACTTGCGCCCGACTTCGGGTAAAATACCAATGGTTTCAAAGCCTAAGGCGGCATGGAATGCGACCCCGTCAAGGTTTTCACCACTGACGCCCGCCCACATGGTGTGCATGCCTTGCGCGCGGGCGAGCGTGAACAGTTCTTCCATCAAGGCCTTGGCCAGCCCCTGCCCTTTGGCGTTTGGTGCAATGATGACGGTGTGTTCAACGGCGTGGGCATAGCCAAGCCCGCTGCGAAACTGATCAAAGGTGGCGAAACCGGTGATGTCCGTGCCATCAGACGCGACCACGAAGACAGGCCGCGCCTTGATCATCGCGGCGATGTCATCGGGCGTTTTCTGCGTGGGGTTGAACGTGATCGTCGTGTCGCGAATGACCGGGTTCCAGATCGCGGCAATGGCCGCCGCATCATCAGGTGTCGCAGGCCGGATCACAGGCGCACACGGCCTTTGGGCGTGTCAAACGTGGCGTGCAACGCGGGGGTGGCAGACGTGTGGAACGTCACGCGCGGATCGTCCAGCATTGCGTCAACCTCAACCGCCAATGCCGCGGCCTGCTGGTGATGCACCTCAAGCGCGTGCAGGCGCGCGCCACTATCGGGCAAACGGGTCGCGGGATGGGTGCAGTTGCCCCATTCAATTAGCGTGGGAAAGCCGCCATCATCAGGCAGGCTGCCATCGGCAGGCACTACAATCTGCCACGCCAGATCACCACGTGTCAGGGCAATGGGCACGCCTGCCTTTTCGGGTGCCTGCGAGATATCGTCGGTGGCGCATATCCAGTTGCCAAGGCGGGGGGCGCCGGTGAACCGGTCCAGATCAAACCAGCGCGGCCCCTGATAGGGTGCGCCGTGCGGATCGGGCGCGATAACTTCCAAATAGATGTCCCCCAAACCCAGCAAGGTGTTATGCGTGCCGAAACGTGCATGCTGCCCGCCGGTGATCAGGGTCAGGCCAAGCGCACGTTCGGCCCAAGCGGTGCCGATGCCCAGATCCGTGGCACAGATCGCAAGGTGATCCAGGCGCAGTTTCAACTACGCGCCTCGCGGATCAGGCGCAGGATATCTTGGGCGGCTTCGGGGATATTGGTGCCCGGTCCAAAGATCGCCTTGACGCCATTATCGTAAAGGAACTGATAGTCCTGCTGCGGGATAACCCCCCCGCAAATCACGATAATTTCGCCCGCACCCGCATCTTTCAGCGCCTGCACCAGTTTGGGCGCAAGGGTTTTGTGGCCCGCCGCCTGACTGGAAATGCCAACCACATGCACGTCGTTATCAACCGCGTCCTGTGCGGCCTCGGCGGGGGTTTGAAACAGCGGGCCGACATCGACATCAAAGCCGATGTCGGCAAAGGCGGTGGCAATCACCTTGGCCCCGCGATCATGCCCGTCCTGGCCCATTTTGACGACCAGCATACGTGGGCGGCGGCCTTCATCGGTGGCAAAATCCTCGACCGATTTCTGGATTGCGGCAAAGCCTGCGTCGCCTTCGTAAGCGGCGCCATAAACACCGGCAAGCGTTTTGACCTCGGCGCGGTGACGCCCGAATTCTTTTTCCATGGCCATGCTGATTTCTCCAACTGAGGCGCGGGCGCGTGCGGCGTCCACGGCGGCCTCTAACAGGTTGCCGCCTTCCTTGGCGCGGCGGGTCAATTCATTTAGTGCTGCATCACAGGCAGCCGCGTCGCGGGACGCACGGGTCTTTTCCAGACGGGCGATTTGCGACAGGCGCACCGCATCATTGTCGATGTCCAGAATGTCGATCGGATCTTCCTTATCAAGCCGGTATTTATTCACCCCGACGATCACCTCTTGCCCGCGATCAATCATCGCCTGGCGGCGGGCGGCGGATTCTTCAATGCGCAATTTTGGCATGCCGCTGGCCACGGCCTTGGTCATGCCGCCCATGTCTTCGACTTCCTCGATCAGCTTCCAGGCCTCCTGCGCCAGATCATGGGTCAGCTTTTCAACGTAGTAGCTGCCCGCAAGCGGGTCGACGACATTGGTCACGCCGGTTTCCTCTTGCAAAATCAACTGGGTATTGCGCGCAATGCGCGAACTGAATTCGGTTGGCAGGCCCATCGCCTCGTCGAGGGCATTGGTGTGCAGCGATTGGGTGCCGCCCAATGCCGCAGCCATCGCCTCGTAGGCGGTGCGGACCACGTTGTTGTAGGGATCTTGTTCTTGCAAGGACACGCCCGATGTCTGGCAGTGGGTGCGCAACATGCTGGATTTGGGGTTTTTCGGTTCAAATTCGGCCATGATCTTGTGCCACAGCAGGCGGGCGGCGCGCAGTTTCGCAGCCTCCATGAAGAAATTCATTCCGATGGCGAAAAAGAACGACAGACGCGGCGCAAACTTGTCCACATCCATGCCCGCCGCAATGGCGGTGCGCACATATTCGCGCCCGTCTGCCAACGTATAGGCCAGTTCCTGCACAAGGTTCGCGCCGGCCTCTTGCATATGGTAGCCGGAAATCGAGATCGAATTGAATTTCGGCATGTTATCAGAGGTATAGCCGATGATATCGCTGATGATCCGCATCGAGGGTTCGGGCGGATAGACATAGGTGTTGCGCACCATGAATTCCTTGAGGATGTCGTTCTGGATCGTGCCCGCCAACAGCGCCTTGTCGTGGCCCTGTTCTTCGCCTGCGACGATGAAATTGGCCAGAATCGGGATCACTGCGCCGTTCATGGTCATGGATACGCTGACCTTGTCCAGCGGGATACCATCGAACAGGATTTTCATATCTTCAACGCTGTCGATTGCCACGCCGGCCTTGCCAACGTCCCCTTCGACGCGGGGGTGGTCGCTGTCGTAACCGCGGTGGGTGGCCAGATCAAAGGCGACCGATACGCCTTGCTGCCCTGCAGCCAGTGCTTTGCGGTAAAAGGCGTTGGATTCTTCGGCTGTGGAAAAGCCCGCGTATTGGCGGATGGTCCAGGGGCGGCCCGCATACATCGTTGCCTTGACGCCGCGTGTAAATGGCGCCTGCCCCGGAACGGTGCCCAGATGGGACAGCCCGTCGATGTCATCAGCCGTGTAAAGCGGCTGCACGGCGATCCCTTCAAGCGTTTGCCACGTCAGATCGTCAAGGCTGCGCCCGCGCAGTTCGGCGGCCGCCGTTTCAGACCACGATTTGCTGTTTCCCATTGCCATATCCTCCTGCGTGCGTCGGGCGGGGCGGGTTCATGCCCGCAACCTCGCCTGCGCACAGTTGTTTTGATGGTTCCCTGTCGTCGCCGTGGCTGTCCACGAAACGTGCCAGCCCTTCTGCGCCCTGTCGCAGCCACGCCAGATCGATCTGGTATTGGGCGCGCAGGATTTCTTTTTGGTCGTCATTGAAGGGCATCCAGCGCCCCTTTGCGTTGGGCATCCGTGCCGCGCTGTCCAGATCGCCACGCATCGCCAGAATTTCGCGCAGGGCAACAGGTTGCGGGCTGGGATTTTGCCAATCGTTGTGGCCCGTCATCGGACTTGTGCAACTGACCCCATCAGTCAGGATCTGCAACTGCCGGTCAGGCTGGCCGACCAGCCGCTCAAAGGGCCAGACAACGATGTCGGCCTTGGGGAATACAGTCGCAACCTCGCGGATGATCTTGCGCCACGTGCGGGGCTGGGTCACGAACCTGTCAAGATCGGCGCGGTCGGGCGCGGCGTGCCCCTGTGTCAGCGCAAAGGCCAGTTGCGATGCCCAAAGCGTGTCATAAGACCGGATCCCGATGGCAATGCGGGTGCAGCTATCCTCGAACGCGGCACGAAATCGCATCAGGCGTTCATTCAACAACGGATAAAGCAGCCCCTCGCGCAGGTTGTTTCGCATCGCGCCGATCATGTTTTCTTCGGAGATGATCAGCTGGCGCATGCCAATCGCACGGGTGCGGGCAATTTCAACGCGCATCACACCACAAGACCGCGTGCCGGTGCGTTCAACCTGTTCGGTGATGTCTTGCGGGCGGCGCACAAGCCCCGCCATCATGCCATTGCGGGTGCGTTCTGGTGTCCAGACGGCTACCCCCGCCTCCCACAAAGGGGTCTGGTTGCGTTGCAGAAAGCACTGGAATGTTGTTGTTCCAGTGCGATGCGCACCAATATGCAATAATACGTCCATCGCCCGTTTGACCCCACAGCGCAGCGCCGCGCACCATCGCGCGACAAGAATAACTGCGCCGATCATTGGACAAACTTTCTGACGATAGGCTTAACCTTAAAATTGTTGTGACCCTTGGGGCGATAGGACTTAGCTTTTGTGCCCACCCGCCCTATGTTGGGATGCAGAGGGGTATCTATGAAACAGGTTATCAGCTTTGTTTTTCTGGCGTTTATTGCGTTCCAGGTAGCGGCGCAAACCGCATCCGAGACGCAGGATGCGCCTCCTGATGCGGTTGCACTTTGGCAAGAGGACCAAACAACTGTCTTTGCGGCATCTGAAATCAATTTGAACGAATTTGTCTGGATTGCCCGCCCGGTCATCGTCTTTGCCGACAGCGAGAATGATCCCAATTTCCGCCGCCAGATGGAACTGCTGCAGGCCCGCCCCGAAGATCTGGCCGAACGGGATGTGGTGATCATCACCGACACTGCGCCGCGCGACGCAAGCGAGGCCCGCACGCGCCTGCGCCCGCGCGGGTTCATGTTGGTGCTGATGGGCAAGGACGGGCAGATCGAGCTGCGCAAACCCGCCCCGTGGAGCGTGCGCGAAATATCACGTTCCATCGACAAAATGCCCCTGCGCGCCCAAGAGGTCGAGGACCGCCGCGCCGCGCCATAACCTGATATGCATGCCGGATCAGGGATTATTCAAACTCCATGATCACTTCGTCAACGGCAAGGCTGTCACCGGCAACTGCATTGATTTTCATGACAATTCCCTTGCGCTCGGCGCGCAGGATGTTTTCCATCTTCATCGCCTCGACCGAACAAAGGGTCTGGCCTTCCTGCACCTCGTCGCCCACCGCAACATCGACCTTGACGATCAATCCGGGCATCGGACAAAGCAGCAGTTTCGACGTGTCAGGCGCGATCTTTTCAGGCATCAAAGCAGCCAGTTCGGCCTGTCGCGGCGTGCGCACACGCACCTTCAGATCGGCCCCGCGAAACCGGATGCGGAACCCCGCCGAAATCAGATCAACCTTGAGAACCAGCGGCGCACCATCAACGGTCAGGCGCGCAAGGGTCTGGCCCGGCGTCCAGTCTCCTTCGATGCGATAGGCGGTGCCGTCCAGCGTGACGGTCGCGCCACCCCGATCCGCGTTCACAAGCGCCTTCGCAGTGCCATTGCCAAGGGTCACGACCCAATCCTGCCCGACAACCCGTTCGTGATTGTCCATGCGCCCGCTGATCTGGGCACGGCGGATTTCACAGACCCGATACATGGCAACAGCGGCGGCGGCAACGCGGTTCGCCTCGGCCTTGGGCAGGGTAACACCTTCAAATCCATCGGGATATTCTTCCTCGATAAAGGCTGTTGTCATTTCACCGGCGATGAATTTCGGGTGGTCATAGACAGCCGCCAAAAACGGCAGGTTATGCCCGATCCCTTCCACTTCGAACCCGTCGAGCGCGATGCGCATTTCTTCGATCGCGGTGGCGCGGTCGGGCCCCCATGTACACAGTTTGGCGATCATCGGGTCATAGAACATGCTGATCTCGCCGCCCTCGAACACGCCTGTGTCATTGCGCACGGCGCGGGTGTCCTCGGCTTCCTCGGCGGGGGGGCGATAGCGGGTCAGACGGCCAATCGACGGCAAGAACCCGCGATACGGGTCTTCGGCGTAAAGGCGGCTTTCCATGGCCCAGCCGTTGCGCTGCACGTCCTTTTGTTTGATCGCCAGTTTTTCGCCATACGCGACGCGGATCATCTGTTCGACCAGATCAATACCGGTGATCAGTTCTGTAACAGGGTGTTCCACCTGCAAACGGGTGTTCATTTCAAGGAAGTAGAAGTTACGGTCGCCATCGACGATAAATTCGACGGTGCCTGCAGAAGAATAGCCCACAGCGGCGGCCAGTGCGCAGGATTGTTCACCCATCGCCTTGCGGGTCTTTTCGTCCAGAAACGGGCTGGGCGCTTCTTCGATGACCTTTTGGTTGCGGCGCTGTATGCTGCATTCGCGCTCGTTGAGGTAAATCGTGTTGCCGTGGTTGTCGGCCAGCACCTGAATTTCGATGTGGCGGGGCTGTGTGACAAACTTTTCGATGAAAATGCGATCATCGCCAAAGCTGCTGGCGGCCTCGTTCTTGGACGATTGAAACCCCTCGCGGGCTTCGGCGTCATTCCAGGCGATGCGCATGCCCTTGCCGCCACCGCCCGCTGATGCCTTGATCATCACCGGATAGCCGACCTCGTTAGAAATCTTCACCGCCTCGTCCGCGTCCGCGATCAGGCCCATGTAGCCCGGAACGGTGCTGACGCCCGCCTCTTGCGCCAGCTTTTTGCTGGTGATCTTGTCACCCATCGCATCGATCGCGTTCACGGGCGGGCCGATAAAGGCCACGCCAGCGGCAGATAACGCTTCGGCGAACTTGCTGTTTTCGCTCAAGAATCCGTAGCCGGGGTGCACGGCTTCAGCACCGGTTTGCTTGATCGCATCCATCACCTTGTCGATGACGATATAAGACTGGTTGGCGGGGCTTGGGCCGATGTGCACTGCCTCGTCCGCCATTTTGACGTGCAACGCGTTGCGATCCGCGTCCGAATAGATCGCGACCGTCTTGATGCCCATCAGCTTGGCGGTCTTGATGACGCGGCAGGCGATTTCGCCGCGATTGGCGATCAGGATTTTCTTGAACATGGGAAACGGTCCTTTGAATGCAAAACCGCCGCTGGCGCACGGCGGCACCAACGGCGGTCAATCTTGGTCAGTCGCCCCGAAGGGCGGGATGGGTTAGCGGCAGACGCCTGCGTCGTCGCAGAACACGCCTGCACCGGCACCGATAAGCGCACCTGTGGTCGTGTTGCCGCCCGTTGCATCGGCGATAACAGCGCCAGCTGCGGCGCCTGCAAGGCCACGTTCGACATCGTTATCAAGACATGCGGAGAGTGAAACAACCGCAGTCGCGGCGAGGAAAAGACGGAGTTTAAGCATAGGTTACTGCCCTTATTGGTGTTGCTATTGGGCGCAGAATCGGCGGTTTGGACATCAAATACAACAAAATTCTTTGTGTGCTGGCCAAAGCGGCGGGACCACGCGCGAAAAAGGGAAGCCGGCTTGGTCCGGGGAGGACCAAACCGGCTAGGGGAAGGGTAACGGTATTGACAATGTGCCGTTGAAATCTTGCTGGAAACCCCAACGACACAATCACGTTTGCACGCCGAAATGGACCACGCAACAACCCCGCGACGCCGGGCACGGGAATGAGCATTTTCCCGCGCAAATTGCATTTCCATGGGCTGTTTCCCGCCGATCATTCGAAGCGATCCCCCGCAAATGCTTCGGGAAAACTGATCCGCGCACGTTTTTCATCAATTTTCAGCAGGGCGTCATAGCTTTGCGGATCAAAGGGGTCCTCGGCCGCAACCACCTCGCGGCCGAACAACCAGCTCAGGCGGCCTGCATCCAGATTGCCGCGCACAAAGGGCTCGTTACCGAAATGCGCCCAAAGCGCGGCCATGAACCCGTCATCGGCGCGCCGGTCAGGCGGGCGGCGGTCGGCGAAACGTTCGCGCGCAATCAGTTTCGTCGGCCCCGACTTGGAGTCGCGCCTGATCGTGAATTGATAATCGGTGCCCGGAAGGCGGCTTGGGAATCCGCGGTGCTTTTCCATTACAGCCCCTCCGGTTGCGGGCTGCGGGAAGTGGAGGCTGGCGTGTTCGCCAGCCCCGCACGGGTATTAGTTGTATTTGCCGGTGTAAACTGGCTCAACCGTGACCGGAACCGGGTCAACGACCACGAATTCTTCGACGTCACTGTTGCGCCCGCCACATGCTGCCACAAGGGCAAGCAGGCCAAGCATTGTAAGTGTCTTGATGCTCTTCGACATAGGAGTCTCCTGTCTCTGTCCACAAAATGCGTCCGGCCTGCTGGCCGGTTGCGCGCCTCTTTCCAAGGTAAGGTCACTTGGGTGTAACCCTGTGGAAAACTACTGGAAAACCTGTGGAAAAGATACGCGGGCGTTTGCGAGCCGCGCGCATGTGACATGGCTGCATCAAAACATGGCTTGGATGAGGAACGCGCCGCAAGATATTGTGTATGCATCAAAATTCCTCCCATATGCAGCTATCGTTTTCGACGCGAAACGCTTCGAAAAACTGCACGGCTTGCGGGTCGGTAGTGCCAAATGGCACCTCGCGATCCGCGATCGAGATGACGATCTGATTGGCTGTTTCGCCGGCTTGGGCAAGGGCGGGCAGGATGTCGGCCTCGCACAGGTGCAGGAAATCATCCGCAACGCTGGCGTAGTCCTCAAGCGTCAAACCCGCTGACAAATAGCGGAACCGCCACAGACCCGTCTCCTCCTCGTGAATGGCCTCGAACAGGGCGTGGGTATAGCCCGAGGGCATCCCTGTTTCGGCAAGCGCTGGCGCGGCCATGGCGATCAGCGCTGTCACAATATGGCGAATACCCGGAATCATAGCGGAATATTATCGTGCTTTTTCCAGGGGTTTGTCAGCCGTTTGCCGCGCAGGGATGCAAAGGCGCGGCAGACACGTTTGCGGGTGGAATGGGGCATGATCACCTCGTCGATGAAGCCGCGTTCGGCGGCGACAAAGGGATTGGCGAACCGGCTTTCATAATCCTTGGTATGGCCCGCGATCTTGTCGGCGTCACCCAGATCAGCGCGGTGGATGATTTCGGTCGCCCCCTTGGCCCCCATCACCGCAATTTCGGCCGTGGGCCAGGCATAGTTGAAATCACCGCGCAGGTGCTTGGAGGCCATCACATCGTATGCGCCCCCATAGGCCTTGCGGGTAATCACTGTGACCTTGGGCACGGTCGCCTCGCCGTAAGCGAACAGCAGTTTCGCGCCGTGTTTGATCACGCCGCCCAGTTCCTGCCCCGTGCCGGGCAGAAAACCGGGCACATCAACCAGCGTCAGGATCGGGATTTCAAAGGCATCGCAGAAGCGCACAAAGCGCGCCGCCTTGCGCGAACTGTCGATATCCAGACAGCCCGCCAGCACCATGGGCTGGTTTGCCACCACACCCACGCTGCGCCCTTCAAGCCGGATAAAGCCTGTGATGATGTTCTTGGCGAATTCTTCCTGAATCTCGTAAAACTCGCCCTCGTCCGCCAGTTTCAGGATCAATTCCTTCATGTCGTAGGGGGCGTTGGCGTTATCGGGGATCAGGGTATCAAGGCTGTGATCCAGCCGGTCCACATCGTCAAAGAAGGGGCGCACGGGTGGTTTTGCGATGTTGTTCAGCGGCAGGAAATCAATCAGGCGGCGCACCTCGGCCAAGGCCTCGACGTCGTTTTCAAACGCGCCATCGGCGACGCTGGACTTGCGGGTGTGGGTGCTGGCCCCGCCCAGTTCTTCGGCTGTGACGACTTCGTTGGTGACGGTTTTCACCACGTCAGGGCCGGTCACAAACATATAGCTGCTATCCTTTACCATAAAGATAAAGTCGGTCATTGCGGGCGAATACACCGCGCCGCCCGCGCACGGACCCATGACAACGCTGATTTGCGGAATGACGCCGCTGGCCATGATGTTGCGTTGGAAAATTTCGGCGTAGCCTGCCAGCGCATCGACACCTTCCTGAATGCGCGCGCCACCGGAATCATTGAGGCCGATCACAGGTGCGCCGTTTTGCATC
Source organism: Octadecabacter sp. R77987 (assembly GCF_042466115.1). Taxonomy (NCBI): domain Bacteria; kingdom Pseudomonadati; phylum Pseudomonadota; class Alphaproteobacteria; order Rhodobacterales; family Roseobacteraceae; genus Octadecabacter; species Octadecabacter sp. R77987. The sequence continues at coordinate 2,933,651 of NZ_JAXHBQ010000001.1, read as the reverse complement.
GCCATATCCATGATCTTGCAGATCTTGGCGGCGTGGGTGGCGCTGACCGACCCGCCCAGAACCGTGAAATCCTGCGAAAACACATAGACCTGACGGCCATTGACCGTGCCCCAACCCGTCACCACGCCATCACCGGCAGGGCGTTGTTTTTCCATGCCAAAGTCAGTGCTGCGGTGGGCAACGAATGTGTCGAATTCCTCGAAACTGCCCTCGTCGAGCAGCAGTTCTATCCGTTCGCGTGCGGTCAGCTTGCCCTTGGCATGCTGCGCGGCGATGCGTTTGTCGCCCCCGCCTTTGTGCGCGGTCGCGCGGCGGGATTCGAGTTCTTGCAGGATATCGGTCATGTGATTTTGCCCTCGTCGATTTTCGGCAGGTTATGCTGCATCGCGGGCGCGGGAAAGCAGGAATGGGCAAATTTGCAAATTAGTCGCTCTGCCATCCTGCAAAAATGCAAAATTGCAAACTAAACAGTCCGGTGCAGATTGCGTTGGACAGCCCCCTGGTGCGGGCGTAGTCATAGGCAATGACAGACAAGCCCTTGGTGCGGTTCCTTGATCGCACAACCCCGCCACATATTTTTACGCTGATCATGATTGCGGGCATCTCGGCCCTGAACATGTCGATCTTTCTGCCCTCGTTGAACGCGATGGCGGACTACTTCGAGACCGATTATGCTATCATGCAGATCGCGCTGTCGGGCTATCTGGCAACAACAGCCGTGCTGCAAGTTCTGATCGGGCCGATTTCTGATCGGTACGGGCGGCGCAATATCACCTTGATTGCATTAGCAATTTTCGTGATCGCCTCGGTGGGTGCGCTCTTTTCGACGTCGATTGCGGCATTCCTGTTCTTTCGAATGATGCAGGCCATTGTGGCCACCGGCCTTGTGCTGTCACGCGCCGTTGTGCGCGATATGGTCCCCCAGGATCAGGCCGCATCAATGATCGGGTTCGTGACCATGGGGATGGCGCTTGTGCCGATGTTCGGGCCGATGATTGGCGGGGCGCTGGACCAGCTTTTCAACTGGCATGCCACGTTTGTGTTCTTGTCGCTGTGCGGCGCCGGCGTGTTTGTTCTGGTCTGGTTTGACCAGGGCGAAACGATTGCCGGACAGGGTGTCAGTTTTGCAGACCAGTTGCGCGGCTATCCCGAACTGCTCGTCTCGCCGCGGTTCTGGGGCTATTCAATGTGTGCCGCTTTCGCATCGGGTTCGTTTTTTGCCCTGCTTGGTGGTGCGTCATTCGTCGCTGGTGAAGTCTTTGGCCTGTCGCCGCTGTGGAGCGGGATCGCGCTTGGCGCACCTGCGGTCGGTTATGCTTTGGGCAACTATATTTCAGGAAAGTATTCGGTTCAGTTTGGCGTGAATCGCATGGCGATGACCGGCTCGTATATCATCATTTTCGGCCTTGGTGCGTCACTGTTGGTGTCCTTGCTGGGCTTCAATCACCCGCTCTTGTTCTTCGGGTTCTGCACCTTCCTTGGCCTTGGGAACGGCATCGCCCTGCCCAACGTCACGGCCGGTTTGCTGTCGGTGCGCCCGCACCTGGCGGGCACGGCCAGCGGTCTTGGCGGCGCGTTGATGGTGGGCGGCGGCGCAGGGCTGTCACAGTTTGCCGGTGGGATGCTGGATATCGAAACCGGCACCCTGCCCTTGCAATGGCTGATGTTCGGTACGGCCATTGCCTCGCTGTTGTCGGTGTTGTTCGTCGTCTGGCGCGAACGCGCCTTGGGGCTTGCCGACTAAGTTTGCAAAGCCTAGCATCTCGATTGCAAAGTTGCGGAGGGGATCGTGGCCGTTCAGAAACTCTATGCCGGTGTAAAACTGCGCGAACTGCGCGGCCGCCTTGGGCTGACGCAAAAGGCGTTTGCCGAAAAGCTGGGCGTGTCCCTGCCCTATCTCAACCAGATGGAAAACAACAACCGCCCGATCAGCACAACGGTAGTGGTCAATCTGGCGCAGGAATTCGGCTTTGACGTCACCGAGTTGCAATCGGGTGACGAGGCCCGCCTTGTCGGGGACATGCGCGAGGCCCTGGCCGATCCGATCTTTTCCGGCCCGACCCCACCGCTTGCAGATTTGCGACTTGCCGCATCAAATGCCCCTGCCCTGACCCGCGCCTTTCTGGATTTGCATTCCGCCTATCGCCAGACCCACGAACGCCTTGCGTCACTGGACGAGGCATTGGGCCGCGAGGATGCCCGCCTGCAACCCAGCCCCTGGGAGGAAGTGCGCGACTTCTTTCACTATTGCGACAATTACATTGATGCGGTGGATCGCGCCGCCGAACGGTTCGCCGCGCAGGCCAGCACGAAACCAAGCCCGGTTGCGGCTGCCGTTTCCGCCCTTGGGGCGCATGGGATTGCGGTGCATTTCAGTGATCAGGACGGGGCGTTGCGCCACTTTGATCCCGAGACGCGCAAGCTGCACATTTCAACCCGCGCCGCCGCGCCAACGCAGGCGTTTCAATTGTTCATGCAGCTGGCGCTGGTCACGCAGGACAAGCTGCTTGAGGCCACGCTGGATCTGGCGCGGTTCCATTCCCCGCAGGCACGCGCCATCGCCAAGATCGGGCTTGCAAACTACTTTGCAGGCGCGGCGCTTATGCCTTACGGCGCGTTCTTGCAGGCCGCGCAGGACACCCGCCATGACCTTGAACGCCTTGCAGATCGGTTTGGCGCGTCGCTTGAACAGGTCGCGCATCGCCTGTCGACCATGCAGCGCCCCGGAGCCAAAGGCATCCCGTTCTTTTTCGTGCGCGTCGATCCGGCCGGCACGATCACCAAACGCCATTCAGCCACAACGCTGCAATTCGCGCGCTATGGCGGGGCCTGCCCCCTATGGAATGTGCATCGCGCATTTGAAACGCCGGGACGCTGGCTGCGCCAACTGGCCGAAACACCGGACGGCGTGCGCTATTTCTGCCTCGCGCGGGATGTGACGAAATCAGGTGGGGCGTTTGATGCACCCACGCGCCGTTACGCCATCGGGTTGGGGTGCGAGGTGCGCCACGCAGGGGCGCTGGTTTACGCCGACCACATGGATGTGGACGCCGCGCAAGCCTATGAACCCATTGGGATTTCCTGCCGCATTTGCGAGCGCCGCACATGCCATCAACGGGCCGTTCCGCCGCTGGAACGCGAATTGCGCGTCGAACTGAACCACCGCGGCACCCTGCCCTATCAAATTGACTGAAAGGTAACACATGGAACTGACTGGCAGCCGCATCATCAATGCCGACCGCGCGACCGTCTGGGCGCATCTGAACGACGCCGACACCCTGCGCGCCTGTATTCCGGGGTGCGAAGAATTGACAGGTTCACCCGAGCAGGGGTTCGCAGCTGTGGTGAAACAAAAGGTCGGCCCTGTGAAAGCCACGTTTCAAGGGGCGGTGACATTGGCGGATGTGAATGCGCCCGAAAGTTACCGGATTGTCGGTGAGGGCAAGGGCGGCGTGGCAGGCTTTGCCAAGGGCAGCGCGGATGTGCACCTGGCCGATACCGAAGATGGCACCGCGCTGACCTACACCGTTAATGCAGCAGTCGGCGGCAAGCTGGCGCAGTTGGGCAACCGCGTGGTGGGCGGATTCGCCCGCAAGATGGCGGACGAATTCTTTGATCGTTTTCAGGCCGTTGTGCAGGGCGACACCGGCACCTAGCCAGCCTTTAGCATACCCCAGATTTCATCCTTGAGGGCAAGGCGCTGCTTGCGCATGTCCGCCATATGCAAGTCATCGGTCGGTGCGATATCGGTTTCAGCGCGGTGCACGGCGCGGTTCACCTCGTGGTATTTTTCCGACAGGTTTGCGAAATGCGCGTTCTCGGACTTGAGCTTGTGCATCAGTTCGATGTGCTCGGGAAATTCTTCGGCAAGTTCATGTGGCGTGTGAGACATATGGTGTCCTCCCTTGACTGTTCGCCCAAGGCTATCGCGCGGGGCCGCGTGGCACTTTGACAGGGATCAAACAATGATGGTTTATGCGCCCTAATTTCGCGCCGCACGCCAGCCTGCTGCGCGGGCTTCGGCCTCGGTGCAGAACCAGCGTTCACCGTTGGCCGGATTGATGCCGGTGCGCTCGTAATCGCGGTTGTGGGGCATATGATAGATGCGGCCCGAACGCGAAATGTTGCCCTTGATCACACAGTTTGCGTCGGGTGCCGTGGCGCCTTGCAGCGTGGCGGCGCGTTCATCGGCGCGAAAGGTTGCAGGGGCGGTGAACTGCGCCCCCCAGATGCCGATTGCGGCCACGGCTGCGGCCTTTTCATCCAGATCATATTCCATGGAATAGCGCCGATATGCGGTGGCCAGACCTGCCCGCACGATGGTGCGGCCCATGTCGGCTCCATCCACCGCGCAGCGCGCGACGATCCGGTCATAGCGGTCGATATCGACCTGCTGGCAAGCTGCATATCGCCCCTGAAACCTTGCGCGCACTTCCTGCGTGCTCCATGCGCCGCATTCCCAGACGCTGCCCTGATCCGTGGTGCAGGTTTGCCCGTTTTCCAGCGCATCTATCCCGTGCATCCTGACGGTTTGCCCTGCAATTTCAAAGGTATCGCCATCGATCACACGGATTCGGCCGTCGGGGCCAGCGAATGCCGCCAAGGGGAGAAGCGTCAGCAACAGGATTGAACAGAAGCGGAACATATCCTTAACAAAAGGTTAATTTCCGACTGATGCAAGGGTGAAATCACCAAAAGGTTAAGATGTCGCTAGCGCTGCTCGGTCTGCCAGTTCGGGTGCATCCACGGCACATCATTTGCCGCCGCCAGCATCCCGCGCCCAAGGATATGATCCGCCGCCTTTTCCCCCACCATGATCGAGGGCGCATTCAGGTTGCCGTTGGTGATACGCGGAAAGATCGAACTGTCGGCCACACGTAGCCCATCGACGCCAATCACCCGTGTTTCGGGGTCAACGACTGCGCTTGGATCATCCGCCGCGCCCATCTTGCAGGTGCCACAGGGGTGATAGGCGCTTTCGGCATGTTCGCGGATCGCGGCGTCCAACTCATTGTCGCTTTGGGCGGCGTCACCGGGTTGAATTTCGTGACGGCGGAAGGGGGCAAAGGCATCCTGCGCGAAAATCTCGCGGGTCAGGCGGATGCAGGTGCGAAACTCCTCCCAGTCCTGCGGATCGGACATGTAGTTGAACCGGATTTCGGGCGCGGCAAGGGGGTCAGCGCCCGCCAGCGTGACCGCCCCGCGCGACACAGACCGCATCGGCCCCACATGGGCCTGAAACCCGTGCCCTTCGGTCACGGTTTGCCCGTCATAGCGCACAGCCATCGGCAGGAAATGAAACTGGATATCAGGGTAATCAATACCCGCTTTTGACCGGATAAACCCGGCACTTTCAAACTGGTTTGAGGCCCCCAGCCCCGTGCGCGTGAACAGCCACTGCGCACCGATCAGCCCTTTGCCGAACAGGTTCCAATACTTGAACAGTGACACCGGCTGGGACGCCGCCATCTGGATATACATCTCAAGGTGGTCTTGCAGGTTCTGGCCAACGCCCGCGCGATCGGCGATGACATTGATCCCGTGCTCCGCCAGATGCGCGGCAGGGCCAATCCCCGACTGCATCAGCAGTTTGGGCGAATTGATGGCCGAGGCCGCGATGATCACTTCAGCGTTGGCGCGGATCGTTTCGACCACCCCGCCGCGTTGCACCGCGACACCCACGGCGCGGCCTTCCTCGATCACCACACGCAGCGCCAGCGCGTTCACCAGATCGCAATTCGCGCGTTTCAGCGCGGGGCGCAGGTAGGCGCGCGCGGCAGACCAGCGCTGGCCGTTATGGATGGTTGCGTCAAAGGGGCCAAAGCCCTCTTGCTGGTGGCCGTTGTAATCGCCCGTCACGGGGTATCCGGCCTGTTGCCCTGCGTCGACAAAGGCCTGCGTCAGGGGGTTTTTGCCGGGGCCGCGCGTGACATGCAGCGGGCCATCACTGCCGCGCCAGCCCGGATCGCCGCCGCGCCCGCCGTCCGTCCAGTTTTCCTGCCGCTTGAAGTAGGGCAGCACATCGCCATACCCCCAGCCCTGCGCCCCGCTTTCGGCCCAGTGATCGAAATCGCGCGCATGGCCGCGCACATAGATCATCCCGTTGATCGAGGACGACCCACCTATCACCTTGCCACGCGGACAGGCCAGGCGGCGGTTGTTCAGGTGCGGTTCGGGTTCGGACCAATAGCCCCAGTCATAGCGCTTCATGTTCATCGGATAGGACAGCGCGGCGGGCATCTGGATGAACGGCCCCACATCTGTGCCGCCATGTTCAATGACCAGCACCGATTTGCCTGCTTCGGCCAGTCGATAGGCAATAGCGCAGCCCGCGCTGCCTGCGCCGACGATCACATAATCTGCCTGCATTGCGGTGTCCTAGAACGGCGCGTCGACGGGGCCCATGGCCACATAGACGGATTTGATTTGGGTGTAGTACTCGATCGCGCCTTTGGAGTTTTCGCGCCCCACGCCCGACAGTTTCGACCCACCAAAGGGGGCTTCGACCGGTGCAAGGTTGTAGGTGTTGATATAGCAGGTGCCTGCCTGAAATCCGGCAGCCATGCGGTGGGCGCGGGTCAGGTCTTGGGTGAAAACACCGGCGGCAAGGCCAAATTCTGTTTTATTTGCGCGCGTTAGAACCTCTTCTTCATCCCTAAAGTTAAGAATGGACAAGACAGGACCAAAGATTTCATCCCGTGCGATCGTCATATCGTCTGTGACGTTGGAAAAGACCGTGGGCTGGATATAAAATCCTTCTTTTTCAATGATCTTACCGCCATAACTTAATGTGGCCCCTTCACTGATACCGGCCTTGATGAACCCCATGACGATGTCGCGCTGGCGGGCGCTGACCATGGGGCCGAAATTGGTGGATTCATCCATCGGGTCGCCCATTTTGATCTGGTCAAGCCGCTCGCAAAGCCGCTTGATGAACGCCGCACGGATGCCGTCTTGCACGAAAACGCGGGTGCCATTGGAACACACCTGCCCCGAACTGTAGAAGTTCCCGAGGATCGCGCCGCTGACGGCGTCTTCAAGGTTGGCATCGTCGAAAATCACCAGCGGGGATTTGCCGCCCAGCTCCATCGTGACATGGCGTATGCCTTCGGCGGCGGCGGCATAAACCTTGCGCCCTGTCGGCACTGAACCGGTCAGCGACACCTTGGCCACGCGCGGGTCCGTGACCAGCGATGCGCCCACAGCGCCCATGCCCTGCACCACGTTGAACACACCGGCGGGCGCGCCAGCCTCGTGCAATATCTCGGCGACTTTCAGGGCGGACAGCGGGGTGGTTTCAGACGGTTTAAACACCATCGTGTTGCCACAGGCGAGTGCGGGCGCGCCCTTCCAACAGGCGATTTGTGTGGGGTAGTTCCATGCCCCGATGCCAACACAAACGCCCAGAGGCTCGCGTCGCGTATAGACGAAATCATCGCCGAGCTGGATGTGTTCGCCGGTGATCGACGCGGCCAGCCCGCCGAAGTACTCCAGCGCATCCGCGCCACTGGTCGCATCCGCCACCAGCGTTTCCTGCAACGGCTTGCCGGTGTCATAGGTTTCCAGCACCGACAAGTCGCGGTTGCGAATCCGCATGATATCGGCGGCGCGGCGCAGGATGCGGCCCCTTTCGGTGCCCGTCATCGCCGCCCAGTCGTTTTGTGCGCGGGTCGCGGCGGCCAGCGCCTGCTCGACGATTGCTGGGGTCGCGGCATGGACCTTGGCGATCACTTTGCCGGTTGCAGGATAGATCACGTCAATCACGTCACCGCTTGTGTCTTCGACGTAAGCGCCGTCGATAAAGTGGCTGGCGGTGGGTTGGGTTGGATAGGTCATGGAGCCTCCGGCGGGGATATTTCGGGCAAGATGAGAGCGTTATTCACCACGGGGAAAGCGTTTGCTTTCTTCAAGCACATTCAGGTCCATGTGGTTGCGCATGTAGCGCTCGGATGCCTTTTGCAGCGGCTGGTAGTCCCACGGATAATAGTCGCCGTTGCGCAAGGCCTCGTAGACAACCCAGCGGCGCGCCTGACTTTCGCGCACGTCCGCGTCAAAGCGTTTCAGATCCCAGCGTTCCTGCGATTTGGCCCGTAGCTGCGTCAGCGCCTCTTGGTATTTTTCAACATTGGCGAGGTTGTTCTGCTCGTGCGGGTCGGTGGAAATGTCAAATAACTGATCCGGGTCCAGATTGCAGCGGATATACTTCCATTTCCCGTCACGCAGGGCGACCAGCGGCGCGTTTGACCCTTCGGCGGCATATTCCATGGCCACGGGGGTGGTGCGCGTGCCGCCCTGACCCAGCAGTTTCAGGCTTTCGCCGTCGGTCCAGGGCATGACCTCGTCCATGCTGACACCGGCAAGGTCGCACAGGGTCGGGCAGACGTCGATATTGCTGACGGGGGTGGTCACCAACCCTGCATCCATATCCGGCGCAGAGATCATCATCGGCACGCGGGCCGAGCCTTCAAAGAAGGTCATTTTGAACCACAACCCGCGTTCGCCCAGCATGTCACCATGGTCTGACACAAACAGGATCGTCGCCTCTTGGCGGGTGTCTTTCAACACTTGCAGGATTTCACCGATCTTGTCGTCCAGATAGCTGATATTGGCGAAATAGGCGCGGCGCGAGCGGCGGATGTCATCTTCGGTGATGTTGAAATTGCGCCAGTCGTTGGCGTCGAAAATCCGTTTGGAATGCGGATCTTGGGCATCATAGCCAAGGTCGGCGACCTGCGGCAGCAGGTGTTCGCAGTCTTCATACAAGTCCCAGTATTTCTTGCGCGCAACGTAGGGGTCGTGCGGGTGGGTAAAGCTGGCCGTGAGGCACCACGGACGCGGATCGCCACCGCGTGACAACTCGTAAATCTTGCGGGTCGCGTGATAGGCAACCTCGTCATCATATTCCATCTGGTTGGTAGTTTCGGCAACGCCGGCCCCCGTCACCGACCCCATGTTGTGATACCACCAGTCGATCCGTTCGCCGGGTTTGCGATAATCCGGCGTCCAGCCAAAATCGGCGGGATAGATGTCTGTCGTCAGGCGTTCCTCGAAGCCGTGCATCTGGTCGGGGCCGACAAAGTGCATCTTGCCCGACAGGCAGGTTTGATAGCCTGCACGACGTAGATGGTGCGCAAATGTCGGGATCGCCGAGGCAAATTCGGCCGCGTTGTCATAGACACCCGTGCGCGAAGGCAGTTGCCCCGAGATGAACGAGGCCCGCCCCGGCGCGCACAGCGGCGAGGCCGTGTAGCAGTTGGCAAAACGGGTCGAGCGCGCCGCCAATGCCTTGAGGTTGGGCGCGTGCAACCAGTCGGTGGGGCCGTCGGGAAACAGCGTTCCGTTCAACTGGTCGACCATGATAATCAGGATGTTGGGCTGGGTCATGCGGCACCTTTGGTAAGCGTGGAAAGGAGCGAAAGCGTGCGCCCGCAAGCGTCTGCATCCGGTTCGGCAAGGGCTGCGCGGATATAAAGCCCGTCAATCAGCGCCGCGAGCGTGCCAGCCACATCGCGTGGATCATCGCACAGCGGGCGCAGCGCGTGGGTCAGATTGCTGCGCAGGCGGTGCTGGTAGATATGCAGCAGGCGTAGGGCCTGAGGATTTGTTTGCGCCTGCACGTAAAATGTCATCCAGGCGCTGACGGTGGCCGGATCAAAGAAAGCGGGCGCGAAATTTGCTCGGATGATGGCACGGGCACGGTCCGCAGGGGTGGGGGCTACGCCAAGGGCCGCGCGCACCTCGGTGCCGTAGTCGCGCAGGATCTGGCGCATGGCAGCGATGAAAATCTGGTCTTTTCCACCAAAATAGTGGTGTGCCAGCGCAGAAGACATGCCCGCGCGTTTGGCGATCTGGCTGACGGTCACGTCCAAAGACGCGGCCGCACCGACCTCTGCAATAGTTGCTTTCACCAACGCCGCGCGGCGTATAGGCTCCATCCCAGCTTGGGCATAAATTCCTCAGATTTTGCTTGCCCGGTGACACTAGATCGTTCTTTATTGACTGGTCAATCAAGAAAAATGAACCAACTTGGGAGCTGCTAAAATGACAACGAAATCAACACTTTCCGTGCTGGCAATTTGCGCCGCAATGCCGGCTTTTGCTGACTGCGATTCGGTTACGTTTTCCGATGTGGGCTGGACCGACATCACCGCAACAACCGCCGCAACCACCGTTGTGCTGAACGCACTTGGCTATGAAACAGACATCAAGGTGCTGTCGGTGCCGGTCACCTACACCTCGCTGGCCGAGGGCGATGTGGACGTTTTCCTTGGCAACTGGATGCCAACGATGGAAGGCGATATCGCGGCCTACCGCGACGCTGGCACCGTCGATACCGTGCGCGCCAACCTAGAGGGCGCGAAATACACGCTGGCCACCAATGCCGCAGGCGCTGCACTTGGGATCACCGATTTCGCCTCGATCGCCGCCAATGCCGATGCGCTGGACGGCAAGATTTACGGGATCGAAGCGGGCAATGACGGCAACCGCCTGATCATGGACATGATCGCCGACAACGCCTTTGGTCTGGGTGATGCGGACATGGAAGTTGTCGAAAGTTCAGAAGCGGGGATGCTGGCGCAGGTCGGCCGCGCCAATGATCGTGATGAACCCGTTGTGTTTCTGGGCTGGGAACCCCACCCGATGAACGCCAACTACGACATGACCTATCTTGAAGGTGGCGACGACTGGTTCGGCCCCGATCTGGGTGGCGCAACGGTGTTTACCAACACGACCGCCGGTTACGCCGATACCTGCCCGAACCTTGGCGCGTTCCTCAACAATCTTGAATTCACGCTTGCGATGGAGAACGAGATCATGGGCGCGATCCTTGACGAGGGCCAAGAGCCAGCCGCGGCCGCAACCGCATGGATGGCCGCCGACCCCGATCTCGTCATGGGCTGGCTTGATGGCGTGACAACCAAAGACGGTGGCGACGCCGCCGAGGCCGTCAAAGCCGCACTTGGCATGTAAGCGATAGCGGGCCGTCCCGCGCGGGGCGGCCCATTCGGGCGCACAGATGTCATTTATCAACAGCATATTGGATGCGGTGGTTGCCATCGCCTATGCCTTTTGGTGGTGCATCGTTGCCGTCTGGGATTTCGTCTGGTGGCTGGTCCCTGCCCTGTGGTGGTTCCTGAAATGGCTGCCCCAACGGGTTTTCGGCTACACAGATGAAAAACTGCCTGTGGGCGAAACCGCCAGTCGCGGATTTGATTATGTGCGCGACGGGGCGCAGGGGTTTCTGGACGGGTTTTCCGACAGCGTTGAAATCTTTATCGAATTCCTGCTCGCATTGCTGTCGCGCCCGCCCGGCACCAACTGGATACGCGGGCGCGGCTTTGAACCCTATGTGTCATTCTGGACCGAAACGACCCATCCTTTCGTGATTGTCGCGGTGATTGTCGCGCTGGTTTTTGCCTTGCACCGCCGCCTGACAATTGCCGCCTTTGTGGCGCTGGGATTTCTGTTCATCCTTGATCAGGGCTATTGGGAAGAAACGGCCGAAAGCCTGAGCCTTGTTCTGTCGGCCTGTGTTGTCTGTATGGCAGTGGGCGTGCCGATTGGCATCGCTGCGGCGCACCGCCCGCGCCTGTATGCCTGGATGCGCCCCGTGCTGGACCTGATGCAGACCTTGCCGACTTTTGTTTACCTGATCCCGGCAATCGTGTTTTTCGGCATCGGGATGGTGCCGGGCCTTGTGGCGACGGTGATCTTTGTGGTGCCTGCGCCGATCCGTCTGACGCAGTTGGGCATTTCATCCACGCCGCAATCCCTGCTGGAAGCGGCGGATGCATTCGGCGCGACGGCGCGGCAAAAGCTGTGGAAAGTGGAGTTGCCCTCGGCGATGCCCCAGATCATGACCGGGCTGAACCAAACCATCATGCTGTCCCTGTCGATGGTGGTGATTGCGGCCCTTGTAGGGGCTGACGGGCTGGGCGTGCCGGTGGTGCGTGCGTTGAATACTGTGGACACGGCCAAGGGCTTTGAAAGCGGGCTGGTCATCGTGATCGTCGCGATCATGCTTGACCGTATCCTGCGGGTGGGCCGCAAATGAGCGCCGTTGAATTTGACAACGTGTCGATCGTGTTCGGGGATGATCCGTCCGCCGCCCTGCCGATGATGGACGCGGGCAAGGACCGCCCTGATATTCAGGCCGCCTGTGGGCAGATCTTGGGCGTGCACAACTGTTCGCTATCCGTCCAAGAGGGTGAAATCCTTGTGCTGATGGGGCTGTCGGGGTCTGGCAAATCGACGTTACTGCGCGCCGTGAACGGGCTGAACCCCGTGCTTCGCGGCGAGGTGCGTATCAAGGACGGTGCCGAGATGACAAGCGTCACCCACGCCAACACAGCGACCCTGCGCCGCCTGCGCCGCAAAAGCGTGGCGATGGTGTTTCAGGCCTTTGGCCTGCTGCCATGGCGCACGGTGCGCGACAACGTCGGCTTTGGCCTTGAACTGGACGGCATGGAAAAATCCGCCCGTGCGACCAAGGTCGCCGAGCAGCTTGAACTGGTCGGGCTGTCGGATCGCGCCGATGCGCTGGTGGGCGAATTGTCGGGCGGGATGCAGCAGCGTGTCGGTCTTGCGCGCGCCTTTGCCACTGATGCCCCAACCCTGCTGATGGACGAGCCGTTTTCCGCGCTTGATCCGCTGATCCGCACGCGGCTTCAGGACGAACTGCTGGACCTGCAAAAGCGGCTGAACCGCACGATTGTCTTTGTCAGCCACGATCTGGACGAGGCGTTCAAGATCGGCAACCGGATCGCCATCATGGACGGTGGCCGGATTGTGCAGATCGGCACCCCGCGCGAGATTTTTTCCGCTCCAGCCAATGGCTATGTCGCTGATTTCGTGGCAAATATGAACCCGCTTGGCGTGCTGTGTGCGCGGGATGTGATGATTGACGGCAGTATTGACGGGCCCACGGTGGACGCCGAAACGCCGGTGCGTGATATCATTGCGATGCTGGGTGAAAATGGTGATCTAAGTGTCACGGAAAACGGAAAACCCATCGGGCAGATTTGCCGCGCAAGTGTTCTGGCACGGCTTGCGCCCAGCGCGGATTAACCCCGCGCCGCGACACCAGTCATCGCCGTTTCCAGATCGTGCACCAGCGTTTTCGCCATGGATCGCATCGCCATGATCTGGAACGTCTGCGGCCCCGTGCGTGTCACGCTGACCGTCAGATGCGCCAACATGGTGCGGGCGGTATGGCCCTTTTTGAAATGCGCTGCACGCAAGTCGACAGGGACCAGACGGGCCAAGACATCCTCGCCCCCCGCGCCGTCCAACTGGACCACGGCCCATGCATCTGATTGATCGCTGACAGCCGCGCCCTTGATCGCGGGCAGGTCCGCGCCCGTAACCAACGCCACGCCTTTGCCGAACCACAAGGCACGCGCGCCGCCCTTGGACGTCATGCGATTGGGGCTGGGCAACGCGATGCCCGTGGCCGATTTCACGGCGTCCGAGACCGCTTTGGCCTGCCCCGCGAAAGGCGCGACCGAGGTGATTGGCCCGGCCTCTACTTCGGACAGTGTCAGCCCGCCGATGGTGATCGGCAAAAGGCCCGCGCAGGGCGTTTGTGCAACCAAATTAACCACGCAAGCGCCCTCCTGTCGCATCAACAAAGACCGGATCGCAAACCTCGCACTGGGTTGTCACGCCGCGCAGGTGATCGACCATCGTGATCACCTCGCCATGGCGCGCGCGCCCGTTCCGCAAAAACCCAAGGCCAAGTGTCGTGCCAAGGGTCGGCGAAAAGCCCACGCTGGTCACATAGCCCTGATCGTTGGTGCGCACGGGGTCCGCGCCCTGATTGAACAAATGCGCGCCGGCGGTGATTTGCTTGACCGCGCCGGCCGGTTTCAGCCCGACAAGCTGTTCACGATCGTCGTCCAGCAGCCCCTCGCGTTGCGACGCGGCATTGCCGATACAGTCCTTTTTCTGGCTGACCATCCGGCCAAAGCCGATGTCGAATGCGGTCGTGCGCCCGTGGATTTCCGAATGGGTGATGTGGCCCTTTTCGATCCGCAGCACATTGAGCGCCTCCATCCCGTAGGCGCAGCCGCCCATGGCCTCGGCGCGTTCCACCAGCAGGTCATAAAGGGAAGCGCCATAACGTGCGGGCACCGCGACTTCATAGGCGTGTTCGCCACTGAACGAGATGCGGAACAAACGCCCCTGCACCCCTGCGACACCCATGTCGCCGCAAGCCATGAAGGGCCAGCTTTCGTCGTCAATCGGGGCGTCCAGCACGCCGTTCAACAACGCGCGCGATTTCGGCCCAGCCACGGCAAACTGCGCCCATTGTTCGGTCACTGAAATGCATTGCACGTCCAGATCGGGCCGCAAGACTTGCGCCACGAAATCAAGGTGGCGCATGACCAATCCGGCGGCGGCGGTCGTCGTTGTCATGACAAAGTGGTTTTCGCCCAGCCGCGCGGTGGTGCCATCGTCCATGACATGGCCGTCCTCGCGCAGCATGAGCCCGTAACGCACCCGCCCGATTTTCAGCGTCGAAAACGTGTTGCAATAGACGAAATCAAGAAAGGCGGCGGCGTCCGGCCCCTGAATGTCGATCTTGCCCAAGGTGCTGACATCGCTGATCCCGACAGCATTGCGCACGGCATTCACTTCGCGATCACAGGATTGCCGCCACGTGGTTTCGCCATCCGCCGCATAGAATGACGGGCGATACCACAGCCCCGCTTCGATCATCGGCGCACCACGTGCCACGCTTGCCTTGTGCGATGTGGTGAACCGTTGCGGCGCAAACCCCGCGCCTTGCGATCCGGCGCCCATCGCCGCAATCGCGACGGGCACATAGGGCGGGCGAAAGGTGGTCGTGCCGGTTTCGGGAATACCGCGCCCGGTGGCATCGGCCAGCACTGCAAGGGCCGCCACGTTGGAATTCTTGCCCTGATCGGTTGCCATCCCTTGGGTCGTGTAGCGCTTCATGTGTTCGACGCTGCGGAAATTTTCCTGCGCGGCCAGCTTGATATCCTTGACGTGCACATCGTTCTGGAAATCCAGCCATTTGCGCCCTTTGCCTTCAACGAACCACAGCGGTTCCATGCGATAGGGCGTGTCTTCTGCCTGCGGTGTCGCGGTGGGTTTCGCCTTGATCTTCAACGCGGCCAGCGCGGCTACGGCCACTGCCGCGCCATCCGCAAGGCAGGCGGCGGTGGAAAAATGCCCGTTGGCGGCACCCGCGACCGTCATCCCCGGCACAGCCTCCGGTGTCGGCACGAATGACGCGATGTCGGTCCGCCATGTGGGCCGCCCGTTCATATGGCAGGTCAGATGCACGGACGGGTTCCACCCCCCCGACATGGCCAGACAATCGGTCGCGATCTTGTCAGTGCCGCCCGCGTGGGTGACGCTGATTTGTTCCAGTCCAAGCCGCCCGCGCGTGGCAGTGACCTGCGCGCCGGTGAACAAAAGATAATCACCCAAGGCGCGCGCATCCTCGCGGCTGTCAATCACGCCTGCCACGGTGACACCAGCGGCGATCATATCCAGCGCGGTGCGGTGCGCATCATCATTGTTGGCAAAGACCGTGATAGCCTGACCGGGGGCAACACCCCACCGGTTAAGATAGGTGCGCACGGCCCCTGCCGTCATGATTCCGGGGCGGTCGTTGTTGGGAAATGCGATGGGGCGCTCCAACGCACCTGCACAAAGCACCGCGCGTTTTGCAACGATCCGCCAGAAGCATTCACGCGGCAGGCCGTCCGCGCGGGGGCGGTGGTGGCCGACCCGTTCAAGCGCGCCATAAGTGCCCTGATCATAGGCACCTGTGACGGTGGTGCGGGTCATCAGGCGCACGTTGTCCATACCGCGCAGTTCGGACAGCACCTGTTCCACCCACAGGTGGCCCACCATCCCGTCAACATCATGGGTTTCGGCCAAAAGCCGCCCACCCATGCGCGCGTCCTCGTCCGCCAAAATCACGTCAGCGCCTGCCCGCCCTGCCGTGAGCGCCGCCATCAATCCCGCAGGCCCCGCACCGATCACCAACAGATCGCAAAACGCGAATGCCTTTTCATAGGTGTCGGGGTTGTGCTTGCCGCTGAGTGCGCCAAGACCGGCGGCATGGCGGATAATCGGTTCGTAAACGCGTTCCCAGAATGCGCGCGGCCACATGAAGGTCTTGTAATAAAACCCCGCGCCAAGGAAGGGCGAAATCAGGTCGTTCACGCCCATCGCATCCATGCGCAGCGACGGCCAACGGTTCTGGCTTTGCGCCTGCAATCCTGTGAAAATCTCTTGCGTGGTGGCACGCTGGTTGGGATCCGCCTTTGCCCCCTTGCCGATTGTCACCAGCGCGTTGGGTTCTTCTGATCCGGCGGTCAGTATCCCGCGCGGGCGGTGATATTTGAACGAGCGCGCCACAAGCCGCACATCATTGGCGAGCAGTGCCGCGGCCAGCGTGTCGCCATCGCGCCCCGCATAGCTTTGCCCGTCAAAGGTAAACGGGACCGAGGCCGCGTTGCCGTAAATGCCCTTGCCTTGAATTCTCATCGTTTGACCTTTGCGGCGGCGGTGCTGGCATGCACGGCATGTGTCACGGTGTTGCGGTGCACGACGATCCAGGTCGCACAGGCATCGTGATACCAAAGATCGCGGGTGTCCCCGGCGGGGTTTTCACGGTTGTGCAGGTAGTCATCCCACGCGCCATCGCCTGCATCGCGCGCAGGGCGGTCCAGCGCCAATGCGTCACCTTGATAGGTGAATTCACGGCGGTCGCGTTCGCCACAATGGGGGCATGTGATACGCATGTTTTGCTACCTTTAGTGCAGATTATGCTGAGAGCCGGTGCCCTCTTCATCCATCAAGCCGCGGCCTGTGCGAAAACGGTCAAGCCGGAAACGGGCGGCGGGGGCGTGGTGGTTTCCGGTCGCCATCAGGTGGGCAAAGCTGAAACCGGACCCCGGCACCGCCTTGAAGCCGCCGTAACACCAGCCGCAATCAATGAACAAACCTTCGGTGTCGGTCTTGTCGATAATCGGGCTGCCATCGGGCGTCATATCCATGATCCCGCCCCATGATCGCAGCACGCGCGCCTTGCCGATCATCGGCATCAGCGTCATCGCCGCGTCCATCACGTGTTCTTTCATCGGCAGGTTGCCGCGTTGGGCATACGAGCTGTAGAAATCCAGATCGCCGCCAAACACCAGCCCGCCCTTGTCGGATTGGCTGATGTAGAAGTGCCCCATGCCAAAGCTGACCACATGGTCGATGCAAGGCTTTAACCCTTCGGTCACAAAGGCCTGCAAGACGTGGCTTTCGATCGGCAGGCGCATTCCGGCCATCGCCGCGACCTGCCCGCTGCGCCCGGCGACAACGATCCCGACCTTTTTGGCGCGGATCGCCCCGCGTGTGGTCTGCACGCCCTTGACGACACCGTTTTCGATATCGATCCCCGTCACTTCACAATTCTGAAGCAGATCAACGCCGCGCTGATCCGCCCCGCGCGCATAGCCCCAGGCGACCGCATCATGACGTGCCGTGCCGCCACGCGGGTGCAGCAGGCCGCCGTAAATCGGAAAGCGGACATTGTCGAAATCAAGATAGGGCAGATGTTTGCGCACACCGTCGCGGTCCAGCAACACCGCATCGTCGCCCTGATTGATCATCGCGTTGCCACGGCGCGCAAAAGCATCGCGCTGCCCGTCGCTGTGGAACAGGTTGATCAGCCCGCGCTGGGAATGCATGACGTTGTAATTGAGGTCCGCTTCCAGCCCTTCCCACAGTTTCAGGGAATGGCTGTAGAATTCCGAATTGCCCGGCAGGAAATAGTTGGCGCGCACGATCGTCGTGTTGCGCCCCACGTTGCCGCCACCAATGTAACCTTTTTCCAGCACGGCGATATTGGTCATCCCGTGCTCTTTGGCCAGATAATAGGCCGTCGAGAGCCCGTGCCCGCCACCGCCGATGATCACGGCGTCATATTCGGCCTTGGGTTCGGGATCGCGCCACTGCGGCGTCCAGCCCTTCTGGCCGAACAGCCCTTCCTTGATCACCCGAAAACCGGAATAGCCCATGGCGCAGCCCTTTGTCCCTACGGGGCGACCCTATCAAGCCCGCGTCCGCGTGCAACGCCGCTTTTCGACAAATCCGCGCCTCCGCGCGACGTCTAGTAGAGGGCCAGACCCATCGTCACCATAATCGCGATCATGACCAGCAAAAGCCCAAGCTGGATCAGTCCTGCGCGGCGCGCGGCAATTGTCGCATGGGCGACAAACGCATCCGGTCTGTCCGTCAACCCGCTGAACTGGCGGCGCAAACGCCCGCCCACGTTCTCGATCGCCATCATCACGACAAAGGCCGTGATCACCAACACGCCATAAGGCGCAAGCAGATCGGCCCAACCGGAAATGCCACCGCCCAGCCAAGCGCGAAAGCCGCCCAACAGATAGGTCAACCCGGCCATACTGCCCAAGACACCGGCCACAACAGGGCGCAGGCGGTCAAACAATGCCACAGCCTGATCGCCAGGCAAACGCGCCAGCATCGGCCAGACGGCAAGCCCGACAAACACGGTCGACCCTGCCCAGATCACCGCAATCGACAGGTGCAGATAGTGAAAGATTGCCAGCACAGCGCCCCTATCTTCATCTTGGCCAAACAACTCCGGGGGGAGTCCGCAGGACGGGGGGGCAGCGCCCTCCAGCCCGCGCGCTTGCGTGGCGCTACAGCCCTTTGGCGCGATAGCTGGCGGCAACCTTGTCGATGGCCACAAGGTATGCGGCGGTGCGCAAATCCTCGCAATCATCACGGCTGTGCCACATGGCGCTCATGTCCTGATAGGCCTTGCGCATGGTGTCATCAAGGCCCGAGCGCACCAGCTCCAGTTCGTCCGAGCCGCGCAGGTATTTCGCCTTGAAATCAGGGGTCATCGACCAGCGATGCTCCAGCATGTCGTCCAGCCGTTCCAGTTCGGCGATGATCAATTCGTTGCGCGCCTCTTCGGCGCGCCGTTGCATGCGGCCAAAGCGGATATGCGACAGGTTCTTGACCCATTCGAAATAGGACACGGTCACACCGCCCGCGTTGGCATACATATCGGGAATGATCACGCAGCCCTTCTTGCGCAGGATTTCATCGGCACCGGCCGTGACGGGGCCGTTCGCGGCCTCGATGATCAGCGGCGCCTTGACCTTGGCGGCGTTGTCCATGTGGATCACGCCTTCCAGCGCGGCGGGGATCAGGATGTCGCATGC
The DNA here is from genome assembly GCF_042466115.1 of Octadecabacter sp. R77987. Lineage (NCBI taxonomy): Bacteria > Pseudomonadati > Pseudomonadota > Alphaproteobacteria > Rhodobacterales > Roseobacteraceae > Octadecabacter > Octadecabacter sp. R77987. The sequence goes on along the minus strand of NZ_JAXHBQ010000001.1, from coordinate 2,914,422 downwards.
GGCCTCAAGCAGGGTTGCGCCGTTTTCCTGATAGGTGGTCGAGGGGTAGCCTTTGACACCGCCATGTGCGGCGATCCATTTGTGCACCGCCTCGACGTCGATCCCGTCCTCGCTGAACAGGCCACCGTCGCGTTCGATGATACCGATGATCTTGCAGCCGTCTTCCTCGGAGAGGAACTTGGCTGCGTGATAGCCCACGTTGCCCAGCCCCTGCACAATGACGCGTTTGCCATCCAGCGTTCCGGTCAGCCCCGCCGCCTTCATGTCTTCCGGGTGGCGGAAAAACTCGCGCAGGGCGTATTGGACACCGCGCCCCGTCGCTTCGGTGCGGCCCTGAATGCCGCCCGCGTTGGTCGGTTTGCCGGTCACACAGGCGGCGGCGTTGATGTCGGTTGTGTTCATCCGGCGGTATTGATCGGCGATCCATGCCATTTCACGTTCACCGGTGCCCATGTCGGGGGCGGGCACGTTCTGGCTGGGGTGGATCAGGTCGCGCTTGGCCAGTTCATAGGCAAAGCGGCGCGTGATCTGCTCCAGTTCGTGTTCGTCCCATTCGCGCGGGTCGATCCGCAAGCCGCCCTTGGACCCGCCAAAGGGCGCTTCGACCAGCGCGCATTTGTAGGTCATCAATGCGGCCAGCGCCTCGACCTCGTCCTGATTGACACCCATGGCATAGCGGATCCCGCCCTTGACCGGTTCCATATGTTCCGAATGGACCGACCGGTAGCCGGTAAAGGTGTGCAGTGACCCGCGCAAACGCACGCCGAACCGCACCGTGTAGGTAGCGTTGCACACCCTGATCTTTTCCTCGAGTCCCGGCGAAAGGTCCATCAGGGCAACGGCCCGATTGAACATCAGGTCAACGGATTCGCGGAAAGACGGTTCTTTGCTCTTTTTGGAAGATTTGGCCACGGTGCGCTCCTTAAAGCTGAACAGCGATGGTCAGCCATCGCCAAGACATCCCTGACCCTAACCCCGTTCCCACCAACTGCACGCAAAATTCTTAGGATTTTACTAACTTCAGCAAAATTGCCCGCAAATCCCCTTTTGCACAGGCCGCGCGACCGCTGCCGCCTTTGTTTCCAGTCGATCGACAGTGCGGGGGATATGGCTGGAATTGGTGCCAATCCGTGGTTCCGTTAACCTATTATTGCCATATTTGGTCAAAATTCTGCCACTTCAACATGTCACATCTTCGGTTGGCCCAATGCGTCAGTCGGGTTTTGCGTCAAGTGATTCGCAAACCCCAGGCGCGCATTCAAGGGGTATGGAAAGGGACGTCATGGAACGCGAAACATTTTGCGATCGACACATTGATAACGCGCCGGGCTTTTCGGGCCTGAAAGATTTCAAGCGTGACGAGGACGGCGGGATGATCATCTTTGCCCTGTTCATTTTCGTGCTGATGCTCATGGCTGGAGGCATGGCAATTGACTTCATGCGCTTTGAAACGACCCGCACCAAGCTGCAGGGCACCCTTGATCGCGCCGTTCTGGCCGCCGCCGACATGGAACAACCCCTTCCCCCTGCCGAAGTTGTCGCGGACTATTTCGCCAAGGCTGGCATGTCGGCCTACCTCGTGGGAGAACCTGTCGTTCACGAGGGTCTGAACTACCGCCGTGTGTCGGCCCGTGCCGAAGCATCCATGGCGATGATGTTCGCTGACATGATGAACGTCTTTACCGACCCCTTCTCGCCGGGTGTGCGCGCCATCACGACGCCTGCATCAGGCACCGCCGAAGAGCGTGTGACCAACGTTGAAGTATCGCTGGTGCTTGACATCTCGAGTTCGATGAACAGCAACGGCCGCTTTGGCAACATGCAGGACGCCGCCGAGGAATTCGTCGACCTGATCATGGCCAACAACGGTCTGCCGGCCGAAGGTCTGATTTCGATGTCGATCATCGCCTACAGTTCCGTTGTGAACCTGGGCGAGGAAGTCGCGTCGCACTACAATGTCGACACGCTGCACGAGTATTCCAACTGCCTGCTGCTGCCCGACGAGGTGTTTGATTACCCCGGCTTGCCGATGGACGGCTATGGCTTTGCCCAAACGCCTTATACGCAAGTGTCCCATTTCGAGCAGTGGTATGACTGGTCCTATGGCGAAACGCTGCGTGATCCGATCTGTTTCGCTGGCGAGCAAAACGCCGTGATCGTGCACTCGACCTCGCCTGGCGATCTGAATGACATGGTTGATGATCTGTATGCATATGGCAACACGGCCATTGATCTGGGCATGAAATGGGCCACGGCCTTTCTGGACCCAAGTTCGCGCGATCTGGTAACTGACCTGATCACCGCCGGTGATGCCCCCGCAGTGGTTGCCGGGCGCCCGATGGATTACGGGTTGTCCGATAACCTCAAGGTGATCGTGCTGATGACCGATGGGCAGAACACAACCGAATACGACATCGCCGAACCCTACAAATCAGGCATGTCACCGATCTGGTTTGACCGTGACGGCGCGTGGGAACATATCGGTGATGTGTCCGAGAACGACATCTCGATCCTTGTGGATGATGACGGGTCGCCCAATGATTTCACGGACGACACGTTCTTCTGGCTGGACCAGCCCTATTGGAACCGTATCCACGATTACCCACAGGGCTATCCTGACTACAAGATCCATGGCCCCAACGGCCCCGATGGCGTGCAGCTTGGTGTTGGCCAGGGCGTTGAATTCCCCGGTCACGTGCATCACGCCAGCTGGCAGGACATCTACGCCTTCTGGTCACGTTCGCGGATCAAGAACGAGTTCATGAACGAACCCTATTCGCGCGGCTATATCAGCTATTCGGAATACGTAGGCGCGACAAATGCTGACTATTCGGTTGTGAACGGCAACGAGGCTGACGACCGCCTGTCCGACATCTGTGCCGAGGCGCGTAACGCAAACATCATCGTCTATACCGTCGCCTTTGAAGCCCCTTATGGTGGTCAGGTTGCGCTGCAAGACTGTGCAAGTTCGCCCAGCCACTACTTCACGGCGTCCGGCACGGACCTTGCTGAAAAGTTTGCCACGATTGCCAGTGACATCCGTAGCCTGAAGTTGACACAATGATCAGAACACTCGCCAAAATCCTGCGCCTGTTCCGGCGTTCCGAGGACGGCTCGGCCACTGTCGAATTCGTCCTCGTGTTCCCGATGTTCATGGTGCTTTTCACCTCGGCCTTCGAGGCCGGTTTGATGATGACGCGTCATGTGATGCTGGAACGGGGTCTTGACATGGCCGTGCGCGAGGTGCGCCTGAACACAGGTGCCGCCCCGACCCATGACCAGTTCAAGGAAATGATCTGCGAAGGCGCGGGTATCATCCCCAACTGCATGAACAACCTGAAACTGGAAATGCGCCCGATTGATCCGCGCAACTGGTCAAATATCCCGCGCCGGGCCGACTGCGTGAACACCAACCAGCCGTTTACGCCAACGCGTAACTTTGAGGCCGGCACGCAGAACCAGATCATGATCGTGCGCGCCTGTTCGCTGTTTTCACCGTTCTTTGCGGCAACCGGAATCGGCTTTGATATCCCGCGCCACAGCGGCGACTTTTACGCGCTGATTTCAATTTCCGCCTTTGTGATGGAGCCAATCTAATGCTGCGCATCCTGAAACACATGGTGGCAAAGTTCCACCGCGAGGAAGACGGCGGGATCGCGGTTGAATCGGTGCTGGTTTTTCCCATGCTGACATGGGCCTACCTTGCGACTTTCGTCTATTTCGATGCGTTCCGCTCGCAATCGACAGCGCTCAAGGCCGCCTATACGATCTCGGACGCGCTGAGCCGCGAAACCGACTATATCACCAATCAGTATGTCACCAGCGTCTGGCGGATGCACCGTTTCCTGACGATCACAAGCCAGCGCACCAAGCTGCGCATCAGCGTCATCACCTTTGATGCGGATGACGACCGTTATTATGTGCGCTGGTCGCGCAACAAGGGTGGCATGGGCAACCTCAACAATGGCAATATCAGCAATATCGAAGATCAATTGCCTGTCATGCCTGACGGTGAAATCGTGATCGTCGTGCAGACCGAAGTGGTTTACGAGCCGATCTTCTCGATCGGGCTTGAGGCGTTTGTGTTCGAAAACCTTGTGGTGACGCGCCCCCGCTTTGCCCCGCAGCTGTGTTACAGCCACAACGGCAACGCCAACAGCGCCCAGTGCTAGCGCCCTTTGGGGTGCTGGGTTGCGAGGTGTAGCGCGATTTGTTCGGCCATGAACTTGCCCGCGCCTGCGGCTGTCACCCCGCCAACGCCGATGCGGCGGCCCACGCGCCACCACAATCCGGGCGCCCAGCCTTTGGGGCCCTTGTCGCGTGTGATCAGCACAAAGCCGTTTGACGGCTTCATCGCGAATACCCCGCGTTCGACCCGCTCCATCTGATCAAACGGGATGTCCAGCACGCCGGTTGAATCACGCAAACCCTCCGACGTCAGCTCGATCACGGTCATGGTCGCACGGCGCATCCGTTCCGCGACCCAAAGCACAACAGCGCCAAATGTGACCAGCATCACTTGCAAGGCGAAACCGGGTGGCTGAACAAAGGCGATCAGAATGATCAGCGCGCCCAGCCCGAACAATACACCAAAGGCGAAAACCCGCCGGATCGGAGATGCGCCTACCCGCGCCACGACGCCATTTTTGTCCGGATCCATCATGCACACACCCCTTTGCCTTGCGCCGTGCTAGCGAAAAGCGCGTGCCGCTGCCAGCCTTATCGGTTGGGGACCACCTCGTAGCCGGGTTCTTCGGGTTCATCGTCGACCATTTCCGCCGGAAATCCGGGCGCGGTGATATCAAGCCCCGTTGCTTCCTCGAGGCGGCGGATAATGTCGTCAGACTGTGCACGCGCACCGTAGCGGGCGATCCCGTCTTCAAAGATCGACACCATGAGGGGGCTGATTTCAAGCGGCACACCGGCGCGTTCGGCGATGTCCTGAAACAGCCCGATGTCCTTTTTCACCAGATCCATGGTGAAGTTGATATCGCGGCTGCCGTTCAGAATGACCTGACTTTCGGTTTCATGCACAAATGACGTGCCCGAACTGATGCGGATCGCCTCGTATGTGGTGGCCAGATCAAGACCGGCGGCCTTCATCGTCACCAGCGCTTCGCAAACCGACAGCAAATTGGCCGTTGCCAGGTAGTTGGTCATCACTTTCAACGTGCTGGCACTGCCCAGATCGCCGGTATGCAGGACGCGCCGCCCCAGAATGGTCAGCACCGGCAACACGCGTTCAAAGGTTGCACGATCACAGCCCGCAAAGATCGAAATATTGCCCGTGTCCGCACGGTGGCAGCCGCCCGATACAGGGCAATCCACAGCCGCGCCACCGCGCGCGATGACTTCGTTGCCAAGGCGCTGCACCTCGGCGGCGTCTGTCGTGGACATCTCAAGCCAGATCTTGCCAGCCGTGACTTCGGGCAACATCTGGGTAAGGACCGCATCGCAGGCGGCGGGTGACGGCAGACAGGTGATCACCAGATCGCATTCGGCCATCAGCGCGGCGGGTGATTGCCCGTCGCGCGCGCCGCGGTCCAGGAAATCGGCAACAAAGGTCTGGTTCAAATCGTGCACCGCCAGATCAATACCGTTGCGCAGCAGGCTCCCCGCCAGTTTGCCGCCCACATTCCCCAAGCCGATAAAGCCAATTTTCATACTGTGTCTCCTGTTGTTTGCGCCAACTTGGTCGGAAGGCGCGCAGCTGGCCCGCCCATTTGCGACATCGCGCCAATTGTGTGATCCTGCACCCCTTGCATCTGCGCGCGCCAGCCCCCTATTGTCGCGCAACTTTGCCCCGCTAAGGCCCGTTGATGCGCCCGCTTGTGATTGCCCTTCTTTGCCTGACCACCGCTTGCACCCAGTTTCCCGAACTGGACGCAACGCTGGATCAGGCGACACTTGATGCGCCCTACCCCGATCTTGTGCCGCTTGGGCCTTTGCTGACGCAGGCGGACAGTATGGCACAATCGGGTCAGACCAGCGCCGCCGCACTGGCCAGTTTTGACAGCCGCCTTGCGCGATTGCGTGCGCAGGCCAACAGGTTGCGTGGTCCGGTCGTTGATCGCGTCACCCGCGCCCGCATGGCGCGCGGCATCAACATCGCCGCGTTGCAGTAGCCGCGCCAACGCGCTAACAGCCTTTTGAACCACAACTATACGGAACCGGATTATGACAGAGCCACTTCGCCTTGGAATTGCAGGTCTTGGAACCGTAGGTGTGGGCGTGGTGCGCATCGTCCAAAAGCAGGCCGACCTGCTGGCCGCCCGCACGGGTCGCCCGATTGTGATCACTGCCGTTTCGGCACGATCCAAAGGCAAGAACCGCGATGTCGCCCTGTCTGATTATGCGTGGGAGGACGATCCCGTTGCCTTGGCCAAGCGCAAGGATATTGACGTTTTTGTCGAACTGATCGGCGGCGACACCGGCCCAGCGAAAGACGCAGTCGAAGCCGCCCTGAAAGCTGGCAAAGACGTGGTCACCGCAAACAAGGCGCTGCTGGCGCATCACGGTCAGGCCCTGGCTGAAACAGCCGAGGCCGCAGATCGCGTGATCCGTTTCGAAGCGGCCGTGGCCGGTGGCATTCCCGTAATCAAGGCACTGACCGAAGGTTTGGCCGCCAACGAAATCACCCGCGTCATGGGCGTGATGAACGGCAGCTGCAACTATATCCTGACGCGCATGCAAAGTGCGGGGCTTTCTTACGAGGCCGTCTTTGATGAAGCCAACCAGCTGGGATATCTCGAAGCCGATCCCGAACTGGACGTGGGTGGAATTGATGCTGCGCACAAGCTGGCGATCCTGTCGTCGATTGCCTTTGGAACGCAGGTCGATTTTGACGCGGTCGAGTTGGAAGGCATCGGTGCTGTCACCATCGAGGACATCCATCAGGCCGCCGACATGGGCTACCGTATCAAGCTGCTGGGTGTCGCCCAGATGACAGGGCGCGGACTGGAACAGCGCATGTCGCCCTGCCTCGTGCCCGATACATCTCCGCTGGGGCAGCTGGAAGGCGGCACGAACATGGTGGTGATCGAAGGAGACGCCGTGGGCCAGATCGTCCTGCGGGGTGCAGGTGCCGGCGAAGGCCCGACTGCCAGTGCCGTCATGGGCGATGTGATGGATATTGCGCGCGGCTTGCGCCTGCCAACGTTCGGGCAGCCCGCAAGCAGCCTGCGCGCGGCCCGCGCGGCCCGCGCCGCCGTGTCCGCGCCATACTACCTGCGCATGCAGCTGTTGGATAAGCCTGGTGCGCTTGCCAAGGTTGCGCAGACTTTGGGCGAGGCAGGCATCAGCATCGACCGGATGCGCCAATACGGCCACCAGGACACCAGCGCGCCCGTGCTGATCGTGACACATAAAACCACACGCACTGCTTTGGACGAGGCGTTGGACGCAATGGCTGACACCCGCGTTGTCATTGGCGCACCCGTTGCGATCCGGATCGAGGAAGTCTGACCGGCCACAAGGGAATGCGCCATGATTGACCACACTGGCCTAAGTGTTTCCGATTTCGACGCGGCTAAAAGGTTCTATGACGCGGCCCTTGCGCCGATTGGCGCGGCGCTTGTGATGATGGTTCCCGAAGAATTCACAGGCGGCGTGAAAGTCGCTGGGTATGGCCCTGATCGTGCGGTTTTCTGGCTGAGTGAAGGTCCGGCGCAAACGCCGCCGGTTCACATCGCATTTCATGCACCTGATCGTGCAACCGTTGATCGCTTTTATGACGCAGCCCTTGCGGCAGGTGGCACCGACAATGGCCCGCCCGGGCTGCGGCCCCATTATCATGCGGATTACTATGGCGCTTTTGTGCGCGACCCTGACGGCAACAACATCGAAATGGTCTGCCACCTGCCTGCGTGACGCAGACTTTCGTTGAAAGTCTGCACGCAAATCCTTTGCAAGGATTTGGGCCGGAATACCAATGTTAGCGACGAAACTCGGCTTCCTTGCGCTTGGCCTTGGGCAAAGGGCGGGTTACACCACACCTATCCCATCCAAAAGGAATACCCCATGTCCAAAGCTGCCGATTTTAGCGACCGCATGCTGTCTCTGGGCCTTGCCCGCGTGTCCGAGGCCGCCGCGCTGGCCAGTGCCCGCCTGATCGGGCGCGGGGATGAAAAGGCCGCCGATCAAGCCGCCGTCAACGCCATGCGCGATCAGTTGAACAAGCTTGATATCGCAGGTGTTGTGGTCATCGGCGAGGGCGAGCGGGACGAAGCACCGATGCTCTATATCGGCGAGGAGGTCGGCACGGGCGATGGCCCTGGTGTGGACATCGCGCTGGACCCGCTGGAAGGCACGACCCTGACAGCCAAGGACATGCCCAACGCCCTGACCGTGATCGCGATGGGGCCACGCGGATCAATGCTGCACGCACCCGATGTCTATATGGACAAACTGGCGATCGGTCCGGGGTTTCGCACCGGCATTGTGACGCTTGATATGTCCCCCGCTGACCGCGTCAACGCGCTTGCCTCTGCCAAGGGTTGCAGCACGCAAGATATCACCGTTTGCGTGCTTGAACGCCCGCGCCACGAAGAAATGATCGCCGAGTTGCGCAGTACCGGCGCGGCCATTCGCCTGATCACCGATGGTGATGTGGCTGGTGTGATGCATTGCGCCGAGCCGCATTTGACCGGCATCGACATGTATATGGGCAGTGGTGGCGCGCCCGAAGGTGTGCTGGCGGCGGCGGCGCTGAAATGTATGGGCGGACAGATGTTTGGCCGCCTGACCTTTCGCAACGACGATGAGCGCGCCCGCGCCAAGAAGGCCGGCATCACCAATCTGGACCGCGTTTACACCCGCGATGACATGGTTACGGGCGATGTGATCTTTGCCGCGACCGGCGTGACGGATGGGTCGATTCTGGCGGGGATCAAGCGCGAGGTCGGCTACTTGACCGCCGAAACCATTCTGATGCGCTCCAAGACAGGATCCGTGCGGCGGATGTCCTATCGCAACCCGACGGGGTGACGGCGCTGCGGGCGGCGGAGCCTCCGGCGGGGATATTTTTCGCAAGATGAGATTGGGGGCGTGGTCAAACCGCACCCCTGCGCATATGGTGTGAGGTGATGGATGAGACACAACATATGGCGCGCGCTTTTCTAGGTGTGACGGAGTCGGCGACCGGCAGGCGCTGGGTCGGACCAAGCGTTGAGCAAGACCGCGCCGCCGAGGCGATGGCGCAAGACACTGGACTGCCCCTACCCCTGTGTCACACTTTAGCACGGCGCGGTGTGGAAAGTGCAGATGCAGCGGCGTTTCTTGCGCCGAAACTGCGTGACCTGCTGCCCGACCCGCGGTCTTTGCGCGATATGGACGATGCCGCCGCACGGTTTCTGGCGGCCCTGGACGCGGGCCAGCGCATTGCGATTTTTGCCGATTATGATGTCGATGGCGGCACCTCTGCTGCGCTGCTGATTTCTTGGCTGCGCGATATGGGTTGCGATGCGACCTTGTATATTCCCGACCGGATTGATGAAGGATACGGCCCCAATGACGACGCCATGGCGATGCTGGCGGCCGACCATGATCTGATTGTTTGCGTGGATTGCGGCACCCTTTCGCACGGGCCGATTGCCGCGGCCATCGGGGCAGACGTGATCGTCTTGGATCACCACCTTGGCGGCGAAACCTTGCCCGACTGCGTTGCCGTCGTGAACCCGAACCGCCAGGACGAGGACGGCGCATTGGCGCATTTGTGTGCCGCTGGTGTCGTGTTCCTGATGTTGGTCGAGGTGAACAGGCGACTGCGCGAAGCGGGCAAACAAGGCCCTGATCTGATTGCCCTGCTTGATCTGGTGGCGTTGGGGACGGTGGCCGATGTGGCCCCGTTGATCGGCGTGAACCGTGCGCTGGTGCGCCAAGGGCTTGCCGTCATGGCGCGCCGCAAGCGGGTTGGCCTTGTCGCCCTGTCGGATGTGGCGCGGATGGACAGTGCGCCCTCGTCCTATCATCTGGGGTTTCTGCTGGGGCCGCGCGTAAATGCGGGCGGGCGCATCGGCAAGGCTGATCTTGGCGCGCGTCTGCTGGCTTGCACCGACCCGCGCGCGGCGCAGGCGATGGCCGAACGGCTGGATCAGCTGAACACGGAACGCCGCGAGATCGAAAGCAGCGTACGCGAGATGGCCTTGGAACAGGCCGAGGCGCGCGGTTTTGATGCGCCCTTGGTTTGGGCCGCAGGCGAAGGCTGGCATCCGGGTGTCGTCGGGATTGTGGCGTCACGGCTGAAAGAAGCCACGAACCGCCCTGCTGTTGTGATCGGGCTGGATGGCGACGAGGGCAAAGGATCAGGTCGGTCCGTGAGCGGGATTGATCTGGGTGCCGCGATCCAGAGACTGGCGTCAGAGGGGTTGTTGATAAAAGGCGGCGGGCACAAGATGGCGGCGGGCCTGTCGGTGGCGCGTGACAAGCTGGAACCGGCAATGGCGCGGCTGTCAGAGCTGTTGGCCAAGCAGGGCGCAGGTGACATCGGACCTGCTGATCTGCGCCTTGACGGGGTCTTGATGCCCGGTGCGGCAAGCGTGGAACTGATTGAACAGATCGAACAGGCAGGACCGTTCGGCGCTGGTGCCCCTGCCCCGCGCTTTGCCTTTCCTGATTGTCAGATCCTGTTCACGAAACGGGTTGGTGCGGACCATCTGAAGTTGACGTTCGGTGACGGGCTTGGCGCGCGCATTGATGCCATTTCCTTTGGCGCGATGGATGGTCCGCTGGGGATCATGCTGGCCAATCACGGAGGTGCCCGATTCCATCTGGCGGGGCGCCTTGAAGTGAACACATGGCAGGGGCGTCAATCGGTGCAACTGCGCCTTGAAGACGCGGCACCCGCCTGAAAACCCTTGAAATTCAGGCCCAAAAAATTCGCAATTTTCCGCGAAAAACCCCCTTGCCCTTGGCAAACGGTTTCCCTAAAAGCGGCTCACCAAGTGCGGTCCCTTCGTCTATCGGTTAGGACGCCAGGTTTTCAACCTGGAAAGAGGGGTTCGATTCCCCTAGGGACTGCCATGGTGTTTCCCGATCCTTTGCCAAACTGATGCGACCTCAGGATTTGCGCACGCGTTGGCATTGCGTGCCCAGTTTTTCGATGCCAAGCCGCATCGTTTCGCCACCGCGCAGATAGACGGGCGGCTTTTGCCCCATACCCACACCGGGCGGCGTTCCGGTTGAAATAATGTCACCGGGTTGCAACGACATGAATTGGCTGCAATAGGCCACAAGCTGCGCCACTCCATAGACCATCGTTGACGTATTGCCGTTTTGATAGCGCTGCCCGTCAACCTCGAGCCACATGCCAAGGTTTTCATGATCGCCAACCTCGTCAGGGGTCACGAGCCACGGGCCGATCGGCCCGAAGGTATCACAGCCCTTTCCCTTGTCCCACGTGCCGGCACGTTCGATCTGGTATTCCCGTTCCGAAACATCGTTGACGATGCAAAACCCGGCCACATGCGCCAGCGCATCGCGTTCTGCAATGTAGCTGCCGCCATCACCGATCACGATGGCCAGTTCGACCTCCCAATCGGTCTTTTGCGCGCCGCGAGGTAGAATCACATCGTCGTCCGGTCCAACGATGCACGAGGTCCACTTGCTGAAAATGACCGGTTCAGGTGGGATATCAAGGCCCGCTTCGGCAGCGTGATCTGCATAGTTCAAGCCGATGCAGACGAATTTCCCGACATTGCCAACACATGCACCAAGGCGGATATCGTCCTGCGGTGTTCCCTGCACAAGCGGCAGGGTCGCAGGATCAAGCGCGCGCAACCGGTCAATGCCAGCGCGGGTCAGGACCTGGCCGGAAATGTCAGGCACCATATCCGAGAGATCGCGAATGCAGCCCCCGGCGTCCAGCATCCCGGGCTTTTCCGCACCAACCTTCCCGTATCGCACCAATTTCATCGCATGGCCCTTTCATTGTTTGCAGTTGCCCCGACTGGACAAACCCGATGATTTCCAATCTCTTGAACAGATGCAAGTGCGGACGCCAAGTGGTGAGATATGATGCGTAGCTTCTTTCGCTTTTTTCTGACGGGGTTGTGGTTGCTGGTGTTTGCGGCCCCTGCGATTGCCCAGAACTACGACGACCTGTTTCGCGACTTTCGCGCGGACGGTCTGACTTATGCAGACAAGCGGTTCTTGCAAACGGCCCTTGCCTTTGAGGGGCACTACAACGGGTTACTTGATGGGGATTGGGGGCGGCTGAGTCAAACTGCGCTGAACGCCTATGCCCGTGCAGAATTTGGCACGGGGGCCGAGGACTGGCACATGGCGGCACTCGCATTTCGGTTTATGGATATCTTTGAACGTGATGGCTGGGCAATCCGCCACTTCGACGGGCTAGAGATGTCGATGCTTTACCCCTATCGCGCCGCCGTGTCTGAACCTTCAAGCGTGTATTTCGTGAACTGGCGCCACGCCAACAGCAGCCTTGCCTATTCGACCGGTATTCACACCCGCGACACGGTGCAGCGTTTGCATGACTACACCTATGACAGCCATGTCCGCGCGGCTTCGCCCTATACGGTGCGCCGTCAGGACTTTGTCATAACCAGCGCTGAAACGGCGGGAGGCGGCATTCTTTACACGCGCTCCAACTACATTGACGGCGCCTGGCATACTGTCATGCTATCGGCCGAACGGCGCGATGTGCCTATCCTGAACGCCGTTGCCGCAAGCATTTCGGTTGGGTGGGCCGACCCCGTAACAATCACGCCTGATGGCAAACTTGACCGCGTGATCCGTCAGGCCACTGCATTATTGGCCGAGGGCGTGCCGCCTGCGGATCAACCCGAAGCGCCAGCTGCGCCCAGTTCCAGCGGATCGACCGGCACGGGATTCGTCGTCAGCGGCCAAGGCCATGTGCTGACGAACGAGCACGTCGTCGCAGGTTGCCGCACACTGGCCTATGACGGGCGGCCCGCATCAGTCGTTGCGGCGTCCGAGGAGTTTGACCTTGCAATCATCGCGGTTGGATCGCTTGATCCTCAGGCGGTTGCGCGGTTTTCACCCACGCCTGCCCGACTGAACTCGGACGTGACTGTGGTTGGATATCCGTTAAGCGACATTCTGACAGGGCTGAATGTCACGCGCGGTGCCGTTTCGTCGCAGATGGGGTTTGGCGGCGCAGTCGGCGGCATGCAAATCACTGCGCCGGTGCAGCCGGGCAATTCCGGCGGTCCGGTCATTGCCGCTGACGGTGAAGTTGTGGGGGTCGTCGTGTCCAAACTTGATGCGCAGGTTGTCGCGGACGAGGTCGGCGATATTCCACAGAACGTGAACTTTGCGATCCGTGGTGAATTGGCCAAGCTGTTCTTGTTCCAGCACGGTATCGAACCACTGCTTGGGCTAGCTGATGATCCTTTGGCACCCGAAGACATTGCCGAAAGTGCGGCCGCCTATACCGGTCTGATCACCTGCACGTATTAGGTGTGGCGGCGACGCCGGATTGCTTGGGCGTCGCCGCGGTCGGTCTGCCTAGTCGCAGATCCATTTCATGGTGTGGAAGTTGAATTCGAAGCTTTGCATCGGCACCCATGTAAACCCGTCAAGGCAGTTGTGCTGGGCTTGTTGTGACCGCTGGGTCAGCACAAATACGGCAACCTGTTCATCCACCAGCTTGCGCTGCAAATCGGCGTAGATCGCGTTTTGCGCATCCACATCGACGGTGGCGCGGGCTTCGTCGATCATCGCGTCAACATCATCATCCAGCAGCCAGTCCATCGACTGCCACGTGCCAGCCGCGCTGGAGTGGAACTGGTTGAAGAAGTAGCTGTCGGGCGACGGATAGGTGGCCCCGTAAAACACCTGCGTCATGTGCGGGGTGGTTTCCACGTTGCCGGCAAGTTCCGTCATCCGGTTCCACGGTTCGGGCTTCAGAATGGTGTTGAACCCGATCGTATCGAGGATCGACTTTTGCAGCAGCGCGATTTCTTCCTCGAAGGCGAGGCCCGCGACATACATCATTTCGATGTCGATTGGCCCCTGCCCGCCGTAAGACGATCCTTCGACCAAGGCACGCGCGGCATCCAGATCAAATTCTGGCGGCAGCACGTCATCGGGGAAGGCATCGGCAAAGACCGGCGGCATCGGACCGGCAAGCGGTTCACCGGGCAGCAGGAATTCGCGGATCGTGTCGTAATCCGTGGCCAAAGCCAGTGCGCGGCGGATATCAAGATCATCGGTCGGCGGACGCTGGTTGTTCAGCTTGAAGTAAAAGTTCGTCGCCGTGGGGTATTCAACGATCCGGTAGTCGTCCAATGCGCCAATTGCGGCATAGGTTTCCTGCGCCTGCCCGTCCGAGGACAGCGACAGTTCACCGGCCTGCGCCAGAGCCTTGACGGTTGCTTCTTCGTTGGTGACGACAAAGCGGACCTCGTCGATGGCCTGATCGTCCCAGCCAAGGTGATAATCGGCAAACCGTTTCATGGTCATGGATGCGCCGCGGTTCCAGCTATCAAGCATGAACGCCCCGGCCCCTGCCGAATTATTGGCAAGGTAGTCTTGCGCCCAAGGGTCGGCATCTGTCGCATTTTCAAGGGCCAGATCCGCGTTCACGATGAACAGGATCGGCGTGGTCGTCAGGAAAGGCGTATAGATATCATCAAGCACGATTTGCACTGTGCGGCTGTCGATTTCCGTCACCGCGCCTTCGGACAGGATCGGGCTAAAGAGGTATGACGGCCCTTCGTTGATCGCCATCAGGCGTTCGATGGACCAGACAACATCCTTGGCCTCGACGGGGGTGCCGTCCTGAAACAGCGCGCCTTCCTTGAGGGTGAATGTCCATGTGAGCGTGTCATCCGACACCTCCCAGCTTTCGGCCAGCAGCGGCTGGATCGCACCGTCACCATCAAGTGTGGTCAGCGCTTCATACATGTTCACGCCAGCCATGTATTCGGTGTAATCGTTGATCTTGGCCGGATCGACCGTGCCGAAAATCTGCACCGTATTGACGGTCACGACATTCTGGGCAAAGGCGGGGGCCGCCGACAGCAGCGCACCCGTGGCCGTCGCGGCCAGCAGTAGGGAACGAAGGGGTTTCATTACATTTCTCCTTGTTGGTTTCATCATTTGCGGACCTTCAAAGGTCTTCTATTGGAACATAGTCATGCTCGTAGCCAAAATAGCGCGGGCCCACGAGTTGCAGGCCGTGGTCAGATCGCCAGGCGGGATCGCAGGGCAGACCAAAGACAATGACCCGAAAGCCATAGCCCATCGTTTCGGTTGTGATCGGCACACCGGTTTCAAGGTCCAGCAGGCAGATCAGATCGGGTGTCGTTGCCAGCGCGGTGCCGTCATCGGTTTCGGCGACCAGAAACTCGTTCTGGAAATGCAGGCGGATTTCACGGCCCTCGAAGCTGTCCAGACCTTGGATGATCGCCGTGCCACGCGCGAACCCGCCGGTGGTGCGCCGGTCAACGTCCATCACGCGCCCTTCAAACAGGCGGATACCTTTCAATTCGCGCCCAAGGCGCTGTGCGCAGTTGCGGTTGGCGGCCTGTTCTTCTTGCACGATCTTGCCGATGTCGTGGATCAGTGACATGGACCCGCGCAGGGTTGCCTTCTTTGCCTCGACCCCTGTCATCGGATAAAGCGCGATCAGCCCCGCGCCGCCCATTTCCACGGTGATGGAGCGCGCGAATTTTTCAGTCGACAGGTTATCGACGGTGTTGAGCGTGATCGCATTGCCCTTTTCGTCGGCCATCGTCATCGGGCAGGCCGACACACCCGCCATCGTCATCGACACCATCTGCAATTCGGGAAACGCACGACCCATGCCATCGCCATCGACGATGGGCAGGCCGGCGGTCGCCGCCACGGCGATCGGGATGGTCGAATTCAGCCCTCCCGCCTCGATCGTGAAGATCGCATCGGCCTTGCGGCCCAAAACAGCCTCGAGCGCACGAAGGGCTGATATTGCCTCGTCGCCGCGGGGCAGCTTTTCCAACATGACCGTTGGGGCGCCCATCATCGCAACAGGCACGACCAGCGCATCATCAGCCAGATCATCAACGTCGATCACCTGCACGGGGCCGGTTGCCCTGATTGCCTGTTCGGCCATCAACTTGCCGATATAGGGATCGCCACCGCCGCCGGTGCCCAGAAATGCACCGCCAAGGGCGATATGGCCCATGTCATCCAGCGTGATTTGTTTGAGCGGTTTCATCCTGTCCCCTCCTTGGTTTCCATCGGCGCAAAGGTGACGTCCGGATAGCCAAAGGCGGCGGGCCCGACGACGGCAAGGGCTTCGGGTGTGCGCAACAACCCGTGACAGGGCAGCCCCAGCACCGCGATCCGCTGGCCATAGCGCAGCATTTCGGTGGTGATCGGGTGGCCCGTGTCGGCATCCAGAACAACGATCAGATCAGGCACGCACACCTCGACCACGCCATTGCGCGCAAAAATCAGGAATTCGTTTTGCAGGTTGATCTTACCGCTGTCGCCCTGAAAATCACCAAAGCCTTCCAGCTTCAGATGCCCGACCGCAAAGCCGCCCTTGAGGTGGCGTTCCAGATCAGAGATCTTGGCCGTCATCAGCAGGCGACCGCCTTCGTGATCAATGACTGCCTGCACCGGATCGCGGTGGTCGCGGTTGGCATCCAGCACCGCACGTCCAAGGTTGCGCGCCTGTGTCACCGTGCCCGGAATGGCGGCGCGTTTGACAAATTCGCCGCGCATCGGGGCCTGCGCCAGTCCGGCCGCTGCGCCCATAACAACCACGCTGGCGCGCGCCAGATCTTCAAGCCACTTGTCGCTGGGCGTTTCGCGGAACACCACAACATTGCCCTTTTCATCGGCCATCGCCGCAGGGGCGGATCGCTGGCCATAGATCGACCACGTGATCATCTGCATTTCGGGGAACGCGCGCCCCATGCCATCGCCGTCAACAACCGGCAGACCGGCCTGCGCGGCCGTCAACATCGGTTCCATCGCATTGGCCCCGCCGATTTCAGCGGAAATCAGTGCATCAACCTTGCGCCCGACCTCCTGTTCAACGGCGCGCAGTGCGCGCAGGCATTCTTCGCCCTGTTCGATCTTTTCCACACCGACAACCGGCGCGCCAATCCCGCCAAGCGACACGACCAGCGCATCGTCGGGCAGTTCGGCCAGCGGAATCACGGGAATCTTGCGTCCTTTGCGTAACTCCTCGCGCACGCGCAGCTTGCCGATATAGGGGTTGCCGCCCCCACCTGTGCCAAGGATCGCCGCGCCGATTTCCAGCGCGTCCAGATCCGCAAGCGTCACCTCTTTCATCGTGTCAGCCATTCATCGACCCCACGACCTTGAGCCGGATACGGGTCGCCCCGCCCGGAAGATAGGCAAGTGGCACGTCTTCCTGATCCAGCAGTTCGATGCTGTCAGGGTGCGCACCTGCGGCGATGGCCTTGTTTGTTGCTTCGGTGCGCGCTTCGGCCAAGGCCGCTTCGCGGGTGGTGGACGCCAGCGAAAAGATGCGATCCACCTCGCCTGAAATCTGTCCGATTGCCGCGCCAACTGCATTGGCAACGGAATAGTGGTTCGGGCGGACCACCCTCAGTTCACCCATCGTGTCAGGCATCAGGATCGACCCGCCACCGACCGCCAGAATCGGGATCGGATCGGGCGAGACGCGCATGCGTTCAACGGCGTTGTGAACCATTTCGTCGATCATGGTCTTGGCGGTTTCAAGGCGCGTCTTGTCGACGCCCGCCACCTTGGACGCATCGCCCACATCGGCAAGTCCCAGCCCGGCGACGACATCCGTGGCCGTCAGGGTTTCGCCGCCAAATACCAGCGCGTCTTGCAGGATGCGATAGCCGGTTGAACGCGGCCCAACGGTCATCGCGTCCCCTTCGCCTGCGACAATCGTGCCGCCACCAAGGGCGATAGAATAGACATCGGGCATACGGAAATTGGTGCGCACACCACCGACATCGACAGTCGTGCTGGCCTGACGCGGGAAGCCTTTGACCAAGGCCCCCACATCGGTGGTCGTGCCGCCGATATCAACGACAATCGCGTCTGATTCACCGGACAGGAACGACGCCCCGCGCATCGAATTGGTCGGCCCGCTGGCAAACGTCAGCACCGGATAGGCCTGCACGAAATCGCGGTTCATCAGTGTGCCATCGTTCTGGGTGATGTAATAGGGACAGGTCAGCCCGACTTGCGCCAGCGCCTTGGTAAAGGCCTGCACGGTTTTGGCGGACAGGGCGCGCAGCGATGCGTTCATGATCGCCGCGTTCTCGCGTTCCAGAATACCAAGACGGCCAATTTCCGACGACAGGGTGAAATTCGCATCCGGCAGCCGCTTTTGCAGCGCTTCCATCGCCTGCCGTTCCATCGCGTCATTGACCGGCGAAAAGATCGACGAAATGGCGATTGTGTCGATGCCCGCTGCGCCGATTTCGGCGGCAATGCCATCAAGCTCGGTCATATCCAGCGCGTTGATTTCGCGCCCGTCAAATTCGTGGCCGCCCTTGGCAAGCCAGTATTTGCCGCCCACGGCCTCGCGGATATCATCGGGCCAATCGACCATCGGCGGCAGGCACTGCGCGGCGGGCAGGCACAGACGCACGGCAGCGGTGCGCACCATGTGGCGGCGTTCAACAACGGCGTTCACGAAATGGGTCGTGCCGATCATCACGGCGGCGACCTGATCGGCAGGCACGCCGGATTGATCCAGCACCTTGGTGATGCTTTCGGCGACGCCACCCATCACGTCCTCGGTGGTGGGCGATTTCACACCGGCAAGGATCTTGTCCCCGTCCATCAGGACGGCGTCGGTATTCGTGCCGCCGACATCAACGCCAATTCGTATCATGGTCTATCCTCCGATTGCGGTCGACGGGTTCAGGACCGCCGCGCGTTCTTCTTTGCTAACAACTGGTTTTTGCGCTTGGGCGGCATCGGTCGTGACCGGAATGGCTGACAAAAGCGCGCGGGTATAGGCGTGGCGGGGAGTGTCGAACACCTCGGCCACCGGCCCTTCTTCGACGATCTGGCCACGCAGCATCACGGCTACGCGGTTACAGAAATTGCGCATCAGCGACAGGTCGTGACTGATGAACAGATAGGTCAGATCGAATTCGTCGCGCAGGCGGTGCAGCAGGTCGATAACCGTCGATTGCACCAGCACATCCAGCGCCGATGTCGGTTCGTCGAGCACCAGAATGCGCGGGTTCACCGACAGCGCACGGGCAATTGCCACCCGCTGTTTCTGGCCGCCTGACAGTTCGTGCGGATACATATTCGCCATATCCGCAGGCAGATCGACCATTTCCAGCAGTTCGCCCACGCGGGTCTTGATCCTTGTGGTTTCGTGCCCTGTGAATTTCAGCGGCACCGCGATCTGGTCGGTGATGGTGCGGCGGGGGTTCAGGGATGATCCGGGGTTCTGATAGACGATCTGGATCAGCTTGCGAAAATCGGCGGTGCCGGCCATCTGCGCGATATTGCGCCCGTCGACGCGAATTTTCCCGGCGCTGGGGTCAATCAGCCCCAAGGTCATTTTCGCCAGTGTCGTCTTGCCCGATCCGCTTTCGCCCGCCAGCCCGAAAATATCACCGGGTTGCACGTCGATGGAGACGTTATCAACCGCGCGATGCAGGGTGCGTTTCTGGTGGAACAGGCCGGATCGGCCAACGAAATCCTTGGACACCGCATCAATCGCAATCGCGGGCTGCGTTTCGGTGTGGCGGTTTTCAATCGTCACCACGTCAGGCCCATAAAGCGGCGGCACGGCGGCCATCAGCCGTTTGGTGTAATCGTGCTGCGGGGCGGTGAAAATCGCATCGCGCGTGCCTTCCTCGACGATTTGGCCCTTGTCCATCACATAGACCCGATCCGCCATTTCCCGCACCACCCCAAGGTTGTGGGTGATCAGCAGCAGCGACAGCCCTTCCTTGGCGACAAGCGTGTTCAGCAATGCCAGAATTTCATCCTGCGTGGTGACATCCAGCGCAGTGCCCGGTTCATCGGCTATCAGCAGGCGTGGCTTGTTCAGCAGGGCCATGCCGATCAGCACACGCTGGCGCATCCCGCCCGACAGCATGATTGGATAGCTGTCCAGAATGCGCGTGCCTTCGGACAGTTGCACCTTGGCCAGCGTGTCAACGATGTGATCGCGGCGCGCGGTGGCGCTGCGGGTCTGGCCAAGGCGGCTGTCCGCATAGCGCACGATGTCATCCATCTGGCGACCAATTGTCAGCACCGGATTGAACGACAGCATCGGGTCTTGCAGCACGATGGAAATACCCGTGCCTTTCAGCTTGTTGCGTTCGATCTTGTTGAGGTCCAGCAAGGATCGCCCGTCATAGCGGATTGACCCTGCCTCGACCACGCCGGGGGGCATGGGCAGCGTGCCGATGATCGTGCGCATGGTCACGGTCTTGCCAGATCCCGACTGCCCGATCAGCGACACGCGCTCGCCCGCGCCTACGGTCATCGACACATCGCGCAACACACGGCGATACTGCCCGTAAGCACGAAAGCCGATCGACAGATTGTCGATTTCAAGGATCGGGCGGGCGCTCATAGTTCGACATCCAGCATATCGCGCAAGCCGTCGCCCAACAGGTTGAACCCAAGGATCGCATAAAGAATGGCAAGGCCCGGCATGACTGCCTGCCACCACATTTCGGGCATGTATTCCGCCCCTGTGGCGACCATCGTGCCAAGGTCCGGTGTGGGTGGCTGGATGCCCAGCCCAAGGAATGACAGCGACGCGCCAAACAGGATCACAAAGCCCGCATCAAGCGAGATTTTCACCGCAATCGCCGAGATGCAGTTGGGCAGCAGTTCGCGAAACAGAATGTGGACATGTGTGGCACCGGCGATCTGCGCGGCTTCGACGTAATCTTCGTTCATCTGCGCCTTGACGATGCGGTAAATCAGCCGCGTGTGCCATGTCCACCACAGCAAGGTGATCGCGATCATCGCGTTCACCAGATTGGGCGACAGCACAGCCGTGATTGCCAGCGCCATAGCCAAGGGCGGCAGGGCCAGCATGATATCGGTAAAGCGCATGATGATCGTTTCGGTCCAGCCACCAAAATAACCCGCGACCAGCCCAAGGATCACGCCAAACGGTACCGCGACGCCCAGCACGCCGACGACCAGACCCAGCGACACGCGAAAGCCATAGAGGACGCGACTGAACACATCGCGCCCGACATTGTCGGTGCCCATCCAGTGTTCCCATGACGGGGCGGCGTGGCGGTTGCGGAAATCAACAAAAGATCCGGCGCTTTCCGGTGAAGGGGCCAGCAGTGGCGCGAATATTGCGGCGATCACAACGCTGATCACGATCACCGCCCCCACCAGTGCCGCCGGGTTGCGGGTAAAGCGGTAAAGCGCCATCTGGCGCGATGTCAGAACGCGCTGCGTGTCGATCATGTCAGGGGCGCTCATTTGCTTCTCCCCTCGCGCAGACGGTGACGGGGATCAAGAATACCCAGAATGATGTCGATGGTCAGGTTGGCGACGACAAAGAACACGCCCGACACCAGCACCACACCGATCACGGCGTTCAGATCTTTTTGCAGGATCGTGCGCACGCCATAGCTGGCAATCCCGGGCCATGAAAAGACGAACTCGACGATAAAGGCATTGCCGATCAGCGAGGCAAATTCCAACCCCAGGATCGTCAGGGGCGCGACCGCGGCCACCCGCAACATATAGCGAAACCGCACCACCTGTTCAGGGATGCCATAGGCGCGCGAGGCTTCGATGAAATCGCGGCTGGCGACTTCGATCATGGCCGAACGGGTGATGCGCACGACCTGCCCGATCCCGCCTGCGGCCAGCGCAATCGCGGGCAGGAACAGGTGGCGCAGGGCATCGCCCACCACATCAAACCGGCCCTTGATCAGCCCGTCCACCAGCAACAGGCCCGTGATATCGGCGTCAAAAACAATCGCCGGGTCCAGCCGGCCCGTGATCGGGAAGAACCCGAAATACATCGCCGCACTCAGTTGCAACAAGATTGCCAACACGAAACCCGGCGTCACGACCCCCAGCAGCGAAATCACGCGAATCACGTTATCGACCCATGTATTGCGATAGACCGCGGCCAGTATGCCCAGCGGGATGGAAATGATGATCTGCAAGATCAGCGTGAACAGCACCAGCTCAAACGTGGCCGGCAGTGCAGCCATGATATCATCCATCACGGGGCGCGAGGTCAAAAGCGATTTGCCAAGATCACCCTGCGCAAGGCCGGACAGATAGGTGCCAAGCTGCACGATAAACGGCTGGTCCAGCCCCATTTCTAGGCGCAATTCAGTAACCTGTTCGGCCGTCGCCAAGGGGCCAAGCGCGATGCGCGCCGGATCACCCGGCACGATGCGGGCGATGACGAAAATCAGGATGGCCAAACCGAACAGAACGAAAAACAGCGATGCGCCCCGACGGATCAAATAAAGCAGCATTGGTGGTAAATCCCCTCGCGTTCAGCCTAGACCGCGATCCGCCGTGCAACGGATTCAAAAAAGGGATAGTTTAGTTGTTAAAAGTATAGTTTTTGTAATTTATCTACATTTGTGTCGCTAATTCAATTAGCTGACCCCTACGACTTGTGCCCGTCGCGCGATACAGGTTGGTCAAATGGAATTTGACAGTAGCCTCGCTTAGCCCCAGCAGACGGGCGATTTCCTTGTTAGTCGCGCCCGATTGCAGGGCCGTCAAAACGCGCAACTGGCGGTGGGTAATACCCAATTTGCGAAGGGGGGCGGGCACCCAATAGCTTTGCTCGGCGGTGCGCAAGACCTTGCGCGCCATGCGCCCGACCTGCACATGCCCGCGCGCAAAGCCGCTTGAGGTCAGCCGATCGCCCAAACCCGACAGGGCATCGCGGTTTTCGACAAAGGGCGCGGCGTGGCTTTCGCGGATCGCCAACAAGAACGCCTGCTGCACAAAACGGCGGCGCACCTGACCGCTGGCTCGTGCGGCATGGCGAAGGGCTTCGTTCAGGCCAGCGCGCGGCCCCGATACATACGTGACGCCTTTGTCATCCCGCCCAAGGACCGCAACGATCCCGCCCAGCAGGATTGACCCGATCGGCCCGCGCAGGTTGTTCGCATCCAGCCGCGCCAAGGCGTGTTCGGCCCCGCCCAGGCTGTGATCAAGGCGGTCAATCTCGATTTCAAGCAGGGCCAGCACATCGGAATGCCGCCCGTGGCGCTGTGCATAGCCTGCCTGAAATGTAGCAAGTTCCTGCAATGCCGCGTCACGCCCTGCCGTGAAATAAAGCGACAGGACCGTGATCCGCCCGAGCTGGTTAAAGATTTCCGCCCAGCTGTCACCTGCCACCAGGGAATCCCGCAACGCCGCACCCAAGGCAGGAATATGCGCGAAATTGCCGGTTTCGTAGTCAAGAACAAGCGCGATGATATCGCTGAGCTGGGCTTCGTTGCCATAGGTTTCGCCCCATGTGTCCAGACAGGTCTTGGCCGAAATCAGATGGCGGCGCCCTTCGCGCAGATTGCCCTCGTTGATTGACAGATCGGCAAGGTGCAGGTGGATGAAGTGTTCAAGGTGGGCGTGGTTGGCGGCGCGAAAGGCGGCAATGGCGCGCAGCCCGAATGCGCGCGCCTCGCGCAGGCGGCCGACCCGCACAAGAATGACCAGCATCGCGTTGCAATAAAGCCCGCTGGCCAGCGGATCGGAAATCGGCAACCGGCGTTCCAGATAGGTCCAGCGTTCGATGTCGGCGATGCGCACTGGATCGCCCAGATGGATCGTGACCAGCAGTTCGACGATCGTAAAGCGCACTGTCTTTTCAAAAGCCAGTTCAGGGTCATGGATATGGGCGGACGCGCGGGCCGCCTGCCCGAACTTGCACAGATAGACGGCCCAGCCACAAAAGGCGGCCTCGCTCTGGCGCCAGTGGTCCTCGGGCATGGCCGCAAGGACAAGCCCAAGTGCATCAAAGCCGTTCTGAAACGCGAACTGGTCCCCGCCTGCCCTCTCGAAAAGGGTGTCGCCCAGCGCCAGATCGCCACGCGCATAGGCGCTGGCAATCTCAAGAACATACTGGGGGTGTTCATCCTGAACCATGGGCGAATGGTGCCATCGCTGATGCAGCGGTTCAACTGTGCGCCCCGTGTTTTCTTGCCTATACTGCCGGGATGACCCGCGATTTCGATTCCCACTTTCCGCCCGACAATGCCCGCACCCACGAGGTTTGGGGACCGTCAGCCACGGCGTTTGCCTTTGCATTGGCCGCAAATCTTTGCGGGCAAAGTGGCAAGGCGGTGTTGTGGATTCGTGAAGGCTGGCAGGGCGAACACATCAACCCGATGGGGTTCGCGCCCTATCTTGATCCGCAAAAGCTGTTGGTCGCGCAGGCCCCCGGCCACATCGACCTGCTGGCCAGCGCCGAGGAGGCCTTGCGTTCGGGGCGCGTGGCCTTGGTGGTGATGGAGGTCAGCCAGCCGATTGGCCTGACCGAAGGACGCCGCCTGCAACTGGCCGCAGCCGAGGGCAAGACCACGGGCCTGTGTATCCTGCCCGAAGGGATGGGCAGCAATGCCGCCCAGACCCGCTGGCGCTGCACCCCTGTTTTTGACGCAACCGCCCATGCGGACTCGACTCTGCAGCGCTGGGAAATTATAAAGAACAAATCAGGAACATTAAAAGCGTGGGCTGTGAAGTGGGATGCGCAAACGCGTCGTGTCAGTGTGGTTTCCGAGGCTCCCCAGCGATAGGGCGTTGCGCGCCCGCGTGGCCGATGGCGCCGATGACCGCCCCTTTGTGATCACCCATCACGCGCAGAACACCAACCGCATTTATTGTCTTAATAAGGCCGCCGAAGCGCGCGGGCTGCATCGTGGCATGGGCTATTCGGATGCCCGCGCCTATTGCCCCGATCTGCAAAGCCGCCCCGCCAATGCCCCCGCCGACGCCCGTTTTCTGCAAACACTGGCACGGTGGAGCAAGCGCTACTGCCCGTGGGTGGGGGTGGACGGTGCGGACGGGTTGATGCTCAATATCACCGGATCGGCGCATTTGTTTGGCGGCGAAGCTTTGATGCTGAACGATATGCGCCACAGGTTTGCCCGCGCCGGGCTTGGCGGGCGGGTGGCGGCGGCCGATACGCGCGGCGCGGCCTGGGCGCTGGCCCATTACGGTGGCGCGGGCGAGGACATCAGTGCGCTGCCGATTGCCGCCCTGCGGTTGGAAGACAAATCGGCCACGGCGCTGCAACGGCTTGGGCTGCGATCCATTGCTGATCTGATGGCCCTGCCCCGCGCCACGATGGCGCGCCGTTTCGGGGCAGATGTGGTGCTGCGCCTTGATCAGGCGATGGGCGCGCAGGACGAGGTGATCGCGCCCTTGTCCGAGGCGCCCCATTACGGCGTGCGCATCACCCTGCCCGAGCCAATCGGCCTGAGCGACGATGTGATGGCGGGCACGCAGCGATTGCTGGAACGCCTGTGTGACAAACTGAAAGATCAGGACATGGGCGCGCGCCAGTTGCAACTGACCCTGCGCCGCGTGGATCAGGGCGCACAGCAGGTGGAACTGCGTCTTGCCGCGCCAATGCGCGATGCGGCGCGGATTTTGCCGCTGTTTGCGCGCGGGGTTGGCACGGTCGAGGCCGGGTTTGGCATTGACCAGATGCGCCTTGAAGCCACCCAGGTCGAGCCTTTGGCCAAGACCCAGATCAGCTATGACAGCACTGTGCGCAGCGATGGTCTGGACGATCTGGTCACGCGGATCGGCAACCGGATCGGGTTGGACAATATCCAGCGGTTCTTGCCTGCCGACAGCCACATTCCCGAACGCAGTTTTCGCATCGGGATCGCCGCGTATTGCGCGCCCGAAGGGCCGTGGGTCACGATGACACCGCGCCCGTTGCGCCTGTTCGCGCCTGAACCCATCGCCGGCACATCATCGCGCCCGCCCCGGCAGTTTCGCTGGCGGCGGATGTCCCTGACCACAGGGCGCGCCACGGGGCCGGAACGCATCGCCCCTGAATGGTGGCTGCCCGATGACAACTGGCGCAGCGGGGTGCGTGATTACTGGCGGATCGAAACCCGCGAGGGGCGCAGGCTTTGGCTGTTTTATACGCCGCAGAATCCGGGCTGGTTTGTGCAGGGGGAATTCGCATGACTGTGCAAAACCCGTCGCTTGCGCCCGGCTACGCCGAGTTGTGCACAACGTCCAATTTCACGTTTCTGCGCGGTGCATCCCACCCCGAAGAACTGATTACCCGCGCCGCTGCCCTTGGGCTCAAGGCATTGGCCATCACGGATCGCAATTCACTGGCGGGTGTGGTGCGGGCGTTTTCGGCCTTGCGGGAATTGCGCCGCGAACACGGGGATGGGGCAAGGTTGCCCAAGCTGATCATCGGCGCGCGGCTGGCTTTGCGCGACACCAGCACCCACTGGATTGCCCTGCCCCATGACCGTGCGGGCTATGCGCGCCTCACACGGCTGTTGACCCTTGGCAAGCGGCGCGCGCCCAAGGGCGACTGCTATCTTGACCTGCCCGATTTACAGCAGGGCTGCGCGGGCATGACCCTGATCGCCCTGCCGCAAGGGGCGCTGCACGACAGCCGCGCCGATATTCTCGCCCTCAAGAAAGCCTTTCCCGCCCATGTTTTTCTTGGCGCGGCGCCGCGCTATGACGGCAGCGACCAGCGCTATTTTGACGCCTGCGCCGCCCTTGCCCATCGCACGGCCGCGCCGATGGTGGCCGTGGGCGATGTGCTGATGCACCACGGATCGCGCCGCCAGTTGGCCGATGTTCTGACCTGCCTGCGCGAAGGCACGACGATTGATCATATCGGCACCCGCGCCCTGCCCAACAGTGAACGCCGCCTGAAAGGCGAGGCGGATATGGCGCGCCTGTTTGCCCGCCACCCCGCTGCCCTGCGCCGCACTGTGGACATTGCCGCGCGTTGCAGCTTTTGCCTGTCCGAACTCAGCTATGAATACCCCGATGAAATCGCGGGGGATGAAGCGCCGCAAGACAGGCTTGAACGATTGGCGCGCGAAGGGCTGCAAACCCGCTATCCCGATGGTGCGCCCGCATCCGCGATTGCGCAGATGGACAAGGAATTGGACCTTGTCAAAACCCTTGATTTTCCGGCCTATTTTTTGACCGTCCATGACATCGTGCAATTTGCCCGCGCGCAGGGGATTTTGTGTCAGGGGCGCGGATCGGCGGCCAATTCGATCCTGTGTTATCTGCTGGGGATCACCGATGTCAGCCCCGAAACCATCACGATGGTCGTGGAACGGTTCGTGTCCGAACACCGTGGCGAGCCGCCCGATATCGACGTTGATTTTGAACATGAACGGCGCGAGGAGGTGATCCAGCATATCTATGCCAAATACGGCCGCCATCGCGCGGGTCTGTGTGCCACGGTGATCCACTTTCGCACCCGCGCCGCAATCCGCGAGGTCGGCAAGGCGATGGGCCTGTCCCAGGATGTCACCGCCAGCCTGTCGGGGCAAATCTGGGGCATGGCCGACAAGGGGACAGACCCCGAACGGGTCAAGGAACTGGGCCTTGATACAAGCGATCCGCGCCTGGCCCAGACCATCAAACTGATCGGCGAGATCATCGGTTTTCCCCGCCACCTGAGCCAGCATGTGGGCGGTTTTATCATCACCAAGGGGCGGCTGGACGAACTGTGCCCGATTGAAAACGCCGCGATGGATGACCGCACCCTGATCGAATGGGACAAGGATGATATCGACGCGCTGGGGATCCTCAAGGTTGATATCCTGTCGCTGGGGATGCTGACCTGCATTCGCAAAAGTTTCGACCTGATCGCGCAGCACGGCGGCCCGCGCCTGACGATTGCAAACGTGCCGCAGGCCGATGCGCCAACGTTTGATATGCTGTGCGTGGCCGATGCCATCGGGGTGTTTCAGGTCGAAAGCCGCGCGCAGATGAATTTTCTGCCGCGCATGAAACCCCGCGAATTTTATGATCTGGTGATCGAGGTCGCCATCGTGCGTCCCGGCCCGATTCAGGGCGGCATGGTCCACCCCTATATCAATCGCAGGCAGGGGAAAGAACCTGTCAGCTTTCCCTCGCGCGCGCTGGAAAAGGTGCTGGGCAAAACGCTGGGCGTGCCGCTGTTTCAGGAACAGGCCATGCAGATCGCCGTTGTCGCCGCCGGGTTTTCCCCCTCCGAGGCCGACAAGCTGCGCCGGTCAATGGCGACCTTCCGGCGGATGGGCACGATCGGACAACTGCGCGACAAATTCATCGCCGGCATGTTGGCGCGCGACTACACGCCCGAGTTTGCCGAAAGCTGCTTTTCCCAGATCGAAGGCTTTGGCGAATACGGCTTTCCCGAAAGCCATGCGGCGGCCTTTGCGATGCTGGCCTATGTGTCGGCATGGCTGAAACGGCACCACCCTACCGCCTTTGCCTGCGCGCTGCTGAATGCACAGCCAATGGGGTTTTATGCCCCCGCCCAGATCGTGCGCGATGCCCGCGAACACCAGATCGAAGTCCGCCCGATCTGCGTGAACACAAGCGATTGGGACAACACGCTGGAACGGCGCGCGGATGGGTCGCTGGCCTTGCGGTTGGGTTTTCGCCAGATCAAGGGCTTTCGCGAGAGTGACGCGGCCTGGATCGTCGCGGCGCGCGGCAATGGCTATCCCGATCCCGAAGCATTGTGGCTGCGCGCGGGCATTGCGCCGCCCGTGCTGGAACGGCTGGCCGAAGCCGATGCCTATGCGGGTTTGGGGCTGGGGCGGCGCGACGCGCTTTGGGCCGTCAAGGCGATCAAGGGCAGCGCGCCCCTGCCGCTGTTCAATGACCCGATCGAGGGCGAGGGCATTCATGAACCCGCCGTCACCCTGCCGGTGATGCATCTGGGCGAAGAAGTCGTCGAAGATTACGTGGCGATGCGCCTGTCGCTCAAGGCGCACCCGATGGAACTGCTGCGCCCTGACATCGCCGGTCTGACACCGCACGCGGAACTGCCCGACGTGCCTTTGGGGCGGATTACTGTCTGCGGTCTTGTGATCACCCGCCAACGCCCCGGCACCGCGTCCGGCGTGGTATTTTTGACGCTGGAAGATGAAACCGGCGTGTCCAACGTGGTGGTCTGGCCGACGATCTATAAACAGTTCCGCCGCGCCGTCATGGGCGGGCGTTTGTTGCGCGTGACCGGATATGTGCAGCGCGAAGGGATTGTTGTGCATATCATCGCGCAAACCGTCGAGGATGTGTCCCATCACCTGAGCGCGCTTGGCCACCCGATGGACGATGCCGTGGGGATCACCCAGCCGCAGGCCGATGATGCGCCCCGCCCGCCCCGCGCACAACCCCGCGCCATGCACCCGCGCGATCAGGCCAAGCGGCTGTTTCCCAGCAGGGATTTCCACTAGGGCGGCTTGCGCTACCCCCAATCAGGTGGTTGCTTTTGCAGGAATGCGGCGATCCCAAGGGCGGCTTCATCACCTTCCCACGTATCGGCAAGACGTGTGATCGTGGCCTCGATCACCGCATCATCAATCACTGGACCAAGTGCACGCGCCAATGCCTTGGACGCGGCAACAGCATGGGGGCCAGTGTGCAGATAGGGGGCGATTTCGGCCGCGATGGCGGCGTCAAGATCAGCCTGCGGAACCGCGCGCGCGATCACGCCCAGCGCTGCGGCCTCGGCGGCGTCAAACACCCGCGCAGACATGAACACGCGGCGCGCCTTACCTTCGCCCAAACGCGCCAGAACGTAGGGACCGATCGTGGCGGGGATCAGCCCAAGCCGGGTTTCGGTCAGGCCAAATGTTGTCCGGTCGTCGGCAACGGCCACATCGCAGACGCAGGCCAAACCGATGCCGCCACCATAGGCTCCGCCGTGAAGTTTGCCGATCAGCGGCACTGGCAGTTCGTTCAGCGCGCGCAGCATCATCGCCAGTTCGCGCGCAGCGGCCATGCGGGTGGCGCGGTCAGCGTCGATCTGCGCCTTCATCCAGTTCAGATCACCGCCCGCACAAAACACCTTGCCAGCCCCGCCAAGGACCACGACCCGCGTGGTGCCGCCCGCAGTGATCCCGCGCGCAAAATCAGTCAGTTCGGCGATCATCTGTCCCGACAAGGCGTTGCGCGTATCGGGCAGGTTCAACTGCACGCGGGTCACTCCGCGCGGGTCGGTCTGAATACGCAAGGTGTCATAGGGCATCGGTTTGCTCCACCAGGGACCGCGCGAAACGTGCGGCCTTGGCAAGGGCTGCGCGGTCAATTCCCGTAACGTAGCCAAGCCGTTCCAGCAATTCCACCACGTCTTCGGTCGCGACATTGCCACGCGATCCGGGGGCATAGGGGCATCCGCCCAAGCCCGCGACCGAGGCATCAAACGTGCGCAGCCCGAAATCAAGGCTCGCGGCGATATTATCAAGCGCGCGACCTTGTGTGTCGTGGTAGTGACCCGCAAGGGCAGCGGCTGGCACCACGTCACTCACGGCGCGCAGCATCGCAGAGATCGTTTCGGGCGTGCCCATGCCGATGGTATCGCCAAGACTGATTTCGTAGGCGCCCATCGCGTGCAGTTTCGCTGCGACATCAGCAACCTGCGCAGGCGGGGTCGGCCCGTCATATGGGCAGTCGGTGACGCAGGACACATAGGCGCGCAGCGGCAGGTCATGGTCGCGCACGACAGGCAACATCGGCGTGAACCGCGCAAGGCTTTCAGCGATGGAACAGTTGATGTTGTGCTGGCTGAACCCTTCCGAGGCCGAGGCAAAAATCGCGACCTCGTCCGTGTTTGCGGCAATAGCAGCCTCCAACCCGCGCATGTTGGGGGCAAGCGCCGTGTAGGACACACCTTGCCGCCGCGTAATCCCTGCCAGAACCTGCGCCCCGTCTGCCATCTGCGGCACCCATTTGGGGCTGACAAAGCTTGCCACTTCAATCTTGGTGAAACCACAACCCGACAGCAGGTTCACCAGCTTGATCTTGTCGGCTGTCGCGATGGTGCGCCCTTCGTTTTGAAGGCCGTCGCGGGGCGACATCTCGAAGATGGTGACAGTCATTGCCTTGTGCCTTTGGCTGGCCGTTCATGGCATTGCACCACGCAAGTGGCCAAGGCGCAAGGCACCCTTAGGCGATGATCATAAGGTCCGCCGCCAGCGTCGCTTCGTTGATGCCGCCGCCGTTCTGGATTTCCAGCACATCGCCTGTGCCAAAGTCGAGCGTGTAAAGCGTGCTGGTGCCATTCAACGTGCCATATGTATCAAGGATCTGCTGTTCGGTCAGGCCACCACCATAAAGCGCGCTCGAGATTTCGATGGTGTCGCTGCCCTGTTCGAACCCGTTGATCCGGTCGGCATCGTAGCCCGCGCCAAAGACAAACACATCGGCCTGGGTTCCGCCGCTCATCACGTCATCGCCCGCGCCCCCATCAAGCCGGTCAACGCCTGCGCCCCCCTTGAGGTCATCAGCCCCGTCACCGCCAAAAAGGTGATCCGCACCAGATGCACCACTTAGGGTATCGTCGCCGCCATCCCCGTGGATCGTGTCGTTATTACCCTGACCCAGCAGGTTGTCATTGGCATTGCCGCCAAAGATTTCATCCGCGCCCGACCCACCGTAGATGGTATCCGCGCCGGCCCCGCCTGACAGGGTGTCATCGTTGCCCTGCCCGCGGATCGTGTCGGCGCCGCCGTCGCCGGTAACGCTGTCGTTGCCGGTGCCTGCGGAAATATCGTCATTGCCGCCGTTGCCTGCGATAATGTCGGCGTCCCCTTCTCCGCGGATCGTATCCACGCCGTTGCCGCCGTAAACGGTATCGGTGCCGCCGCCACCGGACAGGATGTTGGTGCTGCCGACCCCGTAGATTTCATCGGCGCCGCCACGCCCCTGAATATTGTTGTTTGCGGCATTGGCGCCGTAAACGATTTCATCGTCACCGGACCCGTCAAAGTTTTCGATGCTGGTGAAGTCGCCCGCGCCGGATAGGTCGTAACTGCCTTCATTACCCGTTGGCATGATTTCCAAGGTATCGACACCGCTCCCACCGTCGAGCGACAGCCCTGAAGCCCCGTTCATGGCATCATCGAGGATAAAGCGGTCGTTGCCGGACCCCATCTCGAATTGTTCGATTTCCTCGAATGTTTCAACAAGCCCAAGGCTAAAGGTCGCCGTGCCACCCGCAAAATCAATCACGCAATCGGCGGTGTTGTTGACGTAGTCAATCTTATCGACGCCCTCCCCGCCGGAAAAGCTGTCAACACCACCGCCGCCAAGGAAATAGTCGTTCCCATCGCCGCCGCGCAGCACATCGCCGCCCGATCCTCCAAAGATGGAATCGTGCCCGCCGCCGCCTTCGATCAGGTTGGCACTGTTGCTGCCGGTCAGGTGGTCGTCATGGTCGCTGCCGATCAGCCCGGCGATGGAAATCAGCGTGTCACTTCCTGCACCGACAGTGTTTTGCAGCACGCCTTGGGTCAGCAGCGATACGGTGACCCCCGCGCTTGCGCCCGCGTACGAGGCCACATCATTGTCTGCGCCGCCGTCCAGCACATCGTCGCCGTCGCCACCTTCAAGCGTGTTGGCTTCGCTGTTGCCGGTCAATGTGTCGTTGGCCGCGCTGCCGATGATGTTTTCCGTATCAAAGACCTGATCGGTGCCCTGGCCCGTGGCCGTGGCGCCCAGACCGCTTTCGGCCAGCGCAAGGGTGATCCCGAACAGACTGTCGGCGAAACTGACCGTATCTACGCCGTTACCACCATACATCGTGTCATCGCCGACCCCGCCAAACATCAGGTCATCATCATCGCCGCCGGTGATCGTGTCGTTGCCGGACTGGCCATAAATGGTGTCATTGCCCAATCCGCCCAGCAGATTGTCACCACCTCCGCTGACAGTCGCCAGATCAAAATACTGGTAATCGCCAAAGATTTTGTCGTCGCCCGCGCCGCCATCAATCGTGTCAGCGCCGGCATTCAAATGCGCGTTCCCCGAACCGCTTGCGCCCAAGCTTTTGACATCACCGACCAGCGAGTCATTGCCAGCCCCACCATAGATCGTATCGGCCCCGCCATGCACGATCGAGCCGTCTTCGTTGTTCTGCTCCACATCGCCGATGATCGTCGTGTCACGGTCGGCGGCTGTCATCAGGTCGTCACCGCCAAAGAACTCGATCGCATATGACAGTATCCACCCCAAATCACCGACAAAGGTCGTGGCGCCGGTGAACGCGGTGTTGCCAACATCCGAAATGACATCGTCACCCCCGAACAGCTGGTCCCCATCCGCCATCGACGTCAATCCCTGAAAGTCACCGACAACGCGGATTGCGCCGTCCTGCAGGCGGTCCACGGTCAGCGTGTCGTTGCCGCCGGTTGTATCGGTGGTCGCCCGGCGGAAATCACCGATGACATTCCCGAACCCTGTGAGGGTCAAATTGTCATCTGCGCCCAGGTCGTTATCGACCGAAAAGTAGCCGTCCAGAAATGTCCCGAAAAACGTGTTGATGGTGATACTGCCATAGTCACCACCCAGCGTGCCGGTATCAGCCTGCCCGAACATCGCGTTAAAGAATGTGACGGCGTTGCCACTGGTCAGATCGCCAAGGATGCTTTGCAGGCTGGAAAAAGCCACGACGATATCGTCGGTGCCATCAAGGTCGTAGTCGATCTTGATCTGCGCCACGTCACCCGTCACCACCCCGCCGGGATAGCTGAATGACCCGACAAGCGTGATCGCCATGTCGATGTTTTCCCACGCATAGGTCGTGGCATTGCTGGTAGTGACGGTCGTCACAACAACGCTGGGCGTGGTTCCGGGGTAAATGACGCCGTTACCGGGCGTGGAAATCGTGGCCATGATATACTCGCTTTTCAAATCAAATTCGGGTCGTCCCCCGTAAAATAACGGGATAACCGCAAGCATAGGCGTGGTGCGGACGCCGGGTCAACCGCCCCGGCGTCCGCGTGTCTTATTCCGCTGCGTCCAGATAATCTTCCAGCGGCGGGCAGGTGCAGACCAGATGCCGGTCGCCGTAGACGTTATCCACGCGGCCCACGGGCGCCCAGTATTTGTCCACGCGGAACGACCCCGGCGGAAAGCACGCCTCTTCGCGGGTGTAGGGGCGATCCCAGTCGCTGACCAGATCCTGCACGGTATGTGGGGCGTGTTTCAGGGGGTTGTTGTCTTGCGGCCAGTCGCCTGCCTCGATCTTGGCAATCTCGGCGCGGATCGCCAGCATCGCATCGCAAAACCGGTCAAGTTCGGCCTTGGTTTCGCTTTCGGTGGGTTCCACCATCAACGTGCCAGCCACGGGCCACGACATCGTTGGCGCGTGAAACCCGCAATCGACCAGCCGTTTGGCGATATCATCCACTGTCACATGGGCGCTATCGGCATAGGGGCGCGTATCAAGGATGCACTCGTGCGCCACATGGCCCTTGGACCCTTTATAAAGCACGTCATATGCCCCCTCCAGCCGCTTGGCGATGTAGTTGGCATTCAGGATCGCGACGCGCGTCGCCTGTGTCAGACCGGCCCCGCCCATCAGCAGAATATAGGCCCAAGAAATCGGTAGGATCGAGGGCGAACCATAAGGCGCGGCACTGACCGGCCCCTGTGCGCCGCCCGTTTGCGGATGGCCGGGCAGGTGTTTGGCCAGATGCGCCTTGACGCCGATCGGCCCCATGCCGGGGCCACCGCCACCGTGCGGGATGCAGAACGTCTTGTGCAGGTTCAGGTGGCTGACATCACTGCCGATCTCGCCGGGTTTGGACAGACCAACCATCGCGTTCAGATTGGCCCCGTCCAGATAGACCTGCCCGCCGAATTCGTGGGTGATGTCACAAACTTCGCGCACGGTTTCCTCGAACACGCCGTGCGTTGAAGGATAGGTGATCATGCAGGCGGCCAGCGTATCGCCTGCCGCAGCCGCCTTGGCGCGGAAATCCTCGGTGTCGATATCGCCGCGGTCGGTGCACTTGACGACGACCACATCCATCCCGCACATCTGCGCTGACGCCGGATTGGTGCCGTGGGCATTGACGGGGATCAGGCAGATCTTGCGCTGGTCATCGCCATTGGCGCGGTGATAGGCGGCAATCGTCAACAGCCCCGCATATTCACCCTGCGCGCCGGAATTGGGCTGCATCGACATGGCGTCATAGCCAGTGATCTCGCACAGCTTGGCGCTCAGATCGGTGATCAGTTCCTGATAGCCTTCGGTCTGGTCCTTGGGCGCGAAAGGATGCACCAGCGAAAATTCGCGCCAGCTGACGGGCATCATTTCCACGGCGGCATTCAGCTTCATCGTGCAGGACCCAAGCGGGATCATCGCGCGATCAAGGGCCAGATCACGGTCGGCCAGGCGGCGCATGTAGCGCATCATTTCCGTTTCCGCGCGGTTCATGTGAAACACCGGATGGGTCAGGTAATCGGATGTGCGGTGCAATGCGTCCGGCACGCGGTATTCGGGGTCAAAATTGCGATCCTTGCGATCAATCCCGAAGGCTTCCCATACCTTCTCGACCCGTTTTGGCCGCGTCGTTTCATCCAGCGAAATGCCGATCCGGTCATCGCCAACGCGGCGCAGGTTGATCTGGCGATCCACTGCGGCCTGCATGATCTTGGCCTGATCCTTGCCGACCTTGACTGTGATCGTGTCAAAGAACGCATCGGTCCCGATGTCAAACCCCGCTTCTTCCAGCCCCTTGGCCAGTCGCACGGTCTTGCGGTGAATCCGCTGGGCGATGGCCTTGAGCCCTTCCGGCCCGTGGAACACTCCGTAAAACGACGCCATGACCGCCAGCAAAGCCTGCGCGGTGCAAACGTTGCTGGTGGCCTTTTCGCGGCGGATATGCTGCTCGCGGGTTTGCAGGGACAAGCGGTAGGCCTGATGGCCGTGGCTGTCGATGGACACGCCGACAATCCGGCCGGGCATGTTGCGTTTATAGGCATCCTTGCAGGCAAAAT
The DNA here is from genome assembly GCF_042466115.1 of Octadecabacter sp. R77987. Classification (NCBI taxonomy): domain Bacteria; kingdom Pseudomonadati; phylum Pseudomonadota; class Alphaproteobacteria; order Rhodobacterales; family Roseobacteraceae; genus Octadecabacter; species Octadecabacter sp. R77987. The sequence goes on along the minus strand of NZ_JAXHBQ010000001.1, from coordinate 2,878,518 downwards.
ACGCCGCGTGCGGGCCGCCGTAACCCACAGGCACGCCAAACCGCTGGGTGCTGCCTACGGCAATATCAGCCCCCATCGCGCCGGGTTCTTTCAACAGGGTTAGCGCCAGCGGATCAGCACAGACAATCCCGATGGCCTTGGCCTCGTGCAGTGCCGCAATCGGATCGCTGAAATCATGCACATCGCCGTAGGTGCCGGGATACTGGAACACCGCGCCAAAGACGGCGCTGGCATCCATATCCGCCGGATCACCGACAATCACTTCGATCCCCAATGGCGCGGCGCGGGTCTGCATCACAGCGATGTTTTGCGGATGGCAGTGATGATCAACAAAGAATGCGCCTGCCTTGGATTTGGCAACGCGCTGCGCCATGACCATGGCTTCGGCGCAGGCGGTGGATTCATCGAGCAGGGATGCATTGGCAATATCCAGCCCCGTCAGATCAATGATCATCGTCTGGAAATTGATCAGCGCCTCAAGCCGCCCCTGCGAAATCTCGGGCTGATAGGGGGTATAGGCGGTATACCATGCCGGATTTTCCAGAATGTTACGCTGGATCGCGGGGGGCGTGACAGTGCCGTAATACCCCTGCCCGATCAGGCTGGTGAACACCTTGTTCTTGCCCGCGACCCCGCGCATGTGATGCAGCAATTCCCGCTCGGACTTGGGTTTGCCGAAATCCAGCGGCTTGGCCTGCCGGATCGCCTTTGGCACGGTTTCGTCGATCAACTGCTCCAGGCTGTCGACACCGATCACCTCAAGCATCTGCGCCATTTCGGCGGGGCTTGGGCCGATGTGACGGCGATTGGCGAAATCGTAAGGCAGATAATCCGTGGGCGTAAACGACATGACCGCTCCTTCTCTGGGCGACTGAATTCCAGCTTTTTTCTTCCAAAACAGCTTGCGCCAGACACGCTGGCGTAAACCACGCAGGCTAGCCGATGAACTTCTGATAGGCGGCTTCGTCCATCAGATCGTCCAGCACCGACATGTCCTCGACCTTCATCTTGAAGAACCAGGCATCCCCGGTCGGGTCTTCGTTGACCTTGCCCGGATCATCGGCGAGCGGGCTGTTCACCTCGACGATTTCACCGTCCAAGGGGGCCAGAATATCGGACGCGGCCTTGACGCTCTCGATCACGACAACCTCGTCATCCTTGGCCACTTCGATGCCTTCTTCGGGCATTTCGACAAATACCACATCACCCAGTTGCTCGGCGGCGTGTTCGGTGATGCCGACGACGATCAGATCATCTTCGACGCGCAGCCATTCGTGTTCTTCGGTAAATTTCATTTTGTTCTCCGTTGGTTATCTTTTGTATGTGGATGGGCGGAACGGCATGTCCGCAATCGTGACCGGCAGGCGCTTGCCACGGACTTCGCCCCAGAGGGCGGTGCCCGTGGCGCTGTGGTCCGTCGCGACATAGCCCATGGATAGGGGCGCGCCGATACTGGGGCCGAACGCGCCGGATGTGACGGTGCCGATTGCCTCGCCACCCGCGGCCTGCGCAAAAACCTGCGTGCCAGCGCGCATCGGCGCGCGCCCTTCGGGCAGCAACCCGACGCGCAGCCGTGCGGGGCCGTTTTCCAGTTCGCTCAGAATGCGATCCGCGCCGGGAAACCCGCCTGCGCGGTCCCCACCGGCGCGACGCACCTTCTGGATCGCCCATGCAATGTTGCCCTCGACGGGGCTGGTGGTGTCGTCCAGATCAGAGCCATAAAGACACAACCCCGCCTCAAGGCGCAGGCTGTCGCGCGCGCCCAGACCAATCGGTGCGACACCGTCAATGGCCAGCAAGGCACGGGCAAAATCAACCGCACTGGCGTTGGGCACGGACACCTCGAACCCGTCCTCGCCGCTATAGCCCGAACGTGAAATCCAGAGTTCGCCAAAGTCGGTTTCGACAGTCAAAACATCCATGAACTTCATCGCGCGCACGTCCGGCGCGATGGTCGCCAGCGCGTCCTCGGCCAGCGGCCCTTGCAGCGCCAGCAGGGCGCGATCGGTCACGGCTGTGATCTCGCAAACATCAGAAAGATGGGCGCGCAGGTGCGCCTCGTCGGCGTCTTTGCAGGCGGCGTTCACCACCAAAAACAGGTGATCGCTGCGGTTGGCGATCATCAGATCGTCGCTAATCCCGCCCGCGTCATTGGTGAAAATCCCATAGCGCTGTCGCCCCTCGGCCAATGCAACCAAAGACACGGGCACCAACCCTTCCAGCGCCAGCATCGCGTCCTTCACATCGCCGGATTTCGGCGTCAGCAGGATTTGCCCCATGTGGCTGACATCAAACAGCCCGGCCCTTTCGCGGGTGTGCAGGTGTTCGCCCAGCACCCCCATCGGGTATTGCACAGGCATGTCATAGCCCGCGAACGGCACCATCTTGCCGCCCAGTTCCACATGCAGATCGTATAGCCCCGTGCGTTTCAGATCGCTCATCCCGTTCCCCTGTCATTGACCGTCGGGAAACCCCTGCGGCACCGATTGCGCGCTGCTGCGCGTCCGATGCCCCCTCTGTCCGTGCGCCTGAGATCGTTATCCCTTCGGCGGGTGCATCCGCACCACTCTCCAGAGTTCAGTCAACACAGCGGTCCTTGGGCCTGAGAGTTTACCGGGGCGGTTGCTCCTTCGGCACTGGCGAACCAGTTCTCCCACTGTGATGGGAATTAATAGGCCGCTTTATGCCGAGTCGTAAAGGACTTTGATGCCTACTGCGCCGCCATTGGCAAACGCGCCAGTTGGCACTGTGCCCAGAGCTGTTCCAGCGCGCCGACCAGGGCGTCGATATCGGCCTGGCTATGCACGGGCGACGGGGTGATGCGCAGCCGTTCGGTGCCTTTGGGCACGGTCGGATAGTTGATCGGCTGGATGTAGATGCCGAACCGGTCCATCAGCACATCTGACAGATATTTGCATTTCACCGGATCGCCCACCATCACCGGAATGATGTGGCTGGGGTTGTCGATATGCGGAATTCCCGCCGCTTCAAGGCGGGCGCGGACCTGTGCCACACGGGCCTGCTGGCCTTCGCGTTCGATATTGGATTGCTTGAGGTGGCGGATCGAGGCACATGCGCCCGCCGCCACGGCCGGTGGCAGGGCAGTCGTAAAGATGAACCCGCTCGCGAACGAGCGCACAAAATCGCAGACCGCGGCACTGCCCGCGATATAACCGCCGACCACGCCAAAGGCCTTGCCCAGCGTCCCTTCGATCACGGTGATCCGGTCCATCAGCCCTTCGCGTTCGGCAATGCCGCCGCCGCGCGGGCCATACATGCCCACGGCGTGCACCTCGTCCAGATAGGTCATCGCGTTGTATTTGTCGGCCAGATCGCAGATCTCGCGGATCGGGGCGATGTCACCATCCATCGAATAGACGGATTCAAAGGCGATCAGTTTTGGGCGGTCCAGCGGCTGCGCGGCAAGTTTCGCCTCCAAGTCGGCCAGATCGTTGTGTTTCCAGATCTGACGTTCGGCCTTTGAATGGCGGATGCCTTCGATCATGCTGGCGTGGTTCAGCGCGTCCGACAGCACAAGGCAGTTCGGGATTTTCGACGCCAAAGTGCCAAGGGCCGCCCAGTTCGAGACATAGCCCGAAGTGAACAGCAACGCGTCTTCCTTGCCGTGCAGGTCGGCCAACTCGCGTTCCAGCAATACGTGATGGTGGGTCGTGCCAGAGATGTTGCGCGTCCCGCCAGCGCCTGCACCGACTTTATCAAGCGCGTCATGCATCGCGTCCAGCACCTTGGGGTGCTGCCCCATGCCCAGATAATCGTTGGAACACCAGATCGTGACAGGGCGCACCGCATCACCCAGATGATTGGCCGCCCGCGGAAACGCACCCCGCTCCCGCGCAAGATCGGCAAAGACGCGGTAGTTGCCCTCAGCGCGCAATGCGGTCAGCGCGTCGCCAAAAAACGACTGGTAATCCATGGGGTATTCTCCTGCAGCTTGGGTAGGTTCTACAGGACGGGGCAGTCGCGACTTTGACACAGGTCAAAGAACAGCCCGATTATTGCACGGCCTTGATCCCCGCATAGGCCGCGCGGAATTTGGCGTAGGCGGCATCAAAATCAGCCCGCAGCGCTGTGTCTGGCATGATGGTGTCGCCCAAGTCCGGCGGGGTCATCAGCGTTTCCGCATCCGCACCCGTGGCCGCCGCCATACCCAACCGCGCGGCACCCAAAGCCGCGCCGAATTCGCCGCCCTTTGGCAGCGATAGCGGCACACCCAATACGGTGGCGATCAGTTTCAGCCAATAGCGCGACCCGGTGCCGCCGCCGATGGCGATCAGCTGGTCAAGGGTGGCACCCGTGGCGCGCAGGGCATCGAAACTGTCACGCAGACCAAATGCCACCCCTTCCAGCACCGCGCGGGTCAGATCATCGCGGGTGGTATCAGCCCCTATCCCCGTGAAACTGCCGCGAATGTCGGCATCATTGTGCGGTGTGCGCTCGCCCGACAGATAGGGCAGGAATCGCAGGTCTGTGGGCGCTTGCAGGGTCTCGCCCAAGGGCGCTGTCAGATCGCGCGGTGCGGTGCCAGTGATCCGGCCCAGCCAGTTCAGGCTGTCAGTCGCCGAGAGCATCACGCCCATCTGATACCAGCGGTTCGGGATCGCATGACAAAAGGTGTGCAGCGCAGTTTCGGGCGCGGGTTTGTAGCCGTCGCGCGCGGCCAGAACCACGCCCGACGTGCCGAGCGACACAAAACCTTGCCCTTCGGCCACGGCCCCGATCCCGCAGGCAGCGGCGGCATTGTCACCCGCACCGCCCGCGATAGTGACTGGGCCGTTCAGCCCCCACCTGGCCGCCAGATCGGCGCGCAGTTCGCCCGCGTGTGCACTGCCTTCCACAAGGTCGGGCATCTGGTCGCGGCGCATTCCGCCTGCGGCCAGCAGGTCAGCCGACCAATCGCGCGCACCAACGTCAAGCCACGCAGTGCCGGCAGAGTCGGACATATCGGCGACGTAAGCGCCCGTCAGATAGAAGTTCAGATAAGCTGCGGGCAATAACACCTTGGCAACACGTGCAAAAATTTCCGGCTCATGCTTAGCCACCCAGCTAAGTTTTGGGGCAGTGAACCCCGGAAAGACGATATTGCCCGACAGGTCACGCACGCCCGCGATCTGGTCAAGTTCCGCGGCTTCAAGGTGCGAGCGGGTGTCGTTCCACAAGATGCAGGGGCGCAAGACATCGCCCGTTTCATCCAGCAGGGTCGCGCCATGCATATGCCCCGCCACACCAATGCCACGCAGGTCGGCAAACGCCGGATGGGCCGCGCGCAAATCGGCCATCGCGGCCTCAAGTGCGGCAATCCACTGTGCCGGATCCTGTTCGGACCAGCCCGAATGCGGATGGCTGACATTGTAGTGATGCTCGCTTGTGCCAATCGGAGTGCCATCGCCGCTAATCAGCAAGGCGCGCAGGCCCGATGTCCCCAGATCAATACCCAAGTATGTCATATCGGTCCTTTCATGGGGCGCCATAGCCCCCGCCACCCGGCGTTTTCATCACAAATACATCCCCCCCGGCAACCTGTGTTTCGTCATTGCCCTTCAGGCGGTCGATCCGCCCGTTGGCCCGTGCAACGCGGTTTTCACCCACGGCACCCGCGCCACCGCCGTCAGTGCCATGGGGCGGCACGATCCGGTGCGATGTCAGCACCGTCACGGTCATCGGTTCAAGGAAACGCAAACGGCGCACGATGCCGTCGCCGCCCCTATAGCGGCCCGCGCCACCGGACCCATGGCGGATCGAAAACTCATCAACCCGCACAGGGAATCGCGTTTCCAGAACTTCGGGGTCGGTCATGCGGGTGTTGGTCATGTGGCTGTGCACCGCACTGGTGCCATCGAACCCGTCACCCGCGCCAGTGCCGCCGCAAATCGTTTCGTAATTCTGATAGACATCGTTGCCGTAGACGAAATTGTTCATTGTCCCCTGACTGCCCGCAATCACACCCAACGCCCCAAACAGCGTATCGGCAATGGCCTGTGACACCTCGGTATTGCCGGAAATCACAGCGGCGGGATGGGCGGGGTTGATCATCGTCCCCTCGGGCACGATCAGGTTCAGGGGCTTCAGGCAGCCTTCGTTCATCGGGATGTTGCTGCCCACCAACGTGCGGAACACATAAAGGACAACAGCGCGACAGATCGCCAAAGGAGCGTTATAATTCAACGGGTTCTGTGGCGACGTTCCGGTAAAATCAAGGGTGGCCGTGCGCGCCTTGTGATCCACACTGATCGCCACCTTGATCTGATCACCGCTGTCCAGCGGATAGGTGAACTTGCAATTGCGCAGCACATCCAGCACACAGCGCACGCTTTCTTCGGCGTTGTCCTGCACATGCGTCATATAGGCGTGAACGGTGTCCAATCCGAACTGGCGCGTGATCTTTTGCAACTCGGCCACGCCGGTGGCGTTGGCGGCAATCTGTGCGGCCAGATCGGCCATGTTCTGATCGACGTTGCGGCAGGGATAGGGGCCGGACGCGAGCAATTCCCGCGTTTGCGTGTCGCGCAACTGCCCCTGCGCCACCAGCAGGAAATTGTCGATCAACACGCCTTCCTCGTCAATCGTGCGGCTGTCGGGCGGGGCTGATCCGGGGGTCTTGCCGCCGATATCGGCGTGATGGCCACGGCTGGCGACCGTATAGGCAATGCGGTCGCCGTCGAACACGGGCGTGATCACGGTGACATCGGGCAGATGGGTGCCGCCGTTGAACGGATTGTTCATCATGAACACGTCACCGGGGCGGATTTTGCCCGCATTCTGGCGCAACACCGTGCGCACGGATTCCGACATCGACCCAAGGTGCACCGGCACATGCGGCGCGTTGGCGACCAGATCACCGGCTTCGTCAAAAATCGCGCAGGAAAAGTCGTAGCGTTCCTTGATGTTCACCGAATAGGCGGTGTTGGCCAGCGTCGCGCCCATCTGCTCGGCGATAGACATAAAGAGGTTGTTGAACACCTCAAGCATGACCGGATCGACGCGGGTGCCGATTGCCATTTCCCGCGGCAGCGGTGCGACGCGGCGCAAGATCAGATTACCGCCCGACAAGCATTCCGCCTGCCAACCCTGTTCTAGGATATTCGTGCCTGTGGGTTCGGTGATGATGGCAGGGCCGTCAACGGTTTCGCCCGAACGCAGTGTCGCACGGTCAACCACGGGCACGTCACGCCGCACCCCTTGCGACCACATCGCGCGGGTTTGCCCGGGGCCGGGTGTGCCTGTGGGGTCGGGCAGGTTCACCGGTTCGCCGGTGGCCCCGATCGCCTCGGCCGTTAGCATGTCGATGATCAGGCGCGCGCCCTGGGGCACAAAGCCGAACCGTTGCTGGTGGGCGGTTGCAAAGGCGGCGGCCATGTCGTCAGCCGCGCCAAACGGCACGGCCAAAGTCTGTTGCGCTCCATCCGGGCGGATGTGGGCCATTTCGATTGTGCTGATTTGCGCCGCGGCTATGCCCTGCCCTGCCACTTCGGCGCGGGCGTCTGCTGCAAGGTCGGACAGTGTGTCAGCCGCTGCCGACAGCGCATCAAACCCCTTGCCAAACTGCGCCTCGCGCATGGCGCGCACATCGGCCAGCCCCATGCCAAAAGCCGACAGAACACCGGCAAAGGGATGGATGAACACGCTTTCCATCCCCAGCGCATCAGCGACCAGACAGGCGTGTTGCCCGCCTGCCCCGCCAAAACAGTTCATCGTGTATTTGGTCACGTCATAGCCGCGCTGCACGCTGATTTTCTTGATCGCATTGGCCATGTTTTCGACGGCGATACGCAAGAAGCCTTCGGCGATGTCCTCGACGCCCATCTCGCCACCGATCTGCGTGGCCATATCGGCGAATTTTGCGCGCACCACCGCTACATCAAGCGGCTGATCGGCGTTGGGGCCAAAAACGGGCGGAAACAGATCGGGGTGCAACTTGCCCAGCAGCACGTTGCAATCGGTCACTGTCAGCGGCCCGCCACGGCGATAGGCCGCCGGGCCGGGGTTGGCCCCTGCACTTTCCGGGCCGACCTGCATGCGCCCATCGCGATAGGACAGGATTGATCCGCCCCCCGCCGCGACCGTATGGATCGCCATCATCGGCGCGCGCATCCGCACGCCAGCGACTTCGGTTTCAAAGCTGCGCTCGAATTCACCCGCGTAATGGCAGACATCTGTTGATGTCCCGCCCATGTCAAAGCCGATCAACCGGTCAAACCCGCAGTTTACCGCCGTGCGCACCATGCCGACAACACCACCCGCCGGCCCCGAAAGGATCGCATCGCGCCCTTCAAACAGGGTGGCATCCGTCAGCCCGCCGTTCGAGCGCATGAACATCAACCGCTCGCACCCGCCCGTTTTCGCGCCCAGGGCATCGGCGACCTGGGACACATAGCGCCGCAAGAGGGGCGACAGATAGGCATCAACCACAGCCGTATCGCCGCGCGCGACGATCTTGATCAGCGGACTTGTCTGATGGCTAAGGGACACCTGCGAAAACCCGATGTCGCGGGCGATATCGCCCAGCGCGACCTCGTGTTCGTTGAACCGGTAGCTGTGCATCAATGCGATCGCCACAGACCGGTATCCCGCTTCACGGGCGGCTTGCAGCGCCGCGCGGGCCGCGTCTGCATCAAGCGGCGTGACGACCTTGCCATTTGCATCCAGTCGTTCATCCACCTCGACCACATCATCATAAAGCAGTTCCGGCAGCACGATATGGAGATCAAACAGCCGTGGCCGGTTCTGGTAGCCGATCCGCAACAGGTCGCGCATGCCCTTGGTGATCAGCAGCAACGTGCGCGCGCCCTTGCGTTCCAGCAAGGCGTTCGTGGCCACGGTCGTGCCCATCTTGACGGCGTCAATCCGGTGCGGCGGGATGGGATCCTGTGCGCCCAGACCCAGTAGCGCACGAATGCCGTGGACGGCCGCATCAGCATAGCTTTCGGGGTTTTCCGACAGCAATTTGTGGGTATGCAACTGGCCATCGGGTGCCTTGCCGACGATATCGGTAAACGTCCCGCCGCGATCAACCCAAAACTGCCACATCTGCACCATCCCCCTTGCGCCAGTTTTTCAACGGCAGGGCACGGGATGTAAAGCAGGCAATAGCCCGCCACCCATACGATGTGACGCACCGGCATGGAAATTCACCAAAATGTCCAAAAGCCAAATGGTGCCCAGGGGCGGAATCGAACCACCGACACGAGGATTTTCAATCCACTGCTCTACCCCTGAGCTACCCGGGCACCGGGACAACCTAAGTTGTGGGTGTCGGCTGTTTAGGCGAGGCGTTCAAAGGTGTCCAGAGGGATTTGTGGGAAAACGCCTAGTGCGGCTTGTCGGGGGATTGATCGGCCTGGCGCAGCACTTCATCAAGCGCTTTTTCAACGTCTTCGGGATCGGTCGAGGGGATCGCATAGCCCCCGCCCAGCCACTTGGCCAAATCCACATCTGCGCAGCGTTTGGAACAGAAGGGACGGTATTTTGCATCGGTCGGTTTGTCACAAATCGGGCAGGCCATGCGGGGCTCCTGTCTTATTGCTTGGCCCATCGGGCGGTTGCGGTTCTGGGCTGGCGAAATTCAGCGCCCTGCGGCGCGTCGACAGACAGCGCCAGTTGCGCCAATGCACCCACCAACCCCTCCAATGCCACACGCGCCTGTGCACGGGCAAGGTGTTGCCCCAGACATAGATGCGGCCCCGTGGCAAAGCCGATATGGCGCGGCGTGGCCGGGCGGGACAGATCAAACCGATCAGGGTCCGCAAAAACGGCAGGGTCACGATTGCAGGCCGCCTGCACGACCGACACCGTTTCACCCTGGGGCAGAATGATCCCGCCGATCTGCGTTGACCGGGTCACATGCCGATGCGACGATTGGACGGGTCCATAAAAGCGCACTGTTTCCTCGATCAGTGGATCAAGGAGGGCGGGATTATCGCCCAGCTGGTCAAGCAATGCGTCGACCGTGGCAAGGGCATGCAGGGCATTCAGAATCAGTGCTTCAACGGTGGAAATCCCGCCAAAGAACACGAGCGACGCGTTGCGCGCGATCTGGTCATTGGTCAGGTCGCTTTGGGCCAGATCGGCAAGAAGGGCCGCTTTGGGACGGGCGAGTGCGGCAATGATCATGGTGCGAAATTCATCCGCGGCCTGTTGCCCGCGCGCACGGATATCGCTGTCTTGGGCGATGTTGCCGATGCCTGCCTCCAGCGCCTTGAACCAGCGGCGCAGGTCCGGTTCAAGGGCATCATCAAGGCCGAACAGGTCAAGCATCACAAGGATCGGCAGGCGTGCGGCGAAATCATGGCGCAGGTCCGCCCTTCCCGTCGCGCGAAATCCGTCGATCAGTTGGGTCACGCGCGCGACCATCGCGGGTGCAAGGGTGGCGCGCACGTGGGATCCGGTGAATGATGCGCGGAACGGCACTTTTTCTGTGCGGGCGGCGGGGCCGTCCAGCGTCATCATGTGCAGGCCAAGGATGTCGTAAACCGTTGATCCGTCAAAGCCGACAGTAAAGGCGGCATCGTCCAGCAGCACCGCGCGCGCCAAGTCGGCCCGCGTGATCATCCACATGCCCGCAGCGGGTATCCATGACACCGGTTCAGCGGCGCGCAGGCGGGCATATGCGGGATATGGATCGGCGTGAAGTTCAGCCAGCGTGACTGCCGCCCCGACGGGAAACTGCGCGGCGCGCGCGGGGCCGATCGGGGCGGGCGTAAAAGGTAGCTTCAATTGCCCCCCTTCCCTAGCTGATCAGCGCGCCCAAAACAGGCGCAAGCGGCAGGCGTTCGCGTTTGCGTTGCAGTTCAAAGTGACCCAGCGGAGTCCAGCCCACAAGGGCTGTATCAACCGGATCGCCGCGAAAGGCTGCCCGCAGCGCCTGTTCGATCTGCTTGCGGTGGGCCTTGGACATGGGCGCGAAATCAACCGCGATCTGCCCTGCCAACCCACGCAGGCGCAGGGCCAATGGCAGGGCGCGGGCTGCGGCAAGGTTCACCTTGAGCGCGGCGGCGGGCGATGTGTCATTGCCGGTATTCACATCCACGGCGACCAATGCGCGGGTGGGTTCGACATACATGCCCCCCTCGCCCAGCTTGTGAAACCCGCCTAGGGCAGCAAGCTGGTCAAGCACGCCTTCGCGCGCGAATCCGCCCGCATCTGTGATCACTTGCGCGGGGTCCACCCATTCGCGCCATGCAAGGGCATGCGGGCTGTCGCCCTCGGTCAGGGCCTCGGCGGTTTTGCCGTCTGTTTCGGCCATGACGGTGTCGGCCATCGCGGCCATAGCATCAATATCTTCCGCGATTTCAACGGGGTCCGCGCCAGCGCAGGACGAACGCAGGATCAACCCGTAGCCTTCGGGCAGGTCCGCCGCATGGGCAATCGCCAGCAGTTCATCGCGGGTATCTTCGTCCTTGATGGACCGGCTGATGTTCAGACCGGGCGCGCCGGGGGTCACAATCGCATAGCGGCTTTTGAACAGCACCTTTTGTGTGACGGGCACGGCCTTGCGATCCTCGGCGTAGCCCGTGACCTGCACCAGCAATGCCTGTCCCGGCGCCTTTCCCTTTGCCGCGCGCAAAAAGGCTGTGCCGCCTTCGGGAAGGCGCAGCATCATACCCCCCTGCCCCTTGATCGGACGGTCGCAAATCGCGCGGTAAATTGCGCCGGGCCGCGGGGCATCGGCGTGATCAATCAGGATGTCGTGCAGCTTGCCTTCGACCAGTAGCGCGGCGGCCTCGACCTCGCCCAGATGGTCCAGAACGATCATGCGGCCTTTCATAGCGCGCCTCCGTATAGGGGGTAGCCCACGGCCGTCAGCAAGCCGGCCGTTTCGGCCAGTGGCAGGCCGACAACGCCGGTGAAGAATCCGTTGATCCACGGAATGAACGCGCCGGCGGGGCCCTGGATGGCATAGCCGCCGGCTTTGCCCTGCCAGTCATCGCTGGCCAGATAGGCGTTCACTTCGGCGTCCGAGAGGCGCTTGAACTGCACCGTCGTGACCACATCGCGGGTGCGGATATCATCGCCGCGCCGCACGGCCACGGCGGTGATCACGCGGTGACGGCGCCCCGAAAGGGCATAAAGAAACGCTGCCGCCTCGCCTCCGTTGGCAGGCTTGCCCAGAATGCGGCGGCCCATGGCGACAGTGGTGTCAGCGCACAGAACAACTTCGTCGTCAGCGCACAGGCTCGCCGCCGCCTTTTCACGGGCCATGCGGGTCACGTAAGCGCGCGGAATTTCGCCCTTAACAGGCGTTTCATCAATATCGGGGGGGCGCACGGCATGGGGCACCACGCCGATCTGCGACAGCAGTTCAAGGCGGCGCGGGCTTCCCGATCCGAGAATGAGTTTCATGCGCGGGTCAGTCATGACCGGCGCGGCTTATTTGAAACGGTAGTTGATCCGACCCTTGGTCAAATCATAGGGGGTCATTTCCACCTGAACTTTGTCGCCAGCCAGAACGCGGATGCGGTTCTTGCGCATCTTGCCTGCCGTGTGCGCGATGATCGTATGGCCGTTTTCCAGCTCGACCAGGAATGTCGCGTTCGGCAGGAGTTCCTTAACGACACCGGGAAATTCGAGCAGTTCTTCCTTGGCCATGTGATCTCCATCAAAAAGGTCCGCATTGGTGCGAACGGCGCTTAGATGCGCCCAAAGGCGCATAGTTTCAAGTGCTAAACTGTCAAAGCAGCGTGACGGTGATGCTTTTGATACGGTGATCCTGTTCCGCCCAATGGGCAAAGTTGCCGACCTGACCGGATTGGCGTGGGGCGGCGATGGCGTGTGGATCGACATCGGCAATGGTCCAGCCCGCAACGTCGGTGTCGCCTTGGGCAATAATGCCGCTTGCTGGCAGCCCGTGATCAGGCGGGCCAAAGAACCCGGCGCGGCCCGTTTGCGTGTCGGCTATGGCGCAATCGGGCACATCGCCGATCAATGGCGCTTGCACAATCAGGCATTGCTGTTCAATCGCGCGGGCGCGGCAGGACTGGCGCACGCGGGTCTGGCCTGCGGGGAAATCGGCATTGGAGGGCACAAGGATCATATCCGCGCCTGCCTTGGCCAAGGCACGGGCCAGCAGCGGAAATTCGCTGTCGTAACAGATCAGAACACCGATCTTGCCCAAGGCTGTGTCGAACAGGCGCAGGTCATTGCCAGCGCTCAGGCCCATTTCGTCGCGTTCATAAGGGGTCAGGATCAGCTTTTTCTGCGCTGTCGCCTGACCGCTGGGGGAACACAGCAAGGCTGCATTATAGGTCTTGTCGCCACCTGCCCAAGGCATGCTGCCTGCAAGGATGTGCACACCGTAGCGTTGGGCCAAATCCACATGCAACGCGATCCAGTCGTCACGGCGGTCACGCAGACGGGCCACCCATTCCAGCGGGCTGCAATCCTGGGGCGTACCGATCAGGGCCGCCTCGACACCAGCGTATTCGGGGAAAACCAGCAGGTCTGCGCCCTTGGTGGTGGCGTCACGCACCCATGTATCCAGCTTGGCCGCCAGACTGTCCCAATCGGCGTGCCACTCCATGGCATAGGCGGCTGCGGCGATTTTCATGCGTCCGGTTCCGGCGGTGGACCAAAACGCGCGATCAAATGATCGGTGATCTGGTCGCGGGTCTGGCGATATTTGACAAGCTTGTCGTCACGGTTGTCCGTCAGACCAGTCGGGTCAAGGATTGGCCAGTATTCCACGTCAAGATGATAAAACCGCGTCAGTTCAAGCGCGCGGCGCTGGCTGGCAGGAGACAGGGCAAGCACCAGATCAAATGACGACAGATCATCGCCCCAGTCTTCCATTTCGTCGAACGAACGCGAGCGGTGTCGCGCCAGTTCCACCCCGATTTCAGCGCAGACGGCAACGGCGAAGCCGTCGATCTCCATGTCATTTTTGACGCCAACGGACTGAATGTAACACTTTGTCCCATATAGCTTTTTCATGATCCCTTCGGCCATGGGCGAGCGCACCGAGTTATGGTCGCAGCAGAACAGGACCGAATGGGGCAGATCGCCTTGGGTGATGGGCGTTGCCACTGCGCTATCCGCCGAAATGCAACACACAGATGAGGGTGAACAGGCGGCGGGCGGTGTCGGTATCGACCTCGGCCTTGCCTTCAAGGCGTTCTTGCAGGATGCGCGCGCCTTCGTTGTGGATGCCGCGCCGCGCCATATCAATCGTTTCGATCTGGCTGGGGGCCGCTGTTTTCACGGCCGAAAAGTAGCTTTCGCAAATCTGGAAGTAATCCTTCACAACCTGCCGGAACGGGCCAAGCGACAGGTGAAACGCGCCCGCAGGCTGGTGGTCTTCGGTTGTCACATCAAACACCAGCCGCCGCTCGCGGATCGACAGCCCAAGGTGGTAGGGACCGGGGGGTGGCGAACGGTCCTCGCGCCGCGGCAGGACAAACGAGTTGTCTTCAAGCAGGTCGAACATCGCAACCTTGCGTTCCTGTTCGATCTCGGCGGTGGGGGCCGGCAGGGCGCTGTCGTCCAGATCAATCTTGGTAATTTTCGACATCGTTCAACCTTCGTTCAACTGATCAAGACGGGCGCGCACCGACAGCCCGTGCGCCTCCAAACTCTCGGAAATGGCAAGCCGTTCGGCGGCGGGGCCAATCGCGCGCAATGCGCCGGGTGTCATCCGTGCGAGTGTCGTGCGCTTTATGAAATCCATGACCGACAACCCCGATGAAAACCGCGCCGAACGGGCCGTGGGTAACACGTGGTTCGGCCCGCCAATGTAATCGCCGATGGCTTCGGGCGTCCAGCCGCCAAGAAAGATCGCACCCGCGTGGGTGACTTTGTCGGCCAACGCATCTGGGTCAGCGACGCAAAGTTCAAGATGTTCTGGCGCGATGCGGTCGGACAACGCGGCGGCCTCCTCCATATCATGCACTGTGATCACCGCGCCAAAGTCGCGCCAGCTGGCCTGCGCAATTGCGCGGCGTTCCAGCGTTTCAAGGCGCTTTTCCACGGCCTGCGCCACCTGCTGGCCAAACGCCGCATCATCGGTGATCAGGATGCTTTGGGCGCTTTCGTCGTGTTCGGCTTGGCTTAGCAAGTCAAGCGCGATCCAGTCAGGGTTGTTGTCCCGATCCGCGATCACCAGAATTTCCGACGGCCCCGCGATCATGTCGATCCCGACCTTGCCGAACACACGCCGTTTGGCGGCGGCGACAAAGGCATTGCCGGGGCCAGTGATCTTATCGACGGGGGCGATCGTGTCCGTGCCATAGGCCAGCGCGGCAATCGCCTGCGCCCCACCGATCCGGTAGATTTCGTCAACGCCTGCAATCCGCGCAGCCATTAAGACCAACGGGTTACACACCCCGTCCGGCGTTGGCACGGTAATGGCCAAACGTCCAACGCCTGCGACCTTGGCAGGTATGGCGTTCATCAGCACCGAGGACGGATAGCTGGCCAACCCACCCGGCACATACAGGCCTGCCGCTGACACAGGCGTCCAGCGCCAGCCAAGGGTCGCGCCGGTGTCATCGGTCCAGCTGGCATCCTCGGGCATCTGGCGGGCGTGATAGGTGCGGATGCGCTCGGCAGCCAGTTCAAGTGCGGCGCGGTCGTCGGCCGACACCTTGGCGCATTCGGCCTCGATTTCGGTCTCGCTAAAGCGCAGGGTGTCAGGCGTCAATTGCAAACGGTCAAACTGCGCCGTGAGGTCAATGACGGCCGCGTCACCGCGCGCGCGCACATCCGCGATGATCGCCGCCACCGTGTCGTCCACATCGGGGCTATCTTCGCGTTTGGCCCCTAAAAGGGCCGTGAAACGCGCCTCGAAATCTGGGTCTGTGGTGGCGAAAAACTGCGGCATCTGCGACTCCTTTGGTCTGACATAGCCGCAGGGCGCGGGCGCATCAATGAAAGGGTTTACTGGGTTGCCACGGCCGTTGTCATGAAAACGATGGCGCGCTCCGCTGCTTCGCCCGTTGCTTCAGCCACGTAGGCCTGAAACGTGGTATTGGCCGCACAAAATGCCGGATGGGACATATTGCCACCCAGCAATGCGGCTTCCATTTCGGGCGTGGTCGCCGGGTCATTCGTCCAACCATCGACGATCGCGGCGATGTCACTGTCTTGCACCGCACCATGCGTGACCGGCGTATCGCGTCCCGCAGCCATCGCGCGAAAGTTCTCGTTGCCGATCGCGGCGACCAGATCAAGGTCCATCTGTTCGACCTCGGCCATGGTCAGGTTCGCGCCGCCACTGACAGCAAACTTGGCGCACAGGGGCGGGTGATCCGCAAGGCTTTCCAGCACGGTCAGGGTTGCGCGGTTGATCGCGCGCAGATTTTCCAATGGGGCGCTGGAGAGGTAATGCGCGTTGTCCATGCGCAATTCGGTGGTGAAATTGCGCGACTTTTCAAAGGCTGCCTGTTCCAGATTGGGAATGCCGCTGTTGGCCAGCGTGGTCATTTCCGCAAGGAAGGCTGCATATTCGGCCGGATAGTCCGCCGCGATAAGACGGTAAAGGTCGCGTTGCACTTCGCTTGTTACGCCGTCCAGAAGCATACCCTCGACATCTTCGACGGTAAACTCACCAGAGCCGGGTTGGAACGGCACCGCAGCCGAGTAGCCAAAAAACAAAAAGAATGCGACGACAGCGGCTGCAACAAAGCTGGCAGCAATGATCGCGGGGGTTTTCATGGTGCGGACCTATCTAAGTTTCATGGCTGGGCGCTTTGTGCGAGGGCGCGGCGTAAGGGCGCGTCACATCGCGCAGCACCACTTCAAGGGCTTCGACATCCACCGCAATCGCGCCGTCACCGGCAAGGGTCAGGATCAAACGGCCGGTGCCATCCGCGCCCGCCTTGAATGACAGCGACAACAGCGACATGACCGTATCAGGGTCACGGCTGACACCTTGGGTCTGCACTTTCATCGTATCTTCGATCACCAGCACCGATTGCACACGTTCCACGGGGCGGTTACGTGCGGCGGCCTTGTCGGCGTCTTCCCAGCGGAAGCGGTTGATCAACAACGCAAAGCGGCGCTTGCCCCTGTCCCATTTCATTTCGCTTGCGGGGAACACGGCGTCTTGGACCAGTGACGAAATCACGGTCAGGTCATCAACGTCCAACGCCCGCAGGCGCAGCGGGCTTTCGCCGCCGTCTTCGAATGTGGCGTCTGCGCTCACGATCCGGGGACCCGTTTGATATCAGCGCCGACCGCACCCAGCTTGTCCTCGACGTGTTCGTAGCCGCGATCAAGGTGATAGACGCGGTTGACCTGCGTTTCCCCTTCGGCCGCCAGCCCCGCAAGGATCAGCGACACGGAGGCGCGCAAATCAGTTGCCATGACTGGCGCACCTTTCATGCGTTCCACACCCGTCACGGTGGCGGTGCCGCCATGCACTTCGATCTCGGCCCCCATACGCACCAGTTCTGGGGCATGCATAAAGCGGTTCTCGAAAATCTTTTCTTCCAGCACCGATTTCCCCTCTGCCACGCAAAGCATCGCCATCATTTGCGCCTGCAAGTCAGTCGGGAAACCGGGGAAAGGTTCTGTCGTGACATCCACGGCCGTGGGGCGGCCATTCTTGCGCGCCACTTTTAGCCCGTTGGCGGTTTCAGTCACACTCACACCCGAAGCGTCAAGCTTTTCAGCGAAAGCGGCGACCAGATCCATGCGGCCACCGATGCATTCGACTTCGCCACCCGCAATCACGGGGGCCAGCATATAGGTGCCAAGCTCGATCCGGTCGGTGACAACTGGGTGGGTCGCGCCACCAAGCCGGTCAACGCCCTGAATGGTGATCGTCGCTGTGCCATCGCCATCAATCTGTGCGCCCATGCGGCGCAGGCAAGTGGCCAGATCAACGATTTCCGGCTCGCGGGCGGCGTTGTTGATCACGGTCGTGCCTTTGGCGAGGGTCGCGGCCATCATGATGTTTTCAGTGGCGCCAACACTGGCAAAGGGAAAGTCGATGACCGCGCCCTTCAACTTGCCACCCGCTGCCTTGGCATGCAGATAACCGTCTTTCAGATCAATCGACGCACCCATCTTCTCAAGGCCGTCGGTGTGAATGTCCATCGGACGGGCACCAATCGCGCAGCCACCGGGCAGGGACACGACGGCATGGCCTTCGCGCGCCAAGAGCGGCCCCAGCACCAGATTGGACGCACGCATCTTGCGCACGATGTCATAATCGGCGGTGGTGTTGATCGTGCCGTGGGTCGACATGGCCTGCACCTTGCCGTCCTGCATCGAGGTGATTTCCGCGCCCAGCGATTGCAGCAGTTCGGTCATCGTCTTGATGTCGGACAGGCGCGGCGCGTTGGTCAGCGTCAGGGGTTCTTCGGACAACAACGTTGCAGGCATCAGGGCAAGTGCGGCGTTTTTCGCCCCCGCAATGTGGATTTGCCCACTTAGCGGCTTGCCGCCCTTGACGATAATTGAATCCATACCTGCCTACTCTTTCTCTTTGTTATCCGCGCCATTGTCGGCGCGTGCCCGTGCCTGCGCCTTGCGACGCCCCATGTTTGCCTTCAGCGCTGCCTTGAGCCGTTCTTCACGGATTTGGGCCTCGGTGCGCTTGGGTTTCTGGCCGGATTTCTGCTCCATACCCGCCCTGTTACCAACAAGGGCAAAAAGCGTCCAGAGAGGGCTTGCACCATTTGCACATAACCGCTAATTCCCGCGCCACGGATGCTGTGGTAGCTCAGTGGTAGAGCACACCCTTGGTAAGGGTGAGGTCGAGAGTTCAATCCTCTCTCACAGCACCATCCAAATTTGGTAGGTAAAGCTACCGTCTTTGGTGATACAGCACGAAATACATCGCATTACCAATGACGCGACGACGCGTTGTATTCTATTGCGTTTTATGTGCATTTAGTCACAAGTAATAACCTCGATCCAAAATGTGGTATGACCCAAGTGAACAAAGAAAAACCCACCGCTATTTCCTTCTTTTCCGGTGCCGGAGGGATGGACGCAGGTTTTTTTGCCGCTGGGTTCGATGTCAAACTTGCTATCGAGATTGATCCGTCTTGCTGCGATACCTTACGCAACAACTTGCCACAAACAATGGTCGCTAACCGAGACATAAACGAAATTTCCGCGGCGGAAATTTGCGAACTATCCAGCCTGAAAGTTGGGCAGATCGATTGTATCTTTGGAGGACCTCCTTGTCAGTCCTTTAGCTTGGCGGGGCGCCGTGAAGGCCTTAACGACGAACGCGGTATGCTGGTGTTTAAGTTCATCGAGCTTGTGCGAGAACTTAAGCCAAAAACCTTTGTCCTAGAGAACGTTAAAGGGATGGTGAGTTGGCAGGCAGGAACCGTCTTGCGAAAAGTTGAGCAGATGTTTGCGGAGCCACTGGATTCTGGCGAAAAGTATTCGGTGCAGCATTTGGTACTAAACTCTGCTGACTATGGCGTGCCTCAAAACAGAGAACGTGTTTTTATTGTCGGATCACGTCTTGAGACTGCGTATAGGTTTCCAGAGCCGACACATGGCGCGCGCAACGTTGACCACGAACGGAAACTTGAACCCCATGTAACGGTTGGCCAAGCCCTTGAAGACCTTCCTAAAGCTGACGCTCCCTCTAAGACAGCGCTAAGAGTTTCTAAGACAATTAAGGGCAGGATTGAAAAGCATGGCTACTAAAAGGTTACCAAATCACATCGCAACCGCTCACGCCCCCAGCACGTTGGAAAAAATCCGCAAAGTGCCGGTCGGCAGGAAGCTATCAGAGATAGACAAGACCTTCGGCTCAACATACCGCCGACTTTCACCCGACAAAGTCAGCCCCACGGTAACGCGAAGTGGCTACCGAGACTTTATTCACCCTACTGAAGACCGCATGCTTACGGTTAGGGAATTGGCAACACTCCAGTCGTTTCCCAAAAACTGGGTTTTTCTGGGTGTTAGACTGGACAGTTACAGCAGCAAACGCAAAACGACGATGACCCAGTTTGGTCAGGTAGGGAACGCGGTGCCTCCACGTTTGGCGGAAGCAGTTGCGAAGTCCATTCTGGAGCTTCTGAACAAGGATGCCTAAAGTCCCAACACAAGTAATATCTGAACAGTATCAACTTCGGGCTACATTTTTTGCCAATAGCTTAGAGAAGAACAACTACGTTGGTCTATTTGAGTTTGTTACGAATAACTTGGCCGCCATTGAAAACACGCTGAACTGGCGCAAGAGCGCAGAGTTTGGAGTCAATGGGGACATCCAAAAAAGCCTTGAAGAACAACGGATGAGTCTATCACAACACCTGTGTCATCCGAACGTCCTTCTTTCAAACAGCCGCTACCTGACGTATTATCGCTGTATCTCGGCATTCTCGCAAAAAGGACTGAAAACGCTTTCCGGCGTTACATCCGTTGAACGCTTGGAAACTGGAAAGTCAGATTGCACCACAGAGCAGGCTAACAAGCTCGCGCGCGTAATCAACGAAAACTTGACGGCAATATACTCTATTGCGCTCCCCGAAGCTGAGAAGTTGAAGGGACTAATGTATGCGACGGCGGGCACAACTATCGACGGTAGTTGGCGCAACAAAATTGGCTCGGAAGGAGAGCGTATCATACGCACATTGTTCCTCAAGGAACTCTTGTCGCATGGCGAGATTGCAAAGGTAACGCTCAAGACTGGGACTGACATTCTTGGAAAAGACCTGAATGCCAAATGGCTTGATGAACATACAACGGAACTGCAGTCCGGAATGACCACAAATGGCGCAGTGTTTCGTTTTAGAAGCGAGCCTGACATTACCTTGATCGCGCCGGACTCAAAAATCGTTGGAGGGGTCGAAATCAAGGCTGGAATTGACCCCGCTGGCGCGCTCGAAAGATTGGGAGCAATGATGAAATCGTTTGAAAACATCCGAGCGGAGTCATCTGAGGCGGAAACCATTCTTGTGGCAACCTGCATCACGGAAGAAGTAGATCAACGCCTACGCGGTATGAAGGGTGTTCGTACTTTCCTCATGACAGATGTTATTCAGAACCGAAAGTCACAGGGCACGCTGCTTATGAACATTATGCGCGCGTGCATCGGGTTGACCAAAGGATATTCATAGCGAGTGCGAAACCAAGCAGTTCTAGCGCAAGAGCGCAAATAGTTCGTGACTAGTTTTTTTTTGACGCGGTCGAGAGTTCAATCCTCTCTCACAGCACCATCCCCCTGTCCCGTGCAAAACCGCAAGCTGTTGTTTTTTCCGCTTTTGCTGTTAGATCAACGCCCAAGGCATACTTGCGACCTTGGCACCACAAAGGCACTGACATGACCAAGACGATCTATATCCTGAATGGCCCGAACCTGAACCTGCTTGGGCAGCGCGAGCCTGAAATTTATGGTCATGACACGCTTGCGGACGTGGAAGCGCGGTGCGCCGAGGTGGCCAAGGGGGGCGGGCTGGCGGCCAGGCTCTTGCAGTCAAACCACGAAGGTCAGATCATTGACTGGGTTCAGGAGGCCCGCGAACAGGCCGCCGGGATCATCATCAACCCCGCTGCGCTGACCCACACCTCTGTCGCCGTGCTGGATGCGCTGAACGCCTTTGACGGGCCGGTAATCGAAGTGCATATCAGCCAAATTCACAGACGCGAAAGCTTTCGCCACCAGTCCTATGTCAGCCTGCGGGCCGATGCGGTGATCGCGGGCTTTGGCGTGCAAGGCTACGCGCTGGCGATGCAGCGGATGGGGCAACTGGTTGGCGACAGCGCGTAAACCGCGCGTCAATGCGCAAAATCCACGATCACCGGATAGTGGTCGGTTGGCCATTCGCCCGCAAATTTGTCGCGCAGAACAACAGGTTCGCCCACGGGTCGGGCCGTGCCGGTATAGCCGATATGATCAATCGCGCCGAACAGGTTCAGCCCGCGATTGAAATGGTAGGTTGCCCCGGCCACAGGTGCAAAGGTCACGCCTGCATCTTCGATATAGCGCAGCGTCTGATCGCCGTGCCGCGCATTCAGATCGCCCACGACAAACACCGTTTCACCGGCTGCAATCCAGGGGCGCGCCCGCGTGGCAACCAGTTGCGCTGACAACAGCCGGTTGCTGCGACTGCCGTAATCGGTGTGCACGTTGATCACGCGAAACTCGCGACCATCCCGACGATTACGAAACACAGCCCAAGACGCAAACGCGGGGTATGACCCGTTGAAGGTGCGCGCATAAATCACATCGGGGGTCGGCGAAAAGAAGAACCAGCCCTGATCAAGCAATTCCAGCCGGTCCCTGCGGTAAAGGATCGGCTGGGTTGACGGAAACACCGCCGGATCGCCCGTGGCCGCGGCGCCGTATCCGGCGTTGTTTTCCAACAGCCAGTCCAGCGTCAGGTTCACATCGGTTTGCGAGCGGCCGCCAAAGCTTTCCATTTCCTGAAATGCAATCACATCGGCATTGACCGCCTTGAACGCCAGATCAAGCGGCCCTTTGCGCCGGTCCCAATCGCCCACCGACCAGGGGCCCGTGTCCTGCCGCATGACAATGTAGTGCACGTTATAGGTCGCCACGCGCAGGGCATCAGCGGTGGCAGGTGGCAAGGGTTCGTTGTCGGTGTTACGCACGATCTGGCAGCCCACCACGGCAAGCGCGACAAACAGCAGGGCGAACAAAGTCTTGATCAGGCGCAAAAGCAAATCGGCTCTCCTTTGTGTCATCGTTGCACAAAGACCCGACTGTTCCAAACGATACAGGCGGCTTGCTCTGTTATCCGCTTATGCGTCCGTGGCCCCCGTAAGCCAGCCTTGGTAGTGCACGATCATCCGACCCGTCACGGGCATGGACAGGCGCACATCAAAGTGAAACCGCCCGTTTTCGACCCGTTCGCTTGCCTCGCTTCTGGGTAGGGCAAAGCGCGGGATGGGCACACCAAGGCACCAGCCTTTCCGGATCGGGTAGTGCAATCTCTCAGCGGCGACATGCAGGTCCAGCAGGAACGTGAAAGCCCCGAACCTTTCAGTGATGCCTTGCGACGTCGCGCGCAGGGTCGAGTGAAACGTGGAGGTGCCAAACGCGCGTTGCCAGACCTCGCCCCCCTTGTGGGGTGTTTTTATTACCTGCACGGGAGTGTCATCTTGCGCGGGCGGAAAGCGGAACAAAAATGCCGTCAGCCGCGCAAGCACCCCTGCCCCGCGCGTGACTTTAGCGCGGCCCTGCCAGATGCGCGGCGCGGGCGTGTCATGGGTGGCGCGGATTTCAGGCGCGAGGGTCGCGAAAGCCGCACCCAGCGTTGCGGGGAACAACGGCGTGATTGGCGCGATGTCGCGGGTCGTCGTGACGGCAAGGTCGGCCATCGCTGCCGCGGCGTCTGTCAAGGTCAGCTCACCCACCGCTGGTCGGGCCCCATGAGCGATCTGTGACGTGTTTCGCAGCAATGCACGCGCGGGCACGGCAGGGATGAACGGCCCCTCGCCCTGATCAACGCCAAGCCGCCAAACGGCACGTTGCCACGCGCCATCCTTGCGCCCGATCACCGCGACAACCATACCGCCGCGATCAGTGCCAAACGGCGCAAGCAGCCGCGCACCTATCATTGCCAACCCCACCAGCCAGCGTGGCATCCCAACGCGCAAACGCCCGCGCAGCCACGATAAAACCGCCAAACCGCGGTTCATGACACCCAATTCCAGCCCTGCGCGAAAGCTGACCGTGCGGGCGTTGAAATGTGCGGGGAACAGCGACTGGTCCGGCACCTCGATCACCCAAGCCTTGCGCACTTCGCCCGAAGGGAGCGTGAATGCACGCGGCGCGGACCACGAGCGGATCGACGCTTGCTGGCCATCGACCGTTTGGCGAAACGACAGGCCCGTTTGTGACAGAATACTCTCCACCACGGACTGCCCGCGCGGGGCGCGATTTCCGGGCAGGATTGCGCTGTTGATCGTGTCGATCGTGTCCATGTCCTGCGCCAGCGCAGTGACAGCCGCCGACGAAAGGGCGGGCACGCTCGACACGCCGGACAGGGCGAAGACACCAGCGGCGCGGGCATGGGCATCTAGGGCGGAAATGCCTGCGCAAAATGCCGCATTGTCGGACAGATCAAGGTAGTTGACCCCGGCATCAATGCAGAACCGCGCAAGGCGATAGGGATCGTCACCGTAGGTGTGAAACGGACCGGCAGCATCAACGACAACTTCTGCGCCGGTCAGCGCGGACAGATCACCACCCCGATCCAACGCCAAGGCCCGCGCGCCCCAGTCAGACGCATAACGCTGCGCACGCGCCAGATCACGCCCCGCAACCGTCACCTTGTGCCCGTCACGGCACAAAAGCTGCACCAGGCGCCCGCCAAAAACGCCGTAGCCACCGATGACGGTGATCTTCATCCGATTAACCTTGCGCGCAGGGCCGGATCAGGCAGCGCACACAAGTCCGCGTGGCCGAACACAGCATAACGATTGCGCGCAATGCGGCGATAAAGCCAGTCACGCAAGGGGCGTGGCAGGATCCGCAAGACCGACATCAGCCGCCCCCAGCCACCCATGCGTTCGCCCAGATAAATCATCGCATCAAAGTCCTGCAGCACGCGATCCCCATCAATCAGCAGCCACGAATCCGGATCATCGGGCGCAAGGCCGTGGCGCGCCAGCAAATCCCGCCCAAGGTCGGTCTGGATCGGGCAAATGCGCACCTCGCCAGTCTTATCAAGCCGGTGGATCATTCGCGCCCCAAAGGCACACAGGGCGCAATTGCCGTCCATCACGGCAACCGGCCCTTTGTGCATGAGTTCAGGCTGCGTCATGACCCAACCCTAGAGCGCCAAGTGCGCGCCGCAAGCGACAGATGCGCGCAGTTAGTCAGCCCATTCCCACGGGCGGGTGAATGCGCCCAGCGCACGCAGGACATTTTCATCCGTGACGGTGCCCGTCTTGTTCAATCGCGCGACCAGACCGCGTTTCTTGTCCTCGACGACTTCGGCCACTTCGGCGGCGACGTCAGCATTGGACAGCGCGGCGTCATAGATACGGGTGATCGCCATCTTGCGCAGGTCGGGCTTGAAAATCTTGCCCACTGCGGTTTTCGGCAATTCATCCATGATCTGCAAATGCTTGGGATGGGCGGCGCGTTCGCTGATGTTGTCCTTGGCGTATTTCATCAACTCGTCTTCGGTGACAGTCGCACCGGCAACCAGTTCGACATAGGCGCATGGCACCTCGCCTGCGTGGGCATCGGGTTGGCCGATGGCACCGGCAAAGGCGACATCGTGGTGTCCGGCCAGGGCTTCCTCGATTTCGGCGGGGTCGATGTTGTGGCCACCGCGAATGATCAGATCCTTGGCGCGGCCCGTGATCCACAGATAACCGTCACTATCGACGCGACCCAGATCGCCCGTGCGCAGGAATTGCGCATTGGATTTGGGGCCGGCGTAGTAAAGATCGGCGTTCTTGTCGGCCTCGGTATAGGTTTCACCCATGACAACCCCGGGGTTGGAGACGCAGATTTCGCCAACTTCATCGGGGGGACATTCTTCGTGGGTATCAACCGACATGATCTTGATGTCGGTATAGGGGAAGGGCAAACCGACCGACCCGACCTTCTTTTCGCCATCAGGCGGGTTGATCGACACAAGGCAGGTCGCCTCGGTCAGCCCATAGCCTTCGCAAATCGTGACACCCGCGGCCTTTTCAAACTTTTTATAGAGTTCGATGGGCAGCGGGGCAGACCCGGAAAACGCCATCTGGAGCGACGAAATATCAGCATCCACGGGGCGCTGCATCAGCGCGGACATGGCCGTGGGCACGGTGATCATGAATGTCACCTTGTAGCGTTCGATCAGTTTCCAGAAATTGTCGAACACGCCCTCGCCGCGATAGCCTTGCGGGGTCGGGAATACCACATGCGCGCCCGATGACAGGGACGCACCCATCACCACAATCGTCGCAAAGACGTGGAATAGGGGCAGCGGACAAATCATCGTGTCCTTTTCGGTAAACAGCAGGCGATTGCCCAGCCAGCCGTTGTAAACGATGCCGCTGTATTTGTGCTGTGCGACCTTGGGCATGCCGGTTGTGCCGCCAGTGTGGAAATAGGCCGCCACGCGGTCGCCTTTGCTGTCGGCAAACTTCAAGACTGTCGGCTGCTTGGCAATTTCAGCGTTAAAGTTCAGCACCTTGGCGCGATGCTGGATATCGACCTTGGGGCGGATCAGTGGCACGATCAGTTTCTTGATACCCGTCAGGTAGCGGTGCAAATCGACCTCGAGGATCGTGTGCACATTCGGTGCAAGGTGCACGGCCTCGGCCGCCTTTTGTGCCACGTCCGTCTTGGGGAAGGCGCGCAGGGTCACAAGAACCTTGGCATTTGTTTCCCGCAGGATCGACGCGATCTGGTTGGCATCGAGCAGCGGGTTGATCGGATTGACAATCCCCGCAATCGCGCCACCCAGATAGGTCAGCGCTGTTTCCGTGGCATTTGGCAACAGGAACGCGACCACATCGTTTTCGCCAACGCCCAACTCGCGAAACAAGTTGGCTGTCTGGTTGGTTTTTTCCAGCAGTTGTGTCCAGGACAACGTTTCGGCCTTGGCCTTGGGGTCCGACAACAGCTGATAGGTCAGCGCATTACGCGAAGCATGTGTTGTCGCGGTCTTTTCCAGCATTTGATGCAGGGTGACCGGCACAGGGCGGTCATCCCATGCGGATTCCGCCACAATTGCATCTCTATCGGCCACGGACGCATAGGTCATGGTCGTCTCCTCCCCTGTTGTGTGCCCGATCTAACGCCGGTGCATTCCCTGGGTTCAAGATGTGGGCAAATGTCGCTTTAGGCAAGACTGACGCAGCGAAACAGCTACTCGGCGGCCAATCCATCGGTGAATTGCAGGCGGGCCAGACGGGCATAAAGCCCACCTTGGGCAACCAGTTCATCATGGGTGCCGGTGGCAACGATGCGGCCGTCTTCCATCACGACGATGCGATCCGCCTTTTTCACAGTGGCAAGACGGTGCGCAACGATGATGGTCGTGCGATCCCTTGACAGCTTGTCGACGGCCTGTTGCACGGCGCGTTCGCTTTCGGCGTCAAGGGCGCTGGTGGCTTCGTCCAGCAACAGCACAGGCGCATCGCGCAAAATTGCACGGGCAATGGCGATCCGCTGCTTTTGCCCACCCGACAACATCACGCCGCGTTCCCCGACATAGCTGTCAAAGCCGTCAGGCAGGGCCATCAGGAAATCATAGGCGGCGGCGGCGCGGGCGGCACCCTCGACCTGCGCATCCGTTGCATCGGGGCGGCCAAAGCGGATGTTCTCGCGGGCGGTATCGGCAAAGATCACAGGGTCTTGCGGCACAAGCGCCATGTGGCGACGGAAATCGGCGCGTTCCATCTCGCGCAGATCCACACCATCAAGGCGCACCGCACCGCTCGCGGGATCGTAAAACCGCAACAGAAGTTGAATGATCGTGGTTTTGCCGGCACCGGAGGGACCAACAAGCGCGATGGTTTCACCGGGTGCCACGGTCAGTGACACATGATCAAGCGCGGATGTTTCGGGGCGCGACGGGTAATGGAACGTCACATCCTCAAAGGCGATTTCGCCGCGACGGGTGTCGGGCGTGTCTTTGCGGCTGACAGGGTCGGACACGCTGTCATAGGCATTGAGCAATTCGACAAGCCGTTCGGTGGCCCCGGCGGCGCGCTGCAACTCGCTCCAGATTTCGGTCAGCGCACCCACAGCCCCCGCAACCATGATCGCGTAGATCACGAACTGGACCAGTTCGCCGATGGTCATGATATCGTCACGCACATCGCGTGCACCGATCCACAAGACCCCGACAACACCCGAAAAAATAAGGAAGATCACGATTGCTGTCATGACGGCACGGGTGCTGATCCGCTTGCGGGCCGACACAAAGCTTTTTTCGGTCACATCATCGAATTTGTCACGGCTCTGGCGTTCGTGGGTAAAGGCCTGCACGGTTTGCACGGACAGCAGAATTTCCGAGGCACTGCCCGAAGATGCGGCGATCCAATCCTGGTTTTCACGACCCAGCGTGCGCAACCGGCGCCCCAACACGACGATCGGGATAATCACCGCAGGCACGATCAGCAGCACCAGCCCCGCCAGTTTCGGCGATGTAAATAGCATCAGGCCGAACCCGCCGATAAAGATCAGCACATTGCGCAGGGCGACCGACACAGACGACCCGATCACCGAAAGGATCAGCGTGGTATCGGTCGTGATCCGGCTCAGGACTTCACCGGTCATGATCTTTTCGTAGAATGCCGGACTCATCATCACCATACGGTCAAAGACAGCTTTGCGAATGTCCGCCACGACCCGTTCACCAAGGCGCGTCACCAGATAATAGCGCAGAGCGGTGCCCACGGCCAAAAGGGCAGTGATCACAAGGGCCGCAGCGAAATACTGGTCCAGGATCGTGCTTGCCGCGACCTCGAAGTTGTCAACCACACGGCGCACGGCCAAGGGCATCACAAGTGAAATCATCGCCGTGATCACCAGCGCGACCAGTGCCAGCGCCATCATCGCCTTGTGCGGCGCAACGAAGGGCCAAAGCCCGCGCAACGCGCCAATTTCCTTGGATTTTGCGCGGTCTTCGTCGGTTGTGAGCGGGGCTCGGGCCATGGTGCCACCTGATTTTTTGAAGTTGGCGTTGCTTACCTGCCCCGACAATCGATCACAAGCCGCGCGAAGACCCATTTGTCAGCAATGAAAGGAAAGTCTGGAGCGGGCGGCGGGAATCGAACCCGCGTCATTAGCTTGGAAGGCTAAGGTCTTACCACTACACAACGCCCGCTCAACAGGTGGATGCTTAGTTCACCGGCCAAAGGGCGTCAAGGCGACCTTTGCCACGTTTTGACGCGCTGCATCTGCATATGTCATTGGCACTTTCGCCCCTTTACAGGGCCGAGAGTTGCGCAATTCGCGTTGCGTGACTTGGCAATAGTCGGGAAAACAATCGCAGGGTCGCAGCGGTCGCCAGTTGCGGCGTGGTGGTATCGGGTTGCAAGTGCAGTTTTTGCCAATATCCGTCCGACACGTTTTCGATCCAGTCCGAGACATCGTCACCATCCAGACCCGTTTCTTTGGACGCCAGCACTGTGCAAAGGCTGTGCATGACATCCCGATGCGCCTTGTCAAATTCGCTCGAAATTTCAGCGTATTGCGGCGTGAATTTTTCTTCGCCCCAAAAGGCGAACCACAAGGCAAGACTGTCGGGATTGCAGATGTCGGGCGAAAAATCGGCCTTGATCATCGCAATGACCTGTTCCAACGGATCGTCCGCGGCATCCGCCAGCGCCTTTTTCCAGTTCTGGTCATAGCGTTGGTACTGGTCGCGCAGCGTTTCGGTCAAAAGCCCGGTCTTGGACTTGAAATAAAAAACTGCAACGCCCTGCGACAACCCCGCCTCGTTTGCGACAGTTGCCAAGGTGGTTCTGGCCAACCCATTCGCCACGATCGACCGCCGTGTCGCCTCGAGCAACTGCGTGCGGCGCATATCCGCATTTTCTTTGCGTTCCTTGCGCGGGCGCTGTGCAGATGATTTGACCGTCACCGTGTCGTCTTTCTGTTGGTTCGGGCACGTTGTCCCATACTCGCCCTTGCCTGTCAGCCGAAAAAAGTTTGTTTGAGCGCTCAAAAAACTTTACCGTTCTTCGCGGTCACGTTAGACTGGCGCGAAACCATCGGGGGCAGAGTTGGGAAAGCACGAAAGATATGATGCCATCGTCGCAGGTGCGGGGCACAACGGGCTGACGACGGCATGCTACCTGGCCAAGGCGGGCCTGAAGACCCTCGTCGTCGAAAAGAATGATTGGATCGGCGGGGCAGCCGTCAGCCGGTCGCTAGTTGACGGATGGACCTATTCCAACTGCTCTTACGTTTGTTCCCTGCTGCGCCGTGAAATCGTGCGCGACCTGGAATTGCCGCGCTTTGGCCTGCAAGTGATCCCCTATGAGGGCGGCGCGACGTTTACGCCGGATGGCGATTACTTTGCCTATCTGTCGGACCATGACGCGCTGCGCCGCGAATTGGCGCGCCACAATCCGCGAGATGCCGATGCCTATGACCGGTTTAGTCAGGCCGTGATCCGCCAGTGCAGATTTATCCGGCCATTCCTTTTGCGCAACGCGCCCGACCCGACATCGCTAAGGCCACGCGACCTGTCCGAGCTGTTGTTTCTGGTCAAAAAGGCCCACGGACTGGGCGCAAGGGAACTGGGTGAAACCCTGCGCTTTTGGACCATGTCGATTGGCGATTTTCTGGACGAGTATTTCGAAAATGACCTGATCAAGGCCCATCTTGCCGGATCGGGCATCATCGGCACGGGCCTTGGCGTTTATTCGCCCGGAACCGCCTATGTCTTGCTGCATCACTATATGGGCGATGTGGACGGCGCGATTGGTGCCTGGGGCTTTGCACGTGGCGGGATGGGCGCGATATCAAACGCGCTTGGCGCCGCCTTCGCCGAGGCGGGCGGGGAAATCGTCATGGGCGCTGGTGTTGATCGCTTCGTTGTCAAGAACGGGAAGATCACCGGCGTTGCTTTGGAAAACGGCGATGAATACCGCGCGCCGATCGTGGCATCCAACATGGATGTGAAACGCACGTTTCTGCACCATACCGACCAAGCCGATCTGCCCGAAGATTTCACCAAGGCGGTCAAACGTTTCAAGATCCGCGGATCGTCAGCCAAACTGAACATCGCGCTTGATCAATTGCCGTCGTTTCCTGCTGCCCCAAAAGGGGCCAGTTTCCTGCGCGGGGACATGCATTGTTCGACGTCCCTGAACGAACTGGAACGCGCCTATGATGACTGGAAAGACGGGCGGTGGTCGTCTGACCCTTACTTTGACATGCTGATCCCCAGTCAGATCGACCCGACAATGGCACCGCCGGGCAAGCACATGATGACGGTCTTTGTGCAATACGCCCCCTATGACCTTGAGGTCGACGGCCTGCGCGCCGCAGAAAACTGGACCGATGCGGCGCGCACGGCCTTTGCCGATTGTGTCTATGACAAGCTGGAGGTGGCCTGCCCCGATATTCGTCAACGCGTCGTGCACGCCGAGATCCGCACACCGTGGGACATCGAACGTGAAGTCGGTCTGACCGAGGGCAATATCTTTCAAGGGGAACTGACGTTCGACCAGTTGCTTTTTAACCGGCCCGTGCCCGGATACGCGCAATACGACACGCCCATTCGCGGCATGTATATCGTCGGGTCATCAACCCATCCGGGTGGCGGTGTCATGGCCGCACCGGGGGCGAATGCGGCGCGCGAAATCCTGCGCGACATCGGCAAGGCGAAATCCATGCCCAGCTTTGCTGCGTGAAGGAGGGCCGCATGTCAGACCATCGCTATGATGCCATCGTCATCGGGGCGGGCCACAATGGCCTGACCGCCGCGGCGACGCTGGCCGCCAAAGGCAAGTCCGTCTGTGTTCTGGAACGCGACGGCCGGATTGGCGGCATGTCGAAATCGGCCGACCTTGGCGGTGCACAGGTGCCTGAAATCGCGCATCTTTTGTATAACCTGAACCCGCGGGTTGCCAAAGACCTGGGTCTTGACCTCAAGACCCGTGCGTTGCCCACCGTGGCGCTTGCGCCGGACGGCGATCATGTGGTGATCAAAGACGGCACAGCCGTTTTCGCCGATGGCCGCGCGCACCCAGATGCGCAGGCCTTTGCCGCGCTTTATGCGCGCCTTGGGAAATTCGCTGCTGTGTTGGGTCAGCTCGCGGATGGTCCGCCCCCTGCCCTGTCGGGTGGCATTCTGGACGCAACGACTTTCGCCGAACTGGCCAAACTGGGAAAACTTGGCTGGGGTCTCAAGCGTCTTGGGAAAAAGGACATGCGCGAGTTCTTGCGCGTGATCCTGTCCAATGCCTTTGATCTGGTCCTTGACGAGATACCGGACAGCCCGCTTGCCGGTGCCTTGACGGCAGATGCGGTGCGCGGAGCCTACGCCGGTCCGCGTTCACCCGGCACCGTCTTTTCGCTGATGTATCGTCTGGGGAATGGCGCAGATGTGGCCCTGCCGTTGGGGGGGATGGGCGCCGTGGCCCGGGCCTTTGAAACCGCGGCGCGCAGCCGCGGTGTGGACATTCGCACAGGCGCGCAGATTGAACGCCTCGTGATCGCGCATGATCGGGTGCAGGGCGTTTTGCTGTCTGATGGCACCACCCTGCATGCCAATGCAGTTCTTTCCAGCGCGGGTGCGATGCAAACACTGCAAATTGCCGGTGTCGCCAATTTCGACGTCGAAGCCGCCCGCCGGATGCGCAACCTGCGCAACAAGGGCACAACTGCCAAGGTCAACCTTGTCTTGCGGTCCGCACCTGTGTTCACCGGCCTGAACGCAGGGCAGACGGGGGGCCGCCTGTTGATTGCACCTTCGGCGCAGGACGTTGAGAGGGCGTTCAACCCCGCAAAATACGGTGCGATGTCGCCCGCACCCTTGATCGAGGCCGTCATCCCCAGCCTGACCGATCCAGACGTCGCACCCGACGGAACACACGTCCTTTCCGCGGTGGTCAGCTATGTGCCCTACGCGCTTGAAGGCGGGTGGACGAAAAAGGCCCGCGCGCAGTTGTTGGATCGCGTTGTCGCAACGCTTGACCGGTATGCGCCGGGCATTGGCGGGCTGATTTCGCACAACCAGGTGCTGACGCCAGTTGATATCGAAAACATGACCGGTGCGCCGGGCGGGCATTGGCACCACGCCGAAATGGGGCTTGATCAACTGCTGACGGTGCGCCCTGCAAACCTTCTGTCGCGCTATGCCTTTGGTGTGGGTGGGCTTTATCTGTGCGGGGCATCGGCGCATCCGGGCGGTGATGTAATGGGGGCGGCTGGCCGAAACGCCGCCATGCAAGTGATCTCGGACGGGGTATTGGGTTAATGGCAAAGCGCAAGACATCCGCAGCCAAACATGTCCAGATGGGGCTGATCGAAACGCCGTTCTTTGGGCGAATGAACGCGTTGAGCCGTGCAAAATCATGGACGGGTTGGGCGGGATATATCTCGCCACTTGTTCTCGACACGGTCGAATTTGAATACTTCGCGATCCGCAATCAGGCGACACTGTTCGATATATCGCCCATGCACAAGTACCGCATCAGCGGACCCGATGCGCTGGCCATGTTGAACCGGCTGGTCACGCGCGATGTTGCGAAAATCGGCGATGGGCGCGTCGGCTATGTCATGTGGTGCGACGAGGAAGGCATGCTGATCGACGATGGCACCCTGTTCCGGTTCAGCGATACGGATTTCCGGCTGTGCTGTCAGGAACCGATGTTCACATGGCTGTTGGATGCGGCCTGGGGCTATGACGCGCAGGTTGTTGATGAAAGCGATGCGATTGCCGCCCTGTCCTTGCAAGGTCCGACATCCTGGTCGGTCCTGAACGATGCAGGCTTTTCCAACATCGAAACGATGAAGCCGTTTGATTGGCGCGAGGTCGCGCCCGATATCTGGGTTTCGCGCACAGGGTTTACCGGCGATCTGGGCTACGAGATTTGGGTGCCCTGGTCAAAAGCTGCCGCGCTTTGGGACAGGTTGTGGGACGCAGGTGATCATTGGGGTCTTCGCGCGATCGGGTTCGAGGCGCTGAACATGTGCCGGATCGAGGCGGGATTTGTCGCGGCAGGTGTTGATTTCCAACCGGTTCACGCGGTCATGCGCCTGCATCGTGGCCGCACACCGATTGAACTGGGTTTCGCCAAGATGGTGCATTTTGACAAAGGGCACTTCAATGGCCGCCGCGCCCTCTTGCGGCAACGCGACTTTGGTGGTCGCTATGCGCTGGTCAAGATTGACATCGCGGGATTCAAACCCGCGAATGGCGCGTTGCTATACCACAAGAAAAGGAAAGAAATCGGCTTTGTGACGTCGGGTGTGTGGTCGCCGACCATGAAAAGCAACATTGCGCTCGCTGAACTGAAAGCCCCTTACGGGTCCGAAGTCGTCGATGACATCTGGGCCGAAATCTACGTCAACGAAGAAGGCAAATGGGATAAACGACTGGTTCCCGTCACGATCAAGGACGCACCTTTTTTCGCGAATGCGCGTGCGCGGGCCACGCCCCCGCGCCCCTATTAATCCGGAGCGAGACATGACCAAGGCAAGCCAAACACTGCATAACCGGGCAAACACCCCCTCGACCGAGACGTTGGCAAAGTGGGACCGAAAGCACCAGATTCACCCCTGGGCGGCGATGGATGACTGGCGCGGCTATGACAACATGATCGTCGATTCAGCCGAAGGTATCTATTTCTGGGATGCGCAAGGCAAACGCTACATCGACGGGCCGGGCGGCATGTGGTGCAGCCAGATCGGCTATGGTCGTCGCGAAATGGCCGATGCAATTGCCGATCAGGTGATCAAGCTCTCCTATACCTCGCCGTTTACCAATGCGACCGAACCTTCGGCTGTCCTGGCCAAGAAACTGGCCGAAATGGCACCGGGCGATTTGAACAACGTCTTTTTCACAACCGGCGGATCCACGGCTGTCGATACGGCCCTGCGGACCATGCAGTATTTCAACAACCGGCGCGGACTGCCCAAGAAGAAGATGATTCTTGCACGCGAAAAGGGCTATCACGGCTCGACCTATCTGGCACATTCGGTCACCGGCAAGGAACGCGACAAAAGCCACTTTGATTTCGATACGCGGCTGGTGCACTTCTTGCCAGACGTGAACCCCTATCGCAGGCCCGAGGGGACAAGTGTCGCGCAATGGTGCGATGCAAAGGTCGCCGACCTTGAGGCGGCAATCGCCACCCTTGGGGCCGACAAGATTGGCGCATTCATCGCCGAACCGATCCTGAGTTCGGGCGGTGTCATTGTTCCGCCGGACGGCTATCACAAACGCACATGGGACATCTGCCGTGCGCATGACATCCTCTACATTTCGGACGAAGTCGTGACCGGCTTCGGGCGTCTGGGACACTGGTTTTCGTCCGAGGCGGTGTTCGGGATCGTTCCCGACATGATCACCTCTGCCAAAGGGCTGACTTCGGGCTACCTGCCGCTGGGGGCCTGCATCATTTCCGATCGGGTCATGGAGCAGATGAGCGGTTTGGACGAAGCATCCGCGTTCACCAACGGCTATACCTATTCCGCACATCCGGTGTCTTGCGCGGCAGCCCTCAAGAACATCGAGATATTCGAACGCGAAAACCTTCTGGAACACGTGCGTGAGGTTTCACCATATTTTCAGGCGCGTCTTGCCGCGCTGGCCCGCTTTGCCATCGTGGGCGATGCACGTGGCATGGGGTTGCTGGGCTGCATCGAGGGCAAGGCGAAGAACCTCGAGGCCGAGCGCACATTGGGCGCGCAAATTGATGCAGCCTGCGAGGAGCTTGGCCTGATGGTGCGCCCGCTGATCAATATGGCCGTGTTTTCGCCGCCGCTTGTGATCACCAAGGATCAGATTGACGAAATGTTCGATATTCTTGAACAGGCCTTGGAAAAAGTGTCAGCCGATGTCGCAGCCAGCGCAGGTTAGCCCACGCGCGGGTGTTCGCGTTTGCCATAGCGTGCGGCCAGATCAACCGGCTTACCAAGGTCCATCGCCGCGCGGTGGCCGGAATAAACCGCCGCTGCGATGATTGACGGTGCTTCGGCGTCACCGATCCGCGTGATGGAGCCAAGGCGCTGCGCATCGGGGTGAGCCAGTAACGTTTCGTAAAGGTCCGTAACCGGCATGCGCCGGGTCAGGGGCAGGACCGCATCGCATGTAAGCTGCGTTTCCTGACCAGAAAAGACGCAGGTCAAAGTCGCAAACCCCTGCTGCACAACGTTTACTGCCTGGTTCGTTTGAAGGGTGACTCCGGCCTCCAGCAGTGCGGCGATTGTCTGGGCTTGCTCTTGCGTCAATTCTCCGAAGGCGCAGGCGCGCCCCTGTGGCGTGACAAGCGTGACGCGGTTGCCGCGTTTGACAAGTTCAAGCGCAATGACCGGCCCCAGATAGTAATGGTCATCGTCATAAATCACGATGTGACCAGCTGGCGTTTCATCACCGTTCAGAACGGTTTCCGCGCTGAGCAGCATGGCGTGATCCGCTTCGTCAAAACCCACGGCGCTGTGACGCCCGATCCCGTCTGTTGTCCACCGAGCACCCGTCGCGACCAGCACATGGTCAACGCCAAGGTCCAGCACATCCAAAGCGTTCATCGGGCTTTCACGATACACTGTGACGTTATCCAGCTTGGCAATCTGTCCGACCCGCCAGTCGCACAC
Organism: Octadecabacter sp. R77987; assembly: GCF_042466115.1. Lineage (NCBI taxonomy): Bacteria > Pseudomonadati > Pseudomonadota > Alphaproteobacteria > Rhodobacterales > Roseobacteraceae > Octadecabacter > Octadecabacter sp. R77987. The sequence continues at coordinate 2,842,343 of NZ_JAXHBQ010000001.1, read as the reverse complement.
ACGCGCCCATTCGGACAGGCCGGGCAGTTTTGCTTCGCGGGTGACGCGCCCGCCCAGATCGCGGGTGGCTTCGGCCAGCATCACGCTGTGGCCACGCAGCCCAAGAACGCGCGCCGCTTCCAAGCCCGCGGGGCCCGCACCCACAACCAGCACCGATGCAGGTTCAGGGTCGGTGGGGATATGTTCGGGGTGCCAGCCCAACCGCCATTCTTCGCCCATTGTCGGGTTTTGCGTGCAGCGGGTCGGGACATGCTGGCTGTCTGACGCATAGCAGATGTTACAGCCGATACATTCGCGGATGTCATCACTGGCGCCTGCGTCGATCTTGTTGGGCATGAACGGATCAGCGATCGAGGGGCGCGCCGCGCCGATCATGTCTTGCCCGCCCGAACGGATCACCTGCGCCATGGTGTCAGGCGATGTAAAGCGCCCCACGGCAACCACCGGTTTGGACGTCATCGTTTTGGCACGCGCCACGTCCGCAACCAGCGCCCCTTCTTTCACAAAGCGCGAATGGCCCATTTCGATGTCATAATTCCCGACAGTCAAATCCCAAAGGTCAGGCAGATCGGCCAGCAAGCCGAAGGCATCGTAAGACTCCGGTGTGGTCAGGTCGACGGTAAACCGCGTGGCGACAGCGGCACGGCCGGCCACGGCCTCGCGGGTGTCTTCGATCAGTTCGCGGATCAGCCGCACCCTGTTTTCCAAACTCCCGCCATATTCGTCGGTGCGGGTGTTTGTGTCGGCGTCCAGAAATTCGGACAAGAGATAGCCGTGGGTGGCATAGACATAAACGATATCAAAACCTGCTTGCACGGCCCGCAAGGCCGCATCGCGATGCCATTTGCGAATGTCGCGAATGTCGGACTTGTCGATCTTGCGCGATTGGCCCTGGTTTAGTTCGTTGTTGTCGGTTTGGGGTCTGTTGCGCAACCCCAATGCAGGCAAACGTGTGGACAGGTTTGTGACCATCCCGCCTGCCAGCCACAGTTCAACACCCGCAAGCGCCCCATGCGCGTGAACCGCATCGACCATCGCCGCATTGGCGCGCACATCGTCATCATCCCAAAGCGTGGCATTGGGAAATGCCGCGTTGTCGGAAGTGGGATGCACCGAACAGTATTCCGTGTTGACGACCCCCCAGCCACCCTCGGCCTTGACACCGCGCATGGCCGCCAGCGCATTGGGACGCCGCCAGCCCATACCCGTGCAATGGGGCACCTGATAGAATCGGTTTTTGGCTGTGACGGGGCCAATCCGCAGCGGCTCGAACAAGATATCATGCCTGGGATCACGCATCGGGGCTTGTATTGCTTTCTATTTCTTAAACTTATTTGAGCGCTCAATTAAACCTTGTGTCAACACCGGTTGCCGCTAAACTTTCGTCAGGTCGTGTTCTTAATTCTGGTGGACGAGGCCAGCAAAAATAGGAACGGGGAGATATCTGATGACTTACTTTGCCAGAACGGCATCAATCGCCGCAACAGCCTTGATGGTAACGGGTGTCGCTGCCTTGGCGGATGACGCAGAGCTGACGGTTTTTGACTGGGCGGGCTACGAAGACCCCGAATTTTTCACCGCCTACATCGAACAACACGGCGAAGGCCCGACCTTCGCGTTTTTCGGCGACGAGGAAGAAGCCTTTCAGAAACTTCGCTCCGGCTTTCGTGCCGACGCCGCCCATCCCTGCTCGCAATCTGTGCCCAAATGGATCGAGGCCGGGCTTTTGGCCCCACTTGATACCAGCCGCATTCCCCGCTGGGACGAGCTTGAGGCATCGTTCCGCGATATCGAAGCCTTTCAAAAGGACGGCGAATACTACTTCGTCCCTGTCGATTGGGGCAACACGGCCGTCGTTTACAATACCGACGAACTGACCGCGGATGACCTTAGCACGCTTCAGGTCTTTGCCGACCCGATGTATGCGGGCCGCATTTCGATCGGGGACAATGTTGATGATGCCTACGCGCTTGCGTTTCTAGCCACAGGCGTCAAGGACTGGACCACCGCCACTGACGAACAATTCGAGGCGGCATCCGCGTTTCTGCGTCAGGTGCACCCCAATGTCCGCGCATATTGGGCAGACGGCGCGTCACTGGCGCAGTTGATGCAAAGTGGTGAAGTGCTGTTTGCCTGGGCGTGGAACGAAACCTTTTCGACCATGAGCTATGAAGGCCATCCAATCGGCATGACCCGCGACATGGACGAAGGATCGTCCAGCTGGGTGTGCGGTTATTCGCGTCTGGCGGATGCGCCGGGGTCAGAGGACAAGTTCTATGATTTCATCAACGCATGGCTGGAACCTGCCACGGCGGATTACCTTGTCAATGCATGGGGTTACGGCCACGGCAACGCCGTCGCGATGGCCGCGATGAGCAATGAAGACCTTGCCTATGTCGGACTGGACAGCACGGATGCGCACAGGGCCAACACGCTGTGGCAAGCCCCCGTTCCACCAGCGCTGCGCGAACGGATGATCGCGGAATTCGAGCTGATCAAAGCGGGTTTCTAAACCGCACCATCAGACAATCCTGCGCCCTGCTGAAATCAGCGGGGCGCAGTGCGTTCAGCCGGGTCGTTGCGCGCGGATATGATGCGGACAATGCTCGCCCGATTTCAACACACGCACCATTGCCGTCCACGTCGCAATACTATGGTCAATGAAATCGCGACCGAACGTGTTGCTTAGCTCGGCACGCTTTGGCCCCGTCAGCCACGCCAGTTCAGCGCTTCCAATGTCCGCATACCAGTCGTTCCGGTTGCGCAAGCTGACCTGCCCAAAGCCCGCGCCCGTCAACGCAGCCCGATACCGCGCGGGCGAGGCCATGGCGAATTCAAGTGCTTCAAGTTTGATATAGGCGGCCATTTCAGGACTGGGCGCGCCGTCATGGCTGATCAGCCAGTCCGAGGCGGCAAACCAACCGTTCGGGCGCAGCACCCGAAACACTTCGTGCGCCAGAAAATCCTTGTCGGGAATGTGAATGATGGAATCCTTGGAAAAAACCACATCAAACGTCTGATCATCAAAGGCAAAGGGGCCCGGCGCAACCTGTTGAATGGTCACGCGGTCCGTGGCCCCGGCCGCATTGATCCGTTCCCGTGCGGCCGCACACACCGGACTTTCGACATCGACTCCGACAACCTGTGCCGCGCCATGATCCACCGCAAGTGACAGGGTAATCGCCCCCGATCCACAGCCGATATCAAGCACGCGCTTGCCGCGCAGATTCAGACCATCCAAAACGCGCGACACCTCGGCGGGGCCGCCGGGCGACAAATACCCCTCGCCCCAAATGGTTTCGAGAAAGGCAATGTGGTGCTGATCATAAAGATCTTCTGCATCGGTCATGTGTTGCCCCTAGTTGGTGGTCAAGGTTGCCAGATAAGCCGCGATGAAACGCTGCGTGTAGGCTTCCATCTCGACGAACGGGCCGGGTTCATAAAAGCGGGAGTTCACGCCTGCCTGATTTTTCTCGATGATCTGCTTGTCGGCGATGGTCGTCACATCCCACAGCCATTTCAGGCGTGTCAGATCATAGTCGCGCCCCTCTTGGGCATCTTCGTGCACCAGCCAGATAATTTCCTGAATGGATGTGTCTTTGTCCACGGGCACAAACCGATAAATCAGGGCGTGGTCGCAATAGATCAGCATCGGGTTGAGGATGCCAACATAGACATCCGACGCACCACTGTCGTAGGCCGTAATGTCGCCCAGCAAAGGGGCCAGTGGCGCGCCGTCTTCGCTCCCCGTGAAATAGCCATCAAACAACGAATAGCGATTGTAAGCATAATCCGGCGACCCGGTGGGGCGCAGCGATCCGATGCAGTCAACAAAGTCGGTTGGAACACCCGCCGCCTTTGAACGCGCCAGCATTTGTTCGTTCAAGGGCGCAACACGTTCAGCCGCCATATGCGTGGCATGAGACCGCGCAAATTCGGGGTGCGCGGCAGTGCAGTGATAGCATTCGTTATAGTTTTCCACCAAAAGCTTCCAGTTGGCTTGCACCGGATAGCTTTCGCGATGTGCGATCCTGGTTCGGGCAAGGCCAAAGGGCGCAAGCACAGGATCAAGGTCCACGCGCAAGTGATCAAAGCTTGCGGGCGCGTCCGACAAGGATACGTAGATCAGGCCATGGAACACCTCGACGGCAACGGATTTCAGACCCAGCTTGCTGCGGTCATGGTCTTGGCCCAGCATCCGAGCGTTGAACAGGCTGCCATCAAGGTTGAACGCCCAGGCATGATACGGGCAGGTGAACCGTTTGGTATTACCACGCGGTTCGATACAGACGCGCGAGCCGCGGTGGCGACACACATTGGCAAGTGCGCGCACTTTGCCGTCATCTCCGCGCACAACAATCACGCTTTCCCGCATCATTTCAAAAAGGATGTAATCACCCGCATCGGGGATTTCGCTGACATGTCCGGCTAACTGCCATTCCTGATAAAAGACCCTGTCGACATCCTGCGCAAAGATCGCATCGGACAGGTAGAACGGTTGCGCCAGTGCATAGCCCGCTTTCTGGGCAGCGATAAGCGATCCTATGTCCGCAACCTGCGATTCCTGATCCTTCACGACATGCCCTTTCGCTTCATTCAAACAAGACGACAGATTCAGCGCCCCACCCGACTCGCACAGCACTGCCCGGCGCCGCGATCGAACGCCCTGCGGTATTGCGCATTGATATGGTGACGGGGGTGTCCTGTTGGGGCAGCAACACGCTGTAATAGGTCATGTCCCCGTAGTAGTCGCTGCTTGCAACGACGGCGCCCACTTCGTTTTCGGCTTTGTCCGCTGGGTCAAACAGCAACGTCAGCATTTCGGGGCGAATGCCCACTTTGGCGATCTGTGTGGGGTTCATGCCGTTTGGCACGGCCGCATGCGGCAGCGTAACATGGCCCAAGGCCGCGATTTCAAGCGTCAGGCCTTGATCGCTGGATGTGACGAGCCGTGCTGCCAGAAAGTTCATCACCCCGATAAACGACGCAACCCGTTGCGTGGCGGGCCTGCGATACAGTTCCTCGGGGGTCGCCAGCTGCGCAATCTCGCCCTCGAACATCACTGCAATCCGGTCGGACATAATCAGTGCTTCTTCCTGATCATGGGTCACGAGGATAAAGGTGATTCCAAGCGTTTTTTGCAGCTCGCGCAATTCAAACTGCATCTGTTCACGCAGCTTCTTGTCGAGCGCGGAAAGCGGTTCATCCAGCAAGATAACCTTGGGGCGCATCACCAAAGCGCGGGCCAGTGCGACGCGTTGGCGCTGCCCGCCCGACAACTCGTGCGCGGCGCGGTTCCCGTATCCGGCCAGATCAACCATGGCCAACGCCTTGTCCACTTCACGCTTGATGTCAGCCTTTGGCATCCGTTTTGTCCTCAGGCCGTAGCCGACATTGTCCGCCACATTCAAATGCGGAAAAATGGCATAGCTTTGGAATACCATGTTTGTCGGGCGCGCGTTTGCCGCGATTCCGTCCATTGATTTCCCGTCAATCGTGATGTCGCCCGCCGTTGGCGTTTCAAACCCGGCGATCAAACGCAAAAGGGTGGTCTTGCCACACCCGGATGGTCCCAAAAGCGAAAAGAACTCGCCTTCGCGAATGGTGGCGTTGATCCCTTTCAGGGCTTCGAACGCGCCAAAGCTCTTGCGCACATCGTGCAGGTCGATGATCGACGTTGTCTTTGACATTCCTAGATTATCCCTTGCGATAAAGTCGCGTCCAGCCCCTGCCGCCGCGCTGCCCTGCGCCGGATCCATTCTGCGAGGACCAGCAAGCCAATCGACACCACAAGCAGGATCGTGCCCAGCGCCATGACCGAAGGGAGCTTGGTCGGGAACCGCAGCTGGCTCCAGATATAGACTGGCAAGGTTGCATCGGTTCCCGTCAGGAAGAATGCGATGATGAATTCATCCAGCGAAATCGTGAAACAGATCAGCAGGCTGGAAATCACGCCGGGCATGACCAGCGGTAAAGTCACGCGCCGGAATGTGCCCCAGCGGCTTTCTCCCAGATCAAAGGATGCTTCTTCAAGGCTTTGATCCAGACCCGCAAATGCCGAGCTGAGGATCGCGATCGAGAAAGGCGTGCAGATCAGAACGTGCCCTGCCACAACCGTCCAAAGCGACAGCGACATACCCAGTTGCATCAGCATCACGATCAGCGCAACGGCAACGATGATTTCGGGCAAGACCAGCGGCAGCATGATAAAGCCGGTAATCCCTTTTTGCGCGGGAAACCTGTAGCGCGATGTTGCGCGCGCCGCACACGCGCCCAAAAACGTGGCAATCACGGCCGTCAGCACCGCAACGACCGCGGAATTGCGCACAGCACTATGCAAGGCATCCGTGGACCAAAGCACGCCAAACCATTTGGTCGTGAAACCGCTTAACGGAAAGGCGATGACCGTGGCGTCATTGAATGCAAACAACGGCAGCAAGATCACCGGCGCATAAAGGAACACCATATAGGCCACCGCATAGATCGCTAGCCATTTCGGGGTCATGCCACGTTTCATCGCGACACCTTCCCGCCGATTTTACGGCCGGCCAGATATATTCCGATGCTGATGACGGCAACGACAACCATTGACGTCACCGCCAGCGCGGCACCAAGCGGGGCATTGTTGGCCTTGCCAAACTGAATCTGGATCATGTTGGCAACCATCAACCCGTCCGTGCCACCCACCAGTTTCGGGGTGATGAAGTCACCAACAGTCGGGATCAATACGATCAGGGTTGCCGCAACAACACCGGGAATGGCCAGGGGAAACGTCACACGCCAAAAGCGCCGTAACGGACCATCGCCCAGATCCTCGGCGGCCTCGAGCAAGGACCGGTCAATCTTTTCCAGGGCAACGAAAATGGGCAGGATCGCAAACGGGGCCCAAGCATGGGCAAGTGTCAGCACGACAGCGTTGGCATTATACAAAATGAACGTCAGCGGTTCATCGATGATACCGGTTTGCAGCAGGGCGGTGTTCAGGACCCCGTTGTAACCCAGGATCACTTTCCACAAGAACACCCGCAGCAGATAGCTTGTCCAGAACGGCACTGTGATCAGAAAAAGCCACAGCGCCTTGTTCCGTTTGACATGAAACGACAGGTAGTAGGCAATCGGAAAGGCAAGCAGCACCGTGACGATCGTAACGATCAGCGAGATGCGCAACGACCGCCAAAGAAGGGTCTGATAGATCGGTTGGCCAAAAACCTCGCGATAGTTGGCGATCGTCAACGTGCGGTCAATGTCCAGATAGTTCTGGGTCCAGAAACTGAATGTCACGACCATCGCCAATGGCGCGGCCAACATCACCAGCGCATAGCCAAAGGGTAATCCGATCAGGGTCAATCCCTGCTTGTCTTCGCGGCTAAGGCCCCGCGCCATGTCAGGTTACCTGAAGTTGCGACAACAACGCGTCATTGCGCGTGGCCAAGGTTCCGGCTGGTGGCTCATCTTCGGACAGCACAGGGAATAACTTTCGCAAGGCATCATGATAGGTTTTCACGCCATACTCCAAATCTGACAACATCACGCCGTCATATCCAGAAGAAAACGCGGCCTCCCACGTCCATTCTATAAGCTGTTCGTCTTCCTTGCTGGTCAGCCGGTCAATCCGCATGCTCAGATAGCGTGCCAGACGCATCCTGCGGTCCTCGTCCCTGTAGCGATAGGTGGCACCGCGCTGGATCGTCTTTCCGTTCGCCAGGGGAAACTCCTGATAAAAGATCACGCTGTCGGGATAGATCCCGAAAACCACGTTGGGAAACATCCCGAGGTAAAGCCAGGCTTGCCTGTGTTCGTCATCAAGACCTTGTGGTGGCTCCATGATTTTCAGGTAGTTGCGCACCGACCAAAGCCGCCCGTTGCTTTCGCGGAACTTTGAAAACGAACGCGATGCCCCATCCCGGAACGGCTCATCATAATAGTTGTCGCCAAAAAGATCGGCCAGACCGGGATGGGCCATGGGAACGTGATAACCCTCGTTGTCGACATCGCGCACGCACTTCCAGTTTGCCTCGACCTCGGTGGTCCAGAATCCGTTTCCATCGGGCACCATGCCGGCCAGATCGTATTGCGCCAGTTCCGGTGCAAAGCGCGCCATGATCTTGGATACTTTGGGCTGGGGGCCGGGTTTGAAGCGAACAAACACAAACCCCTGCCAGATATCCATTTCCAACGGTTTGAGGCCCATCTTGACCAGATCAAGTTCGGGCAGTGACGCAGGCTGCGCCGCGCCGCGCAGGGTGCCATCCAGATTGTAGGCCCAGCCGTGAAACGGACAAATGATGGCCGATTTGCACGTGCCGCGATCTTCGGCAACGACACGCGATCCGCGATGCCTGCAAAGATTGTGAAACGCCCGCACTTCGCCGTCTTGCCCGCGCAGCACCAAAGCCCTTTCACCAACAAGATCAAGCGTCACGAAATCGCCCGCATTCGCAATATCATTGGTGTGGCAAACTGCCTGCCAATGCCCGCGAAAAAGAACGTCTTTTTCCAGGTCCAGCATTTCTTTGCTGAAAAAGCTCCACGCCGGCAGGCCGGTCCGGTCCCAACCCTTTGGCGGGCCGGTTTGTGTTGCGGTCATTTCGGTGCTCCCCTTGCGCGCGTGAACATGGGGCAGGCTAGCAATTTATATTTGAGCACTCAAACAAATTTTGCACACAGGCCGCTTTTTGGCGCGCCCGGACCTTATGCACAAAAAAACAGATGTCCGGATATTCAAGTGACGCCTAGGCTGCACCTTGGTGGGCTGCGCAAACGTCCCAGACCCATTCCTGAATTGCGCGCTCGGACGGGTGAAGCTGTTTTGCCCCATGGCCGACAAATTCCATGAACGCGTCAAGGTTCAACGCATTGACCCCAACAAGCACAGGAATATCCAGTTCAACGGCGTCAGCGATCAAATCGCGGAACCCGCGCCCTTCCGCTTCGTGTTTGCCAAACTTGTTGATGATCAGAATGTCGGCCCCTGCACGCAACCGCGAAGCGGTCAGGCCAACGGCTGTTTCAAGGGCGGACGGGTCAAGCCGGCAACCGCTTGATGCCTGCCCAAGGTCTTGGGAAATCCGCAGGGTCGGGCCGTCGGGCAGAACCCAGATATCCATATCGCACGGACCCAACCCGCGTTCCGTATTGATCTGCACAGTGCCAAGGGTTGCATAGCCACGGTCTGCCAGCACGCCCGCCACGCGGGACAGCAACATGTCGGTATCCCCGCGCCCGGCGGCCATCGTATAAGCAATTTTCATCCTGTGTTCCTATCGCCAAGTGTGTCGTTTTGAAAATGACCCGGCCCGACCGTACAATCCAGATCGCGCAACCTCCCGTCCTTCAGCCCATAAATCAGCCCGTGAATGCGCACCGCGCGGTTGTTCTGCCACGCCCGTTGCAGGATTGGCGTTTCAGCCACGCGGCGCACGCCTTCGATCACATTGAGTTCGCACAGGCGGTCGCGTCGCGCTTCGGAATCTTTGGCCTGGGACAGATCGACGGCGTATGCGCGCGCAAGGCGGCGGATCGGTTCCAGCCAGTGATCGGCAAGACCGTTGGCGAAATCCTCGCTCGCGGCCTTGACGCCGCCGCAGCCATAATGGCCACAGACGATCACCTCGCGGATGCCCAGTGCCTCGACCGCAAATTCAAGCGCGGACAGCATGTTCAGATCGGTCGAGTGGATCACATTGGCCACATTGCGGTGCACGAACACCTCGCCCGGATCAAGGCCGGCAACGACATTGGCAGGCACGCGGCTGTCCGAACAGCCGATCCAGAAAAATTCTGGCGATTGCTGGGTCGCGAGACGGGAAAAATAGTCCGGTTCCTGTGCTGCGCGATCTTGCGACCACTGCACATTGCGTTTCAAAAGGTCGTTCAGCATGGCGCCCCCAACAGGCGGTCAAGACCACGCCGTTTCAGCATATTTGCCCGCATCCGGTTCAGATCGGATGTGCGCAGGCGTAGCCGTGCCAGCGGCAGGATGATCGCATTTTCAAAAATCAGGTGGCGGCGTGCGTTGCGGGCATAGTCGGTCAGGCGTGTGCGCCCCGCCGCGTCTATCGCCTGCCCCGCCAAAAGCGCGATCACGGCGGGCGTGTCATCAGCGGCATGTTCGTGATCGTTTTCCAGCTTGTCGAGCGCCTTGTCGATTTCATCTTCGGCATCGCACCTGCGGCGCAGCATGGGGAAAAGATCGCGTTCTTCATCCTCAAGATGCGCCGGAAGTTGGTATTTCAAAAAGGTGATGATGCGTTCACAGGTTTGCGCGTCCGGGACATCGCTGGCCGCCACACTGTCAATCAGCGCACAGATTTCGCGTTCGGCCAGATGGTCTTCGGCGATGAAATCAAGCGGATTGGCAAAGCCGGGCAGTTCCGGCAGTGCCATTTTCGCGTGCGCTAACAGACGGATGTCTCTGCGGCCCATAGGTTTTATCCTTGTGGTATGACCGTCCCCAATTCGGCCCCTTTGATGTCTGCCGTGGCGACCAAGGTTGCGATAAAGGCGCGCGACTGGCGCACCCATGCGGCCTTTTCCAGCGCCGCCGCGATCTTGTCGCGCACGGCAGCAAAGGGCAGCACTTGGCCTTTTGCGACCGCATCCATGCGGATGAGGTGATAGCCGTGGCGCGTCAGCACTGGCGCTTGTGTCATCGCGCCCTCGGCCAGATCGCGCAGTGCAGCCTCGAATTCGGGCACGGTGTCGCCCGGCCCAAGCTGGCCCAGCGCACCGCCGGACGATTTCGAGCCGCAATCGCTTTCGCGCGCAGCCAAGGCGGCAAAGCCCTTGGCATCCGCGCCCTGCACGATCTTCAGCAGGCCGTTTGCGCGGGTCAATGCCTTGGCGGTTGCGTCCTGATCACGCGGATCGCATGCACACAGGATATGTGACACCTCCCACAGGGGATGCGAGCGAAAGCGCGACGGGTCTTTGTCCCACTCGGCCTTGATCGCGGCCTCGGACGGGGTTGCCACATCAACGGCGGCGTCAAGAAGGCCCCTGATCAGGGCCTCCTCGTCGGTTTCAAAGCGGCCCGGTGCGACTTCTTCGGGTGTCGCATCCAGATCGCGGGCCTTGGCTTCTTGCAAAAGAAGCGTGCGGATCGCCACCGCATTGGCGGCCTTGCGCCACGCGATGCCGGGTTTGCCCGCAGGCGCGTCCTGATTTTGTGTCTCGGCGGCGACAACGGCATGTGGCACCGCTTCGCCATTGACGACCAGATCGGGGAAAAGTGCTGCGTTCATATCCCCTACTCCGCCGGTGTCGTGGACTTGCGGTCAGCAAGTGGTTTCTGACGGCGCGAGCGCACGATCTGATAACCCGGACGCAGCAGGAACCGGAACGGTGCGGCAAAGCCCGAAATCATGTGCACAAGGCGCGTGAACGGGAAGTAGGCCGTGATCAGCAGACCAAGGAAGATATGCAACTTGTAAAGCCAGTGCACGTCAACAACCGTGACCCATGCGTTGATGTTCCATGTCACGATGCTTTGCGACCAGCTCATGAAGCGCACCATTTCCGATCCGTCCATGTGTTGCAGGGTCTGGGTGATGGTCAGCAGGCCAATCAGCAGTTGCAGCCAGATCAGCACCATGACGATGATGTCCGACCAGCTTGAATGGGCGCGGATACGCGCATCGGTCAGGCGGCGATGCAGCAACATCGTGCCCCCGATCAGCGCAGCGACACCGGCAGGGCCACCGATGATAACGGCCATCCACTGCTTGAGCGCATAAGGCACGCCCAAGGCGTCCAGCACCCAGACCGGTGTGAACAACCCGACAAGGTGACCAAAGAAGATCGTGATGATCCCGACGTGAAACAGGATCGACCCCCAGATCAATTGCTTGCGGCGCAGCAACTGACTGGAAGAGGATTTCCACGTGTATTGATCACGATCGTAACGGGCGATGGAGCCCACGACCAGAATCGTCAGGGCCGCATAGGGCATGATGCCAAAGATGATGAAATTGATATCGAGATTACCAAACATTCTGGGTGCCTCCTATTCGGCCGCAACGCGCGGGTCGGGATTGATGGGGGTGTCCATATTCGCAAGCATGTCGCGCACCTGCGGGCAGCCTGCGTTCGGGTCGGGACCGAACAGCACTTCGCTTTCCTCCCAGACCTCGTCGAGCGCCTCAAGGTCGGTTGGATCAACCTCGGGCTGGGCCAGCATTTCGGCCACGGCCTCGGTGTCGGCCTGCACGGCGGCAAGCTGTGAAAGTGCGGCGAACACGGCACCATACGGGCTTTCACGACGCGCAAGACGCACCGTCAAAGCCTCGAATATATGGGCCGCGTCCGCCAGCGTTTCCTGACCCTCAGTTTGGGAACGCGTGGCCAGGAATTCGAGCAGGACCGGAAGGTGATCCGGCAGTTCGGAGGTCACCGGTTCAAACCCGCCATCGCGGTAGGTTTCCACCAGTGACACCATTGCGCCGCCACGATCACGGCTTTCGCCGTGCACGTGTTCAAACAGGTTCAGCGACAATGTGCGCGAGCGGTCAAACAGCATCACATACTGTTCTTGCAGCTCGTAGATGTCGCGCCCGCCAAGCTCCTCCACCAGCGGGCGCAGGTCCCGACGCGCCGCAGCCGTCAGCCGTGTGTCGGCGGCAAGAACGCCCCCGATTTCCGGCATGGCCTGCTGCAATTCGATCGTCGGGTAACTCAGGATCAGCGAGATCGCTTTGAATGTGCGGTCCATTACTTCGCCTCCATCGGCATTTTCAGGGGTTTCTTGGAGCCGCCAAACAGCGAACCCTTTGATGATCCGCCACCGCAACCGTTGGTATCGGTAAAGCCGCAGCCACCCTTAAGGTCATAGGCTTCTTCGACCTGTTCGCGGTGGGTTGTGGGGATCACAAAGCGATCTTCGTAGTCGGCAAGGGCCATGATCTTATACATGTCCTCGATCTGGCGACCGGTCAGGCCAACGCTATCGGCAATCCCTTCGTCGTTCACACCCTCGATGGTCTTTGAGCGCATGTAAGAACGCATCGCCAGCATCCGTTCCAGCGCCGTGACAACGGGGGCTTCGTCGCCCGCTGTCAGCATATTGGCGAGGTATTTGACCGGAATGCGCAGGTTCTTGACGTCTGGCATACCGTTCTTGGAACTGATCGCGCCGGCTTCGGCGGCGTTCTGGATTGGTGACAGCGGCGGGATATACCAGACCATCGGCAAGGTGCGATATTCGGGGTGCAGCGGGAAGGCCACTTTCCAGTCCATCGCCATCTTCCAGATCGGGCTTTCCTGCGCCGATTTGATCCAGTCCTCGGGGATACCATCCGCGCGGGCGGCTTTGATCACCTCGGGGTCGCTTGGGTCAAGGAAGACACCCAGTTGCGCGTCATAAAGATCCTGCTCGTCGGACACATTGGCCGCCTCTTCGATCTTGTCGGCGTCATAAAGCATCACACCCAGATAGCGGATGCGGCCCACGCAGGTTTCCGAACAGACCGTGGGGTTGCCCGATTCAATGCGTGGGTAGCACAGGGTGCATTTTTCCGATTTGCCGCTTTCCCAGTTGTAGTAGATTTTCTTGTAGGGACAGCCCGACACACACATGCGCCAGCCGCGGCATTTTTCCTGATCAATCAGCACGATACCGTCTTCCTCGCGCTTGTAGATCGCACCTGACGGGCAGGACGCGGCACAGGCGGGGTTCAGGCAGTGTTCGCACAGACGCGGCAAATACATCATGAATGTATTCTCGTATTCGCCATACATCTGTTTCTGGATGCCCTCGAAGTTGTAATCCTCTGACCGCTTTTCAAATTCGCCGCCAAGGATTTCTTCCCAGTTGGGCCCCTTTTCGATCTTCTGCATCCGCTCGCCGGTGATCTTGGAACGGGGGCGCGCCGTGGGGAATGCTTTGCCTTCGGGCGCGCTTTTCAGGTGGTCATAGTCGAAATCGAACGGTTCATAATAGTCGTCGATTTCCGGCAGATCGGGGTTGGCAAAGATATTGGCCAAAATCCGCCATTTGCCACCCTGTTTGGGGCGCAGTTTGCCCGCCTTGGAGCGTTCCCAGCCGCCATTCCAGCGCGCCTGATTTTCCCAGTCGGTGGGATAGCCAAGGCCCGGTTTGGTTTCGACGTTGTTGAACCATGCGTATTCAACGCCGTCACGGCTGGTCCAGACGTTTTTGCAGGTAACGCTGCAGGTGTGACACCCGATGCATTTATCAAGGTTCAGCACCATGCCGATTTGTGCGCGAATTCTCATTGGGCTGCCTCCACAGGAGTTGCTTCATCGTCGAGCCAGTCGACCTTTTTCATTTTGCGGATCACGACAAATTCGTCGCGGTTGGACCCGACCGTGCCGTAGTAGTTGAAGCCGTAGGACTGGTGGGCATAGCCGCCGATCATATGGGTTGGCTTCAGCGTGGCGCGGGTGACCGAATTGTGGATACCGCCGCGATTACCGGTCTTTTCGGAGCCGGGCGTATTCACGATCTTTTCCTGTGCGTGATACATGAAGGTCGTACCTTCCTTGATCCGCTGGGACACCACGGCACGCGCCGTCAGCGCCCCGTTGATGTTATAGACCTCGATCCAGTCGTTATCGACGATCCCCGCCGATTTGGCATCGACTTCGGAAATCCAGACCACCGGCCCGCCCCTGTTCAGCGTCAGCATCAACAGGTTGTCGGTATAGGTCGAGTGGATCCCCCATTTCTGGTGGGGCGTGATAAAGTTCAGCACCAAAGTGTCGCCCGCATCCAGCACGTCCGCCGTGATCGTTTTCAGATCAACAGGAGGGCGATAGGACATAAAGCCTTCACCGAATGCCCGCATCCACAGGTGATCCTGATAAAGCTGCTGGCGGCCCGTCAGGGTGCGCCACGGGATCAGTTCGTGAACGTTGGTATAGCCGGCGTTATAGCTGACCTTTTCGCTTTCGATCCCCGACCATGTCGGCGAGGAGATGATCTTGCGAGGTTGTGCCGCGATATCATGGAACCGTATCTTGTTGTGGTGTTCCCCTTCGGCCAAGTGCGCATGTTCGCGCCCTGTCGCCTTTTCAAGGGCTTCCCATGCCTTGACGGCCACTTCACCGTTGGTTTCCGGCGCCAGCATCAGGATGACTTCGCAGGCGTCAATCGCCGTGTCGATCTTGGGGCGTCCGGCGGCAGAACCGTCCAGTTGCACGCCGTTCAGGTCCGACAGGTTGTCGATTTCGGTCTGGGTATTCCAGCCGATGCCTTTGCCGCCATTGCCCAGCTTGTCCATCAATGGCCCAAGCGCGGTAAAGCGGTCATAGATCGCCGTGTAATCCCGTTCGACCGCCACATAGGCGGGCGCGGTCTTGCCGGGGATCAGATCGCATTCGCCTTTCTTCCAGTCCAGCACCTGATCCTGCGCAATTTCCGCAGGGGTATCGTGCAGGATCGGCAGTTGGACGATATCCGTTTCCACGCCCAGATAACCGGGGGTGAATTCCTGAAACTTCTTGGCAATCGCCTTGAAGATTTCCCAGTCCGATTTGGATTCATATGCGGGGTCCACCGCCGCCTGAAGCGGGTGAATGAACGGGTGCATATCGGACGTGTTCATATCGTCCTTTTCATACCAGCTGGCCGTTGGCAGAACGATGTCGGAATAGACGCAGGTGGTGGACATGCGGAAGTCGATCGTGACCAGCAGGTCCAGTTTGCCGCGCGGCGCTTCGTCGTGCCATTTCGCTTCCTTGGGAAGTTGCCCGCCATCTTCGCCCAAGTCCTTGCCCATCACGCCGTGATCGGTGCCCAGCAGGTGCTTGAGGAAGTATTCATGGCCCTTGCCTGATGATCCCAACAGGTTGGAGCGCCACACAAACAGGTTGCGGGGCCAGTTTTCGGGCGCATCCGGGTCTTCGCAGGACATTTCCAGATCGCCCGATTTCAGGTGCTCGGCCACATAGGCTGGGATCTCCTTGCCTGCGGCTTTGGCTGATTTGGCAACCTCAAGCGGATTGGTTTTCAACTGCGGCGCCGAAGGCAGCCAGCCCATGCGTTCGGCACGGATGTTGTAATCAATCAGGTTGATGTCCCAGTCCCCTGCGGGGGCTGTGGGTGACAGGATTTCCTTGGATTCAAGGGTTTCATACCGCCACTGATCGGTGTGCGCATACCACGCCGAGGTGGAGTTCATGTGCCGTGGCGGGCGGTTCCAGTCCAGCGCAAAGGCCAGCGGTTGCCAGCCGGTTTGCGGGCGCAGTTTTTCCTGGCCCACATAGTGCGCCCAGCCGCCGCCCGATTGCCCCACGCAGCCACACATGACCAGCATGTTGATCACGCCGCGATAGTTCATATCCATGTGATACCAGTGGTTCATCGCCGCACCGATGATGACCATCGACTTGCCGTTGGTCTTTTCGGCGTTGTCGGCAAATTCGCGCGCGACATGGATGATCTTGTCGGCGGGCACGCCGGTGATCTTTTCCGCCCATGCGGGTGTGCCGGGCATGTCGTCGGCGAAATCGGATGTGACCCAATCACCGCCCAAGCCGCGATCAAGGCCGTAGTTGGCGCAGAACAGGTCGAACACAGTGGCCACGGCGATCTTCTTGCCCTTTGGCCCCTTGATCATCTTGACCGGAATGTTGCGCGTCAGCACATCGGGGTGATCGGCGTCCGTTTCAAACTGGCCAAAGGTTTCACCGCCAAAGTAGGGGAAATCAACGCCGACGACATCGTCGTGATCTTCTTCCAGGACCAGGCTGAGCTTGAGTTTGGTTTCGGCGGCGTTGGCCTTTTCTTCAAGGTTCCATTCACCGTCTTCGCCCCAACGATAGCCAACCGACCCGTTGGGCGACACCAGACTGTCCGACTTTTCGTCATAAGCCACGGTTTTCCATTCGGGGTTGTTCTTTTCGCCAAGTTTCCCAGCCAGATCGTCGGCGCGCAGGAACCGGCCCGCCACCATGCGGCCATCCTTTTCCTCAAGCTGGACCAGCATCGGGAAGTCGGAATACTTGCGCACGTAGTCCTCGAAATACGGCGTCTGGCGATCAAGATGGAAGTCCCGCAAGATCACGTGGCCAAAGGCCATCGCCAGTGCGGCGTCCGTGCCTTGCTTGGCATTCAACCAGACATCGCCAAACTTCGCGGCCTCGGAGTAATCGGGGCAGATGACGGCGGATTTGGTGCCTTTGTAGCGTGCTTCGGTATAGAAATGCGCATCCGGCGTGCGGGTCTGCGGCACGTTCGAGCCCCACAGCAGCAGGTAACCGGCGTTATACCAGTCCGCACTTTCCGGCACATCGGTCTGTTCGCCCCATGTCATCGGTGACGCAGGCGGCAGATCGCAATACCAGTCGTAGAACGACATGCACACGCCGCCCATCAGCGACAGATAGCGCGAACCGGCGGCGTAGCTGACCATCGACATCGCGGGGATCGGCGAAAAGCCGAACACGCGGTCGGGGCCGTATGTTTTCGCCGTATAGGCGTTGGCGGCGGCGGTGATTTCGGTGGCTTCGTCCCACGTGGCGCGCACAAAGCCGCCCTTGCCGCGGGTTTCAACATAGGATGCACGCAGAACCGGATCGGCCTGCAGTTTCGTCCAGGCCTCGATCGGGTCCATGGTTTCGCGCATCTTGCGCCAGACCTTCATCAACCGGCCCCGCACCAGCGGGTTTTTGACGCGGTTGGCAGAATAAAGATACCAGCTGTATGACGCGCCACGGGCACAGCCGCGTGGTTCGTGGTTGGGCAGATCGGGCCGCGTGCGCGGATAATCCGTTTGCTGGGTTTCCCAGGTAACGATGCCGGACTTGACGTAAATCTTCCAGCTACAAGACCCGGTGCAGTTCACACCATGGGTCGAGCGGACGACTTTGTCGTGGCGCCAGCGGTTGCGATAGGTGTCTTCCCAATCGCGGCCTTCGCGGGTCACTTTGCCGTGCCCATCTGAAAATGTTTCCAGCGTGCTTGACTGGAGGAAGTTCAATCTGTCGAGCAGGTGGCTCATTTTGCAGTCTCCTGTGGGGGTGGACCTGCCCCGACCTGATGCCGGGGCAGGCAGACATGGGTTTTAGGGGTTCTTTACGTAGGCGTTGGGCCGCAGGTAGAACCAGTAATTGATGACGATGCAGACCGCGTAGAAGATCGCGAAGCCGTAAAGCGCCAGTTCAGGTGTGCCGGCCTTCAGCTGTTCCCCGAACACTTGGGGGATGATGAAGGCGCCGTAGGCGGCGACAGCAGCCGTCCAACCCAGTGCAGGGCCGGCCTGCTCCTTGTTGAAGACAACGCCAATTGTGCGGAAGGTCGATCCGTTGCCGATGCCGGTTGCCGCGAACAAGATCAGGAACAGACCCAGGAATGGGTAGAAATACTGTTCTGGTGTGGCCGAGGCATAGGCCGCCTGAATGAAGTAGGCCACGCCCAGCGCACAGGCCACCATCACAACCGAGATGATCTGCGTCACTTTCGCGCCGCCGGCCTTGTCAGCCCAGATGCCGCCAATCGGGCGGATCAGCGCGCCGATGAATGGCCCCATCCATGCGAACATCAGGGCCGAGGGGCCGTTGGGGTTCACGGTGTCGTGGGTCAGGATGCCGTCCACTTCGATGTGGCTAAAGCCGAACACAACCTTGATTGTCAGCGCCAGCGCGGCCGAAAAGCCGATGAAGCTGCCGAAGGTCATGGTGTAGATCACGGTCATCGCCCATGTGTGCTTGTTGCCGAAAATCTTGTATTGGCGTGTCAGGTTCTGCCCGACGGCGCCGGGGATCATTTTCAGCAGGAACACGGTCAGCGCGATCACGATCGGCAGCACGATCCACTTGGAAATACCCAGACCGGATGTGGGCAAGCCACCTTCGGTTTGCGGCAACAGCAGCCAGATACCGAACGCGGATGCGCCCAGACCAAGCACCAGCATACCGGTGATGATGGCGAAACCGCCCAGCGGGTTGGGAATGTCGGGTGACACGTGTTCGTCACGGATGTTGTTCATCCCCAACCAGCCGATGATCGCCAGCGGCACAAGGAACACCAGCCAGATCAGGCCAGCGTTCTGGATATAGGTTTCGGTACCGGCAGGGATTTTCCCGATCAGCGTGCCCGATGTGTTCACCAGCGTGCGGCTTTCCCCACCGAACAGGCCCATTGTCATGGCCAGCGGGATCAGGATTTGCATGGTGGTCACACCAAAGTTGCCCAGACCGGCGTTCATGCCCAGCGCATAGCCCAGCTTCTTCTTGGGATAAAAGAACGAGATGTTGGACATCGACGACGAGAAGTTCCCGCCACCGATCCCCGACAGGAACGCAAGGATCTGGAAATACCACAGGGGTGTGTCAGGGTCTTGCAGCGCCAGACCCGCGCCAATGGCAGGGATCATCAGCAGGGCGGTCGTGAACACGATTGTGTTCTTGCCGCCCGCGATGCGGATGAAAAAGGTTGAAGGGATGCGCAGCGTCGCGCCCGTCAGGCCCGCGATGGCCCCCAGCGTAAAGAGCTGCGATTGATCAAAGGCAAAGCCGAGGTTGATCATCTGAACTGTGATGATCCCCCAGTAAAGCCAGACGGCAAAGCCGCACAGCAACGACGGGATCGAAATCCACAGGTTGCGCGTGGCGATCGCCTTGCCGGTCGAGGCCCAATAGCCCTCGTCCTCGATGTTCCAGTTTCTTAGGTCTTGTCCCACTTGAATTCTCCTCGGGTGAGGTTGCGGCGGGCCGTTGGTGGCCCGCCTGATTTGATTGTTATTGTGCTGGCTTGGTGCCGCCCTTGCTGGCGATGGCCTCAAGGCCTTCGTCCAGTGCCGCGTTGGCGCGGGCGGCCTTGGCCTTCAGCGTTTCGATGTTGGCGGCGGCAAAGTTGGCGCGTTCTTCGTCTTCCTGCTTGCTGGAAAAGCGCACAGCGAAGGCCAGGAACGAAGCACATGTCACCACGATGCCCAGAATGAAGAAGGCTTGCGACCAGTCGATCACGTTCTTGAACAGGAAGCCTGCCAGAACCGCACCGGCGTTCCCGCCTGCCCCGACCACGCCGGCCACAGCACCCAGCGCCTTTTTGTTGATGAAGGGCACGACGGAATAGGTGGCACCTTCGGCCATCTGCGTGAACAGCGAAAAGACGATCAGCGCAGGCAGGGCCAGGAACAGCACATGCATCTGGCTGAATACCATCAGCGCACAACCTTCAAAGAACAGGCAGATAAACAACCAGAATGCGCGCCCTTTCAGGCCCCAAAGTGATCCGAAGTTGTCGCCAAAGATACCGCCCAGCGTGCGCGCAAACAGGTTCATCAGACCGAACGAAGCGGCGACGAAACCGGCAGCAACCAGCGACAGGTCAAAGTAGTCCATGAAATAAAGGGCAGCGACGTTGTTCACCGTCAGTTCGATGCCAAAGCAAGCCCCGTAGATCACGAACAGCACCCAGACGCGCGGGTCTTTGAGGGCGTTCATGTAGTTGCCGGTGACTTTCTTTTTCTCTTCCATCTTACCCTGCGCGCGCAGGTCATCGAAATTGCCGTCCGGTGCATCCTGGGTCAGGAAGTAATAGGCGATCCCGATCAGGAAGATGATGATCCCGACCACGACCATGGACAGACGCCAGCCCACGGCTTCGGAAAAGCCGAAACCAACGACCATGACCGAGAACAGCAACGGCATAACGAACTGCGTCACACCGCCGCCAAGGTTGCCCCAGCCAGCCGATGTGGCGTTGGCCTGCCCGACCACGTTGGGCGCGAACATCACCGATGTGTGGTATTGGGTAATCACGAATGATGCCCCGATCCCGCCGATCAACACTCGGAACAGCAGGAAGGTTTCAAACGACTGCGCAAGGCCGATCCCCATAACGGGCAGCGACCCGACGATCAGCAACCATGTATAGGATTTCCGTGGCCCGATCCGGTCACAGAGCCAGCCGATAAACAGGCGGGCGAAAATTGTCATCGACACCGACCCGATGATGGCCCAGCCGATCTGGTTTGGTGTCAGGCCCAGTTCGTCGCGCACCACGCTCATCAGCGGGGCAATACCGAACCATGCAAAGAAACATGCGAAAAAGGCGAACCACGTCATGTGGAATGTCCTGATCTGCACCATCTTTACGTTTAGGAAGTTTGACCACAGCGCCGTGGCCTTGTTTTGCAGTTCCATACCGGTCCCTCCGTCCTTGGCAGACATACCTCTGCCCTTATGGGTTGGGGGGGATGTGCGCCTTTGCGGGCGGGTGGCGCTTGATCTGGATCAAAAAACGGACCGAAAGCGGTGGAAATAAATGACCCCGTGAAGAATGTCAGCTTGCCGGATTCATCTGATCAAGGGTGTCGCTGCGAAACGTCAATTGACTGCTTGACAATTATCAACTGGTCCCGTCTTTTCCGGTGATGCCCGCAACCCGAAAGCCCCTGCCCCATGCCTGAGTCGTATCGCGAAGATATCCGCAATCTGGACCTGTTTCGCGAGATGGAGCGTGCGAACTTCAAGTCGTTGATGCGTGGGGCCTATGTCCAGAATTTTCCGCCACGCATTGACCTGATCCAGGAAGGTGACACACCCGACTTTCTTCATGTGGTGCTGACAGGGTCGGTCGATCTGTTTTCCAGCTGGAACGGACGCGAAACCAGCATGGCGACCGTGCGGCCCGTCTCGACGTTCATTCTGGCGGCCAGCGTCAAGGACGCGCCTTACCTGATGTCGGCCCGCACACTGGAAAAAAGCCGCATTGTCCTGCTGCCCTCGGAAGATGTGCGCGCAATCTTTGACATCGACCACATGTTTGCCCGCGCCATCGTCACGGAACTGGCCCAGTGTTACCGTGCCGTCGTCAAGAACACCAAAGACCTGAAACTACGCACCTCGCTGGAACGGCTGGCCAATTACCTGCTGCGCGAACGCGGCCGCGAAGGCGCGGATTTCTTTACCTTGCGGATGGAAAAGCGGCGCTTGGCCTCGACCCTTGGGATGACGCCGGAAAACCTCAGCCGTGCCTTCAAGGCGTTGGAAGCATATGGCGTGCAGGTCAATGGCAACCGGATCACCCTGACCGATCCCGACGACCTGACCGGTTTTGCCAAACCCAGCCCGCTTATCGACGACCGCCGCGCCTAGGCGGGGCATCGGCCGCGCAAACTGTAGCGAAGGCGCCGTTGCCCCACCCGCAGGAGGGGCAACCGCAGAGCGTTGCAAGCGCTTATTGCAGGGCTTGATCGGTGATCACATGGGTCCACGCCCCTTCGGGTGCGGCCGTGATCACAGGGTCCGAGCCACCGCCAAGCAGGGTCGCAACGGTGCGCTCGTAGTCAGCCGGATCAAGTGTGCCGTTCGAGCCCGCCGTCAGTTTGGCGATTTCGGTCATCATGCGCTCTTGGGCTTCCAGTGACTGGGCACCGGTTTCATCGTTGTCCACGACGATACCCGCCGCTTCGGCCACGTTTTCCTCGGCGTATTTCCAGCCGCGCATCGACGCGCGCACGAAACGCACCATGTTGTCGACAAAGACCGGATCATCAAGGTTTTCCTCAAGGACATACATGCCGTCCTCGAGTGTGGCGACGCCTTGATCTTCATACATGAAGGTCACCAATTCATCGGGATCAACGCCCGCATCCAGCACCTGACCATATTCGTTATAGGTCATGGTCGAAATACAATCAGCCTCGCGGTTCAACAGCGGATCAACGTTGAACCCCTGCTTGAGGACGGTGACACCATCTTCGCCACCCTCGGTCGAAATGCCGACCTGGCTCATCCAGCTCAGGAACGGGTATTCATTGCCAAAGAACCACACGCCGATGGTCTTGCCGCGGAAATCCTCGACCGATGTGATACCTGTGTCTTTCCAGCAGGTCAGCATCAGGCCCGATGTCTTGAAGGGCTGGGCAATGTTGACCACGGGCAAGCCGCGTTCCCGTGCCGCCAAGGCCGAGGGCATCCAGTTCAGCATCACATCGGCGCCGCCACCTGCCAGAACCTGAGGTGGCGCAATATCGGGACCACCCGACAGGATCGTGACATCCAGGCCCTCTTCCTCGTAGAAACCTTTGTCCAAGGCCACGTAGTAGCCTGCAAACTGCGATTGTGTGACCCACTGCAATTGCAGCGTCACGCTGCCTGCATGCCCTTCGGCATAGGCCGCAGTTGCGCCAATACCCGTTGCGAGCGCGGCTGCTATCATAAGATTTTTCATCGTGTTGACCTCCTAGTCAGTTGAATGATTTGGCTATTCCGCCTTGTTATCTTTGTGAGGGGTGCCAGAACGTCACCCGTTTTTCGATGAACGCCATGGCCCCGTAGAATGCTGTGCCGACAAGGGCCGCAACAATGATTTCGGCCCAGACCATATCCATCGCCAGACGTCCGACCGAGGTTGAAATGCGAAAGCCCATGCCCAAAGTCGGCGAGCCAAAGAATTCAGCAACAATGGCACCGATTAACGCCAGAGTCGTCGCAATTTTCAATCCATTGAAAATGAACGGCATCGCGACGGGGATGCGCAACTTGACCAGGGTGGCCCAATACCCCGCGCCATAGGTGCGCATAAGGTCGCGTTGGATGGCCGAACTGTCGCGCAGCCCCGCAACCGTGTTCACAAGAATCGGAAAGAACACCATCACACTGACAACGGCCGCCTTTGACTGCCAATCGCTTCCCAGCCATTTCACGAAAATCGGCGCGGTTCCGACAATCGGCAAGGCGGCCAGAAATGCGCCGACCGGCAAGATGCCCTTGGTCAAAAAGGCCGATCTGTCGGCGAGGATCGCAACCACAAAAGCGGCCCCCGCCCCGATCAGATAGCCGGTCAGGGCACCCTTGATGATGGTCTGCTGAAAGTCGGCCCATAGCAGCGGCAATGAGTTGGCGAACTGCGCGGCAATGGCAGAGGGTGCGGGCAAAATAACCGCGCTGATGCCCAGCATCTGCACCAGCACTTCCCACATCAGCACGATTGTCACACCGAAAATCGTTGGAATGATCAGGCTGACGGCGCGGGTATCGGCGGCGGGCGAATTGGACAGCCGGGTGTTCAGCCACCAGCCGCCGACCCAGATCACAAGGGCAATCGCATAAGCCATCACGCCGCCCCCATGCCCATCTGACGCAGGGTGCGCCGTTCAATCAGGCCAAGGATCGCCAGCAATCCGGCGGCGGTGATCGCGGCGGCAAACAGCGCCGCCCAAGTGACCAACGGCTGGCCATACTGATCGCCCACCAACATGCGCGCACCAAAACCGGCCTTTGCCCCTGTCGGCAATTCCCCGACGATCGCACCAACCAAAGCTGCTGATATGCCAATCTTGAGCGAAGCAAAAAGATAGGGAATCGATGCGGGAAGCCGCAGCTTCCAGAACCCTTGACCGTCGCTCGCATTATAGGTGTGCAGCAGATCAAGCTGCATCGCGTCAGGGCTGCGCAGCCCCTTGACCATCCCCACAACGACCGGAAAAAAGCTCAGGTAGGCGGAAATCACCGATTTGGGCAAAAGCCCCTGTATCCCGATTGAGCCCAAAATCACGATGATCATCGGCGCCAGCGCAAGGATCGGGATTGTCTGTGACACGATGGCCCAAGGCATTACGGACTTATCCATCGTCTTGTTATGAACAATCCCGATCGCCAGCAAAACGCCAAGGGCCGTGCCAATCACAAAGCCCAGCAATGTGGCCGATAGCGTAACCCAACCGTGATAGACAAGGCTGCGCCGAGAGGTTATTTTCTGTGTGAAAACAGTGTTATACAACTCGGCTGCTATCTGGTGCGGGGACGGCAAACGCGGGCGCACCTGCACGAAAGTCAGCGGAATAATCGCGGGATTTTTCAGGGCCAGCGTCAGCCCCAGATAGTCCTGCCTGTCGGCTGCGGATTCCGGCGTGATCACCATGTCGTCGCGCGCCGCCTGATCAGCCGTCAGGTGTGCGTTCATCGGAATGACGGCCAGCGTCCAGAACAACAGGATCGCGGCAACGACCGTAAGAACCGGAAGGAACGTGCCGCCTTTAGTCATCGCCATGGCCTGCGCGCAAGCCTTCGCGGACACGGTGCGCCACGTCGATAAATTCAGCCGAATCGCGAATATCAAGCGGGCGGTCGCGTGGCAGTGGGCTGTCGATCACATCGGAAATCCGCCCCGGTCTGGGCGACATCACGACGATCTTGGTGCTTAAATAAACCGCTTCGGGGATCGAATGGGTCACAAAGGCAATCGTTTTTTGCGTGCGCGCCCAAAGCTGCAAAAGCTGTTCATTCAGATGGTCGCGCACGATTTCGTCCAGCGCGCCAAAGGGTTCGTCCATCAGCAGGATATCCGCATCAAACGCCAGTGCGCGTGCGATCGAAGCGCGCTGTTGCATGCCGCCAGACAGTTGCCACGGGAACTTTTGTTCAAATCCCGCCAGTTCAACCAGTTCCAACACGCGGGCGACCCTTTCGGCCTGTTCGGCCTTGGAAAACCCCATGATTTCAAGCGGAAGGCGGATATTTCCGCCAATCGTGCGCCACGGATAAAGCCCCGCCGCCTGAAACACATAGCCATAGGCGCGCGCACGGCGTGCCGCATCCGGCGTCATGCCGTTCACCGAAATCTCGCCCGCTGTTGGCATTTCCAGACCGGCAATACAGCGCAGGAACGTGGTCTTGCCACAGCCCGAAGGGCCAATAAAGCTGACGAAATCGCCCTTGTTGATCTCGAGGTTAACATCCTTGAGGGCATGGACGGGACCATCGTTTGTCTGGAACGTCAGGTCGAGGTTTTGTGCGGAAATGACTGTCATCGCGGGGTTTGCACCACGCCCCGGACCTGATCCGGGGCCTCGCCGCCAAGTTCATAGAGGCCCCGGATCAGGTCCGGGGCGCGATACGTTTTTCTCACTGAATCAAACCCCCGTCACCGGAATACCCGACCGTTTCACCGGCCGTGGCGCGGTCAGTTCTTTCCATGACGACAGCGCCTTGTTGGTGGCGGTGTTGCCTTCGCGTTTGACGAACTTGCCGTGGCCTTCCTGCGTGCGGATTTCTCCGTCATGCACGGCGACATGGCCGCGCGTCAGGGTAAAGCGTGGCAGGCCCGTTACTTTTTTGCCCTCGAACACGTTGTAGTCAATGGCGGATTGTTGGGTCTTGGCGGTGATCGTCTTGGATTTTTTCGGATCCCAGACCACAAGATCGGCGTCCGCCCCGACCAGCACGGCCCCTTTGCGCGGATAGCAGTTCAGGATTTTCGCGATGTTGGTGGAGGTCAGCGCGACAAATTCATTCGGCGTCAGCCGCCCCGTTTCAACGCCGTGGGTCCAAAGCATCGGCATACGGTCCTCCAGCCCGCCGGTGCCGTTGGGGATTTTCGTGAAATCACCCACGCCGTGGCGTTTCTGATCGGTCGTGAAGGCGCAGTGATCCGTCGCGACCACGGACAACGACCCCGACTGGATACCCGCCCAAAGGCTGTCCTGATGTTTCTTATTGCGGAACGGCGGGGACATAACGCGCCGTGCGGCGTGGTCCCAATCCTTGTTGAAGTATTCGCTTTCGTCCAGCGTCAGGTGCTGGATCAACGGCTCGCCCCAAACGCGTTTACCTTGTTGGCGGGCACGGCGGATCGCCTCGTGGGAATCCTCGCAAGACGTGTGCACCACATAAAGCGGCACGCCCGCCATATCGGCAATCATGATCGCGCGGTTTGTCGCCTCACCCTCGACCTGCGGCGGGCGGGAATAGGCGTGCGCCTCGGGTCCGGTGTTGCCCTCGGCCAGCAGTTTGGCGGACAGTTCGGCCACCACATCACCGTTTTCCGCGTGCACCATCGCGATCCCACCAAGTTCGGCAAGCCGTTGGAAAGACGCATACATTTCGTCGTCATTCACCATCAAAGCGCCCTTATAGGCCATGAAGTGCTTGAAGGTGTTGATGCCGCGGTCCTTGATGACGGTTTCCATGTCCTCAAAGACCTTTTCACCCCACCACGTCACCGCCATGTGGAAGCTGTAATCGCAATTGGCGCGGGATGATTTGTTGTCCCAGCGCTTCAGGGCCTCGTGCAGCCCCTCGCCCTGATTGGGCAGCGCAAAGTCGACAACCATCGTCGTGCCACCGGC
The DNA here is from genome assembly GCF_042466115.1 of Octadecabacter sp. R77987. NCBI lineage: Bacteria > Pseudomonadati > Pseudomonadota > Alphaproteobacteria > Rhodobacterales > Roseobacteraceae > Octadecabacter > Octadecabacter sp. R77987. Next base: position 2,815,305 of record NZ_JAXHBQ010000001.1, on the reverse strand, counting down.
CAAAGCGGCGCGGGTGCCGCTCTCGAAATCATCGGTGGAATAGGTGCCCATGAATGGCATTTCCAGATGGGTATGCGGATCAATCCCGCCGGGCATGACATAGCACTCCGTGGCGTCCAGCTGGTCGTCACCTTTCAGGTTCGGCCCGATCTCGATGATCTTGCCGTGGTCGATCAGGACATCGGCCTTGTAAGTCAGATCAGCGGTGACGATCGTGCCGTTTTTGATAACTGTGGTCATGTTAGGTCTCCTTGCAATCTTATCTGCTCAACGCTTGCACGAAGAGCATCCGCGCTCACGGGCATTGCCAGTTTCCTTAGAGGGTTCAGGCCAATGGACCCTTGATCAGGCAACGCGCTCGTCGGGAGAACGAAGAATGACCATTGGTCTGCGTCCCTTTGGTTCGCGTCTTCGGTCGTCACTCCGTGCCAACCAAAGACATATATATTTGCTAGCCGCTCCGTCACATTCGTAACTTCCGCCCCGTGCAACATCTGCTTTGGCTTCTTGATGCTAAACGAGGCGGACCCCTTTGAATTGGCGGGTGATGCCCAAGTCTGCTTTGCTGCAGACTGTTTTACTTCAAGCCGCGTTCCGTCATCATGTACGATATCCCAAGCCGCCCAATCGTATCCGGCCAGTTTCCAACCTTCACCAAGTAATTCCGCAACCATCGTTTCCACGTACAATCCACGTAGATTATTCTGGATCAAGTCGTTGTCGAAAAGACCGCTAAGTCTATTCAAGACCGTATGATGAAGGCCTTGATTCACTCCACGATCCCCGCCGTTTCAACAACCGCGTGCAGTAGCACGTCCGCCCCCGCGGCCGCCCATTCGCGGGAAATCTCCTCGGCCTCGTTGTGCGACAACCCGTCCACGCAGGGGCACATCACCATCGCGGTGGGGGCGGTGCGGTTGATCCAGCAGGCGTCGTGGCCCGCGCCGGATATCAGATCGCGGTGCGAATATCCCAGCCGTTCGGCGGCGTTGCGCACCGCCGTCACGCAGCCTGCGTCAAACGTCACAGGGTCAAACCCGCCGACCTTTTCAAATTCTACCGTCATCCCCATATCATCGACGATTTTTTGCGCCTCGGAATGCAACCGTGCTTCCATGTCTTCGATCACCGCGAGGTCGGGCGAGCGCAGATCGACGGTGAACACCACCTTGCCGGGGATCACGTTGCGCGAATTGGGATAGACGTCGATGTGGCCTGCCGCGCCAACCGCGTGGGGGGCGTGGGACAGGGCGATTTCCTCGACCTTTTCAAGGATACGCGCCATCGCCAGCCCTGCGTTTTTGCGCATCGGCATCGGCGTTGATCCGGTGTGGCTTTCCTTGCCCGTGACGGTGACTTGCGTCCACGATAGCCCCTGCCCGTGGGTGACAACGCCGATATCCTTGCCCTCGGCCTCCAGAATTGGCCCCTGTTCGATGTGCAGCTCAAAGAAGGCATGCATCGTGCGCGCGCCGACGTCTTCGTCACCGCGCCAACCAATGCGGGCCAGTTCATCGCCGAATGTTTTGCCTTCGGCATCGGTGCGCCCATAAGCCCAATCCTGCGTGTGCATGCCCGCGAACACACCGGACGCCAGCATCGCAGGGGCAAAGCGCGTGCCTTCCTCGTTGGTCCAGTTTGTCACGACGATCGGGTGCTTTGTTTTGATCCCCAGATCATTCAGCGTGCGAATGATTTCGAGGCCACCAAGCACCCCCAGCACGCCATCGTATTTCCCGCCCGTGGGCTGCGTATCAAGGTGCGAACCGACATAGACCGGCAGGGCGTCAGGGTCGGTCCCTTCGCGGCGCGCGAACATATTGCCCATCTGGTCAAGGCCCATCGTGCAGCCCGCAGCCTTGCACCAATCCTGAAACAGGTGGCGCCCTTCGCTGTCTTCATCCGTCACGGTCTGGCGGTTGTTGCCACCTGCGACGCCGGGGCCGATCTTGGCCATCTCCATCAGACTGTCCCACAACCGGTCACTGTTGATTTTCAGATTTGCACCGATCACCGCCATTTGATTTGCCCCCGTATATTTGACCAACTGGTCAAAGGAACGCTAACAGAGGTCTAGGACGAGTCAAGGTTTGTGCTTAACCATTGGACTTTGTGTCGCTAGACACGCCAAATGATTGGGCAGCGTGCCTTGATGTAGCCAGCAAAGTGGATGCCTAAGATGTCGAAGTCCGAAACACGCATCCAGAAAAAGAACCAGGCCACGATTCTTGCGGCCGGGTTACAGGTGTTTTCGCAATACGGATTTCGCGGATCAACGCTGGATATGATCGCCGAGGTCGCAGGCCTGTCCAAGCCGAACCTGCTTTACTATTTTTCGTCCAAAGACGCGATCTACAAGACACTTTTGGCCCAGCTTCTTGAGAACTGGATGGAGCCAGTTTACGCAATTGATCCGGCTGGTGATCCGGTCGGGGAAATTCTGAACTACGCAAAGCTCAAGCTGAAGATGAGCCAGAACTTCCCGCGCGAAAGTCGTCTATTTGCCAACGAAATCCTGCAGGGCGCGCCGCAGATCAGCGATGTGTTGCACGGCGAATTGCGCCGCGCCGTCACCGAACTGGCGCATGTCATAGAGGGCTGGATAGACATGGGGCGCATCCGCCCGGTCGATCCCTATCATCTGGTGTTTTCGATCTGGTCAATGACCCAGCATTACGCCGACTTTGACGTGCAGGTGCGTGCGATCATGGGCGACACCGATCCGTTGATCGGCGCAGAGCATCACATCGAAGACACCCTGCGCCGTCTGCTGTCGGTCTAGCTATTCGGCCGCCACAGCGCCCGGATTATTCGGGTGTGTTGTCCAGTTGGCATAGTCCTTTTCCACGACCTTGCCCGTGCGCGGATCGACCGTGCCGGGGGCCAGCGGTTCAAGGGTGATGCAGTCTTCGACGGGGCAGACATCGACGCAAAGGTTGCAAGCCACGCATTCCGCGTCGATCACCTCGAACACACGGTCGGGCGACATCGAAATGGCTTGGTGGGATGTATCCTCGCAGGCTGCATAGCAGCGCCCGCAAGCAATGCAGGCGTCCTGATCAATCCTGGCCTTGGCGACATAATTCAGGTTCAGGTATTGCCAATCGGTGGTGTTGGGGACAGCCGCGCCCATGAAATCGGCGATGCTTGTGTGGCCCTTTTCATCCATCCACTGTGACAGGCCGCTGATCATTTCCTGCACGATCTTGAAGCCATAGGTCATCGCCGCCGTGCAGACCTGCACATTGCCGCAGCCAAGGGTGATATACTCTGCCGCATCGCGCCAAGTGGTGATGCCGCCAATGCCCGATATCGGCAGGCCGGCGGTTTCTTCGGCACGGGCGATTTCGCTGACCATGGACATGGCGATGGGTTTCACGGCCGGGCCGCAATAGCCGCCGTGCGTGCCCTTGCCGTCGATGCTGGGTTCGGGTGACATCGTATCAAGGTTCACGGATGTGATCGAATTGATCGTGTTGATCAGGCTGACCGCATCGGCCCCACCCCGTTTCGCCGCCGCCGCTGGTTTACGCACGTCGGTGATGTTGGGCGTCAGTTTCACGATCACGGGCTTGGAGTAATACTGCTTGCACCAGCGGGTGACCATTTCGATGTATTCGGGCACCTGTCCGACAGCCGCGCCCATGCCCCGTTCGGACATCCCATGCGGGCAGCCAAAGTTCAGCTCGATCCCGTCTGCGCCAGTGTCTTCGACCAGCGGCAGGATATCTTTCCACGCCTGTTCTTCGCAGGGCACCATGATCGACACCACAATGGCGCGATCGGGGTAGTCGGCCTTGACCCGCTTTATTTCCTCAAGGTTGGTGAAAAGGTCGCGATCCGTGATCAGTTCGATGTTGTTCAGGCCCAGCACCCGCCGGTCTGCGCCATAAACTACACCATAGCGCGGGCCGTTGACATTAACGACCGGCGGTCCTTCGGCGCCCAGGGTTTTCCAGACAACGCCGCCCCAGCCTGCCTCGAAGGCGCGGCGCACGTTGTATTCCTTGTCCGTCGGCGGGGCCGAGGCCAGCCAGAACGGGTTGGGGCTTTTTATACCCAGAAAATCAGTTGTCAGATCAGCCATTGTCGATTTCCTTTTGTCCGTATCCCGGGCCTGACCGGGATCTCGTGAAAGACGAGGCCCCGGATCGTGTCCGGAGCGTGAGGTTCAGCGCATCAGCACGTCATGAATATCCATCGCCGCGTCGCGGCCTTGGGCGACCGCAGTAACGGTCAGGTCATCCCCGCCCGCGGCGCAATCGCCGCCAGCCCAAACGCCTGCGCGGCTGGTGCGGCCCGCGCCTGTGACGGCAATCTTGCGCCCGTCCAGTTTCAGGCCCGCGTCAGTAACAAGTGTCTGCCCGATCGCGCGGTAAACCTGATCGGCGGGCAGGCGGATCACCTCTCCGGTGCCCGTCAATTTACCTTTGTCGGTCGCCGTGTATTCCAGCTCGATCTCGGCAACTGCACCGTTGCCGTGAACCACCTTGGGCTGCACATTGAACAGCAGTTTCACGCCGTGGGACGCTGCAAGGTCTTGCTCGTAGCGGCTGGCACTCATGGCGTCGCGGCCACGGCGATAGGCGATCGTCACGTTGTCCGCACCCAGCAGTTTCGACTGCACGGCCGCATCAACGGCTGTCATCCCGCCACCAATGACGACCACATTGCGCCCGACGGGCAGTTTGGCCAGATCGCTGGCCTGTCGCAGGTCGGCGATGAAACTGACGGCATCCGCAACACCGTCTTTGTCATCCCCTGTGATCCCCAAGGCATTGACGCCACCCAGACCGACCGCAAGGAACACGGCGTCAAATTCGTCTGCCAGCCCGTCAAGGCTCAACCCGTCACCAAGCGCCTGACCCGTTTCCAGTGTGATACCGCCGATGGACATCAGCCAGTCAACTTCCCTGGCCGCGAAATCATCCGTCGATTTATATGCAGCGATCCCGTATTCATTCAGACCGCCCGCCTTGGGTCGTGCGTCATAAATCACGACCTCGTGGCCAAGCATCGCCAGACGGTGCGCATTCGCAAGACCGGCGGGCCCGGCACCGACCACGGCGACACGTTTGCCCGTCGCCTTGGCGCGGGCATAAGGGTGGCTGTTCCTGTCCATCAACGTATCGGTTGCGAACCGCTGGAGCCGCCCGATTTCAACCGGTTTTCCTTCGGCCATTTCACGCACGCAGGCCTGCTCGCACAGGTCTTCGGTCGGGCACACCCGCGCGCACATGCCGCCCAGAATGTTCATGTCAAAGATCGTCTTGGCCGCCGCTTCGGGGGTGCCGGTGCTGATCTGTCGAATGAACAGCGGGATATCAATATCGGTCGGACAGGCCGTGACGCAGGGCGCATCATGGCAAAAATAGCAGCGATCTGCAGCGACCGCGGCCTCGTGGGCGCGCAGCGGCGCGTGAAGATCGTCAAAGTTCTGTGCCAGTTCCTCTGCGTTCAAACGCGCGGGCACGACGCCGGGGGTAAATGCACTGTTCATGTCAGCTCCGTCCATCAGATTCACCTTGATGGTGCCACAGAACGAAATTTTATCAAAAGGTAAAATTTTGTGCGGCGCAAAATAGACAGTTTTCGGGATTGCTGGCGTGCGCCAGCGGTTTTCGCTGTTCAAGTGGCACGCCCCGTTCATAAGTTGGTCCATGACCGGCGCGCATCCCTCCCTCAAGTGGCTTTCGACGTTTCGTGCGATTGCGCAATCGGGATCGGTGCAGGCGGCGGCGGCACAAACACAGCAATCGGTCAGCACCGTGTCACATCAGTTGCAATCGCTGGAAAAGCACCTTGGCGCGGGATTGATGGATCACACCTGCCGCCCGATGGTTTTGACCCCGCAGGGCGCGATCTATTTGCGTCACGTCGAGGAGGTGTTGAAGCTGCTTGATCAGGCCAGGGGCGATCTGGAGTCGATCGTTCCCGATGCGCTGCGGCACTTGCGTTTCGCGATGATCGACGACTTTGAAGATGATGTGGGGCCCGCGGTGACGCGGCTGCTGACGCAAACGCTACCCAACTGCCGGTTCACCCATTACACCCGCACAAGCCATGACATCCTTAGCCTGTTGCGCAATCGCGAGCTTGATATCGCGGTCGCAACGCAGCCCCAATCCCCCCTGCCGGATGTGGCCGAGTACCCTGTATTGCGCGATCCGTTCGTTCTGGCTGTGCCGGCCGCTTTTGCAGGCAACGGCGAGGATCTGATCACGGGACGTTCCGGCCTGCCCTTCCTGCGGTATATGCGTGGGCAGATCATGGGCGGGCAGATCGAGGCACAACTGACCCGCCTTGGCATCAAACTGCCCAACCAGTTCGAGTTTGACAGCACCGCGTCGATTCTGGCGCTGGTTGCGCAAAACAGCGGCTGGGCAATCACGACCCCCAGCAACTTTGCCCGCAGCAAGCAGTTTCACGGGCGCGTGCGGTTGATCGCATTTCCACGCAAGGGCTTTGCGCGCACAATTTCGATGTTCGTCGCTGCGCCGCATCTGACCGATATCGCCCAGACCATCGGCACGGCCCTGCGCAGCCAGTTGGCCACCCAATCCATCGGTCCCGTGACCGAGGCGCATCCTTGGCTGGTTGACGGGTATCGGTTGATCACGGACTAGCCGATAATGTTGAACGCCGCGCGGATTTCGCCATCTTGCGCGGGTGTCAGATAGATCGGGTGGTGGGTTGCCAGCACCGCACGCGCACGTTTCTTCGCACGCACCCAAGCATCCAAAGCGCCGTCCTCGGCCCAGGCGCGCGGCTGCGCACGGTCGGCGAGTTTGGGGTAGTGATAATCGCGCTCCATCGCCTGATATGTCGCGTTTGACCCCAGAAAATGCCCTTCGCCCAGCACCGCCGCACAGATCGTGTCAAAGCCAAGGTTTTCAGTCGTTACCTCGACCCCGCGCAGGGCGCGGTACGTCATGGCGTGCATCTCGTCTTCCAGAATGAAGGCCTCGAAACTTGCGCCCAAAAGGGCCGCCGTCATCCCCGAGCTTTCATAGATCAGATTGCCCCCCGCAAGGGCGGCGGCAAGGCTGGTCATGCCCTTTTCGACGCCGTATTGCGCGTCAATCGCCTTGGCGTCGGTCATTGAACAGGCCACACCCGAAGGCAGCCCCAACCAGTTGGACAGCTGCGCCGAGGCGGCGTTGAGCAGGGTCGTTTCACCGCCCCCGCCCGCAAATGCCCCGCTGCGCAGGTCAATCACCAGCGGCCAGTTGGAAAACACCATCGGAAATCCCGGTGAAATCACGTTGACCATCACAAGGCTGGCCAGCGTTTCGGCCAAGGACTGCGCAAGAAAACCTGCCAAGGTCGCCGGGGCCGTCGCGCCCGCCTGCGCGGCCGTGATGCAGGACATCGGGATGTTGTGGGCGATGCATTCATAAACCACATCTACCGCGTCCTCGCCAAATCGCATGGGCGAAATCACGGGGCTGATGTGTGCCTTCACAAAGGGGCGTTTGGCAAAACTCCCTGCTCCGCCGCCCGCGATATCAAACATCTTTACGATCGGTGCAACATGTTGCGCCAGCGTAAAGGCCGTGGCCACAGGTTTGGTCGTGTTGCGCATCAGGGCGTAGGCCGTGTTGACGTCTAGATCATAGGTATCAGGGACATCGGTGGCGATGCAGCAGCGCGTGAACCACGCCACATTATCAAGCGTGTCCTGAAGGCGCGTGAAATCGTGCAGGTCCTGCAAGGTCGAGGGGCGGTATAGGCCGCTTTCCAGATCAAGCGTGTTGACCGCCGCGCCGCCCGTTCCGAAATAGACGCGGTCGCCGCCAACGTGAATGTCGCGGGCCGGATCGCGCCCGTGCAGGGTGAATGTCTTGGCCGCGTGGCTGATGGCCCGTTTGACCAGCATTTCGGGAAAGCCAAGGCGCGCGTTGCCCAGATCAACTGCCCCGGCTGCGGTCAGATCGGCCCAAAGCCTGTCGGGCACTTCGCCCATCCCCAGTTCGGCCAGCAGGCGCAGGGCGGTGGCAAAAATCTGTTGCAGGTCGGCGTCGCCAAGCGGGCGATAGGCACCACCAATCTGGCCGGGCGGCGCGGGGTTGGTGGTGGGCGGGGCGGCGCGTGCCGTCACTTTGGCCTTACGGCCCTTGCGGCGCGGCTTGTCCTGCGTTTGCATCCCTGGCCCCTGTTTTCGTCCTGCCACAATGGGAACGGCGCGGTTGTTTCCATTGCAATGCCTTTCATACAATTCCCGATTTCATGGAAGTTGTATTTCAATTGGCCGGATAATGCAGTTGTCATTGACCACAGGGCCGCTTTTTCAGGCAGTATCGCGCAGGATTGAAAGGGAACATCATGAAATCGCACACCCGCGTCGTTGTTATTGGTGGGGGCATCGCCGGATGTTCCACGCTTTATCACCTCACCCAAGAGGGGTGGAGCGATGTGGTCTTGCTTGAACGCAACGAACTCACATCAGGCACAACATGGCATTCGGCGGCGCAGGTGACGAACTTTGGCATGAACCAGACGATGGTTGGCCTGAAAACCCATTCCATAAACCTTTACAAAGAGTTGCGCGACGATGCGGATTATCCTGTGCAATATAACCACGGTGATGGCGGCATTCGCCTTGCCAATACGCAGGCGCAGATGGACGGCTATCGCCACTTTGCCTCGATGGCGCGCGGCATGGGTGTCGCATTTGAAGTGATCGACGCCAAGGAATGCGCCCGCCGCCATCCGCTGATTTCGACCGATAATCTGGTCGGCGGCCTGTGGGATGGCAATGACGGCGATATTGATCCGGCGTCCTTGTGTCAGGCGCTGGCACGCCGCGCACGCAAGGCCGGGGCCGAAGTTTACCGCAACACCCCCGTGACGGGCCTGACGCAGCACAAGGACGACAGCTGGACCGTCCACACCGATCAGGGCGATATCACCTGCGAAATCGTCGTGAACGCCTGCGGCTACCGCGTGAACGAGGTTGGCGCGATGATGGGTGTGCATCACCCTGTCACGTCGATGGAACATCAGTATTTCGTGACCGAGGACATTCCGGCAATTGCCGAGGCAGGCCACCGGATGCCGTTGCTGCGCTGCCCGATCAGCGATTACTACTGCCGTCAGGAAAAGAACGGCCTGTTGGTCGGCTTTTATGAACAAGACTGCAAAACATGGGGCATGGACGGGATCGACCCGCATTTCGTCAACGCCTTGTGCCCCGATGATCTGGACCGGATCACAGATGTTCTGGAAGGGGCGTTTGAACGCATGCCCGCCCTGACCGAGGTCGGGATCAAGACCATCGTCAACGGCCCGATCACCTATACGATTGACGGTGCGCCGCTGGTCGGCCCTGTCCCCGGCAAACGCAATGCGTTCTGTATCATCGGCTTGCGCGCCGGACTTGGCGAAGGCGGTGGGCATGGCTGGATGCTGGCCCAGCAGATCGTGCATGGCGAGGCCTGCTATGACACGTGGTGCATTGATCCGCGCCGCTTTACCGGCCACACGAATGTCGAGCTGACCGCGCTCAAGGCGATCGAGGACTACCAGAACGAGTTCCGCTTCCATTTCCCGAATGAGCACCGCCCCGCAGGCCGGATGGCCAAGACAACCGCGCTGACCCCTGTTCTGGCCGCTGAAGGCGCCGAATTCACGGTCGTGAACGGTTGGGAGCGGGCCGAGTTTTTCAAACCGACCCCTGATTTTCACGTCACCCACGGCTTCCATTTTGATGAAAGCTTTCCGGTGGTCGCCGCCGAGGTCGCCGCCGTGCAAGACGCCGTTGGCCTGTGCGAAGTGAACGGGTTCAACCGGTTTGAAATCACGGGTTCGGATGCGCGCACTTTCCTTGACCGGATGTTCTGTGGCCGCGTCACCGCCAAACCGGGCCGTGTGGGGCTTGGGTATCTTTTGAACCACCACGGTATGCTGAAGGGCGAGGCGACCGTGGCCAATCTCCCCGCCTCGGATCGTGGTCCCGAACGGATTTGGTATGGTTCTGCCGCAGCGTCAGAGTTCCACGATATGGACTGGTTGCAAAGCCATGTTGGCGCGGATGAGGACGTGCAGATCGCCTCGCTGACCAATGATCAAACAATCCTTGTGCTGGCAGGACCAAAGGCGCGTGCAGTGATGCAGGCGGTCAGCCGCGCTGATTGGTCGGCGGCCGGTTTCCCGTGGCTGTCGGTGCGCGAATGTTTCATCGGATACGCCCCTGCAACCGTCATGTCGGTCAGCTTTTCGGGTGAACTTGCCTATGAAATCCACGTTCCCAATGCATCGCTTTATGCGGCCTATCTTGCATTGCGCGACGCGGGGCTGGCCCAAGGGCTGCGCCTGTTCGGGGCGCATGCAGTGGAATCAATGCGGCTTGAAAAAGGCTATTTGCACTGGAAAGCGGACATCCTGACCGAATTTGATCCGTTTGAAACGGGCCTGTCACGCTTCGTTGATATGGTCAAACCTGATTTTATCGGCAAGGCCGCATTGGAAAAACGTGTCGCCGCCGAGCCTACCAAACAGCTTGTCACGCTGCACCTTACTGATGACAGCGCCCCTGCGCATGGTGGCGCGTCGGTCATGCATGGGGAGGGGGTTATTGGCACGGTGACATCGGGTGGCTATGGCCATCGGGTGCAAAAGAACCTTGCCTACGCCTTTGTCGATGCCGGCCTTGCGCAGGTCGGCGCTACCTTTGACATTGACCGTCTGGGGCAGATGGTGCCGGCGGTGATTGTCGATCCGGCACAATATGATCCGCACATGGCCCGCGTGCGCGGTTAACCCGAAATGCAGGGCAGTTATGCGCAATTGCCCATATACATTCGCGCGCGCGGCCCTTATTGGCAGGCCTTTGATCCTGAAAGAAGCCGCCCGTGAAACAGACCATCGCCGCCGCCCTCGAGACCCAAGGCTACCACACCCTGACCCCCGTCCAAGAGGCGGTGACTGCGCCCGAACTGGGTGCGGCCGATTTGCTGGTGTCCGCCCAAACCGGATCGGGTAAAACCGTGGGCTTTGGCCTTGCGATTGCACCAACGCTGCTTGGGGATGGCGATACATTTGACGCCGCGGGCGCACCGCTTGCGCTGGTCATCGCCCCCACGCGCGAACTGGCCTTGCAGGTAAAACGGGAATTCCAGTGGCTTTATCGCGCAGCGGGCGCTGTGATTGCCTCGTGTGTTGGTGGCATGGATATGCGCGACGAACGGCGCGCCCTTGAACGCGGCGCGCATGTTGTTGTCGCCACGCCGGGCCGTTTGGTCGACCATATCAAGCGCGGCTCGATCGACATGGGGTCACTGCGCGCGGTGGTCCTGGACGAAGCGGATGAAATGCTTGATCTGGGATTCCGCGAGGACCTTGAGTTTATCCTCAGCGAATTGCCCGAGACCCGCCGCACCCTGATGTTTTCCGCCACAGTGCCTGCCGCCATCGCCAAACTGGCAAAAAGTTTCCAGCGCGACGCTGTGCGTGTCACGACCGTCAGCGAAACCAGCCAGCACGCCGATATCGAATACAAGGCCATGCCCGTGGCCCCGCGTGATGCTGAAAACGCCATCATCAACGTGTTGCGCTATTACGATGCGCGCAACGCCATCGTCTTTTGCAATACCCGCGCCATGGTCGCCCGTCTGACCAGCCGCTTTTCAAATCGCGGGTTCAGCGTTGTGGCCCTGTCGGGCGAGTTGACCCAGAATGAACGCACCCACGCCCTGCAAGCCATGCGCGACGGGCGCGCGCGGGTGTGTGTGGCCACTGATGTTGCGGCGCGCGGGATTGACCTGCCGGGTCTGGAACTGGTGGTCCATGCCGAACTGCCCAACAATTCCGACACCTTGTTGCACCGGTCGGGCCGCACGGGGCGCGCGGGAGCCAAAGGCACCTCGGCGCTGATTGTGCCCGTCAAAATGCGCGGCAAGGCTGAACGCCTGCTACGGTTCGCGAAACTCACGGCCGAATGGGGTGCACCGCCTTCGGCTGCCGAAGTGCTGGCACGCGACGAAGAACGCCTGTTGGTCAACACACCATGGGATGAGCCCGTGGGCGAGGACGATCAGGAATTTGTGGCCAAACTGGCCTCCGAGTTCAGCGCGTCCCAGCTGGCCGCCGCCTTCCTGCGCCTGCACCGTGAACGCCAATCCGCCCCCGAAGAACTGGGCAATGTCGAAGACGCCGCCAAGCCGCGCCCGCGTTCGGAATTTGGCCCCTCGGTCTGGTTCTCGGTCAATGTGGGCCGCGACAAGAACGCCGAAGCGCGCTGGCTGTTGCCGCTGCTGTGCAAGGCCGGCGGGATCAGCAAGGACGACATCGGCGCGATCCGCATCCAGCAAGACCAGTCCTACGTTGAAATCTTGAAAACCAGCGTTGACGGGTTTCTGGCCCGTGTCGGCAACGGTATGGAGCTTGAGGCGGGCACGTTGATCACGCAGCTTGACAAAGCACCGGTGCTGTCCGGCCCACCACCGCGCAAGGGTGGCGGCAAGCCAGCCTACAAGCCGCGTGATACGGACGCCGCACCGCGCGCCAAGCCCGCGCGCGCGCCCAAGAAAGACCACGGCGATGCCTTGGCCGATTGGAAACCCAAAGGTGACAAGCCTGCGGGTGCGGGCAAGCCTGCCGATAAACCGCGTGGCAAACCCGGTGATAAACCCAAGCGCGACTATGACGGGAAATCCGGAAAGCCTTCGGGCAAGCCAAAGGGGAGCTACGAGGGCAAGCCTAAGGGTAAGTTCGGCAGTAAATCCGAGGGGAAATTCGGTGGCAAACCAGCCGCGAAGGGCGCGCCGCGTGCTGATGCTGCCCCCGCCAAACGCAGCTTTGAAGGCGCAAGCGATCCATCCAAGCGCTTTACGCCGCCGGGCAGCAAGCCCAAGGGCGGAAAACCCGGCAAGCCGCGCGCTGCAAAGGGCAAGGGTGCGCCCAAAGGCGGCGGTGCCTACCCCAAACGCGGGAAATAACGCCTAGCGCTGGCTGGCCATATCGGCGACTTGGGTTGCGTCACCAACGCCTGCAAGGGCGGTGACATTGCTGCCCTTCGCGCGCTGCAATGCGGCGGGGGGCTTGCCATCAATCAACGCCGCAAGGTCTGACAGGATCAACTGCCCGATCAACTGGCGCCCACCCGCCACCGCCGCTGCCCGATGGGGCGACAGGATCAGGTTGGGGTTGTCGCGCATCGGGTGGTCAGCCGCCACAGGTTCGCTTGGAAAGACATCAATCGCGGCACGGATATGCCCCCCCTGCGTGGCCGCCAGCACCGCGTCGAAATCCACCAGATGCGCGCGACTGATCAGAACCAACAGCGCACCCTTGGGCATCCGGGCGATTTCGGACGCGCCGATCAGCCCTTTGTTTTCATGGCTGGGTGCCGCGGCAACGATCACGCAGCGGCTGTGCGCCATCAAATCATCCAGCGACACAAGGTCGACCCCCGCCGCATTGGCAATATCTGCCGGCAACCACGGATCGCATGCGGTCACTTGGGGCGCGAATGGGCGCATCAGATCATGGGTAAGACGGGCGATTGACCCGTACCCGACAAAGCCGACACTTGCGCCAAACAGGGTGAAATCGGTCGCGTCATTGTCCGCCAGCCAGCTTTCGCGGCCAGTGCGAAACCCTTCGTGTTCGGCAACCAAGCCGCGCGCACCCGCCAGCACCATCGCCAAGGTCATTTCCGCGACCGACTGGCGGAAACCGGGGGCACAGGACAGCACCTCGACCCCGCGCGCGGCACAGGCGGCATAGTCGATTGTGTCGGGAAACGCGCCCGACACCTCGATCACCATGCGCAGGTGGGGCGCCGCATCAAGTGTCGCCTGATCAACGCAGGGGCTTGCCGCGATCAGCACATGCGCGCGCGCCAGACCATCGCGCAGGACATCCGCAGGAATGGGTTCGTCCCTGCCCCAGATTACCTCGGCCATATCATGCAGACGGCGCAGATCGCTGTCGCTGAACAGCTCGCCAACCTGACGCCAATGGGCATCAAGGATCACAACGGGGCGGGTCATTCCATTTCGTTGAAAAGATGCGCCTGCGCGGGATCAAAATTCAGGCTGATTTCGGCGCCGTTTTCCATCACCCGGTCCTCGCCGATGGCCGCAATGATCTTGGACCCTTCGCGCAGAGTAATGTCGACAACAGTTTCTGCGCCCAGACGTTCGGTAATGGCAACCTGCCCGTGCAACATCCCCGTATCACCGTTCACTGGCACCAGATACTGCGGGCGAATGCCCAGTGTCGCCTTGTCGCCCTTGGTAAAATCACGCCCCCGCCGCGGCACGGAAATCGTTTCCAACGACGGGCTGGAAATCGTGACCGTCTGCGCATCGACGTCCAAGACATCAACGACCATGAAATTCATCGACGGCGCGCCAAGGAAGCCCGCAACAAACAGGTTCGCCGGCTCGTGATAAAGCTCCATCGGCGCGCCGACCTGCATCACCAATCCGTCCTTCAGCACGACGATCTTGTCGGCCAGTGTCATGGCTTCAACCTGATCGTGGGTGACGTAAATCATGGATGCACCAAGGTCCTGGTGCAGCTTGCCGATCTCCATCCGCATGTCCATGCGCAGGGCCGCATCAAGGTTGGACAGGGGTTCGTCAAACAGGAACACCGACGGATCACGCACAATTGCGCGGCCAATGGCGACGCGCTGGCGCTGCCCGCCTGACAGTTCCGAAGGGCGGCGGTCCATCAGATGTTCCATCTGCAAAATGCGTGCGGCTTCGGCGACTTTGGCGTCTTTGGTTTCCTTGTCGATCTTGTTGACTGTCAGGCCAAAGGCCACGTTTTCGCGCACGGTCATATGCGGGAAAATCGCATAGGTCTGGAACACCATGGCGATGCCGCGATCTTTGGGTTCAATATCGTTGACGACCTTGCCATCAATTTCCAGCGTGCCGCTGGTGATATCCTCAAGCCCGGCGATCATCCGCAAAAGCGTGGATTTGCCGCAGCCCGAGGGGCCGACAAAGACGACAAATTCACCGTCAGCCACATCAATATCGACGCCTTTGATGACTTCGACCTTGCCATAGCTTTTGCGAAGGTCACGTAGTTTTACCGTTGCCATTATTCGCTACTCCGCTGCTTTGGAAAGGGCCTGCACGTGCAGCAAGCCATTGTCATCGATGATGATTGGTTCGGGGTCCATCACGTGGCCGACAAAGTCACCGCCGTCGGGGCGGTCCGCAAATCCAAGGATCACAAGGCCATCGCCCGTATCCACGATCCGCGCGGCATAGCGGCGTGGCGGCAATGCCCCGTCAAGGAATTCAGGTGCGATCCGCCAAGGGCCGCGCGGGCTGTCGCCGATCAGGTAGTGGTTACCAGTAACAGGTCCGCCCGTGGTCGCAGCGGCCTGATCTTTCGAGAAATGCTCGGCTGCGGTGCAGAACAGGCAATACCATTGGCCATCCACTTCGAACACCTGAGGCACTTCAAGCTGGCCATATCCACCAGTGAAAACAGGGGGTCGCAGCGTCCACTCGAAACCGTCGGGCGAGGTCGCAAAGCCGATATTACCACCTGCGTTGGGTTCTTCGATCCCGGCAGTGCGGGCAGTGAAAAACATCAGCCAGCCATCGCCGTCAGGGTCGCGCATGACCCAAGGGTCGCGCATGGCACGGTCGTGCCACAGGCTGTCTTCCATGCGCACTTCGTAATGGTGTGCGTTCGGCCCCTCAAGATCGAGGATCAGGCCATTGCCGACCCGCTTCCAGTTGTGCAGATCGTGGGACACCGCGTGGCCGATGCGCTGATACATGCCATCTTCGGCCTTGCATGCGCCTGTATAATAAAGGTGCCACTGGTCATCATCGCCACGCACAACCGATCCGGTCCAAGTGGTATAATCATCCCACGCGGGTCCTTCTGACGGGCGGAAGCATTCACCCAGATGGGTCCAGTTTGTCAGGTCGGTGCTGGTCGCATGACCATAGCTGACGTTGAAGTGGCGCAGGTCTGGATCGCCAATCGCGCGCGGCGCCTTGAGGAAATATCCATGCCACAGGTCGTCATCGCGGACATACCAGCTGTCCCAGACAAAGTGTTTATCAAGTGCGAGGACCATCGTTCAGCCTTTCACGCCGGTTGAGGCAATCGACGCGATAAACGCGCGTTGCAGTATCAGATAGAAGGCCAGAACCGGCACCGTGATGACGGTCAGATAGGCCATGATTTCACCCCAAGCAGGGTTAAGTTGGAAGTAGTAGCCGAGGCCAACCATGACCGGGCGGAACTCTTCTTGTTGCACCACGATCAGGGGCCAGAGGTATTGGTTATACATCACCAGAAACTTGAGGATCGCCGCCGTCGCCAGCACAGGGCCGGCAAGGGGCATGACAACGCGGCGATAAATCTGCCACCAGCTTGCACCTTCGACGCGGCTTGCCTCGATCAATTCGTTTGGCAGATCGCGGAAATATTGCACGAACAAAAAGATCGTCAGCCCGTCGGCGATCCACGGAATGATCTGCACGCGGTAAGAGTTAAGCCAGCCGATCTCGAACCCCTCAAGCCCGATCCAGGGCAGTTTGGACACGATCAGCAACAGCGGAATGGCGATGGTTTCAAACGGGATGATCAGCGTAGCAAGGATGATCGACAGCAGCACGCCGCGCCCTTTCCACTCCAGAAACACGAATGAAAACGCACAGAGCGAACACAAGAACAGCGACAGCAGCACCGTTGCCCCCGTCACGAAAACCGAGTTGAACACGAACAAGGCCACCGGCGCGCGATCAAAGGCCGCCGCGTAGTTGTTAAAACTGACATCCCCCACGGGCAGGAAAGCGCGCAGGCTGCCGGTGTCGGACAATAGCTGGAAATCGGGCTTGAGGCTCGACACCACCATGAACACCAGCGGGAAGATAAAGATCAGCGCGATCAGGGTCAGAACCCCATAGCGCACGGCCAGTCGCAAGCCGCGATTGTCTGCATTGACGGTCGCCATTTTACCGCTCCCTCGTGAGGTATCGCTGGATCAGCGAAATTGTCAGAACGATCAGGAACAGGATCACGCTAATGGTGGACCCGCCGGAAATGTCCTGCTTGCCATAGCCGCGTTCGACGGCCTGAAAGACGACCGTTTGCGTGCTATCAAGCGGTCCACCGTTGGTCATCACGTCGATCTGCGCGAACAGGGCAAAGGCCTGCATGGTGATCACGATCAGCACCAGCACGGCGGTGTTGCGCAGCCCGGGCCAAGTGACATAGCGGAAGGTCTGCCATTTGCTTGACCCTTCAATCTCGGCGGCCTCGTAAAGGGTCGGGCTGATAGTCTGCAGCCCTGACAGCCAGATCACCATGTGAAACCCGACGGCCTGCCAGATCGACATCGCCATGATCGCACCAAGTGCGGTATCGGGTGAACCCAGCCAGTCGCGCCCTTCAAAAGCGCCAAAGGTGATCCCGCTTAAAAGATTGTTCAACAAGCCGTCGTTGCCATCGTAAATGAACCGCCACAGCAGTGAGACAACGACGATGGAAACCACAACGGGCATGAAATAGATCGCGCGGTAGATGTTGATGCCGCGCAGGCGCTGGTTGATCAGCAGGGCAAGGCCCAGTGCAAGGCCGCCCTGCACCGGTGCCACCACCAGCACAAACATCAGCGTATTCGTCAGGGCGATCCAGAACACCACGTCCTTGGCGATCACCACTTTGGCGTTGTCACCGCTGTGCCAGCGGAACCATTCGCGCATCCCTTGATACTGCGGCGCTTCGGGGTTGTTGCGGGTGATTGTGCGCACGCGCGGGTATTCAATCTGGCCATCGCTATCGCGCAGGATCGTGCCCGCGCCGTCGCGTTCTGGTTCAATGGTGATCACCGTGATCGACAGCAGGTTCCGGTAATTGGCAAGGCCGACATATTCAGTCGGGTTGGGCGAAATCAGGCGCTGGTTGGTCAGCGACAACCCAAAGGCAAAGAAGAACGGCATGACGATAAAGGTCGCGATCAGGGCGAACCCCGGTAACGCAAAGGCCCAGCCTGCCTTGTTCGATGTGGTGAGTTTGGAAGCCATCGGGTGCAGCCCTTCGCCAGCGAATTCCGTGAAACCAGGTTTGGTCTTGGTCAAGAAGTCGGCGCCCCGGCCATGAACCGGGACGCCGTGGGAGAGGCCTAGTTGTGGCCGTAACCGCTGTTGCGTTCGATGTCGGTGTCGATTTCATCGACGGCCGCGTCCAGCGTGTCAGCTACGTCTGCGCCATTGGCGATATCGGCCAGTGCCTTTTCAAACACCTTGGCCGCAACCACGTAACCGGGCGAAACCGGCCGCACGAGCGCCTGTTCCGCGCTCAGCGCGAAGTAGACGTTCAGCGGGCCACCTTCGGCGTAGTTGGTTGTCATCGCAGCTGCGCCTGTTGTGGACGGGATCAGGCCAATGCCATCCGAGAAGGCCGCCAGATACTTGTCCTGCAACGCGAATTCGATAAACGCATTTGCACCTTCGGCGTTTTCGGATGTGCCGGACACACCGAACTGCCAGGAACCGGCACCGATTGTGGATCCGTTGCCAAAGTCGGGTGCGGGCAGGAACAGAACGTCATCGACGCCACCGTCCATGGTTGCGACAGCCGCCCAGTTACCGTTCCACTGGAAGCAATATTTGCCATCGATGAAACCGGTATCACGGTCGGCAGGGTCCTGGCTCGTGCCGGGTGCGTAACCTTCGGTGAACAGGCTTTGCCACCATTCGCCGAATGCGATGGCTTCATCGCCGTTCAGGGCGCCTTCGGCTGTCATGTATGTCGAACGGTCAACGATGTCGCCGCCAAAGGACTGCAGGAACGGGCTGAAGGCATAAGGATACCATTCGCCTGTCCACGCCATGCCGGGGTCGAATGCGTATTCGCAAAGACCCGATGCCTTGGCAGCTTCAAGGGCTGCCATGAATTCATCGCCCGACCATGGATTATCAAGGGTCGGTGTGCGCAGGCCAAGTTCGTCCAGCGTGGACTGGCGTGCATAAAGCGACACAGCCGCATCCCAAAGACCAACCGAATACAGCTCTCCGTCCCAGCGGCCAATCGTGCCGGGCAGGAAGTCGGCAATCACGCTTTCGTCGATGTTGAGTGGCTGCATGTATCCGGCCCACGCCCAATTGGGCATGACGGGGCCATCAACGTCGATGATGTCAGGCAGGTTTCCGGCGAGCGCGGCGGCAACGATGGAATCGTTGTAGCTGCCCTGTGGAAAGGACTCGAGCGTGACGTTATAATCAGCGTTGGCTTCGTTAAAATCAGCGACGATCTGGTTGATAATATCGCTTTCAACCTGGTTGCCACCGCCATGGTACCACATGGTCAGTTCGGTCTGGGCTGCGGCAGCGCCTGCCCAGCCAAGTGTTGCCGCGACTGCGGCTGCGATCATTGGATTATATTTCATCTCGTATTCCTCCCGAGTGATGAAAGTTGCGTAATTGGAGTTGGTCGTGTCAGCACCGAGTTGCCCCAGTGCAGCGGACCACTGACAAGCAGCGGTTCGTTTGACGGGGCATCCTCGCCCCGGATAAGCGCCGCAAGAATCTGCGCCGCGCGCACCCCCATGGCTGCATAGGGCAGCTCGACAGAGGTAAGTGTTGGATAAAGGGATTCCGTGATCAGGCGATGGTTGTCATAGCCTGCCACCGAAAGCTCGTCGGGCAGGGATATCCCGCGCGAACGCAAGATACCGTAGGCGCGCATCGCCATCCGGTCATTGCCAAAACAAATTACCGTGGGGCGATCGGCCAGTTTCAAAACCCGGTCAATCGCGTCCCACAGCAACTGCACTTCGGCGTCGATGTCGCTGCTGTCAAGATCGGCGGGAATGATCAGCGCCGGATCAACCCCAAGCCCGGCATCTTGCAAGGCATCGCAATATCCGGCGGTGCGCAAACGCGTTGCATCAAGGGTTTCGTTCAGGCTGATATAGGCGATACGGTGGTGCCCCTTGGCGATCAGCGCCTGCACCAGCATCTTTTGACCTTCGTAGTCATTGGGCAAAACGGCAGGCGTGCCGCGGTCATCATAGCAGTTGGCCAGCACCAGCTTTGTGTCGGTCATCATCGGTGGCAGCGCGACCTTCTTGTGGTGCTCGGCCACGTAGATGATGCCCTCTACGCGGTGTTCCTCGAAGGTGCGCATCAGGCCCGGCACCCGGTCCATCCGCCCGCCTGTATCGGAAATCAACAAGGTTTTGCCACTTGCCTCAAGCGCCTTCTGGATACCCTGAACGATGAACAAGTCGGGCAAGCCCGCCGTATCCGTCTGTTGCGGTGACAGCGAAATCGCACCCGTGATCAGCCCCACAAGACCCGATTTGTTGGATCGCATCGCACGCGCGGCAATCGAGGGCACGTAGCCAAGTTGCTTGATCGCGGCCTGCACGGCCTTGCGGGTTTTTTCCCCGACAGGGGCATCGCCATTCAGCACGCGGCTGACAGTTTTGGGCGACACATTCGCCACCTTGGCAACATCATATATCGTGGCCATCGATCCCCCCTTATGACCCCGGTTGCCCCTTGTAGCGGGGTTGTGACATCGGTGTCATGACATCGGTGTCATATCTCGCCATTCCCGAATCGTCAAACCTGATTTTCCGCTGCATTGCAGCATCTTAGTGGGAAATCGGCGCGATCAGGTCGGGGCCGGTGGCGCGGTTGGAGTTCACCGCTGGATCAACCCGATGAAAAACAAGCGCATTTTCTGGCGCCGCCACCATCAGCCTGGCCGCGCCCTTGCCTGCCTCGCCCAGCCACAAAGGCCAGTCATCAGGCGACAGGATCACCGGCATACGGTGATGCACCTGCCCCATAGTTTCATTCGCGCCCGTTGTCACGATCGCGCAGGTCGTCAGCGGTTCATCGCCCTTGTCCCAGTCCTGCCAGACACCCGCAAAGACCAGCGGCGCACCATCCGCGCGGGTGATATACCACGGCAGGCGCGCGTCATCGGGCGTCTTGGTCCATTCATAAAAGCCGCTGACGGGGATCAGGCAGCGCCGTTCGCGCGCAGCGCTGCGAAAGGCCGGCTTTTCGGCAATGGTTTCGGCGCGTGCGTTGATCAACAGCGGACCGTCATTGGGTTTCTTATACCAATGGGGGATGAACCCCCAGCGCATGGGGCGCAACCTGCGCAGCCCCTCGTCGGCGGTGACGGTTGCGACCTGCACCGTGGGGCAGACATTGTAATTGGGCACCGGCGGCAGATCGTTGGCGGGGGTTGCCGCGAACATCTGTGCCATCGCATCATGAGGCAGCGTCGTCGCCATTCTTCCGCACATGTTCGCCCTCCCACTTGCATTTGCGCCCGATTGCGGCCCTTAGTATCAAAAGCCAAACCGCCGGAGAACGCAATGAAAGCACCCCTGATTGCCGCCCTTAGCCTTAGCGCCAGTGTTGCCCATGCCCAGGGCGCGCAAGACATCTATGACGCCAGTTTTCTTGGGGCATATGCCCTTGGAACCACCTGTGCGGGTCAGGAATTGCAGGTTGATCTGATGGCGGACAAAATCGGGATCGGCGAAACGAAATGCGCGATATCCGGGGTGCTGACAGACGGTGTCGGGATCATCCTTGATCTTGCCTCCTGCAATGCCGAGGGCGAACCCGCCGAGGACCGCCGCGTCACGCTGACACTGACCGAGGGCGGGTTGACGTATGACAGCACCGCAACGGGCGTGACCCAATTGCAGCGGTGCACAGACCGCTAAGCGCTGCAAAACCATAGTCGCAACGAAAAAGGGCGCGCCATTGGCACGCCCTTTCACCGGTCACTGTGACCTTTATTTCATCGTGATACGGCCATCGGTATAAGGCATGTAGTCGCCCTGCGCGGCCATGTATTCGGCAACGACGTCCGCCACATCAGGGCCAAAGTCATAGACGTTGTCGGCATCCACGAACATGGAATAGCCGTCACCGCCGTTGCGCACAAAGTTGTTGGACACAACGCCATAAGTCGCTGCAGGGTCAACCGGCGCACCGCCAACCATGACATCGCTGATCCGGCTGCCCGGATCCATCGACAGGTCAACCGCAAAGGTCATGCCCGCCACCTGCGGAAAGCGGCCCGACCCTTCTTCGTGCTGGCTGGCGCCGTTTTCCAATGCATCCAGCAAGTCCTGCCCGCTGATAAAGAACGTGGACAGGGTGTTCTGGAACGGCAGCACGGTCAGCACTTCGCCCATCGTCACCTCGCCTGCGTCGATGCTGGCGCGCAAACCGCCCGAGTTGGCAAAAGCGATCTGAATGCCCTGATCTGCCACACGGGCCAGCATGGCATCGGCCACAAGGTTGCCCATCGGGCATTCCATTGCGCGGCACACAGAGCGGTCACCTTCGATGGCTTCGCCGGCCTGCGCCACAACCTTGTTGCGGATTTCGTCCAGCGGCACGGCCAGTTCGGCGATGCGTGCAACTGCCGCCTCGTCCTCGGCAACGGTGCCGTCGATCAGCAGCGGCTGGCCGCTGGCTTCGGTGATGACACCATCATCGTCAAAAGTGACGTTCAACTCGCCAAGGAACTTGCCGTAGGCATAGGCCTGCACGATCGCGGTATCACCGACCATCGTGGGATAGGCACCAGCCGCGCCGTCCATATCGCCCAGCAGGGTGTTGGTATGCCCGCCGACAATAACGTCAACTCCAGTGGTGTTGGCCGCAACCGTTTGGTCAACTCCATAGCCCGAGTGGGACAGCACGATGATCTTGTTCACGCCTGCCTCGGTCAGTTTGTCGACCTCGGCCTGCACGGCCCCGCTGGGATCGGTAAAGATCACGTTGGGGCCGGGGCTGGCCAGTTCATCGGTGTTTTGCGGTGTCAGGCCGATCAGCCCGATCTGTTCACCGCCCCGTTCGATGACGGTGGATTTCAGCAGCGTGTCAGCCAGCAGTTCCTCGCCGGAAAAGTCGGCGTTGGACATCAGCACCGGAAAATCGACCGTATCAATGAAGCCGCGCAGCACTTCGGGGCCATCGTCGAATTCGTGGTTGCCCACGGTCATCGCGTCATAGCCAAGCTGGTTCATGAATTCGGCCGCCATCGCGCCCTTGTAATAGGTATAGAACAGCGTGCCCTGAAACTGGTCGCCGCCATCCACAAGAATCGCGTTGTTTGTGCGCGCGCGGGCCTCGGCCACGGCCGTGACCAGACGCGCCGTGCCGCCGAAACATTCGCCGGCTTCATTGTCCTCGGCGGAACAGCCGGAATCGTATTTGCTGATCGGCTCGAAGCGCGCGTGAAAGTCGTTGGTGTGCAGAATCGTCAGCGAGTAGTCGGCAGATGCCGCCCCCGCCGTGAGCGCCAAAGCACAGGTGGATGTGAAAATACGAGCAAGCATAGGTGGAACCCCCTTATTGATATGTCGGTAGCTTGGCCAGAACGCAGGGCAGAGTCAAAGCCTTCGCACGAGGATGGCGTAACGTCGCTTTGTTACAGCTTTGCAACCTTGACCCGCGCGCGCGTTGGCGGCATGTGATTGCCATGTTGATTTATAAAATTCTGACGGCCGATCAATGGGCCGCATGGCAGGCGTCGGGCACCTTTACCGGCGCGCCGATTGATCTGGCCGATGGCTATATTCACACCTCGACCGCGCAACAGGCGCAGGAAACCGCGGACAAGCATTTCGCGGGGCAGGATGGATTGGTGCTGGCCGCATTGGACGCAGATCATTTCGGTGATGCCTTGAAATGGGAGGTGTCGCGCGGCGGCGCCCTGTTCCCGCATATCTTTCGGCCCATTGCTCTGGCCGAAGTGGTCTGGGCGCGCCCGATGCCATTGGTGGATGGCAAGCATCAGTTAGATTTCGGATGAGGGTTCTGGAAAACATCGGGCTGCGCGCCCTGCGCAGCTTTGATCCCGAACGCGCGCATGGGCTGGCGCTGCGCGCGCTGAACTCCGGATTGGGACCGCGCGGCGGGCCTGTGACGTCAAAGCGCCTTGCCACCGAACTGGCCGGGCTGACCCTGCCCAATCCCGTGGGCCTTGCCGCCGGTTTCGACAAGAACGCCACTGCCCTGCACGCCCTTGCCCGCACCGGTTTCGGGTTCCTCGAGGTCGGTGCCGCCACCCCGCGCCCGCAGGAAGGCAACCCGAAACCGCGCCTGTTTCGCCTGACCGAGGACCGCGCGGCGATCAACCGTTTCGGGTTCAACAACGCGGGGATGGAACCGATTGCGCAGCGATTGGCGCAACGCCCTGCCACTGCCGTGATCGGCCTGAACCTCGGGGCGAACAAGGACAGCGCCGACCGCGCGGCGGATTTCGCCCGTGTGCTGGCCCATTGTGGCCCGCATGTTGATTTCGCAACTGTGAATGTATCCAGCCCCAACACCGAAAAGCTGCGTGATTTGCAGGGCAAGGCCGCGCTCGCCGCCCTGCTGGACGGGGTGATGGCGGCCAATGCGGCGGGCGTGCCGGTCTTCCTGAAAATCGCGCCGGATCTGAACGGCGATGAACTGGCCGAAGTTGCCGAAGTGGCGAACGCATCGGGCCTGTCGGCCATCATTGCCACCAACACCACCTTGTCGCGGGACGGCCTTGCCAGCGCACATCGCGATCAGGCGGGCGGGCTGTCGGGCCAGCCGTTGTTTGTAAAATCCACGCAGGTGCTGGCGCAGCTTTCGACACTGACCACCCTGCCCCTGATCGGGGTTGGCGGGGTTGGCAGCGCCGCGCAGGCCTATGCGAAAATCCGTGCGGGTGCATCTGCGGTGCAGCTTTATACGGCGCTGGTTTATGGTGGCATCAGCCTTGCCAATGATATCGCGCAGGGATTGGATGACCTGTTGGCGCGCGACGGGTTTGCAAATGTCGCAGATGCAGTGGGGACGGACAAGGGAGCATGGCTATGATCCTCTGGCACAACCCGCGGTGCAGCAAATCGCGCCAGACTTTGGCACTGCTGGCCGCGCAAGACCCCGATGTGCGGCTATATTTGCAGGATGCGCCCACCTTGTCGGAACTGACACAGGTTGCCACCCTTTTGGGCGGCCCACGCGCGATGATCCGCAAGGGCGAAGCGGTGTATAAGGAACTGGGGCTGAAAGACGCAGATGATGCCGCCCTTCTGGCCGCGATGGCGGCGCATCCGATCCTGATCGAGCGCCCGATTCTGCTGGCCAACGGAAGGGCTGCTTTGGGCCGTCCGCCGGAAAACGTGCTGACGATCCTTTAGCGCCCGACAGATGCTTCAAGCGCCCGATAGCGCCAGCCCAGCGTCAGCCCCCGCGCGACGAAACTGACCAGAAACCCGACCCAAAGCCCGTGATTGCCCATGACGGGCATCAACACCAGAACAGCGGCGAAATAGATCGCCGCCGATACGGCCATCATGTTGCGCATGTCGGCCGTGCGGGTCGCGCCGATGAATATCCCGTCGAGCATCCACGCCGCCGCCCCAAGGATCGGCGCAAGGACCATATAGGGCAGATAGTCGCGCGCAACCGTGCGGACCTCGGGCGCGGTTGTCATGATGTCGATGATCTGCCCGCCCGCGACCACAAAGACCGCTGCGAGTAAGGCACCCACGCCAAACCCCCAGATGCTGGTCAACAGGGCCGCGCGGCGCAGGGCTGCACGCCGCCCTGCCCCCAATGCCTGCCCGACAAGGGTTTCGGCAGAAAACGCCAGTCCGTCCATCGCATAGGCAGTGATGTTCAGGAACAGCAGCAAGATGTGATTGGCCGCCAGCGTGACATCGCCAAAGCGCGCACCAAAGAACAGGAAGCTTACAAAAATCGCCTGCAACATCAGCGAACGCAGCAGGATATCGCTGTTCACCTGTGCAAAACGGCGCAGTTTCGCGGGGTCTGTAACGCGGGACCAGTCCCGCCACGCCGGTGACTGAAAAGCCGCGCGGCAGAACCAGAGGCCCAAGCCCGCCCCGCTCCATTCAGCGATCAAGGTCGCCAGTGCCACCCCTTCGACCCCCCAGTTCAACCCCAAAACAAACCATATATCCAGCACGATATTCAGCCCGTTCATCCAGAGCTGGATCACCAGCACCGCGCGGGTGCGTTCGGCGGCGATCAACCAGCCGGTGATCGCGTAGATTGAAATCAGCGCGGGCGCCGACCAGACGCGGATGCCCATGTAACTGCGGGCTAGCCCCTCGACCTCGGCGCTGGCGGGTGACACAAGGAAAGACACCCAGAACAGCGGGCGTTGCAGCACGATGATCGCAAGGCCCGCCAAAAGCGCAATGCCCAGCGCGCGCGACAGGATCGCGGCCCCTTCGGCCAGATCGCCGCGGCCCAGCGCCTGACTGGCAAAGCCGGTCGTGCCCATGCGCAGGAACCCGAATACCCAGTAAAGCGCCGTGAGAATGATTGCGCCGATGCCCACGGCCCCGATTGGTGCCGCCAGCCCCATTTGCCCGACAACGGCCGTATCGACTGTCCCAAGGATCGGTACGGTGGCGTTGGACAACACAATCGGCACGGCAATATTGAGCACGCGCCGGTGGGTCAGTTGCGCAGCGTCAGCCATCCCGCGCGGGCATCAGAAAATGACCAGTCGCCTGGGCAAACAGGCGGGTGCGATTGTCCTGCCATGCTTCGACGTGGACGCTGGCATAGCGGCGCCCGGACCGGTTGACGCGGGCGCGGGCATAGGCATCGCGCGGCAGACCCGTGCGCAGGTAATCCACGGTCAGGTCGATGGTTTTGGGCATGCGCGGTTTGCGCTTGGTGTCGATCTGGAAATCCGCCGACTGCGCGCCCTCCATATCCTCCCACAGCATTGCCCAGCTAAGTTCGATGATCGCCGTGGTTTCCAGAAAGGCCGCCGTGACACCCCCATGCAGCGCAGGCAACATCGGGTTGCCGATCAGCTTGTCCGCATAGGGCAGCACCGCCGTAAGCTCATCGCCGCGCCGGTCAAATTCGATCCCCAGGAACCGGATATAGGGCACGCCAAGCACAAGGCTTTGCAGGGCGGCATCGCGGCGCTGTTTCACGATCTGGACCGGTTCGGGGCGCTTCATGGCTTTCTCCTGAAAGGGGCGTGGGTCAAGACCCACGTTACAGGACGGCAGGTAAGGTGGGTTTCAACCCACGCGCGTCCGTTCATTTCGTGCGTTCCAGCGTAAAGGCACCTGTGGCAGTTGCCACGGGGCGGCTGGTGTCTTCATCGGTTGCAGTCGCACGGACAAAAGCGACCGAGCGCGTCACATGATAACACTCTGCCGTTGCCGTGATTGTCTGACCCGGCGTTGCGGGGCGCATGTAGTCAATCCGCAGGTCAAGCGTGGCCGTGCCGATGGGCGCGCAGGGGTGCACCATCACCGCCGCCCCGCCACAGGTATCCATCAGCGCCGACACCGCCCCGCCATGGATCACGCCGGTTTCAGGATCGCCGATCAGGTGGTCAGCATAGCCCATACTGATCGCCGCCTTTCCGTCCGCGATATCGGTGAGTGACATGCCAAGCGCGTGCGAATGGGGGATCGCCTCGATGAACTGGCGGGCCAGCTTTCTGCGCTTTGCTTGTGCGTCTGTGTCACTCTTGTCAGTCATGATCTCTCCGCTGGTTTGGCGGCAATTTCGCACTTGTCGCGGCGCGCGCAAGTGCTATATCAGAGAATGAGAATAATTCTCAATTACAAAAGGCCCGGCATGCACGCTACAACAGACATCACCCAACCCCATGTTGGCACCCGCTTTCCGTTCGGGCAATTCCGCCCGCGCCGGTTGTTGGTGGCGCTTGCGTTTCTCGCGCTTGCACTGATGCCCGGTGGCCTTGGCGCGCTGACACGTGAACTGATGGTTGATGCCTATACGCAGGTGTCGGCCTTTGTGGCGGCGACATTGATCCTGTTTTACGGGGCTGAACGGGCGTTCAAGTTCGATATCGGCAACGCCCTGCGCAATGCAAAGGGCTGGCAGGTGCCATTGGCTGCGCTGTTGGGCTCCACACCCGGTTGTGGCGGTGCCGTTATCGTGGTTGCGGCCTATTCATCGGGCAATGTCGGTTTTGGCGCAGTTGTCGCAACACTCACTGCAACCATGGGCGATGCGGCATTCCTGTTGATCGCAACACGCCCGGATGCCGCGCTTGTGGTGTTGCCCCTGTCGTTTGTCGTTGGCGTTTTGTCCGGCTGGATCGTCGATGCGGTATCGGGTGATAGCATGGCGGCAGATACGTCCAAACACTGCGAACTCGCCCCGCGGATCGGCGCGACGCGGCGGCGCGATTATGCCTTTGCGCTGATCGCCCTGCCCGGTTTGATCATCGGTGGGGCACAATTAGGCGGTGTCGATGTGCGCGCCGTCTTTGGCCCGTCGATGGAAGTCGTCGGCCTTGTCGGCACGGCCGTCGGACTGTTCATCTGGTCCACATCGAAACTGACGGCCATGACAAATGCCAGCGACACACCCGTTACGCGCATGGCCGAAGAAACGGCGTTTATCTCGGTCTGGGTGATCAGTGCCTATCTGGCCTATGACTATCTAGCGGCCTATGCGGGCCTTGATCTTGAGGCGATGTTCAGCTCAGTCGCGCCATTGCTGCCGTTGATTGCCGTCCTGATCGGCTTTGTGCCGGGATGCGGGCCACAGGTGCTGGTGGCGACACTTTATATCAACGGGCTGATCCCTTTTGCGGCGCTGATCGGCAACGCGATTTCCAACGATGGCGATGCCCTGTTCCCCGCGATCGCGCTCAACCCCAAGGCCGCCATCTGGGCCACTCTTTATTCGGCAGTGCCCGCCCTGATCGTCGCTTACGGGTTTTATTTCCTGGCGCCCGGCTTCATGAATTAGTGACTGCAATCGCAGTTGCCCCAACGCCCCTCACCGCTTACAATTGCGCCGAGGGAGACCGCGATGCCTGAGACCCGCCTCAACTTCAAGGACATGTGCGCCAAGTTCGACGTGACGCCGCGCACCCTGCGGTATTACGAATACATCGAACTTTTAACGCCGGATCGCGAAGGGCGTGCACGGTTCTATGGCCCCCGCGAAATGGCGCGTATGACGCTGATCCTGCGTGGACGGCGGTTTGGATTTGCGCTTGAAGACATTCGCCAGTGGCTGCTGATCTATGAGCACGAAGGCACCGAGGCGCAGATGCGCGCATGGCTGGAACTGGCCGACAAACAGCTTGCCGAACTGACCGAACAGCAAAACCAGATCGAAGAAGCCATTACCGAATTACAAGCGCTGCGCGATGAAACCGCGGCGACTGTCGGTTAGCGGTGCAGGCGACTCGCAAGGCCAATTACCAGGAAAACAAGGGTTGCGGGGAACGATTTGCGGTTCCTCCCCGTTAGAAAATTGCGCGTCACCCGACGAAACCTTGCCTGACCTTTCGTAACGCGGGAAGTGACGCCGCGTTACGTTTACGTTTACGTCAGCTTTGCTTGTAAGGTGATCCGCAACACCGCAATTCACTGGCACAACGTTTTGCCAGAGGAAACCACATGACCGAACAGACAATGACCATCCGCGAGATGTGCGAAGCCTATGATGTAACACCGCGCACCCTGCGATTCTACGAATCCAAGGAACTGCTGTTCCCGATCCGCGAGGGCCAGAAGCGCCTTTTCACGAAACGCGACCGCGCGCGCCTCAAACTGATCCTGCGCGGCAAGCGCTTTGGTTTCAGCCTCGAGGAAATCCGCCAGTTGCTTGATCTTTACGACATGGGCGACCAGCAGGCCACGCAACTGGCCAAGACATACGAGTTGGCTGAAAAGCACCTCGCCGACATGGAAGCCCAAAAGGCCGAGTTGGACGAAGCGATCAGCGAACTCAAAAGCCAGATGTCCTGGGGCAAGGCGCAACTTGCCAAACTCGGGGCCAAATCAAACGCCGCATAGCGAACCTTTCGGAGAAACGACACATGCCAAGCTACACAGCCCCCACCAAAGACATGCAATTCATCCTGCACGATGTGTTGAAGGTGTCCCAACAAGACATCCCCGGCTTTGACGAGCTGGACCGTGACTTTACCGGTGCGGTGCTGGAAGAAGCAGGCAAGGTGGCGTCCGAAGTGCTCGCGCCGCTGAATGTGGTGGGCGACACCGAAGGCTGCGTGCTGGAAAACGGCGTGGTCCGCACGCCAAAGGGTTTCAAAGAAGCCTTTGCGCAAATGAAAGACGGCGGCTGGACGGCAATGGACCTTGATCCGGACTATGGCGGGCAAGGCTTGCCATACGTCATGCACACGGCGGCGCAGGAACCTTTTGTGTCCGCCAACATGGCCTTTAACATGTATCAGGGGCTGACCCACGGCGCGGTCACGGCGATCCAGTTCCACGGGTCTGACGACCAAAAGGCGACATATCTGCCCAAAATGATCTCGTGCGAATGGACCGGTACGATGAACCTGACCGAACCGCATTGCGGCACGGATCTGGGGCTGATGCGCACCAAGGCGGAACCGCAGGACGACGGGTCATATGCGGTGACGGGCCAAAAGATCTTCATCTCGGCCGGCGATCACGATTTGGCGGACAATATCATCCACCTCGTGCTGGCGAAAATCCCCGGCGGCCCCGAAGGGATCAAGGGCGTGTCGCTGTTTATCGTGCCCAAGTTTCTGGTGAACAAAGACGGTTCGCTGGGTGATCGCAACGGTGTCAGCGTCGGCAAGATCGAGGAAAAGATGGGCATCCACGGCAATTCGACCTGTGTGATGAACTATGACGGGGCCACCGGCTATTTGATCGGCGACGAACACAAAGGCATGCGCGCCATGTTCACGATGATGAACGAAGCGCGTCTGGGCGTTGGCCTGCAAGGCTATGCGCAATCCGAAGTTGCCTATCAAAACGCCGTTGCCTATGCCAACGACCGCCTGCAAGGGCGCGCGGTGACCGGGGCGGAAAACCCCGATGGCCCGGCCGATCCGTTGATGGTGCACCCCGATATTCGCCGCAACCTGATGGATCAGAAATCATTCAACGAAGGCGCGCGCGCGTTCACATACTGGGGTGCCTACCTGATTGATCGTGCCCACAAGAACGGTGACGAAGACGCGGACGGGCTGATTTCGCTGATGACACCGGTGATCAAGGGCTTCCAGACCGACAAAGGCTTTGAATACGCCGTTGCCGCGCAGCAGGTCTATGGCGGGCACGGCTATATCGAGGAATGGGGCATGTCGCAGTTCGCTCGCGATGCCCGGATCGCGATGATCTACGAGGGCGCGAACGGTGTGCAGGCACTCGACCTTGTGGGGCGCAAGCTGGCACAGGACGGCGGCAAGCACGTCATGGCGTTCTTCGAGATGATCAAGACGTTTATCGCCGAGAATAAGGGCGACGACGCATACGAGCGTGACTTCCTCAACCCGCTCAAAGCGGCTTCAAAAGACCTGCAAGCGGCGGGAATGTATTTCATGCAAAACGGCATGAAAAACCCCAACAATGCTTTGGCCGGATCTTATGACTTCATGCACATGATGGGTCATGTCTGCCTTGGCTTGATGTGGGCCCGTATGGGCAAGGCGGCGATGGATGCTTTGGCCAGCGGCGCGGATGATACGGCGTTCTATGAAACCAAAATCGCCACGGGGCGGTATTACATGGCGCGCCAACTGCCCGCGACCGCGCTGCATCTGGCCCGCATCAACACCGGTGCCGACACCGTGATGGCCCTGGAGGCTGCGAACTTTTAAGGTTGGCGGGACACGTCCCGCCCTACGGAGGAAAAAGATGCCCAAGCGCCTGCGCCTGACCCGCCGTTTTCCGGTTGCGATGACCGAAGACGGCTACCGCCGCCTGAAACGGTTTTCGCGCGAGGCAGGTCTGGACGAGGGCGAGGCGCTGTCGTTCCTGTTTGAAAACTTTGACTCTGTGATTGACGACGACACCTTTTCGCACCGGTTGCGGGTGTTTAATTCGGAACTGGAGGCGCGCAAACGATAGGGTGGATGCCTCCGGCGGGGATATTTTGGGCAAGATGAGATTGATACCCATCTTGCCCAGTCAGGTCGCACAGCAACCTCACCTTGCACGGCCATCGGCTTCCCAGCCTGTACCGCACGACAAGATTGGCAAAACAGAGTTAACGTTGGTTTAAGAACACCACAGCAACCTTCATCTTGCCACAAATATCCAAATTCCTGCGCACTCCGCGGGCGCACCCTTGGGAGGGGGTCACGACATGATCAAGCTGCATTGCTTTGGCGAAAGCGGAAACGCCTACAAGGCCGCCCTGACGCTGGCCCTGTCCGAAAGCGAATGGGTGCCGGTTTACGTTGATTTCTTCAACGGCGAGACGCGCGGCGAGCCGTTTCGCGCGTTGAATGTCATGGGTGAAGTGCCGGTGATGGAGGATGGTGATCTGATCCTGACGCAGTCGGGTGTCATGCAGGATTACATCAGTTCCAAGACCGGCAAGCTGGGTGGCAAATCAGCTGCTGAACGCCGCGAGGTGCTGCGCTGGATGTTCTTTGACAATCACAAGGTCAGCGGTGTGGCCGGTCAGCTGCGGTTCCAGATGAATTTCCTGCCCGAAGCCAAACGCAACGCCGATGTCATCGCCTTTCTATCGGCTCGTCTGCATGGCGCCCTGAAAATCATGGAAACGCATCTGGCGGATCATGACTGGCTGGCCGGAGACGAGATGACAATCGCCGATCTGGCCTGCTGCGGGTATCTGTTCTACCCCGAGCCGTTCACATTTGACCGCGCCGATTACCCGCATATCGATCGCTGGCTGGACCAGATCGCGGCCCAGCCCCATTTCGCCCTTCCCTATGACCTGATGCCCGGCAGCCCTGCTGACCGCGCTTAACTGGAGGAATCCATGACCGAAGCTTATATCTATGACGCCGTGCGCACGCCGCGCGGCAAGGGCCGCAAAGACGGCAGCCTGCACGAAGTGACATCTGCGCGCCTGTCTGCCGGCGTGTTGAACGCCCTGAAAGCGCGTAACAACCTTGAAGGTCACGCTGTTGAGGATGTGATCTGGGGCAATGTGACCCAAGTGGGTGAACAGGGCGGCTGTCTGGCGCGCACGGCGGTGCTTGCCTCCAACCTTGATCAACGCATTCCGGGTCTTGCGATCAACCGCTTTTGTGCATCCGGCATGGAGGCTGTGAACTTGGCCGCCAATCAGGTCAGGGGCGGCGCGGGCGAGGCCTATATCGCCGGTGGCGTTGAAATGATGGGTCGCGTGGCCATGGGCAGTGACGGGGCGGCGATTGCTGTGGATCCGTCGATTGCGATGGAAACCTATTTCGTTCCCCAAGGCATTTCCGCTGACATCATCGCTACCGAATACGGGTTCAGCCGTGACGATGCCGACCAACTGGCGATGGAATCCCAAAAGCGCGCTAAGGCCGCATGGGATGACAACCGCTTTGCCAAATCGATCGTGCCTGTGCGTGATCAGAACGGCCTCGAAATCCTTGGCCACGACGAATACATGCGCCCCGGCACCGACATGCAAAGCCTGGGCGGGCTGAAACCTGCGTTCAAGGAGATGGGCGAAGTGATGCCCGGTTTCGACAAGATCGCGATGATGAAATACCCGCATCTGGCGCATATCAACCACATCCACCACGCGGGCAATTCATCGGGGATCGTCGATGGCGCCGCGGGTGTTCTCGTGGCCTCGAAAGAATGGGGCGACAAGCATGGCATCAAGCCGCGCGCGCGCATTCGCCAGACGGCCAAGATTGGCACCGATCCGACGATCATGCTGACCGGGCCTGTGCCTGTCACGCACAAGATTCTGGCCGATGCGGGCATGGCGATTGGCGACATTGATCTGTTTGAGGTGAACGAGGCCTTTGCATCTGTTGTGCTGCGCTTCATGCAGGCGTTTGAAGTTGACCCCTCGCTGGTGAACGTCAACGGCGGCGCGATTGCGATGGGGCACCCGCTTGGCGCGACCGGCGCGATCATCATCGGCACCTTGCTGGACGAGCTGGAACGCAGCGACAAAGAAGTCGGTCTGGCCACCCTATGCATCGCGTCCGGCATGGGCGCAGCAACTATTATCGAGCGGGTCTGATGTTCAGGCAGCTGTTGATAGGCTTGGCGCTGGCGTTGTCCACAGGTGGTGCAAACGCCGAGATGCCCTCAATAGCCCCTGAAGACTCTCCTGTTCAGCTGGAATTTGAGAGATTCGCAGCAAGCTGTTCGGGAAACCCCGAACACGTCCAGCAGATGTCATTACTCTGGCAGGGTGTCTTTCCCGACGAGAATGATGGCTTCACGGTCGTGCTGATTAACGTCGGGAACGGCTTCACCGGACAGCTGGTGGGGACACCTTGCTCATGCGATGAAGCGGGTGAAATCTGGTGTGGCAACTGCGGAACACAGGCTACAATCTGGGTTGAAGGCACCGACGGGGTAACGCAACGGGCCTCTAGTCTTTGCATCCGGGGTGCGCGCCAGACCGAATATCAGGGTCGCCCGGCACTAATGGTCGGCCGTCACGGTGCGTCCTGCTACGAAATCGGGGCAAAGGGCGGCGCCTCGCCTTGTTACGAACTACTTCAGTTCAGTGGGTACGAATTGGAAAGCGTCGCCAAGTCGCTTGACCAAACGAATTGGGTGGAGTTGCGCTGACCGAACCCGCCGCAACGGAACAAATCGAACCGGTACCGACCCGTGTTCTGGAAATGAAAGCGAGAGACAAATGACCGATTTCACAATGAAAACTGACGCTGACGGCGTCGCGATTATCACTTGGGACGTCAAAGGCAAGAGCATGAACGTGCTCAGCCTTGAGGGTTGGGATGATCTGGATACGCTGGTGGATCAGGCCCTTGCGGATGATGCCGTCAAAGGCGTGGTCATCACATCCGGCAAAGACACCTTTGCCGGCGGCATGGACCTGAACATCATTGCCAAGATGAAGCAAAGCGCGGGCGACGATCCGGCCAAGGGGCTGATGGACGGCTTGATGAAATCCCACGGCATCCTGCGCAAGATCGAACGCGCTGGCATGGACCCCAAGACCAACAAGGGTGGCAAACCGATTGCCGCCGCCCTGCCCGGCACGGCGCTGGGGATCGGTCTTGAAATCCCGCTGGCGTGCCACCGCATTTTCGCTGCTGACAATCCCAAGGCCAAGATCGGCCTGCCGGAAATCATGGTTGGCATTTTCCCCGGCATGGGCGGCACCACCCGCCTTGTGCGCAAGATGGGCGCGATGGCGGCCAGCCCGCTGTTGTTGCAGGGCAAATTGAACGATCCGAAAAAGGCGATGCAAGCAGGTGTGATTGACGAAGTCGTCGCACCTGATGAGCTGTTGGCCGCGGCCAAGGCGTGGGTTTTGTCAGAGCCCAAAATCGTTAAGCCGTGGGATGAAAAGGGTTACAAGATGCCCGGCGGCGCACCTTATCACCCTGCCGGTTTCATGACATTTGTCGGCGCATCTGCGATGGTCAATGGCAACACAATGGGCGTTTATCCAGCGGCCAAGGCGCTGCTTTCGGCCGTTTACGAAGGGGCGTTGGTGCCGTTTGACACCGCCCTGAAGATCGAGGCGCGCTGGTTCACCAATGTGCTGATGAACCCCAGCAGCGAGGCGATGATCCGCAGCCTGTTCATCAACAAGGAAGCCCTTGAAAAAGGTGCCAACCGCCCCGATGTCGCCGACCAAACCGTCAAGAAAGTTGGCGTCTTGGGCGCGGGCATGATGGGTGCTGGCATTGCGCTGGTGTCCGCCAAGGCAGGTATCGAAGTTGTCTTGCTGGATCAAAAGCAAGACGCAGCGGACAAGGGCAAATCCTATACGTCTGACTATTACGACAAGGGGATTTCACGCAAGAAAGCCACGGCTGAACAGAAAGACGCTGCATTGGCCCGCATCATGGCCACGACCGATTATGCGGCTCTCAAGGATTGTGATCTGATCGTCGAAGCGGTGTTTGAGGACTTTAAGATCAAGGCAGACGTCACAAAAAAGGTTGAGGAAATCGTCGGCAAGGACTGCATCTTTGCCTCCAACACCTCGACCTTGCCGATTACGGAACTGGCCAAGGCCAGCAAGCGCCCCGATCAGTTCATCGGCATCCACTTCTTTTCGCCCGTCGACAAGATGATGCTGGTCGAGATCATCAAGGGTCAAGAAACCGGCGATGTGGCCGTGGCCAAGGCGCTCGATTTCGTGCGCCAGATCCGCAAGACGCCGATTGTCGTGAATGACGAGCGGTTCTTTTACGCCAACCGCTGCATCATCCCCTACATCAACGAAGGTATCCGCATGGTGCGCGAGGGTGTGAACCCCGTCTTGATCGAAAACGCCGCGAAGCTGGTGGGTATGCCGTTGGGGCCGCTGCAACTGACGGACGAAACCAGCATTGATCTGGGCGTCAAGATCGCCAAGGCGACCAAGGCGGCGATGGGCGCGGATTACCCGAACGATGAAGTCGACGAAGTACTGTTCTGGATGGCCGATGAGGGGCGTTTGGGGCGCAAGGCCAACGCCGGTTTTTACGCCTATGACGACAAGGGTAAGCGCGGCGATTTGTGGGACGGTTTGGCGGCCAAGTATCCGCAATCAGCCGACCAGCCAGACCTGACCGAAGTGCAGCACCGCCTGTTGTTCGCGCAGGTGTTGGAAGCGGTACGTGCGCTGGAAGAAGGCGTGCTGGAAGACATCCGCGAAGGCGATGTGGGCGCGATCCTTGGCTGGGGCTTTGCGCCGTGGTCGGGTGGTCCGTTCAGCTGGCTTGACATGCTGGGCGCGCCCTATGCGGCGGACCGTTGTGATGAATTGACAACGGCCCATGGTAAGCGGTTCACAACGCCCGATCTGCTGCGCGAAATGGCCCAAAAGGGCCAGACGTTCTATGGCCGTTTTGGCACGCAGAAAAGCGCGGCGTAACCAGACTTTCATCGAAAGTCTGACCGCAAATCCTTTGCAAGGATTTGGCCCAACACAACAAAGAATTGCCCCCGACCATCGCTGATCGGGGGCAACCTATCCTTGCCCATGGCCCAATCTGGGGAAAGGCCCGCGGGCGCGGATCCCTGATTTCGGTTAGGCCGCCACAACCATCATCCGTGCGGCAGAACGGGTTGGCGCGCGGCGCCCCTCGTCCTCAACCTCCAGAAAACCCACAAGAACATCAGCCTCCTCCGCGCTGAGGGTCTGATAGGGGCTTTCGGTGGCTTCGTTCAGCATGTCGCTCAGGATCGACGTGGACCGCTTGCACAAAAACAGCGCACCAAGATTGGCAAAGACGATTTCGTCCTGCGCGAATTCCAGGTGCACGATCTCGATTTCGCCACCGGGCAGTGGGCGGGAAATGCCGCGGAACCCGTCAAGACTGGCGGCGGGGATCAGGGCAAAGGGATCGCCCAGCACGTCCTCGGCGGTGTCGCTTTCCACCAGAATGCTTTGATTGGGCAGCAGGCGCATCGCCTCGCGGTTGCCAAGGGCACCGGCGGGCACGTCCAGTGGCCAGTGGCCCATGGGTGTGACGTTGGGATCAGCGCTGATCAGGTCGCGGCGCACGGAAATCACGGTTTGCAGCCCGCCATCGAATGTCAGCACCTTGTCGCCCTCGGCCACGGCCTCGACCGCGCGCCAACCCATTTCAGTTGCCACTTTCGTGCCAGCAATAATGCCGGTCGTCACATCACGCAGTGTGTTGTGTGCAGCGGCGCGTCCCCAGGTATCTTTGTTCCAAGCAAGCATTTTTCCCATCCTTTGTTGTCCGGTCCGGCAGCGACCGTTTCGTTTTGTTGAAACCAGTTGGAGTGATTCCCGCGACCGTCATTGGCCGACAAAGCGGCAAGTTTGGGGCATTGGATCATGGTTAACGCGAAATCAGCGGATTTGATCGGCATTTGCCTAAAATGCGAAACAATCAGGCCGAATCGTCAAAGGAATAGTCAAAGCGGGCAATATCTTCGGCGCAGGCATCCGCGACGATTCCCCGTGTGGTGGCGTCATAATAGCTGTGCCAGTCGGCACGCCGGCTCGACGTGTTCACGCGTGGCATATCAATCTTGAACCCCAGGTGGTCCTCAATCGGGGCAAGGTCGGCCAAATGCTCAAGACGCACGTAATGCGTGCAATGTTCCTGCCCACCGCCATCGCGCATATAGGCGCTGTAGGGCGCGGCGCGCAGGCTGGATCGGGTATGGTCATGGGCGATGAATTCAGCGAAAGACAGCGCTTGCGCCAATGTCACGGCGGGATGGTCAAACGTCTGATCCTGCAACCAATGATAATAGCTGACGGCGCGGTCCCATGGGTTGCGCACCAGCGTGAAAGTCACAAAATCAGCCATCTCGGCCCGTGTAACCAGCCCTTCGACATCCGCGAGCGTCGAATGTTTCCACAGTCGCCCCCCCGTGTGCACGCCTTTCAGGCGTCCCTTGCGCCGCTTGGCCTTGGGCGTGTCACCGATCAGGATATCATCGGCCATGGCGCGTTCTTCGAGGGCCAGCGCCATCGCCGTCCCGCCGGTTTTCGGAATATGCACAAAGATATAGCGGCGCCCGCGCGAGATAATCATGCGCGCCGCGCCCGCAGGGTTATCACCGCGCCCGATGCGACGATCAGCACAATGCCCATCATCGCCAAACCGCCCAGCGTTTCGCCCCAGATAATATAGGCCCAAACCGATGCGAACACGATCAACGAATATTCGTTGATCGCGACAAAGCTCGCCTCGCCGATCTGGTAGGCTTTGGTCAGGCAACCGATGCCGATGATTGCACCCACGGCCTGCACCGCTGTCCAGAACAGGAAATCCGGGGTGAAAGGGACGGCCCCGCGCGCAATGAACCCGTCATGGCCCAGTGGGACGACTTGTGGCCAGATCGCCAGCGCCGCCAAGCCCAACAGGCCGAAAATGCCCAAGACACCAAAGAACCCCAGCACAAGTGCAGCTGTCCCCTCGCCCTCGCACCACGACCGTGTGGCGACCGCCCCGCAAGCATAAAGAACACCGGCGATGATCGGCACAAATGACAGGGCTGTCAGCGATCCTTCGGCGGGCTGGATCACCAGCAAGGCCCCTGCAAACCCAACAACCACTGCCAGCCAGCGCACGGCACCAATCCGTTCACCGCGAAACGCGACCGAAATCAGCAGCACGAAAATCGGCGCAGTGAACAGTCCGGCAACGACGACGCCGATGGGCAGGAAGGCAAGGCAGCCGAAATAGATCAGCATCGACAAGGCGATCAGGATACTGCGGCCCAGCACGGCCAGCGGGCGGTTCGGACGCAAGGCCCCCAGCCCCAGAAAGGCCGCCACCACGATCATCGGCAGGGTCATCGCCGCGCGGGTTGCGTGGAACTGCCACAGGCCCGCATCGGCGGAAATCATCCGCACGTAATTGTCCGACAGCCCCAGTGTCAGCATCCCGATGATGATGAACACCGTCGCCTTGAGTGGTTCGGTTTGCCCCATACGCCCCCCCTTGTGCGCCGACTTTCACCAGCGGCGCGGCCAGTTGCAATGCCAAAGGCGACATCTGGCGCGCCTTAAATGTCTGACAATTGCTTTCCCAGAGCGGAAAACCTGCGCTAAAGTCCAGGGAAATGATTCCGCAGAAAGGGGTGCGCGATGGGATGGATGCAGGACGAGACCGGCCTTGATAAATGCGCTGCCAACCATGTGCCGCTGACCCCCCTCAGCCACCTGCAACGGGCCGCGCGGGTTTTCGGGGGCCACGAGGCGTTGGTCTATGGCACGACGCGGCGCACCTATGCGCAGTATCATGCGCGTGTATCGCGGCTGGCATCGGCGCTGCAAAAGGCCGGTGTTGCACCCGGTGATGTGGTGGCGACCCTGCTGCCCAATATCCCCGCGCAATGCGAGGCGGCGTTTGGTGTGCCCGCCTGCGGGGCTGTGCTGAACACGATCAATATCCGGCTGGATGCCGACACGGTTGCCTATATTTTCGATCACGGCGGCGCCAAGGTCGTGCTGGCCGACAGCCAGTTCCTGCCCCTGACCATGGCCGCGGTTGACCTGATGGAGGGCCCTGCTCCGCTGGTGATCGAAGTGCCGGACGCCGAGGCAGGCGTGCCGGAAATCGGCGAACAGATGGATTACGAGACATTCCTTGAAACCGGCGATCCCGATTTTGCATGGATCATGCCCGCGGACGAATGGGAAAGCCTTGCGCTCAACTATACCTCTGGCACCACGGGGCGGCCCAAGGGCGTGGTTTATCACCATCGCGGTGCCTATCTGATGACCATGGGCACGCCGATTTCATGGCGCATGGTGCTGCATCCGCGTTACCTGACCATCGTGCCGCTGTTTCATTGCAACGGCTGGAACCACACATGGATGCTGCCCGTCATCGGCGGCACGGCGATCTGCTGTCGCGATGTGACCGCAGGCGCGATCTATGACGCCATCGCTGATGAAGGCGTCACGCATTTCGGCGGTGCACCCATCGTGCTGAACCTGCTGGTCAACGCCAAGGACACCGAGCGCCGCACCTTTGATCACACCGTCGAGGTCTTTACCGCCGGCGCACCACCCGCCTCTGCCACCCTCGCCGCGATCAGCAAGCTGGGGTTCCATGTGACGCAAGTGTACGGGCTGACCGAAACCTACGGCCATGTCACCGAATGCCTGTGGAACGACGAATGGGATGCGCTGCCCCATGATCAACAAGCCGCCATTCAGGCGCGCCAAGGGGTTGCCTTTCCGATGATGGAGCACGTGACCGTCGTGGATGAAAACGGTGCGCAAGTCCTGATGGATGGCAAAACGCAGGGCGAGATCGTGATGCGCGGCAATGCGGTGATGAAGGGCTATCTGAAGAACCCCGAGGCCACGGCCAAAGCCTTCAAGGGCGGCTATTTCCACTCCGAGGATCTGGCCATTCAACACCCCGATGGCCATATGCAAATCGCCGACCGCGCCAAGGACATCATCATATCAGGTGGCGAAAACATCAGCAGCGTCGAGGTCGAGGGCGCGCTGATGCACCACCCGGATGTGAACCTGTGCGCCGTAGTGGCCATGGCCGATGACAAGTGGGGCGAAGTGCCATGTGCCTTTGTCGAACTGAAAACCGGCCACAGCGTTGACGAAGCCACCTTGATCGCCTTCACCCGTGAACGCCTTGCAGGGTTCAAATGCCCCAAAAAGGTGGTGTTCCAAGAACTGCCGAAAACGTCGACCGGGAAAATCCAGAAGTTCGAGTTACGCAAACAGCTGCGCTAGCGCAAAGTCACTGTCATTTCGCAAGGACCTGCCCTAAGATACCGCAAAACAAAGGCGGCAGAGCAGCCCCATGACGGCACTGAAAGAATACGCACGGCTGGAAAGCGGCGGGTTGTGGCGCGCAGACGCCAACGCCCAGCGCCGTGACGTTGTCGTGTCGTTTGGCGATGCAACGGTGGTGATCAGCGATAGCGCCGGGCGCGCGCTGGCGCATTGGTCGCTTCCGGCGGTTGAGCGGTTGAACGTGGGCAAACGCCCGGCAATCTTCAGCCCCGACCCAGACGCGACCGAAACCCTTGAGATCGAAGACGATACGATGATCGCCGCGATCGAAAAGGTGCGTAAAACGGTCGAAAAACAGCGCCCCAAACCCAAACGGTTGCGATACTTGGGGCTGGGGTTGTCAGTTGCGGCCGTCGCGGCGTTGGCCGTGTTCTGGCTGCCCGATGCTTTAATCCGGCAAACCGTTTCTGTGGTGCCTGCGGTGAAACGCTCGGAAATCGGCGGAACTTTGTTGGGTCATATCCAGCGGGTTACTGGCCCAACCTGTCGCAGCCCGCTGGGGGCGCAGGCGTTGAACCAGCTTAGGGTGCGTGCGCTGGGCCGCGATGCGGGCGGGCAGATTGTCGTCGTGCCAAGCGGCGTGCAACGCGCACTTTACCTGCCCGGCGGGATCATCGTGATGAACCGTGCCCTGATCGAAGACACCGAAGACCCGGCCACCGTGGCAGGCCATGCCATTGCCGCCGCTGCCGGATTGCGCGTGCAAGACCCGCTTGCGCGCCTGCTGCACGAGGCCGGCTTGCGCGCGACATTCCAACTGCTGACAACGGGCGATCTGGACTCGGAGACCCTGCGCGACTACGCCGAGGTGCTGATCGCAGCACCGCCGCAGCGCCCGCCCGATGACGCTCTGTTGCCGCTGTTCGAGGCCGCGCAAATCCCGTCCACGCCCTTTGCTTTTGCAGTTGATCCAACAGGAGAAACAACCCTTGGCCTGATCGAGGCGGATCCTATGCAGGGTCTGGATGCCCCGGCAATCCTGAATGATGGCGAATGGATCAGCTTGCAAGGGATTTGCAGCTAGACAAGAAAAGACCCCGCGATCGTCTGCAGGGCCTTTCCTCGGGAGAAATCAGTTGCGGGTGCTTGCACCGCTATAACCCGCCCCGCGCACGGTGCTTAGGGCACGTTGCAAGGCCGATGCCGAATTGAACGGCCCCGCCATGACAATCCGGTATTCGGTTCCGCCGCGCGTATAGACACCAATGCGCATGG
The DNA here is from genome assembly GCF_042466115.1 of Octadecabacter sp. R77987. NCBI lineage: Bacteria > Pseudomonadati > Pseudomonadota > Alphaproteobacteria > Rhodobacterales > Roseobacteraceae > Octadecabacter > Octadecabacter sp. R77987. The sequence continues at coordinate 2,772,937 of NZ_JAXHBQ010000001.1, read as the reverse complement.
GCAGTCCGCGGGCGCGCAAGCCTTGGGCCACACGCTGCGCATCAGCGCGCGAGGCATAGGTCGCGACCTGCACGAACCGGTCCGCGGTTGCGGCAGGCTGCTGCACCGACCGCGTCGAAACGCGCGCGGCAGGTGCTGTGGCCGGTTGCACCGCTTGGGCGTTGCCGTCGGGCAAGCCGCGCTGGCTGTTCAGGCGGCCATCGTCCCAGACGCTGGTATAACCTGCAGGCGGGGTCGGTGTGCGTGCGGCCGACCATGCGCCTGTGAATTCAGGGTTGGAATAGGGCGCAGGGCCGCCAAAAACCCGCGCCGCGCGTGTCACCAGATCGGGGCCGGATTGGCAGCCCACCCCATAGCCGGTACCGCCGGTCATGCCTGTGCTGGTGCAGGTCCGTGGCGCTGTGGTTGTGCGCAGTGTGCGTCCGTATGTCAGCGTTTCAGGTTGCATCGCGCCGCGCGTCGATACGGTTGCCCGTGGTCCGCCAAAAATCGCGGCCATCAGACCGCCCTGCGCGCCACAGTCTGGTGGCAAACCTGTGGTCGTGCTGACATAGCGCCGCCCAGTGGTGCGCATGTCCGCGCATGCGGTTGCGCGGTTGACGGCTGTGCTGCCGGACATTGCCATGGCAGGTCCGGCGCCCATGGCCCCGGTCATGCTTGCAGTGACAACGCCGCCCGATTGCGGGCCGCATTGCAGCAACCGGCCCGTCAGGGTGCTTTGGTAGCGGCGGCCCGTTGCAGCACTGTCGGCGCAGGCTTCTGCGCGGCTCAGGCGTGTGCGGGTGCTGGCGGTTGTGGGCGCAGGGCGCTGTACTTGGGGGGCGACGGCGGCCACTTGCGTGACAGCGGGCGCACCACAAACGATCGTCTGACCTGTGCGACTGCTGATGAAACCGGGCTGGGGGCCACTGCGTCCGTCGCAAAACTGCGTGCGGGTCATCGTGCGCGTCTGTGCTTGTTGCGCCGGTTCGGGTGCTGTCACCACGCGCGGCGTAGGCGTCACAGGCTGCGGCGCAACGGGCGCAGGCGCGCGCGCTGTCGTTGGCGGGGCAACGGGTGCGGGCTGTGGCGCCGGGGCCGCTACTGGTGTTGGTGCGGGTGTCGCTGGCGCAGGTGCAGGTGCAGGCGCCGGATCAGGCGTCGCCGCGGCGACACGTGTTGATCCACCAAGCGAAGGTTCAAATCCGCAAAGCTGTCGGCGTGACCGGTTCACTCGCGGCACCCACGTCACATTTCCGGAAATCCCTGCGCGAATATACACGCAGCCGCGGCTATCGACATACTGGTTGGCGGAAAAAGACGCAGGGGGCGTTTCGGCAGGCCCATCGGCGTTGCGCAATGCCTGCGCCATCGCGGCGCCACCCAACCCCATTGCAACGATTGTCGCTGACAAAATTACACGCGTCTTCATATTGCCCCCACAAGATATAGGGCGAGAATGGCGAACAATCGCTAGCAAGTAAAGCCATTGACGCCAAATGAGCGCTAATTCGGGCCGCTATTTTGTGCCAAACATCCGATCACCCGCATCCCCTAGCCCTGGCACAATATATCCATGGTCATTGAGAGACTTATCCACAGCCGCTGTGACGATGGGGATATCTGGGTGGGCCTCTTTCATGCGAGCGATTCCCTCGGGCGCGGCCAACAGACACAGGAACCGGATGTTCGTCGCGCCCGCCGCTTTCAACAAATCCATCGCCGCGACAGATGAATTCCCTGTCGCCAACATCGGATCAACGGCGATCACAAGGCGATCCTCAAGTGCTTCGGGCAGTTTGCAATAATACTGCACGGGCTTCAGGGTCTCTTCGTCGCGGTAAAGCCCGACAAAACCGACACGGGCCGAAGGAACCAGTTCCAGAACCCCGTCCAGCAGCCCGTTTCCCGCCCGCAGGATCGACACCAGCGCCAGCTTCTTGCCATCCAGCACCGGTGCGTCCATCGGCTCCATCGGCGTTTCGATCGGGCGCGTGGTCAATGGTAGATCGCGCGTGACTTCGTAGGCCAGAAGCTGCGAAATCTCGCGCAGAAGCTGGCGAAAAACGGCCGTGGATGTGGTCTTGTCGCGCATCAGGCTCAGTTTGTGCTGCACCAGCGGGTGGGTGACATGGGTCAGGTGTTCGGTCATACGGCCTCCAGTTTTTTGGCGATTGTGGCGCGGGTATCATCATCGCAGAAAGCCGCCGCAAGCGCGTTTTCATTCAACGCGCGAAAGTCGGTTTCGTCCCAGCCGAATGTCCTGGCCAGATTGTCAAATTCGTCGGTCATTGTGGTGTTGAAAAACGGCGGGTCGTCGGTTGATACCGTAACTTTGACGCCCGCGTCGCGCAAAGGCTTGATCGGGTGGTCGGCCCAACCGCCTGACGCTTGCAAAAACACATTCGACCCCGGACAGACTTCGAGGGTGACGCCCGTGTCGACAATCAGGTCGACCAGTTTCGCGTCCTGGACGGCGTTGATCCCGTGGCCGATGCGTTCGACTCGCAAGTCGCGAAGCGTGTCAGCCACCATATCGGGCCCGCCCCATTCGCCTGCATGGCAAGTCAGCTGCAATCCGGCTTCGCGCGCCATGTCAAAACTGTAGGCATAATCGCCCGGACGCCCGACCATTTCCGCGCCTGCCATACCGAAACCGGTGATGAAATCACCCTTGGTTTCCGCCGCGCATCTGGCGGCCGTTTTCGCCTGTTCGGGGCCAAAGTGGCGAATGCAGGTGATAATCCCGCGCAGGGTGATGCCCATCTCGCGTTCAGCTTCGGTGGCGGCAGTTTCCATCGCTGCCAGATAGTCGCGCCACGCGGCCACATCGCCCCCGCCGCAGAAATCGGGCGACAGGAAAGTTTCGGAATAGACAACGCCGTGGCTGGCGCTTTCTTCCAGAACGGCCTTGGTCAACCGGTAGAATTCTTCTGGGCCGGTGAGGGTTGTGCAGGCGGCTTCGTAAACGCTGAGGAAATGATCGAAATCGCGGTAGGCATAGCCCCCATTCTCGTCGAAAATCGCGCTGATATCGATGTTCTTTTCTTTCGCCAATCCGGCGATGAAAGCAGGTGGCGCAGCCCCTTCAAGGTGAAGGTGCAATTCGACCTTGGGCATGGTTTTGTAGGTCACAGGAAACTCCTTCCGGGGCCGTGGGACGGCACGCCCAGATGGGCGGCGACACTGGCGGCGATATCAACAAACCCTACCTGACCCAAGTCTTTTTGCCCTGCCCCATGCACCAGCACCGGAACCCTTTCGCGGGTGTGGTCGGTGCCGACCCAGGTGGGATCATTGCCGTGATCCGCCGTCACGATCAGCAGGTCATCGGGGCGCAGGCGTGGCAGGATTTTCGCCAGTTCCCCATCAAACCATTCAAGGTGACGGGCATATCCGGCAGGGTCGCGGCGGTGGCCATATTCGCTGTCAAACTCGACAAAGTTCGCAAACGTCAGCGACCTGTCCTCGGCACTGTCGACCAGTGCATTCAGATGGCCCATCAGGTCATGGTCCTTGCCCTTGACCACATCATCAATCCCCTGCATCGAAAAGATATCACCAATCTTTCCAACGGCATGGACCTTGTGGCCTGCGTCACACACCCAGTCGCACAGGGTCGGCGCGGGCGGCGCAATCGCGAAATCACGGCGGTGTGGTGTGCGGATAAATCCGCTTGCGGCGTCCCCGACAAAGGGGCGCGCAATCACGCGGCCGATCTTCATGGCGTGCAGTGTGGGGGCAAGTGCGCGGCACAGGTCCAGCAGGCGATCAAGGCCGAATGTTTCTTCGTGCGCGGCGATCTGGAACACGGAATCCGCCGAAGTATAGCAAATCGGCCAGCCGGTTTTCATGTGGCGCGCCCCTTCGTCGTCCAAGATCACCGTGCCGGACGCATGGCGGTTGCCATGGATGCCTCCCGTGCCCGCCACCTGACAGACCTGCACGACCAGATCGTCGGGAAAACAGGGGTCGGTATCGGGAAAGGTATGCCATTCCCACGGCACCGGAACGCCAGCGATTTCCCAATGGCCCGAGGGGGTGTCCTTGCCGCGTGACACTTCGGTCGCGGCGGCAAAAGCGCCGGTCGGTGTGGTGTCCAATCCGGCGGCCGCCGCACCGCTTGCGAGTTTCGCCACGGCCCCAAGGCCAAGCGCGTCCAAGGTCGGCACGTGCAGCGGCCCAGAGCGCCCCAGATCGGCCCGCCCCGCCGCGCATTCGCGCGCGATATGGCCCAGCGTATTGGCCCCCGTATCAGGCACATCACCGTTGAAAAACTGGTCCGCATCTGGTGCACCGCCAATGCCGACACTGTCGATCACAACCAAAAAAGCACGCGGCATCAGTCTATCCTTTCGCGGATCAGATCGGGCAGGTCAGGTGCATCACCGATGGTGATTGCCGCCAGCACGGCGCGGGCTGCGGCCTCGGCGCTGTCTTCATCGACGGCGTGGATCACGGCAAGCGGGTCGCCGCGGGTCACTTTGGTGCCCAGCATGACGACCTCGGACAGGCCAACCGCCGGATCAATTCTGTCGGTTTCAACGCGCCGCCCGCCGCCCATATCGACCACGGCCAAGCCCAGCGCCTCGCCGTTGATCGCGTTGATGTGGCCACTTTCGGGGGCTGGAACCTCGCCTATGACGGGGGCTTTTGGCAGGTGCGTGTGCCAGTCGTCAGCCATGTCGGGCGGGCCACCCAGTGCTGCGGTCATGGCGGCGAAATGTTCCATCGCGCGACCCGATGATATCGCGTCGCTGATCATCTCCTCGGCCTCGCCTTCGTCGTGACCGACCAGCGCCAGCAGCCGCCCCCCCAGCGCCACGGTCAGATCATGCAAGCGCGGCGCCGCAAGCCGGTTTCCCGCCAGCACTTCCATGCAGGTGCCAACCTCGAGCGCATTGCCAAGGGTCGGCGCAAGCGGCTGGTCCATGTCGGTAATAAAGGCCGCCGTGGCACAGCCCGCACCGTTTGCCGTGCCGACCAGCGATTTGGCCAGCGCACGCGCATCATCGGGTGTTTTCATGAACGCGCCACTGCCCACTTTGACATCCAGCACCAGCGCTTCCAATCCTGCCGCCAGCTTTTTCGACAGGATCGACGCGGTGATCAGATCAATGCTTTCGACCGTCGCCGTCACATCGCGCACACCGTAGAGGCGCTTGTCCGCCGGGGCGATCGACCCGGTTGCGCCGATAATGCAGCAGCCCACTTTGCGGGTGATCTGTTTGAGCTGCGCATCGGTGATGTTGGTGTCATAGCCGGGAATGGATTCCAGTTTGTCCAACGTCCCGCCCGTATGCCCAAGGCCACGGCCCGAAATCATCGGCACAAAGACGCCGCAAGCGGCCAACGCAGGCGCAAGGATCAGCGAGGTGCAATCCCCCACCCCGCCACTGGAATGCTTGTCCACGACAGGTCCGTCCAGATCCCATGACAACACATCACCACTGTCGCGCATCCCTTGGGTCAGGGCCACGCGGCCCGCCTCGCCCAGCCCGTTCAGGCAGACGGCCATGGCAAAGGCACCGGCCTGCGCATCACTGACTGCGCCACTGGCAAGGCCACTTGCGAACCACTTGATTTCATCCGCGTCCGGTGTCTGCTTGCGGCGCACCTTGGCGATGATCGCGCGGGCATCCATCAGCTGCGCTCCATGTAATCCTGCGAAAAGACACCGGGTAGCAGTTCGCCCACTGTCGTGTGCAACACCTTGCCGTCCGTGGTGGCCAGCGTCACGACAATGTCGGGCGCGCTGAATTCCGCCAGTTTCTGACGGCAACCGCCACAAGGGCTGACCGGCAGCGGGCTGTCGGCGATCACGGCCACTTCGGCAATGGCGTCATCACCGGCGGCGATCATCGCGGCAATCGCGCCCGCCTCGGCGCAGGTGCCTTCGGGGTAGGCTGCGTTTTCCACGTTGCAGCCGCGATGGATCGTGCCGCCGGTGGACAGCACCGCCGCCCCCACCTTGAACCCCGAATAGGGGGCGTGGGCGTGTTCGCGCACCGCTGCGGCGGCATCTATCAAGTCTTGTGTTCTGCTCATGGCGGGTCTCCTTGCGCCCGACTCTGTGGTCTGGGCAGGCGGGATGCAAGGGGCAAGCTTAGGGCGCGGGGGTGGTCTTGAACCTGCCGGGCAGGCTGACCTCGAGCAGTTCGAAATCATCGGACGGATCGGCCCAGTGGGTTTGCATGCCCGGCGGAATCACGAATGCATCGCCCGCCGTCAATTCAAACGGGTCCTTGCCCTGCCCGTGCAGGGTCATCCGCCCCTCCATCACAAAGCCGAACAGGATATCGGCATCGTGGCGCGCAGGTGCCGTTTCGCCCTGCCCGCGCCGCACAACCTGCACGCCAGCCACGGATTTGGTGGCATCATTTATGGTGGTATCCCGCGCGACAAAGCCCAACAGTCGAAACGGATGCCACGGCGCATCCTTGCCGATGTTATGCACGAACCGCTGGCCCTGCCATTCGCGATCCGGGCGCAATTCGGGCGTGGGCAGTTTCATCTCGTGATCAATCTCGGTGACATGCTCGGCGGGCACGCCTATTTCGATCACCTCGATCCCGTCACTGGCTTCCAGCACGCGGTGGCGGATTTCGGGGGGCTGGATGAAACAATCACCCGCATGAAGGCGGATCGGGCCGCCCTGATCCTCGTAAAGCACATCGACCCAGCCGCGATAGCAAAAGATCAGCTGAAACCCGACGCGGTGGAAATGCACCATATCCGGCACCGGCCCGCCATCGGGAATGCGAATGTGGCTGGCGATGATCGACCCGCCCAGACGGGTCGGGATCAGATCGCGGTAGTGCATGCCCGCGCGGCCAATGACCCACGGCGCCTGATCGGCCAGTCGGCGCACGACGAATGCGTGATCGGTTTCGGGCAAGACCAGCGGCGGGTTCAGCGGGCCAATCGTGACCTGCGTGCCGCCCGGTGCGGTGTGGTTGCCGTGGGTAAAAGCCGGATCATCAGTGTTGATCTGCAACCGCCCCACGCCCGCCGCCCCCTGATCCAGCCGCACACGCAACCCGTGGCCGCTGAACACTGCAACGGCGGGATTATCGGCCGGATAGATCATATCCATCCGCATTTTCAGGGTTTTCGTGAAAAACCCGATATCGTCGCGCAGGGATGTGGTGGGCAAGACCACTTCGGCGCGGGTTTCGTTTGAATTGTCCATAATCGTAAACTGCGCGCGACCTTCTTGATTTGCAAGAAACTGTTATCCGTGCTTAATCAGGCATCAGCGCTTCCCTTGCGGAAGCAAGATGGTTTAATATTAAACCATTATTTTCGGGAGGACCAAAATGGCCGATACACCGCGCGACACCCTGCGTCAGGCAGCACTGGATTATCACAAGTTCCCGAAACCCGGTAAGCTCGAAATCCGCGCGACCAAGCCGCTGGCCAATGGCCGCGATCTGGCCCGCGCCTATTCCCCCGGCGTGGCCGAGGCCTGCATCGAAATAAAGGAAAACGCCGACACGGCGCGCGACTACACCGCGCGCGGCAATCTGGTGGCTGTCGTCACCAATGGCACGGCTGTGCTGGGCCTTGGCAATATCGGCGCGCTGGCGTCCAAACCGGTGATGGAAGGCAAGGCCGTCCTGTTCAAGAAATTCGCCAGTATCGACTGTTTCGACATCGAAGTGAACGAACCCGACCCCGTAAAGCTGGCCGATATCGTCTGCGCGCTGGAACCCACATTTGGTGCGATCAACCTTGAAGATATCAAGGCGCCCGATTGCTTTATCGTCGAAAAGCTGTGCCGCGAGCGGATGAATATCCCCGTCTTTCACGACGACCAGCACGGCACCGCCATCGTCGTTGGCGCAGCGGCGACCAACGCGCTCCATGTGGCGGGCAAAAAATTCGAAGACATCAAGATCGTCAGCACTGGCGGCGGCGCGGCGGGCATTGCCTGCCTCAACATGCTGCTGAAGCTGGGGGTGCGGCGCGAAAATGTCTGGCTCTGCGACATCGACGGACTAGTTTACAAGGGCCGCACGAACGACATGACGCCGCAAAAGGCCGAATATGCCCAAGGCACCAAAGCAGCCACCCTGGACGAGGTGATCGAAGGTGCCGACATGTTCCTTGGGCTGTCCGGTCCCGGCGTTTTGAAACCCGAAATGGTCGCGAAAATGGCCAAGAAACCGATCATCTTTGCCCTTGCGAACCCGACCCCTGAAATCCTGCCCGATCTGGCGCGCGAAGTTGCCCCCGGCGCGATTATCGCCACGGGTCGCAGCGATTTTCCCAATCAAGTCAACAACGTGCTGTGTTTCCCGTTCATCTTTCGCGGCGCACTGGATGTCGGCGCCACCGAAATCAACGACGAAATGCAACTGGCCTGCATCGCCGGAATCGCCGCGCTGGCCCGCGCCACCACCTCGGCCGAGGCGGCAGCCGCTTATCACGGCGAACAGCTGACATTCGGACCCGATTACCTGATCCCCAAACCCTTTGATCCGCGCCTGATCGGCGTGGTCGCAAGCGCGGTGGCCAAGGCAGCAATGGAAACCGGTGTGGCCCAGCGCCCGCTTGCCGATCTAGACGCCTACAAGGCCAGCCTTGATGCGTCGGTGTTCAAATCAGCGCTGCTTATGCGCCCGGTTTTTCAGGCCGCCGCCACCGCCAGCCGCCGCATCGTATTTGCCGAGGGCGAGGACGAGCGGGTGCTACGCGCCGCCCAGGCCATTTTGGAAGAAACCACCGAACTGCCCATCCTGATCGGCCGCCCCGAAGTCATCGAGGCACGCTGCGACCGTGCCGGGCTGACGATCAAGCCGGGCAAGGATTTCAAGATCGTGAACCCTGAAAACGACGAACGTTATCGCGACTACTGGCAGGCCTATCACAGCCTGATGTCGCGCCGCGGTGTCACGCCTGATCTGGCCAAGGCGATCATGCGCACCAACACCACGGCCATCGGTGCTGTGATGGTGCATCAAGACGAAGCCGACAGCCTGATTTGCGGCACATTCGGACAATATCGCTGGCACCTGAACTATATCGAAAACGTGTTGGGGCGCGATGGCCACAGCGCCCACGGTGCCCTGTCGATGATGATCCTTGAAGACGGGCCTTTGTTTATCGCCGACACGCATGTGCGCTCTGAGCCGACGCCCGCGCAAATGGTCCAGACCGTAATCGGGGCCGCGCGCCACGTGCGCCGCTTTGGTCTGGAACCCAATGTCGCGTTCTGTGCGCAATCGCAGTTTGGCAACCTTGATTGCGACACCGGCAACCGCATGCGCGAAGCGATGGCGATGCTCGATGATATGAACCTCGACTTTACGTATGAAGGCGAAATGAACGTCGACGCTGCTTTGGACGCGGAATTGCGCGAACGTCTACTGCCCTGCAGCCGCATGAAGGGTGCTGCCAACGTGTTGGTCTTTGGTCACGCCGATGCCGCATCGGGTGTGCGCAACATCCTCAAAATGAAGGGTGGCGGCCTTGAGGTTGGTCCAATCCTGATGGGCATGGGCAACCGCGCCCACATCGTCACGCCATCAATTACGGCGCGCGGTTTGCTGAACATGGCGGCGATTGCGGGAACGCCGGTTACGCACTACGGCTAGGCTGCACAGATGCAAAGCAACTTTGCAAAGTTGCCAAAGATTATGCAACGCACTGCGCATTTCCACTGACTTTGCAAAACTTTGCAGCCACTTGCGCGCAAATCCTGCAAATTCCATGGGGCAATCTGACACGCCCCACCGCAACAGGCTTGCCCGCCCGCGTGACACTGCCTAACACCTAAGCTACGCTTTGGAGGAGGCAAATCATGGGTTATCGCGCGGTTTACGACAGCTGGAAGGCTGATCCGGAAAGCTATTGGATGAACGCAGCCGCGGCCATTGACTGGGACCGCAAGCCCACCAAGGCGCTGTTTGACGAAAACGCCCCGCTTTACGAATGGTTCTCTGATGGCATGGTCAACACCTGTTACAACGCCGTGGACCGGCATGTGGAAAACGGGCGCGGCGACCAGACCGCAATCATCTATGACAGCCCGATTACCCATACCAAACGGGAAATCACCTATTTCGAACTGCGCAACCGTGTCGCCACCCTTGCAGGTGCCCTGCGCGCCAAGGGCGTCGAAAAGGGCGACCGCGTCATTATCTACATGCCGATGATCCCCGAAGCGCTCGAGGCGATGCTGGCCTGCGCGCGCCTTGGCGCGATCCATTCGGTAGTGTTCGGGGGCTTTGCAGCCAGCGAATTGGCCGTGCGGATCGACGATGCGAAACCCAAAGCGATCATCGCCGCCTCCTGCGGTATCGAACCGGGGCGGGTCGTCCATTACAAACCGCTGCTGGACGGGGCGATTGATCAGGCCAGTCACAAACCCGATTTCTGTGTAATTTATCAGCGCGAACAAGAAGTTGCACGCCTTGAAGACGGGCGCGATTACAACTGGCACGGCTTCCAATACGGTGTTGAACCTGCCGATTGCGTCCCCGTCGAAGGCAACCACCCCGCCTATATCCTTTACACATCCGGCACGACCGGTGCGCCCAAGGGCGTTGTGCGCCCCACTGGCGGGCATCTTGTGGCGCTGAACTGGACGATGAAAAGCATCTACAACGTCGATCCCGGCGATGTGTTCTGGGCGGCGTCCGATGTCGGTTGGGTCGTTGGGCACAGCTACATCTGCTATGCCCCGCTGATCCACGGCAACACGACTGTGGTCTTCGAGGGCAAACCCATCGGCACGCCCGATGCAGGCACCTTCTGGCGCGTGATTCAGGAACATAACGTCAAGACGTTCTTCACCGCCCCGACCGCATTCCGTGCCGTCAAACGCGAGGACCCGACCGGCGAATTCATCAAGAAATACGATCTGTCCTGCCTGAATGCGATCTATCTGGCGGGCGAAAGGGCTGATCCGGACACCATTGAATGGATGCAGGACAAACTGGGCAAGCCGGTCTATGACCACTGGTGGCAAACCGAAACCGGCTACACCATCGCTGGCAACCCTGTCGGGATCGAGGCATTGCCGGTCAAGATCGGATCACCCACGGTGCCCATGCCCGGCTATGACGTGCAAATTCTGGACGAGGCTGGCCACCCGATGCCCGCTGGCGAATTGGGTGCAATCGCAGTCAAACTGCCCCTGCCGCCGGGCACACTGCCGGGCCTGTGGAACGCGAATGACCGTTTCATCAAATCCTACCTCACGACCTTCCCCGGCTATTACGAAACCGGTGATGCGGGCATGATCGACGAGGACGGCTATCTTTATATCATGGCGCGCACAGATGACGTGATCAACGTGGCTGGCCATCGGCTTTCTACCGGCGGGATGGAAGAAGTGCTCGCCGCGCACCCAGATGTGGCCGAATGTGCCGTGATCGGCGTGACAGATCAGCTCAAGGGGCAGCTGCCAATGGGCTTTGTCTGCCTCAACAAGGGCGCGACCAAGTCCCACGAGGATGTCGTCAAAGACTGCATCAAACTGGTGCGCGACAAGATCGGCCCTGTGGCCGCGTTCAAGCTTTGTGCCGTGGTGGACCGTCTGCCAAAAACCCGTTCCGGCAAAATCCTGCGCGCGACAATGGTGAAAATCGCCGACAACGCAGACTTCAAGATGCCCGCGACAATCGACGATCCCGCAATCCTTGATGAAATCCGCGTGGCCCTGAAACCACTGGGGTATGCGGGCGGCTAACCCCTTCTTTTGTTCATAAATACCTCCCGCCGGAGGCGCAGGTTTCAACGCGCGTTTCCGGTGGTTTTGCCCGTCGCCTTACAGCGTTCTGAATATAGAAGGCGCGGTAGCGCTCCACTTATTTCCGCCATCTCCGTCCGCGTGGATTGTGGCTTGGTTGCCCCTTCTCCAGTTTGGCGGCAAGCCGCTGCGCATTGTGAAACTTACGCATGCGCCGGCCCTTAACGTAGTCGCGCACCGATCCTGCAATCCAGAGGACAAAGATCGTCAGCAGGAAGATGGCAAGGGCGTTAGAAATTGACAGGGTCATGCAGGCAAGCTCGACGAACTACAATGGTAAAACAGCCTAACACGGCGTTGGCCTTAGACAAACTGCTCGCGGATCAGGCGTTCTTCCAACCCGTGTCCGGGATCGAACAGGATGCGGTGGGCAACGCCCGGTTCGGATCGCACTTCAACCCAAGCGACATCGCGCACGGATTTGCCATCAGCGTCCGACATCACAGGGCGTTTATCCGGTTCGATCACGTCAAAGCGCACCACGGCTCCCTTGGGCAGCAATGCGCCGCGCCAGCGCCGTGGCCGGAACGCCGACATGGCCGTCAGCGCCAGCACATCCGACCCGATGGGCAGGATCGGCCCGTGCGCGGAATAGTTGTAGGCGGTTGATCCGGCGGGGGTCGCCACCAGCGCCCCGTCACAAACCAGCTCGTCCATGCGCACCTTGCCATCCACGGATATCTGCAATTTCGCCGCCTGCGGACCCGCACGCAGCAAGGATACCTCGTTGATCGCAAGGGCGTGATGTTCGCTGCCATCGACACATACGGCGGACGTGGACAGCGGGTTGATCACCGCTTCTTCAGCCTCGGCCAGACGTTGCAGCAGATCGTCCCTGTGATAGGCGTTCATCAGGAACCCGACCGTGCCACGGTTCATGCCGTAAACAGGCGCGGGCAGATCTTGGGTCGCGTGCAGGGTTTGCAGCATGAACCCATCACCACCCAGCGCCACGATCACCTGCGCGTCCGCCGCCGGGCAATCACCATAGCGCGCGGTCAATTCCGCAAGCGCGGTTTGCGCTGTCGGGGCATCGCTGGCCAGAAAGGCAATGTTGATCTTGGCAGTCATCTCGCAGCCCTTTTGAACGGTCTGAAAGGTTGTCCCCTGATCCCGCCCGAAACGCAAGCGCGCGCCGAATGGCGGCGTATCGCGCCAACGGGTCGTTTTGCCGCTTTTGGCCACGCGCGCCTTACGCTAAGACACGGGCAACTTATCACCCAAGGGGCACCTTCATGACCAAAGATTCCGGCTTTTTCACCGAAAAACTTGAAACCCGCGATCCGGCACTTTTTGCCGCCATGCAGGACGAGCTTGGCCGCCAGCGCCACGAGATCGAGCTGATCGCCAGCGAAAACATCGTCTCTGCCGCCGTGATGGAGGCCCAAGGGTCTGTCCTGACCAACAAATACGCCGAAGGCTATCCCGGGCGGCGCTATTACGGTGGTTGCCAGTATGTGGATGTGGCCGAAAATCTGGCGATTGACCGCGCCAAGGAACTGTTTGGTTGCGATTTCGCCAACGTGCAGCCCAATTCGGGGTCGCAAGCCAATCAGGGCGTGTTTCAGGCGCTGCTTCAGCCCGGTGATACGATCCTTGGCATGTCCTTGGATGCAGGCGGCCACCTGACCCACGGTGCGAAACCAAACCAGTCGGGCAAATGGTTCAACGCGGTGCAATATGGCGTGCGCCAGCAGGACAACCTGCTGGATTACGATCAGGTGCAGGCGCTGGCCACTGAACACCAGCCCAAGATGATCATCGCCGGTGGCTCGGCCATACCGCGCATCATTGATTTCGCCCGTATGCGCGAAATCGCCGACAGTGTTGGCGCCTACCTTCTGGTCGATATGGCCCACTTTGCCGGTCTGGTCGCCGCAGGCATCTATCCTTCGCCCTTCCCACACGCCCATGTCGCCACGACGACAACCCACAAGACCCTGCGCGGCCCGCGCGGCGGCATGATCGTCACCAATGACGAAGGGCTGGCCAAGAAATTCAACTCTGCCATCTTCCCCGGCATTCAGGGCGGCCCCTTGATGCATGTGATCGCCGGCAAGGCTGCCGCCTTTGGCGAGGCCTTGCGCCCCGAATTCAGGACCTATCAGGAACAGGTCGTCAAAAACGCCCAAGCATTGGCGGATCAGTTGATGAAAGGTGGGTTGGACATCGTATCGGGCGGCACCGACAGCCATCTGATGTTGGTCGATCTGCGCCCCAAAGGTGTCAAAGGCAACGCCACCGAAGTCGCCCTGGGCCGCGCCCATATCACCTGCAACAAGAACGGCATCCCGTTCGATCCCGAAAAGCCGACCGTGACATCAGGCATCCGCCTTGGCACCCCCGCTGGCACGACCCGCGGCTTTGGCGAGGCCGAGTTCCGCCAGATTGCCGACTGGATTGTCGAAGTCACCGAAGGGCTGGCCGCAAACGGCGAAGACGGCAACGGTGACGTCGAAGCCAAGGTGCGCGGCGAAGTCGAGGCCATGTGCGCCCGCTTCCCGATCTATCCCGACCTTTAAGCAAGACCTGCACAGATAATACGCAAGGCCGCTGCTGGACAACCGCAGCGGCCTTTGTCTTTGTAGGCGCATGAAACATAACCTGACCCTCGAACGCCGCCTTGGCGATGCCGTCCGCCGCAGCCTGCCCCATTGGGCCGCCGAATTCGTGATGTTCGTGCTCAAGCAAGGTTGGGCCTGTCTGTTTGGCGGCTTGATGATTGCGGGTCTGCTGATCAGCGATGCAGTGTGGCGGGATGATTGGGCCGTGGCGCGCTATGACGCGCTGTTCATCTACGGACTGTCCATTCAGGTGATCTTTCTGACGCTGAAACTGGAAAGCTGGCGCGAGGCGCGGGTGATCTTGCTGTTTCATATCACGGGCACCGCGATGGAGATTTTCAAGGTGCACGCGGGCAGCTGGGCCTATCCCGAAGCGGGGTTGATCAAGCTTTGGGGCGTGCCGCTGTTTTCGGGCTTCATGTATGCCAGTGTGGGGTCGTTCATGGCGCGGGTGATCCGCATTTTCGACATGCGGTTCGCACCGTTTCCGCCCTTCTGGATCACCGCTGCGCTGGCCAGTGCGGTATACATCAACTTCTTTTCGCATCATTTCATCTGGGACATGCGTGTGCTGCTGTTTGCAGCCACTCTGCTGATCTATGCCCGCACCCGCATCTGGTTCCGCATCGGTGCGCGCGACTACTGGATGCCCCTGCCCCTTGCCGCGTTGCTGACCAGCTTTTTCCTGTGGATCGCCGAAAACGTCGGGACCAGCACGGGCACATGGGTTTATGCGGGGCAATCCGTGCTGGATTGGGTCAGCTTTGCCAACTCGGGTCGTGGTATCTATTGCTTTACGTCAGCTTTGCAACGGTCCTGCTGGTTTACCGCGATGTGCTGTATCGCGCGCCGATCACACCAGCCCGCGCGACCACAGATACCACACGCCCACGGCAAAAATTAGCAGCAGATTAAAGGCAATAACACCCAGTATCCCCAGCAATTTGCCCTTGGCACGGTCCTTGGGATCAACGGTTTTCAGAAACGCGACCATATCGTCATAGGCGCGTTGCACGCGGCTTTCATCCACCATCCGCGCCAGTTTCGGGTTTCGCACCAGCACTGCCGCCTGCGCCAGAAACGCGCCGTCGCGGCGCTGACGTTTGGGCAAAAGCCGCCCGGCCTTTCGCACCTGATGCCCCAGATCGCGGCCACGAATGCGCAAACGTTCCCACATCAGCGTGCGAATTTCTTCAATCTGATTGTGCAGCGCATTCGGGTCCATCTGCGCAATCTAGCGGCGGCACGGGGTGCTGGCAATCAGCCCGTCCGCACCCTAGATTGCACCTATGTTGAACACACTTGAATACGGCGATGCGGCCCTGCCCAAACTGCTGATCGCGCACGGATTGTTCGGGTCCGCGCGCAATTGGGGCGTGATTTCAAAACGGCTGTCGGATGTGCGCCATGTGGTTGCCGCCGACATGCGCAACCACGGGGAAAGCCCGCGCTATCCCAGCCAAAGCTACGCCGATATGGCGGGCGATCTGGACGCGTTGCTGGACGGCCCCGCCGATGTGCTGGGCCATTCCATGGGGGGCAAGGCGGCGATGGTCATGGCGCTGGCCCACCCCGAAAAGGTGCGCCGCCTTGTCGTGGCCGATATCGCGCCTGTGGCTTACGAACATTCGCAAAGCCACCACATCGCCGCGATGAAGGCGCTTGATCTGGACAGGATCGAAACGCGCAGCCAGGCGGGCGAAATGCTGGACGCCGACGACGAGGTGCGCGATTTCTTTCTGCAAAGCCTTGATGTGCAGGGAAAACGCTGGCGGCTGAATCTGGATGTGCTTGAACAGGAAATGCCGAAAATTCTTGGCTTTCCAGATGTTTCGGGGCAATTTGCCGGGCCGGCCCTGTTCCTGACGGGCGCGGCGTCAGACTATGTCCAGCCCGAACACCGCGACCGGATCAAGGCGCTGTTTCCCAAAGCGCGCTTTGCAAAAATTTCCGGTGCGGGGCATTGGCTCCATGCGCAGCAGCCGCGCGCGTTTGAACAGACGGTGCGGGCGTTCCTGACGGCCTAACCGCTGCCCAACCTGTCCAGCACGGCAGCCACCCCAAGCGTATAGGGGCCGGTATAATTGGTGAATTTAACTGCCAGAACAGTGGCTTGCAGCGGTTCGGGCGCGGGCGGTTCGCCAAACATGTCGGGGCTGGCATTGATGATGTCCATCACCACATCCACACCCTGCGGCCCCGCCCCCAACAGTTGCACGCCACTGAACCCTGCATCCCGCGCGGCCAAAGCGGCGGCGCGCAGGGCGGCGATATTGGTGGCCTGTTTCGTGGCCGATGTGTCCGACAGGGCCGCTACGCGCACCGTGTCGGTGCCCAGCGGGGCGACCTCGATGCTGATGTCATCGGCAGCGATCAGGGTCGTGCCCGGATCGGCAGCTTGCACACAGCCCGCAAGGGCAAGGATGATCAAAAACCGGCGCATGGCTGATGGTGGCGTGCGCGCAGCCTTTGCGCAAGCCCTAGAAGCCCAGCACGGCCGACTGCCCCAGCAGCAACAAGCTAAGCAGTGCAAGCGTGACAAGATAGGCAAGTGGCAGCCGTGTCATGGTGAACCTCATATGTTGATAAAGGTTCAACGGCCGACACGGGCCATTCCGTCGCTAGTTTTCGGTGATTTTCTTGGCGATGATCCAGGTGACCGGCAGCGCGACAATCGCGCCAAGGGTCACGGCGATCAGGATCGGATACAGCGTGTCATACCCCATCGTCAGCCCCGCAATCATGAATGACCCCGCAAGGGTCGTGCCAATCACGCTGTAAAGAATAGATGCAAGTCGAAGCATGGTGCGCCCCTTTGTTAGTTTCATGCGTGGTTTGGCATGTTTGGCAGGGGCGGGCTTTGATTTGGGTCAAGGTGGGGGGCTGCACTTCGTTCGAAAGCGAGGTCGCGCCCGAACCGAGGGGCTGGTGCTGAAAGCGCCCGCCCCTCGGTTCGGGCGCTGCCAAATCGGAGATTTGGCCAAATTGCCCCTAATTCATCGGTAACTCGTTGGAAACGCACCACTCCTTGAAGCTCGTCGAGAATTCGCATCGTCGTTTATCCCCGCGCTGTTCCTCATATATCTCCGGCCACACATGTGCGAATACAATGTCGAGCATCGCAACGGTGCAACCGAAGCTATACCAACCCATAGTTCTAGCTTGATCGTTTCCAATGCTCGAAAACAGCATTGTCCCTTCATCCTTACCTTCTTCGAAAGAGAATTCCACTGAAAGCGTCATTCCGAGTTTGCTAGGATGTGCGCCTAGAGCGATCCAGTCTTCATATCTGCCGCTGAAAATCGACCAAAGGTCCTGGTCTTTTTCCTCTATCAGCCTTCGAAAACGGCGTTTCCATGCCCTTTTGATTTCTCGCTGTTTCGATGATGGCTTTTCGGTTAGCCAGCCAATCTTGAAATCATGGTCAAATCTCATCAAGAAACAATGCGCTGCAAACTCTGAGGCTTGCCTAAAGAGCGGGAAATGCGATTTGTTTATCCCGATAATTGTTACTAACAATGCTGACCTAAGAACCGCGTGAGCCTGTAAGAAACACTGGGTTGAAGTAACGTGCTTACTCATTCCCAAGGCACTCGAAAACCGCTGAATATGTGCATCACCGATTTCAACGAACTCTGGAAGCCTGCACTTAGACAGAGTCAAATTGTTCAGGCAAACGTCAAGATATTCATCGAGCTTTGGCACTCACCTACCCCATTTCCAACACAAAACCGCAATCTCTGCTGCACACGTATTCGACCCAAGCGCCTCCAAGAAAGGAGTGCGGCCGTGATTAGCTTTGCCAATCTCTTCCCCGCACGCGCTCCAAAATGGTCGGCTTTAGCTGTCCATCTTCAAAGCTGAAATAAACGCTTCCTGCGGAATATCAACTTTCCCGAACTGCCGCATCTTCTTCTTCCCCGCCTTCTGCTTGTCCAGCAGCTTGCGTTTGCGCGTGGCATCCCCGCCATAGCATTTCGCGGTGACGTCCTTGCGCATGGCCGAGAGCGTTTCGCGGGCGATGACTTTGCCGCCGATGGCCGCCTGGATCGGGATTTTGAACATGTGACGGGGGATCAGGTCCTTGAGCTTTTCGACCATCGCGCGGCCCCGCATTTCGGCACGGTCGCGGTGCACCATCATCGACAGGGCGTCGACCGGTTCGTCGTTCACCAGCACCGACATCTTGACCAGATTATCCTCGCGGTAGCCCGTCAGTTGGTAATCGAAAGACGCGTAACCCTTTGTTACGGATTTCAGGCGATCATAAAAATCAAACACAACCTCGTTCAACGGAAGGTCATAGACAACCATCGCGCGGCTGCCCGCATAGGTCAGGTCCTGCTGGATACCACGGCGGTCCTGACACAGTTTCAGCACGTCACCCAGATATTCGTCCGGCACCAGAATCGTCGCCTTGATGCGCGGTTCCTCGACGTGGTCCACATGGGTCAGGTCGGGCATATCGGCGGGGTTGTGCAGCAATTGCATCGTCCCGTCACGCATATGCACGTGATAGATCACCGAAGGCGCGGTGGTGATCAGCTCGATGTTGTATTCCCGTTCGATCCGGTCGCGGATCACCTCAAGGTGCAACAGCCCAAGGAAGCCACAGCGAAAGCCGAACCCCAGCGCGGCCGATGTTTCCATCTCGAAGCTGAACGACGCGTCATTCAGCGCCAGCTTGTCGATGGCATCACGCAGGTCTTCAAACTCCGACGAATCCACAGGGAACAACCCGCAAAACACAACAGGCTGGGACGGCTTGAAGCCCGGCAACGCCTTGTCACAACTGCGTTTTTCGTGCGTGACCGTATCGCCCACACGGGTGTCGCGCACTTGCTTGATGCTGGCCGTGAGAAAGCCAATCTCGCCCGGACCCAGATCGTCGACGACCTGCATCGCGGGGCGGAAAACACCAATGCGATCAACGTGATGCACGGTATTGTTGGACATGAATTTGACGCGGTCGCCCTTTTTGAGAACCCCGTCTATGATGCGCACCAGAACGATCACGCCCAGATAGCTGTCATACCAGCTGTCAACCAGCATCGCCTTGAGGGGGGCATCGCGGTCGCCCTTGGGCGCGGGCAGATGCTGCACGATGGCCTCAAGGGTTTCACGGATGCCTTCACCAGTTTTTGCTGACACGGCAATCGCACCGGACGCGTCAATCCCGATCACGTCCTCGACCTGTTCGGCCACGCGGGAAATATCAGAGGCGGGAAGGTCGATCTTGTTGAAAATAGGGACAATTTCATGATCAGCGTCAATCGCCTGATAGACGTTGGCCAGCGTCTGCGCCTCGACCCCTTGGGTGCTGTCAACGACCAGCAAAGACCCTTCGACCGCGCGCATTGACCGCGACACTTCATAGGCGAAATCCACGTGGCCGGGGGTGTCGATCAGGTTAAGAACGTATTTCTGCCCGTCCAGCGCAACATAATCAATGCGCACGGTGTTGGCCTTGATCGTGATCCCGCGCTCGCGCTCGATGTCCATCGCATCCAGCATCTGCGCTTTCATGTCCCTGTCCTGCACGGTGCCCGTGGACTGGATAAGGCGGTCGGCCAGCGTCGATTTCCCGTGGTCGATATGCGCCACGATCGAGAAATTGCGGATGTGATCAAGGTCAGTCATATATGGGGATATGGTGGGATTTTGGGGGTTTGGCAATGGGGATTTGTGCTTTCGCTAACCCTTGATTAATTAGGGTGGACTATGGTCTAAGTGACTAACCCTTGTAAGATCAAAAAGAGAACACCACCAGATGTTGGCAGAACGCCTCCCACCTTTTGTTAGGGACAACTACTATTGTGGCGAGTGGCATCACGCTAGTGCGGTCATGGTGGGTGACCATACGCGTGAATGGGATGATCTGATGGGCGTATTGTCTGCTTTCCGGCTCAAAAAGTCATATATAGCTAGTGGCGGCGGCTCAAAGACGCGGCTCGCAGCATCAATTGATGATTATCTCGAAGCACGCGGATGGCGCGAAACAAGGTTTGATACCAAGGTCGTTGTCGATAGTCTGGTAACTGAAACCCCAACACACAAAATCGATATGTATCGCAACAAAATCGCGATCGAAATTGAGTGGAATAATAAGGATCCATTCTATGATCGCGACCTGAATAACTTCCGGTTGTTGCACCAACTGCGCACAGTTAGTGTTGGGGTTATCATTACACGATCCGACGAATTGCAGAGTATTTTTACGAGTTTAGGGCGGGGAAGTTCCTACGGCAATTCAACCACCCACTTATCAAAACTCATACCGCGTATTGAAGGGGGAGGCGCTGGTGGCTGCCCTATTCTGACTTTTGGAATTAAGCCCAGCCTGTATCGGGAGGATGAATAATGACGAATGCGTCGGACGACCTTATGAACGACTTGGGTGGCAGGAAATTTCAAACCATTTTGGCTGACCCTCCTTGGCAGTTTCAAAATCGCACCGGAAAAATGGCCCCCGAACACAAGCGGCTTGCAAGATACCCGACAATGTCACTTGATGACATTTGCGACATGCCGGTCGAAGCACTTGCTGGGGATCCTGCACACCTCTATCTCTGGGTTCCAAATGCTTTGCTGCCCGAAGGGCTCAAAGTGATGGAGCACTGGGGCTTCAAATACAAAAGCAACATTGTCTGGTACAAAATCCGCAAAGATGGCGGCCCCGACCGTCGAGGGGTCGGGTTCTATTTCCGCAACGTTACCGAGGTGTTATTGTTTGGTGTTCGAGGCAAGAATGCGCGCACCCTGCAACGAGGACGTTCTCAAGAAAACATCATCTCGACCCAGAAGCGCGAACATAGCCGCAAACCCGACGAGCAGTATTCCCTTATTGAGGAATGCAGTTTTGGTCATCGGCTAGAATTGTTCGCACGTGGGCCGCGCAAAGGATGGACTGTCTGGGGCAACCAATCCGAAGAATACACCCCGACCTGGGACACCTACACCAACCACTCGCAGTCCAACGTCCTGCCAATGCGCAAGGCGGGGGAATAGCTGGCAAACCCCCTTCCCCAACCCGCCCATTTCCGCCATAATCCCCGCAGGCACACACGGGCTGACACTGCGCAAAGCGGGCGGGCCGAACATCGAGGCGGATCAATGCACAAGGTTTTCGTTCTTTCGGCGCTTGTTCTTCTGACGGCATGCGGGGGCAGCAATCGCGCGGGTGGCAACACCCGTGGCGCAACCGGTGAAGTCAGCCGCGCCTGTTTGGCGGCTGATCGCGCGGCGGCCAATCCGGCCCTGTGCAGCTGCGTTCAGGCGGCGGCCAACCAGACGCTGCGGGGCAGTGACATGTCGCGCGCGGCGTCGTTCTTTGGCGATCCCGACCGCGCCCAGGCAACCCGCACCGCAGATGATTCCCGCAGCGAGGCCTTCTGGCAGCGCTATCGCACCTTCGTGGATCAGTCGCGCGCCATGTGCGGCTAGCGCAGGTATCCGCGCCGCGTCATGGCCCGTGCATAGGCCCAGAACACCACAATCATCACGAAAATCGCGGCTGAGAAAATCGCGGCTGTCGGCCCTGCAAGGTCGATCATCGACACCTCGGACAGCCCAAAACTGTAAACCGATGTTGCCACCAGCCCAACCAGCGATATCAGGAAGGCCGTGCTGGCAAACCGGCTGCGCACCAGCAAAAACAGCGATCCCAGCACCGAAAACCACACGCCCGTCGCCCAGGTGGCCACGGCCCATGTGGGGTAGCTGGTGAAATAGGCCAGCTGTTCAGGGGTGAATGCGTCCAGATAGGCTTGAACCCGCGCCTGCAACATCAGGTAATCAAACGCCCCCATCGCGTTCCACAACAGCGACAGAATGCCTACGGCCCAAAGGTGCCACGGTCGGCGCATGATAATTCCTTTCGTTCAATATCCGCAGGCTAACACGTGTTTGAAATTGCGCAAACGCATGAAAAAAGGCGCCCCGAAAGGCGCCTTAAATACGGTGATGCGAAACGGTTTAGTTGCTGTCGCTGTCCATATCGCCGTGGTCCATCGCGTCCATCATCGGCATCCGCTCCAGATCAACGGGGATTTCCACGGTCATGTCGCCCAGCTTTCAAAGGTCAGTGTCACGGTGATCATTTCGCCCTGCACAAACGGCCCCGTCAGCCCCATAAACATGACGTGATCGCCGCCCCGCTGCAGCAGGTGTTCACCACCGGCAGGCACGGCAAAGCCGCCTTCGATTTCGCGCATTTGCATCACACCGTTTTCGTCTTCGATATGGGTGTGCAGTTCGACGCGGGCCGCGGCATCGGATGTGGCAGCGACAAGGCGGTCATCCGTGTCGCCGGTGTTCCGGATCACCATAAAGGCCGCGCCCGCCTGCGCCATGGCCCCGCTGGAACGGGCGTAAGAGTTGTGGATTTCGATCCCGTCGGCAAAGGCCGGCAGGGCGAGGGAAATGGCAGCCGTGGCCGCAAGAAGAGTTGTTTTGAGAGACATATCATGTCCTTACATTGTCTTAGGTTTCTGAATTTACGCTTGTTTTCAGACTGACAATGGGGGCCCGCGGGCCAATGGCAAGGTTGCGGGGTGTTGGACATGTGCCGGTATTTCAACGCTTGCGAATGTGACGGCGCGCAGGGTGTGTGCAACGCTTGGAAGGTCAGGCGCATCAAGGGCAACGATCAGCGACAGCGCACAATCAGGGCAGATATGGGCGGGCCCTGTGGGCTTACCCGATGCATCGACCTTGACAGTCACGACACCATTCAGCGCCGTGCAAAGCACCATTTCGCCCGCCACCGCCGCCTGCCCGCGCGCCACGGCCATCTGCTGACTGGTCAGCGTCACCAAAAGCGCAAGGACGATCGCAAAGGCAGGGCGGAAATGCTTCATGGCGGTTGGTTAGCATAGCCCATCAGGAGCGAAAAGCGTCAGGAGGTCGCGGGTCCGGCCGTTGTCATGCCCAACTGTCCCGGCGCGCTTGCACCAACGCAAAAGGCCCGACGGACGAACCATCGGGCCGGAAACACGCATGCGCAAGGGATCAGGCGGCGGCCTGTGCCTTGGCAATGTCTTTCTTGATCTTCAGCGCGTCAGCGGACAGTTCAACATCCTTGGCCTTGGCCATGAACGCGTCCAGACCACCACGGTGATCGACGGTGCGCAACGCCGCGTTCGAGATACGCAGCTTGAAGGTGCGGCCCAAAACGTCCGACATCAGCGACACTTCTTGCAAGTTTGGCAAAAAGCGGCGGCGGGTTCTGTTCTTGGCGTGGCTGACATTGTTGCCAGACATCGGCCCTTTTCCGGTCAATTCGCAGCGGCGCGACATATCTCGTTTCCTTGTCTTTCGGTTGCGCGGATCGGTCCGCGTCCCCGTTTCAAACGGCTTTGACCCGGCCATTGCGGCAGGGTCGTGAATTCGGTTCGCGGGAGTTACGAGGATTCCATGATCCCGTCAACCCGCTTGGCGCGTGTTTTGCCGGAATCCGCGCGCAAATTGTCGTGCCTTTACGTCTTGGAAGAAAAAGCCGGATCAACCACCGCTGCCGCCGCGACAGACGACAGCGCGCGCCCTGCGGCAACATCGGCTTCGGCCGCTTCAAGACGGGCGCGCATCGCCGGATCGTCGCGCAGGCGCGCTAACAGTTGCACGCGCACTTCCTCGTGGAACCAAAAGCGCGCCTGATCGCGGCGGCGTTGATCCCAGATGCCATTGTCGCGCCGCCATTTGACCAGCGTTTGCATGTCGTCCCACGCCGCGTCCAACCCTTGCGTTTCAAGGGCCGAAACGGCGATTGCCTTGGGGAACCCGTTGGGGTCCTCGGGGCGTTTGCGCATCAGGCGCAGGGCACCCGCATAATCGGCGCAAGTGCGCGTGGCCTGGGCTTTCAGGTCACCATCGGCCTTGTTCACAAGGATCAGGTCGGCGATTTCCATGATTCCGCGCTTGACGCCCTGTAATTCGTCACCCCCCGCAGGGGCCAGCAGCAGCACGAACAGGTCCGACATTTCCGCCACAACGGTTTCCGATTGCCCCACGCCCACGGTTTCGATCAGGACCACATCAAATCCGGCTGCTTCGCACAGGGCCACCGCCTCGCGGGTGCGGCGCGCGACACCACCCAGTTGGGTCTGGCTGGGCGAGGGGCGGATAAAGGCGTTTGGATCACGGCTCAGGCGTTCCATGCGTGTCTTGTCACCCAATATCGACCCGCCGGAACGCGCGCTGGACGGGTCCACTGCCAGCACGGCCACGCGCAGCCCCTGCGCAGTCAGCATCAGGCCAAAGGCCTCGATAAACGTCGATTTGCCAACGCCCGGCGTGCCTGACAGCCCAATCCGCAACGCCTGCTTGCCGGTGCCTAGGGCTGCCAGCAATTCAGTCGCCTGCGCACGGTGATCCGCGCGCGCGCTTTCCACCAGCGTGATGGCGCGGGCCAGAGCGCGGCGTTCGCCCGATTGCAGGCGTTGGGCAAGGTCGGTCATCGTCATTCCCCTACATCGCGCGCGACCGCGTCCGTGTCTAGGGGCGCAGGCGTTTCACGGTCCAGATCAGCACCCCGATCAGCACGCCCCAAAATGCACCACTGACCCCCAGCAGGGTCATCCCGCTTGCGGCAATCAGAAAGGTGAGCGCGGGCGCTTCGGTTTGTGCCTTGTCGGCAAAGGCCGCTGACAACGACCCGACAAGGGCGGGGATCAGGGCCAGACCCGCCACGGCGGTGATCAGCACGGCAGGGGCAAGACCGGCCAGCGTCGTGATCGCGCCTGCCGCCAGCGCCAACGCCAGATAGGCCACCCCCGATGTGATCGCCGCCCAGTAGCGGCGCGCGGGATCAGCGCCCGCATCCTCGCCGCACATCATCGCGGCGGTAATCGCGGACATGTTGACGGGAATGGCACCAAAGGGGGCGATCAGCAGGCTTGCCACGCCGGTCTTGCGCAGGAACGACTGGCGGGAAACAGGGTAGCCGTTCAGTTCCAGCACCGCGAAACCGGGGATGTTCTGCCCCGCCATTGTCACCAGATAGAGCGGCAAGGCGACCGACACGAACGCGCGCAGGGTGAAAACGGGCGGCACGAACGACATTTCCGGCAGCGACAAGGACGCCAGCGGCGGCATCGCGCCCGCATCAACCGTGACCACCAGCACGCTCACAAACGCGGCCACGGCCATGGGCATCGCTGCCAGCCGATGCAGTGCCATGCCGACAACCCAAGCGACCAGAACGGGCAACACCAACCAAGGGGCCGCGCCCAATCCCACCGCTGGTGCAAGGCAAAGTTTCAGCAAGACCCCGGCGAGCAATGCGCTGGCAATCGGCTTCGGGATCGCCGCAACAACGCGCCCAAGCGCCGGTATGATTCCCGTCAGCACAATCAATCCCGCCGTCAGGATCATCGCGCCGACCGCTTCGCCGAAACCACCCGGCAAGGCCACGCTGGAGGCCAGAAACGCCGCCCCCGGTGTCGACCATGCCACAGCGGCAGGGATGCGTGTGATCGCCGGCAGCCAGATACTGCAAACGCCCATGCCAAGCGTGGCAAAGAACAGCCCCGTCGCGGCCTGCCCTGCGCTGGCCCCCGCCGCCGTCAGCCCCGCCAGCACAATCGCAAAGGACGCCGCATAGCCGACAAAGGCCGCCAGCAACCCCATCATCACCGCCGAGGCTGAAATATCGCGCACGCACAAACTCCCGATCTGGTTTGCGCGGATCGTGGTGGCGCGCGCGCCGATTGACAAGGGCGCGCGTGCAGGGTCCAACGAACCCATGGCCGATACGCTTCCCATTGATGATGTCCTGCCTGACCTGGTCGCCGCTTTGCGCGATCACGGCCGCGCTGTGCTGCAAGCGCCACCGGGGGCAGGCAAGACGACGCGCGTGCCGCTGGCCATGCTGGACGCGGGGCTGACGGAGGGGCGGATCGTCATGCTGGAACCCCGCCGCCTTGCCACCCGCGCCGCCGCAGACAGGCTGGCGCAACAGTTGGGCGAACAGGTTGGCGCGCGGGTCGGCTACCGGATGCGCGGCGACAGCAAGGTTTCTGCGCAAACGCGGATCGAGGTCGTGACCGAAGGCATCCTGACCCGCATGATCCAAAGCGATCCTGAACTGACAGGCATCGGCGCGCTGATCTTTGATGAATTTCACGAACGCTCGCTGAATGGCGATCTGGGGCTGGCGTTGGCGTTGGAAGTGCGCAGCGCCTTGCGCCCCGATCTGATCTTGCTTGCCATGTCCGCCACATTGGACGCGGGGCCGGTGGCCGGTCTGATGGGTAACGCGCCGATGATCACGTCAGAGGGGCGCAGTTATCCGGTTGAAACCCGCTGGCTAGAGCGCCCCGTGCCCAAGACAGCCCGCCTTGAAACGGCCACGGCCGCACTGGTGCAGCAGGCCGTGGCCGACAGCACGGGCGGGGTGCTGGTGTTCCTGCCCGGTGAGGGTGAAATCAGGCGCGTCGAAAGCTTGTTGGCGAAATCCCTGCCTGCCGATTGTTCCGTGCGCCCGTTATATGGCGCCCTGCCCTTTGCCGCCCAGCGCGCCGCGATTGCGCCCGTGGACACGGGCCGCAAGGTGGTGCTGGCCACATCCATCGCCGAAACATCCCTGACAATCGAGGATATCCGCGTGGTCGTCGATGCGGGTCGTGCAAGGCGCGCGCGGTTTGATCCGAACAGCGGCATGTCACGGCTTGTGACGGAACGGGTGACACGGGCCGAAGCGACCCAGCGGGCGGGGCGCGCGGGGCGCGTCGCCGAAGGGGTCTGTTACCGCCTGTGGACCAAAGGCGAAGAAGGCGCGCTGGCCGCCTTCCCCCCCGCCGAGATCGAAGCCGCCGACCTGACAGGGCTAGCGCTGGAACTGGCCCTCTGGGGTGCCGAAGATTCTGGCATTTCTCACACCACCACCCGAAGGCGCGCTGGCCAATGCGCGCGACTTGCTGGTGGGCTTGGGTGCGTTGGATCGCGCGGGCGGGATCACCCCGCACGGGCGCAAGGTTGCCGCCCTGCCCCTGCATCCGCGCCTTGGGCATATGCTGCTGCGCGCGGGGCGTGGGGCTGCGCCTTTGGCCGCATTGATGGCAGCGCGTGATCCGTTGCGCGGCGCGCCAGCCGATCTGGGGCTGCGCCTGCGGTTGATCAACGGGCAGACCAGCCCGGACGCGCAAGTAAACCGCGCCGCACTTGAACAGATCAGGCAAGAGGCGAAACGCCTTGCGAAACTGGCACCTGACGTTGCTGAAACCCTGTCCCCCGCCGCATGCGCCGCCCTTGCCTATCCTGACCGGATCGGGCTGCGCCGCGCGGGGGATGCGTCGCGTTACATCCTGTCGGGTGGCAAGGGTGCGGTGTTTGACAATGCCGATCCGCTGGCCGCACAGCGCCTGATCGTCGCCACTGATCTGGACGGCGACGGGCGCGAGGCGCGCATCCGGCTGGCCCTGCCGATTGGTGAAGGCGAATTGCGTGACCTGTTCGCCGATCAGATCGCGTGGCGCGATGTCTGCACATGGTCACGCCGTGATCGCCGCGTGCTGACGCGCCAGCAGGACTGCCTTGGCGCGCTGGTGCTGGATGATCGCAATTGGCCCGATGCCGACCCCGAAATGGTGGCCCGCGCGATGCTGGACGGCGTGCGCGAACTGGGTCTGCGCATCACCGGTTCGGCGGCGCTGTTTCGCGCGCGGGTGATGTTGCTGCAAGACAGCGGACTACCCGACATGTCCGATGATGCTTTGATGAACAGCCTTGAGGACTGGCTGTTGCCGCACCTAGGGAGCGTCAAATCCGCCGAGGACTGGCGCAGGTTCGATTTGCACCCACCACTGCGCGCGATGCTTGACTGGGACCAGACCCAGCGCCTTGACCGCGATGCACCAGCGAAATTTCGCACGCCCTTGGGCAACCATGTCGCAATAGACTATGCGCCTGATTTTCCAACGATTTCAGTGCGCATTCAGGAAATGTTCGGCGTCACGCGCCATCCCACGGTAGGGAAAACACCCCTGCGGGTCGAACTGCTGTCACCGGCGCGCCGCCCCGTGCAGGTCACGATGGACCTGCCGGGGTTCTGGGCCACGTCGTATGGCGATGTGCGCAAGGATATGCGCGGGCGTTACCCGCGCCATCCATGGCCCGAAGACCCCACGCAGGCCGACCCGACATTGCGGGCCAAACCGCGCGGGACGTGAATCAGGCTTCGTCGATGCCGACCACTTCGATGGCAAAGTTCAGATCCTTGCCAGCCAGCGGGTGGTTTGCGTCCAGCACAACTTCGGTTTCGGTGACTTCGGCAACCGTGACAGGCACGACCTGCCCCTGCGGCGTCTGCATCTGCAACTGGACGCCGGTCTCGACCGGAATATCATCGGGAATATCGGCACGCGGCACGGATTGGCGTGCTTCGGGGTTGGTTTCGCCGTAAGCATCGGCGCAGGCGACCTCGACTGTTTTCTTGTCGCCCTCGGCCATGCCGGGGATGGCCGCATCAAGGCCGGGAATGATCTGGCCGGAGCCGACCACGAATTCCAGCGGATCGCGGCCCGCCGAACTGTCGAAAGTTTCGCCATTGGTAAGGGTGCCGGTGTAGTGGATGCGCACGGTGTCGCCGTTCTTGACCTGGGTCATGGGGCCTCTTCAAGGTTGGGATGGGTGAATTTCGGGGCCGCGCGGCGCGCAGGTTCCCGTTTACGATGCCAATTAGGTAATGCGCACGGGCGTTGAATGCAAACCGATGCCCTCCACCCCCTTTCGCTGCCCTGCGCGCCGTGCCAGTCTTTGCCCCAAACCGGAGGACACGATGCCCGTCACGACCTGCATTTTCGATGCCTATGGCACGCTGTTCGATGTGGCAGGCGCCGCGCGTGTTGCGGCGGCTGAAAGGGGGCGTGAGCAGCTGGCGCAGGTCTGGCCGCAGATCGCGCAGGACTGGCGACAAAAGCAGTTGGAATACACGTGGTTACGTGCAGTTGCCGATCAGCACTGCGATTTCTGGCAGGTCACGCAAGACGGGCTTGATTGGGCTTTGGAGGCTGCGGGGCTGGATGATCCCGAGACCCGCGAACGTTTGCTGGCGCTTTATTGGGAGCTGCCCGCCTATCCCGAAGTGCCCCATGTTCTGGCTGATCTGACGGCGCAGGGGTTGCGTTGCGCAATCCTGTCCAACGGATCGCCCGAAATGTTGCAAGCGGCGGTGGACTCGGCGGGGATTGGCGAATTCTTGGCCGACAGCCTGTCGGTGGAAGACGTCGGCGTGTTCAAACCCCACGCGCGTGTTTACGACATGGTTGGCGCACGCATGGGCTGTGCCCGCGACGAGGTGCTGTTTGTCAGTTCAAACGGCTGGGACGCGGCGGGGGCTGCGGGTTACGGGTTTCAAACTGTGTGGGTCAACCGCACTGGTGCGCCCGTTGATCGCCTTTACGCCAAGCCGCACCATATCGTGACAGACCTGACCGCGATCAAGGGGCTTTGCTGATGGCGCAGTTTACCACCGCCAATGGCACCCGTTTGCATTTCACCGACGAAGGCACGGGCGCGCCTGTTCTGTGTCTTGCGGGCCTCACCCGCAACGGTGCGGATTTCAATCACGTTGCCCCGCATCTGGACGGGGTACGCCTGATCCGGCTTGATTATCGCGGGCGCGGACAATCAGACTGGGCCGACCCCGCCAGTTACACGATCCCGCAAGAGGCCCATGATACACTGGCGCTGATGGATCATCTGGGGTTGGAGAAGGCAGCGATCCTTGGCACCTCGCGCGGGGGGCTGATCGCGATGGTGATTGCTGCCACGGCCAAGGACCGTCTGACAGGTGTGGCGCTGAATGACATCGGGCCGGACATTTCCGAACAAGGCCTGAAGGTGATCCGCAACTACATCGGCAAAAACCCCGCGCAGGCGAGTTATGTTGAGGCCGCACAGTTTCGCGCGCGCAACTGGGTGCAGTTCAGGAATGTGCCGAAGGAGCGCTGGCTGGAGGAAGTCGCGAACCACTACCGCGAAACGCCGGACGGGCTGGTCATTCGCTATGACCCGAAACTGCGCGATGCGGTGCTTGACGCAGGCGCGCAGCCCGCGCCGGACCTGTGGCCGCTGTTTGATGCCTTGGGCGGCCTGCCCCTTGCGCTGATCCGCGGGGCCAATTCCGATTTGCTGACACCCGAAACAGCGGCTGAAATGCAGCGCCGCCGCCCCGACATGATCTTTGCCAATGTGGCGGACCGTGGCCATGTGCCGTTTCTGGACGAACCCGCAGCACTTGATGCGCTGATGCAGTGGAAAGCCAAGCTATGAACATCGATATGATCCGCGCTGCCGCCGACCGCCTGAAAGGTCACGCGCGCCACACACCCTTGCTGTCCGCGCCCGCATTGGACGCCATCGCGGGGCGGCGCGTGCTGGTCAAGGCGGAATGCCTGCAACACACCGGCAGTTTCAAGTTTCGCGGCGGGCGCGCGGCGATGTCGGCGCTTGATTCGGATCAACTGAGCGCCGGAGTCATCGCCTTTTCATCAGGCAACCACGCCCAAGGGGTTGCGCTGGCGGCGCGGGATTTCGGCGCGCCTTGCGTAATCGTCATGCCCTCGGACGCGCCTACGGTCAAAATCGCCAATACCCGCGCGCTGGGGGCCGAAGTGGTACTGTATGATCGCGCACGTGATGACCGTGACGCGATTGGTGCCGACCTTGCCGACGATCGTGGCCTGACCCTGATCAAACCCTTTGATGACCCGCAGGTGATCGCGGGCCAAGGCACGGCGGGGTTGGAAATCGCCGCGGATGCGGGTGCGCTTGGCGTCGCGCAAGCCGAAGTGCTGGTCTGCTGTGGTGGTGGCGGGCTGACATCGGGCATTGCGCTGGCACTGGAAGCGGATGCGCCCGACATGATCGTGCGCCCCGTTGAACCCGAGGGGTTTGATGATGTGGCCCGCTCGCTTGCAACCGGTGCGATCCAGACCAACAACCGCCGTGACGGATCGCTGTGCGATGCCATCATCACGCCGCGCCCCGGCGATCTGACCTTTCCGATCATGCAGCGCCTGTGCGGCGCGGGGCTGGTAGTCAGCGAACAGGACGCCCAGCGCGCCATGGTCGCTGCATTCAACCATCTGCGTATCGTGTTGGAACCGGGCGGTGCTGTGGCACTGGCGGCCGCACTTTATCACCCCGATACAACCCAAACCGACACCGTGATCGCCGTGGCCACCGGCGGCAATGTCGACCCCGCGCTTTTCGCGCAAACCTTAAGGGATTTCACATGACCCGTTTCACCATCGCCAGCTTCAACGTCAAGAATCTGATCGCCGCCGATCAGGAATACTACCGCTTTGAAAAATACACCCCCGAGGAATACGCGTGGAAAGAGGCGTGGTTGTCCGAACAGCTGCTGACCATGAACGCCGATATCGTCGGCTTTCAGGAGATTTTCGACGAGGCCCCCCTGCGCGCCGTGATTGCCGAAACCGATGCCTTGGGCCAAGCCGCGAACGAGGCCAATATCCCCGACCGCACCAAGCGTTACGCGCGCAAGGCAATCTTTCGCAAGCTGGCCTTCACGCCCTACACCGACGCCGCCCTTGCCTTTGCGCCCAACGCCAATGACGGCGGCCCCGGTGAACGCCGCCCCGGTGTCGCGATCCTGTCGCGGTTCGGTTTCGTGGGCGCACCCGAAGTCTTGCAGGAACTTGATGAACCGCTGGTCATCCCGTTTCGTGACCTCGATAACAGTGATGGCGGCAGCTATTCCGTCAAACGGCTGTCGCGCCCGATCCTCAAGGCGCGCGTGCCTGTCGGTGGGCAGGTGATCACCGTATTCAACTGCCACCTGAAATCGAAACTGGGCGAATTTCCCCGCCCCGCTGGTGCCGCCTTTGCGCCCGAAGCGGACCTTGTGAACTATGATCCAGCGGGGCGTGCGATGGGATCGCTGCGTGCCGGATTGCGCCGGATGGCCGAAGCATGGGTGTTGCGCGCGGCGATCCTCGAAGAACTGGATGCGGGTAATCCCGTCATGGTCTTGGGTGATTTCAACGACAGTGAACATGCGGTCAGCAGCGAGATCATCACCGGTGAAATCCCGTTCAAGAATTATGCATGGATGCGCCGCCACGATGCCCAGCGCGCCAACGACCGCTATAGTGACGAAGAAAACGAAGTGATCACCGACAAGGTCGAGGCCGCCCGCCTGCATTCCGCCGAAAAACTGTTCGTGCGCAAATCCCTGCGCGACATGGTCTATACCTCGGCCTTTGGCGGGGTGTTTGAAAGTATCGACCAGATCCTGATGTCGCGCCATTTCCACCCCGATGATGACACACGCATCGGCGAGATGGAGTATTTCAGCGCGCTGAACGACCACCTGACCGACGGGTCGCACCCCGAAGCGCCCTATAACAAACTGGCATCCGACCACGGGCAGATCATTGCCCATATGCGGATCGGCGCGGACGACGAAACCTAGGCGCAAAACAGGCAGGTCAGGTTTTCCTGCCTTGCCCGAAATGCAAACCAGCGTCAGCATTACGGGTATTGAAACGATACCTTATTTTATTGACGCTGGAGGGCATTGTGCTTGACGTATTATTTCGCCCGACGACTCTGATTATCCTTAGCGGGCTGGGCTATGCTGCTGCGACCCTCGCCATGAAGGCCGCATCAAGCACGCCCAGTCTGATCGCTATTTCTGCGATCGGGCTGTGCCTCTGCCTGGCCGTTCTGGCCGAAGTGTTGCTGCTACAACGCACCGATCTTGGACTAGCCTATATCGCAGTGCTGGCCGCCGAAACGACGATCATTATCCTTGTGGCCAGCGCGATTGGCGAAGGTCTGGGCCTGCGCGATATGGCGGGTGGCGCGCTGGTTCTCTTTGGCGCGGCGGTCCTGTCGACCTAAAACGGTTGACCCTGCCCGAAACGCGCGCCAAATCGGGGCTATGACCGATCACCGCATCATCCGCGACGGCGTGACGCTGTTTGCACGCGAAAGCGGCCCCGCCGATGGTGTGCCATTTGTCTTGCTGCATGCGCTGGGGCTGGACGGCACGATCTGGGATGATGTTGTCGCACATTTGCCCGCAGGATTGCGGATCGTCTGCCCTGATATGCGTGGGCATGGGCAATCCGATGTGCCGCCTGCCCCCTATAGTATGGGCGCGCTGATTTCCGATTGCGAGGCGGTCTGCGATGCGTTGAATATCCGCGACGCCGTGACCCTGGGCCTGTCGATTGGCGGGTTGATCGCGCAGGGGCTGGCCGTGAAACGGCTTGATCTGGTGCGCGCGCTGGTGCTGTCGAACACGGCTGCCAAGATCGGGCGCCCCGAACAATGGCAAGCGCGGATCGACACCGTGAACCGTGGCGGGATCGGCGCGATTACCGACGATACAATCGCGCGCTGGTTCGGCCCGCGCGGTGATCAGGGTCAAATGGCGCAGGCACGCGCGCGGCTGTTGCGCTGCGATCCGGTGGGCTATGCAGGTTGTAGCGCGGCCATCGCGGGCACCGATTTCTGGACACCGACCAGTGGTTTGCGCCTGCCCACCTTGGGGATCGCGGGGGCCGAGGACGGGTCGACCCCGCCCGACCTTGTGCGCGAAACAACCGATCTGATCCCCGGATCGCGCTTTGAACTGATGCGCCGCGTCGGGCATGTGCCACCCTTGCAAGACCCTGCGGGCACGGCGGCCCGTATAACCGCGTTCCTGACCGAAATCGGCCATCGCTGAACAGGCAATCGCAAACATTTCCTTGCAAAGTGAACCAATCGGTTTAATTGGGTCGGATCGTTTGCAAGGGTCACCATGAACAACCGCCTGCCCATCACCTTTATCCTGA
Organism: Octadecabacter sp. R77987; assembly: GCF_042466115.1. Taxonomy (NCBI): domain Bacteria; kingdom Pseudomonadati; phylum Pseudomonadota; class Alphaproteobacteria; order Rhodobacterales; family Roseobacteraceae; genus Octadecabacter; species Octadecabacter sp. R77987. The sequence goes on along the minus strand of NZ_JAXHBQ010000001.1, from coordinate 2,738,828 downwards.
TCACGGTTGTCCTTGATTCCATGGGAATCGGGCTGATCATGCCGGTGATGCCCGCCCTGATCCGCGAAATTCACGGCGGCGATCTGGGCAATGCCGCCGTTTGGGGCGGTATTCTGGCGACCACATTCGCGGTGATGCAGTTTTTGTTCGGCCCCGTGGTCGGCAACCTGTCCGACAGGTATGGCCGCCGTCCTGTGCTGTTGATCGCGCTGTTTGTGATGGCGCTGGATTATCTGGTGATGGCCGTGGCCGGCACGATCTGGCTGCTGTTTCTGGGCCGCGTGGTTGGCGGGATCACGGCGGCGACCCATTCGACGGCGGGTGCCTATATGGCCGATATTTCCAAGCCCGAGGAAAAGGCCGCCAACTTTGGCCTGATCGGTGCGGCCTTTGGCGTGGGGTTCGTTTTGGGGCCGCTGATCGGCGGGGTCTTGGGCGGCTACGGCACCCGCGCTCCGTTCTATGCCGCCGCCGCGCTGGCCGCGCTGAACCTTGCGTTCGGCTATTTCGTGCTGCCCGAAACCGTGACCGACCGCATTCGCCGCCCGTTCCGCTGGGCGCGCGCGAACCCCTTGGGCGCATTCAAATACATCGGCGGATTGCCGGGCCTTGGACGCCTGATGCTGGTCACGTTCATCTACGCGGTCGCGTTTTTCGTCTATCCGGCGATCTGGGCCTATTACGGCGAGGCGCGCTTTGGCTGGGGGCCGGGGATGATCGGCGCGTCACTGGCAATGTTCGGGATATTCATCGCGATCATGCAAGGCGTGCTGATCCGCCCGATCCTGCGCGCGATTGGCGAACGCAACGCGGTGCTGCTGGGGCTGGGCGCCGATGTCGTCGCTTTTGTGGCGCTGGCCTTTGTGACGAACGGCTGGATTGCGCTGGCGCTGACACCGCTGACGGCCTTCGGGTCCATCGCGGGGCCCGCCATTCAGGGGATCATGTCGCGCACGGCCAGTGATGACCAACAGGGCGAGTTGCAAGGCGCGCTGACCTCGATCAACGCGGTCGCGACGATCATCGCTCCCCTGCTGATGACCCAGACGTTCTGGTATTTCACGTCCGGCAGCGACAGCTATTTCCCCGGAGCGCCTTTCCTGTTGTCGGCTGTGCTGGTCGCCGTCTGCATCGGTATTTTCCAAATGCGCGAGCGCGCGCCGAACGCGGCGTAAAGCGGCCTGTTTTTGCCGGAAAAGTGCTTGCAGGCAGGCAACCGCAATCGCACCATACCGGAAAATTAGGGAGGGGCGCATGGCCCAGATCAAAGCTGCCGTTTGCCACGAATTTGGCTGGCCACTTACCGTTGAAACCGTCAACTTGCGCACACCCATCGCGGGCGAAGTCGAAGTGCGCCTTGATGCGGTGGCGATCTGCCATTCCGACATTTCCTATGCCGATGGGGCCTGGGGCGGGTCACTGCCCGCCGTTTATGGCCACGAGGCAGCGGGGCGTATCACCGCCCTTGGCCCCAACGCCCAAGGGCTGAATATCGGCGATCCGGTCGTCGTCACCCTGATCCGCGCTTGCGGCACCTGCCCGTCGTGCAGCGCTGGCGCGCCGGTGATCTGCGAAACCGGATATGACGGGGACCATGGCCCGCTGACCATGCCGGACGGGTCAAAATTACATCAGGCGATGGCCTGCGGGGCATTCGCTGAAAAGGTGGTCGTCGATCAATCGCAGGTCGTCACGATCCCTGAAACCATGTCAATGGAGGCTGCATCCTTGCTGGCCTGCGGCGTGATCACGGGTGTGGGCGCGGTGGTGAACGCCGCCAAGCTGCGCGCAGGGCAGGATGTTGTGGTGATCGGCGCGGGTGGTGTGGGCCTGAACGCAATTCAGGGCGCACGGATTGCCGGTGCACGCCGGATCGTCGCTGTTGATATGTCGCCCGAAAAACTGCAAATGGCGCGCGGCTTTGGCGCAACCGACGGCGTGCTGGCCACAGGCGACACACCCTGGCGCGACGCCAAGGCGGCTATGGGGCGTGGTGCGGATGCGGTTCTTGTCACCGTGGGGGTCGCCAAGGCCTATGATCAGGCCCCGCAATACCTTGCCCGTGGCGGCAAGGTGATCATGGTTGGCATGCCCGCGACGGGTGCTGCTTCGACCTATGAAGCGGGCAATTTCGCCGCCGTGGGCCAATCCATGATCGGGTCGAAAATGGGTGATGTGGTCATCAAGCGCGATATCCCGTGGATGGTGGATCTTTATCAGCAGGGGCGCTTGAAGCTGGACGAGTTGATTTCGGGGCGCTGGTCGCTGGATCAGATCAACGAAGCAATTGCCGACACGAAAACTGGCCAAGCGGGCCGCAATGTGATCGTGTTCAGGTAACGTGGGTCAAGACCCACCTTACCACAGGGCCGCACCATGAAACTTCAGGATCTTGATATCATCGTCACCGCACCCCCCGCCCCCGGTTGGGGCGGGCGGTATTGGATTATCCCCAAGATCACCACCGACACAGGTGTTGTGGGATACGGCGAATGCTATGCGTCATCGGTCGGCCCTGATGCGATGAAGGCGGTGATCACGGATGTGTTTGAACGCCACATGCTGGGCGAAAATCCTGAAAACATCGAATTGATGTTCCGCCGCGCCTATTCCGCCGGATTCACGCAGCGCCCCGACCTGACGGTGATGGGCGCGTGGTCCGGCCTTGAAATCGCCTGCTGGGATATTCTGGGCAAGGACCGTGACCGCCCTGTTCATGCGCTGATCGGCGGGCGGATGAACGACCGTGTGCGCGCCTATACCTATCTGTATCCGCAGCCCAATCACCCCCTGCCCGATTTCTGGGCCAGCGCAGATATGGCGGCCGAAAGTGCGCTGGCGATGGTGGACAAGGGCTATACCGCGGTGAAATTCGACCCCGCCGGCCCCTATACGATCCGTGGCGGACATATGCCCGCGATGTCGGACATCGAAACCTCTGTCGCCTTTTGCAAAGCGATCCGCGAGGCTGTGGGCGACCGCGCCGACCTGCTGTTTGGCACTCACGGGCAGTTTTCAACGGCGGGCGCGATCCGGCTGGGGCAGGCTTTGGAACCCTATTCGCCGCTTTGGTATGAGGAACCCATTCCGCCCGACAATCCGGGTGAAATGGCCAAGGTCGCGCAGGCTGTGCGCATCCCCGTGGCCACGGGCGAACGGCTGACGACCAAGGCCGAATTTGCAACCGTTCTGCGCAGCGGGGCGGCGACGATCCTGCAACCGGCCTTGGGCCGGTCCGGCGGCATCTGGGAAACCAAAAAGATCGCCGCGCTGGCCGAGGTATATAACGCGCAGATGGCGCCGCACCTTTATGCCGGACCCGTGGAGTGGGCCGCGAATGTGCATCTGGCTGCGTCGATCCCCAACATCCTGATGGCCGAAACCATAGAAACACCGTTCCATCACGGGTTGATCAAAGGCGCGATCGCGGTCGCGGATGGCTATATCACGCCGCCCACAGCACCCGGCCTTGGGTTCGACTTTGACGAAGACCTTGCGCGCGCCCATCCCTACACCGATGACGGGCTACATCTGCAAATGCAGGAAGACCCGATCAATTATGTGGGTGGGAACATCTTTGCCGGTGGTGCGCCGGTCAAAGACTAGGGGTTTGCAAACGCCAATCTGCGGGCTAGTTTGAACAAAGTTCACAGGAGTCCCCATGGCAGGCAAAGTCGAAGAGCGCCGCCGCGCATTGCGCGAAAACCTGATCGCCCACGCGGAACGCCGGATCGCGGCGGACGGGCTGTCATCCCTGCGTGCGCGTGATCTGGCGGCGGATGCGGGTTGTGCTGTCGGCGCAATCTATAACGTCTTTGGCGATCTGACCGATCTGGTGCTGGCCGTGAACGCCCGCACCTTTGACAAACTGGGCGCAACCGTGTCCGAAGCATTGGCCGCTGCGCCCACGGATGCTGTCGAACAGCTGGTGGTGATGTCGCAGGGCTATCACCGGTTCGCCGCGGAAAACCACAACCTGTGGCGCGCGATGTTTGACGTGGACCGCGCGGAGGGTGAATCCGCGCCCGACTGGTATCTGCGCGAAATGGGCCGCCTGATGGCCTATATCGCCGCGCCCTTGTCGGTGATTTTCCCCGATCTGGACGAATCAGATTTGGAATTGATGACCCGTGCGCTGTTTTCCTCGGTCCATGGAATCGTGCTTTTGGCGCTGGATGAGGCCGCATCAGGCGTGCCAACGGACGAAATCGACCGCATGATTTCCCTTGTTTTACGGCAGTTGACGGCCGCAGGCGATATTTCCTGAACAATGTTCACAAAATGCCTTGAACAATGTTCACTCAATTGCTAGGTTCAATTCATGAACGGTGTTCACGAAATCAAACGAGCGCCACAACATGAAAGGAACGACGATGTTCAAGACACTCTCAACCCTGATCGCGGGTGTGAATGCACGCTCGGAAGATCGGGTGCGTGACGCTTTTGCGATTGAACTGATCGATCAGAAAATCCGCGAGGCCGAGGCCGGCATCAAAGCCGCCAAGGCCACGCTGGCCAGTCTGATCCAGCGTCAGCGCAGCGAGGAGCGCCAGAAACAAAACCTTGATACCCGCATCAAGGACATGACCAAGCGCGCCGAACAGGCGATCGAAAACGGTCGCGACGACATGGCGACCGAGGCCGCCCATGCCATCGCCCAGATGGAGAACGAACTGGTGATCCGGCGCGAGACCCTGACGCGACTTGACCAGAAAACCGTGCGTTTGCGCGCAAGCATCGAAGCAGGCCACCGCCGCATCATCGACCTGAAACAGGGCGCTATTCAGGCCAAGGCCGTGCGCAACGAACAGGCGATCCAGTCGCGCCTCAACACGACCATCGGGCGCACGTCCAACGTCGAAGAAGCCGAAGAACTGATCGCCCGTGTCATGGGCCGCGACGACCCCTTTGAACAATCGGAAATCCTGCGCGAGATCGACCGCGATCTGGGCCATGAAACACTGGCCGACCGCATGGCCGATCAAGGTTTTGGTCCCGCGACACGGACCACGGCAGACGATGTTCTGGCCCGGCTGAAAAAGAAATCCAAGTAACGTAACACACGGAAAAGGAATAGAAAAATGAACAACTTCAATCGCAATGACAACGGCCTGATCATGACCTTTAACGCGGCTGGCGTGTTGATCGCCTACGGGATGCTGGCGCTGTCGCTTTACATGTCGCCCGATGTGCCGCTTTCGACCAAGGGCTATTGGGGCATCGGTATCCTGTTGCTGACGCTCAGCCTTGTGAATTTCGTCAAATACCGCTTTGACGACCGCCTGAGCGAAGACCGTTTGCAGCGCCTTGAAGAGGCCCGCAACGAAAAGATCCTGAGCGAATATGTGGGTGCCAACGAGGACTGATCCCACCACCCCTGCCCCGCCCCCTGATCACGGGGGGCGGGGTTTTTCGCGTCTAAACGCTTTTCAAATCCGCACGCCTGCGCCACTCTGACACAATGGTGAACCCTTTGATCCTTTTGCGCCGTTTCGCTGCCAATATCGTTGGTCATGCCATCGCGATGTTCGCACGCTTTGTGACGGCGGTGCGCCCCGACTGGCGCGGGATCGAACCTGTGCCACGCCAGCGCGTTTACTATGCCAACCACGTCAGCAACGGCGATATGCCGATGATCTGGTCCTGCCTACCGCCTGCCATGCGGCGCAGCGTGCGCCCCGTGGCGGCGGCGGATTACTGGCTCAAGAACAAGCTGCGCGCCTTTGTCGGCCCCGAAGTTTTCAACTGTGTGCTGGTCGATCGTCGCCCCGAGGCCCGCGCCGCTGGTGAAGATCCGATGGCGGCCATCCTGCAAGCCCTTGAGGACGGATCGAGCCTGATCATTTTCCCAGAAGGCAACCGCAATATGACCGAGGATCCGCTACTGCCCTTCAAGGCGGGGCTCTATAACATCGGCAAGGCCTTTCCCGATGTTGATCTGGTCCCTACATGGATCGCCAACGTCAATGAAATCATGCCCAAGGGCGAGGTGATCCCCCTGCCCCTGATCTGCACCGTCACGTTTGGCGCGCCCGTCCATGTGGCATCGGGCGAGGGCAAGGATGATTTCCTGACCCGTGCCTCTGATGCCTTGGTCGGCCTTGCCCCCGAGGTGCGCACATGACCGATACAACATCCGATATCCTGCTGTTGTTTCTGGGCGTTGCCGGCATCCTGATGGCGCTGACCTTTTTTGGTGAAGTCCTGCGCGCCAAGGTCGCGCCCGACGGCACGAACCCCGTCGTCGAAACATTCATGACCCGCGTGCATTCGTGGTGGGCGATGGTGATCCTGCTGTCGCTTGCGCTGCTGATCGGGCGGATCGGGATCGTGGTGCTGTTTGCCTTTGCCTCCTTTGCGGCCTTGCGCGAATTGCTGACAATGACCAGCAAGTCGCAGGCCGATCACATGTCACTGGCGGTGGCGTTTTATGTCGTGATGCCGGTGCAATACCTGCTGATCTGGCTGGGCTGGTCGGGGCTGTTTTCGGTGTTCATCCCCGTCTATGCGTTCCTGCTGTTGCCTATCGTCAGCGCGTTGCGCGGCGATGCGAACCGTTTTCTTGTGCGGGTGGCCGAAACCCAATGGGGGCTGATGATCGCGGTGTTTTGTGCCAGCCATGTGCCTGCGTTGATGACTGTGAAAATCGAGGGCTACCCGCCTGAACGCGCGCTACTGCTGATCGCCTTTTTGGTGTTGGTAGTGCAGTTCGGCGACCTGCTGGATTTCTTCTTTGGCCGCCGGATCGGACGTACGAAAATCGCTGCCGGCATTTCACCCAAGACCTATGAAGGGCTGATCTGCGGCGTCGGGTCGGCCATGTTGATCGGTGCCTTGCTGGCCTGGATCACACCCTTTGGCATCATCGGTGCGATGGCCATGGCCGGGGTTGCATCACTGGTGGGAATGTTTGGCAACATCGTCTTTGCCGCGATCAAGCGCGACCGTGGGATCAAGGACTGGTCGCACTTGATCCCCGGTCAGGGCGGCGTGGCCGACCAGCTTGACAGCGTCGTTTTTGCCGCGCCGATTTTCTATCACCTGACGCTGTATTTCTGGGGCGCTTAGGCCAGTTTGCGCATGGCTTCGGGGCCAGCAACATAGGCGCGCAAAACGGTGCGCGGATCGTGTGCCCACAGCATCTGCATCCAGTCGGAAAAGGCCGCGCAAAGGCGCGCGTTTCTTTGCAGATCGCCGAAAACATCCGTGATCCCAAGGAAGGCATCAGGGGTATCACGGGTTGCAAGGGCGGCCTTGGACAGGGCGCGCGCGCGCTCGTCCTCAAGCGCAAGTTCCGATCCCGCGTCAGCCGTTGCGGCACAAAACCGGCACCACAGTGCGATTTCCAGCGCCAGCCCGTCAATGGCACCCTTTTGCGCCAGCGCATCGCGCAGCGTGGGCAGGATAAACTTTGGCTGGCGGTTCGACCCGTCCAGACACAGCCGCGCCACGGTGTCGGCCACAGCCGTATTGCCAAATCGCGCAATGCAGGTAGTCAGATAGGCATCAAAATCGACGCCCGCGATCGGATCAAGCGTCGGAATGATTTCGGTCCGGCCCAGATGCGCATACCACGCGGCAATATCAGGATCGTTCATCGCCTCGTAGGAATAGGTGTGCCCCAACAACGCACCCACATATGCAATCGCGGCGTGGCCCCCGTTCAGGATACGCAGCTTCATCAATTCATAGGGGGTGACGTTGTCCACAAATTCGACACCGACCTTTTCAAGGGCGGGGCGACCGGCGGTAAAGTGATCCTCAAGCACCCACTGGTGAAAGGGTTCGCAGATCACCGGGGCCGCATCCTCGATCCCGAACCGGTCGCGCACAAGGGCACGTTCGCGGTCGGTGGTGGCGGGGGTGATGCAATCAACCATGCCGTTGGGAAAGGCCACGTTGTCGGCGATCCAATCGGCCAGATCAGCATCAACCAGCCGGGCCATTCCAAGGACCGAGTTGCGGGCCACATGGCCGTTTTCGGGCAGGTTGTCGCAAGACATCACGGTAAAGGGCACCTGCCCCGCGTCACGGCGCGCGCGCAGGCCGGCGATGATCATCCCGAACACGGTCTTGGGGCTGGCAGGTGCACCGGCATCGGCCTGCACTTCGGGATGTCTGGTATCAAAACCACCTGTCAGCGCGTCAACGTAATAGCCGCCTTCGGTCACGGTCAGTGACACGATACGGATCGCCGGATCGGCCAGTTTTGCGACAATCGCCGCCGGATCGACCGGCAGGAAATCAATCATTGCGCCGTTGACCCGCGCACCCAGCTGGTCGGGATCAAGTTCGACGATCGTCGACAGCCAGTCCTGCCCCTCAAGCCGGTCACGGGTGGCCTGATCGAAATGCTTGACGCCTGCACCGACAATGGCCCAGTCACGGCTTTCGCCCATATCAAACAACCGGTCCAGATAGACGGCCTGATGCGCGCGGTGAAAATTGCCGACACCAATATGCAGGATGCCAGCACTAAGGTCGGCACGCCCGTAGGACGGGCGGGCCACGGTTTCGGCCAGTTTGGGCAGGTTCGCGAGGGTTAGTTTTTGTGCCATCAGCTCATCCAGTTCCCGCCATCGACGTTATAGGTTTGCGCGACGATATAGTCGGCGTCCGGTGTGGCCAGAAACACGGCCATCCCGGTGAGATCATCGGCAGTGCCCATGCGCCCGAACGGAACAGCCGCGCCAACCTGTTTCTTTTTCTCGCCCGGTTGCAGGCCTTCCAGTTTGGCGAAATAGGCGTCCACGCCGATCCAGTGGTCGCCGTCAACTACGCCGGGCGCGATGGCATTCACGTTGATCCCGTGCTTGATCAGGTTCAGGCCCGCGGATTGTGTCAGGCTGATCACGGCCGCCTTGGTTGCGCAGTAAACCGCGACCAAGGCCTCACCGCGCCGCCCGGCCTGACTGGCCATGTTGATGATCTTGCCACCCTGCCCGCGCGCAATCATGGATTTCGCGACCGCCTGCATCATGAACAAGGTGCCTTGGACATTGACCGCAAACAGCTTGTCGTAACTCGCGCGGGTGATGTCGACCAGCTCTGCGGCCTCGAACAAGGCGGCGTTGTTGATCAGGATGTCAATCGCGCCAAATTCGGTTTCCACGGCTTTGACGCAGGCGTCGATACTTGCTTGATCGGTGACGTCCAGCGCCACGGCGATGGCACTTTTGCCGATATCATCCGCCGCCTTGCGCGCCGCATCAATATTGATGTCGGCAATCGCAACGCGCGCGCCCTGGGCGACGTAAGCCTGCGCAAACGCCAGCCCGATCCCGCGGGCAGCGCCCGTGATCAGCGCGGTTTTTCCAGCAAGCCGTGTCATGCAATCCGCAGTCCGTCCGCACCAAAACGATGCAATCTTTCCAGATCAGGCGTCAGGTAGATCGTGTCGCCATGGCGGGCTTCGATATCGCCTGTGATGCGCACAGTGATCATGTCGCCCAGGCCCGTGTCGTGGACGTGAATAAATGTATCCGAACCCAGGTGTTCGGCCACGCCAACGGTCCCTTTCCAGGTGCCGCTTTCCTTGGACACCGACAAGTGTTCGGGGCGGATGCCGATGGTTTTGGCGTCATGTTTGGCGGCTTCGGGTCCTTCGATCAGATTCATCTTGGGCGAACCAATGAAACCGGCCACAAAGACGTTGCGCGGTGCATGATACAGATCAAGCGGGGAACCAACCTGTTCGATCACACCGGCCTGCAACACGACGATCTTGTCAGCCATTGTCATGGCCTCAACCTGATCGTGGGTCACATAGATCATGGTGGTTTTCAGCTTCTCGTGAAGTTCCATGATCTCGAGGCGCATGCCGACCCGCAGTGCGGCGTCGAGGTTGGAAAGCGGTTCATCAAAGAGGAATGCCGCCGGTTCACGCACAATCGCACGGCCAATGGCCACACGCTGGCGCTGACCACCCGACAACTGGCCCGGTTTGCGATCCAGATAGTCACCAAGGTTCAGGGATTTCGCGGCAGCGGCGACTTTGGCGTCCTGTGTGGCCTGATCAACCCCTTCCATCCGCAAGGGGAAGGCGATGTTCTTGCGCACAGTCATATGCGGATAAAGCGCATAGGACTGGAACACCATCGCAAGGCCACGCTTGGAGGGGGGCACTTCGGTCACAACGTCGCCGTCGATATTGATGTCGCCCGCGGTGAGGTCTTCCAGACCCGCAATCATACGCAGCAGCGTGGACTTGCCACACCCCGAGGGGCCGACAAAGACGACAAACTCGCCGTCTTCGATTTCAAGGTCCAGCGGCGGGATGACTTCCACGTCGCCGAATTGCTTTTTCACTTTATCAAGTACGATCCGTCCCATGATATTCTCCTCGTGCGCCGCAGCGCGTTTGTCTTGATGCGCGAACGCTTATTTCACGGCGCCGAAGGTAAGACCCTGGACCAGTTGTTTCTGACAGAACCAGCCCAGCACGACGATCGGGCCGACTGCGGCGGTGGACACTGCCGACAGGCGGCCAAAGAACAGCCCCTCCGGCGCGCGGTTGCCTTCGATCAGTTTGGACAGGGTTGCGGCCTCGGTCGTGGTCAGGCGGACCGTCCAATAGGCTTCGTTCCAGCAGAAGATGAAGATCAGCAGCGCGGTCGAAGCGATGCCGCCCCAGGCCAGCGGGATCAGGATTTCGCGCACTTCGCCCCATGTGGTCAGGCCGTCCATTTGACCGGCCTCGATGATGTCCTTGGGGATGTCCTTGAAGTAGGTGAACAGCATCCAGATGGCGATGGGCAGGTTGATCAGCGACAGGACCATGATGACAAGGAAATGCGTGTCATAGAGACCCGCCGCCTTGGTCATAAAGATCATCGGATAGAGAACGGCCGCCGCCGGCAACATCTTGGTCGAGAGCATCCACATCAGGATGTCCTTGGTGCCGCGCGACGGGTTGAACGCCATGGCATAGGCGCAGGGCACGGCCACAAAGAGCGAAAAGATGGTAGCGGACACCGAAGTGATCACCGAGTTGCGCGCAAAGCGCCAGTAATCATAGTTGTCCGTCATGTTGGCGTAGTTTTCCAAGGTCGGGGTGAAGAAGAACAGGAATTCCGGCTTCACGGCGTCTGCATCGGTCTTGAAGCTGGTCAGGACCATGTAGGCAATCGGGAAAAAGAAGATCAGGGCCACGACCCAGGCCAGAACCGGCCAGGCAATTTTCGAGAACTTCGTGTGTTGTGCGACGATGGCCATGTTAGGACGTCCTTCCATGATCCAGACAGCAGCAGCGCGTGTCGGATTTTGTTTCTGACAAGGAATTTGAACCGTGGCGATCTGGTTGATCGTTAGGTTCGGATGACGCGGGCAGGGACAAAATCCGCCGCGCCCCGAAGGGGTTTCGCTCAATTCCGCCAGCCCGGCGTCTTTGACGTTCGAAAGGGGGCCACCCTGTCATCACGTCAAATCCTTGTGCTGACGGAATTGGGACTGAAACTGATGCTATCTGGATCATGGCAGGACGTCCTTCACTCCATCAATGTCTTGCCAACCATGCGCAGCAGGAAGATGGCTACGATGTTGGCGAGAATGACTGCAAAGATGCCCGTGGCCGAGGCCGCGCCGATGTTGTTGTTGACCAACTCACCGATGTAATAGGGCAGGTTCTTGTTGCCGTTGCCGCGGCTGACGATCTCGATCTCGGCGTAAAGCGAAAGGTGGAAGATCGCCTGGATCATCACCACGATCGCGATAGGGCGGCCAAGGTGGGGCAGGGTCAGGAAGCGGAACTGAGAGAACACGCTGGCCCCGTCCAGAATGGCGGCTTCTTTCTGCTGCTGGTCTTCGGATTGCAGGGCGGTCATGAAGATCAGGACGGCGAAGGGCGTCCACTGCCATGTGACCATCATGATCACGGCGATGGCGGAGGTTTGGGTGGCACGGAACGAGATCGGTTCGAACTGCGGCCAGAGCTGGAAGAACCCGCCAATCAGCGGCGCGTCGTGCAGGCCGGTGATCAGGTCGTTGATGCTGGCGACGGCAGCGCCCTGCAGGCCCAGAACCGGATCGAGGATCATGTTGATCCAGAGCACAGCGTTCACGGCAGGCATCACGAAAAAGGGCGAAATCAGAAGCACGCGCACAATGCCAAGGCCCACAAAGGTGCGGTTGATCAGCACAGCGATCAGAACGCCAAGGATCACCGTCAGAAACAGAATGCTGGTCACGATGATCAGCGAGTTCTGAATGGCGAGCCAGAACCCGTCCTGGTTCCAGATATACTGATAGTTTCCGAAACCGCGCCAGTTTTCGATCGAGGGTGATGTCCATTCGGGGCGGCGGGTGCTGGCCAGAACATAACGGATGAACGAGAAAAACAGCGTCATGCTTAGCGGGACAAGCATCCAGAACAGCAAGAGCAAAACGGCTGGGGTCTGGAGCAGACGTGGGATGGTACGATTGGCCATGGCTAAAGCCTCTCAGCTAAGTGAAAGTAATCGACGCAGTGCGGGTTTCGATGTGCGGGCGTCGTAGGCGGCGAGCGTAGCGAAGTGCTTGGGCCAGTCAAACGACGAAAAACTTGGGGGTGGTGTGGAAAGGCCGAGGCGCACCCGGGTCTCTCTGGAAGGACCTACTTAGTAGTAGCCAGCTTCCTGCATGATGGCGTCTGCAGCCGCTTGTGCGTCTGCAAGTGCCTCTTCAACGGTCTTGGCGCCGGACAATGCTGCCGCCATTTCCTGTGCCACTGCGGAACCGACTTCGGGGAATTCGGGGATCGAAGCGAACTGAACACCAACGTAAGGCTTCAGGTCTGTTGCTTCGGGTGCAGCGGATTCAATCGCGGCCATTTCAGCAGCTGCGAAAGGTGCAGCGGCCTGGAATTCAGCGATTTCGTAGGTGGAGGCGCGTGTGCCTGTCGGAACAGAACCCCAACCGAACTCGGGGTGGTTACCAACGGCCTGGATATACTCCTTGGAGGTTGCCCACTCGATGAAGTCATGTGCGGCTTCGGAGTTTGGCGAGCCTGTTGGAACAGCCATTGCCCATGCCCACAGCCAGTTTGCGCCAACGGCGTTACCGGCGTTTGGCGACTGGGCGTAAGCCACACCGTCAACTTCAAGGAAGGAGGCAGCGATCGTAGCATCGATCCACAGGCCACATTTGCCTTCGTTGTAAAGCGCGAGGATCTCGTTGAAGGAGTTGCCTTCGGATCCGGGAGGGCCGTAGGAGCCCAGCAGTTCAACATACATGTTGATCGCAGCTGCCCACTCGTCAGAGTCGAGCTGTGGGCGGAAGTCTGCGTCGAACCATGCGCCACCGTAGGAGTTCACGACAGTCGTGATGAACGCCATGTTGTCGCCCCAGCCCGGCTTGCCGCGCAGACATGCGCCGTAAACGCCGTTGTCGGGGTCGTGCATTGCAGCTGCTGCTGCCATGACGTTGTCCCAGCTGTCATTGTCAGCGATGGTGACGCCGGCAGCGTCTGTCAGGTCCTTGCGGTACATGACCATCGAGGATTCACCGTAGAAGGGTGCAGCATAGAGCGTGCCGTCATGGGACAGGCCGTTTGCCATTGCGGGCAGCAGATCGCCGACGTCATAGTCGTCGCCCAGTTCCAGTGGCTCGATCCAGCCAGCAGCGCCCCAGATGGGTGCTTCCTGCATGCCGATGTTGATGATGTCATACTGGCCGCCACCGGTGGCTGTGTCGGAGGTGACCTGCTCGCGCAGGACGCCTTCTTCCAGCGATACCCAGTTCAGGATGACGCCAGTTTCTTCGGTGTAGGCTTCGGCAACTGTTTGCATGTTGATCATGTGACCGTTGTTCACGATCGCGATGGTCAGTTCGGTTGCATGGCTTTCGGCCGTCGCGAGCGACGCAACCGACAGCAATGCGGATGCACCCATAAGGGCACGCATAGTCGTTTTCATTGTAGTCCTCCCATATGCCCTATCTGGGCATTTGCTTATAGCGTGGGCAAATACTCACTCACCGCTCGATTCGAGTCAATGGGCAAGCCGGAAGTTCCCGCAAAAAGCGGATAACGGATTGCTGTCACTTGAGATTTTCTTTTAGCCGCGGCGCAGCAATGCCTGCGCCATGCCCTCGTTTGTGATCACGCCGTTGATCAATCCACCCTGCAAGGCCGCCGTCAGTGCGCGCAGTTTGGCCTGCCCGACCGCGACTGCCACCATCAGTTTTCCTTGGGCGACCGACAGCGGCGCCGAGGCCACGCGCCTGTTGTGGGGGCAATCCACAAGCGCGCCGGTCTCGTCATATATCCAACTGGTTATCTCGCCCGCCGCGCCTGCCTTTTCAAGCGCGCCCAGTTCGTCCAACGGCAAGAACCCGTCCAGAACCATCGGCGCGGTCTCGGTGATCTGGCCGATCCCGACAAGGGTCAGGTCCGCGCGGGCACAAAGGGCAATCGTGTTTTTGACGGCCTCTTGTTCGTGCAGCACGTTCAATTCCGCTGCATCCCGTGCCAGAACCGGCAAGGGAAACGGATAGTGTTGCGCGCCCACGCGGTCGGCCATGCGGATGACCGCGTTATAGGGCGTGGCCGACCCGTCCGACATCATGTTGCCAAGACGCGAGACAATCCGGTGCTGCGGACACGACATCTGTGGCAGTTGTTCAACGCAGGCCTTGAGCGCACGGCCCGTGCCAAGGGCAATGATCTTTTCGTCGGGCGATTTCAGCACACGCTCCATTTCGGCGGCGGCGGCGATGGCGACACCTGTCAGCAGGTCGGGCGCGGCCGGGTCCGATGGCACGATTTCGCACATGCGCAGGTCGAATTTCTGCTTCAGGTCCTGCGCCAGATCCATGCAGCGACCAATGGGGTGATCCAGCCGCACCTTGATCAACCGTTCCGATACCGCCAATGACACAAGCCGCTGCGCCGACTGGCGCGACACGCCCAGCTTGCGCGCAATGTCGTCCTGGGTGTTGCCGGCGACATAATACAGCCACCCTGCGCGCGCCGCATCGTCCAGCCGCCCCGGATCGCCCGATGGTTTGCCATTCGCGGCCATGTCAGCCCTCGTTTCTGCGCAGTTCGGGCATCATGTGAAAGAATTGTTGCCAATTGTCAAAGACCGGCACCTGTGGCGGGGTCTTGAGATCGGCCAGATCACGGCCTTTCAGGTGGGTGCCACCGATATAGCGGATCACAGGCATTCCGGCGGCAAGCCCCGCATTCACCCCAGGCAAGCTATCCTCGATAACCAGACAGCGGGACGGTTCAACACCCATCTTTGCCGCCGTGTGCAGGAACAGATCAGGGGCGGGTTTGCCGTTCCTGACCTCGGAGGCCGTAAAGACCGCGCCGCCAAAATAGCTGGTCAGCCCGGCAAGTTCGAGCGACCATTTCACACGCGGGGGGCTGCTGGAGGTTGCCACACAGATCGGATGCCTGATCGCGTCCAATACGTCGCAAACACCCTGTGTCACTGTCAGTTCCTTGCCGAACGCATCAAGCAGGCGCGCGCGATACTGCGCTTCAAAATCATCAGGCAGCGTGACGGAAAATGCCTCGCGGATGGTTTTTGCCACTGTCGGAAAGCTGCGCCCGACAAAATGGCTTGAGAAATGCGCAAGGTCCACCACCACACCCAGGTCGGCCAAGGCGTCGATCAAAACACGCGCGCTGATACCCTCGCTGTCGATCAGCACGCCATCACAGTCAAAGATCACAAGGTCAAGGGATTGGGCCACGCGCGCTCCTGTTTGCAATCGCTCCAGATTAGGGGGCGGGGGCAGATCGTCAATGGCCGCATTTGCGCTTGAACAGGGTAGCTGTGCGGCGGATAGTCCGCGAAACGCCCGAACAGGACCGCCATGACCGACCTTCAGAACGCCAAAAATATCGTGCGCGGATTTCACGCCGCACTTGCCACAGCAACCCCAGATACGGTTGCGGATGTGCTTGGTCAGGTCACCGGTGCCGACTATGTTTGGCGCGGCATGCACCCGTTTGATCAGCAATCGGGGGCGGCTGATGTGGCGCGGGTTTTTTGGGCGCCGCTGCTGACATCGCTGACCCGTCTGCAACGGCGCGAGGATATATTTTTTGCCGGACTGAACGAAATCGACGGCGAAACCAGCACCTGGGTCGTGTCGATGGGGCATCTGGCAGGGCTTTTTGATGCGCCCTGGCTTGGCATCCCGCCGACCGGCAAGATGGTGTTCCTGCGCTATTGCGAGTTTCACAGGGTAGCCGGTGGCAAGATTGTTGAAACCGCGCTGTTTTGCGACATCCCGCATCTTATGATTCAGGCCGGGCAAGACCCGTTTCCACCGCAAACGGCCGCGCATCTGGTGCAGCCTGGCCCGATCGGCCACGACGGGTTGCTTTATGATGCCAACGATCCGGCGACAGGTGCCGCAACGCTGGCCGCGATCAATGCGATGATCAGCGACCTTGGCACGTGGGGTCTTGGATTGCCGCTTGAGGACGAACTGGCACGCACATGGAACGACGACATGATCTGGTGGGGACCGGCCGGTATCGGCGCGACCTATACGATTGAACGCTACGCCAAACAGCATTCCGGCCCGTTTCGCGCCGGCTTTACCGAGCGCTCGAAAACCCGCCACCTGTGCCGCATGGCCGAGGGGCACTTTGGCGGATTCTTCGGCTGGCCGAATTTCACCGCGGTCGCCACGGGCGGGTTCATGGGGCTGCCGGCAACCGGTAAGCCGGGTGAATTTCGCGTCATCGACATTTACCGCCGGGATGGGGACAAGCTGGCCGAAAACTGGGTCTTTATCGACGTGCTGCATTATCTGAACACCCAAGGTCTAGATGTGCTGGGCCGGATGAAAGCCGGACTGCGCACCTAGACGCGCACGCAGCCACAGGCGTTTCCCCCCAAGCCGATCCCGCCAAGCGCCCGTTCCACCGGGCACCCATACGCGCGACATTTCGCGTATTGACGTGTTACCATCAGGAATCTGATTGACGCCCCTCAAGACTCGCCCTACCAATCAGGACCTTGGGAGGGGTGATGAACGGACCGACGATTTATGATGTCGCAAAGACCGCCCGCGTCAGCCTTGCAACGGTTGATCGCGTCCTGAACAATCGCGGGGGCGTGTCGGCAAAGGCCGAGGCACGGGTCAAAGCCGCCGTCGCCCAAACCGGATATGTGCGCAATCTGGCTGCTGCGAACCTGTCGCGCCGTCGCGTTTACAGGTTCTGTTTTGTTGTCCCTTCCGGGGACACCGGTTTCGTTGCGCAGTTGCATGCCGCGCTGGAGCGCGAGCGTGCCAGATTGGTCGAAGATCAGATCCTTATCCAGATCATTCCGACACAGGCCTTTGATGTGGCGGGGCAAGTCGCAGTCTTGCGCGATCTTGATTGTGACGCGGTTGCGATCATGGTCAGTCAGTCGCCCGAAATCCACGAGGAAGTGGATCGCCTGTTGGCGTCGGGTGTGCGGGTCCTGACCCTTGTGGCTGATCTTCCGCAATCCAATCGCGCAGCCTATGTGGGGCTTGATAACGTGGCCGCCGGTCGCACGGCTGCCGAGTTCATGGGACGGTTCCTGGGCGGGTCCGGGTCGATCCTGATGATCGCCGGTTCATTGTCGGCGCGCGATCACAACGAACGCTTCATGGGGTTTCGCGGGGTCATGCAGGAACGGTTCCAGCATCTGACGCTCTTGCCGGCTGTTGAAGGCAATGATGACGCGCAAACTGTCGAACATTTGGTATCCCAAGCGACAAAAGCCCAGCCCGTGGTTGGCATCTATGCCATCGGGGCTGGCAACAAGGGATTGGTGCGCGCGCTACAGGGCATGGACCCAAAGCCCGTCACGATCGTCCATGAACTGACGTCGGTCTCGCGCCAGGCTTTGCGCGACGGCACAATTGATCTGGTCCTGGACCAGGACACCTCGACCGCAGTCGTGACCGCGGTTTCCATCATGCGCGACCTGACCGAAGGGCGCGATATTCCCATCGGAATCGGAAAAATCCCATTCAACATCTACAGCCGAGAGAACATCTAATGCGCAGCTACTTTGCCGATATCGAGCCCGTAAAATACGGTGGACCAAACAGCACAAACCCGCTGGCGTTCCGGCACTACGATCCTGATGAGGTGCTTGGCGACAAGACGATGGCCGCGCATCTGCGCTTTGCCGTGTGTTACTGGCACAACTTTGTGTGGGACGGAAACGACCCCTTTGGCGGCCAGACATTCACGCGCCCCTGGTTCCCCGCAGACACGATGGAACTGGCGAAACAAAAGGCCGATGCGGCCTTTGACATGTTTCGCATTCTTGGTGTCCCCTATTTCTGCTTTCACGACCATGATGTGCGCCCCGAGGGCGACAGCCTGCAAGAAAGCCACAAACGCCTGAACGAGATGGCGGATTATTTCGCGCAAAAAATGTCGCAGGGCGGGCCAAAGCTGCTTTGGGGCACGGCGAACATGTTTTCAAACCGGCGCTACATGTCGGGTGCCGCGACCAACCCCGACCCTGATGTCTTTGCCTATTGCGCCTCGACCGTGAAGGCGGCGATGGATGTGACACACCGCCTGAAGGGCGAGAACTATGTGCTGTGGGGTGGCCGCGAGGGTTACGAAACACTGCTGAATACGGATCTGGACCGCGAGCTGGAACAGATGGGCCGGTTTGTCAGCATGGTCGTCGATTACAAGCACAAGATCGGTTTCAAGGGCGCAATCCTGATCGAGCCGAAGCCGCAGGAACCGACCAAGCATCAATACGACTACGATGTCGCCACGGTTTACGGTTTCCTGAAACGGTTCGGTCTTGAACACGAGGTTCAGGTCAATGTCGAACAAGGCCATGCGATCCTTGCGGGCCATTCGTTTGAACACGAACTGGCGATGGCGCGCACTTTGGGAATTTTCGGTTCGATCGACATGAACCGCAATGACTATCAGTCGGGCTGGGATACGGACCAGTTTCCCAATTCCCCGTCCGAGGCAGCACTTGCCTACTACGAAGTTCTCAAGGCAGGTGGCTTTACGACCGGCGGCACGAATTTCGACGCCAAGCTGCGCCGTCAGTCTCTGGACCCCAGTGATTTGATCGCGGCCCACGTGGGTGGCATGGATGTCTGCGCGCGGGGGCTGAAGGCCGCCCATGCGATGATCACCGATGACGCGTTGGAGGGGCCGCGCCGCGCACGTTATGCCGGTTGGGAAAGCGACACGGCAAAGGCGATGCTGACCGAAGGTGCGACATTGGACGGCATTGCAGCAGATGCCGAGGCGCGCGCGATCCGCCCGCAGCCCGTTTCAGGACAACAAGAGAAACTCGAAGAATATCGTCAACCGCTACGTGTGACGACAAGGAGGAAGCTATGAAAACGATCAAAGGTCCGGCGCTGTTTCTGGCGCAATTCGCAGGCGATGAGGCGCCGTTCAATTCGTGGGATTCCATCACCAAATGGGCAGCCGATTGCGGCTACAAGGGTGTGCAGGTTCCCAGTTGGGATGCGCGCCTGATAGATCTGGACAAGGCCGCGACATCCAAAGGCTATTGCGAGGACTGGGCCGGACAGGCCCGCGCGAACGGCGTTGAAGTGACCGAACTTTCAACCCACCTGCAGGGTCAGCTTGTTGCCGTGCATCCCGCGTATGACGATGTTTTTGACGGGTTCGCAGCGCCCGAGGTGCGTGGCAATCCCAAGGCGCGTCAGGACTGGGCCGTTGATCAGGTCAAAAAGGCGCTGTCGGCGTCCAAACACCTTGGGATCGGCGCACATGCAACCTTTTCCGGCGCTTTGGCGTGGCCCTATGTTTACCCATGGCCACAACGCCCCGCCGGTCTGGTCGAACAGGCATTTGACGAATTGGCCAAGCGGTGGCTGCCGATACTGGATCACGCCGAGGAGTGCGGCGTTGATGTCTGTTATGAAATCCACCCCGGCGAAGACCTGCATGACGGGATCACCTACGAGATGTTCCTTGAGCGCACGGGCAACCACGCGCGCGCCAACATGCTTTACGATCCGTCCCACTATGTCCTGCAATGTCTGGATTACATCGACAATATCGACATCTACAAGGACCGCATCCGCATGTTCCACGTCAAGGATGCCGAGTTCAATCCGACCGGACGTCAGGGCGTCTATGGCGGCTACCAGTCATGGGTCAACCGCGCCGGACGCTTCCGGTCGCTGGGTGACGGGCAAGTCGATTTCGGCGCGATCTTTTCCAAGATGGCCGCCAACGACTTTGACGGCTGGGCCGTGGTCGAATGGGAATGTGCGCTCAAGCACCCCGAAGATGGCGCACGCGAAGGCGCGCAATTCGTCAAGGATCACATCATCCGCGTCACGGAACGCGCGTTTGATGATTTTGCCGATGGCGGCGCGGATACAGCTCTCAACGCAAAAATGATGGGGATCGACTGATGGCACCAATTCGGCTTGGCATGGTAGGGGGCGGCAATGACGCCTTTATCGGCGGCGTTCACCGGATCGCATCGCGCATTGACGGGCGGTTTCAATTGGTCGCGGGGGCGCTGTCCTCGACGGCAGAAAAATCCAAGGCCTCGGGCGCGGCACTGGGGTTGGATGAGGATCGTTGCTATGGCGATTTCACGGAAATGGCCAAGCGCGAGGCCCGTTTGAAAAACGGCGTCGAAGCGGTGGCCATCGTCACCCCGAACCACGTGCATTACCCCGCCGCGCGCGAGTTTCTCAAACGCGGCATCCATGTCATTTGTGACAAGCCGCTGACATCGACGCTTGCGGACGCCAGAAAACTGGTTGCGGCGGCGCAAAAGTCAAAGGCGCATTTCATCCTGACCCACAACTACACGGGCTACCCGATGGTGCGTCAGGCGCGCGCGATGGTCGCCGAAGGGGCTTTGGGAAAAATTCGCGTGGTGCAGGTGGAATATCCGCAGGACTGGCTGACAACGCCGATGGAAGGCGAAGGGTTGAAGCAGGCCGAATGGCGCACCGATCCCGCGCGTTCGGGTGCGGGTGGATGTGTCGGTGATATCGGCACGCATGCCTATAACCTTGCCGGTTTCGTGACGGGGCTGAGGTTGGAAAGCCTCGCGGCCGATCTGACCAGTTTTGTCGAGGGTCGCCGCCTGGATGACAACGTGCACGTGATGCTGCGCTACGTCGGCGGCGCCAAGGGCATGCTTTGGTCATCCCAGGTCGCGCCGGGCAACGAAAATGGCCTGAAGCTGCGGGTTTACGGCGAAAAGGGCGGCTTGGAATGGGCGCAGGAAGACCCGAATTATCTGTGGTTTACCGCCCATGGTGAACCCAAGCGGCTGCTGACGCGCAATGGTGCGGGCGCACATGACGCAAATCTTGCGACGTCGCGCATCCCGCCCGGTCATCCCGAAGGATACCTTGAAGGGTTCGCCAACATCTATAACGAAGCCGCGGATTTGATCATTGCCGCCCGCGATGGTGCAACGCCGGATCACCTGTTGCCGACGGTTCATGACGGGCTGGATGGTGTGGCGTTTATCGACGCTTGCGTGCGGTCTTCGGCGCGCAACGCGGCATGGGTCAAGGTATGACCAAAACGCCCGCCCCGCATTTGACTTTGGCGCTGACCAAGATTTGTCGCAGTTTCGGACCTGTCCAGGTGCTGCACGACATCGACATCGCGCTGGTCCCCGGTGAGGTGCATGCGCTGATCGGTGAAAACGGGGCGGGCAAATCCACGGCGATGAAAATCATGTCGGGCTATCTGACGCCGACCGCAGGCGCGGTGACATTGAACGGCGCGTCTGTGTCTTTTGCAAATTCACAAGATGCCGAAGAACAGGGTGTGGTTCTGATCCATCAGGAATTCAACCTTGCCGATCTGCTGAGCGTTGAACAAAACATCTTCCTTGGGCACGAGAAAAAGCGTGGCCTGTTTCTGGACAAGGCAGCGATGCAGGCCGAGACCCGCGCGTTGCTGGCCCGGTTGAATTGCACGGTCGACCCGTCCGCGCGGGTGTGTGATATCGCCAACGCCGACAAGCAAATGGTCGAAATCGCCAAAGCCCTGTCGCGCAAGGCCAAAGTGTTGATCATGGACGAGCCGACAGCCGTGCTCACCGAACGCGAAGCCGAAGTTTTGTTTGAACAGGTCGAACACCTGAAAGCCGCGGGTGTCGCCATTCTGTTCACCTCGCACAAGCTTGACGAAGTAAAGCGCATTTCGGACAAGATCACGATCCTGCGCGACGGGCATGTGGTGTCTCAAGGTCCGGCCAGTGATTACAACGAGGATCAAATGGCCGAAGCAATGGTGGGGCGCGATGTGTCGTCACTCTATCCGGCCCGTGCCGTTTCGGTCGGGTCCGATCTGGCGCTCGAGGTCACGGGGCTATCGGTGCCGGGGTTTGCGCGCGACATCTCGTTCAACTTGCGCAAAGGCGAAATACTGGGCATTTCCGGCCTGATCGGATCGGGGCGCACGGAAACGATGGAAGGTCTTATCGGCCTGCGCTCTGCCAGTGGAACAGTGCGCATTGATGGCAAGCCTGTTGCGATAAAATCACCACGACAGGCGCAGGATGCGGGGCTGTGCTATCTGACCGAAGACCGCAAGAGCCGCGGCCTCCTCCTGAACAAGGGGATGCGCGAAAACCTGACGCTCCAGTGCTTGCCCGACTTCACCAATTGGCTTGTGGACCAGGATCAAGAAGACGCCGCCCTGACCAAGGCGATCGCGGATTTCGACATTCGCGCACCGACGCGCCATGTGGCCGTTGGCAACCTGTCGGGCGGCAACCAGCAAAAGCTGTTGATAGCCAAAGTCATGCTGGCCGATCCTGACATCGTGATCATCGACGAGCCGACACGCGGCATTGATATCGGCACCAAGCAGCAAATCTACGAATTCATCCACGCGCTTTCTGCGCAGGGCAAATCCATCATCGTCATCAGTTCCGAGATGCAAGAGGTCATCGGCCTTGCCGACCGGATTCTTGTGATGCGTGCCGGGGCGATCGCGGGCGATGTGTCAGGCGCGGACATGACCGAAGACAAGATCGTGCGGCTTGCCATGGGGTTGGAAACGCAAAAGGAAAAGGCGCAATAATGGCCACGGCAGAAAAATCTCTGAAATCCAACATGTTCCCGGACCTCAAGGTCCTTGGTCCGATCCTTGCGCTTGTTGTGCTGGTTATTGTTGGCGCCGCGCTGAACGGGAATTTCCTCAGCGCGGGGAACATCAGCAATGTTCTGTCGCGCTCGGCCTTTATCGGCATCATCGCCGTGGGCATGACCTTCGTGATCACCGCCGGGGGGCTGGATCTGTCAGTGGGGTCGATGGCCGCGTTTATTGCCGGTCTGATGATCCTTGTGATGAACGGTCTGCTTCCGACGATGGGGGCGGGATGGCCCCTTGTCATGATGGGGATGCTCACGGCACTTGTCGCGGGCACCGCGGCGGGGTTCGTGAACGGGTTCCTGATTACGAACATGCGGATCGAGGCGTTTATCGTCACACTGGGCACGATGGGCATCTATCGCAGCCTTGTGACATGGCTGTCCGATGGCGGCACCCTTTCGCTTGATTTCGGAATGCGCGCGATCATCCGGCCGATCTATTTTGACGGCATTCTGGGGATCAGCTGGCCGATCATCGTCTTTGCCATTGTCGCGATCATCGGCGAGCTGGTCATGCGCCGCGCGGCATTTGGACGGCACGCGGCGGCGGTCGGATCGAATGATCAGGTGGCGCGGTATTCATCGGTCAACGTGAACCGCGTGCGCATGCTCACTTACGTCTTTCTGGGGGTGCTGGTTGGTGTGGCGACCATCATGTATGTGCCGCGTCTTGGCTCGGCCTCGCCCAGCACGGGCGTTTTGTGGGAACTCGAGGCTATCGCGGCAGTGATCATCGGCGGGACCATGCTCAAGGGTGGTTTCGGCCGCGTCTGGGGCACGGTGATCGGTGTTCTGATCCTGTCGCTTATCGACAATATCCTGAACCTGACGGACGGCGTGTCGCCCTATCTGAACGGGGCGATCCAAGGTGTGATCATCATTCTGGCCGTCATTCTACAGCGTGACAAGAAAGCAGAGGGCTAAGGACAGCCCCTTGCACCACCATGGTCAACAGAGGAGAAAAACCATGAAACTTACGACAGTAACCGCAGCTGCACTGGTCGCGACGCTTGCCGCGCCCGTGATGGCGCAAGACACCAAGGTGATCGGCGTGTCGATCCCGGCGGCCACACACGGCTGGGCCGGTGGCATGAATTTCCACGCGCAAGAGGCCGTGGACCGGCTGGAGGAGGTCTATCCCGAACTGGACTTTGTGCTGGCAACGGCCTCGGACCCTGCCAAGCAGGTGGACGATATCGAGGACATGCTTGCCACACGCAACATTTCAGCACTGGTCGTGCTTCCCTTTGAATCCGAGCCGCTGACCAGCCCTGTTCAGGCCGTGGCCGACAGCGGTGCATGGGTGACGGTCGTTGACCGCGGCCTTGCGATTGCGGGTATCGAAGACCTTTATGTTGCCGGCGACAACCCCGGCTTTGGCACGGTTTCGGGTGAATACATGGTATCGGCCATGCCTGATGGCGGCGACATCGTCGTGTTCCGCGGCATCCCGACCACCATCGACAACGAACGCGTCGCGGGCTTTGAGGCCGCAATCGACGGTTCGGGCATCAATGTGCTGGCAATGGAGCACGGCAACTGGAACCGCGATGACAGCTTTGCCGTCATGCAGGATTTCCTGTCCAAGTATGACAACATTGATGCTGTCTGGGCCTCGGACGACGATATGGCCATCGGCGTTCTTGCCGCAATCGAAGAGTCCGGCCGCGACGATATCCAGTTTGTTCTGGGCGGTGCCGGCATGAAGGAAATGATCGCCCGCACACGTGACGGCGATGAAATGATCCCTGCGAACGTGACCTATCCACCGTCAATGATCGCTACGGCCATCGAAATGACCGCCGTTGGCCTGACATCTACAGCGCCGGTATCGGGCACATTTGTGATCGGGTCGGTTCTGATCACCCAGGAAAATGCGGCTGAATTCTACTATCCAGACAGCCCATTCTAAGCAACAGGGTCTAGCGGGGGGCGCAGTCGTGCCTCGCTGGGCCCATTGCGGCAGGCCTGGCGCTGTCAGGCACTTATGCCACAGCGTTTCCGGCACACGTAGCGCGCCGATGCATCCCAATTCCGGTAATCCACGACTTCGATTGCGTTATTTCAGTTGAAATGGCGCTCCCTGAAGGATTCGAACCCTCGACCTGCCGATTAGAAGTCGGCTGCTCTATCCAGCTGAGCTAAGGGAGCGCATGGCGCACCTTATGGCGGGGCGAAACCGTTGCAGCAAGACCCTTAGTGGGTCCATGCCCCGCGCCGGTTGGTGGCGAAATTCTCGCCGTAGCCGCCCGCGCGGATGTTGGCCTTGCGGGTTTTTGGCTCTTGGACGGTCGCGTCGATGCCGTTTTCGGCGGCATATTCCAGCGCTGCCTCTTTGGTTTCAAACGACATGCGCACCTGGGCCTGGGTGTCGCTGGACGATGTCCAGCCCATCAGCGGATCAACGCTGCGTGCCGACGCAGGCGCAAATTCCAGAACCCAATTGTGGGTCTTGGCGGTGCCCGATGACATCGCGGTTTTGGCTGGCTTGTAAATTCGTGCGCGCATGACTGGCCCCGGTGGTTTTGACGTGACGCTGTTATCCGGCAAATCGCCCCGTGGCGCAAGGCGTCCTAATCGCCGGCCTGAAACGCCACCGGAAAGCGCACAAGATCACGGTCAAGCCCGGTTGGCCCTTCGTTCAGGCGCGTAAAGTAAAGATATGCCGTGGCACCCGTTGTCTCGAAATTGCGCGACGGGCTGTCGTGGTCAATCAACGTTGGATAAAGGTAAACGGGCGCGGTCGGGTCATCGGTGCGCCAGGGCAAGCGCGCCTCGACCACGGGCGTGCGGCGGGTCCATGTCACCAGATCGTCGGAAAAGGCGACATAAAAACCATAGACATTCGGGTCGCGTGCCGGATCGTTGCTGGTGCCGACCAACACGTATTTCTGCAACGCGGTGTTCCAGCTGATCCCTTCGTACATCTCGGCGATCTGGTCCAGGGCAACGGCGGGGCAGACAGATGCACCAAGGGCACGCGCGTCATCTGACCGGTAGGGATCAACAAAAACGCCCTCAAATCCCAGCCGGTCCCAGAACCGCCACGCCGTCGGATCGCCCAGATCATCAGTGCGCATCAGGCAAACGTGCTGAAACCCCAGCGGGTAGGTCTGCAATTTGATGAACGCATAGTAATATCCATCCCGCGCAATGATATTGGACGGGCTGAACGCACCAAAAATACCCGCATCGGGCACATAGGGCTTTTCGATCCCCGCAACGCGATGGGCCGGTGCCGCGCGCAGGTGGGTAAATTGTGCACCACCATCATCGGATCGCACGGCCGTGACGGTGTTATACCAGCAGCGGTCATACCTTGCCGACGGGCATTGCGCCGATACCAGTTCATTCCCGTGGTGTTCGTTGTGCACCAACCCGTGCACTACACCGCCCCCCACCGCATAAACTGCCGCAAGCCACTCGTAATGGGCGTATTGTGCGGGGTCACTGTCGTAGGTGCTTTGCATGACAGGCGCGCAATCCATCGCGAGCGTGTCAAAGTCCGGCCCTGTCATCCGGTAGGTGGTGTTGTGGCTGATGATTAGGTTTACCTGCCCGGCATCATCGCGAAAGGCGCGCGCAGGCAGGTCGGGGATGTTGTAGCGCTCGCAACGGTCCGCGCTCCAGTCAAAGACGACCTCCAGCGGGCCAGTGACCATGACGCCCATCCCGGCTGCAGCAGCCGCGACCGGACGGGGCGGATGCACATCAGCAAACGCGCCTGACGCAACCCATGCAAGACATACACCGATCAGCCCAAGTTTCATCCCGCCCTCCTGACAGCGTTGTGTCAGCTATAGTGTCAGCAAGAACGACTTGGGGCCAGTGGCGGGGTTGAACGTGAACAAAAAGGGATCAATTATAGCGGGTCTGCCACAGGAAACGCCCATGCCCTTTGCCCATTCCGATGAAACCAGCGCCGTGCTGTCCAACCCTGCACCCGATGTGCGCGCACGTGACAAGCTTGAGGGTGGCAGGCGCCTTGTGCTGCACACCGAATTTGAACCCGCGGGCGACCAACCCACGGCGATTGCCGAACTGACCGGCGCCATCAATGATGGTGAACGCAATCAGGTGCTGCTGGGCGCAACCGGCACGGGCAAGACATTCACCATGGCCAAGGTGATTGAAGCGACCCAGCGCCCCGCCATCATCCTTGCCCCGAACAAGACGCTGGCGGCCCAGCTATATGGTGAATTCAAAGGGTTCTTTCCCGACAACGCCGTGGAATATTTCGTCAGCTTTTACGACTACTACCAGCCCGAAGCCTATGTGGCGCGCAGCGACACCTATATCGAGAAAGAAAGCCAGATCAACGAACAGATCGACCGGATGCGCCACTCGGCCACCCGCGCTTTGCTGGAACGGGATGATGTGATCATCATCGCCTCGGTGTCGTGCATTTACGGGATCGGGTCGGTGGAAACCTACGGCGCAATGACGCAGGATTTGCACGCGGGGCAGGACTACGACCAGCGACAAATCATGGCTGATCTGATCGCGCAGGCCTATAAACGCAACGATGCGGCGTTCCAGCGCGGCACCTTCCGCGTGCGTGGTGACAGTTTGGAAGTCTGGCCCGCCCACCTTGATGATCGCGCATGGAAGCTGTCTTTCTTTGGCGAAGAACTGGAAAACATCACCGAATTTGACCCGCTGACCGGCGAAAAGACCGACACCTTTGACAAGGTGCGCATCTACGCCAACTCGCACTACGTCACGCCCAAACCGACGATGCAGCAGGCGATTATCCAGATCAAAAAGGAACTGCGCACGCGCCTTGATCAACTGGTGGCCGAGGGCAAGCTCCTTGAAGCGCAGCGCCTTGAACAGCGCACGAATTTCGATCTGGAAATGCTGGAAGCCACAGGTGTGTGCAATGGCATCGAGAACTACTCGCGCTATCTGACGGGGCGCGCACCCGGTGAACCGCCCCCCACCCTGTTCGAATTCATCCCCGACAATGCCATCGTTTTTGCTGATGAATCCCACGTGTCGGTGCCGCAGATCGGCGGGATGTATAAGGGCGATTTCCGCCGCAAGATGACGCTGTCCGAACACGGGTTCCGCCTGCCCTCCTGCATGGATAACCGGCCGTTGAAATTCGAGGAATGGGACGCCATGCGCCCGCAATCGGTGTTCGTCTCGGCCACCCCGTCCAAATGGGAGCTGGAACAATCGGGCGGCGTGTTTGCCGAACAGGTGATCCGCCCCACGGGCCTGTTGGACCCGCTTGTTGAGATCCGCCCTGTTGATACGCAAGTCGATGATGTCATGGACGAAATCCGGCGTGTCACGGCGGCGGGCTATCGCACGCTGGTCACGACCCTGACGAAACGGATGGCCGAAGACCTGACAGAATACCTGCACGAAAACGGCATCAAGGTGCGCTATATGCACAGCGATATCGACACGATTGAACGGATCGAAATCCTGCGTGATCTGCGGCTTGGGGCGTTCGATGTGCTGATCGGGATCAACCTGTTGCGCGAGGGGTTGGACATCCCCGAATGCGGGCTGGTCGCCATTCTGGACGCCGACAAGGAAGGCTTCCTGCGCTCGGAAACCTCGCTGATCCAGACCATCGGGCGGGCCGCGCGTAACGCCGATGGTCGCGTGATCATGTATGCGGATCGGGTGACAGGTTCAATGGAACGCGCACTGGGCGAAACCGACCGCCGCCGCGCCAAACAGATCGCCTATAACACGGAACACGGGATTACCCCCGCGACTGTGAAAAAGAACGTCGAGGATATTCTGGCGGGCCTCTACAAAGGTGATGTGGACATGAACCGCGTCACCGCCAAGGTCGACAAGCCGCTGGCTGGTGCGAACCTGCAAGCGGTGCTGGACGGGTTGCGGACGGACATGCGCAAGGCCGCCGAGAACCTAGAGTTTGAAGAGGCTGCACGCCTGCGCGACGAGGTAAAGCGGCTAGAGACCGTAGAACTGACGATCGCAGACGATCCGCTCGCGCGGCAACAGGCCGTGGACAAGGCCGTGGATGACGCAACCAAGATGGCTGGGCGCAGCACGGCGGGACGGCCGGGGCAAAGGGGTGGGAAGTCGCGGTATGGGGGGAAGCGGTAGTCTTCCGCAGGCCTGCTGGACGGTTAAACTTGTTAATTATTGGAACGGAACATGAAAAGCTTTGTACTCGCGCTGATCTTGCTAACGTACTTACCAAGTGTTGGCTTTGCACAAACCTTTGAACAAGTGCGAAGCGTCGACTACCGAGATTGGAACACCGCTCTCTTGCGCAACAGGAATGGCGGCAGACTTTTCTGCGCTGCTGAAACAACAAACCGTGACGGCACAATTTTCAGATTAAACTTCTACCGTGATGGCGATGCATTTCTCGAAGTGTTTAACCCAAGCTGGCGATTGCGAAGCGGCGCGGCCCGTTTCAGTTTGTTGGCCGACGATTATCGTCTAGATTTGCGCGGTCAGTCATGGTCAAACAGTGTGACGCACGACTTTGTTGATGAGCGAAACACATTGTTGCTTATTGGTGTAATCATGGAAGCAAACAGGCTTCGAGTATTGAATGCCAACGGAGCGCCAATGGGAGATTTTTCACTTTCAGGATCGTCAGCAGCTTTGCAGGCCCTTGGCGATTGTAACCAAGGTCGGTTCTAAGCAATTCGTGGTGTGGGGAGAGACCCACCTCACCGTGATACAAACGCTTCGTGCCAAAGTACAATTGCTCTACATGGTCACTTTGCACCTCGTAGGGCGGGGTTAAACCCGCCACACTCGGCGGGATAAATCCCGCCCTACCCGCCGCCGTAAACTGCGCTATCTTCCCTTCATGCGCCTCGCCGTCATCCTCGCTGCCCTCCCGTTCCCTGCCTTCGCGTGGGAGTTCTCGCCCGACCCGATTTGCACACTGGCCCACGACACCGACACCGCCGCAATCGTGATCACCTATGATGCGACCCTGCCGGAATACGCGCTGTCGATCACGTTGAAAGACGGCACATGGCCCGACGCACCGGTCTTTGGCATGGAGTTCATCGGCCCGCGCCCCTTGGCCATCGGCACCGACAGGCATGTGACAGACGGTGCCACGCTGACGGTGCGTGATCGCGGCTTTGGCAATGTGCTCGACGGGTTGGAGTTTAATGCAGGCGCCTTGGCCGCCAGCGGCCCAACAACAGTGCCGATGATCCTGACGGACGCCGCCCCGGCCGTGCGCGCGTTTCGGGACTGCCCTTCAGATACCCCTGCCACATCCTAGGACACCCGACAAAAACACCCGCAAGACATTGACCCCCTTGCCTTTTCTTCGCATGATCTTGCGGCAAAGCTGGGGGAAACGTGACAATGGGCGAAATTATCGGCGCGATCATTGTCATCGCGATCATCATCGCGATGTTTGGCGGCGCGATTAAGACCTTTCAACGGTCTTGGGTGGCCGCCCTCTTGCTGCTGATCTTCTTGTTTCCCGTTTGGGTCATCTGGGCCTTCATCGAGATTTTTACCGATGACGTGGTGCCACAGCAAACCGTGCACTACATCCAACAGCCCGCGCCGCCCGCCATCCCGCAACCCCCTGCCGCGCCACCTGCGCTGCCCGTCGCGACCAAGGAATGCCCGTTTTGCGCCGAAACCATCAAACAGGCGGCGGTTGTGTGCCGGTTTTGCCAGCGTGACCTGCCGCCCGAAACCTAAAACACCGCCGCGACTTCGTACATCACCGGCTCGAACCCTTTGCACAACTCGCTGATCGCGCGGTTGCGTTTGCGCATTTCCGGTGTGCGCAGCATGGCCTGAAAATCCTCGCGCCTTTCCCACTTGGAATAGTTGGCGATGCGGGTCTGGGCGTCGTTCACATGGAGACCGGCGGCGATAAAGCCGGGTTGTTTGGAAATGCACGCCTCATAGGCATCAGTGAGCGCCTCAAGAAGGTCCTCGCAGGTGCCCGGCGTCACCTCGAATGTGGTGAGCACGGTCTGGCCCGCGGCCCCTTTTTCAATCGTTAGCATGGCGTCCTCCTTTCGGGCCAGCCTAGCGCATCACATGCACAGCACAAGGCGCGTGACGCACAACACGTGCCGCTGTCGAGCCAAGGAAATAGTCGGAAATGCCGGGCCGGTGCGAGGCCATGACGATGCAATCCACGTCGTGTTCCTCGGCCCACTCAAGGATTGTGCGCCCTGAATGCCCCTCAATCACAAGGCCGGTGGCATTTTTCAACAGGGACGCTTTTTCGGCCAGATCGCGCGACAGCGCCACACGGGTTTCATCGCGGAATCCGGCAGGCATATAGGACAAGGCATAAGATGGCACCTCGTCCATGACGTGCAGCAAGGTTATCTTGCCATCCTTGGCGGCCAGAACCTGGGCCAGCGCAATCGCGGCCTTGGGATCGTGGTCGGCGTCATAGGCAATGGGAACAAGGACGTTGCGATACATGGGAATCCTCCTTTGGTTGCCGCCAGTTTAACGGCAAATTCGCAGGTTGGGATTGATCTGCGTCATAGGCCTTTCAAGCAAGCGGGAACTGGCCCAAGCTTGGCCGATGAAAACGGTACTGATCCTTGGGGCGGCTGTCTGGGCCGATGGCCCCTCGCCCACCTTGCGGCGGCGCACCCTGCGTGCGGCGCAGCTATATCATGACGGGGAAGTGGACCAGCTGATCGCCTGTGGCGGGCTTGGCAAACATCCCCCAAGCGAAGCCGCGGCAATGTATGATCTGCTGGTCAGCGCGGGCGTTCCGGCCGGTGCGATCACGCTTGAGGATCAATCGACAACCACGGGCGAAAACATCGCGATGGCTGTGCCCTTGCTGAAAACACGCGATGTGGTGATCGTTACGGATTGGTATCACGGGCCGCGCGCGCGGCTGGTTGCGCGCCGGAACGGGCTGCGCGCGAAATCAGTTGCGCCTTCGCTGAGAGGGGCCAAGGCAGCAGTGCAAATTCGGGCAATGCTGCGTGAAGTTCCCGCATATGTCGCCTATGCAATGCGCATTAAATAAGGGGGCGTCTTGCAACGCCCCCTTCAGGTCCTAGATCGGGTTGTCCATCCGCACCGAACACCGCACCTTGCCGGTGACAGGCACCTTCCAGATCACACGGAACTGGGTCTTGTCAGGCGCATAGGCCGGTGACATCCACGGTGCATCATAAACGGCATCGTCACTTTCATCGGCAACGCGTCCCTCGGTGACACAGGATTCGACCGTGCGCGCCCAGCCACCAAAGGGAAGATATGGCTGCGTGTCGACGATCCAGATACGGTCAGCCGTGGCCTGATTGTGCACGATGCTTAGCGGGTTCAGCGTTTCATCCCGGATTCCGTGGAAGGTATTTGCGCTGAACACGACATTGCGCATCCGGTTGAAATCAAGGTCGGCGTAGGTCGTATCAACGCCTTCAACCCGATCAATATACCCGTTGATCGCACGGAACACGTTCCCGACCACCGAAAGACCGTGAATAAAGTGGTTTTCACCATACGGTTTGATGACGATCCATTTAAACCAATCTGCCACGTCAATGCTCAGGAAAATGTTGCCCGTCAATGACAGTCCGCCAAAGGAAAACTGCGCGCCCAGTGCCGGTGACGCATCGTGTTCGTTTGTCCATTCGACAAAGTTGTTGTCGATGTAGTTGCCCGAAATCGTCGAGGCCACGTTCGGCGTCGTAAAGATGATTCCGCCCTTGCGCACGCCTTCGGCCTGGGTGTCGCCGGAAAACAGGTGGTTGCCCGTGATCAAGGCACCGGTGCCGCCCAGCACGCAGAAGTGTTCAAACATCATCATCCGGTTGTCGCGCACCTTGACGTCATTGGCATTGACGTTGAACGCGATGGACGTGCGCTGACTGACCAGCAGGCTTTGCTCATTTGACAGGAACTGGCAACGGTCAATCATCATCCCCTGACAGCCACCCCCGATCGAACTGATCCCGCGATCCTTGGGTTTGGTGATAAAGCAGTCACGCAGATGGAATGTCAGCCCCTGCGGTGCCAGCATGATCGCGCTTGCCTTGCCGTTGCACTGAAACTCGATGTCATCCAGAACAAACTGGCTCAGATCATCATAGCCGCTGAAATCCAGCAGGTATTTGAAGCGGGTGAACGTGAAATTCTGCGTCCCTTCGGCATCAAACAAAGCGTTGGACAGGGTCACGGTCTGCGCGCCCACGTTCACGTCCTTGACGTAAATCTCGCGTCCAACACCATTGCCCGTCACCAGCGATCCCTTTTGGATATTGGCCACGTTGGACACACCTGTCAGGGTCTTTGGCGATGATGCGGCATAGGTCGCCTGCGATGTCACCACATCGTCGTCCCAGTTTGGGCCGGTGATCGGCTGGAACTGGCCATTGCGGATCACGCGGCGGGTCGCAAAGGTGTTCTTTGTGCCTTCGGCTGCGAACATGTCCACCGGTTCCGAGAGCGCAATCCGACGCCCGCCCAGATCAAGGCTTTCGTGATCGGTATAGTTCAGCAGCGCCTGATAGGCCTTTTTGAACGCTTCTTCCTCGTTGCCAAAGGCATCAAGGTAGGTTGCATAGTCAAAGTTCTTTTGGAAAATCAGACGCTTGTCGGCAGGCATCGTGACCTTGCCTTCAAAGTGCACCTGGTTCTGGAACGTGACGTTGTTGTTAAGGAAATACGTGCCGGCGGAAATCAAGACCTCGCGGCCCTGCGCATCCGCATCAGCCGCCTCGAATGCGGCCGCGTCATTGGCGATGCCATCGCCGATCGCGCCATAATCACGCACATCGACCACGCCCATCATATCGCGGATAAAGACGTTGGTGATGTCCTCGATGACAATGTCGTCCACGCGCACGATGCCGCCATTCGGACCCGTCAGATCAAGGCCAAGATGGCCATAGATCGCATCGGCCCAGATCATGTCCACGCCGGTGCGCTGCCCCGTGCCAAGGATCGCGCTGACCTCGACAACTTCGCCATAGGTGGTCAGTTGCACGGACGGACCATGTTCAACCAAACCGTTCACATGCGCACCACCGCCCGCGCCTGCCCAACCGGCAATCCGCACCGAAGGCAACGCCCCGCCAACGGCCTTGACCCTGGCTGAAATACGCAAATAGCAACCGGGCAGGATCGTCGTTTCACCCATGTAGCGCAGTTTTGTCACTGACTGGCTTTTCAGGATCTCGATACAGCCGCCAAAATTCTGATCCGCCGGCACCAACACACCCGTGCCAGACCCCGCATAGGTATCCGACCCCGGGGTGCCATCCCCGCTTGACCAAACGCCCAATCCATCCGCAAACGCGGGCGGCATCAACACCAGCCCGTCCGTAATCGCCTTGTTCATCAAAACCCCTTTCCGCAGGCCAATCAGACAAAGGTTCACTTCGCCAGACGCCTTCAAATCCAGACCGCAACCCGCGCAAAATCACGCAGATCAACCGCTGGCAGAGGTATCAATCAGGGGTAAACGCGCGCTTGGACCACCGCGCGCAGGGGTGGGAAGGGTGGCAACACCCCCACGCTCAGGCAGGCGGCTTCGCCAATGGCTCAGGCGCCCACGTCAGGTGCCGGCAGGATCTGAACACCATCAATTTGCCAGCCTTGCGGCGTTTGGATCATCTCATAGTCCAGAATGTGCAAACCGCCGCTGGCATCGCGCAGCATCACTTTCTGATACATGACTCCGGCGATTTCGCGCAGTTCCAGAAACCGGACATCGCGGTTGTCCCAGACCATCGGATAGCCCTGCTGGACCATCATCCCGAAATTGCCCGCATCGCCAAACATGCCTTGGATCATCGGGCTGGCGTATTGCCATGCTTCCTCGACATTGCGGTCATTGAACGCCTCAAGCTGGCTGCCAATGACATCCTCGATCTCGGCACCCTGCGCCTGCGCCATGAATGGCAGGCCCAAGGCCACCACAAGCCCAAAAAGAAATCGTCGCATGATCCATTCCTCCCTCTGGTTACCCAAAAGATACGGATCACGCGGCCGATTAGTTTCAAAAAGCCTTAGGCGGCCAGTTTTCCCGCCAGCGCATCCTCGATCAGCGCGATGGTTTCAGCGACCCCGTAAAGCGCGATGAAACCGCCAAAGCGCGGGCCTTGCGTGGCCCCCAACAGCACTTCG
This sequence comes from Octadecabacter sp. R77987, assembly GCF_042466115.1. Taxonomy (NCBI): domain Bacteria; kingdom Pseudomonadati; phylum Pseudomonadota; class Alphaproteobacteria; order Rhodobacterales; family Roseobacteraceae; genus Octadecabacter; species Octadecabacter sp. R77987. Next base: position 2,703,656 of record NZ_JAXHBQ010000001.1, on the reverse strand, counting down.
TAAAGGGTAGCGAACCATGCGCGCAGCGGGTCAAACCCGTGTTCCTTGCCAACCGCAAACACCATGCTTTGCAGTTCCTCGGCGTCCAACCCGCCATCCCAGGCCTTCAGGCGCGCCAGCAAGTCTTGCAGTGCCACGCGCTCGTGTTCCTCGGCCAAGCGGAACACCTTATGGGGCTTCACAAAGTCGTTGTAATAGCGCACGGCGAAACCCGCCGCGGCGTCCATATCGGGGTTCTTGTCGGGCGACGCATCAGGCGCGTAACGTGCAATGAAACCCCACAGGGTTTCCTTGTCTTCGGCCCCTGACACACTCGCCAGGTTCAACAACATCGAAAACGGCACAACCATCGTCGAGGCCGGAACATTGTGTCCGTGAATGTGGAACACAGGGTTGTTCACTCGCGCATCCGTGTCCTGATCGGCGTAGGCACGCAACTGCTGGTGATATTCATCCACAGCCTTGGGGATCACATCAAAATGCATCCGCTTGGCCGTCTTGGGCTTGAGATACATGAAATACGACAAGCTTTCGGTGCTGGCATAGGTCAGCCACTCGTCAATCGACACGCCATTGCCCGATGATTTGGAGATTTTCTGGCCGTTTTCATCCAGAAACAACTCGTAGGTGAAATGCTCGGGCTTGCGACCCCCCAGAATTTCGCAAATGCGGTCATAGATCGGCGTGTTGGTGCTGTGGTCCTTGCCATACATCTCGAAGTCAACGTCAAGCGCGGCCCAGCGCGCGCCAAAATCCGGCTTCCACTGCAATTTCACGTGGCCACCCGTGACAGGCAAGGTCCACTCGCGGCCGTCTTCATCATCAAAGGTGATCGTGCCGTTTTGCGCATCCACATGTTTCATCGGGACATACAGAACACGGCCGGTTTCGGGATGGATCGGCAGAAAGATCGAATAGGTCTCGCGGCGTTCCTCGCGCAGCGATTTCAGCATCACGGCCATGACATCGTCATAGCGTTCCGCCGCGCGCAACAGCACCTCGTCAAACTGGCCCGAAGCGTAGTATTCGGTCGCGCTGATAAATTCGTATTCGAACCCGAAAGTATCAAGGAACCGGCGCAACATGGCGTTATTATGATGGCCAAAGCTTTCGAATTCGCCAAAGGGATCAGGCACTTTGGTCAGCGGCAGTTGCAGGTAGTCCTTCAGCTTTTCGGGATTGGGCACATTGCCCGGCACCTTGCGCATCCCGTCCACATCGTCCGAAAAACAGATCAGACGGGTGGGAATATCCGAAATCACTTCAAACGCGCGGCGGATCATCGTCGTGCGGCTGACCTCGCCAAAGGTGCCGATATGGGGCAGGCCGGACGGGCCATAGCCCGTTTCAAACAACACATATCCCTTTTCCGGCGGCGCTTTTTCATAGCGTTTCAACAGCTTGCGCGCTTCTTCAAAGGGCCATGCCTTGGATTTCATTCCAGCGTCGCGCAGATCGGACATTATTTCTCTCACTCTCCATATATCGCCCGCCATGGTGCGACATTGCGCACTCCCTATTGCGGCAACGGCCAAGCGTCAATAAATGTCAGGGGTAACAAACGGAGCAAACCCATGACAGACACGGCCGCCCTGACCCCGCAAGACGCGCTTGCCGCACTGATGATCGCCGTGTCCGCCTCGGACGAGAACATCCGCACATCGGAACTGGTGAAAATCGCCAATATCATCAACAACTTGCCGGTGTTTGCCGATTACGATGCGGATAACGTCAAGCGCATGTCGCAAATGGTGTTTGAACTGTTTGAACAAGAGGACGGATTGGATGCCTTGTTCGGCCTGATCCGCGATGCCCTCCCCGAACGGCTGAATGAAACCGCATATGCATTGGCCTGTGATGTGGCCGCCGCTGACGGGGCGATTGCCGAACCCGAAGGCCGCATGCTGGAAGAAATCCGCTACGAGCTGAACATCGACCGGCTGCATGCCGCTGCAATCGAACGCGGCTCGCGGGCACGGCACATGACGCTTTATCCGGCGTAAACCAGCCCCCAGCGCTGCAACAGCCGCTGTTGCAACCGTTTGGCCCGCCCGTTCCAAGCGATTGACCCTTCGGGAACTTCGTCACCGCGCGCCTTTGCTGCATCGCGCCTGTCCAGATTGGCCGCAAAAATCGCGAACGCCAGATCAACCCCGCCCGCCGTGCGCACATAGCCCGCAAGGCAACTGACAAAATTCAGCGTGCCGGTCTTGGCCACCACAGTCGCTGGATGGTCTGGCAGCGCATTGCGTTCGTCGTCAACCATGGGAATATCCTTGAGCATCGGGCGCAATGGCCCGCCTGCGCCTGACATAAGAACCTGCACCATCTCAAGCGCGCTGATCCGCGACGCGTCACTCAGGCCGGAATGATCCGCGAAATCTGCCCGCACCCCGTGTTTTTCCGCCAGCCAGCGCGCCATCGCCTGCGCCGATCCCACATGGGTTGCCACGTCAGCATCCGCCGCCCGCGTGGCCGAAAGGCCCGCAACTTCAGCCGTGAGGTTCGTGGAATACTTCAACATATCGCGCAGCACCTCGCGCAGATCGGCAGATCCGTGCGTGACCAAAACGTCGCCGTCAGGCACATCGTCAATCAATTCGGTCGTGCCCAGCACAATCCCCTGCGCGCGCGCCATCGTCGTAAACACATCACCAGCATAAAGCGCGGGTTTGCGCACCGGCAACCAGCGCGACCCGCCATTGGCCAAGGCGCCGCGCGCCACGCTCCAATCGTCAAAACTGCCACCATCCGCATAGGCGAACACCGGCACGTTGCGCCCGACAACACGCATCCGCGCCATGCGCACATCAGGGCGGTGCAATTCGCTGCGGGCATCCATCGTCACGCGGTAATCACCACCCGACCGCGCCCATTCAAAATGCACGCGGTTAAAGTTCAGGTTCAGGCCCGAAAGTGCGGGATTATAGCCCAGATGGTCCAACTGCCCCGGTTCGATTTCATTGATATAGGGCAGCGCACCACCCCAGACCTGAAACTTGCCGCGCACCTCGCGCAGGCCGGTGTCCTTCAGTTTTGCGGCGATATCGGCTAGATGATCCGTGGTCAGGATCGGGTCGCCCCCTCCGGCCAATATCAAATTACCATCCAGGATTCCGTCAGAAATTACGCCTTCCGCAATTATGCGTGTTTCAAACCGATGCTGCGGCCCCAACCGGTCCAGCGCGTAAAGCGCTGTAACCGCCTTCGCGACGCTGGCCGGGGGCAGCGGCACTGTGCCATCCGTATTCTCTAGAATTGAACCGGTGCGCGCATCCGCCACCACAAACCCGACCGTGCCACCCAAGTCCGCCTCGGCGATCATTTCAGCAGCGGTGGTGCGCGCAAGGGGCGATACACGGCTCGCGGCCTCGATCGCGACATTGTCGCGCGCGACGGGGCGCAGGGACCGTAGCGGCGCGTCAGCCAGCGCAACACCTGCCACGGCAGACATTGCCCCGCCCAAAAACGCCCGTCTTGAAACTTGTTTCATCATCCGCCCCATTCCCCCCGCGCACGGATCGCACTCGACGAGGCCGCATTCATCGGAAGGTTCACAAAACACCACTTTGGCGGCTCCGCGTCAGCCAGCAATTGCGACGCGCGTCCCGGCAACCGGCGCGCGCGGTAAATTTGCGCTGTCTTGGACATGCGCGCCGAAATCCTCTCGCCGGGGCGGGCAAGAACGCCGACCGGCACCTGCGCCATGATGCTTTCCCAGTCCTGCCACAGATGAAACTGCGCCAGATTATCCGCGCCCATCAGCCACACGAACCGCACGCCGGGATAGCGTGCGCGCAGTGCTGCAATCGTCTGCGCCGTGTAGCGTGTGCCAAGGCTTTCCTCGATTCCCGTGACTGTCACGCGCGGGTGCTGCATCATTGCGCGTGCCGCTTGCAGGCGGTCCTGCAACGGCGCGGGTCCGCGCTGTTTCAACGGGTTGCCAGGGCTGACCAGCCACCACACCCGATCCAGCCCAAAGCGGTGCAGCGCCGCCTTGGTGATGTGCACATGGCCGCGATGAGCAGGGTCAAAAGACCCCCCCAACAGGCCAATCACCTGACCGGCACGCGCATACGGAAAATCACCCACCAAAGGCCCCCAGTTTCGGTTGATCCGTCTTAGGTCAGATAGCGCACAAAGGCAAAGGCACCACTGTCAGGTGCCCAGCTTGGCACGTTGATCGTACCCTGCCCGCCGTGCAGATCGACCAGCTTTCGCGATGGCCCACCACTGGCCGGCATGATCCGCAATGCCACATCCAGCCCCGCCGGATGCCCGCGCGTGCCCGTCGGATAAGCCAGATAGACGATATGTGCACCGTCCGGTGACGGATGCGGAAACCAGTTCACCGGCCCGTCATCGGTCATCTGTTCCGCCGTTCCACCATCAGCCGGAATCCGCCACAAATCGACCGCACCGTCCCGTTCGCCATTGAACCAGATCCATTTTCCGTCCGGCGTGTAATCCGGCCCGTCCACATGGTCGAAATCTTCGGTCAGCAAGGTCTCGGCACCGCCATCAACGCCGATCGTGTAAACCCCGAACGGGCCACCGCGGGTGCCGACATAGGCCAGCCGCGCACCGTCGGGCGACCAGCCATGCCAGTAACACGGCACTTCTTGCGCGACGCGCTTTGGTTCTCCACCACCCACGGGTAGCGTATAAAGGCACGACCCGTCCGTTTGCGCCCCATCCGAAACGACCAGCATCTTGCCACAGGGCGAAATCCCGTGATCGTTGTTGCAATCCGTCGCCGCACCTGTGTCGATCTGCACCAGCTCGGGTGCGGCCAGATCAACGCGAAACAGCCGCCCGCCCCCGTTGACGATCAGATATCCGTCAGGGTGCCAGTTGGGCGCTTCAATATGCCCGTCATGGGTCAGAACAACGGTGACATTGCCGTCCAGATCACAGGTGCACAGCTCTGAAATCATCCGTCCAGCTCGGCAGAACTGGCCCAAAGGTTGATCTTTTCCTCATCGGCATATTCATCAATCAACGCCAGTTCTTGCGCGCTGAAATCAAGGTTGGCGACAGCGCCCGCGCAGTCAATCACCTGCGATGGCTTGCTTGCGCCAATCAGCGCGCTGGTGATCCCGCCGCCCCGCAGCACCCAGGCAATCGCCATCTGCGCAAGGGTCTGGCCGCGCCCCTTTGCAATGTCGTTCAGCTTGCGAATGTTTTCAATCGCACGATCCGACAGCAGCCCCTGATCCAGTGACTTTCCCTGCGCCGCACGGCTATCTTCGGGCACACCACCCAGGTATTTCTTGGTCAGCATCCCTTGGGCCAGGGGCGTGAACGCAATCGATCCGACACCCAGTTCCGCCAGCGTGTCTTTCAGCCCGTCTCGCTCAACCCAACGGTTCAGCATGTTGTAAGACGGCTGGTGAATGACGCAGGGCGTGCCAAGGTCACGCAAAATTGCCACAGCCTCGCGGGTGCGTTCCGAGTTATAAGACGAAATGCCCACATAAAGCGCGCGGCCCGACCGCACGATATGATCCAGCGCACCCATGGTTTCTTCCAATGGCGTATCGGGGTCAAAGCGGTGTGAATAGAAAATATCGACATAATCCAGCCCCATCCGTTTCAGCGACTGGTCACAGGACGCGATCAGATACTTGCGGCTGCCCCATTCGCCGTAGGGGCCATCCCACATTTCGTAACCAGCCTTGGAACTGATGATCAACTCGTCACGATAGGGCTTGAAATCCTCGGCCATGATCGACCCAAAGGCGTATTCCGCCGACCCCGCAGGCGGGCCATAGTTATTGGCCAGATCGAAATGTGTGATCCCGTGATCAAAGGCGGCGTGGCAAATCTCGCGCTTGGTTTGATGGGGGAAATCGTGGCCAAAGTTGTGCCACAGCCCCAGCGACACAGCAGGCAGTTTCAGCCCCGAATTGCCGCAACGGCGGTAGGGCATCTTTTCATAGCGGTCGGCGGCGGCAACATAGGTCATCGGGCATCCTTTCATGAGTTGCGATGAATGGGCCACGCGGACAGGACATTGTCAAACACCTATGAAAAGGGGCGCGCCAGTTTCCTGACACGCCCCGTTCACTCGTTACGCAACAGGTGCGAACTTAGTGTTCAAACTTCTTGATCTCGCCCGACTTGAGCCGGTCGAAATAGCTGTTCATCTCGCGCTTCACGATAGGCATCAGGAAGTAGAGCGCAGTGATGTTCACCACGGCCATCGCAAAGATCATCGCATCCGAGAAGTCGATGACAGCGCCAAGTTGGGCGGCGGCACCGATCACGATAAAGATGCAGAAGATCACCTTGAACACGTTCTCTTTGGCCTTGCCTTCACCCACCAGATAGGTCCAGGCCTTGAGGCCGTAGTAGGACCAGCTGATCATCGTCGAGAATGCAAACAGCACCACGGCAATCGCCAGCACATAGGGGAACCATGCAAAGCCTGCCGCAAACGCCGCCGATGTCAGTTGCACGCCCGAAGACCCGTCAGCCGTCTGGATCGAGTTTCCAGCCTCGTTCAAGACATAAAGACCCGTGGCCGGGTCAACGACCAGAACACCGAGATCGTGATGACAAGCGCCGTCATGGTGCAGATCACAACCGTGTCGATAAACGGCTCAAGCAGTGACACAACACCTTCGGTCACGGGTTCTTTCGTGCGCACCGCCGAGTGGGCGATGGCTGCAGAACCAACACCGGCTTCGTTTGAAAACGCCGCCCGCTTGAAACCCTGGATCAACGCGCCGACAAAGCCGCCCGCAACGCCAAGACCGGTAAATGCACCTGCCCAGATCTGCCCGAACGCCCAACCGATCTGATTGAAGTTGACCAACAGGATGACCAGCGCCGCAACGACATACATGATCCCCATGAAGGGAACGACTTTTTCTGTCACCTGCGCGATGGATTTGATACCACCAACGATCACCATGAACACAACGGCCGCAAACACGACGCCTGTGATCCAGCCGGGATAATCCCCGACAATACCGGAAATCTGTGCGTGCGCCTGATTGGCCTGGAACATGTTCCCGCCACCCAGCGCGCCACCGATCGTAAAGATCGCAAAGATCACCGCCAAAACGGCGCCACCGGGCAGGCCGCGCTCCTTGAAGCCCTTTGTCATGTAATACATCGGACCACCCGAAACGCTGCCATCGGCATATTCGTTCCGGTATTTCACACCCAAGGTGCACTCGGTGAACTTGGACGCCATCCCCAAGAGACCCGCCAGGATCATCCAGAACGTGGCGCCCGGCCCGCCGATGCCAACGGCAACGGCCACGCCCGCGATGTTCCCCAAGCCTACCGTGCCCGACAGAGCCGTTGTCAGCGCCTGAAAGTGGCTGACTTCGCCCGCGTCATCGGGATCGGCATAATCACCCTTCACCAGGCTGATCGCATGCCCGAACGCGCGAAACTGGATTGCACCGAAATAAACGGTAAAGATCGACGCCGCGACAACCAGCCACATCACGATCCACGGAAATGATGCGCCCGCCACGTCAAAGGGCAGGGGCGCAAAGATAAGGTTCACAAACCAACCCGTGGACGATGCAAAAACATCGTTGACGCGTTGATCAAAACTTACAGCTGTCTCTTGTGCCAGTGCGGCGACCGGAGAAAGCATGGCAGCAGTTGCCGCCAAAGCGATTGAGGTCTTTTTCATGATCGGCTCCTGTTTATGGGATGATTGTGACGGGCACACGCGACGTCGCAACAAGCCGCCCCGACACGCCACCAAAGATGCGTTCCTTCAGACCGCGCGCACCGGTGCGGCCAACGATGATCTGCAAGGCGCCGTTGGACTCGGCCAGATCGTCAAGAATTTCGGCCGCGTCGCCGTGACGGACAAGACCCGTCGCCGCAAGGCCATCCTTTTGCGTCGCTGCCACGGCAGGATCAATGACCCGTTCCTTCGCCGTCGCGATTTCCTCCTCACGCCGCTTGTGGCGCATCTCGTTTTCTTCCGGCGTCTGGAACGAGAAAGGCGACCATTCGATCACAAAGCAAATCATGATCTCACAGTCGCCGATCAGTTTCGCCTGCGCCTTTGCATGGGCAAGCGCCTTTTCTCCGGAAGGTGACCCGTCAAGGCCGACCACCAATTTGTTTTTGGACATTTTGTTCCCTGTCACTGTTGGTTCCGATCAGATGCCCAAGGCTTCTGTGGCCTTGTGGCCCCTTCATCATACCGCGAATCCGGCTCCATGCGCGATAAAGTTGTCTTTGCACCCAAATGCAGCGCAAACGGTTTGCAAATGGTTTCGTTCCCGATGCATTACGACCAGTATTGCCCAATTTTCAGTTCTTTTTCCCATCGCGGCATTGCCGCATTTTGCACGTGAAATCGCTTGCGCTCATTGCTACTCACCGCTGGAATCGCTAGATGCCAACCCAACCGAAATGACGGAGAATCCCATGGCCAGCTATCAATACGTCTATTTCATGGACGGCGTGTCCAAGACCTACCCCGGCGGCAAGAAGGTGTTTGAAAACATCCGCCTCAACTTCCTGCCCGGCGTGAAAATCGGCGTGGTCGGGGTGAACGGCACGGGTAAGTCGACGCTGATGCGGATTATGGCCGGTCAGGACAAGGAGTTTCAGGGCGAGGCGTGGGCGGCCGAGGGCGCAACCGTTGGTTATCTGCCCCAGGAACCGGAACTTGATGCATCCCTGACCGTGCGCGAAAACGTGATGCTGGGTGTCGCCGCGAAAAAGGCTATTCTGGATCGCTATAACGAACTGGCGATGAACTATTCCGACGAAACCGCCGATGAAATGGCCAAGCTGCAAGATGAAATCGACGCGCAAAACCTTTGGGATCTGGACGCGCAGATTGATGTCAGCATGGAGGCCCTGCGCTGCCCCCCTGATGATGCAGATGTGACCACCCTTTCGGGCGGGGAGAAGCGCCGCGTCGCGCTGTGCAAACTGCTGCTTGATGCGCCTGATATGCTGCTGCTTGACGAACCGACCAACCACCTGGACGCGGAAACAATCGCGTGGCTGCAACAGCACCTTATTGATTACAAAGGCACAATCCTGATCGTCACCCACGATCGCTATTTCCTTGATGCCATCACCGGCTGGATTCTGGAACTTGATCGCGGCTCGGGTATCCCGCACGAGGGCAACTATTCCAGCTGGCTCGAGGCCAAAGCAAAACGCCTTGCGAAAGAAGCCAAAGAAGACAAATCCAAACAAAAAACGCTGGAACGCGAACTGGAATGGATGCGTCAGGGCGCCAAGGCCCGTCAGGCGAAATCCAAGGCGCGGATCACCGCCTATAACGACCTTGCCAACCAGTCCGAGCGGGAAAAAATGGGCCGTGCCCAGATCATCATTCCCAACGGCCAGCGCCTTGGCAACAAGGTGATCGAGGTCAACGGCATTTCCAAACACATGGGTGACAAGCTGTTGATCGAGGACCTGTCGTTTGACCTGCCCCCCGGCGGGATCGTCGGCGTGATCGGCCCCAACGGCGCGGGTAAATCGACGCTGTTTTCGATGCTGACTGGCCAGTCCGAACCGGATTCCGGCACGATTGAACTGGGCGATACGGTGCAGCTGTCCTACGTTGATCAGTCGCGCGATGCCTTGGATGCAAATGCGACCGTCTGGGAAGAAATCTCAAGCGGTGGCGAGATTATCCAACTGGGCGATGCGCAGATGAACTCGCGCGCCTATTGTTCCGCCTTCAACTTCAAGGGCGGCGACCAACAGAAAAAAGTTGGCATCCTGTCGGGCGGTGAACGCAACCGCGTCCACATGGCGAAACTGCTGAAATCCGGCGGCAACGTGCTGCTGCTTGACGAACCGACCAACGACCTCGACGTCGAAACCCTGCGCGCCCTCGAAGACGCACTCGTCGATTTCGCCGGCTGCGCAGTCGTCATCTCCCACGACCGCTTCTTCCTCGACCGGATCTGCACCCACATCCTTGCATTCGAGGGCGAAGGCCACGTCGAATGGTTCCAAGGCAACTTCGAAGACTACGAAGAAGACAAAAAGCGGCGGTTAGGGGCCGACGCGATGGAGCCGAAACGGATGAAGCATAAGAAGTTTGTGCGGTAAGAAAACGTAGGGCGGGACTTGTCCCGCCTTACCCTTGACCACCTCACGCCGCCCACCTTCCCGCTGCAATCTCACGATGCACCGACGAAAACGCCCAATCCTCGGGCCGCGCCACCAACCCGTGCTTTACCGGATTCACATGGCAATACCGGATATGCGCGTTCAAGTCCGCCGTGTCACGGATGTGATGCTCCCAAAAACGGCGTTGCCAAATGCCGCTTTCGCCGCGCTGTGGCGGGCCGAGATTTCCGCGTTCTGATTGGGGCGGCGGGACAAGTCCCGCCCTACAGGCGTCACGGGAAAATCGAGCTTTGATACGCCCCCAGCGTTGGGAATAGTTGCGATCAATCGCCGGAAGCGACCAAATCGCGTGCATATGATCCGGCAGGACCACCCAGGCAAGAATATCAAAGGGTCGGTCGCGCCGAGTAACACGCACCGCGTTGCGCAAAATATCAATGTAATCAATCAGTGCGTTCGATTTTCGATCCGCAAGGCAAACCGTGAAAAACACAGGCACATTCAGCTGATCGGGGCGTCGATAATTGGGCACGATCCTACCCAACATCAAATTGGTTAATAAACCATAGGGCGGGACTTGTCCCGCCATGGCTACTTCCGCTTCACAAATTCCGTCAAGATCACAATCCGCTGCCCTTCAACGCGCCCTTCGATATGTCCCGCGTTATCCGGCACCAATGAAATCCCGCGCACAGCCGTGCCGCGTTTGGCGGTAAACCCCGCGCCCTTCACGGGCAAATCCTTAATTAAAACAACCGTGTCGCCGTGGTCAAGCCGCATCCCGTTGCTGTCCAGATGCACCACGTCGCCCGAACCCGTATCCGCCGCACGCGCGGCCACGTCGGGTTCCATCATCATGCCTTCACGCGCTTCGGTCGCCCAGACCTCGTCAATCTCGGCCAGTTTGCGCCAAACGGCCACCTGCACGGACGCCTCGCCAGACCACGCGGCCCCCTCCAGACAGCGCCAGTGTGCATCGGGCACGTCACGCTCGCCACGGCAGGCGGGGCAGAGCAGGACCTGATCCTCGACCGTAACATCGACACTCGCCAACCCGTCAGCCGCGCCGCAAAACTCGCAAACGCCGCCCGCGCGATCCATCAATTCATCCCAGCGCATTGCAAATCCTTCCAAAATCCCTTGTGCGCATGTCGCATTGCACTGCGCCGAAGGGCAAGGCGCAAATCCGCGCAAGTGCAGCATCAGACTCAAAAACCCTTGCTTTTTTCGCCAAACCACCCCATATGAGCCTCGCGAACGTTATTCTATCTCGACCCCTGTCTTCCTTCATAGGCTACAGTTCTTCGATCTAGCACTGACTAAGCCAAGGCTGCCGCACTATCGCGGGCAGCGTCTATGTAAGGAAATACACGATGGCTAATGGCACCGTGAAATGGTTCAACTCTACCAAAGGTTTCGGCTTTATCGAGCCCGAAGGCGGATCCAAGGACGTATTCGTCCACATCTCCGCAGTCGAGCGTTCCGGCATGACCGGTCTGGCTGATGGCGCGAAAGTTACTTTCGACATCGAAGCTGGCCGCGATGGCCGCGAAAGCGCCGTGAACCTGGCTCTGGCCTAAATCACGCGCCCCCTCGGGGATCGCTAAGATACGAAAAGGGGCAGCATCGCGCTGCCCCTTTTTGCATTCAAAGCCCTTTGGCCCAATCGGTGATTGCGCCCGCACTGACAGCCCCTGACTGGCGCTTGACCTCGCGCCCGCCCTTAAACGCCACCATCGTCGGGATGCCGCGAATGCCATAGCGCTGGCCTGCGGACTGGTGTTTCTGCGTATCAACCTTGATCAGTCGCGCCTGACCTTTCAGCGCGCCAGCAGCCTTGGCAAATTCCGGTCCCATCATCTTGCAAGGGCCGCACCACGGCGCCCAGAAATCCACGACCAGCGGCACATCGTCGGTCTGCGCCGCCTTGACCAGGGTCGCCAGATCCACATCCACCGGCGCATCGGGCATCAGCGCCGCCTTGCATTTCCCGCATTTCGGCCCCGCTGCCAGTTTGTCAAACGGCACGGCGTTGGTTTGCCCGCAAGACAGACAGGTGATTTTCTTGCCAGCCATGATTGGCCTCCTAAAATATATTCCAAAAATCAAATATGTCGTGCGTGCCCTTTTGGCAAGGGACCATTGCCTTTGGCCATAACCGCGGGAATACTTGCGCATGTTCAGATTTCTGCTGCCACTCGCGCTTCTCGCGGCCCCTGCATTCGCCCAAGACAACACCGCCGAATCCACCGGTGACGGCGAAGAGCTGGCCTTTATCATGGATATTTTTGCCCAGATTCAGCCCCGTTCCATCACCGAAAACCGCGAGCTGTGCGGCTTTATCGGCTACAACCGTCTGGGCGAGTTGCGCGCCACACGGATTATGGAAGGCGACGAGGCAACCTGCCAACTGCCCAACTGGCCAATCAAACTGACAGTGGTTGCGTCATTTCACACCCACAGCACCTACAGCCCCGAATATGATTCCGAGGTGCCGTCGGTGACAGATATTGAATCCGATGAAGCGGCAGGGATCGACGGCTATGTGGCCACACCCGGTGGGCGTCTGTGGTATGTGGATACCGACACGATGACAGTCAGCCAGATCTGCGGGATCGGTTGCCTGCCCCAAGACCCAGAATTTCTGGCCGCCGCGGATGGATCCGTGCGCACCAGCTATTCCTATCGCGGCTTGCAGAAACGCGCCGCGATGCGTTAGGCGCGGCGCGTCCGTGCCCTAGTCTTTCAGAACGAATGTCACGCGCAGAACAACGCGGTATTCATCAACCTTGCCATCCTTGACCGTGACCTTCTGGTCAGCGACCCAGGCACCGGTCACGTTGTTCAGCGTCTTGCAGGCCTCTTTGATGCCTTCCTCGACAGCATCGTCAAACGACTTGCCGGAGGAGGCGATGATTTCGATTACCTTTGCGACAGACATGGAACTCTCCTTAAAATGATACGTTGGACGCCCAGCTTAACAGGGCTGCACGCCACGTCCACGTCATTGCGCGGAAACACGCGTGACAAACGCCAGCACCTCGGGGCCTAGGGTTTCGACAATCACCTTGACCCCCGCCGGGTTGGGATGGATGCGATCGCGCTGCATGTAGTTACGCACGTTGTCCTGCACACCTGCCGCATCCAGCACGCCCTGAAAAAAGCGTGGCACCAGTTGCACACCGAATTCCGCCGCAAGGTCAGGATACATACTGTCAAATGCTGCCTTGTAGTCGGGGCCATAGTTGTTGGACGCTTCAATCCCGATCAACAAAACGTCAACATCCGCGTTCTTTGCCGCCTGCAATATCCCGCGCAGGTTTTCGCGGCTCACCGCCGGATCAATCCCGCGCAAAAAATCGTTGCCGCCCAGTGTCACGATCATCCCGTCCACGTCCGGCGTCAGCGTCCAGCCAACGCGCGATAGCCCGCCCGCCGTTGTATCCCCCGACACGCCCGCGTTGATCAGCACAACATCGGCACCATTGTCGTTCAGCCATGCCTCAAGTTGCGGCACCAAACCGTCATCAGCCTCAAGCCCGTATCCCGCCGTCAGGCTGTCGCCCAGGGCGGCGATCGTCACCGGTTCAGCCTGCGCCACAGCGCCACATGTAAAAATCGCAGCAATTCCAAGGTTGCGCATCCCCCGCACTGCCCCATATCCAAAGGTGCGAAGCCATTGAAAGCCCTTGCTGATGTCCGATCCGATCCTGTCGCTGACCGATGTGTCCCTGTCCCTGCGCGGCAATGCGGGGATGGTCGACATCTTGCACGGCATTTCGCTGGACGTGCAGGCGGGGGAAACCTTGGGGCTGGTCGGGCCAAGCGGGTCTGGCAAATCGTCACTCCTCATGATCATGGGCGGTCTGGAACAGGCCACCGGCGGTTCGGTTCAGGCGATGGGCCGCGATATGACCCACATGGGCGAAGACGACCTTGCGCGCCTGCGTCGGGATAATATGGGGGTGGTGTTCCAATCCTTCCACCTTATTCCCACAATGACCGCGCTGGAAAATGTCGCAACCCCGCTGGAACTGGCCGGCCACCGCGATGCGTTCGCGCGGGCCGAGGCTGAACTGCTGGCAGTCGGTCTTGGCGGGCGCACGGGCCACTATCCCAACCAATTGTCAGGCGGCGAACAACAGCGCGTGGCGCTGGCGCGCGCCGCCGCGCCCCGCCCGAAACTGCTGCTGGCCGATGAACCCACCGGCAATCTGGATGAAACCAACGGGGCCGCGATCATCGACCTGCTGTTTGATCTGCGCGACCGGCACGGCGCAACCCTGATCCTTGTGACCCATGCGCCCAATCTTGCCGCGCGCTGTGACCGCGTGATTTCTCTGCGCGACGGGCGCATTGCATGAGCCTCGCGCTCGCCTCCCGCTTTGCGCGCCGTGAATTGCGCGGGGGATTGCGCGGTTTTCGCATCTTTCTGGCCTGCCTTGCCCTTGGCGTGGCGGCCATTGCGGCCGTCGGCACCGTGCGTGCCGCCATCGAGGCCGGGTTGGAACGCGAAGGTGCTGCCCTTTTGGGTGGTGACGCCGAAGCGCAGTTTACCTATCGGTTTGCCCGCGACGACGAACTGGAATGGCTGAACACCATCGCCACACAAGTGTCTGAAACCGTCGATTTCCGCTCGATGCTGGTCGTGGATCGTGATCCCGTTGAACGGGGGCTGACCCAGATCAAAGCGGTGGATGACGCCTATCCTCTGGTCGGCGCTGTCACCCTTGATCCGCCCATTCCCTTATCGCAAGCGCTCGCCGATCATGGTGCCGTCATCGAACGGCTGCTGGCCGATCGCCTTGCGCTGCAAGTCGGCGACACCATCCGCCTTGGCACCCAGGATTTCACCCTGCGCGCAATCCTGACCCGCTATCCCGACAATGGCGCGGCGGGTTTCGGCCTTGGGCCGCGCACCATCGTGCGCACCGTTGATCTGGCAAATTCCGGCCTCATCACCGAGGGCACGCTGTTTGACACACAATATCGCATGACCCTACCAGCCGATGCAGACCTTGCTGCGCTTGAAACCGAGGCCGAGGACCGTTTTCGCGACAGCGGCCTACGCTGGCGCGACGCCCGCGCGGGCGCGCCCGGTGTTGCGCGTTTCGTCGACCGGATCGGCGCATTTCTGGTGCTGATCGGCTTGTCGGGCCTTGCCGTGGGCGGTGTGGGCGTGTCAGCCGCCGTGCGCGCCTATCTGTCCGGCAAATCCGAGGTGATCGCGATTCTCAAGACCCTCGGCGCGACCCGCACGACGATTTTCCAGACCTATTTCCTGCAAATCGGGGCGCTGACCCTGCTTGGAGTCACCTTGGGCGTGATCCTTGGTGGCGGCGTCCCGCTGCTGCTTGCGCCCCTGATCGAGGCAAGCCTGCCCTTCCCCGCCGCCTTCACCATCTACCCTGCACCGCTTCTTGAAGCCGCTCTCTACGGCGTCCTTTCGGCCCTGATCTTTACCCTCTGGCCCCTTGCGCGGGCCGAAGAAACCCGCGCCGCCGCCCTGTTCCGCGATGCGTTTTCCGGCGGGCGTGCCCTGCCCGCCGCACGCTATGTTATCGCCACGCTGTTCCTGATCGCTGCCCTTTTGGCCGCGGCCATCACTCTGTCCGGCACGGCTTTCCTCACCCTCTGGACCGCAGGCGGGATCGTCTTTGCGCTGGCCCTTCTGGCCGTCAGTGCAGTTATCGTGCAACTGGTCGCCCGCGCTACGCGCCGTGCCGCACGCGGCTTTCCCGCGACCCGCATGGCACTGGCGGCCATCGGCGGGCAGCGGGGCGAAGCAACTTCGGTGGTCCTCTCGCTTGGCCTTGGTCTTGCGGTGCTGGCCGCCGTCGGCCAGATCGACGGCACCCTGCGCAATTCCATCAGTAATGAACTGCCCGAAGTCGCGCCCTCGTATTTCTTTGTCGACATCCAGCCCGGCCAGATCGACGGGTTCCGCGCCCGCCTTGCTGATGACCCACAAGTCAGCCGCGTCGACAGCGCACCAATGTTGCGCGGCGTGATCACCCGGATCAACGGCGCCCCGGCGCGCGAATTTACCGATCACTGGGTGACCCAGGGCGACCGCGGCGTGACATATGCAGCCGAAGCCAGGACCGGCACAACCATCACCGCCGGTGAATGGTGGGCGGCTGATTACAGCGGCCCACCGCTTGTGTCCTTTTCCGCCGAGGAAGCTGCCGAAATGGGCCTGTCGCTGGGCGACACGATTACCGTCAATATCCTTGGCCGCGACATCACCGCGACGATCACCAGTTTCCGCGAGGTTGATTTCGGCACCGCCGGTATCGGTTTCGTTATGTCGATGAATCCCGCCGCATTGGCAGGCGCGCCGCACAGCTGGATTTCCACCGTCTATGCCGAAGAAACCGCCGAAGCGGCGATCCTGCGCGAGTTTGGCAACGCCTATCCCAACATCACCGCGATCCGCATCCGCGACGCGATTGATCAGGTCGTCCAGTTGCTGGGCGGCATCGCCACCGCCACCCGTTACGGCGCTTTGGCCACCTTGATCACCGGCTTTCTTGTGTTGATCGGCGCGGCAGCGGCAGGCGAGCGTGCGCGCACCCAAGAGGCCGCGATCCTGCGCACCCTTGGGGCCACGCGCGGGCTGATCCTGCGCAGCTTTGCCCTGCGCGCGCTGATCCTTGGCGCGGCGGCAGGTTGCGTTGCGCTGGCCGCCGGCATTGCTGGCGGTTGGGCCGTCAGCACTTTCATCATGGAAACGGATTACTCCGTGATCTGGGCTTCGGCAGGGGCGATCATCATCGGCGGGGTCATCGCCGTGCTGGCCGCCAACCTTGCCTTTGCTTGGCGACCCCTTGCGGCGCGCCCTGCGCGTGTGCTGCGCGCGCGCGAATGACGGATGATCCAGCAGTCTTCGGCTATGGCTCGCTCGTCAATCTGGCGACGCATGATTTTGCCGCACCGCGCGCTGCACGGCTAACCGGCTGGCGGCGCATCTGGCGGCATTCAACGCAACGCCAGGTTGCCTTTCTGTCCGTCGAACCCGACCCGAACAGCAGCATTTCCGGTGTCATCGCCCACCTTCCGGGCGGCGATTGGGCCGCGCTGGATGCACGCGAACACGCTTATACGCGCCGCGACGTGACCCATCAGGTCACGCATATCAGCACACCAATCGCCACCGCCGTCTACGAGGCGCGCCCCGAACTGACCCAGCATCCATCCGTCGGCCACCCGATCCTGCTGTCCTATCTGGATGTGGTCATTCAGGGATTCCTGCAGCTTTACGGGCAGGATGGCGTCGATGATTTTATCGCCACAACCCATGACTGGGGGCCAATCCTCAACGACCGCACCGCGCCGATCTATCCCCGTGCACAGACCCTAAGCGCGCAGGAAATCCGCATCGTTGACCGGACCCTTGAACAGCTGCCGGTGCGCATGCAGCACCGCTGACAACCGCGTCCGGCGCGATAGCTTGGGCGCGTCAGACGCCTTTGGCGACCAGATCGCGGATCGCATCCAGCAGCAGGTCCATGTCGGCAAATGCAGTGCGGTGGTTGGTGATGCTGACGCGGATCGCGGTTTTTCCAGCCAGCCGCGTGGTTGAGGGCGCGGCGATCCCGCTGACCTGCAAGGCTACGACAATCCGGTCGTTAAGGGCATCCAGTTCGGCCGCGTCCAGCCCCGCGGGCACCGCGCGAAAACAGCAGATATTCATCGCCACCGGGGCAAGGCGCTCAAACCCCGGATCGCCGTCAACTATCCGCCCCAGATGGGCCGCCTGATCGCAATTCTGCGTGATCAGCGCGCCAATCCTGTCGGGGCCGTGTTCATTCAGGTGCGCCCAGATTTTCAACGCCCGAAACCCGCGTGACAATTCGGGGCCATAATCCACCGGCCAGGGATTGCCCGCCGCCAGCCCTTCGGTCGCGGGCAACAGGTAATCGGGCCGGTCGGAAAAGGCACGCCGATGCGCGTCTTCGTCACGGATCAACACGAAACCGGCGTCATAATTCACATGCGCCCATTTGTGGAAATCAAACGCCAGCGAATCCGCCCGTTTGATCCCGCTTAAACGATCCCGCAAACGGTCACTCAGCACACCCAGCGCGCCAAACGCCCCGTCGATATGGAACCACAGCTTTTCAGCCGCAGCGATATCTGCAATGGCGTCCAGATCGTCAATCGCGCCCACGTTCACCGCGCCCGCCGTGCCAACCACGGCAAACGGATGCAGCCCCGCCGCGCGGTCCGCCGCAATCGCAGATCGCAGAGCATCCAGGTCCATCTCAAAGGCATCGCTTACCGGAATCCGGCGCAAGGCATCCGATCCCAGCCCCAACATATCGAACGCCCGTGCCACACAGGAATGCGATTGATCCGAAGTATAGCCAACCAGCTGCCCCGCCTGCACACCCGTCTTGCGCACGTCAAATCCCAGCGCACGGTCGCGCGCGGATTTCAGCGCGATAATCGTCGCGATGGACGTGCCCGACACGACCAAACCGCTGGAATCGGGCGGAAACCCAAAGATGTCACGCACCCAGTCCACAACCTGCTTTTCGATATACATCGCCCCGTGGTCACGCCCGCCAAGATTGGCATTCATCGCGGCGGCGGCAATATCAGCGATCATGTTGGATGGCGTCCCCGCCCCGTGCACCCAGCCGAAAAAGCGCGGATGCGTGTTGCCAACGCCGTGGGGCAGCAGGGCGGTGATCTGTGCATCAGTGGCGTCCGGACCGCGCCCTCGGGGTGGCAAATCGGCGCGCAGTGCCGCTTTCATGGCATCAGGAACAGGCGTCCAGACGCGGCCATCGCGCGCGCCCTGCATCTTGTCCACGGCGGCGTCCAGCATCGCATGGGCACGGGCGCGAAAACCATCCCAATCAACAGGATCAAGCGAGGGCGCGGCAGTTTCCGGTGTCTTGTCAGCGCCCATCGTGTTCCCCCCTCAGATCCGTGGTTTGACCTGCAACAGCGGCATCACTTCGGCCATTTCCGGCCCGCGATCACGGCCCGTCACCGCGCGGCGCAGCGGCATGAACAGCCCCTTGCCCTTGCGGCCCGTGGCATCTTTCACCGCGCCTGTCCACTCGGCCCAGGTGGTCGCAGTGTAGGGCGGTTCACCCAGCAATTCCAACGCCTGCGCAACAAATTCGGCGTCCTCGTCGGCCACTTTGGCGGGCGTGCCGTTCTGGAACAGGTCCCACCACGGCGCCATATCATCGACGGTGTCGATGTTATCATGCACCACGGCCCAAAACGCCTCGGCGTGATCGGCAGGCACGCCAAGCGCGGCAATATCATCCGCCACGTCCGCATAGGGGCGCGCGGCCAGCCAGCGTGCGCTAAGCGGTCCCAGATCATCCGCGTCAAACTTGGTCGGTGCGGACCCGAACTTGGCAATGTCGAACCCGTCAACCACCTCGGCCACGGTTTCGCGCAACTCTACCGGATCAGACGAGCCCAGCCGCGCCATCAGCGACAGGATCGCCATCGGCGCAACACCCTTGGCGCGCAAATCGCGCAAGGCCAGCGTGCCCAGACGTTTGGACAAAGCCTCGCCCTGCGGCCCCGTCAGTAAGGAATGGTGCGCAAAGCGGGGCACAGTGCCGCCCAGCGCGGTGATCATCTGGATTTGCGTCGCGGTATTGGTCACATGATCCGATCCGCGCACCACATCGGTGATGCCAAATTCCGTATCATCTACAACGGACGCCAGCGTATATAAAATCTGCCCGTCATTCTTGAACAACACAGGGTCGGAAACCGAGGCCGCATCAATCGACAGATCGCCTAAAATGCCGTCCGTCCAGTTGATCCGCTCAAGGTCCAGCTTGAAACGCCAGTGCGATCCGCGATCCGCACGCAGGGCGTCCTTCTCGGCCTCGCCTAGCGCCAGCGCTGCGCGGTCATAGACCGGCGGCTTGCCCATGTTCAGCTGCTTCTTGCGCTTGAGGTCCAACTCGGTCGGGGTCTCGAAACACTCATAAAGTCGCCCCATCTCGATCAGGCGGGCTTTGGCGGCCGCGTATTGATCCATCCGCGCAGACTGGCGCTCAATGCGGTCCCAGGTCAGGCCCAGCCATTCCAGATCGGCCTTGATCCCGTCGACATATTCCTCTTTCGAGCGCTCACCGTCGGTGTCATCAATCCGCAGGATGAATTCGCCACCTTGCTGGCGCGCAATCGCATAGTTGAACAGCGCGGCACGCAGGTTGCCGATATGCAGATAACCAGTGGGCGACGGGGCAAAACGGGTGGTGGTCATGATGGTCTCCTATATGTCGCGAGGCTCTTTCATAGTGGCGCGCAATTGTCCATATGAGGGGGATGAGCAAAGCATTCCCCAGCCCCGAAGACCTGTTCGCGATCGCCGCACAAACGGTCGACAGTTTTCCCGCCGCATTTCGCACGCCTGCGCAATCCGTCCTGATCCGGGTCGAGGATTTCATTCCTGCCGAAATGCTGGAAGACGACGAGGACGAATGGGACATCACCGGCCTTTATACCGGCGTGCCCCTGACCCTGAAACGCGATGATGATATTCCCGATGGCCCCGATACGGTCTGGCTGTTCCGCATGCCGATTTTGGATGAATTGGCCGATCGCGCGGGCGAAACGCTCGAAGCGCTGGTGGCCCATGTCACGGTGCACGAATTTGCCCATCATTTCGGCTGGTCCGACGCCGATATTGCACGCATTGATCCATGGTGGGAATAAAGGTGCACTGATAGCGCTATCATTTCCGCTTGCAGCGCCCCGACCCCTTTGGCACCATAACGGCCGAAAGGTGCTGCCATGCATGATATTCTAACAGTTACACTGAATCCCGCGCTTGATCTTGCGACCTCGGTGTCCGAGGTGCATGCAAATGTGAAATTGCGCTGTTCGCCCCCTGACACCGATCCGGGTGGGGGCGGGCTGAACGTGGCGCGCGCGATCCATCAGCTAGGCGGACAGGCGCGGTGCTTTGTGGCGCTGGGGGGCGATACGGGACAGGCCTTGCTGCACTTGCTGACGGCCGCAGGTTTGACCCCTGTTGTCCATCCCGCGCCCAGTGAAACGCGCCAAAGTCTTGCGGTGACGGATCTGAACAGCATGGATCAGTATCGGTTCATGCTGCCCGGCCCCGATTGGGAGGCCGCCGACATTGACGCCGCCCGCGCCGCCATTCGTGACGCGGCCCGGGCCGACAGTATCCTTGTGCTGTCAGGCAGCGGGCCAAACGGGGCCGCACCCGATCTTTATGCCCGTATCTGTCAGGATTTCAGCGACACCGATGTGCGGGTCATACTTGATACATCAGGCCCGATCCTGTCCCACCTTGCCGCTGGTCAGATCCGCCCGCCGCTCGTTTTGCGTATGGACCAGCACGAGGCCGAAGGGCTGGCGCGCCGCCCGCTGGCATCGCGCCGTGACAGCGCCGCCTTCGCGGCCAGCCTTGTGCGGCGCGGCGCGGGGCAGATGGTGATCGTGGCACGCGGCGCGGACGGGTCGGTGCTGGCCGATGGCACGCAACACCTGCATGTGGCCGCCCCCAAGGTTGACATCCGCAGCAAGGTTGGCGCTGGCGACAGTTTTGTCGGTGGGTTCACAATGGCATTGGCGCGTGACGCAGACATTGAAACGGCATTGCAGCACGGATCGGCAGCCGCCAGCGCCGCCGTCATGACCGAAGGCACGCAGCTGTGCCACAAGGACGATTATCTGCGCTTGCTTGACGCCTGCATCGTCAGCCCGCTTTAGGTCGGGATGACGGGCCAGCGGGTGGCCAGATCATCCAGCCCTGCGCGCACCAGTTCTTCAAGCACACCCATGTCCACATCGGCCAATTTGTTGATATAAAGGCAGGATTTGCCGATCTTGTGCTTGCCCAACCGTGCAAGATGATCACCGAAATCACCATATCCGGGCAAGATATAGACGCTGAGGTTGGCCTTGCGCGGGCTGAACCCGGTCGCCAGACAATCGCCCTCGCGCCCGCTGTCATAGATGTAGTGGTATTGCCCATAGCCAATCATCGTCGGCCCCCACATGCGCGGTTGCCAGCCGGTGACGCGCATGAACATCTCGTTCAGCGCAATCGCATCGGCACGCCGCACCGGATGATCCACCGCGGCAATGAAATCATCAACGCTGACTTCGGTGACTTGGGTCTTGTTCTCTGCTTTGGCCATGATGCCCTCCCCCTTCGGGGTAAGACTATCAGATTACCTTGCGACGACCAAACAAACGTTCGCTCAGGCGCGGCGTTGACGTAATCGGGCTGGCGTCACCACCGATTTGTGCTTGCCTCACAGGTTGCTGGGGGCGTGGGCCGGTTCTGGCTGCAACGGGTTTTGCAACAGGGGCAGAAGCCTGCGCAACCTGCGCAAGTGGAGCAGATGATTGCGTTGCGCGCCGTTCGCTTTGTTCGATTTCAGCGACGATCACCCGCATCCCTTTGGCCATCTGGGCTGCGCGGGCGTAATCACTGATCTCTCGCGCCATGCCTTCAGGCGTCCCGCTCATCATTTGTTGTCTGATCTTTTGCTCGCCGTGATTGGCGGTTTTGATCACAAGAACACGCTGCGCAAAGAATGGTTCAAATCCTTCGGTGCGCAGTTCAACGCCGCGAAATTCGTCCCAGCCCAACCGGTGCCGGTCTGTGACGGTAAACCGCTGTCCGGTCACAAACCCTTCTGTATCTGCTGTGAAACTCGGGCATTGCGCGGCACGGGCACCCAGTTCGGGGCCACCAAACCAGAACCCTATCGCAAACAACGGGATCGCAAGCACAGGGCCATAGGGCGCGAAAAGAAACACCACAACGCTGAAAAACATCCACAATTTCGCCTTGGTAAAGGCGGCGTTGCGGTTGGCTTCACTGGCGTAAAAGGTGATCGATGTCATGGGCTTGCCTTTCAGGGTTTTGACCTGAATAGGCGGCAAATATGGCAAAAATTGCCTGTCATTTGGACATTCGTTTGAAGATGGTCTTACGCTTCGTCGCGCCAGCGGTTCACGATCGGATAACGGCGATCCAGCCAGAACGCCCGCATTGACAAGCGCGGGCCGGGGGCCGACTGGAACCGCTTGTATTCGCTGATATAAAGCAGGTGCTCGACCCGTTTCACCGTGTCATGATCATACCCTTCGGCCACGCAATCGGACACTGATGCTTCCTCGTCCACCAGCATCGTCAGGATCCCGTCCAGCACATCATAGGGCGGCAGGCTGTCTTCGTCCTTTTGATCGGCGCGCAATTCGGCTGACGGGGGCTTGTCGATGATGCTGGCGGGGATCATTTCGCCCGCCGGGGCTTTCATCCACGGGCGGTGGTTGGCATTGCGCCACCGACAGGCATCAAAGACGCGTGTTTTATACATATCCTTGATCGGATTATACCCGCCCGCCATATCGCCATAGATCGTGGCATAGCCCACGGCCACCTCGGATTTATTGCCCGTGGTCAGCAGCATTTCACCAAACTTGTTGGACTGAGCCATGAGCAGCAACCCCCTGATCCGGCTTTGGATATTCTCCTCGGTCAGGCCTTCGTCCAGCCCGGCAAACAGCGGCGCGAGGGTTTCTGTCACCGCCGCGCGGGTCGGTCCAATCGGCACGGTATCGTATTTGCAGCCCAGCGCATCCGCGACCTTGGCCGCATCATCCAGCGAGGATTGCGAGGTATATTCCGACGGCAGCATCACACAGCGCACATTTTCCGACCCCAGCGCATCCGCAGCGATGGTTGCGACAATCGCGCTGTCGATCCCGCCCGAAAGGCCCAGCAACACCTTTTGGAACCCGGTCTTGCGCATATAATCGCGCAGGCCCTCGACCATGACGCGGTAATCCTGCTCAAGATCGTCGGGGAAAATCGCCACGTCCCCTTCAACAGCGCGCCAGCCTTCGGCATCGCACTCAAAATCCACATGCACCACGGCCTCGTCGAACAGGGGCAGTTTCACGGCCAGTTTGCCACCGCGGTTCAACACGAACGACCCGCCATCAAACACCTGATCATCCTGCCCGCCGACAAAGTTCAGATAGACCAGCGGCACATCGTTTTCGATCACACGGGACACCATGTTGGACAGGCGGATATCGTATTTGTTTCGGAAATAGGGGCTGCCGTTGGGGACCAACAGCATTTCCGCACCGCTATCCACCATCGCTTCGCAAACGTCCTCGTACCACGCATCCTCGCAGATCGGCGTGCCTATGCGCAGCGCGCCCGCGTCCCACGGGCCTTGCATGTCGCTGCGGGAAAACAGGCGCACTTCGTCAAAAACATTGAAATTGGGCAGGTAATACTTGCGGGTCGTGGCGTGCACCTTGCCGCCCTTCAGAATGAAATAGGCGTTGTGCAGTTTCGGCAGTTCTGACAGCGGCCCGCCAATCCCGACCATCGGGCCATCGGCGCAATCGCGCGCCAGCTGTTCCACCGCATCCATCGCCGCCAACGTGAACGCCGGTTTCAGCACCAGATCCTGCGCCTGATAGCCGGTGATGAACATTTCCGGCAGCATGACCATATCGGCCCCCGCCGCGCGGCCTTGTTCCCAGGCTTCGCGGGCCTTGGTGGCGTTGCCCTTGATGTCCCCCACGGTGGGGTTCAACTGGGCAAGGGTCAGGCGAAAGGTGTCAGTCATTGCAGCAATCCTTGGTTCAAGTTCCTTCATTTAGCAGAACAACCGGCAAGGGGAAGCCGATTGCACCATGACGTGACCCTTTCCACCGTTGCACGGCCCTGCCCCGTCCATTAGCTTGGCCCAAGAATATCGAGGACCGCACAGATATGAATCGCCACCTGCCCCTGATCGCCGCGCTTTTGTTTGCCACGCCCGCCTTTGCACAAGACGTTACCGTCAAACAATACGAAGACGGCGGCGTTTACGAGGGCGGCTTTTTGAACGGCCTGCAACACGGGATGGGCAGTTACCGCTTGCCCAACGGCTACGAATATACCGGCGAATGGTTCGAGGGCGAAATTCGAGGACAGGGCACCGCGCAATATCCCAACGGCGCGGTCTATGAAGGGCAGTTCGCCCTTGGCAAGCCCGAAGGGTTCGGAACAATCGTTTTTGCCGATGGCGGCACCTACGAGGGCGACTGGACTGATGGAAAAATGACTGGCCGCGGGATCGTGCGCTATGCCAACGGCACGGTTTACGAGGGCGAATTGCGCAACGCCATGCACCACGGTCAAGGCACCATGCGCAGCCCATCGGGATACATCTACGAAGGCCCATGGGTGAACGGTGTCAAACAGGGCGAAGGCACGATCACCTATCCCGATGGTGCCGTCTATCAGGGCACGCTTGTGGACGGCGAACGCGAGGGCGAAGGCACCCTGACAATGGCCGATGGTCTGGTCTATTCCGGCACTTGGGCGGCAGGGGCCATTCAGGGCCAAGGCCGCGTCGTGCGCCCGAACGGCGACATCTACGATGGTGATCTTGTCGCCGGCCTGAAGGACGGCACCGGCACGCTGACATTTGCCAACGGCGATGTCTATCAGGGCGGTTTCGCCGATGACCGCCGCCACGGCCAAGGCACATTCCGTGGCGCGGATGGCTACACCTATATCGGGTCATGGGTCGGCGGCGACATGGAGGGGATCGGTGTCGTAACCTATCCGGACGGGTCCAGCTTTGAGGGCGATTTCCGCGCCGGCCTGCCTGATGGCAGCGGCACCCACACCTATGCGGACGGCTCAAGCTATCAAGGCGATTGGCGCGGCGGCGTGATCGAAGGCAGCGGGACATTCACCTATGCCACCGGCCTGATCTATGAAGGCGAATTTCTGGCTGGCGCCTACCACGGTCAAGGCACGATGACCTACGCCGATGGCTACACCTATGCGGGCACCTGGGTTCAGGGGCAGCGCAACGGCATGGGCACGGCGACCTATGCAGACGGCACCGTTTACGAGGGCGAGTTCCTTGACGGGCAACGCCATGGTCGCGGGAAAATGACGATGGTCGGCGGCTTTACCTACGAAGGCCAATGGCAGAACGGCGAAATCAGCGGCATCGGTGTGGCGACCTACGCCACGGGCGACGTTTACGAGGGCATGTTCCGCGCAGGCCGCCGCCAGGGTGACGGCACGATGCGCTATGCCTCGGGCGAAACCGCGACGGGTGCGTGGCAAGATGGCGCGCTCGTGACCCAAGGCGACACGAGCCCGGCAACCGACGGTGTGGTTATCGAGGACGAACCGACCAGCGAATAACCCCGCAGGGCGGGATTCATCCCGCCACACGCCATATCGGACCCATACGCTTTCCATATGGTTTCCATACGCTGTCCATACGGGCCTTTTCCCCGTCAAACCGCCTCGCCCGCGTCCAGCTTTTCCAGAAAACGGCGCGCATCTGCCTGCACCGTTTCGCGCTTTTCGCCATCCATCCGGTCCCACGTGCGATACATATTCGCCATGCGCGGATTGCCCCGGAACCGGACGCGGTGACGGTCCAGAAAATGCCAATAGAGCAGGTTGAAAGGGCAGGCATCCTCCCCCGTCTTATCCTTGATTTTATAGGCGCAATCCTTGCAGTAGTCCGACATCTTGTTGATGTAATTTCCACTGGAAATATAAGGCTTTGAGGCGACAATCCCGCCATCGGCAAACTGGCTCATCCCGATG
Source organism: Octadecabacter sp. R77987 (assembly GCF_042466115.1). Classification (NCBI taxonomy): domain Bacteria; kingdom Pseudomonadati; phylum Pseudomonadota; class Alphaproteobacteria; order Rhodobacterales; family Roseobacteraceae; genus Octadecabacter; species Octadecabacter sp. R77987. The sequence continues at coordinate 2,676,952 of NZ_JAXHBQ010000001.1, read as the reverse complement.
GTATTGGGGGCCTCGACCCATTCAAAGGCGTCCGCATAAACCGCCAGATACCATTCATGCATCTGCGCCGGATCAACCCCCGCCAGCAGGGCGAAATTGCCCGTCACCATCAGGCGCTGGATGTGGTGGGCATAGGCCTCCTCGCGGGTCTGTTCCACGGCCTTGGCCATGCAGCGCATCTTCGTCTCGCCACCCCAATAAAGCCAGGGCAAATCCCGCTTGTGATTCAACGTATTACGCGACACATACTCCGGCCCTTCAAGGAAATAGATGCCCCGCACATACTCGCGCCAGCCAATGATCTGGCGGATGAACCCTTCGGCGGCATTGATCGGCGCGTCACCGTTTTTCCACGCGTCTTCAACGGCTTGGCATACTTCCATCGGGTCCAGCAAACCGATGTTCAGGTAAAGCCCGACAATCGCGTGATAAAGGAACCTTTCGCCCCCCATCATCGCATCCTGATAATCGCCAAATCGGGGCAAACCATGCCGCACCCAATGGGCCAGATGCTGGCGCGCCTGCTCGTGATCTGTGGCGAACCAGAAATCATCCAGACTGCCGAAATTAACCGCAAAACGCGCACTGACAAGTGCCAGAACCTCGGCCACATCCCCGCCCGGCGAAAACCGCATTGGCCCTTTGAAATCAATGCCTTCGGGTGGTGGCTTGCGGTTTTCATGGTCAAAGTTCCACTGCCCGCCTGCGGGTTCGTCCCCCACCATCAGCAGGCCGGTCTTGCGGCGCATGTCACGGTAAAACCACTCCATCCGCAACTGCTTGCGCCCCTTTGCCCAATCCGCAAACTCTGCCTGCGTGGCAATGAACCGGTCGTCTGGCAGTTGGCGCAGCCGCAGCGGCACTGCGTCCAGTTCCGCGATCAACCGCCACTCACCGGGTTGCGTGGCAAGCACCTCATCCGCGCCAAACGCCGCCGCATGGCGCAGCAGTTCACCCGCGATCGTGCCGCTGTTTTCAGGGTGATCCAGAGGCGTATAGACCACCCGCCACCCCTGCCCTTCAAGACGGGCGGCAAACTTGCGCATCGCCGCGAAGATCAGCGCGATCTTCTTGGGGTGATGGGGGACATATTCCGCTTCACCCATGACCTCGGCCATGACCACGACATCGCACGCAGGGTCGGCCTCACGCAGCGCCGCGATCCCCTCGCTCAACTGGTCGCCAAGAACCAGAACCAGCTTTACCACGGCACGGATTTCCCAGCATAATCAAAGAACCGGCCGGTGTCCGCAGGGGTCAGCCCCGCCATGACATTCACCAGATTGCGCGCAGCTTCATCGGGGGAAACGGTGCTGTGCCGCCCCGCATAATCGGCCGTAAAAGGTGTGGCCACAGTGCCCGGATGCAAGGCGACACAAACCGCCCCTTTGTGCGAGCGGCGCAGTTCGATCGCCGCGCCATGCACGATCTGGTTCACGGCGGCCTTTGAAGCGCGGTAGGAATGCCAGCCGCCGATCTGGTTGTCGCCAATCGACCCGACCCGCGCCGAAAGCACACCCACGACCGACGCGCGATCCTTGCTTAACAATCGCGGCAGTTGTGCCAACAATAACGCCGGACCGATGGCATTCACGGCCATGACCTGCGCCATGGCGTTTGCGTCAATCGCCCCCAGCGATTTTTCAGGCACGCCACCCGTGGGGGCCAAGACCCCGACAGCGATGAACACACAATCATACGGACCCGACAGATCACCCATAACACGCGCCACTGATGCCGGATCAGTCACGTCCAACCCGTCAACGCTGCGCGAAAGGCCCGTCACCGTCACACCGCGCGCCGACATCTCCTGTGCCACCGCCGCACCAATCCCGCCAGAAGCACCAATAATCAAAGCATTTTCCATGATGCGCCACCTAGGCCAACCGCGCGCAACGTCCAGCTTCTTTTGTTCGAAAATACTCCGGGGGAATTGGCCAAGGGCCAAGGGGGCAGCGCCCCAAAAACAAACAATCATGCGCAGTTTTTCAAAACTGCCCCTTTTCAAACTAGGTGCCCGTTGTATAGTCCGACCCATGGATACGCGCCAACATACCCCGATGACTGCCCCCCGTGGGCTGTCTTTGAGCGCGCTACTTCTCCTTAGCTGCCTCTGAGCGTGCCTGTCGGCGCGACCGCTCAGAGGTGTTTCGCGCCATGACATTCAGCTAAGGACCAAAGGACCATTCACATGACAAACGACAAGAACCGCGTGTTGATTTTCGACACAACCCTGCGTGACGGCGAACAATCCCCCGGCGCAACCATGACCCATGCTGAAAAGCTGGAAATCGCCGAGATGCTTGACGATATGGGCGTCGATATCATCGAGGCGGGGTTTCCCATCGCCTCCGAGGGTGATTTCAAAGCCGTGAGCGAGATTGCCGAACGTGCCAGCACCTCGACGATCTGCGGCCTGTCGCGCGCCAACTTCAAGGATATCGACCGCTGCTGGGAGGCCGTGAAACACGCCAAATCCCCGCGCATCCATACCTTTATCGGCACCTCGCCGCTGCACCGCGCCATTCCGAACCTGACGATGGATGAAATGGCCGATCGCATCCACGACTGCGTCACCCATGCGCGCAATCTGTGTGACAACGTGCAGTGGTCGTCGATGGATGCCACGCGCACCGAATGGGATTTCCTGAAACGCACCGTGGATATCGCCATCAAGGCAGGCGCGAGCACGATCAACATTCCCGATACGGTCGGTTATACCGAACCCGTGGAATCGGCTGATCTGATCGCACGGCTGATCGCCGAGGTGGACAACGCCGATACGGTGATTTTCTCGACCCATTGTCACAACGATCTGGGGATGGCGACTGCCAACAGCCTTGCCGCTGTCAATGGCGGCGCGCGCCAGATTGAATGCACAATCAATGGCTTGGGCGAACGTGCTGGCAATACGGCGCTGGAAGAAGTCGTGATGGCATTGAAGGTGCGCCACGATATCATGCCCTATGACACTGGCATCGACACCCGCAAGATCATGAACATCTCGCGCCGTGTCGCCACCGTGTCGGGCTTTCCTGTGCAGTTCAACAAGGCCATCGTCGGCAAAAACGCCTTTGCGCACGAAAGTGGTATCCACCAGGACGGGATGCTGAAAAACCGCGAAACATTCGAGGTGATGAAGCCCGAAGATGTGGGCCTGTCGGGCACGACCCTGCCGCTGGGCAAACACTCGGGCCGCGCGGCGTTGCGCGACAAGCTGGCCAAGCTGGGCTACGAGATGGGCGATAACGAGCTCAAGGACATCTTCGTGCGCTTCAAGGATCTGGCGGATCGCAAGAAGGAAGTGTTCGACGACGATCTGATCGCCTTGATCCGTCAGAACAACAGCGACGATGACCGGCTGAAACTGAAAGACCTGACCGTGATCTGCGGCATGAATGGCCCGCAAAAGGCCGATATGGTGCTTGAAATTGATGGCGAGGATCACAGCACATCCGCCACCGGTGACGGGCCGGTCGATGCGACCTTTAACGCCGTCAAGGCGCTGTTCCCCCATGACGCGCGTTTGCAGCTTTATCAGGTGCACGCCGTGACCGAGGGAACCGACGCCCAAGCCACCGTTTCGGTGCGCATGGAGGAAGACGGGCGCATCGCCACTGGCCAGTCCGCTGACACTGATACAGTCGTGGCCAGCGCCATGGCCTATATCAACGCGTTGAACCGTCTTCTGGTGCGGCGCGAAAAATCCGCACCCGGGTCTGACGTCAAGGAAATCCGCTACACGGACGCGGGTGAATAGCCTTTGATTTGGCGGGCCAACACGGCCCGCCATTTTCGCAAGCGGCATCACGCCAATGTGCCTGCCAATGCCCCTTTCCCCTGACAGCCCATCGCCCTATAAGACGCAACGTCTGCCTCCACAGGGGAGTCGCGGACAGATAATTATTGGGAACACACGACTATGTTTGGTTTGGGCAGCTTGTTTTCGTCAGACATGGCGATTGACCTTGGGACAGCGAACACACTTGTTTATGTGCGCGGCAAGGGCATTGTCTTGTCCGAACCGTCCGTGGTTGCCTACCACCTCAAGGACGGCGTCAAAAAAGTGCTGGCCGTGGGCGAAGATGCCAAGCTGATGCTGGGCCGCACGCCCGGATCAATTCAGGCCATCCGCCCCATGCGCGAAGGCGTGATCGCCGACTTTGATACCGCCGAGGAAATGATCAAACATTTCATCCGCAAGGTCCACAAACGCACGACCTTTTCGAAGCCCAAGATCATCGTTTGTGTCCCCCACGGCGCGACACCCGTTGAAAAGCGCGCCATTCGCCAGTCAGTTCTGTCCGCCGGTGCGCGCCGTGCGGGCCTGATCGCAGAACCGATTGCAGCGGCGATCGGGGCCGGCATGCCCATTACCGATCCGACCGGCAACATGGTCGTGGATATCGGCGGCGGGACGACCGAAGTTGCGGTGCTGTCGCTTGGTGACATCGTTTATGCCCGTTCGGTGCGCGTTGGTGGTGACCGCATGGACGAGGCAATCATCAGCTATTTGCGCCGCCAGCATAACCTGCTGATTGGTGAATCCACCGCTGAACGGATCAAGACATCTATCGGCACGGCCCGCATGCCCGACGATGGCCGTGGTGCATCCATGCAGATCCGTGGCCGCGACCTGCTCAATGGTGTGCCCAAGGAAACCGAGATTTCCCAAGCCCAGGTTGCCGAAGCCCTTGCCGAACCCGTGCAGCAAATCTGCGAGGCGGTGATGACCGCGCTGGAAGCCACCCCGCCCGATCTGGCGGCTGACATTGTTGACCGTGGCGTGATGCTGACAGGTGGTGGCGCATTGCTGGGCGAACTTGATCTGGCGCTGCGCGAACAGACCGGCCTTGCGATTTCGGTCGCTGACGAGTCACTTAATTGTGTGGCGCTCGGCACCGGCAAGGCTCTGGAGTATGAAAAACAGCTCCGCCATGTCATAGATTACGACAGCTAATCTAACACGAGGGGGGTAAGCCACCCTTGGCACGCGACCGGCAGAACAACGACGACTATATCAACCCGCTCCGCAGGCTTCTGATCGGGGTGCTGGTGCTGTTTATGTTCGCCGTCTTTCTGGTCTGGCGGATCGACAGTCCGCGCGTTGAAAGGTTTCGTGCGGCCGTGATTGACCGGGTCGTGCCGTCGTTTGATTGGGCGATGGCACCGGTGACAGGCACCGTGAACCTGATCGCGGATTTCCAGAGTTATCAACGGATTGCCGAACAAAACCGCGATCTGCGCCGCGAATTGCAACAGATGCGAGCCTGGCGCGAGGCGGCACTGCAACTGGAACAGGAAAACGCCAAGCTGCGCGATTTGAACAATGTGCGCCTTGATCCGCAAATCACCCATGTGACGGGCGTGGTGCTGGCCGACAGCGGGTCGCCGTTTCGCCAATCGGTGTTGCTGAACGTCGGTGCGCGTGACGGTATTCTGGACGGCTGGCCAACGATGGACGGGATCGGCCTTGTGGGGCGGATCAGTGGCGTGGGCGAAAATACCAGCCGTGTGATCCTGCTGACCGATACGTCCAGCCGGATTCCGGTAACGATCCAGCCATCGGGCCAACGCGCGGTGTTGGTTGGCGACAACACGATCAACCCGCCGATCGAATTTCTTGAAACACCGGACGCCGTGCGCCCCGGCGACCGCGTGGTCAGCTCCGGCGATGGCGGGTTGTTCCCGGCCGATCTGCTGGTCGGGCGGGTGGCCCTGGGCAATGACCGCCGCTTGCGCGTGCGCCTGTCCGCGGATTACGAACGCCTTGAATTCCTGCGCGTCCTGCGCAGCCAAGAGGCCGAAAGGATCAGCGACACAGGTGCCTTGATCGCCCCGGTTGATCCACCGGTCCTGCCCACAGTTGACCCCCCCGCCGAGGTGAACGCCGAGGAAGCCACCGATGGCTGACTCTCCCACCACACAAGTCTGGATCGGTCGCGCGATTTTTGCGGCGCTGACTTTGGCGATTGTCTTTGTGCAATTGTTGCCGCTGGAAACCATGCCGCGCAGCATCGGGTTTCCTGATGCAATGCTGTGCCTTGCCCTGACATGGGCAGCGCGGCGACCTGATTATGTGCCTGCCCTTCTCATTGGCACGGTATTCCTGCTCGCCGATTTTCTGTTCCAGCGCCCGCCGGGGCTTTGGACAGCACTGGTGCTGATTCTGACCGAAATGTTGCGCGCACGCGCTGCCGGCCTGCGCGCGATGCCGTTTCCGGTTGAATGGGCCACCGTCGCCGCAGGCATTGTTGGCATCACAATTGCCTATCGCGCGGTCCTTGCGATGGTGCTGGTCCCCCAAGCGCCGCTGGGTTTGACAATGACGCAGATGGTGCTGACAATCCTGTTCTATCCGGTCGTTGTCGGCCTGTCGCATGTGGTGTTCGGGGTCAGCCGCCCTGCTGCCGGTGCGGTTGATTCACGGGGGCATCGCATATGAGGCGCGCACCAAAGGACACCGCCGAAAGCGCACGCAAGATCAGCCGCAGGGCGCTTGTGCTGGGCGCGGCTCAGGTTGGTGTCGTGGGCGCGCTTGGGTTGCGGATGCGCTCGATGCAGATCGAACAGGCCGACCAGTATCGCCTGCTGGCCGATGAAAACCGGATCAACATTCACCTTTTGCCGCCACCGCGTGGTTTGATCTTTGATATCAACGGCATACCCCTTGCCGGAAATGAACAAAACTACCGCATCGTCATGGTCCGCGAAGACGCAGGCGATGTCGAAAACGTGCTGGCCCGCCTGTCGCGGCTTGTGCCGTTGCCACCCGAAGCGATCGAAAATGCGCTGGTTGAATTGCGCCGTTCCGCCTTTGTGCCCGTCACCATTGCCGACCGGCTGACATGGGATGACATCACCCGCGTGACCGTCAACGCCCCTGCCCTACCCGGCGTGATTGCCGAGGTCGGATTGTCACGCCTTTATCCGATGCAATCGGATATGGCGCATGTGGTCGGCTATGTTGGCCCGGTCAGTGATTATGACCTTGGCCGGATCGACGACAATGATCCGCTGTTGCGCATCCCGCGCTTTCAAATCGGCAAGACCGGCGTTGAAAACAAGATGGAACGGGCGCTGCGTGGATCAGCTGGCAGCCGCCGGATCGAAGTCAACGCCGTGGGCCGCGTGATGCGCGAACTTGACCGTCAGGAAGGCGTGCCGGGTGCTGACCTGCAACTGAGCGTCGATGCCCGGCTGCAAAACTACCTCCAGGTCCGCATGCAGGGCGAAAGCGCGTCGGCCGTTGTCATTGACCTTGAAAACGGTGACTTGCGCGCCATCGGCTCGGCTCCGACGTTTGATCCGAACCTGTTTGTGCGCGGGATTTCCGTGGCCGACTGGCGCGGGTTGAACGAAGACAAATACCTGCCCCTGTCCGCCAAGGCCGTGCAGGGCGCCTATCCGCCCGGTTCAACCTTCAAGATGGTTACGGCATTGGCGGCGCTTGAAAACGGCGACGTCGACCCCGAAGAAACTGTCTATTGCGGCGGCCATACAGATGTGTCGGACGTACGGTTCCACTGCTGGAAACGGTCGGGTCACGGCAATATCAATCTGCACGAAAGCCTCAAGCAAAGCTGCGATGTCTATTATTATGACCTTGCCCAGCGTGTCGGGATCGACAAGATCGCCGAAATGGCCCGCAAGCTGGGGATTGGCATCAAACACGATGTGCCGCTGTCGGCTGTTTCAAGCGGGCTGGCCCCCGACAAGGCCTGGAAGGCCGAAGTGCGCGGCGAAGACTGGCGGATCGGTGATACGGTCAACGCGTCCATCGGGCAGGGCTATGTGCTGGCCTCGCCCTTGCAACTGGCCATCATGACCGCGCGGATTGCCACGGGCAGGTCTGTAACACCGCGCCTTGTGCGCGCCATTGACGGGGTTGAACAGCCCTCGGGCGCGGGTGAACCACTGGGTTTGAACGAAAACTACCTGCGCCGTGTGCGCCAGTCGATGTATGCGGTCACGAACCACAACCGTGGCACCGGTTTCGGATCGCGCATCGTCGAAGACGCATTTCGCATGGCAGGCAAGACCGGCACCAGCCAGGTGCGCCGGATCACCGCAGAAGAGCGCGCACGCGGCGTGACCCGCAACGAAGACCTGCCGTGGGAACGGCGCGATCATGCATTGTTCGTCAGTTTTGCCCCCTTCGAGAACCCGAAATATGCGGTCGCAGTGGTTGTGGAACACGGCGGGGGCGGATCAGTGGCCGCGGCCCCGATTGCCCGTGATATCATGCTGCAAGCGCTTTATGACGGCACGCCGCCGCTGTCGGCTTACCCATCCAGCGCGCGTGGCCGGATCGCCGAACAGCATCGCACTTTCCAATTGCGCGACATTGTTCTGCCGCCGTCAACGGATCGGGCCTGACGCATGAGTTATCTTGAGTATCAGGCCAAGTATGTGCCCACCGGCTTTCGCAAGCTGCTGCACCTGAACTGGCCTATCGTGATCTTGCTTACGGCTGTCGCCGCGGCCGGTTTCCTGATGCTTTATTCCGTCGCGGGCGGGTCGATGGATCCGTGGGTGCGCCCGCAGGTCGCCCGCTTTGGCCTTGGGCTTACGCTTATGTTGGCCATCGCGATGGTGCCCATCTGGTTTTGGCGAAACATGGCGGTTCTGGCCTACGTCTTTGCCATTATCCTGTTGATACTGGTCGAGTTTATTGGTGTGACACGGGGCGGGTCGCAACGCTGGATTGACCTTGGCTTTATGGTGTTGCAACCCTCCGAAGTGATGAAAATCGCGCTTGTGATGTTACTGGCCGCCTATTACGACTGGTTGCCGATTGAAAAAACCTCGCGCCCGCTTTGGGTTATGGCGCCGGTCGCGCTGACCCTCATTCCCGTTTATCTGGTCCTGAGCCAACCCGATCTTGGCACATCACTTTTGCTGTTGATGGGCGGCGGGGTGATGATGTTTCTGGCGGGTGTCCACTGGGCCTATTTCGCAGGCGTGATTGCGGCAGGGATCGGCGCTGTTGTGGCGGTGTTCCAGTCGCAAGGCACGTCTTGGCAGTTCCTTGAAGACTACCAATATCAGCCGGATCAACACCTTCCTTGATCCCACCGCAAACCCTCTGGCCGAAGGCTATCACATCACGCAGGCGAAAATCGCGCTTGGGTCGGGTGGCTGGACAGGGCGCGGGTTCATGCAGGGCACCCAATCGCGGTTGAACTTTCTACCCGAAAAACACACCGACTTTATCTTTACCACATTGGCCGAGGAATTCGGCTTTGTCGGCGCCTTTGCCCTGCTGATCCTTTACACACTGATCATCCTGTTTGCCGTCAGTTCGGCACTGCAAAACAAGGATCGCTTTGCCAGCCTTGTCACGCTTGGCGTGGCAATGACGTTTTTCCTGTATTTTGCGGTCAACATGGCGATGGTCATGGGCCTTGCACCCGTTGTCGGTGTGCCGCTGCCATTGGTCAGCTATGGCGGATCGGCCATGCTGGTCCTGCTGGCAGGCTTTGGTCTGGTCCAAAGCGCGCATGTGCACAGGCCACGTTAAGTCATGCCTCTCAATATCCATTTCTCGGCCGCTGATCATGTTTGGGACGACTATAACGTCGTTCTGCCACAGGCGTTGGAAAAGGCGGGGGTGCACGCCCACCTGTCGCGCGATCATGCGCCCGCAACCGTCGATTATATCGTCTTTGCCCCCAATCCGGCCCTGACCGATTTCGCGCCCTTCACCCGCTGCAAGGCTGTCCTTAGTCTTTGGGCAGGCGTTGAAACCATCGTCACGAATGACACGCTGACCCAGCCACTGGCGCGCCTCGTTGATCCGGGATTGACGCAAGGGATGGTCGAATGGGTTGTCGGGCATACCTTGCGCCACCACCTTGGGATGGATACCCATATCTTTGGTCAGGACGGTGTCTGGCGCGATCATGTCCCGCCGCTGGCCGGTGATCGCCCTGTCACGGTCCTTGGGCTTGGTGCCTTGGGGGCAGCCTGCGGACAGGCACTTGCCAGCCTGAGCTTTCCCGTCACCGGCTGGTCGCGCGGAGCAAAGACAATCGAGGGGATCACCTGCCTGCACGGTAGCGCGGGGCTGGAACAGGCCCTGACCAATGCTGAAATCCTGATCCTTCTGCTGCCTTTGACGCCGCTTACCCGCAACCTCATCAACGCCGAACGGCTGGCGCACCTCGCCAAGGGTGCTTTTGTCATCAATCCGGGGCGCGGGCCGCTGATTGACGATACGGCCCTGCTCGCTGCACTGGAGACGGGTCAAATCGCCCACGCCACACTTGATGTTTTCCGCCAGGAACCCCTGCCCGCGGGCAACCCCTATTGGACACATCCAAAGGTCACGGTCACGCCGCATATTGCCTCGGAGACGCGCCCGGCAAGTGCCGCAAAAGTCATCGCGCAAAACATCGCGCGGGTTGAAGCCGGCCAGCCACTCAAGAACCTCGTCAACCGGTCACGCGGCTACTAAGCCCTTCTTTTGTTTGCAAATACTCTGGGGGAATTGGCAGCAGGCCAAGGGGGCAAGGCCCCGTCAAAACATCGCGCGCGGCGCAGCCGCTCATTTCAGCTTTGGCGGGCGGGACGGGTCCATGCCGGGGTTTGCGCCAGGGGTGGCAGGCGTCTTGGCCGCAGGCAGATCGAACCGCAAACCAACCTTGGCAAGGCGTGCGGCCATCGCGTCTGATGCGTCAATGAAACCGACATCAAGCGCGCCTGCCTCGATCCCCGAAAAGGTCAATGCCTCGGCCACGGACTGGGCCAACGCGCTTTGGGCGGGGGCAATCGCATCGACAAAGGCCAGGAAATGCCCCTTCGCACCCCCTTCGTATGTCGCGCCGACCAGATAGGCCGACCGCGCCAGCCCCGCGGCGCTGGCCAGCTTGCGATCAAGGGCGGTGATGAAGTCTTCGGGCAATCCAACAGGCGCGCGCACCTCAAGGAAACGCGCCTCGCCTTGTTCAGGGCCGTTCCCAAGGGTCTGCGCCAGCCAATCAACGGCCGTCGCGGGGATCAAAATGGACGACGGCGCGACGTCGGGGTTCAGCGCCATGCCAATCCCCTGCCCCGCCAGCATGGCCGCCAGCGCACGCCCCGACATCGCCGCATAGGGGGCGACCTTGCCGACAAATTCGGCCAGTCGTTCAGCGCGGTCAAAGACCAGAACGAATGTCTGGTCCTCGACCGGAAACAGCGCAGGTTCGATCTTGTCACCGACCGGTTCCGCTTCAAGCAGGATCAGCAGTTCACCATCGGCAAGACGTTCGTAAAACCGCAAACGGGCGTTGGCATCATCGGATTGCTCCATCACGGCATGGGCCTGATCAATCTGGGTCGCGTTCTCGCTCATGCCATAACCTCTTGCACCCGCCCGCGCAGGACGGGCAAAACCTCGTTTTCAAACCACGGATTGCGGCGCAGCCAAGCGGTATTGCGCCACGACGGATGTGGCAAGGGAAACACACGCGGCGCGTGGTCACGCCATGCCCGCACGGTGTCGTTGACCCGCCCTGCGCCCAAGTGCCAGCGCATTGCATGCCCGCCCACCAGCACGGTAAGCGGCACATCGCCCAGCGCGTCCATCACCGGGTTGCGCCAGGTCTGCGCGCAAATCGCGGGCGGCGGCAGATCCGCGCCGCCCGCGTTGTATCCGGGAAAGCAAAACGCCATCGGCACGATCGCCACTTGGTCGCGGTCGTAAAATTGCCCCCGTTCCAACCCCAGCCAATCGCGCAGCCGGTCCCCTGACGGATCATCAAAGGGGCGGCCGCTGTCATGCACCCGCGCGCCGGGTGCCTGTCCGGCGATCAACAGGCGCGCACCGGGCTGAAACCACGGCACGGGGCGCGGGCTGTGGGCCGTCGCGGTGGCTGCAAACCGGTCCGCACAGATCCGGCAATCAGCAATGGCGCGGGCAAGGTCTTTCATCCCCCTGTCCTAGCGCGCAAATGCGCCACGCGGCAGCAGAAATCGCGCAAATGCGCCGTAGTTGCCACAAAACCCCGCCCAAACATGCGCGTTTTACCAAATTTCATTGTATTTTGGGCAGTTGATCCGACATAAAGGGGGAAATGGCATCTGCTCATCAGGTGTTAACAGCCATCGGCCATATAAGGGCGGGGCGCACGAGGCCGAAACGGGTAATGCTCGAGTTTGATAACGTCAGTAAGTCCTTTTGGACAGGAAAGCAGCGCAAGGTAATCCTTGATCGCGCCTCTTTTCGCGTGGACGTGGGGCATTCGCTTGGCATCCTTGCGCCAAACGGCACCGGGAAGACCACGCTGATCAACATGATGGCCGGCCTTGAAAAACCAGATGAGGGCGACATCCGCCGCACCAGCCGGATTTCGTTTCCGCTGGGGTTCATGGGCGGGGTCGTGAACCGGCATACGGCGCGTGAAAACAGTCGCTATATCGCGCGGCTTTACGGCCTTGATCCTGATTACGTCGAGGCGTTTTGCCGCTGGCTTTCGGGGATCGAGGAATATTTCGACATGCCCGTGGGCACCTATAGTCAGGGGATGCGCGCACGCTTTACGTTTTCGCTGATGCTTGCCCTTGATTTTGATATATATCTGATCGACGAAGGGATGCCGCAGACCACGGATCAGGAATTCAATCGCAAGGCTGGTGAAGTCTTGCGCGAACGGCTTCAAAAGACCACGGTGATCATCGTGTCGCACCAGCCGGAAACACTCGAACGATTTGCCCGCTCGGCTGCGGTTTTGCTGGGTGGCAAGTTGCATATGTTCGATACCTTGGAAGAAGCGAAACAGCTCTATGACTACGAAACCCAAGGCTAGAAAGTTCCGCATCAAGCGATCGGCTGGCCCCGCCAGCGATGGTCGGGATGCGCCCGAACAGGCCCAGCAGCCCGACGATCAGCCAACCGCGCGAAGTGGTCAGGTCGACAGCGCCGAAACGGTCGCCACCGAAGGGGATATGGACGCGATCCGCAAGGAAGGGCTGACAGGGCGACAGCTGCGCATGGCGCGCCGCGTGGCCCAGAAACAGGGGCTGGCCGTCACATCGGATTTTGACGCCGTGCGCCAGCTGCGTGCCCGCGGCATTGACCCGTTCCAGCGGGCCAATATCCTTGAACTTGTGGTGCCCGATGATGGCACGGCGCCCGGTGCAGGCCCCGGAATGGACGCCAGCGCTGCCGGTGGTGGTCAGGGCAACGGCGGTGGCCGCGCCGGTGTGCCGCAGAAATCCGGCGATGGTCAGGGCCGCGTGCAATTGCCCCAGACGATCCAGAAAAAGCAGATGCTGCCCTCGACCGAACGGGCCAATCCCGCCGAACAACGCGCGGGCGAAATCATGAAGATCCAGCGCGACATCGCGCGCCGCCGCCGCAAAAGCCTTGTGATGCTGTTTTCGCGGCTGGGGATGTTTGTCTTGCTGCCAACCTTTGCCGCAGCGTGGTATTTCTATGTTGTTGCCACGCCGATGTTCGCAACCAAGGCCGAATTCGTGATCCAGCAGGCCGAACCGCAGGGCGCGGGCGGGCTTGGCGGCTTGTTCCAAGGCACAGGCATGGCCACGCAACAAGACAGCACCACCGTGCAATCTTACCTTACCTCGCGCGCCGCGATGGTGCGGCTGGATCAGGACCACGGGTTTATCGAACACTTCAGCGACCCTGACATTGACGCCATCCAGCGCCTGCCCGAAGGGGCCACGAATGAAGACGCATATGGCCTTTATCAAAGCCACGTCAAGATCGGCTATGACCCGACCGAGGGTATCCTCAAGATGGAAGTGATCGCCGCTTCTCCCGAGGCCAGTCAGGAATTTTCCAATGCGCTGATCAAATACGCCGAAGAACAGGTTGATCAACTGACCCAGCGCTTGCGTGAGGATCAAATGTCGGGGGCCTTGGCCAGCTATGAAGCATCCGAAGCGCGCCGCGCCGAAGCCTTGGCCGAACTGTCACGCATTCAGGGCGAAACAACCACGCTTGACCCGCTTGCCGCCGCCGCCGCGCTGCAACAGCGGATCACCACGCTGGAAATCGAACTTGATGCCAAATCGATCGAGCTTGCGTCAATGTTGGACAACCGCCGCCCGAACGAGGCCCGTGTGAACGCCCTGCGCGCCGAAGTGGACCGGTTGAACGAACAGATCGAAATCCTGCGCAGCCAGCTGACCGAAGCGTCCGGCGATACCGCCTCCCTCAGCAGCGTCACCGCCCGCTTGCGCGAGGCCGAGGAGAATTACAACTTCCAGACCGTGCTGGTGCAACAGGCGCTTGCGCAAATGGAAAGTGCGCGAATCGAAGCCAACCGGCAGGTGCGCTATCTGTCCCTGGGCGTTGAACCCATCGCCCCGGACGAAGCAACCTATCCCAAGGCGTTTGAAAACACCGTCTTGGCCTTTCTGATCTTTTCGGGCATCTACCTTATGATCTCGCTTACGACATCAATCCTGCGCGAACAGGTCAGCTCATGAATGACGTTTCCATCGGCCCGTTGACGGTTTCCAATGACCGCCCCCTGACCCTGATCGCTGGTCCCTGCCAGTTGGAAGGGTTGGATCATGCCCTGATGATCGCCTCGCATATGGCGGATGTTTGCGCCAGAACCGGCGCGCAGTTCATTTTCAAGGGCAGCTTTGACAAGGCCAACCGCACCTCCCTGTCGGGCAAGCGTGGCCTTGGGATTGACGAAGGGTTGCGGGTGATGGAACAGGTCAAGGCCGAACTGGGCTGCCCCGTGCTGACCGACATTCATTCGGTCGACCAATGCGCCCCGGTTGCGCAGGTTTGCGATGTTATGCAGATTCCCGCGTTCCTGTGCCGCCAGACCGACCTGTTGTTGGCCGCTGGCGAAACCGGTGCCGTGATCAACGTCAAAAAGGGGCAATTTCTGGCACCATGGGATATGCCCAACGTGGTGTCGAAAATCGAAAGCACCGGCAACAAACGCATCCTGCTGACGGAACGGGGCACATCCTTTGGCTACAACACCCTTGTGGCCGATATGCGCAGCCTGCCGCAGATGGCCGCAACCGGATACCCTGTGGTGATGGATGCGACCCATTCGGTGCAGCAACCCGGCGGCATGGGTGGCAGCAGTGGCGGGCAACGCGAATTCGCCCCCGTCATGGCGCGCGCGGCTGTGTCCTTGGGTATCGCATCGGTGTTTATCGAAACCCACGAGGCACCCGATACCGCCCCATCCGATGGCCCCAACATGATCCCGTTGGATCAGATGGGCGCGCTGATGGCATCGCTGATGGCGTTTGACAATCTGGCCAAGGAAAATCCGATCCGCCTCTAATGGCTTGGCCTTGGGGCCGTGGCGATTTAGGATCATCCCATTGATCACCAAAGCGATGTTCCCATGACTATTCTTCGCCTGCTTGCCGTTCTTTGCGTTACCCTGTTTCTGGCCCTGCCCGTCAGCGCGCAGGACACAACAACCGATGCGCCCACAGGCGCGATTTCCACCGATGCCACGGCCCAGACTGATGCCGACATGGCCGTGCGGCTGCGCGAAATCCTAAGCGAGTTGGGCGGGTTTGAAGACGTGACCGTCACCGTCAACGAGGGCATCGTCACCCTGCGTGGCACCACCAATTCCGCCGCCGAGGCCGCGGGCCTCGAAGCCTTGGTGAACCGCGTCGAGGGCGTTGTCGCGATCAAGAACAACGTCACCGAAACTGCCGATATTGCCCGCCGCCTGAACCCCGCCGTGGAACGGTTTACGGCGCGGATGGACCAGTTCCTGATTTTTCTGCCAATCCTTGTGATCGCCCTGGCCGTCTTTGCGGTCATCGTCTTTCTTGGGTTTCGGATTGCGCGGTTGCGCCAGCCTTGGGAACGGATCGCGCCAAACGCGTTTATCGCTGACCTGTTTCGCACGCTGGTGCGCATCGCCTTTGTGATTGGCGGGGTCGTCATCGCGCTTGATATCATGAACGCCACTGCGCTGCTGTCGACGATCCTTGGGGCGGCCGGCCTGATTGGTCTGGCCATCGGGTTTGCCGTGCGCGACACGGTCGAAAACTTTATCGCATCGGTCATGCTGTCGATCCGCCAGCCATTCCGACCCAATGACGTGGTGGAAATCAACGGCGATCAGGGCAAGGTGATCCGCCTGACCAGCCGCGCGACAATCCTGCTGTCGTTTGATGGCAACCACATCCGCATCCCCAACGCGACCGTGTTCAAAAGCCGGATCATCAACTTTTCCCTCAACCGCGAGCGGCGTTTTCAATTCACGATCGGCGTGGATTCTGACGCTGATCTTGCCGCCGTGCGCACTCTTGCTGCCGACACATTGCAGGGCCTTCCATTTATCCTTGATGAACCGGCCGTGTCTGTCTGGTTGGGCGACATTACCGACGCTGGCGTCGAGGTGATCGTGACGGGCTGGATCGACCAGAACGAAACCTCGCTTGTCGCCGCCCGTGGCGAGGCGTTGCGCCTTGTCAAAGGGGCGATCACCGCCGCAGGCGTGGCCATTCCCGACACAACCTACACGATACGCCTTGACGGCGCCGAACCCCCTGCCGCCGCCCAATCCAAGGGCACAGCGGCCAAATCAGCGCAAGTTTCATCGCCCGAGACCCTGACACCCGAAGCTGTCGACGCGGAACAGGAAAACGCGCTTGACCGGATGATCGACGCCGAACGCGAGGATGGTGAAGGCGAGGACCTGCTGCGAGAGGATGCGCTTAAGGAATAGGTTCATTTTTCGCGCAATACGGGCTTGATCACCACGTCTGCGTGGCGTATCACCCGCCTCGCTGCTGGGATGTAGCCAAGTGGTAAGGCAACTGTTTTTGGTACAGTGTACCGTAGGTTCGAATCCTACCATCCCAGCCAGCAAATCCTCCAAACGTTCGCAACACGAGAATGGACCCCCGCCAGATCATGCACTAGCGTTTGGAAAGGGTCGCGGTTTTGTGGCTTTTTATCGTGTTGCGCAGGTCACTTTGGACGCGTCAGGCGATGATGCAGGGGGACATTCGTTGATCTATTACGTTGCCACTGAACGCCATATCCGGCGACCGGAAAAATACCTGCGCATCAATCCCGACCTCAGGAACGTGCTGAGAACCCTGACCTACGAGGAAATCTTTTTTCAACGCGGTGGTCCTGTCGGGCACTACATCTTTACCGATCACGACCGGCTGACGCGATTTGAACTGGACTGCGCATCGCTTTTTTGTGACGCGCTGCAAAAGGTCGCGCCTGATGCGACAATCCTCAATCACCCTGCGCGCCTGAAAGACCGTGTGCCTTTTCTGCTTGCGCTTCAGAAGGCAGGGATCAATTCATTTGGCGTCACCCGCCTTGAAACGGGTGAACGGCCACCGCAATACCCTGTGTTCCTGCGGTCCGAGGATGGATGTGGCGGGCCGGAAACAGACCTCATTCACAACGATTCAGAATTTGACAGTGCGCTTGCGAGCCTCAAGGCGCGGGGCAAGACGCTGCGTGGCCGCATCGCGGTCGGCTATGCAGCGCAAGCTGGACCAGATGGCCATTTTCGCAAGTATGGCGCTTACAAGATCGGCGCAGACATACTGCCGCATCATATCCACCTTGGGCAGCACTGGGTCGTCAAGCGCAACGTGCCGGACCTGGACTGGACGCAGCCGAATGATCGCAGTGTCGAGCTGCGCGACAGCGCGGTTACCGAAGAACTGGAATACGTCCGCACCAATCCGCACCGCGAGATCATCAACAAGGCCTTTGAAATTGCGCAAACGGAATTCGGGCGCATTGACTACGGAATTGTCGACGGCCGCATCGAGATCTTCGAGATCAACACCAATCCAGGCCTGCCGAAATTTACGCGCTCGGATGCACGGAACGTTGTCCGCGACATCACAAAAGCGCAGCTTGTCGCCGGGTTTCACACCTTGAACACGCCTATCGTCGGGAAACAGGCATTCGTGCGGTTCAAGCTGCCCAAGACCCTTGATCACAAGTTTCGGCTGCCGGTCAAATATCTGCCACGGGCGATGCGGCGGGTGGTGCAAAGGATGTTTGTGACCTAGGCGCACCTAGCGGTCTTTTCCCATGATCTTGCGGTAGGTTTGATTGACGATGGATCGGGTGTAGCCAACCCGCGCAAATTCGGTCTGCGTATCCAGCCAGCCTGCGTCGGCGCATTCTTCCAGGGCCTTTGCAAAAGCCTTGGCGCTAAAGGAAAATCCCAGCTTTTGCGAAAGTCTTTGGCGCATAGTCAGCCATGTCGGGTCCTGGTATCGCGCCTTATGCCCCAATGCCGCACCAAAACAGTGGCTGTCGTCAACATCGTTGGCCAGCTTGAGGCGGATCAATCGCAAGGTCAGGTCATCGGGCGGGCTATCACTTGCGATGTAGCCCTGCACATCTTCTGGCGTAAAGGAAAAGCCCGAATACACCGTCAACAGATCAGCCAGTTCGGGGCCAACGCGGTTGGTCAGCCATGCACGGTGACGGGGCGTGCGTTTCTTTTTTCCATCGGGAAAGCGGCCATGCTTGTATGCGGCATGCAGCAGTGCGGCGCGCACATCAATGAAGGTGGCACCCTCATGCAATGCCGCGCTTGCCGTGCCCGCGGCATGGCACAGAAACGGCCGTCCGGTCGAGCGGCAAAGCGTGCCAAACAACATGCAGGCCGTTTCGTAATCTTTCTGGATCGTGTGAATGTCAGTGTCCGGCGCGCCTGCCGCGCGCATCTGGACATATAGCTGCAGATTGGTCTGTGCCAGATTTGGGTCCATTTTCCTATGTCCATTCCGGCCCGCTTGCGCCGAGGCCTGCCTTGCCAACGTGAATCCCGATGGTTCATGATAGCAAGAACAATAGGCCAGGTCACGGGCGGGGAACATGGACATAACACCAGAGGGCGGCGCGCGATTTGCGGAAAACCCGCTGGAGAACGCCCGCCTTTGCATTGAAATCGCCAATGACAGTTGCTGTGATTGCGGAGATTTCCATCTGCGTTCGGTTCTGCGCCGCATTGCGGTCGCGCCCGACTCCAAGATCGGCGACATGCACGAATTTCGTGCGATGATCATGCTTGCGTTAGCGCGACAGCAGCGATCCACGCGGCCCATCCGTGTGGCGATTGTCGGTTCGACGGACACAGGCATCCTGGCAACGCTGTTGCAATCGGCGCATGCTGTGGGCGGGGACCCTATGGTTGCGCAGCTGGCCGTGACCTTGATTGACCAATGCGCAACCCCGCTTGCGCTGTGCAAGGCTTATGCACACAACTGCGATGTCGAACTGGAGGTTGTGCAGGCCGATATCCAACGCTTTTCATGTGCGGCAAAGTTCGATCTGGTGCTGATGCACGGTGTCTTGCCGTTCTTTCCCTCAGCGCAGCAGCACGACTATATGACCCATATCATCAGCTGGTTGTCAGCGGACGCAACATTGATTTCGTCGACCCACCTGGGTCGCGATCCTGACCGAACCACACATGCCCGGCGCACAGAGCTTGCCATCGCCAATCTGCAAGAATTCGCAGACGCAGGGTTGGGGATTGACGCAAAAACAGTCGCATCATTGACCAAGCGTTTGAAAGACAGCCCGCACGGGCGTGAGAACGAGCGCTCGGTCTTTGCAGGGTTGGATGACGCGACTGAATTCTATCAGTCTGCCGGTCTGGCTTTGCAATCGGCATGGGTGGTGCATCACCACGCCGCCGACACAGCCAAGTTCAATCGCAAATACAAGCAACGCTGCATCGTCATGGGCACGCGCGCGCAAACCTGATCTTACAACAACCGCTGCGTCCAGACCCCGATCACCAGGGGTTCGGCCCAGATGTAGGAGGTCAGTGAGAACAGCCCAAGCTGCGCCGCGCCAAGCACGCCCGAACAGATCACAGCCACGTGCCAGCGGACTTTCATGTGGATCAGCACGCCCAGCGCATAAAGAACCGATGCCAGCGGAATTCCGACCAGAAAAACGCCCGTGATGAACAAAATCGCAGCCCAAATGCCGGAAAACCCGCCGGCGTCAAGATGGGCCGTGTCGGCAGGCGCAATGCGGCGCGCAATGATGATCGCCACCGCCAAACCCATGGCAATGACAGCAACCAATGCCGGAACCTGTGATGCGTGTGGCGCAAAGGTTGTTGTTTGGGCAAAAATGCCGGCGAACCCCAGAAGCGCTGCAAAGGCCGCCCAGCTATCGGACTGGCGTTGGGCGGCGCTGAATGTGCGCGCGCTTGCTTTGGCCGCCTTCCACGCCAATAGGGCAAAGACCACAAGCAACCCGATCGTGGCGGGCCGCAAGAACATCGTCCAGCCCCAAATCTGCGAGGTCTGGATGAACGAAATCTCGGCCAGCGGCCCCATGATGAAACCCAGAAGAAATGCGGGGCGCGACCATTCAAGCCGTTTCAACACAAGCCCCAAGGCAGCGCTTAGGGCGAACTGAAACAACACGCCTACCTGCATGGCTTGATATGTGGCCGCGAACAGGGAAATCGCGATGGCAAAAGGCACCATATGCGCGCGCTGCAATGCGGCCAGCCTGACGATGAAGGGCACCGTCAGCAAAAACAACGGGATCGCCAGAATGTTGGCCACCAACACCGTTGCGGCAAGGAGGTAGGAAACCCCGACATCCGTTGTCAAAAGCGTCGGGCCAATTGGTTGGCCAAGCACCGCAAACGCCCCCAACATGATCGCCATGCTGGAACTGCCCGGAATACCGAAGAAAAGCGTTGGCACCATCGCCCCGCCTTCCTTGGAGTTGTTCGCCGCTTCGGGCGCTATTACACCCGCAATCACACCCTGCCCCATCGGAACGCCGGTCTTGTTTCTGGTGCCCGCATAGGCATAGGCCAACCAAACCGCCACGCTTGACCCAAGGCCGGGCATCAGCCCGATGCCAATCCCGTACAGCGATGATCGAAAGACCAACCCAAGATGCCGCAGCGTTGTTTTCATCCCGGCAATCACGTCGGAAACGCGCGTGTGAACCGCTTGATCGTGGCCCGCCTGCGTGAACTTGAACCGGCTGAGCATCTCGGGAACCACGAATAACCCACCAATGACAGCGGCAATGTTCAACCCGTCCGAAATCTCGTGAAATCCAAAGGTGAACCGGTCAGCCGAGGTTTGAACGTCCAGCCCGACAAGGGCTGCCGCGAACCCCATACACGCAACCAGCAGGCCGGCAATCCAGTTCTTGCCTGACAGGACCGTCACCATACACAAGCCAAATAGCGCAAGGATCAGAAATTCAGGTGGTCCGAACCAGCGCAACAGCACCCGCGCGACAGGAATGGCCAGCAAGAACGCTCCTGCGCCAATGACACCCCCGATGGCCGATGCCGACAGGCTGGCACCCAATGCCTCGCCGCCGCGCCCCGCTTTGGCCAGGGGATAGCCGTCAATCACTGTCGCGGCGTCTGATGCCGTTGATGGCAAGGCAAATGCGATGGCCGGAATCGAGGTTGATGTGTGCACGACCGAATGCATCGCAAACAGAAAAACGGCCCCTGCAAGCGGATCCCAGAACAAGGCAATCGGCAGGCACAAGATGATGCCGATGCGCCCGCCGATACCGGGCACCAACCCAGCGATGAACCCCAAGAGGGTTCCGATGACGATGGCGGCAACCGTTCCCGCCCAGCCTGTCGACAGGGCCGAAACGGTTGCAAAGACGTATGCGCCTAGCTCCACGTCCGACCCGTCCGCGGATCAAGGTCTAATAGCTGCATGTGTGCGCTGGGTTCAAAGACATCTCCAACCCGCAGGCATAGGCGTTCAAGATCAGCGTTCGCGCGGTTTCATCGCTTGGGATCAGCGCATCAATCTGCTGGCTCAGGGCTTCGCCGGATTTTGCCGCAATCGGGATTCCCTGAAGCTGCGCATCCTGAATAAAGTCAGGGTCCGTGACGATCGCTTGCATCAATTCCGACAAGGCCGCGACATCCGCCGGATCGGTGTTCGGAGGCGCAAAGAATGCGCGCCCCATCCCGCGGGCGGATTGCACAAACGTCACCACAGTGTCGGGTGCGTCAGGACTTAGGAAATCATCAAGTGTTGGCAATGACGGGTCGAGCGCTGAAAAATCGTCGCCAACAATGCTGTAAAGCGGAACAACATCACCCGATGCGATGACTGATTCCAGATCAGAAGTCAGCCCAACCGTCAGCAGATCAACATCGCCCGCCAAAAGTGCGGCAGAGCGCGCCGAGCGATTGAAACCGACAACATTGCGCGTCGCGATACCCGTGATCGCGCTAAGCAAGACACTGACGCGGGACGCGGTCGAAAGCGGATCGCTGACCGGCAGGATCAGCGTTTCTGCCGGTGCCCGCAGCTGTTGGGGATCGACAGGCAGGCCCGCCCGCGCGGCCATGATGTAGCTTAGGTTCTCGACCGACAAAAGCCAGTGTGCCTTGCGCAAGTCACCGGTGATCGCTGCTGGATCGTCGATTTGCACAAACGCCAGTTCGGGCGGGCGGATCAGGCCAATCGCCAAGGATCCGGCCTCGGTCTGATACAATTCCCCGATGCCGGTGACGGCCAGCGGGCCATCCTTGAATTCGGCGCGGATGATCGTATCGGGCAAATGCTTACGCATATGTGTTGAAAAAAGGCTCCAGAATCGCGCACCGCCGCCACTGTTGGAAAAGCCAACCATCACATCCAGGGTGCGTCCCGAAAGCTGTTCGCGATAGTCGGCGAATGCGCTGCTCGCGGTGAGAAAGATCAGACCTATTGCGCACAGAACGCGCCTGAGATCGCGCATAATCAACATATCAATACCTCATTGCTAAATATCACAACGCTAGAGGAGCAATCCAATCGGCGCAAGAATGAGTGGCGTAACGTTGGCACGACGCCGGTGATTTCGCTGTTTCTGGCGTTATGCCCGCGGTTGCGCTAGGATGACGGTATTAGGCAAAGACCATTTTGATGCATGACGGGCAGTGTGGCCCAGGTTTTTTGGATAGTTGGCCATGGTATTCGTGATATTTTTTAGGACAGAAAGATTTGCTGGACCGCATTGATGACCTCCCGATTTGGCTGATCAATCTCCCGCGTGCTGTTGAACGCCGCGAAAGCATGGTGTCGCAACTCAACGCACTGGGGCTGAACTACACCCTTTTTGAAGGCGTTGACGGCGTGGCGCGCGAAACGGAAATGCTTGCCAGCATGAACACACCGGCCTTTGCGCGGAACATGGGCCGCAACATTCTTCTGGGCGGGATCGGGTGTTACCATTCACATCTTGGCGTGTGGCGGGAATTTCTTGAAACGGGGGCCGGCGTCGCGCTTGTGCTGGAAGACGATGTCGTTTTTCACGACGACTTTCTGGTGGCGTTGAACCTGGGCCTGCGCGCGCAGGCACATTGGGACATCCTGAAACTGAACTGCGTTCGCGCCAAGCTTCCCATCTCGCAGGGCCACATTGGTCACTATCGGCTGAATGCCTACTGGGGGCCAAAAACCGGCACGGCAGCATATCTGATCAAACGCGAGACCGCGGCAAAGATTTTGCCAGCCATGCTGCCGATCACGCGCGCAACCGACCACGAGATCAGCCGCTTTTTCGTTCATGACTACCGGTTGCGCGGGATTGAACCGTTTCCAAGCCACGTCGACGACCACAACCAAAGCCAGATCACCGGGGTTGGATTTGCCGATGTCGTCAAATTTCCGTTGCGCCAAAGGTTGCCCCATTACCGGCTCAAGGCCGGCAACTATCTGCGCAGGCTGATGTGGCTTGTAAAGCGCGGCGAAGTTTTTCCGCGCAAGCGTCAACTTGTCAGCGCCGCACCCAGTGGTTTGGACAAAGCCAAACTGCCCAAGCAAAGCAAAACGATTTAGGAACGAGGCGCTATCGTCGCATGCCGGTGGTTCCTTGCGTTGGTCCGCGCAGGCCAGCCGGACCTGTGTCCTGATACCGTTGCCACACCAGCTGCGCGATGTCCTTAAGCTGCCCCGCCAGCGGGTTTGTCTTGCGCCAGACCATGCCAATCGTGCGCGATGGGCGTGGTGGCAAAAGCCGCGCGACCGATACCGCCGCCGATCGTGTTTCAATCGCGACAGCCATTTCCGGTATCAACGTCACGCCGGTGCCCGCGCCTACCATCTGCACAAGTGTCGACAGCGAACTGCCCTCCATCAGGTCACGTGGCAGCGACGATGGCGCGCCGCAATACGACAAGGCCTGATCGCGAAAACAATGCCCCTCCTCTAGCAACAGCAGCCGCATTTCGCGCAGCAACTTGGAGTTCGGTACAGGTTTGTCGGCATCCTCAAGGGCACGCACCAGCACAAACTCCTCGTCAAAAAGGGGTTCTTCGTGCAAGGACGGCTCGGAAACAGGCAGGGCGACAATGGCAGTGTCAAGGTTGCCGCCCAAAAGGCCCTCGATCAGCTTTTGGGTGACAGCTTCGCGCGGTCGCAGGTCAAGCCCCGGGTAATCCTGGGACAGGCACGTAATGAAACGGGGCAGGAAATACGGTGCGGCCGTCGGGATAATCCCGAACCTGAATCGCCCGATCAGCGGTTGATGCGAGGCCCGCGCCAGATCACCAAGCGCATCAACCGACTGCAATATCTCTTGGGCGCGGGCCAGAAATGTTTCGCCAAAACTTGTCAGTCGCAGGTGTTTCGCACCACGCTCCACAAGCGGCGTTGCAAGCAGGTCCTCCAGCGCCTTCATTTGCACGGACAGTGCGGGCTGGGAAATGCCGCAATCCTCGGCGGCACGCCCGAAATGGCGGTGACGAGCCAAAGCCTCGAAGTAGCGCAGGTGCTTTATGGTGATATCGATCATAGCTTTTGATTATCACCGTGATTAGAAAATGCAATTTTTCATTATCACACTGGCGGTCTATAATTGTATGGAAACCGTTCTACGGAACACGATCACAACCCCAAGATTGGAGCAGAAAAATGGATGGAAACGACAAAGGCGCCTTGGGCAAATGTCCGGTCATGCACGGCGGCAACACGGCCAGCAGCGCATCTGTGATGGCGTGGTGGCCCAACGCGCTGAACCTTGACATCTTGCACCAGCATGACACGAAAACCGATCCGCTTGGCCCCGACTTTGACTATGCGAAAGAGGTCAAGAAACTGGATGTGGATGGGTTGAAAAAAGACCTCCATGCCTTGATGACGGACAGCAAGGATTGGTGGCCTGCCGATTGGGGGCACTATGGCGGTTTCATGATCCGCATGGCCTGGCACTCGGCTGGCACATACCGCCTTGCCGATGGTCGCGGTGGTGGTGGCACCGGCACGCAACGCTTTGCGCCACTGAATTCATGGCCCGATAACGTCAGTCTTGATAAGGCGCGCCGCCTGCTGTGGCCGATCAAAAAGAAATATGGCAATAAGCTAAGCTGGGCCGACCTGATGATCCTAGCGGGCAATATTGCCTATGAATCCATGGGGTTGAAAACCTTTGGATTTGCGTTCGGGCGCGCAGACGTCTGGCACCCCGAAACGGATACCTACTGGGGTGCAGAAAAGGAATGGCTGGCCGCAAGCGATGGCCGTTACGGCGATCTTGAAAATCCGGCGACCATGGAAAACCCGCTGGCCGCTGTGCAGATGGGCCTGATCTATGTGAACCCCGAAGGCGTGAACGGCAAACCCGATCCGCTGAAATCAGCCCTGCATGTCCGCGAAACATTCGCCCGCATGGCGATGAACGACGAAGAAACCGCTGCCCTGACCGCAGGGGGCCACACTGTTGGCAAGGCCCACGGGAATGGCAATGCCGACACGCTTGGCGCAGAACCCGAAGCCGCAGACGTCGAAGATCAAGGCATGGGCTGGCGCAACCCGAACGGCACGGAAAAGGCAAGCGAGGCCGTCAGCAGCGGCATCGAAGGCGCTTGGACGACCAACCCGACGAAATGGGACATGGGCTATTTCAAACTGCTGTTCGGCTATGAATGGGAACTGCGCAAAAGCCCCGCCGGCGCGCAGCAATGGGAACCCATCGACATCAAGGAAGAAGACAAACCTGTCGATGCCACCGACCCGTCCATCCGCCACAATCCGATCATGACAGACGCCGATATGGCCATGAAAGTTGACCCGATCTATCGCAAGATTTGCGAACGCTTCATGGCTGATCCGGACTACTTTGCCGATACCTTCGCACGTGCATGGTTCAAGCTGACACACCGCGATATGGGCCCCAAGGCGCGCTATATCGGCCCCGATGTGCCGCAAGAAGACCTGATCTGGCAGGATCCGATCCCTGCAGGGCGCAGCGATTACGATGTCGACGCCGTCAAGGCGCGGATCGCCGACAGCGGCCTGACACTGGCCGAGATGGTGTCGACGGCATGGGACAGTGCACGCACCTATCGCGGCTCTGACATGCGCGGCGGTGCGAATGGCGCGCGTATTCGTCTGGCCCCGCAAAAGGACTGGGAAGGCAACGAACCTGCCCGTCTGGCAAAGGTGCTGAAAGTGCTGGAAGGCATCGCCGCCGATACCGGCGCAAGCATCGCAGACGTGATCGTTCTGGCCGGCAACGTCGGGATCGAACAAGCCGCCAAGGCGGCAGGTCACACCGTTTCTGTTCCTTTCATGCCCGGCCGTGGTGATGCCAGCGCCGATATGACAGATGCAGAATCCTTTGATCCGCTGGAACCACTTGCAGACGGATATCGCAACTGGGTCAAGCAGGACTATGCGGTCAGCCCTGAAGAACTGATGCTGGATCGCACCCAACTCATGGGCCTGACCGCCAAGGAAATGACCGTTCTGGTGGGCGGGATGCGGGCCATGGGCACCAACCACGGCGCCACCCAGCATGGCGTTTTCACTGATCGGGTCGGCGCGCTGACGCCTGATTTCTTTGTGAACCTGACGGACATGGATTTCAGTTGGCACCCGGTTGACGGCGGCACCTATGAAATCCGTGAACGCGCAACCGGCAAGGTCAAATGGACAGCCACGCGAATGGATCTGGTGTTTGGGTCAAACTCGATCCTGCGCGCCTACGCCGAAGTCTATGCGCAGGACGACAACGCCGAAAAGTTCGTGCATGATTTTGTCGCGGCCTGGGTCAAGGTGATGAACGCGGACCGGTTCGACCAATAAACAATACGCAGCCCCGCGCGCGTGATGCGCGGGGCTGTGAATTGGCAGATCCGCTTAGTCACCAAGCGGATGAAAGCAGGCGAACTCGCGCCCTGTGCCATCCCCGCGCAAGACAGGCGGCTCTTGGCGGCACTGATCGCTGGCATGGGGGCAGCGTTCATGAAACGCGCACCCCTTAGGGGGTGACAACGGATCGGGAAGTTCGGTTTGCGTGCTTTCGGGCGCTGCGATGGGTCGCCCCACTTCGGGCGCGCTTTGGGCCAGCAGGGCTGTGTAGGGGTGGCGCGGATTGGCGAATATCTCGCGGGCGGGGCCAACTTCGACGATAGCCCCGAAATAGAGAACGGCGACACGGTCGCTCACGGCTTCGACAACGGCCAAGTCGTGGCTGATAAACAAATAGGTCAGCCCAAATTCTTTCTTGAGGTCGGCAAGCAGGTTCAACACCTGCGCCTGCACCGACACATCAAGGGCCGATACCGGTTCATCCAAAATCAGGATGCGCGCATTTGCGGCCAAGGCCCGTGCGATGCCGATCCGCTGCGCCTGCCCACCGGAAAATTCGTGCGGATAACGGTCCAGAAATTCTTCGCGCAGGTTCACGGCCGCAAAGATTTCGGCGATCCGTTTGTCCCGGTCCGCGCGCCCCATCCCGTGCAGCTTTTTCAGCGGCACCTCCATGATCTGGCCGATGGTCTTGCGCGGGTTCAGGCTGCTTTGCGGGTCTTGGAACACATACTGAATACGCTTGCCGAAAATTGCCGGATCGGCGTTATCAAGAACCTTTCCCTCGATCTCGATGTGCCCCGTTGTCGGGGCCAACAGCCCGACCAGCATTTTCGCAAGCGTCGATTTCCCGCAGCCGGATTCACCCACGACCCCAAGGGTTTCGCCCGTTTGCACAGACAGGGTCAACGGCTGCACCGCGTGAACGACCGCGCGGGGCGGGCCGAACAGACGTTTGCCGATGGGAAACGCTTTGGACAGTTCGGTCAGCTTCAGCGCGATGCTCATGCCGCCCCCTTTTGCGTGGTTTCGGGGAACAGGCAGCGTGTCTTGCGCCCTTCGCCGGTTTCGCCCAGCGCGATGTCGGCGGCACGGCAAACGTCCTGCGCCTTGTCACACCGGTCGGCAAAGGCACAGCCATCAGGCAGGCGATCCACGACAGGCGGCAAGCCCGGAATGGCGGCAAGCTTGCGCTGCCCGCCACCCAACGTTGGCACGCAATCAATCAACCGGCTGGTGTAGGGATGTTGCGGCGCGCGCAGGACTTCGCCTGTTGGTCCTTCCTCGACGATCCGGCCCGCATACATCACCGCGACCCGATCACACAACTGCCCCACCACGCCAAAGTCGTGGGTGATAAAGATGATCGCCAGCCCGCGTTCGCGGCGCAGATCGCTAAGGACTGACAGGATTTGCGCCTGCACGGTGACGTCAAGCGCGGTTGTGGGTTCGTCGGCAATGATCACATCAGGATCATTGGCCAGCGCCATGGCGATCCCGACCCGCTGGCGCATCCCGCCCGACATTTCATGCGGGAAACTGTCGATCCGGTTTTCGGCGTTTGGAATGCGCACGGATTTCAGCAGGTCAATGGCGCGCGCACGGGCGGTGGATTTGCTGACGGATTCGTGGGTCTGGATCGCCTCGACCAGTTGATCGCCGACACGGTAAAGCGGGTGCAGCGTGGCAAGCGGATCCTGAAAAATATATGCAACGCGCCGCCCGCGCAGGCTGCGCAACTGCCGATAGGGCGCGCCAATCAGATCGGTCCCGTCAAAATGCACCGCCCCACCGGTGATCACACCGGGTGGCGAAGCGACAAGGCCCATCACGCTTAGGGCGGTCACGGATTTCCCCGACCCGCTTTCGCCGATGATGCCCAGACATTCGCCCTGTTCGACGTGCAGATCAACGCCGCCCACCGCCTTGTAAACCCGCGATCGCACCCGAAATTCAGTGCGCAGATCGGCGATTTCCAACAGGGCACCGGTTTGCGCTGCGGGTGCGTTTTCGCGCCTCTCGACCTGTGTAGCGGCCATCGGGCGCGACAGGGCGCCGGACTTGAGGCGGGGATCAAGAGCATCGCGAATGCCATCGCCCAGCAGGTTAATCGCCATGACGATGATCAGGATCATCGTCCCCGGCACAATCGACGTATGTGGATTGGTGATCAGTGCCGAACGCGCCTCGCCCAGCATCGACCCAAGATCGGCCTGCGGCGGTTGCGACCCAAGCCCAAGGAACGACAACCCCGCCGTTTCAAGGATCATCCAGCCAATCGTCGTGGACATGGCAATCACGATCACGGGGAGGACATTGGGCAGGACTTCGCGGATGATAATCTCGCTGTTGCGCATCCCGGCAAGGCGCGCGGCATCGACAAACTCCTGATGGGCAATGCCAACGGTAATCCCGCGAATGTTGCGCGCAAAGAACGGCACATTGACGGCGGCAACCGCAATCAGCGCATTCAGCAGGCCGGGCCCAAGGGCGGCGACAATCGCAAGCGCCAGCAAAATATAGGGAAAGGCCATCAGCATATCGACGCCGCGCATGATCACGTTGTCGGTGCGCCCACCGTAAAACCCTGCGATGATCCCGATGGCAGCCCCCAGCGTCGCTGCGATGAACGCCGCCGCAAACCCAACCGCCAGCGACAGGCGCGTCCCCCACAACAGGCGTGACAGCAGATCACGGCCAAGGTGGTCGGTGCCCAGAATTGCCCCTTCGCTGAAAGGTGGCTTGAAACGGTCGGCGGTGGCGGTGGCATCGGGATCGGCCAGCGGCAGGATCGGCGTGATCAACGCCACAAAGACGACGACCCCCATGACAATCAGCCCACCAAGGGCCAGACGATTGCGCGCCAGAAGTTTCAGGAACGCCATCATGTCTTGATCCTTGGATCAAGCAGGGCCTGGGCCACATCAACCAGAATGTTGAACATCACATAGCAAGCGGCAATGAACACGACGCCACCCTGCACCAGCAGGATATCGCGCTTCAGGATCGCATCGACCAGCATCCGCCCCACGCCGGGCCATTGGAACACCATCTCGATATAGACGGCCCCGGACAGCACAAAGCCGGCCTGAATGCCAAGCACCGGAAGGATCGCGACCATGGCCGCACGCAGGGCATGACGCCAGATCACGCCGCGTTCTGGCACGCCCTTGGCGCGGGCCGTGCGGATGAAATCCTGACGCAGCACTTCAAGCATCGCCGAGCGCGACAGACGCGCGATGACGCCCGTGGCAACAACCGCGAGGGCAAAGGCAGGCATGAACAAATGATCAAGCAGCACCGAAAGGTTGCGATCCCCATAGATGGGCCACATGCCCGACACGGGGAACCATTTCAGTTTCACCGCGAAAATCAGGATCATCATCATCCCAAGGAAAAATGACGGGATCGAAATGCCCAACAAAACAACAAAGGTGATCGCCTTGTCGGCAAGCCCGTATTGGCGCGCCGCCGAAACAACACCCGCCGCGATCCCAAGGATCGAACACATGATGAATGCGCTGCCCGCGAGGATAAGGGTCGCACCGAACCGGTCCAGAATTTCGTCCAGAACTGGGCGGTTCAGTGCAAAACTGCGCCCGAAATCGCCCTGCACCATATTGCCAAGCCAGATGAAATATCGCGGCACCATCCCTTGATCGAGGCCCAGATCACGGTTCAGTTTTTCAACATTTTCAGGGGTGGCGTAACTGCCAAGGATTGCGGTGGCCGGATCGCCGGGGATCAGCGCCATGATCACGAACACGATCAGGCTGATCCCCAGCAGGACCGGCACCGCGGACACCAGTCGTTTCAGAATGTATCCGGTCATGGTGCCCCCAAAGCGCGGCCCCGCCAGCGCGGAGGGGCCGTTGCAATCGTAACTAGTTCTTTACGACATCATCAAGCAGCAGGAAGAACGATGGCTGAAGCGTAAAGCCGCTGACACGGTCCGATGTCACCGCGTTCTGTTTCCAGTTGGCGACAAAGACCCATGGCGCATCTTCCTGCACGATCACTTGCATCTCCTGGTAAAGGCGCGCGCGTTCGTCCTGATCGGTTTCGACGCGGGCGGCATCCAGCAGCGCGTCCACTTCGGGATTGGAATAGTAACCCGAATTAAAGCCGCCGTTTTCCGGCCAGGCTTCGGTGCGCAGCGCAAGGAATGGCAGCGTGTCGGGATCGTTGGTCATCCACGCCATTTCGGCCATATCCGCCTTGCCCTCAAGACCGGGGTTCACGTTGCCAAGGAAGGTGTTCCATTCGTAGGTTTCGATGGTGACATCAAAGCCCACGGCCTCGAGATCGGCCTGAATGGCGGTGCCCATGGCGATCGGGTCAAGCATGCCCGACCCGCCCTCGGTGACATAGAACGTCAGTTCCGCGCCCTCGGCCCCTGCGTCGGCGATCAGCTCGCGCGCACGGTCGGGATTGTAGGGATAGGGTTCGAGGTCGGCGTTGTAGGCCCAGGCAAATGCGGGGGGTGTCGGGCCGGCGGCAACTTCGGCGGTGCCTTCCAGCACGTCATTGACGATGGCTTCCTTGTTGATGGCAAAGTTGGCAGCCTGACGGACGCGCACATCGGCAAACGGGCCTTCCTTGGCGTTCAGGATCAGGAACCAGACATGCGGGCCTGCCTGTTCATGGAGGGTGTAAGCATCGCCTTCGAATTCCGAAAGCGCAACGGGTGGCACTTCGACCATCAGATCAATCCCGCCTGCCAGCATTTCGGCGGTGCGGGTATTGGCGTCAGTAATCGGGCGGAACACAACTGTCTGCAATTCCGGCGCGCCGTCCCAGTAATCGGCGTTTGCTTCGACCACGACGGCCTCGTTACTGCGCCATTCACCGAACATGAACGGCCCTGTGCCGGACGGATTGCGGCCGAAATCAGCGCCGTGTTCCGCAACCGCCGCAGGCGAAACGATCAGGCCTGTGGGATAAGCAAGGTTGGACAGGAAAGGTGCATAAGGCCCGTTCAGCGTGAACTGCACGGTCTGCGCATCAATCACGGCCACATCCTCAACGGCGGAAAAGAAGAACGACAACGGGAAAGGCCCGGTGTCGTGATAGGGGTGATCTTCGTTCAGCATCCGGTCAAAGTTGAACTTGACCGCTTCGGCATCAAAGGCGCTGCCATCATGGAATGTGACACCTTCGCGCAAGGTAAACGTATAGACGGTGCCGTCGTCCGAAATGGTCCAGTCCGTCGCGAGCGCAGGTTCAACTTCAAGCGTGCCGTCCTTGTAGCGCACAAGCCCGTCATAGACGTTCATCAGGATACGGAAATCGTTCACGGCCGTCACCGCGGCCGGGTCAAGCGCCTGGGGCTCGGCAATCTGCCCGACGATCAACACATCCTCGGGGGTTTGCGCCAGTGCGCCGCCAGCGGTCAAAGCCATCGCCGTTGCAGCCGAAGCGGCCAGCAGCGCGCGCCGTGTAAAGGGCAGGAGTGTCATGGGGTATCCTCTCTGTTGTCGTCTATTTATCATGATTAATTGTATTTGGCCAAATTCTCATGATAAATTCAAGGCTAATGTGCTAGGGCTTGGGTTATGACGTTTTCGATTCTGACTTATGACGAAAAAACAGGCGTTTACGCGGGTGCCGCCGCAACCGGCAGCCTGTGTGTCGGGGGTTGGGTGCTGCGTGGTGACATCGAATCAGGGTTGTGCGCGTCCCAGGGGACGGCCCCAAGCACCTTTTGGCGGGATGATGCGCTCCGAAAAATGTATGGCGGCGCGACAGCTGCATCGGTGGTTTCCGACCTGACGCAATCCGACAGCGGGGCCGATCATCGCCAGCTTGCCGTGCTTGATCGCAACGGTGGCACAGCCGGAATGACCGGTGCAAACAGTGTGCCCTTTGCCGATACCATCGCTGCGCCAAATCAGATCGTTGCGGGCAACATGATCGCATCGCGTGATGTTCTGATGGCGCTGCTCGATACGTTTCGTGCAACGTCGGGCAGGCCGGATACACGCCTGATCGCTGCCTTGCGCGCCGCCGAAACAGCCGGCAGTGATGTGCGCGGCTTGCAGTCTGCCGCCTTGCTGGTGCTGTCGCCCGATGCGCCACCGCTGGATTTGCGCATTGATCACAGCGACGCGCCTTTGGATGATCTGGCAGCCCTTGCAGCACGCGCGGCAAAATCACCCTATGCCGACTGGCTTGCTGTTGCGCCGGTTTTGCTTGACCGCGAATGCGCGCCCCAAGATGGCGCATCGCCCGTCGCACGTGCCAAAGGGTCTTAAGGCTATTCGCCCATAAACTCGCGCGTGATGCGGACCTCTTGGGCGTTCATCATGCTTTCCGCCCCTTCCATATGTGACCGCATGATGTCGCGCGCGCGCGGCCCGTCACCTGCTTGCAGAGCATCGACAAGGTCAATCTGGTGGCGACGGCCCCGCTCCCACAATGCGCGATTGGGTGTCTCGTAAAGGCGGCGATAGACCGTCAGTTCGGTCAGTATCCGCGCCATGAATGAAATGACAAAGCCCATCAGTTCGTTTTTTGCCGCGTCTGCCAGACGGGCGTGAAACATCAGTGACGTGATGTGTTGCTGCTTTTCTTCTTCGGGATCGCGCGCAGGTTCGGGGTGTTGTTCGGCCATCTGGCGCAACTGCGCGAGCGTTTCCGCGTCCAACTGGCCGGCCAGGCCGGCTACCATTTCGGGCTCGAGGATTTTGCGTATCTGATAGATGTCCGACAGGGACAGGTCTTTGAAATAGAAATAATTGCCCAGAAGGGACATCGCGCGATCCTTGCTGACCTCGCCCACCGAACTGCCCCCGCCCGGCCCTGTTTTGGTCACGATCAGCCCCTGCGCTTCAAGGATGCGCATCGCCTCGCGGACGGTTCCCTTGGACACGCCAAACTGTGCGATCATCGCCGCCTCGTTGGGCAGCTTGTCGCCTTTGCGCAAGTCGCGCTCCACGACCCACCGCTTGATCTGGTCGGCGACCTGCACCGGGCGCGAGCGTTTTTGCGCGCGCGGTGCATCGGTCATCTTGGGGTTGGGTGCGCCGTCATCCATCATCATAAATACCTAGACGAGGTGCAGCGCGTTGTGTAGGGCATAATTCATCATGATAAATATCCGCACGATATGACTTACGGTGAAATCGCCCAAGACCGGTTGACCAAGATCGCCGCTTGTTCAAGCGGGGACGCGGGTGTGACCCGCCTGCCCTTTACACCCGAACACCGCGCAGCGCTGGACCATATCGGCGCATGGATGGCGGCGGCTGGGTTAGAGGTGCGGATGGACGCTGCGGGCACGCTGATCGGACGGTTGGACGGTCCGGAAAATGCCAAGACCCTGCTGATCGGATCACATCAGGATTCC
This sequence comes from Octadecabacter sp. R77987, assembly GCF_042466115.1. Lineage (NCBI taxonomy): Bacteria > Pseudomonadati > Pseudomonadota > Alphaproteobacteria > Rhodobacterales > Roseobacteraceae > Octadecabacter > Octadecabacter sp. R77987. The sequence goes on along the minus strand of NZ_JAXHBQ010000001.1, from coordinate 2,642,562 downwards.
GTGCGTCAGGGCGGGCGATACGACGGCATTATGGGCATCGCCCTGGGCTGTCTTGCGCTGGAAAAGCTGCAGGCCAAAGGTATCGCCCTGCCCTTCGCTGTCGAAATCCTTACCTTTGCTGACGAGGAAGGCGTGCGCTTTCCCACCGCGCTGATGGGGCCACGGGCGCTGGCCGGCACCTTTGACACGGACGATCTGGCACTGGTTGATCAGGATGGTGTGACCCTTGCACAGGCCCTTGCGGATTTCGGCGGCGCGCCGGATGACATTGCGGGCCTGCACCGCGATCCCGCCGGTATCCTTGGTTATCTTGAGGCGCACATCGAACAAGGCCCGGTTCTGGAAACGGCAGACCTGCCCTTGGGCGTAGTGACGGGCATTTGCGGGATCGAACGCAACGCGGTGCGCTTCACAGGCGAAACGGGACATGCGGGCACGGTTCCGATGGCCGGGCGGCGCGATGCGCTTGTTGCCGCATCCCAATTCATCGCGGCAGTGTCGGATCGTGCGGGCAAAACCAACGCCACCCGCGCCACTGTCGGCACGATCCGCGTTCTGCCGGATGCGGTGAACGCGATCCCGAATGTGGCGCAGTTCCCGCTTGAGGTCCGCTCGGTCGATGATGGCGCGCGCGCGGCGTTTTCGGATTTGATGCGCGACTTGGGCCACCAAATCGCCGCCGAGTCCGGCACGACATTTGATATGACGCGCACCTATCAGCAACCCGCTGTCAGTTGCGATGCGGCGCTTACCCGTGCGCTGTTGCAGGGGGCTGGTCCGCAAGCGATATCGCTTGCGTCTGGGGCAACGCATGATGCCTCGGCCATGGCCGGCACTTGCCCGATTGCGATGCTGTTTGTGCGCTGCAAGGCGGGCCTTAGCCACCACCCCGACGAATACGCCCGCGCCGATGACATGGGCGCAGGCATTGATGCGATCGCTGCATTCCTGACGGGCGTTGCGGCGTCCTAAACGACACGTTCGACCATCATCTTTTTGATGCTGGCGATCGCCTTGGCGGGGTTCAAACCTTTGGGGCAGGTCTTGGTGCAGTTCATGATCGTGTGGCACCGATACAGCTTGAACGGGTCTTCCAGATCGTCCAGACGTTCGCCCGTGGCTTCGTCGCGGCTGTCGATGATCCAGCGATAGGCATGCAACAACGCGGCTGGCCCGAGGTAGCGATCGCTGTTCCACCAATAGGACGGACAGGATGTGGAACAGCAGGCGCACATCACGCATTCATAAAGCCCGTCCAGCTTTTCACGATCCTTGATCGACTGCTTCCATTCCTTGGCGGGGCGGTTCGTCTTGGTTTCCAGCCACGGCATGATGCTGGCGTGCTGGGCATAGAAATGGGTCAGGTCGGGGATCAGATCCTTGACCACGGGCATATGCGGCAGCGGATAGATTTTCACATCGCCCTTTACGTCATCCATGCCATAGATGCAGGCCAGCGTGTTGATCCCGTCGATGTTCATCGCACATGATCCGCAAATCCCCTCGCGGCAGGACCGACGGAACGTCAGGGTCGGGTCAATCTCGTTCTTGATCTTGATCAGCGCGTCCAGAACCATCGGGCCGCAGGTGTCCATATCCACGAAATAGGTGTCCAGACGCGGATTCTGCCCGTCATCGGGGTTCCAGCGGTAAATCTGCACCTTGCGCAGGTTCTTGGCACCCGCTGGTTTGGGCCATGTCTTGCCGCTGGTCATGCGGGAATTTTTGGGAAGCGTAAATTCAACCATTCGGGAAGGCTCCTGTTTGGGTCATGTCTTGGCCCCGTCCGGGCGGGTTACAACAAAAAGGGTTTCGCCGCGCATCAGACCATAGGTCAGCACATCGGGTTCCCGGGCCGTAAATTCTTCCAACTCGAAACCGGCAGCACGGATACGGTCGCGTAGATCGCGGCCATAAAAACGCACGTGATCGGCCTGTCCGAAATGGACCAGCCTGTCGGCGGGGGTTTCAACGGCGTCATTTTCATAGGTTTCGGCCCAGCCTTCGCAGATCGGCGTCGACAGGATCGCGCGGCCACCCGGTTTCAGCAGGCGGAAAAACTCGCCCAGTGCGGCTGTATCATCGACGTGTTCCAGCACGTGATTGCACACGATCCGGTCATAGCTGGCATCGGGCAGGCCCGTGTCCTCGATATTGATGCGGTGGGTCACGTTGCGGCTTTCGCTCAGGTCCGCCGTTTCATACTGCGCCACCACGTCCTTGATGCGCAGGGACAGCAGATGTTCGGGCGCGAAATGCAACACGGCATGATCGGGGCCGAAAAAGCCCGTGCGCGCGCAAAACAGCACGAACAGGCGGTGCCGTTCCAGCGATCCGCAACTGCCGCAGCGCGCGTCATAGCGCGGTGGCTGGCCAAAGGCGACAAAGCTGCCATGGTAATCGCAGATCGGGCAGCTGCGCGGATGCACACCTTTGACGGCCTTGCGGAACCGGTTGATCTGCACCTGCGCCCATTTGTCGATCTTCTCCTGATGGCGCGCGGTCTGGTCGACCGGCGCGCCCTGTTCAGGCAATGATGACTTGGGCTGGGTTGTCATCCGGCAAGGCTCGATGTGGCGCAGGCCACGGTTTCGGGGCGTTGCAGGATATTGGACACAAGCGTGATCGTGTTGGGTTCAACGCCCGTAACCGCCGCACCCGCCAGATTGACAAGTTCGGTGTCGCTGGCGTTGTCGATGATGCAATCTGTCAGCACCACGCCTGCAGGGCCGGGCACGGTGTCGGCCACAATCGGGCGCACGACAGATTTGGCGGTTTCGCGTGCCGGATCTTCGCTTAGCGCGATGTCACAGGCAGTGACGGTGGTCAGGGCGATGGCGGCAAGGATGATGGCAGGTTTCATAATACGTTCCCTTTATCGCAGGTTGGGTGGACGGACCGGCTCTGCGCCCGTCTTTTGAAAAACGCAGGACCGATACACTTCAAGCGGGTCACGCCCCGACAGAAAATCGCTGCTTAGCCCGATCTCGACGTCGGTGCTTGGCCCTGAGTTGGAGTTTACGCCAACCGTCACCCGCCCTGTAGGCCCCTGCGCCGCGCGGGCCTGTTCGTCGCAGATTTCCGCCGCCCGCTGTGGGTCCATCGGCGGTTGCGGGCCACAGGCGGCAAGGAGAGCAATCGGCAGGATGAGGGCAATCCGCATCAGAATGTCCGCTCTTTCGGGGCGATCTTTTTCTGGCTGATCCCGCCCTGCTTTTCTGTGGTCAGTGGTTTGGTGATGACGGGGCGATGCGTCAGCTTGACCTTGGCACCGTCGATACGGCTGATCGTGTGGACGCGCCATTTTTCGTCGTCGCGGGTCGGGTAATCCTCGTGGGCGTGGGCACCGCGGCTTTCCTTGCGCGCCTCGGCGCCGACGATTGTCGCCAGCGCGTTGGGCATCAGGTTTGTCAGCTCCAGAGTTTCCATCAGATCCGAGTTCCAGACCAGCGAACGGTCAGTAACCTTGATATCATTCATCTTGCCGGCGATTGCGGTCATTTCCTTGACGCCTGCCTTCAGGGTCTTGTCAGTGCGGAACACGGCCGCATCGGCCTGCATCGCCTTTTGCATTTCAAGGCGCAGATCGGCGGTTGGCGTGCTGCCGTCCGCATGGCGCAGCCCGTCAAACCGGTCAAATGCCGCGTCAACGCTGGCCTTGTTCAGGGTCGGGTTGGGCGCATCGGCGTCCACGACAGAACCGGCACGGATCGCCGCCGCACGGCCAAACACCACCAGATCAATCAGCGAGTTCGAACCAAGACGGTTCGCACCGTGCACCGATGCACAACCCGCCTCGCCCACGGCCATCAAACCGGGGACAACGGCGTTGGGGTCTTTGGCGGTCGGGTTCAGCACCTCACCGTGATAATTCGTCGGGATACCGCCCATGTTGTAGTGCACCGTGGGCAGCACGGGGATCGGTTCCTTGGTCACGTCAACGCCCGCGAAAATCTTGGCGCTTTCGGAAATGCCGGGCAAACGCAGGTTCAGCGCTTCGGGTGGCAGGTGGTTGAGGTTGAGGTGAATATGATCCCCTTCGGCCCCAACACCGCGCCCTTCGCGGATTTCCATGGTCATGCAGCGCGACACGTAATCGCGCGGGGCAAGGTCTTTGTAGTTCGGGGCATAGCGCTCCATGAACCGCTCGCCCTCGGAATTGGTCAGATAACCGCCCTCGCCGCGCGCACCTTCGGTGATCAGGCAGCCCGCGCCGTAAATGCCGGTGGGGTGGAACTGCACGAACTCCATATCCTGAAGCGGCAGACCTGCGCGCGCGACCATCCCGCCACCATCACCGGTGCAGGTATGGGCCGATGTGGCACTGAAATAGGCGCGGCCATAACCACCCGTGGCTAGCACGACCATCTTTGCGTTAAAGACGTGCATCGTGCCGTCGTCCAGCTTCCAGCAGACGACACCCTGACACTGACCATCGTCGGACATGATCAGATCAATGGCGAAGTATTCGATGAAAAACTCGGCCTGCTGTTTCAGCGACTGGCCATAAAGCGTGTGCAAAATAGCGTGGCCTGTGCGGTCGGCGGCGGCACAGGTGCGCTGCACGGCAGGGCCTTCGCCAAATTCGGTGGTGTGGCCACCAAAAGGGCGCTGGTAAATCTTGCCCTCTTCGGTGCGCGAAAACGGCACGCCGTAGTGTTCCAGCTCGTAAACCGCCTTTGGGGCTTCGCGGGCAAGGTATTCCATCGCATCCGTATCACCCAGCCAGTCCGAGCCTTTGACGGTGTCATACATGTGCCACTGCCAGTGATCGGGGCCCATGTTGGACAGCGAGGCAGCGATGCCACCCTGCGCAGCAACGGTATGCGAACGGGTCGGGAAAACCTTGGTCACGCAGGCGGTGCGCAACCCCTGTTCGGCCATGCCAAGGGTCGCGCGCAGACCGGCACCACCAGCCCCGACAACCACAACGTCATATTCATGGGTCTCGTATTCGTATTCAGCCATTTTCAAACGCTCCGGCGGATTAAAGTGCGATGCGCACGATGGCGAAAATACCAACGGCGGCAGCAGTGTAGGACAGGCAGATCATCGCGATGATCAGGGCCTTGCGGGCGAACCCGTGCACGTAGTCCTCGATCAGGGTCTGCACCCCGCCGCGGAAATGCAGGAAGCCGACCAGCAAAGTCAGGATGGCGACAATGGCCGGGAACGGGCGCTGGTAATAGGCGATGACGTCGGCATAGGGCGCGCCAAGGATATAACCAAAGGTGAAGACAAACAGCGGGATCAACCCGATCAGCGCCACAGATGTCACCATCATGTGCCAGTGGTGTTCGGTGCCGGTTTTCGCGGACCCAAGGCCGGTGGCGCGTTTGCGATCAGTCAGAAATCTCATGGCAGCCCCCTACAACACGACAACGGTGAAAACGGTCAACAGGACCGACACGATAATGATGATCTGGCCCAGCAATTCGGCCTTTTCGATTTCAAGCATCCGGCCACTGTCCCAGATCAGGTGCCGGATACCGGCCAGAGTGTGATACCAGATCGCAAAGACCGACCCGAGCATGACAAGATCACCGAACCAGCTTGTGATCACGGCATTGGCACGGTTGAACGCGGCCTCGCCCGTGGCGGCGGCGATGAACCACCAGACCACCAGCAGCGCGCCGACGATCAGCGCGTTCCCTGTGATCCGCGTCAGGATCGAGGTCATCGACGTCAGTTGCGGGCGGTAGATCGTCAGGTGCGGTGAAAGCGGGCGATTGCCACGGTTCACATCGGCCATGTCAGGCTCCTTCTTTGCGGGCCCCGATCAAAGCGGGGCATTGCTTGGGCCTGTTGTGGCAAAGTTTTTCGCAAGAGTCACGGTGGGCCGGACACACTATATGCGGAAATTTGACGCGGTTATGCAGAAAAGTGTGGCTTGTGATCACACAATTGTTTTCCGTGATCACAAATCCGGCGCACGGACCGGGCGTAGCCAAGGGGCCGGTGGACCAAACAGGTCCACAGAAGGATTCTTGCGATAGATCAGGTGAAATCGCCCTATTTGGACCCATAAGCGCTGACGTCAGACACACAAAGACGACAGCCGCGCCCCGCCAAGTGTCGCAAGATGCGTCATGCCGCTTGCCGGTCTTCAGGTATCAAGAAACTCACCGCGGCGGCGGACAATGCGACCATTCCCGCGGCGATCCCAAGCATCAAGGGCAGCCCCCCGGCTTGATAGCTCAAGCCCGACGCGAGCGTTCCGATCAAGCGCCCAGTCGCGTTGGCCATGTAATAGAACCCAACGTCCATGGTGACGCGCTCCGCCTTGGTGAAGGACAGGATCAGAAAGGAATGGAGCGAGGAATTCACCGCAAACAAAGCCCCGAACACCAACAGGCCCGCGACGACGCTGAACGTCAGCCAGCCCTGCGGACCATTGGCAACCAAAGCCGCCACGGCCAGAACCGCCGGCACCACCGCAAGCGCGAGTGCCCAACCGCGTGCCGCCATAATCAATTCAGAGGTGGGGCGCGATTTGGCGTGCAGGATACGTGGGGCGTTGGCCTGCACCAATCCGTAAAGAATGACCCACACCGCCATGAATGTCCCGATCAGAAAGAACGCCGTGCGATTGCCTGCGGTCGTGCCGTCCGACAAGACTGCGTAGAAATAGATCGGAATACCGACCACGAACCAGACATCGCGTGCCCCGAACAGAACGACCCTTGCCGCGCTAAGCCAGTTGACGTTGGGCGATTTGGAAAAGACTTCGGAGAATTTTGCGTCTTTGCGGCCTTTGGGAAGACCCGCTGGCATGAACGCCAGCACGGCGATCAGGATCACCGCCAAAACGGCGGCCATTCCCAGCACCGCACCAACAAAGCCCACTGTTGCCAGTAGCGCGGCACCCAGCAGAAACCCCACGCCTTTGACCATGTTCTTGGATCCCGTCAGCAGGGCGACCCAGCGGAACAATCCCCCATCACCCGCTGGCGCCAGCAGTTTGACCGCCGATTTGGACGACATCTTGGCAAGGTCTTTGGCGACGCCGCTTGCCCCTTGCACCAACATCACAAACACCACCGACGCACCAACGGCCCACGCGGGGTTAAGCTGCGCCAAGGCGACCAGCGCCAGCACTTGCAACCCCAAGCCCGCATAAAGCGTCGATGTCAGCCCGAACCGCGCCGCGATCCAACCAGCGCACAGGTTCGTCACCACGCCTGCGATTTCGTAGAGCACAAACAGATAGGCCAGCTGCACGGGCGAAAAACCCAGCGTGTGAAAGTGCAACAGCACCAACATCCGTAGCGCCCCGTCCGTCAGCATGAACGCCCAATAGGCGGCTGTGACGGCGATGTAGGCCGACAGGCCCTCGGGGCGCGCCGTGGTCACAGGCTTTCCCCCACCATGAACGCCACATCCACCAGACGGTGCGCATAGCCCATTTCATTGTCATACCACGCGTAGATTTTGACCTGCGTGCCGTTGATCACCATGGTTGATAGCGCATCCACGATGCTTGAGCGTTCATCGTTGGTGTAATCCGTCGACACCAGCGGGCGTTCCTCATAGCCAAGAATGCCGTTCAATTCACCCTCGGACGCCGCTTTGAAGAAGGCATTCACCTCTTCCGCCGTCGTCGCGTGCTCAACCTCGAACACACAATCAGTCAGCGATGCATTCAGCAACGGCACTCGCACCGCATGGCCGTTCAAACGTCCTTTCAGTTCCGGGTAGATCAGCGTGATCGCCGTCGCACTGCCGGTCGTCGTCGGGATGAGGGAGTTGAGCGCCGAGCGCGCACGGCGCAAATCCTTGGCGGGGCGGTCAACGATGGTCTGCGTGTTCGTCACATCATGGATCGTGGTGATTGATCCATGTTTAACGCCCAGGTTTTCGTGGATCACCTTGACCACGGGGGCCAGACAGTTTGTCGTGCAACTGGCGGCGGTGACGATGTTATGGCGCGCCGGATCATAGATGTCGTGATTGACGCCAAAGACGATATTGGCCGCATCGCCGTCTTTTACCGGCACGGACACCACAACCTTTTTGACGCCCGCATCAAAATAGGGCGCAAGTTTTGCTTCGGACTTGAACACGCCCGTGCAGTCGATCACCACATCGACACCGTCCAACGGCAGGTCGGCAATGTCACGTGTCCCGATAAACGGCAGGCGGGTGCCATCAACGGTTACGCTGTCATCGTCATGGGCAAATTCGGCGCCCCAGCGACCGTGCACCGTATCAAACTCCAGCAGATGCGCGTGCATTTCGGGATCACCCACTGCGTCGTTGATCCACGCGATCTTTGCCCCGCGCGCCAAAAGGGGTTTCAGCGCAAGCTTACCAATCCGGCCAAGGCCGTTCAGGGCGTAGACGGTCATGAGGTTATCCTTTGTCTTTGATTTGGCCGATGTCATCCACGGCCTTTTGCAGGGAAATGCGATCAAGTGACGCAATCGGCAGGGCGGTAAACCCCGTCATGCGGTTGCGCAACGCGCCGTAAGTTTGACGGAACGCAAGGCTTTTTTCAGCATCCGTGCCCTGCACCTTGACCGGATCAGGCAGACCCCAGTGGGCGCTGATGGTCTGACCCTGCCACGCGGGGCATTCTTCGTTGGCGGCCTGATCACAAACGGTAAAGACAAAATCAAGGGGCGGCGCATCTTCGGTCTGAAACTCCCCGATGTTCTTGGCCCGCAATTCCGACACGTCATGGCCGTTATTCTTTAACACCTCGAGCGCGAAGGGGTTTAGCTCTGATTTCGGCTTGGTGCCTGCGGAATAGACATTGAACCGGTCCGGCGAAAGGTCGCGCAGAATGGCTTCGGCAAAGATTGAGCGGGCAGAATTGCCCGTGCAGATGAACAAGACATTGAATTTTTGATCCGTCATTTCAGAAATCCCGTGCGAGGCATGATTGGAGAAAGGAGAACAAATTTCGGGTCGCCCCCGACAACAGTCGTGAAGAAGGAACCCAATCGTCGCTTGCGTCGCCTTCATATCCACCGCGTAGCGCAGCGATGTGCCGACCCGTTCTTGGCTGATCAGACCCGCCTGCATCAGCGCGGACACATAGCTGGACAAAGTATTGGGCTTGAGGTCCAGCGCATTGGCGAGTTCCGTCGCAGGAACGCGGTCTGGGTAGCGCCGCATGAGAAGACGGAACACAGCGAGCCGTTGCGGATGGCCAAGCGTCGAAAGTCGGTCGGGAATCAGTTTATCCATACTTCATGAATAATTGAAATATAGATCGGCGCAAAGTGAAGGTTTTGTAAAAAATGTATCCGGCGCCTGCCTGGGCATAGCCCTGTAAAGTGCGGCAGAAAAGAGATCCTGCTTTTACTGGTCTGCGGCTATGCCCGCTGGTTTCCGGTCTGCGGCATCACACGAAAAAGCTAGCTTCTCTGGTTGTTGGCATCCAGCCACCTGACTATCTCTTTTTTGAGGCGCGCCTGAAAACTCGGCAGGTTGTCGAGGATCAAAAATGTGCTTTCCGAGATCAAAAACGCTTGGGCCACGCGCCGTTTTCGTTGTGACCCAAACAGCAGCAATGCGGTTCGTGTCATCCATTTCCGCAATATAACTGTCCATAGCTTCCCCGCCCCGGAATGTAGTGCTTTCATGACGCTAAGATACTTTTTACGATTCAAGCAGTATCGCGGCAATCCGAGGGTTGCTCCCAAACGCGCCTCGATGTTTGGGCAGGCGTTTGGGATTTGGACCCGGGGCCGTTGATGCACGGACTACGGTCGACTGAAGCAACAGGTTTGTGCATCCAACACGACCGCGTGTTCCTATTCCCGACAGACCACCCCAGCCAAGACCTTTGCGAAAGGTGATCTTCAGTCGCAACCTGACCTTCTGGAGCTTCTTGAAATTCGGGGTTTGTCTGTCATGTTTTCACCTGATCGCCACATTTACAGGTGATTTTTGTTGATCCCCAACTCTGGCCAGCAATTTGGGGTCTAGAAGTGGCTAGCGCAATTGGAGCCTCACACAGGCGTGACGTTGCTATACTTCAAGGTAATCCACTACCTGATGCTACCGTCATTGGGTGCATTGAAACCAATGACGGGTTTGTCCCGCATGCCCGCCAATGATCCAGACCGCTCCGACTGGCCGGTCTGGATCGCTATTGCATGCCGCGGGAACCTGTGACCGCTTGATCACAGCCCGCCGGCGAATGTCTTAGCGCTGGAGTGGCAGGCCATCTTTGTCACCAAGCGAGCCGATGATCAGGCGCACGAAGTCGATGATCGTCCAGATGCCCAGACCGCCAAGGGTCAGCAGCATCAGGATGCCGGTGCCGACCTTGCCAAGGTAAAAGCGATGGATACCAAAACCGCCCAGAAAGAAGCACAGCAGCACGGCCGGCACGAATTTCTTGTCACTTACGGCACCCAGTGGTGCGCCATTTTCATTCATCGTCATTGGGGTGTTCCCTCTTTCACTGTCATTGTTGTTGTTTTTTTAGAGCCTGATCGGGCGTCCCTGCCCGTCACGCCATTTTTCGATGATCAAGTAATAAAAAATGATAACCGAATGCAGCGCATCCACCAGCAAGACCAGCACGGCCATGCCATCGTTGCCCTGTGTGAAAAGCCAGATAGCCAGCACAAAAAGCGCAAGGTCGGCGATGCCGTGCAGATAATCCTCGAGGTAGAAATGGTGGATGCCCATCACCCCGAAAATGCCACAAAGCGTGACAGCAACACCGTAAGACTTTGGTGATTTTTCGGTGTTGTCGGTCATGCTTTACCTGTTCGTGGTTGCGTGAAGCTATCTAGAGTCAACCGCCGCCCAGCGTCAATCTGACGCTGGGCAAACTGGCCCGTGCGCCAAAAGTGATGCAGAAAATCAACGCCTAAGTTGGCATTAACGCCCAATAATCCAGATCAAGCAGCACATCGGGGTGGTATTTCCCATCCTCGCCCCGCAACACGCCCGCCGCACCCTTTGTCGCCACCAGACGCAGGCGGATCGCACCAACACCGGGGGCATCCGTTTCCGCGTGATCCAGCACCTCGCTCCAGGCCCGCAGGGTATCGCCTGCGAAACAGGGGTTCGCATGGGCGCCGCCGTTCAGCCCGACAATCATCTGTGCATTCGCCAGCCCGTTGAATGACAACGCGCGCGCCAGCGACATCACATGCCCGCCATAGATCAACCGCTTGCCGTCCGCCCGGTTGGTCGCGTCGAAATGCACCTTGGCGGTGTTTTGCCACAGGCGGGTGGCCAGCATATGTTCGGCTTCTTCAATGGTCACGCCATCCACGTGGTCGATCACCTCGCCCACCTGATAATCGCCCCAGCGATGCGGCTCGCCTGCCAGCGCGAAATCATAACCCCTGAAATCAAGGCCCTGCGGGATCACCAAAGTCGCAGGGTCCACCACCGGTGCAAGGGCCGGCACGACTGTTTCGGGCGCGGGCGCATCCAGATCACCTTTGCGCACCATCACCCAGCGCACATAGTCCATGACCAGTTCATCACGTTGGTTCAGCCCGCGCGTGCGCACCCAGACAACCCCGGTCTTGCCGTTGGAGTTCTGTTTGACTCCAATCACTTGCGATTCAGATCGCAGCGTATCGCCGGGCCAGACGGGCCGATGCCAGCGCCCGTCGCCGTAACCCAGATTGGCGACCGCATTCAGCGACACATCCGGCACGGTTTTCCCGAAAATCACATGAAATGCTGCCAGATCGTCCAGCGGGCTGGCTGGCAATCCGCAACTTTGGGCAAACTGATCGGACGAACAAACCGCATGGCGCGCCGGATAAAGCGCGTGATAAAGCGCGCGCTCACCCGCCCCCACCGTGCGCGGCACCGCATGGGTGATCACATCGCCAACGGCGTAATCCTCGAAGAAACGGCCCGCATTCGTCTTGGTCATTGCTGGCCCAGCTTCATGTCGGGGGAATAGGGCGTGTCCACGTCTTTCACCACGGCCTGCCCGCAGCGCAATACGCCGTTGGCCTGATCGAATGTGTATTGCGGATCGCCATAAAGCACCCAGCCTTTGGACAGGGCATCAGATACCTTGTGGCAGAACGCCGATGTGTCGTCTTCGGTCAGAAAGCGGTAGATTTGCATGGGTTATCCAAACGGGTTGTAGCCAAGCCAGATGTGGATGGCCGACACGATTGCGAATACGACAAGGGTCGCCACCACGGCAATCACCTCGGATTTGACGGGCGGGGCGTGATAGGCGCCGCGCGGCCCTTGAGCACGATTGATCACGATCATTTCCACAACGGCCCAGATGGCCAAACCACCAAACAGCACAAAGGACGGCGCATCGCCGTTCACCAGCAGATGCGCGCCCGACCAGACGATCACCGCCGTCAACTGCGGGTGGCGGATCGCGCGGGTGATACGTGTGCCTTTGCCAGAGGCTGCAAACAGATAAAACGCCAGCAACATCAACAAGTTGTTGATACCCGTCATCGCGGGCGAGCGACCCCAGTAAAAGGTTTCAACATCCCATCCGCGATAACCGATCACCATCAGAACGATACTTGCGACCAGCGCCAGCGCAATCGGCCCCTTGGCCTTGTCGCCCATTGCAGCGCGCCGCTCTGGCGCGATCCGCTTGAACAGGTGAACGCCCGACCACAGTGCCAGTCCCAAAATCAGCCAAATCATGATGCACCCATTTCCGTGATTGCCTTTGCTTTGGCCAAGGTCGCGCGGGCGGTGACGATATGCAAGTTCTCGACGATCTTGCCATCCACAACGGCAACGCCCTGCCCTTCGGCCTCGGCCGCATCAAACGCGGCGATCTGGCGGTTGGCCAGATCAATCTCGGCCTCGGTCGGGGCGAAGGCGGCGTTGGCGATGGCCAGTTGCGCTGGGTGGATCAGCGTCTTGCCGTCAAAGCCCATGTCGCGGCCCTGCTCGCATTCGGCGCGCAATCCCGCGTCATCCTTGAAGGCATTGTAAACACCGTCCAGCGCCACAACGCCGTGCGCACGCGCCGCCAACAGGCACATCTGCAACGACATCAGCAGCGGTTCGCGGTTGGCAACCGAGCGCGTGTTCAAATCCTTGGCCAAATCGTTGGTGCCCAGCACAAACCCCTGCACGCGGGTGTGCGCGGCGATTGCGGCGGCGTTCAGAATGCCCAAGGGGCTTTCCATCATCGCCCAGATCGGCAGGTCCAACAACGCAGCAAGGGCTTTGATGTCATCCGGCCCGTCCACCTTGGGCAGCAGCACCGCATCGCAATCCATCTGCGCCACGGCAGCGGCATCATCCTTGCCCCACGGCGTGTCCAGCGCGTTGATCCGCACGATCCGCATCCGGTTGCCATAGCCGCCCTTGGCCAGTTCCGCTGCCAGCGTGGCGCGGGCGTTTTCCTTTTCGTCAACGGCCACTGCATCCTCGAGGTCGAACAGGATCACATCGGTCGCCAACCCGCGCGCCTTGTCCAGGGCACGTTCCTTTGAACCGGGAATATAAAGGGCGGACCGTGTGGGGCGTTGGGTCATCGAATCTTCCTCGCAACAATGTTGCGCGGAACAGGCCAGAAATTCGCAGATCATTCAACCGAGAAAATGCCGCAACGCAGCGCAACACCCATCGTTAAGGGTTGTTAACCATATTTAAGGAAACAGGCGGCAGGGTTGTGGCAAGACGATGAAACGCACCGAAAGGCACTGCCATGACACGCACTTTTCTGAAAATGACGCTGGGCGTAACAACACTGGCCTTCATGGCGACGCAAGCCGTCGCGCAATCGGGCAACTGCGCACCCCATGATGTTGTCGTGCAGCGCCTTGCCGAAGGGTATGGCGAAAGCCGCCAGTCCATCGGTGTCGGCGCCAACAATACAGTGGTCGAGGTGTTTGCCTCGCTTGATACGGGCAGTTGGACGATCACCGTCACGGCGGCTGGCGGGTTGACCTGCATGGTCGCGTCAGGACAGGCGTTTCAGGTGATGGCCGAAGGGTTGCCCAACACGGACGCGCCTGCCTAGGCCAATGCGCCATCCCAGATCAGCTTGATCGACACACCCAAAAGCGCCCAGGTCACAAACCCGAAAAACACCCTGTCCGGCAACAGGCGCGTCAGCCGGTAGCCGATGTAAACACCCACAACTGCTGGGATCAAAAGCATCCCCGCCACGCGCAGGTTTTGCGGATCAAACTGGCCCAGATAATAGTAGGGCACGATCTTTGATACGTTCATCATCGCGAACGCCATGGTCGTCGTGCCCGCAAAGGCCATCTTTGTCAGCTTCATCGGCATCAGCCAGATCTGCCAGGGGGGCGCGCCGGCGTGGCTCACGAAACTGGTGAACCCTGCAATGGTTGTCCAGAACACGCCCCGCCCCCATGTGGCAGGGCGCGGGGCAACGGCGCCGGTCGGGCGCAACAACAGGTTCACGGCAAATGTCGCGCCGATCACCCCGATCAGCACCCGCACCAGATTTTCCGAAACCACCGTCGCGGTCGCCCAGCCAATCGCGCCGCCAATCAGCATCCCCACCGCCGTGATCTTGAGCAGGTCGCGGCGAAACTCGTGACGGTAGGCCAGAACACCAAAAATATCCGAAAAGAGATAGACAGGCAGCAGCAGGCCCGCTGCCGTCACGGGCGAAATTGCCAGCGACAGAACAGGCACCGACAGCATTGACATCGCCGGCAATCCGCCCTTGGACAGACCGGTGCAGACCGCAGCAATCACCGCCAATGTCCAGAAATAGGTTCCGTCCACGTTGTGGCCTTTCGCATGGGAATCATTGGTGCCACAGCTGCGCCACGCCCAATCCAACCCCGATTTGCGCAAAGACTTACGCAAACATTCCCCTGCAAACAATGGCCTGCGCTATGCCGCAGCGCAGCGACCTTGCGCGATGTCTTGGAAAGGATTAGCAATCGGCGACCAAATCTCGAACGGACAAAGGACCTTTCAAAATGGCCAGAGCAAAGATCGCGCTTATCGGCGCAGGGAATATCGGGGGCACGCTTGCCCACCTCGCAGCTGTCAAGGAACTGGGTGATGTTGTCATGTTCGACATCGCTGATGGCCTGCCACAGGGCAAGGCATTGGATATCGCCGAATCCGGCCCCGCCGAAGGGTTTGATGCCGCGATGTCGGGCACATCCGATTACGCCGACATTGCAGGTGCCGACGTCTGCATCGTCACCGCGGGTGTGGCGCGCAAGCCGGGCATGTCGCGCGACGACCTGCTGGGCATCAACCTCAAGGTCATGAAATCCGTGGGCGAAGGCATTGCCAAACACGCGCCCAATGCATTCGTGATCTGCATCACCAACCCGCTTGATGCGATGGTCTGGGCGCTGCGAGAATTTTCCGGCCTGCCCCACAACATGGTTTGCGGCATGGCGGGCGTGCTGGATAGCGCGCGCTTCCGTCACTTCCTCGCCGAAGAATTCGACGTGTCGATGCGCGATGTCACAGCCTTTGTGCTGGGTGGCCACGGCGACACGATGGTCCCGCTGACCCGTTATTCCACGGTTGCCGGTATCCCCCTGCCCGATCTGGTCGATATGGGCTGGACCACGCAGGAAAAACTGGACGCCATCGTGCAACGCACCCGTGATGGTGGCGCCGAAATCGTTGGCCTGCTGAAAACCGGTTCCGCCTTCTATGCGCCTGCCACATCCGCCATCGAAATGGCCGAAGCCTATCTGAAAGACCAAAAACGCCTGCTGCCTTGTGCGGCCCACGTTGACGGTGCTTATGGCTTGAACGGCTTCTACGTCGGCGTGCCAACTGTGATTGGTGCCGGCGGCATCGAGCGCGTCGTCGAGATCAAGATGAACAAAGACGAACAGGCGATGTTCGACAAATCTGTCGACGCCGTGAAAGGCCTTGTCGAAGCCTGCGTTGGTATCGACAGTTCGCTTGCGTAATACGATCCAACCCATCTGAAATCGGGGCGCCCCATCCGGGCGCCCTTTTTTGTGCGCCACCCCTACGACCGAATCATCACAGTTCGCGACATTTCCAATTTTGTGATCACACGTTTTGCGAGTGTGATCACAAATGTCGGGTTTTTGCCCCTGTTGTCAAAATAGTCATGTTTTAGGCCCCCATAGTGTGTTTGAAAGAGCCAAAGCCACTGG
The DNA here is from genome assembly GCF_042466115.1 of Octadecabacter sp. R77987. Lineage (NCBI taxonomy): Bacteria > Pseudomonadati > Pseudomonadota > Alphaproteobacteria > Rhodobacterales > Roseobacteraceae > Octadecabacter > Octadecabacter sp. R77987. The sequence continues at coordinate 2,626,501 of NZ_JAXHBQ010000001.1, read as the reverse complement.
CAAACGAGGGACGAACATGAATATCCACGAATATCAGGCCAAGGCGCTGCTGCGCTCTTATGGCGCTCCGGTCAGCGATGGACGCGCCGTTTTGCGCGCCGAACAGGCGAAAACCGCCGCTGGCGAAATGGACGGACCCCTTTGGGTGGTCAAGGCGCAGATCCACGCAGGTGGCCGCGGCAAGGGCAAGTTCAAAGAGGCCGACGCCGGTGAAGCGGGCGGCGTGCGCCTGACCAAATCCGTGGAAGAAGCCGCACAGGAAGCCAAGAAAATGCTGGGCCGCACCCTGGTCACGCACCAGACCGGCCCCGCGGGCAAGGTCGTCAACCGCATCTATATCGAGGATGGATCGGGCATTGAAACCGAACTTTACCTCGCCCTGCTGGTGGATCGCGCAACCAGCCGCATCGGTTTTGTCTGCTCGACCGAGGGCGGGATGGACATCGAAGAAGTCGCCGCCAAGACGCCTGAAAAAATCCTGAATTTCACCGTTGATCCCGCGACAGGCTACCAGCCGTTCCATGGTCGCCGTGTTGCATTTGCCCTCGGCCTCACCGGTCAACAGGTGAAACAATGCGTCAACCTGATGGGCCTGCTTTACAAGGCATTCACCGAAAAAGACATGGAGATGCTGGAAATCAACCCGCTGATCGTCACCGACAAGGGTGACCTCAAGGTGCTGGATGCCAAGGTATCGTTCGACGGCAACGCCGTTTACCGCCACGCCGATGTGGCCGCCCTGCGCGACGAGACCGAGGAAGATCCCAAGGAACTCGCCGCGTCGAAATTCGATCTGAACTACATCGCATTGGATGGTGAAATTGGCTGCATGGTCAACGGCGCGGGTCTGGCGATGGCGACGATGGACATCATCAAACTTTATGGCGCAGAACCTGCCAACTTCCTCGATGTAGGCGGCGGCGCGACCAAGGAAAAGGTGACCGAAGCCTTCAAGATCATCACATCCGACCCCAACGTCAAAGGCATCCTTGTGAACATCTTTGGCGGCATCATGCGCTGCGACGTCATCGCCGAGGGCGTGATCGCCGCGGTGAAAGAAGTCGGCCTGAAAGTGCCGCTGGTCGTGCGCCTTGAAGGCACGAAAGTGGAAGAGGGCAAAGCCATCATCAACAATTCCGACGTGGACGTGATCGCCGCTGACGACCTGAAAGACGGTGCTCAGAAAATCGTCAAAGCGGTGAAAGGATAACACCATGGCCATTCTCATCGACGAAAACACCAAAGTCATCTGTCAGGGTCTTACCGGCTCGCAGGGGACGTTTCACACCGAACAAGCGATTGCCTATGGCACGCAGATGGTCGGTGGCGTGACACCGGGCAAGGGCGGGATGACCCACCTTGACCTGCCGGTGTTCAACTCCTGCCACGAGGCCGTGGAAAAAACCGGCGCGGATGCGACCGTGATCTATGTGCCGCCACCCTTTGCCGCGGATTCAATCCTTGAAGCGGTCGATGCGGAAATTCCGTTCATCTGCTGCATCACCGAAGGTATTCCGGTTCTGGACATGATGCGCGTCAAGCGCGCGCTGGAAGGGTCGAAATCCCGCCTGATCGGGCCAAACTGCCCCGGCGTGATCACGCCTGACGCCTGCAAGATCGGCATCATGCCCGGCGCGATCCACAAGCGCGGGTCAGTCGGGGTTGTGTCCCGTTCCGGCACGCTGACCTATGAAGCCGTGAAGCAGACAACCGACATTGGCCTTGGCCAGTCCACGGCTGTGGGCATCGGCGGCGACCCGATCAAGGGGACAGAACACATCGACGTGCTGGAAATGTTCCTTGCTGACCCCGAAACCACCTCGATCATCATGATCGGCGAGATTGGCGGGAGCGCCGAAGAAGAAGCCGCGCAGTTCCTTGCGGATGAACGCAAAGCGGGCCGCTGGAAGCCAACAGCCGGCTTTATTGCAGGCCGCACCGCCCCTCCCGGACGCCGCATGGGCCATGCAGGCGCAATCGTTGCGGGCGGCAAAGGCGACGCGGAATCCAAGATCGAAGCGATGAAAGCCGCAGGGATCGTCGTGGCCGACAGCCCCGCGACACTTGGCGAAGCAGTGCTGAAAGCAATCGGGTAAAATGTAGGGCGGGACTTGTCCCGCCTTCCACCATTGGTGGGACAAGTCCCACCCTACATCAGGTGACTTCATGACTGACCAATCCCCCAACGACGCATTCCACGCCTCCTCGTTCATGCAGGGGCATAACGCTGAATACATCGAGCAGCTTTACGCCCGTTATGCGAGCGACCCCAGTGCCGTGGACGAAAGCTGGCGGGACTTCTTCAAGTCCTTGGGCGATGCCCCTGCGGATGCCAAGGCCGAGGCCGCAGGCCCGTCTTGGGGCCGCACTGATTGGCCGCCCGTTCCCAATGACGATCTGACCGCCGCATTGGATGGCCAGTGGCCCGCCGAACCCAAAGCGGCCGCCGACAAGATCAAGGCCAAGGCGCAGGAAAAGGGTGTCGAGGTCAGCGAAGCGCAGGTGCGCAACGCGGTGCTGGACAGCATCCGTGCGCTGATGATCATCCGCGCCTATCGTATCCGTGGGCACTTGGTTGCCGATCTTGACCCGCTGGGGATGCGCGACCAGACCCCGCACCCCGAACTGGACCCTGCATCTTACGGGTTCGAGGCCGCCGACATGGATCGCCCGATCTTTATCGACAATGTGCTGGGCCTTGAGATTGCCAGCATGAACCAGATCCTTGCCATTGTGCGCCGCACCTATTGCGGCACCTTCGCGCTGCAATACATGCATATCTCCAACCCCGAAGAAGCGGGCTGGCTGAAAGAACGCATCGAAGGCTACGGCAAGGAAATCGCGTTCACCAAGGAAGGCCGCAAGGCGATCCTGAGCAAGCTGGTCGAGGCCGAAGGTTTCGAGAAATTCCTGCACGTCAAATACATGGGCACGAAACGGTTCGGCCTTGATGGCGGCGAAAGCCTTGTGCCCGCGATGGAGCAGATCATCAAACGCGGTGGCGCGTTGGGCCTGCGTGACATCGTCATCGGCATGCCCCACCGTGGCCGCCTTTCGGTGCTGGCCAACGTCATGTCCAAGCCCTACCGCGCGATTTTCAACGAATTTCAGGGCGGGTCGTTCAAACCCGAAGACGTGGACGGTTCGGGCGATGTGAAATACCACCTTGGCGCGTCGTCTGATCGTGAATTTGACGGCAATTCCGTGCACCTGTCGCTGACGGCGAACCCCAGCCACCTTGAGGCCGTGAACCCCGTGGTTCTGGGCAAGGTGCGCGCCAAGCAGGACCAGCTCAACGATACCGACCGCACGGCTGTCATGCCAATCCTGCTGCACGGCGATGCGGCCTTTGCGGGCCAGGGTGTCGTGGCCGAATGTTTCGCACTGTCGGGTCTGCGCGGGCACCGCTGTGGCGGGACGATGCATATCGTCGTGAACAACCAGATCGGCTTTACCACGGCCCCGCACTTTAGCCGTTCCAGCCCCTATCCGACCGACAACGCGCTGGTGGTGGAAGCGCCGATTTTCCACGTCAACGGCGACGATCCCGAAGCCGTGGTCCACGCCGCCAAGGTCGCCACGGAATTCCGCCAGAAGTTCAACAAGGATGTGGTGCTGGATATCTTCTGCTACCGCCGGTTCGGCCATAACGAAGGCGACGAACCGATGTTCACCAATCCGGTGATGTATAAGAAGATCAAGGGCCACAAGACCACGCTGACGCTTTATACCGAACGCCTTGTGCGCGACGGCCTGATCCCCGAGGGCGAGATCGAGGATATGAAGGCCAGCTTCCAGTCCCACCTGAATGACGAATTCGAGGCGGGCAAGGACTACAAACCCAACAAGGCCGATTGGCTTGACGGGAAATGGTCACATCTGGATCGTGACGCCGAAGACAATTACCAACGTGGCGAAACCGCGATCAAACCGGCCACCATGGCCGATATCGGGCGCGCGATCACGACCGCACCTGATAGTTTCCCGATCCACAAGACCGTTGGTCGTCTGCTTGAAGCCAAGCAAGCCATGTTCGAAAACGGCGAAGGCTTTGATTGGGCCACGGCCGAAGCGCTCGCCTTTGGCAGCCTCATGACCGAAGGGTTCCCCGTGCGCCTGTCCGGTCAGGATTCTGCGCGCGGCACGTTCAGCCAGCGCCACTCGGCCCTGATCAATCAGGAAAACGAAGACCGCTATTATCCGCTCAACCATGTCCGCGAAGGGCAGGCCCGCTACGAGGTCATCGATTCCATGCTGTCGGAATATGCGGTGCTGGGGTTTGAATATGGCTACAGCCTTGCCGAACCCAATGCGCTGACCCTCTGGGAGGCGCAGTTCGGCGATTTTGCCAACGGCGCGCAGATCATGTTCGACCAGTTCATCAGTTCCGGCGAAAGCAAATGGCTGCGCATGTCCGGCCTCGTCTGCCTTTTGCCCCACGGCTATGAAGGGCAAGGGCCGGAACACTCAAGCGCGCGACTGGAACGGTTCCTGACAATGTGCGGCGGGGATAACTGGATCGTCGCCAACTGCACGACGCCCGCCAACTATTTCCACATCCTGCGCCGCCAGTTGCATCGCAGCTATCGCAAACCGCTGATCCTGATGACGCCGAAATCGCTGTTGCGCCACAAGATGGCCGTCTCCAAGGCCGAAGAATTCCAGACCGGCAGTTCCTTCCACCGCGTCCTTTGGGACGATGCGCAGCACGGGCTGTCGGACACGAAACTGGTGGCGGACAACAAGATCAAGCGCGTGGTCATGTGTTCGGGCAAGGTCTATTTCGACCTGCTTGAAGAACGCGATGCCCGCGGGATCGACGATGTTTACCTCATGCGGTTCGAACAGTTCTATCCCTTCCCCGCGCAATCCGCGCTCAAGGAACTCAGTCGTTTCAAGAATGCCGAAATGGTCTGGTGTCAGGAAGAACCGAAAAATCAAGGTGCGTGGTCGTTCATGGAACCCAATATCGAATGGGTGCTGACCCGCGCCAAATCCAAACATACGCGGCCTGGCTATGTCGGCCGCGCCGCTGCTGCATCGCCTGCCACGGGCCTTGCCAGCCAACACAAAGCCCAACAAGCCGCGCTCGTGAATGACGCGCTCACCATCGAAGGATCGAAATAATGACCGAAGTTCGTGTCCCCACCCTTGGCGAAAGCGTCACCGAGGCCACCGTTGCCACATGGTTCAAGAAACCCGGCGATGCCGTTGCGCAGGATGAAATGCTGTGCGAGCTGGAAACCGACAAGGTGACCGTCGAAGTGCCGTCCCCCGTGGCCGGCACCCTGTCCGAAATCGTCGCTGCCGAAGGGGAAACCGTGGGCGTCGATGCCCTGCTGGCCCAGATCAGCGAAGGCGGGCAAGCTGCCGCAAGCACCCCCGCCAAGGAAGCGCCCAAGGCCGAAGCCAAATCCGACGATGCCCCTGCCAAGGGCGGCGAAGCTGTCGATGTCATGGTCCCCACATTGGGCGAAAGCGTGAGCGAGGCGACCGTATCCACATGGTTCAAAAAGGCCGGTGACAGCGTCAAAGCCGACGAAATGCTGTGCGAGTTGGAAACCGACAAGGTCAGCGTCGAAGTGCCCGCCCCGGCCGATGGCGTTCTCACCGAAATCCTCGCCAAGGATGGCGACACCGTGCAGGCTGGCGGCAAGCTGGCCGTGATGTCGCGCGGCGGTGACGGCGCTGTGGCCCATGCTGTCGAAACCGGCGCGCCGGAAACCACCACCGCCGCAGCACCATCAGGCAAAGACACCGAAGACGCGCCCAGCGCCAAGAAGCTGATGGCTGAAAACAATCTGTCCGCTGATCAAGTCACCGGATCGGGCAAGGATGGCCGCATCATGAAGGAAGACGTCTTGAAAACGCTCGCAACACCTGCGCCCGCTGCTGTGTCGGCCCCGCGCGCCGCCACACCCGCCGCACAGGCCGACCGCGAAGAACGCGTCAAGATGACCCGCCTGCGCCAGACCATCGCGCGGCGCCTCAAGGAAAGCCAGAACACCGCTGCCATGCTCACCACCTATAACGAGGTCGACATGACCGAGGTGATGGCCCTGCGCAACGAATACAAAGACCTGTTCCTGAAGAAACATGGTGTCAAGCTTGGCTTCATGTCCTTCTTCACCAAGGCCTGCTGCCATGCCCTGAACGAAGTGCCCGAAGTGAACGCCGAAATCGACGGCACCGATGTTGTTTACAAAAACTACGTCAACATGGGCATCGCCGCGGGCACGCCCACCGGCCTTGTGGTGCCGGTGATCAATGACGCCGACGCGATGTCATTCGCCGACATCGAAAAGGCGATTGCCGAAAAGGGCGCCAAGGCGCGCGACGGCAAGTTGTCGATGGAAGAAATGCAAGGCGGCACCTTCACCATTTCCAACGGCGGCGTCTATGGCTCGCTCATGTCCTCGCCCATTTTGAACCCACCACAAAGTGGTATTTTGGGTATGCACAAAATTCAGGACCGTCCCATGGCGATCAACGGAGAAGTCGTGATCCGCCCGATGATGTATCTGGCGCTGTCCTATGACCACCGGATTGTGGATGGCAAAGGCGCCGTGACGTTCTTGGTGCGAGTGAAAGAAGCGCTGGAAGATCCACGTCGGTTGTTGATGGACCTCTGATCATGCACGCAACACAGGGCAGCGTTCGGACCTCGGGGTGGGTGCAAAGCGCCCTCCCCATGGGGGAGGTCCGGGCGCTGCCCGTGCAAGCACGGACTAAGTGATGACCAACACAACAGAGACACTGCAGGCAGCTTTTGACACTCTCGATCTGGCACTCACTTCAAGCAGTGAGCCTATCAGTTGGTGTGCTGAAGCGGCTGTCGCTTTGTCGGCGGAAGTCAGTGCAATTGATCAGGGCGATGTTACCCGCCCAGACTATCAACTTACGCTAGGCCTTTTCTTGCTGGTTTTTTGCGATCATTTCAGCCGGATTTGCGGTGTTGAGCAAGAAGCCGTCGCAACGCTGGCGCTAGCCGTTTTGGCGACAGGTCGCTCGGACAATCACCTCGCGGCCGAAGCGATTGAATTTCACAATGACTTAGCCAATGACGCCCCTGCGATACTAGAGCTAATTGGGAATGGATGTGCAAATTGGACCAAGGCACCTAACCTCTCAAATCTCAACTCGCTCCGTGCAACCTTTTTGGCTCTAGTCGCGGAGCTTGAGGAATCATGACCCCCGAACTCACAGCCCTCACCCTCGCAGGCCTCCTGCAAATCGGCCAGTTCTGCGCCTATTCGCTGACCTCGATCCAGCAGGTTGGCGTCAAAAAGGCTGCCGGCCCGCGTGACCAGCATATCCAGCTGACCGGCACGGCGGGCCGCCTGCAACGCGCCATGAACAACCATTTCGAAGGGCTGATCCTGTTCACTATCGCTGTGCTGGTCGTGACTCTCTCAAACCAATCGACCCCGTTCACCGCAACCTGCGCCTATGCCTATCTGATCGCGCGCATCGTCTATATCCCCGCCTATGTGTTCGGCTGGGCACCGTGGCGCAGCGCGATCTGGGCGGTGGGCTTGCTTGCCACCTTGCTGATGCTGTTGGCCGCAATACTTTAGCCATACGGTTTCCATACGCTTTCCATACGCCTACCATACGGCCAAAATCGAAGGAATTACGCCCATGTCCACCTACGACGTTATCATCATCGGGTCCGGCCCCGGCGGCTATGTGTCCGCCATTCGTTGCGCGCAACTGGGTCTGAAAACGGCTGTTGTCGAAGGGCGTGACACGCTGGGCGGCACCTGTCTGAACGTGGGCTGTATCCCCTCCAAGGCGCTGTTGCATTCCTCGCATATGCTCCACGAAGCCGAACACAATTTCGCGGCGATGGGCCTGAAGGGCAAGTCGCCCTCCGTCGATTGGAAACAGATGCTGGCCTATAAGGACGATGTGATTGGTCAGAACACCAAGGGTATCGAATTTCTGTTCAAAAAGAACAAGGTAGATTGGATCAAGGGCTGGGCGAGCATCCCCGAAGCGGGCAAGGTCAAGGTCGGAGAAGAGGTGCACGAGGCCAAGCATATCGTCATCGCCACCGGCTCGGAAGTCAGCGACTTGAAGGGTGTCGAGGTCGATGAAAAGACCGTTGTGTCCTCCACCGGCGCGCTGGAATTGAACAAAATCCCCAAGAAGCTGGTCGTGATCGGCGCGGGCGTGATCGGACTGGAACTGGGCAGCGTTTACAAGCGGTTGGGGGCCGAGGTGACGGTGATTGAATTTCTTGACAAAATCACCCCCGGCATGGACGGCGAAATCCAGAAAGTGTTCCAAAGAACGCTGAAAAAACAAGGGCTTGAATTTGTCATGGGCGCCGCCGTGCAGGGTGTCACGACCAAAGGCGGCAAGGCCACCGTCACCTATAAACTGCGCAAAGACGACAGCGAGGCAACGATTGACGCCGACACTGTTCTGCTCGCCACGGGGCGGCGGCCCTACACCGACGGGCTGGGGCTGGACAAGCTGGGTGTCGCGATGTCCGAGCGTGGCCAGATCAAGACCGATGATCACTATGCCACGAATATCAAAGGGATTTATGCCATCGGTGATGCCATCGACGGCCCCATGCTGGCCCACAAGGCCGAAGACGAAGGCATGGCCTGCGCCGAGGGTCTGGCGGGGCAGAAACCACATGTTAACTATGGTGTGATACCCGGTGTGATCTATACGCACCCCGAGGTCGCGACCGTAGGCCAGACCGAAGAACAACTGAAAGACGAAGGCCGCGCCTATAAGGTCGGCAAGTTTTCCTTCATGGGCAACGGCCGCGCCAAGGCGAATTTTGCCGGTGACGGGTTCGTAAAAATCCTGGCCGATCAGGAAACCGACCGTATCTTGGGTGCGCATATCATCGGCCCGATGGCGGGAGACCTGATCCACGAAATTTGCGTGGCGATGGAATTTGGTGCCGCCGCCGAAGACCTCGCGCGCACCTGCCACGCCCACCCCACCTATTCGGAAGCCGTGCGCGAAGCGGCCCTTGCCTGCGGTGACGGCGCGATCCACGCTTAAGGTTTCGTTAACCATCTGCCCAAAAGTGGCGCGGCTAATTCCATGGCCGTGCCACATTTCTTTGGCAAACCTGTCGGTGAAACGCATTTACGGCAGGATACGATGAAACCTTTCTTTAGCCTTATCGCCCTTGTTCTGGGCCTGACATTCATGACTGCAACGCCCGCCGCGGCGCGTGGTTCAATCCCCTATGGCACCCAGCACAGCCTTGATTTCGTTGCGGAAATGGGTGCGATCGGCCCTGGTGGTCGCAATGCTTCCCTCTGCCATCACACAGTGCGCAATCACGTGGTGTTTCTGGGGTATTGGGCACGCAGCGAAGGCTATGTGATGTCCACAACAGGCTGCGAAGGCAACAGCTATTACAGCTTTGACGCTGCCGCCTTTGCCGCCGCGCAGGCCGCTGGCATCCTGCCTGCCGACATGCCCGCAACCCCGCGTATGACCGGTCAGCAACTGATGATCGGCTTTGGCTGGTTGATCCTGCTGGGCATCGCCGGGTTCTTCAAAGCGCTGCAATTCCTGCTACATGGCCGCAAACGCGCTGTTCCGCGCGCGGCGATTGCCGCCAAGATGCTGTCAGCCATGTGCATTGTTGCCAAGTCTGACGGCCACATTGACGGCGAAGAAGAAAAGGCGATCAATTTCGCCTTTGAGAAAATCATGGGCAAGCGCCTGACATCCATGGAAATTCGCACTGCCTTGGCCAAGGCCCCCTTTGTCACCGACCCCCGCCAGCTTGGCGATTTGGGCGCAGGCACCCGCGAGGCGGATCGCCAGATCATCATGCGTGGCGCGCTTCTGGTGGCTTGCTCGGACGGCGAAATTCAGGACGCCGAACACCGCGTGATCGGCCATATGGCCCAGGCGCTGGTGATCCCCGCGCCGCAGATCATGTCGATGGTGCGCGACTTCGCGGGCCTTCTCAGGACGCCAGTAGCCGCAGCCCCTGCGTAACATCGGTGCGCACCGCCAGCCGCAATCCCGGTTCATCGCCCGCTTTCAGCGCGGCGATGATCAGCTTGTGGTGATAGGGCGGTTCGGTGCGGCGCAAGCGCCCGTAAAGTGATCGCATGGTCGGCCCGACCTGAAGCCAGACCGTTTCCGCCATGGCCAGCATCGCAGGCGCCTGCGCACGCAAATAGAGGGTGCGGTGAAACTCAAGGTTCATGCGGATATATCCGGGTGCATCGTGGCGCGCGACCATCTGCCCGACGCCCGCGTTGATCGTTTCCAGACGCTCGATCAAGGCAAGGTGCGCGCGTGGCAGGGCGCGACTGGCCAGTTCCGGTTCCAACAGCGCGCGCAGGGCCGCCAGTTCCTCGAGCCTTTCGCTTGACAGTTCCGGCGTGGATACCCGCCCGGATGACGACAGAAACAACGCCCCTTCGGCTACCAAACGGCGCACGGCCTCGCGCGCGGGCGTCATCGACACGCCAAATTCCTTGCCGATCCCGCGCAGGGTCAGTGCCTGCCCCGGCTCCATCTCGCCGTGCATGATACGGGTGCGCAGCGTGCGATACACGCGGTCATGGGCGGATCCGGCAGGATCGTTCGGGCGGGACTGGATCAACATGGGTCATATGTGATCACAAGCGCCGCTGCGGTCAATCGCGAAACCGCACGCGGTGCAGCCTGTCACCGTTTTCACGCAGCCATTTGCGGCAGCGCTTGTGATCGGGAAAAATGTCGGCGACCACCGCCCAAAAGGCATCCGAGTGATTCATTTCAACAAGATGCGAGACCTCGTGGGCCGCGACATAATCAAGAACATCAGGCGGGGCCATGATCAGCCGCCACGAATACATCAAATCGCCTGCCGATGAACACGATCCCCAGCGTGACCGCGTGTCGCGCAGGGTGATCCGCCCGTAGGTGCGCCCCAAAGCGGCCGCATACCGATCCGATGCATCCGCAAGCCGATCACGCGCGTGAAGTTTCAGATAGGCCTCTACACGGGCGCTGACACGCCCCGGATCATCGGGAACAATCAGTGCCGCTTCGCCCATGCGAGCGCGTTTCACAGGACCGGCGACAATTTCCAGATCCTGCCCGCCAAACGGCACGGTGCCACCAATCTGGGGGCGCACTTCGGCGGTGATGCCGGCCAGATGCCCGCGCAACCAGTCTTCGCGCTCGCTCACAAAGGCGATTCCTTCGCGTTCGCTTACCCGCTGCGGCAAGGTCAGCGTCACGCGCCCGTCCAGCCGCGACACCCGCAACGACAGGCGGCGCGCACGGGTCGAACGGCGCAACGTGACTTCGATCGGGGGGTTGCCCCCAATGACATGACGGCCCATATGACGTCCCAGTTAGAATGCCGCGCCAAAGGCTTTGACACGCCTGACAGCTTATGGCAGTTGGCGTCATTGCGCTGCAAGTAGTCAGATTTTGAAGGGAAGCAAGATGCCCAAAGAAGAGTGGGGAACCAAACGTGTTTGCCCGACAACCGGCAAACGGTTCTACGACCTGAACGCCGACCCGATCATTAGCCCCTACACCGGCGAAACGGTCACCATCAACACCGGCAAGACCCGCACAATGGTCGCCGATGCTGCGGATGCGCAGACCAAGAAGATGGAGGACGAATCTGAAGATGATGATCTCGTGCTCGACGATGATGATGACGAAGATGTCAATCTGGGTGATGACGTTCTGGAAGATGACGACGACGATGATGTTTCGCTTGACGAAATTGCCGATGTCGCCGCACCGGACGACGACAGCTAGGTGATCACGCACCAATCACCGTTGGGCGGGATTTTTTCTCTTGATCTCGCCCGCGACGCTGCATAGACAGCACCTCGCTGACATCATTTCCTACGTCAGCATTTGGGGCCTTAGCTCAGCTGGGAGAGCGCCTGCATGGCATGCAGGAGGTCAGCGGTTCGATCCCGCTAGGCTCCACCAAATTCCCCGACATTCCAGACCATGAACGCGCCGCTGTACGCGCGTTCACAAGGCTTGCAGTCGCCCCCAAATCGCTTCAAGGTTTTCCAAACACATGGGGGCGCGCATGTCACAAATCATCAATCGAACTCGGCGCCGATATTGGTGGGACATTTACGGATGTCGTGCTGGAAACGGCTGCCGGTTCGTTCTCGACCAAGGTTCTGACGACCTATAGCGCGCCCGAGGATGCGATCATCGACGGGATGCATCAGGTCTGTGCCAAATCGGGCATCACGCCTGGGGATATCGGCCAGATCATCCATGGCACGACCCTTGCCACCAATGCGCTGATCGAACGGCGCGGGGCGAAAACGGCGCTGATCACCACCCAAGGCTTTCGCGATGTCATTGAAATGCGGACCGAAAGCCGGTTCGAACAATATGATCTGAACCTGACGTTGCCCGACCCGCTGTTGCCGCGTCAGATGCGTTACACCGTGCCCGGCCGGATTGACGCGACGGGGGCCGAATTGGTGCCGCTGACCCGCGAGGATATCATTCCCGTGGTGCAGCAAATTGCCGATGCGGGCTATGAAAGCGTGGCCATCGGCCTGCTGCATTCTTATCTGAACGACGCGCACGAACGGCTGGTGGCTGAAGTCGTGGCCGAAATCATGCCAGAAGCGATGCTATCGCTTTCGTGCGAGGTGTCGCCGCAGATGCGTGAATACGAACGGTTCAACACCACCGTTGCCAACGCCTATATCAAGCCGCAGATGAAATCCTATCTGGGCCGTTTGCGCGGGCGGATGCAGGCCGAAGGCGTAGGTTGCAACATCTTTCTGATGCATTCGGGCGGCGGGATCATGTCGATCGAAAGTGCCGCCGAATTCCCCGTGCGACTGGTTGAGTCCGGCCCTGCCGGGGGTGCCGTGTTCGCCGCCAATATCGCCGCGCGTTACGGGTTGGACAAGGTCCTGAGCTTTGACATGGGCGGCACCACGGCCAAGATTTGCTTGATCAAGAACCAGACCCCGAAAACGTCGCGCGTGTTCGAGGTTGCCCGCACCTATCGCTTCAAGAAAGGGTCGGGCATGCCCATTTCGATCCCCGTGATAGATATGGTGGAAATTGGCGCGGGCGGTGGATCGCTCGCACATGTTGACGCGATGCAGCAAATCCGCGTCGGGCCGGAATTGGCAGGGTCCGAACCCGGTCCGGCCTGTTACGGGCGCGGCGGGGATCGCCCTGCAGTGACGGACGCCGACCTAGTGCTGGGCAAACTGGACCCCGACAATTTCGCTGGTGGCACGATCCCGCTGCACACGGATAATTCCAGCGATGCCTTGACCCGCGTGCTGGGTGAGCCGCTTGATATGGATGCAGTAACGGCGGCCTTTGGACTGGCCGAAGTTGTCGATGAAAACATGGCCAATGCCGCACGGGTGCATGCCGTGGAAAACGGCGAGGACCTGTCCGATTACACGATGATCGCCTTTGGCGGTGCGGCCCCACTACACGCGGGGCGTTTGTGTGAAAAGCTGGGCATTGACCGCTTGCTTGTCCCACCGGGGGCCGGTGTCGGATCAGCCATCGGGTTCCTGCGCGCGCCGTTTTCGTTCGAGGCGAACAGGTCTGTCTACATGAAGCTGTCGGATTTTGATGCCCCCCGCGTGGCCACCCTGCTAGAAGAATTGCAGGCCGAGGCGCGTGGATTTGTCCGCAACTGCGACCCAAACGCCGACATCCTGTCGGAATTCAAAGTCTATATGCGCTACACCGGACAGGGCTGGGAAATCCCGATCACGCTGACTGTGGATCAGGCCAACGCCCCCGACGCGGCCACCTTCTTGCAGCTGTTCGAGGCCGATTACACAAAACTGTTCGGGCGCACGGTTGCGGGGTTGGACGTGGAAATCACCGTCTGGTCGGTCAACGCGACTACGCCGCCTGAACGTGTCGAACAGGTCGCGCTGGCGGATGACGCGGGCGCGTCGGATGCCAAGACAACCCGCCCGATTTTTGACCCCGCAGGTGCCGCATTTGCCGATGCCCGGATCGTCAAACGTGCCGATCTGACCACGGGCCAGACCGTCACCGGCCCTGCAGCGATCGTCGAGGATGAAACCACTGTTATCATCCCCGTCAGCCGCCATGCCATCCGCCAACCAGACGGTTGCATCGACATCAAAGGGGGCCGCGCATGACCAGCCAGCCATCAAACGTGGCCTATCAGGTCATGTGGAACCGCCTGATATCTGTCGTCGAGGAACAGGCCCAAGCCCTTGTGCGCACAGCCTTTTCGACATCCGTGCGGGAAGCGGGCGATCTGTCGGCAGGCGTCTATGACCTTGACGGGCAAATGCTGGCACAGGCTGTCACGGGCACCCCCGGCCACGTCAACGCCATGGCCGATGCCGTGGCGCATTTCATCCGCCGGATCGGGCGCGACAACATCGCCGAGGGTGACGTTTACATCACCAACGACCCCTGGGAAGGCACCGGCCACCTGCATGATTTCACCATCGTCAGCCCGTCGTTTCACAAAGGCGCACATGTGGGCTTTTTCGCCTGCACAGCGCATGTGGTCGATGTGGGCGGGCGCGGTTTCGGGGCCGATGGCGCCAGCGTTTACGAGGAAGGTATCTATATCCCGATCATGAAATTCGCCGACCGCGGCACGGTGGATGACACGCTTGTGGCGATCGTGCGCGGCAATGTGCGTGAACCGGACCAGTTGATCGGTGACATCTACGCGCTGGCAACTTGCAACGAAATCGGCCACCGCCGCCTGATCGACATGATGGAGGAATTCGAGCTGGACGATCTGAATGGCATCGCGGCGTTTATCCTTGACCGCTCCCGCGCCGCCACGCTGGAGCGGATCGCCGCCCTTCCGCGAAAATCAGCAACCGGAGAGCTGACGATTGACGGGTTTGATACAGCGATCACCCTGCGCGTCAAGCTGACCATCGAAAAGGACCGGATCATCAGCGATTTCACCGGCACATCAGGCGTTGACAAAAAGGGGATCAACTGCCCGCTGGTTTATGCCAAGGCCTATGCCTGTTACGCGTTGAAAGTGGCGATTGCGCCGGAAATTCCCAATAACGCCGCCAGCCTCGCGCCGTTTGAAATTACCGCGCCGGACAACACCATCGTCAACGCCGTGCACCCCGCGCCTGTGGCTTTGCGCCATATCGTCGGGCATTTCGTGCCGGATGCGGTGTTCAATGCCTTTGATCAGATTGTCCCCGGTTTGGTGCCCGCCGAAGGGGCCGGATGCCTGTGCAACTTTCAGGTCTCCTTGCGCCCCCGCACCGATGCGCCCGCCCCTGCCGGTGCCGTGCGATCCGAAGTTCTGACGTTCAATTCCGGCGGGTCCGGCGCGCGACCCGCGTTTGACGGGCTGAATGCGACCGCCTTTCCGTCCGGCGTGATGACCATGCCGGTCGAGGCGACCGAACACGCCGGCCCCGTGATCATCTGGCGCAAGGAATTGCGCCCCGACAGCGGCGGTGCGGGCAAACAGCGCGGCGGCCTTGGGCAATACATGGAAGTGGGCGCGCGCGCGGGCCATGAATTCGACATTCAGGCGATGTTCGACCGCGTCGATCACCCCGCACAGGGGCGGCGTGGTGGTGGCGCAGGCGCACCCACGACCATCGCGCAGGATGACGGCACGCCGATGCGCGGCAAGGGTAAACAGTTCGTCGCGCACGGGCGACGCGTGGTCATGGCCTTTCCCGGCGGGGCTGGCTATGGCGACCCGTCAGCGCGATCTCTTGACCTTGTAAAGAGCGATCTGGCGCGGGGCTATATTTCGGCTGAAACGGCGCAAGCGGATTATGGGCTAAGCGATGCGGACATCCGTGCCGTGGCCCAAGCCGTGCAGGAAGGGCGCGAGCCATGAATACCTATGACATCGTGATCATCGGCGGGGCGATGGTGGGGTCCTCCATCGCCTATTGGACATCGCGCGATCCCGCGTTCAAGGGCCGCATCGCTGTGATCGAGCGTGATCCGACTTATGAATTTGCATCAACCACGCACACCAATTCCTGCATCCGCCAGCAATTCGGCACCCGCATCAATATCCAGATCAGCCAGTTCGGCGCTGAATTTATCAACAATTTCAAACGCTACATGGGTGGTGACGCGCCCGACCTGCCGATCCAGAATTATGGCTACATGTATCTGGCCGACACCCCCGAATTTGCCAGCGTCTTGCGCGACAACCAACAGGTGCAGACCGACATGGGCGCGGGCACGCGGATCATGTCGCGCGACGAGATTGCCGCCGCCTATCCGTTCTACAACCTTGATGATGTGATTTGCGGCAGCCACAACACCTTGAACGAAGGGTATTTTGACGGCGGCACCATATTCGACTGGTTTCGCAAAAAGGCCCGTGCGCAGGGCGTTGAGTATATCAAAGGCGAGGTTACGGGGATCACCCGTTCGGGCGACACCGTGACGGGTGTGACCCTGTCGGACGGCACGGGCATCAGCGCGGCCAAGGTCGTCAACGCCTCTGGCCCGCGCGCCAATGTTACCGCACAGATGGCGGGGCTGCATGTGCCCGTCGAGGCGCGCCGCCGCTATACGTTCATCTTTGATGCGGCCAAGCCGCTGGACCGCGATCTGCCCCTGACGATTGACCCGTCAGGCGTGCATATGCGCAGCGACGGGCGCTACTACCTTGCCGGATGCCCGCCCGATGATGATCCTGCCGTGGAATTTGACGACTTCGCCATTGATCACGGCCTGTGGGAAAACAAGGTCTGGCCGGTTCTTGCCACCCGCGTGCCTGCCTTTGAACAAATCAAGCTGATCAACACATGGGTCGGGCACTACGCCTATAACACGCTGGACCAGAACGCGATCGTCGGCGCGCACCCCGAGGTCGCCAACTTCTACTTTGCCAACGGATTTTCCGGCCACGGACTTCAGCAAAGCCCCGCCATTGGGCGGGGAATGGCCGAATTGCTGGTGCATGGCGCATTTCAGACCCTTGACCTTGCGCCCCTGGGGTATGAGCGTATCGCAAGCAACACACCGTTCGTTGAGCGGGCCGTGATCTGACACAAGAATAAAGGCTGTCACATGAAGAAAATCGTCCTTACCGGAGCGCTGGGTGCGCTTGGATCGCAACTGCGCAAACCGCTGGCCGCGATGGCGGACGAACTGGTATCAGTCGATTTGGCGGATGCGCCAGATTTGCTGGACAATGAAACTTACGCCAAGGCCGATGTGGCCAAGATGGACGAAATCGGCCCCGTGTTGGAAGGCGCGGATATGGTCGTGCATTTCGCCGCCATCCCGGACGAGCGCCCGTTCGAGGAACTGTTGGGGCCGAATTACATCGGCGCCTATAACGTCTGGGAAGCGGCCTATCAGCATGGGCTGCGCCGTGTGATCTATGCCTCGTCAATCCATGCGGTCGGGATGCAGCCAACGGCGGACGGAATCGACACAAACTGCGATCACCGCCCCGACACGTTCTATGGTCTGGCCAAGTGTTTTGCCGAAGATATGGGCCGGATGTATTGGGAAAAACGCGAGCTGGAATCGGTGTGCCTGCGCATCGCGTCCTGCACGCCCGAACCGGGAAACGTGCGCGCGCTTGGCACATGGTTGTCCTATGACGATCTGATCCAGCTTGTGCAGCGCGCGATCGACACGCCAACAGTCGGCTACACGGTCGTCTATGGTGTCAGCGCCAACACCCGCGCGCCCGTAGACAACACCCGCGTGTCTTTCCTTGGGTATCGCCCCAAGGACAACGCCGAAGACTGGGCCGAAGCCCTGTTTGCCAAAGAAGGACCGGCAGATCCGCAGAACCTTGCACAAATGCGGATCGGCGGGCCGTTCGCGACCGTGCCCTTGGGCGAAAGCGGCGTGGCAATGATCAAGAAAATGGGTGAGACCGCGCCAGCGCCAGAAGGCGCGGCAACGCCCAAAGGCAACGGTGGCAAGCTGCCGTCATTCTTGTCGAAAAAGGGAATGAGCTAGGTCGCCGCGCTGAACCGGACGACAAAAGTCGCCCCCTGCACGGTCTTGGCCAGCGCGATTGACGCGCTGTGTGCTTCAAGCATGCGGGCGACGATGGGCAGCCCCATTCCGGTGCCACCCGCATCGCGACGGGTGGTAAAAAACGGGTCGAAAATGCGGGCGCGGTTTCCGTCAGTCACGCCATTGCCGTTGTCGGCGACCGTTAGGTCGCGCCCGTCGCGCGCGGTGATCGTCACCTTTGTTGCGCCATGCGCACCGGCATTTCCCAGCAGATGATCCAATACCAGCCGCATCCTCTCGGCGGGCAGTGGCAGGGCGTCGCCGCCCTCTACCGTGATCTCAAGTGTCGGGAAATCCTGACGCAATCCGGCGGCCAGATCGGTGATCCGGCAAGTCCCCTCCACCAGCGGTTCCTGCGCGCGCGCAAGGGCGCGTTGCGCGTCCAGCAGGGCGGTCATGCGGGTTGTCGCCGCGTCGATTTGCGCCAGCAATCTTGCGCGCGCATCGGCGGGCAAGTCAGGCGCGGCAAGCAGTTCGGTTGCACCACGGATCACCGTAAGGGGGGATTTCAACTCGTGGGTGACGTGATCGGCATAGCTGCGCAGCACTGCCTCGCGGTTCAGCAAAACATGGCCCATATCAAGGATCGACTGGCCCATATCGCGCATCTCGGCGGTGCCGTAATGGGACAAGGGGGCAAGTGCTGCGTCTTCGCCGTTCTTGATTTCATGGGCGCGCTCGGCCAGTGCGGTGATCGGATTGAGCAAGACGCGCCACATCATCCAGCCCAAAACTGCGGTGGCCGCAATCACAAGAAAGGTGATCAGGATTGATGCGTTTGTGCATGACATCGTTGGCCAGCCTTCGCCAATGAAGGCGGGGCGAAGGGGCACGCAAAGCACGCGCACCACCCCGAACCCAAGGAACGGCAAGGCCAGCACCGCGACCAACATGCAGCCCAGGAACAGGGCAAGCGTGGGACGCCACTTGCGCGTTATTTGCCCCGACATGCACCCATCCTGATCCCGACACCATGCACGGTTTCAATGGCGTCCGCACAACCGGCCTGCGTCAGCTTGCGGCGCAGGTTGCGCAGGTGGCTGTCGACTGTGCGGTCGCTGACGTGGATGTTTGTGCCATAGATCGCATCGACCATCTGCGGGCGCGAGGTCACGTGATCGGGCCGCTGGATCAGCCGCGCAAGCAGGTCCATTTCACGCGCGGTCAGCGGCACGGTGTCGCCGTTCACGCGGCAGATGTGGCGGGTCTGGTCGACCTCGATGATACCGTGGCGCGCGGTGGTTTGCGCAGGGGCGCGTGTACCCGATCGTTTCAGAATGGCACGCACACGGGCGACCAGTTCACGCGGCGAAAACGGCTTGGCAACATAGTCGTCCGCGCCCATTTCAAGGCCCACCACACGGTCGATTTCATCGCCGCGCGCTGTCAGGAACAGGATCGGCACCTCGCTTGATTTGCGCACCTCGCGGCATACGGCCAACCCGTCCATTTCCGGCAACCCGATATCAAGCACGATCAGGTCGGGCATTTCACGCGCCGCCAATGTCACCGCCATCGCCCCGTCGCCAGCCTGCACCACGTCGAATTCCGCCTGCCCCAGCGCGATTTTCAGGATGTCGCGGATTTGCGGATCGTCATCAACGATCAGGACCTTGTTGCTCATGTCGCGCTCCCTTCCGGGGTCAGGTTACGGCGCAAGCGCCAGTTGCGGTAGCCCCAATCGCGCCAACCTTGGGGGGCGGTAAGGGTCATGTTGGACGGGGGACAAATCTGATATCCAAGTGCGCGTTCATGGGCGACAATCGCGGCGTCCGCCCCTTCGCCAAGCTGGCAAACATAAGGCGTCGCTTGGGGGTGGTGCGCCAGATTATAGGTCGCGATGATCCCCGCTACATTCACGAAACACAGCACATAAAGCACGGCCACGGCCATGGCGGCATTGACACGGATCAGCCAATTGATGCTGTGCACCCGCACCATTTGCAAGATCATTGCGATCAACCCTGCTGCAACCAGCCCCATCCAGACCATCGCCGTAAACCGCAGGTAGGTCAGCCCGTAGGCCTGCACATAAAGATCAAGGCGCAGCACTGCCGACAGCGTCAGGGCAACATTCTGCGCAATCCACAGATACAGCAGCGCTTTCAACCCCTTGCGCCCCGGCAGGAAAGGTTGCGCCAGCAGCGCGAACAACCCCGCCAGCAGCGCTGTGGCGATCAGCGGATAGGCACCGCGATGGGCGTATTGTGCATAGGTCATCCCGTCGGGCAGGCTTGCCCCGCCCCACAGATAGGTCAGGTCCATGGCCGTCTGCACCGCAAAGAATAGGTTGAACCCGATCAGGGCGCGCCACAGGGACGCCGCGTTCAAAACCGCATGGGGCAGGCGAAACAGCGACGTCGTGCCCGCCACCGGCAGGCGCGGCACCATGTATGCACGCAGCGGGGCCAGCCGCAGCACGGGCCAGACGGCAAGCCCCGCAAAGACCCAGAACAAGATCCGTTCAATGTCGCCAATCGTCGTCGGCGCAAGGTTGGTGAGCGTGGACACCCAAGCCGCAAGGATTGGATTGGCACGCATCAGCAGGATCAGGAATATCCCGCCAAGTCCGACAGGCAGCGCCCAATTGGTGAACAACCCGCCAAAGGGGATACTGCGCGCCGTTTCACCAACTTTGACCTGTTTGGTGGTCGCCAGAATGTCGCGAACCGTTTGCCAATGCCCCAGCAGCAAAAACCGCCCGACAGCGCGCGCCAGACGCGCAGCATCGACAGGGCCACCGTCCAGCAAGCACCACGCCACAAAGTGTAACAGCCCCGCAATCGCAAAACCGATGGACAAGGGCTGCACAGTTTCGACAAGCGGCAGAACGCCAAGCGCGATGCCCCCCCACCCCAACATCATCCCGCGCCGCGACAGGCGACGGCCCAGACAGAATTGTGCGGCTGCGGCGAGGGCGATGATGAACACGACAAGTGACAGCCCCGGCGTGACCTGCCACATCATCACATCCATCAGGACAATCAGAGCGATCAACACCGGAAAGGCGCCCTGCGTCACAACCGGCAATGGGTGCACGCCGTCAGTCGCCCCGCTGCGGCTGTCCGCGGCCATCCACCACGCATCCTTGGCCAGTCCGCGGGGCAATCCGCGCACGATGTATCCTGACATGTCTGATCCCTCGTCTTGTTGATTGACGACAGGGATAGGGCGCAGGGGTGCAAGCCCCGCGCGGCGTTTGTGCAGTTTTTGTGCAGAGGCTATTTGACGGTGGCAGCCCGAATGGCGCGGATATTTTCGCCGTAGGGCGCGGGGTTGGACACCGATCCACCCTTGAACACAGCTGATCCGGCGACCAGAACATCGGCCCCCGCCGCAACGACCAGCGGCGCAGTTTCAGGCGTCACGCCACCGTCAATTTCGATGTGGATCGGACGGTCGCCAATCATGGCACGCAATTGGCGGACCTTTTCAATTTGGCTGTGAATGAACTTTTGTCCGCCGAAACCGGGGTTCACAGTCATCACACAGACCATATCAACCATATCAAGCAGATACTCGACCTCGCCCGCTGGCGTGGCGGGGTTCAGCGCAACACCCGCCTTGGCACCTGTCGCGCGGATCGCCTGCATCGTGCGGTGGGTATGGGCGCCAGCCTCGACATGGGCGGTGATGTAATCGGCACCGGCGGCGGCGTAGGCTTCGATATATTGATCCACCGGAGAGATCATCAAATGCACGTCCATCACCGTTTTGATATGCGGGCGGATCGCGGCGCACAGGGGCGGGCCAAAGGTCAGGTTGGGCACAAAATGCCCGTCCATCACATCCACATGGACCCAGTCACAGCCCTGATCCTCGATCGCCTGAATTTCCAAGCCGAAGTTGGCAAAATCCGCCGACAGAATGGACGGAGCGATTTTCAAAGAGCGGTCAAAAGTCATGGCAGGCTTTCCTTGTGCAGCGTTTCATACCCTTTAGCCCAGCAGACGGGCGGCGTCACCTCCCCCCGTGGGGGTGCGACGCGATGGCAGGGGGCGACCTGCGCAAGAGTGTGGTATATGGATATTATGGATCATATCACCCTACATCACGCTGATATCATTCCCAAAGGGGCCGCTTATCACCTGACCCGCGCGACGTTGGATACGCGCCGCCCGCAGGTTCTGCATGCCCATGATTTCTTTGAACTTCTTTGGGTGCAGAACGGCACTGTGCGCCATCACATGCCGGACGGGCGCGCCGATCTGAGAGAGGGCGACATGCTGTTCGTGCGCCCCGATCATACCCACGGGTTGCAAGGGCGCGGCGAAGACGCGCTGGTTGTCTCGATCAGCCTGTCGCCCGATATGATCGCTGATCTTGGGCAACGCCACGACGCCTTGCAGGGTCGGTTTTTCTGGGCTGACGGCCCTGCCCCCGTGCTGAAACACCGCGATATGCGCCAGCTTGCCACCGTGAACGCCGCCGCGCTGCGTCTGGAGCGCGCCAAACCCAGCGCGTTCGAGGCCGAGGCGTTCCTGCTTCCCCTTCTGACCAGCCTGCTTGACGGCGCGCCAGATGTGCAAGCCGGCGCACCACAGTGGCTGGCCGAGGCCTGCGCCGCCGCCCAAGACCCCGCCGTTTTCCGTGATGGCGCCGCCGGTTTTGTCGCGGTTGCAGGGCGTGCCCACCCGCATGTCAGCCGCACCACACGCGCCCATCTGGGCCAAAGCCCGTCCGAATATATCAACGCGATCCGCATGGATTACGCCGCCCGCCGCCTGTCGGGCACGGCCGACACATTGACGGAAATCGCCGCCGATTGCGGCATCCCGAACCTGTCTCATTTTCACAAGCTGTTTCTGGCGCATCATGGCCAGACCCCGCAACGCTATCGCCGTGCGCGACAACGTGACGTTCTGCAGCCCGCGCGCGCTTGAAAACGGCGCGGGGCCGTGCCACGTTCTATCTCTGCAATCGGAGAAGACGTCGTGACCACCACCATCGACACCAAAACGACCCACCTGCCCCAGACGGTCGAGGCGCGCAATGACGGCCTGCCGCTTGATCTGTCGTGGGTGCGATCCGTGCAGGCGAACACATCAGCGATTGAACGGCGCGCCGCGACGCTTCCGGGGCGGCGCAGCGTCAAAAAGGATTATCAGGCGGCGTGGCTGTGCCGCGCGATTGCCTGCATCGACCTGACCACGCTGGCTGGTGACGACACCGAAGGGCGCGTGCGCCGCCTCTGCGCCAAGGCCCGCCAACCCGTGCGGGCCGATATCCTCGACAAACTGGGAATGACTGGCCTGACCACCGGTGCGGTCTGCGTTTATCACGATATGGTCGAAACGGCCGTCGACGCGCTGCGCGGGTCAGGCATTCCTGTGGCGGCTGTGTCCACCGGTTTCCCCGCTGGCCTGTCACCGCTGCACCTGCGGCTGGCCGAGATCGGCGAAAGCGTTGACGCGGGCGCGCAGGAGATCGACATCGTCATTTCCCGCCGTCACGTGCTGACCGGAAACTGGCAGGCGCTTTATGATGAAATGCGCGCCATGCGTGATGCCTGCGGCGATGCCCACGTCAAGGCGATCTTGGCCACGGGCGAGCTGGGAACCCTGCGCAATGTCGCGCGTGCCTCGGTCGTTTGCATGATGGCGGGGGCAGATTTCATCAAGACGTCCACCGGCAAGGAACCGGTCAACGCGACCCTGCCCGTGACCCTGACAATGATCCGCGCGATCCGCGAATACCATGAACGCACAGGCATCCGTGTCGGCTACAAGCCCGCGGGCGGGATCAGCAAGGCCAAGGATGCGATCACCTATCTGGCGATGATGAAGGACGAATTGGGCGATCGTTGGTTGCAGCCCGATTTGTTCCGCTTTGGCGCCTCCAGCCTGCTGGGTGATATTGAACGGCAACTCGAACATCACGTCACCGGCGCCTATTCGGCCCAGTGGCGTCACGCGATTGGATAAGACATGACCGTCAAGGAAATTTTCGAAACGATGGATTACGGCCCCGCCCCCGAAGGTGCCGCCGAGGCGCTGGCGTGGCTGGTGGATATGGGTGACAGCTTTGGTCATTTCATTGACGGGCAGTTCACCCCTGTGGGTGACACATTCGAAAGTCGCAATCCGGCCAACGGCAACGTGCTCGCCAATGTCACCCAAGGCACGCAATCGGACGTGGATGCTGCCGTTGCCGCCGCGCGCAAGGCGCAAGGCAAATGGGCGAAACTGGGCGGGCATGGCCGCGCCAAGGTTTTGTATGCCATCGCACGTTTGTTGCAGAAACACTCCCGCCTGTTCGCGGTGATGGAAACTCTGGATAACGGCAAACCGATCCGCGAAAGCCGCGACATCGACATCCCGTTGGCCCAGCGGCATTTTTATTACCACGCGGGCATGGCGCAACTGATGTCATCCGAACTGCCCGACCGCGAGGCGCTGGGCGTTTGCGGTCAGATCGTGCCGTGGAATTTCCCGCTGCTGATGCTGTCGTGGAAAATCGCGCCCGCGCTGGCGATGGGCAATACGGTGGTGCTGAAACCTGCGGAATATACGTCCCTTACCGCGCTTTTGTTCGCGGATATCTGCCGTCAGGCGGGTGTGCCAAAGGGTGTCGTCAACATCGTGACCGGTGACGGCGCGGTAGGCGAAATGATCGTCAATGCGGACGTCGACAAGATCGCCTTTACCGGATCGACAGCCGTGGGCCGCCGTATTCGCGAGGCAACAGCGGGCAGTGGCAAGGCGTTGACTTTGGAACTGGGTGGCAAGTCCCCCTACATCGTGTTTGATGATGCCGATCTGGACAGCGCTGTCGAAGGCCTTGTCGATGCGATCTGGTTCAATCAGGGGCAGGTCTGTTGTGCCGGATCACGCTTGCTGGTGCAGGAAGGTGTGGCAAACCGGTTCTATACCAAACTGCGCGCCCGCATGGACAAGCTGCGCGTGGGCAACCCGATGGATAAATGCATCGACGTAGGCGCGATTGTCGACCCCGTGCAACTGCAACAGATCAAGGACAAGGTCGATGGCAACAATGCTGGCGTCACCTATCGCGCCGCTTGCGATATGCCCGCCGAGGGGTGTTTTTATCCGCCGACCCTGATCACCGGCCTGACCCCTGCGGATACGCTGATGCAGGAAGAAATCTTTGGGCCCGTGTTGGTCGGCACGACATTCCGCACCCCGTCCGAAGCAGTCGAAGTGGCCAACAACACCCGCTATGGGCTGGCCGCGACAGTGTGGAGCGAGAACATCAACCTTGCGCTGGATATCGCCCCGAAACTGGTCGCGGGCGTGGTCTGGATCAACGGCACGAACATGTTTGACGCCGCCGCCGGATTTGGCGGCGTGCGCGAAAGCGGGTTCGGGCGCGAAGGTGGCTGGGAAGGCTTGCAGGCCTACACGCGCCCCAAGGGCAGCGCGAAGAAATTGAAACCTGTCGCCGCATTCACCACCGAAGACGGCCACCCCGCCGATCCGCTGGATCGCACGGCCAAGCTCTATATTGGTGGCAAGCAATCCCGCCCCGATGGTGGCTATTCCAATCCGGTGTTTGACCGGTCTGGCAAGTTGCTGGGCCATGCGTCTGTTGCCAATCGCAAGGACGTGCGCAATGCGGTCGAGGCTGCGAATGGCGCCAAGAACTGGGGCAAGACCACGGGTCACCTGCGCGCGCAAATTCTGTATTACATCGCCGAAAACCTGTCGGCGCGGGCCGAGGAATTCGCCGACCGCATCAACCATCTGACGGGCGGGCGCAGTGGCGGCAAAGAGGTCGAAGCATCCATTCGCCGGTTGTTCACCTATGCCGCATGGGCCGACAAACTGGATGGCGCGGCCAAAGGCGTGCCGATCCGTGGTGTGGCGCTGGCGATGAACGAACCGGTCGGCACGATTGCAGCGCTCTGTGACGACGAGCACCCGCTGCTGGGCCTGATCAGCGCCATGGCACCCGCGATTGCGATGGGCAACCGCACGATACTGGTGGCAAGCGAGCCCTTCCCGCTGGCTGCGACCGATTTCTATCAGGTCTTGGAAACATCCGATGTGCCGGGAGGGGTGGTGAATATCCTGACGGGATCGCATGCCGAACTGGCCCCAACGCTGGCCAGCCACATGGATATCGACGCTGTCTGGTCGTTCTCAAGCACGGACCTATCGGGCGAAATCGAACGCGCCGCCGCGCTAAACCTGAAACGCACATGGGTCAACAATGGCCACGCGCGCGACTGGATGGACCGTGCGGTTGGCGAAGGCCGCGCTTTCCTAAGCGCCGCGACCGAGGTCAAGACAATCTGGATTCCCTACGGCGAAGGTTGATCGGGCGCGGAAGCGCCATGCCCGACCTCGGGAGGGTTCACTATCCCGCGTGACGGTCGTTGCGTCCACAAACCAGCCAAAGCGCGCAGCGGTCGTTGCTGAATGCCCTCCCGTGGGGGAGGTCGGGCATGGCGCTTGCGCGCCGCGCCTTGCGTCTTTGTCTCGCCGCCCTACCCTACTTGCTTTTCCAGCTATCAAGCCAGCGGCGGATGCGGCCCCGCCGCTCGGCCAGATCGGCATTGACGTGATCCAGACGATCGCCCGCCTTGTCGGCAATCGGATCAAGCGTGCGTTCGCGGAACTGCATCCACATGGCGCGGATGAACAGGATGCCGATGATCAGGAAAATGAAAAAACCGATATTGAACCACGGGAACGGGCGGTAATCGGGCCCGTCGATTTGTTTGATCCCGATTGCATTGGGAAAGATCGTAAAGAACCGGTTGCGCCAGCCATAATGGGTGATCGTCACCCATTTGGGATCCTCGGCTGTTGACACCAGATCCTGCGCCTCGCCCTGCAAATCGCGGGTATCGAATTTGAAGTAGGGCGGCCAAATCCAGCCTGTATCTTCGTTGCGATAGACCATCACATCGTCGCCGCCGCGGATCAGCCCGAACAGATAGGTCTGCTTGCGCTGCACGGTAATGAACAGCACATCGCGGTTCACCCCATCCACGTTTCCGCTGTCGGCCTGTGCAAAGAACCAACGGTTAAAGCTGCTGAAATCCTGCCGGATCGTGTCGGTTCCGGTGATGCGCGCCACGTCCTTTTGCGGCAAGGCGTAGTGTAGCAACAGCCCGAAAATCACGAAAAGCGTGATGCGAAGGATACGGCGGAAGTTGCGCATGATTGGGCGCCTTTCAGTTGACGAAGTAAAGGATCGTGCCGACGATGACTGTGGGTATCACATAGACCAGCACGATCAACTTTTTGCGGAAACCACTTTCATATTTGGCCATGCCCTCTGTGATATAGGCAGTGCGCACGGGTGAATCCAGATCGTCGGGATGATCCTCGGCCCACCAGTTTTCCAGCTTTTCACGCCGGATCGAGCGGGAATAAAGCGAGATGCAGATATAGACCACGCTCAGGCCCAGAAATCCGAATACGATCAGTCGAACGAGTGCCATCATTTCCTCCTTACTGCGCCCCAGGGGCCGACCTGTTCGATCATATCAGGAATTGGCGGCGGCACGACCTGTGGTTCGGCCATTGGTGCCTCGTGCCCGAAAAGCGCCTTGCGTGTGCCAGCCTTGTCGACCTGATACTCGCGGTGCAGAAAATCGGCGACATATTCCTTTTTCTCGTCCGGCCAGGTGGCATAGGTCGCATAGAATGCTTCCTTGTGGCAGATGAAAAGCTGGCGAATATCCAGCGGGGTCAGCTGCGCCAGCAGCATGTTGATCAGGTCCGCATCCGCGTGATCCTTGGCCCGTAGCGTATAGAAATAGGCGGGGTGTTCGGATGTGATATGTGGCCAGTCGCCCCCTTCATCCGCCCAGCGCACCAGTGCGGCCAGCCCCTGCCATTCTTCGGGCAGGTCCTTGGCATAGCGCCGCCCCAGATTGCGCAGATCGCGGCGCGTCGCGCCAGACAGGTCTTCGCCCATCTTGCTGGCCACCTCGGCCACGACGAAATCCATCTTCTGGTGCAGGATCGCTGCGGCGTCGATGCCACGCGCCTTGATGATGGGTTCGACCAGATCGTTCAGTTGCAGGAACTTGGCGATGGCCGAAGTGTCGGTCAGATCAAAAACGTATGGCACGGGCAGATCGCCCAGCTTTTTCTTGTCGCCTGTTGTGATCGCCGCCGGATGTTCGACCTGGCGAAACACGAACAGCCCGCCGAATTTCGCGGTCCAGAAGTTATCCTGGTGAAAGGTCATCTGGCGCAGATTCACAGGATTGCGCACCACATCACCGGTCTTCTTGGCCAGCCCGATCATGTCTGCAATCAGCACGTCATCGAACCATGCATCCGGTTCGGTCTTGAAACGGTCAATCATCGCGCCCAATTTCGCTGCCGTGGCGACCGTGCCTTCGGTCGTATCCGCCTCGACGGTGATCTGGCGGATATCGAACAGGCGCGCGGCTGTGTCGGCAGTAAAGACGGAATTCACCAATTCACCTGCCACGGCATCGCGCGCGGTCAGGGCAAACAACTCAGCCGCGTTCTTCTCAATGAACTGCCGCAAGATCCCGCGCGAGGTCGAGAACTGCACATTCAACAAAGGCGCGGTTTTCTGTTCGGTGGTCAGCAGGATGAACTGCCGGTTCACTCCTTCGTGGTTCAAATAGAGCGTATCACCCAGTTCATCACCGATTTCCGGCGAATAGCCGGATATATCGACGTGAAAGTCCTTCAACTTGGTGGTTTTGCCCGTCAGGTGCTTTAGCGCACGGTTATAGCGATCCACCAAAACGGGGCTGTCCACGCGGATCAGATTGCCAAACATCAGACCTTTTTCGATCAAACGCTTCATGCGGAACGCTCCCGAATGGCCTGCCAGGTAAACGCGATACCTGTTGCGGGCAGCCAGAACGCCGCCGTTATGACCAGCATCCAAAGCGTCTCGGACAAGGAAAACGCAGCGCCAAGACTGGCCCGCGTCACACCGACAACCGCCAGCAGAATAATGAAATTCACCGCCGTCGCGACAAAAAGGCAAATGCCCAGACCGCGCAGGAAATCCCTGGCTGACCGCATGTCATCGCGGCCACGGTTCCAGCCGATCCACGCACCTGTCAGCATCGTCGCCAGCGTCATTGTAATGCCCAGCGCCCCTACCATGTTTTCTTGACCCAGTGTTTTGGCAGGCCCGCGATGGACAGGATCATGATCGGCGCCCACAGCAGCGCCGATATCGCGCCCAACCGGAGGAAATGGAATATGACAGATGCCGTGCCTGCTTCGGTCAGGGTCGCAAGGCTGATGCCTTGCCACAGGTAAAGCGCCAAAAAGAACAGCATCCCGACGCAAAGCATGATCAAGGTTGCACAAAAGGCGAGCAGAAACAGCGGCCTCACCCCTTCGGGAAACACCATGGCCAGCAGTTTCGGCACCAGCCAGCCGATCAGTGCCAGCGTCAAGGCGGGCAAAACAATGGCCAACTGGCCGGATGTGAACAGATCGCTCATTTGCCACCACGCCGCATAACCGCACTGATGATCGCGGCAAGCATGACAAACACACCCAACACGCCCGAAGCCGCAAGTTGCGACTGATCGGGCAGGACTTTCATATCCGCCGCGTCCCCCCAAATAGGCTGGGCAATCGTTATGGCCAGATACAAGACGCCAAACCAAACCGCCGGAATCGCGATGATCCCAAAGGCAAAGCCCGCAATCCCCCCCACGCGTGCCCACAGCAGCGGCACGATGATCACAATGATCACCCCCGCCAGCACTGTCGCCACCATCATGAGGAGCGCTGCACTCACCCCTTGCCCTCCAGATACCGCCGTTTGGCTTCTTCCTGCCGGCCAAAGTCGCGGATCATGTTTTCAATCGCGACCTCGTCGGATTTATCGGCATAGCGGAATTCGCTGTCGGCGTAGCGGTTGATCTCCTGAATGACCATTTCCACCGTGATCGGCTGGCGCATGTCGTCGATCATCGCCTTTTTGGTGTCGTAGTCCTTGAACAGGAACAGGTCGGGGTTTTCCATCCATTCGTCCGGCAATTCAAAGTCCATCGCCCGCACCTTCACAGCGTCCGTGATGTTCTTGATCGCGCGGCCTGTGAACCGATCATCCGCCTCCTGAATACCCTTCAGATAGGTGCCGAGTTTGGCAATCGTATCCAGCTTGCCGATGTCCTTGCTGACCTTGTCAAACACCCGCTCCAGCCCGTCTTCGTGCGGGCGGGAATGGCTTTCAAAACTGGCGGCAACGGCCTTCTTGATCTCCTGTGCGCTAAACACCTCGTGATCGCCGACCGGAATATCGTGGTTCTTGCCCATCAGCAGATACAGAATATCGATGTAATCATCCCGCGTGATCGGCCCGTCGACGAGGAACCGCGCACCCGCCCGCTGGCGCAGGGCATCATCCACATTCTCGGGGTAGTTACTGAACATTCCAAAGGTGCAATTGCCGCGCACGACTGTGTTAGCGCCCGCGAAACTTTCCATCAGCACGGCGGTAATTTCCAACTGACCCGCGCTTGACTGGCGATCGCCGCGCTTGCCTGCCAGTTGGTCAATATCGTCAATCGTGCCAAAGCCGATGACATTGGGATCAATGATATTGTTAATAAACGCCTTGGCGTTCTGGCCCGATTTGCCCTGATAACTGTCTATGTTGTCGGTGCTCAGGTTCTGATAGCGGAACGGATAGCCCGCGACCTGACAGTAGTCGTTGATCAGCCCTGCCATCATCTGGATCAGGGTGGTTTTCCCCGTGCCGGGCTTGCCATCCCCCATGAAGGTAAAGATGAAACCGCCCAGTTCGGCAAAGGGGTTCAGCTTGCGATCAAAGTCGTAGGCCATGACCATCTTGGCCAGTTTCATCGCCTGATACTTGGCGATATGGTTGCCAACGACTTCGTTTGGCTTCTTGAAGGTCATGGTCAGTTTGGACGATTTCGCCGCACGCGCGGGGCTGAACCCGTCCACAGTAAATCCGTCCGCCTCGACCCGCCAGCTTGCCGCCTTGAACGGCTCCAGCCGTGACGCGGTGCTGGCGCGTGCGGCGACCTTGGCCATCAGGCTTTCGGCGAATGCCAGGACCGTGGCAACCAGTTTGCCTTCGGTTGCCGCGAACAACCCGATGTCCTGATCCAACTCCCATAGCGCGCCATGCAGGGCCAGTTGGCCGTTGTCGGTCAAGACTTCCTCGACCTCGCCCACCTCGACGGTTTCTTCACTCGCGTGGCTGGACAACAGAAACGCCGTGGCCGACCCGAACACATAAAGCGTGATCAGCGCCTCGGCGCTCAGCATCTCGGAAAACGCGGCCTTTTTGCCGCTGGGCAAGCTGCCCTCAAGGTTGGCACGCTTCAGATCAGCCAGCCCTGTGCGGTCGGAATACTGTTCGGCCACGGCCAGTGCGATGGCAATGGCGCGGCGCAGCCCTTGCAGCACGCTGGCCTGCACCGGTGAACACAGCCCGTCACCTTCGTCCGCACTTTCGACGCGCGCGATGATCTGCACCCCTTCGCTGCGGGCGGTCCGTTTGGTCACAAGGCCCGGCGTAGTGTTGCGAAACCGCCGCCGCGTGCCGATGCCCGATGACTTTTCGGCCACCGGATTTTCCTTGGCTTCGGCAATGCGCGGCGCGTGGTCGAACCCGTCAAGCATGTCCAAGGCAGCGGCGTAGTGCTTTACGACATCTTCTTCGCGCAATTCCATCTGGTCGGCTGTCTGGCTCATACGGCACCCAATCTCATCTTGCTAAAAATATCCAAAATCCAACCCTCACCGATAGCTCAACACACGCCCGTTGGGCGAAACGACGAACTTGCGCACATCCCCGAATCCGGGCGGTTTGCGTTCCTCCAGCGCCTGATAGGGGCGTTGGGGCAGGATGATGCTGCGTTCCATGCGGGTTGCGCCGGTTTCCGCGCCTTGGCCTGCGAATGGGTCGAGCGCGAACACCTCGCGCTGCACCATGCCGAACCAGCCGGATTTTTCGCGCACCGTGTCGGCGGATGTCAGTTCTTCCTCGGTCCAGACCAGCGCCCAGTCTTCGCCCACTGGCGCGCGCGCGGCTTCGAGCAC
This sequence comes from Octadecabacter sp. R77987, assembly GCF_042466115.1. Taxonomy (NCBI): domain Bacteria; kingdom Pseudomonadati; phylum Pseudomonadota; class Alphaproteobacteria; order Rhodobacterales; family Roseobacteraceae; genus Octadecabacter; species Octadecabacter sp. R77987. The sequence goes on along the minus strand of NZ_JAXHBQ010000001.1, from coordinate 2,594,504 downwards.
TTCGCGCAAGGGCCCCGCCTGTTTGGTAAAGGCATGGGAATACATCGGACCAATGTGGAACCGGCGCAGGCGTTTGGGGTGCAGATCGTCGAAATCCTGATCGAAACCCCGTGCGATGGTCAGCAACTTCAACCCGCCAAGGCTTTGCGCCATCAGGTGCGCTTGGGCTTCGGGCCAGCGGCGTTCGTCTTTGGGCAGGCCGACCTTGCCGGTATCCTCGACCTCCATCAGGTAGATCGTGGGCAGGTTGGTCTGGCTGTCATAAACCGCCCAGTGGATCAGGAAATTCCGGCGCATTTCGCTGGGGTTGCCCTGCCAGACGGCCACTGGATCGTTTTGCGCCCAAAACAGCCCGCCACGACGTAACTCCTGATAATAAAGCCGCTGGGACAGGGCGTATTGCAGCTTGGTCGGGATTTCGAGATCGTGCAGGATCGACCGGATCATCTCGTCCTTCAGCGCTTCCTCACTGCGCATTTCGCGCAGATGGCGTTCGGCCTGGAGCGCGTCGTTGGCCATGGTCAGCAGTTCGGCAAAGACGGGAAAGCCGCTTTCGACACGGTCAAACGTCAGCTTGCCCGCATGGGCGAAACGGCCGCTGAAATGGTATTTGTGGGCCAGCGCGCGGAAGGTCAGCGTCAGGCCCACCAGGTAGCGCGCCATGACTTCCACCTCGGCGCGGGTCAGGCGGCGTTCAGCCTCCATCGCCGCAGCGACACGGCCCAGATGGCCCGTGATCTTTTCAAACTTGCCAAAATAGCGCCGCGTGACGCGCGTATCTTCCAGTTGGAAATGATCGAGGGGGGTGTCAGCTTGCGGCATTATTCAAGCCTATCATTGACCTTAACTTAGTGACAGACCTCCTGAACTGGTCGATTACGATCAATATCCCAGATGTGTCAATATGCCGGCCATCACCTAAGAATGCCAAGGAAATCAGCCTAACGGCGCTCGGAATGGTAAAGAACAGCTGAAAATAGGCGAAGATGGTTACGAGCGGCAATATCTTCATGAGACTCATACCGAACAATACCCACATTTCGTGGACATACAGTTCGTACGAAAAGAAAACTCCTAAAAATACCACATACAGGGCCGCCAAATTGCCCAAAGCAACTAATTGAAAGCCGAACACCGCCGACATGCCCGCCTTAATGAAACTCAAGCATCAAGCCCCGTACTGGTTGCTGTCGTGCTTCTCTACAATTTTCTCGAAACGGCGCATGAAACGCTCGTCCGCACGCGCCTTTTGCTCCAGCACTTCGCGGGCGAAGACCATGTGGTCCTCGTGGGCTTCCATCATTTCGGCCATGCGCGCGTTGGTGGCTGACCCGATTGCGGCCATCGCGGTCTGCGCCTCTTGGTCGGTTTTCACGCCGATCTCGTTGATCTGGTGGGCCACGTCCTGCTGCTGCGCGGTTTTCAGCGATTTGGTCAGCGCGTCATAAAGCACCACACGCTGTTTGGTGTCTGTTTGCAGCTTGTTGATCAGCACCATCTGCGTCGCCGCCTGGTTTTGCAGTGAATCGATCCAGGTTTTGCCTTTTTCGATATAGCGTTCCAGCGTCTGCGATTTCGCCAGCTTGACCTGTTCCTGCTGCACCAGATCGTTGTAGCGGGTGTTGGCGGCGGCCAGTTCGGTTTCCAGTGCCGTGCGTTTCGCGGCATCCTGTTCGACGGAAATCTTGTTTTCCAGCGCGATGATCGTCGGGTCCATGCCGGAAATCTCGGCCTTGACCGCTTCCAGTTCGGACACGGTGGTTTCGCGGTCTTCCAGCGTGCCCGAAAGGTTGGTTTCAACCTTGGTTTTCTGTTCGTTCAGCACCGCCAACTGCCCTTCGAGGAGCTGGGTGATCACATCGGATTTGGCGATCAGGTCTTGCAGCTTGTCATCAACCGACGCCGTGCGCATGCGTTCCTGACGCAGGGATTCCGATTTGCCCTTGGAAAAGATACCGACAAAGGTTTCCCAGCCTGTTTTCGAGCGCATCTCGTCAAAATCTTTGGAAAATCCGGCCGTTACATCGTCGAGCCCCATGATCAGTTCGGCGATATTGGCGTTCATCGCTTCGGTATGGGCATGCACATCCGCAAGCGAGGCATTTTCGATATCCACGGCGATATCTGTGCCCTCGGCCATCTTCTGGCGCGCGGTTTCGATCCGGCTGGTCAGTTCGGCAATCTTGCCCTGTGCCTCGGCCACCTGTTCCTGTGATTCACGGATCTGCGCGTCGAAATTTGCCATACTTTGTCCCTCGTTGGTAATCGTCTGTGCTTTATATGGGAAATCTTACGACATTTTACACGGGTGCAGTAGAGCGAAAATCGCGTTTCAACCTGCTTTTGCCCATGGAATCGCGATTACGCGTCGGTTTCCGCGCCTGGATCGGTTTCAACCACACCCTGTTCCTCGACCGCGCCATAGATCGTTTCCGGCGACACGATCGTTGCGGGCAGTTCGATACCGCGGTTGGACAATTCCGGACCAAGGATGCGTTCGGATTCCGACTTCGAGCGGATACGCACATTGGTGCCGTTTGGCACACGTTCATAGAGGTCGATAATATCGTGATTAAACAAGCGGATACAGCCTGCTGACCCCGAATTGCCGATCGAGCGCAGGTCGTTGGTCCCGTGGATGCGGTAAAACGTATCGCGCCCGCCCTGATACAAATAAAGCGCGCGCGCGCCCAAGGGGCTGGCCAACCCGCCCGGCACGCCGCCGCGAAATTCGCCATAAACCTCGGGTTGGGTGCGCAGCATGTTGGCGGTTGGGGTCCAGCCGGGCCATTCGACCTTGCGCCGGATGGTTGTCGGGCGGCGCAAGGACCGGCCCGCGCGCCCCACCGCGATGGGATAGCGCCACGCCGTTCCATCATCCAAGATCCAATACAAGAACTTGCCATGCGGGTCGATTTCGATCGTTCCTGCAGGCTGCGTTCCATCATAGAAAATCAACTGGCGGCGGTTGGGGTATTCCAGATAACTCAGCGGGATCGGTGGAAGCGTATAGCCGCCATCCTCGATCAACCCATAGCCTTCGGCGGGGGTAAAGCCGAACTGTTCCAGATCAGTCGCTGCCTGCACTTCTTCTTCGGTCAGGGCGGGGGTGCAAGCCCCAAGGGCAGCAGCGCCGGAAAGCGCAAGAAATTTGCGACGATCAGGGGTGGTAAAGGGCATATGCAGTCCGCCTTGGTAAACTATTCGTCCCGATCTAACACGCTGGTTGACCAAAGCGAAAGCCCGCGCGCGCGTTTGTGACAAATTCGCGGGCCATCGCGCGGCAGCGGGCAGACGGGCGGCACGAAACCGCCCGTCCGGTTTCATCCAACGACGTTGAATTCAGGGCCATAAGGATAGCCCGTGATGTTGTCGTTTCCATCCTCGGTGATCACCAGAATATCGTGTTCGCGATAGCCGCCCGCGCCGGGGTTGCCTTCGGCGATGGTCAGCATCGGTTCCATCGAAATGACCATGCCGGGTTCCAGCACGGTATCGATATCCTCGCGCAGTTCCAGCCCTGCCTCGCGGCCATAGTAATGCGACAAGACGCCAAACGAATGGCCATAGCCAAAGGTGCGGTATTGCAACAACTGGCGTTCCTCGAAGAAGGCGTTGATCTTGTGGGTGATCTCGGCGCAGCTTGCGCCCGGCTGCAGAAGGGACATGCCATATTCATGGGCCGCCACATTGGCCTCCCAGATCTTCAGGCAGGCATCATCGACCTCGCGCACGAACATCGTCCGCTCCAGCGCTGTGTAATAGGCGCTGATCATGGGAAAGGTGTTCAGCGACAGGATATCGCCCGTTTCCAGCGCCCGCGCCGTCACAGGGTTATGCGCCCCGTCCGTGTTCACGCCCGACTGGAACCAGACCCAAGAGTCGCGGTATTCGGCGTCAGGAAAGCGTTTGGCGATCTCCAGTTCCATCGCATCACGCCCCGCCATGGCCACGTCAATCTCGCGCGCGCCAACCTTGACTGCATCGCGGATCGCATAGCCGCCCACATCGGCAACCTGCGCGCCATGGCGGATCAGGGCAATCTCGGCAGGCGATTTGTGCATGCGCTGCACCATGGTCGCAGGGGCGATATCGACGGTCTTGGACGGTTTCAGGAACCCGTCCAACTTGGTCTTTTGCAGCAAGGTCAGGTGATCGCCCTCATAGCCAATCACGCGCCCCTCGCCTGTCACCGACAGGATCGCGCGCCAGTAATTGTCGCGGGTCCAATCGGTATAGGTGATGTTGTCACCATGGCTGCGCCGCCACGGCTGGCCTGCATCAATCCCCGCACTGATGGTCACATCCTGTGTGGCTGTCACGACCAACCCGTAGGGGCGGCCAAACGCACAATACAGAAAGCCGGAATAATAGGCGATCGCGTGCATGGATGTGAAAACGCAGGCCTCGACTCCGGCTTCGGCCATGATCTTGCGCAGGCCCGCAAGGCGGGTGTCAAATTCTGCGGCTTCAAAGGCTTGCACGGCCTTTTCGCCATTGTGAAAGCGGTAAAATTCGGGACGGTCCATAAGGCACCTCCTTTTCAGAAGGTCCGGGCGTTCAGGACGGATTGCGCTGTTGATCAGGAGCGACGCCATCGCCCCGCGCATGGGCGTTCATTGCCCGAAACCGATGCCACGAGTCAATCCACCTTGTGATGGGCGCGCCGGGCGCATTAGGCTGTCCCTACGGAGGACACCATGACCCATTTCGCCCGCCTCACACCCGACGCCGCCCCGCCCGAACATGACGCCCCTGCGGCCGACCGGTTGGTGTCGGGCGATCCGCAATTCACCACATGGAACCTTGAAGACCGCGACGGGCTGTTTTGCGGCATCTGGCAAAGCACCCCGGGGGCGTGGCGCGTTGCCTATGACGAATGGGAATACTGCCACATCCTGTCGGGGCATTCCGTGCTGCGTGATGATGCCACCGGTACGGCGCAGACCCTGCGCGCAGGCGACAGTATCGTGATCCGCCCCGGTTTCACCGGCATCTGGGAGGTGATCGAAACCACCCGCAAAGACTATGTGATCAAGGTCTGACATGGGGGTTTTGCAAACAATCCTGTCGTGGTTCAAACCGCGCACTTCGGCCCCGTCCCCACAGGCAGGTAGTGACCGCTTGCACCTGTTCGCGGGCCATTTCCCGTCCGAAGAAACGGCGATGTCATATTGCTATGACACGCCCGATGACAACCATCCCGAACCGCTGACCCGCGATCTGGCAGACGCCTATGTGGATACAAATTTCGTGGAAGTCGCGTTCGGGGAACGGGTGCCGTTTGCCCTGCGCATGATCATCCCCGCAGCCGACCTTGATGACATGACCGACCGGATCAGCAACGACAACACCCTCGTGATGATCTCTGAATCCGCCTTCGGTGGCATGCCCTATACCCTGAACGATACACCCGCGTTGCGCTATCTGGGCGCTTTCACCATCTCATCCTAGGGGTCCCATGGACAAAGTCACGCTCACCGAAAAACTCGCCCAGTTCGATGACCACTGGAGCCCACGGATCGTCGCCGACTACAACGGCAATGATGTGATGCTGGCCCGGTTTTCAGGTGAATTCCACTGGCACAGCCACCCCAACACCGATGACTTCTTTCTGGTCGTGCAGGGGCGCGTGGCGATTGATCTGCCCGATCAGACACTGGAACTGGACGCGGGCGATCTGTTCGTTGTGCCTGCTGGCGTCGAACACCGCCCGCGCGCCCTGACCGATGAAGCCGCCGTGCTGCTGATCGAACCCAAAGGCACCCCCAACACCGGCGATCCGGCCACCGCCGCGCCCAAACCGCGTCTTTGATATGCGCGCCGGTCCGACCAACCTGATCACCGATGTGGCCGGCCTGCGTGTTGGCAATGCACAGGACGATGCGCTGAAATCGGGCGTCACGGTGTTGGTCGGTGATGCACCATTCACCGCGGGCGTTCACGTGATGGGCGGCGCACCGGGCACGCGGGAAACCGATTTACTGGCGCCCGACAAGACCGTGCAACAGGTCGATGCTTTGGTGCTTGCAGGCGGATCGGCCTTTGGCCTTGATGCAGCGTCAGGCGTGATGGACGCACTGCGCGCACAGGGCCGCGGGTTCGCCGTGGGGGATCAGCGCGTGCCGATCGTGCCTGCGGCGATCCTGTTCGATTTGCTCAATGGCGGGGCCAAGGATTGGGCGGCGAACCCTTACGCCGCCCTTGGTCGCACCGCATTGAACACCGCTGACAGCACATTCCAGCTTGGCACCACGGGTGCCGGAACCGGCGCGACCACGGCAACCCTCAAAGGCGGGCTTGGCTCTGCCTCGGCGATCCTGCCATCCGGCCACACGGTCGGCGCGCTTGTCGCCGTGAACGCGCTTGGCACCGCCACGGTCGGGGATGGCGCGCATTTCTGGGCCGGACCATGGGAAATCGGCACCGAGTTCGGCGGGCGTGGCCCCGCAATCAGCTATCCGCGCCACATGCCGCCTACAAAACTGGGTGGGGCGACGACCATTGCCATCGTTGCCACCGACGCGATCCTGACCCAGGCACAATGCACCCGCCTTGCCACGGCCACCCATGACGGCATGGCGCGCGCATTGGTGCCCAGCCACACGCCGATGGACGGCGATCTGGTCTTTGCCGCCAGCACGGGCGCAAAACCGCTGGCCAATGAACCGCTGGACACGCTTGCCCTTGGCCATGCCGCGGCAACCTGCCTTGCCCGCGCGATTGCCCGTGGGGTCTATCATGCAACGCCAGCCGAGAACGATCCGCTGCCCACATGGGCGATGCTGCACGACACCTAAGCCCCTTCATCTTGGCCATGCAACTCCGGGGGTGTGGGGGCTGGCCCCCACGGACCTATCCCAACAGGGCCGCGACCAGATTGCTGTCAGGGTCGGCCAGCCCGTCGATCACATCGAAATGGTGGCGCGCGGGTTCAATCACCAGATCGCCTTGCCACGCCCTCGCCAGCCCCTGCGCCTGCGCGATGAATGCCGGGCGTTCATCGGCGCCAACCCAAACCGTGACAGGCGCGTCAGGTGCCCGATGCAGCACAGGGCTTTCGGCCCGCGCCTCGGCCGCATCCAGTTGCAATGTTTCATTCATGCTGGTGCGCAACAGCGGCTCCAGATCACCCAATGGCGAGACCGGCACGATCCGCGCGATCCGGTGCCTTGCGGCCAGCGAAACATCCGCGCAGCCCATCCGTGCCACCAGATGCCCGCCCGCCGAATGCCCGGTCAGACGCAGGGGCAACCCGGCAAACCGCGCCGCGACAGTATCCACGACTGCCGCGATCTGGCGGGTGATCCCGGCAATCGTGATGTCGGGGCACAGATCATATGACGGTATCGCCACCGCCCAACCCCGCGCCAGTGGCCCCGCCGCCAGATGCGACCACCAAGACTTGTCAAAGGCCATCCAGTATCCGCCATGGACAAAGATCACCACGCCTTTGGGTGCGCCCACGGGCAGGAACAGGTCATAATCCTCGCGCGCCCGCCCGCCATAGGGTTGGTCCAGTTCACACTGCGCCGCGTCGCGAAATGCCGCTGCAGCGCCTGCCCACCGGTCGGGAAACTTGTCCCCACCGGCGATATAGGCGCCATTGGCGTAAGCGTCATCAAGCTCCATTTCGCACCCTTTCGCACACACCCCATGGACTCTGCCAGCCGCTTGGGTATCCCTGTGTCAAATCTTTGCAGGAGGCTCGCATGCTTGACAACACCACCAACCTGAAATCGCTTTTGTCGCGTCCCGATCTGGTCTGTGAACAGGCCTTCGTCGGCGGTGACTGGGTCGATGCCAAGGACGGCAAGACATTCGATGTGGTCAACCCAGCGCGCGGCGATGTCATTGCAAAGGTCGCCGACCTGTCGCGCGCCGAAATTACCACCGCCATCGCCGCCGCCGAAGCTGCGCGCCACGCATGGGCCGCGCAAACCGGCAAATCCCGCGCGCAGGTCCTGCGCAAGTGGTTCGACCTGTTGATGGTCAATCAAGAGGATCTCGCGATCATCATGACCGCCGAGCAGGGCAAACCGCTGGCGGAATCCCGTGGCGAGGTCGCTTATGGCGCATCCTTCGTGGAGTGGTTCGGCGAGGAGGCCAAGCGCATCTACGGCGAAACCATCCCCGGCCATATGCCCGACAAACGCATCACCGTAATCAAGCAGCCCATCGGCGTGGCCGCAGGCATTACCCCGTGGAATTTCCCCAATGCGATGATCGCGCGCAAGGTTGCGCCTGCCCTGGCGGCGGGCTGTTCCTTTGTGATCCGCCCCGCATCGCTGACTCCGCTGTCGGCCCTTGCCATGGCAAAACTGGCGCAGGAAGCCGGCCTGCCCAAGGGGTTGCTGTCCGTCGTGACCTCGACCAAATCGTCAGACGTGGGCAAGGAATTTTGCGAAAACCCGCTGGTGCGCAAGCTGACATTCACGGGCAGCACCGAAGTGGGGCGCATCCTGCTGAAACAGGCCGCCGATCAGGTCATGAAGTGCAGCATGGAATTGGGCGGCAACGCGCCGTTTATCGTGTTCGACGACGCCGATCTGGACGAGGCCGTGATTGGCGCCATAGCCTGCAAGTTCCGCAACAATGGCCAGACCTGCGTTTGCGCCAACCGTATCTACGTGCAGGCAGGCGTTTACGATGCGTTTGCTGCGAAACTGAAAGTGGCGGTCGAGGCTTTGGCCGTAGGTGACGGGCTGTCCGAAGGCACGGCCCTTGGCCCGCTGATCGAACCTTCGGCGGTGGAAAAGGTCAAGGAACACCTCGCCGATGCGCTGTCAAAAGGCGGCACAATCCTGACCGGCGGCAAGGCCCACGATCTGGGTGGCATGTTCTTTGAGCCAACCATCGTGACCAACGCCACCCCCGACATGCAAGTCAGCACCGACGAAACCTTTGGCCCCTTCGCGCCGCTGTTCAAATTCGAGGACGAGGATGACGTGATCAAGCTCGCCAATGACACGATTTTCGGCCTTGCGTCCTATTTCTACGCCAAGGACATCAGCCGCGTCACCAAGGTGGCCGAGGCGCTGGAATACGGCATCGTCGGCGTGAACACCGGCATCATCAGCACCGAAGTCGCGCCGTTTGGTGGAGTCAAGCAATCCGGCCTTGGCCGCGAAGGCAGCCACCACGGCATCGAAGACTACATGGAGATGAAATACATCTGCACCTCGGTCTGACTTGAAACAGGCAAGCTGTTGTATTAATTATTGAATACGGCCCGAGCGCGGATGCGCTTGGGGCACGCCCATTGCGTGCACATAGTCCGACATGAACTGCAGGGTTTGGCATAAGCCATCGGCCTTGTGCACACGCAAGTGTCCCGTCATGGGGGATGAACCTTAGGTCATCGCGCTTCTGCTTTCGAAAGAAAGTCAAAGGAGTTGCCAAGTGGCCAACAGACTACAAGAACACCGAACCGCTGCATTTCACGCCCAAAACGGGCGCTGTTATTACTGTGATCGCATGATGTGGGCGGGCAATGATCCCACGCAATTTGCGCGCAAACACGGATTGACCCAAAATCAAGCCAAACGGCGCTTGGTCACAGCCGAACATCTGTGGGCCCGATGTGATGGCGGTCGCGATATCCGCAGAAATATCGCTGCGGCTTGCTTGCATTGCAACACGAGTCGCCATCGCCCTAGATCGCCGTTATCGCCAAACGACTACCGAAAATTCGTGGCCGAAAAGATCGCAACGGGCGGCTGGGGGCACTGAAAAACGGGGCGTCACCACACGCCACCTCAACCCCGTTCACCCCATCGACATCAGTTCTGCCAACTCGATATGGCCCATTGCCAGAAACGGACAGGCCGCCGCGACCGCTTCGGCGGCGGCCATGTCATCGGCGCGAAACACCAGCGCGCCCATGATGCCTGCATAACCGCCGTCGCTTGCACCCTCCGCCGTTACGATGCGGCGCGCCTTGAACGGGGCGTCTGGCAGCACGATGTCGTCGCCAATATCGGCCATCCACGCCATATGGGCCTGCATATGCGCGGCCCCTTCTTCCTTGGTCGCGAACGGCTCGCCGCCGTGGTAGGTTATCATGAAATTCGGCATATTCTGTCCCTTCAATTTGCCCGCCACCTAAGCACGGAAAACAATCTTTGCCTAATCGCGCATTTCATTCCAAGGATTGACCGCGCGCATGCGTCAAACGACTGTGATGCGCATGATGACAAGCGACGAAGATCTGGCCCAGGCGGCCGCGGGTGGTGACGGCGAGGCTTTCGCGCTGTTGCTCGCGCGGTGCTATGATCGGCTGTTCGCGCTTTGCTTTCGCCTCACGGGCGCGCGGGCCGAGGCCGAAGATCTGACGCAAGACATTTGCGCCGCCTTGCCTGCCAAGCTGGCGAGTTACCGGCGGCAATCCAAGGTCACGACATGGCTTTACCGCGTTGCCGTGAACGCCGCCCATGATCGCCGCCGCCGCGCCGCCAGCCATGCGCGCGCCGCGGACGGATGGGGCGACTGGGAACTGGGCCGTCATGCCGAAATCGCTGAAACCCGCGCGCAACTGGACTGGCTGACCGCCGCCATGTCCGGCCTGCCCGACGATCTGCGTGACACACTGGCGCTGATCATGGACGACATGACCCACGCCGAAGCAGGCGAGGTTCTGGGCGTCTCCGAAGGGACGATAAGCTGGCGATTGTCCGAGTCCCGCAAACGCCTGCGCGCGATGAAACAAAATGAAGAGGAGGGCGCGCGATGACCGATGAACTCGACGATCTGAGAGCCGCACTCGACGCCGCCACACCTGCACCGGACGCCGCGAAACGCGCCGCCGACATCGCCCTGGCTCGCGAAAACTTCGCCGCGCTCCAAGGATCGCGCGATGCCACCCGTCATACCCCTGCAACCGAGGGATCACCCCTCTGGACAGGAGTGAAAACCATGCTGACCAAGCTGACCACCAAAGGCGGGCTGACCGTCACCACCGCTATCATCGCCTGCGGTTTCCTTGTGCTGACACCGCAGGGGCGCGACCTGATCAACCTACCCAGCGGGCAGCCGACCGTCAGCGAACTTGGCGAAACCAACACCGCGCCGACACCGACCGAGGACGACTCCGGCGTCACTGCGTTTGGCGGCACGATCGCCGAGGAGTCTGATGCCATCGCTGTCGCCCCGTCACCAGATGCTGCGGACCTCGCCCTGGACGAGGGCGCGCTGGTGCCGCCCGCAATCACAGCCGAGCGCGAGGAAGCGCCCGTCGAAATGCTGACCCAGTCACCGGCTGCCGAACGAGGTGCGCAGGAACTTGGGCGTCTGCGCGCGATAACGGAACCTGCGGGCGAAATGGCCGATATGGCCCCCGCCGCCCCGCCCCGTATCGCGCCCGGCCCGCAAGACGCTGACGACGCCCGCGTCGCACCCGATACCGAAGCCTTTGCCAATGCCGAAACCAACCCCCTACGGATCACCGCCGAGACCCCCGTTTCGACGTTTTCCATCGACGTGGACACGGCCAGCTATGCGGTCCTGCGCTCCTCGCTGATGCGCGGGCAACTTCCTGCGCCAGGCGCGATCCGTATCGAAGAACTGATCAACTATTTCCCCTATGACTACGCGGTCCCCGAAGCGGGCCAAGCCCCGTTCCGCCCCACGGTCAACGTCTTTGAGACCCCGTGGAACGCCGACACGCAACTGGTGCAAATCGCCATCCAAGGCACGATGCCCGCGCTGGAAGATCGCCCGCCGCTGAACCTTGTCTTTCTTATCGACACATCCGGATCAATGAACGACGCGGCCAAATTGCCGCTTTTGAAACAGTCGTTCCGCCTGATGCTTGACCAGTTGCGCCCGCAAGACGAAGTGGCGATCGTCGCCTATGCCGGTTCGGCGGGTCAGGTTTTGGCCCCCACGCCTGCATCCGACCGCGCCACGATTCTGGCCGCGCTCAACGCCCTTGCCGCAGGCGGTGGCACTAACGGGCAGGGCGGGCTGGAACAGGCCTATGCAACCGCCGCCGCGATGGCACGTGACGGCGAAGTCAGCCGGGTGATCCTTGCCACGGACGGTGATTTCAACGTCGGCCTGTCCGATCCGCGCGGGTTGGAAGGCTACATCGCCGATCAGCGCGATAGTGGCACATACCTGTCGGTGCTGGGCTTCGGACGTGGCAATCTGGACGATGAAACCATGCAAGCCCTGGCGCAAAACGGCAACGGCACGGCCGCCTATATCGACACGCTGTCCGAGGCGCAAAAAGTGCTGGTCGACAACCTGACCGGCGCACTTTTCCCGATCGCCAATGACGTGAAAATCCAGGTCGAATTCAACCCCGCACTGGTCGCCGAATACCGGCTGATCGGCTATGAAACTCGCGCGCTGCGGCGCGAGGATTTCAACAACGACGCGGTGGATGCAGGTGAACTTGGTGCCGGTCACACGGTCACGGCAATCTATGAAATCACGCCCGTTGGCTCGCCTGCGGTCCTAAGCGATCCTTTGCGCTATCAGCCTACACCCGCAGCGGATGACAGCGACGAACTCGGCTTTTTGCGCCTGCGCTACAAGGCACCGGGTGACAGTGACAGCCAGCTGATCGAAACGCCCATTGCCACGACATCCACCGATGGCGAGGCCCAATTCGCCGCCGCTATCGCGGGCTTTGGGCAATTGCTGCAGGGCGGCACCTACCTTGGTGACTGGACTTACGCCGATGCCATCGCGCTGGCCAATGCCAACCGCGGCGACGACCCGTTCGGTTATCGCACCGAAGCGGTGCAACTGATGCGGCTGGCCGCAAGTCTGTCAGGAAACTAGACACGCTCATCTTGCCAAAAATATCCCCGCCGGAGGCTCTAACGCCTCGTATCCTACAGCCTTCGGCGGCAAAACGATCACCCGCCACACCACTCAAACAACGGCGCGGCAGCGCCTCATTTCGGGCGGTGGCTGCGGCGGGTTTCATCGGCATAGAAATCGCGCAGGCTCTGGCCGCGTTGGGGTTTGAACACACCTGCGTCTTTCATCTGCGCTATGCGATCCAGCCGAAACATCCGAAAATCGGCGCGTTTTTCGCACCAGCCAACCATCGTCCATGTCTTGCCCCAGAACCATAGGCCCAGCGGGCGCACAACACGGTGGCTGGTCGCGCCACTTTCGTCGGCGTAGTCAATTTCAAGGCGGATATTGGTTTCCGAGGCCGCCTCGACCCGATCAATCATCTCGCGCAAATCGTCGGTCATTTCGGACATGGTAAATGCGTTGATCTTCACCGCCTCGGCCCGCGCGCGCGCGCCATCGGGCAAGACTGCGGCAATCTTGATCAGGGCTTCTTCGGCCCCTGCGGCCATATTGGCCCCGCCCCAAGCGCGGATCAGTTTCGCACCGGCAACCAGCGCGACAATCTCGTCCTCGGTGAACATCAGCGGCGGCACCTCGTATCCGGCGCGCATGACGTATCCGACGCCCGCCTCGCCTTCGATCGGAACACCTGATCCGATCAGATCGGCGATATCGCGGTAAACGGTCCGCTTTGTCACCTCCAACTGCTGCGCCAGACGCGCCGCCGTGGTCAGCCGACCGCCCCGCAGATACTGCACGATCTGGAAAAGGCGGTCGGCGCGTCTCATGCGGCTTTGGCCAGTTCAAACAGGCCGATGGAATTTCCATCGGGGTCAATCATATACTGAAACCGGCCATGGGGGATGGGAACAATCGGGCCGACGATCTGGCCACCAGCCTTGATCGCACGTTCAGCCGCGGCTTCCAGCGAGCCGTTGATCGTTACATGTGTCGTCGCACCGGTTCCCGCCGCGGCAGGCTTGCCCTCGTAAAGGTGGCCACCGCCGGCGACATCACCGCCATCCAGCACGACAATCGGGTTGGGGCCCATATTGGTCACAACCTGCGACGTCCACCCGCAGACGTCATCATAAAACGCCTGCGCCCTGGCAAGGTCGGTCACGGGAATTTCGAACCATGCGGCCATCGGCTGAACGGGTTGACTGGTCATTGTCTCATCTCCTTGCGTTGTTGATGAGACCCTTGTGACATACCCCTGCTGACAGCATTGTGTCAGCATGTTTCCAGCCAGTCCAAACCGTCGAGCGTTTCACCCGCGGGTGTGTATTCCCCACTGATCCAGCCGTCATACCCATCTGCCCGCAACCGCGCGAAAAACGCTTTGTAATCAATGTCCCCGCCCGTGGGTTCGTGCCGTCCGGGGAACCCGGCCACCTGCACATGGCGCGCCAGATGGCCGAACTTTTCCCAGCATCCCATCACGTCGCCTGTAATCCGGTGGGCATGGTAAGCGTCAAATTGCAGGTGCAGGTTGGGTGCGGCGACCTCGGCCAGAATGCCTGCGGCCTGATCAAAGTCATTCAGATAGTAGCCGGGCATATCCACCGGATTGATCGGCTCGATCGTCAGGCTTTGCTTTGGTGCAACCGCGGCCGCCCAGCGCAAATTCTCAACGAAAACCTGCCGCGCTGCAGCCCCTTCGGCGACCCCTGCCATGATATGCACGTGCTGCGCGCCCAGCGCCCCCGCATACCGCAGTGCGCGCCGGAACGCCTGCTGAAACCGCGCGTGTTCAGCCGGGACGGCAGCGAAACCGCGCGGCCCGTCCGGATCGGCGTAATTGGGCGGCGGGCAGTTGATCAGCGCCAGTTCCACGCCCGCTTGCGCAATCGCATTGCCCAGATCAGCCGCGTTTTCGTCATATGGAAACAGTACCTCGACCGCGCCGAACCCTGCTTGCGCCGCGGCGCGTGGCCGCTCCAGCATGGGCAGGTCCGCAAACAACCATGTCAGGTTTGCGCAGGTCTTAGGCATCGGGCAATTCCGCCGCCGGGATCACGGCAAAGAACTCCCCGCCCGATCGCAGCCCGAACCAGTCGACCCCATCAACGGTATCAACCTCGCCCAGTTCCACCAACCGGTAGAACGACTTGCGATCAATCAGCGCCTCAAGGTTGGCGCGCACAAGCACATAGGGCGCGGGTTCGCCCGTTTCATCGTCGCGCACCACGCGGATCGGATGCTCGGGCCCCGCGTCAACGAAATCACCCACGTTGGTTTCAAAGCGCAGCACTTCGCCGACCCGCTCGAAATCCACCGCCACAAATGGCGCGTCATCCACTGTGATCCCGACCTTTTCAACCGGTGTCACCAGAAAGTAATCATCGCCATCGCGCCGCAGGATCGTTGAAAACAGCCGCACCAGTTCGGGCCGCCCGATCGGTGTGCCCAGATAAAACCACGTCCCGTCCCGCGCGATCCGCATATCCAGATCGCCGCAGAACGGCGGATTCCACAAATGCACGGGTGGCAGCCCCTTTTTTGAAGCTGCGCGCGCCGAGGATGCGAGGCTTTCCGCCGAAACGTTCACGCCATTGTCACCTTTGATTGTTTTTGCCATTGGGGTCGCCTGCGATATCTGGTCTGATAGACACAGGTTACAGATCAGTAGGAGTGATTGCCATGGCCGCAAACGAGCTTGTGACAGAGATCGAGGCGCTAAGCGCCAAACTGGCCGAAGCGCGCGCCAGTATCGCCCAGCGGTTTATCGGGCAGGACAGCGTGGTTGATTTGACCCTTGCCGCGCTGATGTGTGGTGGCCATGCCCTGTTGATTGGCCTGCCCGGCCTTGGGAAAACGCGCCTTGTCGATACGCTTTCTACGGTCATGGGCCTGTCGGGCAACCGCATTCAGTTCACGCCCGATCTGATGCCCGCTGACATACTAGGCTCCGAAGTTCTGGAAACCGCCGCAGATGGCACCCGCACCTTTCGCTTTATCGAAGGGCCGGTGTTTTGCCAGCTTTTGATGGCTGACGAGATTAACCGCGCCAGCCCGCGCACCCAGTCCGCCCTGCTGCAAGCCATGCAGGAACGCGAGGTCACGATTGCCGGCGAACATCGCCCGCTTGGCAACCCGTTCCATGTTCTCGCCACGCAAAACCCCATTGAACAGGAAGGCACCTATCCGCTGCCGGAAGCCCAGCTTGACCGCTTTCTTGTACAAATCGACGTGCCCTACCCTGATCGCGAAACCGAACGCGATATCCTGATCGCCACGACCGGCGTTGCCGAGGGCGCGGCATCAGCCGTGTTTACAGCCGACGAACTGCTGGCCGCGCAAACCCTGCTGCGCCGCATGCCCGTTGGTGACGCGATTGTCGAAATGATCCTTGACCTGGTGCGCGCCTGCCGCCCCGATGATGATACCGCCCCTGAAACGGTGCGCCAGAACGTCAGCTGGGGCCCCGGCCCTCGCGCAGCGCAAGCCCTAATGTTGACCGTGCGTGCCGAGGCGTTGCTGGATGGCCGCCTTGCCCCGTCCGCCGAAGACGTGCGCCGCATGGCCGCCCCTGTGCTGACCCACCGAATGGCGCTGACCTTTGCGGCCCGTGCGCGCGGCGAAACCGTGGCCGATGTGATTGATCAGGTCGCGGCACAGATCACGACCGTCACCAAAGCCGCATGACGCAATCGGGCGACCTTCGCGCGCGGGCGGAAACGCTTGCCAGTCCCCTGCCCGCCCTTCTGGCCGAGGCAGAACATCTGGCGAGCACCGTTCTGCTGGGCGAACACGGGCGGCGGCGCGCGGGTCTGGGCGATACCTTCTGGCAGTTCCGCCCCGCCCAAAGCCATGACGCCGCGCGCAGCATCGACTGGCGCCGGTCCGCACGGGCTGACGCGCCGTTCGTGCAGGAAAAGGAATGGCAGATCGCGCAAAGCGTGATCCTCTGGGTCGATCAGGGCGCATCAATGGGGTTTTCCTCACACGCCGACCTGCCAACCAAATCGGAACGCGCCCGCGCCCTGGGACTGGCGAGCGCCATCCTGCTGATCCGCGGCAGTGAACGTGTCGGCCTGACGGGCCTGCGCCTGCCTCCGCGCGGCGGCGAGGTCCAGCTTTCCAAACTCGCGGCCCTCTTGTCGCAAGATGACACCGCCGACTATGGCACGCCCGAAGCCCAAGGGATGCTGCCCCACTCGCGCGCGCTGTTCATTTCCGATTTCCTTGGCGATATGCGCGCCACAGAAACCGCCCTTCTGCAGGCCGCAGACCGGGGCGTGCGCGGTGCCCTGGTTCAAATCCTTGACCCGCAAGAGGAAGCATTTCCCTTTGACGGGCGCACCATTTTCGAAAGCATGACAGGGGCCATGCGCCACGAAACCCTGCGTGCAGGCGACCTCAAACAGCAATACCTTGACCGGCTTGCCGCGCGAAAAGACCATCTTGCCCACCTCGCGCGCACCACCGGTTGGCAGTTCACGACCCATCACACCGGCCAAAGTGCCGCCGCCGCCCTGCTGTGGATTTATGGCGCGCTGGAGCGCAAGGCATGACCCGAAACCAACTTCATCTTGGCCATACAACTCCGGGGTCCGAGGCAGCGCCCCGGCGGGCCGCCACAGGCGGAAATCCACATGTTTAGTATCGGACCCTTGGGCTTTGCCGCGCCGTGGATTCTTCTAGGCCTGATCATCCTGCCGCTGCTGTGGCTGCTGCTACGCGCGGTGCCTCCCGCCCCGATCCGGCGGCGCTTTCCGGGTGTGGCACTGCTGCTGGGCCTGACCGACAGCGACAGCCAAAGCGCACGCACGCCGTGGTGGCTTTTGCTGTTGCGTCTGTTGGCAATCGCGGGCGTGATCATCGGCTTTGCCGGGCCTGTGCTGAACCCGCAGACAGAACAGTCGGGCGATGGTCCGCTGCTGGTGCTTGTTGATGGCACTTGGGCGGATGCGCGCGACTGGCAGCGCCGGATCGACCGGCTTGATGTGCTGCTGGCCGAGGCATCACTGGCTGGCCGTCCTGTCGCATTGGTATCCCTGACCGATCTTCCCGCCGAAGGGCCGGTTTTCCAGGCCGCCGATGCCATTGCCACGCGCTTGCCCGCGCTGAAACCCGCGCCATTTGCGCCTGACGGCGAAGCGCTTGCCACCTTCGCAGATACGCTCACCGGTGATTTCGACAGCCTCTGGATGTCTGACGGGCTGGCGCGTGACAGCCGCGCCGATCTGCTCGCGGCGCTGGAAACTCACGGCACCGTGTCCGTGTTTGAAAGCCCGCGCACCATCACGACCCTGCGCCCCGCGCGGTTCGAGGACGGCGATGTGGTGCTGCGCGGCGCCCGTGTCCCCGCAACGACAGCCGCCGAGGCGATGATCCTTGCCATCGGCCCTGATCCGTCCGGTGTCGAGCGCCAGTTGGCCAGCCTGCCGATCACGTGGGAGGCGGGCGAGGCCGAGGCAACTGCCAGCCTCGCCCTGCCACCGGAACTGCGCAACCGCGTGACCCGTTTCGAGATTGCCGGCGTGCAGTCTGCCGGTGCCGTGACCCTGACCGACGATGCGCTGCGCCGGCGCGAAGTTGCGCTGATCGCGGGCGGGGGCGACCGCGAAGGGCTCGAGCTGCTGTCGCCGCTCTATTACCTCAATCAGGCCTTGGTGCCGACCGCCGATCTGATCGACGGCACGCTGGCTGATGTCCTGCTGGCCAATCCGGACGTGATCGTGCTGGCCGATGTGGCCGTGCTGACCGCGCCGGAACAGGACGCCATGCTGGCATGGCTGGACAAGGGCGGCTTGCTGCTGCGCTTTGCCGGTCCGCGCCTCGCCGGGTCCGATATCGGCCGCGCCGAGGAAGACCCGCTGCTGCCTGTGCGCCTGCGATCGGGCGGGCGCAGCATCGGCGGCGCGATGAGCTGGGGCGAACCCAAGGCGCTGGCACCTTTCGCGGATACTTCGCCGTTCTTTGGCCTGGCCATTCCCGATGATGTGACCGTCACGGCGCAGGTGATGGCACAGCCCGATCCAACGCTTTCGGATCGCGTGATTGCATCCCTCAGCGATGGCACGCCGCTGGTCACCCGCAAGGACGTCGGCGCAGGGCAGATCGTGCTGTTTCATGTTACGGCAAATGCGGAGTGGAGCAGCCTGCCCCTGTCGGGCCTGTTCGTGCAGATGCTGGAACGGATGGCGGTTTCGACCCGCCCCGCCCAAGCGGACTCCGCTGAATTGACAGGCACCACCTGGATGCCCGAAGACGTTCTGGACGGTTTTGGCGTGATCCTGCCCGCCGACACCCTGCCCGGTGTCGCCGGTGAACGGCTGGCAACTGGCCTGCCTGCGGCCGATATGCCACCGGGCCTATATGCGGGCGACAAACGTAGAATTGCGGTGAATGTGATGCGTGACGAAACCGAACTTGCGGCCATGCGCTGGCCTGCCCGCATCACCGTTGAAGGGCTGGCCGTGACGGCACAGACCCTGCTGAAAGGCTGGGTTCTCGGCGTTGCGCTATGCTTGCTGGTCGTTGATATCCTCGCGTCGCTGTTGTTGTCGGGTCGCCTGACAGGCGCACGCGCACAGGCCGCAGCGATCATCTGCGCGGCCATGCTGTTCATGCCGCACACGGGACAGGCACAAGAGGCCGACGATACCTTCGCCGTTGCCTCGCTGACCGAGGTGGTGCTGGCCCATGTCATTACCGGCGATGCCCAAGTCGATGATATCGCGGCGGCCGGACTTTACGGGCTGTCGCAGACGCTTTACCGGCGCACCTCGATCGAACCGGCCATGCCGATCGGAGTGAATATCGAAACCGATGAACTGGCGTTCTTCCCCATCCTCTATTGGCCGATCACCGCCAATCAGCCCCTGCCTTCCGCCGATGCCTATGCCAAGCTGAACCGCTATCTGCGCACCGGTGGAATGATCCTGTTCGATACGCGCGATGCGGATCTGACGGGGTTCGGATCAGGATCGCCCGAAGGCCAACGCCTGCAAGCCATCGCACGCCTGCTGGATATTCCCCCGCTTGAACCGATCCCGCAGGACCATGTTTTGACCCGCACATTTTATCTGCTGCAGGAATTTCCGGGCCGCTACACCGGCCGCGAGGTCTGGGTCGAGGCCGCGCCGCCGGACGCCGAACAAGTCGAAGGGATGCCGTTTCGCGACCTGAACGATGGCGTGACACCTGTGGTGATCGGCGGCAACGACTGGGCCGCTGCTTGGGCGATGGATCGCAACGGCAACCGCCTTGTGCCCGTGGGGCGCGGCATGGCCGGTGAGCGCCAGCGCGAGATCGCCCTGCGCTTTGGCGTCAACCTGATCATGCATGTGCTGACGGGCAATTATAAGTCGGATCAGGTGCATGTGCCTGCCCTTCTGGATCGGCTGGGCCAATGAGCGGTGACATCCTTCTTGATCCGTTGATCCCGCTGGTCTTGCTGGGGGCGCTGGCCGCTTTGGCCACCCTTGGCACGGTGCTGGCGGCCTGGCGCAGGTTGTCGGGCTGGTGGCTGCGCGGGCTTGCCGCCCTTGCACTGCTTGCCGCCATCGCAAACCCGTCCATCCAGCGCGAGGACCGCGCGCCGCTGGCCGATATCGTTGTGCTGGTGGTTGATGAAAGTGCCAGCCAGCGCATTTCTGAACGCCCCGATCAAACCGAGGCCGCGATTGCCGATGTGACGGAACAGATCGCCCTGCGCCCCAATACAGACCTGCGTATCGTGCGCATGGGTGACGCATCGGGTGATGGTGGCACACAGATGATGACGGCGCTGACCGAAGCCCTGAGCGAAGAACCGCAAGCGCGGATCGCGGGCATCCTGCTGCTGTCTGACGGGCGAGTGCACGACATGGATCGCGCACCGAACCTGCCCGCACCGCTGCACGCGTTGATCACCGGACAGGACACCGACTGGGACCGCCGCCTGATCGTGCGCAACGCGCCTGCCTTTGCCATCCTGGGTGAACCCGTCACCTTGACCCTGCGGATCGAGGATCAGGGCGCGGCCCCCACTGATGGCGGTTTGGTGCCGCTTAGTATCGCCATCGATGGGGCGGATCCGTTGCAATTCACCATTCCCGTGGGCGAAGACATCGAAGTCCCGATTGATCTGGCGCATGGCGGCATGAACGTGCTGCAATTCGCGACCCCCGTGGCCGAGGGCGAGTTGACCGACCGCAACAACGCCGCCGTCATTCAGATCAACGGCGTGCGCGACCGTTTGCGCGTGTTGCTGGTCAGCGGTGAACCCCACCCCGGAGAGCGCACATGGCGCAACCTGTTGAAATCCGACAGCGCCGTGGATCTTGTGCATTTCACCATTCTACGCCCACCCGAAAAACAGGACGGTGTGCCGGTGGACGAACTGAGCCTGATTGCCTTTCCCACCCGCGAGCTGTTCCTTGAAAAGATCGACGAATTCGATCTGATCATTTTTGACCGCTATAAACGGCGCGGTATCCTGCCCTCGATCTACCTTGATAACATCGCCACCTATGTCGAAGAAGGCGGCGCGGTGCTGATCGCCGCCGGCCCCGATTATGCCAGTGCGGACAGTATCTTTCGGTCGCCGCTGGGGCGCATCCTGCCCGGCACGCCGACTGCGCGCGTGTATGAGCAAGGCTATCTGCCGACCCTGACAGACCTTGGTGCACGCCACCCCGTGACCGAAGGGTTGGACGCGCTCGCGCCCGCCGGACCCGACCAAGACACCCCCGGTTGGGGCCGCTGGTTCCGCCTGATTCAGGTTACACCTGGCGCCGACAGCACGACCGTCATGTCGGGCATCAACGAAGAACCCCTGTTGATCCTTGATCGCGTCGGCGAGGGGCGTGTGTCGCTGCTGGCCTCTGATCAATCCTGGCTTTGGGATCGTGGCTTTGAAGGGGGCGGGCCGCAGCTGGAAATGCTGCGCCGTTTGGCGCATTGGATGATGAAAGAACCCGACCTTGAGGAAGAAATGCTGTGGGCCGAGGGCACGGGCCAATCCATGCGCATCATTCGGCGCACGCTGGATGACACTGTGCCAGATGTAACCGTCACGGCGCCTGACGGCACCGAAACTGTGCTCACGCTCGAAGAAACAACGCCCGGGCGGTTTGAAACCGTTTGGGACGCGCCTGATATGGGCCTTTACCAACTTGCCAACGGCGATCTGGACGCGGTGATCGGGCTGGGCCCTTCGGCCCCGCGCGAGTTCGAGGAAACGATTGCGACGACCGATCTGCTGGGGCCGCTGGCAGAAACAACCGGTGGTGCGGCCGTCATGATCACCGACGGGTTGCCGCAAATCCGCGCCGTGCGCGAAGGCCGCCCGGCATCGGGTCGCGGCTGGATCGGCATCACACCGCGCGCGGCCTACCGCACCGCCGATGTGCAGGTGTTCCCACTCTTGCCTGCTTGGGCATTCGTGTTGCTGGCATCGCTTCTGGTGATCGGCGCGTGGCTGCGAGAAGGGCGGCGATAGTTTTCGGTTCATTGCACGGAATCTAGGCGCAGCCGCCGGGCTGGCGATCTGGCCAAAGTATGTGCCTCTTTCAAGGGAAGGGCGTGCTTTGGAACCAAAAAGTGCCACGCACATAGGTCAGAACGCCATCCCGCGGTCCGTCGATGCACGTCGCACGTTTCACAAGGGACTTAAGGCAGCGCCACAGTCACTGTCTCTGCACTCCACCCATCCACATTGCAACGTGTGCGGATCATGATCGACGCTACTCCATCGGGGATCACAACCCCCGTCAGACTGCGGGTAAACGGTTGTTCCTCCACATGCGGGTGCGCCAGTTCGCGCATGCCCAGGCGCGTGCCATCAGGGGCCAGAACCTCCCAGCCATCGGCATAGTGGTCCCAGCCCGTGTCGGGATGGGCGATGGTCACATCAATACGGAAACTGTCACCATTCGCTGTGACTTTGACATCCGTGACGTCGGGCGCATCTGCCCAGACGGGTGCAGCGCAAACGGCGATCAGGAACGGGACAAAATGTTTCATGTGGCCAGCCTAGCAGCCTGTGATGTGCAGGTCTTGCACTGTGCGATCACAATCTCGCGTGGCGCACCGTCAGAAAGGTTTGACCACCACCACCCAAAGGATCGCGATGACGCCCAGCACGCTGATTTCGTTGAATATCCGCAGGAACAAATCGCTTTCGCGGAACGTGCCGTTCTTGGCCCGCACAACCATCACGCCGGTATAAACATAGTGCAGCGCCAGCAGCAGTACGAGGGCCAGTTTCACCCAGACCCATGCGGGATAGGCCCATGTCCAGCCCAGCCAAAGACCGGTGATCAAGGCAATCACCCCCAGCCCTGCGGAAAAGCGGTAAAGCCGCACTGTCAGGTCGCCTGTGGGGCCAAATTCGCCCAGCCGCGCAAATTCGCGCTTCCAGTAAATCAGCGCGCGCGGCACTGCGAAAATCGAGGTCATCCACCCCATCACGCAAAGAATATGTATGATCTTGAGCCAATCCATGGGGTCTGATTGCCCTGCCTGCGTGACCGCCGCAAGGCATGACAAGATACGGCGTCGAATCTCTTGGCATCGCGCGCCATATTGGTTATAAATGTTTACCAATTCCGCTGGGAGAGCCGCCATGGACATGCCAATACCCGATGCAACCATCATCGCCAGAAAGGCAGCCGTGGTCGAACGGTTGCAGGCTGTCCTGCCCAAATCTGCTGTTATCCACGAAGATCGTCAGGTCAAAGCCTACGAATGCGATGCGCTGACCGCCTATAAATGCCCACCGCTTTGTGCCGTGTTGCCAAGTTCCACCGCCGAAGTCGCTGCCGCCCTCAAGGTCTGCCACGACATGGGCGTGCCGGTTGTTCCGCGCGGGTCGGGCACCTCGCTTGCGGGCGGGGCCTTGCCCACCGCCGATTGCGTGATCCTTGGGGTTGCGCGCCTGAACGGCGTGATCGAAACCAACTACGGTGATCGCTACATCCGCGTTCAATCGGGCCGCACCAACCTGTCCGTCACAGGTGCCGTGGAACAGGACGGGTTCTTTTATGCGCCCGACCCGTCAAGCCAGCTGGCCTGCGCGATTGCCGGCAATATCGCGATGAATTCGGGCGGGGCTCATTGTCTGAAATACGGCGTGACCACCAACAACCTGCTGGGTGTCACCATGGTGATGATGGATGGCACGATCACCGAAATCGGCGGCGCGCACATGGATGCGGGCGGATTGGACCTGCTGGGCCTGATCTGCGGCAGCGAAGGGCAGTTGGGTGTCGTGACCGAAGCCACCCTGCGCATCCTGCCCAAACCCGAAGGCGCGCGCCCCGTGCTGATCGCCTTTGATTCAAGCGAAGTTGCCGGCGCATGCGTCAGCGATATCATCAAGGCAGGCGTGCTACCCGTTGCCATCGAATTCATGGACGAGATGCTGATCGGTGTCTGCGAGGAGTTTTCCGGCGCGGGATATCCCAAATGCGCGGCGCTTTTGATCGTCGAGGTTGAAGGATCGGAGGCCGAGATCGACGAGCAACTTGGTGTGATCACCCAAATTGCCCGCAAACACGACCCCATCGAACTGCGCGAGGCGCAATCGGTCGAAGAGGCGGGGCGCATCTGGGCCGGTCGCAAGGCCGCCTTCAGCGCGATCGGCAAGATCAGCGATTACATGTGTCTTGACGGCACGATCCCTGTGTCGTCGCTCCCCTATGTGCTGCGCCGCATTGGCGAAATGTCGAAACACTACGGGCTTGGCGTAGGCAACGTCTTTCACGCCGGTGACGGCAACATGCACCCGCTGATCCTTTACGATGCCAACAAGCCGGGCGATCTGGAAACCTGCGAGGCGTTCGGTGCCGAAGTTTTAAAACTTTGCGTCGAAGTGGGCGGCTGCCTGACCGGCGAACACGGCGTGGGCATCGAAAAACGCGACCTGATGAATGTGCAGTTTGCCCCCGACGATCTGGAAATCCAGATGGCCGTCAAGGATGTGTTCGATCCCGCATGGCTGCTGAATCCCGCCAAGGTGTTCCCGCTGGATGCCAGCCAGCCACGCCGCGTCGCCGCTGAATAAAGGCCTGTCATGACACCCAAATCCGAGGCCGAGCTGGCCGCTGCAATCGCCGCTGCCACAGGCCCGCTGCACATTACAGGTGGCGGCACGCGCCCCATCGGCAATCCCGTTGACGGCGCCTCCCTCAGCACCGCCAGTCTGAACGGGATCACCCTTTATGAACCTGGCGCGCTGACGCTGGTGGCACAGGCGGGCACCCCCGTGGCGGATATCGAAACGGCGCTGGCCCGCGAAAACCAGCGCCTTGCATTTGAACCCATGGATCACCGCGCGCTGCTGGACACCACAGGCACGCCGACCATCGGCGGGATTGTCGCTGCCAATGTCTCTGGCCCGCGCCGCGTGGCCGTTGGGGCGTGTCGTGATCACATGCTGGGTGTGCGGTTTGTCGACGGGCGCGGCACCGTCATCAAGAACGGCGGCCGCGTGATGAAGAACGTCACCGGCTATGATCTGGTCAAGCTGATGTGCGGCAGCTACGGCACACTTGGGGTAATGAGCGAAGTGTCGCTCAAGGTGCTGCCCCGCCCCGACACCAGCGCGACGATTTCGGTCGCGATTGAGGATGACACCCGCGCTGTGGCGGCCATGTCTGCCGCGCTTGGATCACCGTTTGAAGTATCCGGTGCGGCCCATGATCCGGCCAGCGGCCAGACCCATCTGCGCATCGAAGGGTTCACCGGATCGGTCGCCTATCGCAGTGAAAAACTGGCGAATTTGCTCGCCCCGTTCGGCGCAACAACCGTGACCGAAAATAGCGACACGCTTTGGACTGCGATCCGCGATGTGACTGCCTTTGCCGGTCAGGACGGCGATGTCTGGCGGTTGTCGCTGAAATCCTCGGACGCACCTGCGGTCGTGGCGGGTCTGTCCAAGATGGGTGCGCTTTATGATTGGGGCGGTGGCCTGATCTGGGTTCTGACCAAAGCGGGCCACAACCTGCGCGCCGAAATGGGCGATACCGCAGGCCACGCCACCCTGATCCGCGCCAGCGCGGACACCCGCGCCGCCCTTCCCGTATTTCATCCCGAAAACCCCACAGTCACCGCCCTCTCCACCGGCCTGCGCGCGAAATTCGATCCGCGCGGCATCCTCAACGCCGGGGCGATGGGCTGATGGGGATCGGGTTTGTCGCGATTGCCGTTTTGATCGGCGTGGTCCTTGTCGCCATTCCGCGCGGCGGCCCGGCGCGCTGGCTGTGGATCGGCGCAGGCGCGGCGCTTGCGGTCATGGCGGCGGCCTTTTCCCTGTCTGACGATCCAGACCCCACCGGCATGGGCGACGCCTTTGAAATGCTGATCCTGATGGGTGCGGCCGCGATCTTCCTGATCGCAGCCATCCTGCGATTGGCCTTTCGCCGCCCCGTTCACACCGAAACCGACCTCGCCCCGCGCGACATCAAGCGCCCCATTCTGATCGCTGCCGCGGTCGCTGCCATCCTCTTGATGGTGTTCTTTTTCACCGGCTTTCCCTAGGCACCGCACATGCAAACCACATTCACACCCGAACAGTTGCAAGACCCCGCGATCCAGCGCAGCAACGACATCCTGCGGTCCTGCGTGCATTGCGGCTTTTGCACGGCGACCTGCCCGACCTATCAGGTGCTGGGCGATGAGTTGGACAGCCCGCGCGGACGGATTTACCTGATCAAGGACATGCTGGAAAACAACCGCGTGCCAGATGCGGATACGGTGAAACACATCGACCGCTGCCTGTCCTGTCTGGCCTGCATGACGACCTGCCCCAGCGGTGTGCATTACATGCACCTTGTCGACCACGCGCGTGCCTACATCGAAAACAACTACAAACGCCCACTGACAGACCGCGCATTGCGTTGGGTTCTGGCGCGCATTTTGCCTTATCCCATGCGGTTTCGCGTGGCATTGCTGGGCGCGAAAATCGGCAAGCCCTTTGCGCGGCTGATGCCCGATGCGCGCCTGCGCGCGATGCTGGAAATGGCCCCCAAATCCATCCCGCCCGTGTCGCGCAACGATGATCCGCAGACCTTTGCGGCGGCGAACAAGAAGATGCGTGTGGCACTGATGACGGGCTGTGCGCAAAAGGCGCTCAATACCGATATCAACGACGCCACGATCCGCCTGCTGACCCGTCTGGGGGCCGAAGTGGTCGTGGCCAAGGGCGCGGGCTGTTGCGGCGCGCTGACCCACCACATGGGCAAGGAAGGCGAAAGCCACGCCACGGCGGCCAGGAACATCCGCGCATGGGCGGCGGAAATGGACGCGGGCGGGCTGGATGCCATCGTGATCAACACCTCCGGATGCGGCACGACCGTCAAGGACTACGGGCATATGTTCCGCAATGATCCGCTTGCCGCAGACGCCGCGCGGGTCAGCGCCATCGCCATGGATGTCAGCGAAGTCCTGATGAAGCTCGACCTGCCCGAAGGCACTGAAAAGGACACCAAAGTTGCCTATCACGCCGCCTGTTCCCTGCAACACGGCCAGCAGATCAAGACCTTCCCCAAGGATTTGCTGAAACGTGCCGGATTCACGGTGCTGGAACCTGCCGACAGCCACCTTTGCTGTGGGTCGGCTGGCACCTACAACCTGATGCAGCCGGAAATCTCCAAACAGCTCAAGGCCCGCAAGGTCGACACCCTCGAAGCGCTGACACCCGATATCATCGCCGCGGGCAACATCGGCTGTATGATCCAGATCGGGGGCGGCACGGATGTGCCGATCGTGCATACGGTCGAACTGCTTGACTGGGCCACGGGCGGGCCACAGCCTCCTGCCCTGACAGCACCCGGCAAACGCGAACCACAGGTGCCGATCCTGCGCTGACTGCCCCATTTGTGCCACATCTTTTTGCTACGCGAGGGCCAACAAAGGTGAGGCAATGCGGCATTTTTTTCTAACTTTGGGGCTTTTGCTTGGTGCGGCGCTGCCTGCGCTGGCCGAGGATTCCGCGCTGGCGACCCTGCAAACAGGGGACGCCGCGCGCGGTTGGGAGGCTGTCGGCCGGCTTGATATCGCGGGCAAGGGGTTTTGCACCGGCGCGCTGATTGCGCCCGATCTGGTTCTTACTGCGGCGCATTGCCTTTTCAACCAAACGCATACCCAGGTCGACCCAGCCGGCATCCAGTTTTTGGCGGGCATGCGCAACGGGCGGGCCTTGGCCTATCGCGGGGTGCGCCGCGCGGTCGTGCATCCGGCCTTTGTGCATAGCAATAACGCCGACACAAGCATCGTGCGCTACAACCTGGCCTTGCTTGAACTTGATCGCCCCATCCGCTCTACGCAAATCATCCCGTTTGACACCGCTGCTGGAACAGCGGTGGGATCGCAGGTCGGCGTGGTGTCCTATGCCCATGATCGGGCTGAAGCGCCCTCGCTCCAGCAGGTCTGTGCAATATTGGGCGAACAGCAGGGCATGATCATCACCACCTGCGACATCGACTTCGGCAGCTCTGGTGCACCGATTTTCCGGATCGACAATGGCGTTGCACGCATTGTGTCAGTCGTGTCGGGCATGGCGGAAATGGACAGCGAAATGGTCTCATTCGGGTCGGTCCTGACGGAACCGTTGACGTTGTTGCGCGCGCAACTGGCCGCGGGTGCGGGCGCGGTTCAGCCCTCGCCGCTGCCACAGGTGCGGGTGATCACGCCGGGCGAACGCACGGAAACCGGTGCAAAGTTTGTGCGCCCCTAGGGGCCTTGAAAG
Source organism: Octadecabacter sp. R77987 (assembly GCF_042466115.1). Classification (NCBI taxonomy): domain Bacteria; kingdom Pseudomonadati; phylum Pseudomonadota; class Alphaproteobacteria; order Rhodobacterales; family Roseobacteraceae; genus Octadecabacter; species Octadecabacter sp. R77987. The sequence continues at coordinate 2,566,009 of NZ_JAXHBQ010000001.1, read as the reverse complement.
CCGCAAAACCATCCCCAAATAGGTGATACAGCACGCCGGATACGGGTGCTGCCACGACCCGCCTGTCCCATGAGGGAAGGCATAACCAACTGGAATCGCTTGTGAAAGGATACCACCCATGCGAACTTTTGACCTTGCACCCCTGCACCGTGCCACCGTTGGCTTTGACCAGATTACCGATCTGATGGATCGTGTTCTCTCCAATGACGCCGGCACCCAAAGTTACCCCCCATACAACATCGAAAAGACCGGTGATGATGGCTGGCGCATCTCGCTAGCCGTGGCCGGTTTCGGCGATGAAGATCTGTCGATTGAAGTGCGCGAAAATGCCCTTCTGGTGTCGGGCCGCAAGTCCGAAACCGAAGACGACCAGAACCGCAGCTACCTGCACCGCGGCATCGCCACCCGTGCGTTTGAACGCCGCTTTCACCTTGCCGACCACGTTCGCGTGACCGCGGCGAGCCTTGAAAACGGCATGCTGCACATTGATCTGGTGCGGGAAGTGCCCGAAGCACTGAAACCCCGCCAGATCGCGATTGCCTCCTCGGCCAGCAAAAAGGCCGATGTGATCGAGGCCGACAAGGTCAACTAATCACAACCGAACACCGCAACGGGCGTGCCACCCTTGGCGCGCCCGTTTTTGTTATTATTCAAATATTTGGAACAACCTGCGAATTCCTGTGAACAGAACTTGAAAAGTAGTCGGCGTCACCTTAGGGCCCCAAGCAGACATTTTGAAATGATGATACGCGTGCGCGAACCAATGACAGTTTCCGCAAATGCGATAACGGTATCACTGCGACGCGGCGGGAAAACCAGCCATTCGTGTTTCATGCAGTGCGGGTCGCCGTTTCTTTGAATTTCCGTCGCAGGTGTTAGAAAGACATCGAGTGAGGTTGCTTGATGATGGAAATTCGCGAAAGTCTCTATTGGGAACATCTTGGCGTGGCCGGCGCATTGGCTGTGTCGGTATTCGTGCTTTTGGGCCTGTTGCTTCGGCTGCACGACACCGACCCTCCGCGTATGCATATCTGGGCGATGATCGCGTTTTTCACGGTCAATATTTGCGACGGCCTCAACTCGTTTGCCTACTCGGACATGTTTGACGGCCCTGCCGCGCTCTATCGGTGGAATGATGTGATCATTCCGGGGTTCATGGTCGCGCTGTATTTTTATGTGCGCGCCCTCACAAGCGCGACCCCCCGTCTGATCCCGGCCGATCTGGTCCATCTTATGCCCTTGTTTGCCGGTTTTGTTTGCCTCGCCCCGGCCCTTATCTTGCCCGGAGATGTGCGGCGCGGCATGGTCGCGGGCGACGTTTCCGAAAGCTACAAAGCCCTGATCAACACAGGCGAAACCGCGTTCTGGATCGTTTGGGTTGTCACCCTAATTGTCTATGGAACGCTTTGTATCCGCCGATTGACCCAGCACAAGCGCAACATCAAAGATGTCTTTTCCGATCTTGAAGGCAAGACCCTGCGCTGGCTCGATGCCTTGGTGGCAACAATCCTGATTATCGCGTTGATCGTGATCGTTGATGAGGTGCGACAGCTGATGGGTTACTTATCAATTCGTGATGGTATCTGGTCATTGCTCTTTGATGTGATCCTGCCCGTTTCATTCGGCATCTTCGCATTGCGGGCAAACCCGCCTTTGCCAGACTGGTCAGAACAGGTTCTGGCCAATGAACCAGCGCCCGATAAACCCGCACCCGGTTCACCGCCGTCCCGTTATGCGCGGTCAGGGTTGCAGCCAGAAGATATCGATCGCTTGGCCGACCGCCTTGGGCGTCGTGTGGCGGATGGTCAGCTTTGGCGGGATCACGGCTTGAATCTGCGCAGCCTTGCATCGGCGATTGCCATCCCACCGATCCATCTGTCCGAGGTGCTTAATACCAGGTTGGGCATGTCCTTTTACGACTATGTAAACCAGTGCCGCATCCGGGATGCCTGTGAATTGCTCATCCAGACTGACGCATCAATTATTGAGATCAGTGAAACCGTTGGCTTCAATGCAAAGTCCACATTCAACACCAGTTTCAAAAAGGTGACGGACCAGACTCCATCGCAGTGGCGCACAACTCACAAGCCCTGATTGGCCACTTCGGGCATACGGTTGCACTGGATAGATCACTTTCATCGTGTCTTTGATGATTTCGTAATGCATTGATAAACAATAACTAATCTTGTTCTTGGTTCGATCCAGCTTGTCCGAACGTCCGATCCAGCCTGTCCGGTCGCAACGGGCCTGATGCCCCCATATCCTTTTTCACACACCGACGGTTCGCAACTCACCATGAGCAGAGGTCGCATCGGTCAAACTGTTGAAAAGGACTTAATCCATGAAATTTCCAATGATCATTCCAGTTTGTTTGACTGTGGCCGCCTGCGCCGACAGCGGCGCAAACTACCAGCCCATTCTTGATGGAGCACCGACGGCTGCCTACCGGGCAGACCTGGCCGCGTGTCAGTCACTGGCGCGCAACCAGAACCAGTTCGACCAAGAAACCCTTGGCGCGACCGTTCTGGGTGCCGGGGCGGGTGCTGCCCTTGGTGGGCTTGACGACAACGGCGATGCATTGGGCGGGGCCGTTGCCGGTGCGCTTGCTGGTGGCATCGCAGGAACGGTCAACGCCAGCGAAAGGCGTGAAGCCATCGTTCTGGAATGCCTGCGTGGTCGTGGCCACCGGGTCGTTGGTTAGAGGTGCAACCATGGCCGAGATCATATCCATGCGCGCACGCCGGTTTCGGGCGCTTCATGCCCTGCTCACGGGGGCAGCGCATCCCGAGATGCCCAGACCGCAGCAAGTTCCAGAAGCCCTGATGAAAGACGTGGGGCTGCCTGAACGCAACCGACCAGACTACATATCGGGGCCGCTCGGCACATTCCCGACTGATCCGTGCAGACGCTAGGCCAATCCGCTGTGAAAAGGAAAACGAAGCAATGAAACATGTCTTGATTGCAGGTGCGACAGGTTATCTGGGTCGGCACCTTTGCGCGGAATACCAGCGTCGTGGTTGGCATGTGACCGCATTGGTCCGCAGAAAAACCGGCGGGGCTGATCTGGCTGCCGATTCAATCATCGAGGCTGAAGCGACCTGGCCAGCGAGCCTGCACGGGACAATGGCGAACATTGATCTGGTCGTCTCAGCACTTGGGATCACGCGTCAGGCAGATGGCGTTGGCTACTGGGACGTTGACTACCAGGCCAACGTGAACCTGCTGGAAGAAGCATTGCGCAGCAACGTGCTACATTTTGCCTTCGTCCATGTTTTGCACGCAGACCGGATGGATCACGTCCCGCTGGTGGCGGCCAAGGCCGCCTTTGTGCGAAAGCTCCAGACGGCAGGGATACAATCAACGATCATTGCGCCAACGGGATATTTCTCGGACATGGGTGATTTCTTCACTATGGCGAAGGCAGGTCGCGTTTGGTTGTTCGGCAAAGGGCAGTCCCGGATCAACCCCATTGACGGGGCCGATCTTGCGACGGCCACTTTCGATGCCGTTGGCAGAGGTGCCGCTTGGGCAGACATCGGCGGGCCCAAAACTTTCACGCAGGACGAGGTTGCAGCTTTGTGCTTCAAGGCACTCGATCAGCCTCAGCATATCACACACTTGCCGGATGTCCTGCGCCGCCTGTCCCTGTGGCTGCTGCCACGCCTTGCGCCGCGCCGGATCGCGGGACCAGCCCAGTTCTTTCTGACAGCTGCGGCCATGAACATGACGGCACCCCCACACGGCACCCGTCAATTGGCTGACCATTTCCAATCGCTGGCGGCGTCTTCTGATGCAGCAAGCGCGCAAAACACCAAAGGAGACACCCCATGACAATTCAGAAAATCGGAGGCCTTGCCGGTCTCACATGCGCAGCAACATATCTGTTCGGCTTTGCCTTTCTCGTCACAACACTGGCCCCCATGGGCTATGGCACGATCGATATCGACGCGCGTGCCGTCGTAGGTTTTATCGATGCCCGCCCTGGCTTTTTGATCCTGTGGAACTCGGTGATCTATATTCTGAATGCGCTGGCCTTGGCCGTGCTGGTTGTCGCGGTGCATGCCCGGTTGCGTGCAACGACGCCGGACTGGGCGGCAGTGGCGCGCGCGCTTGGCCTGATCTGGGCCGCGCTGGTGATCGGGGCGGGAATGATCGGCAATGTTGCCGTTGAACGCGCGGCCCATCTTGCCCAGACGGACATGGACCGCGCCGTTACCCTGTGGGAAACCTTGCACGCCGTTGAATTGGGTCTGGGCGGCGGCAACGAGATCGCAGGCGGTGTCTGGATCGGTCTTGTCAGTTTGGCCGGATTGCTGGGGCGCAGCCTTGGCAAGATCACCATTGGTCTGGGCCTGCTAACGGGCGCAGGCGGGCTGTTGACGCTGGTCCCGGCCCTTGGCGACAGTGCTGGCGCGGTTTTCGGTCTTGGCGCGATTGCATGGTTTGTCGCGATCGGTATGGCGCTTGTGTTCGCGCGCGCGCCGTCTTGAATTGCCAACAGAAGGAATTGACCCATGACACTGAATGACCGGCTTCAAAGCCTGCTCGATGTCGCGAGCGCCAAAGCCAATACCCATGCGATCCTTCTGCGGGTGCAAAGCGGCGATGGTCGGGTCAATTTCACCGGGGCAGCAGGCGCGGCCACCCCCGACACCCGCTTTCCGATTGCCAGCATCACCAAGATGTTCACCGCCGCGCTGATCATGCAATTGGTCGATGAAGGCCGAATCGACCTTGATCAGACGGTGCAAAGTATCCTGACAGGTGTAGATCTAACGGGGCTGCATGTCGTGAAGGGTGTGGATCATGGGCCGGCGCTGACTGTTCGGCATCTACTGCACCAGACATCTGGCCTTGCCGATTATTACGAAAGTGATCTGGTCCATGATCTAAAGCAGGGCCGCGATCGCAGCTATGGCCTGCGCGACGTGCTGCGGATGACAAAGGCGCTGCCCCCGCAGGCAGCACCCGACAGCGGCAAATCACATTATTCGGATACCAACTATCAGTTGCTTGGCGCGGTGATCGCGGCAGCAACCGGCCAGACTTTTGACGCCGCTCTGCAATCGCGCATTTGCACCCCGTTGGGATTGCAACAGACTGGCGTGCTGTGTGGCGCTGACATGGGGCTGCCCGTCTACCATGCGGATAAACGGCTCGATGTCTCGCAAATACTGACCAGCATGTCGTCAGATGGTGGCATCGTCTCGACCCTTGACGAGATGCTGATCTTCCTGCGGGCTTTCATGGACGGCCGACTCTTCAAACCCGGGAACACCGCGCAGATGCGCCAATGGAGCCGGTTGTTTTTCCCGCTGCAATATGGCTTTGGGCTGATGCGGGTGAAGTTGCCCCGCTGGATGACGCTTTTGCGTGCCACGCCAGAACTGATCGGCCATTCGGGCGCAAGCGGGACGTTCGCCTTTCATGCGCCAAAGCCCGACATCTATGTCATCGGCACATTCAATCAGACCGACGCGCCACGCCGTCCGATCAGCTTCATGTTACGTGTCTTGGCCCTCGTGGCAAAGCACGGAGGGGGCAGATGACCCCGCACTGCCAACTGTATCTATCAACGCTGTGCAGTTGAGGAGATTTCATTGAACCGGATCAAGGAAGTCACTGTTGAGAATGACAGTGTGACCCTCTGTGGAAGCCTTGTTTGGAGCGGGCCAAAGCATGGTTCTGTTGTGGTCCTGATGCTGCACGGCAGCGGGCCACTTGACCGTGATGGCAACATGCCGGGTCAGAAACTGGATATTTTCAACACAATCGCCGACGAATTAGTACAGGCTGGCATCAGCAGCTATCGCTATGATAAGCGTGGCTGTGGTCAGAGTAGCGGCGACTACTGGGCATCTGGCCTTAACGAACTGGTCAAAGATGCCTGCGCCGCCGTCGACATGCTTGCATCCCTTCCAGACACTGATGGTATTGTCTTGCTGGGGCACAGCGAGGGCACGATGATTGCCCCCATCGTCGCACATCTCAAACCAGAGGTCAGTGGATTGATCCTGCTTTGTCCGACGATACAGCCCGTTGAAGAAACGTTGATGCGGCAAGCCGGGTATTTCGCAAAGATGGTAGATCAGATGCCCGGCATGCGTGGCGTTATCACCCGTTTGATCGCGGGTATGAGAGGCGGTATTCCAAAACAGCAACGCACCCTCATTGACCGGATAAAGGCAGCGGACATGGGCGCTTTTCGATCAAAGGGGCAGTCAGTCCCGCCCAAACTCCTTAGGGGGCTTTTGGCCCATGATCCCATGTCATGGATCAGGAAAGTTCAGGTTCCCGTGCTTGCAATTGCTGGCGCAAAGGACATCCAGTGTCTTCCTGGTGATGCCAAGCTAATCAAGGAACTGGCAGCGGGTCCGGTTGAAAATCACTGCCTGAGTGACCTCACGCATATCTTGCGCACCGACAGCGCGCCTGCGTCGTTTGATCGTTACGCGGAACTGATGGCAAAGAAACCAGACCCGCGTGTGACACAGCTTTGTATCGACTGGATACTGAAACAGGGTTGAGCGTGTTGTAGAAAATGGTGCCACCCCGAAATGAAGGTCGATTTCATCGTGGACGCGTCCTACGGAGGGGATGGCATGGCGGTTTTGAGCCCACATTGACCCTTGCTGCACGTTGCACCAATGGCTGCTATCGTTACTTTCCGGGCAACAACTCGCCTGTGATATAGGTATACGACCCACGCACCAGATGAATCACCACGTCCAATTCGGCTTCGGTGGTCGGGGTGTAGATCATTACGAACCCTTCCCAGCCTACGCGTTGATCGGCCCACGGATGTGCCACGGCCCAACCAGCATCTATTGCGGCGCGAGCTGTTTCCGGGTGGAGCGACGCATGAAGGCTGCCATCAGGATGAAGATGCGCAAACTCGCGACCCCCGACAATGGCTTGCGGTCGGGCTATTGGGACATCACTCCCAAGTTGAAATCCAACGGCACCGGGAAGTGACACACGGGTCGCCCCGAGCACAACTCCGGGAAACTCTGCGACCTGACGCAGCATTTCTTCTGACAGTTCAGGGATTGCCTGCACATCGATCTGCACATGCGGCACCCCGTTCGTTGTCTCAGGCCGAGGGGCGTCACGCATAGGGAAGGCACTGTCTTGGGCGAGTGCAGGCGCAGCCATAACCAGCATGGAAGCGACGGCCGATATCAAACACAGTTTTGGAAACGTCGTCATGTTAAAATCCTTATGATCCCGGCCGCAGCGTTGATTGAGAGTGCCTTAGGTAGCGTGAAAGGCTTGGCTCACAGCGTAGGTGTCCTCGAACCAGTTCCAAAGCACGACCTGACCGTCGTGCACCTTGGCCCGCAAGGCAAAGGTGAATTCGTCCGTTTCTGCGCCTGATCCTGTCAGCAGCAATTTCATCCGACCAAACACGGCCACTGTGTTACCAGACGCGAAGGCATCCTGGTTTTCCCAATGGGTCACCTGAACATTCTGCGAGAAATCACCCAAGAAGCCAAAGATCGTCTCCTTGCCTTCCCACGTGCCAATCCATGGAAGGTCGGGGTCGCCTTCGTTTTGCCAGACCATGTCATCCGCCATAAGCCCGCCCATGCTGTCGATGTCTCCGCCGCCCATGGCCCCCATGAAGGCCATGACCGTATCAAAAGATGCTTGGGTCTCATCATCTGAAGTTTGCGCGCTTGCTGGCGCGGAAAGGGCGAGCCCCGTTGCGGCGGCCGCCGATGCGGTGAGAAGTTGTCGTCGATCCATAGGGATAATCCAATCTTGGGTGATGATTACTGGCCGGAAAGCTGCTGCAAGGCGCTGGCCCAGTCTTCGACGTGATAGGTGCGGACAATAACGCCATCGTCCAGCTCGTGGATATCGATGGTCAGGATGTCAAAGCTGCGCCCTTCACCATCAACACCAAAGAACGGGCCCGTCGGCGTTCCCGTTGCACGGCTGCGAACGGTCACGAAATCACCGTCCTGATGCATGGCTTGAACGGACCAGTCGAGGTCGGGAATGAGCTGGCTGAAGAAGCCCATCTGACCGACGAACTCTTCGCGTGTTTCGTTTTCACCAGAGTAGTTTCCAACGCTTTCCCAGCCCTCGGAAGTGACCGCCAGGAATGATGCTGCCAGTTCTTCGGAACCTGGATTGCTGAGCAAGTCGTAGAAGGTTTGCACAGTGGCCGTGTCGTCGGCTGCGGCAGTTGTTGCGATGGATGCGAGGCCAAGTGAGGCCGCTGCGAGAGTTGTTCGGAACGCGTTCATGGTTACGTCTCCTGGTCGATAAATGACTATGCGTCACGGGGTCGCGAGCGCTGTGCATCCAAGATGGACAAATCCAGATACAATCATAAGATGGGATAAATAGATTTAACTGTTCGGATATTTGACATTATGATCGACCGACTGCGCCAGATGGCAATATTCGCAAAGACGATTGACCACGGGTCATTCCGTGGCGCGGCGCGGGAACTTCGGCTGTCACCGTCGGTGGTCAGTCACCATATCTCGCAGCTTGAGGAAAACCTTGGCGTCGCATTGATCTATCGCTCAACCCGAAAGCTGACGCTGACATCGGAGGGTCACAGGTTACTGGCCGCGACGCGCAAGATGCTGGAGGCCGTTGAAGGCGAATTGGTTGATCTGTCGGTTTCCGCAAGTGCGCCAAGTGGAGAGCTGCGCGTCACCATTCCGTCTGTCCTGTCGCAATCGCATTTCACAGCGCAAATCGCCGCTTTTTCCAAGACATACCCTCGGATCAAATTGTTTCTGGACTTCTCGGACACGCGGCGTGCGCTCATAGATGACGGCTTCGATATTGCGATCCGAATGGGACCAAAGGCCAAACACTCATCGACTTCGCGCAAACTGTTTTCGGTCGAGCGTATGTTGGTCGGGTCTGCTGACTACCTCGCATCACGACCGGTTCCAAATGACCCAAAAGACCTGATTGGTTGGGACTGGCTGGCTCTGACACCTGCGCAAAACGTGCCCTTAGAGTTCGATAAATCTGGCGGCATTCAAGCAACCATCAAACCAGAAGCGCACATCTTTGCAAACGATGCCCAGGCACTCTATCGCCTGGCTCGTGCGGGCGCGGGACTTGCTATCGTTCCGGATTTTCTGGCCCGACAAGACGTGGAAGCTGGATCAATGATATACGTTCTGCCCAATTGGAAGTTGCGCGCTATTGATGTCTTCGCAGCTTGGCCAGCCAATGCCCCAAAGCATGGCCTTATTCATCTTGCGTTGGATGCGCTGAGCCAGAGGTGATTGTTAAAGCAGCCCTTGGCGCGCCCGCAGCGAATTCACACTAAGTCCGCGAAGCGCACATCGTTCCGTTTCCGGCCGCGCCCATTGTCCCTAGTGCGCCTCGGCCCAATTCGCGCCCTGTCCTGCGTCAACAATCAACGGCACGTCGATTTTCACCGCCGGATCAGCCGCGTTTTCCATCACTTCGCGCGCTGTTGCGATCAGGGCGTCTTGCGCCCCGTCCTCGACCTCGAACAGCAGTTCGTCGTGGACCTGCAGCAACATCTTGGCGGGCTGTCCGGCAATCGCATCAGGCATCCGGATCATCGCGCGCCGGATCACATCGGCGGCCGTGCCCTGGATGGGCGCGTTGATCGCGGCGCGTTTGGCAAATCCTGCGCCCGGCCCTTTGGCGTTAATCTCGGGTGTGTGGATCTTGCGTCCAAACAGCGTTTGGACATAGCCGTTGTCTTTGGCGAATTTCACGGTGTCGTCCATATAGGTGCGGATGCCGGGGAAGCGTTCGAAATAGCGGTCAATGAACCCCTGTGCCTCGCTGCGTGGAATGCGCAGATTACGGGCCAGACCAAAACCGGAAATCCCGTAGATCACCCCGAAATTGATCGCCTTGGCCTTGCGGCGTACATCCGGCGTCATTTCGTCCAGCGGCACGTCGAACATTTCCGAGGCCGTCATCGCGTGAATGTCGTGCCCATCCTTGAAAGCCTGTTTCATCGCATCGATGCCCGCCACATGGGCCAGAATGCGCAATTCAATCTGGCTGTAATCCAGCGACACCAGCACCTTGCCTTCATCCGCCACAAAAGCCTCGCGAATGCGCCGCCCTTCCTCGGTGCGCACGGGAATGTTTTGCAGGTTCGGATCGGTCGAGGCCAACCGCCCCGTGTTGGCCCCCGTCTGCACGTATGACGTATGCACGCGACCCGTGTCGGGGTTGATGTGGTCCTGCAAGGCATCCGTATAAGTCGATTTCAACTTTGACAGCTGGCGCCAGTCCAGCACCCGCGCGGGCAGGTCATGTTCTGTCGCCAGATCCTCAAGCACATCCGCGCCGGTGGCATAGGCGCCTGTCTTGCCCTTTTTGCCGCCCTCGATCCCCATCTCGTCAAACAGTATTTCACCCAATTGCTTGGGCGATCCCACGTTGAACGACCGCCCCGCGAGTTCGTGAATTTCCGCCTCAAGTCCCGCCATTTTCTGCGCGAACGCATTGGACATGCGCGACAGCGTATCGCGGTCCACCTTGATCCCGTGCATTTCCATCGTTGCCAGCACGGGCGACAGCGGGCGCTCAAGTGTCTCGTAAACCGTCGTCACCTGTGTCTGGTGCAACTGCGGCTTGAATACTTCCCACAGGCGCAGGGTAATATCGGCGTCCTCGGCGGCATATCTCACAGCCTCGTCCACGGGCACACGGTCAAAGGTGATGGCCGATTTACCGGTGCCCAACAGCGGCTTGATCGGGATCGGTGTATGCGACAGATAGCGTTCGCTTAGGGCATCCATCCCGTGATTATGCAGCCCCGCGTTCAGCGCATAAGACATCAGCATCGTGTCATCAAAGGGTGCCACGTTCACGCCATATCGGCGAAAAATCTTGGCGTCGTATTTCATGTTCTGGCCGATTTTCAGGATGCTGTCGTCCTCCAGCATCGGGCGCAGTAGGTCGATGCATTCCTCAACGCCCATTTGCCCTTCGGCCAGTTCATCGCTGCCAAACAGATCATCCGCGCCGCCCGCCTTGTGGATCAGCGGGATGTAACAGGCCTCGCCAGCGTTCACGCACAGCGAAATCCCCACCAGATCGACGCGCATTTCATTAAGGCCGGTGGTTTCCGTATCAACGGCAACAACACCGCGTTCATAGGCGCGATCAATCCAGACCTGCAACGCGGCGCTGTCGCGGACCCATTCGTATTTTTCTGCGTCAAACGGCACCTGCTTAGCCTCAAGGCCAGGCGGGTTCGCCCCTTCGGGTGTGGTGTCGGGCACCGCAGGGGCTTCGACGCCCAGCTTGTCGGAAATCCGTTTGACGATCGTGCGGAACTCCATTTCTGCAAGGAACCCCAGCAACACCTCAGGATCAGGGTCGCGCACTTCCAGATCGTCAAGCGTGAACGTGATCGGCGTTTCGCAATCCAGCTGCACAAGGCGCTTGGACAGCCTGATCTGTTCCTCGTTCTCGATCAGGCTTTCGCGGCGCTTGGGCTGCTTGATCTCGCCCGCGCGGGCCAGCAGGGTATCAAGATCGCCGTATTCGTTGATCAACAACGCCGCCGTCTTGATACCAATTCCCGGCGCACCGGGCACGTTATCGACAGAATCCCCCGCCAATGCCTGCACATCGACCACACGGTCAGGGCCAACACCAAACTTTTCGACCACACCATCACTGTCAATCACACGGTTTTTCATGGCATCCAGCATGACAACCCCGTCACCGACCAGTTGCATCAGGTCCTTGTCGCTGGAAATGATCGTGCAACGGCCACCGGCGTCGCGGGCCTGACAGGCCAAGGTGGCGATAATGTCGTCAGCCTCGTAGCCCTCCATCTCCTCGCAGGCGATATTGAACGCTTGCGTAGCGCGCCGCGTCAGCGGCATCTGCGGGCGCAAATCCTCGGGCATGTCATCGCGGTTGGCCTTGTAGAGATCATACATGTCGTTGCGAAAGGTATGGCTGCCCTTGTCGAAAATCACTGCCACATGCGTCACATCACTGCCGGTGTTGCCATCCACATAGCGTTGCAACATGTTGCAAAACCCCGACACCGCGCCAATCGGCAAGCCATCGGATTTGCGCGTCAGCGGCGGCAACGCGTGATAAGCGCGAAAGATAAACGCCGATCCGTCAATCAGATGCAGATGACAGCCCTTGCCAAATTGCGTTTTCATAGCCGCCCCCGTTGTCGTCAAAGCTGTTTCACCATCTCGACCTTACGGTCATCACGGCCCGTCTCGATCCAGCCCATCCGGCCATAGATCACCACATTCTGCGGCATCTTCACATGGGTCGCCAGCCGCAATTCGCGCAGACCCGCCGCGCGACAGGCATCCTCGGCCGCAGTAATCAACGCCCTGGCGACACCCTTGCCACCGTGATCAGGCGACACTGCCACATTGACCAGGTGCCCGTAATCATCCTGCAATCCCAGAACCAAACCGCCGACAATCGCGTCATCCCAAAGGGCCGCGAAACAAGTCTGCTGCACCAGATCATCCGCCAGCCCGCCTGTTACATCCGGCAAATCCGGAATATCCGCACGCGCTTGCGCATAACCCGCGTCAAACACTGCGCGCATTTCATCCAAGTCCGCAATGCTTGCCGACCGGATCGTCAGGCGGGTCACACTTTGCCTTCGAAATCCTTGTGAACCAGCTTGGCATCACAATAGGGGCATTCAACCCAGCCATGCTCATGCGGGATTTGCAGCCAGACGCGGGGGTGGCCCAGCGCGCCCTCTCCCCCGTCACAGGCCACACGCCAGTCATGCACGATCTTGGTCTCGGGGGCGGGTCGGGTCATGGGATTTACCTTTGGCTTGTCGCGGGGTAGGCCCGCCTTACATTCGCAGCCATTCTAACGCCACAGCGGTTGCGGGCAAGACGGGAACGACGCGCCATGACGGACAATGCCATCGAAATCACGGGCCTATGCAAGACATATGCCGCCACCGGGCGCACCGCGGCCAAGAATGCGCTGAACGATATCAACCTCAATATCCCGCGCGGGTCGATTTTCGGGCTGTTGGGGCCGAACGGTGCGGGCAAATCGACGCTGATCAATATCCTTGCCGGACTGGTCGTCAAAACCGCAGGTTCCGTGAACATCTGGGGGTTCGATCAGGATGACAACCCGCGCCAGTCGCGCGCCGCGATCGGCATCATGCCGCAGGAACCCAACCTTGATCCGTTCTTTACCCCGCGCGGCAGCCTTGATGTGCAGGCGGGGCTTTATGGCGTGCCCAAATCGCAGCGGCGCACCGATGAACTGCTCGAACTCATCGGATTGACCGACAAGGCCGAAGCCTATGCCCGTTCGCTGTCAGGCGGCATGCGTCGTCGCCTTTTGCTGGGCAAGGCGCTGGTGCATTCGCCGCAAATCCTCGTGCTTGATGAACCCACCGCCGGTGTCGATATCGAATTGCGCAACATGCTGTGGGCCAACGTGCGCAAACTGAACGAAGACGGGATGACCATCATCCTCACCACCCACTATCTGGAAGAAGCCGAGGCCATGTGCGACGAGATCGCCATCATCAACCACGGCAACATGATCGTGCGCGATACAACGGCAAACCTGCTGGGCCGTCTTGATACGAAAACCATGGTGATCCAGCCGGACGGGCCCGCCAGTCTGCCCGACATGCCTGCCGAAATCAGCGCCAGCCTCCGGGCTGACGGCGCGCTGGTCTTTACCTACGGCACGAAAACCACGCCTGCCGATGCGATCCTTGATCGGGTGCGCGCCGCCGGAATCACGATCCGCGACGTCAAAACCCAAGATCCTCACCTTGAGGATGTGTTCCTGTCGCTTACATCGGGGCGCTGACGCCCTATTTCGGCAACATCGGCCCCAACTGCTGCCCGCCAAGAATGTGGAGGTGGAAGTGTGGCACCTCTTGCACGCCGTGGCTGCGGGTGTTGGCAATGGCGCGGAAACCGGCATCGACACCTTCGCTTTCGCTCACGGCCGCGACCGCCTGCATGAACCCGACCTGTTCATCGGCGCTGGCATCACGGGCAAAATGATCAAGGCTGACATAGGGCCCTTTGGGAATCACCAGCACATGCACCGCCGCCTGCGGGGCAATATCGCGAAACGCCAGCGCGTGATCGTTTTCGAACACGGTCTGGTTGGGAATGTCGCCACGCAGGATTTTCGCAAAGATGTTTTCGGGGTCGTAAGTATAGTCCATCAGAGACCTCAATCGTCATAAAGATAGGGGGTTTCGGCGATCCCACGCGCAACTTCGTCAGTCGCCGTCAAGAATTCGCGCAGCACGGCAGTGTTTTCATCAACCCCACCCAATTCGCGCAGGCGCAGGTAGTTGGGGAAATTCGCATCGCGGATCTTGTCGTTTTCATAGACCACATCATAGCGGATCGTCGGCAACAGCTGTTCAAGCGTTTCCGGCGGCGTCTGTTCGCCCGCCAGCCCGACCCGCATGGCGTGGCCGATCAGGTATTCGTCGCTGAATTCGCATTCGATTTCCAACAATCGGGTGGTGGACCTGTCCGACATGAAATCCTGCATCAGATCAAGATTGGCCGTGTCCAGACAGATGATCAGCCGGTCGGTTTCGTAGTAATCGAACAGCATCCGCATCAGCGCGCGGCGGTGGCGGGTGCGTTTGCCAAGCGTCGATTGGATACCGCCCAGATCAGGCAGGGGCGTGTCCTCTTCGTTGAACAGGTATTCGATGGCGGGCAGATCGGTATGGTGCTTGATCGACCCCAACAGGCGCTTGGCCACATGCCATTTCTTGCAGGCGACAATCAGCAATTCGCGCTCGCGCCCCAGTGATGCCTCGGTCTCCCAGAATCGCGGGGCGAAACGCCGGCCGATTCTGCCGCGCCCCGTCAGGAACTTGAACAGATCGCGCCCTTCGTCCGAAATTTTGAAATCATCACGGTCCGAGGCATAAAGCCGCCCCAGCCGGTCTTTCAAATCCCTGGCCTCGGGGCTGATCTTGCGGGCAAACAGGAAATCTTGTGACAACAACAGATCATAGTGATCGTTGTAGAACGTGATCGGCATCCCGTAGTCGGAAAACATCAAGAACGTCAGCGTGCGCGTCCTGATTTCATGTTCCGGCACCAGATGGCGCACAAGGGTCTGGAAAAAGGTTTCATCCGGAATCCATGTGGTGCGGAAAAAGCGCATGACGTCCTTGCGCTTGCGGGTCATGTCCAAAATCCATTCGACCGTGCGGCGGCGCAGGCACCACCACTGGCTGCCAATCATCACCTGAATGTCGCTTGGGATTTCGCGCTGCAAACCCAGTTTGCGCTGCGCCCACCACGACCAATAGAAAATGCGCTTATGCGTGCGTTCATTGAAGAAATGGCGATAAATCAGCCGTTCTTCCTTCATCCCCGTCTTGATCCAGTCGCTTTCAAAAAAATCAAAGCTTTCGATGTAATCCACATCGTCACTGTCCAGAATGTTCTTGGCATAGCGCGCCGATTTGACGGCCATGCAATCACCCGACACCATGTAGAAATGCGTGGCCCGCGGAAAGGCATCGACCGCCGCTTCGACCGCGTGCAATGTGGCCTGCACCAGCGACCATTCGCCCCAGCCGCATTTGATGCGTTTTTTGGCGAATGTGACGTTGCGATTGTCCTTGAGGGCGGCACTGATCTTGGCAAACGCCTCGCGCGGGGCGCTGGCGTCAAAGTGGATCGACATGTAGTCACCAACAGCCGTCAACTGCTCCGCCTGCTGAATAATCGCATCGGGGTCTTTGTGACACAGCAGGATGAAGGCGATTTTTGCCATTATGGAAACAGTAACCCATTGTTGCTCGGATTGTTTTTCATGTCTAAACGTGAAGGGACATTGAATAAACACAGTTTCTTTGCTTTTTTGGCGGAAACATTCCCTAAGTCACATTTGGGGCAGTGCGTTGGAGGCGCGTAAGCTATGGGTTTTCCCGGAACTTGGATGACGGAAAGCGAAAGCGTGGTGTATCGCGTCGTTCCAAAATGCGCCTGTTCGACCATTGGTCAGATCATGTATTATTCGGACCACGGCGAGTTTTTTGACGGTGACATCCACGATGCCACCGGAAAGATGCACAAATGGGCGATGGAGGACAGCCAGCAGCTGATTTCCGACAACGTGAAGGGGCACAAAAGCTATGCTTTTACCTGTGTGCGCAACCCCTACACCCGCATTCTGTCGTCGTTCTTTGACAAGATCTGCGGCATTCAGCGCAACGGCAAACGCTATCGTGGCAATCTGGTGCCCCTGCTGATCCAGAAATACGGGATCGAGGTTGGCTCGCCCGAAGATGATTTTGACTTTGACCAGATCAAATCATTCCGCCGCTTCTTGTTGTTCGCGCGCGATACCATCCGCTGGCGCCGCCCGATGGAGCCTGACATCCACTGGTCGGCGCAATCGGGCCATATCAGCACCTTCATCGTCAACGGCGGGCGCTACGACAAGATTTTCTGGACGGAATCGTTCAATGACGGGATGCAGGACGTGCTGAACGGCATCAAAACCAAGCACAAGGTCAACCTCAAGAAAATCCCCCGTTTCAACGAAAGCGAAGGGCACGGGCCCAAGCGCGCCCACCCGGTCGAGGATTATTTCGACGACCTGTCGATGCATCTGGTCTATGAAATCTACAAACGCGATTTCAACCTGTTCAAATACGACTTTGAAAACCCGGGGAACAAGATGCCCATCGGCGAAATTGATCTGGACGAAGTCCATGCGAAACTGGGCACTTAGCCTTTTTACCAGCCTGACACTGGCCGCCCCCGCGGCGGCCACCCCGCCACAGGTGGTCTGGTCCACCGACCGGTTGTTCGCGATCACCACCGACACGGTCCTGATCCTGCGCACGATCAGCGACAATCAGGGCTATCACCAGATCGAACAGACCGACACGTTCCTGATCATCCGTGATCTGGCGACGGGCCGCGATGTTTCCCAAACGCCTGTCGAACGGGTCGTGACTGATAGTGTGGCCGGAACCGCCACCCACTACCCCCTTGATGAACACGCTGACCCCTATGCAATCCGCCGCGATATGCAGGCAGCTCCGTTGAATGACCCGCGCCACACCGTGCCGCGCGTGGAAATCCGGGACCGCAGAGTGCGCGCCGCGGATCACGACGGTGAAATCACCCATAGCCTGCCATGGTATGATGTCATGGATCAGGCGGTGCTTTCGCTGCAAACCACCCGCAACCTGCTGTCACCCCTCAGGGTCGAAGGCGATATTGACCCATACGATCCGACCTATTTCTTTGCGATTCAGACTTGCGATGTGACGGCGGCAACCAGCGCATCCTACATGTCGGAATCCGACAGCATGCTGGTGCAATTCACCTGCGACGACGACGAAATGGGCGGCACATCGGTCGTCTGGACCGTGCTGCCAAGCTTTGCCGCGCAGACCGGGGACAGGTGATGACCGCCGGGTATTCCCGAACCCCGCTTTGGCAAAAGTTGGGGGTGAAGGACGGGATGACCGCCTGTGTGATCAACCCGCCCGAAGGCTATCACGATACCCTCTTGGCGGGCGCGCCACTTGCGTTATGGGGCGACCCGCGCCCCGATTGCACGATGACCCACCTGTTCACCACCGAACGCGACGAACTGGCCCGCGTTCTGGCTGCCACCCGCGACAGCATGGCACGCGACGGGATGATCTGGGCGTCATGGCCCAAAAAAGCGGCCAAGGTTCCCACAGATGTGACCGAAGATGTGATCCGCGATGTCTGCCTGCCCATGGGGCTCGTCGATGTCAAAGTCTGCGCCGTTGATGCCACCTGGTCCGCCCTGAAACTGGTGATCCGCAAGGCGTTGCGATGAAACGGATCATTGCATGGCTGCCTGGCCATATCGAACTGGGCGGGCTTATCGGGCTGCTGGTCGTCGTGACCTGTGTCTGGGGCTTTGCCGGAATCGCCGACGATGTGGTCGCGGGCGATACCGCCCGCTTTGACGAAACGATCCTTCTGGCCCTGCGCGCGCCAGATGACATCACCCAGCCGCTTGGCCCCGCATGGGTGCAGGAAATGATGCGCGATCTGTCCGCGTTGGGCGGCATCGGGTTTCTGACTCTGCTGACCCTGGCAACGACAATCTGGCTTTGGCTGGGCAAGAACCACCGTTCAGCAATTTACCTGCTGTTTGCAGTTGGCACGGGCGTGGCGATCAGCAGCTTTGCGAAATCGCTGTTTGAACGGCCCCGCCCCGATCTGGTGCCGCACGGGTCATTCGTGCATACGGCCAGCTTTCCGTCAGGCCATTCAATGATGGCAGCGGTCGTTTATCTGACGCTGGCGGTGATGATCGCGCGCCTGCACGAAAGCCATCCGATGAAGGTCTTTGTCATCACCCTTGCGCTGTTCTTGATGATTGGCGTTGGGGTCAGCCGTGTTTATCTGGGGGTCCACTGGCCTACGGACGTATTGGCAGGTTGGTCGCTTGGCACCGCTTGGGCCTTGCTTTGTTGGGTTCTGGCGGGTGTTCTGGCGCGGCGCGGGGTGCTTTCGTCAGGCAAGTCATGATTTCCGCCACCTGCCGCATGGGCAATCCCATCCATTGCTTTTGACATGCGTCGTCGTTTTGCCCTAGCCGATCACAAATCGTGCCCTATCTCCGCCTAAGGGAGGGCATCTGGTGTCGATCATTCTTATTCTTGGCAGCGCCGCACAAGTCGTGAGCGCGCGCGATTGGCCCCGCGCGCCTTTCGATACAATTGTCGCCATCAACAACGCTTGGGCCGTGCGCCCCGACTGGGATTTTCACATCCACCCGGAAGATTTCCCCCCCGAACGCTGCCCCATCGACACGCGCCCGCCGCAACAAACCATCACCGCCAGCGATTACGTGCCTGCGCAAAACGCCTATGGCGGTTTCATATATGGCGGTGGCACGATGGCATTTACCGCGTCCTACTGGGCGCTTCATGCGCTGCGCCCTTCGGTCATTGCCTATCTGGGGTGCGACATGATCTATCCCGAAGGCGCGCAAACCCATTTCTATGGGACCGGTACAGCCGATCCGCTGCGCACCGACATCAGCCTGCGTTCGCTTTCGGCAAAGTCCGCCCGTTTCGCCGCCATCGCCGCGCGAAACGGCTGCGCAGTCGCCAACCTGTCGGGTGATCCCAGCCGCCTGACATTTCCGCGCGCCACCCTGCAAGACGTGGACAAGGCGCGCCCCTTACAGTTGGATCAGCCAGCTGTCGAAGCGGCATTGGCCGCCGAAGCCGCGCTTGGCTACATGGTCCCATCAGGCCGTTATTGGGAGGTCGAGAACCAGTTCGACCCCACCGAAATCGACAGGATCGACGCGCTGTGGCTGGCTACACTGCAATGATGTTGTAACGCTTGAACAGCGCCTTGAGGTCGGCTTCGGGGCGCGCACCCACATGGCTGATCACTTCGGACGCGGCGACACAGCCCATGTGGCCACAGGCCTCGGGGTCATAACCGTTCGTCAGCCCCCACAGAAACGCACCGGCAAACAGATCGCCCGCGCCGGTGGCATCAACGATATCGGTCGGCACCGCAGGCACATGCCAGCGATGACCGGCGGCAACAATATGCGCGCCGTTTTCACTGTCGGTGCAAGCCACCAGTGGCACTTCGGCGCTGGCTTTATCAATGGCTGCGTCGAAATCGTCAGTCTGATACATCGACAGCAATTCAGCGCGATTGCAAAACAGCAGGTCCACATCTTCGCGGATCATGACGCGAAACGCATCGCGGTGGCGTTCGACACAAAACGGGTCAGACAGGGTCAGCGACACACGCCCCCCGTGGCCCTTGCAGGCGTTGATCGCCTTGGCAAAGGCGGCATGGCTGTCGGGCCCGTCAAAGCGATAGCCCTCAAGATAAATCCAGTCGGCATCGGCCATCATCGCGGGATCAATATCGCTGGGCTCCAGAAATTCGGTGACGCCAAGATAGGTGTTCATCGACCGTTCCCCGTCCGGTGTCACAACGACGATGCAACGGCCCGTTTCCTGTGGTGCGTCCTTGGGTGCCAGCGTGGTTTCATACACGGCCCCCTGCGCGCGCATGTCATGGGCAAAGATCGCGCCCAGCTGGTCATCCTTGACCTTGCCCACATAGGCCGTTTTGCCACCCAGATGGGCAATGCCCGCGATGGTGTTCGCGGCTGATCCGCCGCTGATTTCCTTGGCAGGGCCAATGCGGGAATACAAATCAACCGCGCGGTCCATGTCGATCAGCTGCATGATACCCTTGCCGATGCCCGCTTCGTCCAGAAACGCATCATCGGCGCGGGCCAACACATCAACCATGGCGTTGCCGATCCCGACAATCTGGAACTTTTTCATAGGTTTTTGTCCTCGAATGGGCACAGATCGCGGATCAGGCAGGCTGCGCATTTTGGTTTGCGTGCAACGCAGGTGTAGCGCCCGTGCAGGATCAACCAGTGATGGGCGTGTTGCTGATAATCTGCGGGGATGTGATCTTCAATGGCGCGTTCCACCGCATCCACGTCTTTTCCGGGGCATATGCCCGTGCGGTTGCCAACGCGAAAGATATGCGTGTCCACTGCCTGCGCGGGCATCTTCCACCACATGTTCAACACCACATTGGCGGTCTTGCGCCCCACACCGGGCAAGGATTGCAGGGCGGCGCGACTATTGGGAACTACTCCATCATAATCATCGACCAAGATCTGGCTCATTTTAATGACATTTTTGGCCTTCTGGCGAAACAGCCCGATGGTCTTGATGTGGTCAGTCACACCCTCCAGCCCGAGATCAAGCATCTTTTGCGGGGTATCGGCAATTTCAAACAACCGCTTGGTGGCTTTGTTCACGCCCGCATCGGTGGCCTGTGCAGACAGGGCAACGGCCACCACCAGCGTATAGGCGTTGGTGTGATGCAATTCGCCTTCGGGTGCGGGTTCGGCGGCATGGAAACGGGCGAAGATCGCGCGGATGGAATGGTAATCAAGTTGCTTGGCCATGCGCATTTGTGGCCGAGGGCGCAGCCACGGGCAAGGGGATTAACCAGCTGGAAACCGGATGATGCCTAGGGTGCGGCGTTCCACGCAAGGACCGGGCCATGGCGACCTACGAGTTTTACATCTATTCCGTTGATATTTTCGGCTACAACACAGGCACGGGCGGTTTCGATTTCGACGCCAGTTATGACTATGCCGAAGATCGCTATCGCGTTGTCGTGAATGACGATGATTCCGTCATGGATTCCAGCGGCGATGCCAACCAGACCGCGACGATCTATGACATGGACGGCAACGTCGTTGATTCCGGCCTTGTCACCGTGCCGGCCTATGCCGAACTGTTACTGCCCGGTGGTGGCACGGCCTTTATTGACCGGATCGAGGTTGATGGCACGCATTACGGTTACCTGCCTTCGGAACCGCTGACACCGGGCACGTCTTACGCCATCAATGACGTCGATACCGAAAGCATGGATCACAGCTATTTCGAGAACAACTCCGTTCCCTGTTTTGCGCCTGACACGCTGATTGAAACTGCCAACGGGCCGCGCGCGGTCGCGTCAATCAGGGCGGGTGATCTTGTGCAAACGCTGGATCACGGGCCGCAAAGGGTGCTGTGGGCCGGGCGCTGGGACGTGCCTGAAACAGCGCGCACCGACCCGCGGCTTTGGCCCGTAAAGATTTCGGGTGCCGGGTTGCCCCCGCTTGTCGTGTCGGCGCAGCACCGGATCCTGCTGCGCGATCCCATGCTGGAAACCCATTTCGCCACTGACCAGGCGCTTGCCCTAGCCGCGGGCCTTGCTGATCCGGTCGCGC
This sequence comes from Octadecabacter sp. R77987, assembly GCF_042466115.1. Taxonomy (NCBI): domain Bacteria; kingdom Pseudomonadati; phylum Pseudomonadota; class Alphaproteobacteria; order Rhodobacterales; family Roseobacteraceae; genus Octadecabacter; species Octadecabacter sp. R77987. The sequence continues at coordinate 2,544,235 of NZ_JAXHBQ010000001.1, read as the reverse complement.
CGCGCCCGCACCGGCCGCTGGTCTGGCACCACTTGCTGTTTGAACGCCACGAGCTGATCCGCGCCAACGGCCGCTGGGTCGAAAGCCTGTTCGTCGGTGGGCATGGGGGTGACGGCGTCTTTGCCACGCTTCCGCCGATTTTGCGGTTGCAGGCCGCCGCTGCCCTGCGCACCGGTCACATCAAAACCGCACGCCCCTGTCTGCGCAAATGGGAGGTGCGCTTGTTTAAATCCCTGACCAGTCGGAAACGCCGTGCTGCGCGCCGGATCGCTGCCTGACAATCCGCATAAATCGGGTCGCTTGGGCGCAGATCGCGCGCTAACCTGCCCACATGGATACGGAACACACATATCATTATGGCGTCATGGCCCGCGCGATTGCGCTGATTGACAAGGCCGACAGCCCGCTCACGCTTGATGACCTTGCCGCGCAGATGGGCATGAGCGTTGCGCATTTCCAACGGCTTTTCAGCAGTTGGGTCGGCGTGTCGCCCAAGCGGTATCAACAATACCTCGCGCTGGATCACGCCAAGGTCTTGCTGCGCGATCATTTCACCACGCTTGCCACGGCCGACGCGGTTGGCCTGTCGGGTTCGGGGCGGCTGCACGATCTGTTCATGCGCTGGGAAGCGATGAGTCCGGGTGAATTCAAGCGCGGCGCGGCCGGACAAACGATCCGGTGGGGGACATTTGACAGCCCCTTTGGACCGGCGGTCGTCATGGCAACGGATCGCGGCATCTGCGGGCTGGGGTTCACGGCGGAAACGGGCGCGGATGCGACCATGGCCGACCTGATGGCGCGCTGGCCAAATGCGCGTTTCACCGAGGACCCGGCGACGATCCGGCACTGGGCCGAACCGGCGCTTGCGATGCAGGGCGAAACCCGCCTGCATATGATCGGCGCCCCCTTCCAGTTGAAAGTCTGGGAGGCCCTGTTGGCCATTCCATCGGGCCACGTCACCACCTATTCCGAAATTGCGGGTGCGATCGGAACGCCGCGCGCCGTGCGCGCCGTGGGCACCGCCGTGGGGCGCAACCCGGTCAGCTGGTTGATCCCCTGTCACCGGGCCCTGCGCAAATCGGGGGGCTTGGGCGGCTATCACTGGGGATTGCCCGTCAAACGGGCGATGCTGGCTTATGAATCCGCGCAATCGGATGCCAAAGCAGGCTAGAATGGGCGGAACATTGCCAGCGGTTCGCGCGTTATTGGATAACAACGCCATATCAGCGATATAACCAGCACAAGCGCGCAACTTGCGCCCGAAACAAATGGAATCAGACCAATGACCCTGTCCAAACTTTCCTTGGCCGTTGCGGCCACTTCGATCCTTGCCCTGACCGCCTGCGAGGAAATGACCGACCCCAACAACCCCAACCGCAACACCCAGCAAGGCGCGGCGATTGGCGCGGGACTTGGCGCGCTGGTCGGCATCGCGTCTGGCGACACGGCCGAAGAACGCCGCCGCGGCGCACTTGTGGGTGCCGTGATCGGCGGTGGCCTTGGGGCTGCGGGCGGTGCCCAGCTTGACCGGCAAGAGGCCGAGTTGCGCCAGACCATGGGCAACAACGTGGGCATCACCAATACTGGTGAACAGCTTATCGTGACCCTGCCGCAGGACATCCTGTTCGCCACCGACAGCAGCACCCTGACCGGGTCGATGCGCGGTGATCTGACGGCCCTTGCCGCCAGCATGAACCGCTATCCCGACACTACGATCAACGTGCTGGGCCACACCGATAATGTTGGTGACGCGGGCTATAACCAGGGGCTGTCTGCACGGCGCGCGCAGGCCGTGACATCCGTGCTGATCAACGCCGGTGTCGCGCCACAGCGAATCCGCTCGATCGGGCGGGGCGAGGATGCGCCCATCGCGACGAACCTGACACCCGAAGGACGCCAGCAAAACCGCCGCGTTGAAATCATCATCGTGCCGAACTAAGCGCACTGCGCTAACACCACAAAGGGCCGCCCATCAGGGTGGCCCTTTTGCGTTTGATCTGCCCTGCTGCGGCCCTCGCTCGCTTTACACCCCTGACGGTTTGGTCATATGATTTGACCAAACCAGCGAGGGCCGTAATGCCATTCGAAAAAGTCCAGCCAGAAAAACTCTCGCAATCGGTCGTGCGCCAGATCGAACTGCTGATCCTGCGCGGCATCTTGCGCCCCGGTGAACGCCTGCCATCAGAACGCGAGTTGAGCGAGCGGTTGGGCGTATCGCGCCCGTCCCTGCGTGAGGCTTTGGCCGAATTGCAGGACGGCGGCTTGCTGGCGTCGCGCGCTGGTGCGGGGGTTTACGTGGCCGATGTTCTGGGATCGGCGTTTTCCGATGCTTTGGTGCGCCTGTTTTCCACCCACGACGAGGCCGTGTTCGACTATATCACCTTCCGCCGCGACATGGAGGGGCTGGCTGCCGAACGCGCCGCGACCTATGGCAGTGATACCGACCTCAAGGTGATTGACGCGATCTTTACCAAGATGGAGGCCGCGCATTCCAAACGGAACCCAAAGGACGAGGCCGCACTTGATGCCGATTTCCACCTCAGCATCATCGAGGCCAGCCACAATGTGATCATGCTGCACATGATGCGCTCGATGTTCCAACTGCTGCGTGAGGGCGTTTTCTATAACCGGCAAGTCATGTTCAAACAGCGCACCACCCGCGACATGCTGCTGGACCAGCACCGCGCCATGAACACGGCCATTCAGGCCCGTGACCCTGCCGCTGCCCGCGCCGCCGTCGAGGCGCATCTGACCTTTGTCGAAATCGCGATGACCGACCAGAAAAAGGCCGACCGCAACGAAGCGATTGCCCGCAAGCGGTTCGAAAACGAAACACGCCGCTAGCAACGCCAAAGAAAAACCCGACGCCTTGCAGCATCGGGTCAATTCATTCAGCAAGCCGGGGTTTCCCCCACGGGCCTAGTGCAACTTGGCAGCCACATCCGCGATCGCGTCATCAATCAGCTTGTTGCCATCGGCGGCCGTCAGCTGTTTGGCAACCACGTCGCGCGCGGCACCAATGGCGACCGTGATGGCGCTGTCGCGCACTTCGTTCACGGCGGCCTGCTGGGCGCTGGCGATCTGGTCTTCGGCCGCGGCGACGCGGCGGGCAACGGAAGACTTGATGTCATCCTTGGCCTGTTTGGCGGCGCGCGCGGCTTCTTCCTTGGCGGATTCAACGATGCGGGCGGCCTGTTCCTGCACATCCTTTTGCTTGCGCTCGTAGGATGCCAGCAGGGTCTGCGCTTCTTCGCGCAGGGCTTTTGCCTCGTCAAGTTCGCTGCGGATCCCGTCAGCGCGGCCATCCAGCATCTTGCCGATCATGCCGGGCACTTTGAAATAGATCAGCACGGCAAGGAACACGATAAACGCGATCAGCACAATCAGGTTGGTGTTCGTCAACGTCCAGAAATACGCCGAGAACGGATTGCTGCTGGCCGCCAATGCGGGCGAGGCAGCCAATGTCAGGGCGGTTGCGAATGCAAGTTTTTTCATGTCGCTACCCTTTCATCCGTGCAGTGACGGCTGCGGTGATGGTCTTGGCGTCAGCCTTGCCACCCAACGCGGCGATCAGTTCCTTGGCGGTGTCCTTGGCCACGGCCTTGACGCTATCCATGGCACCGGCGCGAATGTCGGCGATGGCCTTTTCGCTTTCGGCGGTCTGGGCGGCGATCTGTGCGTCGGCCTTTTGCAATTCGACATCCAGATCGGCCTGAATTTCGGCCTTGGCTTCGCCAACGATGCGGCTTGCCTCGACGCGGGCATCGGCCAGCGCCTGATTATAGGCCTCTTCGGCTTCAACCGCTTTTTGCTTCAGCTCTTCGGCGGCGGCAATGTCGTTGGTGATCGTGCCCTGACGTTCGGCCAGCACGGACCCGATGCGCGGCAGCGCGATGCGGGACAGCACGAAATAGATCACGACCAGCGTGACCAGAAGCCAGAAAATCTGGTTGGGGAAGGTCGAGAAATCCAGCTGCGGCATCCCTGCCCCGCCGGCCTCGGCCCCGTGTTCTACGGCTGTATCTTCGGTCGCCATCTCGTCGTCCTTTCGACAAATCCTGGTGTCTATGGGGCGGGGTCAACCCACCGCCCCACACGTAAGGAAGCGTCGTTTGTTTAGACGGCGAACATCAGCAGAAGCGCGACGAGGAACGAGAAGATCCCCAAGGCTTCGGCAAAGGCCAGACCGATGAACAGTGTTGCAGTCTGCGATGCAGCTGCGGATGGGTTGCGCAATGCGCCGGCCAGAAAGTTACCAGCGACGTGACCAACACCGATTGCGGCTGCGCCGGAACCGATGGCGGCCAGACCGGCGCCGATGAATTGACCCATGTTTGCGATATCGCCTTCCATGATATTTTCTCCTTACGATGGAATTTGCATTAGATGTTTAAGACGGACCCTAGTGGCTTGGGTGCAAAGCATCCTTAAGATACACGCAGGTCAGAATGGTAAAGACGTAGGCCTGAATACCGGCCACAAGGACCTCAAGACCGTAGATAGCAACGATGGCCAGAACCGATACCGGCGCAATCGCGGTAATCGCGGCAAAGCCTGCGAACACCTTGATCACCGCGTGACCGGCCATGACGTTGCCCGCCAGACGAATGGAGTGGCTGACAGGGCGCACGAAATACGAGATCAGTTCGATCAGCGCGATCACGGGGCGTAAGACCAATGGTGCTTCGGACATCCAGAACAGGCCCAGAAATTTCGGACCGTTCAGCACGAACCCAAGGATCGTCACCGCAAAGAACACACCGAAACCAAGGATCGCCGTCACGGCGATATGGCTGGTCGTGGTGAACGACATCGGGATCAGGCCAAGGAAGTTGGCGAACAGGATGAACAGGAACACCGTAAAGATATAGGGGAAGTATTTTACCCCATCCTTGCCGGTCACATCCTCGACCATCTTGTAAACGAAACCATAAAGCAGTTCGGCAACCGACTGGATCCGCGTGGGCACAATCGCGCGGCCCCGGGTGCCCAGCACCAACAGGCCGATGATGCAAAGCACCGCAATGCCCATCCACAGGGTCACGTTTGTGGGGGTGTACCAATGCACCGCGTCACCGCCAAACAGCGGTTTGACAATGAACTGGTCCAGCGGGTGAAAAACCAGCCCGCCCTCTTCTGCGCCATGTGCTTCGTCTGCCACGTCAGTCGTCCTCGTTCTTGCTGTCCGGTTCGGCCAGCTGTCTTTTCTGCACCTCCTGGGCTGTGCGCATCATGGTTTTGACACCGGCTGCGAAGCCCAGAAAAATAAACAGCACCAGAAAGATCGGCAGGGTTCCAAACAGGAAATCCAGCCCGTATCCGATGCCAAAGCCGATCCCAAGACCGGCTACAAGCTCTATCACCATTCGCCAGGCAACTTGTGCCTGAGAGTAGTGCTCTTCCGAGTGGTGCCTGGCCTCGTCGCCCTTTGCCGCCTTGATCCTGTCTTCCAGCGCCTTCAGGCGGCTGGCATGATCATCGGGCGAAGGTCCGTCAAACACGCGAAAATCCCACTCAAGAGTTGCGCAGTAGCTACGGTTTGACGGGGAATGAGTCAAGCGTGGGAACGGTGCGCGCAAGAGATTGAATAAAAACAATAAAACTTTACCACACCACCCCAATGACAGCCTGTCGCACCCCCGCATCCGGCGAAAACGTTATTCAACCAAATGGTTGACGTTTCAGCCGCCCCGCGCCAAACCCGATCCATGGCCCATACCCTTGATACCGTATTCGCGGCCCTTGCCGATCCGACCCGCCGCACGATCCTGTCGATGCTGCTTGAGGATGATATGGCCGTGACGGACGTGGCCGAACCCTTTGCGATGTCACTGGCGGCGATTTCCAAACACCTTGGGGTGCTGACGGCCGCCGGTCTGATCACCCAAGAAAAACGTGGCCGCGTAAAATGGTGCAAGCTTGACCCCGACGCCATGCGCGATGCCTCGATCTGGATGCAGGGGTTCGGGCAGTTCGAGGCGGTGAACCTTGATGCCTTCGAGGCGTTTCTGGAAACGCAACTTGGCGACACCTGACCGCAACCGTGCTAGAATGCCCCAATTCAACGGAGCATTTTCATGAAACCCATTGCCATCGCCCTGTTCACCACCCTTGCCAGCCCCGCCCTGTCCCAAGGGGCCTGCCCTGCCGAGATACCCTTTCCCGACCCCTGCATTGTGGGCAACTGGATCGGTGACAACACCGCCGTGATCCGCATTCAGGCGGCGATTGACTCCATGCCCCTGCCCGATGCCGAACGCACGGTGATCATGGGCATGTCACCTGTGCTGGGAATGACGGTGTTTGACGACGGGCTTTATGCCACCCTGCCCTTTCACACCGATATGGAGGTGATCACCGTTACCGAAGAAGACACAGTGACCGTCGATATGAACCTCGCCATCGGCACGCAGGTCGGGTTCATCTGGGGTGACGGCACGAACCTGCATTTTTGCACCACCGGTGACAGTTTCGTGGCGCTGCAGGTCGATGCGGAGTCTACCCTTGGTGGCAGTTCCTCGACCATGATCACGCCGGGCGGGATGGGCGGTTTCACCCCCGTCATCACCTATCAATGTTCCGGCAATTCCTGGACCTATCAGGTGCAACTGCCACCGCCCATCGGGACTGTTGATTACAATCTGGAACGGTTTTCCGAAGCCCGCTTCCCCGAAGAATTTCGCGCGCTTCTGGATGATCGTTTCGGAATCGAATAGCTGCGAAATTTAAGGCAGATATTTTCCCAACCTTGGCCCAAGCCGCGCCATAATCGCGTGGCATCCTGCGGCCATGTCACACGTTGGTTCACCGCCGCTGCCCGCTTGGGCGATCAAATCGCCCCGTCTTTTCGGCGTGTCCGATGTGCTTTTGTGCCTGCTGGCTGGCGTGGCCGTTTTCGCAACAACTGAATCGGGTAGCGCAATCGCGCTGATTGCGGCTATTTCCATCATCGGTCTGCCTTTTGCAGTGTTCATCTGGTTCGCTTTTCCGATCCTGTGTTTTTTGGCCCCCTTGCGGATCGGTTATCGGGTCGTGCGCCCTTTCACGGGCAGGTTCACCGCATTTCTGGGCGCGGTGCTGTTCGCTCTGGCGTCCTTTGCCGCGATTGATACCTACCTGCGCGGCGACACCGTCGACGATGCCATTACCGGTTTCATCAATCGGGACACAGCGCTGGTCGCGGTCACGCCAACCGACACAATCGGGCTGCGCAATGAATGGGGGCGCGAAACCCTTGACTGCCACCCGATCTGTCGCGATCTGCTGACCCAAGGCCGCGTGAGCGAAGTTGTGATGTTCTCCAAGGTGTCCGACCGGTCCGTGGGCTATCGCAGCCGTGCAGACGGCAGCGCCTGCGCCGATGTGTTCCCCGCAGGGCGCGAGGTTTGGGTGGACTCCGATGACCTTTGCGCAGCCTTTGTTCCACAGCCTCCGACAGTGGACTATCAGCTTGAAAACGTGCCCGCGGCCGATTGGCCAGACAGCCCGCAAGTCGAAAATGTCTATCGGGTCACGGTCCGGAACGGCGGGCTAAGCCAGTCCGTGCATCTGGTCGATGCCCGCTTTGCGGTCGGGGGCGGATTGCTTGACCCGTCAAGCGCCGGCACCATGGGCGAACGGCTGATGTTCACACCCCGCATGCGCAGCCACAGTTTTACGAACGTGCCTGATGATCCGATGCTGGCGCAGCGCTACACCGCGTCAGCGTTTCTTGCCAACGTCATTTCCGCCACATTGCCCTGACGCGACATCACCTTGGCCGTGTCTTTGAGGTATTTCAGAACGGCTTGCACCTTGGCCGTGCGATGCAGGTCGACATGTGTGACCAGCCACAGGTCGGCCGACCATGCATCCCGCGTCGGGATCACCTCGACCAATTCAGGGTGGCGGGCAAAGCTCCAGTCCATCACGAACCCGATCCCCGCGCCCGCAACGATGGCATCCAGCATCGCGCGGTTGTCGGATGTGCGAAACACGATCTGGCTGTCATCCACCTTGCCGCGCAGCCACTTGTTAAAGGGTGCACGCGATCCGGCATCGTCGTGGCCGACAAATTCATGGTTCACCAGATCGTCCTCGCCCGCGGGCATGCCCTTGCGCGCGATGTAGTCAGGTGCTGCGACAAGCCGGACATGCTGGCGCAGAAACGGCTGCACCACGTTATCGGGCTGATCGGGCGCTTCGCCTGCACGGATGGCCACGTGGGCCTCGCCGTATTCCAGCCGGAACAGGCGGTCCCCCGTCAGATAGCGCACCCGCAGACCGGGGTTGGCGATTTGAAACTGCGTCAGGATCGGCGTCAGCACGGGTGCTGCCGACACAAGTGATGTGACCACCAGATCACCGTTCACGCCCTGCCCGCGCCCCTTGATGCGGCCGGCAAGCTGGGTCAGTTGATCGTCGGTGGCTTGGGCAACCTGCAACAGATCCTCGCCCGCCTCGGTCGCCGTATAACCGCGCGCGTGGCGCTGGAACAGCTTGGCCCCCAAATTCGCCTCGAGCGCATCAATGTGGCGAATGACCGTTGCGTGGTGCACCCCCAGGACATCCGCAGCGCCGCTGACCGTGCCCAAGCGCGCCACCTGATAGGCGGTGCGAATTTCGTCCCAGTTTTCCATCTGTCCCTCACTTGCTTCTGTGCGCTGAAAAACACAACCGCCGCGAAATGCCAAGTCACGTTCGCTTGCGCAGGGTAAATCCGCCGATTGACCTTGGCCGCCGCACGCGGCCAAATACACCCATGAAGATCACGCACAATACCCCCGAACTGCTGATCATCGACAGCAAACCATGGCTGGTCGGGATCATCCTTGCCGCGATGGTTCTTGTGGCCGTGGCCATCGGACTTGGGATGATGATGAGCGGCGAAGTCCTGACAGGGATATTGGTTGCCGTGCTGGGCGGCGCGTTCACCGGCCTGTTCTTTGCCATCTTCGTGCGGCGCAACCAACTGGTGCTGGACCGGCGCGACAACCGCCTTGAGATGCGCCGCCGCACCCTGTTTCGTCACACCCGCGTGCGCCACGATCTGCACCACCTGCGGCGCGCCATCGTGGAAACGTCACGCGGTGACAAACAGGACACGCACCGGATGACACTGGAACTGGACGGCGGGATGGACGCAGGGCTGCACCCCTTCACCGCGGTTTATACCAGCGGGCGCGGCGCGCGGCGCGGCGCGGATGCTGTGAACGGCTGGCTGGCGGCAGTAGTTCGACTCCGCCCCGCAACAGCCCTAAACGCCACCCTAAATCCGGAAGTCCCAAACTTCCGGTCCCTTATTCATAGGGGATCGCCACCAGTCAGCGCGTTGCGCCCACTGGTGCATTTGTGCTTTTCGCGGTCACTTCCTATCTAGGGGTGGTCATATCCTAATCGGCCAAGGAGGCCTGCGGCATGTTTGAAAATCTATCCGAACGCCTGTCAGGTGTTTTTGACAAGCTTACCAAACAGGGTGCGCTGTCCGAGGATGATGTGAAAACCGCATTGCGCGAAGTGCGTGTTGCCCTTTTGGAAGCGGATGTTTCCCTCGAAGTCGCGCGCGATTTCGTCAAGGCCGTGGCCGACAAGGCAACCGGCCAGTCCGTCACCAAATCTGTCACCCCCGGTCAGCAGGTCGTCAAGATCGTGCATGACGAACTGGTGCATGTGCTGACAGGGTCAGAAGAACCCGGACTGCTGAAAATCGACAACCCGCCCGCGCCGATCCTGATGGTCGGCTTGCAAGGCTCCGGTAAGACAACAACAACCGCGAAACTCGCCAAACGCCTGAAAGAAAAAGAGGGCAAGCGCGTGTTGATGGCGTCCCTCGATGTAAACCGCCCCGCCGCGATGGAACAGCTTGCGATTTTGGGCGTGCAGATCGGTGTTGATACGCTGCCGATCGTCAAAGGCGAAGACCCTGTTCAAATTGCTAAACGCGCGAAAACCCAAGCCAGCCTTGGCGGCTATGACGTCTATATGCTGGATACGGCGGGCCGCCTTCACATTGATGCCGAACTGATCGCCCAAGCCGCCGCCGTGCGCGATGTGGCCAACCCGCGCGAAACGCTGTTGGTGGTCGATGGCCTGACGGGCCAAGACGCGGTCAACGTCGCCACCGAATTTGACGACAAGATCGGCGTCACTGGCGTGGTCCTGACCCGCATGGACGGCGACGGGCGCGGTGGTGCCGCCCTGTCGATGCGCGCTGTGACAGGCAAGCCGATCCGCTTTGTCGGTCTTGGCGAAAAGATGGACGCGATCGAGGAGTTCCACGCCGAACGTGTCGCGGGCCGTATCCTTGGCATGGGCGATATCGTCAGCCTTGTCGAAAAGGCGCAGGAAACCATCGAGGCCGAACAGGCCGAACGCATGATGAAGCGTTTCCAGAAGGGTCAGTTCAATATGAACGACCTGAAAATGCAGCTGGAACAGATGCTGAAAATGGGCGGCATGGAATCCATGATGGGCATGATGCCCGGCATGGGCAAAATGGCCAAACAGGTGGAACAGGCAGGCTTTGACGATAGCATCCTGAAACGTCAGGTCGCGCTGATCCAGTCAATGACAAAACGCGAACGCGCCAATCCGCAGTTGCTGCAAGCGAGCCGCAAGAAACGCATCGCGGCGGGTGCGGGCATGGAAGTTAGCGAGCTGAACAAGCTGATCAAGATGCATCGCCAGATGTCCGACATGATGAAGAAGATGGGCAAAATGGGCAAAGGCGGGATGTTGAAACAGGCCATGAAAGGCATGTTCGGCAAGGGCGGCCCGTCCGAGGCCGAAATCGCCGCCGCGCAACAGCAGATGGGCGGCATGGGCGGATTGCCCGGCCAGAACCCGTTCGGTGGCGGCGGTGCGCAACTGCCCCCCGGCCTGTCAGGGTTTGGCAAAAAGAAATGAAAGTTCTGATCTTTACTCTACTCGCACTCACCACTTCACAAGAAGTTCTGGCTGGAGAACGACAAATGCTCTGTGACCTTTTTTCGGCTGCAGATCCAACCGAAAGGCTTGAGGCACTTACAATTCATCAAGCTGCCGATGGAACGGTAGAAATTGTCAGTGAATTTGATTCCTTCCCGCTAAGGCTGACATCCAAGACACTGGAAATCCGCTATCAAATGAATTCTGACGATGGAGCGACTCAAAATCGTTATAGCGTCATCATAGAAGACAGTAGTGACGAATTTGGGGTCTATGTTCCAATCGTTTGGCTGGTCGATTGGGAAACCTCGACTGTATCACATACAAATCTGGGTGCAGGGCAGTCAACGTGGACAATTTACAATAGATTTCGGTGTGTGAGATCGTTCCAATGACCTCCACCGTCACCATTCCCACGCTTGAAACGGATCGCCTGATCCTGCGGGGGCCGCGTCTGGCAGATGCGGACGCCTATATCGCGTTCAAAGGGTCGGAACGGTCGCGGTTCACCGGCGGACCGATTGATGCAGATCGTGCAGGCGGCAATTTCTTTGCAATTTCGGGACACTGGATCTTGCGCGGTTACGGGCTGTTCATGGCAACCCTCAAAGGCGGGACCGACACACCCATCGGAGGCTTTGGCATCTTTCACCCGTTGCAATACGCCGAGCCCGAATTTGGCTGGACGCTTTATGATGGCGCGCACGAAGGTCAGGGCTTTGCCGTTGAAGCCATGCGCGCGATCATCCCGTGGGCATGGGGGCCGCTTGGCGTTGACACCGCGCAATCCCACATCGACGCAGGCAATGACGCATCCGTCGCCGTGGCCAAACGCCTTGGCGCAACCTTTGACGCCGAAGCCACCCGCATCGCCAATGCACCGGGCGGCGAGTTCTATTCAGACGATCCCGCCGACCGCGACGACCCCATCGTCAACATTTGGCGCCACCGCAAGGGGGCGCTGACATGATGTATCGCAGCCATACGGTTCCCATACGCATTCCATACGCTTTCCATATTGCCATTCAGGGGGCAAAATGACTGATCCGATTACCCTTGCCGCCGACCTTTTGAAGGGCCACCGCGACAGCATCGACCGCCTTGATGCGATCCTCGTCTATACGCTGGGCGAGCGCTTCAAACACACGCAGGCCGTGGGGAAACTCAAGGCTGAACACGACCTTCCCCCGTCCGATCCCGCGCGCGAAGCCGCGCAGATCGCGCGGCTTGAAGATTTGGCAAAACAGGCCGATCTGGACCCTGAATTTGCCAAGAAGTTTCTAAACTTCATCATCGCTGAAGTCATTCAGCACCACAAAACCCACCAATCGTAAGGTGGGTCTGGACCCACGTTACCCTAAATGAAAACAAAGGACTAACTACCATGGCTATGAAAATTCGTCTCGCCCGCGGCGGCTCCAAGAAGCGCCCTTTTTACCGTGTCGTTGCTGCTGACAGCCGTATGCCACGCGATGGCCGCTACATCGAAAAGCTGGGCACATATAACCCGCTGCTGGCCAAAGACAGCGAAGAGCGCGTCAAGCTGGACATGGAGCGCATTCAGCACTGGCTGAGCCAAGGCGCACAGCCGACCGACCGTGTAAGCCGGATGCTGGAAGCTGCCGGTGTGCTGCCCAAAAAGGACCGCAACAACCCCAAGAAGGGCACGCCAGGCAAAGCCGCACAGGACCGCGCCGAAGAAAAAGCCGCCAAAGCCGCAGCCGCTGCCGAAGCCGCCGCAGCCCCCGCTCCTGCAGAGGAAGCGCCCGTCGAAGAAGCTCCCGTTGAGGAAGTTGCAGCCGAAGAAGCAGCGACTGAATAAACGAACGTGGGGCCGTCACTTGGCGGCCCCGCTTTTCCTGCTAGGATTGCGCGCATGAGCAAGGATCGTATCATTGTCGGATCACTTGGCGGCGCGTTTGGCGTGCAGGGTGACGTGCGTCTGAAATCCTTTTGCGCCATCCCCGAAGCGATTGCCGATTACACCCCGCTGGTCACAGATCAGGGACGGGTTTTCGCGACTGTCGTCTTGATTGGTCAGACCAAGGGAAGCCTGATTGCCCGCCTTGACGGGATCACGACCAAAGAACAGGCGGATGCCCTGCGCGGTGTCGATCTCTATGCAGATCGCGCGCAGCTGCCGCATTTGCCTGACGATGAATACTATCACAACGATCTGGTCGGCCTTGCGGTGTTTGACACGGGCGGCGCTGAAATTGGCCGCGTCAAAGCCGTGATGAACAACGGCGCCGAGGATATGCTGGAAGTCACCGGCGCGGGTTTGCGTGACAGTGCCCTCATTCCCTTTACACGCAAGTTCGTCCCGACTGTCGATCTGGCAACCGGTCGCGTGATCATTGATCCCCCCGAGGGGCTGATGCCCGATCAGGTTGATACCGCCGATGGCTAGGCAAATCCTGTTGCACCCCGGATTTCACAAGACCGGCACCAGCACGGCGCAGCATGTATTCTGGATCAATCGCGACCTGCTGTCGCCTCATGTCGCGATCTTCCAACTGCGCCATCTGCGCGATGTGGCCAAGCTGTGCATGGGCTATGCCAAAACCCAGAACCCCTTGTTGTTGATGGATATGATCGAGGCTCTTGATCAGGTTTTCGCCGACGTCAGCGCCGATGACCCGCGTCATGTTCTGATCAGTTGCGAAGGGTTATCGGGCCATTTGCCCGGCTGGCCCGATGTGGATACCTACGCTGCTGCCCCGATCACGATCAGCTATATATGCGGCTATCTTGAGGACCGGTTTCCCGATCACAGCCTGTCAGTCACCTTGACGACGCGCGGTGCGGATGACTGGCTTTACAGTGCCTATCGCCATCATCTGCGCGGTTTCCGCCTGACCAAAAGCTGGGACGCATTTCGCGACACCTATCGCGATGCGGCAGATCTGGACGCCGTTGTCAGCGACATTCGCAAGAGCATCGCGCCGGTCCCCATTACGGCATTGCCACTCGAAGTCAGCCGCGATCATCCGCTGGGTCCGGGTGGTGCGATCCTGAACGGGTTGGACCTGCCCAACGGTCTTATGGCGCGGCTTGACCCTGTCGATGCGGGCAATCAGGGCCCAAGTGACGACCTTGCCGACAAATTTCTTGCCTTGAATCTGGGCGATTTGCCGGATGGCGAAGTGCAGGCCCAGAAAGACGCGCTTTCGGCGATGTCCGGTGTTGGCGGGTGGAAGAAGGGGCCGCGCGCGTGACTGACAAACCCAGCAAATCCCACGGTCGCAAATCCATCGCCGCCACGCTGCAACCGCGTGATCTGATGGATGACGCCCCCGATCTGGCAAATGTCTGGCGCGCGCAGGTGATTACCCTTCTTCCCGAAGCCTTTCCGGGCATTTTGGGCGACAGCCTGACGGGCAAGGCCCTGAAAGACGGGATTTGGCAGCTGCACACGACCGACCTGCGCCGTTTCGGGGTCGGCAAGCATCGCAACGTCGATGACACGCCAGCCGGGGGCGGTGCCGGCATGGTGTTGCGCGCCGATGTTGTGGCCAATGCAATCACAGATACCCGCCGCCGCGCCAAGGGCCGGATGCCGCTGATCTATCTCAGCCCGCGCGGCGTGCCGTTTACCCAAAAGATGGCGCAGGATCTGGCCGCTGCCGATGGCGTGACGCTGCTGTGTGGCCGGTTCGAGGGCGTCGATGAACGGGTGCTGGAACATTACGATATCATCGAAGTGTCCATGGGCGATTATGTTCTGACCGGTGGCGAACTGCCCGCGATGGTGCTGATTGACGCCTGCGTGCGCCTGCTGCCCGGTGTTCTGGGCAATGCCGAAAGTGCGGTTGAGGAAAGCCATTCAAACGGGCTGCTGGAACACCCGCACTACACCCGCCCTGCACAATGGGAAGGGCGGGAAATTCCGCCCGTTCTCACGTCCGGCGATCACGGCAAAGTCGCGAAATGGCGCCGCGAGATGAGCGAGAAAATCACAGCCGAACGGCGGCCCGATCTGTGGGAAAAGCACGAGAAATCGTCGCGCTGACCGCCTAAAGCCCGCTAAAAAACCACCAGCTAAGTCTTGCTGCATCGACTTCGCGGGTGGCCGGGCCTTGCAGGCGCGTGCTCCGCTGACCTTGCCCCGGCCAGTCGTGCCCATGCCCGTCGATCAGCACATAGACAAGCGGCGCAGCGCAGCGTCTGTATTGGAATATCCTTGCCACAGTCCCATCGTCCACGCTGTCTACCACACGGGGAACGTCGGCACGGTTGCACCTGTTTCGTCGGCTCCATGTTTCCAGCGTCGCCTGCGCCGACAAGGTCGCCCCAAGACGACTGCCTGCCGGTCGACCCGCGTGGGGAGAGATCGGGTCTTCTGTGCCGTGAAAGAAAATCGCGGGCACCGGTGCGCCGTTCGGGCATTGAAAGGCGGTGGGAAGTTTGGTGGCGACGACAGAAATACCGGCAATCAAGTCGGGACGGTCACAAGCCATCCGCATCGCCATGCCGCCACCATTGGAATGACCAGTTAGAAAAACACGCCGAGGATCGGCGCGATTGTCGGCGATCAGGGCCGTGATCAGACCCGTCAGATAGGCCACATCATCGGGGGTCGTTTCAGGTGCGCGACCATCGTTCCACCTGCGCCCTTCGCCGTTGGGGTAAGCGACGATGATGACGTGCTGGCGCGCAAGCGCGTCCAGAACTGTCTTTCGTTGCATATTCCGTGATGTGCCCAGAAACCCGTGCATCGCAACGACAAGCGGGGCGGGCACCGATCTGTCCGCGCGGCCATCGGTGATTGTCACGTTCCGACCCAGAAATGACTCGGCCAAAGCGGGCGAAAGATGAAACACCACAAAGAAGATCGCTAACCACAGTTTCCGCATCATACCGCCTCCCTGAGGTCGAATGTCAGCGTGTGCGGGTCCAAGGTCAACGTCACCGTTTGAAATGCGACCGAATGCATGCAGTGGCGGAACCTACCTGCGAAAACAAAAAGGGCGGGTGAATAGACCCGCCCATTCGATCACCCTTGAAGCAAGGGGTTATTCGATTTCGTTGGCGTTGTACGCAACCCAACGACCAATCTGCGGCAAACGGCTGCCGTGGTTCTGGTCGCCGCCAAATTCGTAACTAATCCCGAATGCAACGCTGTTGAAGGTGTCGCCGTAATAGTCCCCACCAGGCCCGTCCTCATAGCTGATCTGTATGGATTGCAGGGCCACATAACCATCAAACTGGCCAAAATCGCGCGACGCGCCAAGGGTTAGATCAACAATGCGGTTCTGGTATTCAGCTTCACCATACTTGATCCCGCCACCGTATGCGAAAGCGCCGAAAAGCGCGTAGTCATTCGCAAGGTCGTAGTGCCCGCCGACATTCACGAAGGGAGCGACCTGTGTGCCTTCCCAATACTCGTCCGCACTGTCGATAAAGCCGACCTGAGCGAAGTAACCGCCCCAACTCATTGTGTTCGAGAATTCGGCGCCGATGTAGTTATAGGACATCACTTCATCGCTATCACCATAGTCGTCATGCCCGCCAACACCGATGAAACCGCCGTAGGTCATTGCCCCGTTTTCAATAAGCGCACGGGCGGTCAGATCATACACTTCCGATGTCGCATCGTCCGTATTCAAAGATGGGTCCGCCCCCGAGATACCGCCATGATGCAGGGCAATAACACCTGTGAAATTCCCGAAATCGCGTGCATAGCTAAGTGTGATATCGCTTTGAATGCGATCGTCGACTCCGTCGATACCGCCATTTGAAAGGATACCCGAGCCTCCATCAAGGTTGGACCAAGACCCCAGAGAGAGATCTAGCTGGAACGAATGGTCCTGCGCAGACGCGGCCGTCGCCATAAGAAGTGCGGCGGGGAGAGCAATTGCCTTGATCAACATAAGGTTTCCTTTTGAAATGAAGTTTTGAAATATTCACCTATAGCTATGTCACTCTGGCCAACTCGCTTCAACAAACGTTAACATTTGCTTGACGAATTCTGGTCCAACTGTGGTTTGCCTGCACAGGCGCCCTTGCCACACTGCCCCCTTCCCTCTATATCCCGCCTGTCTGCGCCCCAAATCGAGTCGTGGACCTGTTTGGTATGGCCGTGACCTCTTCACCGCGAACCCGCCAGATAGCACAAAGCAAGGCCGTGAAACCTTTGGTGGGCAGCGTGACTGACCCGCGAAGACCGAAGCTCTGGCAGCCCTCACATCCGCGGAAAAACCGCGTGAAAACCAGGAGACGGTCAATGGATCTGATCGCACAACTTGAGGCGGAGCAAATTGCCGCCCTCGGGAAAGACCTTCCCGATTTCAAAGCGGGTGACACCATCCGCGTCGGTTACAAAGTGACCGAAGGCACGCGCTCGCGCGTCCAGAACTACGAAGGTGTGTGCATCGCACGCAAGAACGGCACTGGCATCGCCGGTTCGTTCACCGTTCGCAAGATTTCCTTTGGCGAAGGCGTGGAGCGTGTGTTCCCGCTGCATTCGACCAATATCGACAGCATCACCGTGGTGCGTCGTGGCCGCGTTCGCCGCGCCAAGCTGTATTACCTGCGTTCACGCCGCGGCAAGTCGGCGCGTATTGCCGAACAGACCAACTATCGCCCCGTTGGCGAAGCAAACGCATAGGAGAAGTCGAGATGAAAAAAGATATCCACCCCGACTACCACCTGATCAACGTCAAAATGACGGATGGCACGATGTTGCAGATGCGCTCTACCTGGGGTGCAGAAGGCGACCAGATGTCGCTTGATATTGACCCAACAGTCCACCCCGCATGGACAGGCGGCAACAGCCGTCTGCTCGACACCGGTGGCCGTGTGTCCAAGTTCAAGAAAAAGTACGAAGGTCTGGGCTTCTAAAGCACCCACTCTTTTGGAAATGGAACGCCGCACTTGTAAAACAGGGCGGCGTTTTGCGTTTGGGGGCTAACGCAATGTGCAACAGTTGAACCGGGCGATTGGCGGTCTGATCCGACCCGGTTCGATCAATAAAACTGGCCATAATTTTACCTTGAAGTGTGCGCAATTCCTCACCGGTGAGGCGCGTAAGTTAGCGCGGACAACCAATACACGAGGACTGCTGTCATGAGCACAGGTGACGCGAACGATAATTCCCTTTTTGGAACGGCCGGAAGCGACCAGATTTCCGGCTTGGGCGGGAATGACACGATCTTTGGTGGCGACAGCAACGACATGTTGTTTGGCGGTGACGGCGACGATACATTTTCAGGCGCGCTGACCTATCAAAGCGCTGTGGATGGCGGTGCTGGCGTTGATACGCTTGATCTGTCGGCCAGCACCGTTGACTTTTCGATGCCCGGCACCTTTGTCATCGACATTGATCAGGGTGTGTCGATCAGCGGCGGCGCGTCTTTCTCCGATGGCAGCTATAGCAACCTTGAAAACATCACGAGCTTTGACTTTGTCGCGATCGAGATGATCGGCAATGCTGCCAACAACCACCTGATTTCGTCCCACTACGATGACACGATCCGTGGCGAAGACGGCAATGACGTTCTGGAAGGGCGTGACGGCGATGACATGCTTTACGGCGATGCGGGCAATGACACGCTGATTGGCGGCAATGGCATCGACTCGCTTTATGGCGGTGCAGGCAAAGACACGCTGGTGGTTCTGGGCGGCACAGGATCGGACAATCTTTATGGCGGGAACGGCAACGATACGGGCGATTTCAGGGCCATCACAGACGCCGACATGGTGTTCAACTCTGCCCAGCAGACCTATGCATTCTCGGCGGGCGGCGAAACCTTTGCCATGAACTCGATCGAAAAGATCCTTGCGGGATCTGGTGACGATCTGTTCGTTGGTGCCAACGCCTATACACTGACGATCAATGGCGGCGCGGGCACCGATACGCTTGACCTGTCCTCGAGCTATATCAACGTGTCCACGTTGGGCGATTTTGTCATCGACATTGATCAGGGCTTTTCGACAAACGGCGGGTCGGTGTTTGACTTTGGCAATTTCAGCAATCTTGAAAACGTCACGAGCTTTGAAAAAGTCGCGATCATCCTGATCGGCAACAGCGCCGACAACATCCTGACAGGGTCCATCTACGGCGATGTTCTGCGTGGTGAAACCGGCAGTGACACACTGGTTGCTGGCGCGGGTGACGACATGCTTGATGGCGGCGCGGGCGCTGACGTTTATGATGGTGGTGCCGGCACCGACACGATTGACTGGTCGGCCGAAACCGCTGCTGTAATTGCAGACTTCACAGTGGGAACGGCCCTGATCGGCGACCTTGCCGAAAGCTTTGACGGCGTGGAACAGGCGATCTTTGGCAGCGGCAATGACATCGTGACGGTCGATACCTTTGGCGATGGTGCCTCGGTCGATTACGTTTGGAACGGCGGCGCGGGCGTTGACACGCTGGTGCTGAAATCCGACGGGATCGCCGATGATATCGACCTGAACATCAACGCGATCAACTTTGAAAACGTTGCCGGATCGAATGATGACAACACCATCACTGGCGCAGCGGCGAACAACAACCTTCAAGGGCGCGGCGGTGACGACATTGTTCACGGCGGTGGTGGGTCTGACATTCTGTCGGGTGGCAATGGTGCCGACACAGTTTACGGCGGCGAAGATGGCGACACGATCCGTGGCGAGGCCGAAATTGACAACCTGTTCGGCGATGGCGGCGATGATGATATCTCGGCGGGAACCGGCAATGACGTTGTATCGGGTGGTGATGGTGCCGACACCATTCGCGGACAGGGACAAAACGATGTTCTAAGCGGTGATGGGGGCAACGATACGATTTATGGCGGGTCGGGTGCCGACGATATCTATGGCGGCGATGACAGTGACACGCTGTTCGGGCAGGGCAACAACGACACGCTGTATGGCGGCCATGGTGACGATACGCTGGGTGGGGCTGCAGGTGCTGACGTCTTGTTTGGCGGCGCGGGCGCCGATGTTCTGACGGGTGGTTTAGGCCTTGATACCCTTGACGGTGGCGCAGGCAACGATGTGATGAACGGTGGTGCCCATGCGGATACGTTTGTGTTTGGCGCTGGCTATGATCAGGACCGCGTAAATTCATTCGAGCAAGGGCTGGATACGCTGTTGCTTGATGCAGCGCTTTGGGCTGGCACCGCTGGCATCGTTGACGCGCAGGATGTGCTTGATACCTTTGGTGCACTGAACGGGACGGGAACGATCTATACGCTGACCTTCGGGACCGATGTGATCGAACTCCAAAGCGGTGAAGGTATCAACGCGGCAACATTGGCGGCAGATCTGGCGATTTTCTAGCGCCGCTCGTGCCGTCGCCATAGCAAAAGCAAAGGGCGGCCCGATCGGACCGCCCTGCATGTCTTAGGCTGCGCCGCGGCCCGATTTGCGGCGACGGCGATTGCCGCCCGCCGGTTTCGCCGCTGCGTGCGCGGGTTTGCCGCCACCACCACCGGGCTTGCCACCTTGGCCGCGGCGACCACCGCCGCCACCACGCCGACCACCACCGCCGCCGCCATTTGGCTTTTTCTTCTGACCGGGCAGCACCTCCCACGGGCGCCCTGATGCCACGGGAATATCCGCCTTCATCGCCTTTTGGATATCCAGCAACTCGATCATTTCATCGGGTGCGCAGAACGCAATTGCCATGCCGTCTGCACCGGCGCGGGCCGTGCGGCCAATGCGGTGAACATAGTTTTCCGCAACATTGGGTAGGTTGTAGTTATAGACATGCTTGACCTCGGGGATGTCGAGACCGCGGGCAGCCACATCGGTGGCGACCAGCACCCGCAGCTTGCCGTTCTTGAACCCTTCAATCGCGCGTTCACGCTGACCCTGGCTTTTGTTGCCGTGGATCGAGACCGAGGCAAACCCCTTGGCTTCAAGCATTTTGTGCAGCTTTTCGCAGCCATGTTTCGTGCGCCCGAACACAATCGCGCGTTCATTGCGGTGCTTGTCCAGCAGTTCGATCAGCAGGTCGTTCTTGGCGGCTTTGGCTACGAAATGCACCGACTGTTCGATCTTTTCAATCGCCTTGCCCGGCGGTGCGACCTGGACGCGCACGGGATCATTCAGGAACGATCCGGCAAGTTCGGTCATCAGTTTCGGCATCGTTGCCGAGAACATCATCGTCTGGCGCGGGGTGGCCAGCAACGGTGCGATCTGGCGCAGCGCATGGATGAACCCCATGTCAAGCATCTGATCAGCCTCGTCCAGCACCAGATATTGCGTCTGGTTCAGGCGGATCGCCTTGCGATCCAGCAGGTCAATCAGGCGACCGGGCGTTGCGACCAGCAGGTCGGTGCCACGCTCAAGCCGCTTCATCTGTGCGACGATACCGGCCCCGCCGACCACAAGGTTCACCTTGAGGTGGCTGCCTTCGGTATAGGCGCGCAGGTTGTCGCTGATCTGTTTGGCCAGTTCGCGCGTCGGCGCAAGGATCAGGCCACGCGCTGTTTTCGGATCGGGTTTCACACCCGCCTTCATCAGCGCGTCGATCATCGGCAGGCCGAATGCGGCGGTTTTGCCGGTACCGGTCTGGGCAAGGCCCATCACGTCGCGGCCATTCATCGCGTGCGGAATCGCCTGCGCCTGAATTGGGGTTGGGTCTTTGATGCCCTGTTCGGCCAGTTTGGCCACAAGGCGGGGCGCAAGGCCCAGCATGTCGAAATCCATAAGGATGTCCTATCGGTTCGGCGACCCGTTCAGGATCGCGCGGAAAAAATGTGCCCTACCCGAATAGGTAAAGCTGGCAAAAGGATTGCGCCCGCGCGCTGACATGAGAACAGAACGTTCGCACGCCGGCGTGGCGCGGAACCCCTGCGTGATGGTGGGAACCTGTCACAATGCATCTTTGGCGGTGTCGGGCGCTTGGCCCTGACATGCCCTGCTCACGCGGCAGCCTGCATCGGTCTAGGGGCAGATGGCCCCTTTGTGACCACAAGTCAAGGGTTTGACGAAAATGCAATCTGCTTGGCGTGCATCCGCTGCCTAGTCGTTCTTAACGCGCGTGCCGTCATCCCAATCTTTCTGAGCATGTAGGTGGGCACAATCACTGCACAGTGCCCTGACCGGATATCCGCGCTCCACGACAATTACGCCACTTAGGAAGCGGAAATCGCAATTGCCGCAAACTCGAACATTCTGCTCGACAAACGGCAGTATCGACTCATCTTTGCGCTTCCATTGCGGCATTTTTGGCACCCCCGTTCTGAATTAGCTACTGCGATACCAGCAATATATCAACGCAACCTTCATTCTTGAATACTTGTCGGAGTAATGCGCGTGCATCCGCTTCCCCTTGCACCCCTTGCGCCATATAGTTACCGCAACGGTCCGGGCCTGAACCGGATCAGACAAAGGGGCAAGGGCAGTGGCACATATTATCGTTGTGGGTAACGAAAAGGGCGGCGCGGGCAAATCGACCGTGTCGATGCATGTGGCGACAGCCCTGTCGCGTATGGGTCACAAGGTTGGCACGCTTGATCTGGACCTACGCCAGAAAACGCTGGGCCGCTACATCGAAAACCGCACCGCCTATATGGCGCAGGAAGGGCTATCGCTGCCTACCCCGACCTATCACGACCTGCCCGAAATTGATGCCACCAGCCTGAAGCCGGGCGAGAACGTCTATGATCATCGCCTCAGTGCGGCCGTGGCCACGCTGGAACCCGATAGCGATTTTATCCTGATCGACTGCCCAGGCAGCCATACGCGCCTGTCACAGGTTGCGCATTCGCTGGCGGATACGCTGATCACGCCGCTGAACGACAGTTTCATCGACTTTGATTTGTTGGCCCATGTGGATACGGATGGCGAAACGATCAAAGGCCCGTCGGTCTATTCCAGCATGGTCTGGAATGCCCGCCAGTTGCGTGCGCAGGCGGGCCTTGATCCGATTGACTGGGTCGTTGTGCGCAACCGCACAGGCGCGCAGAACATGGTCAACAAGCAAAAGATGGAAGCCGCGATTACCAAACTGTCACGCCGGATCGGCTTTCGCACCGCGCCCGGTTTCAACGAACGGGTCATTTTCCGCGAGCTGTTCCCGCGCGGGCTGACCCTGCTGGATTTGCGCGATCTGGGCGTGACGGGGCTGAATATTTCCAACGTCGCGGCCCGTCAGGAATTGCGCGAATTGATCAAGGCGCTGAACCTGCCGGGCGTCACGGTGGATTTCTAATAGCCGCTGTCCATGCCCATTCCCGTCATTGACGGCTGAATTTTTGGCCGGAACATGCCGCGCACAAAGAAGAACCAGCGCAGCATGAACATGAACAGGAACAAACCTCCGACCATCATCGCAAGTGTCAGCTGCGCATTCTTGTCACCGCTGACGGCCAGCAGACCCTTGCTGACAAACCACTGCGCAATCGGCGCAAAGTCAATTTCATACCATTCTTTGTCGGCGGCGTCGGTCGTCGGCGCGACATATTCGGCGACAACCTGTGCGACACGTTCTTCGGCTGACGGAATGGCGACCGCAGCGGCAGCATCGTTCTGGCGTGCATCCATCAACAAGCTGCCGATCGTTGCAATCAAGACGAGGCCAAAGGCGGCACCGACGACGATCAGGGCGCCCTTGCGCAGGGTCGCGCCAAAGGATCGCTTGGCAGGGCCATTGACCCCGAGCAAATCTGCGCGCAAGGCAGTGGTCCCCGTGTTGTCCGGCACCTGCGCGTTGATTTTCGCATCCAAACGGCGCTTCCATTCAGGGATATGTTCATCAGCTGGTGCTGCCATGACAGGTGCAGGTGTCACGGCCAAAGGATCAGCCTGATCGTCTTCCATCATGCCCTTGCGATCGCTGCCCGTCAGCGCGAAGGGATCATCAAGCGGGCTGAAACCGGACGGTGTTTGCGGCGCTTCAGCTGGCTGTAGTGGCGGCAAGTCAGGAATTTCGGAGACAACTGGATCGGGTTTGCGGAAAACGAGTTTCAGGATACCCAGCAGGGCGATCGCACCTGCGATCTTGGAGAACAGCCCGAAAACCGAACTGTTGGCTTTGGGCGCAAACGCAGCCTCACGCCCGTCGACGTAGGGGTAAACAATCAGGAAACCCGGCGCGAATGCCCGGCCCTGTTCGCGAAATGAATCTTCAACGATCTCGTCCCATTTGCCCAACGGTCCCGTTTCACCGTTCAAGTGAAGGATTGGCCCAACCTCGCCAAAGCCTTGGGACTTCGCCAAAAGCGCCATCGGCTCCATGTCCTCGAACTGGAAATTGCGCCCAGTATAAAGTGCGACACCAACGGGTTCGCCAGTTTCCGCCTCCATCAAAGGCACCATGAGCGCGCGGTCAGTCGATGACGACCCTTCCAGCGTCAGCTGATAGTCCATCGAAAAATCAAGCTGGGCGCGCAGGTTCACCTCGCCCATGTCGGTGCGGTCGGTGGCGCGGTCATAGTCCTCGATGTTGACAACAGGGGGCGGGCCAGCGGCAAGGGCTGCGGCCTTGCGCACTTCGCGTTCGTTTTCAGATACCTGCAAGAAATATCCGACAGCCAACACAGCCGCTGCGCCGCCAAAAAGCGCCAAAGGACCAGACATCAGAAACCGGATGAGACCTGCGAAAATGTATTGCATATGACCTGCCCTAACCAAAGAAGTGGTCAAAATATGCTGGGGATTTAGGGCCAATTTACGGCGCGGTGCGACCGATTTTATGGTGATGTGACCCCGGGAAGCGCATCAATCGCAGCGCGCATCTGCGCGATCCTGGCGGGGTCGGTGCGGTTGCGCGATGCCGTCGCGAACCCGAACGCCTGTTCCTCGTGCCCCTGCGCCACAGGGAGGGAACAAGATGCGTGAAACGCGTAAATACCTGTTTTCGCCGCGATATCTCCCAGATTTTGCGCTGTCACGCCGCTTCCGGCCATCACGGTAATCCGGCCCGCTGCGGCGCCTTGCAGGGCGGCTAAACCGTCAATCCCATCGGGTGCGCGCACCGCCCCGCCCGAAGTCAGAATGCGATCAAACCCAAGGGCAATCGCATCCTCAAGTGCGCGCAGGGGATGATCGACCAGATCAATCACACGGTGCAACGTGCAAGCCATGTCGCCCGCCGCCGCGCGCATCTTGGCAAGGGCAACCAGATCAAGCTCGCGATCCTTGAAGGCCCCCAGAACCACGCCTGCCAAACCCGCGGCATGCACCGCGGCGATATCTTGCAAGCAGGCCTCAAGATCATGATCGTCATAAGAGAAATCGCCCGCGCGCGGCCGGATCATCGCATGCACCGGCACCTTGCTGTCGCGCGCAATTGCCAGCAAGCCCGGTGACGGGGTCAACCCGCCCAATTCAAGCGCACTGCATAATTCTATCCGGTCGGCGTGGATCTGGCAGGCGGATAGTCCCTCTGCGGTATCGACGCAAACTTCGAGCGCGGCGCTATTGGGCGGCATTGCTTTGCGCGGTCGTCGCAAGTGCAGTTGCAAGGTCGCCGCGATAATCAAGGGTGTCCGCGTCTAGCACAACAAGGTCATCAGCGCCGCGACCCATCAGACCACCCAAATCGGGCCGCCCCATGCAATCCGCAGGCACGGTGGTGGCCATTGCAAGTGCGGTTTCCAGCGGTGTTCCGGTCCGAACCACCAGCCGTTGAACGCCCAGCGCTTGCGTCACATGCGCCCCGGCAAGCGACCCTTCCTCGTTGACCAACCGCCCGTCCTGCAAGCGGATCGTCTGCCCGTAAAGCGTAAATTCATCCGGTCCGCCAACGGTTGCCATCGCGTCCGACACCAGCATCATCCGCCCCGCCGTGGGGCGCGCACGGATCGCCATGCCGACGATTTCATCAGCCACATGGTGCCCGTCACAGATGATACCGGCGTAGCAATCAGAGTTGATCACGGCCCCAACCGCACCGGGCGCACGGCCCAGCATCGGCGACATCGCGTTGAACAGGTGGGTTGCACAGGTGGCCCCTGCTGCCATCAGAATGCGCAGCTCCTCGGCGGTGGCATCGGTATGACCGATCGACACAACCACCCCGTTCTGCACAAGGGTCGCGACCTGCGTCGCTGTCGCGTTTTCCGGTGCGAGCGTGATCATCACCGCGATTCCCTGCGCGCGCAGTCGCATCACCGTTTCCATCGTGCGATCATCAAAGGGGCGCACATATTGCGCGGCATGGGTGCCCCGGCGCGCAACCGAAATATGTGGGCCTTCAATGTGCAATCCAACGAACCCGTGCAGCCCCTTGGCGGCAATCGCCGCGTCGGCGGCTTTGTCCAGGACATCGGGGTGGTCGGTGATCACTGTGGGCATCACTGCAACCGTGCCAAGCCCGCGATGCGCGGCAAGTATGCCGGCAATCCCGTCATGGGTTGGCGTCGTGTTGAGCATGATCCCGCCACCGCCGTTTACCTGAAGGTCAACAAACCCCGGCGTGACCAGCCCCGTAACCGCCACCGCGTCAGCCGGCGCATCCGCAACCTTGACCACACGTCCGCCTGACAGCTGCAACGCTTTGCCGCGCTGCACGACCGTGCCGTCAAAAAGCAGTTCTGGCGCGATCCAGCGGTCCATCACGTTACCTCGTTACATGCGGCAAGGGCCGCGCCGCGTGCGCCGCTTGTATCACCGCCCTGCGCCAGAACAATCGGTGGGATCGAAAAATCGCCAATCTGTGCAGTTTGGGTCGCGACTGTCAGATCGTCGACAACCTTGTCGATCTGGCTAAGCCCACCACCCAGAACGACAATGTCAGGATCAACCGTCAGGATCAGCGTGCGCAGCAGGTCGGCTACCAGTTCGCACCACGCCTGCCAAACAGGTGCAAACTCGGTGTGGCGCCCGGTGGCGATCTCTTGTGATGTCAGGTCGCGCCCTGTCAGCGTCCTGGCAATCCGGCCAAGTCCCGGGCCTGCAATATATGTTTCGCAACAGCCCATACGCCCGCAACCGCATTGCACGACGGGCAGGTCATATTTGGCAACCAGATGGGCGGGCGCAGCGGTATGGCCGAACTCGCCACCTGTTCGGGTCGGCCCTTGCAGGATTGCGCCATTAACCGCGATGCCGCCGCCGATACCCGTTCCCATGATCAGCGACATGACTGTGCGGTGTCCTTTGCCTGCGCCAAACACCGCCTCGGAGAGGGCCAGCGCGCGACAGTCGTTCACATACGTTACGGCACGGCCTGCCGCCTTGGCGATGTCAGCCGGAAAGGGTTTGCCCGATGCAACAAGGTTCGCAGTCAGGGCAAGGCCAGTCACCGGATTGACCAGACCGGCAGCACCAATACCCACGGGGGCGGGCGCACCTGTTTGTAGATCAGCCCAAGCGATCTGCCCTGCGACAGCAGCAACCAGCCCATCGTAATCGCGCGGTGTCGCAACGCGGTTGCGCGCGATCACTTGCCAGTCGTCACCGAAAACCTGCGTTTCGATTTTCGTGCCACCAAGGTCGATCCCAACCGCTGTCATGACACCACCGTTGCCCGTTGCACATACGATGAGGCACCCCTAGCCGGCCAGATGTCCGGCTGAGCGGGGATATCGCGCCATGTGGCGCATTGGTTCACATCGTTACTCATGTGGTTTGCGTCACCTTTGACAGGGTTTCGGGCGCGTCCGGGTCCATGCCCAGCGCAAGGGCCGTGTTCAGGATCACCGGATACATCATTGCCAGCAAAAACGCAGCGGCCGATGCAGGCGTCAAGCCGGTTGCGCCGATATCGGCGGGGCTGATCCGCTGCACGTCACATCCGATCTTGCGAAACCGCGCTTCGGCCTGATCAAGACTGTCCTGAAAATGCGCAGCGCCGCTATCAAGGATCAGCACCATGAGCGGGTTCGTTGCCAGTTGCATCGGCCCGTGCAGCACTTCGGACGACGAATAAGGTTCGGCGTGCAGGGCACAGCATTCCTTGAGCTTGAGCGCGACTTCATGTGCCGCGCCATAGCCCGTGTCACGCCCGATCACATAGATATGGCGCGCGCGCAGCAGGGCGGCTTGCAGTTTGGCAGCGCGCGGATGGGTCGGATTGACGCTGCGCAGGGCGGTGATGGACTGCGCGGTGCGCGTGGCATATTCGGGCGAAAGTGCGCCCAGCAGGGCCATGCCCGCGGCAACCGATCCGATCACGGTTTTGGTGGCGGGCACAGCCAGTTCCGGCCCGGCGTTGATGGGCAGGTGCAGGTGGGCGGCCTGTTCAACCTGCGACCCTGACTGATTGGTGATCGCGACCACGCGCGCGCCTTTTTCGGCCGCACCTTTGGCGGAAAGGACCAGATCATCACTGGCACCTGATTGGCTGATCACCAGCGCGGCAGTGTCGTTCATCGCAACGCCCTGCCCCAGTGAAAACACCGACGGCGGCAAGGATGTGACCGGCACGCCCAGTTCGCGCATCATTTCATAGGACAATATATTGGCAGCGGCATCGGACGATCCGCGTGCGATTGTATAAAAACAGCGTAGATTTTGCAGCGCGCGCGCGTCCACCTTTTGCACGGCAGCGGCGCAAAACACATCCATCGCCTGTGCGCTTTCGGCGGCCATCAGGCTGCCTGCGGTTTTGGTTTCCATGCTCATCCCCGCAGTCCATAGCTGTCAAATTCGGCCCAGGTTTCAGTCAGATCGACGATCGTGCCGTTGATACGCGCCTCGTCCAGGGCCATTGCCGCGAGGCCCGCTTCAAGCGCATCAACCACGCCAACGGGCAGGCTGTCGGCCTCGCCGCGCAATAAGGCGGCGATATCGTCCACCATCATGTGATCGGCGCCGTAATGGGCCGAGGCGCGCGCGCCGTCCATTTGCGTGTAGTCATGATCGGCGATCACCGTGCCATCGCGCGCTGTCGCCTTGAGGTAGCCGCGCACAAAGTCGCCCTCGGCCATGCCCAGCGCGCCCATCACGCAGAAACGGCGGTGTTCGTCGGGGACGTTCAGGTTGGTGTGAAATGCAAGGCTGGCCCCCGTTTCATAGTGAAGAACCGCGGTCTGGTAGTCGATGATATCCCCATCCGAGCGGAACGGATCATCGACGCTTTCCCAGACGCTTGGCTTGCGGTGCATGATTTCGTTTTCGGTGTTGGAGGTCGGGGAAAATTCCGGGATGAAGGACTTGCGCCCGCCAAAGCTGGCCACGCGATCGGGCCGCGATCCGGTGACCATGTTGTAGATGTCGATGTCGTGGCAGCATTTTTCCAGCATGAAACCGCCCGACCATTTGATCATCCGCCGCCAGTCGCGCATGAAAAAGGCACCGTGATAGGGGCCGATATGTTCGTTGGCTTCCAGCGAGATGACCGGCCCTAGACGATCCAGCACCGCGCGCAGGTCAACCATGTGCTGCGAATAGCGCAGGACCAGCCCGACCATCACGCGGTCGGTGCCGTGTTTGGCCAACAGGGCGGCCAGTTCCATCGTGTCCTCTTTGGTTGTCACTACGGGTTTTTCGGTGAAGATGCGCACGCCTGCGGCCAGACCCAACTTGATATGTTCAAGGTGGAAACTGTTGGGCGAGCCGACAAAAAACAGATCGGGCTGCGTTTCGGCCAGCATC
This sequence comes from Octadecabacter sp. R77987, assembly GCF_042466115.1. Taxonomy (NCBI): domain Bacteria; kingdom Pseudomonadati; phylum Pseudomonadota; class Alphaproteobacteria; order Rhodobacterales; family Roseobacteraceae; genus Octadecabacter; species Octadecabacter sp. R77987. The sequence goes on along the minus strand of NZ_JAXHBQ010000001.1, from coordinate 2,514,853 downwards.
TGTTCGACGTCGTCAAAGCGCGGCGTGTCCTCGCCGATCATGTGCAGAAAAGTTGGCTGCGGATCGTAATACCCGACGAAATCCACCTCGGGCATCGCATCGCGCAGGATCGACAAAACGTGGCCCGCGCGCAGACCTATGCCAGCCGTGACGACCTTCATGCGACCAACGCCGGCGCAGACAGTCGACGCAGCACATCACCATTGGCGTCAAAGACATGGCAATCCTGCGGGGCGACGGACAAGGTCAGGTTGTGTCCTTCGCGCACGGGCGCATCACCGGGCAGCGAGGCGCAGAACCTGTGGCCATTGCCAATCGTGCCATAAGTGATCGACACACCGCCAAGCCGTTCCAGAACGCGCACGGAAATGTCCAAGCCACTGTCGCCAAGGGCTACATCTTCGGGGCGGATGCCGACTTCGACCATGTCTCCTTTGCTGACTCCGACTGTATCCACCGGCAATGCCATCTTGTGCCCGCCGTCCATTTCCACGGATAGGGCACCATTGGTGCCAGTCACGGTCGCGGGGATCAGGTTCATATTGGGTTGCCCAATGAACGAGGCGACGAATTTTGTGGCAGGGTGGTGGTAAAGCTCCATCGGGGTGCCGAACTGTTCGACCCGCCCGCCGTTCAGAACAACAATGCGGTCGGCCATTGTCATCGCCTCGACCTGATCGTGGGTGACGTAAACCATGGTTGCGTCCAGCTCACTGTGCAGTTGCGAGAGTTCAACGCGCATGTCGCCGCGCAGGGCCGCATCAAGGTTGGACAGGGGTTCGTCAAACAGGAACACCTTGGGGTTGCGCACGATGGATCGCCCGATGGCGACACGCTGGCGCTGCCCACCTGACAGCTGCCCTGGTTTCAGTTGCAGCTTGTCCGTCAGTTGCAGGATTTCAGCTGCCTTTTGCACACGCTGGTCCAAGTCATCCTTGGCAAGCTTTTGAACCCGCAGCGGAAAAGCGATGTTTTCATAGACCGACAGGTGCGGATAAAGTGCATAGGACTGGAACACCATGGAAATGCCGCGATCAACAGGATGGGCGGCACTGACGTCCTTGCCCTCGATGATGATATTGCCGGATGTGGCTTCTTCCAACCCGGCGATGATCCGCAGCAGCGTGGATTTACCGCAACCCGATGGGCCGACAAAGACCACGAATTCCTTGTCCTCGATCGCAAGGCTGATGTCATGCAGCACCTTGGCGGCGCCAAAGGATTTGTTGATCGCATTCAGGTCAAGAGTGGCCATGGCGCAAGCGTCCTGTCTGTTGGAAATCTGTAAGGGTCCGTCCGGGCGGCAACACGCGGTCACCGCCCGGATCGGGGAGAAACGCCTGTTAAAGGGCGTCGTCGAGTTCTTCACCGGCAATCGTCACCAGATTGTCCACTGTGTCATCTTCAAGGATGATGCCCTGGATCATGTTGGTGAACACGGACTGCAACGATTTGAAGTCTTCGACCAGCGGCTCGGGGCCACCTGTCTGGATCGACGCAGTAAAGATCGGCCAGATACCTTCGTTATAGTAAAGGTCGGTCTTGCCCATCGCGGCATAATCAAGGATCGGCGTCAGACCCCACGAGCTGTCCAGATCATACTGACTGTCACCGGATGTGATCCGCTGGGCCAGTTCCTGTGCCAGGTCTTCGTGGCCGGACCCTTTGAACACGACAATCGAGTCCGTGATCAAGATCGACCCGCTTTCGCCCGATGGGCCGTGTGGCACGGGGGCAACCAGCTGGTTGATGTCCTCGTTATGCTGCCCGTAACCCCATGGGCCGGACACATACATGGCAATCTGCCCATCGTTGAACAGGTCTTTGAGTTGGTCACGTTCCCATGCTGTCGGGCCGTCCTGTGCCACGGCAACAAGGCTGCCGTAGAACTCCAGCGTTTCGCGGGTCTGGTCGCTATCAAGCATGTTTTCACCCGTCGCAGGGTCAATCACCACACCGCCGTTGGAATACAGGTAGTTCAGGAACTGGTGCATGGTGTTGTCGAAATCCTTGCCCGCAAGACCAACGCCAGCGGCATCGGTGTTGTTGGTCACGGCTTCGGCCATGGCATACATGTCGGCCCATGTGGCAGGGGCGGCACATTCCATGCCGGCCTCTTCGACAAGATCACAGTTGATATAAAGACCCTTGGTCGAGAATGCGTGCGGATAACCCCAAGCCTGCCCTTCGATCGTGACGGTATTCAGCACGCCGGGCTGATAGGGTGTTGCCGGGTCGATGTTGGCGGGCACGATCAGGTCGTTATTGGCCAGCTGGCGCAATGTGCGTGACCCCATATAGGCGATAGACGGCGGATCACCGGCAGCGGCCAGCGTCAGAGATTTGTCCTGACACGTGCCCCATGGCACGGCCTCGAGGTTGACGGTGACGCCATCATGGTCGGCGACAAACTGATCGACGACGGCCTGATCGGCATCGCGAACTTCACCGCCGCACATGATAAAGTGCAGTTCGGTCGCGTGGCTTTCGGCCTGTGCGGTCATCGCTGTGCCGGAAAGCAGCAGCGCACCCATTGTAATTTTTGCAAGTTTCATTTGGTCTTCTCCCTTGGTTAAACTTATTCTTTCACCGCGCCCGCCGTGAGACCGGCGACGAGGTATTTTTGCAGGAACAAAAAGATGACCATGACGGGCAAAACACCCACCAAGGCAGCGGCCATCATTTCGTTCCACGTCACCGACTGATAGCCGATGAATTCGAACAGACCCGCAGGCAGCGGTTGCAGTTCGCGGGTCTGGTTGAATGTGATTGCGAACAGGAATTGCTGGGCATAGGCGCCGATAAACACGGCCGTGCCAACAACGATCAGCCCCGGCGTGGCCAGCGGCAGCACGACGCGGCGCAGCGTATACATGCGCGACGCGCCATCGACATAGGCCGCTTCTTCCAGTTCGCGCGGAATTTTTTCCAGGTATGACCGCAGCAGCCAGATGCCTGTCGGGATCAGGAACGCCACACCGGGCACGATCATCGCCCAATAGGTGTTCAGGAACCCCAAGGTGCGCAGCACCCGATACAGCGGGATCAACAGCACAGCACCCGTGAACATGTTCACGCCCAGAAAGATTCCAAGGCTTGCGTTCTTGAACGGAAAGTCGAGCCGCGCATAGGCATAGGCCGCCGGCACGACAAAGATCATCGTCAGGCCCGTCACCGACAAGGCGATAAAGACCGAATTGAAGATGTAGCGCCCCAGAAGCGGCACCGTCACCCACATGTCGGAATAAGCCTGAAAGCTGAAATCCTCGGACCAGAACTGATAGGGGCTGCGGAACAGGTGTTCGAGCGGGCGCAGGGACGCCATGAACATTTCAAAGAACGGCAGTAGAATGAAGATCAGGAACACGGTGATTGCCGCGTAGATGCCCGCCATCTGGAGTTTGGTGTATTTGTCCATCATCTCACTTCACCCCGTATTTCTTGTTCACCTTGTTCAGAAAGAACAGGTAGGCGAGAGAGAAGGTGCCAAGCAGCAGCACGATGATCACCGCGCGCGCCGAGCCTTCGCCGAATTTGTAGTTGCCGATGGCGGTTTTATAGGTGTCGACGATCAGGGTGGTTGTGGCGCTGCGCGGTCCACCTTCGGTCAGGATCCAGATGATTTCAAAGCTGTTGAAGGTAAAGATTGCCGAAAGCAGCGACATCGACACAATCACCGGCATGATCTGCGGGATCGTGATGCGGCGGAACCGATACCAGCGCCCCGCTCCGTCAACCCATGCGGCCTCGTAAAGATCACGGCTGACGCCCTGCATGGCCGCCAGAAAGAACAGCGTCACCATCGGCGTGCCGACCCAGACATCGGCGACAACTGCCGAATAAAAGGCAGAACGTTTATAAGCGAGGAATTCAAACGGCCCGTCGATGAGACCGATCGCCTGCGCGGTGCCCGACAGCACGCCGAAATAGCCGTTGTAAAGCCAAAGCCAGCCGATCATGCCGATGGCGATCGGAATGACCCACGGCGGCATGACCAAGACACGAAACAATCCGCGCCCCGGCACGGCGGCGTTCAGCAATGTTGCGCCGATCAGCCCAAGGACCAGTTTCAGCGCGACCGACAGGAACATCCAATAGAACGTGCGCACAATAGTTTGATGGAACTTGCGGCTGTCGAGCAAATCTTCGTAGTTGGCAAGACCGACATACTCCTCGCCGCCCAAGCCTGCCTCGAAGAACGACAGGCGGATCGTTTCAGCCAGAGGCCAGGCGACGATAATGGCAATAAACAGCATTGCAGGCCCGACCAGCAACCAGGCAAACACGCTTTCAGGAAGCACCTTGCGGCGGCTTGCCTCTTGGGATCGCCCGATCGGCTGCGCAAGATCTGTCACGTTGATGGCCCCCCGGCTGAGTTTTGACCGCAGGCGAATCGCGGCGTTTGAAATAATGATACCAAAGGGGATTCATATTGCTACCAATATAATACCAAAAATCTGAAATGCCATTTTTCAGATAAAAATCAGTGATTTATACCAAGGATACGCATTCCCCATTGCGCTCTATTTCATAATTGGTATTGTAATCACATACCAAACGGGCGGACCAAAATGTCGCTAGACTCAGATATCTTCCACCCGGACAGCTGGTTTCGGGCAGGCCGCGGGCCGCGCTATCAGCAATTGCAGCGTCATATCGCGGCGGCGATCCAGTCGGGGCGGCTTGCGCCTGACGATCAACTCCCGCCCGAACGCGACCTTGCCGAATTGGCCGATATCAGCCGCGTCACGGTGCGCAAGGCCGTTGCGCAACTGGTCAATGACGGGTTGATCGAACAGCGTCAGGGGGCTGGATCGTTTGTGCGCACGGCTACGCCACGCCTTGCACAATCGCTGTCTTCGCTGGTGTCGTTCACCGAAAACATGCGCGCGCGCGGCATGACCTCGACCTCCGAAGTGCTATTGGCCGGGCTTGAGACTCCGAACCCTGACGAAATGATCGCTTTGGGCTTGTCGGCCCATGACCGCGTGGCGCGGATCAACCGATTGCGCAACGCAGGCGACACACCGATGGCGTTGGAATATTCCTCGTTGCCGCGCGATATCCTGCCGCGCCCCGACCTTGTACAAACCTCGCTTTATGCGGTGTTGCGCCAGACCAATTCGGCACCCGTGCGCGCTGTGCAGCGGGTGATGGCCGCGAACCTGACCAGCGCCGATGCCAGCCTGCTGAAACTGCCCGAAAGCACAGCCGTTTTGCGGATCGAGCGCACGGGCTATCTGGCGTCAGGCCGCCCGATTGAGTTTACAAGCGGGCTCTATCGGTCCGACATCTACGATTTTGTTTCCGAACTGCGACTGGACTGACATGGATTACGCTTGCGAATTGCGCGGCCCTGAATTGCTGTGCACGATCACAGTTGATCGCGACCTTGCACGCCCGCTGTTCTGCTTTTCCGGCATGGCGCCGCTGACAGCAATCGCCGGTGGAAAGCGCATCAAGGGCCTTGGCAGTTACACCGAAGTGGCCCTTCCCGATCTGTATGCTGGCCAGCCCCATCAGGTGACGCTGCAATACGCGGCCGGGCATAAACCGGCGAACCGCGCGTGGCATCCCATCGGTCCGGTCCTGCGGGTTGGGACGGATGTGATCAAGCTGCCACAGACAACCGAACCGGGCTGCCGCCCGCAACCCCTGCCTGATCTTGGGCCGTTTGACGGGCTGCCGCTGATCCCGCAGCCAACCGCGTGGGAACCTGACGGGCAGACCATCACAGTTGATGGTTTCGCCGGTGATGATCCCGCCTTTGCCGCAGTCGCCGGATTGGCGTCACGACAAGGGTTAACCTTTGACGGTGATCACCTCGTCACTTTTGAAACGGCTGATCTCCCCGAGGATGCCTATACCCTGCACATCACGCCCGAAGTCACCACTGTGCAGGCCGCATCATACGGCGGACGGTTCTATGCAGGGATCACGCTGTTGACGCTACTGCAACACGGCGCTCTGCCCTGTGGCACCCTGCACGATACGCCCCGTTTCAGCTGGCGCGGGCAGCATCTGGACACGGCGCGCCACTACTATCAGCCCGAAACGGTCTGCGATCTGTTGGACCTGATGGCGCTCTTGAAACTCAACCGTTTTCACTGGCATTTTGCCGATGACGAGGCGTTCCGCCTTGAGATCGACTGCCTGCCTGCCCTTTGGCAAAAGACCGCGTTTTGCGGCGAGGGGCAGTTGCTGCCCGCCCTATTCGCTGACGGGTTGGTCACAGGCGGAAGTTATTCCAAAGGCACCGCACGCATGATCATCGCCCATGCCAAGGCGCTTAATATCGAGGTCATGCCGGAAATTGAAACGCCTGCCCATGCCATTGCGATCACACATGTTTTTCCCGACACCCGCGACCCCGCCGACAATGGCGCCGAGGTGTCAGTGCAGGGCTATCACGGCAACGCGCTGAACCCTGCCCAACCGAAAACTTGGGACGTGATTGGCGCAATCGCCGCCGAGGTTGGCGCGCTGTTTCCATTCAACCACTTGCACCTTGGCTGTGATGAACTGCCCGAAGGGACATGGATGGGCAGCCCGCTGGCGCGTGATCTGATGGCGCGTGAAGGGTTGGACAATACCCATGATTTGCAGGGCTGGACGATGGAACGGATCGCCGCGCAAGTTGTCGCGAACGGCCAGCGCCCCTGTGCATGGGAGGAAGCGGCGCAGGGCAAGAATGGTGGCATTGGCCACAACGCAATCCTGTTTAGCTGGACGGGCCAAGGGCCGGGTGTCGCGGCCGCGCGCGCGGGCTATGACGTGGTGATGATCCCGGCACAGCACACCTATTTCGATATGGCCCACACGGATGATCCCGACGATTGGGGCGCAAGCTGGGCCGCGTTCGTGTCGCTGACCGACACGATTGCGTGGGAGCCTGTCCCGGAACCCGACATCGCGGACAAGGTGATTGGCGTGCAGGGCGCGTTCTGGTCGGAATTCACCACGCAGGACGCGCAAATCTGGCCGATGTTGATGCCGCGCATGTTGGGGCTGGCCGTCAAGGCGTGGCAATCAGACGACCTGCCCGCCGAGAATCTGATCCGTCTTGCACGTGGTCATTTTCTGGTGCCGTTCACGCCAAAAAACGCAGGATAATTCTGCGAGACAAGGCGAACTTCGCCCGCTAGGGTCGGTGGAAATCTGATTGCGGAGCAGGCGATGAACTTTGGACTAAGCGACGAACAAGAGATGATCGTCCAAACCGTGCGTAGCTTTGTGGAAAAGGAAATCTATCCCCACGAGGCCGAGGTCGAGCGCACCGGCGAGGTGCCGCATGAACTGGGCGAGGCGATCAAGCAAAAGGTCATCGACCTTGGGTTTTACGCCTGCAATTTCCCCGAATTTGTGGGCGGTGCGGGCCTCAACCACGTTGATTTCACGCTTGTTGAACGCGAACTCGGGCGCGGGTCTATGGCGTTGACGCATTTCTTTGGCCGCCCACAAAACATCCTGATGGCCTGCGAAGGCGACCAAAAGGAACGTTACCTTTTGCCCGCCGTGCGCGGCGAACGATCCGATGCCTTGGCGATGACAGAACCTGACGCCGGATCGGATGTGCGGGGCATGAAGTGTCAGGCAGTGCGGGACGGTGGTGATTGGATCGTCAACGGATCGAAACACTTCATTTCCGGCGCAAACCACGCTGATTTCTTTATCGTTTTCATTGCCACCGGCGTCGATGACACCCCGCGCGGCCCCAAGAAACGGATCACCACGTTCCTCGTGGATCGCGGCACACCGGGGTTCACGGTGCGCGACGGATATAATTCGGTGTCCCATAAGGGCTATAAGAATTGCATCCTTGATTTCGACAACTGCCGCTTGCCCGATGCGCAGGTCTTGGGCGAAGTTGATGGTGGTTTCGCTGTGATGAATGAATGGCTCTATGCCACGCGGATCACGGTTGCGGCCTTCTGTGTGGGCCGTGCGCGGCGTTGTTTCGACTATGCGTTGAATTATGCCGCCGAGCGCAAGCAGTTCGGCCAACCCATCGGCAAGTTTCAGGGCGTCAGTTTCCAGATCGCCGATATGATCACCGAAATCGACGCTGCCGATTGGCTGACTCTGGCCGCGGCATGGCGGCTTGATCAGGGGTTGCCGGCCAACCGCGAGATTGCCAGCGCCAAGGTCTATGCCTCGGAAATGCTGGCGCGCACGACCGATACAACCTTGCAGATTTTCGGCGGCATGGGATTGATGGACGACTTCCCGATTGAGCGGTTCTGGCGTGATGCCCGCGTTGAACGCATCTGGGACGGCACCAGCGAAATCCAACGGCATATCATTTCGCGCGATTTGCTGCGTCCGCTTGGGGCCTGACATGACGCGCGATCTGGCCCGCCTGCTGCGGCCCGCGTCGATTGCGGTGATCGGCGGCGGGGCGTGGTGCGAACATGTCGTGCGGCAGGCCCGTAGCATCGGATATGATGGCGCTGTCTGGCCGGTGCATCCGCGCGCCGACACCGTTGCCGGTGTCCCCGCGTTTGCCAGTCTTGCAGCCCTGCCCGGCGCGCCGGATGCGGTGTTCATCGGTGTGAACCGTGACGCGACGGTCGGGTTGGTGCGTGATCTTGCGCAGATGGGCGCAGGCGGGGCCGTCTGTTTCGCCAGCGGCTTTGCCGAGGCACGCGCCGAGGATGCGCGCGGCGATGGTTTGCAGGCCCAGCTGGTTGCGGCGGCTGGTGACATGGCCGTCCTTGGCCCCAACTGTTATGGGTTTATCAATGCGCTGGATGGCGCGCTGCTGTGGCCTGATCAGCATGGCTGTGCGCGGGTGGATTCCGGCGTGGCGATTCTGACGCAAAGCTCCAACATCGCGATCAATCTGACGATGCAGAAACGGGCGCTGCCGATTGCCTACACCGTGGCTTGCGGCAACATGGCCCAGACCGGACAGGCCGCGATTGCCAACGCCCTGCTGGACGATCCGCGCGTCACGGCCATCGGCCTGCACATCGAAGGGTTCGGCGATCTGCGCGCATGGGAAGCCCTGGCGCACAAGGCCCAGGCCAAGGGCGTGCCGCTGGTCGCGATCAAGGTCGGCGCATCGGATCAGGCGCGGGCGGCGACCGTATCGCATACAGCGTCCCTTGCGGGCAGTGACGCAGGCGCACAGGCCTTTCTGGACCGCCTTGGGATCGCGCGCGTGAGCAGCCTGCCCGCCTTTATCGAGACCCTGAAATTGCTGCATTGTGCGGGTCGGTTGCCGTCAAAAAACATCGCCTCGATCAGTTGTTCGGGCGGCGAGGCGAGCCTGATTGCCGATATGGCGGTGGGGATGGACCTTGAGTTTCCACCGCTGACGCAGGACCAGCGCGCGCGACTGGCGGATGCCCTTGGGCCGATGGTCGCGCTGAACAATCCGCTGGATTACCACACTTATGTCTGGCGCGATGGTGCGGCGATGGCGCGTGCCTGGGCGGGGATGACCGGCCCTGACATTGCCATGACGTTCTCCATCGTCGACTACCCCACAACGGATGCGCGCGATTGGGAATGTGCCACCCAAGCCGCATTGGAGGTGCGCGCAAACACCGGCGCGAATTTCGCGATGGTGGCAAGCCTGCCTGAACTGATGCCGTTGGACGTGGCCACACGGCTGATGGCGGGCGGGGTCGTGCCGTTCATGGGGATCGCCGAGGCACTGTCCGCGACACAGGCCGCCGCACAGATCCATTCGCCTGATCCTGAACCGGTCGTGTTGCCCAACGCGCAGACCGACCTGCACACGCTTGATGAAGCGGCGGCCAAAGACGCGCTTGCCGCCCACGGTGTCCCTATTCCCGCCAACCGTGTGGCGCTGGGCGCGGATGAGATTGCACAAGCCGTCAAAGCCCTGTGTCCGCCCTTTGCCGTCAAGGGCATGGGACTTGCGCATAAATCGGACCATGGCGCGGTGCGCTTGGGGGTTCCCGCCAAGGACGTGGTCAAAGTCGCTGCCGAGATCGGCACGGACGCCGTTTTGATCGAGGAAATGACGACCGGCGCAGTGGCGGAACTGCTGGTCGGTGTCACCTGCGATCCGGCGCATGGCTTTGTGCTGACCGTTGGCGCGGGCGGCGTGTTGACCGAAGTGCTGCGCGATACAGTGTCGCTGCTTGTGCCTGCAAGCGATGACGCCATCCTGCGCGCATTGGGCAAGCTACGTTGCGCCGCGTTGTTGGTGGGCTATCGGGGCAAACCCGCCGCCAGTTTGATAGCAATCGTCGACACCGTGCGCGCAGTTCAATCCTACGTGGTTGCCAACGCCGACAGCTTGGCCGAAGTTGAGATCAACCCGCTGATCTGCACCCCTGACGCTGCGATTGCCGTCGATGCCCTTATCCGAAAGGCCATGCCATGAGCCCGATCAAAACCGAAACCCGTGACGGTATCCTGCTGGTCACGCTGGACCGTCCCAAGGCAAATGCGATTGATCTGGCGACCAGCCGGATCATGGGGAATACCTTTGCCGCGTTTCGCGATGATCCTGCCTTGCGGGTTGCGATCATCACTGGCGCGGGCGCGAAATTCTTTTGCCCCGGCTGGGACCTGAAAGCCGCCGCTGACGGTGACGCTGTGGATGGCGACTATGGTGTCGGCGGCTTTGGCGGCTTGCAGGAATTGCCCGATCTGAACAAACCGGTGATCGCCGCCGTGAACGGGATTGCCTGTGGGGGCGGGCTGGAACTGGCGCTGTCGGCGGATATGATCATCGCCGCTGACCACGCGACATTTGCCCTGCCCGAAATCCGGTCTGGCACCGTGGCGGATGCGGCCAGCGTCAAGCTGCCCAAGCGCATCCCCTATCACATCGCCATGGAGTTGCTGCTGACCGGGCGCTGGTTTGACGCAGAGGAGGCCAAAGGCTGGGGCCTGGTCAACGAAATCGTTCCCGCAGATCAGTTGATGGAGCGCGCGTGGGAGCTGGCCCGTCTGCTGGCGTCAGGCCCTCCCTTGGTTTACGCGGCGATCAAGGAAATCGTACGCGATGCCGAGGACGCCAAGTTTCAGGACGCGATGAACCGGATCACGGGGCGGATTTTGCCAACGGTCGATGTGTTATATGGGTCCGAGGACAATCTGGAAGGCGCGCGCGCATTCGCCGAAAAGCGCGATCCGGTCTGGAAGGGCAAGTAGCTGCGCAAACAATGAGCATTTGCGATAGTTAACCTGGCAGACACAGCAAGTCCCATTGCCAGATCGCTGTGTTGCTATAAGCTGGCGGGATGAAATCGGACCCTTCCCATTTTAACGAAATGCACGCCGCGAGCGGCGCGCGGGCGCCTTATGACGGCTACGCGGCGTGGTTTGCCCAACAGGACAACGCGCGCCTTGCCAAAAAGTCTGACGAGGCCGAGGCGTTCTTTCGTCGTTCGGGCATCACATTCAACGTCTATGGCCAATCTGACGCCGAAGAACGGCTGATCCCGTTTGATCTGGTGCCACGTATCCTGTCCAACAACGAATGGACGAAACTGTCCAAAGGGATCGACCAACGTGTCCGCGCGATCAACGCCTTTTTGCACGACATCTATAACCGTCAGGAAATTTTACGCGCAGGCGTCGTGCCGACCAACCTGATCGCGCAAAACGATGCCTTCCTGCCGCAGATGATGGATTTCACTCCACCCGGCGGGATCTACACACATATCACCGGCACGGATATCGTGCGCACGGGGGCGGATGATTTCTTTGTGCTGGAAGACAATGCACGCACGCCGTCCGGTGTGAGTTACATGCTGGAAAACCGCGAGACGATGTTGCAGATGTTCCCCGAATTATTCAGCAAGATCAGGGTGCAACGGGTCAGCGACTACCCCAAGGAATTGCGCCGCTCGCTTGCGGCCTCGGCACCGGCGTCTTGCGAGGGGCGGCCCTGCGTAGCGGTGCTGACACCGGGCATTTATAACTCGGCCTATTACGAACACAGCTTTCTGGCCGATCAGATGGGTGTTGAATTGGTCGAGGGGCATGACCTGCGCGTAGTCGACGGCCATATCGCCATGCGCACGACCAAGGGTTACAAGGTGATCGACGTGCTTTATCGGCGTGTGGACGACGAATTCCTTGACCCGCTGACGTTCAATCCAAATTCGATGTTGGGTGTGCCCGGGATCATGGATGTCTATCGTGCGGGCAATATCACGATTGCCAATGCGCCCGGCACCGGTGTCGCCGACGACAAGGCAATTTACAGCTATATGCCTGATATCATCGCGTTCTACACCGGCGAGCGTGCGATCCTCAAGAACGTTGAAACGCACCGCTGTTCAGAACCCGATACGCTGAAATACGTATTGGACAATCTGGCCGATCTGGTGGTCAAAGAAGTCCACGGGTCTGGCGGTTACGGGATGTTGGTTGGTCCTGCCGCCAGCAAACAGGAACTTGCGGATTTCGCCGACAAGCTGCGCGCCCGGCCCGGCAATTACATCGCGCAGCCAACGCTGTCGTTGTCCACCGTGCCGATCTTTACCGAGGCCGGCCTTGCCCCACGCCACGTTGATCTGCGCCCATTTGCGCTGATGTCGCCCGATGGCGTCAACATTACGCCCGGCGGGCTTACGCGGGTCGCGCTGACCGAGGGTAGCCTTGTGGTCAATTCAAGTCAGGGCGGCGGCACCAAAGACACTTGGGTATTGGAAGACTGACATGTTGGGAAAAACCGCAGGTGGTCTTTACTGGATGTTCCGTTTTCTTGAACGGGCGGAAAACAATGCGCGCCTGATCGAGGCAGGATTTCGGATTGCCCTGACCCGATCCAGCGCCGCCGAAGCCGAATGGCGATCCGTCATCACCACATCGGCGGTGCGCGCGCAGTTTGACAGCAAATACAGCACCTATGACAGCGCCTCGGTCACGGATTTTCTGCTGCGTGACACGGATAACCTTGGGTCCGTTCTGTCGGTCATCAAGTCAGCGCGCGACAACGCCCGCCTTGTGCGCACCGCCCTCACAACCGAGGTCTGGTCAGCCGTCAATGAAACGTGGATGCTGTTCAAGGACGTGCTGAAAGACCCCGTTCCCGAAACCGAATTGCCAGCCGTTCTGGCCACGATCCGCCAGCAATGTGCGCTGGTGCGCGGCGCCCTGACGGGGACGATGCTGCGCAACGACATGTATGATTTCTGCCGCCTTGGCACGTTCATTGAACGCACCGACAGCACCGCGCGCATTATCGACGTGAAATACTACGCGCTTTTGCCAGCACCTTCGATGGTGGGCAGCCGGATGGACAATGTGCAGTGGGAAACACTGTTGCGTTCGGTGTCAGCGCACAGATCGTTCCGCTGGGCGGTTGATGGTGACTTCAATGCCGCCAATATTGCCAGTTTTCTGATCCTGGATTCGCGGATGCCCCGTTCATTGTCCTATAGCCTTGGACGGATCGTCACCAACCTTGGCTACCTTGCCGAAGAATACGGCGAAACGCCTGCCAGTCATGATATGGCCGCGGCCCTGCGCGCACGGGTGACAAGGCGCGAAATCGGCGCGATTTTCGAAGAAGGGTTACACGAATTCATCAGCTCGGTTCTGCGCGACACGGCAAGCCTTGGCCAACAGATCGAGCAAGACTACAGGTTCACCCGCTGATGCTGCTGCATATCACCCACGAGACCCGTTATCTTTATGATCAACCCGTTGATTATGCGTTGCAAAAGGTGCGCTTGCGCCCGTTGGACAACCCATTGCAAAACGTCGTTGATTGGACGGTCGCGGTTGAAGGCGGCAAAATTGAAACCAGTTACCGCGACCACTATGGCAATCACACCGATCTGGTCAGTATCACCCCCGAAACCCAGAACCTGATTATTCGCGCACAGGGCACCGTGGACGTGGTGGATGGTGCTGCGGGGGTGCTTGGGCCGGTTTACGGGCGCGCGCCGCTTTGGCACTTTGCGCAACCGACACCGCTGACGGTTGCGGGGGACGGTGTAATAGCGTTGGCGCGCGTTCTGGAGACGGCAACGGATCTGCTGACCGGCCTGCATGATCTGTCTGCTGCGGTCCTTGCGGCGACACCCTACCAGACCGGTAAAACCGCTGCCGATACCACAGCCGAGGCCGCATTGGGGATCGGTGCGGGTGTCTGTCAGGATCACGCCAATATTTTCATAGCCGCGGCGCGTGTTGCAGGCCTGCCCACGCGCTATGTCAGCGGGTATCTGATGATGAATGACCGTGTGGATCAGGACGCAAGCCACGCCTGGGCCGAAGCGCATGTGCCCGACTTGGGATGGGTCGGGTTTGATGTGTCAAACGGCTATGCCCCCGATGAACGCTATGCCCGTGTCGCCGTGGGGCGCGATTCCGCCGATGCCGCCCCGATTTCCGGCATGCGCATGGGATCAGGGGCCGAGTCTTTGATTGTATCTTTGCAAGTGCAGCAGTAGCACTGCGGCAGGGTTCAAAACGGATTTGATCACATGACCTATTGCGTTGGAATGCGGCTGAATGCCGGTTTGGTGTTTATGTCGGACACCCGCACGAATGCGGGCGTTGATAACTTTTCAACGACGCGCAAGCTGTTCAACTGGGTCGTCGAAGGCGAGCGATCAATCACCATCATGACCGCAGGCAATCTGGCCACAACCCAGGCGATGATCAGCCTTCTCGAAGAACGCTCGGTCGCGACCGAGGACCGAGACCCCAGCATCTTGCGTCAGGACACGATGTTTCAGGTGGCGCGACTGGTTGGCGAGACCCTCAAGGAGGTCATCGCCTACAGCAACCCCAATGGCCCCACGGCCAATGACCAGTTCAGTGCCTCGGCGATTGTTGGCGGCCAGATCAAGGGCGGCAAGCCGACGATCTTTCTGATATATCCGCAAGGGAATTTCATTGAGATCAGCGACGACACGCCATTTTTCCAGATTGGCGAAACCAAATACGGCAAGCCGATCCTTGTGCGCGCATACGATGCGGATATGCCCTTTGACGAGGCTGTAAAACTGTTGCTGGTGTCGTTTGATTCAACGGTGAAATCGAACCTGTCCTGTGGTCTGCCCTTTGATTTGATGATCCACGAAAACGACCGATTCAATGGTGATCGCACCGCCCGCATCGAAGACAGCGACCCGGTTTATCAGGCGATATCAAGCGGCTGGGGTGATGCCCTGCGCGCCGCGTTCCAGGCATTGCCGACCTACAAAATCTAGGTTCCTGCGCGGCTTTGCGATCCATCGCGTGGCATTGTCTGAACGCCCCTGCGGGTTTTGTCGGGTTTCAGTGATAGCCGTTTGTCAGGTCTTTCGACCAAACTTCTTTGATCCCCATCTTCGGTTACAACCCTTTCACAGCCTGACCGGCATAGGTCGCCGGGTTCATCAGGTGGTGGATGGGCAGGGCTGCGGCACCAAGCTGGGGGAGATTGTCGCGCGCGGCGCGCACAAGACGCGGCGGTGTGGTCACAAAATCCTCGCCCAGTTGCGGCGCGGCGCGGATGACATCCAGAAACCCTTCGATGATCTGGGGATGCAGGGTGCCGCCAATGACGATCGCCTCGGGCGCGTAAGTGCGGGCGATCACAAGGCAAAGCCACTGCAACTGTTTGGCCGCACGCTCGCGCCATTCAGCAACCACGGGCAATTCGAGGTGGCGATCTTCGATGTCGCTAAGTTTTTCCATAGGCAGCCCTGCTGCGGCAAGAGTGTCGAGCAAGTCCTGCCCCGAAGGACGTGGCTGAGATTTCGGGAACAGCCCGCCCCATTCCGCGGCCCCGTTGTTGCGCCCGAAGTAGGGGCGCTGATCGACCACGGCGGCGCCACCAATGCCATAGGACAGCCAGATATGGCAAAAGTTGCGCACGCCGGTGCAGGCCCCGTGATAGAGTTCGGCCAGACAGGCCGCCTTGGCATCATTCATGTGATGCACCGGCATCCCGAAATAGGGGGACAGATCCCGCGCGACGTTCACCGCCGGCCAATCCTTGAACTGGCGGATGCGCATCACCCGCGTGGGGTCCTCGCTGTATTGCCCCGGATAGCTGACGCCACACCCGGCCACGCGCCGCCCGGCAAGACCAAGCGCCTGCACCTGCCGCGCGACACTATCGCCCGCAACCGTCATCATGGCGACAAAAGACCGGTCAGGCACAGCAAGCGATTCGTTTGACAGAACCGTGCCCTTCAGGTCCGACAGGCAGGTCATGATCCGGTCCGGATCGACATAAACGCCCGCCGTGATCACCCCGCCCGGTTCGATATTGAGCAGCTTTGCCGGATAGCCTTTTTGACCCTCGCGCCACGGGTCGGGCGCCTCGCCTAGCAGACCATCCTTGATCAGACTGCCCGTCAGGCGCGTCACCGTTGACGGGGTAATATCCAGCAATCGCGCGATTTCTGCCCGTGATCGTGGCCCCTGAACCCGCAAGGTCGCAAGAATACGGCGCGCGTTGTAACTCAGTCGAAAGTGTTCGGTCATGGCTGGTCCTGTTGCGTCTGCGCGATCCCCTATCATGGCATCGCCCGTGAGGGGATCAATAATATCATTTGACACAGCTTATATTATGGAATGCAATCTAATCAGAAAGACATTTGTCGCAAAGCCTGACCGGGTCGAACCGGCCGCGCATTTCAACCTGGAGGAACCATGAAAAACCTGTTCAAAAGCACTGCCCTTGCGTCCACGCTGGCCCTGACAGCCACGCTGGCCTACGCCGACACGGTCACGGTTTACACTGCCGTGCCACAGAACTTTATCGACGCGCTTGTGCCGATGTATGAGGCCGAGTCCGGCAATACCGTCGAGGTCATCAAGGCCGGCTCTGGCGAATTGCTGAACCGCCTGACTGCCGAAGCGGGATCGCCAGCTGCCGATGTGTTGTGGAGTGTTGACGGCACCGTCATCGACTTTAACCCCGATCTGTTCGAAGCCTATGACGCCGCAGGGTCAGACATGCTGGCTGACGGCATGAAGCAAAGCGAAATGTGGACACCTTTCACGGCCGTTGTCATGGCCTTCATCGTCAACGAGGAAAAGCTGGGCGGGTTGCCTGTTCCCGATAGCTGGGCCGCTCTTGCTGATCCGCAATACGACGAGATGATTTCATCGGCGCGCGCCGACGGGTCCGGTTCGGCCTATATCCAACTGGCGACCGTCTTGCAGGCTTTTGACAGCGAAGATGCGGGCTGGGAAGTCTACAAAGGCATGCTAGGCAACTTCGTGTTGTCGGAAAGTTCGGGTGCTGTGCCGCGTTTCGTTAACGATGGCGAACTGGCCGTGGGCGTCACCCTCGAAGATGCGGCCCTGCGTTATGTCGAAGGTGGAGGGCCGGTTCAGATTGTCTATCCCGCCGAGGGAACAGCGATCGCGCCCGATGCGATGGCCCTTGTGGCAGGTGCCCCAAATGGTGACGGTGGCAAGTCGTTCCTGGACTTCATGCTATCCGAAGCGGCGCAAACCGTTGTCGCCGAACAGGGCCGCCGCCCGGTGCGTTCCGACATCGCATCAAACCCCGCCCTCGTGGCTTTGGGTGATGTGAATTCGGTGGGCTATGACGCGGCATGGGCCGCCGACAATCGCGAACGGCTTGTCGATGCATGGGGCGATATGGTTCTGGACGTCCAGTAACCTGACCCCATCGCGGGCTGCGCCTGTGCAGCCCGCACCCCATTTTCAGGAGACATCGGGATGGCCTCGGTCGAGATAACAGGGCTGCGCAAGCTTTATGGCGATGTGATGGCGCTGTCGGACATCACGTTGTCAATTCCATCGGGGGCGTTCTACACCCTGCTTGGGCCATCGGGATGCGGCAAGACCACGCTTTTGCGCGTTATCGCCGGGTTCCATGCCCAGAATTCGGGGCACATTGCCATTGATGGTGCGCCAATCGAGGATCTGCCCGCCCACAAACGCGACGTAGCAATGGTGTTTCAGGATTACGCGGTATTTCCGCACCTTTCGGTGCGTGACAACGTCGCCTTTGGTCTGAAACAGCGCAAGGTAAACCGGACCGAGATTGCGACCCGCGTTGCCGAGGTGTTGGAGGTGGTGCAACTGGGCCACCTGGCGGGTCGTATGCCGCACGAACTGTCCGGCGGGCAGCAGCAACGTGTCGGTCTTGCCCGGGCGATTGTCGTGCGCCCCAAGGTGCTGTTGATGGACGAGCCTCTGTCCAATCTTGATGCCAAACTTCGCGTCGATCTGCGGGCCGAGTTGCGGCGCATCCAGCGCGATCTGGGTATCACGACGGTCTATGTCACCCACGATCAGGAAGAAGCGTTGGCCATGTCCGACATCGTCTGCGTGATGCACGGCGGCATTATTCAGCAGGCCGCAGCCCCCATTGATATCTATCTACGCCCCGCCAACCGATTTGTTGCCACCTTTGTTGGCGCGAACAACTTTCTGTCAGTCAGTCGGGACGGGAGGGCAGCAAGCCTTGTCTCCGGCGGTGCAAATATCGCGTCACTGATCCGCGAGGACGGGCCGGTCGTTTGCGCCATGCGACCCGAAGATATCCGCGTGCTGGCCACCGGGGCCACTGCGGCCAAGGACGACATCGTCATTCCCGCGCGCATCCGCGAAATCAGCTTTATTGGCCGCGAGATGGAGATATTCGCCGAGACTGACGCGGGCGAACATATCAAGGCCGTCTCGCGCCCTGATCCCGCTATTGTCGCCTTGCCCGAACACAGCCCGATCACTTTGGCGATCCGACCCGATGACCTGTCGTTCTTTGTCGACAGCGGCGATGGGGTGCGGGTGCCATGACTGCGCTGACCCGCCTGCGGCACATGGATTTCTGGACGGCGATCACCGTGCTGATCCTTGCCGTGCTTGCCCTGTTGCTGATCCTGCCGATCCTGCGGGTGCTGATGCTTGGCTTTGTCGATGCCGACACCGGCGGATTCACCTTTGGCAACTTTGTCGAAGTCTTCACCCGCAATTACTACCTCAATGGGCTCAAGAACTCGCTGTATGTCGCGCTGCTTGGGACGCTTGGGGCCTGCCTGATCGGCATTCCACTGGCATTCTTTACGGCCCGGTTTGTTGTGTCGGGGCAGACGTGGATATCCACGCTGGCAATTCTGGTCCTTGTCGCGCCGCCTTTTATCGGGGCCTATGCCTGGATCATGATGCTGGGATCGAATGGCTTTATCACCAACTTCTTTGCCCTGTTCGGGATCAACACACCGACAATCTATGGCGCCCACGGGATCGTTCTGGTTTTCACGCTCAAGTTCTTCCCCTTCATCTATCTGATGACCCAAACCTCGCTGAATGGCATGAACAAATCGTTCGAGGACGCCGCCGAAAACCTTGGCTGCACACCTTGGCAACGGTTTACCAAAATCACCCTGCCATTAGTGTTTCCGGCGGTCAGCACTGGCGCAATTATTTGCTTTGTGTTGGCGATCGCCGACTTCGGCACGCCCGCCATTCTGGGCCGCGGGTTTCGCACGCTTTCGACCATCGCGTTTTCCGCATACCGGTCCGAACTTGGCGGTTTGCCAACCATGGCAGTCACCGTGTCGATTGTGATGATGGCCATGTCGATGCTGGCGCTTTTGGCGCAGCGTCGGATCTTGGCCAAGCGGCGCTATGCCAGTGCCCTGACCAATCCCCCGCGCAAGCAGCGGATGCCGGGCTGGCGCAACATCGCGATGCACATTTACTGCCATGGCATTGTGCTGATCGCGATGCTGCCGACACTTGTCGTGGTCTATACGTCGTTTCTCAAAACCAACGGACCGGTGTTTATCGGCGGCTATGGGCTGGAAAGCTATGAACGCATTCTGCGCACCGCCCCCGATGCGATCACCAACAGCTTTGTCTTTGCCCTTGGCGCGGTCGTGTTGATCACCATCTTTTCGGGGCTGATCAGCTATGTGATCGTGCGGCGGGATACGGCGGCGTCGGGGGCGATCGATTTCCTGATGATGGTGCCTTATCTGGTGCCCGGTGTTGTGATGGCTATTGGTTTTGTCACGACATTTCGCGGTGGTCCAATGGATGTGGTCGGCACGGCGGGCTTGTTGATCCTGCTCTATTTCATCCGGCGGCTGCCCTATGGCGTGCGCTCCACCACCTCGAGCCTGCGTCAGATCAAACCCTCGATGGAGGAAGCGGCTGTTAATCTGGGCGCCCCGCCCGCACGCGCGTTTCTGGTCGTCACCGTGCCGCTGATCCTGCCCGGCCTGATCGTCGGCGCACTGATGAGCTTTATCACCGCGATCAACGAGCTATCGAGCACGCTGATCCTTTATGATGGCGGGACAATCACGATGCCGGTGCAGATTTACCTTGCCGTGCTGGACGGTGAATTTGGCCTTGCCGGCGCGCTGTCCACGGTTCTGCTGGTCTGCACAGGGGCGTGTGTTTATGCCGTCTTCCGGTTCGCGGAAAACCGCGACTCTGCGTTTCTTTAGGGGGATCGCCGTGCAGATCGAGGCCGCGTCAATCACCAAGTATCGCAATGGCAACAGGAACGGCGATGATGTGATCCTGACCGTGCCGGGACGGGTCTATGCGGTCTTTGACGGCGCAACGGATGCACGTGGCACAGTTGTTGACGGGGTGCCCGCTGGCAGGCTTGCTGCCCTCACGGTCGCGCAAGCCACCGTTGATGTGACACGCGACATTGCCAATCGTCGCCAGCCTGCCGCGGCTATATTTGAACACCTGTCCGGCGCCTTGCGCAACCGGACGCAGGGCGGAACATTTGCAATCCCGCCATCGACAACGCTCGCACTCGCGCTTGATTGTGGCAGCGATTGGCGGTTCCTTATATTGGGCGACAGCGGCATCCGGCTGAACGGTGCGGACGTGCTACAACCGACGAAACTGATTGATCGGGTCTCGACCAGTGCGCGCGGGTCGCTTTTCAAGCATTTTCGTGACCAGTTTGGACCCGATGCGCTGGATGAGGCCGAGATGGCGACCCGGCGGGCGATCTTTCTGGGCCTTGATCAATCAATTGCTGAAAAGCGCGTGTCGCAGCAGCTTGCAACCAGGATAATCGCGAAAGCCACACAAACCTGCGACCTCGGCAACCACGCCGGAACCGTCGAGAGTTTTCTCAGAAGTGGCATCTGCACGCAGTACCATTTCGCAAACACCCCCGGCACGGTTTTTAGTTTTGACACGATGAACGGCACGCCACCTTGCCTGGTGCAGTGGATCGACCGAACCTATCCAAAAGACGCCATTCAAAGCATCGAACTGTTTACCGATGGATACCCGACACCGCCCGAAACCGTCAGCCTTGCCGATTGGCAGGACACGTTCGCGCGGGTGGAAAAGCGTGACTATCACATGCTTGGCAAATTCGCTTCGGTTAAAGGCGCCACATCAACCGAACACCATGACGACCGCAGTGTGGTGATCTTGAATGGGCTGGTCGGCTAGGTTGCCCGCTGTCGCGCAGCCGGGGCAGGCACAACTTGGTCGCAATTCAGTTATTCAACGCATTGGCCTATGGCGGCAAACAATCGAAAAATCACCGCTTAGGACACGTGATCAAACAGGTGCGATTGAAAAGTGGCGGACTGGGGAGGATTCGAACCCCCGACCCCTTGATTCGTAGTCAAGTACTCTATCCAACTGAGCTACCAATCCGCGTATCGGGGGATTTAGACGCCGCGCGTGGGGTTTGCAAGGGCGAAAGGCAAGAAACTTTGCGCTAGTCCGGCGCGCCGTCCTTGGGCAAGCCTATGGCAAATTCGGTGCCGGTTTCATCGGTGCGACGCAGTTCAAGGCGGCCACCGTGGCCACGGATCAGATCGGCGGCAATGGCAAGCCCAAGGCCAGATCCGCCTTTGGTTGCGCCCCCTTGAAACGGCTTGAAAATATGATCCTGCGCCTTCTTGGGCAGGCCGGGGCCGGTATCGGTCAGGAAAACCCACCAGTTTGTGTCATCTTCATCGGCGCGTATGCAGATCTCGCCCGGGTTGCCGGTGGCGATAATCGCCTGGCGGGCGTTGCGCACGAGGTTGGAAATGACGCGGTAAAGCTGTTCGCCGTCTGCGCGCACCGTCATGCCTGCGGGGATGTCCTCGGAAAACGAAAGATCAAAATCCCCCGCGGCAAGGCGTTCACTGTCAATTACATCGGCCACGATTCCGGCTAGCCCCACGCGCGCCAGGGCGGGCGGCGGTTCTTCGGCGCGCCCGAACGCCAAGGTGGATTCGCACAGGTTCACGGCGCGCGTAATCGACCCCACCAGCTTGGGGGCCATGCGTTTGACCAGCGGATCATCTGATCCTTCGATCCGGTCGGTGAAAAGCTGCGCCGAGGTCAGGATATTGCGCAGATCATGGCTGATCTTGCTAACGGCACCGCCCAACTGCGCCAGCCGTTCTTTCTGCTTGAGCGCGCCTGTCAGTTGCGTTTGCAGCGACAATAGCGCCTCTTCGGCTTCACGCAATTCTGTCACGCCGGCACTGGGGGTGATGATCTGGTGGGCATCTTCGGGGGCGGCTGCATAGCTTTGCATGTGGTTCACGACCCCCTTGATCGGTTTGACCAAGAAAATCTGCACAGCGCCAAACAGCAAGATCGCCGTGAATATCGAAATGATGGCGGACAGCAAAAGGATGTTGATGCCATATTCAATCATCGCCGCGCGCAACGGGGCTGTTTCTATCGTGACTTCGATCAGCAGCCCGCCGTCTTGCACGGGGTTGCCGATGACACGGATAATCCGGTCTTCGGTATCCCACAGGCGCATCATCGCATCGCCAATCAGGGTGAACGCGCCGGGATCGCGCATATCGAAGGTGTCGTAGATCGGCGCGGGGATCGGCGAGGACAGCACAAGCTGACGCACCTCGTCACGGCGCAGAACAACGTTGAATACGCCTGCATTGGTCAGCAGTTCTTCTTCCAGTTCCATGTCGATCATGTCGTTGGCCAGCAGCGCAAGCGATGCAATCTGCGCGCGTTCCAGCCGCAGCAGGAAATAGTCCTCGCGAAAACGCGCAACCGAAGGCACGAAAATCAACACTTCTGCCAGCATCACAAAAATGGTGGTCAGGATCAGAAATCGGCCTGAAAGTGAGTTGAGCATTCTGCCTCCGCTACGCCTTGGTCAGGGTAGCCATCTTTGCACGAATCCCACAACCCGTTTGACCATCGCGCTGTCAAATAGCCGCGGGCTGAAATAGGCACCGGCCGCGCGTTTGTTGACCTCGCCAATCGTCGGATAGGGCAGGACGGTGTTGGCAATGGCCGACATTTTCAGCCCGTTCGCGATGGCCATGGCCCACATGCCAATCAGCTCGCCCGCCTGATGGCCAGCGATGCTGGCGCCTACGGGTTTGCCTTTGACGACCATGACCTTGATCAGGCCTTTGGTCTTGCGCTCGGCGATGGCACGGTCGTTGTGTTCGAATTCAAACCGTACGACTTCAAGCCGGTCGCCGTGTTTATCGCGCGCCTGCGCTTCGGTCAGACCGACCTGCGACAGTTCAGGGTCCGTGTAGGTGGCCCACGGGATGTGATCGCTGCGCTGTTTTGACGGCAGCCCGAACAGCATCGAGCGGATCACGACGCCCGCGTGATAGCCCGCCACATGAGTGAATTGCATCCCGCCGGCAACATCGCCCACCGCATAGACCTTTTTGTTGGTCGTCGAGCGCAGGTTGTCGCCCACCGTCACGCCACCGCGGTCATAGGCGACATTGCCCGCATCAAGGTCCAGCTTGTCGATGTTCACCTTGCGCCCCACGGCCATCAGCAGGTGCGTGCCTGTGATGTCGCCCTTGGGTGTGTGGACGGTGATTTTCTTGCCTTTGCCGCTGACCTTTTCAGCCTGCGCCCCTTCAAGGATTTCAACCCCTTCGGCGCGCAGGTTATCCAGCACGATGGCAGCCATTTCAGGGTCGTCCTTGCCCATAGCGACAGCCCCTTCGATCACCGTGACCTTGGACCCAAGCCGCACATGCGCCTGCGCCATTTCCATGCCGATCGGGCCACCACCAACAATGATCAGGTGATCAGGGCGGGTTCGCAGATCAAAGATATCTTCGTTTGTGTAAACCTTCACGTCCGCAAGCCCCGGAATGGGTGGCACAAAAGGGCCCGAACCCGTGGCAATGACAAAGCGGCGTGCTTCGATCACCGTGTCACCCGCCTGCACTTCGGTCGGGCTGATGAAGCGGCCGTATTCGGTGATCACATTCACGCCCAGCCCCTCGAACCGTTCAACGCTATCGACGGGGGCGATGGTGGCGATCACATCATGCACATGGTCTTTGGCGGCGGCGTAATCCACCGCCGGAACCACATCAGCAACGCCCAGCGCAGCACCGTGGCCCATCGCGTACGCCTGTTTCGCACTGGCGATCAGCGCCTTTGACGGGACACACCCGTAATTCAGGCAATCACCGCCCATCTTGTGCCCCTCAAGCAGGACAACCTTGGCGCCCATCTGCACGGCACCTGCGGCGATGGACAAGCCACCGGATCCCGCCCCAATGATACAAATATCGGTCTTGATACGGGTCATGGGTTACAGACCTTTCTTGCCGCGCACGGCCTTGAGGATGATGGGAAGAAGGGCAAGCACGCAAAGGCCAAGGATCGGCAATAGGATTTGCGGCTCGAAAATGATGCCAAGGTTGGGGCTTTCACCACGGGCAAACACATCGCCCAGCCCGGCGCCAACAGACGTATAGACAACCGCGCCGGGGATGATCCCCAGAAAGGTGGAAATCGCAAAGCGCGACAGCGACACGCCAACCAGCGCAGGCACCAGATTGGCCACAAAGAACGGCACCGCAGGCACCAGCCGGATCAGGAACAGCATGGACCACTGGTTTTCGTCGATCCCGTCCTTGATGCGTTTCACCGCCCCTTCCGAGGATTCCATTTTCGCCGCCAGTCTTTCGCCCAATCCCCAGCGCGCGGCCATAAAGATACCGATCGCACCAAGGGTCGCCCCCGTGACATTGAACAAGGCACCGGGGAAAGTGGCGAACAGAAACCCACCCGTCAGTGTCATGATCGTGGCACCGGGCAGCGAAAATGCGACCACGACAAAATAGGCGGCGATAAACAACGCCACCATCAACACATAATTGCTGTCACGAAACGCGATCAGCGCCTCGCGGTTGTCGCGCAGGGTGTCAAACGTCAGGTAATCGCGCAGGAAATAGCCCCCCACCAGCGCAACACAGAGAATCACGATGATCGGCAAACGCCGCACAAGGGCATTTTGCGGTTTCTTGGCTGGGTCGTTTGTCATATCGGTCATCTCTTTCGTCCCTTTGGGGCTTTGCTTGCCTTCCTAGATGGACTGCGCGGGCTTTTGCCGATAGCCCTATCACGCCCGCTTGATCGCAGGTGAGTGGTTGTTTCAGTTCTGGCAGGCTTGCCGGTGCGTGTTGTAACATTTGCGACACCAACAATCTGCGAATTGTTGCACAAACCGGGCGGGATGCGCGTTGACATACCCGCGCCCCCCCTCTAGATGACGGGCTTCGAATGATGTCGGGGCACGAATCCATCACGGGTCGCCCCCAAAGACCGGAGAGAACGCGATGAAGCGCACGTTCCAACCTTCCAACCGGGTTCGCAAGAACCGTCACGGTTTTCGCGCACGTATGGCCACCAAGGCCGGCCGCAAGATTCTGAATGCGCGCCGCGCAAAAGGCCGCAAGGTTCTGAGCGCTTAAACGCTTGGGATCGCGAGGTCTCATATGACCCCGCAGGATGATACGATGCAAACCGCCGGGGCACCGCCCGCGGCGGTTTTCGCTTGTCCGGTTGTCCTGACCAGGCGTGCGGATTTCGTGCGCGCCTCACACGGGCGGCGCCAAGGCACGGCAGGGTTTCATTTACAGGCGTTCAATCGTGGCGACACTGATCCGCCCCGTGTCGGCTTTACCTGCTCGAAAAAGGTCGGCAACGCCGTGGCCCGCAATCGGGCGAAACGCCGCTTGCGTGAAATCGCGCGGCTGGTCTTGCCCGAACATGGGCGCGCGGGTTGGGATTATGTGTTGGTCGGCAAACGTGATGTTACTGCTACCCTTGATTTCGCCGTGATGCAGGCCGACCTTATCCGTGCACTAGGAAGCGTTCACAAATGACCCCACTCGCCCATATCGCCGCCCTGCCCGTGCGCGCCTATCGGTTGCTGTTCAGCCCTTGGGTCGGCCATGGTTGCCGCTATCAGCCCACATGCAGCGCCTACGCCCTTGAAGCGCTAGAAAAGCATGGTGCGATCAAAGGGAGCTGGCTGGCAGCGCGCCGGATCGGGCGCTGCCATCCTTGGGGCGGGCACGGGATCGACAACGTTCCCGATTGAATTGATTTCACCCGATTGCCTGTGCAGACTGTCGCCAATTCCCGTCTGTCAAAGGTATCTCTCATGACCCGCCGCTTTTTCCTGATGCTGTCGCTGATGCTTGCAGCTGCAATCATCACCCCCGCCACCGCGCAAGCCGAGACGCTCTTTGTCGTCGATACCAATGACGGCTATCTGAACCTGCGGATTGGCCCATCGACAAATGACCGGATTATCACGCGAATCTATGGCGGCACCCAGGTTGACGGCGTCGGGCAAAGCGGATCGTGGCGGCGCATCGTCCTGCCCGATGGCACAAATGGCTGGGCCTCGGGCAACTATCTGACCCGCAACTACACGCGCCAGCGGCCATATGACTCAATCGTCGGACCGACGAATGATGGCTACCTCAATTTGCGCACGGGGCCGGGGACCAACTACAAGATCATCCAGCGCCTGTACTATGGACAGGGCCTGTTCGAGACCGGTTACAACGGCACTTGGGCACAGGTGACGCTGGCAGACGGCACACGCGGCTGGGTCTCTGTCAACTTCATTTACTAAAGGGTTTCGCATCGTTCATCGGTATCGCAGGCTTCGCGAATTTACCTTGGCCGTATTCCGATCCCGTGGCATATCCGCGCCATGTTAGATGATCTTGATGATATACATCCCCTGTTTCACGGCGCCCCTGCGACGACCGAATTCAAGAAGCTGCGCAAGCGGATCGTGCGCTATGCGCGCGAGGCGATTGAACAATACGGGATGATTGAACGGGATGCCCGCTGGCTTGTCTGCCTGTCGGGTGGCAAGGACAGCTATACCCTGCTTGCCGTGCTCTATGAGCTGAAATGGCGCGGCTTGCTGCCTGTCGATCTACTTGCCTGTAATCTGGATCAGGGGCAGCCCGGCTTTCCGGCGACAGTTCTGCCTGCATTTCTGGAAAAGATGGGCGTGCCCCACCGGATCGAATATCAAGACACCTATTCCATCGTCATGGACAAAGTGCCCGAAGGCCGGACGTTTTGCGCGCTGTGTTCGCGGCTGCGGCGCGGCAACCTTTACCGGATTGCGCGCGAAGAAGGGTGCAGCGCCATTGTGCTGGGGCATCACCGCGATGATATCCTCGAGACGTTTTTCATGAACCTGTTTCACGGCGGGCGTCTGGCGACGATGCCGCCCAAACTGGTGAACGAAGAAGGTGATCTGTTTCTCTATCGCCCACTTGCCCATGTGGCCGAGGTGGATTGCGAAAAATTCGCCACGGCGATGAATTATCCGATCATCCCCTGTGATTTGTGTGGCTCGCAGGACGGGCTGCAGCGCCAGCAGGTCAAAGCGATTCTGGACGGTTGGGAAAAGAACAGCCCCGGTCGGCGGCAGGTGATGTTCCGGGCGCTGATGAACGCGCGGCCATCGCATTTGCTTGATCCAAAGTTGTTTGACTTCAACGGCTTGTCGATCGGAGCGCAGGAAGGCGACAATTTGAGCGATATTCCGGCGTTGCGTTAACTCCACCGTTAGAGACTGAAACATATCGTCCTTGGGAACGTGGTGCGCCAATGGGTGCGCCGCTTGCACAAAGGACGCCAGATGATAACGGGTTTCACGTTCCGCCCCTCGCATGGGTTGCAACTACGGATAAGACGGGCACAGCGTCCCTTGTTGCTGTGCTTGCTGCCCCTGGTCATGGGGCTGGCCTATCTTGCGGGCGGGCAAACCGGTGTTTATGGCGCGGCGCTGGCGTTCCCTCTGGCGTTGATGTTCGGGGTGAACTCGGTTGATCCTTCCAAGTTGCCGCGCCCTGACCCGCTGACCGGGCTGGCCGAACGGGACCGCCTGATTGACGCTCTGGACGCCGCCTTGCGCGTGCGCGGGCAAACCACAGCGGCACTGGTGCTGGAAATCGACCGTTTCAAACTTCTCGAGGAAAGCCACGAACGCGCGGTGGTCGAACGGGTGCTTTGCGCCACTGCCGACCGGCTGCGCGATGTCTTGCGCGACACAGACGTTGCCGCACGACTGGACGGGGCGACCTTTGCGATTGCCCTCACCTCCGTGCATCGCCTTGATCTTGAGGCGACCTTGCAACTCTCGGCACGTATTCAGCAATCGGTCGCGGCACCCATCGCGATTGACGGGGAAAACGTTTACGTCAGCGTTTCGGTCGGATTCAGCCTTGCGCAACGGATCAAGGCACCTTGCGGCACTACCTTGCTACAAGCCGCCACATCCGCGATGATCGAGGCGCAGCGCAGTGGCCCCTGCGCCATTCGCAGTTATTCCGGCGCGATGAAAAACCGGATCAAGACCCGCAATTCACTGTGCGACGAAGTTGCGGATGCGCTCGAATGCGGCGATATCCGCGCGTTTTTTCAACCTCAGATCAGCCTCAAGACGGGTGAGGTGTCGGGCTTTGAAACACTTGCCCGCTGGCTACACCCGCAACGCGGATTGATCCCGCCGGTGGAATTCCTGCCTGCTTTGCGTCAGGCTGGCCTGATGGAACGCTTGGGCGAGGTGATGACCCGCGATGCCCTGACAGCCCTGCGAACCTGGGACGAAAATGGCCACAAAATCCCGCGTGTCGGGGTGAATTTCTCGACCGCCGAACTGCGCAGTCCGCATCTTGTGGATCACGTGACCTGGAACCTTGACCGTTTTGATCTGACACCTGATCGCCTTGTGATCGAGGTTCTGGAAACAGTGGTTGCGGGCCAGTCCGAGGATTTTGTCATTCGCAATCTGTCGGGCTTGGCGCGGCTTGGCTGCTGCCTTGATCTGGATGATTTTGGCACAGGTCATGCCAGTATCACCAATATTCGCCGTTTTTCGATTGAACGTATCAAGATTGATCGGTCGTTCGTGACCAACATCGACCAGGACGGCGAACAGCAACAAATGGTCGCCGCGATCCTGACCATGGCAGACCGGCTTGGCCTTGATACGCTCGCCGAAGGGGTTGAAACGCTGGCCGAGCAGAAGATGCTTGAACGCTTGGGCTGTGGCCACGCCCAAGGGTTTGGCATAGCCCGCCCCATGCCGTTCGAGGAGACCTGCCAGTGGATCACCGAATTCACCACAGATGTTCCCCGCCTGATCACATTACCTGGCCGTGCGGGGATTAGCGCCCCGGAACTGGCAAAAACGGGGAAAACTGCTTGACCTTTGGCCCCCTGGACTGTTGAACCTGCCTGACCTTTTCCGAGCAAACGGCGGTTCAGATGGACGACCAGAACAAGAACCTTATCTTGGCCACAGGGCTAAGTTTCATTGTGATCCTCGTGTGGTTCCTTGTGTTCCCACCCGAAGAACCGCCCGTGAGCGAAACCGACCCCGCCGTGGCCTCGGCACCCGTTGATGGCACAGGCACCGAGACAGGCACCGGCACACTTGCCCCCGAAGTTGACACCGCACCCGCAACTGGAACTGAAACACCCGCTGTTGCGACCGAAAGCGAAGCGCCGCGCGTTGCCATTGAAACGGCCGAATTGACCGGCACACTTTCTTTGCAAGGCGGGCGGATCGACGATCTTTCGCTGACCCAATACCGCGAAACGCTTGACGGTGGTTCCGATCTTGTGCGCCTGCTCTCGCCCGTTGGCACCCAAAGCCCCTATTATGCGCTGCATGGATGGATCCCGACTGATGGGATCAGCACCGATCTTGTGCCCGGCGCGAACACCATCTGGCGCGTTGAATCAGGCGCGACACTGACCACCGATACCCCCGTTACGCTGATTTGGGACAATGGTGCCGGGCTGACGTTCCGCAAGACCATCTCGGTTGATGACAAGTTCATGTTCACTGTCACCCAATCGGTTGATAACGCGACCGGCGCGCCGATTTCGCTGCGCCCCTACGGCCTGGTAGCGCGGCATGGTGAACCCGATACCATCGGCTTTTTCATCCTGCACGAAGGCGTTGTGCGCATGTCGGACGGCGAGCTGGAAGAAATCGACTATAACGACATGCCTGACCTGACAGCCGAGGATGGCCGCATTGAAGTCACCGAAAACGGCTGGGTCGGCTTTACCGACAAATACTGGATGACGAACCTTGTGCCAGCACCCGGCACTGCATTCCGGTCGGTCGCACGGTCCGCCAATGACATCTACCAGACCGAAGCGATTTATCCCGTGCTCACCGTGGCTGCCGGGGAAACCCTTAGCGCCGATAGCCAGTTGTTTGCCGGTGCAAAGGAATGGGAAACCATCCGCGCCTACCAGAACGATGGTGGCATCGCCGGTTTCCTTGATAGCATCGACTGGGGTTGGTTCTTCTTCCTGACCAAGCCGATTTTTGCGCTGCTTCACTGGTTGAACGGCGTGATTGGCAACATGGGCTGGTCGATCATGGTTCTGACCCTGATCCTGAAGGCGCTGTTGCTGCCGCTGGCATTCAAATCCTACGTCAGCATGGCCAAGATGAAAGAGCTTCAGCCCGAAATGGAGAAGCTGAAAGAGAAAGCTGGCGAAGACAAGCAAGCGCTGCAACAGGGCATGATGAAATTGTATAAGGAAAACAAGGTGAACCCTGCTTCGGGTTGCCTGCCGATCCTGCTGCAAATCCCGATCTTCTTTTCGCTCTACAAGGTGATTTTTGTGACGCTGGAACTGCGTCACGCGCCATGGATCGGCTGGATCAAGGATCTGTCCGCGCCTGATCCGTCAAGCATCCTGAACCTGTTCGGTGTATTGCCATGGGGCGTGCCTGACCCAAGCAGCCTTTTTGCAATTCTCAGCCTTGGCATTCTGCCAATCCTGCTCGGTATTTCGATGTTCATTCAGCAAAAGCTGAACCCGGCGCCAACAGACCCGACGCAAAAGATGATCTTTGCCTGGATGCCGTGGGTGTTCATGTTCATGCTGGGCAGCTTTGCCAGCGGTCTGGTGCTTTACTGGATCACCAACAACACCATCACGTTCACGCAGCAGTATCTGATCATGCGTAGCCAGGGATACAAGCCCGACGTATTTGGCAACATCCTGTCGAGCTTCAAACGCTCGGCGCCCGAGGACAAGTGATGGGGTCTGTCGCCCATCTGTGGCGGCACCCGATCAAGTCGCATGGCCGCGAGGCACTGGACGCGGTGAAGCTTACGGCGGGTCAAACGATGCCGTGGGATCGTGTTTGGGCGGTGGCGCACGAGGCATCAAAGTTTGACCCGACCAACCCCGCGTGGGTTGCCTGCCAGAACTTTATGCTGGGCACGCGCACACCTTCCTTGGCGGGGCTTTGGGCGCAACTGGACGAAGAAACCGCGACTGTCACCCTAACCCACGCCGACATCGGCACGCTGACGTTCGCACCGGACGATCCTGCCGATGTGGCGCGTTTTCTTGCATGGATCGCGCCGCTTTGCCCTGCTGATCGCGCGCAGCCAGTGGCGCTCGTCAAGGTGCCGGGACGCGGGATGACAGATACTGATTTCCCATCGGTGTCGATTATGACCCTCGCCTCGCACGACGCCGTTGAAAGAAAGCTGGGGCAGGACATTGAACTGGAACGCTGGCGTGGAAATATCTGGATTGATGGTATGCCTGCCTGGGACGAACTGGACTGGATCGGCAAGGCAATCCGCATTGGCGACACGGAAATCACTATTCGCGAGCCGATCAAGCGATGCTTGCATACAGCGGCCAATCCGCAGACCGGCAAGCGCGATGTTGATACGCTCGGCGCGCTAAAGGACGGCTGGGGTCACCAGGATTTCGGTGTTTACGGCGAAGTGACAAAGGGCGGAAACATTCGCATTGGTGACCCGATGGAGGTTCTTTAGATGCAGATGCCATTCCCGATTTCCCAAGCCCCCGATGACCGGATGCGCGAGGCCGGTCGCCTGCTGTTTGCCGGTGACACCGATTTCGTCAAAGGCGTGGTCGCCATGTCGGGCCTGCCTGATGCCGACCGCCCCGAAGTGTGTTTTGCCGGGCGTTCAAACGTTGGAAAATCAAGCCTGATCAATGCGTTGACAGGGCGCAAAGGGTTGGCGCGTGCGTCAAACACGCCAGGGCGCACGCAAGAGATCAACTTTTTCACCGCCGGAGACAGCCACTATATCGTCGATTTGCCCGGCTATGGCTTTGCGAATGCGCCCGTCCCCGTTGTTGAAAAATGGCAGCGGCTGCTACGTGCCTATCTGGCGGGTCGCCAGACCCTGCGCCGCGCGTTTGTATTGATTGACGCGCGCCATGGGGCCAAGGCGGTGGACGAAGAAATCATGAGCCTTCTGGACCGCGCGGCCGTGACCTTTCAATGCGTGATGACCAAGACCGACAAGGTCAAAAAGGCCGATCTGGACCGCGCGATGGACGTGACGCGCGCCGCCCTTGCAAAACACCCCGCAGCCTATCCGGAAATCGTCATGACCAGTTCGGAAAAAGGCGAAGGGATTGAAACATTGCGCGCGATTATCGCTGGGATAGACTGACCCCGCACATCGGGACACAAAGATGAGACAACAAGACATGAACCGCGACTGGATCGCCACGGCTGCCACACTCTCGCAAGCCCTGCCCTATATGCAGCGCTATGCGGGCGCGACTGTTGTCATCAAACTGGGCGGCCACGCGATGGGTAGCGACGACGCCATGGAAGAATTCGCACGCGATGTCGTGTTGATGCAGCAGGTCGGTGTGAACCCCGTGATTGTCCACGGTGGCGGGCCGATGATCAACGACATGCTGGAAAAGCTGGCGATCAAGTCCGCCTTTGTCGATGGCAAGCGGGTGACCGATACCGCCACGGTTGAAGTTGTGGAAATGGTGCTGTCGGGCAAGGTCAACAAGCGGATCGTGCAGGCAATCGCCCGTCAGGGTGGCCGCGCGGTTGGCCTGTCGGGCAAGGATGCGCGCCTGATGGTTTGCGAACAGGACGTGCCGGAACTGGGCCTTGTTGGCACGCCCACAGATGTGGATCCGACGATCCTGCGAACGTTGTTTGATGCGAATACCATCCCCGTGATTGCCCCGCTTGGCGCGGGCCGCAATGGCGAAACACTCAATGTGAACGGCGACACCGCGGCGGGCGCGATTGCTGCTGCGCTAACGGCTGATCGCTTGTTGTTGCTGACGGATGTCAGCGGCGTGAAGGACAAGGACGGCAATGTCGTCACCGAAATGACGCCCGACCAGATTGCCGCGATGACAGCCGATGGCACGATCGCGGGCGGGATGATCCCGAAAACGCGCACCGCACTTGACGCGATTGCGGGTGGCGTGCGCGCCGTGGTCATTCTGGACGGACGTGCGCCGAATGCATGCCTTCTGGAACTGTTTACCGACCACGGCGCCGGGTCACTGATCCGCACCGCGCGGTGACACTGGCTGCGATCAGCGGGGCTGCGCGCGCCTGCGCTTTGTCCGTCATGGGCGGATTTCACCCGGACGTGGGCGAAGGGATCGGGAAAACTGTGGTCATGCTGGGGCCGGATTCCGGCTTTTGGCCTGTTTTTACCGCAAGTCCTGAATACCGTGACGGTGTCGCTGACCCGCTTGACCGCTGGTCGGCGCGGGTGATCGGCGCGTTGGCGACAGGTCTTGATGCCCACGCTGTTTTTCCTTTTGGGGGCCCGCCGTTCCAGCCATTCATCGGCTGGGCGCAGCGCACAGGCCGCGCATGGCAATCGCCCGTTGGTCTGCTGGTGCATGATACGGCAGGGTTGATGGTGTCATATCGCGGCGCCTTGGT
Organism: Octadecabacter sp. R77987; assembly: GCF_042466115.1. Classification (NCBI taxonomy): domain Bacteria; kingdom Pseudomonadati; phylum Pseudomonadota; class Alphaproteobacteria; order Rhodobacterales; family Roseobacteraceae; genus Octadecabacter; species Octadecabacter sp. R77987. The sequence continues at coordinate 2,480,931 of NZ_JAXHBQ010000001.1, read as the reverse complement.
GTTCGAGCGCCACATCGCCCTGCCCGCAACCGGAAAAAACCCTTGTGACGGGTGCGCCGCGCCGTGCCGCAAAGCCTGCCCCGTCGGGGCGCTTGGCCCTGCCGGATATGACGTGTCCGCCTGCAAATCCCATATCACGACGACAGGTGTCGACTGCATGAACAACGGCTGCGCCGTGCGCCGTGCATGCCCTGTGTCACAAACCTACGCGCGCGACCCTGCGCAATCCGCGTTCCACATGAGGGCCTTTGCATGACCTGCCGTTTGATCCTGATCCGCCATGCCAAATCAAGCTGGGATGATCCCATGGCAGATGATCACGCAAGGGTGCTGAACGAACGCGGACGTGCTTCGGCCAAGGCAATCGGCGGCTGGTTGGCCGCGCATGACTACCTGCCTGATCTGGTGCTGTGTTCAAATGCGGCGCGCACGGCCGAGACACTTTCTCTGATTTTGCCTGCACTGCCAAACAAGCCCAAGGTGCAGTTTCGCGGCGGATTCTATCACGCAAGCCCTGATCACATGCTTGATGTCCTGCAACGCCAGACAGCCGACACAGTGGCGATTGTCGCCCATAACCCCGGAATTGGGTCACTGGCCTGCGGGTTGGTCGCGGCACGGCCCGTTGATCCGGATTTCGGGCGCTACCCGACGGCTGCGACAACGATCATTGATTTTGACGTGGACACCTGGGCGCAGGTGCGACCCGGCCAAGGCGATGTGGCCGATTTCACGACACCGCGCGTCTTGATGTAAAAAGGGCGGGGAAAACCCCGCCCGTTTCACGAATTTTACCTGATTTAGTGGCCCAGAATCTGGCTCAGGAACAATTGTGTGCGCTCGGACTGCGGGTTGTTGAAGAATTCTTCGGGTTCGTTTTCTTCGACGACCTGCCCCTGGTCCATAAAGATGACGCGGTTGGCGACCTGACGGGCAAAGCCCATCTCGTGCGTGACGCAAAGCATCGTCATGCCTTCTTCGGCAAGTTCAATCATCGTATCCAACACTTCCTTGATCATTTCCGGATCAAGCGCCGAGGTCGGTTCGTCAAACAGCATGATCCGCGGCTTCATGCACAGTGACCGCGCAATCGCCACACGCTGCTGCTGACCACCAGACAACTGGCCGGGGTATTTGTCGGCCTGTTCTGGGATCTTGACCTTTTCAAGGTAGTGCATCGCCGTTTCTTCGGCGTCCTTCTTGGGGGTCTTGCGGACCCAGATTGGCGCCAATGTGCAATTTTCAAGGATTGTGAGGTGCGGGAACAGGTTGAAGTGCTGAAAGCACATCCCGACCTCGGAGCGCACCTTGTCGATGTTTTTCAGATCGCTCGACAGTTCGGTGCCGTCAACGATGATCTGGCCTTTCTGGTGTTCTTCAAGCCGGTTGATGCAACGGATCAAGGTCGATTTGCCCGACCCGGACGGGCCGCAGATCACGATACGTTCGCCGGTATGCACCGTCAGGTTGATGTCACGCAGGACGTGAAAGGTGCCATACCACTTGTTCATATTGGTGATCTGGATGGCGACCTCGTCGGACACCTGCATGTGGCTGCGATCAATCTCGCGTTGGGTTGCGACTTCAGACATATCAGGTCTCCTTAACGGTGCTCACGCTGGAGCTTTTTCTCGAGGAACAGGGAATAGCGGCCCATGCTAAAGCACGCGATGAAGAACATCAGACCGATAAAGACGAACAGCTCCCAGTAGATGCCGTTCCATTCAGTTGTGGCGCGGACCGCGCCAGCGATGCCAAGCGGGTCAAACAGCCCGATAAACACCACAAGCGTGGTATCTTTGAACAGGCCGATAAAGGTGTTCACGATGCCGGGTATCGAAATCTTGAGCGCTTGCGGCAGGATGATCAGCTGCATGGACTGCCAGTAATCCAGGCCAAGGCTGTCCGCCCCTTCGTATTGGCCCGTTGGCAAGGCGGCAAGACCACCACGCACAACTTCGGCGATATAGGCCGATGCAAAGAGCGTCACCATGATGATCACGCGCAGTGTCAGATCAAAGTTCGTGCCGGGCGGCAAGAAGTAGTTCAGCAGCAGTTGCGCCGTGAACAGCCAGACGATCAGCGGCACACCGCGGATCACTTCGATGAACACGACGGCCGATGTCTTGATGATGATCAGGTCAGACTGGCGGCCAAGGGCCAAGAGGATACCCAAAGGCAGCGACAGGATAATCGCCGACAGGCCAATCACGACCGACAGCATAAAGCCACCGAACTGGCGCGATTCGACGAACTCAATTCCAATCGGGATCGCCTCTTGCAACTCGCGGGCAAGGAAACCCGCACCATAAAGCCAATAGATCAATGGCACGACGATAGCGGCGATCAGACCGGCAAGTGGGCTAAGCCCTTCACCGATGACCTTGAGTGCGCCAAATCCAAGGGCAAACCCCAAGGCAATCGCGATCGGACCCCAGATTGATCCGCCCCAAAGAAGCCAGAAGCAGATAAAGGGCACAGCAGCGGTCAGGATGAACATCTTGCGCGGCAGGCCGGTAAACAGCACAGGCATGATACCGACAAGGAACAGGATCAGCGCAAGCACAGGGCGCCAATACAGCTCGGATGGGTAATAGCCAAAGACCAACTGGTGCCAACGGTCATTCAGCACCGAAAAACATGCCCCATCGTGGCTGCCAAGCCCCTTTTCATCAAGGACTTCGCGGCATTCGGTAAGCGATCCGACACCCCAAACGCTGTTGAACAGCCAGGGTAGGACACCTGCCAGCACGACATAGATCACGTAGATCGAGATCACGGTAAGGATCCCGTTCAGCCAGCTTGAGAACAGGTTCTCGCGAATCCACTTGATCGCACCGGTTTCCGTGATTGGCGGTGCCTGTTCTGGCAACATGCTGTCGCGGACATAGGAGACGGTTTGTGCGTGTGTCTCTGACATTCTACCGCTCCTTCAACTTGGTCGAGTTGTTGTAAAAGTTCATGGCTGCCGAAATCACGAGTGACAGGGTCAGGTAGAAGGCCCCCAGCAACATGATCCCTTCAAGCTCGCGTCCGGTCTGACTGATTGTGATGCCGCCAAGTGTGGCGCGCACATCCATGTAACCCACGGCCAGCGCAAGGGAGGAGTTTTTCGTCAGGTTCAGAAACTGCGAGATCAGCGGCGGGATGATCACCCGCATCGCTTGGGGCAGGATCACAAGGCTCATCGTGCGGCGTGGTCGCAGGCCCAGCGCCGAGGCTGCCTCGGATTGTCCCTTGCTGACCGCGAGGATGCCCGCGCGCACGATTTCAGCAATGAATGCGCCGGTATAAAGCGACAGCGCCAGCCACAGTGCCAGCAACGAGTTGCGCACATGCACGCCGTCCGTGAAGTTGAAGCCCCTAAAATACGGTTGCACGATCGTTGCGCCCAGAATGAACAACACAATCGCAACCGGAACAAAGAAGATCGCAAGGTTTGTCCAAACCGTCGTTGGTCGAACCCCCGTTGACAGCTGTTTCGCGGTCGCGGCCTTGTTCACGAAATGGATGGCAATCATGCTGGCGATCAGCGCGCCAAAGATCACGATCCAGTCGATCCCCCCGAGGCCACGGCGATACCGCCTTCCTGCGACGCGACAGCTTCGTTGCCGCTTAGGGAATTGGTAAAGCCGATCCGCGGAATATAGGTGCCGCGGTTCGTGATGGCGACGCTGTCACCCAGGATCATCGAGGCTTCGGCGTCATCCCCGCGGAAATCTCGGGGTTCAGAGAGGCCTTCGGAAAAGAAAGCGAAAATCAGAATGATCCACAAAAGCAGTGGCACATTGCGGAAACCTTCGACGTAAACGGCCATCAGGCGGCTGACGACCCAGTTTTTGGACAGGCGCAGGACGCCGGCGATCACACCAATGAACGTTGCCGCGATACAGCCCAAAAAGGCGACCAGCAGCGTGTTCATGATACCGACAAGCGCGGCGCGCCCATGGGACATCTGGTTATTGTATTCAATCAACATCTGGTTGATGTCATAGCCAGCAGGCTGGCTCAGGAAACCGAAGCTAAAGGTCTTACCCAATGCTGCAAGGTTTGAAATTGTATTGTTGACCAGCCACCAAAGGCCCGCTGCGATCAATATCAACGCAATGACCTGGATCGTAATCGAACGATAGCGCGTGTCATAGATGAGTTGGCTCAGCCGAAAGGAATCCTTCGGCACGTCACTTAACGTGGACATTGTCATATTCTCCCGGTCCCGCTGGTTCAGCATCACGCCGGTTGGCCCGGCTGCGCACTGATCGCAGGTGTCGTGTTGGTCGTGTTATATTGGTCTTTTTATTGAGAAAGGGCGCGACCCGAAAGTCGCGCCCTGACTTGAAGTTCTTAGCGGAAAGGTGGCGAGTAGATCAGGCCGCCTTCGGTCCACTGTGCGTTCAGACCGCGCGCCAGACCGATCGGTGTGCTTTCACCGATGTTCTTTTCGAACAGTTCGCCATAGTTGCCACCTGCCATGATGGCAGCCTTGGCCCAATCAGCACCAAGACCAAGCATCGCGCCAAGTTCACCTTCGGTGCCCAGCAGACGGTTGATTTCGGGGTTGTTTGTGCCAGCGGACAATTCGCCGATGTTCGCGGATGTCACGCCCAGTTCTTCGGCGGTGACAAGCGCGTTCAGTGTCCAACGAACAACGTCAGCCCATTCGTTATCGCCGTGACGGACCAGTGGGCCCAGCGGCTCTTTCGAAATGATTTCGGGCAGAAGGACGTGATCAGCGGGGCTTTCGAACGACGCGCGTGTCGCGGCCAGACCGGAAGCATCCGTGGTGTAAACGTCACATGCGCCAGCAAGATACTGCTGCTGACCTTCGGCGTTGGTTTCGATTGGAACCGGCTCGTAGCTGATGTTGTTGGCACGGAAGTAGTCGGCCAGGTTCAGCTCGGTTGTGGTGCCGGTCTGGATGCAAACGGTCGCGCCGTCCAGATCCTTGGCCGAAGAAACACCCAGGTCACGTGGGACAAGGAAGCCTTGGCCGTCATAGTAGTTCACGCCGACAAATTCGAACTTGAGGTCGACATCGCGCGAGAAGGTCCATGTGGTGTTACGGGCCAGCATGTCGATTTCGCCGGACGCCAGCGCGGTAAAGCGTGTCTGACCGGTTGTCGGAACGAATTCTACTGCAGTGGAATCGCCAAGAACGGCAGCCGCAACAGCGCGACAAACGCCGACGTCAAAGCCTTCCCACTCGCCATTTGCGTCGGGGGCTGCGAAGCCGATCAAGCCAGTCGTCACACCACAGTTCAGCTTGCCACGGGCCTGCACATCATCAAGTGTGCCAGCCGCTACGGCGCCGGCGGAAAGACCTGCAATGGTCAGTGCGCCGAGGAGAACGGATTTTTTCATTTTTACCTCTTCCTGAATTCCCCCTCATCAGGGGATTAGTTAGCTGCCACGTTGGACAGGAGCGATACGCGGGCAGATGTCTCTGCCACAACGGGTTTAGATTGGTCGGATTCACGCACATAGGTCAAGGGGAGGTTCGCGAAAACACTACGTAACCCGCAGGCCATTGGGCTGAACCGTCGCGCTTGGGCAGGCGATTCGACTTTAGCCGGTGTTTCTTGCAAGCCGACAAAAGGTGTCCGCGTGCAAAAACGCGGAACGTTTTCGTGAAGCAACTGCGAGCGCTTCGTCGTCATCGCCCCACTGGGAAATCTGCCAGTCTTCGTCAATGCGCGATAAATCCCATGCCTGATTGGGCTTAAGCTGTCCGTGCGTCACCGCCAGCGCAAGGACAAGTGACCCCGTCATGGCAACCAAATCGTGAAATCCCGTGAGCGAAAACGCATCCTGCTGCGCCACCAGTTCACCCAATCGCGCGAGTGACGATTCCGGTTGAGAAATCGGCAAGATGCCCTGCCCCGTGACCAAAGGCGCGCCAAGCGCGTCCGCCGCCCACTGCAAGACCGGGTCCCAGCCCGCCATTTGCAACGCGACCAGTTCGGCAGGCGATTCGGCGCGATAGCACAGCAGATCACTTCCGCCATATTCCGTCAGCAGATGCGCGACCTCGGTGTGTTGTTCGGCAACCTTGTCGATGGCCGCATTCGCCGAGCGGGTAAAAGGCATGGTTTCGGGGTTAACGACTTTGTCCACCGCATCCCATTCCGCGGCGATCTTTTCGGCCAGCGCGCGGGTCGGCACGACCAGCGCGGCCTTGGCAGGTGTCTTTACGGCGCGACCGTCAAGCGCGATGCCAAAGCCGCCGTTCGTTTCACTGACGTTCACTTCGGTCCAGAACCGTTTCGCTGTCCAGTCGCTCATCTCTCAAGGCTCCACGAGTTGGTCAAGGGCTGCGGGCAATGCGCTAAAATCATCGATCAGCACATCCGCGTTCAGTTTTTCAACGGGATGATAGCCCCACGACACGCCAATTGCTTTCACCCCTGCCGCACGTGCCATGTCCATGTCGAACGTGGTGTCGCCAACCATCACCGCACGGCTGGCATCCACACCGGTTTCGGCCAGTGCGGCCTGGATCATTGCAGGATGCGGTTTGGAAGGATGGTGATCTGACACCTGCTGACTGTCGAACAAACGCGCCAAGCCATGCCCTTGCAACAGCTTGTCCAACCCGCGCCGCGACTTGCCGGTCGCCACGGCCAGAATGGTATCGGGTTGCGCATGCAGGATGTGCAGCGTTTCAAACGCGCGTGGGTAAAGAGGGCTTGTTTCAGTGATCGCTGCGGCACTGCGCAAGGCGATATAGGCATCCTTGTAGCCCTGAACCATGCGCGCCAGCGCAGCAGCGTCCAGACCCGCGTGCAAGCGGGCAATGGCCACCTCAAGCGACAGCCCGACAATGGCGATCGTCGCTGCGGGCGAAGGTGGTGTGATCCCTTCGGCGCGAAATGCAGTGTTCATCGCGGCAACGATATCGGCCTGACTATCAACCAGTGTGCCATCCACGTCGAATATGACAAGTCGCAGCTTGGTCACATCAACTCTTCAAACGGATCGTTGGGGGTTCCAGTGGCATCCCATCCGACGAAATCCCACGTGTGTTTCATGTGATCGGGCAAGGGCGCGACAAAGGTCATGACTTGCTTGGTCGTCGGATGCTGGATGGTCAACTGGCGCGCGTGCAGGTGCAGCTTGCGGCCGATTTCCTCGCCCATGCCGCTGCCCCAGCCATCGCCAAGGTTTTCCTGCGCCGAGCCGCCATATTTCCCGTCACCAATGATCGGGTGGCCCAGTTCGGCCATGTGCGCGCGCAACTGGTGGGTGCGCCCGGTGATCGGCACAAGGCCGACCCAGGCAGCGCGGCTCGCCAGCTTGTCCATGACCGCATAGTCAGTTGTGGCGCGTTTCGCGCCCTCGGTCTTGTCGACTTCGGCGGGGTGGATGCAGCGCATCTTTTCGTTCTCGCCACCGCGCCCGTGGCCACCGGATTTCAGCAGGCCATATTTAATTGTGCCCATGCGTGGATGCGGCACGCCAGCAACCGCGGCCCAGTAAATCTTGCGGGTCTCGCGGTGTTTGAACGCTTCGGTCAATTCCTTGGCAGCCATGCGTGTGCGGCCCAGAATCAGCACGCCGCTGGTGTCTTTATCAAGGCGATGCACAAGGCGCGGGCGATCCTCGAGGCCGAACCTCAACGCCTCGCCCATGCCATCGACGTGACGGGTTTGCTTGCTGCCACCTTGGGTCGGCAGGCCTGCGGGTTTGTTCAACACGATGATATCATCGTCGCGGTAAATCACGCAGGCTTGGATCATCTTTTCGTCGGCAGGGCTGACGTGCTTGCGCATGACGGCTTGGGCGGTGATTTCATCGGCGCTTGGCAACGGCGGAATACGGACCTGCTGGCCCACCTCAAGACGGGTGGATGATTTCACACGGCCCCCATCAACGCGCAAGTCACCCTTGCGGCACATCTTTTCAATGCGCCCCTGTGACAGATGCGGAAAATGGCGGCGCAGCCAGCGATCAAGGCGCTGGTCGCCCTCGTCTTCGCCCACTGTGATCAGTTGTGCACGGCTCATGCGTATATCCCCCGCGCAATGATCAGGCCCAGGACCAGCGCGCCAATCGACAGGCCCACGGACAGCGCCACATAAAGGGCGGCTTGCGTGGTTTCGCCCCTTTCAAACAACGTCACCGCTTCAAGCGAAAAGGCGGAAAACGTGGTGAACCCGCCAAGGAAACCCGTCATCACCAGCGGCGAAAGATGCGTCAATCCACGATGCGCGGCCATCACCACAAACACGCCCATCAGGAACGACCCGATGACGTTGACGGTGATGATCGCCAGCGGAAATCCGTGGCCCACCATGCGCACGACGCCGATCCCGACAAGGTAGCGCAGCGCGGCACCCACTGCCCCGCCAAGGGCCACATATGAAAGGTTTTGCAACATGCCCGTGCAATCGCGCGGGGGCGCGGCGTTGTCAACTCCCGCGCTTGGCACGCAGCTTGGCAAAGTAATCCAGCCGCTTTTTCAATTCGCGTTCAAAGCCGCGATCAACGGGCGTGTAATAGACGCCGCGCTTCATCCCGTCGGGGAAATAGTTCTGGCCGGAAAACCCGTCCTCGGCGTCATGATCATAGGCGTAACCGTCGCCATAGCCTTGTTCCTTCATCATCTTGGTCGGCGCGTTCATGATGTGTTTTGGGGGTGGTTCGCTGCCGGTTTGACGCGCCGCGGCCATCGCGTTTTTGTAGCCTGCATAGCCCGCGTTGGATTTCGGGGCGAGGGCAAGATAGGTCACCGCTTGTGCCAGCGCCAACTCGCCCTCGGGGCTACCCAGCCGTTCATAGGTTTCCCATGATTGCAGGCAAACGTGTTGCGCCTGTGGGTCAGCCAACCCGATGTCTTCGACGGCCATGCGGGTGATGCGGCGCGCCAGAAAGCGCGGATCTTCGCCGCCCGTCAGCATCCGCGCAAACCAGTAAAGGGCAGCGTCAGGATCGCTGCCGCGCACGGATTTATGCAAAGCGCTGATCAGATTGTAGTGTTCATCGCCCGATTTGTCGTATTTCGCGGCGCGCTTCATGAGGCGGGTGGACAGGGCCTCGCGGTCAAGCTTACCTGTAACCTTCCAGGCGGCGACCTGTTCGATCAGGTTAAGCAAGGCGCGCCCGTCGCCATCGGCCATTTCCAGCAGTGCCTCGCGGGCGGGGCCATCAAGGGGCAGCGGCTTGCCGATCTCGCCCTCGGCACGTTGCGCAAGGCGTTCCAGATCGGCCAATTCCAGACGTTTCAGCACCAGGACCTGCGCACGCGACAGCACGGCGGCGTTCAGCTCGAAACTGGGGTTTTCGGTTGTGGCGCCGACCAGCAAGATCGTCCCGTCCTCCATATGCGGCAGAAACCCGTCCTGCTGCGCCTTGTTGAAACGGTGGATTTCATCGACGAACAGCAGGGTGCCCTTGCCGTTCTGGCGGCGCATCCGGGCGGCCTCGAACACTTTGCGCAGTTCGGGCATGCCCGTGAAAATCGCGCTGATCTGCACGAAATGCAGGTCGGTTTCATCGGCCAGCAGGCGTGCGATCGTGGTCTTGCCAACACCGGGCGGCCCCCAGAACACAAGCGATGACAAACTGCCCGACGACAGCATGACACCCAGCGGCGCATCAGGGCCAAGCACCTGATCCTGCCCGATTACTTCGGCCAGCTTTTTCGGGCGCAACCGGTCGGCCAACGGCCGGGGGGCAGTGCTGGGCGTGGCGCTGGCTGTGTCGAACAGATCTGACATGCCGACAGGTTACGCCCATGCGACAGGGTTGGAAACACATCAGTGCAGTTGCGTGGAAAAGTCGATCCAGACGGCCTGATAATCAATCCCGCCCATGTTCATGTTACGCCCCGCGGCAACCATGTCGAGCTTGCATCGCGCCGCCCAACGGTGCCAGTTTGAGGGCAGCAACGCCAGCATCCGGCGCACGCCCAATTCACGACTTGTACGCAGCATTTCCAACACCAGTTTCATGCGCACACGGTGACGGATGCTGGCCGGAATGTCGGGCGCGACGAACCCGCGCGTCACCTCCCAGGTGCCGCCGTCAATCGGGGCATCATCATACAGCAGATCATGCGGGATCGAATCCAGCAGCCCGTTCTGCGCATCGCGGATCATATAACTGTAGATGCCGCAGCGCGCCGTGGTCGGCGTAAGACGCACACCGGCAAGAACATTCCCCGTATCATCGTAAACAGCCAGCCAGCGCGAGGCAGGCGTGTCATACTGGTCAAATTCCATCCCCATGGTTTCGGGCAGGTCCCAGCCCTTTTTGATGATGAACGAATCACGCCTAGCGCGTAGAATGTTGGCAAATAACTCGCCATGGTTGTGCATGTTGGCGAACGAAAGTGTAGTGCTTTGCATCATTTCCTCCAGCAAAGTTAGGAAAACTAACCCGCCGGCATATCTTAGAGAGGAGATGTTAAAGCAGTCTGTTGTCCCGTGCGCGTTGGATGGCTTCGGCCGTGGTGCGAGCGAGCAGACTCGTCCTGGCGGATGAAAGCCGCGCCTTGAGGGCGCTTTCTGAGATATTCAATCGTGCGGCGGCAGCTGCGTGACGATCTCCCTCGGCAATACACCGTAGGGCTTCGATTTGCGCTTTGGTAAGCGACTCTGGTGGTTCGGTTATGTCGTGTAGGTGCGAAATCTGTTCGGCAAATGCGCCGATCTCATCATCATTAAATTCACGGTCGTCACGGCAGGCAGATGCAATCGTGCGGGATTTCATAGGGCCACAGGACACGGCCAGTCCATAGACCATGCCGAATTCACGGGCTTGTCCCAGAATGTCAAACGGATCCGGTATCTCGATCTCGCTCCAGCGCGCGGTGCCAAGTTCGCTAAACCCCCAGGCAATAATCGGGTCACGCAACGCAAAGGCTTCTTCGGTGTAAAGGTCGGTCCAGCCTTCGGGAAAGGTTTGATGGTGCAATAGCGGCAAGGCAAAACGGATATGCAACGCAAAGAAGAACCCTTTTGGCGCCAAACGGGCCAATTCTTCAGTTTTAAGATCGATTCCGGAACGTAAAGACATGTCCTTTTAGACAAGTTGCATCAAATTCAGTCAACCTTAAATTGTAAGCCGAAGTGTTGGAAATCAAAGGAGTAACAGGTGCAGACATCAGATCAGGATTTGTTGGAACGGATTACAGCACTCGGCAAAGTGGGGGTTGATCAGCTGGTCGCTTATCTGGGCGCGGATTCGCCGCAAGAAGATGGTGATGCACTGGATGAGGACGACGAAACAGACGTGTATCTGCGCTCTCCGCCGCTCTCGTCGTGATGGCGCGCAAAGAAAAAGCCCCGACCGGTAGGCGGGGCTTTTCTGATTCCATGGAGGGCGGCAGGATTATTCTGCGGCTTCCTCTGCCTCAAGGCGGGCCTTGTCGGCGGCACCCTTGGCGTTCACGTCACGATCAACAAATTCGATGATCGCCATCGGTGCCATGTCACCATAGCGGAAGCCGGCCTTGAGAACGCGCACATAACCACCATTGCGGTCCTTGTAGCGGGGCCCAAGCACTTCAAACAGCTTGGCAACGTGCATGTCCTGCTTGAGTCGCGATGCAGCCTGACGGCGCGCGTGCAGATCGCCGCGCTTGCCCAGCGTGATCATCTTTTCGATGATGCGCTTGAGTTCCTTTGCCTTGGGCAAAGTTGTTTTGATTTGCTCATGTTCGATGAGCGAGCCTGCCATGTTCGCGAACAGCGCCTTGCGGTGTTCATGGGTGCGATTGAGGCGGCGGTAACCACGTGCGTGACGCATGATGAAGTCTCCATTTTGTGTTAGGGTGGGCTGTGCGCTGCGTAGACGCCAGCTCCGTTATTGGGGCACCATGCCCGGGTCGTGAGGTAAGGTGGGTCAAGACCCACCTTACGCTTTCCTTAGAACTGGTCTTCGAACTTTTTCGCCAGATCTTCGATGTTGTCCGGCGGCCAGTCTTCAACGTCCATGCCAAGGTGCAGACCCATGCCCGATAGCACTTCCTTGATCTCGTTCAAGGACTTGCGGCCAAAGTTGGGTGTGCGCAGCATTTCTGCTTCGGTTTTCTGGATCAGATCGCCGATGTAAACGATGTTGTCGTTCTTGAGGCAGTTGGCCGAACGGACCGACAGTTCAAGCTCGTCAACTTTCTTGAGCAGCAGCGGGTTGAACTCCAATCCATCGTCGTCGGACTGGGCTTGCGCGCTTTCCGGCTCGTCGAAGTTCACGAAGATCGACAGCTGGTCTTGCAGGATGCGTGCGGCGAATGCCACGGCGTCATCGGGCGTGATGGACCCGTCGGTTTCGACTTTCATGGTCAGCTTGTCATAGTCCAGAACCTGACCTTCGCGGGTCGGCTGCACGTCATAGCTGACTTTCTTGACCGGCGAATAGATCGCGTCGATGGCCATCATGCCGATGGGCGCATCTTCGGGCTTGTTCTTGTCGGCCGAGACATAGCCCTTACCGGTATTGACGGTCAGTTCCATGTAAAGGTCGGCGCCTTCGTCAAGGTGGCACAGCACGTGATCCTTGTTCAGCACCTCGATGCCCGCACTTTCGGAAATGTCGGCAGCAGTCACAACGCCCGGGCCTTTGGCCTGAACGGAAAGACGCTTGGGGCCTTCGACTTCCATGCGGATCGCGACACCCTTGAGGTTCAACACGATGTCGGTCACGTCTTCACGCACGCCAGCAACGCTGGAGAATTCGTGCAGCACGTTGTCGATCTGCACGGTCGTGATGGCCGCGCCTTGCAGCGATGACATCAGGATACGGCGCAGTGCGTTGCCAAGGGTCAGACCAAAGCCGCGTTCCAGCGGTTCGGCGGTCACAGTTGCCTGACGGGTCGGGTCATTGCCCGGCTTGACGTCCAACTGCGTAGGTTTGATGAGCTCAGCCCAATTCTTGTGGATCATACGTCCCTCCATCCTTGTTCACCTTTCATGTCCAAAAAAGGCAAACGCCCGAGGTTTCAAAATGACGGACTGGGGCCGCGCAAAAATGCACGACCCCAGCCAAATACTGGTGCTTAGACGCGACGGCGCTTGGGCGGACGGCAACCGTTATGGGCCATCGGTGTCACATCGCGGATGGATGTGACGTTAAATCCTGCAGCAGCCAGGGCGCGCAATGCGGATTCACGGCCGGAACCGGGACCCTGCACTTCGACTTCAAGCGTTTTCACGCCGTGGTCTTGCGCTTTCTTGGCAACGTCTTCGGCAGCCATCTGGGCAGCATAAGGTGTCGATTTACGCGACCCTTTGAAACCCATTGTGCCAGCCGACGACCATGCGATGGCATTGCCTTGCACGTCCGAGATCAGGATTTTTGTGTTGTTGAAAGAAGAGTTCACATGAGCAACGCCTGCGGCGATGTTCTTGGAGACCTTCTTTTTGGTGCGTTTGGTATCGCGTGCCATTGGTCAGACCCTCCCTTATTTCTTCTTGCCGGCAATGGCCTTAGCGGGGCCTTTGCGTGTGCGAGCGTTGGTGTGGGTGCGCTGACCGCGGACGGGCAGGTTGCGACGGTGGCGCAGGCCACGGTAGCAGCCAAGGTCCATCAGACGCTTGATGTTCATCTGGGTTTCGCGGCGCAGATCGCCTTCGACGGTATAGTTGGCGTCGATGTGCTCGCGGATGGCCAGAACTTCGGCGTCGGACAGTTCGTTGACGCGACGGGTAACGTCGATCTTAACGGCTTCGCAGATTGCCTCTGCCGAAGTTGTGCCGATACCGGTGATATATGTGAGGGCGATTGGAACCCGCTTTGCAGTCGGGATGTTTACGCCGGCAATACGTGCCACGTGTGCAATTCCTTTTCGTTGCGGGTCCGTCATTCCAGACCCTTTTTTCACAACGGAAGCCCGGACCTATCGGCGCCGGGCTGCGTCATATCGAGGTGTCTTGCGATTGTCTGGGGGCGACCCGTAAACCGCAAATTGATTCCTTTGCAGGATGGGGCTGTTTAGGGGGGGATGACGGGGGCGTCAAGGCCCCTACCCGCCTTTGTTTGCTTAACCCAAAGCGCCCTTGATCGCAGCCGCAACAGCCTCCATCGACCCAAGCCCATCAACCGACTTCAGATCACCCTTGGCATAGTAATACCCAATCAGCGGGCTGGTCTGTTTGTAATAGGCCAGCAGGCGGGTTTTCAGGCTTTCTTCGTTGTCGTCCGCGCGGCGGGTCTGGTCGGTGCCGCCGCAGTTGGAACACTTGCCGTCAGCGGGCCAAGGCTTGGTTGCGTCGTTGTAAACTTCGCCACAATTGCCGCAGGTTGAACGGGCGGTGATGCGGGCCACAAGGGCATCATCATCCACCTGCATTTCGATCACACAATCCAGCTTGTGACCCATGTCCGCCAGCAAGGCGCCCAAGGCATCGGCCTGCGCAAGCGTGCGCGGGAAGCCGTCAAAGATGAAACCGCCCGCGTGGGACGTATCCTCAAGCTGTTCACGGATCAGGCCGATGACGATTTCATCGGTGACCAACTCGCCGCGGTCCATGACATCGGCAACCTTCTTGCCCATGGCCGTGCCGCTGGTGCGGGCGGCGCGCAGCATGTCGCCGGTGGAAAGCTGCACCATGTCACGTTCATCGACAAGGATGCGTGCTTGTGTGCCTTTACCCGCGCCCGGCGGTCCAAGAAGAATGATATTCATCGGCGTGATGGTCCCTTTGTCTTGTTCTTGCCGCCACGCTTGCCGCGCAGCTGAGATTTTTCAATCAGCCCTTCGTATTGGTGCGCCAACAGATGCGATTGGATCTGCTGGATCGTATCCATACCCACGGACACGATGATCAGGACCGACGTGCCGCCAAAGTAGAACGGAATGGCCAGCTGCGAACGCAAAATCTCGGGCATGAGACAAACTAACGCAAGGTAACCCGACCCAAGGACCAGCACACGGGTCACGACATAGTCAAGATATTCCGCCGTGCGCTTGCCCGGACGGATACCGGGGACAAACCCGTTCTGGTTCTTGAGGTTGTCGGCAACTTCCTCGGTCTTGAACGCAACTTCCTTGGTGTAGAAGTAGGTGAAGAACACGATCATCGACGTAAAGAACAACAGATAAAGCGGCTGTCCGGGGCCAAAGTAGGCCAGCAGCCACGACATCACAGGGCCGGTCTGGCCGCCGCTGAACGTGGACAGGGTCGTTGGCAACAAAAGCAACGCGCTTGCGAAAATCGCAGGGATCACGCCGGCGGGGTTGACCTTGATGGGCAGGTGCGAAGACCCACCGTCATAGACCTTCATCCCGACCTGACGGCGTGGATACTGAATGTGGATCTTGCGCAAAGACCGTTCCATAAAGACCACAAAGGCAAGCGTCACAATCACCATCAGGATCACCCCAACAATCACAGCGGGGCTGATCGCACCGGACCGCCCTTGCGACAGGAACTGCGCAATCGCAGCGGGGATTTCGGCGATAATGCCAACAAAGATGATCAGCGAAATGCCGTTGCCGATACCGCGCGCGGTGATCTGTTCACCCAGCCACATCAGGAACATCGTGCCGCCCACAAGCGTAATCACGCAAGCCATACGGAAATAGAGACCCGGATCGGACGCCAGTTCACCGGCTTCAAGGGAAGCCGCAAGGCCATAGGCCTGGAAAGTTGCCAGCACCACGGTGCCGTAGCGTGTGTATTGGTTCAGCTTTTTGCGGCCCGCGTCGCCCTCTTTCTTAAGCTGCTTGAGCGGTTCCCACATGGACCCCAGCAACTGCACGATGATCGAGGCCGAGATGTAGGGCATGATGCCCAAGGCAAAGATACCCATCCGTGACAGCGCGCCGCCTGTGAACATCGACAGGATGCCGCCAATGCCCGCCGCTGCGTCTTCCATAAAGGATTGCAGCGCGATCGTGTCGATGCCCGGCACGGGGATATATGTGCCAAGGCGGTAAACGATCAAAAGGCCAAGGGTAAAAAGGATGCGCTGGCGCAGCTCGGTCGCCTTACCAAAGGCCCCCCAGCTCATGTTGGATGCCATTTGCTCTGCTGCTGATGCCATTACGGGCTCTCTTTTTTAATCAAGAACGCCGCCAGACGGTTCCCCGAGTGGCGGCGTTAGGAAAACTTAAAGAAGGATGTAGTGACCCAAAGGGCCGCTCACAACCTGTTATTCCGCCGCTTCTGCGGTTGGGGCTGTCACAACCAGCTTACCGCCGGCTTTTTCAACGGCCTCGACCGCGCCTTTAGAGGCACCAGTGACCGAAATCGTGACTTTCGACGTGACTTCGCCTTTGGCCAGAACGCGGATACCGTCCAGCTTGCGACGGACCAGACCGGAGGCGATCAGCGCATCCTCGTCAATATCCTTTTTCGCGTCGATTTTCTTTTCGTCGATGAATTTCTGGATCAGACCAAGGTTGATCACAGCGAACTTCTTGCGGTTCGGCTTGTTAAAGCCACGCTTTGGAAGACGCTGGTAGAGGGGCATCTGCCCGCCTTCGTAACCTTTGATCGCCACACCCGAGCGGGATTTCTGACCCTTGATACCACGGCCACCAGTTTTACCTGTGCCGGAACCGGGACCACGGCCGATACGCTTGCGGGGTTTTGTTGCGCCGTCATTATCGCGCAGTTCGTTCAACTTAACCATTGTCGCTTCTCCTTGCCGGAACTGCCCTCCAGCGACGGAGTGGGCAAACACGGCTTTGCGGTTTCGAGTCGGCACGGATGTGCGGACTAGCGGCGTATAAGAGAGTTGCGCTGCCATGACAAGCGCAACGTCACGGGTGTCGCGCCCGAACCGAGTGGTGGGGGCAAAGCGCCCGCCCCGTGGGGGCGGTTCGGGCGCTGCCCAATCAAAGATTGGGCAATTCAAACGCGCTATGCGTGTATTCTACTTTTCAAATCATTCAGTAACTGTTTTTCTAGTAGCTATCTTAAAATAGGATATGCCAATGAAGTTCATGCTCTTCTCAGCCATCGCACTAGTTTCTGCTGTTCCCCCAGCAATCTCGCAAGAATTTAGCGCGGTAGACGCTGACCAAACTGACCTGTCCAGATATGAACTGTTTGAAGAGGGGCAAGGGGCCATCACACTTTCCGACATTGAGGCGATGGAAGACGCCTATATAACGGCAGTGGATGCGGGAGATTGTGAGGTTGCTCTCCCTCTCATCGTAGCCTTTTCTGACGCTGCAAATCGGATATCAAATATCCTTAGGCAGGGAAACGAACCTTACTACAATGCGCGACGCGACGACCAAGAAACGATTGCGCGAAATAGGATGCTGATTAATGTGTTAGTCGGAGCGGAAAGCGCATCCAACAACCTAATAAGGCAACGAAATCGGGCATGGGTCGAAGAGGCAAAGTGCTTGATTCACGAAGGGGATACCAATGGGGCAACAGTTCGGTTGTATCGTGCCCTAGATTATATCTCATCGGATGAAGATGAGCTTTGGGAAGAGGCCCGCAATTTGCTTTGGTCGCTGATCGGCTTCACTCCCGAATAACAAAAACGCCCCGCAGTTTCCTGCGGGGCGCTTCAAATCTCAGCAGTAACGTGGGTCTTGACCCACTTTACCCCTTTTCTTCGATGATTTTCACCATGTGAGGGATGCTGTCGACCATGCCGCGGACGGAAGGTGTATCTTCCAGCTCGCGGGTGCGGTGCATTTTGTTCAGGCCAAGGCCAACCAGCGTTGCGCGCTGTTTGGCGGGGCGGCGGATCGGAGAGCCGATCTGTTTGACGACGATCGTTTTTGCCATTGTTCCGGTTCCTTACGCTTCTGCCGCGGGGGCTTCTTCGGTCTTGTTGCCAAGAATGTCAGCGACCTTCTTACCACGACGCTGTGCAACCGAGCGGGGCGACGTTTCTTTCGTCAGGCCGTCCAGTGTTGCGCGGATCATGTTGTAAGGGTTCTGCGAACCGATGGATTTCGACACAACGTCCTTGACGCCCAGCATTTCGAACACCGCACGCATCGGACCACCGGCGATGATTCCGGTCCCTTCCGGGGCTGTGCGCATGACGACCTTACCGGCACCGTGACGACCGTTCATGTCGTGGTGCAGGGTGCGGCCTTCGCGCAGGGGCACGCGGATCATGTTGCGCTTGGCAGCTTCAGTTGCCTTGCGGATCGCTTCGGGAACTTCCTTGGCCTTACCCTTGCCAAAGCCGACGCGGCCTTTCTGGTCGCCCACGACGACAAGTGCTGCAAAGCCGAAACGCTTACCACCCTTGACGGTCTTGGACACACGGTTGATCGCGACTAGGCGATCGGCGAATTCTGGGGTCTCGTCGCGGTCACGACGGTTCCCGCGTTGTTGTGGATCACGAGCCATGTGGCCCTCCTAAATTTGGTGGCTTGCGCCGGTTGTTTCAATCGCGGTGCCCCGGATAAGGTCCGTGGCCCGGATCATCGGAGGGGCGTTGCCGCCCCTCGCAGGGTCGTAAGGTGGGTCTTGACCCACGTTACCTTTTAGATCTTCAAACCACCTTCGCGGGCAGCTTCGGCCAAAGCCTTGACCTTGCCGTGAAAGAGGAAACCGCCACGGTCGAAATAGGCTTCGGACACGCCGGCCTTTTTCGCACGCTTTGCGATCTCTGCACCAACCTTGGCGGCTGCTTCGACGTTGTTCTTGCCAACCACGCCCAATGCCTTCTCGAGAGAAGACGCCGAGGCGAGTGTGACGCCGTTCACATCGTCGATCAGCTGCACGCTGATATTCTTGCTTGAGCGGTGGACCGACAGGCGCGGACGCCCGGCGTTCACCTTGCGAAGTTTGTTCCGAACGCGCATGCGGCGTTTGATGAACAACTGTCTTTTCGTGTTTGCCATCTGTGCGTTCCTTACTTCTTCTTGCCTTCTTTGCGGAAGATGTATTCGTCCACATACTTGATGCCTTTGCCCTTGTAGGGCTCGGGTTTGCGCCATTCGCGGATGTTTGCCGCAACCTGGCCAACAAGCTGTTGGTCGATACCTTCCACGATCACCTGGGTCTGCTTGGGGGCGGTGACGGTCACGCCGTCAGGCACCTCAAAATTGACCTCGTGGGAATAGCCCAGCGACAGCTTGAGGGTGTTGCCCTGCATCTGCGCGCGATACCCCACACCGTTGATCTCAAGCTCTTTGGTGAAGCCCGTGGACACACCCGTCACAAGGTTGCTGACCATCGTGCGGGACATGCCCCACTGCTGGCGCGCGCGCTTGGATTTGCCGCGTGGATCAACGCTCACGGCACCGTCGTTGACAGTGATCGTGACATCGTCCGTTGCGGTAAAGCTACGGGTGCCCTTTGGGCCTTTGACTTCGATGGTCTGACCGGAGACTTTCGCCTCAACCCCGGAGGGCAGATCGACCGGCTTTTTGCCAATACGAGACATTACGCTCTCCTTAGAAGATTGTGCAAAGCACTTCGCCGCCAACTTTGGCCGCACGTGCATTCGCATCCGACATCACACCCTTCGAGGTGGAGACAATCGACACACCCAGGCCCTGACGGACCGAAGGGATGTCATTGACGCCCATGTAAACGCGACGACCGGGTTTCGAGACCCGCTTGAGTTCGCGAATGACAGGAGTGCCTTCATAGTATTTCAGGCTGATGTCAAAAGCCGGGTGGCCGTTGACGTCCGTGCTGCTTTCGTAGCCGCGGATATAGCCTTCGTCTGCCAGCACATCCAGAACCCAAGCGCGCAGCTTGGAAGCAGGGGTCGCCACCGTGCACTTGCCACGCATTTGACCGTTGCGGATGCGGGTCAGCATATCACCGATAGGATCGTTCATTTATCTGATCTCCCTTACCAGCTTGACTTGACCATGCCGGGGATTTGGCCATTCGAGCCAAGGTCCCGCAGCGCGATCCGGCTGACTTTGAGCTTACGGTAGTAGGCGTGTGGACGCCCGGTAAGCTGGCAGCGGTTGTGCAGACGCACCGCAGAGGAATTCCGCGGCAGTTTTGCAAGCTTCAGGCGGGCGGTGAACCGCTCTTCCATTGTCTTGCTTTCATCTTTCGCGATTTCTTTCAAAGCGGCGCGCTTGGCAGCGTATTTCGCCACCAGCTTTTCGCGCTTCTTTTCGCGTGCGATCATTGATTTCTTAGCCATGGTTTCTGATCCCTTAGCTGTTGAACGGCATGTTGAAATGCTTCAACAGCGCTTTGGCTTCTGCGTCGGTCTGGGCCGTTGTGCAGATGACGATATCGAGACCCCAGTTCTCATCAACTTTATCAAAGTTGATTTCGGGGAAGACGATGTGTTCCTTCATGCCCATGGCATAGTTGCCACGCCCATCGAACGATTTTCCCGAAATGCCGCGGAAGTCACGGATACGGGGCATTGCGACGGTGACCAGACGATCAAGGAAGTCATACATGCGGTCACCACGAAGGGTCACCTTGGCACCCAGTGGCATGTCTTCACGGACGCGGAAACCAGCGATGGATTTCTTTGCCTTTGTAATGACAGCCATTTGACCGGCGATTGCGGTCAGGTCTTCCTGGGCCGACTTGGCCTTTTTGGAGTCCTTCACGCTTTCAGCGCCTGCGCCGATGTTCAGGACGATCTTGTCCAGACGCGGGATCTGCATGTCGTTCTTGTAGCCGAATTCCTCTTTCATGGCAGCCTTGATGCTGTCCTTGAAAACGGTCTTCAGACGCGGGGTGTAGGTTGCGGTATCAAGCATCAGATCACATCCCCTGTTGTCTTGGCAAAACGGACTTTCTTGTCGCCGTCCATCTTGAAGCCGACGCGGGTCGCTTTGCCGTTCTTGTCAACGATTGCCAGATTGGACAGCTGGATCGGCATTGCCTGCGGCACGCGACCACCTTGGTCAGTCTGGGATTGCTTGGTGTGACGGATCGCGATGTTCACGCCCGATACAACTGCTTTGCCGGTCTGGGGGTTCACGGACGAGATTTCGCCTGTTTGACCCTTGTCCTTGCCGGCCAGCACGATGACCTTGTCACCTTTTTTGAGTTTCGCAGCCATCAGAGCACCTCCGGAGCGAGCGAGATAATCTTCATAAAGTTCTTGCCGCGAAGTTCACGCACAACTGGCCCGAAGATACGGGTGCCGATCGGCTCGTTGTTGTTGTTCAGGATCACAGCGGCGTTGCTATCGAAGCGGATTGCTGTGCCGTCATCACGACGAACTTCTTTGGCGGTGCGAACGACGACGGCCTTGCGGACGTCACCCTTCTTAACACGGCCGCGCGGGATGGCTTCTTTCACCGAAACGACGATGATATCACCAACCGACGCATACCGGCGGTGCGAACCGCCGAGAACCTTGATGCACTGAACACGGCGCGCGCCGCTGTTGTCAGCAACATCCAGGTTGGTCTGCATCTGGATCATTTGTTTTCTCCGGACCTTTGGGGACCAATGGTCGGCCCCAGGGTTTCACTTGAACTGGACAGTCGCGCTATTAGGCGATGACTTCCCAGCGTTTGGTTTTCGACTTGGGGGCACATTCCTGAATGCGGACTGTGTCGCCAACGTTGAAGGCGTTCTTTTCGTCGTGGGCGCGATACTTCTTGGACTTGCGGACAGTCTTGTGAAGCAGCGGGTGCTTGAAACGACGTTCAACAGACACGGTGACGGTCTGTTCGTTCTGGTTGCTGGTGACGACACCGGACAGGATACGCTTAGGCATTGATTAAGCCTCCTTGGCGGCGGCGGCCGCTTTTTCGTTCAGAATGGTTTTGACACGGGCCGCATTGCGACGCGCCTTGCGCATCTGCGACGAGTTTTCGATCGCGCCAGTTGCCTGCTGAAAACGCAGGTTGAAGGCTTCTTTTTTCAGATTGGCAAGCTCTTCCCGAAGCTGATCGGGCGTCTTGTCACGCAGTTCGTTGGCGTTCATGCCATATTTCCTTTTCAACATCACCGGCAGGCCGCGCGAAAGCGTCACCCGAATCCCGATGGAGGGGGTAGAAGTGCGCCGTATAGGGGGGTTTGGCGGGTGTGGCAAGGGTGTTATTTGACTGGGCTTTGCCGCCTTGTCGCGCCCGAACCGAGGCGTGGGCGAGAAGCACCCGCCTCGTGGGGGCGGTTCGGGCGCTACCCAAGCTGTGCTTGGGCAATGCAATCCGCTACTCGCCACCGCCTTTTGCATGCGCTATCAGACCTCATGACTCAAATCAAATCCCTCTTTGTGACCCGCCTTTACCACGCAGCCCTTTCCGAACACGGCGAGCCGATTGATCCTGCCGAGATGGAAACCTCCTGCTATTCCATCGCCGAGGATGACGCGGCGGGGCAGGAATGGTGCGAGGCGAATGGCTATGCCGGCTATACCTCTTATGCGTCCCTCACCGATTTGCCGTGGCGGTTTCCGATCTTTGCCGATCTGGTGACATCGCTTGATGCCCATGTGGCGGCATTCGCCAAGGACGCGGAATTTGATCTGGACGGGCGCAAGCTGGTGCTTGAGGATCTGTGGATCAATATCCTGCCCGAAGGCGGCATTCACACCAGCCACATCCATCCCCATTCCGTGGTGAGCGGCACGACCTACGTTGCCATGCCCGAAGGCGCGAGCGCGTTGAAACTGGAAGACCCGCGCAGCCAGATGATGATGGCCGCCCCTGCCCGCCTGAAAGACGCGCGCGAGGAAATGCGCCAGTTCATCTATGTGGCGCCTGCTGTCGGCGATGTGCTGCTGTGGGAAAGCTGGCTGCGCCACGAAGTCCCGATGAACATGTCCGAGGACGACCGCATTTCGGTCAGCTTCAATTACCGCTGGGAATAAGTAACGTGGGACCTGTCCCACCTTACATGCGCTTTGCCTAAAATCCGACGGGTTTCGATGCCCGCGCCACACCTTTCGTCAACGATTTCCCCGCCATAACTGCCCCGTTCATCATGCGAAGGGGCCAGAATGGCGTTGCGGATTTTCTGGATGGTATGCGTGCTGTGCCTGGGCACCGCGGCGCGGGCCGAGGTTGGCTCGCTGTTCCCGATGGGGGCGCGTGGTGCGGTGCAGCCCGCCACGGCCAGCCTGTTCGGTGGTGCTGGCACTGGCATGTTCGCCCCCGTGCAGGCCCGTGTCGTGGTGCCGCCTGCATTGCGCACATCGCCCACAGCGCAACTGTTAACCCTGATCGCACAGGCCGAGGCCGGACCCGCAGGCTATGACGCCGTGCAACACGGCGCGCGCATCCGCCCCCCTGCCCCACCCACGCAGCTGACCTTGGGCGAGATTTACGACTGGATCGAGGCCACCCCCGGACAGCCCCACGCGATCGGACGCTATCAGTTCATTCCCAGCACCCTGCGGAGGTTGGCGGATGGACAAGGAATGGGGCCGGACACCCCGTTCATTGCCGCCGTGCAGGACCGTTTGGCGTTGGTGTTGTTGCAAGACGCCGGCCTGCACCGGTTCGAGGCTGGCACGCTGGACCGTGTCGATTTCATGCACAACCTCGCCCGCATCTGGGCCGGGCTGCCCCTGCCCGATGGCACGTCCTATTACGAAGGTCACGCAGGCAACCGGGCGACGATGACATGGGCGCGATTTGAAAGCGGCATGGCGCAGATCTGGAGTATTGAGGGGTAAGGCCACACCCGCACGGGGCTTTTTCACGCAAGGGTTGTCAGCGATGCATCGGTTTGCAAGTCTAAAGCAATTGTAGGCTATGGTTAGACGGACCCGATGGAAGTTATCATTGTTGCTGTGGTTCTTGCCGCCGTTATCGCCTATCTGGTTGGGGCATCGACCCCGCGCCGAAATGCAAAGCACCGTCATCGGCCCGCGGCTCGCACCAACCGGCAACGGAAAATTCCGCCGCTAACCCGCCCGAACGAGAGTTCACTTCGCAGCCAAGCTGAACGTGAACATGCACGTGCGTCCAAGCGCCTGCCCCAACGCCCCGATCATGCGCCACCGCCGCCCATCCCCGCGTCCCGCAAACTGGTCGGGCGCGCGTGGGTCATCGACGGTGACACGATTGCCATTGACCGCATCAAGATACGGCTGGCGGGGATCGACGCACCGGAACTCGACGAACCTTGGGGGCAAAAATCAAAGTGGGCGATGGTCAATATCTGCAAGGGCAAAACGATCCACGTCGATCTGACGGGCGAGACATCCTATGACCGGCTGGTCGGCACCTGCTATTTGCCTGACGGCACTGATATCGGAGCAGAACTAATCAAGGCGGGCTTGGCGCTGGATGGCAGCTATTTCTCAAAGGGGAAATACCTGCATCTGGAACCCGAAGGGGTGCGCCAACGGTTGCGGTTTTATGGGCTCAAGCAGCATCGGTCGCGCTAGGGGCGGTCGCGGTCCTTGGAGCAATGCCAAGGTAATGGCGTTTGACAGGTTCGCGTAGTAACAAAACTATAAGGAACGCATGCATTGCAGCGGCCATAAAAAACATTGCGCCGCCAAACACCTGGATCATAAAGAACGTGGGCCACGGCGTTGTCAGGTGCACGATATAGGCCGACATCGCGTCCCATATCCCGAGGGCGTTCCAGATCATCGCGGCGGTCCAAACCCAAAGACCTGTGTGTCTTGCAAGCAGGTAGGCAATCAAGAGCCCACCAATCCCAATCACCGCGTCGCCGATCAAGGGCATGAGCCAAGCCAAGGGAGGATCGCCATCACCGCCCGCGCCTGCGCGATGAATAAATGCCAAGGTCATCATGCGACCCGAGAGCATGAGGGTGATCAGGAGAACAAGAATACGCGCCATGAAATTTTCCTTGCTTGCGAAATGCAAGTAAATTTCACATTGCCGAATTTGCTTGCTGTTTGCAAGTTAATACGACATTAGCACCACATGAATAGAGTGAGTGGAAAATGCCCTGTCGTCTTTGCGCTTGATGTGATCGGCGACAAATGGAGCCTTGTGATTCTGCGCGACATGCTTTTTCGTGGCAAACGCACCTATGGCGATTTTCTGAAATCCCACGAAAAGATTTCAACGAATATTCTGGCCGACCGGCTTGAGAAATTGGACGCCGCCGGTCTGATCGCTAAGGTTCCAACGCGCGCAAACTCGCCCCGCAAAGCCTATGAATTGACGGCTAAGGGCGCAGACATGCTGCCCGTTATTCTGGAAATGATCGCGTGGAGTGCGAAATACGATAGCTATCCGGATGGGACCGCATTGATCGCGGGTGCCCCCGACGACCTTTTGCACCGGATCAAAACAGATCGTGACGGGCTGATGGCTGATTTGCGGGCAGCGCTGCGGTAAGGAGCCACATTTCGCGCAACTGGCAACCTGAGCTTCCGCAAACAACAACGCCCCCGATCGACGACAAAACCCCCGCCGATTTCTCGGCGGGGGTTTTTTTATTTCAGGAGTGGGTTCAAACCCACTTTACGATCTGTCGGTAAGGAGGGTTTCAACCCACCCACCTTTTTACCAGTCTTCGCGGACGATTGTGCGGGTCTTGACGGGCAGCTTCATCGCGGCAAGGCGCAGGGCCTCGCGGGCGATGTCTTCGCTGACGCCGTCAATCTCGAACATCACGCGGCCGGGCTTGACCTTGCAGGCCCAGAAATCGACCGAGCCTTTACCTTTACCCATACGCACTTCGATGGGCTTGGAGGTGACAGGCAGGTCCGGAAAGATACGGATCCAGACACGGCCCTGACGCTTCATGTGGCGCGTCATGGCACGGCGTGCGGCTTCGATCTGGCGTGCGGTCACACGTTCAGGTTCAACCGCCTTGAGGCCGTATGTGCCAAAGTTCAGATCAGAGCCGCCCTTGGCCTGACCCTTGATCCGGCCTTTGTGCATCTTGCGGAATTTGGTGCGTTTTGGTTGCAGCATATCCTAGTCCTCCGATCAGCGACGGCCGCCAGCACCGCGAGGTGTTGGGCCATCCTGGAGTTCCTGTTGCTTACGGTCACGCGCCTGTGGATCGTGTTCCATGATCTCGCCTTTGAAGATCCAGGTCTTGATCCCGATGATGCCATAGGCAGTCATCGCTTCGACGTGTGCGTAATCGATGTCGGCACGCAGCGTGTGAAGCGGCACGCGCCCCTCACGATACCATTCGGTCCGCGCGATTTCCGCGCCACCAAGACGGCCGGCAAGGTTCACACGGATACCAAGGGCACCCATACGCATGGCGTTCTGCACGGCGCGCTTCATGGCACGGCGGAAGGACACACGGCGCTCAAGCTGCTGTGCAATGCTTTCGCCAACCAGTTGCGCGTCCAACTCGGGCTTGCGCACTTCAACGATGTTGAGGTGCAGTTCGCTTTCGGACATCGCCGCCAGCTTCTTGCGCAGGGTTTCGATATCTGCGCCTTTCTTGCCGATGATGACGCCGGGACGTGCAGTGTGGATTGTCACACGGCACTTTTTGTGCGGACGCTCGATGATCACGCGGGAAACGCCAGCTTGGTAGCATTCCTTCTTGATGAACTCGCGCATGCGGATGTCTTCCAGCAGCAGATCACCAAAGTCCTTGGTGTCTGCATACCAGCGGCTGTCCCAGGTACGGTTGACCTGAAGACGCATGCCGACGGGGTTTACTTTGTTACCCATTACGCTTGCTCCTCGACCTGACGGACTGTGATTGTAAGCTCTGCAAAGGGCTTCATGATCTTGCCAAACCGGCCACGTGCGCGCGGACGACCGCGCTTCATGGTCAGGTTCTTGCCAACATAGGCTTCGGCGACGACCAGTTCATCAACATCCAGGTTGTGGTTGTTTTCGGCGTTGGCGATGGCGGACTGAAGGCACTTCTTCACATCTGCCGCGATCCGCTTTTTGGAGAAAGTCAGGTCCGTAAGGGCCTTGTCGACTTTCTTGCCGCGGATCATCGCTGCGACGAGGTTAAGTTTCTGCGGCGACGTGCGAAGCATCTTGGACTTTGCCATTGCTTCGTTGTCAGCCACGCGGCGGGGATTTTTATCCTTGCTCATGGCTTATTTCCGCTTCGCTTTTTTGTCGGCGGCATGGCCATAATAGGTGCGGGTCGGCGAATATTCACCGAACTTCTGACCGATCATGTCTTCCGTGACGTTGACGGGGATGTGCTTCTTGCCGTTGTAGACGCCGAACGTCAGGCCAACGAACTGAGGCAGGATGGTTGAGCGACGCGACCAGATCTTGATCACTTCGTTGCGGCCGCCTTCGCGGGACGCTTCGGCCTTCTTGAGGACATATGAGTCCACAAACGGGCCTTTCCAGACTGAACGAGACATTCTTAGCGCCCCTTCTTCTTAGCGTGACGCGAGCGGATGATCAGCTTCTGCGACGCCTTGTTCTTGTTACGGGTGCGCGCACCCTTCGTGGGCTTACCCCAAGGTGTCACAGGGTGGCGACCACCCGATGTGCGACCTTCACCACCACCGTGCGGGTGATCGACCGGGTTCATGACAACACCGCGCACAGAGGGGCGGATGCCCTTGTGACGGTTGCGACCGGCTTTCCCGAGGTTCTGGTTGGAGTTGTCAGGGTTGGACACGGCACCGACGGTGGCCATGCATTCCTGACGCACGAGGCGAAGTTCACCCGAGGACAGGCGGATCTGCGCGTAGCCACCATCACGACCAACAAACTGGGCGTAGGTGCCTGCGGCGCGGGCGATCTGCCCACCTTTGCCCGGCTTCATCTCGATGTTGTGGATGATCGTGCCGATTGGCATACCGCTGAACGGCATTGCGTTACCCGGCTTGATATCGGCCTTGGCCGATGCGACCACCTTGTCACCAACAGCAAGGCGCTGGGGGGCGAGGATATAGGCCTGCTCGCCGTCCGTGTATTGGACCAGTGCGATAAAGGCTGTGCGGTTCGGGTCATATTCGATGCGCACGACCGTGGCCGCCACATCCATTTTGTTCCGCTTGAAATCGACGATACGATAGAGACGCTTTGCGCCCCCACCGATGCGACGCATCGTGATCCGTCCGGTGTTGTTCCGTCCGCCCGATTTTGTCAGACCCTGCGTGAGGGCCTTGACGGGGCGACCTTTCCAAAGCTCCGAACGGTCGATCAGCACCAGCCCGCGCTGGCCCGGCGTCGTCGGCTTATACGACTTAAGTGCCATGTTAGCTTCTTCCGTTTGCTTGGCGGACCCCTTGCGAGGCCCTGATGTTATAGGCCCCCGTAGGTGCCCGTTTTGATTTGCATGGCGGGACAAGTCCCGCCCTACAGAGTGGCCGTAGGGCGGGGTTCAACCCGCCAAAACCACAACAACAAAGCCCCAGACGAATCTGGGGCTGAGCCGATGGGGTCTGATAGGGGGGATGGGGGGATGGGTCAAGGGTGCTTAAACCTTGTTCGCGAGCCGCCAAGAGAACTTCTTTCCGGCCACTTTCGGCGTCTGCTCAATTTGCTCGGAATCGCGCAGGCGATAAAAGACATTCTTCAT
This sequence comes from Octadecabacter sp. R77987, assembly GCF_042466115.1. NCBI lineage: Bacteria > Pseudomonadati > Pseudomonadota > Alphaproteobacteria > Rhodobacterales > Roseobacteraceae > Octadecabacter > Octadecabacter sp. R77987. The sequence continues at coordinate 2,452,657 of NZ_JAXHBQ010000001.1, read as the reverse complement.
TGTGTTCTCTGACTTAATACCCGTCAGCTCGCGTGCCTGCTGATTAGTTATTTCCTCGTTCGCAACAAGGAATTCGAGAACCAGTTGTTCTGGTGAAGCTAGGCTCTCGTGTGTCAGCACGACCAAAAGACCAGCGTCAGTTTCTGAAAAGATGGGCTTCTTTAGCCTCAATTTTTCCATTGCTTCAAATGCTGTATTGATTCCCTCACCCACGTCTTTATTTGGTGGGTTGTTAAATTTGTTAACCAGACGAACTATCTTGGGGTTCCGCGCAAATTGGGTTCGAGCAATGTTGGACAAGGTAACATGGCCAGGCAACTTTCCGGGGCTCTCAATTTCGACTCTATTGTCAAAAACGCGAATTTGAACGTCAGAGGCTACGTTATAGTCACGGTGCAAAATTGCGTTGGTTACCAGCTCATGCAATGCCTCTTCGGGGTAGACCACTGCCTCCATGCCCTTCGCCCCAACCTTCTGAATGCCCTCAATAATCTGACGAACTCTCTCGACTGAGTCATAAATCAGCGAGTAAACTGGTCCCTCGATGGTTTCGGGATCGGTAGCCAAGTAGTCCCGCTCAGCTTCGTCCTTTGTTTGGTAACGTAAAATCTTAACCGCCGATCTTTTTGGTAAGATCACCTGCGGAGTATCTGAGAAAAGCAATACGCCCGCAACTGTCGGGCGATTTCCGTCAAGCAGTCTTTGTTTTCCCAACCAAATCCTTGGTTCGCCGGTCGGCACAGTACCAAGCATGAACTCAATTACCGTTTCAGAATTTGAGACTTCCTCATGGTCAATATTCAGAATTTCATCCTCATATGACTTTATACCTTTGTCGAATTTCAGTCGATCAATTGCTTCTTCTGTTAGAGGTAGGTTTTGAGCGCCTTTTCGAACATATACGTTGCCATTCGTTGCTTGAACGACCTTTTGGCTCTTTTCAACTTGGATATGCAGAACGTAACCTAGTTGCTCATCTGCAATGAGAAACTGCGTCGAAATATCAGCCTCCACCGGATCGAGATCATGCAGAACTTGGTGCACGCCGTTCGCCAACTCTGGTACATCATATCCATTCCAATGGTGTTCCTTCCCCGACAGACCCTCTACTTCATCAATACCTAAGAACACTTCGCCGCCACTTGCGTTGGCGAATGCTGATATTGTCTTGCTTAAATTCGCCGGCTTCAAATCTTTGCCTTTGTAGTCGAGGAAATGCCCTTCAGTACCACCAAGTAACCTGACGGCTTCTTCGATTGTGATATTGCGAACTTCGGCCATGGGCTCTCCAATTCAAAACGACTGACCTTTATTATGATCGACTTCGAAGTCAAAAGAAAAGGCCCCACAGTTCACACTGAGGGGCCTTCTCAATTTCCAACGTTCGCTTAGTCCTTACAGACCGGTGCTCACGTCAATCGTGTTGCCTTCTTCAAGCGTCACGTAGGCTTTCTTGACGTCTTTGCGCTTGCCGAGTTGGCCGCGGAAGCGCTTGGACTTGCCTTTGGTAATCGTGGTGTTCACCGCTTTGACCTTGACCCCAAAGAGCGTCTCGACGGCCTCTTTGATCATTGGTTTGTTCGCGTCGATCGACACTTCGAAAACAACGGCGTTGGCTTCGGAAGCCATGGTTGCTTTCTCGGTGATGATCGGCTTGCGGATCACGTCGTAATGTTCTGCCTTGGTGCTCATTTCAAACGGGCCTCCAGTGCTTCGACCCCTGCTTTGGTCAACACGAGTGTGTCGCTGCGCAGGATGTCATAGACGTTTGCGCCCATTGTGGGCAGGATATCCAGGCCTTCGATGTTGCGTGCGGCGCGGAGGAAATCCTCGTTTACCGTTGCACCATCGATGATCAAGGCGCGCTTCCAGCCAAGGTTTTTCACCTGCTTGGCCAGTTCTGCCGTTTTCGCGGCAGAAGTTGCGGCTTCGATAATGACCAGCTCACCAGCCGCCTGCTTGGCGGACAGCGCGTGGCGCAGACCCAGCTTGCGGAACTTCTTGGTCAGCTCGTGGCCGTGGCTGCGTGGGGTCGGACCCTTGTAGATACCACCCGAACGGAAGATCGGAGCCGAGCGCGCGCCGTGGCGTGCGCCGCCGGTGCCCTTTTGGCGATAGATCTTCTTGGTCGAATAGCTCACCTCGCGGCGGGTCTTGACCTTGTGCGTGCCGGCTTGGGCGTTGTTACGCTGCCAGCGCACGACGCGGTGCAGGATGTCGATGCGTGGCTCAAGACCAAAGATGGCCTCGTCCAGATCAACGGAACCGGCTTTCTTGCCGTCAAGTTTGATTGCATCAGCTTTCATCAAACTCGCCTCCTTCAGCGGCATCAGCGGCCGGAGCTTCGGTTTCAGCAGCATCCAGTGCAGCCTGTTCCGCTTCAGCAGCAGCCTTTGCGGCGGCTTCTTCTTCGGCGGCGGCAGCGGCGGCGGCTTCGGCAGCCAAACGCTCGGCTTCGTCCTTCATGGACTTCAGACCAGCAGGGTAGATCACGTTTTCAGGAGTCGGCTTTTTCACCGCATCCTTGACCGTAACCCAGCCACCCTTTGAGCCGGGAACAGCGCCTTTGACCATGATCAAGCCACGGTCGGCGTCTGTGCGCACGACTTGCAGGTTTTGGGTGGTGATTTTCGCAGCACCCATGTGACCGGCCATCTTCTTGCCTTTGAACACTTTGCCCGGATCCTGACACTGGCCGGTGGACCCGTGCGAACGGTGCGAAATCGACACACCGTGCGTGGCCCGCAGACCGCCAAAGTTGTGACGCTTCATGGCACCGGCAAAGCCTTTACCAATCGACGTGCCGGACACGTCAACGAACTGACCTTCAAAGTAGTGGTTCGCAGTGATTTCTTCGCCGACCTCGATCATGTTTTCGGGGGCAACGCGGAACTCGGCGACCTTGCGCTTTGGCTCAACCTTGGCAGCGGCAAAGTGGCCGCGCATGGCTTGGCTTGTGCGCTTCACTTTGGCCGTGCCTGCACCCAACTGAACAGCTGTGTAGCCGTCAGTTTCGGTGGTGCGCTTGGCTACAACCTGAAGCTTGTCGAGTTGAAGAACGGTCACAGGAATCTGCTTGCCGTCTTCCATGAACAGGCGGGTCATCCCCACCTTTTTTGCGATAATACCGGAACGCAACATATCTGGTGCCTCCCCTATACCTTGATCTCGACGTCAACACCGGCTGCCAGGTCGAGCTTCATCAGCGCGTCCACGGTCTGGGGTGTCGGGTCGACGATATCCAGCAGACGCTTGTGCGTGCGGATTTCGAACTGATCACGGGATTTCTTGTCGATGTGGGGTCCACGCAGAACGGTGAACTTTTCGATCTTGTTCGGAAGCGGGATCGGGCCCCGGACCGAAGCACCCGTGCGCTTGGCTGTGTTGACGATTTCCAGCGTGCTGGCGTCGAGCACACGGTAATCAAAAGCCTTGAGACGGATGCGAATATTCTGGCTAGCTGCCATGATGCATATCCCTTGTCTTTGGGATCTCAACGGAGAGGAGGACAGCGGCTCATCCGGCACCCTCGTCGCGTCGTTTGGTCCAACGGAAAAGGGCACGCCGCGGCGCACCCTCGTTGGATTTGGGTTCTATAGGGGGAGTCGGCGGGTGTGGCAAGGGGAGTTTGGGATTTCCTTCGTTGACCGGATTGCGGACGAAGTGGACATTCCCCTGTTCGCGCAACTGTAAACAATAATCGCAACCGGCGCGCATGCGCCATGCCCGACCTCCCCCACGGGAGGGCATATTGCAACTTCTGCTGTGCATGGAGCGTATGTTTGACTTTTAAACTACGGCCACGACAAAACCGCGAGCCCCTCCCGAGGTCGGGCATGGCGCATGCGCGCCTATGTCCCGTTAGGGCTCAATGCTGTCCTTCGCTGCAAAAGCAAAAAACCCCCGCATTTCTGCGGGGGCCTTTTTAGTCTCGATCGGCCTTGGGGCTTGCGCCCTTTACTCGATGATCTTGGACACAACACCGGCGCCGACGGTACGGCCACCTTCGCGGATCGCGAAGCGCAGGCCGTCTTCCATGGCGATCGGGGCGATCAGTTCAACTGTGAACTTCAGGTTATCGCCGGGCATCACCATTTCCGTGCCTTCGGGCAGCACAACCGTGCCGGTCACATCCGTTGTGCGGAAGTAAAACTGCGGACGGTAGTTGGCAAAGAACGGCGTGTGACGGCCACCCTCTTCCTTGGTCAGGATATAGGCTTCGGCCTCGAACTTGGTGTGCGGGTTCACCGAACCGGGCTTGCACAGAACCTGACCACGCTCAACGCCGTCACGGTCGATCCCGCGCAGCAGAACACCAACGTTGTCACCAGCTTCACCGCGATCCAGCAGCTTGCGGAACATTTCAACGCCTGTGCAGGTCGTCTTGCCCGTGTCGCGGATGCCCACGATCGACAGTTCGTCGCCCACGTTCACAACGCCGCGTTCGATACGGCCGGTCACAACCGTGCCGCGGCCCGAGATCGAGAACACATCTTCGATCGGCATCAGGAACGGCTGGTCAACAGCGCGCGCAGGGGTCGGGATGTAGCTGTCGACAGCTTCCATCAGCGCCTTGATCGAGTTCGCGCCGATCTCTTCGTCGCGCCCTTCCATGGCCGCAAGCGCCGAGCCGCGGATGATCGGGATATCGTCGCCGGGGTATTCATACGACGACAGCAACTCGCGGATTTCCATTTCCACCAGTTCCAGAAGTTCCTCGTCGTCAACCTGATCGACCTTGTTCATGTAAACGACCATGTAGGGAATGCCCACCTGGCGGCCCAGCAGGATGTGCTCGCGCGTTTGCGGCATCGGGCCGTCAGCGGCGTTCACAACCAGGATCGCGCCGTCCATCTGCGCCGCACCCGTGATCATGTTCTTCACATAGTCGGCGTGGCCGGGGCAATCAACGTGCGCATAGTGGCGCGTCTCGGTCTCATACTCGACGTGCGCCGTCGAGATCGTGATCCCGCGGGCCTTCTCCTCGGGCGCGCCGTCAATCTGGTCATACGCCTGAAAATCACCGAAATACTTCGTGATCGCTGCCGTCAACGTCGTCTTGCCGTGGTCAACGTGACCAATCGTGCCGATGTTCACGTGCGGTTTGGTGCGGGCAAACTTTTCCTTAGCCATGGTGGCCTCCTTAGATTTTTGTGTCGCTGTGGGCCAAGGCCCAGGTTACGGTTTTGGGATGGGTGGGCATCGCTGCCCACCGCTGAATTATGCGAATTTCGCCTGGATCTCTTCGGAGATGTTGGACGGAACCGGTTCGTAGTGGTCAAACTGCATCGTAAAGTTGGCACGGCCCGAAGACATGGACCGCAACGTGTTGATGTAGCCGAACATGTTGGCCAGCGGCACGAAGCAATTGATCGCAACCGCGTTGCCGCGAGGTTCCTGACCCGTCACCTGACCACGACGCGATGTCAGATCGCCGATGATGCCGCCGGTATATTCTTCGGGCGTCACAACTTCGACTTTCATCACAGGCTCCAGCAGTTTCGCGCCGGCCTTTTTCATGGCTTCGCGCATCCACTGACGTGCGGCGATTTCAAACGCCAGCACCGAGGAGTTCAACATCGTGGAACTTGCCGTCGATCAGGGCGACCTTGAAGTCGATGACGGGGAAGCCAGCCAGCGGGCCGCTATCCATAACCGATTTCACACCCTTTTCGACACCGGGGATGTATTCCTTGGGAACTGCACCACCAACGATACGGCTTTCGAACGAGAAACCTTCGCCCGGTTCGGTCGGGGTGATGATCATCTTCACCTCGGCGAACTGACCTGACCCACCAGATTGCTTCTTGTGGGTATAGGTGTGCTCGGCTTCGCGCGAAATCGTTTCGCGGTAGGCAACCTGCGGCGCACCGATGTTGGCTTCGACCTTGAATTCACGCTTGAGACGATCCACCAGAATATCGAGGTGAAGTTCGCCCATGCCCTTCATGATGGTCTGACCTGATTCCAGATCGGTTTCCACGCGGAACGACGGATCTTCGGCGGCCAGACGGGCCAGACCCTGCGACATTTTCTCTTGGTCGGCTTTGGTCTTGGGCTCAACGGCGATTTCGATAACCGGATCGGGGAACGTCATCGTTTCCAGAACAACGGGGTCTTTGTCGTCGCACAGGGTATCCCCTGTTGTCGTGTCCTTGAGACCTGCAAGCGCGATAATGTCGCCGGCAAATGCTTCTTCGATTTCCTCGCGGTTGATCGAGTGCATCATCATCATCCGGCCCACGCGCTCTTTCTTGCCTTTGGTAGAGTTGAGCATCGTGTCGCCCTTCTTGAGCACGCCCGAATAGATGCGCGTGAAGGTCAGCGAGCCGACAAAAGGGTCGTTCATGATTTTGAAGGCAAGGCCCGAAAACGCCATGTCATCATCCGCACGGCGCGGGATGTCACGTGTTTCGGTTTCGTCACCGGGTTTGAAGCCCATGTAATCGACAACGTCCAGCGGGCTGGGCAGATAGTCGATCACGGCGTTCAACAAAGGCTGCACGCCCTTGTTCTTGAATGCCGAACCACAAAGCACAGGGATGAACTTGATGGCCAGCGTGCCCTTGCGGATCAGCGTGCGCAGTTCCTCAACGGAAGGCTCGGCGCCGTCCATGAGGTAGTTTTCCATCGCATCGTCGTCCATTTCAACGGCGGTTTCGATCAGCTTGGCGCGCCATTCGGCAGCCTGCTCCTTGAGGCTGTCCCGAATTTCACGCTGTTCCCAAGATGCACCAAGGTCTTCACCAGCCCAGACCCATTCTTTCATCGTGACCAGATCGACCATGCCTTCCAGCTCGGTCTCGGCCCCGATCGGGATCTGGATCGGTGCGGGTGTGGCACCTGTGCGGTCCTTGATCATGTGAACGCAGTTGAAGAAGTCAGCGCCGATCTTGTCCATCTTGTTGACGAACACGATGCGCGGCACCTTGTAGCGGTCAGCCTGACGCCACACGGTTTCGGTCTGCGGTTCAACACCGGCGTTGGCGTCCAGAACGGCAACCGCGCCGTCAAGCACAGCCAGCGAACGTTCAACTTCGATTGTGAAGTCAACGTGGCCGGGGGTGTCGATGATGTTCATGCGGAACTTGGTGTCCGACGTCGCATCGGCGGTCGGTTCTTCCTGACGCTGCCAGAAAGTTGTTGTCGCAGCCGAGGTAATCGTGATGCCACGTTCCTGTTCCTGCTCCATCCAGTCCATCGTTGCTGCGCCGTCGTGGACTTCGCCGATGTTGTGGGACTTGCCGGTGTAGAAAAGGATACGTTCCGAGCAGGTGGTCTTACCCGCGTCGATGTGCGCCATGATGCCAAAGTTGCGGTAACGTGCGAGGGGATAATCGCGTGCCATTTTGGTGCTTTCCTCTTACCAGCGGTAGTGGCTGAACGCTTTGTTCGCGTCGGCCATTTTGTGGGTGTCTTCGCGCTTTTTCACGGCGGTGCCGCGGCCGTTGACTGCATCGAGCATTTCACCGGCAAGGCGTTCTTCCATCGTGTTTTCGTTGCGCTTTTTCGCGGCGGCAATCAACCAGCGGATCGCCAGGGCTTCGCGGCGTTCAGGGCGAACTTCGACGGGCACCTGATAGGTTGCACCACCTACGCGGCGCGAACGCACTTCGACGGATGGTTTGATCAGATCAAGACCCTCGTGGAAGACTTCCAGCGGAGACTTTTTCAGTTTTTCTTCAACGCGGTCGAATGCGTTGTAAACGATCCGTTCGGCGACGGATTTCTTACCGTCAACCATCAGGTTGTTCATGAATTTGGTCAGTACCTTATCGCCAAACTTGGCGTCGGGCAGGATCTCGCGTTTTTCAGCGGCGTGACGACGTGACATGCTATCTTTTCCTTACTTCGGACGCTTCGCGCCGTACTTCGAACGACGTTGCTTACGGTCTTTGACGCCCTGAGTATCCAGAACACCGCGCAGGATGTGGTAACGCACACCGGGAAGGTCTTTTACACGGCCGCCACGGATCAGAACCACAGAGTGCTCCTGAAGGTTGTGGCTTTCGCCGCCGATGTAGCTGATGACCTCAAAACCATTTGTCAGGCGCACTTTGGCAACCTTACGCATGGCCGAGTTCGGCTTTTTCGGTGTCGTTGTGTAAACACGGGTGCAAACGCCGCGTTTTTGTGGACACTGCTCCAAGTGCTGCGACTTGGAGACTTTACGTTTTGGCTGACGCGGTTTGCGGATCAGCTGCTGAATCGTTGGCATTGGGCTTTGTTCCCCGTTCCTACACATGTGTGCGGCCCCGCAGGTCCGCGTTTCGATTGGTTCGCATTACGCGATCGCATAACACAAAAAACCCGCAGTCGTTCCCTTACCGGAGGAACGGTGCGGTGGGTATACAGAGGATCGGGACAATAAAGGCGTCCAGATCTTGACCACTTCAACTTTGATGTCTGGACACAAACGGGAATTACCCCAGCCCAAGTGCGCGCTTCATAGGGGGAGTCGGATAAGGTGTCAACAGCGGGTAGCCTGCATGCGCTAGCGGACGCGCAGGCCGATCGTGGGCGTTTGCGCATTGCGTTCGCGGTAAAGCGTAAAGAGCCCCGTTCCCACGACAATCGCAGCACCCAGCATCGTCAGCCAGTTGGGCCATTCGTCAAAGAACACGAACCCAAGGATCAATGCGACCAGAAGGCTGGTATAGCGGAACGGCGCAACAAAACCGATGTCCCCGCCCCGCATCGCCGTCACGGCCGAGATGTAGCCAACAGCCAGACAACCCGCTGCACCGGCCATTTGCATGACGGCCTTGCCGCTTGGTGTGACCCATGTTTCGCCGGTTCCCGCAACCAGGGCCACCGCCGTTACACCGACAGCGGCGACAAGCGCCACAAGGATCGAAGGCACAGTAGCCGTCAACTTGCGCGCGGCAAGGTCGCGCACGGTAACGGCGATGACGGCAGCAATACCAAGAACGGAATAGATGCTGAAACCGTCCGTGCCCGGCTGCACGATCATGATCACCCCGACAAAGCCGACAAGGATCGCCGTCAACCGCCGCCACCCCACGGATTCCCGCAGGAAAAGGGCCGCCGCCAAAGTCACGGTCAAGGGGAGGGCTTGCAAAATGGCCGACAGGTTCGCGATGGGCATCTTGAACAACGCAGTTAGGAACAGCACGGTGCCAATTGCCTCGGCCGCGGTGCGCAACAATACCAGCCCCCAATCGCGTCTTGCCGCGCGCAGTGTAAAGTTGCCCCAAACCAGCGCGACGACGACCAGCACAGCGGTAATCATCATGCCACGCAGCGCAATCGCCTGAAAGAACGGCACCTCGTCGGACGCGCCCTTCATCAGCGCATCGTTCACTGTGAACGCTGACATCGACAGCATCATCAAAATCGCGGCGCGCATATTGTCTGAAAGGGCGTTCATGATTTTCGGTAGCAGCGGTTGGCGATGGACGCCAGAGAAATTGCATGTTTGTCTGTGGCATGGCCGATGGATCAGAAAAGATCACCGTTTTCGGTGCGATGCGCAACGAGGGCCCGTTCATCATTGAATGGGTCTGCTGGTATCGCATGCTGGGATTTGAGGTGCTCATCGCCACAAACGATTGCACCGATCATTCGGTGGCTTTGCTGGATCGGCTGGCCGAAGAAGGCTGGCTGACCCATATCACCCATACCCCCGAAGACCGGCAACCGCCCAAGCAATCCGCGCACCGTGCCGGGCTGGCGCATCCGCTGATGCAGGATGCTGACTGGGCGATGGTCTGTGATGTTGATGAGTTCCTGGTTCTTCACGAAGGCGATGGCACGATCCAAAGTTACCTGGCGGGCCGCGACACTGATGTTGCCGGCATCTGCTTTAGCTGGATGTGTTTCGGTGCCGGCGGCTGGAAGCGCTATCATGACGGGCTTGTGCATCGCCAGTTCCGCCGCCGTGGCCCCGAAAGCCAGCGCGTGAACATGCCCTTCAAGTCATTGTTCAAGACCCCTGCCCGCTACCGCCGTCTGAACGCCCATGCGCCCAGCGGCTTTGATGGCGATCGCAGCTTGCCCGAAAACCGCTGGATTGATGGGGCGGGCCGCCCGATCCAGAAATTCGTCGAGACAGATCAGCCGATCCACCACCTGTCGCCCGACCAGATCACGCATGTCAGCGCACAGATGAACCACTATGTGATCCGCTCCGAGGAAAGCTTTGACATCAAGCGCGGCAAGCCCAGCGCCAGCGCGCTGAAAGACCGCTACACCGACCAGTTCTACCGCGCCCGCAATCGTAACGGGTTCAAGGACATCACGGCCTACAAATACGCCGAAAGCTTTGATCTTATCCACGACGCCGCGATGGCCCTACCCGACGTGGCGCGGCTTCATCACCTGTGCTGTGCGGACTACGTTGAAACGCTTTGCGCGCATCAGGGCGTTGACCATCACGCCGATGAGCGTTGGGTGAAACACCGGGACGCAGCGAACAGCGCGAGGTGAGTAAGAAATAGGCGGATACAAGGTGTCGGCTTTGCGGGACGAAGTTGCCGTTCAATGAGATTAGACCAATGACCGGTCAGCCCGCGTTGTATCGGTCAGTGATCGCTTCAAGGAAGGTATTCTGGAGCGACGGCCTGTAAGAACCCCACGACCAAAAATAGTGCTACGAAACTCACCACAACATATGCGATTGCCCTAAGCCACTTACGACGCAACTCAGGAAATATTTCACCTGCGATAAAGCGGCCAAAGTTGTTTTGTGGGCTTTTCTGATTGCCCAGAGCCTTCCACGGAACATGCGCACTTTCCCAGTCTGACACCCCAAATACAGTGAATATGACTTTTGCCTGCCAAAAGAAGGCGATACCAAACGCGATCACGGCATTAAGAGCTAGTGCAATAGTGAGGCAAAAGACTACGACAGACATGCATCAGTCTTACTCACCAAATGCTGATCCTTCAATCCGCACTGCGGACATTCGTACAACTCGCAGCATTAGTCAAAATGGGCTCGTTGCAGACATTCTCATTCCTTTATGCCATTGCAGCATCGCCTGTTGTGTTTGGTATGAGCCCAAAAAAAGGCCCCCGCGATTGCAGGGGCCTTTTTCAATTTATGTGACGCGCTTTATTCGTCGCGGCTTTCGGGGGTGTCGACGATCATGGAGTCGAACTCGTCGCCGCCGACAACGTCTTCGGCCACAGGTGCGGCCAATGCGGCGGCCTGTTCGGCCTCCTCGCGGCGCGCCTGAATGACGACGTTGTCACGCTCGGTCGCGATGCGTGTCACGTTCTGGGTCGCGCCACCTGTGCCCGCCGGAATGAGGCGACCAACGATGACGTTTTCCTTGAGGCCGACCAGCTTGTCACGCTTGCCCTGAACCGATGCTTCGGTCAGCACGCGCGTGGTTTCCTGGAACGACGCCGCCGAGATAAAGCTGCGGGTCTGCAGCGATGCCTTGGTGATACCCAACAGGATCGGTTCGCCCGTTGCCGGACGGGCGCCGCGCTTGATTGCCTTTGCGTTGGCTTCATCAAACTCGGCCTTGTCCACGTTTTCACCTTTCAGAAGCGTGGTCTCACCACTGTCCTGAATTTCCCATTTCTGGAGCATCTGGCGCACGATGACTTCGATGTGCTTGTCGTTGATCTTAACGCCTTGCAAACGATACACGTCCTGCACCTCGTCGATCATATAGTCGGCAAGCGCCTCGACACCCATGACCGCAAGAATATCGTGCGGGGCCGGGTTGCCATCCATGATGTAGTCACCCTTCTGGACGAAATCGCCTTCCACGACGGGAATGTGTTTGCCCTTGGGCACCATGTATTCGACCTTGATGTCCTGATCTTCGGACGATTCAATCGCGATACGGCGCTTGTTCTTGTAGTCCTTGCCAAAGCGCACGTAACCATCGATTTCGGCGATGATCGCGTGATCCTTGGGGCGACGTGCCTCGAACAATTCCGCAACCCGTGGCAGACCACCGGTGATGTCCTTGGTCTTGGCGCCTTCGCGCGGGATGCGCGCGACAACGTCACCGGCCTTGATTTCCTGACCATCTTCGACAGACAGAACCGCGTCGACCGACATGGTATAGGCGACGGGGTTGCCATCATCCTTGGCCACAACTTCGCCGTCGGCACCCACAACAATGATCTTGGGGGCCAGCTCGTTGCCCTTGGGGGCAGCGCGCCAGTCCGACACGATCTTTTGGGTCATACCGGTTGCGTCATCGGTTTCCTCGCGCACGGCAATACCGTTCACAAGGTCGACGTATTTGGCCGTGCCCGACTTTTCGGCGATGATCGGCAGGGTGTAGGGATCCCATTCAAACATCTTGTCGCCGCGCAGGATCTTGCCGCCGTCCTTGACGAACACCTTGGAACCGTAACCGACCTTGTGGTTGGCAAGTTCCTCGCCGTTGTCGTCCATGATCGCCAGAACCATATTGCGGCCCATGACAACCTGCTCGCCAGCTTGGTTTTCAAGCAGGCTAGCATTGCGCAGTTCGACTTTACCGGACTGGCTTGCTTCGAGGAAGGACTGCTGGCCACCCTGGGCAACACCACCGATGTGGAATGTCCGCATCGTCAGCTGTGTCCCGGGTTCACCGATGGACTGCGCTGCGATGATACCCACAGCCTCGCCCTGGTTCACCATCGTGCCGCGGGCAAGGTCGCGCCCGTAACACGCCGCACAGACGCCGTCTTCGGCCTCGCAGGTCAGCGGGCTGCGGATACGCATCTTGGCGATATTGGCAGCGTCGATGATATCGGCAGTGCGTTCGTCGATCAGTTCGCCTTGCTTGACCAGCACCTCGTCTGTGCCGGGCTTGAGGACGTCATCAGCCGACACACGGCCCAGCACACGCTCGGCCAGAGACGACACGACTTCACCATCATTGACAGCCGCTTCGGCGGTGATCGCACGCTCGGTTCCGCAATCATGCTCGCGCACGATGCAGTCTTGGGCAACGTCCACCAGACGACGGGTCAGATATCCCGAGTTGGCCGTTTTCAACGCCGTATCCGACAGACCCTTGCGGGCACCGTGGGTCGAGTTGAAGTATTCCAGAACGTTCAGGCCTTCTTTGAAGTTCGAGATGATAGGCGTTTCGATAATCTCGCCGTTCGGCTTGGCCATCAATCCGCGCATCCCGCCCAGCTGCTTCATCTGCGTCACAGAACCACGCGCACCCGAGTGGGCCATCATGTAAACCGAGTTCGGCTCGTTTTCGGCACCGTTTTCATCACGGCCATTGTCCGAAATCGTGGACATCATCGCTTCGGTGACTTTGTCGTTGGCCTTGGACCAAGCATCGACGACTTTGTTGTATTTTTCGCCCTGTGTGATCAGGCCGTCCATATACTGCTGTTCAAAGTCCTTGACCTGATCGCGTGTTTCATCGACCAGCGCCCATTTGGTGTCAGGCACAACCATGTCGTCCTTACCAAACGAAATGCCGGCGCGGAATGCCTCGCGAAAGCCCATCGTCATGATCTGGTCACAGAAGATGACGCTCTCTTTCTGGCCGCAATACCGGTAAACGGTGTCAATGATCTGCTGCACTTCTTTCTTGCGCAACAGACGGTTGACCAGCTCGAACGGTGCCTTGGCATTGAGCGGCAACAGCGCGCCCAGACGCAGACGGCCCGGCGTGGTTTCAAAACGCTTGACGATTTCGTTGCCGGTCTCGTCGATCTGGGTGACGCGGGCCTGGATCTTGGCGTGCAGGTGCACAGTGCCATTGGCCAGCGCGTGTTCCACTTCCTCGATCGAACCGAATGCCATGCCTTCGCCGGTCATGCCTTCGCGCTCGATGGTCGTGTAATACAGACCAAGGATCATATCCTGCGAGGGCACGATGATTGGCGCGCCGTTGGCAGGCGACAGCACGTTGTTCGTGGACATCATCAAAACGCGCGCTTCCAGCTGTGCCTCAAGGGACAGCGGGACGTGCACGGCCATCTGGTCACCGTCAAAGTCGGCGTTAAAGGCCGAACAGACCAGCGGGTGAAGCTGGATCGCCTTGCCTTCGATCAGAACAGGTTCGAACGCCTGAATGCCAAGACGGTGCAGCGTTGGCGCACGGTTCAGCATGACAGGGTGTTCGCGGATCACTTCGTCAAGGATATCCCAGACTTCGGGACGTTCCTTTTCGACCAGTTTCTTGGCCTGCTTGACGGTCGAGGACAGCCCCTTGGCTTCAAGGCGCGAATAGATGAACGGCTTGAACAGTTCGAGCGCCATCTTTTTCGGCAGCCCGCACTGGTGCAGTTTCAATTCCGGCCCGGTCACGATGACCGAACGACCGGAAAAGTCGACGCGCTTGCCCAAAAGGTTCTGACGGAAGCGGCCCTGCTTGCCTTTCAGCATGTCGGACAGCGATTTAAGCGGGCGCTTGTTGGCACCGGTGATCACGCGGCCACGGCGGCCGTTGTCAAACAGCGCATCCACGGATTCCTGCAACATACGCTTTTCGTTGCGCACGATGATGTCAGGCGCGCGCAGTTCGATCAGACGCTTGAGACGGTTGTTCCGGTTGATCACACGACGATAGAGATCGTTCAGATCGGACGTGGCAAAGCGGCCACCATCCAGCGGCACCAGCGGGCGCAATTCTGGTGGAATGACCGGCACGACTGTCAGGATCATCCATTCCGGACGGTTGCCGGATTCAATGAACGACTCAACGATCTTCAGACGTTTGATGATCTTCTTGGGCTTCAACTCACCCGTTGCCACGGCCAGATCGGCGCGCAGCGTTTCGGCTTCGCCTTCAAGGTCGATTGCGGCCAGCATTTCGCGGATCGCTTCGGCGCCGATGTTGGCAGTGAAAGCATCCATGCCATACACATCTTGCGCATCAAGGAACTCTTCCTCGTTCATCAACTGACCATATGTCAGGTCAGTGAGGCCCGGTTCGATCACAACGTAGTTTTCGAAATAGAGGATGCGTTCCAGATCGCGCAGGGTCATGTCCAGCATCAGGCCGATGCGCGATGGCAGCGACTTGAGGAACCAGATGTGCGCCACGGGCGAGGCGAGTTCAATGTGGCCCATGCGTTCGCGACGGACCTTTTGCAGCGTCACTTCGACACCGCATTTTTCGCAGACGACGCCGCGATACTTCATGCGCTTGTATTTGCCGCACAGGCATTCGTAGTCCTTGATCGGGCCAAAGATACGCGCACAGAACAAGCCGTCACGCTCAGGCTTGAACGTGCGGTAGTTGATGGTCTCGGGCTTCTTAATCTCGCCAAAGGACCACGACAGGATCCGTTCGGGCGATGCCAGCGACACCTTGATTTCGTCAAACGTTTTCGCCGGTGTGAGCGGGTTAAACGGGTTGTTTGTAAGTTCCTGGTTCATATCGATACCTTTTCAGTATGGCGGGAGGTGGGACGCCAGACTTTCGCTGAAAGTCTGGCCACAAAGTTTGGGAGACTTTGCGCTATTCGTCCTCAACCTCCGCATCCAGGAGTTCCATGTTCAGGCCAAGGCCACGGACTTCTTTCACCAGCACGTTGAAGGATTCCGGCACGCCGGCTTCAAAGTTGTCCTCGCCCTTGACGATGCTTTCATAGACCTTGGTGCGGCCAGCAACGTCATCGGACTTCACCGTCAGCATCTCTTGCAGCGTGTAGGCTGCGCCATATGCTTCCAGTGCCCAGACTTCCATTTCCCCGAAACGCTGACCACCGAACTGGGCTTTACCACCCAGCGGCTGTTGCGTGACAAGGCTGTATGGCCCGGTGGAACGTGCGTGGATCTTGTCGTCCACAAGGTGGTGCAGTTTCAGCAGGTATTTGACACCCACTGTCACTTTGCGGCTGAACTGTTCGCCGGTGCGCCCGTCAAACAGAACCGACTGGCCCGAGGTGTCAAAACCGGCGCGTGTCAGGCTGTCGTTCACGTCAGCCTCCTTAGCGCCATCAAAGACAGGCGTAGCGATTGGCACACCGCGGGTTACGTTGCCCGCAGATTCAACCAATTCGTCCTCGGTCATGTCCGCAATGCCTTCGGCATAAACGTCATCACCATAAGCCAGCTTCATCGCTTCCTTGACTGGCGACAGGTCACCATCACGGCGATAGCTTTGCAAAGCCTCGTCGATGTTCAAACCCAGACCGCGTGCGGCCCAACCCATGTGGGTTTCAAGGATCTGACCGACGTTCATACGCGACGGCACGCCCAGCGGGTTCAGACAGAAATCGACAGGTGTGCCATCCGCAAGGAATGGCATGTCTTCCATCGGAACAACCTTGGAAATGACACCCTTGTTGCCGTGACGACCGGCCATTTTGTCACCGGGCTGCAGCTTGCGCTTCACAGCCACGAAGACCTTGACCATCTTCATCACGCCCGGGGCAGATCATCGCCACGGCGCACTTTTTCGACCTTGTCTTCAAACCGCGCGTCCAGCAGACGCTTTTGCGCCTCATACTGTTCGTTCAGGGCTTCGACGATCTGTGCATCGCCTTCGTCCTTGAGCGCCAGCTGCCACCAATGGCTGCGGGGCATGTCATCAAGCATGGCCGCGTCGATCTTGCTGCCGGCTTTGATGCCCTTTGGACCTTTGGCGACAACCTTGTCTTCGATCATCGTCCGCAGACGGGCATAGATGTTGCGATCAAGGATCGTCATCTCGTCGTCGCGGTCACGGGCAAGGCGTTCAACCTCTTCCCGCTCGATCTGCAAGGCACGTTCGTCTTTTTCAACGCCGTGACGGTTGAACACGCGCACTTCAACGACTGTCCCGAAATCGCCGGGGGGCAGGCGCAGTGAAGTGTCACGCACATCCGATGCCTTTTCACCAAAGATGGCGCGCAGGAGTTTTTCCTCGGCGTCATCGGGCTTTCGCCCTTTGGTGTGATCTTGCCGACCAGAATATCCGCAGGGCCAACTTCGGCACCGATATAGACGATACCCGCTTCGTCGAGGTTGCGCAGGGCTTCCTCGCCGACGTTGGGAATGTCGCGGGTGATTTCTTCTGGCCCAAGTTTCGTGTCACGGGCGGCGACTTCGAATTCCTCGATATGGATCGAGGTGAACACGTCGTCACGGGTGATACGTTCACTGATCAGGATCGAGTCTTCGTAGTTGTAGCCATTCCACGGCATGAACGCGACGACCACGTTCTTACCAAGCGCCAGTTCACCGATGTCGGTGGACGGACCATCGGCGATCACTTCGCCCTTGATCACGCTGTCACCCACCTTCACCAGCGGACGCTGGTTGATGCAGGTGTTCTGGTTGGACCGCTGGAATTTGCGCAGACGATAGATATCAACGCCGGGGTCACCGACTTCAAGGTCGGAGGTTGCGCGCACAACGATACGGGTCGCATCGACCTGGTCGATGATACCACCACGTTTCGCCATGATTGCAGCGCCGGAATCCCGTGCGACGACTTCTTCGATACCGGTGCCCACAAGTGGTGCCTCGGCCTGAAGCAGCGGAACCGCCTGACGTTGCATGTTCGAACCCATCAGGGCGCGGTTCGCATCGTCATTTTCAAGGAACGGAATAAGCGAAGCCGCGACCGAAACGAGCTGTTTCGGCGAAACGTCGATCAGATCGACGTTTTCGTTCGGGGCCAGTGTGTATTCACCGTTTTGACGGGTCGAGACCAGATCGTTCTGGAAGCGGCCCTTGTCATCAAGGTTCGCGTTCGCCTGCGCCACGGTGTGACGCATTTCTTCGGTCGCGGACATGTAGTGCACTTCATCGGTGACCTGACCGTTCTTGACGACACGGTAAGGTGTTTCAATAAAGCCATACTTGTTCACGCGCGCGAATGTCGCAAGCGAGTTGATCAGGCCGATGTTCGGCCCTTCGGGCGTTTCAATCGGACACATCCGGCCATAGTGGGTCGGGTGCACGTCGCGCACCTCAAAACCGGCACGTTCGCGGGTCAGACCACCGGGCCCAAGCGCGGACAAGCGGCGCTTGTGCGTCACCTCAGAAAGCGGGTTGGTCTGGTCCATGAACTGCGACAGCTGGCTGGAGCCAAAGAATTCGCGCACAGCCGCTGCAGCCGGTTTGGCGTTGATCAGGTCCTGCGGCATCACCGTGTCAATCTCGACCGACGACATGCGTTCCTTGATCGCACGTTCCATCCGCAGCAATCCAACGCGATACTGGTTTTCCATCAGTTCGCCCACGGAACGGACGCGGCGGTTGCCAAGGTGGTCAATGTCATCGACATCGCCCTTGCCGTCACGCAGTTCCACCAGCGCCTTGATGCAGGCCACGATATCTTCGCGGCGCAGGGTGCGCTGGGTGTCTTCGGCATCCAGATCAAGACGCATGTTCATCTTGACGCGGCCTACGGCCGACAGGTCATAGCGTTCGCTGTCGAAAAACAGGCTGTCAAACATGGTGCTTGCGGCGTCCACGGTGGGTGGTTCGCCGGGGCGCATGACGCGGTAGATATCCATGAGCGCGGTTTCGCGGTTCATGTTCTTGTCGGCCGCCATGGTGTTGCGCATGTAGGGACCGACATTGATGTTATCGATGTCCAGAACCGGAATGCTGGTGACGCCTGCATCCACAAGTTCCTTGAGCGTGCCACCGATAACAGTGCCGTCCTTGTCCAGTTCCAGCGTCAACTCGTCACCGGCTTCGACATAGATCGCGCCGTTGTCTTCGTTGATGATGTCATTGGCAACAAACTTGCCGACGATCTGTTCATACGGCAGCAAAAGGTTCTGCACCTTGCCGTCGTCGATCAATTGCTTGACCGCGCGCGGGGTGATTTTCTTGCCGGCTTCGGCAATCACTTCGCCGGTTTTGGCATCAACCAGATCAAACGCGGGACGGGTGCCGCGCACACGTTCGGGGAAGAACTTGGTGACCCAACCTTTGCTCTTTTTGTCGAACTTGTACTCAACGGTCTCGTAATAGGCGTTCATGATCGATTCTTGATCAAGACCCAGCGCGTAAAGCAACGTTGTAACAGGCAGTTTGCGGCGACGGTCAATCCGGCAGAACACAAGGTCCTTGGCATCGAATTCAAAGTCCAGCCAGCTGCCGCGATATGGGATAATGCGGCAAGCAAACAGTAGTTTGCCCGACGAATGGGTCTTGCCCTTGTCGTGGTCAAAGAAAACACCGGGCGAACGGTGCATCTGGGACACGATCACGCGCTCGGTGCCGTTCACGACAAATGTGCCGTTCGGCGTCATCAGGGGCATATCGCCCATGAACACGTCTTGTTCCTTGATGTCCTTGACCGACTTGTTGCCAGTATCCTCGTCGATATCGAACACGATCAGGCGCAGCGTGACTTTCAGCGGGGCGCTGTAGGTCATGTCGCGTTGCTGACATTCCTCGACGTCATATTTCGGCTTTTCCAGCTCGTATTTGACGAACTCGAGGACCGCAGTCTCGTTGAAGTCCTTGATCGGGAAAACCGACTGGAAGACGCCCTTGATCCCTTCGCCGTCAAGCGGCTCAAGCTGGTCGCCTGACTTCAGGAACAAGTCATAAGAGGATTTCTGAACCTCGATGAGGTTCGGCATGTCGAGCACTTCGCGGATTTTGCCGTAGTACTTGCGCAAGCGTTTCTGGCCAAGGAAGGATTGAGCCATGTGCGTTGTCACCTTTCAAATCTCTACGAACGAACCACCGTTGGGCCTCGGCGGCACGCCCATCTGAGAACGGGTCTGTTCGGTCTATTCCTGGTGCCCGTCCCATAGGGCACCTCCCGACCGTTGAACCAACCCAAGAGGGGGGCCACTTTGTGGGCCATCCTCTAAGACAGGTTCGGCTGGGCCCGCATTGCGCGGACCCAGCCCTATTGGTTGCGTGGGTCAAGACCCACCTTACGATGTCAGCTACCTGACACCTGTAAGGTGGGTGAAACCCACAGCCGGCTTAGGCCAGCTCGACCTCTGCGCCAGCTGCTTCCAGCTTTGCTTTGATCTCTTCGGCTTCGGCTTTCGACGCGCCTTCTTTGACTTTGCCGCCAGCTTCAACGAGGTCCTTGGCTTCTTTCAGGCCAAGACCCGTGATGCCGCGAACTTCCTTGATCACGTTAATCTTCTGAGCGCCGGCGTTCTTGAGAACGACGTCAAACTCGGTCTTTTCCTCAGCAGCTGCGCCGGCGTCGCCAGCAGGACCAGCCATCATCACAGCGCCACCAGCGGCGGGCTCGATGCCGTATTCGTCCTTGAGGATCGTTTTCAGTTCTTGTGCTTCGAGAAGGGTCAGGCCCACAATGCTCTCAGCCAGTTTTTTCAGATCAGCCATTTTGCTTTCCGTTCTTTTAGTTGTGTTCCAACGTCAAGGTGTTCAACCCTACGCAGACATTTGGTTGCTTATGCAGCAGCTTTCTCTTCGATCGTCGAGAGAATGCTGGCGATGTTAGAAGCAGGCGCGCCAATCGCGCCGGCAATGTTGGAGGCAGGTGCGCCGATGCAACCCACGATGGAAGCAATAAGCTCCTCGCGGCTTGGCATCGCTGCAACGGCCTTCACGCCGGCAACGTCCAGAACGCTATCGCCCATGGCACCACCAAGAATGACAAGTTTGTCGTTCTTTTTGGCGTATCCATCGACCACTTTGGCGGCTGCCACAGGGTCTTCGGAAAAGGCGATAACGGTCATACCCGTAAGGTGTTCAGCAATGCTTTCGCAGGCCTTACCCTCAAGGGCGATCTTGGCGAGCTTGTTCTTGGCAACGCGTACGGACCCGCCCACTTCGCGCATTTGCGCACGCAGGTCCTGCATTTCGGCAACTGTCATGCCTTCGTAGTGGCTTACCACAACGACGCCAGAGCTTTCGAAGATCTGGCCGAGTTCCTCGACCAATTTCTCTTTCTGGGCTCTATCCACAGTTTCACTCCAAGTTTGGCACCGGATCACGTCCGGCACCGGCTCAATTTAACCCCCGGTGGTCTGGGGGCACTTCGGGTCCAATTCAGGGTCCCGATCCTTGATCGCCCGAGGTGCGCAAGCGCCCGCGGAAATCTCGTCTCGTTCCCCATCTCAGGAAGGAATTATCAGGCGTGCGCCAGACCCTCCGTCTCGGACAGGACGTGGCCGATGTTGCGGCCCCGTCATCTGGCAGACCCGAGGGCCCGCCAAATTCTCTTAGTTGCCAGTCGCGCTGGCCACGTTGACAGACACGCCCGGCCCCATCGTGGAGCTCAGCGCGACTTTCTTCATGTAGGTGCCTTTTGCGCCAGCAGGCTTGGCCTTGCTGATCGCGTCGATAAAGGCGAGCAGGTTTTCTTCCAGCTGCTTGGCAGTGAAAGACGCCTTGCCGATACCCGCGTGAACAACACCGGCTTTTTCAGCCTTGAACTGCACTTCGCCGCCCTTGGCGGATTCGACAGCTTCCTTGATGTCCATCGTCACCGTGCCGATTTTCGGGTTCGGCATCAGGTTACGGGGGCCAAGCACCTTACCCAGACGGCCAACGATCGGCATCATGTCAGGTGTTGCGATGCAGCGGTCAAAGTCGATCTTGCCGCCCTGAACGATTTCCATCAGGTCTTCGGCGCCAACGATATCGGCTCCGGCCTTCTGGGCTTCTTCGGCTTTGTCACCACGGGCAAACACGGCCACACGGACCGATTTGCCTGTGCCGTTTGGCAGGCTGACCTTGCCGCGCACCATCTGGTCAGCGTGGCGCGGGTCAACACCAAGGCAGACTGCGACTTCGATGGTTTCATCGAATTTCGCAACAGCGTTGGATTTTACCAGTTCAACGGCTTCGGTGACGTTGACGTTGTGCTTGCCTGCGAATGCTTCGCGGGCGGCAGTTGTGCGTTTTCCAAGCTTTGCCATCTTATTTCACCTCAATGCCCATGGATCGCGCGGAACCGGCAATGATCAACATTGCGGCCTCGATCGAGTTTGCGTTGAGGTCTTTCATCTTGGCCTCGGCGATTTCGCGCAGCTGCTTGGTTGTCACCGATCCGACAGTTTCCTTGGCAGGCAGTTTCGCGCCCGACTTCAGCTTTGCCGCCTTGAGCAGGTAATAAGACGCAGGTGGCGTCTTGATTTCCATCGCAAAGGACTTGTCCTGATAATACGTGATCACGGTCGGGCATGGCGCGCCGGGCTCCATGTCTGCGGTCTTGGCGTTGAACGCCTTGCAGAATTCCATGATGTTAATCCCGCGCTGACCCAATGCGGGACCAACGGGCGGGGATGGGTTGGCTTGCCCGGCTTTCACCTGCAGCTTCATCTTGCCAGCAATCTTCTTGGCCATGTGGCCTCTCCTTTTTTCAACACCCGCGGGACGCGACCCTTGGGCTCTTGGTTGTGTGGTCCGGTTTGGACATCGCGATGCCCGTGCCTCCCACAGGTAAGTTGGGTCAAGACCCAACTTACATTTACGCTTAGCCCTGCTTGGACACCTGCGTGAATTCCAGTTCGACCGGCGTAGCCCGGCCAAAGATCGACACCGTCACCTTGAGGCGCTGGTTGTCTTCGTCCACTTCCTCGACCATGCCGTCGAAATCCTCGAACGGGCCGTCGTTGACCTTGACCTTCTCGCCGATCTCGAAGTGGATCAGGGTGCGCGGGCTATCCTCGCCCTCCTGAACGCGGCCAAGGATGGCCTGCACTTCGGCGTCACGCATCGGCATCGGGCGGCCCTGCGGCCCCAGAAAGCCGGTGACGCGGTTGATCGAATTGATCAGGTGATAGCCCTCGTCCGACATCTCCATATGGACCAGCACGTAGCCGGGCATAAAGCGGCGCTCGGCGGTGACTTTCTTGCCGCGGCGCACTTCGATCACTTCTTCGGTCGGCACCAAAACTTCGTCGATCTGCTCTTCAAGGCCATGCTCTTGGGCCGAGGTTCTGATCTGTTCGGCAATCTTCTTCTCGAAGTTCGAGAGGACGCTTACCGAATACCACCGTTTCGCCATGTTCTTCGAGCCCTCGTCGCCACGGGCCGCAAAGCCCAAAAATTCCAATTTATTCAAGCGGTTAAACCGCCACTTCCGAAAATAAAAAGCGGCGCGCAACACGATTCGCCGCACGCCATTCCAGAAGGTCCGCTGCAATTACCGCTCCTCCCCCATGATTTCAAGGGGGTAAGGGCAGTTTCATGCCGATCAGCCGAAGTAGCTGAGAACGCCCTGCAGTCCCGAGCGGATCACCAGATCAACCAGCGAGAAGAACAGCGCCAATACAGCCGCCATCAGGAACACCATCGCGGTGGTCAATACGACCTCGCGGCGGGTCGGCCAGACAACCTTTGCAATCTCGGCGCGGGTTTGTTGGATAAACTGAAGCGGATTGGTTCTGGCCATGATCGGTCCTCATACTCGGGCAGTGGCGACATACGAGGTCGCGGCGGGGTTTTCAAGCCTTGGCAGGCTTGGATGTTGGCGGGCGCAACAGGGTCACGCCCTCCATCGCGTCAATACGGGCGATTTGCCTGGCATAGGCGTGGTCAGACGCGGCCATTTGCGCGGCATCGAACAGGCGGAACTTGTCGCACCCCTGGCTGACCGGATGTGCCGCGCGGGCGCGTGCACCCAGATCAAGGGTTTCCTGCCCCGCAGCGCGCCAGTCAAAATATTGCGCCACGGCCTGCGCTGACAGCCCTTCATGCACTCGCGTTGGCAGCGGGTTCATCTGACCACCGATCCGCCAGCGCAACATCCGCCGACACACAAGACGAAACACCTGCGCGTAGTCCTCATAGCGCCAGACAGTGACCTTGCCGACCTGCGGGATCGCACGTAGGCGCACAACAAGGTCAGCCCAATTCACAGAAGTCAGCGGCGTGACCGCGCGAAACGCATCCGGCATAAGCGCCGGGCCACCCCCAAGAATGGTTTGACTATAGGCCGAGGTCAGAAACCCCGCCGGATCGCGGATGCTTAGAAACAGATCCAGAGGCGATGGCGCGATTTTGGCCGCGAAGGGCGCAAGCCTGTCCT
The DNA here is from genome assembly GCF_042466115.1 of Octadecabacter sp. R77987. Taxonomy (NCBI): domain Bacteria; kingdom Pseudomonadati; phylum Pseudomonadota; class Alphaproteobacteria; order Rhodobacterales; family Roseobacteraceae; genus Octadecabacter; species Octadecabacter sp. R77987. Next base: position 2,428,793 of record NZ_JAXHBQ010000001.1, on the reverse strand, counting down.
CGGCCCGATGGCACAACGGAAACACGACACCACCCGCGCCGTCATGCAGGCTACCGGTCAGGTTTTCCTCGGTGAATACGATTCGGGTGCCGCCCTTGGCCAGAAACGCGATCTGGTCTTGCGGGCTGCGGCGCGCTGGCCGGGCTTCGCGCATCGGCAAGCCGAACATCGCTTGAATAGACCGCCCGGGACGGCGCAGGTAATCGGGGCCATAGGTGCGAATGCCCGCGTCGATCAATATCTCGCGCTGCGCCAAAAGCGATTTCTGAAAATGCGAAGTGGCCGTCTTGTGAGCCCCGATGTGCAGCGCGACTGAAACGGGATTGCCCACGATCAACCTTTCACGCAACCGGTTGTGGCTTGGCAGGGGCTGAGGGACTCGAACCCACGACCCTCGGTTTTGGAGACCGATGCTCTACCAACTGAGCTAAACCCCTAAGCCGAGGCTGGGTCTAGCGAGGGCGCGCAAAATAGGCAAGGTAGAATTCGATTTTCGGGGTCAAGTTTAACGTCCCGACTTGGGGCCAAAGACCTCGCGCACAATTTCTTCAGCGGTGCGGGCGCGGTAACCTGAAGATGTGATGCGCTGTTCAACGACAGGAACAACGTCGGGTTTCGCGGCTGGCGCGGGTTTGGCGGGTGGCAATGCAGGTGGCACGCCAGCGTTAGACTGCGGTTTCACCGGCCCGCCCCACGGCGATGACTGTGCCTTGCTGGGCAAGGCTTTGGTCGTTGGCGCTTTGGTGGTGCGCGATCTTGCAACGGGGGCCGCCATACGGATGGATTCCCGCGACGACCGGCGACCACGCCCGAAATTGCGCACAGTTGCGACAATCAAGATAGCCAGCAACAGCCCACCTGCCCCCAACAAAAGCCATTCACCTAATTGCTGATTGCCCAAGCCCGCTTGCCGCCCATTCAGAAAGGGGCGTATGGCGACCAGCTCCTGCGAACTGCGCATGCCGTTTTGCGTCAAGGCCGCCCGTGCGCGCTCGAAAAACACACCGTCCTGCCGCAGGCTGCCATTGACCTGCACCGCATGGCGCACTCCCGCACCTTGGGACGACAGGTAGGCCAGCAACTCAGCCTCTTGGCTGGGCAAAGCATAAGCAACGGCGGCAACCTCGGGACGCCCCTTTGCAAACAGCGGGACCGCAACCATGTCAGGACCCGTCAAATCAAGGGTGATCACAGCCATACTGCTGTCATAGGTCGCCGCGATATTAACCTCGTCCTGCTCCGACACATCACGGCGTGGATCAAACTCGTGAAGCGCGCGTAAGGGTGGCGGGCCGTCAAACTGTGCAAGCTCAAGGGCCATGTTATTGGCAAGTGCGTTCGGAACCGCCTGCGCCAAATAGCTGCCAAGCACGATGGCCAAAACGCCCAAGACCCACCACGGCAGGGCAAAGATCCAGCGGATATACCACGGATATAGCAATGCGCGGATCAAGCGGAATGGAAACAGAATGAGCGCCTTGAGCATGTCAGTCGTCCTTGGCCCCTGGTCGGCGCATGCGCCACTTTGCAAAGACTAGCCAACACGCGCTGCCCCGCCCAGCCCCATAACGCAAAGAACCGCCCCCGATGGGGCGGTTCCGGTAACGTGGGTCTTGACCCACCTTACATTTGCCTAATCAGCGCAGCGGGTTCTCGCCGTTTCCTTTGGAAACGTCTGCCACCCGCCCAGCTAGATCATCATTCGATGATCTTGGACACAACACCAGCACCGACTGTGCGGCCGCCTTCGCGGATCGCGAAGCGCAGGCCGTCTTCCATGGCGATCGGGGCGATCAGTTCGACTGTGAACTTCAGGTTGTCGCCGGGCATCACCATTTCCGTGCCTTCGGGCAGCACAACCGTGCCGGTCACATCCGTTGTGCGGAAGTAGAACTGCGGACGGTAGTTGGCAAAGAACGGCGTGTGACGGCCACCCTCTTCCTTGGTCAGGATATAGGCTTCGGCCTCGAACTTGGTGTGCGGGTTCACCGAACCGGGCTTACACAGAACCTGACCGCGCTCAACGCCGTCACGGTCGATCCCGCGCAGCAGAACACCAACGTTGTCGCCAGCTTCACCGCGATCCAGCAGCTTGCGGAACATTTCAACGCCTGTGCAGGTCGTCTTGCCCGTGTCGCGGATGCCCACGATCGACAGTTCGTCGCCCACGTTCACAACGCCGCGTTCGATACGGCCGGTCACAACCGTGCCGCGGCCCGAGATCGAGAACACATCTTCGATCGGCATCAGGAACGGCTGGTCAACAGCGCGCGCAGGGGTCGGGATGTAGCTGTCGACAGCTTCCATCAGCGCCTTGATCGAGTTCGCGCCGATCTCTTCGTCGCGCCCTTCCATGGCCGCAAGCGCCGAGCCGCGGATGATCGGGATATCGTCGCCGGGGTATTCATACGACGACAGCAACTCGCGGATTTCCATTTCCACCAGTTCCAGAAGTTCCTCGTCGTCAACCTGATCGACCTTGTTCATGTAAACGACCATGTAGGGAATGCCCACCTGGCGGCCCAGCAGGATGTGCTCGCGCGTTTGCGGCATCGGGCCGTCAGCGGCGTTCACAACCAGGATCGCGCCGTCCATCTGCGCCGCACCCGTGATCATGTTCTTCACATAGTCGGCGTGGCCGGGGCAATCAACGTGCGCATAGTGGCGCGTCTCGGTCTCATACTCGACGTGCGCCGTCGAGATCGTGATCCCGCGGGCCTTCTCCTCGGGCGCGCCGTCAATCTGGTCATACGCCTGAAAATCACCGAAATACTTCGTGATCGCTGCCGTCAACGTCGTCTTGCCGTGGTCAACGTGACCAATCGTGCCGATGTTCACGTGCGGTTTGGTGCGGGCAAACTTTTCCTTAGCCATAATCAAGGCGCCTTATTCATTGGGGGGGCCACCACTGGCCCCGGACATCATCGCGGGCGATGTATTGCGATTGGCGATGGAAATCAAGCGTCAGTTCGACAAAGGCGCGTCGCCGTCCGGTGTTTCCGGTGGCAGGATCGCGTCGGGATCGTCCACAAGCACGTTACCGGTCACGATTGTCGCGTCTGCTTCCAGCACCTCGTCGGTGCCCCCGAACCATTCACCGTTTTCGCGCATTGTGCGTTCAATCGCGCGCGCCGCATTGAATGACAGCGCCTCGAGTTGTTCTTCACGGGTCTTGGACAGGCCCGACCCGATCAGCGGCACGTTGCAGCAGGCCTCGAAGATGGTCAGCTGGATCGGTTCTTCGTTCAGCTTGGTCTGGGTCGCATCCTCGTAGAAGGTCACGCCGATGATCAGCACGGACTTGGGCGTATAGATCAGCGGCACGCCGGGTTGCGCCAGCACATAGCCATCCACTGACACGGCGATGTGGTAAAACTGGTTGCCCTCGAAGCGGCTAAACCGGTCGTTGATCGCAGTCTCGACCGAAGCGATCCATTCTTCTGGCGTGGCTTCCCGCGATAGCGGACCCATTTCGGGATTGGGCGCGACGACGATGTTGAAACCCATACGAAACGCGCCCAGCGGTTCGGGCGGCAGCGACAGGTCATCGCGGGCGCAGGCCGCAAGCATGGCAAAGCTGGTCAGCAGGACGAACAGACGGATCATAGGATTCCCCTTTTGGCTTTCCCATGGCTACCCCAGCAGGCCTGCGCGGGCAACAACACTGCGATCAACTTTGGTCATGCGCGGGGCGTGGCCGGTCTCGCGCGGCTTTGCTATGCGCGCTTGACGCGTTGCACAAATGCGCTGCGGGGCGGGACCCTAGGTAAAGCGGTTGTCACGCGGGAAACCACGCGGTGCCATGCGCCCGGCACCTGCCCGCTTCGCGATCCACTCGGCCAGTTCATCGCCCTCGACCGTGCGGGTGCGCCCTGCGGGGTCAAGCCATGACAGCCCTTCGGCCAGCGTGAATGTCTTGGCATCCGACAGCCCGCCGTCCTTGTATTTCTGCAAACGCACGCCCTTGCCGCGGCCCATTTCGGGCAATTCATCTAGCGGGAATACCAGCACCTTGCGGTTCTCGCCGACGCAGGCCAGATGATCCCCCGATACAGGCGCGCAGACCATGGCACGCACGGCATCCTTGACGTTCAGCACCTGTTTGCCTGCACGGGTTTGCGCCACCACGTCATCTTCGGGAACGACAAAACCATCGCCCGCGCTGGAAGCGACCAGCAGTTTGCGCCCGGGCTGGTGGATGAACAGCGCGACGATCTCGGCCTCGTTGGGCAGGTCAATCATCAGGCGCAGGGGTTCGCCCATGCCGCGCCCGCCGGGCAGATTGGCAGCCGACATCGTATAAAAGCGGCCATTGCTGCCAAACACCAGCAGCCGGTCGGTGGTCTGCGCGTGGAAGACAAAACGGCCCTCGTCGCCGTCCTTGAATTTCAACTCGCGGGTCAGGTCGATATGACCCGTCATCGCGCGAATCCAGCCCATTTTCGAACAGACAACGGTGATCGGTTCCTTGTCGATCATCGCTTCCAGAGGCACATCTTCAACCTCGCCCGCCTCGGCAAAGCTGGTGCGGCGCGCGCCGCCGACACTGTCACGCCCGAACTGTTTGCGGGTTTCGCGCAGTTGTTCGGCGATCCTGGACCATTGCAGGTCTTCGGATTCCAGCAGGTCTTCAATGTCGGCGCGTTCCTGCATCAGTTCGTCACGCTCGCGGATCAGCTCAAGTTCCTCAAGACGGCGCAGGCTGCGCAGGCGCATGTTCAGGATCGCTTCGGCCTGCACGTCCGACAGGCCCGGTTCCTCGCCTTCGGGCAGGCGCGCGGGGCTGACATAATCGGATTCGTCGCGGGCGCGCACATGATCCTTGCCCCAATCCTCGTGCATCAGGGCAGCCTTGGGATCATCGTCATAGCGGATGATGTCGATCACACGATCAAGGTTCAAGAAGGCGACGATAAACCCTTCAAGCACTTCAAGACGGTGGTCGATCTTGGCCATGCGGTGTTCGCTGCGGCGAAGAAGAACATCGCGGCGATGATCAAGGAAGGCGCGCAGCACTTCTTTCAGGCTGCAGACCTGCGGCGTCAGCCCATCAATCAGCACGTTCATGTTCAGGCTGAACCGCGTTTCCAGATCGGAATTGCGGAACAACATGCCCATCAACACTTCGGGGTCGACGTTCTTGGAGCGTGGTTCCAGAACGATGCGGATATCTTCGGCGCTTTCGTCACGCACATCGCCAAGGATCGGCACCTTTTTGGTCTGGATCACCTCGGCCAGCTTTTCGATCAGCTTGGACTTTTGCACCTGATAGGGGATTTCGGTGACGATCACCTGCCATTGGCCACGGCCCATATCCTCGACCTCCCAGCGGCAGCGCAGACGGAAACCACCTTTGCCGGTGCGATAGGCCTCGCGGATGTTTTCAGGCGGTTCGACGATCACGCCGCCAGTTGGAAAATCGGGGCCGGGGATATATTCAACAAGGGTTTCATCGCGCGCGTTCGGTGCCTTGATCAAATGCAGGCAGGCGTCGATCACCTCGTGCAGGTTATGGGGCGGGATGTTGGTGGCCATGCCCACGGCAATCCCGCTCGATCCGTTCGCCAGCAGGTTGGGAAAGGCGGCGGGCAGCACCACAGGTTCTTCAAGGCGACCGTCATAGTTGGGGCGAAAATCAACCGCGTCTTCGGCCATCCCTTCCAGCAGTGCCTCGGCGGCGGCGGTCATCCGGGCTTCGGTGTAACGGCTGGCGGCGGGGTTATCACCGTCGATGTTGCCGAAGTTGCCCTGCCCGTGCACCAGCGGGTAGCGCACGTTGAAATCCTGCGCGAGGCGGGCCATGGCATCATAGATCGCCATATCGCCATGCGGGTGGAAGTCACCCATGGTGTCGCCGCTGATCTTGGCGGATTTCAGGAAACCGCCCGTGGCCGTCAATTTCAACCGCGACATCGCATACAGAATCCGGCGGTGCACGGGTTTCAGCCCGTCGCGGGCATCGGGCAGCGCGCGGTGCATGATCGTCGACAACGCATAGGTCAGATACCGTTCGCCCAGCGCACGGCGCAACGGTTCTGTCATGTCGGGCATGTTGATATTGGGGTCGTCGACGTCACTGCTCATAGATGCTGTGTATCCATCGGCAATTGAGGCGTAAAGCACACAAACGGGGAAGGTCGTGAAACTTTTCCCTGCCCGTATCGCTCACGGTGATGTAACATTGCGTTACTGTATGTGAACTTTGCGAATCTCTGGGGGATTTGTCGTGACTCGTTTTATTGTTCTGACCTTCGGCTTCCTGGGCTGGGGGTATTACGAAATGTCCGGTGGGGCCGATTTCGTACCCGAAGTGGCGGAAGTTGAAATTGTCGAACCAGCGGAAGTTGTCGTCGCGCAAGCCGTCGAACCCGAAGTTGTGGTTGAACCCGAAGCCGAGATTGTTGCCCGCGCCGAGACCGAAACACTGATGACACTGGCTGCGTCCTACGAACCGCAGCCAGCCGCCGAGCCAGAACCTGAAATCGTCGAAGTCGTCAGCGAAGTCGCACTGCAGGACATGCGCACCGTTTCAGGCGCGCGCGTGAACATGCGCAGCGGGCCGGGCACGGATTACAGCGTGCTTGATACCCTGCCCCTAGGCACCGAAGCCGAAGTACTTGAGGTGAACGCCGATGGCTGGGCGCGCGTGCTGATTTTCCAAACCGGCCAGGAAGGCTGGATGGCTGAACGGCTGCTGAGTGACAGTTAAGCCCTTGTTTGTGCGCCAATCAGGCGGCACTTAGGCACAATGACAGATCAATCCCACAAACCCGACATCCTGATTACGGGGTGTTCCAGCGGCATTGGATACGACGCAGCGCACGGGTTACGCGCTGCGGGCTGGCGTGTTTTTGCGTCGTGCCGAAAAGAAGCCGATTGCGCCCGCCTGCGCAGCGAAGGTTTTCAAAGCCCACTGATCGACTACGCCGATAGCGATAGTATCCATGCTGGTTTGGCCGAGGTTCTGGACGCCACAGGCGGCACCCTTCACGCCGTCTTTAACAACGGGGCCTTTGCGATTCCCGGTGCTGTCGAAGATTTGCCTCGCGATGCCTTGCGCACGATCTTTGAAACCAACCTGTTTGGCGTGCACGAATTAACCCGCGCCGTGATCCCCGTGATGCGCGCCCAAGGGCACGGGCGGATCGTAAACTGCAGTTCGGTTCTGGGGCTGGTCCCGATGCAATGGCGTGGTGCCTATGTGGCGACGAAATACGCACTGGAAGGGTTGACCGATGTGCTGCGCCTTGAAATGCGCGCGGTGCCGATCGACGTGATCCTGATCGAACCGGGACCGATTACATCAAAAATCCGCGAAAACGCGATCCCGCATTTCGAACGTTTCATTGATTGGGAAAACTCGGCCCGCGCCGCGCAGTATCGCACTGGATTGCTAAGGCGGCTTTATGACAAAAGCGATCCGGACCGGTTTGAATTGCCAGCCGAGGCCGTGACCTGGAAACTGCTTCATGCCGTGTCGGCGCGCCGCCCGCGTCCGCGTTACTATGTCACGACACCCACCTATTTTGCGGGTGTGATCAGGCGGGTGCTGCCCACGCGCCTGCTGGATTGGGTGCTGTCGCGTCAGTGATGCCCTTCCATTTTCGGTGATCCCTGCTAGATCAGGGGCAACAACCGAAAGGGCGCCACATGGGCCGTGATCCAGTTTTTATCCTTGCAATCGTTGGCTGTTTGGTCGTCGCCGGAATCCTGATGTGGGGGATCGGCACTTTTACGGCCGGCAATGACGACAACGGCAAGAAATCCAACAAGATCATGCAGTATCGCATCATTGCGCAATTCGTCGTCGTGATCGTGATTGTCGGCATTGTCTGGCTACGTCAACTTGGAGGAAACTGATGGTCGTTCTGAACAAGATCTACACGAAAACGGGCGATTCCGGCGAAACAGCGCTGGGCAACGGCAGCCGCGTGGCCAAACACTCGGCCCGCGTCACGGCCTATGGCACGGTGGATGAAACCAACGCGACGGTCGGGCTGGCCCGCCAACATGCGGATGGCGAAATGGATGCGTTGCTGGCAATGATCCAGAACGACCTGTTCGATCTGGGTGCAGACCTTTGCCGCCCTGATATGGAAAAGGACGCCGAGGCCGAGTATCCGCCCCTGCGCATGTCCGAGGCTCAGGTCCTGCGACTTGAAGGCGAAATTGACCGGATGAATGGCAAACTTCAGCCCCTGCGCAGCTTTATTTTGCCCGGCGGGTCGGCACTGGCCGCGCATCTGCACCTGTGTCGCACCGTATCACGGCGCGCGGAACGGTTATGCGTCGAACTTGCGACGATGGAATCAGTGAATGGCGCGGCGGTGAAATATCTGAACCGCTTGTCAGATTGGTTCTTTGTCGCCTCGCGGATCGCAAACAACGACGGGCACGACGATGTGCTGTGGGTTCCGGGCGCAAATCGCTGAATTTTCAGGTCTGTACGCGCCATCAAGGTGACGCGCACGTCAAGACGTGGCGTCCGATGGCCTTGGCGCGTCGATTTTGCACTGTTTTCCCCGCGCGCGCCGCGCTACCAACTGCCTTGAAGCTTTGTGCGCCCCGTTGGGCGTGTGTTTTCTAGAGGAGAGAAACGCCCATGAAGGTGCTTGTGCCCGTCAAACGCGTGATCGACTACAACGTAAAGGTTCGCGTCAAAGCGGACGGCAGCGGTGTCGATCTTGCCAACGTCAAAATGTCGATGAACCCCTTCGACGAAATCGCCGTCGAGGAAGCCATTCGCCTGCGCGAAGCAGGTAAGGCCGACGAAGTGGTCGCCGTGTCCATCGGCGTGAAGCAATCGCAGGAAACCCTGCGCACAGCACTTGCCATGGGTGCGGATCGCGCCATTCTGGTCGTTGCGACCGATGATGTGCATCAGGACATCGAACCGCTGGCGGTGGCCAAGATACTGGCTGCCATCGTCAAGGAAGAAGAACCCGGTCTGGTTCTGGCCGGCAAGCAGGCGATTGATAACGACATGAACGCGACGGGCCAGATGCTGTCAGCCCTGCTGGGCTGGTCGCAGGGCACCTTTGCTTCCGGTCTGGACATTGACGGCGACAGCGCCGTTGTGACCCGTGAAGTGGACGGCGGCTTGCAGACGATCAAGGTCAAGATGCCGTCGATCGTCACTGTGGACTTGCGACTGAACGAACCGCGCTATGCGTCCCTTCCCAACATCATGAAGGCCAAGAAAAAGCCTTTGGATGAAAAGTCACCGGACGATTACGGCGTCGATGTCACGCCGCGTCTGGCCGTGGTCGGCACCGCTGAACCGGATACGCGCAAGGCGGGGATCATCGTTGGATCGGTCGATGAACTGGTCGAGAAACTCAAGGAAGCGGGGGCTGTATAGATGGCTGTTCTACTTTTGGGCGAAGTGAATGACGGCGAATTGGCCGTTGATGCAACTGCCAAGGCCGTGGCTGCGGCGGCGTCTTTGGGTGATGTGACAGTGCTGTGCACTGGTGCAACCTGCAAGGCGGCCGCCGATGAAGCCGCGAAAATCGAAGGTGTCGCCAAGGTGCTGTGCGCCGAAGACGCGCTTTATGGTCACCGTCTGGCCGAACCGGTGGCCGATCTGATCATGTCACTGGCTGGCGATTACAGCCACATCGTGGCACCTGCCACGACGGATGCAAAAAACATCATGCCGCGCGTTGCGGCCCTGTTGGATGTGATGGTCATTTCCGAAGTGGTCGAGATGATCGACGCCGACACTTTCGCGCGCCCGATCTATGCGGGCAACGCGATCCAGACGGTGAAATCGTCAGATGCGACCAAGGTGATGACGATCCGCACAACCGGGTTCGATGCCCCCGGCATGGGTGGGTCCGCATCCGTCGAAAGCATCGGCGCTGCGGCTGATCCGGGCCTGTCGGAATGGGTCGAAGACAAGGTTGCGGCATCTGATCGCCCTGAACTGACATCTGCCGGCGTGGTTGTGTCGGGTGGTCGCGGTGTCGGCTCCGAAGACGACTTCAAGCTGATCGAAGGGCTGGCGGATAAGCTGGGCGCGGCTGTTGGTGCCTCGCGCGCTGCGGTCGATTCTGGCTATGCCCCCAACGACTGGCAGGTTGGCCAGACCGGCAAGGTTGTCGCCCCTGACCTTTACATCGCCGTTGGTATTTCCGGCGCGATCCAGCACTTGGCTGGCATGAAGGACAGCAAAATCATCGTCGCCATCAACAAGGACGAAGAAGCACCGATCTTTCAGGTCGCCGATTTCGGACTGGTCGCCGACCTGTTCGATGCTGTGCCCGAACTGACTGAAAAACTGGGGTGAACGGCGGGACAAGTCCCGCCCTACGCGACGAACGGCAAAGGCCCGCCAATCAGGCGGGCCTTTTCATGTTGCGCAACAAGGCAGATGTAATTGGCGCGCGCAGGGCTTTGGCCGCTTCTGCATGGGCGCGCACGCCCAGCATTTCTTTGGCCGCCGCCGCCTCTTGTGGTGGGAAGACCATGCCATCAGTGCCGCTTTCCATTGCGCCCCGCGTTGGCACGACCTCGACAATATCACGCACCATCGGGCGCAACGCCTCGATCATTTCGCGACTGACAAACACCGGATTGGATTTCAGCGTCATCAGCGAATCCGGATGCGCGCCATCGTGGGGCTCATGTTCGGCGAACCACAACAGGATCGTATTCGGGCCGACAAGGCGCAGGAAATTCTGCATGCGCGCCACCCAGGCATTGCGCAATTCGGCGCACATGATCGCAAAGCGTTCAGGCGATCGCTGGAACAGCGCGCTGAGCATATGACGTGTAAAGCTGAAGTCGGCGAAATCCACATCGTCATAGATCGCGCGCAGCACGGTCGACGGCTTCAGGAACCTGTCATTACGCCGCGGATGCACCGAATAGAACCGGTTCGACATGTTCTGCGCGCCCATAACCTGCACGACCGTCAATCGCGCATCGCGACAGGCCGCCTGCACGGTTTCGTCATAGGCAAAGGCATCAATGCCCGCGTTGACGCAGCCGAAATTGACGCAGGTTTCGACCATTGATTCCTCGATCAAGGTCGCAAAGGGTTTGTCGACGTATTTGCCATATGTTTCGGTTCCGCCGACAAAGGCGATGTGCCGCCCATCCAGCCGCTTTTTCGGACCGCGGAAGAACAGACGTGACGTGCCGTATCGGCAGGGGGCATAGGATAGCCCCGCTTCGTAAAGCGTTTCGTGTTTCATGGTTCCCACCACTCGTTATTTCTCTCACCACGGATCAAGGTGGACCGATTCCATTGCCAAATCGCTAAAGGTTGAAATTGAGTCAGGTTTTAACGATCTCGCGGCCTTGAAGCCCCCTAGCGGGCAGGCATATGGTGCCGACAACCACGGAAAGGGCTATGTCATGGCAATTGAACGGGTAGGCATCGTTGGCGCAGGCCAGATGGGGAATGGCATTGCCCATGTGTTTGCCCTTGCCGGATACGACGTGCTGATGACCGATATCAGTCAGGACGCGCTGGACACCGCGCGTGCACTGATTGATCGCAACATGGAACGCCAGGTCGGGCGCGAGCTGATTACCGCCACCGACAAGGCGGACGCAATGGGCCGTATCACCGGCACCTTGACGCTGACCGACCTTGGGCCAACCGACCTGATCATCGAAGCCGCAACTGAACGTGAAACCGTCAAGGCGGCGATTTTCGAAGACCTGTTGCCGCACCTCAAGCCTGAAACGATCCTGACATCGAACACATCGTCGATTTCCATCACCCGTCTCGCCGCGCGCACGGATCGGCCCGAAAAATTCATGGGCTTTCATTTCATGAACCCCGTGCCGATCATGCAACTGGTGGAGCTGATCCGCGGGATCGCAACCGACGAGGAAACATTCAAGGCCTGTCAGGGTGTCGTGGAGCGGCTGGGCAAGACATCAACCGCGTCCGAAGATTTCCCTGCCTTTATCGTCAATCGCATCCTGATGCCGATGATCAACGAGGCGATTTACACGCTTTACGAAGGTGTCGGCAGCGTCAAATCCATCGACACGTCGCTGAAACTGGGGGCAAATCACCCGATGGGGCCGCTGGAACTGGCCGATTTCATCGGTCTGGACACCTGTCTGGCAATCATGAACGTGCTGCACGACGGGCTGGCCGATACGAAATATCGCCCCTGCCCGTTGCTGACCAAATATGTCGAAGCGGGTTGGCTGGGCCGCAAGACACAGCGCGGGTTCTATGATTACCGGGGCGAAGGCGATCCGGTTCCGACCCGCTAGGACTGTTGCGCCAACCCAAGGGTTTTTTCACGCAGCCACGCCATAAATGCGCGCGAAGTCCTTGGCGCGCTCGCTGATTTCTTCGGCCGAGATCACCTCGCCCACAACGGGGGCCTGTGGTTTATCCAGCGAATGCACGATTTCGTGCAGCAGCAGACCCTGACGCAGGGTCGCCGACAGCTTGTTGGCAATCTGGTACCAGCGCGAATTGGATCCCTGAAAATAGACCGGCAAAACCTGCGCGCCGGACGTGCGGATCATCTTGGCTGTAAAGACGTTCCATTCCTGTTCGATTGCAGGGCCAAACATGGTTTCGGAACTGGCGACAACGCCGGATGGAAACAGCGCCACAAGGCCGCCCTGTTTCAGATGTTCCATCGCCTTGGCGCGCATTTCGATCATCTTTTTCTGCGCATCATCCTCGTGCGGGAAGGGCACCGGAATCATGTAGCTGGCCGCGCTTTCGTCGATCCCGGTGAGCAGGGACCGTGTCAGGATACGGTAGTCATTGCGCACACGCCCGACCAGATCGGCCAAAATCATCCCGTCAACAAGACCATGAGGGTGGTTGGCGACCAGCACAACGGGGCCGGTCTTGGGGATACGGGCAAGTTGTTCGGGCGGGGTCAGCAGATCAACACCCATCACATCAAGCGTGGCGCGCCAGAACGCCTGACCGGTCGGTGTGCCGCGTTTTTCAAAGGTGCGGATACGGCGCAGGATCGTGATCTTGCCGGTGAACCATTCGATTGTGCGAATGATGTTGCGGCGCCACGGATTGTCAAAGGTGTTGGAATAGGTCAGCGTGCGGCGGTCATAGATGCGCTGCGCGTCATCGGGTGTCGCAATCTTTTGCGCGACGGAATTCCGTGTTGTCGTATCAGTCAACGCGGGCTTCTCCCTGACGGCGTTACGGCAATCACTTGCCAGTTGCGGCGCTATTGCCCTAGTCGCCTTCGCCGAATTTGTCAGCCACGAGGGCTTCGATGGCGTCGGCAAGCGCTTGGGCATCGGTGCCTTTGGTCTCGACTTCAATAAAGGTTCCGATAGAGGCTGCCAACATCAAAAGCCCCATGATGCTGTCACCCGCGGCACTCAGCCCATCTTTGGAAACGCTTGCCTCGGCATCGAACTGTTCAACAACCTCGACCAGCTTGGCCGAGGCACGGGCATGCAAACCCTTGATGTTCTCGATTTTCAGCGTGCGCGTGACGGTCATCTTGGCCTCAACTTTGGTCAACGGAATGGCTGTCTATGTATTTGCGGCCAGCGTCAAGCGCAGCAGCCACCGCATCCGGCACAGATTTCTTGCGGCTTTTTGCAAGTTTGACCAACATCGGCAGGTTCGCACCATAAAGAATACGGCGGTTTTCTGGGCTACAGGCGCGCAGCGACAGGTTCGAGGGCGACCCACCGAACATATCCGTCACGATGACAACCCCGTCACCGGTTTCAACTGCGTCGGCGGCATCGCAAATTTCGTTCTGCTTGGCGGTGCGGTCATCATCAGGTTGAATGGCGATGGCGATAATACCTGCCTGTTTGCCGACAACATGTTCGACAGCAGCGAGGTATTCCATCGCCAACCCACCATGCGCCACGATCACGATTCCGATCACGCAGTTTGCCCCTGTGCCTGTGCCGCCGATGTCCCGATCGCGCGGCGTTCAATCTCCCGATGGCGTTTAGATACTTGCCATCCCGCTTGTGCAAGGGTTTGGGCAAATCTTTCCGCAACGGTAACAGAACGGTGTTGCCCACCGGTGCAGCCAAACCCGATGGAAAGATGCGATTTTCCTTCGGCTTTGTAGGCAGGGATCAGCAGGGTCGCCAGGCCGTCAATCTGTTGCATGAAAGCTGCGAAATCCGGATCGGCCTGCACATATTCGGCCACCGCGCCATCGCGCCCGTCAAGGGCACGCAAGGCCGGGTCCCAGTGCGGATTGCGCAGAAAACGACAGTCCATGACAATATCCAGGCCGCGGGGCAAGCCGCGCTTGTAGGAAAAGGACTGCACGGACACGGCAAGGCCAGGGCTGTCCTTGGGCGCGAACCACATTTCGATTTCGGCACGCAAATCGTGCGGGGTAAGGTCGCTTGTATCAATCAGAACATCCGCACGCGCGCGGATCGGCATCAATAATTCCAGTTCTTCATGAATACCCTCGAGCGGGGTTGTCTTGGGCGTCAGCGGGTGACGGCGGCGCGTTTCGGAGTACCGATGCACCAGCACGTCTTCGGAGCAGTCAAGAAACAACAGTTGAAAGGCCACATTGACATCGGCCGCCAAGGCGCGGGTCATATCCAGAAAGCCTTCGACGCTGAAATCGCGGTTGCGCACGTCGACAACCACTGCAAGCGGGTGATCATGGGGTGGACCATCCAGCAACCGTGGCAGCAAGGACAAAGGCAGGTTGTCGATCACCTCGTGGCCGATGTCTTCAAGGGCACGCATCGCCGTTGAACGGCCAGCCCCTGACGGACCTGTCACAACAACAACCCGTTGCGGTGACAGTTCGGCTTGGGTTTCAGGTGGTTTATCGCTCATTTAGCTGTGACGCCCATGTTTCAGGATTTGCAGGATTGCCGCGCCAAAATGATCGTAAGGCACGCGGTGAAGCAAGGGGATCGCGTGGCCCAACACACTGACGCTACGTAACGGAGGGAGCCGTTCTGCCTCGGTCGTGTCAAGATCGACACACAAGTGCACAGCCGCCTGCGTGGCGCGGGCGTTCAGAATGCCTATGCCACGCGCTTCGATCATGGCACGAATGGCGGCAGGTGCTGTCGCGGTCAGGACATCACCGGTTTTGGTCACAATCGTGCGATCATCGGCAACAAGGTCCGCGCCCAGCGCCATCAGGTGCAACGCAAGGGCGGATTTACCGCTGCCGGTCGCGCCGCAGATCAGCACGCCGCGCCCTTGGACGCAGACGCAGGAAGCGTGGATGTTCAGGGTGCCATCAGGGCTGTCGGGGAAGGTAAGCGGCACGCGCCGGTCAGACCGGAAGACCGACCACAAATCGCGCGCCCAGCGGTTCGGATGTGATGTCCAATTCCGTGGGGCGGATGTTTTCGGCCCAGATCACGCCGCCGTGGGCTTCGACAATCTGTTTGGAAATCGCAAGGCCAAGGCCCGAATTGTTGCCAAACTGCCCCTCGGGGCGTTCGGAATAGAAGCGCTTGAACACTTTGGTCAGCGCCTCGTCGGGGATGCCGGGGCCGGTGTCTTCGACAACGACCAACACGCGGTTTTCGCGTTTACGCGCCCAGACACGGATCGCATCGCCGTCTTCGCAGAATGACGTAGCATTGGTGATCAGGTTCACGAAGACCTGCGCCAAGCGCCCTTCAAGGCCATGCACGATGATCGGTTTGTCAGGCAGGTCCGAGATAAAGTCGATGCCCTTTTGACCCGCTTGTTCGCCAAGGAATTCATTCAGGTTCGTCAGCATCTTGATCAGATCAAAGGGTTCTTCTTCTTCTTTGACCAGTTCACTATCCAGGCGTGACGCGTTGGAAATGTCGCTCACCAAACGGTCAAGGCGGCGCACATCATGTTCGATCACTTCAAGCAGGCGTTCGCGCTGGTCGTCGCGTTTTGCCACGCGCATGGTGCCCACGGCCGAACGCAAACTGGCCAGCGGGTTCTTGATTTCGTGGGCCACATCGGCGGCAAATTGTTCGTTGCCTTCGATGCGTTCGAAAAGGGCTGCAACCATGCCGCGGAGCGCACCCGACAATCGCCCGATTTCGTCGGGTCGCGCTGTCAGGTCGGGGATGCGAATGCGGTTTGGAGACATTTTCCGCGCGTTGCGGTCGCGCCCCAGTTCGGCAGCGGCGGCCAGATCGGACAGGGGGTTGGCAATCGTCGAGGCCAACACAAGCGACAGACCGATCGACACAAGGCTGCCGATGACGAACATCTGCAAAAGCTGTTCGCGTTCGCGGCGCACAAGTCCGTCAATCTCACCCGCAGCGCTGGTCAGTGCGACAACGCCCACGGCCGTGTTGCCCTGCAGGATCGGGGTCGCCACGGCAAAAATCGTGCCGCCGGTGGCATCGGTGTGGGTCTGCACCTTGGGCGCGCCGCCCATGGCGTCGGCAACCAGTGCGCGGGCATGCCCTTCGGTATCTACTTCTTCGGGCGCGGCGGGTTCGGGTGCCAGAAGGCCGGCGATCCCCTCCCATACTGTATTCAGGAAATCTGTGATCAGCGTGCCACCGGAATCGTAGGCAAGCCCGTCAATCGGTTGTGCCTGACCGCTGGCCAGACCCGCAGATTCAGCGACAAGCGTTTCAGAGGGGTCAAAAACATAGACGTTGATCCCACCACGCAGATCAAGACCGTCCAGCGTGGTCACGGCGTCGATGCCATCGCCGGTGATCAAATTCACAGGCGCCCCAGCGGGCAACTGCGCCTCGAACACATCGGCGATCAGTTCCGCCTCGTTCACCAGACCACTGGCGCGTTGAAACGCCAGATTGTCCCGTGACGGGTTCAGATAAAGCACGCCTGCGACCAGCACGATCAGTGCCAGCAGGTTAAAGGTGATGATTTTACGGGCCAGCGGCGAACGGTTCAGGCGCACCAACCCGCGGCGGCGACGCCGGTCAGCCATGTCCTTGTCGGCAGCGGCATCGGGCGAAACCCAGTCCTCACCCAGCACAACCCGTTGATCCGCATCCGCACTGGACCCGGCCGCAGAGCGGACCGAGTTCAGATCGTGGATGTCGATTTTCGGGGCTACGGTCATCGCCTACTCTTCGTTGTAGCGATATCCGATACCATAAAGTGTCTCAATTGCCGAGAAGTTGTCGTCGGCAGTGCGCATCTTCTTGCGCAGACGCTTGATATGGCTGTCGATCGTGCGATCATCAACGTAAACCTGATCGTCATAGGCCACATCCATCAGCTGATCGCGCGATTTCACGAAACCGGGGCGTTGGGCCAGTGCCTGCAGCAGCAGGAACTCGGTCACTGTCAGGGACACATCGTTGCCCTTCCACTTAACGGCGTGGCGCAGCGGGTCCATCGTCAGTTCACCGCGCACCATGATCTTGGTTTCTTCGGTTTCTTCGATGGTTTCGCCCGAAATCGCATCCTGACGGCGCAGCAATGCGCGGATGCGTTCGACCAGCAGGCGCTGCGAGAACGGTTTTTTCACATAGTCATCAGCGCCCATGCGAAGGCCCAGAACCTCGTCAATCTCGTCATCCTTGGAGGTGAGGAAGATCACCGGCATCGAGGTTTTCTGGCGCAGGCGCTGCAGCAGGTCCATGCCATCCATGCGGGGCATCTTGATGTCCAGCACGGCCATATCGGGCATCTGTTTGTTGAACGCGTCAAGCGCAGCCTGACCGTCATTGTAAGTGGACACATCAAAGCCTTCGGCCTCGAGTGTCATGGATACGGACGTCAGGATATTCCTGTCGTCATCCACCAGCGCAATCTTAGACATGGGGTTACTCCTACTGCTCGCGGCAATTTTTTGCCTGATTTTCCACGGTTTTGCCCTGCTTTTGGCAATCGAATCAATCCCTAAGTGCGAATCAGTCGGGATGTGTTGCCTTATTTGCGCGCAAAAAGCGTAACCAATGACTAAAATGTCTCACTTGTCGGCAGGCACCCGCCTTGGTTGCGCTAACAGGCATTTGGTTGCGCTAACTGTGACAAACCCACCTATTCACCCCCAAAGAACCCATGTTAAGCCAACCGTGTCTTGGGCCAACAATGGCCCCAAATCAGGAGTGAAAGACATGGACCACGGAACGGTCAACCCGCAGATGAAGCTTGAAGATCAAGGCATCACAGGGCTAGGCCAGGTCTATTACAACTACTCCGAACCCGAATTGATGGCCGCCGCCCTTGCCGCTGGTGAAGGCGTAGAAGGCCAGGGTGGAACGCTGCTGGTGACAACCGGCAAGCACACGGGCCGCTCTCCCAAGGACAAGTGCGTTGTGTCCACGCCATCGGTGCAAGACACGATCTGGTGGGAAAACAACCCGCCGATGGAAATGGATGCGTTTGATCGCCTGCACGCCGACATGTTGGAACACATGAAAGGTGGCACCTACACGGTGCAGGATTTGTTCGGCGGTGCCGACCCTGCGTATCGTTTGGACGTGCGCGTTGTGACGGAACTGGTGTGGCATGGGCTTTTTATCCGCACGATGCTGCGCCGCCCCGAAGTGTCGGAACTGGCCAGCTTTGTTCCCGATTACACAATCATCAACTGCCCGACGTTCAAGGCCGACCCCAAACGCCACGGCTGCCGCAGCGAAACCGTCATCGCGCTAAATTTCGAGGCCAAGCTGATCCTGATCGGCGGCACGGAATACGCGGGCGAGAACAAGAAATCGGTGTTCACGCTGCTCAACTACCTGCTGCCCGAAAAGGGCATCATGCCGATGCACTGCAGCGCCAATCACGCCAAGGGCAATCCGGTGGATGCGGCCGTGTTCTTTGGCCTGTCCGGCACGGGCAAGACCACGCTTTCGGCTGATCCATCCCGTGTGTTGATTGGCGACGATGAACATGGCTGGTCGGATCGCGGGATCTTTAACTTTGAGGGTGGTTGTTATGCCAAGACCATCGGATTGGACCCCAAGGCCGAGCCTGAAATCTACGCCACCACCAAGATGCCGCACACAGTGATCGAAAACATGGTGTTCGACCCCGAAACCAAGGAACTGGATTTCGAGGATGACAGCCTGACGGCGAACATGCGCTGCGCCTACCCGCTGCACTATATCAGCAATGCCTCGGACAATGCGCTTGGTGGGCACCCAAAGAACATCATCATGCTGACCTGCGACGCATTTGGTGTGCTACCGCCAATTTCGCGCCTGACTCCGGCGCAGGCGATGTATCACTTCCTGTCGGGCTTCACGTCCAAGGTGGCCGGCACAGAAACCGGCGTAACAGAACCCGAACCCACGTTCAGCACCTGTTTCGGCGCCCCATTCATGCCGCGCCGCCCCGAAGCATACGGCAAGTTGTTGCAGGAAAAGATCGCCAGCCACGGCGCGACCTGCTGGTTGGTCAATACCGGCTGGACCGGCGGGGCCTATGGCACCGGAAGCCGGATGCCGATCAAGGCCACGCGAGCCTTGCTGACGGCCGCATTGGACGGATCACTGGCCGAGGCCGAGTTCCGCAAAGACACGAATTTCGGCTTTGATGTGCCTGTATCCGTGCATGATGTAGACGACAGCCTGCTGAACCCGCGCGATACATGGCCTGACAAGGGTGCCTATGATGCCCAGGCCGCCAAGCTGGTGCAGATGTTCGCCGACAACTTTGGCCAATACGTGCCCTTCATCGACGAAGACGTCAAAGCGGCGGCAATCGGCTAGCACGCAAAATCACGGTTGAACATGCAGGCGCGGCGCGCCACCCTAGGGCATGTTCAACCGGTTCCTTCCTGTTCTTTGCTCCTTGGCCCTTGGCAGCGCCGCGCTCGCGCAGCAGGTGCAGCTTTTGCCCGAAGACACGGTCAGCGCGCAAATTGCCGCGATTGATGTCGGTGTGATCTGCGCGCAGGAAATCGTCGGCTTTAACGATGCGCCCGGCACTGTGGCAGGCACGACAAATGTGATTGAAGGAGAACCGGATTTCATTTCCCGCAATCGCGTGGTGCCTGCTGTTCAGGGCGTTGGCTTTGGCGTGAAATCACGATCGGCCAGCCCTTTTGGTCTGGATGGTGTGATCATGACCGTGACGCATCCTCCGATGGGTGCCGATGGTGCCACCCAACAAGTCTATGGCACAGCGATCAGCGGCACGGGGCGGTCGATCACCTTTTACCAGTTCGACTATGATTACGAATTGCTGGTCGGTCGCTGGGAGATGGAAGCAAGCCTGAACGGCGAGGTTCTGTATCGGGTCGGGTTTGATGTGGTGCCACCTGCGGCCGTGCCGGAACTGGCCAGCGCCTGCGGGTTCGAAGACTTGCTATCCTAGCAACCCGCGCCGGATCAGGTTCAGTCCGGCGATGAACAGCACCAGCAACGTGGCCTTGCGAAACGCCTTTTGATCAATCCGGTCGTGCAAACGCAGGCCGATCCACATACCAACACCTGCGGGAATGATCATCAGTGCGGACAAGGGCGCGGTTTGCATCCGCAGGACGCCCGATTGCAGATGCGCCACCGTCAGCGCCACCGCGCCCAGTCCATAGATGACGCCCTGAATGCGCATCTGATCGCGTTTTTCGGTGTCGATTGCCGTCAGATAGGCGATCGTCGGCGGCCCCCAGACACCGGACAGCCCGCCAATGAAACCGGCAAACCCGCCAACCGCACCTTCGATCAGGCGGGTCGGGCGGGCGATATGCGGCTTCCAGCCCAGCAATTGCATGGCCGTAAAGACCACGACAGGCCCGCCGATCAGCAGGAACATGACGTTGACGGGCAGCGCGCGCACCAGTTGCGCGCTGGCCAGCAACATCACCAAACCGACCCCGAGGAAAACACCAAAGCGGCGCAACGACCCCCATGCCGCACCCGCCCCCTGCCGCAATGCCTGCACGCCGTTGGACACCAGCGTCGGCAGAATCAGCACCGCCAACGCCAGATCGGGCGCGACCAGCGCGCTAAGGCCGGAAATCATGATCATCGGCATGGCAAAGCCAACCATGCCTTTGACCAGCCCCGCCACCAGAGCGATCAGGGCCATCAAGACAAGCGTTTCCACGCCCAGAGTGTCAAACATCACTGGCATCGCCGCAGTCTTACCCCGCGCCCGTGCCTGCCGCAGCAAAATTCAATCGCGACATTTATTTACCTTTTTCGATCATTTTGCGACTTATTATTGCGCTGCAACTGCAAACACATTATCTCTGCACCTGCACAATGGAGGCTGATATGGCGCGGGATGAATTGGATATGGCTGTGACACCGGTTTTGACGGACCTTTTGAAACTGACCCGCGCCGCTGTGCAGCCCGTGCAGGATATCCTTGAAACGGCAACCGACATCGTGCGCGCAACCGTAACCGATGGCGATCGTGTGTCCGGTGCCTTGATCGAGGAAAACCAGACCGCGGCACACGGCCTTGCGTGGCTGGCAACCTACGCCGAAAGCCTGCGCCAAATGCAGGCATGGGCCGAACGGCTGCAAGCGGACGGTAAATTTGGCGAGGTCGAACAGTTGATCCACCAGATTGCGTTCGGCGAATACCTTTGGCAGATCTATGGCGGCATCCCCATGTCACAGGGCGAGATTATCCGCCTGCAAGACATCGGTCTGTCCCAGGACCAGATGCGCGGGCTGATGAGCGTAGAAATCCAGACGCTGACCCAAGCGGGCAACACCCAAGCCGCGCGGATGCGCCTTGTGGCGCTGATGCAAGACCACAGCGCTGATATTACCGTGGGTCGCTCGGGCCTTGATGATGAATTGGAAATGATCCGCGAACAGTTCCGCCGCTTTGCTGTGGAAAAGGTCGAACCCTTTGCCCACGACTGGCATCTGAACGACGAACTGATCCCGATGGAGATCATCGAGGAACTGGCCGAAATGGGCGTGTTCGGCCTGACCATTCCCGAAGAATACGGCGGCTTTGGCCTTTCCAAAGCCTCCATGTGTGTCGTGTCCGAAGAATTGTCGCGCGGGTATATCGGCGTCGGGTCATTGGGCACACGCAGTGAAATCGCGGCGGAACTGATCATCTGCGGCGGCACCGAGGACCAGAAACGCAAATGGTTGCCCGCACTGGCATCAGCCGAAAAACTGCCCACCGCCGTGTTCACCGAACCCAACACCGGATCAGACCTGGGCAGCTTGCGCACCCGCGCTGTGAAAACCGGCGACGACTACACCGTGACGGGCAACAAAACATGGATCACCCATGCTGCCCGCACCCATGTGATGACCCTGCTGGCACGCACCGATCCCGACAGCACCGACCATCGCGGATTGTCGATGTTTCTGGCTGAAAAGACGCCGGGCGATGATGCCAACCCCTTCCCGACCGAGGGGATGACGGGAGGCGAGATTGAGGTGCTGGGGTATCGCGGGATGAAGGAATACGAACTGGCGTTTGACGGGTTTGCGGTCAAGGGCGAAAACCTGCTGGGGGGCGCAGAAGGCAAAGGCTTCAAGCAGTTGATGCAGACGTTTGAATCCGCGCGTATCCAGACCGCCGCGCGCGCAATTGGCGTGGCGCAATCGGCCTTGGATGTGGGGATGCAATATGCGCAGGACCGCAAGCAATTCGGCAAATCCCTGATCGCCTTTCCGCGCGTCGCGGGCAAACTGGCAATGATGGCCGTGGAAATCATGGTCGCGCGGCAGCTGACATATTTTAGCGCTGCGGAAAAAGACAACGATCGCCGCTGTGATCTTGAGGCCGGCATGGCGAAACTGCTGGGCGCGCGGGTGGCCTGGGCCGCCGCCGACAACGCGCTGCAAATCCACGGCGGCAACGGGTTCGCGCTGGAATACAAGGTCAGCCGGATTCTGTGTGACGCGCGGATTTTGAACATCTTTGAGGGTGCCGCCGAAATTCAGGCACAGGTTATTGCGCGCCGCATGCTGGGCTAGCCGGTTGCACGCCAACGACCGTGTCCCTAGATCAAGGGGACGTTGTCGGAGAACATCATGCGCCTGTTACCACTTGTCTTGATCACCACGCTTGCGGGCTGCTGGGGGGATGAAACCATTTCCGGATACGCCGACCCTGACCGCGAATACCGCCTGATCGAACTGGACGGAACGGCATTTGACGCCCGCGCGACGATCCAGTTTTCCGAAGAAGGGCGCGTGACCGGCCAAGCACCCTGCAACCGCTATTTTGCCGCGCAAACAGTGCCTTATCCGTGGTTCAACGTCGAAAACATCGGCGCGACCCGCATGGCCTGCCCCGATCTGGACACCGAGGCGCGGTTTTTCGCCGCGCTCGAAGAGATGTCGCTTGCCGAAGTGCTGGGGGACACGCTGATCCTGCGCAACGATGCGGGGCGCGAGATGGTGTTCAAGTCTGACGGTTAAGCGCATCCAGCAAACGCGCGCGGCTGGCCGGAAACCTGCGATCCCCCAGTGACGGGGCCAGGTGGTTTTCAAAGAAATGTCCGGTCGTTTGCAACCCTTGCTGGATGTTTTCGTCCGTATTGTCGCGCCCGATCAAGGCAGGCGACAGCGGCAACAACTTGTCCACCCACGGCCCCGCGTTTTCACGGCTGACAGCGCGGCCTGTGCGCGGTGACACGAAACACAGAATCCTCGTTCGTGCCCGTCACCGCGCAGGCTGACAGATCAAGGCCAAAGCCCAGTTCCTCCAGCAGTGCCATCTCCCATTGCAGATAGGCCAGCGGCCAGACATCGCCCTGCCCCAGCAGATCAAGCAGGGCCACGGTGCGGGCATATAGGGCGCGGTGGGGCTCGCGTTCGGGCAGGGAAAACGACAAGATCGCGCAGACCGCATTCAACCCCGCCAGCGCCACACGGTCCTGCATCACCTGGGCGGCGCGGCTGCGCTGGGGTTCCACGGTGATGCTGCCCAGATGTTCGTCAAGGCGGGCTTTCCACGTGATTTCGATCTGGCTGCCGGGCTGCAATGTGGCGGCGACCTTGCGGCTGGTCCCACCGCGCACGACACCGGCGTGGCGGCCGTGGTCAGCCGTAAACACCTCGACGATCGCCGAGGTTTCACCGTGTTTGCGTACCGCGATCAGCGGGCCTTCGTCGCGCCATTCAATCATTGCGTGATCAGGCCCCAGACGCGCGGGTTATTCAAGCCCCGGTTCATCCAGCAGGTGGCGGCCTGCACGGTCCTCGACCTCGATCACCCACAGGTCGGGATCGAAACTGCGCTGTTTGGTAAGCGAGGCGTCGACATCCGCCTCGTCCCCCTCGGCCAGCATCGCCCATGTCCGTTCGCCCGTCATCAGATCAAACGACCGGTGAAAGGCCCGCGCCTGCCCGTCCAATGTGTTGAGCTTGACGATTACCGCCCCTGCCGTGACGTCCCCCTTGGTGACGACAAAGGCTGGGATTTCCAGCAGGCGCAGCCGTGTCAGATAGGCCGAAACCCAGACATCTGCTGTCAGCCGCGTCATGCGTTCCCGTCTTTGAAATCAAGACCCATTTCGGAATAGCGCTCGCTTTCCTCAAGCCAGTTCGGGCGGACCTTGACCTGAAGAAACAGATGCACCTTGCGGCCCAGAAATGCGACCAGCTCTTCGCGCGCGGCCTTGCCCACGGCCTTGATCGTTTCGCCTTTGTTGCCCAGCACAATACCCTTGTGGCCATCGCGCATGACATAGACGATCTGGTCGATCTTGGCCGATCCGTCTTTGCGTTCTTCCCAGTTTTCGGTTTCGACCGTCAACTGGTAGGGAAGTTCCTGATGCAAGCGCAGGGTCAGCTTTTCGCGGGTGATTTCTGCGGCAATCATGCGCATGGGCAGGTCGGCAATCTGGTCTTCGGGGTAAAGCCACGGACCTTTGGGCATCCTGTCGGCCAGCCAATCGCGCAGGGTATCGCAGCCATGGCCCTTTTCAGCGGAAATCATAAAGGTGTCGGCAAAGGCATAGCGTTCGTTCATCTGCCGGGTCAGTTCCAGCAATTGTTCCGATTTCACGCGGTCGATCTTGTTGATGGCCAGCGCAACGGTGCGCCCCTCGCCGACCTCGGCAAGACGTTCAAGGATGGTTTCGATACCCGGCGTGATGCCACGATGCGCCTCGATCATCAACACGATCACATCGGCGTCCGCAGCCCCGCTCCATGCGGCGGCGACCATCGCACGGTCAAGCCGGCGGCGGGGCGCAAACAGGCCCGGCGTATCGACGAAAACGATCTGTGCGTCGCCAGCCATCGCCACGCCGCGAATGCGCGCGCGCGTGGTCTGCACCTTGTGGGTCACGATGCTGACCTTTGCGCCGACCATGCGGTTCAACAGGGTCGATTTTCCGGCGTTGGGTTCGCCGATCAGGGCGACAAATCCGGCGCGGGTTTGGGCATCGGTCATGCGCTTACTTTCTGCAATAGGGCGGTCGCGGCGGCCTGTTCGGCGTGGCGTTTGGGGGTGGCGCTGGCCTGTGCAGCCTCGCCTGTTTCAAGGCGCGCTTCGATCAGAAAGACGGGCGCGTGGTCCGGCCCTTCGCGGGCGATTTCGATATAGCGGGGTGGCTGGATACCGCGCGCCTGCGCCCATTCCTGCAACGCCGTCTTGGCGTCCTTGGTTTCCGAAGCGGCGGTGTTGATCCGCTCGCCCCAAAGACGCAGGACCGCGGCGCGCGCGGCCTCAAGCCCAGCATCAAGATAGATCGCGGCAATCAACGCCTCAAGCGCATCGCCAAGGATCGCCGTTTTACGCCGCCCGCCGCTTTTCATTTCCGAACGACCGATTTTCAGCACATCACCCAGACCCCACTCGCGGGCGACATCGGCGCAGGTTTCCTTGCGCACAAGGTGGTTATAGCGCACGGCCAGTTCGCCTTCGGCGGCGTTGGGATCGGCGGCGAAAATCGCATCGGCGATCACAAGGTTCAGAACACGGTCGCCAAGAAATTCAAGCCGCTGGTTGTCGTCGCGATGCGCCGTGGCCATGGACGAATGTGTGACCGCGCGCACCAGCAATTCGGGCGTTGAAAAATCATGCCCCAGATGCTGCGCAAATGCGGTCAGGTCAGCGGCCAGTTTCACTCGATCGCCTTGAAATAACGGTCAGAACGCCAGGTCCAGAAGGCCAGCATCGATCGGCCCGCCGACGAGAACATGATGCGATCTGCGCGACCGACGATATCTTCATATGGCACGAATCCCACACCACGGGCGTTTTGCGGCACGCGGCTGTCGGTGGAATTGTCGCGGTTATCGCCCATGAAAAAGAAATGCCCGTCCGGCACCGTGAACACACCCGTGTCATCAAGGGCCGTGGTCGCGATATTCAGGATTGCGTGGCGCGTATCGCCGGGCAGCGTTTCGATCTGGCGAGTCTTTTCACAATCAGCGCCCATGCCCACGGCACCGTTGCGGCAGCGGGGCAGATTGCCCTGCGGACCTTGACGTTCCATCGTTTCGACAAAGGTTCCGTCATCGTCAAGCGTTACCGCTTCGTCGTTGATGTAAAGCACGCTGTCGCGCATCTGGATGCGATCACCGGGCAGGCCGATCAGCCGCTTGATGAAATCGCGCCCCGTCACCGGATGGCGGAAAACCACAACATCACCACGTTCGGGCATCGACCCGAACAGGCGGTCGCCGCCGCTTGTGTCGTCATCATCGCTTTTGAACACGCCGCAGAAGTCTTCGGCGTCCACATCAAGGCCGATACGCGGAATGATTATGCTGGGGCAGGACGCATAGGAATAGCCATAGGCCATTTTGTTCACGAACAGAAAGTCGCCAATCAACAGCGTGTCTTTCATCGACGCAGACGGAATCCAGAACGGCTGGAACAGCAACGTGCGAAACGCCCCCGCGATCAAGAGCGCGTAAACCACGGTTTTGATCGTTTCCTTGATGGTGCCCCACAGGGTCGATGTTTCGGACATGCGTCTTCCTATCATTGTTTGGCTGCTACATGCGGCCCGCATCCTGTGCTGTCAAGCGATGGGGCGCGCCTCGATCACGACAAAGGCCTGTGCCCAAGGGTGATCATCGGTCAGGGTGACGTGAATGATCGCTTCGTGCCCCGCCGGTGTCATTTCGGCCAGTCGTTCGGCGGCCCATCCGGTGACGGCCATGACCGGTTGTCCGGTGCGCAGGTTCGACACGGCCATGTCCTTCCAGGCGATGCCCATGCGCAGCCCCGTGCCCAGCGCCTTGGAGCAGGCCTCTTTGGCGGCCCAGCGTTTGGCATAAGTGCCAGCGGTATCACGGCGGCGTTCAGCCTTGCGCTGCTCCACCTCCGTAAAGACGCGGTTGCGGAACCTGTCACCAAAACGGTCAAGCGTGCCTTGGATGCGGTCAATATTCGCAAGGTCGGTGCCGATACCCAGGATCATGACGCGCTTTCAATGTCGAAAACCGTGATGCCACCACTGACACACAGCGCAAGCAGGCGCGTGCCAAGCGCGCGGTGGCGCGGATCGGCGGCGTAGGTTTCCAGCGCGACGCGATTGGTGAAATGCCCCACAAACCCCGCAGCGAAATCCGGTGACTTGCCTTCCAAATCAATGTTGGGGCCATGTTCAAAGCCGGTGAACCCGTCGATTTGCCCGACAAGACCCGCAAGCCCCTTCATGACCTGCGCCAGCTCACCCGTATCATGGTCCGCGCGCAGGTTCAGCATGACGCAATGGGCGATCATTCAATGCCCAGCTGGCTGGTGACGGTCACAGCGCCGGTGGCCTGATTGATGGTGATCTCCAGAAGGGCGGAATTGGTAAAGCTTTCCTCGGGCAGGTAAATCCGTGCGGGGATCGTGAATATCAAACCGCGCGCAGGGTCGTAATCCGATACGAGGGACGAAAAATCCATGTAGGCATAGCCTAGACCTTTGCCAAACCCGACCACTGTGCAGGTGCGATCTCCGATCTCGTTCATGGGCGGCGACAGGATCAAAAAGTAATAGGCTGCCGCGGCAGGTTCGACTGTATCCAGCACCGCCACGCGCACCGCGCCATTGGCGAATGTGGCGCTGTTGTTCTCCCACGGCTCAACCAGCGCCTGCGCCGAGGCCTGCCAGTCGCAGGGCGCGGCGACCTGTGCAGTTGCGGCCATGGGGGCCAGGATCAGGGCACAAAACAAACGAAACATCAGACCTCCAGTCGGGTGGTGATCAGTTTCAGGCCAAACGCGCCGAAAACGCAAGCTGCAAGGCTGTCGAACCAGCGCTGCAGGCGTTTGTATCCGGCAATCATCGCGGGCGTTGAAAACAGCAGGGCATAGCCGTGAAACAGCAATGTGCTTAGCACAGCGATGCAGGCAATCACCAACGCAAGCCCCGCCGGCCCTGTCGTTGGCGGAACCCCTACCGAATAAAGCGCGCCAAAGAACAGCACCGCTTTGGGGTTGGTCAGGTGCAACAGCAGGCCACGCAAGAAGGCGCTGCGCAATGTGCCATTGGCCACGAAGCCGGCTTTGCGCGGGGTTGCCGCAAAGGCCGAACAGGCGCTTTTATAGGCGAGATACAGCAGATAGGCCGCGCCGAAATAGCGCATTGCCTCGAAGGCCCAGCCGCTTGCGGCCATCAGCGCTGCAAGGCCAAGCGCTGCCGATACCGACCAGATCAGCGAGCCGAGCGAGATACCCGCGGCCAGCGCCAGCCCGTGCCCGCGCCCCGATGTCATCGAAGTGGACGCCAATGCCAATGTGGCCGGGCCGGGGCTTGCGCCTGCGACCAGACCCGCAAACATGATCAGAACAAGCGCGGTGAGCGTCATTCCCGCACCTTGTCCATCAAACGGCGCATTTCTGCGATTGCGGGGGTGAGGCCGCGAAAGATCGCTTCGCCGATGATGAAATGCCCGATGTTGAGTTCACGCACTTCGGGAAATGCGGCGACGGGCTGCACGGTGTCATAGGTAAGGCCGTGGCCTGCATGCACCTCAAGGCCAAGGGCGTGCGCATAGGCCGACATCTCGCGCATTTTTTCCAGTTCCTCGTCACGCGTGGCGAAATCACCGATCGCATGGGCATCGCAATAGGCCCCGGTGTGCAATTCGATCACCTGTGCGCCGATCCGGTTGGCGGCATCAATCTGGCGCTGGTCAGCTGCGATAAAGATCGACACGCGGCATCCGGCATCGCGTAGGGGCGCGATGAAGTGGGCCAGATGGTTTTCCTCGCGCGCGACCTCAAGCCCGCCTTCGGTTGTGCGTTCCTCGCGCTTTTCGGGAACGATGCAGACGGCGTGGGGCTTGTGGCGCAGGGCGATCTTTTGCATTTCGTCCGTTGCGGCCATTTCAAAGTTCAGCGGCACCGACAGCGCCGCCATCAGCCCGTCAATGTCGGCGTCACTGATATGGCGACGGTCTTCGCGCAGGTGCGCCGTGATGCCATCCGCACCGGCCTCTTGCGCCAGAACCGCTGCGCGCACAGGGTCGGGCGTGTCGCCGCCACGCGCGTTACGCACGGTTGCCACATGGTCGATGTTGACTCCAAGGCGCAGTTTTTCCGTTGCCATACCGGCCCCCTTACGTTTCCTATCGCCAGCCTACTGGCCCGCAACGTCAGTTTCGATGTTTTTCTTGAGTTGTGCCAGCTTGTTGCGCAGCGCCTTTCGCCGGCGGTTCTGGTAGGCGCGGATCAGCGGCACACTCAGGTAGTACGCGATGGTCGCGGTGATGATCCCCGGAATGATCCCGCCAATCATGTAAGGAAAGAACACCTCGTCATAAAAGACGTGAAGGCGGTGCCAGTCCATCTGTTCGGGCGTAAAGATCGCCTTGAAATTGTGCCAAAGGTCACGCCCCGCGCCGCCAAACTTGGCACCAAGGCTTTCGTGGATATCACTGTTGGGGCGCGTGCCGAGCAGGAAATGCCCTGTTTGCAACGACGCAACGGCAATCGGCACATAGGTCAGCGGATTGCCAAAAAACGTGCTCATCAACGCCGCGAGGATATTACCACGCATCAGTTTGGCGATGATCGCGGCCACGACAAAGTGAAGCCCATAGAATGGCGAAAAGGTCGTAAAAACACCCGCCCAGATCCCGCGCGAAATTTTTTCGGGCGTGTCGGGCAAACGGCGCACACGGTGTTTGACGTAGTTGAACGCGCGCGACCAACCGCCACGCGGATAGACCACCTCGAGGATGACTTGCCAAATTGGCCGCCTGTCTCTGCGCTTGAATACCATGGCTAATGCCCGTCCTGCGCGTTGTCGGCCACAGGGGGAGTTGCGCGCGCCGCATCACGGTGCCGCCCGATGGAGGAGACGTTGCTTTCGGCTTCAAGCGCAGTCATGACGCGGTGCAGGTGTTCCGCATCACGCAGTTCAACATCCAGCAGCAGGCGGTAATAATCCGGCTTGCGATCGACAAAGATCAGGTCGGATATATTGGCGTTCTGTTCGCCGATCAGAGTGCAGATGCGACCAAGAACGCCAGCATCATTTGTGATCACCAGATCCAGGCTGACAGCATTGCGGGCGGGGTGTGTGCCTTCTTGCCAGTGCAGATCAATCCAGCGTTCGGGCTGTTCTTCGTATTGGGCCAGAACCTCGCAATCGATCGCGTGAACGACAACGCCCTGCCCGCGGAACGTGATCCCGACGATCCGTTCCCCCGGCACGGGCTGGCAACACGCGCCGCGGCGGTAGGATTGATCAGCCGTCAGGCCAACAACGGCGCGGCGTTGGTCGACTTCGTCCTGGGGCAGTTCGGCCAAATCGGGGTAAATCGCATTCACCACCTCGCGGGCTGTCATTTCCGCACTGCCCAGAAGCGCAAGCATTTCGTCGACCGATTCAACCGCGAGTGCCTTGGCCGCCGTTGCCAGCGCCTTGTCGGTGCCCTTCTTGCCCACATTTTCAAAGGCGACACGGGCCAGTTCGCGCCCCAGCTTGATGAACCTTTCGCGGTCTTCTTCACGCAAACTGCGCCGGATCGCGGTTTTCGCACGGCCCGTCACGGCAATGTCGATCCATGTGGCCTGGGGCGTTTGCCCTTCGGCTGTGATGATCTCGACCGATTGACCATTCTTGAGGCGGGTCCAAAGCGGCACGCGTAAACCGTCCACCTTGGCGCCGACACAGGCGCTGCCAATGCGAGTATGGATCGCATAGGCAAAATCAATCGGTGTTGCCCCGCGCGGGAGCTTGATGACCTCGCCTTTGGGGGTAAAGCAAAACACCTGATCCTGATACATCTCAAGCTTGACCGTCTCGAGAAATTCGTCGTGATCTTCCTCCTCCAGTCCCTCGCCCAGACGCTCGGTCAGCGATGCAATCCAGCGCACCGGATCGACGGCAAAGCGGTTCTCGACAAGTTCGCCGTTGCGATAGGACCAATGGGCGGCCACGCCGGTTTCGGCCACTTCGTGCATTTCGCGGGTGCGGATCTGCACTTCGACCCGTTTGCCATCGCGGCCCGAAACGGTGGTGTGGATACTGCGATACCCGTTTGATTTCGGCTGGCTGATATAATCCTTGAACCGTCCCGGCACGGCACGCCAGCGCTGATGCACCGCACCCAGAACGCGGTAACAATCCGCTTCGGTGTCGGTGATCACGCGGAATCCATAAATGTCGGACAGGCGCGAAAAGCCCTGATCCTTTTCCTGCATCTTGCGCCAGATCGAATAGGGGCGCTTGGCGCGGCCCGTGACTTCGGCGGTGATGCCCGCCTTGTCCAGTTCCAGCCGCATATCGGCGGTGATCTTTTCGATCACATCACCGGTTTCGCGTTGCAGCGTAATAAAGCGGCGGATGATCGAATTGCGCCCTTCGGGGTTCAGCACGCGAAACGCCAGATCCTCGAGTTCCTCGCGCATCCACTGCATCCCCATGCGTCCGGCAAGGGGGGCATAGATATCCATTGTTTCGCGGGCCTTTTGGGCCTGCTTGTCCTCGCGCATGGATTTGATCGTGCGCATGTTGTGCAAACGGTCGGCCAGCTTGACCAAGGTCACGCGCAAATCGCGGCTGGTGGCCATAAACAGCTTGCGGAAGTTTTCAGCCTGTTTGGTCTGGGCTGAGTTGAGCTGCAGATTGGTCAGCTTGGTGACGCCATCGACCAGTTCGGCAATCTCGCGGCCAAACTTGGCCTCGACAGTCGTGAATGACGCCTTGGTGTCCTCGATCGTGTCGTGCAGCAAGGCGGTGATGATGGTCGCGTCATCCATCTGCTGTTCGGCCAGAATGGCGGCGACAGCGATGGGATGGGAAAAATAGGGCTCGCCGGAATGGCGGAACTGCCCCTCGTGCATGTCGCGACCAAAGTCATAGGCGGCGCGGATCAGCGCCTCGTTGGTTGCGGGGTTGTAGCTGCGGACCAGTCCGATCAGGTCATCTGCTGGGATCATACCGGTCCGCGCCTGGTTTGGGGTGTGGCCCTTACTTGGGCTCCTGCGCTTCCATCAGGGCGCGCAGCAATTTTTCTTCTGACATGTCGTCGTCAGCGGGCTTGTCTGCCTCACCACCGCCAGCACCCATCAGCAACGCCATTGCGTCTTCTTCGGGCATATCAACCTCGATCTGGGTCTGGTTGGCCTCGATCATGCGCTCGCGCAGGTCTTCGGCTTGCTGGGTTTCTTCGGCAATTTCACGCAGGGAAACGACGGGGTTCTTGTCGTTGTCGCGGGGCACTGTCAGCGCGCCACCGGCGGAAATTTCACGGGCACGGTGCGCGGCAAGCATCACCAACTCAAAGCGGTTGGGAACTTTGTCGACGCAATCTTCTACGGTAACGCGGGCCATCGGGGCTCTCCAGTCAGTCAGGGGCGGTCTGCAAGCGCTCTATCTAAGGGCTAGGGCAATGAATGACAAGCGCAATCCCCGCCCATATTGTCACGCCAGCGCGACCACTTGCGCAACGTCTTTTGCTGGGAGTTTTGTCAGCATTTCCGTGACGCTTAAACCCAACAACGGATGCACCCAATCAGGGGCAATATCGGCCAGTGGAACCAAAACAAAGGCGCGGTCCTGAAGGCGCGGATGGGGAAGAATCAGTTGATCCGGCGCGGTGCGGGATTGCGCTGCTGCGTCCAGATTGCGCCATGCTGTCTGCGTTTGCGCATTTGGTGACACGACGTCACTGACTGCGATCAGGTCCAGATCAAGGGTGCGACTGCCCCAGCGTTGTTGGCGTTCGCGGCCGAACTTGCGTTCAACCCGATGTAATTCGTGCAGGATTTCAGCGGGTTGCAGGGACGTCTGCACAACAACTGCCGCATTCACGTAGTCTGGTCCTGCGCCGGACGGGAAACTGGGGGTGCGAAACAGCCGACTTTTCCCCGTGATCGGCCCCAGCGCCTTTGCAATGTCATTCATACTATCAAGGATTGTGGTTTGCAGCGCTTCATCCGCACGCGCCAGATTTGCCCCAAGGGCAATCAAGGCGGTGTCTCGCTCATGGGGTTGCAGCATGTCACAATTCCCTTACATTAATCGACGCTTGACCTGTTTTAGACCACTCACACCACTCACTCACAAGCGCAGGCCAAGCATTATTTGAAAGGAAATTTCATGTTCTACCGTGACGAGCGACTGGCGCTCTTCATTGACGGGTCAAATCTTTATGCCGCCAGCAAATCTCTGGGCTTTGACATCGACTACAAACTTCTGCGGGCCGAATTCATGCGCCGCGGCAAGATGCTGCGCGCGTTTTATTATACCGCCCTGCTTGAGAACGATGAGTATTCGCCGATCCGACCCCTTGTCGACTGGCTGCATTACAACGGCTTTACGATGGTGACCAAACCGGCCAAGGAATACACAGAATTCCATGGGCCGCCGTAAGGTCAAAGGCAATATGGACATTGAACTGGCCGTGGATGCGATGGAGCTTGCACCGCATGTGGATCACATCGTGATCTTTTCCGGTGACGGTGATTTCCGCCCGCTGGTCGAAGCCCTGCAGCGCAAGGGCGTGCGCGTATCTGTCGTCTCTACGATCCGCAGCCAGCCACCGATGATCGCCGATGAACTGCGCCGCCAGTGCGACAACTTTATCGAACTGGACGAATTGCGCGATGTGGTCGGGCGCCCGCCGCGCGAACCACGCCCCGACGATGCCAGCGAACTGGTGTCGCAAGACGATTGAACGAACAAAGCCCCGCCAATCGCGCGGGGCTTTGCTTTGGTGCTATTGGGCGTTGATCATGTTGTGCTGGGCGATGACATCAGCGGGCCATGTGCTTTTGATATAGCCCAGCACCTCGCGGATTTCCTGATCCGTCAGCACGTCGCCAAACCCGATCATGTCACTTTCATAGCCATTGCCGACCACGGCAGCCGTGCCCATCTTGGTGATCGCGAACAACTGCGCGTCCGGGTGGTGCCATGTGTGGCCGGTTTCGTCATGGGGCGGGGCCAGCGCGCGCCCTTCGGGTGTGCGGGCGGTGCGCCATTGCGCCTGACCCTTGCGATCCGCCCCGTGGCATGACGCACAATTAGCAACATAAATCTCTGCTCCGCGCGCAACGGCGGCTGCATCATCATAGGGGAACATACCCGTCGATTGGGCGTCACCCTGCCCTGCGACCACGAAAGCGCCCAGCGCGATTGCAACGGCAACCAGGCCCGCCATTAATGTCTTTTTCATCGTCCATCCTTGATCAGTTTCAGTGGTCCTAGCGCCCTCCACCCGCTGGAAGGCAAGTCACCACTTCGTGATTTCAAGGGCCGTCCTTGACCCAGACCGACACATGGCTTCGCGACAGTTCCGTAAAGGGTGCGCGGGTCCAATCGGCCCAGCGCTGCGACAGGCGCAGCCCTGCCATCCGCGCCATGAGATCCAGTTCGGACGGCCAGACATAACGGAACGGCACCGAGTGCAATTGTGCAACGCCATCCCTGATGTTCATGTGATGCGAGCTGAACTCTTGCGTAACCACATCATATTCATCGACACCCCAATGGGTGTCAGACACATCAAACGGCACGAAACGCTCGCCCAGCGGAAGGCGCTGCAGTTGCGGCACGCCAACCTCAACCACAAACGCGCCGCCCGGTTTCAAATGCGCGGCGGCATTGGCGAAACAGGCGACCTGCGCATCCTGGGTCGTCAGGTTGTTGATCGTATTGTAGATCAGGAAAACCAGCTGGAACGTGCCGTCAACCTGCGCCGTCGTCATGTCGCCAATCGTCACTGGAATGTTTTCACCGCGCGGCTTGGCACGCATCTGATCGACCATCGCGCGCGACATTTCGATACCCGTCACAGGCACACCTGCCGCCGCCAAGGGCAGCGCAATGCGCCCTGTGCCACTCGCGAACTCCAGCGCCGGACCTGACGCGGCAAACCCCTTGAGGACATCAACCGTTGCTGCAATCAACGCCGGATCATTGCTGGCAGGATCATCGTCATAATGCGCCGCGATTTCCGTGTTGAAATGGCCATCGTCTGTCATCTGCATCCCCGTTTTGCACCAAAATAGGCGTATCGCCGCAGCCCGTCACCTTGTTTCCCAGCCACTGGACGACAGGGCGCAGGCGTTCTACCTATGCGGCATGACCAAAGCACCCCTCACCCTCTATCTGGCCGCGCCGCGCGGGTTTTGCGCAGGCGTGGACCGCGCCATCAAGATCGTTGAAATGGCGTTGGAAAAATGGGGCGCGCCCGTCTTTGTGCGCCATGAAATCGTGCACAACAAGTATGTGGTCGATGATCTGCGCGCCAAGGGCGCGGTGTTTGTCGAGGAACTGGACGAATGCCCCGATGACCGCCCCGTCATCTTTTCCGCACACGGTGTCCCCAAGGCTGTCCCGGCCGAGGCCGCGCGGCGCGAAATGGTCTTTGTGGATGCGACCTGTCCGCTGGTTTCCAAGGTGCATATCGAGGCCGAGCGGCATAACGAAAACGGCCTGCAAATCATCATGATCGGCCATGCGGGCCACCCAGAAACCGTTGGCACGATGGGGCAGTTGCCAGCCGGTCAGGTCGTGCTGGTCGAAACCCTGGATGATGTGACGACCGTCGATGTGCATGACGCAGAACGCCTTGCTTTTGTGACGCAAACGACCTTGTCGATGGACGACACGGCGGAGATCGTCGCGGCCCTCTATGCGCGCTTTCCTGCCATCATCGGCCCGCACAAGGAAGACATCTGCTACGCCACCACAAACCGCCAAGAGGCCGTCAAGGCGATGGCCCCGAAATGCGATGCGATGCTGGTTGTCGGCGCACCCAATTCATCCAATTCGCAACGTCTGGTCGAGGTCGGACGCAAGGCCGGTTGCACCTATTCGCAACTGGTCATGCGCGCCGCCAACATTGACTGGCGCGCGCTGGACGGGATCGCGTCCATCGGTATCACCGCAGGGGCCAGCGCCCCCGAAGTGCTGATCAACGAGGTGATCGACGCCTTTCGCGACCGTTATGATGTGACTGTCGAAATGGTCGAAACCGCCAAGGAAAACGTCGAATTCAAGGTCCCACGCGTGTTGCGGGAACCGGCATGAGGGCAATCCCCCGTTCCGCGCTGATCCTTGGTCTGCTGGGCCTGTTGCCGTTCCTCTTTGGGGCCGCAATCACCCTTGGCTGGCTGAGCGCCGATATGGGCGAACCGAATGCTGGTGGTTACAGCCCGATCGTGCCCACTGACGGGCGGGTGATGATGATCCGTTATGGCACGATCATCCTGGCTTTCATGTCCGGTGTGCTTTGGGGGTTCGCAACACGGGCGACAGGCGCGATGCAATCGTCGGGCTATGTTTTGTCCGTGATCCCGGCGCTATGGGCGTTTCTCATGGTGGGTGGTGGGCCAGTCAGCATGGCGTCAAACCTGTTGATCGGCTTTATCGGGCTGTTGTTGCTTGACTGGCATTTCTGGCGCTTTGAACTGGCACCGCCATGGTGGATGCACCTGCGGGTGTTACTGACGGTGATCGTCGCGGCCTGTTTGTTGACGGTGATTTTCTGATGCCAGACGCCAA
The DNA here is from genome assembly GCF_042466115.1 of Octadecabacter sp. R77987. Taxonomy (NCBI): domain Bacteria; kingdom Pseudomonadati; phylum Pseudomonadota; class Alphaproteobacteria; order Rhodobacterales; family Roseobacteraceae; genus Octadecabacter; species Octadecabacter sp. R77987. Next base: position 2,392,057 of record NZ_JAXHBQ010000001.1, on the reverse strand, counting down.
GACTATCGCGTTCTACGACAGTGCAGCCGAACGCTACGCCAACCTGACGAAAACCGGGACGCCTGGCGCCTTGCTGAAATCCTTCATGGCGCTGCTGCCCGCAAATGCACAGGTGCTTGACCTAGGCTGCGGACCGGCGCGCGCGTCCGTTCATATGCGCGATGCAGGGTTTCGGCCCGATCCGGTCGACGCTTCGCAAGGGATGGTGGCGCTGGCCAATGAAAGCCACGACATCGGTGCGCGCCTGATGACGTTCGATGAGCTGGACGCGGTGGCCGCTTATGACGGGGTTTGGGCAAACTTTTCACTGCTCCACGCGCCTATTGCTGATCTCCCCCGCCATATCGACGCGGTTGCGTGCGCTTTGCGGACAGGCGGCATATTCCACATCGCCATGAAGACTGGCGAGGGCGAAGCACGGGACGCTATTGACCGGATGTATAGCTATGTGACGCCGCTGCAGTTGCGAAACATGCTCGAAACCGGTGGCTTTGCGGTGCTGGCCATTGACGAAGGTCGCGAAGTGGGATGTGCAGGCACAGATGACGCTTACGTCGCCATGAGAGCCCGCAAAAATGCCTGATCTTTATGCCTACACAGACGGTGCCTGTAGCGGCAATCCCGGCCCCGGCGGTTGGGGTGCCCTGCTGATCGCACGCGAAGGCGATGCGGTGGTCAAGGAACGCGCCTTGTCGGGGGGTGCGGCTGATACGACCAACAACCGGATGGAATTGCTGGCTGCGATCACGGCGCTGGAATCCCTATCGCGCAACACCGAAATCACCATCGTCACAGACAGTTCTTACGTCAAAGACGGGATCACCAGCTGGATACACGGCTGGAAGAAACGCGGTTGGAAAACGGCTGCGAAAAAGCCCGTGAAGAACGAAGATCTCTGGCGCAGGCTGGACGCCGCAACAGCGCGCCACAACGTCACATGGGAATGGGTCAAGGGCCACGCGGGCCACCCCGAAAATGAACGCGCCGATGAACTGGCGCGGGCGGGTATGGCCCCGTTCAAACCCGCATGAACGCGATTGGTTTCCTTGACACGGCCTCGGTGTTCATCTTTGCGCTGACGGGCGCGCTGGTGGCCAGCCGCGCCCAGCTCGATATCGTCGGATTCATCTTTGTCGCCTGCCTCACGGCGGTGGGCGGGGGCACCCTGCGCGATGTGATCCTGAACCGCGATGTGGTGTTCTGGGTCGCCAATCCCACCTTCATTCTAGCCGGATCAGCGGCGGCTGTGCTGGTGTTCTTTACCGCGCACCTGCTGGAATCGCGCTACCAGACAATCCTGTGGCTTGATGCCTTCGCGCTGGCCGTGGCTGTGCCTGCAGGGGTCGCTGTGGCGCTGGGGATGGGGCAGCCCTGGGCGATTGTATTGATCATGGGCGTGACCACGGGCTGCTTTGGCGGGTTGCTGCGCGATGTGGTCTGCAACGAGGTGCCGCTGGTCCTGAAACAGGGTGAACTCTACGTGACATGCGCCTTTGCCGGTGCCGGTGGCGCGGTCCTGGTGCTGGCAGCAGGTTACAGCGTTAACCTTGCGCTGATCACCTGCGCTGCCGTGACGCTGGCTCTGCGGGCTGGCAGTATCGCATTTGGCTGGCGCTTGCCGGTTTACAAAAGCCGCCCGCCCAAGGCCTAGGTCAGCCTTTCGGGCAAGACCAACCCGCGCAAGGCATCGCTTGTGTTCATCGGCTTCTTGCCAGCGCGCTGGACACGGGTGACTTCAACGGCACCCGCACCACAGGCCACCACGAAGCCGCCCAGAACCTGCCCAGCCGCACCTTGCCCATCGGCGATCCGGCTGCCCAGCAACTTGATACGCTCGCCACCCACGTCGCACCACGCACCGGGAAAGGGGGATAACCCGCGGATCAGGCGATCAACCTCGGCTGCGGGACGGGTCCAATCGACACGCGCCTCGGCCTTGTCGATCTTGGCGGCATACGTCACACCAACGTCGGGCTGCGGTTGCGCGGTCAATGTGTCGATCTGTGCCAGTGCGCGCACGATCAGGTTCGCGCCAAGGGCCGATAGCCGGTCGTGCAATGCGCCGGTCGTTTCCTCGGCACCGATACCAACAGCCTCATGCAGCAGCACCGGACCCGTATCCAGCCCGGCTTCCATCTGCATGATACACACGCCGGTTTCGATATCCCCCGCCATGATTGCGCGGTGGATCGGGGCGGCGCCCCGCCAACGGGGCAACAGGCTGGCGTGGATGTTCAGACAGCCATGGGCGGGCGCATCCAGCACCACCTGCGGCAAGATAAGGCCATAGGCCACGACAACCGCCACATCCGCATCCAAAGCGGAAAACGCGGCCTGCGCCCCGGCGTCTTTCAGCGAAACCGGATGGCGCACAGGCAGGCCCAAGTCTTCGGCACGCGCCTGCACGGGGCTGGGGCGGTCCTTCTTGCCGCGACCCGCGGGGCGGGGAGGCTGGGAATAAACGGCGCAAATCTCGTGCCCTGCAGCCACAAGCGCGTCCAGCACAGGGACCGAAAATTCAGGCGTTCCCATAAACACAACGCGCATCCGCTTCCCCTTCATCTTGGCCGAAAAACTCTCGCCGGAGACTCCTGCCGCTGCGTCTAGCGCAGTTTCGCGGCCTTTTTCAGCAACATATCGCGTTTCACGCGGCTAAGACGGTCAAAATACATCTTGCCGTCCAAATGGTCGATCTGGTGCTGCACGCTCGTCGCCCAGAGGCCAACAAAATCCTTGCGATCCCAGACACCGGTTTCATTCAGAAACCGGACCGTTACAGCGCGTGGGCGTTGCAGCACCGCCGCCACACCGGGCAAGTTGGGCGAGGCTTCCTGATGCTCGCGCAGCTCGACGCTTGCGTGCAATACACTGGGGTTGGCCATCCGGATCGCCTGTCCACGCTTGTCACTGGCGTCAACCACCGCAAGGCGCAGGCCGACACCCAGTTGCGGGGCCGCCAAGCCGACACCGGGCATGGCGTCCATCGCCGCAACCATCTCGTCCCAAAGCGCGCGAATGTCATGGGTGATCTTGTCGACTTCGGCAGCAGGGGTGCGCAGGACCGCGTTTGGCCAAGGCACAAAGCTCCGGCTCATTCGGCCTCGCGCGCCAGCTCGCGTTTCAGCTTTTGCATCTTGCGGGTGATCATCTGGCGTTTCAACGGCTTGAGGTAATCAATAAACAGCTTGCCGTTCAGGTGATCAATTTCATGCTGCACACAGGTCGCCCATAGCCCGTCAAACTGTTCCTCGACCGGTTCGCCGTCCAGACCCGTCCAACGCACCTTGACCTCGGCGGGGCGCGTGATCTCGCCGTATTGTTCGGGGATCGACAGGCAGCCTTCCTCGTAAACATTCGTCTCCTCGGAGGACCAAATGATTTCGGGATTGATCAGGGCCATCGGTCGGGGCGATGCCCCTTCTTCCTTGACCGCATCCATGACCAAAACGCGGGACATCACGCCGATCTGCGGCGCAGCAAGGCCGATGCCGGGCGCATCATACATGGTTTCCAACATATCGTCGGCAAGGCGGCGCACATCGTCATTGATTTCGGCAACGGGCGCGGTCACAGCCTTCAGGCGCGGGTCGGGATGGATCAGGATCGGGCGTAATGTCATGGGCCCGATCTAATCGTTGAAACGGCGCTTCGCAAGACATGCGATTTTGGGTTGCGTTCGGTTCGTGCTCGCATAGCTTACTGCGCAAAAGCAGGACCGGTAACAAATGACCTTGGATAACGTAGTGACACCTTCCTTCGACTTCACGACACCCAAAGCAACCCTTGGTGGGCGCAGTTCAAAATGGGCGAATATCGGGCAGTTTCTGGATCACGAAACCCCGGACGACATGCTGGCAATGTGGGTGGCCCAGATGGATTTCCAACCTGCCCCCTGCCTTCAGAATGCGATGGCCGCAATTATGGCCGAAGGCGAATATGGCTATTTCACGGGGCTGGACCGGTTCTTTGAAAGCATCGCGTGGTGGTATGAAAACCGGCATGGGTGGTCGCCTGATCCGGCGCATATGTTTGCCACCCACGGTATCGGCAATGCGATCGGCATAACGCTCCAAGCGATGACCGAACCGGGTGACGGGATCATCCTGTTCAGCCCCGTTTATAACGAATTTCGCGGCAAGGTTGCGCGCAACGGGCGCACGCCTGTCCTGTCGCCCCTGGTAATCGACGCGGATGGGCTTTACCGCATGGACCTTGAAACGCTCGCGGGCCAACTGACCGGTTCGGAAAAAGCCGTGTTGTTTTCGGCGCCACACAATCCCGCCGGTCGCGTGTGGGAGGTTTCGGAACTTCGCGCCCTTGCCGCCTTTTGCGACCGGCACGACCTGCTTCTGATCTCGGACGAAATCCACCACGATCTGACATTCCCAGGCCAAAAACACACCCCCACGGCCATTGCCGCCCCTGATGCCTTGCCCCGCCTCATTGCGATGTCTGCGGCCTCCAAGACGTTTGATATCGCAGGCCTGCGCACCGGTTATGTGATCATCCCGGATGCCACACTGCGCGCACGATTTGCCAAACTGCACAGCGCGCTGGATATCCAGTGCAATCGTGCAGGCATCGATCTGACCCGTGCAGCCTATACCCCCGAAGGGGCGGCGTGGGTCGATGACCTGATGCAGGTGCTGGACCGCAATCGCCAGATCCTGTGTGACGGGTTGAACACAATTCCGGGCGTCAGCGCGATGCCGATGCAATCCACATTTCTGTCATGGGTTGATTTCACAGGCACCGGCATGGCGCGTGACGAGCTTGACAAGCGGATCATCCAGGACGCAAGGATCATGCCCAGCCCGGGCGAAATTTTCGGCCCCGAACACCAGATGTGGAAACGCATCAACATCGGCGCGCCGACGGCGATGGTCCAAGAGGCGGTTACACGCCTACAGGCCGCATTCAGTGATCTTCAGTAACTAGCGCCCCAACAGCGCAATCGGCGCATCCTCGGCGCGTTCGAAATCAAGCGGAGCCTTGTCTGCCGCGGCGGTGTTGCGCTTGAATTCATAGTGCATTTCGCCGTTTTCTTCGTCGCTGGCGATGATCAGGCATTGATACAGATGCCGCCCGCCATCGAAAATATCAACCAGCCCACGCAGGTGCGGCGCGTCTTCCGCCTCAAGCGAAAAACCACGGTCCCACAGGCGCAAAATCGGATACATCCGCTCGCCATCCATAATGCGCAAACGGCTGCTTTTGCGCAGCGCATCTTTGCGGGCGGCTTCCAATCCTTGGCGCACAGCCTCGGGCAAAAAGTCGGTCATTTGATCCTCCATCCTGTGCAGGATCATGGGGCCAAACTGGTTTGCGTCAAGTTAACCTTTCGATATCCGGGCGAAAAACTGTGCAAAACCCTTAGTTTACAGGCTTCACCTTTGGACGCAGCACATGGGGTTTCGCCGGATCATAAAGCGCGGAATCGGGGAATCCGTGCGAATCACTCAGCGCCGGGCCAACAAGGATCAGCGCCGTGCGGGTAACTTTCGCGGCGCGCACCTTCTCGCGGATGTCACTTAATGTGCCACGGATCATCTGCTGGTCCGGCCAGCCAACGCGATAGGCGACAGCCACCGGGCAATCGGCACCATAATGGGGGATCAACTGCCGCTCGATCTCGCGCAGGGCGCGAATGCCCAAATGGATCGCCAGTGTCGCGCCAGAGCGCGCAAAGTTTTCCAACGTTTCGCCCTCGGGCATGGAGGTCGATTTCATCGACATGCGCGTCAGAACGATAGACTGCGCCACCTGTGGCACGGTCAGTTCGGTTCCCAAGGCGGCGGCGGCGGCGGCATAGGCGGGCACACCGGGAATGATCTGATAATCAATCCCATCCGCCTTGAGTCGCCGGATCTGTTCGGCAATCGCACCGTATAGCGACGGATCACCGGAATGTACCCGCGCAACATCCTGCCCGCGGTCATGGGCCGCCACAATCTCGGCGTGGGTCTCGTCCAGCGTCATCGGGGCCGTGTCCCGCACGCGTGCCCCTGCTGGGGCACAGGCAACGACAGCTTCGGGCACCAGTGATCCCGCGAACAGACACACCGGACATTCACCAATGATACGCGCGGCCTTGAGGGTCAGCAGTTCCGGGTCGCCCGGACCCGCACCAATAAAATAAACGGTCATGATGCGCCCCTGTTCTTTTGTTCGGAAATACTCTCGCCGAAGGCCGCGGGATGGCGGGCGGGGCGTCGCGGCACGCGCGCGCCGATCCCCATCACGACAGATCCCCGTCGATTTTGCGGGCATAGCCGCGCGGCGTGAACATGCGCGGCCCCTCACCCAGTTGTGCCAGCTTCGAGTTGGACGATCCCACCAGAACGACCGTCAGCATATCAACCTCGTCCACCTGCAATTCATCCAAGCGGCGATAGCGCACATGTTCCTCGGGGCGTCCCAGGCTTGACGCCAGCATTACCGGCGTATCCGCAGGGCGGTGCTGTAACAGAATATCGCGGGCTTCGGCCAGCAAGATCCGGCGCGTTTTCGACACCGGATTGTAAAATGCGATCACGAAATCCCCTTCTGCTGCCGCGTGCAAACGGCGGATAATGTCATCGCGCGGGGTCAGCAGATCGCTGAGGCTGATCGTGCAAAAATCATGGCCCAGCGGCGCACCTGCGCGGGCTGCGGCCCCTTGCAGCGCCGACACACCAGGCGAACAAATCACCTCGACCCGCCGCGCGGCATCGCTCACGCCCTGTTCCGCCTCGGTCCGGTCCAGCAGTTCGAACACCAACGCGCCCATCGCGTAAATCCCCGCATCACCGGAACAGACCAGCGCGACATTCTTGCCCTTGCCCGCCTGTTCCAGCGCATAGCGACAGCGCGCTTCCTCTCCACCCAGTGGAAAATCGGACCGGTCCTTGCCCGTAGCCAGCGGCCCCAACAGATCAATATACAGCCCGTAACCCACCAGTTCTTCAGCCTCGGCAACAAGGCGCGACACTTCGGGTGTCCGCCAAGCCGCCTGTCCGGGGCCGATCCCGACAACAGACAACCGCCCGCGCGCGCGGCCCCGCATTTTTACAATCGGATCCTCGGCGCGCGCTACGGCGCAGGTCGTATTCGCGGTCTTGCTTTTGGCCACCGACAGTTCCGCATCCGGCCCCGCCGCCGCCAGCGCCGCCCCTTCGGACACGCCGTGGCAGCCAACTTCGGCAAACACCACATCAGACGGGTTCAGCAATCGCCCTGCTTCGGCTTCCAGCTGATTGGCGGTGAACACCCGCAACGGCACGCCCAACCGCGCGGCCACGGCGATGATCGCCGGTTCATCCGCTTTCAGGTCAATCGAGGCGACACAGGCAATCGCGCCTTTGGCAATGTCACCCGCCTCAAGCGCGCCTTGCACATGCGCCCATAATTCTTCGGGGTCGGCGTTGCGCGCGCAGCCCAGCCCCAACGCAAACCGCTGCGGATGATAGACCAGACGGGTCGCGTTGCCCTGCCCTTCGGCCTCGGTCACGAGCAGTTCCACATCGCCGCCTTCGGGCAGTTCAACGTCAAACAATTCCTCGTCCGTCCACGTCACGCCGCCGCCTGCCAACAGCGTGGCCATGACGCCCTTGGCATCTTCGGGGTTCATCAACCGGTAGCCCGCGGGCGGTTCATCCAGGGCCACGCCCAGCGCCACATCGCCCGCCGTGGTCACGGCTGCGTCGCCGCCCAAGGCATCGGCGATCTGGCGCGCCAGACGGTTGGCACCGCGATGCCCGCCCAGCAGCGGCACAACAACCGACCCGTCATCGGACACCGACACCACAGGTGGTTCGGCGGTCTTGTCAGCCAGCAGGGGCGCGACGCCACGGATCAGGATACCGCTGGCGCAGACCCCGACAATCGGCGTGCCGGCGGCAAACAGATCACGCGCGTGGTCCAGCGCGTTTGCAAAGAACGCATCGGCCTTGGCCACGCGGCCCTCGCGCCCGTGCACCTTTGCGCCAAGGGTTTCGGCAATGCGGTGGGCTGTGGCTTCGCCCGAACGGGACAGCGCCAGAACAACAGGTGTCAGAGCCATGGATCAGCCCCTTTCGTCAGCAGGATCATTGAAAAATACGGCGCGTTTTCAGGGGCATCAACCAGCGGCAGCACAACTTCCTGCGGCAGACTCGCGCGTTCTACATAGGTCGCGAATTCGGTCAACCCCAGCCCGTCGATGACAGCGCGGATTTTCGGCAAGTGCCGCCCGACCTTCATGATCGCCACGCTTTCCGCCCCTTCGATACGGGCGCGCAATTCATCCTCGGGCAGCGGACCGGGCAGAACTGTCAGGCGTTCATTGCGCGCCACAAGCGGGCGTCCGGCGCGCGCGGCACAGGCGGTGATGCTGGTCACACCGGGCACGACCTGCACATCATAGCGGTCCGCAAGGCGGGCAAAAACATACATGAAAGAGCCATAGAAAAACGGATCGCCTTCGCAAAGGCACACCACATCACAACCGCTGTCCAAGGCCGCCGCGATGTCCGACGCGCCTTTGTCATAGGCCTTTTGCGCGGGTTCGCGGGCGGTTGTCATGGGCACGTCCATGACGATTTCGGTCGCATCCGGCGCGATCAGATCGGCGGCGATGGCACGGGCGAAACTGTCGCCGCCCGCAAGTGCAGGATAGGCAATCACGCGCGCGCTTTCGATCAGGCGGGCGGCGCGCAGGGTCATCAGGTCAGGCGCGCCGGGGCCAAGGCCGACACCGTAGAGTGTTCCACTCATCGCTTTACAAGGCTCCATTGGGTGACAGGCATAGACGGGCGCCAGCCGGTCAGCCGCCCCACCGGTTCGGCGCGGTTCACTTGCAGTTTCACAAGGTCGCCACCGAACTCGCGGTAAAGGGCAAACAGCTCGGCTTCGCTTTCCAAAGTGACGGCGTTGGCGACCAGACGGCCTAGCGGACGCAGTGCCGCCCAAGCCGCATCAAACGTGGCGCGCGACAGCCCGCCGCCGATGAAAATGGCGTCCGGCGCATCGAGCCCTTCAAGGGCGTAAGGCACTGTTCCGTCTATTAATTCCAGCTTGGGCGCGCCCAGCGCGAGGGCGTTGGCGGCCGCCATGGCGCGCCGGTCGGCGCGGGGTTCGATGCCCACGGCGCGGGCGTAGCGGGCGGCGCGCATCCATTCGATCGCGACAGACCCGCAACCGGTGCCGATGTCCCACAGCAGCGCGCCGCGCATGGGCATCAGTTTGGCCACGGTCGCGGCGCGGACCTCTTGCTTGGTCATGGTGCCATCGGATTGAAACAAGGTATCGGCAAGGCCAGGAACACGCGGCAGCAACGCAGCATCTGGTGCGGCGACGCAATCAATACACAAGGTATTGAAGGCCGGAACCGTATGGGACCAGTCGGCGGCGGTGCCGTCGAACCGTTCTTCGCGCTCCCCTCCCATCGCGGCAAGCACCGTCATCTGCGACTTGCCAAAGCCGCGATCCGTCAGGAATTTCGCGATCTGCGCGGGGGTATCTGCACCGGTTGTCAGAACGATAAGGCGTTGATCAGGTTGGATAAAGGCGATCATCTGTTCGACGGGGCGACCGTGCACCGTGAGGGTTTCCACATCCGCCAGCGACCAGCCCATGCGCGCCGCCGCCAGTTGGAATGCAGACAGTTGCGGGTGATACACCAGCTGGTCAGCAGGGATCGCGCGGCCAATGCGCGCGCCGACGGAAAACCACAAGGGATCACCGGTGACCAGCACCACGGCGCGGCGGCCATTCAATGATTCCAAGCTGTTAATCATCGCATCAAAGGGTGAGGGCCATGCGATGCGTTCGGCGTCAGGGTTGACGGACAGGGTGTGATGACGATCCCCGCCGACGATCACTTCGGCGGCTTCGACCACCGCGCGGGTCACGGGGCTAAGGCCATCCATGCCGTCCTCGCCGATGCCGACAATGTGTAGCCAGGGCGTTTTAACCATTGGGAAAACCCCGCTGAACCGGCGTATGGAAAGCGTATGGAAACCGTATGGAAACCGTATGGGCGAGCGTATGGCAGGCCGCGTTAACCATGTGACACCTCTGGCAGGCCGGCGGCCAATGCGTTGACAGCTGCCGAAGCCATCGCCGATCCGCCCCGCCGCCCGCGCAGGGCGACAAATTCGCAACCGCGCGGGTTGGCGGCCAGTTCGGCCTTGGATTCCGCCGCGCCGATGAACCCGACCGGAAAGCCGAGGATCGCGGCGGGTTTCGGCCAGCCCTGATCAAGCAGTTCAAGGAGGTGGAACAGCGCCGTGGGCGCGTTGCCAATGGCGACGACCGCGCCTTCGATATGATCGCGCCACAATTCAACGGCGGCGGCGGATCGCGTGTTGCCAATGGATTTCGCGCGCGCTGGCACGGAGGGATCGTTGAGCGTGACAATGACCTGATTACCGGCGGGCAGATAGCGACGGATGATGCCCGCGCCGACCATTTCGCAATCGCACAGGATCGGTGCGCCGCTTTTCAGGGCCGCGCGGCCTGCTACGCTGACGCCATCGGAAAACGCCAGACGGTCGGCAATTTCGACCATGCCGCAGGCGTGGATCAGCCGTGTCATCAGCGGGTGCATATCCGGCGGGAACCGGTCCAGACGTGCCTCGCGGGCGACAGTCGCAAAGCTGGCGGCATAGATTGCAGCGGGGTCTTTTTCGTAGGGGCGCATGTTGGGAGGGATATGAGGTGTCGGGCGGCGGGACAAGTCCCGCACTACGGCGCGCAGTTCTTCCTCGAACCCGAGGCCGAGAATCCAGCCCTCGTCGGTGGTAACAGCGGGGTGTTGATTGTTCGGGTCTTGCAGCAAGGCTGCAAGGCGGCCCTCCGCATCAAGTGCAGCTATCGCGCCGGCAAGGGCGCGGACCTGTCCGGCGTCGCGGACGGGTTCGCAGGGGTCCGGGTCGATCAGCGAGGGGAAAACCTCGACGGCGAGGTGGGCGGTGTCGCTTTCCTCGAACGGCCAGATGGCAAGGTTATGCTTGGTGCGCAGGTATTGCAGAACGGGGATACCGGTGAGGGTTTGCCCGCCGACAGCACCCGCGCCTGACAGTTTCCAGACTTCCTGCGCGCCGGACGCGCGGGTTTCAGCGTGGCGTTTGCTGGGTGGCAGGGTGTCGCCGTAGCCTTGTGGTTTTCGATATGGCAAAGTGTCGTAGCGGCCATGGTGTTGGTTCGGGTAACACCAGAAGGGGCCGTCGCCCGCGCTTTGCGCGTTCAGGGTGCTGGCTACATCAAAGCGGTTGTTGGCGTTGTTCGGGCCATCTGTCGTCAGGTCGGTGATGCGTTGCCACAGCGTTTGCCAATCCCCGCCGCTAAGGGTTTGTGCCGCGCCGGTCGGGTAGCCAAAGGCGAAATCAAACCCGATCAGAACGCGTTCGCCTGCATCGCTGGCCGCAGTCAATGCGCTGTCCAACAGCGTCTTTGCCGCTGCACGGGTGGGCGGGTTTTGCAAAGTCGTGCCGGTCGCATCGGTGGTGGCGATCCAGATGCTGTCCTTGCCGGATTTGGGCGTTGCATTGGCGGACCAGTCCACGACGATGTGGCGGTGAAAAAGGGGGTGGGTGGGCATTCTATGCTGCCCAATCGGCGTAACAAAGCGAGGACAGCCCCCGACCGCGGGTGTAGCCCCCGCCCGCGGTCGGGGGCTGTCCGATTTCGCCGTCCAAGATCACGCCTTGGTCTTCCGCGCGCTTTCCGGCCCGTGCGGGTGGTCGGCGTGGGGATAGACGGCGTGGACGTGATCGTGGTGGTGGTCATGATCGTGGTCATGATGGTGATGGTGGTGATGGTCGTGCTGCGCGACCAGCCGGCACATGCCGGTGCAGAAGGTATCGCACAGCGCGCAATCGGCCACGTTTGAACCGGGTGCGGATGCGCCCTGCCCTTCGACGTGGTGATGGTGGCTTTCCTGCACCGCACCGACCTCGGCCTCGAAGCCCAGCACCTGCACGCGGTATTTGCACAGCACGCAGGTGGGCGGGGGTGTGTCGGCAAATGCGGGATGGTTGCGCTGGTCGGGCGAGATGTGGACGTGATCGCCGTTATCAAGTGCGAGCACCTGTTCGCGATAACCGCAGATACCGCAGTTGGGGGGCGGGTTTTTGCCGGTCTGTTCGATGATCCGTTCGGCGAATGTTTCCAGCACTTTCGGGTGATCGCCCAGATAGCCTGCCTTGACGAACTGGATGTCGGGGTTTTGCGCCGCGACCTGATCGGTAAAGCCGTAGATGCGGTCGATCAGGATGCCGGAAAACAGGAAGTACGGAAAGACGATGATCCGCTTGTAGCCCAGTTTGGCGGCGTGGGTCAGGCAGGGTTCGACCAGCGGGAAGGTTACGCCGGAATAGCCGACCTCGCACCAGCCGAAACCGATGCCTTCGTGCAGCATCCGCGCGATTTTCGCCACGTTTCCGTTGGCATCCGGGTCGGACGCGCCACGTCCGATCACCACCAGGCAGGTGTCGTGCAGATCGACGTGCCCGTGTTTGGAATTGGCGGCAGCGATGGATTCCTGGATGCGCCCCGCAGCGGCGGCAATCATTTTCGGATCAACGCCCAGCTCGCGGCCATAGGAAATGTTGATACCGTGTTTCGTGGCATAGGTGTTGAGGACCGTGGGAATGTCGTTCTTGGCGTGCATCGCGGCGAACAACATGCCGGGCACCGCAAGGATGCGGTCGCACCCCGCATCGCGTAGCTTGTCCAGCCCGTCGCGGATCACGGGGTTGGCAAATTCAAGGTAGCCGTATTCTGTTTGCCAGTCGTCGGGCAGATATGCGGGCAGTTTGTCAGCCAGTGTCGCAAATTCATCGACCGCCGATTGGGAGCGCGAGCCGTGCCCGCAGATCATCACGCCGGTTTTCATACGGTGGCTTCCTCTTCTGTCTCGTCCTCGGGTTCGGCGGCTGCGTTGCGTCCGCGCCCCTTGAGAGCCCCCCAGAGCCCGACCAGCACAGCGATCCCGACAGCCGCGCCCGCGACCCAGTGATCGTGACCCGCGACATCGGCGATATGGCCGGGATGGGCCGATGCAGAGGTGGCGAAAAGCATCGCAATAAGGGAAAGGGTCGTGCGCATGGTGCTGTCCTCGTGTCGTGTCACAGCCAGAGGACCGCTGATGCAGTCGTGGACGATGTGGCGTGCGGTTCCCGTTTTGGGTCAACCTTGCGCCACCAACCTCTCTGGCCACTGGGGCTTCGTCTGGAAAGGGGTATAGGCGTTGGGCAGGTGACTCGCAAATGGATAAGCGGCGGGGGATGGGTTGAAACCGACCGCGCCGCCATTGTGCGCCTACGCAGAGGTCATGCGCGGTTAGCTGGGTTTCTGTGCGTCTTCCCGCGCGCTAGATCAAGGCCAAGCAATCAATGGAGGGCCAAATGGGCCAACTTGTTGACGGCGTCTGGCAGGACGTCTGGTATGATACGAAATCCACAGGCGGCGCATTCAAGCGGTCGACCGCCAAGTTTCGCAACTGGATCACGGCCGATGGTTCTGCGGGGCCAAGTGGCGAGGGCGGATTTCCCGCCGAAAGCGGGCGCTATCATTTGTATGTGTCCTATGCTTGTCCTTGGGCGCATCGCACACTGGTGTTTCATGCGCTGAAAGGGTTGGAGGATCATATCACCGTCTCGGCCGTGCATCCGCACATGCTGAGTGACGGCTGGACCTTTGCGACAGATTTTGACGGGGCGACGGGCGACACGCTTTATGATTTGCCTTTCGCGCGTGATATCTACCTGAGGGCCGATCCTCAGATTTCAGGCCGCGTGACCGTGCCGATTCTTTGGGACAAACAGCGCGAAACGATCGTCAGTAACGAAAGCTCCGAGATCATCCGCATGTTCAACAGCGCCTTTGACGCGATCACGGGGAACACGGATGATTACTGGCCCGCTGATTTGCGTGACGACATCGCGCCTGTAAACGACCGGATATATGACACCGTGAACAACGGGGTTTACAAGGCAGGCTTTGCTACCACGCAGGACGCCTACGAGGCAGGCGTGCTGCCCCTGTTCGACAGTCTGGACTGGCTTGAGGGCCACTTGTCAGAAAACCGCTATCTGATGGGGGATCGCCTGACCGAGGCCGACTGGCGCTTGTGGACGACCCTGATCCGTTTTGATCCGGTCTATCACCTGCACTTCAAGTGTAACCGCAAGCGGATCGTCGATTACCCGAACCTGTGGGCCTTTACCCGCGAATTGTATCAGATGCCCGGTATCGCGCCGACCGTCAGGATGGATCATATCGTGCATCATTATCACTACAGCCACGAGACGATTAACCCCAACAGGATCATTCCGGTGAATCCGGTTCTGGACCACGACGCGCCGCACGGGCGTGGTTAATGGTGAACGGCGTAGTGTTCGACCATCGCGGCAATGTCTTCGGGGGGTGTCGTGCTGGGAACCAGCGTGCAGGCGTTGGATGCAAGCGCAAAAATTGACCCGTCCGAAAAGAACGACGTGTCCGTGACAAACATCACTTGGGTGTCGGGCTGGCGGTATTGCGCAAAGTCCGACACTGATATGGCATCATGCGCCTGTTCAAGATTGACGACGATCACTTCGAAGGTCTGATCGGATATCGCCAAAATCGCATCATCGGAAGTAGCCACAAGCTTCACGCGCCCGCCTTGACGGCGCAGGTGATCGGCCCAAAGTTGCCCAAGCGGGCCTTGGTTTTCAACAATCAGAACGTCCATCGCTTGCCCCAGTTCGCATTGTCCACAGGCCGCGTGCCTGCGATCCATCCTTCCACTGGCTTGCCCCGTGAAGGTTAACGAAGGGTTAAGGCGCGCAGGCACCCTATCCCGAATGGCAGGAAACAGCCGCGCCCCTTGCGGAAATCCGCCGAATGTTTATCAAAACGCTGAAATCGGAGGCACATAACCCATGACCACATGGATCACCATCTGCGACACCTGCAAGACAGAAGGCTGGGAAGACACCGCCATGGAACGGACCGACGGCGAGGCTTTGGCCGCGCTGATCGAGGACCGCGCCGGCGGTGACGTGGCCACGCGCCGTGTGTCGTGCACCATGGGCTGTGAACGGGCCTGCAATATCATCGTTCAGGGGGCGGGCAAGATCGGCTATTCGCTGGGCAAGTTCGCGGCCACGGCCGAAGATGCACAGGCGATCGTGGATTACGCGCAGATGCATGCGGCCAGCCCCACCGGTCAGGTGCCGTTTCGCGAATGGCCGCAAGGTGTGAAAGGCCATTTCGTCAGCCGCCACACCCCCGTTCCTGAATGACACAGGCCCGCGACCATGGCGGCGGGTTGGACGCTGCAATTGCACGCTATGGCGGGGTGCGCGCCGATTGGATTGATTTGAGCACAGGCATCAATCCGGTGCCCTATCCGGTGGGAAAGATTGATCCGCAGGCGTGGACGGCCCTGCCCGACAGCGGCGCGATGGCGCGATTGCTGGATGCCGCGCGGTCGTTCTGGAACGTGCCGGACGGCGCGGACATCGTTGCGGCGAATGGCGCGTCGGCAATTATCGCCCGCCTTCCCTTTCTGGGGCCGGGACAGGGAGAGGTGCATATCCCCACCCCGACCTACAACGAACATGCCGCCGCTTTTGACGCAACGCGGCAATGGTTCACTGCAAGCCCCGACACACGTGACACCCATGTCTATGTGCACCCGAATAACCCTGACGGGCGGACATATCCCGCAGATGTGATCGGCGGGCGGCGGCTGACTGTGATCGACGAGAGTTTTTGCGATGTCATGCCTGAGGCCAGTCACATCGCGCTGGTCGAGGATCAAGGCATCATGGTGCTCAAGAGCTTTGGCAAGTTCTGGGGGTTGGGGGGGGTCCGTTTAGGCTTTGCGATTGGCGCGCCAGAAACGCTCTCGCCGGTGACGCGATACGCGGACGATTTGGTTGAAGTGGACGCAACCTTGCAAGACCATCTTGGCCCGTGGTCGGTTTCTGGCCCTGCGCTGGAGATAGGCGCGCGGGCCTTGGCAGATCAGGCGTGGGCCGAAGACACCCGCGCGCGCTTGGTGCGCGATGCGGACCGGCTGGATGCTTTGCTAACGGGCGCGGGTGCGCAGATCGTGGGCGGCACGAGCCTGTTCCGGTTGTATGAAGTGGATGATGCGGCTCGCTGGCAGGAACATCTTGCACGGCACCATATCTGGTCGCGCGTTTTTCCCTATTCCAAAACGTGGTTGCGCCTTGGCTTGCCGCACCCTGACGCTTGGGCGCAGCTTGCCGATGCAATCGCTGGGGTCTGACGTGGCGATGGCGCTGTTCCTTGCGATGCTGCTGGACGCCTGGCTGGGCGAGCCGCGTTGGCTTTGGTCACGCGTTGCGCATCCTGCCGTGATCATGGGCCGTGCGGTGGGTTGGCTGGATCAGCGGCTCAACACCGGCGCGGGCCGCGGCGAGGGCGTTCTTGCGCTGGCCGTTCTGGTGATCGGCGCGGGGGTGTTGGGCTGGGCCTTGCAGCAACTGCCCGGACGGGTGGCGGACGTACTGGTCTGCGCGGTGCTGCTGGCGCAAAAGTCACTGGTGGATCATGTGCGCGCCGTTGCGGATGGCCTGCGCACATCCTTGGATGACGGACGCCGCGCCGTGGCGATGATTGTCAGCCGTGACACAGGTGAAATGCGCGAAAGCGATGTGGCCCGGTCCGCCATCGAAAGTGCGGCCGAGAATTTCAGCGATGGGGTGATCGCCCCTGCCTTCTGGTTTCTGGTCGGCGGGCTGCCCGCCTTGCTGATCTACAAGGTCACCAACACGGCCGACAGCATGATCGGCTATCGCACCCAGAGGCACGAAAAATTCGGCTGGGCAGCTGCGCGGTTTGACGATGTGCTGAACTGGATTCCGGCGCGGCTGACGGCGGTGATCATCGGGCTGGCCTGCCCCGGTGCGCGGCTTGGTCCTGTGCGGCGCGATGCACGCCTGCACCGCTCGCCCAATGCCGGTTGGCCCGAAGCGGCGATGGCCTATGGCTTGCAAATCGCCCTGTCCGGTCCGCGCCGTTACGATGGGGTGATGCGGGATTATGCCTTTGTAAACGATGGCGGAAAACGGGAATTGGGCGCAGATGACATTGCCGCCGCGATCCGTGTCTTGTGGGTGTCATGGGGCATGGCGCTGACGCTGGTCGTTGCGGTGGGGCTGGTCATGCGGGTGGCGTTCAGCTTTTGGTGACGCTGACCGATTGCGCCAGCATCTGCGCGCTGCCCCAGCTTGTCAGGAACGCCACATCCGCCGCGTCGCGCCCCACGCCGATCACCGCCATATCGGACGGAGTGGCCATGCCTGTCGGGTCAACCAGATGCCAGGCGCCATCCAGAAACACCTCGACCACGGCGTGGAAATCGGGCGGGGTGACACCGGGCGCATAGACGCTGGCCATGCGCGCGGGGATTGCCGCCGCACGGGCCAGCGCGATCAGCACATGGGCGTAATCGCGGCAAATGCCGTGGCGATGCACAAAGCTGTCCATCGCCGTGGTCTGCGCGGTGCTGCCGGTCGGGTCATAGGTAAAGGCATCCTCGATCCAGTCGCGCATCGCCGCAATCCGCGCGCCGCCCGCAAGGTCGGCAAAATCCGCATCGACAAAGGCCAGAAAATCATCCGCCGGACAATAGCGTGACCCCATGAGGTAGCGCACCGCATCGGCGGGCAGGTCATGCAGCGGTGTCTGGGGCAGCGCGGCCAGATTGGCAGAGGGGCGCGCCACCGTAACGGTCGCGCGGTAATCGCAGGTCACATGGCCCTGCACACGGGTCCAACTGCGTTCGCCGATACCTTCCTCGGCGGGAACACGGCGAAAATGATCGACAGGGGTGATCATCAGGGTCGGGTCGGTGACGGTTTGCCCCGAAGTCTGCGCCGCCTCGATCTGCAACAGCACATCGGTTTTGTCGTCAAACATATAATCAAGATGGGTGTGAATGGTCAGCTGCATGCGCCTCCACTAGAGTGTTGCGCGGGCAAGGGAAAGCCGTCAGGCGACCATTGCGGCGGCTTTCTTGAGGTCAACGCTGACCAATTGGCTGACGCCCTGTTCGCCCATCGTCACGCCGAACAGCCGGTCCATCCGTGACATGGTGACGGCGTGGTGCGTGATGATCAGGAACCGCGTATCGGTGCGGCGGGTCATTTCATCGAGAAGGTCGCAGAAACGGGTCACGTTGGCATCGTCGAGCGGCGCATCGACCTCATCCAGCACACAAATCGGCGCGGGGTTGGCAAGGAACACCGCAAAAATCAGCGCCATCGCAGTGAGGGTCTGTTCCCCGCCCGAAAGCAGCGACAGGGTCGATAGTTTCTTGCCCGGCGGCTGGCAGAGGATTTCAAGGCCGGCATCAAGCGGATCGTCGCTTTCCACCAGCACCAGCTTGGCCTCGCCGCCGCCAAAAAGGTGCGTAAACAGCAGGCCAAAGCTTTCGTTAACCTGCTCGAACGCGGTTAACAGCCGTTCACGCCCTTCGCGGTTGAGGTTGGCGATGCCTGTGCGCAACGCGCGGATTGCGTCCTCGAGATCGGTCTTTTCCTTGACCAGACTGTCGTGTTCGGTCTGCACCTCGACGCTGTCTTCCTCGGCGCGCAGGTTGACCGCACCCAGGGCGTCGCGCTGGCGTTTATAGGCGTTGACCTGCCCTTCGATCACATCGGATGCGGGCATCTTTTCGGGATCCGCATCGAGCGTTTCCAGCAATGTGTCAGGCGTGACGTCTTGCGCCTCCATGATCCGTTCGCTGGCATAGGCCACGGTTTCGCGGGCGGCATCGGCGCGGGCTTCGCTGCGGGCACGGGCCTCGCGGGATTCAGACGCGGTGCGCTCGCTCTCGCGCTCGGCCAGTGCGGCATCGCGCAGGGTGTTTTCAGCCTCGGCCAGCTTGTCGGCAGCCTGTTTGCGGCGGGTTTCGGCCTCGTCAATCGCATCGGACAGTTCGGCGCGTTTGGCGGCGATTTCTTCGGGGGCGGCAGTGGCCTCTTTCAGCTCCACTTCGGACGCATCACGCCGCTCGGCCAATTCTGCCGTGCGTTTGTTGGCGGTTTCAAGGCGGTGCTTCCAGCCGCTGACTTCCTTGGTGATTTCCTGGCTGCGTTTCAGGCGGGCATCGCCCTCGCGGCGCAGTTCATCGTGGGCGCTGCGGCGTGACATCATGGTGATGCGCGCGGCCTCGACCGTCATTTTCACGTCTTCAACGCTGGCGCGCGCGGCGTCCAGATCGCCCAGATCGCGGGCGGCCTTTTCGGCCTCGGCCAGCGATTTGCGGGCGTTCATCGCTTCTTCTTCGTGGCGGGTCACGGCGAGACCGCTGCTTTCCAGCTTGCCCGCCGACAGGTTGCGATCGGCCTCGGCGCGCGACAGGGCGCGGTTAGCGTCCGCGACTAGACGGTCGGCATCGCGGCGGGCCTGACGGGCGGCCTGATCGGCGGCGGTCAGGTCCGCCATGCGCGCGGTCAGGGCATCGTGCGCCTGCGCGGCCCCTTGGGCGCGGGCGTTTGCATCTTCCAGATCGCGCTTGAGTTCCACAAGACGGTTCAACTGCTGCAAGCGCAGGGCAGCAGCAGAAGGTGCATCCTCGGCCCCTGCGCGGAACCCGTCCCAGCGCCACAGATCGCCCTCGACGCTGACAAGGCGTTGCCCCGGTTTCAGATCGGCCTGCAAGCGCGCACCATCGGCGGCATCAACCAGCCCGACCTGCCCCATGCGGCGCACCAGAACATCCGGCACGGAGACGTAATTGGTCAGCGCAGCGACGCCATCGGGCAAGGTTTGCGGGGTGGCATAGCCGGGCAGGACCGCCCAGCCGGATTTGTCATCGGGGCCAATGGCAGGCGCGCGCAGATCGTCGGCCAATGCCGCGCCCAGCGCCTTTTCATAGCCGCCCTCGACGCGCAGTTGGTCAAGGATCTGGCCACCTTCGGCGGTGTCGCGTTCGACCAGACGGGCAAGGCCGGAGACTTCGGCGCGCAGGGCGTTGGCTTCGCCTTCGGCCTCGGCGCGCTGCACGCGGGCATCGGATTCGCGGGTTTGGGTTTCGGCGCGGGCGGCTTCGGCGGCGGCCAGTGCCTCGTCGGCGCGGGCGGCTGTTGCGACGGCGGCGGCTTCTTCGGCACCGGCAGCGGTGAAATCCGCCTCGGCCTTTGTCAATGCTGCCTGTGCTTCGGCCTGTTGCGTCTTGGCGCGCGCGGCTTCGGCCTCGCTTTTCTCCAGCGTTGTGCGGCTGTCGTCCACCAGGCGCTGCGCCGACTGGTGACGCGCGGCAAGACGGGCCACATCCTCGGTCAGTTGCGACAGATCGGTTTCGCGTTCCTGAAGAACACCCGCGGCCTCGTGGGCGGCGTTTGCCGCCTTGTCCAGGCGGCTGTCATGCCCCTCGCCCGCCTTGGCGATTTCGCGCGCTTCCCATTCAAGCCGTTCGATGGTTTCGCCTGCGTCCTTGTTCAACCCGTTTTCACGGTCGATATCGCGGCCCAACTGGTCGATGCGGGCTTTGAGCGTTTCAATCGTTTCCAGTGCGCGGGCCTCTTGATCGGAGAGGGTATCACGCTGCACGGTCAGGCGTTGCAGCACAGCCGCGGCAATCGCTTCTTCCTCGCGCAGGGGTGGCAGGGCGGTTTCAAATCCGGCGCGGGCCTTGGCGGCCTGACGGGCGGCGGTTTCGGCACTGGCAGCGGCTGTCGTGCGTTCGCGCAATTGGTTCTCGGCGGCCGCGCGGGCCTCATCGGCTTCGCGCCAGCGGCGATACAGCAACAGGCCTTCGGACTTGCGCAATGCCTCTCCGATCTCGCGATACCGTTTGGCCTGACGGGCCTGACGCGCCAGTTGCGCCAGTTGCGCGGCAAGCTGTTCGATCACGTCATCAACGCGGGTCAGGTTGGTTTCGGCACCTTTCAGTTTCAGCTCGGCCTCGTGACGGCGCTGATAAAGCCCGCTAATGCCAGCAGCTTCTTCCAGAATACGGCGGCGCGCCTTGGGTTTGGCGTTGATCAACTCGGCAATCTGGCCCTGACGCACCAACGCAGGCGAATGCGCGCCGGTTGATGCATCCGCAAACAGCATCTGCACATCGCGCGCGCGCACATCCTTGGTGCCCACCTTATAGGCGCTGCCCGCGTCGCGGGTGATCCGGCGGATGATTTCCAGATTGTCGGCATCGTTGAACCCTGCGGGCGCAAGCCGTTCGGTATTATCAATGACAAGGGACACTTCGGCAAAGTTGCGCGCAGGACGTGTGGCTGCGCCTGCAAAAATCACGTCTTCCATGCCGCCGCCACGCATGGCGGTGGGGCGGTTTTCACCCATCACCCAGCGCAGTGCCTCAAGCAGATTCGACTTGCCACAGCCGTTCGGACCCACAACACCGGTCAGACCATCGGCGATGATCAGATCGGTCGGATCGACAAAGCTCTTGAAGCCGTTCAGCCGGAGTTTACTAAATTGCACGGGCCGTCCCTGATTCCCTCAACGTCCGGAAACACTGGCCAAACCACCCAACCAGAGTCAACGCGCAACCCCCGCATATGGCGTAATTCAGCCAGTTATCCACAAGATATTGCGGCTTTTTGCCACCCTACCCTTCTTTTGTTCAAAAATACCTCCCGCCGGAGGCGCCACCATCCACCGCAATCGCCAAAGCCGCGCGGTCACTCTCAAACGTCGCAATCCGCCTTGACGCGCCCTGCCCATGCAGCGCACAAACGGTAGGCATGGTTCCCCGTCAAAGATGCAAAGCGTCAGGGGATCAAAAGGGAATGTGGTGCGGACCGATCCGAACCGGAGGTTCAAATCCACAGCCGCCCCCGCGACTGTCAGCGGAGAGTGCGGTGTCATCAGCGCCACTGGGAAACCGGGAAGGCCGACACCAAACTTTGACCCGCAAGCCAGGAGACCTGCCATGCACGGACGCGCAAATCGCGTTCGGCCACGCATACGGACGGGGTGTTCCGTGAGGGTTTGCCAAATAAGGCCCCTTTACGAAGACCCCCCTTCAAGAAACGAAACCGAAGGGGACTGACATGAAGAAACTACTGACAATCGCCGCCGCGACGCTTGCCGCGACACCTGCACTTGCCCACCACCCGCTGAATGGCGCACCGATGGAAACATTCGCCCATGGCGCGCTGTCGGGTATCGGCCACCCGATCCTTGGCTTTGATCACCTGTTCTTTGTCGCGATCATGGGCGTTGCTGCCCTGTTCACCGCGCGCCGCTACATGGCGCCGCTCGCCTATGTCGCGGCCATGCTGGTTGGTTGCGGCTTGATGTATGCCGGTATCGCCATGCCGATGAAGGAAACCGTGATCGTTCTGTCCCTTCTGGTGCTTGGCGGCGTTGTCCTGTCGGGCAAGGGCCTGTCCATGACCACCGCGCTGGTCCTTTTCGCTGGCTTTGGCCTGTTCCATGGCTCGGCCTTTGGTGACAGTATCGCAGGTCAGGAAGGCGGCATTGGTGGCGCTGTGCTGGTCGGTTATCTGATCGGCCTGGGCGTTGCGCAATACCTTGTGGCTATCGCTGCGGGTTGGGTCGCCGAAAAACTTCTTGGCGCGACCGAAGCCAGCGCGATCAACGCCCGACTTGTGGGCGCGATGGTTGCCGGTGTCGGCGTTTTCCTTGCCCTCGAAATTGCCGAAGGTCCGATCCTGCGCGTCCTCGTCGGCGCCTGATCCCAACTAAATATCGTGTATGGCGGCCCCCCTTTGGGGCCGTCATTCCGTTTAACATCATCTGAAAAGGGCCGGATCACATGGCTGCCAAGATTCCCGCAACTGTCGTCACAGGTTTTCTGGGCGCGGGCAAAACCACGCTTATCCGCCATATGCTTGATAACGCCAACGGCAAGCGTATCGCCTTGATCATCAACGAATTCGGTGATCTGGGCGTGGATGGTGACATTCTGAAGGGCTGCGGCGATGAAACCTGCAGCGATGATGACATCATGGAACTGTCCAACGGCTGCATTTGCTGCACGGTCGCCGATGAATTCATCCCGACCATGGAAAAACTGCTGGCGCGCGAAACGCCCCCCGATCACATCGTCATTGAAACCAGCGGGCTGGCCCTGCCGCAACCGCTTGTGCGCGCCTTCAACTGGCCCGGCATTTCAACCAAGGTGACGGTGGATGGCGTGGTGACGGTTGTTGATGGCAAGGCTGTCACCGATGGCCGCTTTGCCCATGACGTGGCCGCCGTTGATGCCCAGCGCGCCCAAGACGACAATCTTGATCATGAAACGCCCCTTTCCGAGTTGTTCGAGGATCAGATCGCCTGCGCCGATATGATCGTCGTCAACAAATCCGATCTGCTGGATGCGGCGCAGGTCGATCATCTGCTTGCCGTTCTCAAGGCCGATGCCCGCAAGGGCGTGCAGGTGGTCAAGGCAACCATGGGTGCCTTGCCTGTCAGCGTGTTGCTGGGTCAGGGTGTGGGTGCCGAGAATGATCTTGAGGCCCGCCACGAGGTGCATCACCACCATCACCATGATGATGAAGATGATCACCACGACGATCATGATCACGAACATGAACACGGCCACGACGAATTCCAGAGTTTCGTCGTCACGCGCAGTGAAGTGGGTGATGCAACAGCCTTTGCCCAGCAGGTCGCCGATGTGATCCGCAAGCACGATATCCTGCGTCTCAAGGGGTTCGCTGCTGTCACGGGCAAGCCCATGCGCCTGACCTTGCAAGCCGTTGGCCCGCGTGTGGATACCTATTTCGACCAGCCCTTCGCGGATGGAAACCGCCAGTCCCGCCTTGTCGTCATCGGCATGGCTGGCCTTGACCAAGCGGCGATCGAGGCCGCCTTGCAAGCATGATCATCGTCACGCGCGACGACCCGCGTGATCCGCAGGCCACGGCGTTGCTGGGTCAAAGCCATGCGATGATGCAAAGCCTCTACACTACTGACGAATGTCATTTCCTGCCGATTGATGCGCTGTGTGGTCCCGGAATTGCGTTCTTTTCGGCGCGGCGTGGCGATATCAAGCTCGGGTGCGGGGCGCTTGCTGCGCGCGACGGCTACGGCGAGGTCAAGTCGATGTTTGTCGATCCGGCCTCGCGCGGGCAAGGCATTGCAGATGCGATCCTGCGTGCCTTGGAGGACGAGGCGCGCGGGCTTGAACTGCCTTATCTGCGGCTTGAAACGGGCCACGTGTTGCACGCAGCCCATCGGCTTTATCAGCGCCACGGTTTTGCGTTTTGCGACCCGTTTGGCGATTACACCGCCAACCCCGCCAGCCTGTTCATGGAGAAGGCGTTGTGAGCGGGTTGGTCCTTTTTCGCCTTCTCGGCGTTTGCCTTCATCCGCGCCAACAGGTCGGCCTTGCTGGGCCGCTTGCTGAACGGGGTTTTGTCGGTGCCATAGGCGTTATGTTCGGCGTGGCGCGGGCTGCCCTTTGGCCCCTTCGGGACGCCGGATTTCTTGTAGTCAACCATGACGGGTCTTTCCTGACTGTTCGCCTGTCCCATGATGCAATTCCCGCGCCCTCGCAAGATGGATTCGCCTGATGCATCTGCTGGCCGCCACGCCCGGATCAATCGACGACGGCAAGGAACCTGTCGATCTGGGCCAGACCCCTGCCGATGTGGTGGTGATTTCCGCCGCTGATACGGAACTGGCCGCGCTTTCGGCTGCGCGTGGTGAAATGGCCATGCCACCAACCCTGCGATTGGCCAGCATGATGCATCTGATGCACCCGATGTCGGTTGATCTGCATCTGGATGCCTGCGCCACGAAATCGCGGCTGGTGATTGCGCGGGTCTTGGGTGGTGCGGGGTATTGGAAATTCGGGCTTGAGCAATACGCCGCCCGTCTGCACGATGCTGGTGTGCCATTTGCAGCCCTGCCTGGTGATGACAAACCCGACCCCGAATTGCGCAGCCTGTCGACGGTGGCCGAGGAAGATTACGACGCACTTTGGGCCTATCTGGTCGAGGGCGGGCCACAGAACGCCGTGCATTTTCTGGGTTATGCGCAGGCGATGCTGGAGGGCGGCGAAAAGCCCGCCGCCGCCAGCCCCCTGCTGCGTGCGGGTGTCTATTGGCCCGGCGCGGGTCTGGCTGATCTGGGCACGGCGCAGGCAGAATGGACCGATAGCGCGCCGGTGGTTCCGATCATATTTTATCGTGCGCTTGTGCAGGGCGCGGGGTTGAACCCGATCAACCGGCTGGTGAAATCGCTGCTGCGCGCAGGGCTGAACCCGCTGCCGATCTTCGTCGCTTCGCTGAAAGACCCCGTCAGCAAGGCAACGCTGGACGGGTTGTTTACGGCCGCGCCGCCCGATGTGATTCTGAATTGCACCTCGTTTGCCGTGGGCAGCCCGCACGCAGGCGATGCGCCCACCGACAACCCGCTGGCCGCGCCGTCGGCCAACACCGCGCCGGTTCTTCAAGTCGTGCTAGCGGCCTCATCGCGTGAAGCGTGGCATGAAGGGTTGACCGGCCTGTCGGCCCGCGACATCGCCATGAACGTGGCCCTGCCCGAAGTGGACGGGCGCATTTTGTCGCGCGCGGTCAGTTTCAAGGGCGAAGCCTATTTCGACGACGCCACCGAATGCCCCATCGCCACCTATCAGGCCGATGGGAACCGAATTGCGTGGGTCACGGAACTGGCGGCAAACTGGGCGCGGCTGCGCGCCACGCCGGAACCTGACCGCAAGGTCGCGCTGGTATTGGCGAACTATCCCAACAAGGACGGGCGGCTGGCCAACGGCGTGGGGCTGGATACGCCTGCCGCAACGGTTCATGCGCTGGGGCTGTTGGCCGGTGCGGGCTACCGCGTGCATGAACCGCCCGCTGACAGTGACGCCCTGATGGCGCAGATCATGGCGGGGCCGACGAACTGGCTGACGGATCGCGCGGTGCGCACCGGCGGCGTGCAGATGTCGATGGCAGATTACCAGATCGCCTATGGGCAGTTGCCATGGGCCGTGCGCGAACAGATCGAGGACCGTTGGGGCAAGCCCGAGGCCGACCCGTTTTATACCCCCGGTTCGGTGGATTGCGGACATTTTTCCCTGTCGATCCATACCTTTGGCAATGTCGTGGTCGGGCTGCAACCGGCGCGCGGCTATAACATTGACCCAACCGATACCTATCATTCGCCCGACCTTGTGCCGCCGCATAATTACCTTGCCTTCTATTTCTGGCTGCGCAACCAGTTCCGCGCCGATGGAATCGTGCACATGGGCAAGCACGGCAATCTGGAATGGCTGCCTGGCAAGGCGATTGCCCTATCCGAAACCTGCTGGCCCGAGGTCGTGCTGGGCCCGACGCCGCATATCTATCCGTTTATCGTCAATGATCCGGGTGAAGGCACGCAGGCGAAACGGCGCGGTGCGGCGGTGATTGTTGATCACCTGACCCCGCCCCTGACCCGTGCCGAAAGCTATGGGCCGCTGCGCGATCTGGAAGCCTTGGTCGACGAATACTACGAGGCGGCGGGCGTTGATCCGCGCCGGATCGACCACCTGCGCCGCGAAATCCTGTCGCTGTCCGAGGTGACGGGGCTGGCGGCAGATACGGGCATGACGGGTGATGCGGATGGCGATCTGGCCAAACTCGATGCCTATCTGTGCGAGTTGAAAGAGGCGCAGATCAGGGATGGGTTGCATATTTTCGGACAATCCCCTGATGGCACGTTGGAACGTGATCTGGCGATTGCCTTGGCGCGTGTGCCGCGCGGGGATGGCAAGGGCGGCAATGCGTCGCTGTTGCGCGCCTTGGCGGCTGATCTGGACCTTGGGATTGATCCGCTGGATTGCGATATGGCCGCACCTGCGGTGGTGAAACCTGCCGTCTTGCAAGACCTGACAGGCGACACATGGCGCAGCAATGGCGATACGGTTGAGCGGCTCGAACTGCTCTCGCAAAACCTGTTGGAGGACAGCAGGTGGGGCGGCGATGCGACACAGGCCGTGTTGGACGAAATCACCGACACGATCCTGCCCGCTGTGCGCGCCTGTGGCCCGTCCGAGGGCGCGGCGCTGCTGACCGCCCTGTCGGGCCGCGCGATCCCCCCTGGGCCGTCCGGTGCGCCTACGCGTGGGCGCCTTGACGTGCTGCCTACAGGGCGCAATTTCTTTAGCGTGGACAGCCGTGCCGTGCCGACCCCGACTGCTTGGGCGCTGGGCTGGAAATCGGCGAACCTTTTGATCGAAAAGCACCTGCAAGATCACGGCGATTGGCCGCGCACCATGTTGATCACCGCATGGGGCACGGCGAATATGCGCACCGGCGGCGATGACATCGCGCAGGCGCTGGCGCTGATGGGTGTGAAGCCGAAGTGGGACAGTGCGAACCGCCGTGTGACGGGGTTCGAGGTGTTGCCGCAGGGCGTGCTGGGCCGCCCGCGCGTGGATGTGACCCTGCGCATTTCCGGGTTCTTCCGCGATGCGTTCCCGCAGTTGATCGCGCTTGTGGATAGTGCGGCGCGTGCTGTGCAGGATCTGGATGAACCCGCCGATCTGAACCCTGCCGCGGCGCGCGCGCAGGCGGGCGAGGATGGCGCGCGGGTTTTCGGGTCAAAACCCGGTGCCTATGGTGCGGGCCTACAGGCGATGATTGATGAACGGCTTTGGGCGGATAAGGCCGATCTGGCCGAAGCCTACCTTGAATGGGGCGGGTATGCTTACGGCGCAGGGGCCGAAGGGCAGCGCAATCGCGCCGCGTTCGAGGCCCGCCTTAGCCAAACCGAAGCGATTGTGCAAAATCAGGACAACCGCGAGCACGATGTTCTGGATAGCGACGATTACTATCAGTTCGAAGGCGGGGCGGCAGCGGCGATCAGCACCTTGCAGGGCCAAGACCGACCGATTTATCACAACGACCATTCCCGCCCTGAACGCCCTGTCATCCGCACGCTGGATGACGAGATTGGCCGCGTTGTGCGATCCCGTGTGGTGAACCCGAAATGGATCGCGGGTGTGAAACGCCATGGCTACAAGGGTGCGTTCGAAATGGCGGCGACGGTGGATTATCTTTTTGCCTTTGCCGCGACAACGGGCGCTGTGCGCAACCATCACTTTGATCTGGTCGAAGAGGCGTTTCTGGGCGATGACGCCACGCGCGATTTCATCGCCGAACACAATGCCCCCGCATTGGCGGAAATGGCCCAGCGTTTTCAGGAAGCGATTGACCGCGGCCTTTGGACACCACGCAGCAATTCGGCGCGTGCACGCATTGCGGGGCTGCTTTAGAAACCGGCGGCAACCGCTGCAACTCCGACATAAGTGATCAACAAAACCAGTGACAAAATGCGCATGTGGACGCCCCTTTTTTTACCGGGAATGCACCATTGCCCCCTGTGGCGCATGGGGAAATTTCGCAAAGTTGCGTCCTAGGCCGCGCGGCCTGACATGATCGCGATGCCCTCTTCGGCGAAAACTCCGTTGGCATAGGCCTGTGGAAATTCCAATGCACGGGCCACGGCGTGCAGTTCGGCAACTTCACTGTCGTCCACCGATCCGTCTGCCTTGGCCACGGCAATCGCGGCGCGCAGCACCAGTTCGCGGCCTGTGTCGTTCAAACCCGGCGCCACGTCTCGCAGGTATGTGGCCACGGTGCGGGTGTCATCGCGGGCGGCCTCCAGTTCGGCGGCGATATCGGCGGGATCAATCTCGCGCTTTGTGATATTGGCAAAGGCCTGCGCAATTTGCCGGACTTCGCCTTCGTCGATTTCACCGTCTGCGAGGGCCAGTTTGAACATCACGCGTTTGGCGGCGATGGCAAACTCGGCCTCGAATTTTTCCGCGTCCGATTTCGGGTCAAACTGCAGGACGCGTTCGTTGTAGGTGCCCTTGCAGGTTTGGCATTCCACGTATTGGCCAAGGTCACCCGTTGGAAACAGCGGGATCCAGTAAAGCGTGAACCAGCGTTTGACGCCCATCAATTTGTATCCGTGGTAACCGCCACATTCAGGGCAATAGAATTCGCCCCCCGACAGTTCCTTGCTGCGACCCCGAAAACCCCAAACGATGAAAAACAAACGCACTCTCCCTGAATTGACTTGGGGCATGTAACGGGATCGCACGGGCGATGCCAAGTCAGGGGTTAGGTTTTATACATTTCGTTATTGACATATAATGTATTTGGAATGTATCTATGCCAAAAAACCGATTCACGTCTTGAAAGGAGCCTTCCATGACACCCGCACGGCCCGCTGATAATTACTCGCCGCTTTACTTCCTTGCCTCGCTTGGCGCGGGCGGCCTGGTTGTAACCTTTTTCATGTATCTGATGTTCTGGGTGCCGCATGTTGGCCGCCCCGTGCCGATCTTTGAGGACATCATGGCCGCCTTCAACGCCGGCGCATTGCCGATGAAGGCAGGAATTGCCGTGGCGCTGGTGGGCATTGTCTATTTCGCCTACCTCAACATCAAGATGCTGGTGTGGAACCTTGGCAAGCTGTCCGCATTCGCCAAGACCGAAGGCTATGCCAAGCTGCGCACGACCAATGCCGAAACCCAACTGCTGGCCATGCCATTGGCCATGGCGATGACGGTGAACGGGCTGTTCATCATCGGACTGGTCTTTGTTCCGGGCCTTTGGAATATCGTTGAATACCTGTTTCCCGCTGCGATGGTCGCGTTCCTGCTGATAGGTCTTCTGGCCCTGCGCCAGATCGGGCACTTTCTGGCCCGCGTGCTGTCCGAGGGCGGCGTTTTCGATGTAACCGCGCACAATTCCTTTGCCCAGCTTCTACCTGCCTTTGCCCTGTCGATGGTGGCCGTCGGTCTGTCCGCACCTGCGGCGATGAGCACGGTTCCGGTGGTCGTGGGCACCAGTCTGGTGATCTCGACATTCTTTGGCACGATCGCTGCGGTTTATGCCGTGATCGCCGCCTTTACCGCGTTCAATTCCATGCTGCATTATGGCACCGCCAAGGAAAGCGGGCCAACCTTGATGGTTGTCGTGCCGATCCTGACCGTGCTGGGCATCATGCTGCTGCGCCAGAACCACGGGCTGCACACCACATTCGAAGTGCATGGCGCGGCGGCTGAAACCCTGATGCTGCTGTCCAAGATCCTGACCGTTCAGGTGCTGTTCGGCCTGCTGGGGATGATCGTGCTACGCCGTCAGGAATACGCCAAGGCATTCCTGACAGGCGAAGGCAATTCGGCAGGGTCTTACGCCCTTGTCTGCCCCGGCGTGGCGCTGTCGGTCATGACACAGTTCTGGATCAACAAGGGGCTGGTCGCCGCCGGATTGGTCGCCAAGTTCGGCGTGGCCTACTGGGCGCTGACGGCAGTGGCCTTGGGCCTGCAAATCGGCACCGTCTTTCTGGTCCTTTACCTGAACCGCCGCCATTTTGGTGCGGTGCGCAAATCCCACGCAGTTCCCGCCGAGTAGATCCATCGGTCACGCGTGAGACAGGGCGGCCCCTTGGGGTCGCCCTTTTTATGTCACGGCGATTTCGGCGCGATTGCGGGCCAGAAACGCATCGGAATCATCCACGTTCAGTTCGACCCAGATCGGGAGGTGATCGGACACCTGCCGTTTGCGATAGGTATCGCGGAAATAGCGCCACGCGGCGGCGTCATCATTCATCATCTTGTCCTTGTCGGTCGGTTTGTCGCGTTTGTCGCGCAGGGCCGTGCGGTAGGTTTGCCAATCGCCGTCGCGATAGACGTAATCAAGGAAATTCACCACGCCGCCCTGTTCCAGCCCGTCACGCACAGCGATGTCAAAATACTCCTCGCCGTTGAAAAACATCCGGTCATAGGTTTCGCCATCGGCCGGATCGACGGTGATATTGGTGGTCTTGCCGACCAACCCGCCGCTTTCCCAGAAGCCCGCGGCGTGGATCAGATCAAGGGTGGCTTCGTCATGGCGGCGATAGAAATTCATATCACCCACAAGGATCAGGTTTTTCGACCAAAGCTGTTCGCGCCTAGCGGCCAACACTGACAGCAGCAGGCGTATTTCCTCTTGTCGCACCTGGGCATCGGATGGAACGGGCGGGGCGGCGCTGTCATCCGCACCATCCTTGCCCGGATGCAGGTGCAGGTTGACCAGTGCAAAGTGTTTCCACGCGGTCACAAAGCCCGTCATGTAGGGCGGACGTTTCAGGCTACGCATCAGGCCGGGCCAGTCGCCACCATAATCCTGCCAAAGCGACAATTCACCCGCCACGCCGGACAGTTTCACCCGATTGGTGTTGAACACATAGGCCGAGCGTTCGTCGTTGCCCGCATCCCCGCCCGTCGGGTCGTTGACCATATAAGACCAGTGCGGCCCCAGTATCCGCATCAGTTTGTCCAGATCGGTCAGGTTCGGTTTCAACTCCTGCACCGCGATCAGATCGAACGTGCCAAGGATATCGGCCACGTAATACAGACCCTCGCCATCACGGTAGTCACCGCCGCCCAGTGCCACGATATTCCAGCTTGCGACCAGCAGATTGCCTTCGGTCCGACGCGGCGGAACGGTCTGGGCAAGCCCCGCCTTGAGGCGTCGCAGCCCGTCGATACAGCGCAACTGCTCGGCCTGGGTCATGTCAGGAAAAACGCGAACGAAGTCACGAGTCGCAAAATCGGCCTCTGGGCGCAGGTCATTGTAAAACGGCATGGGTGTCCCTCCTGCGGTTGACCATTGCACAGTGGTGCTTGTGACAAAGTCGCGCGATCCGGACTTGCACAGGTCCGCGCCCTGCCCCACAGTCGGTCTTTGACAACAGGGGGCTGACCATGACCGACGACACCGACCGCCACGCGATGAAGATGGCCAAGAAGAAGGCCGCGCGCGACAAGATCATGGCGACCAAGACCGACAAGAAGGGCTTGATCATCGTCCACACGGGCAAGGGCAAAGGCAAATCCAGCGCCGCCTTCGGGATGATTTTTCGCCACATCGCCCACGGGATGCAATGCGCCGTTGTCCAGTTCATCAAGGGCGGGATGTCGACGGGCGAACGCGATCTGATCCTGTCGAAGTTCGCGGACGACTGCGCGTTTCACACCATGGGCGAAGGGTTCACATGGGAAACACAGGACAAGACCCGCGACACGGAAATGGCCATGGCCGCATGGGAAAAGGCCAAGGAACTGATCCGCGATCCGGCCAATTCCATGGTCCTGCTGGACGAAATCAACATCGCGATCCGCTATGACTATGTGCCGATTGCCGAAGTCGTGAAATTCCTGTCCGAAGAAAAGCCCGAAATGACCCACGTGGTCCTGACCGGGCGCAATGCCCACGATGATCTGATCGAAATCGCCGATTTGGTCACGGAAATGGAACTGATCAAACACCCGTTCCGGTCGGGTATCAAGGCGCAGATTGGCGTGGAATACTGACAGCCCTGCTTTGCGCATTTGGAATGGCACAGTGAAATCCCGCAGCAGGGCATCGTTTGCGACATAAACAGCAGCCCAGGTCGCGCAAACGGGAACAAAACAGCTGCGAAAGCAATATCCTGCGCCCGAGATGGCGAAATCTTGCGACGAAGTTGCATCCTTTCATCTAAAAACAGTCCATTTTTTGTTCGCAAATCGCTAGGATTCAGCAGGTTCCGGGAGGAGACGCGGAACACGATGGGCGCTTTGCCCGATTTGGGAGGAAAACATGACTATTCACGCATTTCGCGGGCCGTTGGGCCTGCTTGGAACGGCTGCGCTGTTCGCGATGAGCCTTGGCGCACCTGCCATGGCGCAAGATCAGCTTTCGATCGCCACAGGCGGCACAGGCGGCACTTACTACCCGGTTGGCGGTGGTTTGGCGGAAATCGTCAACAACCACATCGAAGGATATTCCGCGACCGCCGAAGTTACCGGCGCGTCTGTTGAAAACATGGGGCTGATCGCGACCGGCGACGCCGACCTTGCCATCGCATTGGCCGACACCGTTGCACAGGCTTACACCGGCACCGGCAAATTCGAAGGGCAGCAGTTGGAAATGGTGCGCGGGCTTGCTTCGCTTTACGCCAATATGGTGCATGTGGTGGCGCTTGAAAGCAGCGGCATCACTTCGCTAGAGGACCTGCGCGGCAAGCGCGTGTCCGTCGGCGCGCCGGGGTCCGGCACCGAGGTCAATGCCGCCGCCATTCTTGGGGCCAACGGCATCACCTATGACGACATTGACGAACAGCGCCTGAACTTTAACGAAACAGCGGATGCGCTGGCCAATGGTGATATCGACGCGGGCTTCTGGTCAGTCGGGGCACCGACATCGTCGATCCTGAACCTTGCCACGACGCAAGACATCGTCATCATCGCGCTGTCGCAGGCCGAACTTGACGCTGCCATTGCCGCAGACGCGACGTTTGCCACCACGACATTGCCCGGTGACAGCTATACCGGCGTGACTGACGACATCGCAGTGCTGGGTATCCCCAACGTCCTGACCGTGTCGTCCGAAATGTCCGACGATCTGGCATACGCCTTGACCAAAGCACTGTTCGAGAACATCGCAGAGCTTCAGGCGATCCACCCCGCCGCGAATGAAACCACGATCGCGTTCACGATGGGTGCCACACCGATCCCACTGCACCCCGGTGCTTTGCGCTATTACGACGAAGTTGGCGCCGAGGTGCCCGACGACCTGCGCGAATGATGCAGGCATTAAGGGGGGGGCTTGTGGCCCTCCTCGTTACTCCGGTCCCTGCGTCCGGTGAAACGCTGATCGCCACCCGCCTTGATGACGGAACCGAACTTGCGCGTTTTTCCGTTCCGGCGGGCACAGGATGGTGTGTTTTATGGCATCATTCGGTCAAGGGGTTCGAAGTCTCTGACTGCTATGAAAACCGCGAAGGGCGCATGGTTCTGGTGCGCTCGCACCTGCCCGATTTCGCGGCTGGACTGGGCCACATCCCCGGACGCGGCGAACAGGTGTCGGACGGCGCGGGCGGGTATTTCATTCTGGACATGGACGAACCCGTGCCCGGCGACGCCTACATCCTGCGCCCTGGACTTGGCCCTGTCGACCATCGCTTGCAGGTCGGCGAACACATTGTGTCGCTTTCTGCGGTCGCCGCGCGCGCGCGTGTGCGCATCGCGCTCATTGGAAACGAATAGATGACTGACATGACCACACCTGAACGCACGCAACCCTTGCCTGTCCTGCGGGTCATCACGATCATCGGCATCGCGTTGTCGCTGTTCCAGCTTTATGCGGCGGGCGTGCAGCCTTTGGGCTTGTTCTTTCAGCGCCCGATCCACCTTGGCTTCGTGTTGGTTCTGTGCTTTCTGATCTATCCTGTGTTTGGCCGTGACAAGGCCCGCGGTGCGCTTGGGTGGGCCATCGACGGCGGTCTGATTGCGGCCAGTATCCTTGCCGGTGCATGGGTGCCCAGCAACATCGACATCATCGCAAATCAAGTATTCCCCCGCGACATTGATGTCTGGGTCGGCATTGTCACGATCATCATCGTGCTTGAGGCGGCGCGCCGTGCGGTCGGGCTTGGCATGACCCTGATCGGCGCGTTTTTCATTGCATATGCCTTCGCTGGCAGTCGCGGCGAACTGCCGTTTCTGGCCGACTGGATGCCCGGTATCCTGAACCATCGCGGCTATTCGCTTGAACGTGTGGCCAGCCAGATGACCCTTGGTGCCGAAGGTATTTTCGGCATCCCCTTGGGCGTGGCAGCGACATTCGTGTTTATCTTTGTTCTGTTCGGCGCCTTTCTGGAAGTCACCGGCGCAGGAAAGTTTTTCATCGATCTGGCCTATGCCGCCGCGGGCAAGCAACGTGGCGGCCCAGCCAAGGCTGCGGTGATTGCCAGCGCGGGCATGGGATCAATCTCTGGGTCGGCCATTGCGAATGTGGTCACGACCGGGGCATTCACCATCCCGCTAATGAAAAAGCTGGGCTATCGCCCGGCGCAGGCCGGCGGGATCGAGGCGGCGGCGTCGACAGGCGGGCAGATCATGCCGCCGTTGATGGGTGCAGGCGCATTCCTGATGAGCGAATTCACGCGCGTGCCTTACGTCGATATCGTGCTTGTTTCGATCTTTCCCGCCATCCTGTATTTCGGCACGGTTTACCTGCTGGTCCATATCGCGGCGGTCAAACAGGGCATGAAAGGTCTAAGTGCTACCGAGTTGCCAAGGCTTCGTGCGGTGATGGCAGAGGGCTGGCATTTCTTGTTGCCATTGGTGGCGCTGGTGGCGTTGCTGGTCGCGGGCTATTCGCCCATGCGGGTCGGCTTTTACGCAATCCTGTCGATCCTCGCAGCGGCGGCGGCGCGCGCGCTTTGGTCGTTTGTGGCGGCGGGTCCGACCTTTGCCGGTTTCATCGCTCTGTGCCAGCGTGGCTTTGCGATCACGCTCAATGCCCTTGAACTGGGTGCGCGCAATGCGGTTGCCGTTTCGGTGGCCTGCGCTGTTGCGGGCATCATCGTGGGTGTCGTCGGCCTGACCGGTCTGGGGCTGAAGTTTTCGGCCATGATGATCGCTTTTTCGGGTGGTAACATCGTGCTGGCTCTGATCCTCGTGCTGCTTGCAAGCTTGATCCTTGGCATGGGCCTGCCAGTCACGGCGGCCTATATTGTTCTGATCATCCTCGTCGGTCCGGCGCTGACCGAGCAATTCGGCGTGCCGGTTTTAATCGCGCATCTGGTCGTGTTCTGGTATTCACAAGACAGCAATGTCACGCCGCCCGTTGCCCTTGCCGGGTTTGCCGGTGCGGCAATTGCAGGCAGTCGGCCCATGGAGACGAGCATTCAAGCATGGAAATACGCAAAGGGCCTGTATCTGATCCCGCTTTTCATGGTGTTCAACGAAGAAATCATCCTTGGTGGACCGCTGCCGATGGTGATCTGGAGCGGGGCGATTGCCATTCTGGGACTTGTTGCTTTCGCGGCCGCCCTCGAAGGGTATTTGTTCGGGCCGATGCGGGTCTGGATGCGGGTGCTTCTGGTGCCCGGTGTGATCGCGCTGTTCTGGCCGGATTTTACTGTCGAAGTTGTGGGCGCGGTCCTGATCGGGGTCTTGCTGGTCATGAATTGGGCGCGGACCCGCAAAGACAAGGCGCAAGTCGGCGGTTCGCCGAAAGGCCAAACCTTCGCGGAATTCTGATGCCATGGCGATGATCCGACCCCTGCTTGTTGCCTGCCTTGCCGCGGCTTTGGTTTGGATCACAGCGCAGAACCTTGCCTTGCGTGCCGCACGCACGCAACTGGACCAGACCTTACTGCTGACCGCCCGCGCCGTCGAGGCAGAGGTGGAACGCCTGCGGTCCCTGCCTGCCGTTGCGGCCGAAGATGTTCGCGTCAGGGATGCTTTGGCGGGGACGGGCCCCTTGCAAGCGGCCAACACCTACCTGGAAACCGTTGCCGTGCATGCCCAGGCCGGAGAGTTGTTTTTGATCGACGCGCAGGGCGAGACAATAGCCGCTTCCAATTGGAACCGCGCGGGCAGTTTTGTCGGCGAAAACTATGCGTTCCGCCCGTATTTTCAAGAAGCGATGGCAACAGGACAAGGCAGGTTTTACGCCATCGGCGTGACGACGGGTGTGCCCGGCTATTTCCTGTCGACCCGCATCGACGTCAGTGGAACGCGGGGTGTGCTGGTTGTAAAACTGGACCTGCGGGCATTGCAGGAGATTTGGCGGGCAGCGGATGCGGACGTGGCCCTTGCCGATGAAAACGGAGTCGTGTTCCTGTCGGCGCGACCAGAGTGGCAATACCGTGCGCTGACGCGTCTGGACGCGGACGTGCTCGCGCGTATCGCCGCCACCCGGGCGTATGACGGCGTGATGCTTGGCACGACCAAGGCGCTGGTCACTGAACCGCCAGACGGGATCAACGCCGAAGGAAAAGGGTGGATCGCGCGGATGGCCCCGATGCCCGCAACCGGCTGGCAGGTGATTGCCGCCCGCTCGACCGGCCAGCTGTATATCTGGTCGCTGGGGTGGGCAGCGCTGGCCGCACTTGGAACACTGGCGATTGCCGCAGCGCTCAAGGCTGCGGAACAGCGCCGACAGATCATTGCCTTGCGTCTGTCACAGTCGGAACGGTTGGAGGCCATGGTGATCGAACGCACGGCGGACCTTGCCCGCGAGGTGGATGCACGTAGCCAAGCCGAGGTGGACCTGAGAGCCGCACAAGAAGCGCTCGTGCATACCGAAAAGATGGCCGCGCTTGGCCGGATGTCAGCGGCGATCGTCCATGAAATCAGCCAGCCCCTTGCCGCGATGGAGGCCACGCTGTCGGCGGCGGAACTGAGTGTGGATCATGAGGATACAGCCACAATGACCCGTCTGGGCAAGGCACACGGGATGATACGCCGGATGCAGCGAACGACAAAGCACCTCAAGAGTTTTGCCCGCAAGGATGTCGTGGAACTCTCGCTGATCGACATGGGCGCCTCGGTGACTGCTGCCCTTGATCTGGTCGCGCCGCGCCTGCGGGACATCGGCGTCGTGCCTGACTATAACAATCCGGACAAGGCAGTGTTTGTGATGGCCGGGGCTATCCGGATCGAACAGGTGGTGGTCAACCTTTTGCTGAACGCTATGGATGCAATTGCCGATGTGAAAGATGCAAGCATCGCGATTTCGCTCACGGCACAGGACGGCCAAGCCCGCCTTTGTGTGCGTGATACCGGCGTCGGAATCGCAGAAGCGGACCTGTCCCTGGTCGGCGAGCCTTTTACATCGACCAAGCTGACGGGCGAAGGATTGGGCCTTGGGCTGGCGATCTGCAAAGCGATCCTTGCTGACTTCAACGGGTCCGTCGACATTGCATCGACGAAAGGCCAAGGCACGCAGGTGACAGTCACCTTGCCGTTGGCCCATCAGCAAAAAGCGAGTGCGGCATGAGCGCCCGAATTTTTGTCGTGGACGATGATGCCGACCACCTTTGCGCGCTCTGCGATCTGATCCAGACATCAGGCTATACGGTGCAAGGTTTCGCATCGGCGCGGGATGCCTTGGATGCCCTGGTGCCGGAACCCGATCTTGTCATCAGCGATCTGCGCATGCCGAACATGGATGGAATTGCCTTTCTCAAAGAGGTGAAAGCGCGCATGTTCGACGTGCCCGTCGTTTTGTTGACGGGTCATGGTGATATCGGCCACGCTGTCGATGCGATCCGCGCCGGTGCGGAGGACTTTCTGGAAAAGCCTTACGATTCCGCGCATCTCCTCGCGGTGATGCGCCGTGCACTGGAGGCGCAGGCTGCCCGGCGCGAAGTTGTCCGTCTGCAAAAGGTTCTGTCCGAACGCGCAGATGCCGGTATTCTGGGGAAGTCACGCGCGATGCGGGACTTTCGCAAACGTATCGCGGCACTTGCGTCCGTCGATCTTGACGTGCTGATCACGGGCGAGACAGGCACAGGAAAAGAGCTTGCGGCCCGCGCGATCCATGCCGGTAGTGGCCGCAGCGACGCACCATTCGTTGCTTTGAATTGCGCGGCGCTTCCCGAGGCGATGGCCGAAACGATCCTGTTCGGGCACGGCGCTGGCGTGTTCGCGCACGATGCCGACGGGCGGGCGGGAAAACTAGAGGCGGCGCATGGCGGAACGCTGATGCTTGACGAAGTCGAGACAATGCCTGTCGCCATTCAGGCCAAGCTTTTGCGCGTTCTGCAGGAGCGCAATTTCGAGCGGATAGGCGAGACAGCCGCGCGGCCCCTTGATGTCCGGGTCATCGCCACGACCAAAGCCAGTCTGCGCATGCTCGATGGCTTTCGCCCCGATCTTTATTTCAGGCTGGCAGGTACCGAGCTGACAACCCCGACCCTGCATGAGGCGGGCGAGGATATCCCCTTGATTTTTGCGCATTACGCACAACTTGCCGCGTCTCGCTATGGCCGCGCCGACCCCAAGGTGCCTTGGGCGCTGTCCCAAAAGCTCAAGCGGCTGGCGTGGAGCGGCAATGTGCGTGAACTCAAGACAAGTGCCGAGGCCTATGCGCTTGGGCTCTTTGATCCAAGCGGCATGGAAAGCGCAACGCCCGGCCCCATTACGCTTGCAGAACGGGTGTCCGAATTCGAAGCCCGCGAGATTTCGGCCGTGCTGGATACCCATGCCGGAAATACGCTGCGTGCTGCAGAAACATTGGGGATTCCGCGCCGAACCCTGAATGACAAGATGCGGCGGTATGGGTTGTCGTCGGCCCCTGAAGGCAATCCTGATGCTGGTTCGTAAACCCAATCGCACCGCCAACCACAGCAAAGCTAATCTATCACACGCTTGCTCAACGCGCGCATGTGCGCTCTGATAGGTCTTTGCAACGTTGCCATTAAAACGGCTGAACTGATCGCTTGAAATGAAAGGACGCCACAGCATGGATATCCCTTTCAAAATCGACAACACGACGATCACCCTGCCGATAATCTCGGTGGTGGTTGCGGGGTGGACGGGCCGAAACCTCGCGGCGGTGCAGCAACACATTGATGAACTAGCCGCGTTGGGCGTTGCCCCACCCAGTCAAGTGCCGCTGCATTATCGCGTCTCAAGTACCCTGCTGACGCAAGACGACAGGATCGAGGTTTTGGGCACAGGATCGTCAGGCGAGGTTGAGCCGCTTTTGGTGCGTTCCGGCGGCATGACCTATTTCGGGCTGGCGTCTGACCATACCGACCGGAACCTTGAAGCACATTCCATCGCGGCATCAAAGCAAGTCTGCGCCAAACCGATCGCATCCGAGCTTTGGGCCCTGGATGACATCAGCGACCACCTTGATAACATCGCCTTGAAATGCTGGATCGAGGAAGACGGGGACGAGGTGTTGTATCAGGAGGGAACCTTGGCGCAGATCCGTCCTTTGTCCGAACTCTGCGCCGGGGCGGGCTTTGATGACGGCGCGGCAATGCTGTGCGGGACCTTCGCGGCAATCGGCGGTGTGCGGCCTGCGTCATGCTATCGAATGGAAGCCTTCGACCCCCATACGGGAAAGTCCATGTCGCTTTCATATCGTGTCACAGCGCTGCCGGTCGCATCCTGACATCGCCGCGCAGGTCAGTCGAAATCGCAGCCGTGGATCAGGTTTTCCCGCATCAGGCGCTGGGCCAGAGACCCGCGGGCTATGGAAATCCGATCAAGGTATTGGTCCTTAAGGGCTGCGTATTTGCGGACATCGTCGATTGCCCGCTGGCTGGAAATCGCCATGAACCGGACGGGCTGACCAGAACGATACTGCGCCAGCCTGTCTGTATCAGGTGAAATGACGGTGGCAATCTTGGGGTAACCACCCGTCGTTTGATGATCGGCCAGAAGCACAGTCGGAACGCCATCACCCGAGACTTGCACAGACCCGCGCACGATCGGCTCTGACGGGATCGACAACGCACCGGCGAGCGCAAGCGCTGGCCCGTTCAGCCGCATCCCCATTCGATCATAAGCATTTGAAACACTGAACGTTTCCGAGGTGAATGTGCCAACCGCACCCTGGACGAAATGCTGGTCTTGCGGGCCGGTGACAACGCTGATGGGCCCGTTGGGTGCAAAGTCAGGCTTCGCGATTTCGCCCAATCTGTCTTCACGGATCGACACGCCCGTCACTTTGATTGTCTGGCCCGTTTTCACAGCGCCACCGCCAAAACCCGATGTTGAATGGGTTGCCTGACTGCCAAGCCAGTCGGGTGCATCCAGTGTGCCCGCAAAGGCCAGATAGGCCCAGCTTCCGGCCTTGCCTGCGGTGATCGATATGCGCTCTCCTTTCTGGACGGTCAGAATGGTCCATGACGTGGTTTTCTTGCCGCCGTGCTGAACGACAAAGTCCCCACCCGTAACCGCCAGCGTTACCGATCCGCTGGCGCAATGCAGCGTCAAGCCGCCCAGCGAAACCTCGATGGCCGATTCCCCTGGGCTGTTGCCAAGGGCGGCGTGTGCTGCATCAAATGCAAGCCGGTCCATCGGGCCCGAGGCAGAGACGCCAAACCGCATGTTTCCAGCGCGCCCCGCATCCTGCACGGTCACCAGTGGGCCGGCAAAGGCGACGGTAAAGGCAACGTCAGCCATCGGAGCATACCTTGCTTAGTCGATCGAATGTTGCCGCGTCGATCCGCTCGAACGTGACGGGATCGCCCACATCGAACAGAAAGGGTCTGTCCGGTTTGCCCGTCAGGATTGCTGTCGGGGACCGCCCGATGATCGACCAGCCCGTTGGCATGGTCAGCGTAGTGACCAGACATTGGGGTCCGGCGATAATCACACTGCCTGCAGGCACATCGCGCACCGGCGCGGGCTTGCGCGGAACCTGAATGGCCTGTGGCACACCGGATAGATAGGCATAGCCTGGCGCGAATCCATACATCAGCACGCGGAAATCCCCGGCGAGATGGGCGTTGATCACGGCATCGGGCGCAAGACCTGTGGCAGCGGCGACAGCTTCCAGATCCGGGGAAAACGCCCCCTCATAGCAAACCTGCACCCGGCGGGGTGTCCCCGCGGCCTTTTTGCTTTGCGCGGCAGACAGGCATCCGCGCACATGTTTTTGCACGGCCACATGGTCTGTCTGGACGGGGTCGAAGGACACCAACAGGTTGACCATGGCCGGCACGGTTTCGATCATTCCCCGAGCGGGGTTCGCGGTAATTGCAGCGTCCAGCGCAAGAACCAATCCGTGCGCCACGTCGGAAATCTCATCGGCAAAGGTCACAAGCAGTGCGTGATCGGCAATGGCTTTGAATTGGGGAACCATGACGGGCCTCAGCGGTGCATAAAGCTGGTAATCTGCACGCCCTCGGCACTAAGCCGGGCGCGGATTTCACGCGCCATATCGACGGCCCCGGCGCTGTCGCCGTGCACACAGATCGAATGCGCGGCCAGCTTGATCGGATCGCCGTCCACAACCGGCATCAGTCCGGTTTCGAGGAACGATATCAAACGCGCAGCCGCTTCTGCCGGATCATGGATCATCGCACCCGGCTGGTCGCGCGGTACCAGTTGGCCTGACGACAAGTAACCACGGTCTGCAAAAATCTCGGAAAAGACCTGCGTTCCCGCCGCGCGGGCGGCCTGTTCCATCTGTGTGCCGGAAATCGCCAGCACCGCCATGTCTTGATTGATCTTTCCAACCGCCGCGACGATTGCATCTGCCACGTCCCGATCCTGCGCGGCAAGGTTCGCAAGTGCGCCATGCAGCTTGACGTAAGATATGCCCACACCAACCAGCGATGCGACCGCCTGCAAGGCCCCGATCTGGGCGGCAACCATGCGTGCGACTTCATCCACAGGCATCGGTATGACCCGGCGTCCGAAACCGGTCAGATCGTTGTAGCCCGGATGCGCCCCCACGACCACGCCGTTGTCGCGGGCCAGCGTCAGTGTCTCAAACATCGTTTCGGGGTCGCCCGCATGTCCGCCACAGGCGATGTTGGCAGAGGTGACAATAGACAGCATCTGTGCGTCATCGCCCATGGACCATGGGCCCAAACCCTCGCCAAGATCGGAATTGAGGTCAATGTGCATGATCAACCCTACGGCAACGCGTTGGGCAGGAACAGCGCGATGTTCGGGAAGGCAATCAACAAGAACGCCATGGCCAGCATCGTCAGACAGTAAGGCAGCGCGCCCAGCATGACCTCGTTCAGGCTGCCGGACTTGCGAGCGCCCTGAACCACATAAAGGTTCAGACCTACGGGCGGGGTGATCAGCGCCATTTCGATCAGAACAATCATCAGAATGCCAAACCAGATCACGTCATATCCCTGCACCAGCACCATCGGCACGATAATAGGGATCGTCACAACCATCAGCGACAAGGTTTCGATGAAAAATCCCAACACGATGTAAAGCACGACCACCACCAGGATGAAGCCAAGTGGCGACAGGCCAAGGCCTTCCATGAACGATGTCAGCTCGCGGCCCAATCCGGCCGAAGCAAGGGTGAAGTTCAGGAAGGATGCGCCAATGACGATCAGCATGATCATTGACGTGATCTTGACTGTGCCGGTCAGGCTTTGCATCAGCATGTCCCACGACACGCCGCCAAAGGCGAGCGCGATCAAAAATGCACCGGCCACACCCACGGCCGCGGCTTCGGTCGGGGTGGCCCAGCCGCGATAGATCGACCCGACGATCAAGCCGAACAGGATAATGATCGGGATCAGGTCGATCAGGGCCCGCAGCATGTGCGCAAAGGGAAATGTGCGGCGCAACCCGCCAAGGTCGGGGCGGATCACGCAGATAATCACAGTGATCAGCATGAACATCAGCGCAAGTGCGATGCCCGGAACCAGACCGGCAAGAAACAATCGCGGGATCGAGGATTGGGTCAGGAACCCATAGACAATCAGGTTGATCGAAGGCGGGATCATGATGCCCAATGTGCCCCCCGCAGCAATCGCGCCCGAAAACAGTTTCGGGTCATAGCCGAGTTTTTCGGCTTGTGGCATGGCGACGGTCGCGACGGTTGCAGCCGTGGCGACCGAGGAACCGGAGGTGGCCGAAAACATCGTCGCCGTGGCGATATTGGCATGCACCAATCCACCTGGCAGCCACGACACCCAGCGGTCAAGTGCGGCATAGGTCCGCGTGGCGACACCGCTGCGCACGAGGATCTCACCCAGCAGCACGAAAAACGGGATGGCGATCAGCGTGGCCGAATTGGACGCCGACCAGACCATATTGCCCAATCCACGGATCAGCGGAAAACCTGAAAAGAAGGTATCAATACCAAATCCCAGAAGGAACAGGACGATCCCGACGGGAATGGACAACGCCAGCAGGGCCAAAAGCCCCGCAGAAACAAATGCGATCATTGCAGGCTATCCTGTTCTGCGAAGGCGCCGACAATGGCCTCGGTTTCCGCGTGGCGGCGTTTGACCAGTAGGCTAAGTGCACAGAGTGTGGTGAGCGTGGACATGACGGCAAACCAGACCCAACCCGCGAACCATGGCATCTGGACCCAGACAAGCGGCGTTTCCAATGGCGTGTTGGCCCGTGATCCGTTGGTCAGCGAATGGGACACCACGGGCCATGCCTTGATGGCGATCGTGATGATGACGGCGGTCATGATGATCATGGAAAAGACGTCAAACAGCGCCTTGCCCAGTGTATTGAACCGCGTGCGTATCAGATCAATACGCACGTGGCCCAATTCAAGCAGAGTAAAGGACATTCCCCAGGACGTCGCCAAAGCCATCGCGTAGCCCGCAATCTCCTCGGTGCCGCCCAGGGACGTGCCGAACCTGCGCATGATGATATCCGTCAGCACGAAGGCTGCACAGGCAAGCAATCCAAAGCCGACCAGCAAGGCCACGCCTTTGTTGAGTGCCCGTAGTTTGTCTATCACTGCAAGTTCCATGTCCGGCACATCCTTGTTCCAAGAGCGTGGTTACTCGATCGTGACGCCGACAACCGCGCCGACACTGTCGTTCCAGCGCGCAGCCCAGTCACCGCCTGACCGCTCGGCCCAGTCAGGCAGGACTTCGGTCGTCAGGATCGTGCGGGCGCGGTTGAAATCTTCATCGCTGACCTCGACCAATCTCATGGACCGTGCTTCGCCGGATGCACATTCGCCCATGCCCGTCAGACACGCCACATCGTTGTCCAATGCGCCTTGTGCGCTTGCCCATGCCGGGTCCTCGAACCCGGTCACAATTTCAGAAGAAATCAGTGCCTGCGTGTCCGCGTCAAGGCTGTTCCACTTGTCCATGTTGACGGCGGTTACAACCGGATCCCAGCCTCCCAGCGGAATTGGCAGCAGGTGTGTGGATACTTCCCACCAGCCAGCGGAGTAACCCGACCCGGCCCCCGTCACGGCGCAATCGACGACGCCGTTTTG
The DNA here is from genome assembly GCF_042466115.1 of Octadecabacter sp. R77987. Taxonomy (NCBI): domain Bacteria; kingdom Pseudomonadati; phylum Pseudomonadota; class Alphaproteobacteria; order Rhodobacterales; family Roseobacteraceae; genus Octadecabacter; species Octadecabacter sp. R77987. Next base: position 2,347,406 of record NZ_JAXHBQ010000001.1, on the reverse strand, counting down.
CAGCGCGCCGGGCACTTCGGCAAAGGATACATTCACGCCCTCGGCACCCAATGCCTCGAGCAGGAGGGCCGTCATGCGGCCCGACGCCCGCACCTTGAGACCTTCGAGGTCCGCAAGGCTGTTGATATCGTGGTTACAAAACACGACTTGCGGCGGGTAAGGGGCAATCGCCAGCACGTGACTGTTGAAACGGTCACGGAAGATGTCTGACACCATGGGACGGGCCGCATCGATCATCGCGCGCGCCTCATCTGCGGTCACGGCGACCAGCGGCACATCAAGACCTTCAAGTTCGGGCGCGTCGGCCACGGCATAGTCGCCCACTGTCATCGCGACGTCATAGACGCCTTGACCCAGCAACGGGTAGATGTCGCCAAGGCCAAGGCTCATCTGGTTGTGCGTCGTCAATTCGACCGTGATGTCACCGCCAGAAGCGTCCGGCAGGGTCGTGGTCCAGAACGGGGCTTCGTATTCGTTGTGCAGCGGCAGGCTGGACCAGCTGCCCACAACGGAAAGGGTTTCGGCAAGTGCCGGTCCGGCGAGCACCGTCGTTGCGGCAAGAACGGGAATTAGGTTTTTCATTTTGTCGTCTCCTTGTTGGATGGGTTCGGTTTCATGCGAGGATTGTTGTCTCGGCGTCTTCGGCCACGTCAGCGATCAACATATGACCAGGCGAGTGGGTGATGCAGATCGGCAGGCCTGCATCCAAAAGGACATTTTGCGGCGTGACACCGCATGCCCAATAAACGGGAACTTCGTCATCCTTGATTTCGACCGCGTCACCCCAGTCCGGCGCGAACAGATCAGAAATGCCGATCTGCGCAGGGTCGCCAACGGCAATGGGTGCGCCATGGGCTTGGGGGTAGCGGCGGCTGATCTCGCAGGCGGCATCGACCTGCGCAGCAGGGATCGGGCGCATTGTCACGACCATCTGTCCGGCAAACCGACCGGCTGGCACGAGATCGATGTTGGATTTGAACATCGGCACATTGCGCCCCGTTTCCAGATGGCGCACGGGGATGCCGTTGCGCACAAGCGCGTTTTCAAAGGTGAACGAGCAGCCAAGCGCAACAGTGACAAGGTCATCTGCCCAGACGTCCGAAATATCGGACAGTTCATCGCTTAGCATGCCATTGCGAAAGACGCGGTATTTGGACACGTCCGTGCGAATATCGATGTCGTGGCCCAACGTTGGTATCTTCACATCGCCGCTGTCGCCCACGCCGGCGATGGGGCAAGGCTTGGGATTGCGCAGGCAGAAACGCAGAAAGTCCAATGCGAACTGTTCAGGCAGGATCGCAAGATTGCATTGCAATTTGCCTGCCGCAAGTCCGGCAGTATGGCCCGCATATGCCCCTGAACGGATGGCCGCACGCACATTCGCCGCAGACGCGCCGATCAGGTCTGAATGTGAAAAAGTAAACGTCTTCACGCTGGCCCCCATGTGAACGTTCGCAGCATCACACGGTCAGGTCTGACCAATCAAATTATCATTTTATATCTATAGTGATAGATTTTGTTTATTTATTGAAGGTGAGTCCTGTCCCAGTGTTCCGCGACCTCGCGAGCGATTTGCGCACTGTTTTCAACAAGAAAGCTGCGCGGTTCTGACAGATAAGACGCCGTAAACGACAGCGGCTGCGGCTGATAACCCGGATCAAACTCGACGATCTGCCCGGATGCGAGAAAGTCATTGGCAAGCGCGCGGGGATACGGGCCCACAGCGATTCCCGCCGCAATCATCTTTAGGCTCGCCGACAAGGACGCCGACGCATAGACGCGCAATTTTGGGCCCACACGACGTGACAGTTCGGACATCAATTCACGGTAGGGGCGCGTTTTACTGGAATAGGAAATGACAGGGATCTGGCTCAGGTCGGTCTGCGGGTTCATGGTAGAGCGATACCAGTGCAGATCGAAGGTCGGCAAATCTACGTTCTCGACCGAAAACTCGGATACCGGCCCCATCAGCAACGCCAGATCAAGTTTTCGCTCAAGAAGATCGGCGCGAAGTGTCAGCGAAATATCGACCGTCAAATCCACATTCACGCGGGGGTATTGTTCGCTGAACGCCTTGAGGAATTCGGGCAACCACGCCTGGGCGATGGTCTCGGAGGCGCCAACTCGGAACAGCCCTTCTGCCTCGGATGGATTGGCAACACGCTGTTTGATCTCTTCTTCAACGAACAACATCTGCTCTGCATAAGACAACATCAACGTGCCGTGTTTGGTTAGCACCAGTTCCCCCTGCCCCCGCTCAAACAGCGGCGCGCGCAGTTCCGCTTCAAGGTTGGCAATGCGCGTGGATACAGCGGGTTGCGACAGGTTCAAACGTTCTGCAGCACGACGAAACCCACCTAAGCGGGCCACCCAAAGAAAAGTTTTGATCTGATCAAAGGTCATCATCTATTCATAGATTGGATCGAACTTGCCGCAAGCTGATAAATTCACGCGCGATCGCCAGCGATCCTGACACTTGGGAAACCCACCACCGGAATCGGACCGTCCTATCAAGATCCCAATTGCGGCGTGCATTGACCCCCTTGGAATTCCGCGCGGCCCGTGGCACGACTGATCCAAACCAAGGAGAACCCCGATGCCTGATACCGTGCGCGTGCCAAATGATCTTGACAGTTTCTGGATGCCGTTCACGGCGACCAAGGCGTTCAAGGATAACCCCCGCCTGATCAGCAAAGCCGAAGGCGTGCGTTACACCACCGTCGACGGGCATGAGTTGTTCGATGGCACGGGCGGGCTGTGGTGCTCCAATGCGGGGCACAACCATCCGAAAATCACAGCGGCCATTCAGGAACAGGCGGCGGCCTATGATTTCGTGCACAACTTCAATCAGGGGCATCCGCTGGCCTTTGAGGCGGCGGCGCGTGTCACCGATCTGGCGCCCGGTTTCGATCATGTGTTTTTCACCAATTCGGGATCCGAGGCCGTGGATACCGCGCTGAAAATCGCGCTGGCCTATCACCATCACCGCGGTGAGGGGCAGCGCCGGATTCTGGTGGGGCGTGAAAAGGCCTATCACGGGATCAACTTTGGCGGTCTGTCCGTTGGCGGGCTGGGCCTGAACAAGGGGCAGTTCGGCACGCTTTATCCATCCACCGCCCACATGCGCCACACGTGGTTGCCGGAAAACGCGTTCAGCCGTGGCCAGCCCGCGCATGGCACGGAACTGGCCGATGATCTGCAGCGCCTGTGCGATCTGCACGGCGGCCATACGATTGCCGCCGTGATCGTTGAACCTGTGAGTGGCGCGGGTGGCGTGTTCCCACCGCCCAAGGGATACCTTGAACGCCTGCGCGAAATTTGTGATGCGAACGGCATTCTGATGATCTTTGACGAGGTGATCACCGGTTTTGGCCGTATGGGCACGCCCTTTGCATTCGAGGCGTTTGGCGTCACCCCCGATCTTGTGACCTGCGCCAAGGGCATGACCAATGCAACCGTGCCGATGGGTGGCGTGCTGGCCACGGCAGCAGTGCGGGATGCGTTCCGCAACGGCCCCGCGACGATGCCCGACCTGTTCCACGGCTACACCTATTCCGGTCATCCGCTGGCCTCGGCGGCCTGTATCGCCACGCTGGACGCCTACCGCGACGAGGATATTTTCGGCAACGCCGCGCGCATGGCCGGTCCGTGGGCGGACATGCTGCACGGGCTCCGCGACCTGCCCGGCGTGATGGATATCCGCAACTGCGGGATCATCGGCGCAGTGCATCTGACGCAGGATGGTGCCGTGGGGGATGCGGGTCGCGCGGCCTATAACGGGTTGTGGGACAAGGGGCTGATCGTGCGCCCTGTGGGCGATGCGCTGTGCATGTCGCCGCCGCTGACCATTACCCAGGACCACATCGACGAGATCGGCACGAAGATACGCGCGCAGCTTGCAGGATAGGGTCGCAGCCCAACGCAAGTGATACCGAGCGCCGGGTATGTCCCCGTGTCACTGCGAAACATTGCCGAACAATGGCGCCGGGGAATCTCGTGAGCCTGATAATTTTGGATGTCGGCTTTGCGAACTTTCCCGACATTGACGTTTAGCCATGTTGCTGGCGCAGCAATAGTTTGCAGGTGCAATCGCTGCGAGCGGTCCCGACAATAGGGTCGCGAACGCAGCTGAATTTAGAGCGTTTTTGGCCATTGGTTGCTTTCAATACGCTGCCAATGCCGCGAAAAGCAACCAAAGCTCAATTCAGACCTTCGCTCAAGGCGTTGAAGTACGTCAGATTACTAGCTCAGGAATCCGTGACAGATGTCAGCGTTGATAAAGAATGGACTCGACCAATCCGGCAGCTGTTATCGCGATAGAAGTCGGACCCGCCTTCGCTTATTTTAGCGTGTGTCCGGCGGCCTCGAAATAGCGCACGACGCAGCGTTGAACTTGCAAGGATATCAAACCCGCTGCGCTCGTTGGCATGGCGCCAAAGTCCAACCCCATAAAGGCTTGTGACACGACGGTTTCCGGTAGGTCCACATCGCTCAGGTTTGCGATCAACAGATCAAGCGATTTCGAAATTTCCGGGTCCGTCCAATAGTAACGGATGCGGTCGCTGTAGCTGTAGGTGCGCAACAGGCGCAGCTCATCGTCGGTGCCGTTGTAGTAGTTTGTCCAATAGCCCGGCTCTTGGGTCATCCGCGCCTCGAACGTTTCGCGAATTTTCGATGTGGGGCCAGTGACAACCTCTTCCTCGATCTGCGCGAGCGCCCAGATGGACTCTCGGAAACGGAATGTAAGTTCGGGTCCAACCTTCAGGAAAAAGAAGTGGTTTTTAACCAGATCGACAAGAGCGCCCGTTGGCTGGTAATCGGTCGAATGCGCCTCATAGGTCAAACCCTGCTCGTCAAGGATCGCATCGCGCAAGGGGGCGGCTTGTTCGGGCACGAAAGGGTAGATTGACGTGTGGCCGAAATCGACTCCCGGTTGGGTGACGACCGAAACGATGCGGTCCCAAGCCTGGGTCAAACCACGGGCGTTCCACGCATCGCGGTGGGTCTGGATGGTGTCGCGGAAACGGTCCACGGACGTGACATCAAGTGCGTCGGGTTCTTCGGTCTCCCCGCCAGGGATCGGGACTTCGGTTCCGATGATATAGAACAGCTCGGATGGATCGGGCGCATATTTTTCTGCCACTTCGCAAAGGTCCGCGGCGCGTTCGGCGATTTGCGCAAATGTGGGGGTTGGCTCTCCGCCGCAGGCCATCGACGTGTCGAGGTGAATTTTCTTGAACCCCGCCTCAACATAGCTTTTGACCAATTCGCGGGACTTTTCCATCGCCACGTCGAGCGGTTCGTTCTTCCAGACGCTCGGGCCAAGATGGTCGCCGCCAAGGATCAACTGATCCATCGGCACGCCTGCCTCATCGGCCATGCCACGCAGCCAGCCCATGAAATCAGAGGCCGTCATGCCCGTATAGCCACCGAATTGATTGACTTGATTGCAGGTTGCTTCAATCACAGTCGGGAGGCCGGTTTTCTTGGCATAGTCCAGAACCGCGCGCAAAACGTGTTCATTGGCGGTGCAAAAACACGGCAGGCCAATCGCCTCACCAGCGCGGTTACGGGCGATCATATCTTGGACAAGGCTCATGCGATGTTTTCTTTCGGGCTGCGGGAGTTCAGGAATTGGGCGATTTCGGAAGGGTTGGAGTTCCCCTCCATCGGCCCCCGTCGAGTGACGGCAATGGCGCCAGCGGCGTTGGCTTGCATACCTGCATCGTAAAGCGATGCGCCTTGAGATATAAGCGAGACGAATGTGCCGCAGAAGCAATCGCCAGCACCCGTAGGATCAACTTCGGACACGGCATATCCGGCAAAATCATGGCGCTCACCGTTGCTCACGATAGTCACTCCGCCAGCACCGCGCTTGACAGCTACGATATCGGCGTTGGCGTTCAGCAATTTTTCGACGGCGGCATCCTCGGACAGGTCAGGATAAAGGAAATCCAGATCACTTGTGCTTGGCAGGAGGATAGAGCTGCTCTCCATCACCTCGAACATGGCATCGCGCGTGACTGGATCGTTCATGAGTTCGGGCCGCGCGTTAGGGTCGCAACTGATCAGGCCGCCGCCATCGCCCACGCTGCGCACAGCATCCATGATTTTGTCGCGCATCGACGAGATTCCAAGCGACGAAGCTGACACGTGCAGGATCGTTTGCGCAGGGGCGAAAACGCCCGACCGGACAGTGAAGGCGTCAGCAGCAGTGCCCGCGATATGGAAGATGAAATCCCGATCGCCGCTGTCATAGTAGGACACAAATGCGGTGCCGGTGCTATGTTCATCGGACACGGTGATCCCGTCGATGCCAACGCCATCCTCCCGTAGGCGGCGAAGAATACGGCGACCAAATCCATCATCTCCAACGCCACCGATCATCTGTGTTGCTGCACCCATTCGCGCGGCTTGATCCAAAAATATTGCAGGCGCACCGCTGGGGTAAGGGCCCGAATACTCGGTGATCTGCTCCAAAGCGCAGTTCTTCTGATGCGAAACAAATTCAACGAGAATCTCGCCGACGGTCACGATTGTCCGAATCTCTGCCATGCTGTCCTCCGCTAAATACGAAAAGCAGTAGACAAAAAATTAACATGTGTCAAAGTGTGGTGGCGGCCAACTTGGGATAGCCGCCAAGTGCCCGCGAAGTCTGAGGTTTATAACATGTTAAAGCCAAAACAGAAGATTGCCACCATGACAGAGCTGTCAGAGGCGATTGGAATCTCGCGCCCGACGCTTTCAAAGTATTTCCAAGACCCTGGCGCCGTTCGGCCATCAACGTCCAAGAAGATCGAGGAACGCCTTTCCGAAGTCGATTACGTCTACAACTTCATTGCGACGCGGCAGAACCGAAAATCATCTGGCCTGATTGGGGTCGTCGTCCCGCAGTATAACGATCTGTTCTTTGCCAGTCTGCTTGAAGCGATCAAGAAAGCCATCCGAGGGACCGGCTTTACGATGATTACGCAAAGCTCCGACGGGTCTGCGGAGGGTGAGTTGCAGGCCCTCTCGCGGCTGCGGTCTTTGGGTGCTGATGGTGCGATAATTGCACCTTTGGGTGTCGATAGCTCGACCGAAGCACTTCAAATGGCGATTGGTGATTTTCCGATTGTCTTTGCAGATTCGCAGCCCGCCGAACCCATCGAAGGGGCTGATTTTGTTGGCACAGATAATACGCAAAGCATTGCATCTATTGTGGAATACTTGTGCCGGACTGGCGATGCGCCTGTGTTCCTAAGTATGCCTTTGGTGAACTCGAACGCTGTCGAGCGGCGCGATGCCTATGTTTCAAAAATGACAGACCTTGGATTTACGCCGCGTTTTGTTGATGCAGCCCAAGTGGACGCATCCTGGAAGTTTGAGGCTTATGGAGTTGGGGTTATGGATGCGCACTTTGGGCGGTCGCATCATATCAACGATACAATACTGTGCGCCAATGATCGCATCGCGATCGGCGCAATCTCGGCGGCAAACAAACATGGGCTGTTCGCCAAGGGTGGCGACAGTGCGGGCGGCTTGCGGATCGCGGGACACGATGACCATCCGCTGAGCCAGTACATATATCCAGCCATCACAACTGCCGCGCAGGACGTGACGGGCATCGGGTGTGACGCTGTGCGACTCTTGCTTGAACAGGTGCGTGAAGAGCGAACGGATAATCCGGTTGCGATTCGGAAAGAAGCGATGTTGCAGATCCGGGCATCGGCCTGATTTATCGGTAACGTTTGTTGAGTATTACGTCCTAAATTTTGCACATGTAAAATTTTTCTTGACGTTTCGTTAGGTCTCAGCCAAAACTTTACACATGTCAAAAGGGAGGACATCATGTCTATCAAGAGAACACTACTGACCACTGCGGTCAGCATCGGCTGCGCGGCATCTGTCGCATCCATGGCTTCGGCCGACGAAATCACGGTTGTAACGGTGAACAACGCCGACATGATCACGATGCAAGAGCTTGCCCCCGCATGGGAAGAAGCAACAGGCCACACCATCAACTGGGTTGTTCTGGAAGAAAACGTGCTGCGCCAGCGCACCACAACCGACATCGCCACCGGCGGCGGGTCATTCGACGTTATGTTCATCGGTGCCTATGAAACACCGATCTGGGGCGCCAAAGGCTGGCTGACACCGCTGGACGATTTTGCCGAGAATGCGGACTACGATCTGGAAGACATCTTCCCGTTGGTTCGTGACGGTCTGTCCGCAGATGGCAGCCTTTATGCCGTGCCGCTCTACTCTGAAACGTCCTTCACGTTCTACCGCACCGACCTGTTCGAAGCGGCTGGCATCGAAGTGCCGACCGAGCAGATCACCTATACCGAGTTCGCGGAAATGGCAGCACAGTTGCATGACCCCGAAAACGGCGTCTACGGCACCTGCCAGCGCGGCAAGGCCGGCTGGGGCGAAAACATGGCCTTCGTTGGCACAGTTGCAAACGCATTTGGCGCGCGCTGGTTCGACGAAGACTGGCAGCCGCAGCTGGATTCGCCGGAATGGAACGCAGCGATCACCTATTACGTTGATCTGATGAATGAATCGGGCCCTCCCGGTGCGTCGACGAACGGTCACAACGAAAACCGTGCACTGTTCAAAGACGGCGCATGTGCAACTTGGGTTGACGCGACATCAGCCGCTGGTGACGTCCGCAACACTGAAACCTCGACTGTTGCTGACGTGACTGACTTCTTCCAGGCACCAATGGAAGAGACGGCGAACGGCACAGGCTGGTTCTGGTCCTGGGCGCTTGCTATTCCGGCAAGCTCGCAGAATGTCGATGTCGCCAAGGACTTCCTGATCTGGGCGACCTCGAAGGAATACTTCGAAATGGTCGGTGAATCCAAAGGCTGGGTCGCCGTGCCAAGCGGGACACGCCAGTCGGTCGAAGAAGACCCGCGTCGCCTGGAAGCTGCGCCTTTCGCAGAAACCATTGTGAGCGCAATTCTGTCGGTTGATCCAACGAACCCAACCCGTGATCCGGTGCCTTACACAGGCGTCCAGTTCGTGGCGATCGAAGAGTTCCAAGGCATTGGTAACTACGTCGGTCAGCAGGTCGCTGCTGCTCTGGCCGGTCAGGCGACTGTCGAAGAAGCACTGGCAAACAGCCAAGCCTTTGCGGTTCGCGAAATGACCCGCGCTGGTTACATCGACTAAATCACTCCCGAAGATTGGGCCGGGGCACCATGCTCCGGCCCGATTTTAACAATCATCGCTTTCACCTTAGTATTTCGGCAAAGGCCCGCAGTGGTCTTTCCTCAAGTACTAGAATGCAAATCTTCGAGGGGGAGGAGCTCGCATGTCGACAAAGGCTTCCAGAACCGCAGCGCGACTGATGATCTCGCCCGCTGTCATTCTGCTTTTGGGCTGGATGATCGTACCGCTTGTGATGACGGTCTACTTTTCGTTCTTGCGTTACAATCTGCTTCAGCCGGGCACGACGCCGTTTGTCGGGTGGGAAAACTACTATTGGTTCTTCACTGACCCAAGCTTTAGCGCCGCGATGATCAATACGTTTTTCCTTGTGGGGGGCGTTCTGACGATCACCACGATTGGCGGGATTTGTTTTGCGTTGTTGCTGGATCGTCCGATGTTCGGCACCGGCATTATCCGCATCATGGTTATTGCGCCGTTCTTTGTGATGCCGACCGTTTCAGGCCTTATCTGGAAGAACATGTTCATGAACCCTGTGAACGGAATCTTTGCGGCGATCGCCAATACTTTCGGGTTCCAGCCGATCGACTTTTTCGGGCAGATTCCGCTCATATCGATCATCTTCATTGTCTCATGGATGTGGCTGCCATTCGCGACTTTGATCCTGCTGACCGCGCTGCAATCACTGGATCAGGAACAGATGGAAGCCGCTGAAATGGACGGCGCGCGCTGGATCAGCCAGTTCTGGCATCTGATCCTGCCGCATATGGCACGGGCGATCACAGTTGTGATCCTGATCCAGACGATTTTCCTGTTGTCGATCTTTGCTGAAATCCTTGTCACCACAAACGGTGGACCGGGTACCGCAACCACGAACTTGACGTATCTGGTCTATGTATCGTCCCTGCTGCAATTCGATGTCGGTCTGGGCAGCGCCGGTGGCGTCGTCGCCATCATCCTTGCCAACATTGTTGCGATCTTCCTGATGCGGATGATCGGCAAGAACCTCGACGCTTAATAGGAGAGACGGATATGGCACGTGCAGTCTCGAACCAGAAAAAGGTCATGAATACGGCAATCGCCGGAACCCTTGGCTTTATGATGTTCTTTCCGATCCTTTGGATCCTGATCCTGTCGTTCAAGACCGAAGAGGACGCGATCCGTGCGCCGCTTGAGGTTCTGTTCAACTCTGGTTGGTCCGTGAACGGCTACTTGGAGGTCAACGCAAGGTCGGATTATTTCAAGTTCTTCATGAACTCGGTCATCATTTCTGTTGGCTCTACGTTCTTGGGGCTGGTGATCGCCGTGCCTGCCGCCTGGTCAATGGCCTTTGTGCCGGCCAAGCGCACCAAAGATGTGTTGATGTGGATGCTGTCGACCAAGATGCTGCCACCCGTTGGCGTGCTGATCCCGATCTATCTGATCTGCATTCAGTTCGACATTCTGGATAGCCGTGCGATGCTGGTGTTTGTGTTGATGATGATCAACCTGCCGATCATCATCTGGATGCTTTATACCTACTTCAAGGAAATCCCCGGCGAAATCCTTGAAGCGGCGCGGATGGACGGGGCGAGCCTGCGCGAAGAAATCATTTACGTGCTGACGCCAATGGCGGTTCCCGGCATGGCGTCGACGGTGTTGCTCAACATTATTCTGGCGTGGAACGAAGCATTCTGGACGTTGAACCTCACAGCTGCCAAGGCGGCACCATTGACCGCTTTCATCGCCAGCTATTCCAGCCCGGAGGGTCTGTTCTACGCCAAATTGAGTGCGGCCTCGATCATGGCCATTGCGCCAATCCTCATCATGGGCTGGTTCAGCCAGAAACAACTTGTCCGGGGCCTGACCTTCGGCGCCGTGAAGTAAGGAACGAAACATGGGACGCATTCAGCTCAAGCAGGTTCAGAAGAAGTTCGGCGACGTGGAAGTCATCCCGCCGCTGGACCTGGAAATCGAGGACGGCGAGTTCGTTGTGTTTGTCGGTCCGTCGGGCTGCGGCAAGTCGACGCTGCTGCGTTTGATTGCCGGGCTTGAGGATACCACCTCGGGCAACATCGAGATCGACGGCAAGGACGCCACCGACCTGCCGCCCGCGAAACGTGGCCTTGCGATGGTATTTCAATCCTATGCGCTTTACCCGCATATGTCGGTGCGCAAGAACATCGCCTTCCCGATGAAGATGGCGAAGATGAGCGCCGATGAACAGAACAAGCGGATTGAGGCTGCGGCCAAGGCGCTGAACCTGACCGATTACCTTGATCGCAAGCCTGGGCAGCTTTCAGGTGGTCAGCGCCAGCGTGTCGCCATTGGTCGTGCGATTGTACGCGAACCTTCCGCGTTCTTGTTTGACGAACCTCTGTCCAACCTTGATGCCGCCCTGCGCGTGGGCATGCGGATGGAAATCTCTGAGCTGCACAAGAAACTTGATACCACGATGGTCTATGTGACCCACGATCAGGTCGAAGCCATGACAATGGCGGACAAGATTGTTGTGCTTCAGGCCGGTGTCATCGAACAGGTGGGCAGCCCACTTGAGTTGTATCGCGAACCGCGCAATAAATTTGTCGCTGGCTTCATCGGATCGCCCAAGATGAACCTGATCGAGGGTGCAGAGGCCGCGAAACACAACGCCCACACCATCGGTATCCGTCCTGAACATATCGAGGTGTCTACAACGGAAGGCCAGTGGCAAGGCACCGTTGGCGTGGCAGAACACCTTGGATCGGACACCTTCATCCATATCCACGGCATTGAGGGGTGTGATCCAATGACGGTGCGTGCAACCGGTGACGTTGCGGTTAGCCATGGTGACACGGTCTACCTGACACCAAATCCCACCTTGATTCACAAGTTTGGCGCAGATGGCTTACGGATGGCCTAAACCCATGACCAATGCACTGACTAAACTTTCCAACGCCGCCTTGGCGAACCTGCCCGTTGGCGTAAGCGGCCCCACCTATGACCGTGCCGCTCTGAGCGCAGGTATCGTGCATATCGGCTTGGGCAATTTCCACCGCGCCCATCAGGCGTGGTATCTGCACCGTTTGATGCAAAGTGGTGAGGCGCAGGATTGGGCGATTATCGGGGCGGGTGTTCGTGCCGGTGACGCCGCACAGCGCGATAGATTGGCCGCGCAAGATTACCTTACGACTCTGATCGAATTGGACCCCAAAGGCCGGTCTGCCGAAGTCGTCGGCTCCATGATCGGGTTCGTCCCCGTCGAAGAAGACAACGCCGCATTGATCGCCCAAATGGCGGACCCCGCCATTCGTGTTGTCGCGCTGACGGTCACCGAGGGTGGTTATTACATTGATCCTGTCAGCAAAGCATTCGATGCGGGTCATGCTGATATGGCGCACGATGCTGCAAACCCAGATAAGCCACGGACCGCTTTCGGCGCGATGATTGCCGCGCTGAAGGTGCGACGCGCAAAGGGCACCGGCCCCTTCACCTGCCAAAGCTGCGATAACCTGCAAGGGAATGGTGATATTTTGCGCCAGACGGTCGTGTCCCTCGCCCGCCTGTCCGACCCCGATCTGACCGATTGGATCGACGCCAACTGCACGTTCCCGAATTCCATGGTGGATTGCATCGTGCCCGCGACGGGCCCGAAAGAGCTGGAACTTGTGCACACCTTAGGGCTGGATGACGCGGCCCCTGTGACCCATGAAAATTTCCGCCAATGGGTGATCGAAGACAAATTCTGCGCGGGCCGTCCTGACTGGGACGGTGCAGGGGCTACGTTCACCGATAATGTTCACGCCTTTGAAGCGATGAAGATCCGCATTCTGAACGGCGGGCACCAGTTGATCGCTAATGCGGGCGAAGTGCTGTCTGTCGAGTTCATATCAGATTGCATGAATCATCCGCTCATCGGGGATTATTTCCGCAAGACCGCAGGGACAGAGATTGCAGCACAGGTCGATGCCGTGCCGGGCATGACGCCAGCCGCCTATGTCGACCTGATCGATAGTCGCTTTTCCAATCCCGAGATTATCGATACGGTGCGCCGCGTGGCGTTTGACGGATCGTCGCGCCAGACGGGATTTATCCTGCCGACTTTGCGCGATGCATTGGCGGCTGGCACACCCATAAACGGGCTCGCCTTGTCGCAGGCGATCTGGGCGCGGATGTGCGAAGGCACGCGCGAAGACGGATCGAAGATAGAGACGAACGATCCGATCTGGAGCAGCCTGAATAAGGCTGCGAAAGCCGCCAAAACCAACCCGCAGACATGGCTCGATCAGCGCGACCTTTATGGGGACCTCGCGCAGAACGATGCTTTTGCGGCCCAGTTTTCCGAATGGCTTACACTGATTTGGGCGGATGGCGTCGAAGCTGCCCTGCGCCGTTACGTACAAGGATAAACCGCCATGAAAGCGATCGTATTCACCGCCAAGAACGAAGTGTCCTACACCGATTTGCCGGATCCAAAGGCAGGACCGGGCGAGGTTGTCGTGCAGGTCAAAGCCAGCGGCATTTGCCACACAGATTATGAAGTCCTGAAAGACAACTACGGCACAGGAGCCTTTCCGGTCGTGCCGGGGCATGAATACGCAGGCGTGGTTATTGAAGTGGGGGCAGACGTCACGGACGTAAAAGCGGGTGACCGCGTCGCCGTCGACCCCAACATCGAATGTGGGAATTGCCGCGCCTGTACGCGCGGCTGGGCGCATTTATGCGAAAACCTCGGCGCATATGGCGTGACAACCCACGGCGGATTTGCCGAACTCAGCGTTGTCAAAGCCACCGCTGTTCACCCGATTGGCGACATGAGCTTTCTTCAGGCGGCCTTGGCAGAACCGATGGGCTGTGTCCTGAACGGTCTGGATGCTGTTCACGAACCGTGGATGGAAGACGCTCTCATTTTCGGGGCGGGTCCGATGGGGCTGTTGATGGGACTGGCGTTGAAAACCAGCGGTGTCGACCGCGTCGCGTTCGTCGATATTTCAGAGGATCGCTTGGAGCTTGCATCAAGCTTTGGGTTTGATGCGGTCGCCTCGGGATCCGATGATCTCAAACAATGGCATCACCGCGCGGATCTGACGGTCGAGGCCACTGGCGTGCCGCAGGTCGCCTCTGCCCTCACGTACTACATGGCAAACGGTGGCAAGGGGCTCTTCTTCGGCGTCTGCCCGTCTGATGCAAAAATAGACGTGTCCCCATTCGAGTTATTCCGTCGCCAGCTGACCCTCGCGGGATCGCATTCCCTCAACCACAATATTCCAGAGGCCCTTGGCGTCATCGCGAAGCTGGGGTCAGACATTGATCGCGCAGCGTCCCATCGCCTGCCACTCAGCGAAGTTGCAGACATTCTGAACACGAAGCCACCTGCGGGCAGCCTGAAAGTGCAGTGGTCTCAAGATTGATTGTGCGTCCCCTTTGATCCGGCCTGTCAGGCAGGGAACCGATGGCAGGTTTGTTCGATCGGGTCAGTGATATAACTAAGTTTCCAAAGGCCGAATTTCGCTGCGACGCTGCAATCTAGAAGTTTGGGCTCAGTCTTGCAACTGCTGCGGGAGTTATGAAGGATTAGTCTGGATCGGCGAACGGCACGAACCGCCCGCCAACAGGTCTTAGATGTCGATACGCTCAGCGAAATTCAGGGCATCTTCCAATTCAACACCCAGATAACGCACTGCGCTATCAACCTTAGTGTGGCCCAACAAAAGTTGCACGGCGGATCGGTTGCCCGTCTTGCGGTAAATCTCCGCAGCTTTGGTGCGGCGCATCGAGTGCGTGCCGTATCCGCTGGGTTCCAGACCAATCGCTGTCACCCAGTCTCGCACCAGCCGGACGTATTGACGTGTCGAGATATGCGGGCGGTCGTGAAAACGGCTCGGGAACATAAAGCGGCATCCGATCAGGATCACGTAGGTATCCCGCAAGCTCGAGATGGGCACGAATGGCCCAAACCTGTTTGGGAAGCAGCGGTCGTTTCTGACCGATGATCCGCCCTTTGTTCCATGCTTTGTGTTTTGGGGTGACTGCCGGAAGTTGGACTCTTGGCATTATATGCCCTCCAATCCTCCTTCCAAACCCAGACATCAGCACAGCGCTGACGACGAGAGCATGGCATTTGTCCGAATGGCCGCTTCCGGCTGCCGCGGCGCATCATGAAAGTTTTCGCTCATGTCGCATTTTTTCCGCTGCGTGCGCATGCAGCGAGAATATCTAATTTACAGTGTGGGCTCGAAGCGGCCCTTCGCTGCGATTGCGTCGCCAACTGCACTGACCTGCTCTACAGGACTCGTATTTCGAACAGTTGAATTAGGGGGGGCGCATTCCGCTAAGGGTCGTGCCTGTGGACAGCGCATCTGGGTCGATGGTGAGTTCGATCACGGCGGGCAGGTTTGAGGCCTGTGCGCGCGCGAATGCCTCTGCAAATTGCGCGCCCTCGGTCACGGTTTCACCGTGTCCGCCATAGGCCCGCGCGAGGGCGGCGAAATCGGGGTTGGCAAGCTGCGTGCCTGACACCCGTCCGGGGTAGTGCTTTTCCTGATGCATGCGGATTGTGCCATAGCGCCCATTGTTCATCACCAGCGTGATCGGCGTCGCGCCGTGCTGGATTGCCGTGGACATTTCGTTCAGCGTCATCTGGAAGCAACCATCACCGGCAAGACAAACCACCGTGCGGTCAGGATGTTCAAGGCTGGCGGAAATCGCCGCCGGGAAGCCGTAGCCCATGGAACCGGACGTGGGTGCTAGCTGGGTGCGAAACCCCTTGTAGGTGAAATAGCGGTGCAGCCATGCAGCGTAATTGCCCGCGCCATTGGTCAGGATCGTATCGTCGGGCAGGTTGTCGGACAGCCAGGCGATGATCTGTTCCTGCTTCACCGCGCCGGGGCTTTGCTGCGGGGTGCGCCAGCCCTCGTAATCGGCGCGCGCGGCTTTGGTCCAAGCGGCCCAATCGGTGCCACAGGCAGGCAGGCGCGACATGGCGCGGATGAACGATACCGCGTCAGCCGTGACGCAAAGGTCGGGGTGATAAACGCGGCCCAACTCATCAGCATCGGCATGGACATGCAGGATGGATTGGGTCGGCGCCTCCGGATCGACCAGCGTGTAGCCTTGGGTTTCGATATCGCCCAGCCGCGAACCGATTACCAACAGCCGGTCCGCATCGCGGACACGCTGGGCCAGTTTCGGGTTCACGCCAACGTTCAGATCACCCACGTAGTTGGGGTGGCGGTTATCGAGGTAATCCTGCCGTCGGAACCCCAGCGCAACAGGCAGGCCTTGCGTTTGCGCAAAGCGCGCCAGATCATCTGCCGCCCCTGTTGACCAATGCGGCCCACCGACAATCACCAGCGGGCGTTTCGCCTGCGCGATCCAGTCAAGCGCGTCTGCTGCAACGCCTGCGAGGGTCGGGGCAAGTTCGACCAAGGGGCCAGTGGTGTCTGGCACATCTGCCTGCGCGCTTAGCATGTCTTCGGGCAGGGCAAGCACCACGGGGCCGGGGCGCCCTGATGTGGCCAGCGCAAAGGCACGCGCGATATATTCAGGCAGGCGTTCTGTCTGGTCCACCTCGGCCACCCATTTGGCCAAACCGCCGAACATGGCGCGGTAATCCACTTCTTGGAATGCCTCGCGGTCGCGCTGGTCGCGGGCGATCTGGCCGACAAACATGACCATCGGCGTGCAATCCTGCATGGCGACATGGATACCTGCGCTGGCGTTGGTCGCACCGGGGCCACGGGTAACAAAGGCCACGCCGGGCAGGCCCGTCAGCTTGCCATAAGCCTCGGCCATCATCGCAGCGCCGCCTTCCTGGCGGCAGACGATGTTGGCGATCCCGCTGTCATAAAGCCCGTCAAGTGCAGCAAGGAAACTTTCGCCCGGAACGGAAAACACACGGCGCACGCCATGAATTGCCAGTTGGTCGCTGAGGATTTTGCCGCCGTGTCGCATGTTGCACCCGTTTGATTTGCGCGGCCACCATGTGCCACGCACAGGCGCTGTGCAAGAACGCTTGATTGCCGTTGCGGGATTTGTGGCTAGATAAAGGGCAGAAACAAAGGACGAACCATGCTCTTGGGAATTTCAGGGTCGCTGCGCGCGGCATCAACCAACACCTATCTGATGCGGGCGGCGGCCAAGGCCTATGGCGGAGATACCATCGAGGCCGATTTGAACCTGCCGCTGTATAATGGCGACGTGGAGGCCAAAGGGATTCCCGCCGCCGTGCAAACCCTTGCCGACCAGATCGCGCAGGCCGAAGCCGTTGTGATTTCGACACCGGAATACAACAAGGCGATTTCGGGTGTTTTGAAGAACGCCCTTGATTGGGTCAGCCGCACCGAGGGCAATCCGTGGCTCGACAAACCTGTCGCGATCATGTCGGCGGCGGCGGGGCGCGCGGGCGGCGAACGCACACAGTTTTCCCTGCGTCTGTGCCTTGTGGCGTTCCGGCCCATCATCATCAACACACCGGAAATTCTGGTGGCGAAGTCCAGCGAACAGTTTGACGCGGAAGGCAACCTGACCAACGATTTCCACGCCAAGCAGTTGGATGTGGCTATGACGGCCTTGCGGGCTGCTGCGCGGTAGAATTGGGATTCCGTCGCTGCGCGATCCGGTTTAGAATCGCGCCATGACCGAGAAAACGATCACCGATGTGATGGACCCCGCGCGTGCCTGCGCCATGCAGGCCGCGCTTGGCATCGCCCCCGACATTTCCTATGGCAGCGCGCTGCCGCCGTTCTTTCACCAGCTTTATTTCTGGGAACCCGAAACGCCCGAAAATCTGGGCCGTGACGGGCATCCCACACCGGGTGGGCTGATCCCCGACACCGGCCTGTCGCGGCGCATGTGGGCCGGTGGGCGGCTGACGTTTCTGCAACCGCTTGTTGCGGGCATCAAGGCCGACAAGACCACGACGCTAGAAAAAGTGACGCAAAAGGATGGCGCGCAGGGGCCTCTCGCATTTGTGCGATTGCGCCACGATATTCGCCAACGCCACGCAACCGTTCTGACCGAATGGCAAGACCTTGTTTATCGCGGCGATGCCGCGCGCGACGACACCCCGCCCGACCCCGTCAGCGCACGCACCGACGAGGACCATAGCGAGGTGTTCAGCTTTGATACGACCCTGCTGTTCCGCTATTCCGCGCTGACGTTCAATGGCCACCGCATCCACTACGATCGCCCCTATGCGCGCCGCATCGAAGGCTATCACGGGCTGGTGGTGCATGGGCCGTTGCTGGCGCAGGTCCTGATGTTGATGGCGCAGGACCAGTTGGGCAAGCCCTTGGCGACATTCGATTATCGCGCCACAGCGCCCTTGATCGGTGGCGAGGAGGCCACGTTTTGCTGGAAAGGTGGCGATGCCTGGGTGCGCGGCGAGGACGGGCGCGTCTGCATGACCGCCAAGGCAGGTTAAAGCGAGGCTTGGGCGCGGAACCCTTGGGGAATGGTATCGCCCCCGCCAAGGATCAGGTCGGCCATGATTTCGCCGACCTTGGGGGCCATGCCAAAGCCGATCTTGAAACCGCCGTTGGCGATGTATTCGCCTGTCCGAAACGGATGCGCGCCGATCATTGGCGCACGGCTGCGCGCGCGCGGGCGCACACCGGCCCAGCGTTCGATCACAGGGGCATTGGCAAGGACAGGGAAGGCACGCAATGCGCGCGCGATCACATCATCAAGCTGGTCGTCGGTGCTGGTCGGGTCACTGAATTCGCGCTCCGAAGTTGACCCGATCGCGACCGTGCCATCGTCGTGCGGCACGATGTGCAAGGCATCGGCAAACAGTTGCGGCTGATCGCGCGCATCAAATTGCAACAGCGCCGCCTGCCCTTTGATCCCGTTGCCGACCATGCGGGTGTGTTGCGCTGTCAGGTCGTTCAACCCCTTCCAGCCGGTTGCCCAGACGATTGCGCCCTGATCGGGACCATCGGTTGTGATTTCGCCGCCCAGTGCTGTGATCGCCGCGGCCAGCGCGCGGGTCGCGCGGCGCGGGTGGATGCGCGCCGTCAGCGTGTCGTGGATCAGCAAGCCAGTGGGGGATTGCGGTGACCATTGGGTGTCGGGCGCGTCAATCACCTGCCATGTCGCGCGGTCCTGCCACAGGTCGCGGGCCGTTTCGCTGCGTTGACGGGCAAGTGCCACGGCGGCGTCATCGGCCAGGGGTTGCAGGCGGCCAAGGCGGGCATAGCCGACATCTTGGTTCGCAATCCCGCTGACCTCTTGCCAGAAGGTTTCCGCCATCATCAGGCTGTCGAATTGAAACGCCTTCTTGTCGTTCCAGTTTTCGGGCACATGCGGGGCCAGCGCGCCAACGATCCCGCCGCTGGACCCAGCGGCGACCCCGTTCGGGTCGATTACACGCACACGCGCGCCGCGCCGCGCGCAGGCATACCCGACCGCAAGCCCGAACGCGCCCGCGCCGCGCACTGTCACATCAACCGTTGCCATCGCCTGCCCTTGCCGCCAAAGATTGCGCACAACATAAGGCCCGCACGGATGAGTGACCAGCAAGCAGAATTGGAATGGCGTGACGGAGCGATCCCCGTATCGCGCCGGTTCGACGATCCGTATTTTTCGCTGCAAGGGGGCTTGGATGAAACGCGCCATGTGTTTCTGGCGGGCAATGACCTGCCCGTGCGGTTCGAAGACGGGTTTCATGTGGCGGAACTGGGATTCGGGACGGGGCTGAACTTTCTGGCGACGCTGGTGGCGTGGCGTACGGCGGGCATATCGGGGCGGCTGCATTTCACGAGTTTCGAGGCCTTTCCAATGGCTGCGGATGATCTTGCGCGGGCGCTGGCACCTTTTGCCGATGTGCTTCCAGTCGACATTTTGACCAAAGGGTCGAGGGCTGATGATTTTATACTAGAGGTCATCAAGGGCGATGCACGAGAGACATTGCCGAAATGGGGTGGCCGCGCAGATGCGTGGTATCTGGACGGATTTT
Source organism: Octadecabacter sp. R77987 (assembly GCF_042466115.1). Taxonomy (NCBI): domain Bacteria; kingdom Pseudomonadati; phylum Pseudomonadota; class Alphaproteobacteria; order Rhodobacterales; family Roseobacteraceae; genus Octadecabacter; species Octadecabacter sp. R77987. The sequence goes on along the minus strand of NZ_JAXHBQ010000001.1, from coordinate 2,327,335 downwards.
CACCCGCCAAAAACCCCGAATTGTGGGACAGCAACCTGATGCACGCTGTGGCCAATCACACCGCCAAGGGCGGCACGGCGGCAACTTATACCGCGGCTGGCCATGTGCGCCGTTCGCTGGATCTGGCGGGCTTTGCCGTGGAGCGCACGGCTGGCTTCGGACGCAAGCGGCACATGACCCGCGCAAAGCTGATCTGATGCAGACCAATACGCGCCTTGGCGTTATCTTGATGATTGCCACGACATTCGTGTTCGCCATGCAGGACGGAATCTCGCGCCATCTGGCGGGGGAATACAACGTGCTGATGATCGTGATGATCCGCTATTGGTTCTTTGCCGCCTTCGTGATCGCCCTCGCCAAACGGCGCGCCGGATCGGTGCGCGCGGCGGCAGCGACAACGCAGCCGGTCTTGCAGATATTTCGCGGGCTTTTGCTGGTGGCCGAGATCTGCGTGATGGTGCTGGCCTTTGTCAAACTGGGGCTGGTCGAGGCTCACGCCATTTTCGCCTGTTACCCGCTGATCGTCGCGGCGCTGTCCGGCCCCATTTTGGGCGAAACGGTCGGCTGGCGGCGCTGGGTCGCGATTGGAATCGGGTTCGTCGGGGTGATCGTGATCTTGCAGCCCGGATCGGGGGTGTTCACGCCCGCGGCGCTGATCGCGCTGACCTCGGCCAGCATGTTCGCGCTTTACAGTTTGCTGACACGATTTGCTGCGCGCCGTGACTCGGCTGCGACCAGTTTCTTTTGGACTGGTGTGGCGGGGGCCTTTGCGATTACCCTGATCGGGGTCTGGTATTGGGAACCGATGAGCGCGCCCGACTGGGGCTGGATGGCGCTGTTATGTGTCACTGGTGCGACAGGGCATTACCTGCTGATCAAGACCTATGAAGTGGCCGAAGCAAGCGCTGTGCAGCCCTTTGCCTATCTGCAACTGGTCTTTGCATCCGTCATCGGGATTTTCGTCTTTGCCGAGGCCTTGCGCGCCAATGTGGCGATCGGCGCAGGGCTGGTCGTGGCAGCGGGGCTGTTCACGCTTTGGCGCGCGCGCGCCACGTCTTAACCACCGGGGCGCGATATCGGCCGGATACCTTGTGGGCCGCCGGGGGCGGTGGGTTCAAGCGTGCCACCACGGCGCACGGGCGGCAGCGCGGGCGTGGCATCGCGCACGACCGGCAAGGGTGTCATTTCGGTGTCGGGGCGTGCGCGGGGGCGGATCAGAGGTTTGACCCCGTTCAACAGGTTCAGGAAGTCCAACGCACCTGCTTCGCCCCCCAAACGCGCGCGGTAAACGGGGATGCTTTCGGTGACGCGCATCACGTAGTTACGGGTTTCGCGAAACGGGATGTGTTCGATCCAGTCGACCACATCTGCGGTGCCGTCACGCGGGTCGCCCCGTTCGTCCATCCATGCCTTTGGGCGGCTGGGACCGGCGTTGTAACCTGCGGCGATCATCACCGGAGAGTCGCCAAATTCGGCCTGAAGGTTGGCAAGGTATTGGCTGCCCAGCGTGGCGTTGTATTCCCAATCGGATGTGAGGCGCGCGCGCGTGAAAGGCAGGCCAAGTTCGCCTGCAACTTCCTGGGCGGTGGCAGGCATCAATTGCATCAAGCCCAAGGCGCCTACGGGGCTACCCGCATCGGCGCGAAACTCGCTTTCACGGCGTGCAATCGACAGCGCCAAGGCGGGATCGACGGGCAAGTCCATGCGGGCCAGATCATGAAGCGGGAAATAGATATGCGGCAGGACGATATCGCGTTCGGCCCCCGCCTTGGCGACGAGAAGGGCAAAGAACGGCTCGTTCAGCTCGACCAGGAGGTTGCCAAGTTGGGCCAGCCCCGCGCGGTTCAGCGAGCGGCCCAGATCGGCAAAGAACAGAACCGCCAGCCCGCGTTGATCGGCAGCCAAGAGCAGCAGCGCCGCCTGCGTCAGATCGTCGGTCAGGAACGGGGCTTCCTGCCAGTCGTCAAATATTTCGTCACCCACCAGGGCCGGATCAAGCGGCAGGCCAAGGTGATCCGCGGCCAGCAAGCCGTAAAACCCCGTCTGGTATTGCGCGGCGCGGCGGTAGGCGGCCTGGGCGTCAGCGGTATTGCCCAAAACATCGTGTGTGCGGCCCAGCCAATACCCGGCACGCCCAACCGAAATGGGCGAGGACACGGCGCCGTCAAAGGATTCAAAATGCGCAAGCGCTTTGGCGGAATCGTCAAGATATGTCAGGGCCAGATAGCCCGCAAGCCATTCCAGATCTGCATAATCATCGCCCTCGGTCAGGTGATGGGTTGTGGCAAGGTCATAGGCGCTGTCGATCCGGCCCTCGCGCATTTCCCAACGGGCCAGCACGCGGCGCCAGCTTGCCCAGCGCCACGGGTTCACCAAGGTTTCAGCACTGACCGATTGGGTGCGCAGGATTTCGATGGCCTCGGTGCGCTCCCCCCGCCCTGACAGCCAGTTGAACCGGTCGTAGGCCAGACCGGGATCGTTGATCAGCGCATTCGGCACGGCCGCGACCCAGTCGGAGATATCGCCAGAGTTACCGATATAGGCGATGCGGGCGGCGGCAAGCGCGCGTTGATCTTCATCCAGCAAGGGCAGCATCCGGCCAGCATCTGTCGTGCGCCAGCGCCACAGCAACATGTCGGTCCGCGTTGCGTGATGGGGCGCGACGAGATCGGGAAACGCCGCAACAATTGCATCGTGACCGCTGTCGCCAAGGCCAAGGGTCGTCCAGGCGGTGACGATAACGCCGTTGGCTGCTTCGGTCTGCCCCTTGGCAATCAACGCCTGCGCCAGACGCACAGCGCCTTCGCCGGTTTCCGGCGCGCGCCCGTCGAAAAAGGCCAGCACCGTGTCTGCAGATTCGCCTTCGGGCAGGGCTTCTTCGGCATTACTGACAATCCGGTCTGTGCCCGGCCAGTCACCGCGCGCAGCCAAAAACAGCAGGTAGTCATCAAACGTGCCAGACCCGTCTCGCAGGCGCACCCATGTGACCAGATCGCGCGCTACGGGGCCCGCGCCAGCCACAACAGCATAGGCCGTGTCCCAATCCCCCTGCCCCATTGCATCAAAGGCGGCAGACAACGGCGGGCCGCCTTCACCGTCTTGGGCCTGGGCTGCGCCAGCCAGGGCCAAGGACAGCAAAACAGCCGACAAAATGCGAAACATGGGGGGTGCTTTCAAGAACATATCCGCCAGCGTAACTTGCCTGCGCATTAGCGCAACTCACAAACTTGGCAAAGGCGGCAATCCGCACTAGTGTCCGCCCGATTTCACCGGTGCCGTGCTGCGGCCCATATCACAAAGGATGCGTGTCATGATCAAAGGGTCTCTCCCTGCTCTTGTTACGCCGTTTCAGGACGGCAAGCTGGACCTTGATACGCTGAAGAAACTTGTCGACTGGCACGTGGATCAGGGCACCCACGGGCTTGTTCCTGTAGGCACCACCGGCGAAAGCCCCACCCTGTCGCACAGCGAACACGACACGGTTGTCGCAACCGTGATCGAGGCTGCGGCCGGGCGTCTGCCCGTGGTTGCAGGTGCGGGATCAAACAACACCGCCGAAACCGTGCGACTGGTCAAGGCGGCCAAGGCGGCAGGTGCCACGGCGGCGCTGGTCGTCACGCCCTATTACAACAAGCCGACACAGGCGGGGCTGATCGCGCATTTCATGGCGGCAGCAGACTGCGGCTTGCCGATCATCATCTACAACATTCCGGGGCGGTCGGTTGTTGATATGACACCCGCGACAATGGGCGAACTGGCCAAGCACGAGTTTATCGTCGGCGTCAAGGACGCGACCGCCGATCTGGCCCGCGTGCCTGCGCAGCGCCTGACCTGTGGCGCAGATTTCATTCAGGTGTCGGGCGAAGACCCGACCGCAATCGGCTTTAACGCCCAAGGGGGTGTCGGCTGCATCAGCGTGACGGCCAATGTCGCGCCCAAGCTGTGTGCCGAGATGCAGGAAGCCACCCTGAACGGCGACTACGCGACCGCGCTGACCATCAGCGACCGTTTGATGCCCCTGCATCACGCGGTTTTCACGGAACCTGGCTTGTGTGGCGCGAAATACGGGTTGTCCCTGCTGGGGATGTGCCGCGACGAGGTCCGCCTGCCGCTGGTCGGCGTGACGGACCCCACCAAAGAGAAAATCCGTGCGGCGATGGTGCATGCGGGGCTGTTGAACTAAGGCAAAAGGCGGGGATTGACCCCCGCCTTTTGTTTATGCCGCGGCCGGTTCGTCGGCGTCGCGGAAGATGTCGTTCAACCGCCACAAACCCCATGCCAGCGGGATCGCGGCGAGGCCGCCAATCACATAAGCCAGCGGTTCGTCGTAAAACGTTTCGAACATCTGGGTGTAGGCGTGGATGCCGCCGAATGTCATCGCGGCGTTGAACAGCCCGCGGCGGTTCTTGTGTGCGGCCCAGAAGGCCGATGCAGCCAGCGCGATGGCCCAGAGAATCGCATAGGCATGTTCACTGATCACAAGGGTCGTGGCGCGGAAGGCAGTAAGGGCATCTTGGTATTCTTCCCACGTCTGATCGCCGTAGTCATAGGTCGGTGCCCACCACGAACTGCCGACAACATCGCCCCAAAGGCTGCCCACAAGGGCGCAAAGGTTGGCAACGATAAAGGCCATGATCGCAAGGATACCTGCATGGCGGCCAATCCGTTCGGGCTGCGTGCGCAAGACCCAGATGCAAACAAAGATAAGCACTGTCAGTTGCAGGATGCTGAGTGTGGATTCCGGTGAATAGAACACATAGGCCGCGTGGAAATAGTAGGTCGATGTATCAAGCATTTGTGCGAAAGGCATGATCGCCAGTGCCGTGATGGCGCGCACGTTGATGAATGTGCCAGCGGCGATGATCAGGGCGGTCGTGTAAAGGTGCGACAGGGGCACGGGCCAGCCGTTCAGATCAGCTTCGCCCATGCCGTAATACATGCCGACAAGGTGCATCGCCCCGCCCATCAGCAGGACAGACCCTGTGACAAAGCGGGTTTTGGTGCCACGCCTGAACGCATAGGCCGAGATGACCACCGCAAGCGCGCCGATGATAATCAGGGCAGGCACGGCAAACCCGCTGGGGTATTTGTCGATCAATTCAATCGTCGCGCCGCCAGCCAACATGCCGCCACCGATCAGCGCCGCGGCATTGCCGAACATGCGATACAGGTCGTTGCCGCTACGCAAGATCAGCACGCCAATCCCAAGGAACAGCGCACCGGTGATCGCCACCGCGAGGGCGTTGGCCAGCCAGAAGATGAACCCGAAGGCAGCGGCGATGATACCGGCGCAAAGCAGCGTGTTGATCGACAGGCTGACCATCGCCTGCCGCGAGTGGCGTTGGATGATCCGTGCTTGGTCGGCCGTTAGTGTTCCGTCTGCGACCAAGGCGTCTGTATCGGCGAGATAGTGCATGGCTTGCCCCTATTGAACGGCGTTCACCTTTCCTCTAGCACGCCTTGTGAACGCCGTTCAAGACTTTTCTTTCATCCAGCCCTGTGCATAGTCGATCTGCGAAGACCCGACGAACCGCGCCGCACGTTCAATCTCGGCCACCAGTCGTGCGGTGCGTCCTGCCCCCATCGCCACGCCGTCTTCGGGCCAAAACGCCGTGACCTGCAAGGTGTTGCCATCCCGCTTGGTGTCGATCCGCCCGATCAACTGAGTGCCTTCCATGACGGGGAAAACGTAATAACCATAGCGCCGTTTCGGGGCCGGCACGAAAATCTCGATCCGGTAATGGAAACCGAACAGACGCTCGGCGCGCTTGCGGTCGCGCAGTGCCGGATCAAAGGGCGACAGGATGCGGACGCGCTGGCTGGTCGCGGGTGGGGCCGCGTCCATGATATCGGGGCTGGCAAAGCATTTGCGCAGCGCCCCATCGGCCCCTTGCACGTTGATGTGCATGATGTCACCGCGCGCCAAAGCGGTGGCGCACCAGTCGCGCGCTTCGGTCACGGTGACGACATCCCAAAAGGCGGCAATTTCCCCCGATGTGGCAAACCCAAGCCGGTCAAGTGCCGCGTTGCAGGCCCAGTCGATGGTTTCGGCCTCGGTGAAACGCGCGTTCAGGAATTCGGGCGGGATCACCCGTTCGGTCAGGTCATAGACCTTGCGAAACCCGTCACGCCGCGTGACCGACAACTGCCCCGACCGCCACAGGTATTCCAGCGCGGTCTTGCTGGGGTGCCAATCCCACCAGCCGCCCTTGCCGCGCTCTTCGCCCTCGCCCACATCGCTGCTGGTGCAGTCACCGTGATCGGCAACGCGGCGCAGCACCGCATCCACCTTTTGCGTGAAATCATCGCGGCGAATGCCCTGCCAATGACCCGCCAGTCGCGCGCCGTCACGGGCCATTTTCAGCCGCCAATGAGGGAAATGCGCCATGTCGATGGCACTTGCATCATGCGTCCAATGTTCAAACACCGCGCGATCGCGATGCAACAGGGGCGGCAGATGCGCTGCGCGGTATTGCTGACGGCGCGACCAGAGGATCAGATCGTGGGCGCGGGCCAGCGTGTTGACGCTGTCCAGTTGCACAAATCCCAGATCGGCAATGACGCCGTGCAAATCACCCCCTTTGCCGGTGCCGCTGGCGGGTGCGATCAGGCCGTGATTGTGCAAGAACAGGTGGCGCGCGGTCGCGTTGGGCAGGGTCGCGATCATGTCTCGGCCTTTTCGATGGCGTCAAGCTGGGTGCGCCTGACCTGGCGCAATGCCTCGACGATCACAGCCGTCAGCAAGCCGAAATTCAACAGTCCGTTGGCAGCGGCCATCCCGCCCAGCAACCGCCACTCCATCGGCAACAGGATGTCGCCAAAGCCAAGGGTCGTGAAGGCCACAAGCGCGAAATAGACCGCTTCTTCCAGCGTTGCGAAGATGTCGAGCAGGATGAACGCAAAGGCCCAGACCCAGACGCCGATTGTGACCTGGCCGATGATCCAGACCCCGCTGACACACAGGATAAAGATCAGTTTCGGGCGATGGGGTTCGCGGCGCAGCCAGCCACGCCAGCGCGCCAGTGCGACCTCCATGAACCAGAAACTGATGCCCGCCACAAAGATCGAGACCAGCATGAGCGCCGAGCCAAGGACAATCTGGACAAACATCGCGCCTCCGTCATTTGCGTTTTGCCACCTTACCCGCCCGCGCCGGGATGGCCAGTGCGACCTTGTGCAAGGGTCGCGCATCACATATCTCGGCGGTGATATGGCAAAGAAACCGGAAAAAACGAACTACAAGGTGCTCTCGGAGAACCGCCGCGCGCGGTATGATTATGCTATCGAGAGCGATCTTGAGGTCGGGATTATCCTCACAGGGTCCGAAGTGAAATCCCTGCGTGGGGGCCAGTCCAACATCGCCGAAAGCTATGCCGCTGTCGAAGAAGGCGAGTTGTGGTTGGTCAACTCCTATATCGCGCCCTATGACCGCGCTATGTTTGGCCACGAAGAACGCCGCCGCCGCAAGTTGCTGGTTTCAAAGAAGGAACTGGCGCGCATGTGGAATGCAACCAAGCGCGAGGGGATGACCCTTGTGCCGCTGGTGATGTATTTCAATGATCGCGGTTTGGTGAAGCTCAAGATCGCCACCGCCAAAGGCAAGAAAAACCACGACAAGCGCGCCACCGAAGCCAAGCGTGATTGGGGCCGTCAGAAACAGCGCCTGCTCCGTCACGGAGACTGACACTACATCTTGGGGGAAAAGCCTCGCACAATACCCCCTATTGATCCGTTTGCAGATTAGGTTAACCTTCGCGCCACATGGTGCGGGCCGCGTCATGGTTCGAAAAATCAAATTAACACGGCCCACAGGAAGGAACAGGGGACTATGGAACAACTTATCATCCAACTCGTGTCAGGCGCTGTTGGCGGCAATGTTGCGGGCGGTTTGCTCAAGAACCTCTCGCTTGGCACGCTTGGCAACTCGATCGCCGGCATCGTCGGTGGCGGGCTTGGCGGCCAAATCCTGAGCATGGTCACAGGCGGCGCGGTTGATCCCGCGACAGCCGAAGCCGCGACGGGCGGCATGGATATCGGCAGCATCGTGACGCAGGTTGCGGGTGGCGGCGTTGGTGGCGGTGTCGCACTTGCCGTGGTCGGCGTAATCAAGAACATGATGAACAAGTCGTAATCAGCGGCAAAACCACGATGCGGGCGTCCCTCGGGGGCGCCCGTTTGCGTTTGCGCCCCTTGTCTTGGCGCCCTTGCGGGTCTAGTCAAAGTTGCAACTGCAACTGCGCAAAACGGGGGATATCATGCCCGATGATCCACATACTCTGGTCAGCACGGATTGGCTTGCCCAGCATCTGAAAGACCCCGATCTGCGGATTCTGGATGCGTCCTGGTATATGCCCGACATGGGGCGTGACCCGAAAGCTGAATACGCGGCCGCCCATATCCCCGGCGCGCGGTTCTTTGATATCGACGAGATCAGCGACCATCGCAGCGAGTTGCCCCATATGGTGCCCCCCGTCGAAAAATTTATGAGCAGGATGCGCGCCATGGGGGTGGGTGACGGGCATCAGGTGGTTGTCTATGACGGGATGGGCCTGTTTTCAGCCGCCCGTGTCTGGTGGCTGTTCCGCCTGATGGGCAAAAAGGACGTGGCCGTGCTGGATGGTGGGTTGCCCAAATGGCAGGCCGAAGGGCGCGCGCTGAGCGATATGCCCCCCATCGTGCGCGACAGGCACATGACCGTGCAACGCCAGAACCAGATGGTCAAAGACGTGACACAGGTGGCGCGCGCCGCCAAACTGGGTGATTATGAGATCATTGACGCGCGCGCAGCGGGCCGTTTTCGCGGCGAGGTTCCCGAACCACGTGAAGGGCTACGTTCGGGGCATATCCCGGGATCGCGCAACGTGTTCTTTGGCGATCTGTTGAATGCGGACGGAACACTGAAAGGCGCCGATACTCTGCGTGCTGTTTTCCAGAGTGCCGGCGTTGATTTGTCCAAGCCCGCGATCACAACCTGCGGGTCCGGCGTGACAGCGGCAGTGTTGTCGCTGGCCATGGAACGGATCGGCAAGAGCGACCATGCGATCTATGACGGGTCCTGGTCCGAATGGGGCATGTTCCCCGACCTTCCCATCGCAACCGGAGATGCGTGATGTTTGAAAACCTGCAAGCCCCCGCCGCTGACAAGATTTTGGCCTTGATGCAGATGTATCGCGACGACCCGCGCGACACCAAGATTGATCTGGGCGTCGGTGTTTACAAGGATGCGACCGGCAACACGCCAGTGATGCGCGCGGTCAAGGCCGCCGAGCAGCAACTGGTGGATGAACAGTCGACCAAGGCTTACACCGGCCTTGCCGGCGATCCGGCGTTTTCGGATGCGATGATTGATCTGGTTTTGGGTGGCACCGTTGCGCGTGATCGTATTGCCGCCGTCGCCACGCCCGGTGGCACAGGCGCGATCCGGCAGGCGCTGGAATTCATCAAACGCGCCAGCCCCGATGCAACGGTGTGGATTTCTAACCCCACTTGGCCGAACCATCCGTCGATTATCAAATACCTTGGCATGAAGATGTTCGAATACCGCTATTTCGACGAGGACACGCGCGGCGTGGACTTTGACGGGATGATGGCCGATCTGGGCACGGTTGCCGCGGGTGACGTGGTGTTGCTGCATGGATGTTGTCACAATCCGACCGGCGCAAACCTGACGATGGATCAATGGGGCGCGGTGATCGCGCTTATCAAGGACCGCGGTGCGGTGCCGATGATCGACATTGCCTATCAGGGATTTGGCGACGGGCTGGACGATGACGCGGCCGCGACCCGCATGGTCGCCAAAAACTTTGACGAAGTGCTGATCGCCGCAAGCTGTTCCAAGAATTTCGGCGTTTACCGCGAACGCACGGGCATCCTGATGGCGATTGGCCGCAACGCCGACGAGGCCAAGCTGGCGCAGGGCAATCTGGCATTCCTGAACCGGCAGAACTATTCGTTCCCGCCCGACCACGGTGCGCGCGTCGTGACCACAATCCTGAATGATCCCAAGCTGCGCGCCGATTGGGAGGCCGAACTGGAGGCGACCCGTCTGGGGATGCTGGATTTGCGTCAACAGTTGGCGGATGAACTGAAACGCCTGACAAATTCCGACCGGTTCGCGTTTATCGCGCAGCACCGCGGCATGTTCAGCCGCCTTGGCACAACGCCGGAAAAGGTTGAACAACTGCGTGCCGAACATGGTATTTACATGGTGGGCGACAGCCGGTTGAATATCGCCGGATTGAACGCAGAAACGGTGCCGATCCTGGCGCGCGCGATTGTCGCTGTCGGCGTCTAGAACCCCTTCGCGTCAATTTCACTTGCCGCAATTCCTGCGGGCGTGCAGACTTTGCCTCGTGAAACAGGGGGCTGCACGCCAATGGACACCGACCAGATCGACGACGTTCATCCGACTGCCAAATCGGGCGAACCGCTGCGCCATATTCAAAAGAAACTGCCCCTGCGCGTGCTCTCGGAGGAGGACTGGACCCATTGGACCACGCGCGGCTATGTGATCGTGCCCAACGCGGTGCCACAGGAAAACATCGACCGTCTTGTCGCGCTGCTGTGGGAGTTTGACGAGAAAGACCCCGACGATCCGTCCACATGGTATGCGCCCCAGCGGCGCCCGCACGAGATGAAAGAGCTGAATAACGCGGGGATGGTGGAGATTTATAACCACCAGTATCTGTGGGACAACCGGATGGAGCAGCGGGTCTATGACGCCTTTGTCGACATCTGGGACTGCGAGGATTTATGGGTCGCGATTGACCGCGCCAACCTCAACCCGCCCAAGAAGGTCAAGGGCAACCCCGACGGTTTCATCCACTGGGACGTCAACACATCGCGTGATCCGTTGCCTGTGGGTGTTCAGGGCGTGCTTAGCCTGCTGCCGCAGGATGCCGAAACGGGCGGGTTCCAGTGCGTGCCCGAGATATTCGAGCACTTCGACGCATGGGTGGCGGACCAGCCCGCTGACCGTGATCCGCTGCATCCCGATATGACCGGATTGAAGGCCACCAACATTGATCTGAACCCCGGAGACCTGCTGATTTTCAATTCGCTGCTGGCCCATGGGGTCAGGCCGAACCATTCGGACGGGCGGGTGCGCATGGCGCAGTACATTTCGATGTATCCGGCCCAGAACGACCAACCGGAGGTGGCCGCCGAACGGGTCCGTCAATGGCGCGAGTTGGACAACCCCAAGCGCGGCGCCTTTCCAGGCGATCCGCGCGACTGGGAAAAGAAGAACGCCAAGACAGCCAAACTCACGGAACTGGGTGAAAAGCTGCTGGGTGCAAAGCGCTGGTAAAAATTGCGTTGCGTCAGCGTCGATTGCCCGACTGGATGAAACCTTTTGGCGCTTCAAGAACCGGACAGGCAATCAACCAGCAGCGGTGCGGGCAAGGACATGGGATAACGAAAAGCCCCGGCGCGATGCACCGGGGCTTTCCTTATCATGATCGCGCCGCCCTAGCGGTTCGCAAATTCGGGATAGGCTTCCATCCCCAGTTCGGCTTGATCGAGGCCGGTGATTTCTTCTTCTTCGGTGACGCGGATACCCATCGTCGCCTTGAGGATGAACCAGACCACGGCCGAAACCGTAAAGACAAACACACCAACCACAATGATCGAAATCAGCTGACCACCAAGGGTCGCGTCAGGGTTTGTCAGCAGCACGGCCAGCGTGCCCCAGATGCCTGCGAACAGGTGAACCGGGATGGCACCAACCACGTCATCAATCTTGAGCTTGTCAAGGAACGGCACCGCAAAGACCACGATGATACCACCGACGGCACCGATCAGCGTGGCGGCGCCCAGCGACGGTGTCAGCGGTTCAGCCGTGATTGACACCAGACCGGCAAGCGCGCCGTTCAGAACCATTGTCAGGTCGACCTTCTTGTAAAGGATCTGCGTCAGGATCATTGCGGCCAAGGCACCACCGGCAGCAGCCGTATTCGTGTTGGCAAAGATGCGGCTGATGTCGGCCACGTTGCCTGCGGTGTCCATGTAAAGCTGCGAGCCGCCGTTAAAGCCAAACCAACCCAGCCACAGGATGAATGTCCCCAGCGTGGCAAGCGGCAAGTTGGAACCCATGAAAGGCACAACGCGACCATCCTTGTATTTGCCGATACGTGGGCCAAGGATCAGCGCGCCGGCAAGGGCTGCCCAACCACCGACCGAGTGAACGACCGTGGAACCGGCGAAATCAAGGAAACCATACTGGCTATCAAGGAAGCCACCGCCCCATTTCCAGGACGCCTGGATCGGGTAGATGAATGCCGTTAGGATGATCACGAAGATCAGAAAGGGCCAGAGTTTGATGCGTTCGGCCAAGGTGCCCGACACGATTGATGCGGTAGTGGCGCAGAACATCAGCTGAAAGAAGAAATCGGCGCCGACCGACGAATAGGTCAAGTCTGGCGTGGTATCGGCAAGGCCGACCGCTTCCATCACGGCGGGGCTGAACAGGATGCCCAGATAGCCGCCGGTTTCATCCGCACCGATTGACCAGTCGCCCAATGGATACATCAGGTTGTAGCCGATCAGGTAATAAGCAAGTGCCGCGAGCGAAAACAGGCCCATGTTCTTGGTCAACTGCATGGTCACGTTCTTTTGACGCACAAGACCGGCTTCGAGCATCGTAAAGCCAGCAGCCATCCAGAACACAAGGAAGCCGCACACAAGGAACATGAAGCTGGTGAGGATAAAGCCGATTTCTTCGTTCGGCGGGGTCATATCGGCCTCTTGCGCAAGGCCAAGTGTCGGCAGCGCCATGAGGGCGGCAGCGACAGGAAGGATTTTCATAAGTTTCATTGTCAGGGTGTCCCTTTTGGTCAGCGCTTACAGCGCATCGTCATTGGTTTCGCCGGTGCGCACGCGCAGCGCGCTCTCGACATCAAGAACAAATATCTTGCCGTCGCCGATCTTTTCGGTGCGGGCGGTCTTGGCGATGATCTGGACAACGTCGTCAGCCATGGCAGCAGATACGACGAGTTCAAGTTTGACCTTGGGCACGAAGTTCACGGCATATTCGGCACCGCGATACACTTCGGTATGGCCGGACTGCGCGCCAAAGCCCTTGATTTCAGTCACCATCATGCCGCGCACGCCCATGGTGGTCAGCGCTTCGCGGACCTCCTCGAGCTTGAACGGTTTGATTGTTGCAATAATCAGTTTCACATTGTTCCCCTTGCGATGATGCGGGGCTGTCATGTCACGACAGGCCGCTTACCCCTGAAAAAGGGCGCAGTGACGGGGGATGCTCAAGAAAATGCTGCAGGTGCGAAGGTGGCTTTCGGCCGAAGTTGCACAATTCTTGCACGAATAGACCGCTGCGCACATAAATTAGGCACGGCAAAAAGAAGCGTAAATAGAATCGCGCCCTCTACAAACCCGTGCGCGCGGGTTATGGTCGGGCAAAACAGAACGATCCGAGCAAAGCGGGCAGAGCAGATGAGTAACAAAAGTGGTGGGCGCAAGCCATTGGTCGCGGATCGGCGATATGCGAAACCGGCAGCGGCGGCGCCAAAAGCGCGTGCGCGCAAACGCGCGCCCCGCAAGAAGCCGCGCGGGCTATTGCGCCGTGTTCTGGGGTTTTTCGGCAGCATCATCTGGTGGGTAATCAGCCTGCTTTGGCGCATTGGCTGGCGCGCCGGGCTGGCCGTGGGCGTGTTTGTGGCACTTGGGGTGATCTATTACGCCTCGACCCTGCCCCCCATCACCGAATTGGTAGATGCGCGCACACGCGGTTCGGTCACTTTGTCGGACCGCGAAGGGCGCGTGTTTGCATGGCGCGGTGACCAGTTCGGCGGGATGATCACCGCCACAACCGTATCCGCCCATTTGCGCAACGCCGTTGTCGCAACCGAGGACAAGCGGTTTTACCGCCACTTGGGGATTTCACCCCGCGGTGTCGCCAGCGCGATCCGCATCAACCTGCGTGAAGGGCGCGGACCGTTATCGGGCAATGGCGGGTCAACAATCACGCAACAAACCGCAAAACTGCTCTGCCTTGGTCGCCCCTTTGATCCGACCGTCTGGGAAAACGAAACCGAATATGAACGCGATTGCCGCCGCACGACCCTGTGGCGCAAAGTGCAAGAGGCGGTTTATTCGCTGGCGATGGAAGTGCGTTATTCCAAGGACGAAATCCTGACGATCTATCTGAACCGCGCATATCTTGGGGCAGGCAGTCGCGGTTTCGAGGCGGCCGCGAACCGATACTTCGGCCATGGCGCAGCCGAGGTCACACCTGCCGAAGCGGCGATGCTGGCGGGATTGCTGAAAGCGCCCTCGACACTTGCGCCTACGAACAACCTGCAACGCTCGCGTGACCGTGCCAATCTGGTGGTCGGTTTGATGGAGGATCAGGGCTATCTGTCGGCCAGCGCCGCTGCCGAGGCGATTGCCAATCCTGCCGGTCTGTCGGCCGCTGCCGAACGCCGTGCAGGCGGATATTTCGCCGATTGGGTCATGGACCAGGGGCCGGATTTCTTTACCCGCACCACGACCGAAGATGTGGTGATCCAGACAACCCTAGACCAACGGATGCAAACAGCCGCCGAAGACGCGCTGGCATGGGTGTTTGAAAACAAGGTGCGCGAAGGGTCCGAAGCGCAGGCGGCGATTGTCGTGATGTCCGCGGACGGGGCCGTGCGCGCGATGGTTGGCGGGCGCAACACCAACGGCACCGGCGCGTTCAACCGCGCCACACAAGCCCTGCGCCAGACCGGATCGGCGTTCAAACCGTTCGTCTATGCGACCGCTTTGGAAGTGGGAATGATACCCACTGACATCGTGCAAGACACACCGCTGACGATTGACGTGCCCGGATCGGGGCCGTGGTCACCACAGAACTATGACCGCGAATTTCGCGGACCTGTAACCCTGACCGAGGCTTTGGCCGCATCGCTGAACATCCCCGCCGTGCGCCTGTCCGAAGACGTGGGCCGCGAAAACGTGCGCACGGTCGCGCAAGGCTTTGGCATTGATAGCGATCTGGCGGCTGGCCCGGCCCTTGCACTGGGTGCGTCCGAAAGCACGCTGGTGGAAATGACCGGCGCCTATGCGGGTATCCTGAATGGCGGATCGGCAGTTGCGCCTTATGGGTTGGTGTCGCTGCGGATGGCGGGCGACAGTGAACCGTTGATGACGGCCACAGGCGGCATCCGCGAACGGGTCATCCGCGAAGAAGCCGCGCGCCAGTTGACGTGGATGATGTATCAGGTCGTTGAAACGGGCACCGGCAGGCGCGCCGCGATTGATGGCTGGGAAATTGCGGGCAAGACCGGCACAACGCAGGCGGCGCGCGATGCGTGGTTTATCGGCTTTTCAGGTGATTACGTGGCCGGTGTCTGGATGGGATATGACGATAACACGCCCCTGACGGGCGTGACAGGGTCCGGCCTGCCAGCTGAAATCTGGCATGAAACCATGACGCGGGTGCTGACCGGGCTTCAGCCGACCGCGCTGCCGATGCAGCGTCCGGTCGCGCCGCGCACGCCCGAGACACTCGTGACCGAGGACATGATCGACCAGCTCCTGCTCGACCTGCAAAATCGCGCGAATTAACTGTCGGGGCAGCGGCTGTAGCGGAAGGCATAGCCGTTCCACAGCATGATGATCCCGCCCTCAGTTTGCGCGTCTTCCATGACCATTGCGCGTTCCGACCATGTCTGGTCTTCGCCCGAGCACTGCAACGTATAGAGCATCGCATCCATATCAACGACATTGACAGGGCGGGTCATCCGGCACTCCATCTCGACGCCATAAAAGATGCCATCCTCGATCTTGAGCGCCCCGCCGTCCGTGCCAACAAGCGCGCAATCGGCATTGTCATTCTGACGATAGACACCGTCATAGGTATCGGCCAGCGCCGGAACGGCCGCGAACAAAAGGGTTGTTGCCAGAATGCGCATCAGGTGTTGCGCAGGTCGTTAATCAGGGCGTCAAGGTTGCCGCCGCGTCGATCCAGCATCGCGCCGATTTCAGTGCGTTCGGACAGCAGCATGTTCACGCCTTCAATGATCAGGTTGAAAAAGACCGGCTTGCCCGGACGGTCGGACACATGGAAATCCACACGGAACGGCGATTGGCCGCGCAACGTGACAGTGGTTTCAACCTCGATCCAGCTATTGACAGCCTTGGCCCCGACAACCGTGATCTGCCCGCCGATAAACTCGCGGAAGCGGCGGCCATACTTGGCGGCGATATAGGTGCGGAACGCCCCGACAAACGCCTGAATTTGTGCCTGCGATGCGCTGCGGCGATCATTGCCCAGCGCAAAGGACGCAATGTAAACCGTGTCGCCGTAGCGGTCGAAAATACCTTCGAACTGGCGGATCATCGCAGCTTCGGAACCGCCAGACGCGATAATCGCGTTGATGTCGTTTACCGCACTGGTCACAAGCCCCTGCGCCTGCCCGCTATTGAGCGCCAATGCAGGCACCGGCAGGGCTGTAGCCGCCGCAGCGGCACTTGCAGTGAACAGGAACTGGCGACGGGTGTTCAAAGGGCGCATCATTGGAAAGGCTCCGCGAAAGGGTCAATAAACGGATCTGCAAAAGGGTCGATCCCGTTGCTTTGGTCTGTCATTCCAAGCTCGAACCGGCGGTTTTGCAAGTAAAGAAGTCGTGCTTGGGCATAGCTGTCGGCACTTTCATACAGAACCGAGTCCATCGTATCGCTGAACCGGCCCCGCGAAATTGCAATGCCCGCCACGCGTGCAGTCGTTGCGGCCGTGGCCTGTTCGGCAGTGCCATAGCGCGCCAGAGGGTCAATCACGATATCAACCAGTTGGCCCACCGCATCACGTTCGGTTGACGGCCCCAGCACGGGCAGTTCGACATACGCGCCCTCGGGTGCGCCCCAAACGGCCAGCGTTTCACCAAAGTCGGTTGAGTCCTCGTTCAAACCGATGCCGCCTGCCGGGTCAAACAGCCCGCCCAGTCCGACCGTCGTATTAAGAACAAACCGCATGGTATTCGTCGCCGCACCGCCGATATCGCCCTGCAGGATGCCGTTCACGATCATCCCCGGCAGGCCCACGTTATCGGCGAAGTTCGCAACGGGCGTGGTGACGATTTCGGGGGCAGCGGCGGTCACTTGGCCCGCAGGACGCAACAACGCCTGATCCAGGCCTTTGTTGAATTCGTGAATGCCGCGGTTCGTGCTTTCATAGGGGTCATTGAACTCTGCGCCTGGCTGCGCTGGTGTGCAGGCAGACAGCGCAACACCGGCACAAAGGACGCAAACACGCAAGAAATGTTGATTTAATGAAACGGGCAATGGAATTCTCGGCGCTTTGATTGCTATCGTGTCACACATAGTTGCAAGACACAGAATGAACAGGGTATTTCCAAACTCTGGCCCAAGCCGTGTCTGATAGGAAACAATTCTTCACCCGCTTCTGCCAGAAGGATGCGGCAAAAACAATTCGACAGGGCGGAAACACGCGCATGAATAGGGACACAGCCAGCCAAGGACGCGCCGAACTGCGCGCCGTGCGCCGCGAAAGCAGGTCGCTGTATTGGATTGTCGCCATTTTCAGCCTTGTTGTGAACATGCTGATGTTGACCGGCCCGCTTTACATGCTGAATGTCTATGATCGCGTACTGGGATCGCGCTCGCTTGAGACCCTGATCGCGCTGTCTGTGCTGGTTGGCTTTCTTTATGCGATGATGGGCATTCTGGACTACACGCGCGGGCGGATCATGGCGCGCGTGGGTGCAACGTTTCAGGCGCGACTTGATCGCCGCGTTTTTGCCGCCGTGATGAAGGCGACCACGATGAATCGCGCGCCGGCCGAAGCGGCAACCGGTTTGCGCGATCTTGAAAGCGTGCAGCGCATGATCACATCACCTGTGTTGATGGCGCTGTTTGACTTGCCTTGGGCACCGCTGTTTGTCATCGGCATTTTCATCTTCCACCCCTTCATGGGTTACTTGGCATTGGCAGGCGGTGCGATCCTGATCGCCGTGGCGCTGGCCAACCAGCTGTCAACGCGCCGCCCGCTTGAACGCGCCAACCAGATGACCCATCAGGCGGAATTCACCGGCCAGCAAATTCGCGCCGAAAGCGAATTGGTGCATTCGCTGGGAATGCGCGATGCCGCGTTTTCGCGCTGGCAGGATGCGCGCGACGATTCCCTGGGTGCGACGATTTCCGCCTCTGATCTGGCGGGTAGCTATACAGCGCTGACCAAGGCGTTCCGTCTGTTCCTGCAATCGGCGATGCTGGGCCTAGGGGCTTATCTGGTGTTGCAGGGCGAACTGACGCCAGGTGCGATGATCGCGGGGTCTATTCTGTTGGGGCGTGCGCTTGCCCCGATTGAATTGCTGATCGGCCAGTGGCCCGTTTTGCAACGTGGCCGCGAAGGTTGGCACAATATGGGCGTGTTGCTGGGCGATATTCCCCAAGACACTGCGCGCACCGCATTGCCTACACCCAAGGCCGTCATCGACGCGCAGCAAGTCACTGTCGTCCCGCCCGGTGAACAGCAAGCCGCCCTGCGCATGATCAGTTTCAAGGTGCAGCCCGGCCAGGCTGTGGGTGTGATTGGCACGTCGGGGTCGGGCAAATCGACGCTTGCGCGGGCGCTGACAGGTGTGTGGCGCCCTGCGGGTGGCAAAATCCGTCTGGATGGCGCGGCCCTGGATCAATACGATCCCGACACGTTGGGCAAGCACATCGGCTATCTGCCCCAGCGGGTGCAACTGTTTGACGGCACAATCAAGGACAACATCGCCCGCATGTCGAAAACGCCCGATGATGCCGAGGTGATCAAGGCCGCCAAACGTGCCGGCGCCCACGAAATGATCCTGAAACTGCCCGATGGCTATGACTCTCGCGTTAGCGCAAATGGCGGCAGGCTGTCGGGTGGGCAAATTCAGCGGATCGGGCTTGCACGCGCGATGTATGGCGATCCGGTGGTGCTGGTTCTGGATGAACCGAACTCGAACCTGGATAACGACGGCAGTGTTGCGCTCAATCAGGCGATCCGCGTCATGAAGGACGAGGGCCGCGTTGTGTTTATCATGGCGCACCGTCCTGCGGCGATCGAACAATGCGACATGCTTTTGGTGATCGAAGGCGGGGCAATGCGGGCATTTGGCCCCAAAGACAAGGTTTTGGCGGACATGGTCAGCAACCATCAGGACATCAAGAAATCGGTTGGCAAGGGCGGGGGCGTCACATGAGCGCGCCTGGCAATACTTGGTCGGCCAAACGGCCGTTGTTCATTGGGCTGCTGGCATTGTTCGTGCTTGTCGGCGGCTTTGGCACCTGGGCCGTGATGGCGCAGATCACCGGTGCGGTCATCGCCAGCGGCCAGATCGAGGTTGATCAGAACCGTCAGGTGATCCAGCACCCCGATGGCGGAGTCGTTGCTGCCATTCTGGTTGGTGAGGGTGATCTGGTTTCCACCGGTGATCTTTTGATCCAGCTTGATGCCGAAGACCTGAAGTCCGAACTTGCGGTCGTTGAAGGACAGTTGTTCGAAATTATCGCGCGCCGCGCGCGGTTCGAGGCCGAACGCGACCTGGCAACCGAACTGGTTTTTGATCCTTTGTTGATCGACGCGGGCGATGAAACACTTGCCCTGCGTGACGGGCAGGCCCGCCTGTTTGACGCGCGCCGGGAATCTGTTGCGCGGGAAAAAGAACAACTGGCCCGCCGTAGCGGCCAGATCGCCAGCCAGATCGAAGGGATCGTGGCGCAGGAAGAGGCGCTGACAGCGCAGCTTGCCCTGATCGAACAAGAGCTTGCCAGCCAGCAATCCCTTCTGGAACGTGGTCTGGCGCAGGCCAGTCGCGTGTTGGCCCTACAGCGCGAGGAAGCGTCGCTGCGCGGTCGTGCGGGCGAACTTACCGCCGGAATTGCGCAGGCCGAAGGGCGCATCACCGAGATCGAGATCGAGTTGCTGAAACTTGACGCCCAGCGCCGCGAAGAAGCGATTACCCGCCTGCGCGACCTGCAATATAACGAGCTTGAACTGCGCGAACGCCGCCGCACCCTGCGCAACCAGCTTGACCGTCTGGATATCCGCGCGCCCGTGTCAGGTGTTGTTTACGGGATGCGGGTGTTTGCCGAACGTTCCGTCGTGCGTGCTGCTGATCCGCTGCTGTATCTGGTGCCGCAAGACCGCCCGCTTGTGATCGCCGCGCAGATTGCACTGACCGACATCGACCAGATCAGCCTGCAACAAGAGGTCGCCTTGCGGTTTTCAGCGTTCGATCAGCGCGAAACACCCGAGCTGTTCGGACGCGTCAGCCTGATTTCGCCGGATGCGTTTCAGGATGAAAACACCGGACAGTCGTTCTATCGCGCTGAAATCGTGCTGGCAGAAGGCGAAATTTCGCGCCTGCCTGACGGGTTTGTCCTGATTCCGGGTATGCCGGTCGATGCCTTCATTCGCACCGCAGAACGTACACCGCTGGCCTATCTGGTGAAACCGATGGCCGATTATTTCGCACGTGCCTTCCGCGAGAGTTGATTGCCCCTGCCGCGCGTCCCCGCTAGCCTTTGCGCCAACCGCTATTCAAAGGACGCGCCATGACCTCTGCCATTGAAACCCGCCTTGCCGAACTGGGCGTGACCCTGCCCGATATGCCCGCCCCGCTGGCCAATTACGTGCCCTTCGTTCAGACGGGCGAAATCGTTTACGTATCGGGTCAAATCTCGAACGGGCCGGACGGAATGATCACCGGCAAGCTGGGTGACAACATGACGGCCCAACAGGGTGCAGACGCCGCGCGGGTGTGTGCAATCAACCTGCTGGCGCAGTTGCGCACGGCCTGTGGCGGCGATCTGGATCGGTTGGTTCGCGTGGTCAAACTAACGGGGTTCGTCAATTCCACTGCTGATTTCACGGATCAACCCAAGGTCATCAACGGCTGTTCCGACTTCATGGTTGAAGCCTTGGGTGACATGGGCCGCCACGCGCGATCAGCCGTTAGTGCCGCGTCCCTGCCGCTTGGGGTTGCCGTGGAAATCGAAGGGATATTCCAGATCAAATGACCCTTCCCCCGTCATTTTTTGCCCGCCCCGTTACGCATCGCGGCTTTCACGACATTGATCGTGCCTGCCCCGAAAACGCGCCCGCTGCTTTTGCCGCGGCGATCGCAGGGGGCTATGGGATCGAACTGGATTTGCAGTTGTCCAGTGACGGGCGCGCCATGGTCTTTCACGACTATTCGCTGGATCGCCTGACGGACGAAACTGGAGCCATTGGCCAACGCAGCGCCGCCGAACTGGGCCAGATCAAGCTGAAAGGCGGGGTGGATACGATCCCGACCTTGACCCAAGTTTTGCAGCAGGTTGATGGGGCGGTGCCTTTGTTGATCGAGCTGAAGGATCAGGATGGTACTTTGGGCAAAGGGATCGGCCAATTGGAACAAGCGACTGCGCGCGCACTTGCCGGTTACAGCGGCGATGTGGCGGTGATGTCGTTCAACCCGCACTCTGTCGCGCTGATGGCACAAATCGCACCGCATATTCCGCGTGGGCTGACAACCTGTCATTTCCCCGCCGAAGACTGGCCGACGATCCCGGCGAAAACCCGCGAACGGTTGCGGGGGATTCCCGATTATGACCACACCGGATCGTGTTTCATCAGCCATCAGGCCAGTGATCTGGACAATCCGCGCGTCAGCGAATTGAAAGACCAGGGCGCAACCGTGTTTTGTTGGACGATCCGGTCGCCCAAGGAAGAAATGCAGGCGCGCCGCATTGCCGACAACGTGACATTTGAAGGCTACGCCGCTTGACCTCCGCGCCGCGCGGGCCAATCTCAGCCTCATGACGGAAATCGAAATCACCGCCCACCCCGATCTTGCGGGGATTGATCCCGCCGACTGGGATGCCTGCGCCTGTGCGGAGGTTGCGGATGGCGGTCGCCCGTTTGATCCCTTCACGACCTACCGGTTTCTGCGCGCGGTAGAGGACAGCGGCAGCGTTGGCACCGGCACGGGTTGGCAGCCGCGCTATTTGTCGGCGCGTCAGGACGGGCAAGTCATTGCCGTAGCGCCGCTTTATGCCAAGAGCCACAGTCAGGGCGAATACATTTTCGATCACAACTTTGCCCATGCCTTTGAACAGGCGGGTGGGCGGTATTACCCGAAATTGCAGATGGCCGTGCCGTTTACACCCGCCACAGGCCGGCGGTTTCTGACCCGCCCGGGGTTTGAGGCGGCAGGCATGTCAGCGCTGGTGCAGGGTGCGGTGCAGATCGCGGCGGATAATGAACTGTCGTCGTTGCATGTGACGTTCTGCACCGAAGCCGAGGCGCTGGCAGGCGCAGAAATGGGCCTGCTCCACCGCACCAGCCAGCAATTTCGCTGGCGCAATCAGGGCTATGCAGATTTTGACGCCTTTCTGGCGCAGCTTTCGGCCCGCAAGCGCAAGAATATCCGCAAGGAACGCGCAACGGCCCAAGCGTTTGGCGGCGAAATCGTGACGCTGACCGGTGATCAGATCGAACCGCACCATTGGGACCATATCTGGCAGTTCTATCAGGATACGGGCGGGCGCAAATGGGGCACGCCCTATTTGACGCGGCGGTTTTTCGATATCGCGCAGGATACCCTGCGCGACGACATTCTGCTGATCCTTGCCCAACGTGATGGCGTGCCTGTCGCAGGGGCGCTGAACATGATCGGGCGCGATACGCTTTATGGCCGCTACTGGGGGTGCCGCGAACACCACGCCTGCCTGCATTTCGAAGTGTGTTACTATCAGGCGATAGATTATGCGATCCGTCACGGGCTGGGTCTGGTCGAGGCAGGCGCGCAGGGCGAACACAAACTCGCGCGCGGATATATGCCCGTGACGACCCATTCGTTGCACTGGTTTGGGGATGCGGGTTTTCGTGCGGCCGTGGCGAACTACCTTGAGGCCGAGCGCAATGCAGTGGGAGAGGATATCGAGATCCTCACCTCTTACGGCCCGTTTCGCAAAACAGACAAGGAGGACCATCAATGAGTGATTTCAACGACGATGTGCAGGAACTGGTCGCGAATGGCTGGGAATTGAATGCCGATAGCACGCGATTGGAGAAGGAATTTGTCTTTGCCAACTTCGTCGCCGCCTTCGGGTTCATGACCCAGGCGGCGATCTGGGCGGAAAAGCTGAACCACCATCCCGAATGGTCCAATGTCTACAAGACCGTCAACGTGGGGCTGACAACCCATGACACCGGCGGGCTAGGCGAACTGGACGTCAAACTGGCACGCAAGATGGATGCGATCGCCGGATGAAAGGGGCGCCGCGATGGGCGCCCTTTGCAGTGAACGATGCACCCGTGATCCCGTAGCGGGCCCAGAGCGCGATGACTGCTTTGAGTGCAAAGTGACTTAGGCGTGGATGCGCCAAGCCCGACCTCGGGAGGGCCATCAGGTTTGAGCAGGCGGTCGTTCCAAGAAACCACATGAGTGCCAAGCGTAGCAGCCGAAACGGGAAAGCCCTCCCGTGGGGGAGGTCGGGCTTGGCGCATGCGCGCCGGTTGCGCTCGTCTTTGAGAAATGCGCGAAAACTGCAACGCCCGCTTCGTCCGCAAAGGGCGCCGCAATCGGCGCCCCCTCTGTCTTACATCTGGTCCAGCAGGGTTTCACCCGCTGAAATCTCGCATTCGCCGGGGTTGCTTTCCTCGTTGAGTATCTTGACCACGCCGTCATCCACCAGCATCGCAAACCGCTTGGATCGGTCGATCAGGCCAGCGGGCGGGGCGGAAAAATCCATGCCGATCGCCTTGGTAAGTTCTGACGCGCTGTCGCCCAGCATCTTGATGCCGGCCGCCGTTGCCCCCGTGTTGTCACCCCAAGCGCCCATCACGAACGGGTCGTTGACGCTGATACAGATCACATCATCCACGCCTTTGGCCGCGAACTGGTCGCGGGTGCGCATGAAGCTGGGCACATGCGCCGTGGTGCAGGTGCCCGTATAGGCACCGGGCAGCGCAAAGATCACGACTTTGCGGCCCTTGGTCAGGCTGGACAGTTGCACGGATTCCGGCCCGTCGCTGCCCATCTGGTAAAGCGTGGCATCGGGAAGGGTGTCGCCTTGGGAAATTGTCATGTTTCACCTCATTGGGGAATTGCGTTTACGTTGCCCCTCAATATAGCGTTTGGCGGTCGGACAACCAGTCGGGAGGCGTGAAATGCCACAATTTGTTATCGTAGGCGGCGGGCAGGCCGGAGCGTCTCTTGTGGCGAAACTGCGCAGTGCCGGTTTTGACGGCGACATTACCCTGATCGGGGCCGAACCCGTGCCACCCTACCAGCGCCCGCCCCTGTCCAAAGCTTATCTTCTGGGCGAGATGGAGGAAGCGCGGCTATACCTGCGCCCTGCGGAATTTTATGCGGATCAAAACATCACCCTGCGCACCGGCACACGTGCTGTTGCGATTGATCCGGCGGCGCGGGTTCTTACGCTGGAGGGTGGCGAAACGATGCCCTATGACGCGTTGGCCCTGACCACCGGATCGCACCCGCGCACTTTGCCTGCCGCAATCGGTGGCAATCTGGACGGCGTTTATACCGTGCGCGATTTGCAGGATGCCGATGCGATGGCGCCTGAATTTATGGCCGGTCGCCGCGTGCTGATCATTGGTGGCGGCTATATCGGCCTCGAGGCAGCAGCGGTCGCTGCGAAAAAGGGGCTGCATGTGACGCTGGTAGAAATGGCCGACCGGATCTTGCAACGTGTCGCCTGCCCCGAAACGTCTGACTATTTCCGCACCCTGCACCGTGAACACGGCGTTGATATCCGCGAAGGTGTCGGCCTTGACCGTTTGCAGGGTGACACGCGTGTTACGGGCGCGCGTCTTAGCGATGGCAGTGAATTGCAGGTGGATTTCGCGATTGTCGGCGTGGGCATTACCCCCGCCGGCATTCTGGCAGAAAGTGCGGGGCTGACCATCGACAACGGGATCGCGACCGACCTGCATGGCCGCACGTCCGATCCGCATATCTGGGCGGCGGGTGACTGTGCCTCGTTCGATTTCAACGGCACACGTATCCGGTTGGAAAGTGTCGGCAATGCGATTGATCAGGCTGAAGTGGTCGCGCAAAACATGATGGGTGGCGATGTGCCTTATCATGCAAAACCGTGGTTCTGGTCGGACCAGTTCGACTGCAAGCTGCAAATCGCCGGGCTGAACGCGGGTTATGACGCGGTGCATCTGCGCCGCGGCGAACACGGCGGGCAATCCCATTGGTATTATCGTGGCGGGCAGCTGATCGCGGTGGACGCGATGAACGACCCGCGCGACTATATGGTCGGCAAGCGGTTGATCGAGGCAGGAAAATCGCCTGATCCTGCGATGATCACCGATCCGGCGACCGATATGAAAGCGCTGTTGCGCGCGTGAGGATCATTGCCGGACAGCATCGCGGTTTGACGCTGGCATCGGTCGGCAAAGGGGACGCGGGCGCGCATCTGCGCCCCACGCCTGATCGCGTGCGCGAAAGCCTGTTTTCGGTGCTGTTGGGCTATGGCTACCCAGAAGGTGCGCGCGTGCTGGACCTGTTCGCAGGCACCGGCGCACTGGGGCTTGAGGCGCTATCACGGGGCGCCGTGCACGCTACGTTTGTTGATGACGGGCGCGTGGCGCAAAAGCTGATCCGCGAGAATATCGCCAAGATAAGGCGAGGCGATGACTGCACCCTGATCACCCGCGATGCGCGGCACTTGCCGCCCAATTCCGGTGCGCCCTGTGATCTTGTGTTCCTTGATCCGCCCTATGGCCAGGGGCTGGGGCTGGTCGCGCTGACGGCCGCGCAGGCGGGGGGCTGGCTGACCGCCGATGCCCTGATTGTCTGGGAAGAAAGCGCGCCACAACCCGCACCCCAAGGGTTCACCCTGCATGATCAGCGCCGCTATGGCGACACGCATATCACGCTGTTGGGCGCACCTTAGCCGTAGGTCGGGTGGAATTTACCGGCGGGGGAGAGGGTGAATATCTCCGGCGCGCCGGACGTCACACCGATCGAATGTTCAAACTGCGCCGACAGGGATTTGTCGCGGGTGACGGCTGTCCAGTCATCGGCCAGCACCTTGGTTTCTGGACGGCCAAGGTTCACCATCGGTTCGATGGTAAAGAACATGCCTTCTTCGAGCACAACACCCGTGCCCGCGCGACCATAGTGCAGCACGTTGGGCGGCGCATGGAACACACGGCCCAGCCCATGCCCGCAGAAATCGCGCA
The DNA here is from genome assembly GCF_042466115.1 of Octadecabacter sp. R77987. Lineage (NCBI taxonomy): Bacteria > Pseudomonadati > Pseudomonadota > Alphaproteobacteria > Rhodobacterales > Roseobacteraceae > Octadecabacter > Octadecabacter sp. R77987. The sequence goes on along the minus strand of NZ_JAXHBQ010000001.1, from coordinate 2,301,135 downwards.
CGACCGACATGCGCTGACCTTCCACGTAGGATTGGATCGCGTGGCCGATATCGCCAAAGGTATTGCCGGGGCGCGCGGCCTCGATCCCATACATCAGGGCATCGTGTGTAACCTCGATCAACCGTTCGGACTTGCGCGACAGATTTCCGGCAACATACATCCGGCTTGTGTCGCCGAACCAGCCATCGACGATCACCGTCACGTCAATGTTCAGGATATCGCCGTCCTTCAGTTTCTTGTCGCCGGGAATGCCGTGGCAAACCACGTGGTTCACGCTGATGCAGCTGGCATGCTGGTAGCCGCGATAACCGATGGTGGCACTTTTGGCGCCCGCGTCATCGACCATTTGCGTGATCAGGCGGTCAATCTCGCCGGTGGTCTGGCCGACAAAGACATGTTGCGCGATTTCGTCAAGGATTTGCGCCGCCAGCTTTCCGGCAACATGCATCCCTGCAAAATCGGCCTCGCCATAGATGCGAATGCCGTCTTTGGTCAGCCGTCCTTTGGGTTCGTCCACGTCGCCGTTCCTTTTGCCGTTCTGGGGCTATTTAGGCCATGTGCCGACAAAGTTCTAGGGCTGCGTGAACGGCAACGGCGCACCAAGGGTGATGCCATGCGCGCTGATATTTGCGCTGTAGCAGATCACCTCAACGCCCGCCTGTGTGGCCATGTGGAATGCGGCGGCATAGGCCGGGTCGATATCACCGGCAAGGGTCACACGGGTGCAATCAGTGCGTTGCACAAGGAACAACATGACCGCGCGATGTCTTGCGCGCGCCATATCGGCCAGTTCACGCAGATGTTTCGCCCCCCGCGCCGTCACGCTGTCGGGAAATTCCGCAAGGCCGTTCTGGCGCGACAAGGTCACGCTTTTAACCTCGACATAGGTGTCCGGCCCTGCCCCTTGCAGCAGGAAATCAATCCGGCTGTTGGTCCCGTATTTCACTTCGGGCCGGATGGTTTCGAATCCGGCAAGCTGTGGCACAAGGCCCGCCGCCAACCCTTCGCCCACCACCCTGTTGGCAAGACCGGTGTCGATCCCGACCCATGTGTCGCCCAGTTCGATCAGGCGCCAGCCATAATCCAGCTTTTTCCTCGGGTCGTCATTGCGTTCCAACCAGACGCGCAGACCTGCGTCTTTCAGGCCCATCATCGAACCGGGATTGGGACAATGGGCCTTGATCACGTCGCCGCTGTCCAGTTCGACATCGGCCAGAAACCGCATGTAACGCCGGATCAGCCGACCCGCGACAAGAGGAGTGGAAAACTGCATGGGCCGGACCTATACCCAAGCCAAGCCCAAAGGAGAAGCGCCATGCCAAACCCAACCGCCGCCATGCTTGTAATCGGGGATGAAATCCTGTCGGGACGCACGCGGGATGCGAATATGTATTTCCTGTCGGGCGAACTGGCCAAGATCGGCGTCGACCTGAAAGAGGTGCGGGTGGTCAGCGATGACCGCGATGCGATCATCGCAGCCGTGCAGGCGCTGTCATCTGCGTATGATCACGTCATCACCAGCGGCGGGATCGGCCCGACACATGATGATATCACAGCTGATTGCATTGCCGCCGCATTCGACAAACACATCGACCTGCGCGCCGATGCGGCTGCCCTGTTGCAGGCGCATTACGACCGGCAGGGGTCAGACTTCAACGCGGCCCGCAAGCGCATGGCGCGCATTCCCGACGATGCGGTGCTGATTGAAAATCCGGTATCGGTCGCCCCCGGTTTTACCCTTGGCAACGTGCATGTGATGGCTGGTGTGCCATCGGTGTTTCAGGCGATGGTGGCCAGCGTTTTGCCCACCATGACAGGCGGTGCGCCGCTCTTGTCCCAGACCCTACGGATCAACCGTGGAGAAGGTGACATCGCGGGGCCGTTGGCACAGTTGGATGCGGATTTCCCGATGCTGTCGATCGGGTCTTACCCGTTTCAAAAGGATGGTGCCTATGGGTCAAATATCGTGATCCGTGGCAGCGATGCGGCGGCGATTGACGCCGCGATGGTGCGACTGGCGGGGTTGTTTCCCGAATGACACTGCCTGATACGGCCACCCTTTACCGTGTGATTGACGAAACCTGGCCTGCGGCGCGCGGGTTTGAACAATCGGGTTGGATTATGCGCGATGGACAGGGTGGTGGCAGCCGCGTTTCGGCTGCGACGCTACTGGACGAGGGGGCCGAGATTGGCGCGGCCGAGGCAGCGATGCGCGCGCTTGGGCAGACACCGCTGTTCATGATCCGCGATGGCGATGCGGGGCTTGATCAATCCCTTGAAGGGCGCGGGTATGTCGTCAAGGACCCTGTGGTGATGTTTGCCGCGCCGCTTGCCGCCATGACGCTGCAACGCCCGCCGGAATTACGCACATTCGAGGTTTGGCCACCCCTTGCCACCCAGCGCGAGATTTGGGCCGAGGGCGGGATTGGTGCCGGGCGCCTGGCTGTGATGCAACGCGCCACCTGTGCGAAAACAACGATTCTGGGGCGGATTGGCGATCATCCTGCCGGGACCGCCTATGTGGGGATCAGCGCAGGCTGCGCGATGATCCACGCGCTTGAGGTGCAGCGCGTGTTTCGCCGCAAGGGGTTGGCACGGCAGATGACCGTTGCCGCAGCCCTTTGGGCGCAGGCGCAAGGTGCAGATGCGTTGACGTTGGTGACAACCAAGGCCAATGCGGCGTCCCGCGCCCTCTATGCTTCCCTTGGTATGTCGGTTGTGGGACACTACCACTATCGTATTCTGAACGAGGCGTGATGAGGTCCAGGTCAGTTGCATTTACCTGTCGGGCGATGGCTATCGTGCTGATGTGCCTGCCCGGCGTTGCGCGGGCGGTGACGCTCGCGTTTCCGGGCAACACCGACCTGCGTGCCCAAACCGTTGAACCAATTGGCAGCTATGCCATGCCTGTGGGTGCGTGGGATCAGGGGCAGATACCCGTTCTGACCGGTGAGGGCGAAGTCACACGCCAGGCGTGGCGCATTGATGCAAGCCGGTTGACGACGTTGCAGATTCTTGCGCCGCTGCGCGATCAGTTGCGCGAAGACGGGTTCGAGGTTGTGTTCAGTTGCGAAACCGAAGGCTGCGGCGGGTTCGATTTCCGCTTTGCCCTTGATGTCATTCCGGCACCGGACATGCATGTCGATCTTGGCGATTTTCAGTATCTCGCGGCGCGGCGTGACAGCGGTGCAGGCAACGAACTTGTCAGCCTCTTGGTCAGCAGAAGCAGTAGTGCCGGATTTGTGCAGGTCACGCGCGTTGGTGCACCCACTGACCGTGCAATCGCTGAAACCAGCGCACCGGACCTGCGCGCCACCACAGTCGCACCGACGGGCGATTTCGCGGGTGCGCTGGAACAGGACGGGCATGTCATTCTCACGGATTTGACATTTGAAACCGGCTCGGCCCAGCTGGCCGGTGGGGCATATGCATCATTGCAAACATTGGCCGATTATCTGGCCGCGCACCCTGCGCGGGTCGTGGCCCTGGTCGGGCATACGGATTCCGAAGGGTCGCTTGATGGCAATATCGCGCTGTCCAAACGGCGCGCGGGATCGGTGCTTGAACGGCTGGTCAGTGATTACGGCGTGGCCCGCGCGCAGCTACAGGCCGAAGGCATGGGGTTCTTATCGCCCGTGCGCGCCAACCTGACGCCCGAAGGGCGCGAGGCAAACCGCCGGGTCGAGGTGATCCTGATCTCGACCGACTAATGGGTCGTTGCACATTGGTTGTGATCGGCAAGGGCGGCGATCACCTGACAATTTGACGCCTTGCCGGAATCGTGGAGCGCGGTGATACGTGCAAGTTCCTGTTCCAGCCGTTGCAGCCGCGCAATCCGGTCGCGCAGATGTTGCAGGTGATCCGCCGCTATCCGGTGGGCATCGGCGCAAGGCTGGTCTGCCCCGTGATCCAATGCAATCAGCTCGCGGATTGCTTCCAGCGGCAAGCCAAGGTCGCGCGCGTGTTTGACAAAGGCAAGGCGGCGCAGGCCAGCGTCGTCATAGCGGCGCTGGTTTCCCGCGCTACGGCCCGCGTTTTCGATCAACCCGATGTCTTCGTAATAGCGGATCGTCGGGATTTTCACACCGGTTTTCGTGGACAGCTGGCCAATTGAAAGCATGTTTGGAAACCTCTTGAACCTCTAGTGACTAGAGACATTAGATAGGTATTGAACGCATTGCAAGGAATGACCATGGCCGGACATCATCATCACAAGATTGACGCAAATACGGGCGACCGCAGGGTCGGGGCCGCGATCGCTGTGAACCTGCTGCTGACGGTCGCGCAGATTATCGGGGGTATCATTGCGGGCAGCATGGCGCTGATCGCGGACGCTATTCACAACCTGTCGGATGCGATGTCACTGGTGATTGCATTTGCCGCCCGCAAGATTGCGCGTCGCCCGGCCAATGCGGACATGCCCTTTGGCTATGGCCGGATCGAGGTCGTCGCGGCGCTGATCAATTATACCACGTTGATTATCATTGGAATTTATCTGGCTTACGAGGCCGTGTGGCGGTTGTTCGATCCGCAGCCCGTTGACGGCTGGCTGGTGGTGATACTGGCCGGTCTTGCCTTGGTTATCGACCTGATCACAGCCTTGCTGACGTTTTCGATGGCCAAGGACAGCGTCAATATCCGCGCTGCGTTCCTGCACAATCTGGCCGATGCGGCCGCATCCATCGCCGTGATTATCGCGGGGACGCTGATCCTGCTTTATGACTGGCGGCTGGTCGATCCGGCGGTGACGCTATTGATCGCCGGTTATATTCTTTGGATGTCGTTTGGCGAAATTGGTGGGGTGATCCGCATTTTGATGCTGGGCGCACCCGATGATCTGGCCATTGAGGACGTGATTGCCGCCGTCAAGGATGTGGATGGGGTGACGGATGTTCATCAGGCGCATCTGTGGCAAATGCAGGAACACGCGCCAGCCTTTCAGGCGCATGTGGTGGTATGGGGCGGTGAATGGGCCGCCGCAGATGCGTTGAAAAAAGCGATCAAAGTGCGGCTGGCTGGACAATTCGGGATCAGGCATACGACGATTGAACTGGAATGCGCCCGGCATGCCTGTGTCGACGCGCCCCGTATCGGCGGCGTGGGTTAAGACCCACCTTACAATTTCGCCCGAAAGATGGGTCTTGACCCATCCCCACACAAAAAAACGCAGCCCGAAGGCTGCGTTAAGTGGGGCGTTGCACCCTATGGGATCATGTTGTGTCGTTACCAGGCGTCCGGCCCTTTTTCGGCAAAGGAATGGACAAGGAAATCAATGAATGCGCGCACTTTGGGCTGTGTGAAACGGCCCGGCGGATAGACGGCATAAATGCCTTGGGTATCCATCGGCAGTTCGGGGATCGCATCTACGACCAGCCCCTGTGCCATCGCATCCGCGTAAAGGAAGCTGGGGAGATAGGCGATACCAAGACCGCTGATCGCGGCGTTCAGAAGGGATTGTCCGTCATTCACTGTCAGACCACCCGCGGTGCGGACCTGACGCTTTTCGCCCGACGGGGCTGTAAGCTTCCACACAGCGGAATTTGCCTGATTGGAATAGTGCAGCAGTTTGTGCTCGTTCAGATCGTCGATTTTTTCAGGGCGACCGTGCTTTTCGAAATAGGCAGGGCTGGCGATCATCCGGCGGCTGGTTTCGGTCAGCTTGCGGGCACGCAGGGTGCTGTCCTCAAGTTCGCCAATGCGGATCGCCATGTCGAACCCTTCGCTGATCAGTTCAACAAAGCGGTTGTTGAGGACCATGTTCACCGTAATATCAGGGAATTCGGTCAGGAAATCGCCCAATACGGGAGACAGGTGATTGACGCCAAAATCTGTCGCCACACTGATCCGCAACAGACCTGAAGGCGCAGATTGCATGGATGTGACCAGCGCATCCGCTTCGCCAGCGTCATTCAACACACGGCGTGCGCGGTCGTAATAGGCAAGCCCGATTTCCGTGGGGCTGACACGGCGCGTTGTCCGGTTCAAAAGGCGCGCGCCAAGGCGGGCCTCAAGTGAGGATACGTGCTTGGAGACAGCGGATTTTGAAATCCCCATCTTCTTGGCCGCGTCGGTAAATCCGCCTTGATCCACCACTGTGGCAAAGGCTTCCATTTCGGTCAGGCGATCCATTCTCGTTCCTCGGTTTGCGTCTTTGTTCGAGGATTTGTATCGCCCTCAAATCGGGCAGGACTTGGACACGGGCCTGACAATTGCGGGGTATTCGCAGGACTGTTGCGAGGCAGGAAACAGGGAAACGGTGGGTTTCCTGCTTTGCCGAATGGGTTGCAAAGGGCATGATTGCCCGGTGATTTGCAACGCGGGGCGCGAAAATATGGCAGATGATCTGGCCATTTACCTTGAACGATATGACGGGGCAGACACTACGTCCTTGAACGCTGCGTTTGCTAAGTTCGGCTCAGATGACGGGTTCATCGCTGATCTGATCGCCCTTTGCCAAAGCGAAAACGCCACGGTTGTCGAGGGGGCAAGCTGGCTGCTGAAGCATGCATTGGAACGCAAAGCCGTTGTAGCCCCGCCGTTGGTCAACCGGGTTATTGGTGCCCTTCCCGATTTGCCAACCTGGCAGGTCAAGCTGCATTTCGCCCAATCGCTGCCATACCTTGATATCCCAGACACCAAGGCGAAAAAGGTTTTCGAATGGACCAAAGGGCTGGCAGATCATCCGCGCCCTTTCCTGCGCGCATGGGGGTTGAATGCGCTTGTGCATCTGGCTGAACAGCACCCCGCCTACGCGGCATCGGCCGCAGAGGCCCGTGCGCAGGCAGAGGGTGACAAGGCGGCTTCGGTCAGGGCGCGAGCGCGCAATTTGCGCGGCGGCTAAAACGCTGCCGCCAGCCGTGTCCCCTGATCAATCGCGCGCTTGGCGTCGAGTTCGGCGGCCACGTCTGCGCCGCCGATAATGTGGGGCGTTACGCCCCGTGCGGTCAGGTCGTCGGCCAGTGTGCGTTCGGGCAGTTGTCCGGCGCAGAGGACCACAGTGTCCACGGCGATCAACGTGGGCCGCTCGCGGACCTCGCCGAATGACACGTGCAGCCCGTCCGCGTCGATCCGTTCGTAGTTCACGCCGCCGATCATTTCGACGTTCTTCATCTTGAGCGCGGCGCGGTGGATCCAGCCTGTGGTCTTGCCCAATCCCTTGCCCAGCTTTTGCGCCTTGCGTTGCAGCAGCGTCACCTCGCGCACCGCTGCGTCAGGCTGCGGGCCTTCGGGGCGCAAGCCGCCGCGTTGCTGTTCGGGATCACCGACGCCCCATTCTTGCAGCCATTCCTGCAAATCCTCGGTCGGGCTGTCGTCTGTGACCAGAAACTCGGCCACGTCAAACCCGATCCCGCCCGCGCCGATGATCGCCACGCGCTTGCCGACCGGCGCCTTGCCACGCAGCACGTCGATATAGGAAAGCACGTTGGGGCCGTCTTGCCCGGGGATTGCGGGGTCGCGGGGGATGACGCCTGTGGCGATGATCACCTCGTCAAAACCCGCCAGATCGTCGGCGGTGGCGGTGGTGCCAAGGCGCAGAGTTACGCCCGTTTTGGCGACCATCGCACGGTAATAATCCACCAGACCCCAGAATTCCTCTTTGCCGGGCACCTGTTTGGCCATGTTCAACTGGCCGCCGATTTCATCTGCCTTGTCGAACAGGGTGACGGCGTGCCCGCGTTCCGCAGCCGTGATCGCGGCGGACAGGCCCGCGGGACCAGCACCAACCACGGCGATGGATTTCGCGGCAGTGGCCGGCGCGATCACCAGTTCGGTTTCATGGCAGGCCTGCGGGTTCACCAGACAGGTGCTCATCTTGCCGCTGAATGTGTGATCAAGGCAGGCCTGGTTACAGGCGATGCAGGGCGCAATTTCCGCCGCTTTGCCCGCCGCCGCCTTGGCGACGAAATGCGGATCGGCCAGAAACGGGCGCGCCATGCTGACCATATCGGCGCAGCCATCGGCCAGCACGTCTTCGCCCACTTGCGGCGTGTTGATCCGGTTTGAGGTGATCACCGGAATGCCCACCTGCCCCATCAGTTTCTTTGTGACCCATGTGAAGGCACGGCGCGGCACGGATGTGGCGATGGTCGGGATGCGGGCCTCGTGCCAGCCGATGCCGGTGTTCAGGATCGTGGCACCCGCCGTTTCAATCGCGCGGGCCAGCGTCACGACCTCGTCCCAGGTGGACCCGTTCGGGATCAGATCGATCATCGACAGGCGGTAAATCACGATGAAATCGGGGCCGACAGCGGCGCGGACACGGCGCACGACTTCGACGGGCAGGCGCATCCGGTTTTCATACGATCCGCCCCAGTGGTCTGTGCGCTTGTTGGTATGGGTCACAAGGAACTGGTTGAGGAAATACCCCTCCGATCCCATCACCTCGACCCCGTCATAGCCCGCTTGCTGTGCGCGCGTGGCAGCGGTGACGATATCGCTGATCTGCTTTTCGATGCCGTCCTCGTCCAGTTCTTTGGGGGGAAAGGGCGAGATGGGCGACTTTACCGGGCTGGGCGCGACACATTCGGGGCTATAGGCATAGCGGCCCGCGTGCAGGATCTGCATGGCAATCTTGCCATCCGCGCCATGCACACGGTCGGTGACGATGCGGTGGTTTTCAATGTCCTGATCACTGAACAGGCCCGCCGCGCCGGGGAAAACGCCGCCTTCACGGTTCGGGGCCATGCCTCCTGTGACCATCAGGCCAACACCGCCGCGCGCCCGTTCAGCGTAAAACTCCGCAACACGGTTCCAGTCTTTGGTTTCCTCAAGCCCTGTGTGCATCGACCCCATCAACACGCGGTTCTTCAGTGTGGTGAAACCCAGATCAAGCGGGGCAAGGAGGTGGGGATAATCTGACATGGCGTGGCTCCGGTTGTTGGGGCCACTTTGGCGCGGGTTGACGCAAAGGTCACGCGCAACGCGGCGTCAGGTCCGGCGCTGCGCAAACAACAGTCCGGCCTTTTCCCTGATCACGGACCAATCCGCAGAATCGGCATGCATCACAGCGCGCAAACCCGCCATGTTTGATTTTTCGTCCACCAGCAACAACCAGCCATCGGCGCGCAGGTGGGTCAACAGCCGCGCCAGAACGGCGTGGCGGGGTGCCGCGGCAAGCATGTGCAGGGTGCGATCAATCAGCAGCACATCATAGGTGCCGTCAGGTGTGTAACCGGCAAGGTCGGCAACCTGTCCGGTCACATCCAGTCCTTCAGCCCGGGCGACCTGCACCATGTCACGCACGCCGCTGGGCGACAGATCGACACCATGCACATGGTGGCCCTGTCGCGCGACCGGCAGGGCATCGCGCCCCTGTCCGCAGCCGATATCAAGCACGCGCAACGGCCCCGCCCGCCCATCAAAGAATGCGGCAATGTCTGCGTTGGGCGCGCCCAGCGCGTCCGGCGTATCGCGGTAGAGATCTTCGTAATCATAAGCCATGGCGCAACGTTACAGAGCCTGCGCGCAAATGCCCAAGTGAAATATTCCGCGAGGTCGCGCCGGTTCAGGTCGTTTCAACACAGTGACGGCGAAACGCCTGTTTCAGCATATCAAGTTCGGCACGCAGCAGGCTCATCTCGGCGCGGATATCTTCGGCAAGCGCATCACCCGCCAAAAGGGCAAAGCTGGCCAGAACATCATCACTGGCGGAATCGCGGATCACAAAGGTCTGGAGCCCGTCCGATATCAGGTTGGCCGGCACCGGCACGCGCACGACCCAGTGACCGGCGGCCTGATCTTCGTGGGTTGTGACCCCGTCAACGGGTTGGTCCAGATGGGTCACACGCAGCACGGGCTGGAAACCACCATCGCCCTTATGGGTCAGCACACCTTCCCAGACTCCTTCAAACAGGCGGGTCTTGGTGAGGGTTACATCGCTCATGGCAGCCTCCTTAAAGCTCGGCGCGCGGGTGGCGGCAGAAGGTAATATCCCGAATGGTGACCTGATTCATTTCCGGCCCTTCAAAGATCAGATCGACCCACATGCGTTCGACACGCTTTTCGTTGAGTTTGGTATAGGCAAGGTCAAATTCGACCATCACTTCGCTTTCGTGAAGCGGAAGTTCACGCACGATCTGTTCCGTGTTGGGGCCGTGTTTGATGTTCAACCGCGCAAAGATTTCCAGCGGCTTTTCCATTTCAATGATGGCATCAAGCCGCACAAGGTGACGTTTCTTGAGGCCACCACACGCATCATTGGGCAGGTCCAGAACAAGGCTCAGGAACGAACCATCAAAGCGGAACACGTCCATGCGCAGCCCAAAAGGCGCAAGGTCTTCCTCGCGGGTGTTGCGCAACTGGCGCAGGGTCAGTTCGGAAATCCGGCAATCATGAAACACGGTCACTTCACTGCCCAGCATGGTCTTGCTTGGGACGCTGGCCATCCCCTTGGAGGCAAGCGGGCCACGCCAAAGTTGCGGACGCCATGACCAATCGGTGCCGCCGGGTTTGGCGAAAGCGTTTGATCCAATATGCGGCAAGGCAAGGCGGCTGTCGGCAATATAGGTCAGTTCATCAAGTTTCTGACGCAGTGCACGCGCACGCTGCCGTTGCCCGCGCAAGACCGACAATTCGGTCGAGGCCGCAGAACGGGCCGCTTGCGCCCATCTGGCAAGAGCGCGGCGCTGAAACAGCTTTTCAATCAGGCCAAGACGGCGGGACATTCAGAATCTCGTATTTAGGGGGCACACAGGCATCCGTTGCACTATACCTGCCAAACTGTTTCCCAAAAGGAAACAGTCCTTAACCTTCTTGCGGCGGGATTGGCGGGTTCACGGCGCGAATTTCGCGGATCGTTGCGTCAAGCAAGGCCGCGCCTTGGCGGGGTGCCAGCGGATTGCGACTGAAACTGCGCACAGTCACAGTGGTCAGGCGACCGTTCACATCAAAGAACCCTTGCCACAACCGTGGTTCAAGCCCCGCATCGTTGCCTGCGGACTGATCCGTGAAATGCACGGTCACGGTGCCTGCAACCATATCCACGTTATGCAGGGTAACGTCATCGCCCTCGCCCGTGCCTGCAAGCACTCGTTTGCCCGCATCTGTTTCAAGGAACGCGCGCAGGGTTTCTTCGGAACCTGCGACCGTGGCCGTGCCGGTTTCGCCAAACTGCACGGTGATAAAGCCATCCTTGGCAGGCATCACCGCCGCTTCGGGTGCCAACAACGCACAGCCCACCATCACCGCAAAGCCGTCAGATGAACGGCTGGCCCCTTGATCGACACAATAGCCATCAGGGCCGCGCGCCCGCGCCGCACCACCCAGAAGGGATAGCGTGCGAATACCTTCCGTTGTGGCATCTTCACGCCCGCCGGCCAGCGACATCGTCGCAAGGTCGGGGAATTGCAGTGTTTCGTCACAGGCGGACAGGGCCAAACAGGCCCCGCCCAGTGTCAGACTGCGCATCAAGCCCAAATCACAGATCCATATAGATGTGGCGTTCGTCCTTGGCACCCGGATGGGTCACCGCGCCCAACCGCGTAGAGCCCACAAGTTTCGCAAATTTCCAGATGGCACCACTGGCATAGATCGTTTCGCGCGGTCCTTTCCAGTCGGCCTTTCGGCCTTCAAGTTCGGCATCTGACAGGTCAACGCTCAGGCTGCCCTTGATCGCGTCGATCGTGATCATGTCGCCGTTTTGCAGCATTGCGATGGGGCCACCATGCGCCGCTTCGGGGCCAACGTGACCCACGCAGAACCCGCGGGTTGCGCCGCTGAAACGGCCATCGGTGATCAGCGCGACCTTTTTGCCCATGCCCTGACCGGACAGGGCCGCCGTGGTCGCCAGCATTTCGCGCATTCCGGGGCCGCCTGCGGGCCCTTCGTTGCGAATGACCAGCACTTCGCCTTCTTTGTATTCGCGCTTTTTCACGGCCTCGAATGCATCTTCTTCGCATTCAAAAACGCGGGCCGGGCCGGTAAAGACCTGCTGTTCAGCAGACATGCCCGCGACTTTGACGATGGCACCATCAGGGGCGATGTTGCCGCTTAGGCCAACCACACCACCCGTTTTGCTGATCGGGTTTTGCACGGAATAGATGACCTTGCCGTCAGCTTCGCCTTCGATCTTGTCCAGCGCCTCGCCCATTGTGACGCCATTGGCGGTGATGCAATCCTCGTGGATCAGGCCGGCCTTGCGCAGCTCCTTCATCACGACAGGCACGCCGCCGACCTCGTAAAGGTCTTTGGCGACATACTGACCGCCCGGTTTCAGATCGACGAAATAAGGCGTGTCACGGAAGATGTCGCAGACATCGAACAGGTCGAAATCAATGCCGGCCTCGTGCGCAATCGCGGGTAGGTGCAGACCTGCGTTTGTCGACCCGCCGGTGCAGGCCACAACGCGCGCGGCGTTTTCCAGCGATTTGCGAGTCACAACATCGCGGGCACGGATATTCTTGGCCAGCAGGTTCATGACCGCATCACCGGATGCCACGCCATATTGATCACGGCTTTCGTATGGGGCAGGTGCGCCGGACGAATTGAGAAGGGCAAGACCGATTGCCTCGGAAACACAGGCCATCGTATTGGCGGTGAACTGGCCACCGCAAGCGCCGGACGTGGGGCAGGCCACGCGTTCCAGAATCTCAAGCTCGGCGTCGGTCATGTTGCCCGCCTGATGTTGGCCCACGGCCTCGAACACATCCTGCACGGTCACGTCCTTGCCGTTCAAACGGCCCGGTAGGATCGACCCGCCATAGATAAACACAGACGGCACGTTCAGGCGCACCATGGCCATCATCATCCCGGGCAGGGATTTGTCGCAACCCGCAAGGCCAACCAACCCGTCATAGCAATGCCCGCGCATTGTCAGTTCCACGGTGTCGGCAATGGCCTCGCGCGATGCGAGCGATGACCGCATCCCTTCGTGGCCCATTGCGATCCCGTCAGTGACCGTAATGGTCGTAAACTCGCGCGGCGTGCCGTTGGCGTGTTTCACACCCATTTTCACCGATTGCGCCTGACGGTTCAGGGCGATGTTGCAAGGCGCGGCTTCGTTCCAGCAGGTCGCCACACCGATCAATGGCTGGTGGATTTCCTCCTCGCTTACGCCCATCGCATACATATAGCTGCGGTGCGGCGCGCGGGCTGGGCCTTCGGTCACATAGCGGCTGGGGAGTTTGGATTTATCGACTTTTCCGGCTGACATCGCGGGTTCCTTCGCAAAAACTGTTGGCAAAGGTCTAAAAGACCGCCGCGACCACCACAAGCGGCTGATTGCATTTCTCCACAACGCGCCTTATTTCGGAACGGCAACGCACGAGGACCCTATGAACTGGATTTCCAACTACGTCCGTCCCCGGATCAACTCGATCTTTTCGCGCCGCGAGGTGCCGGAAAACCTTTGGACGAAATGTGATGAATGCGGCACGATGCTGTTTCACCGCGAATTGTCGGATAACCAGAATGTCTGCACCAACTGCGGGCATCATATGTATATCGCGCCGCGTGACCGTTTTGGCGCGCTGTTTGATGGCGGCATTTTCACCGAAGTCGCCGTGCCGGAACCCACTGCCGACCCGCTGCATTTCCGCGACCAGAAGCGCTATCCCGACCGCATGAAAGCTTCGCAAAAGTCGACCGGTGAAAAGGATGCAATGCTGGTCGCCGAGGGCGAGATCGGCCGCACACCCGTTGTGGCTGCCGCGCAGGACTTTTCGTTCATGGGCGGGTCCATGTCGATGTATGTGGGCAACGCGATCATCGCCGCCGCCGAACGTGCCGTGCTAAAGAAATGCCCGCTGATCCTGTTTTCTGCCGCTGGCGGCGCACGCATGCAGGAAGGCATTCTTGCCCTGATGCAAATGCCGCGGACCACGATCGCGGTCGAGATGCTGAAAGAAGCAGGCCTGCCCTATATCGTCGTGCTGACCCACCCGACAACGGGCGGTGTGACGGCCTCTTATGCGATGCTGGGGGATGTGCATATCGCTGAACCAAACGCCCTGATCTGTTTTGCCGGACCGCGCGTCATTGAACAGACGATCCGCGAAAAGCTGCCCGAAGGATTCCAGCGCGCCGAATACCTGCTGGACCACGGGATGCTGGACCGCGTCACGCCGCGCACCGAAATGCGCGACGAACTGATCGTGATCACGCGGATGCTGCTGGGCCTTGATCCGGCGATTTCCGGCGAATTGCCTGCGCCTGACCCCAAAGCTGATGAGACCGCTGCCGAGGACGCTGCAGAGTGACAGCCGGTTCCGATGTCATCCTTGCACGGATGATGGCGCTGCATCCCAAGGTGATCGACCTCACGCTTGACCGGGTCTGGCGATTGCTGGACGCCCTTGGCAATCCGCAGAATGATCTGCCCCCCGTCATCCACCTTGCCGGCACCAATGGTAAGGGCAGCACCCAAGCGATGATCCGTGCCGGGCTGGAACAGGCGGGCAAGCGCGTGCACGCCTATACCTCGCCGCACCTGGCGCGGTTTCACGAACGGATCCGGCTGGCGGGTGAATTGATTTCCGAGGATCATCTGACCGCTGTGCTGGATGAATGTTACGCCGCCAACGGTGGCGGCAATATCACCTATTTCGAGATTACCACTGCCGCTGCGTTGCTGGCCTTTGCCCGCACCGCGGCGGATTACACCCTGCTTGAAGTCGGGCTTGGCGGGCGGCTGGATGCGACCAACGTGATTGATGCGCCCGCCCTTACGGTGATCACGCCGGTTGATCTGGACCACCAACAGTTTCTGGGTGACACCCTACCCGGAATCGCTGGCGAAAAGGCAGGGATCATCAAGCGCGGTGTGCCTTGCGTGGTGGGCCCGCAGCATGACGATGCGATGGAGGTGATCGAAGCGCGCGCCGCGCGTTTGGGCGCACCCCTGCTGGCCCACGGGCAGCACTGGCAAGTGAGCGAGGAGCGCGGGCGGCTGGTTTATCAGGATGAAACCGGCCTGTTGGATCTGCCGCTACCCGCCCTACCCGGCCCGCACCAGATCACCAATGCAGGCGCTGCAATCGCCGCGCTGCGCCAGTTGGGATGTAACGAGGCCGCATGCGAGGCGGCAATGACCGATGTGTTCTGGCCCGCGCGGATGCAGCACCTGACACAAGGGCGGATCGCTGACCGCTTTCGCCCCGCCGATCTGTGGCTGGACGGCGGGCACAATCCGGCGGCCGGTGTGATGCTGGCGCGCACGCTTGCGGCCTTGCCTAACAGGCCCACCCATCTGGTGTGCGGCATGCTGAACACCAAGGACATTCGCGGTTACCTTTTGCCGCTTGCCAAAGTCGCGCAAAGTCTGACGGCGATTTCAATTCCGTACGAGGTGAACACGCTGCCCGCTGATGTAACGGCGAAAGCCGCACGCGATGCAGGACTGGACACGCAGGTCGCTGCCAGCCTTGACGCCGCTTTGGCCGCAATAACCGCCAAAGACCCCCATGCACGCATTCTGATTTGTGGCTCGCTTTATCTCGCGGGGTATGTCCTGCGCGAAAACGCATGATCCGCACGGTGATCCTGACGCTGGCACTGGCCAGTCCCGTGGCGGCGGCGGACTTTGAATTCTGCTGGGTGGGCGCAAACGATTACACCATGACAGGCCGCATGACCGTACCGGACGATGCGTTGGGCGGGATCGTGACCCAAGACGATGTGACCGCATTCGCGATCACGGGGTTTCACCGCAGCCTGCCAGTGGGCCAGTGGGACCTGTCAGACCTGACCCCGACAACAACCTGGCATCTGCGCTTTGACCCTGTGACAATGACCTTTCCAACCGGCGGGATGCACAACAGCGCCGATGGGCAAGCCTGGAACGCCAACGGGTCGGTCAATGACTGCGGCAACCCCGGTTTCGGGTTCAATTCAGGCACAAATGCGCAGGATGTTTGCGTGAACGGGCGTTTCATCACCGCTTCAAGCATCAATCGTTATACCGAATTTCCGGTCTTTCCGGCTGGTGCCGCAATGCAATGCGGCGGAGCGGCGCTTTTGTCGCGGGGTGATGATGAAACGCTGCTGATTCCCGAATCAGCCGGTTGACGGCGAATCACCCCTCCGCCTAGTGTAGCGCCAACAGGTGTTCGGCTATGGCCGATCAAGCCTTTGGCAGGGCGAGAGGGCGAGCGTCAAGCTCGTCTTCTTGTTTCAGGCTCGCCCGTTTTGCGTTGCATATTTGTCGAATCGATCAGACATCACCCACGATCCGGGTTTGACTTGCAATACAAATCCACACTACATCTTGTGCGAGCAGTTAAACGCACCCCGCCTGCCAGCGGATTCAACAAAATATGGTGTGTCATGTTTGGGGGAAATCAAATGTTGCGGTATCTCACAGCCATCGGGCTGGTTTTCAGCGTATTCACAACAAATATTGCCGTCGCGCAGGACGTGCGGATCACACCGGCACGGGCGCAAACCTCTTTCGAGATCAACGGGCAGACGTTCACCATTGCGCGCAATCAGGACAGCGCCAACACGCTGACGGGCGAATTTGCCCGCACATCCCGCGAATGCCCGCCGTTTTGCATCACGCCGATGATTGTCGCCGACGGCGTCACGACCATGGGCGAACTGGAAGTGATCCGTTTTCTGGAACAGGACGCTGCCGATGGCACGGGCCTTTTGATCGACAGCCGCCTGCCTGACTGGTTTGTGCAGGGCACAATCCCCGGTGCTGTGAACGTTCCCTTTCACACGCTTGAGGCAACAAACCCTTATCGTGATGACATTTTGCGCGCGTTGGGGGCCGCAAAGCTGGCCGATGGCACATTGGATTTCACCCAAGCGCGCGCCTTGCTGCTGTTTTGTAACGGCGCATGGTGTGATCAAAGCCCGCGCGCCATTCGGAGCCTCTTGGACGCCGGATATCCGGCAGGCAAGCTTTCTTACTATCGTGGCGGCATGCAGTCGTGGCGTTCACTTGGCCTGACGGTCGCAACACCCCGTAACGAAGGCTAAGGACCAAAGCCCATGATCCGCATCACACTTGCCCTGTTTGCATTTGCTGTCGCGCTTTGCGCATTTATCATCCTGCGTCCCGGTGATGACGCCCAACGCGCGCAGGCGCCCGAAGTCACGCAGGACGTCGAAGTGACCCGCGCAGTTGCGGACCCCCTGCTTGCGCCCCCTGTTGCGCCCGAAACAGCCGCAGTGGCCGAACCCGAGACGACACCCGTTGCCGCGCCCGCACCGCGCGCCATACCGCAAATCGCCACCGTCGACAGTTCGATGCAGGCCACGACAGCTGCCGTCCTTGCCGGTTTGGGTGTCCAGACAGGGGCCGAGCCTTTGCCCGCACCCGCAAGCGACGAAATGCGCGATGCAACGGCTGGCATTTTGTCGAGCATCACCGCGATGACAGGTGCGCCTGCGCCCGAAATCACACAGCGGCCGACCCTGGATGCGATCGTTGTTCAGGCTTTGCAAGAGGGACAGTCAGACGACTACATTGATGCGCTGATCAACGCGGCAGCCGCCAGCGGTGATGTCGCCGTGCCGGAAATTCTGGTCACGTCGGACGGGCGCGTTGATACGGCCGTATTGCTGGCTGATATCGTGGCGCAGGCAACGGTTGCGACCGGCGGGCAGATTGATACCGCCCCCGCGATTGACCTTGATGAATCCGCGGGCGTCGAGGTGCGCATCGTGCAGCGTGCCGATGAAACCGTGCAAGCGCGGTTCTACACGGTGCAGTCTGGTGACAGCCTTGGTGCCATTGCGGTCAAGTTCTTTGGTGACGCAAACCGATACACCGCCATTTTCGAGGCCAATCGCGGCACCCTTTCCAGCCCTGACCGTATCCGCACGGGCCAGCGTCTGGTGATCCCGAACCAGGTTTAACGCCCCCAGCCAGCCCCTTGCATTTCGCGCAACCGGCTGGCGGTGCGTTCAAATTCAAAAACCCCTTCGCCCTCGACATAAAGCATGTCCGGCGCGGCAGCTGCCGAGCAGATCAGCTGCACATGCGCCTCGTAGAGGGCGTCAATCAGGGTCACGAACCGCTTGGCTTCGTTGAAATTGGCGCGGCTTAGCCGGGGGATGTCTTCCAGCACCAGAACGCGTGCGGCGGCGGCCAGTGCCAGATAGTCGCCCGCACCCAAAGGTTGACCGCACAGGTCGTGAAAACTCGCGCGTGCGACACCATTGTGAAAGCCCGGAATGACGACATCGCGCCCTTTGACACGCAGGGTCAGCGGTTCGGCACTGCCTTGTGTCAGGTCGTCCCACAGGGCGTCAATCTTGGCGCGCGCGCCGGCGTTGTTGGGGGTAAAATATCGGGGCGTGCCGGTCAGCACCCCCTGCCGATAATCGGTGTCGCTGGTCAGTTCGTGGATCACCATCCGGTTGTGCAGCAGGGCAATGAACGGCAGGAACAGCTGCCGGTTCAGCCCATCCTTATAGAGGTCATCGGGCGGGCGGTTTGACGTCGTTACGACAACCACGCCCGCATCCATCAGCGCCGTGAACAGGCGGCCCACGATCATCGCATCGGTAATGTCGCTGATCTGCATTTCATCAAAAGCCAGAAAACGCACCTTGTCCGCCAGCTTTTCAGCGACCGGCGCGATCGCATCATCGACACCGCGCTTGCGGGCGTCATTCATTTCTTCGTGGACCCATTGCATGAAGGCATGGAAATGTGCGCGCTGTTTGGGGGCGTCAACGAGCCCGAACAGCAGGTCCATCAACATGGATTTTCCGCGCCCGACCCCGCCCCACATGTAAAGCCCCTTGGGCGGTGGTGGCGCCTTGCGAAACAGCCCACCGCGCTTGACAGGTGCGGCAAGGGCGGCGCGGATACGCTCAAGTTCGTCCAGCACGTCCTCTTGCGCAGGATCGTGGTGAAGCTGGCCTTTGGCGATCTTGTCGCGATATGCGTCCTGCACGGTCATGGGATGGTGATAGCGGCGCAGGATACCGATGGAAAGGTGCCGTTGTCCGGGCAGGTTGGCCGCAGCGGGAAGTCAGCCAAGGCGGCCTGACCTTTCTGAAGGATGTATTGGGCTGGGACGCTGCCGCATCAAGAAACCTTGCCCGAAACCTGTTGAACGTTCGACGACTTTGACCTGAGCGTCACAACGTCTGCGCGGCACCTCGTTGGGAACAACATCGCGCATCAATCCGCCTATACTGAAGTGGTCCCATGTTTTCGGACAGGTCCACTCTTAGTTTAGCCGCCTTTGTATCCAAAAACTCTGCCGACGGGTACGCATGGGCTGCGCTCTTCGCTTTCTCGATTGGTCAAGAGTGGATTGGTCTGTTGGAAGAGTGGAAAGCGCGTTGAACTTTATGACTGTATTGACCGCGCGGTGTGTGTGATTTGGTGCAACTCAAGCTTAAAGTCTGTAAATTGCAGTAAAGCGGCCATGTGCGCACCTGCTGCGAATTCACCTTTTGTCTGCAAATCGCACCTAAGCATAGGTCGCGTGGCCGCTCCGGTTTGGGTCGAAACTCCTTACGGTGGGGTCAGCATTGCATGACGTGGCTTGCGCCTACGGTTCGCAGGTTTGGCAACATAGGGTCAAAGGTCCGCGATTTTCCACAACACCACACAACTTCTGAATTGACCAACCTCGTAAACTGCCGTCTTGTCGCGTGATGAAAAGCCACGCCCCCCTGATCACTCCCGTCCTGATCGCAGGATGCATCATCGTCATGATGGGGTTTGCCATTCGCGCATCCTTTGGTGTGTTCCAAATTCCGATTGCCGAGGAATTCGGCTGGATGCGCGCTGATTTTTCGCTGGCGATTGCGATCCAGAACCTTGCCTGGGGGATTGGCCAGCCGATCTTTGGCGCGATCGCGGAAAAGATCGGTGATCGCAAGGCAATCATCCTCGGCGCGCTGTTCTATGCTGCGGGGCTGCTGCTGTCGTCGGGTGCCACCACACCTGTCGCGCACCAGATGTATGAAGTTCTGGTGGGTTTCGGGATTGCGGGCACGGGGTTTGGCGTGATCCTCGCCGTGGTCGGGCGTGCTTCAAGTGACGAAAACCGCTCCATGTCGCTGGCCATTGCGACTGCTGCGGGATCTGCCGGACAGGTGTTCGGCGCGCCGATGGCGGAAATCTTGCTGGGTTATATGACCTGGCAAATGGTGTTCGTGACCTTTGCCGGATTGATCCTTGCCTCGCTGATGGTGCTGCCAATGATGCGTGCACCGGTCAGCGCCTCCAAGGCCGAACTTGAGGAAAGCATGGGCGCGATCCTGACGCGCGCATTCAGGGATCCGTCCTACACCCTGATCTTTATCGGCTTCTTTTCCTGTGGCTATCAACTGGCGTTCATAACGGCGCACTTCCCAGCCTTTGTGGCCGAGGCCTGCGCGACAATCCCTGTAGGCGGGATGCTGACCAATATCGGCATTTCCACGACCAGTGCGCTGGGGGCGGCGGCGATTTCACTGATCGGGTTATTCAATATCATCGGCACGCTGCTGGCGGGCTGGGCAGGCAAGCGGTATTCCAAGAAATACCTGCTGGCAGGCATCTATCTGGGGCGCACCGTGATCGCAGCATGGTTCATCATGACGCCGATGACTCCTGCGACCGTGCTGATCTTTTCCGCATTGATGGGCAGCCTGTGGCTCGCGACTGTTCCGCTGACAAGCGGGCTTGTCGCGCATCTATATGGCTTGCGCTACATGGGCACGCTTTACGGGATCGTATTCTTTAGCCACCAGTTGGGTAGCTTTCTGGGCGTCTGGCTGGGCGGGCGGCTATATGACATCTACGGCAGCTACACCGCCGTGTGGTGGGTTGGTGTCGGGGTCGGGCTGTTCAGTGCGATCGTGCACCTGCCGATCCGCGAAAAGCGCATCGACCTCGTCCCGGCCTAGTCGCGTTCGCGCAGCACATCGCGCAGGATTTCCGTAACCTCCGTCGCGTGGGTATAGGGCAGCCCATGGCCCGCGCCCTTGATGGTTTCCTGACGCACGGCGCGGTTCCACTGGGTCAACTGACCCAGTGAGCGCAGCGGGACCACCTGATCCTGATCGCCCCAAAGCGCGATCACCGGAATGCCATCATGGCCCAGTTTGCGGTGTTCGGTTTCCTGTGTCTCTGACAGCATCCCCCGGCGGCTTTGCAGCACAGCGCGCTGGAACCCTTTTTTGTTCAACTGGTCAAGTTGCACCGCGTGCAAGCCCGGCACTTCGCTATCCTCGCCCGAAACCACCAGTGCGGCGCGTGCGCGCCATTCGGCTGCCGCGCCATGCAACCAATCACCCACCAGCGGCACCTCGCGGCAGAACCGCGAAAACCTGCTTTCGGCCATGGTGATGCCCGAGGGCGCCACAAGGATCACACGCGTCATTCTGTCGGGGTTGTCGGCGGCAAATGCTGTCGCGATGGCCCCCCCCATTGAATAGCCCACAAGTGTCAGATCATCCTGCAGCCCTTGATCATCCAGAAGGTCGGACAGTTGTTGCAGGAAAAACGCGCGATTTTGCGCACCGGTCGGCGCCGACGAGAACCCCCGACCGTAAAGATCATAGACCAGCACGCGATAGCCAAGCTGGCCCAAACCGGCCGCCACGCCGTGCCACGCGGGCGACGGCGTTGTCAGCCCGTGGATACACACAACCACTGGGCCGCGCACAGGGCCAATCCACTGATAGTGTGTGATGCCCTGGGACAGCTGCACTGTTTCACCTGGCGCTTTGGTCGGGTCAGCAGGTTTGCGCGCCGCCTCGAATACGAAGGGGATTATCAGGATCGCCAGCAGGACCAGCAGGAACCAGACCATGTTATTGCCCTTTCCAAGCCTCAAGAATGTAGCGGCAGACCATCAGGTCCAGATGCGCGCCACCGCCGTTCTTGAACAGGGTAATTTCGGCATCAGTATGGCGTTGAAACGCTTGCAGGTCATAATAGTCGGCGATCACATGGTCGCGGGTGATCACACCTTCGACCAGCGGCGTTTTCAGCTCGCCGATATGATCCATCGTGGTGTGGCGGTTGTCGACAAAGACACGGGCGCGTGTGATGGCCTTATCATCGGCCTCGCGCATGTCGGGGCGATAGGCACCGATCAGGTCGATGTGCTGGCCCGCTTGCAGCCACTCGCCCTTGATGATCGGATCGGTTGTCATCGTGGCGGATGTGACGATGTCGGCGGCGCGCACGGCGGTTTCCAGATCGTCAACGATCGCAACATCGGGGCATTCAAGCTGGAAAGCCTGCGCACCGGCGGGCGAGCGGTTCCAGACGCTGAAATGGGCATCGGGAAAGGCGGTGGAGTAGGCCTGATACAACCCGCGCCCGACCGTCCCCGCGCCCACGATCAGGATGTTGCGGCTGTCAGGCCGGGCAAGGCGCGTGGCGGCCAGCAGGCTGTCACCCACGGTCTTCCATTTCGTCACGAGATGAAAATCAAGGATCGCCTCGAGGCTGCCATCACTGTCGGAAAACAGGCTGACCGCACCACCGATCGCGGGCTTGCCCACATTGCGGTTGGCCGGAAAGATTGTCGCGCATTTTACGGCGATCCCCATGCCGTCGATCCATGCGGATCGGTTCAGAAGGGTATCATCGTCGCGATAAAGAAACACGTCCTCGACCTTGGCGGCCGGCAGGTCATGGCCGGCGGCGATTGCACGGGTCAGGGCCAGCCAGTCAAGCCGTTTTTCACCTTCGGCAAAGGGGATCATTTCGGTCATTGTGCGTCCTTTTCACCCAGCAATCCTTCAGCAACCAGCCGGTCGGCCCATCCTTGCGGCCCATCGAAAAGATGCGTTTGCCAGCCTCGTGCGGCGGCCACGTTGATATTGTCGATCCGGTCATCGGTAAACAGCAAGGCGCCGGGGGCAATGCCACAATCCTGTTCGACCATGTCATAGATCAGCGGTTCGGGCTTGATCACCCGCATATGGCCCGACACATAATGCCGATCAAATTCGTCAAGGAACGGATAGGCAGCGCGGCCAATCTCGAACGTTTCGACCCCGAAATTGGTCAGGGCAAAGACCGGCACGCCTTTGCTGCGCAAAGCCCGCAACAGCCGCACGGAATGGTCAATCGCCGGGGTTGCCATGTCGGACCAGCGGTCGTGCCACATGCGGATTTCATCGCGCCACGCAGGGTGCTTTTCGGCCTCGGCATAGATACGGTCGCGAAACGGCGCGCCACGATCCACGTCGTCATTCATCGCGTGCAGATCAAGCGCGTCAAAGAACGCGCGGCGGCGATCCTCTCCGATGACGGCATCATAAAATCGCTCGGGTTGCCATTCGATCAGCACGTTTCCGATATCAAAAATGACGGCTTGGATTGGCATGCGGTGTCCTGCTGTTTTCGCTTGTGTGATCCTAACGGACGGACGGGTAAAGGGCTAGCGCCGCGCCTTGGGTGAATCGACCAGCTGCGCGCCCACACGCCATTCGCGCCAGATCATATAAAGGCCCGACCCGAGGATCAGCGCGATCCCGCAATAGCTGATGAAATCAGGCCATTCCCCGAACACCATGATCCCCCAAAGGATCGACAGAGGCATCGCCAGATATTCGAACGGGGCGACCAATGCGGCCTCGCTCGCGCGGTAGGCCTGCGAGATGCAAAAGCCGCCTATAGCCGAGGACGCACCGATCAGGACCAACACGGCGTAGTCCGCCGGATCTGGCCAGACCCACGCGCGAAACAGGAACGCCAGCGACGGATCGCTTTGGTCCGCGAATTGTCCGCCGCCAAAAAACAGCCCCATGACCAAACAAACGAGGACGAACATCAACTGGATATAGAACGACATGGTTGCAGCGGTTTCGGTCGTGCCGATCTTGCGGGTTAGCATATGAAGCGCCGCATACCCGAAGGCAGCGGCAAGCGGCAAAAGGGATGCCAGTTGAAACGCCTGCGTGCCGGGGCGCAACATGACGATAACGCCCAGCAACCCGACAGTCACCGCGACCCAGCGGCGCGGGCCAACCGTTTCGCCCAAGAACACGACGGAAAAAACGGTAATCACCAGCGGGCTGACGAAAAAAATCGCGACGGCCTCGGCCAATGGCATGGCGGCAAGGCCCAAAAAGAACGTCATGTTGGCGAACACCACGCAAAGGCCGCGCAGCATGTGCATCCCCAGCCGCTTGGTATGGAGCACCCGAAACCCGCCCGCAAACGGCGCAATAATGGCCGCCAGAAAACACAACCCGATCAGCGAGCGAAACAACACGACCTGATGCAGGGCGTAGCCACCGCTCAGGAACTTGATGGCGACATCGTTGATCGAGAAAAAGAGCACGGCAACCGTCGCGGTCAGTGCACCAAGCATCAACGGGGAAAGAGAATTCAGACGTACCATCGCCTTAGATGACCCTACGATCAGCCAACCGTCTTGCCGCTTTGCGACACGGCGCGCAATTCGCGTTCCAGCGCGTCCAGAAACCGCGATCTGTCGGCCTTGCCGAATGCCTTGCCGCCGCCCTGTCGGAATGGATCAGCGGCGCGGATGTCGGCCATCAGATCACGGGTCGCAAGGATGTTGCCGATATTGGCTTGGGTCAGCGCCTCGCCGTTGTGTTTCAGCACGCGCGCGCCGTTTTCAACGCAACGTGCGGCCAAGGGGATGTCACCGGTTATCACGACATCACCCGCGCCCGCGCGCTCCGCGATCCACATGTCGGCCACATCCGGCCCGTCTGGCACGATCACGTTTTCAACCAATGGATTTTGCGACGGCCGCAAGCCGCCGTTGGACACAATGAACACCTGCACACGGTGGCGGGTGCCGACCTTTTCGACCTCGGCCTTGACGGGGCAGGCATCGGCATCGACGTAGATGCTCACGAATAAAGCGCCTCGGCGTGAAAGGCTATGTGATCCTCGATAAAGGTGCTGATGAAGAAATAGCTATGATCATAGCCCTTTTGCAGGCGCAACTGGCCTTGCTGGCGGCGCGAGGTCATGGCGCTCGCAAAGGCTTCGGTGCCCAGCAAATCCCAGAACTGATCGTCGGTGCCGGTGTCGATCAGCATGGGGCCGTCGAAACCATCGCCCTGCATCAACAGGGTCGCGTCATGCGGGCCCCAGTTCTTTTCGTCACCCCAATAGGCCGCGAACTGCTTGCGGCCCCAATCACTTTGCGTTGGGTTGCAGATTGGCGCAAAGGCCGACACAGACCTGAACCTCCCCGGCAAGGCCATCGCCATGGTCAGCGCGCCGTGGCCACCCATGGAATGACCGGTGATCGACTGGCGCTCCATATCGACGGCGAAATTCGCACCCAGCACGGCGGGCAGTTCATCGGCGATATGGCTCCACATCTTGAAGTTTTTCGCCCAAGGTTCCTCGGTCGCGTCGATGTAGAAGCCCGCGCCCTGCCCCAGATCATAGGCATCGTCGTCGGCAACACCCTCGCCGCGCGGCGAGGTATCGGAGAAACACAGGGCCACGCCATGTTCAGCCGCCCAGACCTGTGCGCCTGCTTTGGTCATGGCATTTTCG
This sequence comes from Octadecabacter sp. R77987, assembly GCF_042466115.1. Taxonomy (NCBI): domain Bacteria; kingdom Pseudomonadati; phylum Pseudomonadota; class Alphaproteobacteria; order Rhodobacterales; family Roseobacteraceae; genus Octadecabacter; species Octadecabacter sp. R77987. The sequence continues at coordinate 2,275,736 of NZ_JAXHBQ010000001.1, read as the reverse complement.
TGGGTGCAGGTCAGGCCCGACAGAAACCACAGGACCGGCACGGGTGCGTGTTCCGCCTCTTCGGGCAGGAACAACCCGAACGTCATGTCCACACCGCAGACCTTGGACGGATGGCTGTAAACGCCTTGGGTGCCACCAAAACAGCGGTTTTCAGAGAGGGTTTCCATGGTGCTACTCCTTGGCGGCATAGACGGTCATGATTTCGTCCAGCGGTTTCTTTTTTTTGGCGATGGCGGGCACGGTGGCCACGTCGTTGGGGTGGCCCACGGCCAATATCATGATGGGTTTTTCACTGTCGGGCCGGTCGCATAGTTCATTGAGGAACTTCATCGGATTGGGCGTATGGGTCAGACATGACAGGCCCGCCGTATGCAACGCGGTGATCAGCATCCCCGTGGCGATCCCGACACTTTCGGGGACATAGTAATGCTTGACCCGTTCGCCATCACGTTCGCCCCAACGCTGGGCAAAAACCACGATCAGCCACGGTGCGATATCCAGATGCGGCTTGTCCGCGCCCGTGCCGATGGGTTCAAGCGCCTTGAGCCAGGCATCACCGCCGCCACCATCGTAGAATTTGACTTCCTCTTCTTCGGCCGCCGCACGCACGCGCGATTTCATCGCCGGATCGGAAATCGCCACGAAATGCCAAGGCTGCTGGTTCGCACCGCTGGGCGCGGTGCCTGCGGCCTGAATGCAAGACGCGATCACCTTTGCCGGCACCGGCCGGTCGGAATAGTCACGGATCGTGTGGCGGGTCTTGATGTGGTCATAAAACCCCTGCGCCGCATCCAGCATCTGATCGTCGGACATCTCGCGCCGGTCGGGCAGCGGCAAGGGCGTATAGGTGGGTGGCGTTTCGGTCATGGATTGCTCCGTTACAGGCCTTGGATCAGGGCAATGGCGACTGACACGGTCAGCACGCTGGCCACTGTGGAAATCAGGATCGAGGCGGATACGCGATGCGGCGCGACCCCGTAGTGCTGCGCCAAGATGTAGACATTGCCCGCCACTGGCAAGGCTGCGGCGGCGATCATCACGCCCGCCGCATAACCATCGACCGGAAACATGATCAACGCGGCAAAGGCCACGGCGGCAGGGTGCAGAACCAGCTTGGCGAACGATAGCCAGCCTGCGACAAAGACCCGCTCGGCCGATTTTGTCGCCAAGGATGCGCCAATTGCAAACAGCGCGCCGGGCGTTGCAGCCGCGCCGAGGATCGCCAGGAACTGGTTGACAGGCGCTGGGATCGGCAAGGACAGGCCAGACACAATCAACCCCAACGAAATCGCGACGATCATCGGATTCTTGAGCAAACCAAGACCAACCGTGCGCAACACCCCAAACGACATCCGCCCGTCCCGCGACCCGGTGATCAGGATCACGATCAGGCTGCCAAAGACGATCAGATCAATCGCTAGCACCAACATGATCGGGCCGATCGCGTTTTCGCCCAACAGCAACACCAGCATAGGAATGCCAAGAAACCCGACGTTGCCGATAACGGCGCATTGCGCCTCGACGGCCGCTTCCTCGACCCCGCGATTGCGTAGCAGGGCGACACCGGTGGCGACCAGATAGATCGTCAGGGTTCCCCAGAGGTAGGCAAAGATGAACGGCCAGTCGATAATCTCGGCCAAGGACAGGTTCGCGGAAAACCGGAAAAGCATGGCCGACAAGGCAAAATAGAACACGAACTTGGTCAGATAGGCGGTGGCTTCGGGCGTGAAAAAGCCTGTGCGCCCTGCGCCGTAACCAAGGCCGATCAATGCAAAAAACGGCACTGTCTGAAGAAAGATATCCCACATGCGCGTTGGTTAGCACGCAGTTTGCGGCGCGACTATCCCGAACCGATCAAAACGCCGGCTGCGAACACCAATGCACCCCCCAGCACCACCTGAAACGCAGCCCGAAAGAACGGCGTCTGCATATAGCGGTTCTGGATCCACGCGATGGCCCAAAGTTCGACAAACACGACGATGATGGCGATGACCGTTGCGGTCCAGAAGTCGGCGATCAGGTAGGGCAACGCATGACCCAGCCCGCCAATCGTCGTCATGATGCCGGATGCAAAGCCGCGTTTCAGTGGCGATCCGCGCCCCGAGATTTGGCCATCGTCCGAGGCGGCTTCGGTGAAACCCATACTGATACCGGCACCGACCGAGGCTGCAAGCCCGACAAGGAATGTTGTCCATGTGTTTTGCGTGGCAAAGGCCACGGCAAAGATCGGTGCGAGCGTCGACACAGACCCGTCCATCAATCCGGCAAGGCCCGGCTGCACCCAGGTGAGGACAAACTGACGGTGGGCGGCGCTGGTCTCTTCGTCGCGGGCATCACCGTCGACATGCTGTTCCTCAAGCGCGTTGGCGGTTCGGGTATGGCCCGCCTCGGCAGCGGCCAGATCGCCCAGCAGCTTGCGCGTGTCGGCATCGGTCGTGACGGCGGCGGCGGCACGATAAAACCGTTCGGCATCGCGCTCCATCTGCGCGGCCTCGTCGCGGATACGGTCAATGCCAAGGTTCTCGATCAGCCAAACCGGGCGGCGGGCATAGAAACCGGATACATGCTCGCGCCGGATCAACGGGATCACATCGCCAAAGCGTTTGGCGTGCAGGTCAATCAGCTTGCGGCGGTGTTCATCTTCTTCGGCGGCCATGCCATCGAACACGGTTGCCGAGGCCGGAAAATCCGCCCGCAACATTTCGGCGTAGCTGCGGTAGATTCGCGCATCGTCTTCCTCGGACGAGATTGCCAGGGCAAGGATATCCTGTTCGGACAGATCGCGGAAACGGCGGCGGGTTGAAATTCCGGGGATCATAGAAACCTCACTTCTTAGATTCATTCTAAAGTAACCCAGCGACAGCAACCTGCAAGTCAAATAAGTGAACTGGTCGGTTCACTTTATGCTTGCAAACTGAACCAACCAGTTTAGTTAGAAACTGAACCCAACAGTTCACTTATGGAGAATCAAAATGAAAAACGCTCTGATCGCTTTGCTTGCGGCCCTCGCTGTTGCCTCTGCCCTGCCCGCCGCCGCTGACTCGTTTATCTTTCAGCTTCCGACGATGACCTTTGCCGATGAAATGACACCGGCCCCTCTTTGTGATCCGGCCACGGCCACACAGGCCGCGCCCTGCCCAACGACGGGCCGCTGACCCAAAAGCCGTTACGGCATGACGTGCCATTCTGCTTGCCGAAACTGAACTAAACAGTTTATCCTTAGGCAATTCAGGAGGACGCGCATGCCGGACGGCAGCAACACCATCAAGAAGGGGCGCAAGTTCGATCAAGTCCTTGCGGGCGCGACCGAGGTGTTTCTTGCCAGCGGTTTTGAAGGGGCCAGCGTTGACGATATCGCGCGCGCCGCGGGCGTGTCCAAGGCCACGCTTTACAGTTACTTCCCCGACAAGCGCCTGTTGTTCATGGAGGTCGCCAAAGGCGAATGCTGCCGCCAAGCCGACCTTGCGGTCGAAACGATCGACATGTCCGCGCCTGTCGCCACCGTATTGCGCGCCGCTGCCGATCACATGATCGACTTTATCACATCGGAATTTGGCCAACGGATATTCCGCATTTGCGTGGCCGAAAGTGACCGCTTCCCCGAATTGGGGCGCGAGTTTTACAACAGTGGTCCCGCGTTGATACGCGGGCGGCTTGTGAGCTATTTTGAACAGGCCGTGATACGCGGTGATCTGGCGATTGACGATTTGACCCTCGCCGCGGACCAGTTTCACGAGCTGTGCAAGGCGGACTTGTTCACACGTATGGTCTTTAACATCTCTGACAAATTCACGGCCACTGAAAAGCAACGCATCGCGCAGGGGGCCGTCACCACGTTTCTGGCCCGTTACGGTGCCTAGGCAAGCGCGGCAATTGAACTGAAAATCGCGCGTTCCTCGGTGCGCAGGGCATCGTCATCATCCCCCATCGCCAAGCCGTTCAGCGCATAGGTAAAGGCGATATCGGCGTGGTGGTCATACCAGATACCACCGCAAAACCCGTAGGCATTGGCGAAATGCCCGATCAAGGGACGTGGATAAAATGCTGGTTCGTCAAGGATTTGCATTCCCCAGGCATAGGACTGGAACAGGTCCATTTCGCCCAGTGTGCGGGCGCTATCGTATTGCCAACCCGTATCGACCGGATGCAGCGGCAAGGTTTGCGCCAGTTGCAAAGCGCCGCGCAGCGAGATGCGCAAACCGCCTTGCGGGCTGAACGCGGCGGTGTGTTGTCCCGGCACGTATGGATCAGGCAGATTCACGACCGCGCCACCCGCGTCAATTTGCGGCGCGAACCGGCCACTGGTCGCACGGTAGGTGGGCACGGTTTCAACGTTGCTTGGCACGCCGGACCAGTTGAAACCTGCGGCAATGCCCCCAAGCACATGGCGCTGCGCGAGGGTATCAAAACGTTCGCCTGCTACCTTTTCAGCGCAGGCCGCGATGATCACAAAGCCAAGGTTGCAGTATTCAAACTGCGCGCCAACAGACGCGCCCGACCAAATCGCGGCGCCCCGTTGCGCAATCCAGTCCTGCAAGGGCTGGCCAAGCGGAACAGCATATCCACCGGCATCGGTCAGCCCTGATTGATGGCTGGCAATTTGTGCGATGGTGGGGGCCGTGCCATCGGGTGCGCGCAACGAAAACCCAAGCAAATCCTGCGCCGGTTCCGTCCCGTCCAGACCAGCGCCGTGCAGCGCGGCCCAAACCGTGCGCCCCGTCACAACCTTGGAAATCGACGCGGCGCGCCAAAAGCTGTCGGCATCCGCCTGAATGCCTTGCGCTGTGGCGGTATGAAACTGCGCCGCGCCGCCGCGCGACACACCAATCCCCGCAAACGCAAAAGGCCCGCAAAAGCTGCGGACCAATGCATTTAGATCGCTCAATAGAGCACGACTGACCGGATGCTTTTGCCTGCATGCATCAGATCAAAGCCTTTGTTGATATCGTCCAGCGGCATGGTGTGGGTGATCATCGGATCAATCTCGATCTTTCCCTCCATATACCAATCGACAATCTGCGGGACATCCGTGCGCCCGCGTGCGCCGCCAAAGGCCGTGCCACGCCAGCTGCGCCCTGTGACCAGCTGGAAGGGCCGCGTGCTGATTTCGGCGCCTGCCGGGGCCACGCCGATGATGATGCTTTCGCCCCAGCCTTTGTGGGCAGATTCAAGTGCGGTGCGCATGACGCCCACGTTGCCTGTGGCATCAAAGGTATAGTCCGCGCCGCCCTTGGTCAGGTTCACGAGATAGGCGACCAGATCACCGTCAACTTCGGACGGGTTCACAAAATCGGTCATGCCGAAACGGGTCGCCATTTCAACCTTGTCGGGGTTCAGATCAACCCCGACAATCTGATCCGCACCAGCAAGGCGCAATCCCTGCACGACGTTCAGACCGATCCCACCCAGACCAAAGACAATCGCGCGGCTGCCGATTTCGACCTTGGCGGTGTTGATCACCGCGCCGATCCCCGTGGTCACGCCGCAACCGATATAGCAAATCTTGTCAAACGGCGCGTCCTCGCGGACCTTGGCCAGCGCGATTTCGGGCAGAACCGTGTAGTTTGAAAACGTGGAACAGCCCATGTAATGCAGGATCGGATCACCGTCCAAAGTGCTGAAGCGGCTGGTGCCATCGGGCATCAGCCCCGCGCCCTGTGTGGTGCGGATGGATTGGCACAGGTTGGTTTTCGGGTTCAGGCAGTATTCGCATTCGCGGCACTCAGGCGTGTAAAGCGGGATCACATGATCGCCCTTTTTCAGGCTTTTGACGTCGGGCCCCACATCAACAACCACGCCCGCGCCTTCGTGCCCAAGGATCGCCGGAAACAGCCCTTCGGGATCAGCGCCTGACAGCGTGAATTCATCGGTGTGGCAAATGCCGGTCGCCTTGATTTCAACCAGAACCTCGCCGGCGCGTGGGCCATCCAGGTTCACCTCCATGACTTCAAGTGGTTTGCCCGCTTGCGTGGCAACGGCGGCACGTGTGCGCATGGTTCTTTCCTCCGGTTTGATTGGCATCAGGTTCCTTGAAACCGCAAGCAAGTTCAACGCAGATTCTTGCCAATCGCGACCAATGGGTCCAAAATACTAGGATGAAACGGTTTTTTCCAATCTTGCTGCTTGTGCTCGCCGCGTGCGAGGCACCGGTGCTGGACAGTCCAGATCAGCGGATTACCCAGCCACAGATGCCGATCATCGGCGACGACAGCTGTGGCGCGTCCCCCTATGCTGACCTGATCGGGCAGGACGCCACTGCGCTTGAACGTGTCCTGATCATGCGCCCCGTGCGCGTCATCCGCCCCGGAATGGCCGTGACGATGGATTACCGTGCCGAACGGATCAATTTTGACATCGCGCAAAGCCAGCGCATTCAGCGGATCTGGTGCGGCTAAAAGAAAACCCCCACGTTTGCACGCAGGGGTTCTTTTGGAATTGCGAGGTCCCGACACCACGTACTGGGTGGGGGCTGTTACCGCAGCGCCGGGACCATTTCGCTAATCCTCAGCTACATTTCGAATCCGGCAAATTCTGGGCAAATGCGGGGCCATTTCACGGTCAGCGCGGGCAAATGTCAGCTTTTACTTGATATGCGTGCGATTGCGCGCAACTCTGATCCCATGACAGTGCAAAACATCACGCCGTTCGGGGCCGCCTTGCCCGAACAGATCGCGTTCCACCGCACCGAACTAGGGCCGATTCTGGGGCTGTATGGCCGGATGGTCGCCGCAGGCGAATGGCGCGATTACGGCATTTCCTGCCTGCGCGATGTGGCGGTGTTTTCGGTGTTTCGGCGCACGGCTGAAAACCCGATTTACCGCATTGAAAAGCGCCCGCGTTTGCGTCTGAAACAGGGGCAGTATGCGGTCTTGGGCATGGATGGCCAGATCCTGAAACGCGGCAACGATCTGAAACAGGTGTTGCGGGTTCTGGAACGCAAACTGATCCGCGCGGTCCAGTGACTAAAGGCGCTTGCGCGCCGTCACATCACCATCACCCTGCGCCTTGATACGCAAGATGGCGGCATTGACCGTTTCATAGGCCACGGCCATGTGATGCGCATTGGCGTGCAACAGCGTATCAGCGTCCACCATCATCCCCACATGCCCTTTCCAGAACAGCAGGTCGCCGCGCTGCAATGGCGCGTCAGTCGCGATGTCGTGCCCAAGCGCGGCCTGTTGCATGTCGCTGTCACCCGGGCACGGGATGTCGCAGGCGCCCAGCGCGGCCTGCACAAGACCGGAACAATCAATCCCCAACGTGCTGTTGCCGCCCCAAAGATAGGGCGTGCCAAAATGCAGCTGCGCGACAGTCACCGGGTCCGTGAATGGCTGCGCAAGCGGGCGCAGGTGCTTTTTCGGAACAAACCCGTGGGGTGTCTCAAAAAACTTTGCCCGTTCGTCCAACACCTTCACCTGCGCCCCGAACGGCAGGTGCATCAGGTTCTTGGACTTGAACGTGTCCGCTTCATAGGCGTGGGTTGCGGGGGTGGCGACACGGTGGCTGACGTCAACCGGATCGCCCAGCGCATAGGTCGGAACATACCCGACGTAGCCATCAAGGTTTGATTGCACGAAACTCCAGCCCTCAACATCCTCGAACACCGTAACGGTTGTGCCAAGCAACAACTGTCGATCGCGTGTGCCTTTCGGGGTCTTGAACAGGTCCACAACCGGCAGCACCACGCCTTGCGCCCAGCCGTCGACGAAGCGGGGCGCGTCGACCTGCCCTTTCAGCGCGATTGCGGCGACACGGTCATTGGCGGGGGTAAGTCGGCGATCCATCACAGCCCCAAGATGTCAGGCAGGGCTTGCAAGAGCGCGCGGGTGCCCTGCCCGACACCGCCTTTCGGGCGGGCGGGTGCCGCGCTGGGTTGCCAGCCATAAATGTCGAAATGGGTATAGGGCGCGGTGCTGACAAAGCGGCGCAAGAACAGGGCCGCCGTGGTCGCGCCTGCAAAACCGCCTTTTGGGGCGTTGTCCAGGTCGGCCACGCCGGGTTCGATCATTGATTCATAGGGATCGTGGAAGGGCATGCGCCAGACCGGATCGGCAACTGTGCGTGACGCCGTAGTCAGCGCGCTTGCCATGTTGTCGTCATCCGTAAAGAACGGCGCGATGTCGGGGCCAACTGCCACCCGCGCGGCCCCCGTCAGCGTCGCCATCGATATGATCTGGTCGGGTCTGTCTTCGTCGGCATAGGCCAGCGCATCGGCCAGCACCAACCGCCCTTCGGCATCGGTATTGTTGATTTCAACTGTCAGACCCTTGCGGCTGGTCAGGATATCCTGCGGCCGGAATGCATTGCCGCCGATGCTGTTTTCAACGGCGGGGATCAACACGCGCAACTGCACGGGCAGGCCCAGCGCCATGATCATATGTGCAAGGCCCAGCACGGCCGCTGCCCCACCCATATCCTTTTTCATCAAGCCCATGGACGCGCCCGGTTTGATATTCAGCCCGCCGGTATCGAAACATACGCCTTTGCCAACAAGGGTCAGTTTCGGGCCCGCCTTGCCCCAACGCAAATCAATCAGGCGCGGCGCGCGATCTGCGGCCCGCCCAACGGCATGGATCATCGGAAAGTTTTCCACCAACAGGTCGCCGCCCGTTATGACGGCGATGTTGGCGCTGTGACGCTTTGCCAGATCACGCGCTGCCGCTTCAAGGTTGTCCGGCCCCATTTCCGACGCAGGCGTGTTGATCAGATCACGGGTCAGACACTCGCCAGCGGCGATGATCATAAGGCGGTTCGCGTCAATCCCGTCGGGGGCGACAAGCTGCGCCGCCATCGGTTTCTTCGCGGCGTAGCGATCAAACCGGTAACTGGCGAGGAGGTAACCAAGAGCGGCCTCCTCAAGCGCGGATATCTTCAACCCGTCTGCCAATTGATAGGTCCCTTGCGGCAGCTTTCCCAACGCTTTGGCGGCAAGGAACCGACCGCGTTTTTGCGCCTCGGCATTGCCCAGCCCGATCAGCGCGGCGGCCACTGCGCCATCCGCGTTCGGCAAGATCACGCAATCGCCAGCACCACCCTGAAATCCGTTCGCGCGCGCCCAGGCTGCCTGTGCCTGCGGCAAAGATTCCAGTGCGTTCTGGGTGCCATCCGGGTCGCAGGCGATCAACGGGATCGCGTCTGGTGACGGTGCGGCAAATGTCGGCGTGAACATGATCAAGGCTCCGGCTGCGGTGCCGTGACTTTATCGGGTTATGTCCTTCCCGCAAGGGGCCGGATCATGCGCCCTGGTCTTGCAAGTTTCCCACCTCGAACAAAGCAATGTCCGCGATGCGGGCCAAACGGGCCACTGTCGCGGCGACACCCATGTCGTCACAGTTGCGCACCGAAATCACCACATCGCGCGCAACCTTGGCCAGCAACGGCAAACCAATGCAATCGGCAAGATCCACGACCGATCTGGCGCGCGTTGCCAGCCCCTCGAAGTCGCAAGCTGTGTGAAAATCGACGATCCGGCGCATGTGGCGCGTCAGATCCTCCAACTTGTTGCAAATCGCTTCTTCGGCCCCGATCTCGCCCAGGGTGTCGACCATCTGCGAAATCGGCACCGGATCAACGCGCAGCGTATCGCGCGGACGCAGCAAGAAAACCTGCGCACAGTCGCGCATATCACGGGTCGGATCATGTTTCATATGGCCGTTCTAGCCAGACATGGTTCCCAACCGGTTTATGCAGGGCGCAAAAATCGCTCGAAATTCGTGAAAATCCGGCCTATTCATGCCCGCAACCAAGGAAACCAAGTATGAAATTTGCCAAGCCACTGCCCGACTACCTTGTGAAACGTTATCACGGGTGGAAGGCAACATCATTTACCGACAACCGCAGCTGGTATCGCCACTTGGCCGAGATGGGCCAGCATCCGCGTGCGATGGTCGTGTCATGCTGTGACAGCCGTGTGCATGTGACCTCGATCTTTGGAGCCGATCAGGGCGAATTCTTTATCCACCGCAACATTGCCAACCTGATCCCGCAATACACGCCCGATGGCGATCATCACGGGACATCGGCCGCGATCGAATATGCCGTCAGCACCCTCAAGGTCGCGCATCTTATTGTGCTGGGGCATTCCAACTGTGGTGGCGTGCAGGGGTGTTATGACATGTGTTCGGGTCATGCGCCGGAACTGGAAAAATCGACAAGTTTCGTAGGTCGGTGGATGGATATCCTGCGCCCCGGTTTTGATCGTCTGAACAAGGGGGACGACGCCGCGCGCCTGCGTCAGCTGGAAAAGGAATCCGTGTTGGTGTCGCTGGAAAACCTGATGACATTTCCTTTTGTGCAAGCCGCAATTGATGACGGAATGCTGTCGCTGCATGGCATGTGGACGGATATTGGCGAAGGCGGGCTGGAAACCTATGACCCTCTTTCTGACGGTTTTGTTCAGGTATAGCATTTACATTCACGCAAGAGGTGCTAACTGACCCCAAGTCAACTTGGAGTGAGACATTGGCCGATATCATCGACCTTGCCGCAACGAACCTGCTGTCCCCTGTCATTTTGTTTTTCGTGCTTGGCCTTGCCGCTGCTTTGGCCCGATCTGACCTGTCCGTCCCCGAAGCGGTCGCCAAAGGCCTGTCGCTTTATCTGCTGTTCGCGATCGGGTTCAAGGGCGGGGCGAGCGTGGCGGCGCACGGCGTCGATGCGCGCCTGCTGGCCAGCCTTGGCGCAGGGGTGATCCTGTCGTTCGTGCTGCCCTTCATCGCGTTTGGATTGTTGCGAGTGATGACGAACCTGAACCGGTTGGATTCAGCGGCGGTCGCGGCGCATTACGGGTCGATTTCGATTGTGACGTTTGTCGCCGCCTCATCGGTTCTTGAAGGCCGCATGATCGACGCCGAAGGTTATATGGTCGCCGTGGCTGCTGCGATGGAAGCGCCCGCGATCCTGTCGGCCTTGTGGCTGGTTGCTCGCAGCGCGCCCGATGGTGGGCGGATGGATGCGACCTTGTTGCGTGAAATCCTGCTGAACGGATCCATCGTGCTTTTGGTCGGGTCCTTCGCGATTGGCGCAATCACGGGGCAAGACGGGCTGGACAAGATATCCAGCTTTATCGTCGCGCCGTTCACCGGAGTTTTGTGTCTGTTCCTGCTGGACATGGGCCTTGTCGCCGGGCGGGGCCTGCGCGAAGTGCGCGGCCAGCTCAGCCTTGGCACGGTTGCATTCGCGATGGTCATGCCGCTGGTCGGGTCGCTGCTGGGCCTTGGGTTCGGCGTGCTGATCGGGCTGTCGGCGGGCGGCGTGGCGCTGATGATGGTGCTGTCGGCCTCGGCCAGTTATATTGCCGTGCCCGCCGCCATGCGCGTCGCCCTACCCGAGGCGAACCCGTCGATCTATCTGACGTTGTCGCTGGGTGTTACATTCCCGTTCAATCTTACCATTGGCATTCCGCTGTATGTGGCGGTGGCCAGCGCAATCGTGGGGGTCACCTGATGGAAACGCACAAGGCAAAACGCGTGGCAATCATCATCGAAGCACCGATGGAGCGTCGCCTGACCGACGCATTGGACGAGGCGGGCGTGCAGGGCTATTCGATCCTGCCGGTGCTGGGCGGATCGGGGCGTTCGGGCCAATGGTCGCGCGAGGGGCAAGTGGGGCGTTCCGGGATGATGCAAGTTATCTGCATCATCCGGCCGGAACGTCTGGATGATCTGCTCGACGCCGCGTTCAAGGTGGTTGAGCGGCACATGGGCGTCGTCACGATCAGCGACTGCGAAGTGCTGCGGGCCGAGCGGTTTTAGGAACGGCCCGCAACGTGCGTGCTATTGCAGCACATATCCCGTGGGCCATGTCAGGCTGCTTTCCAGCGTGATTTCCTGTTCTTCGCCTGCGCCCAGATCAAACTGCCATTCCAGCACGCCGCGCCGCCCTTCGGGGGCTTCCACGGTGACGGGCAGGCTGGCGGTGTAATCCACCACAAGATCGTCCTGATCAGAATAGTAGGTGCGGTCACGCAGGCGGATTGGCCAAGTTTCACCGGTCAGGTTTTCAACGGTGATCACGGCGGTTTCGGTCTGCTGGTTGCTGCGCGAAATCACCCCTATATCGCCCTCGGTCCGGTTGGGCACGATGCGGGTCAGGCGGATCCCATCGATCACGCCAAAGCCGATTTTCGTGTCGTCACCAGCGGCGACCAGCGGCAGATCGGTAAAGCCCACAAGGCTGCCATCAGCGATCAACAAGGCCTGACCGGGCAGGATCACCTCGCCCGTGGTGTTGGTCATTTCAGCGACCATATAAGCGCTGTCGTCACCCAACGGCGCGGCGGCGGCCCAGATTTCGGGCGTGACGGTCTGTGTGTCCAGCGTCAGGCGCAGATCGTCCACACCGTCACGGATCGTGACGCTGCCAGAGTAAGTATAGGTGACGTTTGCGCCCTGAAAATTGGCGGTCATGCCACGTTCTTCCATCACAACCACCGGGGCCATTTCCATCGCCGGTTCCGCCATCCCGCCCAAGGCGCTGACATCCGCACCGCGCGCGCGATCCAACTCGACCTCGCTGATGATCCGGCGCGGGATTCCATACACCTCGCCAGCAGCACTTTGTTCACCGGGGCGGGCGGTGGACAGGGTCAGTGCCACGCCGTCCCAATCTTCGCCGCTGTATTGGGTCACCAGCACGTTGCGGTCAATTTCAAGGGTCGGGGTGTCGCCGCGGGTCAGGCGCAGATCGTAGGTGGGGCGCCACATGGCCTCGCTGACGATCGTGGAAATATCCAGCGTGACAGGGCCGTCCGTTTCGGTTTGCACGGTCAGGGTCAACACGGCACCCTGATCGACGGGGGCTGTCAGCGCGGCAAGGGCCTGTCGCGCCTTATCCAGCAATTCGGCATCATCGGCACGGGCGCGCAGGGCGGCTTGAGCTTCCACCTCGGCCTCAAGCGCGGATTGTTGCGCGGCAAGGACTTCGGACCCAACCAGCTGCGCCAGCGCGCGGATATCATCCGGCGATGCCGCAGCCAGACCGTCCTGATTGCCAAGCCCGCGCAAGAACGCGACCTGTTCTTCGGCGGCGGCTACACGCAAACGGATCATGGAAATCTTGGTGTCGTGGTCACGCAAGACCTGTTCAAGCCGTTCCACCTCGGCCTTAGCGGTTTCAACCTCGGCGCTGGGGGTGTCGTCGGTGACGGGCTGACGGCCCGTGGCAAGCGACACAGCGCCGATCCGCACACCGTCCGATGGCGTTACGCGCAGGGCATCGGCATAGGTGTTTTCGGGCAGGCCCGGCACAACAACCTCATGCGTGCCAGCGGGCACATCGACAATAACTTGGCGCGTAACGCTGGCGCCTTCGGGGTAGATTGTTACGGCGGTGATATCGGCAGGTGCCTCGAACCGATCAGCCAGCGCGGGGGTGGCGGCGATCAGGGCAACAAGGCTGGACGCAAGAATGGGGCGCAACATCGGGTACTCCTAAATAGTCGTGTGCATGAGAGTATGACGCGCGCCAAAGTGCAATCCTTGGCGCGCTGGAAAAAATCCACCCGCCTTAGGCACCGTCCGGTGCGTTGTATGGCCGTAGATTTGGCACCCAACGTGGCACGGCAGATTTGTAGTGGCGGTAGACACTACCGAAACGCCTTTCCAGCGCGGGTTCTTCCGAATAGATGAAATAGACTGTGTTGAGGGCAAAAAAGACAACCGCCCAGCCCAAGAGGGCAAAGCTGCTGAACGCAATGGATTCAGCAGCAATCATGATCATGACCGAGGTTAGCATCGGGTTGCGCACGTAGCTGTAAGGGCCACTCACCACGAATTTTGTGGGCGGGTCCCAAGGGGCTGGCGTTCCTTTGCCCTGAAGCACGAAAAGCCGCATGGTTGTTGCGGCCAGCGCAATCGCGGGAACGGCCAGCACAAAGGCGATGCTCCAAGCCGTGACACCGCCGACAGACCCGCCGAACGGCCAGCCACCCGTGAAATAGTGAATGAGCAGCGGCACATAGACCAAAGCAGTGCCCGGCAGGATCAAGACGGTTTTGATCATTCTCCACAACATGACAGCAGTCTACCACATTGGGCCGAGCGCAACATCTTGTTTCCGGCCGCGCAGGTGCACGGCCGGAAACAATGTTGTCATATCCTAAATTGGGCTGACTAGCCCTTTTTCAGCACTTTCGCGCCCAGTAGTTCGGCGATCTGCACGGCGTTCAGGGCGGCACCCTTGCGCAGATTGTCGCTGACGCACCACAGGTTCAGGCCGTTATCAATCGTGCTGTCCTGACGGATGCGGCTGACAAAGGTGGCAAAATCGCCAACGCATTCGATCGGGGTGACGTAGCCACCGTCCTCGCGCTTGTCGATCACCATGATGCCGGGGGATTCGCGCAGGATGTCACGGGCCTCGTCCTCGTCCAGGAACTCTTCGAATTCGATGTTGATCGATTCCGAATGGCCGACAAACACAGGCACGCGCACGCAAGTGGCCGTGACCTTGATTGCCGGATCGACGATCTTTTTGGTCTCGGCGACCATTTTCCATTCTTCCTTGGTGTCACCGCTGTCCATGAACACGTCAATATGCGGGATCACGTTGAACGCGATCTGCTTGGGGTAGACGCTTGGCGCGACTTCCTGACCGGGGACGTAAACGCCCTTGGTCTGGTTCCAAAGCTCGTCGATCGCGTCTTTGCCGCTGCCGGATACGGACTGGTAGGTCGATACGACAACGCGCTTGATCTTGGCGCGGTCGTGCAGGGGTTTCAGGGCGACAACCATCTGCGCGGTGGAACAGTTGGGATTGGCGATGATGTTTTTCTTGGCATAGCCGTGAATCGCATCGGCGTTCACTTCGGGCACGATCAGCGGCACATCGGGGTCATAGCGATACAGCGACGAATTGTCGATCACGACACAACCCGCCTTGGCGGCCTTGGGTGCATAAATCTTGGTCGCGTCCGAACCGACGGCGAACAGGGCCATATCCCAGCCCGTGAAATCAAAGGTATCAAGGTCTTGGGTTTTCAGGGTCTTGTCGCCAAACGAAACTTCGGTGCCCAGCGATTTGCGGCTGGCCAGAACGGCAACCTCATCGGCGGGAAACTGGCGTTCGGCCAGAATGTTCAGCATTTCGCGGCCCACGTTACCTGTGGCACCGACAACGACGACTTTATAGCCCATCTTTATGGCTCCTTGGTTTAACCGCGTGCTGCATAGCGGCATTGGCGACCAAGGGGAAGGGGCGACTAATCGGTGCGGTCGCGACTAAAGGCATAGACGGCAAGGCCGGCGCAGATCAGCAGGCCATAGAACAGAAAAATCGACTGGTAAGCCTGCGTTGCGCCCGCGTCCGAGGACACATCGTAAATGCGCCCCGTGACGAACTGCATCAGGCCGACGCCACCGATCCCAAAGAGGTTCATCAAGGTCACGCCCCGCCCCGTCAGATGCGCGGGAAAGAACGCGCGGCCATGGGCGATCAGCACAGGAAAAGACGCACCAAACAGGCCGACCACACCCAGCAGGACGGCGGAATACCAGATAGACGTATCAGGCATCGCAAACAGCGCGAAACAGCCCAGCGCGCCGATGGCATTGCCACCAAAGATTACCCATTTGCGGGTTTTCAGCAGCCGATCCATCGGCCCGTAAAGGAAATTGCCCGCAACCATCGCCAGCCCCATGATCAGCGTGACCTGCCCGATGCGGATCGCATCTGCGCCAAACACATCGGCCGCATATGGCCCCGCCCAAAGCCCGCGCAAACCAGCCGAGGGCGCGTAGTTGACGAACATCATCGGAAAGATCAGCCAAAGTGCGGGGATTTTCAGCAGATCGAGGACCGAGCCCTTTTGGTCATGCTGGACCTTTTCCGGATCACTGACGGTGACATAGATCAGCGCGGCAACAGCAAAAGTCACCGCCGCCAGCCCGAACAGCGTTTCACGCCAGCCAAAGGCTTCGGCGGCCCACGCCATAGGCGCTGAACTCGCGATATTGCCAAGAGATCCGAACCCGATCACAGCGCCGGCCAATGTGGCAAAGACCGCCACCGGATAGACCCGCGCAAAGATGTAATAGGACGCCATCAGAACAGGGGAACAGCCGATCCCGATCAGCACCATTGCGATGGAAATATGCGCCGGTGTGGTTGCCATGGCAAAGACCAGCGCGCCACCTGCCCCGCCCAGCGCAAACAGACCCGCAGCCGTGCGCCGTGGTCCGATGCTATCAAGTGCGGCTCCGACCGGAATTTGCATCGCAGCGAATACCAGAAACCAAAGGCCCGAAGCCTGCGCCAGATCTTCGGGTGTCGCGCCAATATCAGCGCTCAGCGCAGGCGCAAGTACGGCCAGAAAGGCACGGTAAAACTGGCTTAGGACATAAGCCAGCACAAGAACGACGATACCCAGACGCATTGCGATCCCCCTTGCGGCCAGCTTTGTCACTGGCACCAAGGGGGTGCAAGCTACATCGCGCGGCTGTGGCGGCCTTCGGGCATGACGTAGCCATCAAGTTCCTGCGCCGCGATCCGTGCAATTAGCCGCGCGCTTTGGGTGATGTGGATCACATCGCCGCGCAGTTCGACAAATTCACCAAGGCGGTCGCGCAGGGCTTGGGTCCGGTCACGCAATGCCGCGATGGGTTCGTTGAATTTTTCGGCGATTTCAGCAAGGTCCAGTTCAAAGCGACACATGATCATTTCGATCATCGCGGCGCGAAGCTGGTCCTCATCGGTCATCGTGTGGCCGCGTTCCGTGGCAAGGTGGCCGTCCTGAATGGCCTTGGCATATTTCGACGAGGTCGACAGGTTTTGCGCATAGCCCTGCGGATACCGCGAAATGGCGGACGCGCCCATGCCGATCAGCACATCGGAATTGTCATCCGTGTAGCCTTGGAAATTGCGGCGCATGGTCTTGGTGCGATCCGCATCGGCAAGGCTGTCGCCCTCGCGCGCGTAATGGTCGATGCCGATTTCGCGGTAGCCGTCCCATTTGAACAGGCGGCGGGCGGTATCGAACAATTCCAGCCGTTCTTCGGCGTCCGGCAAAGCATCTGCCGGAATCATCACCTGCCGCTTGGCCATCCACGGCACATGCGCATAGCCATAAAGCGCGACACGATCGGGCGTCAGTGACAGCACTTTTTGCACGCTATCGGTCATGCGCGATTTGGTCTGGTGCGGCAGACCATAGAGCACGTCCATGTTCAGGCTTTTCACACCAGCGCGGCGCAGCATGTCGACCACGTTATTGGTCACGTCAAAGCTTTGGATGCGCCCGATTGATTCTTGCACCAGCGGGTCGAAATCCTGCACGCCGATGCTGGCGCGCGTCATGCCGACATCCATGAGCGCATCTATGCGCGCCTGATCAACTTCGGTCGGGTCAATTTCGACCGAGAATTGCAAATTGTCGGCCTCGGCGCGCAAACCCCGCAGGGATTCGCCCAGCGCGCGCAGCATATGCGGCGGAAGAAGGGTTGGCGTGCCGCCGCCAAAATGGATCTGGCTGATCACAACGTCCTGCGGCAAAAGCGCGTCAATCAACGCCAATTCATCTTTAAGTTGTTGCAAATAAGGGACCAGCGGGCGGTCTGTCGTCGTGCCTTGGGTGCGGCAGGCGCAGAACCAGCACAGCCGACGGCAATAGGGAATATGCACATAAAGCGATACCCGCGCGCCCGGTTTGATCGTCCTGATCCAGTCGGCTGTCGTGTCCGGTGTCACGTCATTGGCAAAGTGGTTCGCGGGTGGGTAACTTGTATAACGCGGTGCACGCGCGTCAAATAGACCCAGATCGCGAAGTCGTTTAACGGAGGGCATTGCATATCCTTTGGAAAAATGAACTACACTGCCCCCAGCCCGAATGCGAACAGGGGGCACAGAAATGGCCAAAACGATGACCGCCGAGATCGATTGTGCGGAATGCCCGATCAGGCACCGCGCCGTTTGCGCAAAATGCGAGACGGACGAACTCGAAACACTTGAAGAGATCAAATACTACCGCAACTATTCTGCGGGGCAGACGATTTGCTGGGCGGGCGACGACATGCCGTTCGTCGCGTCCGTTGTGCGTGGCGTATCGTCCCTGAGCCAGACCATGGAGGACGGGCGCACACAGATGGTCGGTTTGCTGCTGCCGTCCGACTTTATCGGTCGTCCGGGCCGGTCGCGGTCGCCCTATGATGTTGTCGCCGTGTCCGATGTGACGATGTGCTGTTTCCGCCGCAAGCCGTTCGAGGAACTGCTGGCCACAACGCCCTCGATTTCCGAACGTCTGCTTGAAATGACGATGGACGAACTGGACGCGGCGCGCGAATGGATGCTGATCCTTGGCCGCAAGACCGCGCGCGAGAAAATCGCCAGCCTGCTGACAATCCTTGCGCGGCGCGAGGCCAGCATCGGCATGGCCGCGCGTGGCGCCACAGTGTCGATTGATCTGCCGCTGACGCGCGAGGCGATGGCGGATTATCTTGGGCTGACGCTTGAAACCGTCAGCCGCCAGATTTCCGCCCTCAAGCGTGAAGGCGTGATCGTGCTGGACGGCAAGCGCCGTGTGCAGGTGCCCGATATCGGTCGCCTTGTGATGGAAACCGGCGACGACATGGATGGCGGCATGATCGCCTGACGCAGCACTACGCAGATTTGTGTGCATCGCCGCACCTCGCATCAGTGCGCCATCAGCAGGGGCAGCTCGGCCCCCTCCAGCATATCGCGAGTCGCGCCACCCAGAATCGCCTCGCGCATGCGCGAGTGGCCGTAAGCACCCATGACGATCAGGTCTGCGTCGCGATCACTGGCAAACCGCGCCATGACGTCGGACACCCGCGGCAGGGTGCGCGACAGGATTGACACCTCGGCCTTGATGCCGTGGCGCGCCAGCATCACGCAGATTGCGCCACCGGGGTCGGATCGTTCCGGCGAATGGCTGGGCGGATCGACCATCACCACATCCACGCGGTCGGCTGCCTGTAGAATCGGAAGCGCCTTGCGAATTGCCGCAAAGGCTTCGTCGCTTTCGTTCCAAGCCACGACGACCCGTTCAAACGGGGCGGAATAATCAATGTCCGACGTTGGCGGAATCACAAGGATCGGCGCGCCGGTGCCAAACAGTGACGCCTCAAGCGCGCTTACCTGCAAGGGGCCACGCCCGTCGCCATAGGGCTGAGAAGCCACGACAAGATCGCAATACCGCGATAGCCGCGAAATCATTCCGTCAAGGCCCAGATTGGGCACGACGCTGGATTGCACCGCAAAGGCGAGACCCGCGTTCTTCAAGCTGGAGCGCACCCATTTCGCAAGTTCCTCGGCCCTTTCGTGGGCTTCGGCCGCACCTGATTCCATCACGATCATTGCCGAACCGGCGGGGAGCGGCTCATACCGGGCCGGATCAACGCCGATGCAATAGACATCAAGATGAGCATCGTTCTGGCGTGCCAACCGCTGCGCCGCATCAAGGGCGGCGGCGTCCACGTCTTTGTCTGTCACGACGAGCGAGAGTGTCTTGTAGGCCATGGTCGATTCCCTTTTTGCGGCTGAACCTTGTCCAAGAACTGGCAGGTCGCAGCCCAGCCGCCCTTGATATCTATCAATCAATGACGCGGGAAAACTTGACATGGATCAAGGCGACGCACCCTCTTGAAATGTGAAACCCCCTCTCATGAGACAAAACCGTTCACGAATCCGTGCGCGGTAAACGAAGGGAACGCATGTCATGTGGGATTGGATCAAGATTGCGCTTTTGGGGCTGATTGCCCTGGGCGCAGCATTGGCGGCGAACTGGGCAAGAGATTTGGCTTATCAAATCCATGCCCTGATCGTCATGGCCGTCGCGGCCGGACTGTTCATCTGGTCAGTCAGAAAAGCTGGGGACGAAAAAGGCCCCGTTGAAACCGGATACATGGATGGTGTCATCCGTGCCGGTGTGATCGCAACGACCTTTTGGGGCGTCACCGGATTTCTGGTGGGTGTCTGGATCGCTTTCCAGCTTGCTTTCCCGCAGCTGAACTATGAATTCTTGCAGGGTTATGGCAACTTTGGCCGCCTGCGTCCGTTGCACACTTCGGCGGTGATCTTTGCCTTTGGCGGCAACGCGCTGATTGCGACATCCTTTTACGTGGTCCAACGCACAAGTGCGGCGCGCCTTTGGGGCGGCAACCTGTCGTGGTTCGTCTTCTGGGGTTACCAGCTCTTTATCGTTCTGGCGGCCACCGGCTATCTGATGGGCGCCACGCAATCGCGCGAATACGCCGAGCCTGAATGGTATGTTGACCTGTGGCTGACAATTGTCTGGGTCGCCTATCTGCTGGTCTTCATGGGCACACTTCTCAAGCGCAAGGAGCCACACATCTATGTGGCCAACTGGTTCTTCCTGTCGTTCATCATCACCGTTGCGATGCTGCACGTGGTCAATAACCTCGCCATTCCGGTGTCGTTCCTTGGCTCGCGTTCGGTCAGCGCCTTTGCAGGTGTGCAGGACGCGATGACCCAGTGGTGGTATGGCCACAACGCCGTGGGCTTCTTCCTGACGGCGGGTTTCCTTGGGATGATGTATTACTTTGTGCCCAAGCAGGCTGAAAAGCCTGTGTTCAGCTACAAGCTGTCGATCATCCACTTCTGGGCGCTGATCTTTCTTTATATCTGGGCCGGTCCACACCACCTGCATTACACCGCGCTGCCTGACTGGGCATCGACCCTTGGCATGGTGTTCTCGATCGTGCTGTGGATGCCAAGCTGGGGCGGGATGATCAACGGCCTGATGACGCTGAACGGCGCATGGGACAAGATCCGCACCGACCCGATTATCCGGATGATGGTCATTTCGCTGGGCTTTTACGGGATGTCCACATTCGAGGGTCCGATGATGTCGATCCGCGCCGTGAACTCCCTGTCGCACTACACCGACTGGACCATTGGGCACGTGCACTCCGGTGCGCTTGGCTGGAATGGCATGATCACCTTCTCGGCGCTTTATTTCCTGACGCCGAAACTGTGGAACAAGCAGCGCCTCTATAGCCTGACACTGGTCAGCTGGCACTTCTGGCTCGCGACGATCGGGATCATCCTTTACGCGGCCTCGATGTGGGTTACGGGGATCATGGAAGGCCTGATGTGGCGTGAAGTTGACGCACAGGGTTTCCTCGTGAACTCGTTCGCTGACACCGTGAGCGCCAAGTTCCCGATGTATGTGGTGCGCGGCCTTGGTGGGCTGATGTATCTCACCGGTGCGCTGATCATGACCTATAACCTGTGGATGACCGCATTCGGCAAAAAGTCGGCTGCAATCGTCACCGCACCAGCAGAATAAGGAGGAACGAACATGGCTTTCCTTGATCGTCACAAAGTTCTTGAGAAGAACGCGACCTTATTGCTGGCGGGTAGCCTTCTGGTCGTGACTGTCGGCGGTATCGTCGAAATCGCACCGCTTTTCTATCTGGAAAACACCATCGAAGAAGTGGAGGGCATGCGCCCCTACTCGCCGCTGGAATTGACCGGACGCGAGATTTACATCCGCGAGGGGTGCTACGTCTGTCACAGCCAGATGATCCGCCCGATGCGCGACGAGGTCGAGCGTTATGGCCACTACTCGCTGGCGGCGGAATCGATGTATGACCATCCGTTCCAGTGGGGCTCGAAACGGACAGGGCCTGATCTTGCCCGCGTCGGTGGCCGCTATTCGGACGAATGGCATGTGGATCACCTGACCGATCCACAGTCTGTTGTGCCGGAATCGGTGATGCCGGCCTATGGCTACCTGACCGACACATTGATCGAGCCGACCTATATCGAAGATCTGCTGGGGACACATGCCATGGTTGGCGTGCCCTACACCGAAGAAATGATCGCATCAGCAAGTGCCGACTTTATGGTGCAGGTCGATCCATTCGGCGATTTCGATGGTCTGCTGGAACGCTATCCGGGCGCGCAGGTGCGCAACTTTGACGGCCAACCGGGCGTCAGTGAAATGGATGCGTTGGTCGCTTACCTGCAAATGCTGGGCACGTTGGTCGATTTCTCGACCTTCACACCCGAAGCAAGCCGCTAGGAGGGGGTCTTATGAACTATCACATCCTGCGCGAGATTGCGGACAGTTGGGTGCTTCTTGCCCTGTTCGTCTTCTTTCTTGGGGTTATCTTTTTTGCTTTCCGTCCCGGCAGCCGCAAGCTGCACAAGGACGCGGCAAACGTGCCTTTCCGGCACGAAGATGGCCCCGCTGACAGCACTTCTAGCGACCCGGAGGGTCAGTCATGAGCAAAAAACAAGACAATAACCACGACGAGGTCGAAACAACCGGTCACAGCTGGGACGGGATTGAAGAGTTCAACAATCCCCTGCCACGTTGGTGGGTCTGGTGCCTTTATGCCACGATCGCATGGGGCGTCATCTATACCATCGCCTATCCGGCATGGCCCCTGATCAACAGTGCGACGCCCGGCTTCCTGGGCTATTCCACACGCGCCGAAGTGGCCGAGGATATCGCCGCCGTTGAAGCCGCGAACGCTGAACTGATGGCCAAACTGGCCGATGTTGAGCTGGCTGCCATCACTGACGACGCCGAGCTGCATGGCTTTGCTGTCAACGGCGGTGCCGCGATCTTCCGCGCCAACTGTTCGCAGTGTCACGGATCGGGCGCGGCTGGCGCGACAGGATACCCGAACCTGCTTGACGATGACTGGCTTTGGGGCGGCACGATCGAGGACATCGCCTATACGGTGACCCACGGCATTCGCAACGAACAGTCGCTTGACAGCCGCTATTCGGAAATGACCGCCTATGACGAAATCCTGTCCGACGAAGAAATCACCGGCGTGGTCAACCACGTTTTGGCGATTTCGGGGCAGGATCACGATGCAGCGGCGGCAGAACTTGGCGCGACTGTCTTTTATGACAACTGCGCCGCCTGCCACGGCGATGATGGCGAGGGCATGGACGCACTTGGCGCCCCGACCCTGACAGACGCGATCTGGCTTTATGGCGGCGACGAAGAAACCATCACCGAAACCGTGCGATACGCCCGCTTTGGCGTAATGCCCGCATGGTCCGAGGAATTCCGCGTCGGGAGCGGCCTGAGCCAGGCGGAAATCAACGCGGTTGCCGCCTATGTCCACCAACTTGGTGGCGGCGAATAAGATCTCTGGCGGGGTCTTGCAGCGGCCCCGCCAGACAAAGACCCTGCGGTCTGTTCGCGCTTAACGCAGGGTCCCCTCTGGGAGGAGGGTCTCACCCCCGGAAGGCCAAGCGCTTTTCGGGGGTGTCTTTTTGGCAAACCAGGGAAGTCGCCCGATGACCTGCGACATAATTTCTTGATCCACATCAAGGCAGTTGTGTCGCGAGTCGCCGCATATACATGACAGCGAACAGATGTTTCAGGATACACGACATGAGCTCTTCCGAGACCCCGTCCCTTTATGCAGCCCGTGAACCGGTCTTTCCCCGCAAGGTGAAAGGCAAATTCCGGTCGATGAAGTGGCTGATCATGCTGGTCACGCTGGGGATTTACTACCTCACGCCGCTGATCCGTTGGGACCGTGGACCAGCCCTGCCCGATCAGGCGGTGCTGATTGACCTCGCGAACCGCCGGTTCTTTTTCTTCTTCATCGAAATCTGGCCGCATGAATTCTATTTCATCGCGGGCCTTTTGATCATGGCCGGCTTGGGTCTGTTTTTGTTCACATCGGCGCTGGGGCGGGTCTGGTGCGGCTATGCCTGCCCGCAAACCGTATGGACCGACCTGTTCATCGCCACGGAACGCTGGATCGAGGGCGACCGCAACGCACGCGTGCGCCTTTGGAAATCCAAGTGGGATATCAGAAAATGGCGGCTGCGCCTGACAAAATGGTTTGTCTGGATTCTGATCGGTGTCGCCACGGGTGGTGCTTGGGTGTTCTATTTCACCGATGCCCCCACGCTGGCGGTTGATCTGGTGCGCGGCACCGCCCACCCCGTTGCCTATACGACCATGGCAATTCTTGGTCTGACCACATTTTTCTTTGGCGGGATCGCCCGGGAACAGGTCTGCATCTACGCCTGCCCCTGGCCACGCATTCAGGCTGCGATGATGGACGAAGACACCATCACCATCGGTTATCGCGAATGGCGTGGCGAGCCGCGCAAGCATTCCGAGGCCGTGAAATCAGGCGAACCGATGGGCGATTGCATTGACTGTATGGCCTGCGTGAACGTCTGCCCGATGGGCATCGACATTCGCGATGGCCAGCAAATGGAATGCATTACCTGCGGCCTGTGCATTGATGCCTGTGACGACATCATGGCCAAGACCGGCAAACCACGTGGTCTGGTCGACTACTTCGCCCTCAAGGACGAGCCCGTGGAACGGGCCGGCGGTGTGCATATGCCAATCTGGAAACATATCTTCCGGCCCCGCACGATGCTTTACACCGGGCTTTGGGCGCTTGTCGGCGTTGGTCTGATCGTTGCGCTTTTGATGCGCTCCAGCATCGACATGACGGTCGCACCCGTGCGCAACCCGCAGTTTGTCACCCTGTCCGACGGCAGCATTCGCAACGCCTATGACATCCGGTTGCGCAACATGTATGGTGATGATCGCGCATTTGAAATCACGGCAATGTCCGAGGCCGACCTGCGTGTCGAAATCGAAGGCGAGGACAGCGGTGACACGACTGTAACCGTGCCTGTCGACGAAACGCGCCTTGTGCGGGTTTACGTGATGGCGGCCCGTGATGCGCCCGCATCTTCGGCGGAAAGCACCGACCTGCGTTTCTGGGTCACGGACCTTGAAAGTGGCGATCAGTCACATCAGGATACAATCTTTAACGGAAAGGCTAACTGATGCTTGCTCCTATTACTGGCCGAAAGGTATTTTTCGGGATGGCCGCTGCCTTTGGCGTGATCATTTCGGTGAACCTGTTTCTGGCCTATTCAGCGGTGAAAACCTTTCCCGGGCTTGAGGTCAAAAACTCGTATGTGGCAAGCCAGCACTTTGACGAAAATCGTGCCGCCCAAGAGGCTTTGGGATGGTCGATCAGTGCCGAGGTGCATCAGGATGAATTGCAACTGGCCATCACCAACGCGGCCGGTCAGCCGGTCGAGGTCGCCGATCTGACGGGCACCTTTGGGCGCGCCACAAGCGTGCGAGATGACCAGACGCCCGACTTTGTTTTTGATGGCACGATGTATCGCGCACCCGTCACAACGGCAGCGGGCAACTGGAACCTGCGGTTCGAAGCCGTGGCGAGAGATGGCACGATGTTCCAGCAGCGTGTCGTCGTTCTGGTCGAACGCTAGGAGGCTGCGATGGCCATCACCGAAAGCCCCAATGCTGCCGCCTGTCCCGGATGCCTTGCCGCGCCGGTGATGAGCGAACGCGCGCGCAAGCGGGCAGCGGCACTTGGCACCGAGATCCAGCTTTCCCTGCCCGCAATTCATTGCGCGGGATGCATTTCGGGGGTTGAACGCGGGCTAATGGCGCTGGACGGCGTGAATGATGTGCGGGTGAACCTGACCCGCAAGCGTGCAACCGTGCATGTGGCCGAGGGGCTTGAAGCGGCTGACCTGACGGCGGCCCTGTCCGCCCTTGGGTTTGAGGCGCAGCCGCTGGACAGTGCCACCCTGTCGGCCGGGACCAGTGACAGCGCCGCGCGCGACTTGCTGATGCGCCTTGGCGTGTCGGGTTTTGCGATGATGAACGTGATGTTGCTGTCAGTCGCCGTCTGGTCGGGTGCGACAGACGCGACGCGCGACCTGTTCCACTGGATTTCGGCGATGATCGCCCTGCCGACAATCGCCTTTTCCGCACAACCGTTCTTTCGCAACGCGTGGTCGGCCTTGCAGGCCTATCGCTTGAATATGGATGTGCCGATTTCGCTGGCGATCTTGCTGGCCGCGGGCATGTCGCTGTTTGAAACGATGAACCACGGCGAACACGCCTATTTTGATGCAGCCCTGTCGCTGACGTTCTTTTTGCTGGCGGGTCGTTTTCTGGATCAAAAAATGCGCAGTGTTGCGCGCTCGGCTGCTGCCGAACTGGCGGCACTTGAATCCCCGACGGCCCTGCGGCTGGTAAATGGCGTCGCCGAAACCGTGTCACTGACGGCGATTGCCGTGGGTGACATCTTGATGGTTCGCCCTGGCGGGCGCGTTCCCGTCGATGGCACGGTAATCGACGGCGCAAGCGAATTGGACCGCGCGTTCCTGACAGGCGAAACCGATCCGGTGGCCGCAGGCACCGGCACCGCCGTGCGCGCGGGCGAGGTCAACCTGACCGGACCCTTGCAGGTGCGCGCCGATGCGGTGGGCAAGGACACACTGCTTCACAGCCTTGCCGATATGGTGTCGGTCGCAGAGGAGGCCAAGTCGAAATACAACTCCCTCGCTGATCGAGCCGCGCGCATTTACGCGCCACTGGTGCATCTGCTGGCCCTGGCGGCCTTTGTGCTGTGGCTTTGGCTGACGGGCGGCGATGTGCGCCATGCCCTCAACATCGCTGTGGCCGTTTTGATCATTACTTGCCCTTGCGCGCTTGGGCTTGCGGTGCCCGCTGTTTCGACCGTGGCGTCGGGCCGGATGTTCAAACACGGGCTTTTGGTGAAACACGCGACAGCGCTGGAGCGTCTGGCCGAAGTGGATGAGGTCATTTTTGACAAGACCGGAACGCTGACCAAAGGCACGCCCGAACTGTTGAATGCCAGTACGATCCCGGAACGCGCCTTTGCGATTGCTGCCGCACTTGCCGATGCATCGTCACATCCGCGATCAGCTGCGATTGTCGCGGCGGCGCGTGGACGTGGCCTGCCGATGGTCACAGTGACCGATATCGTCGAACACCCCGGTCTTGGTGTCCAAGGCAAGCTGAACGGCAAGGATGTTCGCCTTGGTCGTGCTGCCTGGGTGAGTGATGACGCTGAAAACGCCGCGACCCAGATCGGCATTGACGGAGAAGCGCCTGTTTCACTCGCCTTTGCGGATACTTTGCGGGATGGCGCGCACGCCCTGATCGCGGCGCTGCAAAAGCGTGATCTGCCCGTGACATTGCTGTCAGGTGATGCGCGCGAGCCGGTGCAACGGCTTGCCAATGAACTGGGGATCGCGGACTGGCAGGCAGGCGTGTTGCCCACCGAAAAAGCCGCCGTTCTGGAGGCGCGCAAGGCCGAGGGTAAACGTGTCTTGATGGTTGGTGACGGTCTGAACGACACCGCCGCACTGGCATTGGCGCACGTGTCCATCGCACCTGCATCCGCCCTCGAAGCCGCGCGGGTAGCGGCCGATGTTGTGCTGGTGTCGCCCGATCTGTCACATATTACCGATGCGCTTCGGATTGGCCGCTCGGCGCGGCATCGCATCTTGGAAAACTTCGGCGTGGCGGCGCTCTACAATAGTATCGCCGTGCCGATTGCCTTTCTGGGCTTTGCGACACCGCTCAGTGCGGCCATTGCGATGTCGACCAGTTCGATCATCGTGTCACTGAATGCGATGCGGACACGCTGATGGAAGTCTTGTCCTACCTTATCCCGATCAGCCTGACCCTTGGCGGGGTCGGCTTGGCCGCGTTCTTTTGGACGCTGAAGTCAAACCAGTATGACGACCCCGAAGGTGACAGTGCGCGTATCCTGCGCACCGATTACGACGACGAACCGGCGCAGGACTAGCGGTTTATTCGGTGGTCTTGCGCCCTAGCCGGATTTTCAGGAACGGACTGATACGCATGTTCGTACCTGTCTCGGGGCGTGATCTTGTGCGTAGCACGGGCGTGTTCCGCGAGGCCGTGCCACCGCTTTCGCGCAACACGATATACAGGCCGCTGGCGATGATGATGCCCGCCCCTACGGATGTGTTCCAGTTCATCGATTCCTCAAAGAACAGGTAGCCGTAAAACGTCGCCCACAGGATCTGCGAATACTGCATCGGCGCAACGATCACCGCCTCGCCCGCCTTGTAGGCGGCGATGATGATCAACCCGCCAGCGGTGCCAAAAGTTGCCAGCAACGCCAATAGGCCAATGTGTTCGATTGGCATCGGGAGATAGACCAATGGCAGCAGCGCCCCCATCACAACAAAGTTTGCGGCCATCGGGTATAGCATCAGCACAATCGGGCGTTCATCCGCGCCGATCTTGCGCACGATCACCGATGCGAACGACCCGCCAAAGGCCGCGACAAGCGCGGCAATGTGGCCAAGGCTAAGGTCTGCCTGACCGGGGCGCAGGACAACCAGAACACCCGCAAGCCCGACCAGCACCGCAAGGCCGCGGCGCAGGCGCACTTTTTCGCCCAGCAAGGGGATCGCAAGAACGGTAATCAACAAGGGCGAGGCAAAGAGGATCGTGTAGGTCTGCGCCAGTGGCAGCACTGAAAATGCATAAAACGCGCTGAAGCCCGTGATCAGTGTCGCAAGCGTGCGAAACACGGTCCACCACGGGTGCGCAGGCAGCAAGGTGCCCGGCTGCGGGTCGCGCATGATCATGAACATCGCCAACGGAAAGCTGAACAGTCCGCTGAAGAAAATGACCTGTATTGGCGAATAGACCCCACCCAGCACCTTCACGGCCACATCACCCGTCGCATAAACGGCGAAAGCCAGAAGCGCCAAAAGCGCGCCCTTTGCATTTTGCGACATGTGCTGTCCTATCGGGTGTTAGCGCAAACTGTTTCGGACAATCTGCGCCACAGGTCAATGCGCCTTACAGGCTGGCGGTCAATGCGCCAACAATCGCATCACCCATTTCCGTAGTGGAAACAGGGGCGACACCCTCGGCACCAATCAGATCGGCGGTGCGCAATCCATCAGCCAGCACCTTTTCCACGGCGGCCTCAAGGCGGTCGGCCTCGGCCCCCTGATCAAAGGAATAACGCAGAGCCATGGCAAAGCTGAGGATACAGGCAATCGGGTTGGCTTTGCCCTGGCCGGTGATGTCGGGGGCAGACCCGTGGACGGGTTCATACATTGCCTTGGGGCGGCCATTGGCCATGGGCGAACCCAGCGAGGCCGAGGGCAACATACCCAATGATCCGGTCAGCATCGCCGCGCAATCGGACAGGATGTCGCCGAACAGGTTGTCGGTATAGATCACGTCAAACTGCTTGGGCGCGCGCACAAGCTGCATTGCGCCGTTATCGGCATACATGTGTGACAGTTCAACTTGCGGGTAGTCGGTGTGGACCTCGGTGACGACATCACGCCACAGGATACCGCTTTCCATGACGTTTGCCTTTTCCATCGAACACAGCCGCTTGTCACGCTTCATTGCCAGTTCAAACGCAGCGCGCGCGCCACGCTCGATCTCGGCTTCGGTATAGCGTTGGGTGTTGATGCCCACGCGCATGTTGTCCTCGATGTGGATACCACGGGGTTCGCCGAAATAGACGCCGGACGTCAGTTCGCGCACGATCATGATATCAAGGCCCGCAACGATGTCCTTTTTCAGCGAGGAGAAGTCGGCCAGCGCATCAAAACACTGCGCGGGGCGCAGGTTTGCGAACAGGTCCATTTCCTTGCGCAGGCGCAGCAAACCGCGTTCGGGTTTGACGGAAAAATCAAGGTTGTCATAAGCGGGGCCGCCAACGGCACCCAGCAGAACGGCGTCAACCTCTTGCGCTTTGGCCATCGTGTCGTCGTGCAGCGGCACGCCGTGTTTGTCGTATGCCGCGCCGCCAACAAGGTCTTCGGACACATCGAAATTCATATCCCGCTTGTCACCGAACCACGCGATGATCTTCTTCACTTCGGTCATGACTTCGGGGCCGATGCCGTCACCGGCAAGAATAAGAAGGGACGGGTTCGACATGCGGGAATCCTTTGGCTGAATGCGTCGGCTTGGCCTAGCCTGTCAGCCCAGCGGGATCAAGTGACCAAGGGGCGCAGGCCCGCCGCCAGCATATCCCAAACGCGGCGCACGCGCGGGGTTTGGCGCATTGCTTCGTGGGCGACCAGCCAGATCGGCAGGGGCGGCAGCGGAAACCCAAGGTCGATCTCAACCATGTCGGGATCGTCCATCCCCAGCGACATCTGTGCAAAGCCAATGCCGCATCCACCACGCACCAGGTTCCAATAGGCAACATTATCATCGCAACGCACTTTGAACCAATCGCGATCAACGGGGACGCCTGCAGCGCGAAAGCCGTCAATGATTGCGGGGTTCGTATCAAAACCGACAAATTCATGGGTCATGATATCTGCGGGGCCGGTCGGAATGCCGTGCCGCGAGACATACGATTTTGCCGCAAATATTCCCAGCGGGATGTCTCCTAGATGCTGCGCGACCAGATCAAGCTGTTCAGGGCGATACATGCGCACGGCGATATCAGCCTCGCGGAACAGCAGGTTGCGACTGTCGTCGCTGGGGGCCAGTTCAATCGCGATGTCTGGCTCGCGGATGCGGATGTCGGCGATGATCGCGGGGAGGTGATACAGTGATGTTGCGATGCTGGCCGTAATGCGCACTGTGCCTTGCAACCGTGCCTCGCGCCCCGCGGCTGTTAGGGTGATCTGCATCATCGCGTCACGCATGGCATTGGCAGGAGCAATCAGCGCCGCGCCGGTTTCGGTCAGGGCAAAGCCACGCGCCTGCCGGTGAAACAGGGTCGCACCCAGTTGGGTTTCCATTGCCTTGATCTGGCGGCCAAGGGTCGGCTGGCTGGCATTCAGGCTGCGCGCGGCAGCGGACAGGCTGCCGGTTTCCGCCACCGCAAGAAAAGCTTGGACAAGGGACCAGTCGAGCGCGTTGATGCTGTTTACCATTCACAAATGAATACATGATCTGCATTTTTTGGCAATTTCTATTCGCATGAGCATAGCGCATCTTCTGGTCTTAACCTGAAACAAGGACCAAGCCATGACACAGACCGTATTGATTCTGGGCGCGAACGGAAAAATCGGCAGCCACGCAGCAGAGGCATTTTGGGACGCCGGCTGGACCGTGCGCCGCTATGACCGCAACACCGACATGACGCAGGCCGCAATGGGCGCCGACGTGATCGTCAACGGGCTGAACCCGCCCGCCTATCACGATTGGGAAAACACCATTCCGGCAATCACGCAGCAGGTGATTGGGGCGGCCAAGGCAAGCGGTGCAACCGTCATCATTCCCGGAAACGTCTATAACTTCGGCGTCAAAGGCGGAGAGTTGTCAGAACAAACGCCACAAGACCCCGCCAGCCGCAAAGGCCGTGTGCGGGTCGAAATGGAAGCCGCCTATCGCGCGGCGGGCACCCCCACAATCATCTTGCGCGCGGGCAGCTTCATCGACCCCAATCGCAACGGCGATGCAATGGCCATGATGCATTTGCGCGACCCGCAAAAGGCGAGGATCGGCGCAATGGGTGCGCCCGATATCATTCACGCCTATTGCTACCTGCCTGATTGGGCGCGCGCGGCTGTGGCCTTGGCTGAACGGCGCGCAACGCTTGCAACGTTCGAGGACATCCCGTTTCCGGGCCATGCGTTCAGCGTTGCCGACATGAAGGTGGTCCTGGATCAGGCAACCGGGCGCGACCATAAGATTTCACCGTTTCCTTGGTGGTTGATGACCGCATTGTCACCGCTGTGGGAGCTTGCCCGCGAACTGCGCGAAATGCGCTACCTTTGGGACATGTCGCACTGGCTTGCCGCCGAAAAATTCGACCGTCTGCTGCCGGACTTCAGGCGGACAGATACGCGCACGGTCATGCTGTCGGGCCTACCCGCCGACATCCACCCAGACAAGGCGATGCGCGCCAGCAGCCATCCCATCGCTGCCGAGTAGCATTTCATCTTCAGGGGCGGGCCAATACACGCCTGCCCCAACGATCTGCCAATCCGCCGAGGGGATCACATAGCTGACCCGCAAATTCCCCGGCCCGTCGCTGCGCCAATCGACCGTATCAAGGGCCGGATCGCCGCTATGGTTGGGGTCAGCGTCTGCGACACCACCCGCGCTTGTTGGCTTGGCGTCTTGAATGCGCGGATCCGTGAGCAGGTCTGACATTGTTTCGCGCAATCCTTCCCCATCGACGGGATCAAGGTTGGCGTTGCCGATGATCGCAAAGCGCCCCTGCGGTGGCGGCCCCCAGATACCGTCCAGAAACAACTGCCAGAACCGCGATTCATCACGGTTACGCAGCCCGTTCCTGTCTTCGGGGCCATCGAACACGGGCGCGGTCGCGCTGTAGGCAAGCAGGGTGATGGGCGGTGCTCCATCGGGGCGGATCGGCAAGACCCAGTGGGCGGTTTCCGACAGGCGCTGCACCGCGCGCAGATCATCCGTCATTGGCGGCAGGGTCGCACCGGGAATATCGCGCCACAGCAAATCGGAGAAGTCGCGCACGCCGTCACCGTCAATCGCAAACCGCGACAGCACCGCCATGCCGCCATCGCCCGCAAACCGCCCGTATCCCTGATTGTCACGCGCATCACCCAGCCGCCCGTCACCGTCATGATCCAGCCCCGTGGCAAACCCGGTATTTGGCTGGCGCGCGAATGTGTGGGGCATGGGGTGGCCTGCATCGCCAAGCGCTTGGGCAAAGGCCGTCAGGGCCACCCCGCCATAGTCGTAATCGAAATCCGTCAGCACCAGAATATCGGGTGCGTTTTGCGCAATCACCGCGATGATCGCCGCGATCTGCGGGTCCTCGCCCTTGGTGATATCACGCAACAGCAACCCCGGCCCATCACGGCTAAGCGGGGCGGCGTAGGTTGCAATACGATAGGTGTCGGCAATCGCTGGAAGTGCGAGCCAGCACAAGATCAGGCTGGCAAGGCACCTTCGGCTTTGGCGTGCGCATAGGCGCGCGCGCGCTGATCGGCGATCATCTGCGCCACGCGCATCATCGCGATCCCGCGCATCAACAAACTGGCTGGCAAGAACGCCCATGCAGTCATCGTCCAAATCAGGGTGTGATCATTGGCGAGGCTGATGGGGTTGAACATGTCAGAGGCCAATTTCACGAATGCTGGGATAATGAATGGCAGCAGGAATCCTGAAGATAACGTTAACTTGTCCGTCACGGTTCAGACGGTCCACCACATCGCCACCCGCTGTCGGGTCGAACGTGGGCAGATTGGTCCAGACGTTGAAGCCGCCCAGCTGGCGCGGCCAGCCTGTCCCGCGCAGGATCAACACGAAGGTGGCAAGCGACAGGATTGACACGAGGTATGAGAGGCCCGCAGCCGTGCGCACGGAATCGATCAGTGCGGCATCCGCCCCTTGGGGCATCATCAGTACCACAAGACGGACAGGCGAATATGGAAAGTCGATCAGATCGCCGATCCGCGACCCGATCGCATCAAAGAACAGCGTGATCGTCGTCGGGCTGGTTTCACCACGCGCAATCACTGTCAGCGCGAAAACCGTGGCATACAGCGCGAAAAAGCGGACGCGGTTGAACGGCGGCGCGTCCCGAAATTCGACGAGACTGGGATAGGCGGAGTTGTATTCAACGACGGTAAAAATGGCCGCCAGAAGGGCAACAAGCACAACAATCTGCGTCGTGTCAGTTGATGTATCCACCAATAGCACCGACGGCGTTGCGATCAGCAACACTACAAGAATTGCGCGCATGATCGCGCCTGCCAGCCGTGAAATCACTGCCCTACTACCCTCAATCCGGTCGGGGGCGATGCTTTGCCGCTCCCTTGTCCCAGTATGAACCCGCTCATTTGTGGCGGGATGCCTCACATTTGCCATATTTGTGCCCAGATTCATTTCGCTTCACAAGTCTTTGGTAAGACTAGCGAAATATCTGGGGCGGTTTTGCGGCAGAGGTGGTGCGACTTTGCAACCATTGTGCAGCGGAACTAAGGACTGCACCAAATGTGGCGTGGACGCGCCCGCGACCATCTAGATATAGGGAGGCCGATAAAATCCGGTGGGCAAGCAGGCTATGCAGGCCACAGCTAGCGGCCTGCACAGGGTTCTTGGTCAGACCCAGGGGCGCGCGGCACTTGCCTCGGCCTCGAAGGCGTCAATGGAGGCGGCCTTTTCCATGGTCAGGCCGATATCATCAAGGCCGTTCATCAGGCAGTGTTTCTTGTGCGCATCCACCGCGAAGGCAATGGAGCCGCCATCGGGGCCAGTGATTGTCTGGCTTTCCAGATCAATCGAAATCACCGCATTCGCACCACGTTCCGCATCATCCATCAGCTTGGCGTGATCCTCGGGGACACGACGATGGGCAGGATTCCGTTCTTGAAGCAGTTGTTGTAGAAAATGTCGGCAAAGCTGGTGGAAATCACGCAGCGGATGCCGAAATCAAGCAAGGCCCAAGGCGCGTGTTCACGGGATGATCCACAGCCAAAGTTATCGCCTGCCACAAGGATTTGCGCATCGCGATACTGCGGCTGGTTCAGCACGAAATCGGGGATTTCGTTGCCTTGGCGATCATAGCGCATCTCGTCGAACAGGTTCACGCCAAGGCCGGACCGTTTGATCGTTTTCAGAAACACCTTGGGGATGATCATATCGGTGTCGATGTTCACCAAAGGCATTGGCGCCGCAATTCCAGAGAGTTTGTCGAATTTTTCCATCGTCGTATCCTTTCGGGCGTTAACCGTTTCAGATGTCCGCGTTAACAGAGGTAAACGCCGCAGTAAGACCCAGAAACCATATGGAATGCATATGGAAACCGTGTGGGTCGCGTATGGGTTATTGCGCCAGAAGCTTGGCGCAGGATGGGTGAAGCACGCGCCCCTGAGCGCGGCAAAGATCATAGAGATGGGTCAGGAACGCATGTAGATATGACCCGTCTTCGTCAAAGGTTTTCGACTGCGCATCGCGCGCTTTTGCACGGCGCGCGTCAGCCAGTTTTCGTGCCGCTGCGCCATCGGCAAACGGTCGCTGCAAGACATGGCTGCGCGCCCAGCGCCCGCTTTGGGTCGTGCCCTGCAGCGGGCCAAGAATGCCACGGTTGGACATTTCGACCATCACGGCCTCGGCCTCGGCCAGTTTCAGGCCCAGTTGTTGCGCCAATGCGAATACCGAAAAATTCACACGGGTGCGTGCGTGATAGATCGCGGCGTGCAGCGCGCTTGCGGGGTAGGCTGCCTTGGTCGCTGACGCGATCGAGACCGATGGCATCAAGGGGGCGGTGCAGGCACCGCCAAGCATTTGCAGAAATCCGCGTCGTTTCATGCTCATTGCATCAGCTCCCGCACATCGGTCAGGCGACCGGTGATTGCAGCTGCGGCAGCCATGCCCGGCGACACAAGGTGGGTGCGGCCCTTGTAGCCCTGACGCCCCTCAAAGTTGCGGTTTGACGTGGAGGCGCAGCGTTCGCCTTCGGCCAGTTGGTCGGGGTTCATGGCAAGGCACATGGAACAGCCCGCCATGCGCCATTCAAAACCAGCGTCCTTGAAAATATCGGCAAGGCCTTCTTCTTCGGCTTGTGCACGCACAAGGCCCGAACCCGGCACGACCATCGCGCGCATCCCGTCCTTGACCTTTTTGCCCTTGAGGATCGCAGCGGCGGCGCGCAGGTCTTCGATGCGCCCGTTGGTGCAGGACCCGATGAACACCGTGTCGATTTCGATGTCGGTGAGTTTCTGACCCGCCTTGAGGCCCATATAGTCGATCGAACGCTGTGCGGCGTCGACTTTGCCGCCTTTGAACGAGGCCGGATCGGGCACCACCGACGTGATCGGCAGAACATCCTCGGGCGAGGTGCCCCAGGTGACGGATGGCGCGATGTCTTCGCCCTTCAGCGTAACCACTTTGTCCCACTGCGCATCGTCATCGGAGTAAAGCGTTTTCCACCACGCGAGCGCGGCTTCCCATTGCGCGCCTTTGGGGGCGTGGGGGCGACCCTGACAATAGGCATAGGTTTTTTCATCGGGTGCGATCAGACCAGCGCGCGCGCCGCCTTCGATTGCCATGTTACAGACGGTCATGCGCCCTTCCATGGACAGGTCGCGGATCGCTTCACCGCAGTATTCGATCACATATCCGGTGCCGCCAGCGGTGCCGGTTTCGCCGATCACCGACATGGTGATGTCCTTGGCCGTGACACCGGGCGCAAGTTTGCCGGTGATTTCGACCTTCATGTTTTTCGATTTCTGCTGGATCAGGGTTTGCGTGGCCAGAACGTGTTCGACCTCGGATGTGCCGATGCCGTGGGCCAGCGCGCCGAACGCACCGTGGGTCGCGGTGTGGCTATCGCCGCACACAACGGTCATGCCCGGCAGGGTCCAGCCCTGTTCGGGGCCGACGATATGCACGATCCCCTGCCGCACGTCGGACACAGGGTAATAGTGGATGCCGAAATCCTTGGCGTTTTTATCAAGTGCTGCAACCTGAATGCGCGAATCCTCGGTCATGGTTTCGGCATTGGCGCGGTCCAACGTCGTGGGCACGTTATGGTCCGGCACGGCGATGGTTTTGTCGGGTGCGCGCACGGTGCGGTTCGTCATGCGCAGGCCCTCGAATGCCTGCGGGCTGGTCACTTCGTGCACAAGATGGCGGTCGATATACAGAAGGCAGGTGCCGTCATCGGCCTCGTGTGCCAAATGGGCATCCCAGATTTTGTCATAGAGCGTTTTGGGGGACATGGTCCTCTCCCGTGATAGATGTGTGGAGTCAGTTAGTCTGCGGCGCAGGCGCGCTAGGGGCGGGCAAGCACCGTGTGGGTGGCCCCGTGAAAGCGTTCGCGCAGGCGGGTGCGGTCGCAAATGTCGAATATGACGATCATTGGGATGGGATACACCCGCGCGCGGTTTGCTGCAAGCACGGCTGCATTGCACGCCTAAGCACGTGCTTGCCCGCGCTGCGCGCGCCATGCACAATGGTGTCAACCAAGGGGCGCGCATGGAACCTGATGAACAACAAGACCTTGCCCAGCAGGCAGGCGAGATATTCGAGGTCGGGCAGGGGCTGGTCGGGCAGGCGCAGGCGTTTATCGAAACCTTGCTCCGGCCCTGGAACGCGTATCAGTTGATCATCGCGCTTGCGGTGTTTGCCCTTGCGCATGTCGTGTCGCGGATCGTGCAGCCGCGTTTGCACAACTGGATGCGCACGCGCGAAGGCTGGCCCAAGTGGCGTTTGCGCATTCTGTTGGTCGTTCATAAACGCATGCGGATGATCTTTTTCGTCGCGCTGATCTGGATCACCGTGGCCATCATGCGTGAAGTCACCTGGCCCAGTCGGTCGTATTTGATCGCGGGTATCGCCAACCTGGCGCTGGCATGGCTGATCGTGACTTTTGCAACACGTTTGATCGCCAACCCTTTCCTGCGCACGGTTGTGCGCTATGGCGCATGGGCCTGGGTGACGCTGCGCATTCTTGGCCTTACGGAACAGGCTGAACAATTGCTGGACAGCGTTGCAATCGAGATCGGCGAGTTCCGCCTGTCGGTCTGGCTTGTCGTGCAAGCTGCCTTCATTCTGGGGGTGTTCTTTTTCGTGGCGCGGTTTGTGTCGCGCACCTCGGCTGCACGGATTCAGGCGAACGAAGACATCAGCCCGTCGATGCGTGTGCTGGTGGTCAAGTTCATTCAGATCGCCCTTTATGGTGTCGCATTTTTTGTCGGGCTCAAGGCGGTCGGCTTTGATCTGTCTGGCCTTGCGGTATTATCGGGTGCGATTGGTATCGGCCTTGGTTTTGGCCTGCAAAAGGTCGTGTCCAACCTTGTGTCGGGCATCATCATCCTGCTGGACAAGTCCATCAAACCCGGTGACGTGATCACCGTGGGCGAGACCTTTGGCTGGATCAATTCGCTGGGTGCCCGCTATGTCAGCATTACCACTCGGGACGGGCGCGAATACCTGATCCCGAACGAAGACCTGATCACCACGCAGGTGGTCAACTGGTCCCATTCCAACGATTTCGTGCGCTTGGATATCTTTTTTGGCACGGCCTATGGCGACAACCCGCACGAGGTGCGCAAGATCGCGATTGATGCGGCCAAAAGCGTTGATCGCGTGCTGACGTTCCAGCCGCCTGTTTGCCATATCGTCGGGTTCGGTGACAGCAGTGTGGATTACATCCTGCGGTTCTGGATCAAGGACCCAACCGGCGGGCTGACCAACATTCGCGGCAATGTGTATCTGGCGCTTTGGGATGCCTTTGCCGAAGCGGGTATCAGCATCCCGTTCCCGCAGCGCGAAGTGAAGATGCTGGAAGGGTCGGCGTTGGGAACCAAGGCGCTGGACTAACCCCCACATTCCCCGAAAACGACATCGGGTCGCATCTGGCAATGCAACAGGGCCGGAACTGCGCTTGGCTGTTCAAAGTCAAACCAGGCAGCAGACCCTATGCATGAACGCCGGATACCTGAGTGGCTTCGCCATGCGCCTGCGCCAAGTGTGCGCGGCTTTGCCGTTCTGGCCGGGGCCGAAGCGATTGCGCGCGGCATTCTGGTGTCAGTTTTTCCATTGGTCATGTATCGCGTGCTTGGGGATGCCGCCGCGATTTCCGCAGTTTATTTTGCGATCGGTCTGGCCTCGCTGATAATCGGCTTGTCCGTTCCCTATCTGATCCGGTTCGTGCCAAGGCGCTGGGTCTATGTTGCCGGAACCTTGATGTTCGCAAGCGGCGCGATGTTGGCCATCCTGAATGCGCCTGCGCTGGTCATTGCGGGCTTGACGCTGACCACATCTGCCACCGTTGTCACGTTTGTGTGCTTCAATGCCTATGTGCTGGATTACGTGGCCAAGGTCGAGCTGGGCCGGCTTGAAACCTCGCGATTGTTCTACAGCGCTTTGGGGTGGACGGTTGGCCCCGTTTTGGGTGTGCTTTTATACAGTTGGTGGCCGCCCGCGCCGTTTCTGATTTCGTTTGTGGCCGCTTTGGGGATGACGGCTGTGTTTCTTGTGATGCGCCTTGGCAACGGCAAGCTGATCACCAAAAGCCGCGCCGTGCCCGCCAACCCCTTTGCCTTTTTCCGCCGGTTCTTTGCGCAGCCGCGCCTGATCGCCGGATGGCTGTTTGCAGTAATCCGGTCCTGCGGGTGGTGGGTTTATGTGGTCTATCTACCGATTTATGCCCTGCAGAACGGGCTGGGCGAACAGCTGGGCGGGATTGCCTTGTCGCTTTCGAACGCCGCCTTGTTCCTGACGCCGGTGATGTTGCGTTTCATGCAGCGCAGTTCGGTGCGCACAACCATCCGATTGGGGTTCTTGTTCGCGGGCCTGTTGTTCATGGCCGCGGGATTGCCCCATGGCGTTCCGCTGATTGCGGTCGTGGCCCTGATGATCGGGTCGTTCTTTTTGATCTTGCTTGATGTGGCAGGCGGCTTGCCGTTCCTGCTCGCGGTCAAACCGTCGGAGCGCACGGAAATGTCGGCGATCTATTCCAGCTTTCGCGATGTGTCGGGCATCATGACCCCTGGCGTTGCCTGGCTGGTCTTGTTGGTTGCGCCCATTTCGGGCGTGTTTGTCGCGGGGGGTGCGGGGTTGGTTGCCGCGTGGGTTCTGGCGAATACACTTCACCCAAGGCTGGGGCAGGCGCGCGTCGTGATCGAAGGGCTTGCGCCCAAGGATGCACCTGCGACCGATGCGCCGCAGTTCGGCTAGGTTCAGGCGCTGTATTCCAATAGCACGGCGATGGCATCGGTGTTGACGTCAGCGGCAGTCGTTCCCTTGAGGAGGACCGATTGCGGCGCGACAATCCCGTTCAACGCTGCGACAGGTGTCATGCTGACCAGCGTGTCGTCGCCGTCCTGAGTCGCGGTGATATCAAAGATGTTGTCTTGCGCGTCAAATGTTGCCTGATCCGCCGCGTTCAGGGTTGCGGCTTCGGGGATCACGACCGCTAGCTGATCTTCGGCCGGGTCAAAATCGTTTACCGTGACATTGGCCCCTGTGTCGTCATTGCTGAATTCCAACATGTCGGCGCCTGCACCAAGGGTAATTGCCGAGGCACCTTTCAAGCCGTTTACCTGCACGAAGTCATCACCGTTGCCTGCGTTGATGGTGTTGTTGCCCGCGACGTCGCGGATGATATCATCCCCCGCCGCGCCGTTCAGGCTGTCGTTGCCAAAGCCGCCGCGCAGTTCGTCATCACCGTCACCACCGCGTAGAATGTCATTGCCCGTGCCGCCGGTAATCAGATCGTTGCCAAAGCCGCCATTCAGGGAATCGTTGCCTGCGTCACCGCTCAGGGTGTCATCGCCAAGACGGCCAAGGATTTCATCGTCGCCGCTTTTACCGCCCAGCACGTCATCGCCAACACCGCCGTCGATGTAATCGTCGCCCGAACCGCCCGATACGATGTCTTCGTTCGCACCCGCAAAGATCGTGTCGTCACCACTTGCGCCCATGATTGAATCGTTGCCGGTACCGCCCTCGATGCTGTCATCGCCCGGACCCCCGTTGGCAAAATCCGCGCCGCCCAGCATCAGCAGGGTATCATTGCCTTCAAGGCCTGAAATCATGTCACCCTGTTCACTGCCTTCGATCACATCGTCGCCATCGGTGCCGGTTTCATCGACACCTGCCTTTGCCGATGAGTCGTCATCGTTGAAAAAGTCGAATGCAAGGACGCCGAACAGGATCCACGGCAATACATATGGTGCTACAATCTCGAACATGGTGCCCCCAGGCGATACTGTTTCCAAAGTGGAAACAAGTAATTGAAAACAAGTCACAATTTCCGGGAACTATCCTGATTTCCCAGATGTGAGTCAAGCGTTCGCGCTATGGTTGCAATGTGCTTCCTTGTGCCATGGCTTGGGCAAAGAACGGCTCGGGGCTATCGACTTCGACCAGTTTCCTGCCTTGAATTTCCCAGAATCGCGTGCCGGTTTCGCGCACAAAGGTGCGGTCGTGGCTGACAAGCAGGCAACTGACCTCGTGCTTTTCCAGTTCCGATTGCAGGGCTTCCTGACCGTCAATGTCGATGTGGTTGGTGGGTTCGTCCAGCAGGTAAAAGTTCGGGTTGGTCAGACGCAGCACCACCATCGCCAGCCGCGACTTCTGCCCGCCTGACAGGGTCGCGGTCTTGGCGTTCTGGTGGTCGATCGTGAACCCCGCCGCCGCGAGCAACCCGCGCGCGCGCTGATCGCCGACGTCGAAGCGGCTGGTGATCGCCTGCATCGGGGTGTCGTCTGGATCAAGCTGGGTCACACCCTGATCGGAATAGCCCATGACCACGGTGGGGGCGGCGCGGATCCCGTCAATGTCGCACGTGATCGCGCGTTGCAACATATCGACAAGCCGTGTCTTGCCAGTGCCGTTCGGCCCCAACAGCACGATCCTGTCGCCACGGTTGATCCAGACCTTGCCGGTCTTGAACAGCAGGCGATCATCGGGCGTGGTCACGGCCACATCATCAAACGCAATCAGCGCCTTGGCGTGGGTGTCGGCGTTGGTTAACCGGATCGCGCCCGCGGTGCGTTCCTTGTGGGCGGGGCGGGCGGCTTCCTCCAGCTTGTCGGCGCGGTCCTTCAACTGCTTGGTCTTGTTGATCAGCAGGTCCGAGCCTGAATTGATGCCGATATTCTTGAGCTTGGCCGCCTGACGGCGCAACTGACTGGCCTTTTTGATGTCGTTGTCGAAACGGCGGGCATCGGCGGCGTCGGATTCGTCCAGCGCATCCCTTGCGGCGCTATAGGGCAGCGCGAAACTGCGTGACGCGGTGCTGCGCAGGAACAGGGTATGCGTGGTGACGGCATCAAGAAACGCGCGGTCGTGGCTGGCAATCAGCATGGGCATGTCGCGCGGCAACCCGGCCAGATAGTCCTGCAACTGGCCGATGCGGGTCAGATCAAGGTGGTTGGTTGGTTCGTCCAGCAACAGCGCGTCAGGTTCCGTGACCATTTCGCGCGCCAGCAACGTCATCCGTTGCCACCCGCCTGACAGCTTGCCCAAGGGGCGGGTGCGCAGATCTTGCGGGATCGCCAGATCGTCCAGCACGATATCCACGCGCCAGCTTTCGTAATCCACCTGTTCGGGCGGCATCGCATCCAGCACGGCATCATAAAGTGACAGGTCGCGCAGGTTTTCGGGCACGATCTGTTGCATGAAACCCACGCGCAGCCCGCGCGCGGTGGTAATGTCGCCGGTGGTCGGGTCAGTCAGCCCCGCAATGCAATGCAGCAGCGTGGTCTTGCCCCCGCCGTTGGCCGCGACAAGGCCCATGCGGCAGCCTTTGGGCAGGGTCAGGTCAAGACCGGTGAAAAGCGGATCGGCCAGCGTAACGCCGATGTTTTTAAGGGTGATCAGGGACATGTTCTTCTCGGTTCAGGAAAATCGTGGCGTATTGCCACCAGAAAAGGCTGACCAAGGATGCTGGAAAATGTGACCCTGTTGTCAGCCCTGCAAGATGTTTTGCAGGGCAAAGACGGGGCCGCGCGTGCGATCGTGATAGCGTTTCATTGCGACGACCCCTCCTGATGTTGGTGCGCGGTTCTGGGCAAACCCTAGCAAGGGCATGAAACCGCCGCAAGTTCCGCAGTCTGTTCATTGAATTGTCACTTACGGCTTGTTAAGTTTGATCAAGCCCAGCGCCGGGGCGATTGGACGGCGCGCTTTAGGAGGACAATGATCTGTCTCTTACCACACAGGCGGCCCATGCCGCTGCGCGCGAGGCTGGCACAATGACAGCCGCGAAAACTGCAACTGCAGATACTCTGCTTGCTGCGATCCTGAAATCCCTTGACGATGACAAAGCCGAAGATGTTGTGCAGATCAATCTGCAGGGCAAGTCCGAGATTGGCGACTATATGGTCGTGGCTTCGGGGCGGTCGACCCGTCAGGTATCGGCGATGGCGGAAAAGCTGGTTGACCGGCTCAAGGCCGAATTTGGCGTGATTTCCAAGGTCGAAGGCAAAGACATTGGCGATTGGGTGTTGATTGATACGGGCGATGTGATTGTCCACATCTTCCGCCCCGAAGTGCGCGAATTCTATCAGCTTGAAAAGATGTGGCAGCCCGCAACTGCTGACGCGGCCAAGAAAGCCAACTAGTGCGGGTGCATATTTGCGCTGTGGGTCGGCTGCGCGCCGGCCCCGAGCGCGAGTTGATCGACGACTACCTGACGCGGTTCGACCGCACAGGCCGCGCACTGGGACTTGGCCCCGCCAATTTGATCGAAGTCGAAGACAAAAAGGGCGGGGGGATGGCCGCGGAGGCTGCATTGCTGTCCAAAGCGGTGCCTGATGGCGCGCTGATCTGTGTGTTGGACGAACGGGGCAAGCTGCAATCCTCGCCCGATTTCGCGGCCAGCCTCGCCGGGTGGCGCGATCAAGGGCGTGGCGATGTGGCGTTCATCAT
The DNA here is from genome assembly GCF_042466115.1 of Octadecabacter sp. R77987. NCBI lineage: Bacteria > Pseudomonadati > Pseudomonadota > Alphaproteobacteria > Rhodobacterales > Roseobacteraceae > Octadecabacter > Octadecabacter sp. R77987. Next base: position 2,232,628 of record NZ_JAXHBQ010000001.1, on the reverse strand, counting down.
TGGCGGTGCCGATGGTATCGCCCCCGATCTGCGCAAATCCGCCGATGCCGCCCTGTCATTTGGCAAGATGGTCTGGCCACATATGCTGGCGCGCGTGATGCTGAGCGAACAATTGTATCGCGCGGCATCCATCCTTGCGGGCGCGCCCTATCATCGCGTCTAGAGGATCGCGCGCGCTTGCGGTATGACACCCCCAAAGCAAGCGGAGAGCCCCATGACCACACCCAAACCTGTCGTTTTGTGCATTCTGGATGGCTGGGGCAAACGGGCTGACACAACGGCAAACGCCCCTGCCCTTGCCGATACCCCGCACTTTGACCGCATTATGCGCGAATGCCCGAATGCGCAGCTTTTGACCCACGGCCATGACGCGGGTCTGCCCGCTGGCCAGATGGGCAATTCCGAGGTCGGCCACACCAATATCGGTGCGGGCCGCGTTGTGGCGATGGACCTTGGCCAGATTGATCTGGCGATCGAGGATGGCACCTTTTTCGACAATGCCGCGATCCTGAAATTTATCGACACCCTCAAGGGCACCGGTGGGCGGGCGCACCTGATGGGCGTTGTATCGGATGGTGGGGTGCACGGGCATGTGCTGCATATGATCGCCGCCGCAAATATGATTGCCGATGCGGGCGTGCCTGTGGTGATCCACGCGATCACGGACGGGCGCGATGTTGCGCCGGTCTCTGCCGAAGGGTTTGTCGCCCAGCTTTCGGATGCCCTGCCCCACGATGTCACAATCGCGACCCTGTCGGGGCGTTATTACGCGCTGGACCGTGACAACCGCTGGGATCGGGTCGAAAAAGCTTACCGCGCGATGATTGACGGTGACGGGCTGACGGCTGCCAGTGCTGCCCATGCAATCACCGCGGCCCGCGCCCGCGATGAAAACGACGAGTTCATTCTGCCGACGGTTCTGGCGGGATATGATGGTGTCGCCAAGGGCGATGGGCTGTTCTGCCTGAATTTCCGCGCCGACCGCGCGCGCGAGATTTTGGCGGCAATCGCCCAGCCCGATTTCAACGGGTTTGACCGTGGTGATAAGCCGCCATTCGCAGCGCTCTTGGGTATGGTTGAGTATTCGGACGCACATAGCGAATGGCTTGACGCCGGTTTCCCCAAGCGCGTGATCAAGAACACGTTGGGCGCATGGGTCGCCAGCAAAGGGTTGCGCCAGTTCCGCGTCGCCGAAACCGAAAAGTATCCGCATGTGACGTTCTTTTTGAATGGTGGCAAGGAAACTCCCGAAGAAGGCGAGGATCGCTATCTGGCCCCGTCCCCCAAAGTTGCGACCTATGATTTGCAGCCCGAGATGTCGGCAGCCGAGGTCACGGATGCCTTTGTTGGTGCGATCAAGGATGGCTATGACCTGATCGTGTGCAATTACGCGAACCCTGACATGGTGGGCCACACCGGCGATCTGCAAGCGGCGATAAAGGCGTGCGAGGCCGTTGATGCTGGCCTTGGCCGTGTGCTGGATGCGTTGAACAAGGCAGGTGGCGCGATGATCGTCACCGCCGATCATGGCAACTGCGAAGTGATGGTCGACCCTGAAACGGGCGGGCCGCACACGGCGCATACGACGAACCCGGTGCCGGTGATTTTGGTCGGCGGGCCAGCGGGCGCACAGCTGCGCGATGGTCGCTTGGCCGATCTGGCGCCGACCTTGTTGCAGTTGATGAACATCGCAAAGCCCGGCGAAATGACCGGCGAAAGCTTGATCACTTGATCCTGCGCGCCGCCATATTGTGTTGCCTTCTGGGAAGTGTTGCGAGCGCCCAGACCGACCCATCTGCGGCGGCAATCGCGGCTGCGGATCGGCTTGAGGAAGCGAGTGCGGCACTGGCTGCTGCTGATGGCCGAAGCGACCGTGTCGCCGCCCTGACCCAGACCGTGCAAGCCTACGAGGACGGGCTGGTGACATTGCGCGACGGGTTGCGCCGCGCCGCGATCCGGCAGCGCACCATCGAGGACGATCTGGCGAACCGCAGTGACGAGGTCGCGCGCCTGTTGGGCGTGCTGCAAACGATGGGCCGCGCGCCTGCACCCCTGTTGCTGCTGCATCCATCGGGGCCAACCGGCACGGCCCGCGCGGGCATGATCGTGTCAGATGTGACCCCTGCCTTGCAAGCGGACGTGGACGCATTGCGCACCCAGCTTGAGGAAGTCGCCGCCCTGCGTGACCTGCAAAACCGCGCCGCGGATCTGCTGGGCAAAGGGCTGGCCGGCGCGCAAGAGGCCCGCACCAAACTGAGTGCCGCGATTTCGGATCGCACGGACCTGCCCCAGCGCTATACCGAAGACGCCGTGCAAACGGCCCTTTTGGTGGCCAGCGCGGACACTCTGGATGCCTTTGCGTCCGGTTTGTTGCGCGCAGTTGACGGGGGTGCCGCGCCACCTGACGCAACCACGGCAGGCGGATTGGCGCTGCCTGTGCAGGGCACGATCCTGCGCGGGTATGAACAGGCCGATGCAGCCGGAATTGCCCGCCCCGGCGTATTGATTGCAGCGCGCCCGCGCGCTCTTGTCACCACCCCCGGCGTGGCCACCGTGCGCTATCGCGGACCGTTGCTGGATTATGGAAACGTCACGATTTTGGAACCCGCGGCCGATGTGCTTTGGGTCTTTGCGGGCATGGCCGAAGTGTTTGGCGAAGTCGGCCAAGTTTTGCCTGCGGGGTCGCCGATTGGCCTGATGGGTGGCGAAATCCCCGCAGTTGACGCGATTTTGAGCGAAACAGCGCAAGGTGTGACGGGAAGTCAAACACAGACCCTTTATCTTGAGGTCAGAGAAGGGCAAAGTCCGGTAAATCCTGCGACATGGTTCGCGGTTGAATGAGGTAGGAAAATTCATGAAAAAGTTCTTTATGGCCGCAGCCGTTGGCACCATCGCAGGCGCGATTGCCACAACGCAGATCGCCGGACCGCTTGTGGCCCAAGAAGCCACCCGAAATGCCAGCGTCTATGAGCAGCTAGACCTGTTCGGTGACATCTTTGAACGCATCCGCGCGCAATATGTCGAGGATGTCGATGAGGCCGCGCTGATCGAGGCCGCGATTGACGGCATGCTGACTTCGCTTGATCCGCATTCCAGCTATCTGTCGCCCGAAGACGCCGCCGACATGCGCGTGCAGACACGTGGTGAATTTGGCGGCCTCGGGATCGAAGTCACGCAGGAAGAAGGGTTCGTCAAGGTCGTGTCACCGATTGACGGCACCCCTGCGGATGCCGCGGGCATCATGTCAGGCGATTTCATCACGGCCGTGGACGGGGCCAGCGTGCTGGGCCTGACCTTGGACGACGCGGTTGATCTGATGCGCGGGCCAGTGGGTTCGGAAATCGTGATCACGGTCGTGCGCGAGGGCGAGATTGAACCGTTCGATGTGTCCATCATCCGTGACACCATCAAGCTGACGGCGGTGCGGTCGCGCACCGAAGGCGACACGGTTGTCTTGCGCATCACGACATTCAGCGACCAGACGTTCGACAGCATGCGCGAACTGCTGGCCGAGCAAGTCGAGGAAGCCGGCGGCATCGAAAACGTCAACGGCCTTGTGCTTGACCTGCGCAACAATCCAGGTGGTTTGCTGCGTCAGGCGATCCTTGTATCGGATGCGTTCCTTGAGGCGGGTGAAATCGTGTCGACCCGTAGCCGCAACCCCGAGGACGGCGAGCGCTACAACGCCAACACGGGCGATCTGGCCGAAGGGCTGCCGATTGTCGTGTTGATCAATGGTGGTTCTGCCTCGGCATCGGAAATCGTTGCGGGTGCCTTGCAAGATCACCGCCGCGCAATTGTCATTGGCACAAATTCGTTCGGCAAGGGATCGGTGCAAACGGTGATGCCGCTGCGTGGCGATGGGGCAATGCGCCTGACAACCGCACGATATTACACACCATCGGGCCGGTCGATTCAGGCGCTTGGCATTTCACCTGATATCATCGTGGAACAGCCCCGCCGCGTCGAAGAAAGCGCCGAAGAAGAGGAACAAGGTGTCTTCCGCTCGGAGGCGGATCTCCGCGGCGCGCTAGACAACGACAGCCTGAGTGAAGACGAAATCCGCCAGATCGAGGCCGACCGCGCGCGCGCCGAAGACGCCGCGGCCCTGCGCGAGGAAGACTACCAACTGGCCTATGCGATTGATATCCTCAAGGGGCTGTCAGCGCTTGGCCCCAACGCACAATAAACAAAGGGCAGGCGCCATGACACCTGACGACATCGCGCGCCTGCCCTACCGCCCCTGCGTTGGCTTGATGTTGGTGAACAGCACAGGGCAGGTGTTTGTCGGCCAGCGCAATGACCGCTTTCAGGATGCCTGGCAGATGCCCCAGGGCGGCGTGGACAAGGGCGAAAATCCGCGTGATGCGGCCCTGCGCGAACTGTGGGAAGAAACAGGTGTGACGGCTGATCTGGTGCGAGTCGAGGCCGAAAGTCGCGACTGGATACCCTATGATCTGCCCCATGATATCGTGCCGAAAATCTGGAAAGGCCGCTACCGCGGGCAGGAACAGAAGTGGTTCCTGTTGCGGTTTGACGGCGCCGATGACCAGATTGATATCGAAACCGCGCAACCTGAATTTTCGCGCTGGAAATGGATGCCCCCGACCGAACTGCTAGACAGCATCGTTCCGTTCAAGAGGGCAGTCTATGCGCAGGTGCTGGATGAATTTGGAGCCTTGCTATGAGGGAAGCATTTATCGGAGCCGTGCTTGCAATCGCATTGCCTTTTCAGGCCAGTGCGCTGTCTTGTACGCAGCCGGATGTGGCCGCATCTTTCACCGCTGCCGTGCAGTCCGAAGCGCGATATACGGTGCTTTGGGGCCGCTTTTCCTTTACGCAGGACTCGGCAACAGCCCCCACACGTGAAGGACAAGCGCCCGATCCTTTCGTCGTGCATTTTCAAGGTCAGGGATTGTCGGCAAACGGCTTTGTCGATGTCAGTCCGCGTAATATCACAATCGCGATCGGCTGCGCCGGACCGTGGTGTGGAAGTTTCGCACCTGAAACCGAAGCGCTGGCCTTTGTCGAACGCACCGCCGATGGTGATGTCCTTCGCGTCGGCCCCTGCGCGCAGTGGGTGTTTCAAGACCCAAGTCGCGCCGATATCGCAAAGGTCGAAGCCTGCATGCACGGCGATGCCTGCGATCCGGTCGAACACCGTTGAGGCTTGCACCGTCGCGGTTTTCCCCGCAAGACTGCGCCGATGAAAAACGAAAAAATTGATACACGCGCCATCGGGCTTGATGTCAGCCTGACATTTGCCAAATGGCTGACGGGAACCGAAAACCTTCACTACGGCGACTGGACCGGTCTGGAGGTTTGCGCCGCCAATGCCGGCCCCGCGCAAGAAGCCTATACGGATCGGCTGTTCAAACTGCTGCCCAAGGGCAAGCTGCGTATCCTGGACATCGGCGGCGGCGCAGGTGTCACGGCTGGCAAGTTGCTGGCACTGGGGCATCACGTGGAGATCGTTATTCCGTCTGCATTTCTGGCCGCGCGCTGTCGTGAAAATGCGCCAAATGCAGTGATTCACGAGATGATGTTCGAAGATTTCAACAGCGACTCCAAATTCGATGTTTGCCTCTTTTCGGAAAGCTTTCAGTATATTCCGCTGCCGGAAGGTATGCCCAAGTGCCTGACCCTGCTTGAACCCGACGGTCGGATCATCATCGCGGATTGCTTTCGCAGTGAAGCGTTTCGCGCCAACCCGGTGCGCGCCACCGTGGGGAGCGGACACGGCATTGCCGGTTTTCGGCAGGCTGTTGCGGACTTGAACCTTGCCATCACGCACCAAGAAGACGTGACCGCAGCCGTTGCCCCGTCTGTCGAAATTGAACAAGGGCTGTTCAATATCTTTGGTCATGCCATTTCGCGCGTGGACGAAGAACTGGTTGCCAAAAAGCCCAAGACGCGGTGGTTGATCAACCGTGTGTTGCGCATGTTCGTGAATGAACGCAAGCGCACCCGTCTGCAACAGCGGCTGACTGAACAAAGCCGAAATCGCGACAGTTTTGCGGCCAACAACGTTTACCTCATGATGTCACTCGCGCAGTCGCGTCAGGAGTGACAGTGACGGGTAGCCATCTGGCACCAGCCCCTGACTGCTTTGATAACTGCGGATCGCGTCAATTGTCAGCGGGCCGATGCGTCCGTCGATCCCTTGGGTGCTATGCCCCGCTGCCGTCAGTCTGCGCTGCAATTCCTGCCGTTCCGCGAACACCAATGCCCGATCACCGCGCGGCCAATCCGCCTGAATTTCGCGTCCGCCGCCGATCCGGTCAGCCAAATGGCCAACACCAATCACATAGGCATCGGCGGTGTTGTAACGTTCGATCACGCTGAAATTGTGAAAGATCAGAAAGGCCGCGCCCTGCGCGCCAGCAGGCAACAGCACCGCAGCATCGCCGTGGTCGGGCACCGCGCGACCATCAATTCCGGTCACGCCCCTGCGCGCCCATTCACTGGGCAGGCGCTGGATGCGCCGGTTGGCTTGGGTGTAATCAAACCCGTTAGGCAGACGCACCTCTACGCCCCAAGGCTGGCCGCTGATCCAACCGAAGTTTGCCAGATAGGACGCGGTGGACGCCAGCGCATCCGCCGGATCGTCAGACCAGATATCGCGCTTGCCATCGCCGGTGAAATCGACGGCGTAAGCCAGATAGGACGTGGGGATGAACTGCGTATGCCCCATCGCGCCCGCCCAGCTTCCGGTCATGTTTGACGCGGCCACATCGCCGTCCTGAATAATTTTCAACGCAGCGACCAACTGTTGTTCAAAAAACCGCCCGCGGCGCCCGTCATAGGCAAGGGTCGCCAATGCTTCGATCAGGGGTTCATCGCCGCGGAATGCGCCAAAGGAACTTTCCAGCCCCCACACGGCGACGACAACCTCCTTTTCGACACCATAGCGCGCCTCGATCGCATTCAGCAGGCGTTCGTTCTGGCGCAGGGCCGCTTGGCCGTTGCGCACGCGCGCGTCAGATGCGGCGCTATCAAGGTAATCCCAGATCGTCTTGGTGAATTCCGATTGGTTGCGGTCCCGGCGGATAATGTCGGCGTTGTAGGTGACCCCGCGAAAGGCCAGATCGAAGGTTTGCGCGGATATGCCCTGTGCCACAGCACGGGCACGAAACCCGTTGATCCAGCGCTGAAGGCCGCGATCATTTGCGGTGCTTTGGGCGGGGATCACATCAAACTGAGGGCGCATTTCAGGACGAAGCGAGCGTTCGGGCGGGCCGGGGTTGGCCTGTGCGATACTGGCAAGCAAGAGCACCGAAAGGGCGGCGATACGCATCAAGACACTCATGAAACTCACCCGATTCAATGACGTTTGCGCACAATGCTAACGCGATTGTTTCCAATCAGGAAGCAATCAACATGCCCGCGGCGCGGTAATCCGCCCATCACTTGCGGCTGCGTTTGACCTTGCGGGCGGTCTTGGCCGCTTTCTTGCGCGCCGCGCCTTGCTTGCGCCGCGGTGGTTTGCCACTACGCCCCGCCCCCTTGGTCACACTGCGCCCGTCAAGACGCAGCAAATCAACCACCAGCCCGCCGGTATCGGGCACTGCTTCGGTCAAGGCAACGGTCACGGGCTTGCCCAACCGGATCACCGTGCCTGTGTCCGCCCCTGTCAGGGTCTGGCTGTCGGGATCGTGGCGGAAGTATTCGGCACCCAGATTGCGCATTGGCACCAGCGCATCCGCGCCGGTTTCATCAAGGCGCACGAACACGCCAAAGCGGGCGATACCGCTGATCCGTCCCTCCATCTCTGCTCCCACATGGTCGGACAGATAGGCGGCAAGGTAGCGGTCGGTCGTGTCGCGTTCCGCCATCATGGAGCGGCGTTCGGTGTCGCTGATCAGCTTGGCGGTATCATCAAGGCGATCAATGTCTTCGGGCTGCAAACCATCCTTGCCCCAGCCATGGGCGGTGATCAGGGCGCGATGCACGATCAGGTCGCTGTAACGGCGGATCGGCGATGTGAAATGCGCGTAATTGCGCAAGGCCAGCCCGAAATGCCCGAAATTTTCGGGGTTGTAATAGGCCTGCGTCATGGACCGGAGGGTCGCCATGTTGATCAGTTCGTCGTCGGGTGTGCCCTCGGCCTGTTCCAGCAGGCGGTTCAGGTGCGCGGTTTGCAACACCTGCCCCTTTGCCAGCGTCAGCCCGCTTGCGGCGGCTGTTTCGCGCAGCGCGTCCAGCTTTTCAGGGCTGGGTTCCTCGTGCACGCGGAACAACAACTGGGTTTCCTTGGCGATCAGTGTTTCGGCGGCGGCGACATTGGCCAGCACCATGAATTCCTCGATCAACCGATGCGCATCAAGGCGTTCCTTGAAGTTCACGGCCGTGACCTGACCTTCATCACTGATCACGATCTGGCGTTCGGGCAGGTCCAGTTCAAGCGGCTGACGTTCAGCGCGGGCCTTCTTGAGACTTTCATAGCAGGCGTAAAGCGGGCGAATGATATCGTCCATCAGCGGCGCGACCTTGTCGTTTGGCGCGCCGTCCATGCCTGCCTGCACTTCCTCGTAGTTCAGCGATGCGACAGACCGCATCAAACCGCGATGAAAGCTGTGATCAATCTTGTGGCCCGCCGCGTTCACGCGCATCCGCGCGACAACACAGGCGCGCGGCACGTTTTCGTGCAGCGAACACAGATCACCTGACAACCGGTCAGGCAACATCGGCACCACACGGTCGGGGAAATAGGTGGAATTGCCACGCTTGCGCGCCTCGCGGTCCAGCGCCGAACCCGTCGTGACATAATGCGCGACATCGGCAATCGCGACCCAAAGGATATGGCCGTTCGGGTTTTTCGGGTCATCATCGGGCTGCACAAGGCAGGCATCATCGCGGTCACGCGCATCCCAAGGGTCTATTGTGATCAGCGGCAGGTCTTGCATGTCGTCGCGGCCATCCAGACCGGCGGTCTTGGCAGCATCCGCCTCGGCGACAACATCATCGGGGAAATGATCGGGGATGCCGTGCTGGTGGATCGCGATCAGGGATACGGCGCGGGGTGCTGTCGGATCACCCAGACGGGCGACAATGCGCGCCTTGGGCAGACCCATGCGGCCCTTTGGTCCGGCTTGCTCGGCTTCGACCAGTTCACCGTCCTTGGCGCCGTTCATCGCATCGGGCGCAACGCTCCATTCCTTGTCCGAGCCTTTGTCGATGGGCAGCACACGGCCGCCATCAGACCCGCGCCGGAACACCCCCAGGATACGCAGCGGGTTGGTGCCGATCCGGCGGATCAGGCGGGCGGAATAGTCAAACCCGTCACCCTGTTCCTTGGTCAGACGGGCCAGGATCCTGTCACCTGCGCCCAGCGCCGGATCGCCGTCTTTGGCGATAAAGGCAATCACCGGCGCATCGCCGGTTCCGTGCCACTCCATCGGCCGCGCCAGCAGGTCACCATCAGCGTCCGCCCCCGTGATTTCCAGCACAGACACAGGCGGAAGGCGATCAGGATCGCGGTAGGTTTTCTTGCGTTTCTCAAGATGCCCTTCTTCTTCAAGCTCGCGCAGGATGCGTTTCAGGTCGATGCGCGCGGCACCTTTGATCCCGAACGCCCGCGCGATATCGCGCTTGGCGGCTTGGGTCGGGTTTTCGGAAATCCATTGCAGGATTTCGTCCTTGGATGGGATGCGTTTCATGAGGTCTGCCCTAGCACGGGTCAGGGCTGGCTGAAATAGGCACGCAGGATGCGGGTGTAGATCGCCTTGAGGGTTGCAATGTCGGCCACGGGCACGCGTTCGTCCACCTGATGCATCCGTTTGCCCACAAGACCGCATTCGACCACGGCGCAGTGATCCTTGACGAAACGCGCATCCGATGTGCCGCCGGTTGTGGACATTTCGGGGGTGTTTCCAGTTTCTGCGTGCACCGCATCGCTGATCAGCTTGGAAAGCGCGCCGGGGGGTGTCAGGAACGCCTCGCCCGACACCTTTGTGTCCTGGGTGATCGTCACGCCAAATTCAGCCTGCACCGCGTCGATTTCCGACTGGAGCCAGGCGGTGAGACTTGCGCCAGTGTGCGTATCGTTGAACCGGATGTTCACGCTGGCGCGGACTTGCGCGGGGATCACGTTGGTGGCGGGATTGCCAGTGTCGATGGTGACAATCGCAAGGGTGGACGGGTCGAAATGATCGGTGCCAGCGTCAAGGGTATGGCTGGCCAGCCGGTCCATCAACCGCGCCATCGCGGGCAGCGGGTTCAGCGCGCGATGCGGATAGGCGGAATGGCCCTGTTTGCCCGTCACGGTGATATGCGCGGTCATTGATCCGCGCCGCCCGATCTTGATCATGTCGCCCATGGTTTCGACACAGGTGGGTTCGCCGACGATACAGGCGCGCATGGCTTCGCCCTCTGCCGCCATCCAGTCAAGCAGGGCAGTCGTGCCGTCCAGCGCCGGGCCTTCCTCGTCGCCGGTGATCGCAAGGATGATCGCGCCGTCCGGGGGCGTATCACGCACGAAATCCACGGCGGCGGCGGCAAATGCGGCGACGCCCGATTTCATATCGGTCGCGCCGCGCCCATAAAGGTAGCCATCGACGATCTCTGCGCCGAACGGGTCGTGCGTCCATGCGGCCTCGTCACCGACAGGAACCACATCCGTGTGGCCATTAAACCCAAAGCTGCGCGCGGCCCCCTTGGCGCCCCAACGCGCGAACAGGTTGCACACGCCACCCCGATCAACACGGGTGCATGTAAATCCGGCGTCCGACAACACCCTTTCCAGCAGCACCAGCGCGCCACCCTCGGCGGGCGTAACCGACGCGCAGCGCACCAAACGCGCCGTAAGGTCAACCGGGTCGATGGGTTTGGTCATTGTCCGCTCCTTTGTGCCACACAGAGGTAGCGCGCAGCACGGGGCGATGTAAATGCACCTGTGGCGGGCATGCGACACCTTTTGAAGCCACATCAAGAAAGAGCCATAAATTACTCACAAAAAGGGACAAATCAGCCTAATGTGAAGCCAATAATAGACCCGAGGCAGGGCAGACATCAAAGAGACCCAAGATGGTCCGTGGCGAGCAGTAAATGCCACAAGATATAGGTTGACGTGCAAGGAAAGCACGATTCCGTCTGGACTGCTTCCAACATAGGGTTGGGGCAAAATGGTTGCGGCAAGCGAGCTGACATACAACACAAGCGCCACTGCGATGCAGATGGCGAACTCGATTTTTGGCAATGGCGTCACCGTCACGAGCGCGAGCTATTCCGGTTCCAGCTATTCCTCGGCAATTTATTCGAACGGCGATTCCATCGCTCCGGGGGTCACGCCGGGCGACACGGGTGTGATCCTGTCAACGGGGGTGGCAAGCCACTTTACCAATTCCAGTGGTCAGTCGAACCAGGATACCAACACCAGCACCAACACCGGCGGCGCCAATAACGATGCCGATTTCAATGCGGTCGCTGGCACCAGCACTTATGATGCCTCGTATATGGTCGTGGATTTCATCCCGACCGATGACGTGATGACGATGCAGTTCGTCTTTAGTTCTGACGAATACCCCGAATACTCGAACTCGATCTACAACGACATGGTCGGGGTCTGGATCAACGGCACGCATGTGCCGCTGTCGATCGCGAACACCAACCAGACGGCCATTGGCGCGGTCAACCAGAACAACAACATCAACCTTTATAACGATAACACGTCCGACCAGTACAACACCGAGATGGACGGTTTCACCGTCACCATGACGCTGACAATTCCGGTGAACGTTGGCGTGACAAATACGATCAAGATCGGCATCGCTGATGTGTCCGACAGCAACTATGATTCAAACCTGCTGATCGCAGCGGATTCCGTCCAAACGCAGCTGGTGGCCGAACAAGACCTTGTCACGATGCAGGACAGTGTGACCAAGAACGTTGATGTGCTGGCCAACGACATCAACAACACGACCGGCACTTTGCAGATCACTCACATCAACGGAAATGCCGTAACGGTGGGTCAGACAATCACCTTGCCGACGGGCCAGACTGTCAAGCTGCTGGCCGATGGCACATTCGACATCACGACCGACAGTGACTTTGAAACGACAAGCTTTACCTACGAGGTCGAAAGCAAGGACGGGTCTGGCAACGTGCTGGAAACCGATGTCGGGTTTGTCACCGTTGAAACGATCCCCTGTTTCGTGGCCGGCACCCTGATCCGCACGCCCGATGGCGACAAACCGGTCGAGCGCTTGCAGGCCGGCGATATGGTCATCACCCACGATGACGGTGCGCAACCGCTGCGCTGGGCCGGTCAGCGCGCGGTGCCCGCAATTGGCAAGATGGCCCCCATTCGCATTCGCGAAAACACCTTTGGCGAGCACGGCACGCTGATGTTGTCACCCCAGCACCGGGTGCTGATCCGCGACACCATGGCAGAACTGCTGTTTGGTGAAGGCGAAGTTCTGGTCGCAGCCAAGGATCTGGTCAATGACAGTTCGGTGCGTCCGGTGGAAGGTGGCGAAGTCACCTATGTGCACCTGTTGTTTGACAAGCATCAGGTCGTCTATTCCGAAGGTCTTGCCACCGAAAGTTTCCTGCCCGGCCCCCAAACGACCAAAGCATTTGAAAAGGACATCGTCGACGAAATCTGCGCCGTTTTTCCCGAATTGAACGCGCTGACCGGCGAGGGGTATAGCCCTGCCGCCCGGCGCACCTTGCGCCACTACGAGGCACGGCTGCTGCTATCCGAGGCAGCGGCGTAACGATGCGGGCGCGCCGAAGATGAGTTGGATCGGGCTACGTGATGACAGCGAGGGCGTATTCAGCCCTGCTGGCCTTGGTCAGCCCAATCTTGCCACCTTACCTGACCCTGACAGCCTGCTTACCACTGGCACGCTGTTTGTGGAATGCAGCTATGAACCCGGCCCGCTGCCGGTGAATATCCTGCGGTTGTTCTCCCGCGATCCGTGGCCATCGGCCCTGACGTTGTGCCTTGATACGGACGGGACGTTGCGGCTGTTGATGCGGCACGGTGCGCGCCACCTGTCGCGTGATCTTGCGACCGACTTGCAGGTCAGCGAAAGCGTTTTGCAGATCACCTATGCATGGGATTGCAGTGCGCGCCGTGGCACGCTGACGCTGTATGTCCCCGACCGCTGCATGCTGTTTCAAACCGATGTCAGCGCGCCGTTTCCGCTGACGTTTCGCGATGCGACACGGTTGATGGCCGACCGCACCCTGTGCAAGACCGATCCAAGCCTGCGCTTTGCCGCCCTGTCAAACCGTGTGGAACCTGCGGGGCCGATGCCTGCGATCGGCGCGGGTGCCACCATTCTCACACCCGAGGGGGAAACAACAATCGACGCGTTGCGCCCCGGTGAATTTGTCAGCACGGCGCAGGGCGATGTGGCACAGGTGCGGTGGGTTGGATCGCAGGTTTTGCCAGCACGCGGGCGGTTTGCACCTTGCCTGCTGCGCGCGCCCTATCATGGTGCTTCGGCCGATCTTGTGCTTGCGCACGACCAACGGATTTGCCTGTCAGGATCGGACGTTGAATACCTGTTCGGCGAAGAATGTGTGACCGCTGCAACGCGCCATCTGATTGATCATCGTGCCGTTTTGGAAATCGACCCCGCGCCGCAAACGGTCCGGTATTATCACGTGTTGCTGGATCGCCATGCGGTGATTGTCGTCAATGGCGCGCCGCTTGAAAGCTTTGATGTCAGCGCGCTTCTTGCTGATCCGGCTGTATTGCCCAATTCCGTCTTGCGGGACTTGCCGGCCGAATTGCGCCCCATGCGGTCTGATCTGGCGCTGCCGGTCTTGCGCGGATTCGAGGCACTGACCCTCACGGAACTGGCAACGGCCTGACACCCTGTCTTGCGCAAGTTGCCTGCGGGTTGCGGGTGGTCAGGCGGGTTCGTCATCCCCAAAGAACGGAGTCATCTGCGCAACGATCACGCTGTTTTCGGCCAGCGCGCGTTCCATCAGTTCCTTTTCGTCGTCCGCGATGTCGTGCCCTTCGGCAAGGCGTTCATCCAGCGTGCCGTAGCCGGACACATCAAGCGGGTTCATGTCCGCCTGCTTCAGAATTGCGACAGTTTCGCGCACGGCCTCGGCCTCGTCGATGCCACTGGCATAGATCATCAGCGCGGCACCGGTGGCAGCCCTGGGCAGGCCGTCACCGTCCTTGCGGCCCACCTCGACCAATAGGGTAAAGACCTGCTGGCGCGAGGGTTTCTTTTTTTTCGGGGCGTCAGACATGATGGTGCCTTTCGGGTGCGTGGGTTCATAACCCACGTTACGGGACGGCGGGTAAGGTGGGTTCGTGAACCCACCCGCCCAGATCAATCGCGCAACAATTCGTTGATACCGGTCTTGGAGCGCGTGCGTTCATCAACGCGTTTCACGATCACGGCGCAATACAGGTTGATGCCGTTTTTCGACGGCATGGAGCCAGCGACCACAACCGAATAGGGAGGCACTTCGCCATAGAAGACCTCGCCGCTTTCACGAACCACGATCTTGGTCGACTGGCCGATGAACACACCCATTCCCAGCACCGAACCCTCGCGGATGATGCAGCCCTCAACGACTTCGGATCGCGCGCCGATAAAACAGTTGTCCTCGATGATGGTCGGGCCGGCCTGCATGGGTTCCAACACGCCGCCAATCCCGACACCGCCGGACAGGTGCACGTTCTTGCCGATCTGTGCGCAGCTGCCCACCGTTGCCCAGCCGTCAACCATCGACCCTTCGTCGACATAGGCGCCGATGTTCACGAACGACGGCATCAGCACCACGTTCTTGCCGATGAAGGCCGACCGGCGCACAATACTGCCCGGCACGGCGCGAAAGCCCGCGTCACGCCACTGGTTGTCGCCCCAGTTGTCGAATTTGCTTGGCACCTTGTCCCACCATGTGGATGCGCCATTCCCGCCCGGAATCGTTTCCATATCGTTCAGGCGGAACGACAACAAAACGGCCTTTTTCGCCCATTGGTTCACATGCCAGTCACCGTTGTCGCGCCGCTCGGCCACGCGCAGTTTGCCACTGTCGAGCGCGGTCAGCGTGTCTTCGATCGCGTCGCGCACTTCGCCGGTTGTGGTGGGGGAAATCCCGTCACGGGCTTCCCATGCGGCTTCGATGGCGGTTTCAAGTGCGGCGTTGGACATTGTGTTCTCCGGCGTGGCTTGGGTCAGGGTTGCCTGCGCTATAGCGGCGGCGGGCGAGTCACGCAATCACTTGGGGTTGCACGCGCGGTGTTATTGGACTTTGCCCGCCAACCCTGCCAGACATTTTGAACAACTCACGAGGGAGCACGCTATATGAACACCGACCCGCATCGCCATCCGTTTCGCCGTAGCGGTGAGGATCGCGAGACTGCCAGCCAGATACCTGATACGCCGCAAACCCGCGCGCCGTCCTATGCCTTGGCCTTTGCCGATCCCGATTTCATGTGCCGCGACGAGCTTCGCCCCGTGCGATTGCAGCTTGAGTTGCTCAAGCCCGAAATGCTGATGAACGAAGCCAAGGTGCAATCAACGATCGTGATGTTTGGTGGCGCGCGCATTCCCGCACCCGCAAACAAGGATCAGGCGCGCACCAAGACGCTGGCGGACCTGTCGAAATACTATGACGAGGCGCGCAAGTTTGCCCGCATTGTCACGACAGAGGGTCTGAAATCGGACGCGCTTGAAAACGTCATCGTCACGGGCGGCGGCCCTGGCGTAATGGAAGCAGGCAACCGCGGTGCACTGGACGCAGGCGGCAAAAGCATCGGGCTCAATATCGTGCTTCCCCACGAACAAGCGCCAAATGAATACGTCACGCCTGAACTGTGTTTCAACTTTCACTACTTTGCCATTCGCAAGATGCATTTTCTGATGCGCGCCAAGGCAATCTGCGTGTTTCCCGGGGGCTTTGGCACTTTGGACGAAACATTCGAAGCCCTGACCCTGATCCAGACCGGCCGGATGGAGCGCGTGCCGTTCTTGATGTTTGGCCGCGCATTTTGGGAAAAGATCATCAACTGGGACGCGCTGGCCGATGCGGGCACGATTTCCGAGGAAGACCTGAACTTGTTCCGCTTTGTCGAAACCGCTGACGAGGCCGTCGAGGTCATCGCAAACTGGCAGGGTGCTGGCGAAAAGCGCGGCGCTATTCCGGGGCGGTGATGCGCGCAATTCTGGTTATGGGCGTGTCGGGGGTAGGGAAATCGACGATCGGCAAAGGGCTGGCGCAGCGCATTGGCGCAACGTTTCTGGATGCCGATGATTTCCACCCGCCCGAAAACGTTGCGCGGATGGCAGCGGGCCAACCGCTGACGGATGACATGCGGTGGCCGTGGCTTGACCGGTTGATCAGTGAAGCGAACAAGGTGCGCGCGGATCGCGATGTTGTGCTGGCCTGTTCGGCGTTGCGGCGCAGCTATCGCGACCATTTGCGCGAGGGCATCGCTGATCTGGTCGTGGCCTACCCTGATGCGCCGCGTGACCTGATCGCGCAAAGGATGCAGGCGCGCGCGGGTCACTTTATGCCGCCCGCCCTGTTGGAAAGCCAGTTTGCCACGCTTGAGGTGCCCACGCCCGACGAAGGCACGCTGACCATCAACGTCGATCAGCCGGTTGACGCAATTGTTGCGCAGATTGTCGATGCCGTGACCTGCCTGTTTTCAAGCTAGTCTTTGGGATGTTTGGGCACTTCGAGGCCTTGCATCGGTGGGGCGTTAGGTTCGCGCACGGCCTGAATGGCGGCGCGCGCAAGAAATTCACCGGCGTGCTTTACGTCCTCGGGGATGACGATGATGCCTTTGCGAAAAAGCTTCAGGAATGGCATCGGCTCTTTCGAGAAAACATCAATGTCGGTCGCGACATCAAAGCCCTCGGCCTCCATGCCCGCGACGGCGGCCATGGTCGCGGTGGTCGATCCGCTGATGATCCCGTCGATTAGCGGATCTTGAGTGACCGCCTGCGCAACGTAGGCACTCACGTCATCATAGCTGTTGTCGCTATCGATACCCTTGGCGAGGGTCAGCATAACACCGCATTCAAGCGCGGCAGACTGCGCACCTTCAATCGTCTCGCGGCCATAGTTTTGCGTGACAGGCGGCGCGATCAACAAGAGGCGTTTGCGGCATCGACGCGCCAGATGTTCAACCGCGATCCGGCCAAAAACCGCATTGTCAAAATCATAGTAGGAATGCTGTTCAGCCCATTTGCTGCGCCCGTGCGTGGCAAAAGGGAAACCCCGCTCGCGCAGATAGGCCACGCGCGGATCGTCTTCTTCGATCTGGTTAAAGATCACCGCGTCCGCCGAGCCGGTTTCGACAATGTAGCGGAATGGACGCAACACATCGTCGTCGGGATAGTGTGGTGTCACGTTCAGGTGAAACTGCGTTTCCTTGAGCCCCGCCGCGATTGACGAAATCAAACGGGCGGTGTGGTTCATCAGGTCATGTTCGATCGGCAGCACAAGGCTGATCACATTGGTGCGGCCCGTGCGCAATCGCACGCCGGCCCAATTCGGCACATAACCGACCTCTTTGGCGATCTGGCGCACGCGTTCCTTGGTTTTCTGGCCAATGTCGGGTGCATCACTCAGTGCGCGCGATACAGTGGGGACAGCCAAGCCGCTGAGTTGCGAAATCGTCTTGAGAGTAGGCTTGGGGCCTACTTTATCAGGGGTTGCGCGTTTGATTTCGTTTTCCACAGCATCACTCGTTTTAGGATCGTCGCGGGATATCAGGTCCGCAGAAAAGTTGAACATAATAACTGTTGCCACCGCAATCTAAAACGATATAGAAAAATCTACAACGATTTAGAACCAGGGAGGAGAGAATCGTGAAACTAACAACCAAACTGCTCGCGGCGACTGCACTTGTCGGTGCATCGACGGCACATGCGGCCGATCTTGAGGTCACGCACTGGTGGACATCCGGTGGTGAAGCTGCCGCTGTGTCCAAGTTCGCCGAAGCGTTGAACAGCAACACCGAACACACATGGATCGACGGCGCGATTGCCGGTTCGGGCGGCACCGCGCGCCCGATCATCATCAGCCGCATCATCGGCGGTGATCCAATGGCGGCCACCCAGCTGAACCACGGACGCCAGGCCGAAGAACTGATCGAAGCGGGTCTGATGACAGACCTGACCGAACTGGCCGAAGCCGAAGGCTGGGCCGATATCGTCAACCCGTCAGGCCTGCTGGACAGCTGCACGCTGGACGGTCGCATCTATTGCGTTCCCGTCAACATCCACTCGTGGCAGTGGATCTGGCTGAGCCATGCTGCATATGAAACCGCCGGCGTCGATGTGCCAACCAACTGGGATGAATTTGCCGCCGCCGCCCCTGCCCTGCGTGAAGCGGGCATTCAGCCGCTGGCGATGGGTCAGCAAGGCTGGCAGCAAAGCGGTGCATTTGGTGTGATGGCGATTGCCCTTGCCGGACAGGACGCATGGTCCGCCGTGAACATCGACAAAAACGCCGATGTGGCCGCTGGCCCTGAATACGCCCGCGTGTTCCAGGCTGCCGTTAACGCCCGCGAATTTGCCGCCGGGTCAAACGTGCAGGACTGGAACCAGGCCACCAACATGGTGATCACCGGCACCGCCGGCGGTCAAATCATGGGTGACTGGGCTCAGGGTGAATTCCAGGTGGCCGGTCAGGTCGCTGGTGAAGACTACACCTGCCTTCCCGGTCTGGGCGAAGCCGAGATTCTGGATACAGGCGGCGATGCGTTCTACTTCCCTGTCGTCGATGACCCCGAAGTGCAGGCCGCACAGCTGGAACTGGCGTCACTGCTGATTTCGCCAGCTGTTCAGGTGTCGTTCAACCTTGCCAAGGGTTCGCTGCCCGTGCGCGGTGACATCGACATGTCTGCTGCAAACGACTGCATGCAGAAGGGTCTGGATATTCTGGCAAGCGGCAACATCCTGCCATCCGGGGACATGTCGCTGACACCTGATACGCAAACGCAGGTCGAAGAACTGATGGCTGAATTCTGGTCGTCGGATATGAGTGCCGAGGACGCGCAAGCGCGTTACGCATCCATTATCGCTGACGCTGACTAAACCCATGCGCAGTGCGGGCCCGACCAATGCGTCGGGCCCGAATTCTTTCTAGACAAATGGGGGTAACGATGGACGCGAGCAAGCGACCCAGCAGGCTGTTCCGGAACCTTAACGCCAAGATCGCCTCCGTGCCGATGATCCTGACCGCGATGGTGGTCTTTGTCGGCGGCACCACTTGGACTGTTGTGCATTCCTTCACCAACT
Organism: Octadecabacter sp. R77987; assembly: GCF_042466115.1. Lineage (NCBI taxonomy): Bacteria > Pseudomonadati > Pseudomonadota > Alphaproteobacteria > Rhodobacterales > Roseobacteraceae > Octadecabacter > Octadecabacter sp. R77987. The sequence goes on along the minus strand of NZ_JAXHBQ010000001.1, from coordinate 2,213,399 downwards.
CGCGGCTCTTGCCCAAACTCGACTTTGTCGGGCTTGATCAATACGAGCGCCTCTGGTCCAGCAGCCGCTGGATGATTTCCATCACCAACCTTGCGGTTTACGGCGTCTGTTCGCTGATCCTGACGCTGGTGATCGGCTTTACGCTTGCGGCGATGCTAGATCGCAAAATTCGTGGTGAAGCGATATTCCGCTCTATCTTTCTTTACCCGTTTGCCCTGTCGTTCGTTGTGACGGGTCTTGCATGGCAATGGATCCTGAACCCGGATTTCGGTGTGCAGGGTGTGATGCGTGGATTGGGGTGGGAAAGCTTCACATTTGATCCGCTCAACAACCCCGAAATCGTGATTTTCGGCATCCTGATCGCCGGTATCTGGCAGGGGTCGGGGCTGATCATGGTGATCATGCTGGCCGGTCTGCGCGGTATCGACGAGGACATCTGGAAGGCCGCCCGCGTTGACGGGATCGGCACCGTCAAGACCTACATCCGCATCGTCATTCCAATGATGCGCCCCGTGTTCATCACGGCGCTGGTGCTGATCGCCAGCGGGATCATCAAACTGTATGATCTGGTGGTTGCACAGACGAATGGTGGCCCCGGCCTCGCATCCGAAGTGCCCGCGAAATACGTGATCAACTATATGTTTCAGGCGCAAAACCTTGCGCAGGGTTTTGCTGCCTCGACGATGATGCTGGTGTCGGTGATCATTATCCTGATCCCCTGGGCCTACCTTGAATTCGGAGGCCGGAAAAATGGCTGATACGTCTCTTCACGCGTCCACTGACATGACCGGCCCGCGTGGTCCCAAGCCAAGGCGCCGGTTGTCACGCAACAACATCTTTCTTTACGGCACGCTGCTGCTTGTCTCGATCTACTACCTGCTGCCGCTTTACGTGATGGTTGTCACCTCGCTCAAGGGCATGCCGGAAATCCGGTTGGGCAACATTTTCAGCCCGCCCGTCGAGGTGACGTTCCAGCCGTGGGTCACGGCCTGGGCCGAAGCCTGCACCGGTATCAACTGTGACGGGCTGTCGCGCGGTTTCTGGAATTCGGTGCAGATTCTGGTGCCATCTGTGGTGCTGTCGATCCTAATTGCCAGTGTGAACGGCTATGCGTTGTCCAACTGGAAATTCAAGGGATCCGAGGTGTTCTTTACCATCCTGATCCTTGGTGCCTTCATCCCCTATCAAACGATGATCTACCCGATCGTGATCCTGTTGCGCGAAATCAAGCTGATGGGAAGCATCTGGGGGCTGGTGCTGGTGCATACGGTGTTCGGGATGCCGATCCTGACGCTGTTGTTCCGCAACTATTTCACGTCCATCCCCGAGGAGTTGTTCAAAGCGGCCCGCGTTGATGGTGCCGGATTCTGGGGCATCTATTTCCGCATCATGCTGCCCATGGCGATCCCGATCTTCGTGGTGGCTGTGATCCTTCAGGTGACAGGCATCTGGAACGACTTCCTGTTCGGTGTGATCTACACGAAACCCGAAACCTATCCGATGACGGTGCAGCTCAATAACATCGTGAATTCGGTGCAGGGCGTCAAGGAATACAACGTCAACATGGCGGCGACATTGCTGACCGGCCTCGTGCCGCTTGTCATCTATTTCGCTTCCGGAAAACTATTTGTGCGCGGCATTGCGGCCGGCGCAGTCAAAGGCTGATCTTATGACCCACTCTGTTCAAATCAAGAACCTCGACCTGAATTTCGGCTCGGTAAAGGTGCTGCGCGACCTGAACCTGGATATCAACGAGGGCGAGTTTATCGTGTTGCTGGGATCGTCCGGCTGCGGGAAATCAACGTTGCTGAACTGCATCGCGGGATTGCTGGAAGTCAGCGACGGGCAGGTTTTCATCAAGGGCGAGAACGTCACCTGGAAGGAACCCAGTGAACGCGGCATCGGCATGGTGTTCCAGTCCTACGCGCTTTATCCGCAGATGACGGTCGAAGGGAACCTGTCGTTCGGCCTGAAAAACGCCAAGATGCCAAAAGACGAAATCGCGAAACGGGTCGCCCGCGCCGCCGAAGTCTTGCAGATCGAACAACTTCTGAAACGCAAACCCGGTGCGCTGTCGGGCGGGCAACGCCAGCGTGTCGCGATTGGCCGTGCATTGGTGCGCGATGTTGATGTGTTCCTGTTTGACGAACCCCTGTCCAACCTTGATGCGAAACTGCGTGCGGATTTGCGGGTTGAATTGAAACGCCTGCACCACTCCCTGAAGAACACGATGATTTATGTGACCCATGATCAGGTCGAGGCGATGACACTGGCCGACCGGATCGCGATCATGAAGGGCGGCAATATCATGCAGCTTGGCACCCCGGACGAGATTTATAACCGCCCGCAGAACATCTATGTGGCTGATTTTATCGGCTCGCCCTCGATGAACTTTATGGAGGGCGAATTCCGCGACGGCACGTTTACCACCGATGGTGTGGCGATGCCGATGGAGGGCTATGAATATGCCAGCGAAAGCGTGCACAACGGCCCCGCCGTGATTGGCATCCGCCCCGAACACATCATCACAGGCGAATTGGTCAGCAATGCGCCGATCCAGATGGATGTGACGGCTGATCTGGTCGAACCGATGGGCTCGGACACGCTTGTGCACGTCACGGTGGCCGGCAAGACATTCCGCATCCGTATGGACGGACAGGCCCGCGTGCACGAAGGCGATGACCTGAGAATCGGCATCGTCCCCGCACAGGCGTCCCTGTTTGACAAAGAAACCGAGGCGCGACTGTGACACCTGCCAAACGGTCCGTTTGCGCCGATCTGATGGGCGCGTGGACACTGACAGACATCAATGGCGATTACCGCTGTGACATCGTGACGCCCTGTGACGGGATTACGGCGCTGCACAAGGCGGGCCATATTCCAGACCCTTACTGGGGGCGCAACGAATATAATCTGCGCTGGATCGGCGAGCGTGACTGGGTAGTGCGGCGCGATGTGACGCTGACGGACACGGGCGTTGATCTGGTGATTTCCGGCGTCGATACCGTGGCGACAATCCGTTGGAACGAGCAGGTTGTTTTGCAAAGCGACAACGTGCATCGCAGCTTTCGGGTTGATCTGTCAGATGTGGCCAAGATGGGCAGGAATACGGTCGAAATCACCTTTCATTCGCCCGTGGTCGAAGGCGCGAAACGCCAAGCGGCGCATCCGTTCCGCATCCCCTATTCGACCGACAACAACCCCATCCCCAACGGCAATATGTTGCGCAAGGTGCAATGTGATTTCGGCTGGGACTGGAACATCGCGCTGACGCCTTTTGGCATCGGCGGGGATATCCGGTTGGAACTACATGGCGCGCCACGGATTGATGCGGTGCTGGTGCAACAGACCCATCAGGACGGGACGGCAGTTGTTGATGTGACACTGCAGGCCGCCCATCTGGATGGTGAAACGGCGCAGGTGAACCTGTGCGGTGAATCGGCGCGCGCCGTGATTGCAAATAGCAAGGCTGTGGCGCGCCTGACGGTCAAGAACCCGGGTTTATGGTGGCCAAACGGGCAAGGGCCGCAAACCCTGCACGATCTGGAAATCGCGGCGGGTGGCGTCACCGCCGGGCGCCGTGTGGGACTGCGCAGTATCGAACTGGTCACGCAGCCAGACGCTGCGGGTGCATCCTTCGGGTTTCGCGTCAACGGGCGGGATGTGTTTGCCAAGGGTGCAAACTGGATTCCCGCTGACGCCCTGCAAGGCAACATCACTGACGCGAACACGCGCGCGTTGCTGCAATCCGCCGCCGATGCGCATATGAACATGATCCGTGTCTGGGGCGGCGGGCGGTACGAGCCTGACAGTTTCTATGACGCGTGCGATGAACTGGGGCTGATGGTCTGGCAGGACTTCATGTTTGCCTGTTCAATCTATCCCTCTGACGATGCCTTCCTTGAAAACGTCACCGCCGAGGTGCGTGAAAACACCGCCCGCATCCAGCATCATGCCTGCCTTGCGCTGTGGTGCGGGGATAACGAATTGGTCGGCTCGCTTGGCTGGTTTCCCGAAACGCGCGAAAACCGAGACCGGTATCTGGTGAATTATGACCGGCTGAACCGGACGATTGAAACGGCGATGAAATCGGTTGATCCGGCGGCGAACTGGTGGCCCTCGTCCCCGTCGCTTGGGCCGATGGATTTCCGCGATGGCTGGCATGTGGACGGCCAGGGCGACATGCATTTCTGGTCGGTCTGGCACGAAGGGCGTGACTTTGTTCACTACCGCGATGTCACCCCACGCTTTTGTTCCGAGTTCGGCTTTCAGTCCTATCCGTCGATGTCAGCAATCCGCAAGTTTGCCGCGCCCGAAGATTTCAACATCGCCGCGCCCGTGCTGGAAAGCCACCAAAAGAACGCAGGCGGCAACGCGCGGATTGCGGAAACGATGTTTCGCTATTTCCGCTGGCCGGAAAAGTTCGAAGATTTCGTTTACCTGTCTCAAGTGCAGCAGGGCATGGCGATCAAGACCGCCGTGACCCATTGGCGCAGCCTGAAGCCGCAGTGCATGGGCACGCTTTACTGGCAGCTGAACGATACGTGGCCCGTGTGTTCCTGGGCTTCGCTTGATCATGGCGGCAACTGGAAGTTGCTGCACCACATGGCGCGCGAATTCTACCGCCCCGTGTTGGTAACGGCGGTGCCTGTGGGTGATGAAATCGTGCTGCGCGGGGTCAATGATCTGGCCGACGCGGTTGGTGTTTCAGTCACAGCCGTGGCCTTGGCGATGGATGGCAGCACCCGCGATCTGGGCAAGGCGGATGCAAAGGTTGGTGGTGGCGCAATTGACGTGCTGACTGTGCAAGCCGGTGATCTGGGCGCGCAAGAGATGTTGTTTTATACGTGGGCCGCCACTGACGGCACCAGCGGCAGCGATATCCATGCGCCCCAGCCGTTCAAGCATTACGCGCTGCATGCCCCCGAGATTGCGATGAAAGTCGCGGAAAAAGGCGGCGTTTGGCATGTCACGCTGACGGCACAAAAGCCTGCGTTTTTTGTCAGCCTCGAGGCATCGGTCGCCGGGCGGTTTGACCGCAACGCCGTGCATCTGATGCCCGATGCCCCGCTCACATATTCATTCGTACCACAGGGGGGCGATACGCCCGCATTCACCCTGCGCGATCTTCACACAGCCACGATGGCCCGCTAACCCGAAAGGAACACCCATGCCAACGATTGCCTATCAACTTTACTGTTCCCGCAATTTCCCGCCTTTGGGCGATACGCTGTCGATGCTGTCACGCCTCGGCTATTCCTATGTCGAAGGTTTTGGCGGGCTTTATGATGATGCTGCGGGCCTGCGCCGGCAGCTTGATACAGCAAAGCTGCAAATGCCAACCGGCCACTTCGGCCTTGATATGGTCGAAAGCGATCCCGCGCGCGCGATCGAAACCGCCAAGACCTTGGGTATCAAACATGTGCTTGTGCCCCATATCGCACAGGACCAGCGCCCGACCGACACGGCCGGATGGCGCGCGTTTGGCGCGCGGCTGGAAAAGGCCGGGAAACCGATCATCGACGCGGGCCTCGAATTCGGCTGGCACAACCACGACTTTGAACTTGTGGCGGGCGCGGATGGTGTGATGCCGCTGGATGCCATGATGGAGGGCGGGCCCTCGCTATCGCTTGAACTTGATCTGGGGTGGGTGCAGCGCGCCGGTCAAAGCCCCGCCGCATGGATACAGAAATATGCGGATCGGCTGGTCGCGGTTCACGTCAAGGATATCGCCCCCGCTGGCGAATGCGCGGACGAGGACGGTTGGGCCGATGTGGGCCACGGCACGATGGATTGGGCTGCGATCACCGCAGCCCTTGCGGCCGCGAATGTCACCCACTTTGTCATCGAACATGATAACCCGAATGACCACGAGCGTTTTGCGCGTCGGTCACTGGAAACAGCAGCGAAATTCTAAAGGATCACGAACATGGAAAAGCTTGGCGTTGGCATCATTGGATGCGGAAATATCTCGGCGGCCTATTTGCGGCTTGGCCCATTGTTCAAGGCATTGGATATGCGCGCGGTGGCCGACATCAACATGGAGGTTGCGCAAGCCCGTGCCGATGAGTTTGGCGTGCGCGCCGAAACGGTTGATGGGTTACTGGCCGCCGATGATATCGACGTGATCGTGAACCTTACGATCCCCGCGGTGCATTATCAGGTTACGCGGCAGATTTTGGAGGCGGGCAAGCATGCCTATTCGGAAAAGCCGCTGGTGCTGACCCTTGAGGAAGGCGAAACCCTGCGCGATCTGGCTGCGGCCAAGGGTCTGCGCGTTGGATCGGCCCCTGATACATTCCTGGGCGGCGCGCACCAGCAGGCGCGCGCGGCGATTGATGCAGGCGACGTGGGCAAGATCATCGGTGGCACCTGTCACGTGATGGGCCACGGAATGGAACACTGGCACCCGAACCCCGATTTCTTTTTCCAGCCGGGTGCGGGGCCGGTTCTGGACATCGGCCCCTATTATGTGACCAACCTGATCCAGCTGATCGGGCCGGTCAAAACCGTCAGCGCGATGGCCGCGGCCACGTTCAAGACCCGCACCATTTCCAACGGGCCACGCAATGGCGAAACCGTCCCGGTGGACACGCCGACCAACATCCACGCCCTGCTGGAGTTCCACAACGGCGCGATCGTGACACTGGGTGCAAGCTGGGATGTCTGGGCGCATAGCCATCCCAACATGGAGCTTTATGGCGAAAGCGGCAGTCTGTTCGTTCCTGACCCGAACTTTTTTGGCGGCAATGTCGGGCACGCTGGCGAAGACGGGGATCGCAAAAACCTGACGACAACGGATCACCCCTTTGGGATTGCCAATCAGGATGACAACGGAACACCGCGTGCCAACTATCGCTGTGCCGGACTGGCCGATATGGCGCAGGCCATCACAGAAGGGCGCAAGCACCGTTGCGACATTGATCTGGCCGTGCATGCGGTCGAAGTCATGACAGGCATCCTGCGCGCCGCAGAAAGCCGCACCTATGTGGACATGACCACCACCTGCGAACGTCCTGCCGCGCTGTCAGCCAAAGAGGCTGGCGCGTTGCTGGCCTAAGACGCCAGCGCCTGCGCGCAAGCGGCGCTATTGGGGATTTTGGCGGCGGCGGCCTGAAGTTGACGCCGCCGCCTGATTTCGCGCGCGATCGCATCGCGCACGAAATGGCCAAGGGTTGTGTCATCTTCCCATGCGGCAAGGCGCAATGCCTCTTCCATGGGGGCAGCGATTTTCAACTGCACGGTCAATGTCTGTTCCATGCGGCCAGTCTGGCGCGATTCTAGTGAACGCATGGTTAACCACGGAGGGTGGCACGAAACGCCCCGTTTTGCGTATCCACGCCTTTGCCCTATGCTGCTGCAAGTTGGGGGATCATCATGAAAATCAAACTTGGAACCATCGAATTCGACGCGACGCCATACGAGCCGCGCGACCCGCCGCGCACCCTGTTCCCGTCGCCATACAGTTTTCGAAACTACCTTGAGAATGCCGATTGGGAACTGCGCCAGAAGTCCCGCCGCACGATTTATCTTTATGACTGTCGCAACAAGGTCGAAAAACGCTATGCCATAGATGCGAATGACCAGATCACGCTTGAAACTGATCTGTTCGCGTTCTTTCCAAGCAAACAAGACCATAGCGCGCCCAAGTTACCGCCAAGGAACCAACCGAAGAAGGCGAAAAAGTTCGCACAGGCCGCCGCCAAGGCCGCCGGATTGTCAGGTTTGGGTGATCTGAATACAGCACTCCAGTCCGCACTTGCCAGTTTCAAAGTCACCGTGCCGATTGCCAAGTTCAAGGCGGGGTTTCCGCCCGATACCAGTTTTAGCATCTATGCCAAGATCATGTATCGTCACTTTCTACTCAGCATCCCGGGCAAGCGTTTGCGGGGATACCTTTTCGTGTCGTTTCCTTATGCAGTGCAGTTTGATAGCAGCTTCCAGCGCTATTGCGTCAAACCCAAGAAGGGCGATCCTATCCCGCCACTTTTTGACGATCCCGCGCGCCCATTGTTGCCTGACGATCTTGGCACGCTTGGCGTGACGCAGGATGCGTTGAAAGCAAACCGCGCCAAGGTTGAGGCACACATCAAATGGCTTGAGAAACGCGCGCAGGAAGAACGTGACAGACCACCGACCAAAGGATTGACTGAAAAGAAGGCCAAAAAGGAGACGGATTTTCGGGACTATATGGTCAAGATTTTCACTGATGCAGTGAAACGTAACAAGGCCGAACTTGATGCCTTTGACAAAGCGCTTCGTGAAAAGAAGGCCGAACTTGAGGGCGGCTAGCTCCCTGTGCCTGTCTCGGCTTCGATCTGTTTGCGCGATTTACGCGCGCGTTCGGTGGCCGATTTCAACTGGCCACAGGCGGCCATAATGTCTTCGCCACGCGGGCGGCGGATCGGGCTGGCATACCCGGCGCGATAGACGATTTCAGCGAATGCGTCGATGCGCGCCTTGTCGCTGCGTTCATAGGGCGCGCCGGGCCATTCGTTGAACGGGATCAGGTTGATCTTGGCGGGGATACCGTCGATCAGCTTCACAAGGCGGCGCGCATCTTCATCGCTGTCGTTCACGCCTTTCAGCATCACATATTCAAAGGTGATCCGTTCGCTATTGGACACCTTGGGATATTCGCGCAGCGCGTCCAGCAGTTCGGCGATGTTCCAGCGCTTGTTGATCGGCACCAGTGTGTCGCGCACATCGTCGGTGGTGGCGTGGAACGACACGGCCAGCTGACAGCCGATTTCCTGCGCCGTGCGGTGGATTTCCGGCACAACACCGGATGTGGACAGGGTGATGCGGCGGCGCGAGAGGGCAATGCCTTCGCCATCCATCGCGATCTTCATGGCGTCACGGACGTTTTCAAAATTATAAAGCGGTTCGCCCATGCCCATCAGCACCACATTGGACAACAGACGCGGGCCCTGATCGGCGGTGCTGATCCCCTGTTCCGGCCAGCCGTCCAGATCGTCGCGCGCCAGCATGATCTGACCGACAATTTCACCGGCTGTCAGGTTGCGCACCAGTTTCTGCGTGCCCGTATGGCAAAAGCTGCAGGTCAGGGTGCAGCCGACCTGCGAGGAAATACACAGCGTCCCGCGATCGGTTTCGGGGATATACACCACCTCGACCTCGTGCCCACCGGCGATGCGCACCAGATATTTGCGGGTGCCGTCGGTTGATACCTCGCGGGTCACAACCTCGGGCAGGGCAATCACAAAGGTGTCGGCCAGTTGCGCGCGGAAATCCTTGGACAGGTTTGTCATTTCCGCAAAGTCACGCACGCCCCAGTGATAAATCCACTGCCAGATCTGGTTGACCCGCATCTTGGCCTGCTTTTCCGGCGCGCCCATAGTGATCAGCGCATCACGCAGCGCATCGCGGGTCAGGCCGACAATATTGGTCGGCCCGTCAGGCAGCGCGCGCTTGATGGTCATGACATCCTGGGTGATCGGTGCAGTAGCCGACATGATGAACCTTTTGGTTTCAGGGTTAGATAGGCCCCATATAGGATTCGGGGCCGGTTTCCAAAGAAAACCGACCCCGTTGAAATTCTGGCGCAGATGGGTGGGTTAGCTGGAACAGCGCCGCTGTGCTTCTTCGATGGCGGCAGTAAAGCCCAGCAGCGAGAAGTTATCGACAGTTTGCGTGCCGCGACCCGACCGCGCCGTCAGGGTTGCACCGGCACCGCGCCGCATGGCGGCAACGATTGCTGCATCATCTTCGGGGGTGGCTGGCCAAGCCCACTCGCCTTCGGTGAACAGTTCAAACTTGCTGCCGCCAATATCCATTTCCACCGTTGATCCACCCGCAAACGGATAGCCACCTGTGAATGTCACCTGCCCCTGCACGCCCGAACCGGGGCGGAAGAACACGAACAACAGGATTTCGCCGCGCCGCACGGCCACGGGTTGGCCATCGCGCGTGTTCACGGTTTCCTTGGGGGCGGATACGCCCCAACATTCGGTTGGGCTATCCTCGACGAAAACGGACCAATCCGTGTTTGCGGCAACGCGATTGCCGCTTTCTTCTTGTGCGGCCACGCTGCCCGCGATCATCAGGGCGGTCGTAACGCCAATCACACGTGAAAATGCTGAAATCATATCTACACAGCCTCCAAGCTGTCCTTGCCTCTGGTGTCCGGCCCCTGACGCATCTTTTGGCATCTTATGACTGGTCGGACGTGTTTCAACTCGATACGTCTAGGGATAACAAGAATTTGCGCATAGGGGAAAGGCTAAATCCCCCCCTTTGGTGCGCGGAAAGTCGCTGAAATCACATTTGGGAGAGCGAAATGGGAAATCCTGTGACCTTGGTCGAGTTGTGGCGCGGCGGGATTTTTGAATCCGCCCATCAGGGCCATGCGGTGATTTGCGATGGATCGGGCCAGATTATCGACGCTTGGGGCGATCCCGACATGGTGATTTTCCCGCGATCATCGTGCAAAATGGTGCAGGCTTTGCCATTGATCGAAAGCGGGGCGGCCGATGCGTTCGGGCTAAGTGATGCTGATCTGGCGCTTGCCTGTGCGTCACATAGTGCCGCGCATATTCACACAGACCGCGTGCGCGAATGGATTGCCGCGCTTGACTATAGCGATGCTGATTTTCGTTGTGGTCCCGCCATGCCCGCAGACATCGAAGCCCGTAACGATCTTATCAAGACCGACAGCAGCCCGTGCCAGTATCATAACGAATGCTCCGGCAAGCATTCCGGTTTTCTGACTGTGGTGAAGCACCTCAAGGCTGGTCCCGAATATGTGGAAGTCGATCACCCGCTTCAGAAAGCGTTCCGGCAATCGTTCGAAGACGTCACGCAGCAGGATAGTCCCGGCTTTGGGCTTGATGGGTGCTCGGCCCCCAATTTTGCGACGACAGTTCACGGTTTGGCGCGTGCAATGGCGTTTTATGCCACAGCACAAGACCGGAACGATCTACGTTCACAGGCTGCGGCGCGGCTGACCCAAGCCATGACCGCCTTTCCCGAGATGGTCGCAGGCAAGGCGCAGTCCAGCACCGATTTGATGCAGGCAATGGATGGCAAAGTCGCCGTCAAATCCGGCGCGGAAGGCGTATTTATTGCAATCATTCCCGAAAAGCGCATTGGCGTGGCGCTCAAGATCACCGATGGGGCGGGACGTGCCCGCGATTGCGTGATTGCCGACATTCTTGTGCGGCTAGGCGTTCTGGACCCGATGCACCCCACCGCGATCAAATATCGCAATCCACGCATCCTGAACCGGAACGGATGGGACACGGGCGAAATGCGCCCCGTGATGGATTAAGTAATGATGTTCTTAAAGCGATTTCTCGATTTCTCAGCATTGTCCGCGAAGTGGCTAGTTCGCTTGATGCGCAAGGGCCTCCTCATCTTCATGCTTTTCTGGATGGTCCTGAGCCATACTGTTGGTTGGGCAGCAGATCTGACCTCAGCCATTTTGCGGACTGGGTTTGCCGTAACATCGACCACAGCGCTTGCTCAATCAGATGCAAAAACTGCGCACGCGCGCCTGACGGAGCTTGAAACGGATCTGACTCGCGAACGATCTACCTCGGCAAGATTGACTGCCGACCTTGATCGATCCAGCGCTCGTGCGATCCAGCTGAACCAATCTTTGGTCGAGTCACAAGCAAGGCTAGAGTCTCGGCGCGGCGCTTTCGAACGGGCAAACAGCGAGCTTTTTGCGTCACGCAGGGAAATTACCCAGTTGCGGGGCCAGTTAGCAACCGCCAGTGGCGAAGTTGCGCGACTGAATAGGTTGCACCCTCAAACTGTCCGCCTTCGTGGCCAAGAGGTGCCGACTCGAACTGCAATCACGTCTACTTTGGAGTCGGTGCAGGCGCGAACAATCCGAGTTACAAAAGCGAATGTGGCTTCCATTGCTGGCGAGAGCTTCCCTTTCTACGGAATCGCTATCGTCGTAGCAGCAACAACAATCGAGGTTGCAGCTGCCTGCGCAAACATGAACGATCTCTACGACCTACAAGTCGCGCTTGACCCAGAATCCGCAGTTCCAAGCAACAGGGACGAAGTATGCGGCCTGCAAGTCCCTACTGGTGAAGAAGTCTGGGATGGAATCAGGAATTCACCTCGCGCAGTTTGGGAGACAAGTGTCCAAGCGGTTGAAACTGCTTCATCGGGCGTGACCAGCTTCCAAATACCGGAATTTTCCTCGGCTTTCGATGTAACCATTGCCTGGTTTGGCAGTTGGATCGACTAGCTGTCAGATCATATCCCAAATGAGTTTTAGCGCCAGCGCAGTTGCGGCGATCACCAGCATTGGCTTGATCAGCCGCGAGCCGATGCGCATGGCAAGGCGTGATCCCACGTAGGCCCCCGCCATCTGCGCCGCGCCCATCGCCAGCCCGACAAACCACCACGGTTGTGCGACGACTGCATAGGCAGCGATGCCGCCCGCGTTGCTGGCAAAGTTCAGCAGCTTTGTGTGGGCAGTCGCCTTGAGAACACCGTAGCCCGCCAACGCCACAAATCCGATCATATAGAACGACCCAGCCCCCGGCCCGATCAGCCCGTCATAGAATCCGATCAGCGGCACCAGTGTCAGCGTGAACACCAAAGGCGTGATCCGCTCGGTGCGGTCCAGATCGTTCAGACCCGGTTTCAGCGCAAAGAACAGTGCGATTGCGATCAATAGAACAGGCAGGCCAAGGCGGATCACTTCGGTCGGCAGAGAAGATGTCAGAAGCGCGCCGATGATCGCGGCGGCAAAGGCGATGCATGCCGCCTTCCACTGCCGGCGCAGGTTTACGTGGCCACCGCGGGCATAGGCCCAAGCGGCCATCGCCGCGCCGAACACGCCTTGCACCTTGTTCGTTGCAATCGCCGTCAGGGGCGGCGCACCTGCGATCACCAAAACGGGCAGCGTGATCAGCCCGCCACCGCCGGCAATCGAATCCACGATCCCCGCGATGAATGCGGCGGCCATGAGCAGTAACAGAATATCGGTGCTGACCTCGATCATCCGGTGGTGAATTCGTCGCGGGCATAGCCTTGGATGAATAACAGCGCGGTCAGGTCGCCATGGTTGATCTTGACCTCACACTTGGCTTGCAAAGCGGGCTTGCCATGCAGCGCGACACCGGTTCCGGCGCGTTTCAGCATCAGCAAATCGTTCATCCCGTCACCCACGGCCAGTGCATCTCTTGGGTCGATCCCCAACCGCGCAGTGATATGGTTCAGGGCATCCAGCTTTGCCTCTTGCCCAAGGACAGGGCGGACGACCTTGCCGGTCAGCTTGCCGCCCTCGACACCCAGCGTATTGGCGCGGTTTTCGTCAAAGCCCAGATCGGCGGCAACCTTGGCCGTAAAGGCTGTAAACCCACCCGACACCAGCGCCGCGAAAGCCCCCTGTGATTTCATCGTTTGCACCAGTTCGCGCCCGCCGGGCATGTAGGTGATGCGCGTGGTCAACACGTGATCAATGATATCGACACCCAGCCCTGCAAGCAGACCAACCCGTTCGTCAATCGCGCCCACAAAATCCAGCTCGCCATTCATCGCGCGGGCCGTAATGTCAGCAACACGCGCGCCAACGCCCGCCTCGTCGGCCAGTTCGTCGATGCATTCCTGCTGGATCATCGTGCTGTCCATATCGGCGATCAGCATCTTCTTTCGGCGGTTCGCGATGGACTGGATCACCAGATCGACGCCTTCGTCCTGCAAGCTGCGCCACACATCATCTGTATTGGCAGGGCGGGTCTGCACAGGAAACTCTGCCGCTTCATCCGGCGATAGCCACTGGGCATCGCCGCCGCCCCACGCATTTCGCAAGGAATCGACTAATGCAGGCGCAAGGTTGCCGGGCTTCGCAATCAGGGTTACGACGAACATCATTTCCTCCTCGTTCGGGCGTGAGAGACCCTGATCCGTCCAAATGTGCAAGCCATTTCCGGTTTCGCGCCGCTTTGGTAAGGCAATCAGTCGCATTTGAAGTTAGCGCTTGCGCAGGTCCCTCCGCGCCCGTATTTCGGTCAGCGGGACACCCTTCCCCAACGAAGGGCGCATATCTGTGAGGATACCAGCAATGGTCACGACCAAACCGGCAGTGCGGCCGGCTAACGCACGTTTTTCTTCTGGCCCCTGTGCCAAACCCCCCACATGGACAGCCAAGGCATTGTCAGACGCCCCATTGGGCCGGTCGCACCGCGCCGCCGAGGGCAAAGCCAAACTCAAGCAAGCGATTGACCTGACCCGCGAAATTCTGGGCGTGCCAGCCGATTATCGCATCGGCATCGTGCCCGCATCCGACACAGGCGCCATGGAAATGGCGATGTGGTCGCTGCTGGGCGAACGCCCCGCTGAAATGGTCGCATGGGAAAGTTTCGGCGCGGGCTGGGTCACGGATGTGGTCAAGCAGCTGAAAATCGACGCGACAGTCCACACCGCCGACTACGGGCATATCGTTGATATGGCGGCGCTGAACTATGACAACGATGTCGTGTTCACATGGAACGGCACAACATCGGGCGTGCGCATGGCAAACGGCAATGCGATCCCTGCGAGCCGCAGCGGCCTAACGATCTGTGACGCGACCAGCGCCGCATTCGCGCAAGACCTGCCGTGGGACAAGCTGGATGTGACAACGTTCAGTTGGCAAAAGGTCATGGGTGGCGAGGCAGCGCATGGGATGATCATCCTGTCGCCCCGCGCCGTTGAACGGCTGGAAAGCTACACACCCACATGGCCCCTGCCCAAGATTTTCCGCCTGACCAAAGGCGGCAAGCTGATCGAAGGTATTTTTGTTGGCGAGACGATCAATACGCCGTCAATGCTCTGCGTCGAGGATTACCTGTTCGCGCTGAATTGGGCGAAATCCATCGGCGGGCTGGACGCCCTGCGCCACCGCGCCGATGCCAATGCCCGCGCGGTCTGGAACTTTTGCGCCGCGCGCGACTGGATCGACAATCTGGCGGTTGATCCGGCAACACGGTCCAATACCAGTGTCTGCCTGAAATTCACCGATGAGCGGATTACCGACGGTGCCACATTTGCCAAGGCCGTTGCCAAACGGCTGGCCGATGCGAGTGTAGCGCTTGATATCGGTGCTTATCGCGATGCACCTGCGGGTCTGCGGATCTGGTGTGGCGCGACGGTTGAAACTTCGGACATCGAGACGATGCTGCCCTGGCTTGAATGGGCATTTATGGCTGAAATCGCGACACAGTAATGCCCGTCCCGGCCCCGCGCCGGGACCTCTCCGCTTTATTCACGAGGCCCCGGATCAGGTCCGGGGCGTGACCCAAATTCAAGGACCGAACAAATGGCCCCCAAAGTACTCGTCTCTGACAAACTCTCTGAAACCGCCGTGCAAATCTTTCGTGATCGCGGCATCGACGTGGATTTCATGCCCGAACTGGGCAAAGACAAGGAAAAGCTGCTGTCGATCATTGATCAATATGATGGCCTCGCGATCCGCAGCGCGACCAAGGCAACTGAAAAACTGATCAAGGCAGCGACCAACCTCAAGGTGATCGGGCGCGCGGGGATCGGCACCGATAACGTGGACAAGGATGCCGCAAGCAAGGCCGGTATCATTGTCATGAACACGCCCTTTGGCAACATGATCACCACCGCCGAACACGCCATTGCGATGATGTTTGCCGTCGCACGGCAAATCCCCGAGGCCAGCACATCGACACATGCGGGCAAATGGGAAAAGTCGAAATTCATGGGGGTTGAGCTGACCGGCAAGACCCTAGGCGTTATCGGTGCCGGCAATATCGGCGGGATCGTCTGTGACCGCGCGCTGGGCCTCAAGATGAAGGTGCTGGCCTATGACCCCTATCTGGGCGAGGAAAAGGCCGAGCAGATGGGTGTGCACAAGGTTGAACTGGCCGAATTGCTGGCCAAGGCCGATTTCATAACCCTGCACGTGCCATTCACCGAACAGACCGCCAACATCCTGTCAGCGGAAAATATCGCCAAGCTGAAAAAGGGTGTGCGGATCGTAAACTGCGCCCGTGGCGGGTTGGTTGACGAAGTTGCACTGGCCGAAGCACTGAAATCCGGCCATGTGGCAGGCGCCGCCTTTGACGTTTTCGCCGTCGAGCCCGCCACCGACAGCCCCCTGTTCAACCTGCCCAACGTTGTCGTCACCCCCCACCTTGGTGCCGCCACGACCGAAGCGCAGGAAAACGTAGCCCTGCAAGTCGCCGAACAGATGTCGGACTACCTGTTGACGGGTGCGGTGACGAACGCGCTGAACATGCCATCAGTTACCGCCGAAGAAGCCAAGATCATGGGGCCTTGGATCAAACTGTCTGGCCACTTGGGCAACTTCATCGGCCAGATGACGGACGAGCCGATCAAGGCAATCAATATCCTGTTTGACGGTGTCGTCAGCGACATGAACCTCAAGGCGCTGACGGCTGCCACCATCGCCGGTATCATGAAAAAGGCGAACCCGGACACGAACATGGTCAGCGCGCCTGTGATCGCCAAGGAGCGCGGCATCCAGATTTCCACCACCAAGCAGGACCAGTCGGGCAGCTTTGAGGGCTATATCAAGGTCACGGTTGTGACGGACAAGCGCGAACGTTCCATTGCGGGCACGGTGTTCAGCGACGGCAAGCCGCGCTTTATCCAGATCAAAGGCATCAACATCGACGCCGAGATTGGCGCGCACATGCTTTATACCACCAACGAAGACGTGCCAGGCATCATCGGCACATTGGGCATGACGATGGGCGAAAACAACGTCAACATCGCGAACTTTACGCTTGGTCGCTCTGCCGCCAAGGGCGAGGCGATTGCGTTGCTTTACGTCGATGATGTGGTGCCCGCGCCGATTATCAAAAAGCTGGAATCAACGGGCCTGTTCACGCAGGTGAAACCGCTGACTTTTGATGTCTGAATCCATGAAACCTATCTACGGCGTCGGTGACATTCACGGATATCTGGACCAGCTCGATCACGCTTTGGCGTTGATCGAGGCCGATGGCGGGCCGGATGCGGAAATCGTCTTTGTCGGCGATTACACAGATCGCGGGCCGGACAGCCGTGGCGTTATCCAGCGGCTGCTGGATGGTGTTGCGGCAGGGCGGCCGTGGCATGTGCTGCGTGGCAACCACGACCGGATGTTCACCCGTTTCGTGCGCGATGGCACTGCCCAGGATCCGATGATCAAGTCGGGCAAGGGCTGGTTGCACACTGCTTTGGGTGGGCCAATGACGTTGCAGTCTTATGGTGCGCTAGATGGTTTTGATCACCCCGATGGAGGGGGTGGCGATGCTGTTCTGCGCAACGGATTAGACCCTATTCCAGCCCAATCACGCACGCAGCTTGTGTCTCTTGCGCAAACAGCCGTGCCCGAAGCGCATCTTGAATTTCTTGAACAGCGCCCGCTGATGCATGTGACTGATGATCTTTTGTTTGTTCATGCGGGTATCCGGCCGGGCATCCCGCTTGCCAAACAGACCGAAGAAGACCTGATCTGGATCAGGGATCGCTGGCTGGATGATCCGCGCGATCACGGGCGCCTGGTTGTGCACGGGCATACGGCATTGGATCATCCTGTGCATCACGGTAATCGGGTGAACATTGATGGCGGTGCAGGCTATGGTCGCGCGCTTGTTCCGGTTGTTTTTGAGGGGCGCGATGTTTGGACCCTGACAAACATAGGCCGCAAGCCGCTGGTGCCGGAATGACATGGCGATTGGACCACGTTCAACTTGCGATTTCGCGCGATGGCCGCGCCTGGCTGACGCGAACTATGTGGTGAATTGGGACAACGCGCTTCCTGAAATCCGGTGTTTTTTTCACAGCTGATCCTTTCGGCAACCGGATCGAGTTTATGCAGGAATAGACTCTGTTTATGGCGAACCGTGCGGTAAACTCGGGCGCGGTGTCACCGTTCCAATCGCCACTGCCCAAGCGGTGCCGCTGGTTCAACTTGCCGCTTTCACCTGCCTTTGTTGCGGGCTAGAACCTTCGTATGCCCGTCACATTCGACACCCTCGCTGCGCTTTTGGATCATGGCTATGACGCGGTGATTGATGTGCGCAGCCCGTCCGAATTTGCCCAAGACCACCTACCCGGTGCGATCAACCTGCCGGTGTTGTCTGATAGCGAACGCGCCGAGGTTGGGACGATTTACAAGCAAGTCTCGGCGTTTGATGCCCGCAAACGTGGTGCCGCGTTGGTGTCGCGCAATGCGGCGAACCATATAGCCGGCCCGTTGAAAGATTTTGACGGAAGTTGGCGACCATTGGTCTATTGCTGGCGAGGCGGACAGCGATCGGGTTCGTTCACAAGTGTTTTGCAGCAAATCGGTTGGCGCGCTGACGTTTTGCAAGGTGGGTATCAGACGTATCGCCGTCTTGTTCACGCGGCGATGTACGACGTGGCCCTGCCGCATCGCCTGGTTCTCTTGGACGGTAACACAGGCACTGCCAAAACCGATATTCTGGGCCGATTGGCTGCGCTGGATGTGCAAACGATCGACCTTGAGGGGCTTGCCGGGCATCGCGGCTCGCTTTTGGGAGACATGCCCGAAGGCCAGCCAAGCCAGAAGCAGTTTGAATCTGCTTTGGCGACCACCCTTGTGGCGCTTGATCCGAACCGGATCACTGTGATCGAAGCTGAAAGCAGCAAGATTGGCAGACGGGTGATCCCACCGACAGTTTGGGCGCAAATGATTGTCGCGCCCCGCATCCAGATCGAGGCGCCTCTTGACGCCCGCGCAGCATGGCTGGTCGAGGCATATGCCGATGTGATCAATGACCACGCGCGCCTGCGCGCCAAGCTGGACTACCTGCGCCGCCATCGCGGTCATGCCGTCGTTGATCGCTGGGTGGAACTGCTTGATCGCGGCGATAACCAAAGTCTTGCCGCTGACTTGATCGCCGAGCACTACGATCCGGCATACGCGAAATCACGTGCAAGCCACGGGCATGATGTCCTGGCGGTTTTGCACAGTGAAACGCTTGCTTCCGGCGGGCGGGATGCGCTTGCGGCGCAGGTCAAGCAGGTCTTGGCGCACTTGTGATCACATACATGCCCTGCTCCTTTGTCACGGTGCCGATAGCGGCCGCGGTGTAGCCTGCAGCACGCAATTTCTTAACTGCCGCGGCTGTGGAATCTGGCGCTACTGCGGCCAGCAACCCACCTGCGGTTTGCGGATCAAACAAAAGATCAGCGCGCGGACCTGTTTCACCCAGAACAGAGTCTATTCCAGCCAAATTGGCCTGATACAGGCTCGATCTTGTTCCGCTTTCAGACAGTGTAAGTGCGCCATCCATCAGCGGAATATCATCGAGATTGAGGTGCGCGCCGACTTTTGATGTGTCGCACAAGCCAGCCAGATGACCCGCAAGGCCAAAACCCGTCACATCAGTCATTGCATGGGCATCGGACAGGATTTCCGCGGCTTTCGCCTGCGATTGGCTCATCATCTGCAGCGCTGTGATCACGTTTTCACCGCGGGCAGCACCCACCATTTCAGCAGCCATGATCACACCCGATCCAATCGGCTTCGTCAGGATCAACACATCACCAGCTTTGGCACCTGCAATCGTGGTCGGGGCAGACCTGGCCAGACCGGTGATCGTAAAGCCGATTGTCAGTTCGTCCCCAAGGGATGTGTGGCCGCCAACAATGGCCGCGCCTGCCTCGCGCATCACCTGATCGGCGACATGCATGATTTCCGCCAGCGTGCGCCTTTGCAATTCGGCCGACATGCGCGGCAAGACCAGATTGATTGTCGCAGCTTGGGGGGCGGCGCCCATCGCCCAGATGTCGCCCAGCGCGTGAATCGCCGCGATACGGGTCATAACAACCGGATCGTTGGAAAACGCGCGCAGATGATCGGTGGTCATGACCTGAATCACATCGCCCGTGCGCAAAATCGCCGAGTCATCACCCGCGACCGACAGCACATCGGCACGCCCGTTTTGAGGTAAGCCCGCAAGAACATCGCGCAATGCGCCACGCCCGACCTTGGCCCCGCAACCGCCGCACATGGGCTTGTCGCCCACAGCCTCGGCCAGACCAAGCGCAGCTGTGCGCGGTATCTTGGGGTGCTCCATTTGCGGCAGATCGCGAAACTGGTCCATGAATTTGCGGTCGATCCGGTCTTTCCAACGCCACAGCAGCGCACCCTTGCGCGCCGTCCCGAATTTCTCGGCGAGGGCTTCTTTCCCGCCAAGCGAAATCAGTTTGAGGTAGTCTTTTTGCGGGCGATAGTTGCGCAGGTCGCCACCGGACATCGCCGCACGGATGTTATCGAACAAAACAGGTGCTTGCCGGACCGCAAAAACACCTGCCTTTGGGCGCGGCGTATCTGTCATATGTGCACAGTCACCGACGGCAAAAATGGCGGGGTCGCTGCTGCGCAAGTCCGCCCCGACCTTGACGAAACCGTCCTGCAACTCCAAATCGGCCATCCCGATCCAGTCATGAGGCCGCGCGCCGGCGGCACCGCTTACGAAGGACGCCGCGATCTTGCGCCCGTCGGACAGCACCACCCCATCGGCAGTTACCCGATCCACGCCCATGTTTTCGATCAGCGCGACACCCTGCTTGGCCAGCGCCGCAATCAAAAGGCGGTGCGCTGTTTCACCGAATCCGTCAAGAATACGGCTACGATCAACAAGCGTGACCATGGGGTCATGCCCGCGACTTCGCAATGCATGGGCCATCGCCATGGCAAGTTCAGCACCCGCAACGCCGCCGCCAATCACCACGACCGAGGGGTCATCCGTTGTGTCGCGAAACACGTCCCAGCGCGCGGCAAAAGCGCCCAAGGGTTTCGCTGGAATCCCGTATTGGGCAAACCCTGCGAGCCTTGGCATCTGAGATGTGATCCCGACGTCAAGCGAGGCAATGTCATATGCAACAGGCGGGCGGCCCTGAACGGTGATTTCGCGCTGCGCGCGGTCAATCGCGGTGGCCTTTCCGTCAATGATCCGCGCGCCAGCGAACCTTGCAAGCTGGACAAGGTCGATATCAAGATCATCGCGCCCGTAATGCCCCGCGACAAACCCCGGCAACATGCCCGAATAAGGCGCAGTCGGACCGGGGTTGATGACGGTGACACGCACACCGGGCAGCGGGTTCATCCCCCATTTGCGCAACACAAGCGCGTGGGTATGACCACCACCGACGAGGACAAGATCCTGGACAAGGGGAAGTGTGGTTTTCATGTGCATAGCCTTAGCCCAGCGCGCTGTTCGGGGCCATTGGCACGATTGTCACGTCTGCGTCACTCATACCCCGTCATTTCAAGATAGCCGCGCCCCTGGTGGCTGCCGGTGATCCGCACCGGTCCCTCCCAGTATGGCACGCTGACATCCATCCAGGCGTCCGTGTTTATCGCGGCCACGGTCACATCGACGCCACGATCGGGCAGCGTGACCTGCCAAGTTGTCGGGATCTCGCGGTTTGCGACCCGTGACTGCTTGGTCGGGTGTGCACGGAATGCGCCGTCGGCATAGGGCGTAGCCGTGCCATCTGCGCCAATCCAAGTGGCCGAAGAATAGCTGCTGCCATCACTTTGGCGCAGCAGAAACCCCATCAACTTGTCGCCCGAGTCAAATGACAGCGAAAACCAGTCCCAGCCTGTCTGATTGTCCGAAAGCGGTTGCGACGACCATTCGCGATCAAGCCATGCTGTGCCGGTAACGGCAATTTCGGTGCCCGCCAGCGTGATCACACCGGAAAGGGTGTAATCGGGTTGCGAGTAGTAATACGATGCCTGCCCTGCCGCCGATTTGACGGAATAACCGTCGGCGCCATGAAACACGAGAGGGCCTTGCGCTGTCAGATCAACGTCATAGGCAAAAACAGGTCCGGTCGCTCTCATGTTCAATGTGTCGAAATCAGACCCTATCAAGGCCCAATCGTCGATCCAGGCCGCGAAGGGATCGGCTGTGACTCCTGCCTGACCGATACCGCCACGCGCCAGCCTTTCCGTGACAAAGTGATCGTCCGGCGTTGTCACTGCCGCGTGCCCCATCCAAAGCTGCGGCGATTGCCAGTTGTCCCCGTCCGCAGGGGTAAGGGCCGAGCGAAACAGTGTCCATTGCAAGCCATAGTCCGTCCCGTCGGGGCCGGTCATATTTGCCGTTAGATACCACCATTCAATCCGGTAATCTGGGTGCGCGCCATGGTCGCGCGGGAAGTCGAAAGTCGGTTCAGGGGATGGCACCGCAAACCCCTCCGCGTTACTGCCCAAACCCGCGAACCCTTGCGCTTGTGCCGTAAGCGGCAAAAGACAG
Organism: Octadecabacter sp. R77987; assembly: GCF_042466115.1. NCBI lineage: Bacteria > Pseudomonadati > Pseudomonadota > Alphaproteobacteria > Rhodobacterales > Roseobacteraceae > Octadecabacter > Octadecabacter sp. R77987. Next base: position 2,191,158 of record NZ_JAXHBQ010000001.1, on the reverse strand, counting down.
CACAGCATAAAAATCCTAGCGTTCATTGGAAAACACCTTGAGCAGATCGCTTGCCGGTGTGCGTGCAAGACGCAGCGCCGGCCAAAGAGCGGCAAGGGCGGCTGCGCCAAGCGCAAAAACACCCAGCCGCAGGTAATCGAGCGGAAACAAATAAAGCGGGAGCCGCCAACCGAACGCCGCGACGTTAACAACGGCCAGTAGTATCCACGCCAACGCAAGCCCAAGGGGAAGCGCAAGCAGCGTCGTAACCGCGGCCAACACGACCGCGCGCGCCAATTCATACCGTCCGATCTGTGCGCATGTCAGGCCAAGCGCCCAAACAGGGGCCAGTTGCGGCAGACGCATCCCCGCAAGCGTCAGCAGGCTCATCAGGATGGCAAAGGCCGCTACGGCAAGCGTAAGGATGTTAAGGGCCGTTGTGACAGTAAAGGTGCGTTCAAACACCGAAAGCGAAAATGCCTTGATCCCCGCCTGATTGATCAGATTACCCCCGCTTAGCCCGAAATCATTGCGCAACGCAGTGGCAAGGGCGGGAACATCGCCTTGGGGCAGGCGCAGGCCGAAACGCACCGGTGTGACTTCGGGGTAGGTTTGCGCAAAGAGGGCTTCGGTAATGACGGCCTGCCCGATCGGGTTGCCATAGTCCCCGTAAACACCGATGACGGGCAGCGCGAGGTTCGCGGCAATCTGCACCGAATCGCCCAAGGCCAGCCCTGCGCGGCGATACAGCTGTTCGTTGATAATTACGCCTTCGCCACGCCCTAAAACATCCCACGCATTGTCTATGGCCATCAGAAACTGCCAGTTTTCGGAATAAGTTTCATGGGGGCGATAGCCATAGATTTCGGCAGGTAGCCCCGCCAGATCTCGCGCAACGGACTGGATCGGTAATACGGCGTCCACACGCGGCGCAAGGTAGGCTGCAAGGTCAGCCGCTTGCTGCGCGTCGTCGGCATAGACATAAAGTTCGGACGCGAGACGCTGGTCCAGAAAACCGACAAACGTAAGCCGAAAGCTTGAGACCATCGTTGACACGCCAACATTCGCGGACATTGCCAGAAGGAGCGCCATGAGAGCCAGCGAAAGCCCCGGAAGCTGTTGGCGCGTGTCGGCCCAAAACCAACTCGTTGTCGCGCTTTTGCCCATAGATTGCCCTACGGCAAGGACACGATCAAGGATCAACGGCAATGCAAGCGCTGCACCGATCAAAAGGGCCGCAAGGGCGCAAAAGCCCAATAATAGACCCTGTCCCAAGGCGATCAGCGCAAGCGAAAACAGCAGCAGGACCGCTGCCAAAGCGCCCTGCAAGCGCGCGCCCTTGCCAGCCGCCATCGCCCAAGCACGCGGGCGGGCCGACGCCAAAAGCGGCATGCGCGCCAAGCGCCAGAATGACCCCGCCGCAGCCAGACCCGTGCCACCTACGGCAATAGCCAGACCCGACAGCCACCACGATGGGCGCAGCTGCAGGTTGCCCGATACTTCGGCCCCGTAAAGACCGCGCAGGGTGGCCGCGACATCAGGCAAAAGCGCCGCCGCGATAAGATATCCAAGAAAGATACCAAGTGCGCCCGCCACAAGCGCCAGAAAAAGCAGCTCCATCGCCATGAGAGCTATCAATAAGCGGAGTGGAAAACCAAGCGCGCGCAGGGTCCGCACAACGCTGCGCCGCTGTTCGAACGCCAGACCAATCGCGCCATTTACGATGAAAATACCCACCGCAAACGAAAGCAGCCCAAAGGCTGTAAGGTTCAGGTGAAAGCTGTCTGTCAGCCGCGCAACATCGCTTGCGCCTTGGGGTGGGCGCAGTGTGAGGTCTGGCGCGATATCGGCAAGCGCGCGTTGGCGTAGCGGTTGGTCAGGTGCAACGATCAACCGCGAGATTCGCCCCTCGCGCCCCAAAAGTCGCTGCGCCACGCCGATGTCCGTCATCGCAATCATCGGGGCAATGTCAGTGGCGACTATGAGGTCCGCATCAATTTGACCACGCAGGGCGTCAACTGTGTCTGGCGCGCCAAATACCTGTCCGCGCCCCGTCAGGAAACTTGCGAAATCTGTGCCGGGGGTCAGGCTGACAGGGCCAATTGTGCCGGGCGATGTAAGTGGATCAATCCCGACGATCCGCACACCTTCGATCCGCCCTTCGACGACAGGGCTGACCAGCCAGCCCGCGCGGCGCAGCGCGACATAAGTGTCTTGGTCAATCGTTGTGTCAGCACCCGGAAGGAGCTGTGCAAACTGCCCTTCGCCCAAAGTTGCAGCCGCGGCATCATAGCTTTGGCGTGCTTCGGAGTTGACAGCTTGCACACCCGACCAAAGCGCTGTTGCAAGCGCCAGACCCGCAAGTAAAGTAATTAATTGCAACGGGTTGCGCCACCAGTGCGACAGAAGCGCCTGCAGGCCGGCGCGGATCATGCGATGCGACCTGCGCGCAGGTGCACCCGCCGGTCCATCCGTTCCGCCAAGCGTATCGAATGCGTCACCATCAGCAACCCTGCCCCAGTCTCGGCCACCAGTTCAAGCATCAGGTCAAGCACGGTCTCGGCGGTGTCTTCGTCAAGGTTGCCTGTCGGTTCGTCTGCCAGCACAAGCGCAGGGCGTGCCGCAAGGGTGCGGGCGATTGCCACCCGTTGCTGTTGCCCGCCCGAAAGCTGTTCGGGATATTTGCGCGCCTGTTCTGCCAACCCCATCCGCGTGATCAGTGCGTCCTCCCACACAGCATCGTGCCGCCCGGCAAGGCGCGCCTGAAAGCTGATGTTATCGGCAACGTTCAATGACGGGATCAGGTTGAACTGTTGAAAGATGACACCGACCGTTTCGCGCCGCATCCTGGCACGGGCGCGGTCGTCCATTCGCGCGATATCGGCGCCGTTGATATGGATTGACCCGCTATCAGGTGCGTCCAGCCCGCCGATCAGGTGTAACAAGGTGCTTTTGCCGCTGCCGCTTTCGCCCGTCAGCGCGAGCGAATCCTGCACGCCAAGGTCAAGATCAATCCCGCGCAGGACCGTGACAGGCCCATCTGCCGCGGCAAAGGTTTTTGTGACATTACGTGTTGTTAACAACATGCCCCTTCATCCCAGAGCGGGGCCGGAGGGGCAAGCGAAAGCGCCCTAGGCAAAGATGCCGACCAGCGCGACGACGGCGCCCGGCAGAACCGTGGCGATGGCATAAGTCACCGCTGTAACCCGAAAAAAGCGTAAGGTATTTTCGATCTGTCGCATGATTTCCCCCACTGGATCAGTCTTGCGATCAGGGACGCGCCGTCAAGCCCGAAGCATTTGATAAGAATCCCGCTTTCTTGCGCGTCGGCAATTTACCTTTTGATAGGGTCTTGGCGACAAATTCATCCGTGGGGGCGTTATTGTGCCAAAGGGTGAGAGAATGAAAACGATGATGATTGACGGCGTAAAGGTGTTGAAGCTTGAAGAAGCGCATCCAGAAGAAAGCCGCCGCACACAGGAAGCGATCGGAATGCTTCACTTGTGGACCTTGATCACCGGTGAAGACGACCTGCGCGACACAACCGTTGGGAACCGTCGGTTACGATGATGCGGATGGCGCGCCGATTTCTGGCGCGCCGCCACTTATGTCCAGTCAAGCACGACCTTGCCGCTGCTTCCTGACAGCATCGCGGCAAATCCATCCTGAAATTTATCAACCGGAAAGCGGTGGGTGATCACCCGGCGCACATCCAAACCGTTTTCAAGCATGGCAATCATTTTGTACCAGGTCTCGAAAATCTCGCGGCCATAGACCCCTTTGATCGTGATCGCCTTGAACACGATACGCGACCAGTCAACGGGGCTTTTGCCCGGAGGAATACCTAGCAATGCTATGCGCCCGCCCATCACAAGGCTTTCGACCATCTGATCAAGGGCACGCTGGTTTCCCGACATTTCCAGCCCGACGTCAAAGCCCTGTTTCATCTTTAGATTCGACACTGTTTCAGCCAGATCGTGTGTTGCAACGTTCACCGGAACCACGTCTGCGACCGTTGCTGCCAGATCAAGCCGGTCCTGATTTCACATCCGTAATCACCACATGACGCGCACCAACATGGCGGGCAACCGCCGCCGCCATGATCCCGATCGGACCCGCGCCCGTGATCAACACATCCTCACCAATCAGATCAAACGACAAGGCGGTATGCACGGCATTGCCAAGCGGGTCGAGGATCGCGCCAATCTCGTCATCAATCGCATCGGGCAGCGGGACAACATTGAACGCAGGCAAACGAAGGTATTCAGCAAAGGCCCCCTGTTCGTTCACGCCAATTCCGCGCGTTCCGGGATCAAGGTGAAACTTGCCTGCACGGCTTTGGCGGCTGGTTTTGCCAATCAGATGCCCTTCGCCAGAACAACGTTGGCCAATTTCCAGATCCTTGACGTCCCGCCCGATCTCGACGATTTCACCGGCGAATTCGTGGCCGGTGATCATTGGCACGGGCACCGTATGCGCGGCCCAGTCATCCCAGTTCCATATGTGGATATCAGTGCCGCAAATGCCGGTTTTTTTGATGCGGATCAGTACGTCTTCGGGGCCGATTTCCGGCACAGGTGCGCGCTCCATCCAAAGGCCCACTTCGGGCTTGGCCTTGACCAGCGCTTTCATCTGATTGCTCATGAGATCACTCCCGTAGCTTTGCCAGCCTGCACAAAGGCCGCCAGCGCCTGTTCAAGATCGGTGTGGGTCAGGGCGGCATTCATCTGCGTGCGGATGCGCGCCTGCCCTTTCGGCACGACAGGAAAGAAAAAGCCCGACACATAGACGCCAAGATCGAACAGTTGCGCCGCCAAGGCCTGTGCCTTGCGGGCATCATAGGTCATCACCGGAATGATCGGATGCTCGCCAGGCAACAGATCAAAGCCCGCGTCAGTTAACCCCGCGCGCCAGAACGCTGCATTGTCAAACAGCTGCCCGCGCAGATCATCACCGTTTTCGACCAGATCTAGAACGGCGATTCCGGCCGCAACCACTGAAGGCGGCAACGCATTTGAAAACAGATAGGGACGCGCGCGTTGGCGCAACAGGTCGACCACTGGCTGAGGACCGGCAATATAGCCGCCAATCGCCCCACCCAGCGCCTTGCCCAATGTGCCCGTCACCACATCAGCCGTAATGCCAAAATGCGTGGGCGTTCCCGCCCCTTTCGGCCCGATAAATCCGGTCGCGTGACAGTCGTCGACCATCAGAACAGCGTCATACGTGTCGGCAAGCGCGCGAATCTCGGGCAATTTCGCGAGGGTGCCGTCCATCGAAAACACACCGTCCGTTGCGATCATGATTTGCTGTGCACCAGCGGCACGGGCCGCACGCAACTGCGCCTCAAGATCATCCATATCCGAGGTCGCATAGCGATAGCGCTTGGCCTTGCTAAGCCGGATGCCGTCAATGATGGACGCATGGTTCAAAGCGTCGGAAATCACCGCATCCTGATCTGTCAAAAGTGTCTCGAACACTGCGCCATTCGCGTCAAAACATGCAGCGAACAGGATGCTGTCGTCATGCCCCAGAAACGTGGCAAGACGCTGTTCAAGCTGGCGATGCAGGTCTTGCGTTCCGCAAATGAACCGCACCGATGCCATGCCAAACCCGTGTGTATCCATTGCATCCCTGGCCGCAGCCACAAGCGCGGGGTGATTGGCCAACCCAAGATAGTTATTGGCGCAAAGATTGATCAGCTTGCGTCCGTCCACGGCGATATGCGTGCCTTGGGCTGTGGTTATCGGGCGTTCGGTTTTCCACAGCCCGTCCGCGCGAATCTCGTCCAAACGGGTCGTGATGCTGTCCAGAAAGGCGGTCATGGCGTTATCCTTTATCCAAGTTACGGCACGTTCTGCTGGGCATCACACCGCGCGTTTTTTAGGATGAGGTCAAGCAGGAAACCGGAAAGGGCTGACATGTCTGAAATCGTGATCTTGGGTGGCGCGCGCACCGCGATTGGCACCTTTGGGGGTGCCTTGGCCGGAACGCCACCAATTGACTTGGGGGCCACAGTCGCCAAGGCAGCACTGCAACGGGCGGGTGTCAGGGCCGACCAGATCGGCGATGTCGCCTACGGCCATGTTATCAACACCGAACCGCGTGATATGTATCTGTCGCGCGTTGCGGCCATGGATGCAGGCGTGCCCGACAGTGTTCCTGCGATGAATGTGAACCGGCTTTGCGGATCAGGCGTGCAGGCAATCGCGTCGGTCGTGCAAGCGCTGATGCTGGGTGACGCCGAATTCGGGCTTGCTGGCGGTGCCGAGTGCATGAGCCGGTCACCCTTTATCAATTCGGACGTTCGCTGGGGTGCCAAGATGGGCGATATCGCCATGCGCGACATGATGCTGGGTGCGTTGAATTGCCCGTTCGGGACGGGGCATATGGGTGTCACTGCGGAAAACGTTGCCGCAGAACACGGGATCAGCCGTGCCGCACAGGATGAATTTGCGCTGGAAAGTCAGCAGCGGGCGGCGGGCGCAATCGCGGCCGGTCATTTCGACAGTCAGGTCGTGCCCGTCATGGTCAGGAAACGCCGCGAAGAGATTACCTTTGACCGTGACGAACACCCGAAGGCGACGACCCTTGATGGATTGGCCAACCTGCGCCCCGCATTTCAAAAGGATGGAACCGTCACGGCGGGCAATGCTTCGGGCATCAATGATGGCGCGGGTGCGATAGTGCTTGCGCGGCTCGATTCCGCGATTCAGGCCGGGTTAGAGCCTAAGTTCCGCGTCTTGGGCTACAGTCACGCAGGTGTGCGCCCCGAGGTTATGGGTATCGGGCCCGTCCCCGCGGTGCAGAGTTTGTTCGCCAAGACGGGGCTTGGGCCGGATGACTTCGACGTGATCGAATCAAACGAGGCATTTGCCGCGCAAGCCCTCGCTGTGACGCAGGAACTTGGGCTTGATCCCCAACGCGTGAACCCGAATGGCGGCGCGATTGCGCTTGGCCATCCCGTTGGGGCGACAGGTGCGATTATCACGGTCAAGGCAATGTATGAACTTGAGCGGATCAAGGGAAAGCGCGCGCTGATCACCATGTGCATCGGTGGCGGGCAGGGTATCGCGCTGGCGATCGAACGCTTCTAGCGCAGTTCAAACACGGCGCGCGCGTTCAGCCCCTGCGCGTCGATCACCGTGAGCGACGAAAACCCGGCACCCAAGCCCGTCAGGTCAAGCTGGCGGGTCTGCGTTGTTGCCACGGGCGCGCCATTGGCCAGCCACGTGAAGGGCGCGTGACCATCGCTGATCCGCCCGATGATTTGCGTGCCGTCTATGATCGCGCCGTCAGGTGGAAACACGATCTGCGGGCCGCCTGTTGCCGCGATAATCTGCCCGCGAGGGCGAAAGCGCTGCAATGGCAGGGGAAGCTGTGCGTTGCTGACCAGCAGTGTGGCAGGTGGCGGCGGGGCGATCGGGTCGATCCGTGATTTCAACCGCTCGAAGGTGGCGAAAAGGACGGGTGCGGCAAGATCGCCACCAAAGGCACCGGGCACGGGCGTGCCATCGGGCCGCCCCATCCAGACACCAACCACATGCCGCCCGTCAAACCCGACCGCCCAAGCATCGCGGTGGCCATAAGATGTGCCCGTCTTAAAGGCAACGCCAGACCCCATGACGCCGCGTGGGCGCGGTGTTTCCAGCAGGATGTCCGCGACCTGCCAGGCCGCCACATTGCCAAGGATTGTTTGGCCTGATTGTTGGTCGATTTCGTCTCTGTTCCAGCGCAAATCGACCGCTTCTCCTCCGTTGGCGATACCGGCATAAAGCTGCACAATGTCTTGCAATGTCACGCCAACACCCCCCAGACCCACAGCCAACCCAGCGCGTCCACCGGGCACTTCGGGCTGCACACCAGCGCGGCGCAGCCCCGCAATCAGGTGCTGTGGCCCCATCGCGTCAAGGATGCTGACAACGGGAATGTTCAGCGACATCTGCAAGGCATCGCGGACCCGCACATCACCGCGAAATTGCCCGTCAAAGTTTTGCGGCGCATAGCCGTCAAAGCTGACAGGTTGGTCGGCGATCAACGTTTCGGGGTGGGCCATGCCCTGATCAAATGCGAGACCATAAATCAACGGCTTGAGCGTCGATCCGGGCGAGCGCAGAGCCTGTGTCATATCGACAAAACCTTGGCGCTGATCGGCCTGAAAGCCGGCTGACCCGACCGAAGCAAGGATTTCACCGCTTTGATGATCACCGACGAGGACCGCGATCTGGATCCTGTCGCCCAAGGGCGCGACTGTCGTTTGCGCAAGCGCTTCGATCTGGATCTGAAGCGCGCGGTCAATCGTCAATTGATGGCGTGATGCGGTTGGACTATCCGCGAGGACTCGGTCAGCAAGATGCGGCGCGAACGCGGGAAAATCGACGCGTTGGGCCGAAATAGACTCTGTTTTGGCAGCGATCAACGTGCTTTGATCCATGCCCAGCGCGTCCGCGACGCGCGTCAAAACCTGATCACGCGCGGCGTTGGCAGCGAGCGGGTTGCGATCTGGCCTGCGCCGTTCGGGCGATTGCGGCAAAGCAACCATCAAGGCGGCTTCGGCGGGTGTCAGCCGCGTGGGCGGTTTGCCAAGCCATGCATAAGACGCTGCGCGCACCCCTTCGATGTTGCCACCAAAAGGCGCGCGGTTCAGATAAAGCGTCAGGATTTCATCCTTGCTAAATCGCGCTTCAAGCGCCCATGCCACACGGATCTGGCGCAGCTTTCCGGACAGGGTGCCGGTGCTGCCGTCCTCAAGCAGTCGCGCGACCTGCATCGTCAGTGTTGATCCACCAGACACGACGCCCCTGTTCCACAACGCTTGCCCAAAGGCCCGCGACATCGCGATCAGATCGACGCCACCGTGGTCGTAAAACCGCTTGTCCTCGTAGGCGATCAGGGCCGCGACATAGTTTCGGTCGACCCCCTCCAACGTCACAGCCATCCGCCAACGCCCGTCCGCAACCGTATAGGCGCGCAACAAATCGCCGTTGCGGTCCAGCACCTCGACCGCGGTGTCGATGGCAAGCGGTGGCAGATCAGTCGCGGCCACCCATGCGCGCAATTGATCAAGCGTTCCGGCAGAAATGCCCATCGCCAAGGCCACAGCAACAAGGCAATGGGCAAGCCGCGTCATTGGCTGATCACGATCCGCCCTGTGTCGGTGCGGGCGCGGTATTGTGGGCGATACATGTCCTCGACGCTGGCGGCGGGATGATGGAAAGCCCCCGGAGACACGGCGCGCACGACATAGGCAAGGCGGAACGCCTGATCCGAACGCCAATTGACGGCGGCGATAAACCGTTCGGAACGGAATTCGGCGTTTTCCCCGCGGACGGGATCAAGCCATTCAAGCGCGCGGATATCGCCGCCTTGCAGCAGGTTGGGGTTGTCAATCTCAAAACCTGCGGGAAGCGGATCATTGACGATCAGCCGCGCCTCGCGCCGCCCGAATGGCGCGACGGTGATCACAGTTACCAATCGGGTGCCAACCGTGACAGCGGCAGGATCAGCCGGCGCGCCTTCCATCGTGTAGTATTCCCGTGTGATGGCATAACCGTTCCCGCCTGCGGGTTCGTTGCCATCGGGCACACCAAAAGTCGTGACGGTCAGTTCGGTTTCACCCGTTCCGGTGTTGGCCACCTTGACTGGCTGCACCGTCACATCGTCGCTCAGGACGCGCACCAATGGGCCATCGGGAATTTCACCGTTGATCATGATGCCTGTCTCGCGCAGATCGTCAATCAGTGCGTTGGCGGCCATCAGGCTCCAGGTGGCTTCCTGGGTCGAAACGTATTCGCCGGGCCGCGCGATATGGCGGGCCAGCATGTCACGATCAACGGCGTTGGATCCGGCCTCGACCGCGAGGGTCAGAACGGCCGCGCTGTCACGCAGATAGGTGCCGTAATCAATGCGCCAAAGTGGCGTTTCAACCTCGTTGATCCGGCGTGTGATCTGCGCCGAAGCCTGCGCGAACATCCGGTCCGCACGTGTCTGATCACCATAGAAGGCGAGCGCCGCGCCCAGTTGCGCCGCGCCCAACGGGGTGGAAAACGCGGTTGCCCGTTCGTCTGCAAAATAGCGCAGATCGCCGACCGCTGCCGCCCCTTCGCGGGCCAGAACCATCAATGCATAGGCAATGTCTTCGCCGCCGGTTTCAAAGTCGGGGGCATAGTTGACGCGGTTGAGCAGGTTATCCATTGCCGACTGGAACGCGCGATCAGACACCGCATGCCCACGCGCCCGTGCACGGCTTAGGAAATCTGTAACGTAGGCATCAAGCCACAGATCGCCGGACGAAGGACGCCACAACCCGAACGCCCCGTTTGCGGATTGATTGGCAAGGATTTCGGTGATTGCCTGATCAATCCGCTGCGCGACCTGATCGGCATTTGCCAATCCCATGGCTTGGGCCACGTCATCAAAGTAAAGCAGCGGTAGCGCGCGCGAGGTCAACTGTTCGGTGCAGCCGTAGGGATATCGATCAAGGCTTTGCAGCAGTCCCGGCGCATCAAAACGCGCAAGCGGGCCAACTGACAGTGTTGCGCTGCCAGTGCGGGGCATCAGGCCGTTGAACACATTGGCATCGAACGTAAACGTATCCCCCGCCGCGAGGGTAAACCGCGATGTCCGCGAGATTTCGGGATCAAGCGCGCGCACGGGCATGACCAGATCGCGCGTTAGAACGGTCCCGTCAGGGGTTGTCAGTTGCACAGTGAACCCGTGATCGCCGACCTCTTGCGCCGTGAAGGGAACCGAGAATGTCGCCTTGCCTTCGGGTGCAAGCATGAATGTATCCGGCAACAGTTGCCCATCCAAAAGCAGGCCGGTTTGGGTCAGCCCAAGCTGCATTTCGCCAGCGGGGCCATCGGCGTGCACCACTTCGATCAACAGGCGGCTGCGATCGCCGGGGGCAAGGAAACGCGGCACGCTGGCCGTCACGACAACCGGATCGCGCACCAGCACATCGGCCTCGGCTTGCCCAACGCCGCTGCCCGACCACGCCACCGCCATCAGGCGCAGTGTGCCGTTGAATGCGGGCAGGTCGAACGAAACATTGGCGGTGCCGTCCGCGCCGACTGTCACGGGACCGGCGAAAAACGTCACCAGATCCTCGGTCGGTGGCGGGGATTGCATCGACATCTGCGCCATCGCATCGCCGCCTGAACGCACCGATCCCATCGCACCATTCATCCCGTCAATCAAACGCCCGTAAATGTCGCGCAATTCGACGCCAAGTTTGCGTTGCCCAAAGTAGTGGTCCTGGGGATCGGGGCTTTGGAAGCCTGTCAGGTTGAGGATACCCAGATCAACGGCGGCAAGCGTCACATATGCGGTTTCACCATCGGCGACACCATCAACTTGAATACTGACATCCATTGGGCCGCGCGGGGCGACATCGGCGTTCCAGTCCAGTGACACGGCAAGCGCCTTATCGCCCGGATCGACGGGCGCATAAGACAGACCCAGTGCGCGCGCCGGGTTGCGCCCGGCGGCGACATCCATCGGGCGGATCACGCTGGCCGTCACATAGGCGCCTGCGCCCCATTCTTCGGTGACGGGCAGCGGGATCAGGTTTTCGCCTTCTGTCACTTGCACGGTTTTCATGGCGATTACGCGATCAGACATGACAGTGACAACGGCCGTGCCCGCATAGCGCGGCACAATCCGAAAACTGGCCGTGTCGCCAATCGCGTAGCTTGCGGCATCAAGCGACGCTTCGAGCAGATCAGGCGTGGTGCCAGCATCGGCGGGTGCATACCAACCGGCGTAGAAATCGGTTGACGAGGCGACGTATTCACCGTCCAACCGTTCCACGACCACCTCGTAACGGCCCCATTCAACGGACGCGCTGATGTCGGTGGGTGTGTCGCCCAACATCGCTTCGCCTGTGGCAATCCGCGTGCGGGTTGTGACAGGGTCCCAGTTCCAGTTGCCACCAATCTGATACCATTGATAGCGCGTGCGCACGCGGTTTACCGTCCATTGCACCTGCATCGGTTCGGCTGTCAGATCGGGCGACAGACCGATCACCGCAAAGCGCGCTTCGCTGTTTTCCTCGATCACGCCGTCAAACAGCGGCTTGATCCCGATCATCGCGGATTCGGGCAGAACGGGCGCTGTGATCTGGCGTTCAACGGGGCGCCCCGATCCTTCGCTGATGCGGGTCGTGACACGCAGTTCAAGCGGACGTCCGGCTGCATTGACATCGGGCATATCAATCATGACCTGGGCCGCCCCATCGGCGGCGGTGCGCCCCGCAGAAAGTGACGTCAGGCGTGCGTTGACCGGATCGTCATAGCGCCCGAAGGCGTAGCCCTCGAAACCGTCGATGGATTGCGCCGCGCGCAGCAGTGCCTCACCCTCGATTGGCAAATCGCCAGCGGGCGGGCCGAACAGATAGCGTGCCGATATCGTCAGCGGCGGGCTGTCGCCTTGGCGCAGGGTGTCTGGCAGGGCCAAGTCAAAATCAATGCGTTCGGGCAGGAAATCCTCGACCAGCACCGAACGGGTCGCGAGCGCGGGCGCGTCCACATCCGCCTTGAGGTCTATGCGCCAAGTGCCTCGCGGGGCGGAACCGGCAACCGGCAGGGCAAACACATGCCCGCCCGCCAGATCGTCCACCGAAGCGATCCGGCTGTACTCGACGCCATCAGGGCGTGACAGGATTGCTGTCAGCGGCACATTGGGCAGGGCTTGGGTCGTGGCATCGCGCATCAGGGCGGTCACATGGATCACCTCTCCAGCACGATAAGCGCCGCGATCCGTGGCAAGGAAAACATCCATCGGCGGGCTGGGTTCACGCCCTTCCACGCCACGGTCGGACAGATCAAAGGCGGGGTCGGTCAAGGACAGGAACGCCATGTCGTCGCCTTGTTCAACCGTGACAAGGGCGGGCGCGGATGACCCCGTTCCGCGGGTCAGGCCAGCGGCGAATTGCGCAACACCTTCACCATTCGTTTGGGCTGTGCCCAGCACCGCGTTGGCGCGCGACAGCAGTGTCACAGTCGCATCACCGCGCGCAGTTGCATCGCCAAGGCCGCGCACCATGACCGTCAACCCGTCATTGCCCAGCATTGTGGCAATGCCAAGGTCGGACAGAACGAACCACTGTGTTGCGGCGGGTGCCTCGTAAGGGTCAGCGCCGGGGATCGCGGCAGAGAGAACATAAACACCGGCGGGCTGCCCTGCGATGGCCTCGTCCATCGGCAGGCGGGTCGTCATATCGCGGTTCAGATCGTTCGCGACGATCGCTGTGCCTTGCCAGATTTCCTCGGCCACCTGATCGGCAAAGGTGCCTTCCTGATAGGGGTAAAGCGGGCGCGCGAAATAGCCGTCTTGGATTGAGCGGATGATATTGCGGTCACTCACGCGGCGCAGGGTCAGGTCCAGTTCGTCGGTGTTCACGGTTTCGATCGGCAAGGCCGCCTCGCCAGTGCGGGGCAGAACATAGGCGCGCCCGGTGAATCGCGCGCCGGGGGTGCGGTCACGCACATAAAAGCTCAGCTCGACAGGATTGATCAGTGTTTCACCAGACGCCGCAGGCAAGCCGGCACGCATCACAACGCGATAGCGCGTGCCATGCGTGACGCCGTCAATGCAAATCTGGTTATCCTCGGCCTCGACCGTCAAGGCGGAATCGGGAAGCTGGACATAGGGCGCGTAATCGACACCAGCGCGCACAAGCGGTTCATTGAACGTGGCGCAGATACGCGGGGTCGCGCTGTCGCTTTCGACTTCGGTATCGGCCACGCGAAAGCCGAACAGACCGATGGCGCGTTCCAGTTTCGCCTGCGTGTCGCGGCGCGGTTGGATGGTGTTGGACAGGCGCAGGGCGTTGATGCTGGTGCGGCCGCGGTCTGCATCTTCAAGCGCATCGGCCAGATCAAGCAGGGCGGCCGCCTGTTCAGGCACGGACAAGGCGCGCAGGTAGCCATTTATCGTGGCAGGAAGGGCGCGGGCACGCAGGGTGCGTTGTTCGCCGCTGTCACCGCTTGTCACCACACGGGCGCGGCGTGAATACTCAAGCCAAAGGTCGGACGCATCGGTGATCGCAAGGGCCGCGCCTGTGAACTTGAGCGCGGCAAGCCTGTCATTACTTTGGTCGCGCACCCGCGCGGCATTCAAAAGGTCAGTCGCCGAATACTCGTCAGACGAATGGAAACGCCCCATCTGGACGGCAAGGGAACGTGCCGCATTCAAGTCACCCGAATTCAGGAAGGACAGATCGGAAATGCGCGCCTGCGCTTGCGCCAAAACGGCAGGATTCGTCAGATAAATCCGGGCCGAAATCGCACCATCATAGGGTTCAACCTGCGTGACATCGCCTTTCGGGAAACACGCGCCAGACCGCTGATTGAACGTGAACGCGCGGCACTGTGAATTAGCGAGGCAGGCCGCCTGGCAGGCATCCAGTGTCGTGTCGAAAATATTGGCAAGGTCTGATCCGTAGAAATCGACGTTCTGGGAAATCGCGGCGCGCCTGTCGGGAACGATGTCTTGCGCAAATGCGGTTGTAGCAAACAGACCGAAAATGATCGCCGCGAAAAATGCACGCATCGGAATTCTCCCTTGGTGTAATGAAGCAAGGGTCGCACCGGTTCCTTGATTATGCAAGATTCGTCATGTGCAGGAATTGGTCAGGTTTTCCCGACCTGCCTGCATCATGTCGCCGGGTAGTCGCGCAGGAAAACCAGTTTGTCACCGTCGGACAGATCAGCGTCATAGGCATATCCGCCACTGTCGAAACCGCGCAAGTCGTCAACGGTTGTCGCACGGTGTTCGATCACGTAGCGCGCCATCGCGCCCCGCGCCCGCTTGGCAAAGAAACTGACAATGCGGGGTTTGCCGTCTTTGACTTCCATGAAAACCGGCGTGATCACCCGCAGTTTCAGCGCTTTGGTATCTGCCGCGCCAAAGTATTCCTGCGAGGCGCAGTTGACCAGAATATCGGTCCCAACTTCGGCGGCCTGTTTGTTGAGCGCCTTGGCAATCGTGTTGCCCCAGTAGTCATAAAGCGATGTGCCGCGGCGGGTTTTCAGGCGGCTCCCCATTTCCAGGCGATAGGGCTGGATCGCGTCCAAAGGGCGCAACAATCCGTAAAGGCCTGACAGGATTCGCAGGTGGTCTTGGGCATAGCGCATGTCGTCATCCGTCAGCGTTCTTGCCTCGAGCCCCTGATAGGTATCGCCGTTGAATGCCAGCGCAGCGGGCTTGGTCGCACCCGCCGCGGGAGTTTCGGCAAAGTCACGAAAACGGTCACGGTTAAGGCGTGCCAGATCGTCGGAAATGCCCATCAGATCGCGCAACGCTTTCAGCGTCAGCCCGCGCGACGTCTTTGCCAGCCGCACCGCATCGGCCTGAAATTCCGGCTGGGTGGCCGCGATGGACACAGGGTCCATATCAAGGGATTTGGCGGGGGAAATGACAGTCAGCATGGGCGATCCTTTGGCGTTCAGCGTTTAGATAGCAGGCAGGTTGCCAACCTCAACCCTCAGACAGGACTTCCAAGAAGGCATCGCCAAACCGTTCGGCGTGGCGATCCCCGACCAAACGGGTCAACGCGTCGATATCGGATGGTTTCTTTTGCGCGACTTTGGCCAGTTGCGAGGCGGAACACGACATCGGCTTGTCTGCACCTTGTGGGCCGCGCGCAAGATCAGCCTGCGCCTGCAATAGACGGTCGTAAACATCGCCTTCGGCCCGTCCAGCCAGCTTGCGCCGAGTCGGATGCAGGGTTTCGACCTCGCCATTGATCACCTCAAGGAAACCCTTTCCGTAGCTGTCCAGCTTTTTCGCGCCAACGCCACCAATCCCTGCCATTTCGTCAAGGTTACGGGGGCGTGTTTCGGCCATTTCGATCAGGGTGCGGTCGTTGAAGATGATATAGGCCGGGACGCTTTGCTGTTCGGCATAGGCACGGCGTTTCGCCTTGAGGGCGGAGAGCAGCGGCGCGTCTTCCTCGCTGACCATCTGGCGGACTTTGGGGCCGGATTTCGCCAATCTGATCGTGTCGCGGCGCAACTGGATCGTTGCCTCGTCGCGCAGGATCGGGCGTGCCTTTTGGGTCATCCGCAGCGCACCGTGGCGTTCGGCATCAGGGCGCATCAGATCGTGGCCCATGATCTGCCGGAAGATCGCCTGCCACTGGACGCGGGAATATTCCTTGCCCACCCCGAATGTCGGCAGTTGATCGTGACTGCGCTGGGCGACTTTTTCGGTCATGTTCCCCAGCAGAATGTCGATCAGGTGGCCCGCGCCGAACCTTTCATCAGTGCGCAAAGCGGCTGACAGCGCCATGCGCACTGCCGTTGTGCCATCGAACACATCGGCGGGCTTGTCACACAGGTCGCAGTTGCCGCAGGGCTGCGGATCGTCACCGAAATAGGACAAAAGGGACTGGCGACGGCAGGTCAATGCCTCGGCCAAGCCGGTCAGCGCGTTGAGGCGGCCATGATCGGCGGCGCGGCGTTCGGGGGGCGCAAGCCCTTCGTCGATCTGTTGGCGGCGATAGCGGATGTCATCGGGGCCAAACAGCGTCAGGGTTTCGGCGGGGGCACCATCGCGACCCGCGCGGCCGATTTCCTGATAGTAGGCCTCGATTGATTTGGGCAGGTCGGCGTGGGCGACCCAGCGGATATCGGGTTTGTCGATCCCCATGCCAAAGGCAACAGTAGCACAGACGATCAAACCGTCCTCTTGCTGAAAGCGGCGTTCGACAATGCGGCGGTCCTCGGCCTCCATCCCGCCGTGATAATGGCAGGCGGTATGGCCCGCCTCGCCCAGCGCGCGGGCCAGCGTTTCGGTTTTCGCGCGAGTGCCGCAATAGACGATGCCGGATTGGCCTTTGCGGGCATTGGCAAAGTTCAGGATTTGGGCACGCGGACCGTCTTTGGCGGCAAATGCAAGGTGGATGTTAGGGCGATCAAAACCTTGCAGAAAGGTGTCAGGCTGCGCACCATCGAACAGTTTTTCCACAATCTCGGCGCGGGTTTCGGCATCAGCCGTCGCGGTGAAAGCGGCAAGCGGCACATCCAGCGCGCGGCGCAACTCGCCAATCCGCAAATAGTCTGGGCGGAAATCATGGCCCCATTGGCTGACGCAATGGGCCTCGTCCACGGCGATCATCGACACGCCAGCCTGACGCAGCATCCGCTGGGTGCCGCCCGAAGCAAGCCGTTCAGGCGCCATGTAAAGCAGTTTCAGGCTGCCCTGTTCAAGCGCCTGCCAAACCGCATCGGTTTCTTCTTCGGTGTTGCCGGATGTCAACGCGCCTGCTTCGACCCCTGCTTCGCGCAGGCCGCGCACCTGATCGCGCATCAGGGCAATCAGCGGGGATATGACGACAGTGACGCCATCACGCACCAAGGCTGGCAGCTGGAAACACAAGGACTTACCGCCACCCGTGGGCATGATGGCAAGGGTGTTGCGTCCGTCTGTGACGGCTTCCACGATCTCTTGTTGGCCGGGCCGAAACCCGTCGAATCCGAAAACATCACGAAGAAGCGTGGCCGCACTCATGCCCGAAGGACCTGCCAGATTGTTGTTAACTGCTCGTTAACAGCACAGTCTCACAAGCCGGAATCGGGGGCAAGAGTCAGAGGAAAAGATGCGCGTTGTTGTTGAGGAGGATGCGGACAATTTGCAGACCGATCAGGGCGACCAGCGGAGCGAGGTCAAGCCCGCCCATTGGCGGCAATATCCGGCGGATCGGCGCATATATCGGGTCAAGCAACCGGCTCAGGCCATACCAGACCTGCGACACAAACTGCTGGCGAATGTTGAGAACCTGAAAGCTGATCAGCCAACTCATGATAAAGTGCGCGATGATGAAGAACCAGACAACATCAAGCAGCAATAGCAGAATTTGAAACAACGATTGCATTGGCGGCCCCTTTTTTCGATTGGGAGAGAGGTAAGCACGCAGACGCCAAAGGGCAATGCCTTTCCGTGGCGTCATGGCTTGATGTTAACGTCAACTTGAATATCTATCCCGCATGTATCCTTTTGTTCGCCTTGCCCATTCCCTGATCAAATCGCGGCGTATGCCCGCGATGTCACCGCTGGACCCGCATGTGTCACAGCACCGTTGCTGGCCGCTGGACTGCGATATCTTCATGGAAATGAACAACGGGCGCATCCTGACACTTTACGAGATGGGGCGCTTTCAGGCGGCGGTGCGCATGGGGCTTTGGGCGCTGCTGAAAGAACGCAAATGGGGGCTGACGGTCGCGGGCACGTCGATCCGGTATCGCCGCCGCATCACGCCGTTTGAAACGTTCGAGACACGCACGCGGATCGCCACATGGGACGAACGGTTCGTCTATATTGAACAGGGTATGTTCAAAAAGAACGGCGAATGCGCCAGCCATGTGCTGTTTCGCACCGCCGTGGTGGAAAAGAACCGCGCCGTGCCGACTGACCAGTTGATTGCCGCGCTTGGCATCACCGCGCCGCGCCCCGAACCTGCCGCGTGGGTGCAAAACTGGATCGCTGCCGAAGCCACGCGCCCCTGGCCGCCAATGCAAGACGCCGCAGAAGAACGGCTTTCCATCGCCTCCTAAGATCATGCCTTGCCAGATTGCCGCGCAACGGGTCTTATCCCTGAAAAACGGGGGACGCCAGAATGGCAACGGCAGCGCGCAAACGCATCTTCGGATGGATGGCTTTTGATTGGGCCACGCAACCTTTTTACACACTTGGTCTGACATTTATCTTTGGTCCGTATTTCGCGGTGGTTGCCGCCGAATACTTCATGACCGGTGGCATGGCCGAAGGGGCGGCTGACGCACAGGCACAGACGGTTTGGTCTTTGGGTCAAACGCTGGCTGGGCTGTTCATCGCCATCACCGCGCCCGTCCTTGGCGCTTATGCCGACAGCACGGGGCGGCGGATGCCATGGTTGATCGGCTTTTCGATCATCTATGTGATCGCGGCGTGGATGCTTTGGTATATGGTGCCGGACGGGTCAGCGATCTGGTTTTGCCTGATTGCGTTCTCTATCGCGTTCATCGCGGCCGAATACGCGTTGATCTTTACAAATGCGATCCTGCCCAGCCTTGGCGACAAGGAAGAAATCGGGCGCATTTCCGGTGACGGGGCCGCGCTGGGTTATTGGGGCGGTGTTGTTTCACTCGCCATCATGCTGGTGTTCTTCTTTGAACTGTCCGAGGGCAAAACCCTGCTGGGCAACCCGCCGCCCTTCGGGCTGGACGGGGAAATGCGCGAAGGCACGCGGATCGTCGGGCCGTTCATTGCCATCTGGTTTGCCGTCTTCATGATTCCCTATTGGATGTATGTGCGTGAAGGGCGCGACCCGAACCGTCAGGGCGGAATGGGCGAAGCGCTGCGCGATCTCAAGACCTCGCTCAAGGGGGTCGTCAAGCGCAAGAGCCTGCTGAATTTCCTGATCTCGTCGATGCTGTATCGTGACGCGTTGAATGCGCTTTATGCTTTCGGCGGGGTTTACGCTGCGCTGGTTCTGGACTGGCAGTTGATGCAAATTGCGGTGTTCGGCGTGGTTGGGGCGATCACCGCCGCGATCTCGACATCCATCGCCGGACGGATGGACCGCAGGTTCGGCCCGCGCCCCGTCATTACCTTTTGCATCATCACCCTGATGGTGGTCTGCGTGATCATCGTCGCCATGTCGCGCGAGACGTTTTTCGGTGTGCCATTGGCCCAAGGGTCATCCCTGCCCGACATCATGTTCTACATCTGCGGCGCGATCATCGGCGGCGCGGGCGGCGGCATTTATTCCGCCAGCCGGTCCATGATGGTGCGCCACACCCACCCCGAACGCCCGACCGAAGCCTTTGGTCTGTTCGCGCTGTCCGGCAAGGCAACTGCGTTTCTTGCCCCCGGCCTGATTGGATTGTTCACTTGGTGGCTGCAAGATGCCCGTTTGGGCTTTTCCCCCGTGATCCTGCTTTTCTTGGCGGGCTATTTGCTGTTACGCTTCGTTAACCCAGAGGGAGATCGCGACGAATGGTCAAAATCCTCAATACCGGCGCCCTGATCCTAGCACTTGCCATGGTAGCCGGCTGTCAACGTGACGCCGATGTGACCCAGGCGGCCGCGACCGTATCAACCCAGAATGCAGGCGACACGCGGGTGGCCAAGGCGCTGTTCGGCGCGATGTCCGGCCCGTCCACACAAGCACCCCAAGCCCTTGGCGGATACGCCCGTGGCTGTCAGGCGGGGGCGGTGCAACTGCCCGAAACCGGCCCCACATGGCAGGCAATGCGCCTGTCGCGCAACCGCAACTGGGCGCAGCCAGTGACGGTTGACTATGTGCAAGACCTGTCGCGCTTTGCTGCAACCCTGCCCGGATGGGAAGGGCTCTATGTCGGGGATATGTCGCAACCCCGTGGCGGGCCAATGCTGACAGGCCATCGCAGTCACCAAAGCGGGCTTGACGCCGACATCTGGATGTTGCCGCCAGACAGGCTCAACCTTTCGCGCGGCGAGCGTGAATCGCTGTCGTCCATTTCCATGCGCCGCGCCAACGGGGCTTACACGAACAGCAGCTGGACCACCCAGCACATGCAACTGCTGCGCGCTGCGGCAAGTGATCCGCGCACCGCGCGCATCTTTGTCTTTCCGGGTGCCAAGGTCGCGATGTGTGAATGGGAAACCGGCGACCGATCATGGCTGAACAAGATCCGGCCCTGGTATGGGCATCACTATCATTTCCACGTGCGCCTTGCCTGCCCGCGCGGTGATCGCACCTGCGAGGATCAGGCGCCACCGCCTGCCGGTGATGGCTGCGCCGATGCGCGCCGTTGGGTCAATGACATCCTGAACCCGCCACCCCCTGATCCGAATGCCGCCCCCGCGCAGCCACGCCGGGAACTGACAATGGCGCGCCTGCCTGTGCAGTGTGTCGGAGTTCTGGAATCCGAATAAGCCGGATTGACGGGGGACGGTTGCGGCGCTAGACGGGCGCGTCCCCAAAACGGGGGCCAAGTCGCCGCACCCTTGTCAAAACGGAAACCAATATGACCCGCATTCTTCCTGGCATTCTTGCCATGGCCGCCATTGTCGTGGCCTCCAATATCCTCGTTCAGTTCCTGATCCTTGACGGACTCCTGACATGGGGGGCGTTTACCTATCCGTTCGCGTTCCTTGTCACGGATGTGATGAACCGCGTTTACGGCGTTGGCCCTGCGCGGCGCGTTGTGTTTGTGGGCTTTGTCGTTGGGATCATCTGTTCGCTGATCGGCAGCCAGATCATGCTTGAGTTCGGCCCCGCCGTTGCGCTGCGTGTCGCGATCGGGTCGGCCACGGCGTTCCTTGTGGCGCAGCTTCTGGACGTGGCAATTTTCGCGCGGTTGCGTGACGGGGCATGGTGGCGCGCGCCGCTTGCGTCAACGCTGATCGGATCGACGGTGGACACGGCGCTGTTTTTCACCATTGCTTTCAGTGGCTTGCTGTCGTTTGGCGCGAATGCCGATGCACAGATCGCATGGGCGCAAGATGCCGCGCCGTTCCTTTTGGCCGGTCCGATGGCCCCGCTTTGGGTCACGCTGGCTGTCGCCGATTGGGGTGTCAAACTGGCGATTGCCCTGCTGGCGCTGGTCCCGTTCCGCCTGATTGTGGGACGGCTGCAACAAACCCACTAGGGGTGGTCATTTTTCTTTTGGCGATCCCAACAAGTTGTGCTTACCTACCTTTAGGCGAAACAACGAGAGGAGGTGATCCATTGTCATTAGAGAGATTGGAGAAGTGTGTCGGGACAGCTTGGGAGGTGCGTGGCTAGAGCAGCCTTTGGCCATGTGAACACTCAGGTGGATGCGTTCTAACCGACCACCGCCTCCGCGAACTCGAAAGGGCCGTCCCATCGCCGGGGCGGCCCTTTTTGTGATATGGAATGGATATGGAAACCGTATGGGTAACGTATGGACGACTTACGGATCAACGATGACATCACGATTGCCGCGTGGGAGCTGACGGAAAGCTTTGCGCGCGCCTCCGGCCCTGGTGGTCAGAACGTGAACAAAGTGTCCACGGCCGTGGAACTGCGGTTCGAGGCTGAGCGTTCACCCGCGCTGACGGGGCCGATGAAGACACGGCTGCGGCGACTGGCCGGACAACGCTGGACCAAAGAGGGCGCACTGGTGATCTTCGTCCAAGACACCCGCTCGCAAGCACGCAATCGGGAGTTGGCGCGGGAACGGCTGGCAGAGTTGGTGCGCGCCGCGCTGGTCGTGCCGAAACGGCGGGTGAAAACGCGGGTGTCAGCGAACCAGAAGCGCAAACGGGTGGACGCGAAGAAGAAGCGGGGGGAGGTTAAGGCGTTAAGGGGGAAGATTGAATAAACCTTGTTGGCAGAACCTGCATCTCGTTGTTGAATTGACTGGCCTAGGTTAGTGTGGCCACGAAGGCACCCTAAGGAACCGAGATGAAAGCATTCGACGTACGAGCATATTCGATATCTGACTTCAACGAATGGTACGTTGATGGCAAGCTTGACTTGTCACCTGAGTTTCAGAGGCGGTCTGTTTGGTCATCAACGGCCAAGGCGTTCTTGGCTGATACAATTCTCAAAGGGAAACCGTTTCCCAAAGTAATTCTCATGCAGGAGTTCAAGGACGGGAAGACCGTACGCATCGTCGTGGATGGTCAACAGAGGCTCAGAGCGATCTTTGATTTCCTGAATGATGGAATAAAGATTTCACGTGCCCACAGCCGCGAATTAGCAGGCAAAACGTTCTCTCAACTCCCCGCCGAATTAAGAGAAGAGTTTCTCACATACGAAGTGGGTTGCGACGTCTTGAATGCAGCACCTTTGAGCGAACTCTTGGATATCTTTGCTCGTATCAACAGATACACCGTTAAGCTGAACGCACAAGAAATGAGAAACGCTTCTTTCAGTGGGTTTTTCAAATCCGCAGCGTATGAGATTGGCTACAAGTTTGTTGACCACTGGCTTTCTGCAAAAATCCTCACAAAGACCAATGTGAACAGAATGTCCGAAGCAGAACTCGCATCAGACCTTTTGGGCTGCTTTCTTGTACAGATGCAGTCCTCAAAGGCAGTCGATGCAACCTATCGAACCTTCGAAGATGAAGAAGGCATGATACCTGACGCATCAGGAAGACTGATCAAAGCGATAGAATTTGTTGCCGCGATCTACGATGAAGATGAGGTCAAAAGCACGAGCTGGCGAAGCAAGCACATGTATTTCAGTCTAGTTTGCTGTATTGGACACGTGCATCAAGCTTTCGATAACTTAGAAAATACTGATTTGACGCCGGAGTCCCTACAGAACAAGGAGAAGCTTAAATCACTACTTAATGTTATTTCGGCCGACTATGCCACTTACAGCCCGCAACCGAAGCGTGCTGCTGCACCAGAGCATCTTAAAGACTTCATCCGTGCTTCAACACTTGCAACAACAGACACACAAGCGCGAATCATACGATCAAACTATATTCTGAAGAAACTCGAGGAAGACCTTGTCGATAACTGAAGAGCTACGTCTTTTCGATGAGGATTCTGAATTGCTCTCTGGATTTATCTCAGAACTTGCGAGTACTTCACAGGACGAGATCGGGGAATCGCATCATTTCTTAGCTGAAGCGGTAACCTTTCGACTGTTTAGGGCATATGAGCGTCTGATTCGGGCGATCTTCCTAGATTTCTGTGTAGAAGACGCAACTGCCAAGGGTAAGAGCGTACAAAGTAAGCTCAACTGTGAAAGCTGGGATACTGCCGAAGAAATATTAAAAGCCGGAAACAAGTTCTTAGACTGGGGAAACGTTCAAACCATCAGGAATGTAGCCAACTTGGTTTTTGAAGACGGGTTCCCTTTGGTAGATATCGTTAACCCGATTGCCTCGACCCTAACTGACTTACACAGGTTTAGAAACTTTATCGCGCATAGCAGTAAGGAGGCCGAGCAAGGTTTCAAAAAAGCAATTCCACAGTATTTAAAGACCGGCCATGAAACCCCGGATACAGTTGGAAAACTGGCAATTTACCGAAAGAGTGCCCGCGCCGACATTACTCTTCGTATAATACACGGGAAGGTGTCTGCACTTTCAACCATATATAATGAAGTCTAGATTCGTCTTGGCTGCCTCAAGACAGAAACGAGCAAGAATCTATTTCAAACCACAACCTCCACGCTCTCCTGCTCCCCTACTCCAAACACCCGCTTATACCGCGCAACTTCATCCTCTGGCCCCATCGCCTTGTTCGGGTTGTCCGACAGTTTGACGGTGGGCTTCCCGTTCGCCTCCACCGCTTTGCAGACCAGCGAGAAAGGGGCGAGGGCATCGCCTGTCGTCAGTCCTTTGAAGTCGTTTGTCAGCATGGTGCCCCAGCCAAAGCTGACTTTGACGCGCCCCAGAAATTGCTGGTGCAGTTCCGCGATTTTGTCGGCGTCTAGTCCGTCTGAAAAGATCACCAGCTTCTCGCGCGGGTCCTCGCCACGCGATGTCCACCAGCGGATTGCCCGTTCGGCCCCTTCGGCCGGATCGCCTGAATCGACGCGGATGCCCGTCCAGCCTGCCAGCCAATCGGGCGCGTTATCAAGGAAGCCTTGGGTGCCGTAGGTGTCGGGCAGGATGATGCGCAGGTTGCCGTCGTGTTCCTCGTGCCAGTCCGACAGCACGTCATAGGGCGCCTGCGCCAGCGCCGCGTCATCGGGGGCCAGCGCGGAATAGACCATGGGCAATTCGTGGGCGTTGGTGCCGATCGCTTCAAGGTCGCGTTCCTTGGCGATCAGGCAGTTCGAGGTGCCGGTGAAACCGGTCCCCAACCCTTCGTGCATGGCGCGCACGCACCAGTCCTGCCAGAGGAACGAATGGCGGCGACGGGTGCCGAAATCAGCAACCTTGAGACCGTCAAGCGGGCGCAACAGCTCGACCTTTTCCCAGACTTTCGTCATGGCGCGGGCATAGAGGACTTGCAGTTCAAACCGCCCCATCGTGCCCAGCACCGCGCGGCCCCGCAGTTCCATCAACACGGCGAGCGCGGGGATTTCCCACATCATGACCTCGGGCCATTTGCCCTCGAAGGTCAGTTCATATTGGCCGTCCTTCTTCTCAAGGTGGTAAGGCGGCAGCGCCAGGTTCTCGAACCATTCGACAAAGGCGGGGGTGAACATCTGCCGCTTGCCGTAAAATGTGTTACCGCGCAGCCAAGTGGATTCCCCACGGGTGAGGGACAGTGAGCGGATATGATCAAGCTGTTCGCGCAACTCTCCTTCATCCACCAGTTCGGCAAGGCGGACGGATTTCGTGCGGTTGATCAGCGAGAACTTGACGTTCACATCGGGTTTGTTGCGAAACACCGACTGGCACATCAGCAGCTTGTAGAAATCCGTATCAATCAGGGAACGGACGATCGGGTCGATCTTCCAGCGGTGGTTCCAGACGCGTGTGGCGATATCGACCATATTGGCCCCCTTGTTGTTGGGACCGTTTAGATCAAAGGCGGGGGCGGGCGCGCAAGCCCTAGTTGGTGATCCCGTTGAAGGGGACGGGGTTCAATTCCTGCTGCCAGTCGTTGATCGCGTCGACCGGGGCGATCAGCTGGATCGTGGACAGCGTCAGGTTGTCACGCCCGATCAACCCGGCGGTCAGTTCAAGGACCAGAACGCCGACGATCACAAGCGGGATGCGCAGGTTGTAGGCCGCAAAGAAACCGGCGAGCATAAAGAGGTAATCGCAGACCGCGTTCAGCACACTATCACCAAGGTATCCGGCGTTGATCGTGGTGGCGCGGAAGGCATCAAGCACCCAGTTCGTATGCTCGATGATCTCCCAGAAGATGCCCGAAGTGACGGCGATCAGTAGCAGCACCTCGAAACTGACGCGCGGAAAGACCAGCCGCCCGACAAGCGCGATGAGGACGCCGTGGAGGATATGGGACAGCGTATACCAATCGGCGATATGTTGGGAATTGCCTCCGTCAAAGATGGAATTGATCCAGAGCTTGACCTCACCACAGGTGCAAATCAACGGCTGCCCCCACAGCCAAAGCGTTCCTGCAATAAGAAAAATGCCGGTGATGGCAAAGGTATAAAGCGATGTGCGGGCCATTTGCGGCTCCTGTATTCTGCTCGTAATTGAAGCTTGGTTAACAGGGGGATGTGGCGAGAATGGGGCGGGATCTACGTGTCTGTTCCGTGCGAAAGCTGGAAGAATGCGCCGCGTGATAATCAGCAAGACGCACAGCTAACAAAGTACGCGGCAAAACGGCGGTTTGGCGTCTATTCTCCTGGCGGATGTCGCGGCGGAAAGCCGTGCTCACTCAGGTGTTCGTTTTGAAGCTGCCGTCCGATGCCTTCGAAGGGGTAGATCACATCGGTCACCCAACTATTGGTTGCAGTGGCGATATCGGAGGCTTCAAAAACCATCTGCGTGCTGCACTCATTGTAGAGCGGATCATCATCACGCGCCTTGTTGTTGGCCAACATCACGGCTTGAAGCAGACGTTGCGGTGAGTTGGCGTTGAAACAACGCACTGCGGGTCCGGAAACTTCGGAAAAGGCCTGATGAATGCGGTTCGCATTCCCTTGGACGCAGAACTCGTAGCTGATCATATCGCGTTCGGACTGGGCAATTTCCTGAAGCCGTTGGCGAAGGATGCTTCCTGTTTCGGCTGGGTAGAATGTTCCGCCCCCTGCATCTGCCACTGCCTGAAGTTGCCGCTGTGTCTCAGCGTCCACCGCAAAACCGATTGTATTGACGGTCGTGCGGATACCAGCGCCATAAAGAGCCGCGGCGGAAGAAACCGGATCGCCGTCGCAGGTCTCTTCTCCATCGGAAATCAGATAGATGACGGGTGCAAGAACATCCTCTCCATCTGGCTCGGGTAGAGTGGACAAAATTTCACCCGCGTAGGCAAGAACCCCGCCCATGGGAGTCCAGCCTGTTGGGCTTAGCCCTTCAATTGACATGGCGAGATCAGCGCGGTCCACATCAAATCCATGGATCAGCTCTGACGACGCACAAGACTCGGCCTTGCCATCCTGTCCATTGTTGCCGCGATGCCCATAGACGACCAATCCGACAGCAATGTTCTCGTCAAGGTCCGCAAGAAAGCTCACCGCTTCGCGCTTGGCGATTTCCATTTTCGTTTCACCGCCCAGTGAGCCGGCCATTGAACCAGAGGCATCAATCGCAAGGATCAGATGTGACGCAGGCAATTCGCCATCGAGACCGGGGGGGCGAATGCAGGTTTCTAAGTCGTAAGATGGAATTGTCGGGATGCACTGGTCGATATCGACCACAACATCGGCTGTAATCTCGTCAAAAAGTGCCTGACAGGTTTCGCCAAGACGTTGGGCCGAAACAGCTGTGGAGAAAAAAAGCGTGAGCGCGGTGCTGGTCAAGATGATCAAACGCATGATGATGGAATCCTCGTTACTGCCGGTTACTCTACCGCGATTAGGTCATTCGTCAAAATCTTAGGATTCCGACGGGTGGTAACCGCGTTTCCAGATCAGATCTAGGGATACGTGTTGGGTACGATTCGTCACGGGCTTGACCGGTCAAACCAACGTGACACCCGCCCCTTTCATCCCTGCCACAGCCGCGTCCAGCGACCCGTCAAAATCAATCGCGCGGCAGAGGTCGGTGCGCACGGTCACGTCGAGCCCCAGCTTGGCGGCGTCCACGGCCGAGTAGTTGACGCAAAAATCGGTGGCGAGGCCGACCATAGTAAGGGTCGTTATGCCGCGTGTGCGCAGGTAGCCTTCCAGCCCAGTGGGCGTCGTGTGATCATTCTCGAAGAAGGCCGAGTAGCTGTCGATGGCGGGGTTAAATCCCTTGCGGATAATCATGTCTGCGCGGTTCGTGTTCAGGTCCGCGTGGAACTGCGCTCCTTCGCTGCCAATGATGCAGTGATCGGGCCAGAGGACTTGGGGGCCGTAGGGCATGTCGATCATGGTCATCGGGTCGGCACCGTGGCTGGAGGCAAATGACGAATGCCCAGCCGGATGCCAGTCTTGCGTCAGGATCACTGCTGCGAAATCATCCATCAGTGCGTTGATGCCCGGCACGATCACATCACCTTCGGGCACGGCGAGGGCACCACCGGGGCAAAAATCGTTCTGGACGTCGATGACAAGTAGGGCGTGGGTCATTTGGGTCTCCGGTGGCATGGGTTGAAACCCACCTTACCCAAATGCGCGGGCAACGTAAGGTGGGTCTTGACCCACCCGCCCGACAGGATCAAAACGCGCGCATGTTTACAATCGCCGCGCTTTATCACTTTACCCGTTTTGACGATCCCGCCGCTGTGCAGGGGCCGTTGCTGAACCTTTGCAAGGCGCAGGGCGTCAATGGCACGCTCTTGCTGGCACGCGAGGGAATCAATGGCACGATTGCGGGCAGTCGCGCGGGGATTGACGCGGTGCTGAACCATATCCGCGCCCTGCCAGGTTGCGCCGATCTGGAGCATAAGGAAAGCACCGCCGGTGACGCGCCTTTCATCCGCATGAAAGTGCGTTTGAAAAAGGAAATTGTCACGATGGGCCAGCCCGATGTGGACCCGCGCGCAAGCGTTGGTGCCTATGTCGATCCCGCCGATTGGAACGATCTGATCAGCGCGCCGGATGTGGCCGTGATTGACACCCGCAATGATTACGAAGTGGGGATCGGCACGTTCAAGGGGGCAGTTGATCCACAGACCGATACCTTTCGCGACTTTCCCGCGTGGTGGGAAAAGAACAAGCACCGGTTCCATAACAAACGCATCGCGATGTTCTGCACCGGTGGGATCAGGTGCGAGAAATCAACGAATTACCTGATCGGCCAAGGGGTCGAGGATGTGTTTCACCTGAAGGGTGGCATTCTGAAATACCTTGAGGACGTGCCGCAGGAGGATAGCCTTTGGGAAGGATCGTGTTTCGTGTTTGACGGGCGCGTGTCGGTTGATCACGGGTTGGCCGAGGGGCCACATATTCTGTGCCACGCCTGCCGCCGCCCGCTGCTGCCCGAGGACCGTGACCGCCCCGAATTTGAACAGGGTGTGTCGTGCCATCAATGTGCACATGAAACAAGCGACGCGCGCAAGGCCGCGTTTCGCGAACGGCAAAAGCAAATGACGCTCGCCACCGCAAGGGGCGAACGCCATATCGGGCCTGCCGACACCTAGCTAAAGGTCAAGATCGGTGCGCGCATAGACATGCCGCCCGTCTGGTGACGGACGCGCACGTTTCTTGGCCCAGATACGGCGCACATCATCCATTCCCATGTCAGGATTGTCGGCCATGAAATCACGTGTGTATTGGTTGAACTGGTTGTGTCCCTTGATCTTGGTTTGATAGCCGGGATCCGCCGCACGGGCCTTGATGGCGTGATATTCTAACACCGCATCAGCAAGGGTCAGACCTGTATTGGCTTTGATCCATGCCATGAAGGCGATGTTGAATTTGAACGCGGGGTCGGCGTGGGCTTGAAAAAAACGTCGCACGTTCTGGGTGTTTTTGTAACTGTCGGTCAGCCGTGTTTCAGGTGTCAGGTTTGCACTGTGCCAATCAAAGCTTGATTTGGGTCGCACGGTCGTTTCAGGCTTGGCAGCGCCTGTATCAAGCAGGTGCGCGATCCGATCCAGTATCTCGAACTTGGCACCCGAAGTGCGCAGACCCAACGTCTTGGCATGGGCCGCAAGTTCGGATTTCAGCCAATACCATTGCCGCAGATCATCGCCACGTTTGATTGTCGCAATATTTGGTCGTGTTGGATTGGCCATGACCTAAAAGTCGAGGTTTTCCACCGACAGCGCGTTCTGCTGGATGAATTCGCGCCGTGGTTCCACGACATCGCCCATCAGTTTGGTGAACAGGTCGTCGGCTTCGGCCACGTCATCAACCTTGACCTGCAGCAGCGTGCGCGCATCCGGGTCAAGGGTGGTTTCCCACAGCTGATCGGGGTTCATTTCACCCAAGCCCTTGTAGCGTTGCAGGGTCAGGCCGCGCTCGCCCTCCTCAAGGATTGCGGCCAGCAAATCAAGCGGGCCGTGAATCATCTGGTGGCGGTCCTTGCGGTGCAATTGCGCGGGTCTGTCATAGACCTCTTGCAGGTTCTTGGTGAACTGGCCGGTCTTGCGCGCCTCACCACCGCGCAGCACGGGGCCGTCCAGCGTGCGCACTTCCTCGACACCACGCAGGATGCGGGCAAGGCGGATGCCCTTGTCTTGGGTGATACGGCCCTGCCAGCCTTTTTCGTATTCCAGTGCAATCGCATCCAGACGCGCAGCGACCTTGTCAGCCACACCTTGCAGATCACTGTCCACGGCACCGGGCACAAAGGCGCCGGCGATGGCGGCCTGTTCCAGAATGTGGCGGGGGTAATGGGTCGGGAAGGCATCAAGGACGCGGCGCAACTGGCGCGCTTCTTCGACCACGCGCACGAGGTCCTGGCCGGACATATCCGCGCCTCCACCCAGCTTGAGGATCGCGCCTTCGGTGCCCTGCTGGATCAGGTAGTCGTCCATTTCGGCCTGATCTTTCAAGTAAACCTCGGACTTGCCGCGGCTGACTTTGTAAAGCGGTGGCTGCGCGATATAGAGGTATCCACCTTCGATCAATTCGGGCATCTGGCGGAAAAAGAACGTCAGCAGCAACGTGCGGATGTGTGCGCCATCGACATCAGCGTCAGTCATGATGACGATCTTGTGGTAGCGCAGTTTGCTGATATCAAATTCGTCGCGGCCAATGCCGGTGCCCAGCGCCATCACAAGGTTGCCGATTTCCTGGCTGTTCAGCATCCGGTCAAACCGTGCGCGTTCGACGTTCAGGATCTTGCCCTTGAGGGGCAAAATGGCCTGTGTGCCACGGTCACGGCCGGTTTGGGCAGACCCGCCAGCGCTATCACCCTCGACCAGAAAGACTTCGGTCTTGGAGGGGTCTTTTTCCGAACAATCCTTGAGTTTACCCGCAAGGAAGTTCACATCCATCGCCGTTTTGCGGCGTGTCAACTCGCGCGCCTTGCGGGCCGCTTCGCGGGCTTGCGCGGCCTCGACGATCTTGCCCACGACGATCTTGGCGATCGCGGGGTTTTCCTCGAACCACTCGGCCAGCTTTTCGCCGACAAGGTTTTCGACGGCGGGACGAACCTCGGACGAAACCAGCTTGTCCTTGGTCTGGCTGGAAAACTTCGGGTCCGGCACTTTGACCGACAAAACGCAGGTCAGCCCCTCGCGGGCATCGTCGCCGGTAAAGCTGACCTTCTCCTTTTTGGCGATCCCGCTGGATTGGGCGTAGTTGTTGATCGTGCGGGTCAGCGCGCCGCGAAAACCGGCCATGTGGGTGCCGCCATCGCGCTGTGGGATGTTGTTGGTAAAGGGCAGCACCATTTCGTTGTAGCTGTCGTTCCACCACATCGCGACTTCGATACCGATGTCATCACGCTCGCCGGTGATAAAGATCGGTTCGGGCAGGATGCTGGATTTGGAGCGGTCCAGATACTTGACGAATTCCTTGACGCCGCCTTCGTAGAACAGTTCGGTGCGCAGGTGTTCGGCGGGCCGTTCATCGGTCAGGATGATACGCACACCGGAATTGAGGAACGCCAGTTCACGCAAACGCTTTTCCAAAGTGTTGAAGTCGTAATCACGGTTGGAAAATGTCTCCAAGCTGGCGAGGAAGCGCACTTCGGTGCCAGTCTGATCGCCGCAGTCGCCAACTACCGTCAGGTGTTCGGTGGTAAAGCCGCCCTCGAAGCGCGCAACATGTTCCTTGCCATCGCGCCAGATGCGCAGTTCAAGGTAATCAGACAGCGCATTCACCACGGACACGCCCACGCCGTGCAACCCGCCGGATACCTTGTAGGAGTTGCTGTCGAATTTGCCGCCTGCGTGCAGCTGGGTCATGATGACCTCGGCCGCCGACACGCCCTCTTCCTCGTGGATACCAACCGGTATACCGCGCCCGTTGTCGCTGACCGAAACGGACCCGTCATCGTGGATTTTGACGTTGACGGCGTCAGCATGACCGGCCAAAGCCTCGTCAATGCCGTTGTCCACGACTTCATAGACCATGTGGTGCAAACCGGACCCATCATCGGTATCACCGATATACATGCCCGGACGCTTGCGCACAGCCTCTAGGCCCTTGAGAACCTTGATGGAATCGGCGCCGTATTCTTCTTTTTTCTGCTCTTTGTCGGACATGCAATCTTTCCTGCGTATTTTGTCCGTTTTTATACGAGGTTTAGGGGGGGATGTCACGCGATCCCGCTATATTTTGCGGTGATTCAGGCGGTGCGGTTGCGCTGCATAATCAGGCGTCCGCACCCGTCGGCAAAGTGAGGCTGCCATCGTCGTTGAGTGGCCAGAACGGGTTCATCGCGACCTCCCAAACGTGGCCATCCGGATCAGCGTAATAGCCCGAATAGCCGCCCCAGAACACCTTTTCCGGGGCTTTGAGGGCCGTTGCGCCGACTGTCAGTGCCTGTGCATAGGCCGCGTCAACCTCGGCCTCGGTCGAGAAGTTTTGTGCGAGGGTCATTGCCCCTGTGCCAAGGGGTGCGTCAGGGCGTCCCTGATCGGCCGCAAGCGGGCCAAGCCCGAACAGCCCCAACACCATGCCGTTGATCTGATAAAAGACCACGCCTTCGGTCCGTTCTGTCGCCTGCCAGCCAAGGGCGTCATAAAACGCCTTGGCGCGCGTAAGATCGGCAACGCCAAGGGTGATCAGGGTAACGCGTTGCGGGGTCATGGGGCGGGCCTTTCGTGGACGGTTGATGTGCCATCGGTTTCGGTTACTTCGACATACTGGGCGCGCGCACCAAGTTCGGCAAACAGTTCGGGGCCGGTGCCGGTCATCCACGCCTGCGCCCCAAGTGCCGTGATTTCATCATACAGCGCCGCGCGGCGGGTGGCATCAAGATGGGCTGCGACCTCGTCCAGCAACAGGATCGGTGGCGCGCCGAAATCGCTGGCCAGGGCGCGGGCATTGGCAAGGATCAGCGAAATCAGCAGCGCCTTTTGTTCGCC
Organism: Octadecabacter sp. R77987; assembly: GCF_042466115.1. Taxonomy (NCBI): domain Bacteria; kingdom Pseudomonadati; phylum Pseudomonadota; class Alphaproteobacteria; order Rhodobacterales; family Roseobacteraceae; genus Octadecabacter; species Octadecabacter sp. R77987. The sequence continues at coordinate 2,158,230 of NZ_JAXHBQ010000001.1, read as the reverse complement.
GGTCGAACAGTCCTTGGCCGCCACACCCTTGGCGGCGAATGTGGCGTCCAGATCAGCGCGGTGCGGGCCGGACAGGGTGCGCCCTGCTGCCAGATCACGTAAACGCCCCTCGGCAAAGGTGGCGCGCAGGGCGTCGGCGTCTTCGGGCGCATCACAGGCCGGTTCGGGGTGTGTAAGCGCAAGGCTGGCGGTGGGAAAGACGGTTTGCGCGGCATCCTGCGCGGCGGTCAGGGCAATCAGCGCGTCCTGACGGTTGGCATGGATTTGCGCGCCCGCCTCGGCCATCTGGTTTTCCAACGCGGCATACCAGTGGGCGTCGCGCACCATGTCTTTCAGCAGGCGGTTACGTTCGCGCATCGCCTTTTCATAAGTCAGCACGATTTCGGCATGGCGCGGTTCAAAACTAAGCGTGGCACGGTCAAGGAAACGGCGCCGCCCCTCGGCCCCTTCGATCCACAGACGGTCCATCGCGGGGATCAGCCAGAGGATACGCCCGATACGGCCCAACGCGACCTGCGCGGCGGTCTTGTCGTCAATGCGCACGGTGCGGCTTGCGCCCGCATCGGCACTGGTTTCGATGTCGTGGGTGTGGTGCAGGGAGTGCAGAACACCGCTGACTTTCCATCCCAGCGATTCAGGGCGGCGGGCGATATCATCGACACCCGCCCGGCGCAGACCACGCCCCGGCGACAGCATCGAAATAGCTTCGAGGATGTTTGTCTTGCCTGCGCCATTCGCGCCATAGATCGCCACTGGGCGGCCATCGGCAGTGATCGCCGCGCGCTTGTGCGAGCGAAAATGCGACAGGGTAAGTTCAGACAGAAAGAGGGCCGACATCAGTGGCCCTCTTGATCAGTGATATTTCTGCGAGGTCGCGTCACACGCGCATCGGCATGACCACATAGACAGCGCTGGTGTCATTGCCTTCGCGCATCAGGGTCGGATCGCCCGAGGAGTTGAACATGAACACGGCATTTTCGCGGTCCACCTGGCTGGCAATCTCCAGCAGGTATTTCGCGTTGAACCCGATTTCCAGACGTTCGTCACCATAGGCCACGGCGAGTTCTTCCTCGGCAGCACCGCTGTCGGGCGCGTTGACGGACAGGACCAGACGGTCTTCGTCAAGTGACAGTTTCACGGCACGCGAACGTTCCGACGACACGGTTGCCACACGATCAACGGCCTTGGCGAATTCAGCGGCGTCAACTTCCATCTTGCGGGTGTTTCCCTGTGGAATGACGCGGGTGTAGTCGGGGAATGTGCCGTCAATCACCTTGGAGGTCAGGGTGATGTCGGGGGTCGCAAAGCGCACTTTGGTTTCGGACACGGACACGGCGATTTTCATGTCATCGTCATCCAGCAGCTTGCGCAACTCGCCCACTGTTTTGCGGGGCACGATGACGCCCGCCATGCCATCGGCCCCTTCGGGCAGGTCGGCATCAATGCGGGCAAGGCGGTGGCCGTCAGTCGCAACACAGCGCAGCACCTTGCCGCCATCGGCGTCCGAGACGTGCATGTAAACACCGTTAAGGTAGTAACGGGTTTCTTCCGTTGAGATCGCGAATTTGGATTTGTCGAACAGGCGGCGCAACACGGGCGCAGCGCAGGAAAAGTTCGTCGTATAATCCGACGTGGCCATCACGGGAAAATCTTCCTTGGGCAAGGTGGCGAGGCTGAAGTTCGAGCGGCCCGCTTCGATTGTCAGGCGGCCGGATGCACCATCCTCGGACAGGGTCACAAGCGCGCCGTCAGGCAGTTTGCGCACGATTTCGTTCAGGGTCACGGCGCTGACGGTGGTGGCACCTGCGCGTTCAACCTTGGCCGGGGCCTTGTCGACAACTTCGATGTCAAGATCGGTGGCGCGAAACTGCACGGTATCGCCTTCGGCCTCGATCAGGACGTTGGCGAGGATCGGGATGGTGTTGCGGCGTTCGACGACCGATTGGGCCTGTGCAACGGCCTTGAGAAGCGCGCCGCGCTCGATGCTAAGTTTCATATCCCTTGCTCCGCATTTCTTCCGGGCTGACAGATGCCGGAGGGGAAAACTACCTGTTTCCCCCTCCAACTCAAGCCAATTCTGTTTTTCGGACTGTCCGTTACTGCGCGCGCCGCGTCAAGCGCCGCTTATGCCTCGAGTGCGCGGCGCAGGTTTTCGATGTCGTCAGCAATCTGACTGTCGGTCATCTGCAGTTCTTCGACGCGTTTTACACCATGCATCACGGTCGTATGGTCCTTGCCGCCAAAGCGGCGCCCGATATCGGGCAGAGACCGCGATGTCATACGCTTGCTCAGATACATCGCGATCTGGCGCGGGCGGGCAAAGGCGCGCAGGCGCTTGGAACCAACAAGATCCGACAGGCGGATGTTGTAGTAATCCGCAACCTTGCGCTGGATTTCCTCGACGGTGATCTTGCGATCGGATGCGCGAAGGATATCGGCAAGACAATCCTGCGCCAAATCAAGGGTGATTTCACGCCCTACGAGAGAGGCGAACGCATACAAACGGGTCAGCGCCCCTTCAAGGATACGCACGTTCATGGCGATCCGGTGGGCCATGAATTCAAGCACGCCGTCCGTCAGCACCACATCGGGGTATTGCAACGCAAAGGCCTGTTCCTTGTTTTGCAAAATGCCCAGGCGGAGTTCGTAATCGGTAGGGTGCAGGTCAACCACAAGGCCACATTGCATCCGCGATTTGATCCGGTCCTCAAGGTCCTTGATTTCGCCCGGCGCACGGTCGGCAGACAGGATGATTTGTTTGTTCTGATCGACCAGTGCGTTGAACGTGTGAAAGAATTCTTCCTGCGTGGATTCCTTGCCAGCGATGAACTGCACGTCATCGACCATCAATACGTCAACGGCGCGGAACATCTGCTTGAAGTCGATCATCTTGCGTTCGCGCAGCGCGGAAATGAACCGATACATGAACTGTTCCGCCGACAGATACAGCACGTTCAGTTCGGGTTTTGCGCGTTGCAGTTCGTGGGCAATCGCATGCATGAGGTGCGTTTTACCAAGGCCAACGCCACCATAAAGGAACAGCGGGTTGAACGACACCGGCCCCCCTTCGGCAACCTTGCGCGCGGCGGCATGTGCCAGTTCGTTTGGCTTGCCGACGACGAAGCTGTCAAAGGTAAAGCGGGCGTCGATATTGGCGCTGACGGGTTTCTTGACCTGCGCGGGTGCAGCCTTGGGTGCCGTGGGGCGGTTTGATTTGTCGACCACAAAGTTCAGGCGGCCAATCGCATCATGCGCACGCTGAATCTGATAGAGGATCTGATCACCGAAATTCTGCGAAACATAGTTTCCGAAGAAATTCGTGGGGACGTGGAAGGTTGCGATACCACCGGACAGATCATAAAGATCCAGCGGCTCGATCCAGTTCTTGAAGTTGTTCGCCCCTAACGTTCCCTGTAGCGTTTCTTTTACGTCAGACCAAATCGCGTCTTTCATTCTGTCCCTGTCCCAATAAAAACCAATGCTCGCACAACGCGCCCCTTACGCCTCGCACACGGTTCAATCGGTCCTGACAAAGCCACAGCGCACGGTCACCGCGCCCCAAGCGGAAACCGATCAGTGACTCTCGCCTTGTCAAAGGCTGTGCGCGTGGCCCGCCAATCAAGAATTGGCCACGGCATAACACACAGCATTTTGCAGAACACGGATCGCCACCATCGCCCGCATTCTGCCGACGAAAATGATGCGGAATGACCGGGCCTGCCCGACATTTACATGCCGGCTGTCCCAATCACCCAGAACGACAACACCGATTTGGACATCCGGCAAAGCTGCCGTCTGGGCCCGCATTTGGTACTGCGTCTTCCCATGCTCCCCCAGGAACGAAGTGAATCGCATAGCTAAGTTAGCAAGGCGTTTGCGGCCACGGCAACTGCAACGTTGGGATTGACTCCGACCTTTCGCAAAACGAATCTGCGCCGGCTTTGAATCGTAAGGAAAAGTCGTGGTGCCTGTTGCCCAAAAGCAAAGAGGGCACGTCTTGTGACATGCCCTCTTGCAGAATCTGTTACGTTGCGTTCCGGCCATTTCCAGCCGAGTCGCGGCCCTAGCCGATCGCTTTGACCCGGGCGCTGAGACGCGACACTTTGCGCGACGCCGTGTTCTTGTGCATCACACCTTTGGTCACGCCGCGCATGATTTCGGGCTGTGCCGCGCGCAGGGCTGCGCTTGCCGCGTCCTTGTCACCCGAGGCAATCGCCTCTTCGACTTTGCGCAGATATGTGCGGATACGCGAACGGCGTGCTTTGTTGACTTGAAAGCGTGCTTCGTTCTGACGCGCGCGTTTTTTTGCTTGGGGCGTATTTGCCATGTGATCAATCCCACTTTCCGGGTCTGTTAAAACTGTAGCGCACAAGGGCCCGGACCGGGTTTGATGAACCGGTTGATTCTTGCCTAGGCGGGCATCACGCGCATGTATCGGGGGTCTTTAGGGGCAAAGGACACAAAAGGGAACCCCTGATTTGCGCCCTATTTGTCGCGGAACTGCGGTTCGCGCTTTTCCTTGAAGGCGGCCATGCCCTCTTTCTGGTCTTCGGTCGCGAAAAGCGACTGGAACAGGCGGCGTTCATAACGGATGCCTTCGGACAATGGCGTTTCATAGGAATGGTTGACAGCATCCTTGGCAGCCGTTGTCGCCAGAAGGGATTTCTCGGCGATCTTGGCAGCGGCGGCCAGTGCCTCGTCCTTGAGTTTCTTGGCGGGGACAACACGGCTGACAAGGCCTGATGCTTCGGCCTCCTCGGCGGGCATAAAGCGCCCTGTCAGATGCATGTCCATTGATTTTGCCTTGCCCACATAGCGGGTCAGGCGCTGCGTGCCACCAATGCCGGGGATCACGCCAAGGTTCAGTTCGGGCAGGCCGAATTTCGCGGTATCGGCGGCAATGATAAAGTCGCACATCATCGCCAGCTCGCATCCGCCGCCAAGCGCATAGCCCGCAACAGCGGCGATGATCGGCTTGCGCACCTGTAGGAAACGGTCGGTTTCAGCGCCGAAAAAGTTGTCCGTATACATTTCCACAAAGGTCTTGTCGGCCATTTCGGTAATGTCCGCACCGGCGGCAAAGGCCTTGTCCGATCCGGTGATCACAATGGCACGCACTTTGGGGCTTTCGTCTGCCTCGGCCAGTGCTGTTGCAAGTTCGCCCATCAGTTGCGAGTTCAGCGCATTGAGCGCGTCAGGCCGGTTCAAGGTAATCAGGGCGATGTCGTCCTGCGTGCTTACGATGATCGTTTCAAACGCCATGTGTGGCCCCCGTGGTGGCTGCGGTAGTGCTAGTGCTTAGCAAAGCGGGCGCGGCGATCAAGCTATCTTTGACATTGCGGACAATAGAAAGATGATCTTCCGCCCTGAACGATTCGGGTGATTTTGCCCGTGCAGTCGGGCGTCGCGCAGGGTTCCCCCGCGCGGTCGTAAACCCGAAAAACGTGTTGGAAATAGCCCAGTTCGCCGTCAGCCTGACGGTAATCGCGCAAGGATGATCCGCCCGCCGTTATCGCCTCGGACAGGACATCGCGGATGATCGGAACAAGTGACGCGACACGGCGTTGCGAAAGGTGCCCTGCTTTGCGTTTGGGGCTGATGCGCGCGCGAAACAGCACTTCGCAGACATATATGTTGCCAAGACCGGAAACGATTCTCTGATCCAGCAGGGCGGTCTTGATCGGTGTGTTGCGCCCGGCCAGCGCGGCAATCAGATGCGGTTCGTCAAACGCATTTCCCAACGGTTCGGGGCCAAGTTTCGCAATCAGCCAGTGGGTGTCGAGTGCATCTGTCGCGCAAAGATCCATCGCGCCGAAACGCCGCGCATCGTTGAACGTGATCCGCGCGCCGCTCTCCATATCCAGCACAACGTGATCATGTTTCGCGGGCGCGGGGTGGTCGTGGTGGAACTGGCCAAGCGGATCACCCGAGACAAGCATCCGGCCCGACATGCCAAGATGGATGATAAGGGTCTCGCCCGTATCCAGATCAGCAAGGATGTATTTCGACCTACGCCGCAGCGCCGTGACACGCGCGCCCGTCAACCGCGCGGCCATGTTTTCAGGGAACGGCCAGCGCAGATCGGGGCGGTTCACAGCGGCACGCGCAATGACCTGCCCCTCCATCGCGGGGGCAAGGCCGCGGCGGACGGTTTCAACCTCGGGAAGTTCGGGCATTAGATCCTGTTGTGTTTGCGCATCTGTTCATTGGCAAAAGTAAGGAACGCGCGGGCACCTACAAGGTATTTCTGCATCCGCAGTTTCGGCCCCGTCGCGAATGTCAGCACATAGGCATAGTGGCCATCGTCCTGAATCATGATCAGGTCTTTCCAGTCGCGGGTTTGATCAAGCAGCATTGCATTGGGGATCGTCAGCCCGTGCTGATCATAGTGGGCCTGATAAAAGTTGATGTAGAACAGCGCATAAACCAGCGCCCCGACGATCAGATACAGGGTGATGCCAGTTGTCGGAACGAAACTGCCCTGATCTGTCCACAGCAGATAGAAAATCCAGCCCGTCAGCCCGATGCTGATCGCACGCAGGCCAATCGTCGGGCGCATATAAACGCGATCAAAGGTCATGCGATTGCGCGCCGATTCACCAACGCGGGCGATCAGACCCATGTCTGCGGGCAGATCGCCAATGCCCATCCCCGTTTTCGGAATGGCGCGGCCTGTGCTGTCACGTTGGCCAAACACGTGATCCAGACCCGCGCGAATGCGGCGCGGCAGATAGAACGAAAAGACGTAGATCAAACCGGCGACCGCAAGAATCGGCAGAACGGTGGAAAAAATGTTCAAAATCATCACAGGCCCTGCGTCAGAAAGGGGATTTGTTCTTTGGTCCACATAGGTATAACCCCAATCTGACTTTATTCAGGCGCGAGTGTGACATGAGCGACGAAACCCAAACGACCACTCATTTCGGCTTTGAGACCGTGGCCGAAAGCGAAAAAGCGGGCCGTGTGCAGGGTGTGTTCACGTCTGTGGCCAGCAAATATGACGTGATGAACGACGCGATGAGCCTTGGCATCCATCGCATCTGGAAAGACGCCATGATGGATTGGCTGGCGCCGCGCGCGGGCCAGCGGTTGCTGGATGTGGCCGGCGGCACCGGTGATATTTCGTTCCGTTTTTTGAAACGTGCAGGATCGGGCCATGCGACAGTGCTGGACCTGACCGAAAACATGCTGATCGAGGGGCGCAAGCGCGCCGAAGCGGCGGATATGGCCGCAAGCCTGGACTGGACCGTTGGCGATGCGATGGCGCTGCCGTTTGATGACAACACATTCGATGTTTACACGATCAGCTTTGGCATTCGTAACGTCACCCGCCCGCAAGAGGCGCTGAACGAGGCGTATCGCGTGCTGAAACCCGGTGGCCGCTTGATGGTGCTGGAATTCAGCCAGATCCCCAATGACATGATGCAAAAGCTGTATGACTTTTATTCCTTCAACGTGATTCCACCCATGGGCAAGGCGATCACGGGGGATCGGGACAGTTATCAGTATCTGGTCGAATCGATCCGCAAGTTCCCTGATCAGGAAGCCTTCCTTGGGATGGTTCGCGGCGCCGGATTCGAGCACGCAAAGTATCGAAATCTGTCGATGGGAATCGCGGCGCTGCATTCCGGTTGGAAGCTGTAACGCATGCGCGGACCCCACAACATCTGGCGGCTGATCCGTACCGGCGCGACCCTTGAGCGCGCGGGCGCGATGAATGTCGTGCTTGATGCCTTTGAGGCAGGGCCGCTATTACGCGCCACGGCCCGCACTTTTGCATGGCCGTTCAAATGGTTGGGGTATCGCGGTGATCCGGCGCTGCCCCCCGCAACCCGTGCGCTGACGGCCCTTGGCCCTGCCTATATCAAGTTCGGTCAGGTGCTTTCGACCCGGCCAGATGTTGTCGGCGACGATTTGGCCGACCAGTTGCGGGTTCTGCAAGACCGGCTTGCACCCTTCCCGACCGATGTGGCCAAGGCCGAAGTGGAAAAGGAACTTGGCCTACCATTGGCCGAGATGTTTCGCGATTTTTCCGAACCCGTGGCGGCGGCGTCACTGGCGCAGGTGCACAAGGCTGTTCTGGTCGAAACGGGCGAACATGTTGCGATCAAGGTGCTGCGCCCGGGGATCGAGCGCGCCTTTGGCAAGGACATCGACGCGTTCTATTTCGCCGCGCGGATGATCGAGGTTCTTTCACCTGCCTCGCGCAGGTTGCGGCCAATGGATGTCATCACCCACTTCGAGGGAATCGTGCGCGGGGAACTTGACCTTCGATTGGAAAGCTCGGCCGCGGGGGAGTTTGCTGCCAATACGGTCAATGACGTCGGCTTTCAGGTACCCGCGATCAAGTGGCATTATTCAGCGCGCCGCGTCATGACGATGGGCTGGGCCGAGGGCGTGAGCATTGGCGACAACCTTGCGTTGGATGCAGCAGGGCATGACCGTCCCAAGCTTGCCAATCGCGTGTTGCAACTGTTCCTGAGCCACGCGCTGCGTGACGGTTTCTTTCACGGTGACATGCATCAGGGCAACCTGAAGGTTGCCGCAAACGGCGATATCATCGCCTATGACTTCGGGATCATGGGGCGGATTGATGAATATACCCGCCGCGTCTATGCCGAAATCCTGTTCGGCTTTATCCGCAAGGATTACAAACGTGTGGCCGAAGTGCATTTCGAGGCAGGTTATGTGCCTGCCGATCAGGATGTCGATGAATTTGCACGCGCCCTGCGCGCCGTGGGCGAACCGATTTTCGGGATGGATGCCAGCCGGATTTCAATGGCGCATCTTCTGTCCTACCTGTTCGAAGTGACAGAACGTTTCGGCATGGAAACCCGCACCGAATTGATCCTGCTTCAGCGCACCATGGTCGTTGTTGAAGGGGTTGCGCGGTCGCTTCACGGCAAGGTCGATATCTGGGAAGACGCCCGCCCGATCGTCGAGGCATATATCACCGAAAGCATGGGGCCAAAGGCGCTGCTGCGCGATCTGGCCCGAACGGTTCAAATCCTTTCGCGGTTCGGGCCGCATTTGCCACAGATGGCACAGGATGCGCTGATCCGCAGTGCCAAATCCCCCGCGCCCGCAGAGAAAACCAGCATCTGGACGCCGATTGGCTGGATGGCGCTGGGCGGGGTTTTGTGTGGTCTGGCCGTATGGGCCCTTACCCTGCTCTAAAGCAGGGACGGATCGCGCAACGCGGTCACTTGCGATGCCAGAACGCCTGCGCCCCCTTGCAAGATCAGGATTGTTTCGCCGCCTTCGGCGCGAACTTCCTGCACCATGGAATAGACATCGGCGCGTTCGTCAATCAGCACCTCGTCGCCCGCATAGCTGACCACGTTAAAGCTATAAAGACCGTCCTCGAATGGTGTGCCGTTTGGCCCGACACCTGCCCATTCAATCGGGTCGGCGGATTTGGGGATTTCGCTGCGCTGGACTTCGTTACCGTCGGCGTCCGTCACGACAAGCTCGACACGATCCGCCGCAAGGGCCGGATTGGGCGCAATCGTGATCGGGCTGCCATCAAAATAACCGGCGACGGGGGCCAATGCCTCATTCCCGACCCAGCTGGCCATTTGCGCCATGCCTGTTGTTGTCATCTGTGCGCTTAGGGCGGCCAACAAATCGTTTGTCAGAACCGATTGTTCCACCTGCGAAAAGGTTGCCAGTTGCACCGCGTATTCCGATGAATCGGCGGGATTCAAGGGGTCCTGGTTTTCCATCTGGACGGTCAGCATTTTCAGGAATGTTTCAAAATCCGAGCTGATCACCGCTTCGGACGTTGCGGCGGCGGCTGTGTTGTTCAACGTCGTGACGGACGATGTTTGGGTGAGTTCCATTTGGGTCTCCGTTATAGGCGCAGATCAAGGCCTGCGGTGGGCTGTGGTTGCGCGGCCGGGGCGTCTTGTGGTGGTTCTGTTGGTCGCGTGTTCGCGGCCGGCTGATCACCGCTGCCGTGTTCGTCTTGTGCTGGTTGGTCTTCGGTCTGGCCAAAATCAAAGGCGACATCGGCATAGCCAAGCGCGCGAAATTCCTGCGCCAGCCCCTCGAGGTTGCGGCGCATCAGGTCGGCCGTTTCAGGCCGTTCGGTTGTGATTGTCAGTGTGATCCCGTTTTCCGAGGGGCTAAGGGCAAGCCGGACACGGCCCAGCTCTTCGGGGTTGAGACGGATTTCGGTTTGCCCGTCAGGTTTTTGCGTCACGGCCACGGCAACTTGTTGCGACACCGCCTTCGCGACCTCGGGTGTATGAAGATGGGGCGCGCCAAGGGGCCGTTCGCTGCGTGGGGCAATAATTGTGCCGTCCAGTGCGGGGGTGGACCCGAACAAGGCCTGGCGATCATCCGTAAGCGTGTCACCGGCCGGTGGCGTTTGCACTGGCTTTGCAACCTGTGACGCGTCGGTGTGAACGGCGGGCGTCGATGTGGTGCGGTCACCGCTGGCAGGTTTCTCTCGCTGTGATTGCGGCGGTTTTGCCGCGCTGGCCTCTTGGGGTGGCGCGGCTGTTTGGGCGGGTTCGGGTTCCGGCTTCGTCGCCAAGGACGCTGCTACTTCACCGGGGATCCGTGCAGCATGTGGCGCTGACGCCACTTTGGGAATGGTTTGCGTGATCGCGGTCTGCGCGGCGGTTTCATCTTGCGATGCGGTGTTGGGCTGCGGGGCGGGCACGCGCGACTGCGCCTCGAACGCGCTTGTGTGGACGGAAGGGGCTGCGGGCGTTTGCATCGCGTTTTGTAGCACCACACCTTCGGCGCTTGCCGGTCGCGGCGGCGGCGAAATCTGGGCGGCATCTGTCGGCGCATGTGCGGCACCGACTGTGCGCGAGCGCGCGGTTTCTGCAAGGGGTGCGGGATCAGCGACCGTGGCCGTTGGCCGGGCGGCAAAGGCCGGTTTTGCAGGCATGATGATCTGCGCCGCGTGATCGCGCATAGGGGCAGATTGTGCCCCGTCGGGTCGCGGTGTTGCCTTGCCTGCCACGTCCGGCACGGGAACAGGTATTTGCGGTCCGGTCTGTTTGGCCATGGCGACTGTTCCGCCTGCCAGCATTGGTGTGACCCGATCATCACCGGATACGCCAACAGGAGGCCCGAAATGTCGATTGGGGGCGGGAATGGCACCCTCGGCCTGTGGAACGGGCGGGGGCGCGTCCGCATCGGGATCATCCGCTGTGCGATCAGCGGCAGGATCGTCGGCGGGCACCGTGTCTTGGGGGTCGGGCACGACCGTTTCCGCAACCACCGCCACCGTGTCTGGCGACGCATTGCGTAGCGCATCATCCATCACGGCACCAAAGGATCGCGCGCGTTCGATGGGCATACCGGCCAGCGCCTGCGGCAGGTTACGACCCGTCGCTGGGGCTGTGGCCCCAGCGAATGCGCCGTCGGACATTAAGATAGGCATCGGTTCTCCGATTCAGCCGGTGTTCGCAGACACAATTGCGCAAGAGGCTTACCGAATGTTTACCGGTTCCGGGTCATGACTAGGAAAGTTGTTCAATTTGGAGTCATTCCCATGGTCGATTTTGCCATTGGTCCCACGCAGTCCCTTTCGGGCATCACCGAACAGATCCCGCCCTCGCAGGACGAAAAACTGCGTGCGGCGGCCGATGCGCTCGAGGCCAGTTTTCTGTCGGAAATGCTGAAATCTGCGGGGCTTGGCGCGTCACGTGACGCAATGGGCGGCGGGATTGGTGAAGACCAGTTCGGGTCGTTCCTGCGCGAGGAACAGGCCAGGCAGATGGTCGAAGCGGGGGGTATCGGCCTTGCCGAATCACTGTTTGAAGCCATGAAAGGCCGGATCAATGAATAGGCCCACCGATCGCTTGCTTGCATTGCTGGATGCCGAACGCACAGCCATACTGGCAGGCGCGTTTGATACGCTCGCGGCGCAGGCCCAACAAAAAGCGGACCTGTTTGATACCGTCGCAGGCGAAACCAAACCAGACCCGTCGCAACTGCGCCTTTTGGGCGCGCGCGTTTCGCGCAACCAAGAGTTGTTGCAAGCGGCGATGGCGGGTGTGCGCGATGTTCAGACGCGCATGGCCGCGCTTACCGCTGCCCAGTCTACGCTCAATACCTATGACAGGTCTGGCCAACCAAGCCAGATCGCGCGCCGTCAAGGCAAGTTTGAACATAAAGTTTGAAGAAAATCTGCGCCACGCAGCGTGACCGGATTAGGACGCCGTTAAGAACATTGCGCCAAAGGTTGTCCTGCACCTTTCGGGGTGGCACGGCACCGCGAACCGGTGGCGATACCTGTCAGAATGACTGTTCCAAATCGACCCTAACCGGGCCGAATTCATGAAAACCGGGCGCAAAAGCGCCGCATCATAAAGGGACCAAAATATGTCCAGTATTCTGACGAACAACAGCGCGATGGTTGCGCTGCAAACCCTGAAATCCATCAACGGCGACCTTTCCAAGACACAGTCGATGATTTCGACCGGTAAGTCCGTGGCTTCGGCCAAGGATAACGCATCGGTCTGGGCCATCTCCAAGGTCATGGAAGCCGATGTCAAAGGTTTCAAGGGTATCTCTGACAGTCTGAGCCTTGGTGAATCCACGGTTGCTGTCGCACGTCAAGCCACGGAAACCGTGACCGACCTGCTGACCGAAATCAAAGGCAAGGTCGTTGCGGCACAGGAAGAAAACGTCGATCGCAGCAAGATCCAGACAGACATTGACGCACTGACCGACCAGATCAAATCGGTTGTCGGCGCGGCGCAATTCAACGGTCTGAACCTTGTCAAAGGCACGGATGACATGAACATCCTGTCCTCGCTTGACCGTAACAGCGACGGGTCCGTCACGGCCAACAACATTACAGTTGGCCGTCAGGACATGACCACCGACAAAGGCACCTTTGGCACGGGCACAAGCCTGAACGCCAATGCCACGGCAAGTGCCGTTGCTGCAACATCCACCGGCAACGCGGAAAACGTCACGATCGCGACTGACGCGGACATGTCTGACAACGCTGTCAGCATCACCGTTGCAGGCACGACCTTGTCGTTCGGTGCCGGTGAACTGTCGGGCGACCAGGACGCGGCTGCGGCCCAGATTACCGGCGCGTTGAACGCGCTTGGTCTTGAAGGGATCACTGCGGCGGTCAATGGCACCAACGCCAACCAGATCGACATCACTTCGACCCGCGGGTTTGAAGATGTGTCGCTGACGGCTACCGGTGCGACAGCCAGTGCCGCAACGATTGCTGAACGTGGTGAAAGCGTTGACTTCTCGACCTCGGCAGCCGTGAACGATGGTGACGGTTACAAAGTGACTGTTGGCGGAGCTTCCTATGACTATATCGCCGGCAAGGGCGAAACCATGGAAGATGTCGCCAAGGGCCTCAAGGCTGCCATTGATGGCGCTGGCCTGACAGGCGTGACGACGAACGTGTCGCAAGACGAAACCACCGGCCAGTGGAGCCTCAAGGTTGACAATGACGGGTCTGGTTCTGCCAGCCTTGCATTTGCTGCCGTGGGGAATGCGGGCGGTAAGGCTTCGGGCGGTCTGTTCGGGCTGGATTCCATCAATGTCGAGACGAACAGCGGTGCAGACGCAGCACTTGCCAACATCGAAACGATGATTTCCAACTCGATTGATGCCGCTGCTTCCTTTGGTTCTGCCCAAGGCCGGATCGAGACCCAAAGCGATTTTATCGGCAAGCTGTCCGATGCGCTGAAGTCCGGTATCGGCTCGATGGTTGATGCCGACATGGAAGAAGCATCGGCCCGTTTGCAGGCGCTTCAGGTCCAGCAGCAGCTGGGCGTGCAGTCACTGTCGATTGCGAACCAGTCGCCGCAGTCGATCCTGTCACTGTTCCGTTAAGACAGGGTGGGGGCGCCTGAAACGGGCGCCCCCGCTTTCGCGCACGGCAAAGCCGTGTCATCGCCCCCCTTGTCCCGAAAGGACACGACGTGAACGTCATCGAACAAGCCCGCCAGGCCTATGCGCCGGCAAAATCCCCACTTCGCACCGGCCGGTCAGCCGAACTCCAGCTTTTCAGCGAAACAACCGCACGACTGCGCAACGCTGCGATCAGCCCAAAAGCCAATTTCGCCGCCCTGACCGAAGCCCTGCACGACAACCGCACCCTTTGGACACACCTTGCCGCCGAAGTGGCTGACGGCGAAAACGCCCTGCCGCAGGATCTGCGTGCGCGGCTATTCTACCTTGCTGAATTCACCACCTATCATTCCCGCAAAGTCCTTCGCGGCGAGGCCGAGGTGGCCCCGCTGATCGAAATCAACACCGCCGTCATGCGCGGCCTAAGCGGCAAGGGGGATCTGTAATGTCCGGACTTGTCCTTAAACTTGGCCCCAAGGAACGCGTGCTGGTCAACGGTGCTGTCATCGAAAATGGTGATCGACGTTCGCGGTTGTCGATCATGACACCCAATGCGAATATTCTGCGGCTGCGCGACGCCATTCGTCCGGACGAGGTGAATACGCCCGTGCGTCGCGTCTGCTATATTGCGCAACTGGTTTTGTCGGGTGATGCCGACCCTGACGAGGCACGCCATCAGCTGCTACGCGGCATCGAACAACTTAGCCAGGCACTTACGGATCATGACAGCCGCGCCATTCTGGACGATGCGACACAGTCTGTGAGTGAGGGCGAATTCTATCGCGCCCTGAAACGTTTGCGGATGTTATTGCCACGCGAAGACCGCCTGCTTGCGGCGGCCCCGCGTTTGTCATGACGTTCCAACCTGTCATTCCGCTGTCTGGATACACCGGTTGGCGGTTCTTGCAACGCACGTTGGATACGCAACAAACGGCCTTTTCCAATTCGGCCCCGGTCGCGCGTGCCACCGACACGTTTCGCGAAAAGATCAGCGAGGTCCGCACCGCTGCGGACCTCATGGCGGATCGCGAATTGCTGCAAGTCGCACTGGGTGCGTTCGGGCTGGATGACGATATAGGCAACACTTACTTCATCCAGAAAGTCCTTGAAGAAGGGACGCTGGATGAAGACGCACTTGCAAACAAGCTGTCCGATTCACGCTACGGTGATCTGGCCAAAGCATTCGGGTTTGGCGATTTCGACACGCCCCGCACGGTGCTTAGCACCTTTGCGGATGAAATCATTGACCGCTACGAGGCGCGCCAGTTTGAACGCGCGGTCGGCGATCAGGACAACACAATGCGCCTTGCGCTCAATACCGGCCCTGCTTTGGCAGATATCACGGCAAGCGGCAGCAACAATGCGCAATGGTTTTCCATGATGGGAAACGCCGCGATGCGCACCGTTTTCGAGGGTGCGCTGGGGTTTCCAAGCAGCTTTGGCGCGATTGATCTTGATCAGCAGCTCACCGAATTCAAGGCGCGTGCGCAGGCGACGTTTGGCACCGATCAGATGTCGGAAATCGCCAGCGAAGAATCACAGGAAAAGCTGATCCGCCTTTACATGCTGCGCACGGAAACATCGTCCGCAGGTGGTTTTTCGTCCGGGTCGGTCGCGCTGAGTTTGTTGCAGTCTGCGGGGTCACTCTACTAGGGGCGCAGTGGCACGCTGTGCTTGCGTGTCTTCTGTGGTGGCAGGAAGCGCCTGACGCAAAGCCGCAAAGCTTGCACTTGGGCTGGGATGGCGCAGTGTCAGAAACCGGTCCAGATCGGGGTAACAAGCGACGGCCGCATCGGTCGCAGGATCGCTCCCCTCAACGTAAAGACCCGCCTGAATCATCAGTTCGGACCGGTCATACTTCCCCAGATGCGCCCGCGCGCTTTGAATCAGTGCGTTTTCGCCAGCGTTTGCCACACCCGGCAGACTGCGCGATACGGACCGCAACAGATCTACTGCGGGAAAGCGGCCGCGCTCGGCAATGCTGCGATCAAGAACAACGTGCCCGTCCAGAACGCCGCGCAGCATATCTGCCACGGGTTCTTCCATGTCCGACCCGGCAACAAGCACACTGTAAATCGCGGTGATATCACCACCCTCACCCGTGCCGGGCCCGGCACGTTCGCACAGCGCCGCAATTGTTGGTCCGGTCGATGCCGGATACCCGCGCAGCGCGGCCGGTTCACCACCGGCGACGGCCAATTCACGGTGCGCCTCGGCAAAGCGCGTGACACTATCGACAAGCAACAAAACCTGCTGGCCCGCATCGCGGAAATGTTCAGCGACCGCTGTCGCCGCGAGCGCACATCGCTTGCGAATCTGTGGCGCCCGATCCGAGGTAGCGGCGATGACAACCGACCGTTGCATCCCTTCATGGCCAAGCACGTCTTCGACAAATTCGCGCAATTCGCGGCCCCGTTCGCCCACAAGCGCGATGACGATTACATCGGCGTCGACCCCGCGCGCGAGGTCGGCCAACAGCGTTGACTTGCCCACACCTGACCCCGCGAACAGGCCAATCCGCTGGCCCCGTGCGAGCGGTAGAACAGTATTGAACACGGCCAGGCCCGTTGCCAGCCGTTCGCCCATCGCGCGCCGCGTATGCGGCAAGGGTGGATCAGCCCGCACGCGCCGCATCGTCAAACCGGGCAACAACGGGCGACCATCCAACGGCAGCCCGTCAGGGTCAATCACCCGCCCGATCCAGCTGGCATCCGGCGCAAAGTCCCGGCGTTTTTCAAGATAGACCTGATCATTGACGCAAACACCGTCCGCGCTCCCTTCGGGTAAAAGATAGGCACCCGCATGATCAAGCTTCACAATTTCGGCGCGCAATCCAGCGTGTCCCAGAAAAACAACACGATCGCCCAGCGCGGCCTGCGTGCCAAAACCGGCAACCTGCACCCGATCACCGGTCACGCCGATCACGTGGCCCAGCGGATGGTCTGCGCGCAAACCTTTCAGTGATGCGGTGATACGTTCAAGAATTGGGTCCGGCATTGGTGGTGTCCTTTCGACTGACAACACCTTCTTAAGGAATCAGGGTTAAGCCTTAGTTGAAGCCAATCGAGGGAGAAGCCCCGATGTTCCAATCGCTGGACGTTTTTCAAACTGCCTATGACATGGCCCGCCACGCGGGGCAGCGTCAGGCTGTGACTGCGCGAAATATCGCGAATGCCGATACGCCGGGCTATCGCGCGCAAACAATGGACAGTTTCGCCGAGGCCTATCGCGGCCACGAAACGACAACATTGCGCAGCACACGCGCGGGCCATATCGGCGGCGCGGACGCTGGCGCAGCAGCCGCCCGCGCGCGGATGGCTGATGCTGAACCCTCGCCCAACGGCAATTCTGTTTCCCTTGAAGAAGAAATGCTGCGCGGCGTTGAAATCCAGCGCGAACACAATCGTGCGCTCGCCATCTACAAGCACGGCCTTGACGTGCTGCGGATGAGCATCGGGCGGAGGTAGGTTTCATGACTGACTTTTCCAACGCACTTGATGTTGCCGCAAGCGGCATGCGCGCACAGGCCAGCCGCATCCGCCACGTGTCTGAAAACATCGCCAATACCGATACGCCCGGATATCACCGCAAGACTGTGACCTTTGAAGAAGTCGTTGCGCGCGGCGACCATACGGGCGCTGTGGAAACCGGCCGTGTGCAGCTGGACCGCACAGAACTTGACCGCGTCTATGACCCGTCCCACCCAATGGCCGATGCAAGCGGGCATTATGACGGGTCAAACGTGAACCTGCTGGTTGAAATCGCGGACGCCCGCGAAGCCCAGCGCAGTTACGAAGCAAACCTCAAGATGTTCGATCAGGTGCGGCAAATGTCGTCGTCCCTGATGGATCTTCTGCGCCGCTAAGGAGGCGGATCATGGATATCAGATCAACCCTTGTTGCCCAACAATATGCCGCCAACAAAACTGCAACGGCGCCGCAACCCGGTGGCGAAGGCGGCACCGCATTCGGCAAAGTCGCGGAAAGTTTCGCCGCGACGTTGCAGCAAGGCGAACAGACAGCGATGGCCGCAATGTCAGGCGGGGCCGATCCGCATGCATTGGTGCAGGCCCTCGCGCAGACGGAACTGGCCGTGGAAACCGCCGTGACCGTGCGCGACAAGGTTGTCGAAGCCTACCAGGAAATTCTGCGGATGCCCGTCTGATGAATGAGGCGCTGTTTTACGACACCCTGCGACAGGGGCTTTGGATTGCGGTGATGGTGTCGCTGCCGATCCTGACGGTTGCGTTGATCGCCGGGCTGACTGTTGGTCTGTTTCAGGCGCTGACGTCAATTCAGGAAATGACGCTGACGTTTGTGCCCAAACTGGCGGCGATCGTCGCCGTGTTCTGGATCACGATGGGCTTCATGTCGGAAACGCTTGTTGCTTATTTCCAAGACACCCTGATCCCGATCATCGCAGGAAGCTAGACCATGGAAAACGCAACATATACCGCCCTTACGCGGCAGTCGGGCCTGATGCGCGAAATGCGCACGGTGGCCAATAACATCGCCAATACTTCGACCACGGGCTTTCGCGCCGAAGGGGTGATTTTTGCCGAACATGTCAAGGCGTTGGGGGCGGACGCAGATTCGCTGTCGATGGCGACCGCATCGGTGCGCGACACCTTGCAGACACAGGGGACGTTGACCCAAACGGGGGGCACCTTTGATTTGGCGATCGAAGGCGAGGGGTTCTTTCTGGTGGAAACACCGCAGGGCGAACGCCTGACACGCGCAGGCAGTTTTACCCCGAACGGCGATGGTGATCTGGTAACGCCCGAAGGTTATCGGGTTCTGGATGCAGGCGGTGCGCCGATGTTCGTGCCCCAAGGGGTGCGCAGTATCGGAATTGCCCCCGATGGCACGATGAGCGCGGATGGCCAGCCTGTTGGTCAGGTCGGGTTATTCATGCCGGTCGATCCCATGGGAATGACCCGCGAAGATGGCGTGCGATTCCGTGCCGATGGCGGGTTTGAACCCGCGCCCGAAGGGCGGATGCTGCAAGGCTATCTGGAAGAATCCAACGTCAATCCGATCCTGGAAGTCACCCGCATGATCGAGGTGCAGCGCGCTTATGAATTGGGCCAGACATTCATGGAAAAAGAAGATGAACGCATTCGCGGCGTGATCAAGGCCCTGGGCCAGTAAGGAGAAACCTGATGCGCGCATTACGTATCGCAGCGGCGGGCATGACCGCCCAGCAAACACGGGTAGAGGTGATTTCAAACAACCTCGCCAACATGAACACCACAGGCTACAACGCGCGCCGCGCCGAATTTGCCGATCTGCATTACCAACAGGTTGCGCGCCCCGGCACGATCAACGCCTCGGATGGCACGGTGTTGCCCACGGGTGTGCAGTTGGGCCTTGGGGTGCGCCCGACGTCGGTGTCGGTGATGTTGTCGCAGGGGTCGCTGGCGGCAACGGGCGGCGATCTGGATCTGGCCATCGAAGGGGCCGGATATCTTGAAGTCACACTGCCTGACGGGCGCGCCGCCTATACCCGCGATGGCGGGCTAAAGCGCACCGGTGAAGGGTTGATCGTCACGTCAGACGGCTATCCGGTGGTGCCCGATATCACAATTCCGCGCGATGCCCGTTCCGTCAGCATCAATGCCGAGGGCGAGGTTTACGCCTACTTCAATGACCGTGTTGAACCCGAACTTCTGGGTCAGTTCAGCCTGTCGGGCTTCACCAATGCCAAGGGGTTGGAGGCCATCGGGTCAAACCTGTTTCTTGAAACGCCCGCGTCGGGCCCATCCACAATTGCAACGCCCGGACAGGACGGTTTGGGCGTGCTGCGCCAGGGGTATCTTGAGGACAGCTCGGTCGATGCCGTGCGCGAAGTGACTGACCTGATCGAGGCACAGCGCGGCTATGAATTGAACTCCAAGGTGATCACAGCCGCCGACCAGATGCTGGGCGCAATGGTGCAGATCCGATGATCCGTGTCCTCCTCCTTTGTTTGCTGGCCGCACCCGCCGCCGCAGACACGCTTGTCGCCGCGCGCACGATCCCGGCCCGTGCCATTATCGGGCCCGACGATTTGTTGCTGCGCGATATCGCCACAACGGGCGGCGTGACCGACCCTTCGGCCCTGATCGGGATGGAGGCACGCGTGGCCCTTTATGCCGGTCGACCGATCCGTCAAGGTGATGTGGGCCCGCCCGCGGTTGTGGATCGCAACCAGATTATCCCGCTGGTTTACATGCGTTCCGGTTTGATGATTTCGACCGAAGGCCGCGCGCTGGATCGTGCCGGTCCCGGTGATCTGATCCGCGTGATGAACCTGTCGTCCCGTTCAACCGTCACCGCGCGCATCGGGCCGGACGGTGCCGCCTATGTCTCATACTAAGGATAATGTCATGAAACTGCGACTTGCTGCCCTGATCCTTTTGGCGTTGCCTGTGTCTTGCGGGCGGTTGCAATCCATCGGCCAAGAGCCCGCGTTTTCACCGCCAGCTGCGACACCGGAACATGCTGCGATGCTGACCTACGGAATGGAGCCGGAACTGGCAGTTACGACTGTTGCGCCCGACACGCCCTCGCTTTGGACGGGTGCTCGGGGGTCCCTGCTGGGCGATCGCCGCGCTGTGCAACGGGGCGATATTCTGACTGTTGTCATTGAAATCGACGACCGTGCCGAGATTTCTAACGCGACAGATCGCGCGCGCACCGGATCGGAAAGCATGTCGGTTCCCAACCTGTTTGGCATTCCACAGCGTATCAACGAGGCCTTGCCCGATGGTGCCAGCCTTGACCCTGCGGTCGGTCTATCATCGTCAAGCGCTTTTGGCGGCAACGGATCGGTGCGCCGCAACGAACGGCTTACCCTGCGCGTGGCCGCAACGATTGTTGAAGAACTGCCAAATGGTGTGCTGTCCATTCAAGGCAGTCAGGAAGTGCGCGTGAATTTCGAACTGCGCGAACTGATTGTAACAGGCTATGTGCGCCCCGAAGACATCAGCCGTCAGAACGAAATCACCTATGACAAGATCGCAACCGCACGCATTTCTTATGGCGGACGTGGCCAGATCACCGACATGCAGCAGCCGCGCTACGGTCAGCAGGCAGCCGATGTCATTTTGCCCTTCTAGGAACGTCGCATGAAAAAGCTCCTCCTTCCGCTTGTTCTGCTGATCATCGGTGCGGGTAGCGGCGTTGGCGCAGGGTTGTTCCTGTTCCCGCCGTCACACGACGACCTGGCCGAAAACCCCTGTGGCGAAGTGCCAGCAAGCGACGATCACGGCGAAACCGACGTGGCGATCGACCCCGAGACCGACCCGGAAGGCAGCGAGTATGCGCGCCTGAACAACCAGTTCGTTGTGCCGGTGATCGAGGACGGCCGCGTTGCCGCGATGGTTGTGCTGTCGCTCAGTGTTGAAGTGCCTGTTGGCGGCAAGGAATTTGTGTTCATCCAGGAACCCAAGTTGCGCGACGTATTCCTTCAGGTGCTTTTTGATCATGCCAATATCGGTGGCTTTGAAGGCGCATTCACCAGTTCCCGCAACATGGGGATACTGCGCACCGCCCTGCGGGATTCTGCGGTGGGTGCAATGGGTGATCGCGTGCTTGACGTGATGATCGTCGATATCGTGCGGCAGGACGTGCAGTAACTAACTGCGCCGCGAATCTTTCAACCGGCGCAGTTCCACCTCTTTGTCGTATAGTGCCTGCGTCGCTTGATGCTTGCCAAATGCCGTTGCAAGTGACGTGCGCTGGGCGTCGTGCGCCGCGCGCAGTTTCGCCAGTTCAAGGTTCAGTGCCTTGCGCCGTTCTTCGGCCCACATCTGCCATCGAATATCCGCGCCCGCACGCTGCGCAGGATCTGGATCGGCCGTTGGCACCGCTTTGATCTGGGGTGATCGCAATGCTGCAATCTGGTCTTGCATGGCGGCAATCTCGCGGTTGCAGCGGGCCATTTTCGCCTGTTCGGCACGCAAGCCCGCATCCGTCAGGCGTAAGAGGTCGCGTAGTTGTCCGGCCCGGTCTGCCATCACAAACGGGCCTTCTGGCGGATGCGCTCGGCGAACCTGATTGCAGCTGCGACAGCGCGATAGTGATCGGGCCCAACCTCGGCGCCGATGTCGACGCTGGCGTGCAGCGCGCGTGCAGTTGGCGGGTCAGAATGGATTGGCACGGCGTTTTCATTTGCCACGGCACGAATACGGGCAGCAATGTCATCGACACCTTTGGCCACGCAGATGGGCGCTCCACCGCTGGCGCGGTCCCATTTCAAGGCGACGGCAAAGTGGGTCGGGTTGACGATCACGACATCGGCGCCGGGCACGTCAGCCAACATCTGCGACATCGCCAGTTCGATACCTTTCTGGCGGCGCTGCTGCTTCATCGCGGGATCGCCTTCGGTTCCCTTCATTTCATCCATCAGTTCCTTGCGCGACATCCGGTGCTTGCGCGTATGTTCCGCCTGTTGCCAGATGAAATCGACCGTCCCGAGGGCGGTTGCCACGATCAGGACAATGAACAACAGGCCGACGACAAGGCGCAGAAGTTCGGTCGTCACCAGCCCGGGCGTGAGATACATTGACCCCAGAATGCGCGGCATTTGATAGGTCAGGTAAACACCAAGGACCACGCAATAGAGACCCAGTTTCGCGAAGCTTTTGAAGAACTCGAAAAAGCCCGAGCGGCCGAACTTGTTCTTGAACCCCGAAATCGGCGAGATACGCGACAGCTTTGGTTCAATCTTGGTCGGGGCTATGACAAAGGCCTTTTGGGCAAGAACCGCAAGAAGGGCCAGAACGGCAGGCACCCCGAACCACGGCGCGAGCCTGGTTGCCAGAACAGCCATGACACCGCCTGCCATCGGCGCACCGGACCCTGCAAAAACATCGGTTGAGAAGGTGTCGGCGTGGTTCAGAAGCGCGGCCAACCCATCGCCCAGCCCCAGCAATGACGTTGCCCCAAAGGCCATCGCCGTCAAAAGAAATCCGCCATACCCCGCCGCGGTGATCAGGTCGGTTGACTTGGGAACTTCGCCTTTCTTGCGGGCATCATCGAGCTTTTTCTGCGATGGTTCATGTTGCTTGTCGTCGTCGCCATTCTCGCTCATCTAGGGGGCCCCGAACGGGTTCGACATAAAGGTGCCAAAGGCCTCGACCCAGATCGAAAGCAGGATCGGGGCAGACACAAACAACAGGACCAATCCACCCGCAGTGATTGCCGGCGCGCCCACAAACGACACCATCAATTGCGGCATCGCGCGATTGATGACGCCAAGCGTCACGTTGTAAATCAATGATGCGATGACGAAAGGTGCTGCAAGCGTGAAGGCCAGCGCAAAGGCGCGACCTACCTCGCCCACCCCTGCATCTGAAACGACGGATGGCGACGGGAACTGACCGGCAGGGATCAGTTCGTAGCTATAGATCATATACTCTGCCAGCCGCACATGCAGCCCAAGCAACGCCGCCAGTGCAAGCCCCGCAACCAGCAGCAGATTGCCAATCGCCGGAAGCGGGTCGACGCCGGCGCTTCCCCCGAACAACTGCGAAAGCGAGGTCGACTGTGCCGCGATCGTTCCTGCGATTTGCAACGCAAGCACGAACAGCCGTAACATCAGCCCCATGAACAAACCGGTCGCGGCCTCGGCCAAGATGATCGCAACAGTTCCGACCGGCCCGTCGGGCTGGGCAGGCAAGCCGGTGATTGCAGGTGACACGATCAAGACAAACGCGATGGTCAGGCCAAGCCGGACACGCATCGGCACCGACTGTTCACCAAATGCAGGCAAAAGCGCCATCATGGCGCCAATCCTTATGAACACGACAAACCCCGCCCACACGGCGGCCTGCCCAACGGGCGCGATTTCTGCCAGGGCTTCGATCATGCGGGGACAAGTCCAACCAGCGCGGGGCGTGCATCAACACCAATTTCCTCGAATGACAAAACCGGATTGGGGATCCCTTTGGCCGTCATGACAGTGCGCAGAAACCGCCGCCGCCGCATTGATGTAACCATTGCCGGATAGGCCCCCTTTTCACCGGCCTGTGCGATCTTTTCGGCAATCGCGCTCGCCAGGCGGTTAAAATCTTCGGGTGGCAAGGCAACATCGCCAACGCCTTTCTCGGATTTGATCTGGTAGGTCGAAAACGTGTCTTCCCACTCGGGTGCAAGCTGAACGAGCGGAATTGTCCCGTCTTCACGGCGCATCTCGGCAACCAATTGAAACCCAAGCCGCTGTCGCACATGTTCAGCGATTCCTTCAGCGCTGGGATAAATCTGGCGCCCCTCGGCCGCAGCCTCGATGATCAGGGGAAGGTTTCGGATCGACACCCGCTCCTCAAGCAAAAGGCGCAGGACCGACAAAAGCACATCAACCGGCACCTTGTCGGGCATCAGTTCGCCCAGCATTTTGCGGTTCGCCTCGCTGCGCGATGCATCACTCAGGTTGGTCATTTCATCAAGCAGGCGGCGCAGGGCCTTGAGTGTCAGAAGACGCGGGAAATTGCGTTTGATAATCTCAAGCAGATGGGTCGCCAGAACCTCTGTCGGGGATACGGTGGTGAGGCCCGAAAGGGCTGCCGTTTCCTGTTCTTCGGGCGCGATCCAGCGCGCGGGTGCGCCATAAACCGGCTCGCTTACATCCTCGCCCACAACCGGGGGCGCGGCGGGACCGGACAGCAACGCCAGCATTTTTTCGGGTCGCAGGCTGTCGCGCACCTGCTCGACCCCCAGCACCTTGATAACGTATTGACCCGGCGAAAGCGCGGCATTGTCGGTCAGCCGGATTTCCGGCAGCAATACACCAAATTCCGTTGCCACATGGTTGCGCATGTTGGCAATTCGGGCGTCAAGGCCGGTGCCGGGATCAAGCACCATATCGACAAGATCAGGCGCAAATTCGAGATGGATGTCATCCAGATCAAGCATGTCACCCATCGACGCGGCTGCCGGTGCGGCGGTGGTTTCACTCCCAGATTGTGCGGTGTCTTCTGCCTCGCGCCTCACCTTGCGCGCCATCACATAGGCACAGCCCCCAAGCGTAATCGCACCAAGCACAAAGGGGATGAACGGCAATCCCGGCACAAGGGCGAAAAGCCCCATCAGCACGGCCACGGTTGTCAGGGCCGCGGGATGGCGGCCAAGCTGGCCAACGATTGCCAGATCAGTCGCCCCTTTTGCACCACCGCGCGCCAACAAAAGTGCCGACGCGATCGAGATGATCACAGCCGGGATTTGACTGACAAGACCATCACCAACCGTCAGGATTGCATAGGTTTCAAACGCAGTTCCAAGGGGCATGTCGTGCATGCTCACCCCGATCACAAGACCCATGACAAGATTGAGGGCGGTAATCAAAAGACCGGCGACAGCATCGCCTTTGACAAACTTTGACGCGCCATCAAGTGATCCGAAAAAGGTGGTTTCAGCCTGTTCGGTTTCGCGCCGCAGCTTGGCTTCGGCATGGTCGATTGCGCCCGCACTCATATCCGCGTCGATGGCAAGTTGTTTGCCCGGCATCGCGTCAAGGGCAAAGCGCGCACCAACCTCGGCCATGCGGGTTGCGCCCTTGTTGATCACAACGAAGTTCACGATCAGCAGAACGCAAAACACCACAACGCCCAACAAAACGCTACCGCTCATCACAAAGTTTGCAAAACCTTCGATGACATCGCCGGCGGCGGATGTGCCGGTGTGCCCCTGCCCGATGATCAGTTTGGTCGAGGATACATTCAGCGACAGTCGCAACATCAAAGAGGCCAGCAAAACCGTCGGGAACGCGGAAAAATCCAGCGGGCGTTCGATAAAAAGCGTGACCGTGAACATGAGGATTGCCAGCGCAAATGACGCGGCAAGCCCGATATCAAGAACTGCCGCGGGAACAGGCAGGATCATCATGACAATGATCGCCATCAACGCGAGCGCAAGTAGCACCGTCGGACGGAAAATGCCGCCCAGTGTCAGGCTTTGCATTTGAATGCCCGACCTGATTGCGCGGTGCGGGTCCTGTTACCAAAGGGCGGTAATTGCAGGCCGAAACAGGATGTCATGACTAAGCGCTTTCTGCAGCTTCACTGCGCTCAATCTAGGCCGCGATGGTTTACAAACCGTAACCGTGACAGCGGCCTAGTTGATCGGTGTCGCGATATCGCCCGCGTCAATCGGAAAGCGATCGAGCAAGTCCTGCACAAGTGCGCGTGTTTCGCTCGATTGCTGCAACAGCTCTTCGCGTTGCGCCAGCGGCGATACGATCGCTGGTGTTGCCGTTTCGGTATCACCAAGCATGCGTTGGGACACATCCCGCAAAAGCGGATCAGGGTCATCCGCAAGGCGCGCCCAGGCGCCGGCCCGCCATGCAAGATCAGGGTCTGCTTGTTCATCTGGTGTCTGGCGTTGGTCGGCGGCCATCGCACCGCCCAGATCGCCACGCGCGATAAGAGCATCAGCGCGCAACCGCGAGGCGCGCGGATCCGTCATGCCGGTGATTTCGCGCAGGGCGTCTTCGGGTTTTTCAAGCGCGATATAGGCCGATGCGCGCAGGTAGCGACGTTCGCGCATTGCGTCCTGCGTCGCATCGGCCAACAACAGCTGTGCCGCGCGGTCCGGAAACCCAAGCGCAAGAAGGCGCATCGCGGTCATGTTTTCCGTCTCGGCATCGACGTCTGTCGTCATGTCTTCAAACGCGAATTGCAAGAACGCCGCATCAGACATTGTTTCGACGGCGCGCATCGTGAATTCGCTTTGCAATGCCGTGCGCATTTCGCTGTCCAAGTCATCCGACAATTCCGTGACGACCGAAAGTGCCTGGACGATCTTGCCACTGTGGTTCAGCGCGCGCGCCTCTGCGATTCCAAGGTCGGTCGCGACGCTGCTATTGCGATGTTCAAATCGCACGGCTGCGATCAAATCCAAAACCCCCTGATCAAACATCTGGTCCTGTTTGATCGTAAGGTCCACAAGTTCCATCAAGCCTTCGGGCGTTGCGCGCCCATTGACACCGGCGGCTTCTCGAAGCCGTGCAATTGCGGCGCTGTCTTCCCCATCGCGCTGGGCGAGGTCAGCGGCCACAAGATCTGTTTCTGCGTCACTGCCGGTGACTGCATGTTCGGCCGATTGCAAGATCATCGCGGCTGTGTCCGTGTCATCAATGTCAAGGAACCGTGCGGCCAGCGTGGTTCCAAGGTGGCCGCGCAGTCCCACGGGCAATGATCGATGCGCCAAAAGCACTGAATTGCGGTCAACGCCAACGGGTTGTTCCGACAAACTGTTGATCGCCAAAGTCGCCCAAAGCGCGCCTGCACCATCACAGCCAAGTTGCGCACTTAACAATCCGTTTGGCACAGTGCCGCCATCGACGACCACGGCCATTTCCGCAAGAACCTCGCGCGACTTCGAGCGGATCCCGTCAAGCGCCAATGCCTGCAGCGCTTCCCGCCCGAAACCGTAGTAGATGTAGCTGCGCGCCAGCCCTTCAGGGGCGTTTGGCGGAACCCGGTCGAATTCTTCGGTAAGCCCGGTGCGCTGTGTTCCGATATCGACGTTGAAATCCCCAGTTTCCGACCAGGAAGCAAGATCAAAGACACCTTCGTCCAAACAGGTTTCCCCCTGATCAGACAGCGGTGTCACCGTGATGTGCGGAAACGCCTGATCAAAGGTCGTGCGCATGCTGATACCGGGCTGCCCGCCTTCAGATACCGGCGCGGCGTCCTTGACTGGCGAAATTTCCTCTACGATAGCGGGCTCTTGGGTTGGCTGTGGGTCTGGCGTTTCGGCGCGGGGGTCTTGGGGCTGCAGCGCAATCTCGATCAGGCCCTGCGACGATGCGCGCGCCAGGCTTTCAATAAGGGCTTGTTCCGTCGCAGCAACGTCAAGCACCGGCGCTTGTTCCGCGATCAGGGGCAGTGCCGCCGGGGTGGGTGCATCCACGATGAGGGGTATGGCGATGCTGTCTGGCGTTTCATCAGCCTTGGGGGTTGTTGGGGGATCAGTTGGAAGCACGTTGACCGCAACCTCGAAGGGAGAACCATCGGGTGCTGCACCATCAATTATGTCGATCACGACCCGATCAGGGCGCCACAGGAAGGCATCGGCGTGACAATCGGCGCAGGACACGAAAATCGCAAGCGCGGCACCGTCCTGCGTGGGTTCGATATCCGCAATTCGCGTGCGCGGGATACGCGCAAATGCTTCGGTCAGGTCGAATTCTTGTGAGTCTTCGGGGATGCTGAACACGTAGTGGTCTTGCGCGCGGTTCAGCGCCCAATCCGCGCCAACGGGAATCGGCAGGACAAGCCGCGTAAACCTGTCGTGCTCACCGCTGCGCACGCTGTTGTCCTGCGCCGCAAGAATGCCCGCCCAAAGAACGCACAGGGCGATAAGGCAGTAACGCACCA
Source organism: Octadecabacter sp. R77987 (assembly GCF_042466115.1). Taxonomy (NCBI): domain Bacteria; kingdom Pseudomonadati; phylum Pseudomonadota; class Alphaproteobacteria; order Rhodobacterales; family Roseobacteraceae; genus Octadecabacter; species Octadecabacter sp. R77987. The sequence continues at coordinate 2,130,023 of NZ_JAXHBQ010000001.1, read as the reverse complement.
TCACGCCGCCTCTTGCTTGGTGGATTTCAGCGCATCTTCAAGATCGGTAAAGCTGGGCCGGCATGCGGCTGGCGTATTCTGGCGGCCAACTTCGATACAGATGTTGGGCGCGTGTTGATGCAGGTTCGCGACCAGAACTTCGCGAATAAGCTGCTGGAAGTGGCCGTCTTCCTCGATCACGGTCTTGACGCGGGCGGCGAACGGACCAACCAGCCCATAGGCAAGAAACACGCCAAGGAATGTCCCGACAAGGGCGCCGCCAATCATTTTGCCCAGGATTTCGGGAGGTTGGTCAATGGAGCCCATCGTCTTGATCACACCCAAAACGGCTGCAACGATCCCCAGCGCCGGAAGGCCATCGGCGATCTGTTGCAATGCATGGGTCGAGTGAAGCGAGTGATGCAGCGTTGCCTCGATGCGTTTTTCCAGCACTTCTTCGACTTGATGTGGGTCGTCATAGTTCATCGTCGCCGACCGCAAGGTATCGCAGATCAACGCGACCGATTCCCGATCGCCTTGAATCTTTGGGTATTTCGAAAAGATGCTGCTGTCATCAGGTGCTTCGATGTGTTCCTCGAGCCCAACCGGATTTGCGCGGGCAAGGCGAATGAGTTCAAACAGCAGGCACAGCAAATCGCGGTAGTCATCAGGCTTCCATTTTGGGCCTTTGAACACCTTGCCGATGTCTTTCATCGTGTGTTTGATCGCCGACATGTCGTTGGACAACACAAACGCACCCACGGCGGCCCCGCCGATCATGATCATTTCAAACGGGAGAGATTTGAGGATGATCCCCATCTTGCCGCCTGCAAGCATGTAGCCGCCGAAAACGGTCACAAAAATCACGACGATACCGATCAACCCAACCATGATAGTCCTCTCTCAAACCTTGGCGCCAGTGTGGCACAGCACTGGTTAAGGTTTTGTCATCGCCAGCTAGTCCGTTGGCACGTCCGCATTGCGGCCGGCAATAACCACGCTGATCGAATAGGCCGTGGCCGGCTCAAGACCGGTCATGATCGCTGCCGCTGCATCGGGCCGCATGCGTGACAGAAAACCCGATGCAAATTCCGGTGCCATTTCCTCGAACAGGGCGGCGGCATCGCGCGGCTTCATGCTCGCGTAAACATCGGTCAGGCGGCCGATATCATCCTCGGCTGCAGTCGCGGCAACAGCAAGCGTCGCGGCAAGCGATGCTTCGGCTTCTTCAAGCTCGGTAAGACGGTTCGTGATTTCCTGCTCGGCCACGCTTAGGGCCTGAAGCCGGTCAGCCAACTGTGTTTCGCGGCGGGCAACACGTTCCTCGCGCGCTGCCAGCGCCGTGATCAAGGTATCACTTTCGACACATTGATCGCCCGGGGCCGAAACCGGTTCGTCAACCGCAAGAGGGGCGGATTCGGCGTTTGCGAAAACCTGTTCTGCTTCGCCGCCCAACCGCAAGACACCGGATGCGATGAACAGCCCGACCACGACATAAAGAGGCCCGCGGGCGCGACGGCGCGGGGTGTTCGGCTTGGGCATCACGCATCCTCCAGCTTGGGCTGGCGACGCTCGAAGAACGGGCTGATCGGCGCCTGCTTTTGCGGCTCTGGCGGCAGATCGTGAAGCGATGCGACCAACAGCTCAATCCGCTTGGCGACATCATCTGCCTTGCGGGTTTGTGCCCCCAGCGTCTGCGCCGACTCGCCTGCGCTTTTCTGCGCCATCACCAGGGCTTTGGTCAGGTCATCGACCTGCGCCGAAAGAACGGCCACGGCGCCCCCGACACCCTTTTCAAGGTCCGTAAAACGCCGCAAACGGCGCGCCAGAATATAGCAGTAAAGCGCGGCACCAACGGCGCCCGCCGCAAGAAAAATGTCAGCAATCATCGCCATCAGTAAGCCTTTCTAGCTTAGAACAAATTCCATAATCAGAAGGTCGCGGACCCGCCCTTCGCCTGCCACTACCTGCACGCGGCGCAGCATCTGCGCGCGCAGCCGCATCAGCGCATTCGGATCGTCGAAATCGGCAACTTCAACCGCGCGCAAATAGCCGTTCAGCACATCAACGATTCGCGGCTTTATCGCCTCGACGTCGGCGGCATGTTCTGGGGCCACTTCGATCTGCGCGACAAAGCGCAGGTATTGATGCCCCGACCGATTCGGGAGTGAAATCAGTAACGGTTCAAGCGGCACAAACGCGACTGGCGGCAAGGGTTCAAGAGGGTCAGGCGCGTGCGCTTCATCGCCTGCCGTTTCGCCGCCGATCAGCCCCATTTGCACGGCCATGAAACCGCCGCCGCCACCCAAAAGGGCAAAAACCAGCCCCAGAACAAGCGGCATCTTGGATTTCTTTTTCGGCGCGTCGTCAGCGCTGTCGGGGGCGGTTGCAGTTGCGTCGCTCACAGCCGTAGCTCCTTGTTTCTGTCTGCCCTGCATATCCCGATAACAGCTAACCGATTGTTAAGGCTGATCGGTCAAAGTCGGGTCAACCGGGCAGAAGTCCCACCTTGATTTGGAGAATCCATTGGAAAACCTGCCTGCAATCTGGACATCACTTTCGCCACGTCGCCGCGTCATGGTGATTGGCGCAACTCTTGTTGTGTTTGTTGCCGTGTTGATGCTGGGGCGTGGTGCCGGTTCGCGCGATATGGCGCTGCTTTATTCCGGTTTGGAAAGCAGTGCGGCGGGCGATGTAATAGCTTCGCTCGAACAATCAGGCGCTGCATACGAGGTGCGGGGCGGGGCGATTTTTGTCGAATCGTCGCGCCGTGATCAGCTGCGCATGACGCTCGCCAGTGAAGGTTTGCCCGCCAATAGCGCGCGGGGATACGAATTGCTCGACAATATGTCGGGCTTTGGCACGACCTCGCAAATGTTCGACGCAGCCTACCTGCGCGCCAAAGAAGGCGAACTTGCGCGCACGATCGTCGCCTCGGCGCATATCCGCACCGCGCGCGTTCATATATCCACACCGTCCGGCCGCCCTTTTGCGCGCGACGTTTCACCAACCGCGGCCGTTACGGTCACGTCGGTGGCCGGTGTGCTTTCCGCGCAGCAAGCAAATGCGCTGCGCTATCTGGTGGCATCAGCAGTTTCCGGGCTGACGCCTGACAACGTTGCGGTGATTGACGGCGATGGCGGGCTGGTAACGGGTTCCGATGATTCGGCGGCCATGCTTAGCGGTGATGATCGCGGCCAGCACCTGCGCGAAAGCGTCGAAAGGCTTTTGGCTGCGCGCGTTGGCTATGGCAATGCGGTGGTCGAGGTTAGCGTTGAAACCGTCACCGAAAGCGAATCGATCCTCGAGCGCACCTTTGATCCCGACAGCCGTGTCGCGATCAGCACCGAGGTCGAGGAGCGCATTACCGCATCAGAAGACAGCCGTGGCGGTGATGTCACTGTTGCGTCCAATCTCCCCGAAGGCGATGGCGCCGGAACTGGTGGTGCTTCAACGAACGAAGATGCGGAAAACCGGACCGTAACCAATTACGAGGTGTCCGAAGTGCAGCGCGAAATCCTGCGCATCCCCGGTGCAATCCGCCGCATCACGGTCGCGGTTTTGGTCAATGACGAAACAGTTGTGAATGCGGCGGGCGAAACCGTCACATCCCCGCGTACCGACGAAGAAATGACTGCCCTGCGCGATCTGGTCGCATCGGCCGTTGGATTTGACGAAGCGCGCGGAGACGAGATCACAATCCGTTCGCTTGCGTTCCAGCCCGTTCCCGAGCTTGGGACAGAGGCACCAATCGGCGCGGCCACGACGCCACTGAACCTGATGATGTTGATCCAGATTGGCGTGCTTGCCTTTGTCGCACTTGTGCTTGGGTTGTTTGTGGTGCGTCCGATTCTTGCATCCGGGCGCAGTGCACCTGCTGCCTTGCCCGGCCCCGACCCCGCGATGCTTGCAAGCCGCGCACAAACCGCGCCGGACCAGACCACACCAGCGATGATCGAAGGGGCCGTCGCGGATGGATCGCGCCCGGCGCTTGCCGGTCCTGTTGCGGATGAAGCCGACAACGATCCCGTCACACGGTTGCGCAAAATGATCGAAGACCGGCAGGATGAAACGCTGCAAATCCTGCAATCATGGGTCGACGACCCCGACGAGGCGCGCGCCTAGATGAAAATGCACGCACCGCAGTTTCAGGATTTCGAATCCGTCGATCCAACCGCAAGCCAGGGGGATTCGCGATCGCCCGCGTTTGAGGCCGGGTTTGAGGAAGGTCTTGCCGAAGGTCGCCGCCTGGCCATCGAGGAGGACGCCTTGCTCACGGCAGTGGCAACGCAATCGCTTGTTGATATGCAGTTTGGTTACGCCGAGGCGCGCGCGCATTTCGTCGCCCTTCTTGAACCGCTGTTCACCGAACTGGTGACGAATCTCTTGCCTGAAATCGCGCTGCGATCACTGGCTGCCAACGTTGCGGGCGCGCTGCAGTCAGCCGCTTTTCGCGATGTCGCCGCGCCGGTCCAGATCTTGGTTCATCCTGACAATGTCGCAGCACTGTCGCGGTTGGCCATGGCCGAGGCCAGCCCGCCAATTGAGATCACTGCCGCACCGGACCTTGCATTGACGCAAGCGCAGATTTGCTCGGCCAAGGGCGCCGGAACCCATTTGGACGTCAATCATGTTGTCGCCGAGATCACAGATACATTGGCCGCCCTGTTCGACCCTGAAAACCAAAGGATTGCCTAGATGACAAACCAGAATGCCGAAGGGCACCCGTTGCACGATGTGCCGATCGAGATCACGATTTCTGTCGGGCGCGCCCGACCAATGGTGCGTGACTTGCTTGCGTTGCAGGAAAACGCGGTTCTTGCGCTTGACCGGCGGGTCGATGACCCCGTTGAACTTTACATCGGTGATCGGCTGATCGCACGCGGTGAACTGCAAGAGCTTGAAGGTGGCGAGGCGGGGCAACTGGCTGTCCGCTTGACCGAAGTGGCCAGCACCACAGGCGAGGCGGGCTAATGCGCGCGCCGCCCCAAGGGTCCGCCATAGCCGCAATCGTCATCATGGTTTTGATATTCGTTGCGGCACCGGCACACGCGCAAGAGGTGGCGATTTCGCTTGGCGGTGACGGGTCCCTTACGGCGCGGTCTGTTCAGCTGATCGCGTTGATCACGATCCTCAGCATCGTACCCGGCCTTGCCATCATGGTGACTTGCTTTCCGTTTATTGTAACGGTCCTGTCGATCCTGCGGCAGGCAATTGGCTTGCAGCAGGCGCCGCCCAACATGCTGATCGTCAGCCTTGCGCTATTCTTGACCTACTTCGTGATGGAACCTGTGTTTGTCGCGGCCTGGTCGGCGGGTATCGCGCCACTCCTTGAAGAAACCATCGGGGTAGAGGAAGCCTTTGTCGAAACGATGGAGCCGTTCCGGTTCTTTATGGCTGGCCGTATCGCGCCCGACACATTTGTCGCGCTGGCCGAGTTGCGCCCGGACCTTGCGTCAACCGAACTGACGCCCGACGCCCCGCTTTCGGTCCTGGTTCCTTCATTTCTCCTCAGCGAGGTCGAGCGCGCGTTCCAGGTCGGGTTTCTGATCTTTCTGCCGTTCCTGATCATCGACCTTGTCGTCGCAGCCGTGCTGATGTCGATGGGGATGATGATGGTGCCCCCGGCGATCGTATCGCTGCCATTCAAGCTTGCGTTTTTTGTCGTTGCTGATGGCTGGGCGCTTATTGCCGGAAGTCTGGTGCGTAGCTATTACTGAAAGTGAATGTGCCTTTGGCCGCTGGCCAAGGGCGTTTTGTTTGACAGGCGCGCCCTGCGGCCATCACTCCCGCTACTTTACCTGACCACAAACTCGGCGTGAAGCGCGCCGGCGGCCTTGATGCTTTTCAGAATGTCGATCATGTCACGCGGAGACACACCCAACGCGTTCAAGCCCGCAACCACTTCGGACAGGGACGTGCCTTCGCGCACTTCGGCCAGACCGATCCCCGGTTCCTCCTGGATTGCCGCATTGGTGCGGGGCACAACGACAGTTTCGCCCGGCGCAAAGGGGTTGGGTTGCGCGACCAGTGGCGCTTCCTGAATGCGCAGCGTCAGGTTCCCCTGACTGACAGCAACGCGGCTGATGCGCACATCCTCGCCCATGACAATCGTGCCAGAGCGTTGATCAACAACAACGCGCGCGCGGCGTTCGGGTTCGACAAGGATGTTCTCGATCCGGCCAAGGGCATGTGCCGGCGACGCCATGCGCGTGGCGGCAATATCCAACTGCACGGTGCCCGCATCCAGCATCACGGCAACGCCGCGGCCAAAATCACGGTTGATCGCGACCTCGATACGCCCGGCGGTCGTGAAATCGGGTGTGCGCAGCGCAAGCCGGATCGAACTGAGCCCGCCAAAGTCAAACGCCACTTCACGCTCGACGGTCGCGCCAGACGGGATTACCCCCGCTGTCGGCACGCCTTGGGTCACGGTTGCGCCATCCCCTTGCGCCGTTGCGCCACCGGCGATGATCGTTCCCTGGGCCACGGCATAAATTTCGCCGTCCGCTGCGTTCAGTGGCGTCATCACAAGTGTTCCGCCCAGCAGGCTGCTGGCATCCCCGATGGCCGAAACCGTAATGTCGATAGGCGAACCAGCCCGTGAAAACGGTGGCAGGCTTGCGGTGACAAGAACGGCTGCCACATTCTTGGGGCGAAACTGTTCGCCGGTAACGTTAACGCCAAGTCGCTCAAGGATGTTGGTCATGATTTCTTCAGTAAAGGGCGAATTGCGCAACCCGTCACCCGTGCCGTTCAGCCCCACAACAAGCCCATAACCGACAAGATCGTTTGACCGCACACCGTCAAATTCGACAAGATCCTTGATCCGGATGGGTGATGCGTTTGCAACCCCGACAAAAAGCGAAAGGGCGAGGGTCAGGAAAGCGAGGGTCTTGTTCAACGTAGATACTCCGCGAGTGACAACCGCGACAGGCGTGCTGTCACGGTATAGTGGGTTTCAAGTTGCAACTGGACTTCTTCCAGCTGGGCCGCCGTTTCAAACGGGTCGGCCGAGGTCATGTCATTTCGGATCAGGCCCAGCGCGGTTTCGCGCGCGGCGTGCCGGGTCGTGGCGTCTTGCACACGCCCTTCGATGCCGCCAAGGCGCGCCTGAAGTCCGGTCAGGCTTGTTGCGCTGGCCATGAGGCGCAGGCCGCTTTCTTGCAAAAGTTCGGTTTGCGCCGTGACGTCACCCGGCAATGCGCCTTCGGCAACGATGGCGGCCAAAGCGACCGCTTTGAACATGTCGCGGAACGCGGGATCATCGGCCTTGGCATCAAGCGCAACCGTCGTGGCCTGATCTATGCGGCGTGTTTGCGCAGGGCCGGTATCACCCAGATAGCCAAGCGTTTCAAAGCCGCCCGAGGGCGCATCGAACCACGTATCAATTGCCGTTATGACATCGGCAGATGTCGTGGCACCGGCTGTGGCGATCGCAAGTTCAGCCATGATCGAGTTGGCCGATGCAAGGGCCACACTGTCGACCGCTGCGCCGGCAAAGAGTGATTGATCAGAAAAACGCCCGTTCAATGTTGAAACAATCGCGCCCATCGCGTCGCGTGCGGCACTTGCAGCTGCGGCATTTTGGTTCACCGCACCATCTGCGGTGACGGTTAGCATCTGACTGGCAAGTTGTGCGCGCGTGTCCTCGATCTGGGCGATCGAGGTTTGCATAAACGACAGAGACTGCGCGGTCTGGGTTGTGACCCGCCCGTATCCCGACAACAGGGAAAGCTGCCGGTCAACATCGGACAGCCGTGTTTGATCTGCCCCCAGATGCTTTACCAGATCAGACGACTGCCCGGTGGAAAGTTCCTGGACAAGCGTTCCAAGGCGGGTCTTGAGCGCCATGTTATTGCGCAATGACAGAAAATGCTGCGATTGATCGCCAACCGAATTAAATGACATGTCACAACTCCATCAATGTCTGGATCATCGATTCAACCGTTTGCACAAGCTTTGCATTGGCGGCGTAGGCTTGCTCGATCTGCATCAGCATTTGCAATTCATGATCGGAATCGACCCCGTTGCTAAGTTCGGCTTGGCGCAATGTGTCCCAGCGACCTGTTGCAAAGCTTAGTTCGCTTTCGGCAGCCAGACGGGCGTTACCGATATGCGACATCAGGTTCGCAGCATGACCCGAAGCCGAAGCCGTTTGGCCACCAAGCGAGCTGTTGCGCATTTCGGCCAGCGCATCGCTCCAGGCTGTTATTTGTTGGCTATTGCCGACAGGGCCCGCGGCAAGCGCGCCGACACCATCACGAATTTTCGACAGCGCACCGCCCTGTGCGGGATCGACCGCAATATTGACCTGAATGCGCCCGGCAAGACCGATGGTATTCACCGCATCAAACGCGGCACCATTATCGGTCAACAATCCTGCGTCACCGGGGGCCAGTGTTGGGTCAACGGCGGGATCCTGAAACCGTTCAACAAGGTCGCGTGCCAGTGCATCAAGGCCGGCTTGCGCATCGGTCAGCGTCTGGTCGCGCATCGCAAAGGCCGCGCCAAGTGATCCACCCGCAAGCCTGCCGACACCGTCCGCTGGCGCAAAGGGCGCGCCATCAAGCGTGAGTCCCGAAAGCCCGCCGGAATCGAACGTCATTTCAGCAGTAACGAAATTGGTTGCCGCGAACCCGAACTGTTTTGGCGGGCCGTCGATCAGGGCTTCGCCGCTGGTTGTCATCAGGGCAACTTGCCCGCCTTGACGGTCGACCTCGCGGATCGGCACGATCTCGGCGATTTTGTCGACAACCTGCTGGCGTTGGTCCATCAGCGCCGACGGGTCGTTGCCCGTGTTATAAGACATCGTGATGTCGGCGTTCAGCTGCGCAACCTGGCGCAGCGATGCGTTCAGCGTTTCAACCTGTTGCGAAATCGCTTTGTCGGCGTCTTGCCGCAAGCCTTGAATGCCATCGGACGCCGCATTCAACGACCCGGCAAGCTGATTAAACCGGTCGACAACAGATTGCAGATGAGAATCGGACGATGGTGACGCAGAGGCGTCGATCAACGCCTGCTCGGCCGCGGTCACCCGGTTGGCGAGTGAATCAGAAGCGCCTGCGGTGCCAATCAGATCCTCCAGGCGTGACATGAATGCTGATGTTTGCATGTGGCTGGAAAGGCTAGCATCGGCAAGCCGCCGGTCAGCCAGTATCCCGCGATCAACCATGCGCGTGACGCCATCTATATTCACGCCCGCACCACGCCCGCCGATCGTCGCCGCAGACAGGTTCAGGCTGCGCCGGCCATACCCATCAGTCAACGCGTTGGCGAGGTTGGATGACACAACCTCGGCCATGCGAGAGGCGGCGGTGAGGCCGCTGAGTGCGTTGGAAAGTGAATGCGAGATGCTCATGTCACGCGCCTTTCAGGGTTGCGTTACCGTTTGATATTGGTGGTTTCCTGCAGCATTTCGTCGACGGTCTGGATGACCTTGGCGTTCGACGAATACGCGCGCTGCGTCTGGATCAGTTGGGTCAGTTCACCAGCCACATCCGTTGCCGATTCCTCGCGCGCGAAGCTGACGACATCACCGGTTGGTCCATCGCCCGCGTCCCACAAGAAGAACGGGCCACTTTCAGGGGTTACGGTGTAGCTTTGATGGTCTTGCGTCATCATGCCGTTCGGGTTCGGGACATCGACGAGGGGCACCTGATAAATCGTGCGCGACATCCCGTTGTCGAAATAGGCATGCACGAAACCGTTCGGATCAACTTCGACGGCAGTCATGTTCCCGACTGGAGACCCATTCTTGGAAATCGTCACGGGTGCAAAGGCATCCGACAGTTGCGTCAGCCCGCCGGGATCACCAAGCGTGCCGATTTCGATATTCACAGGGCCGCCTGCGACATTCACCTCGACCGAACCCGAAACGGGGTCATAAGGACCACCGCTGACATCGGTCACTGACAACAGCCGCCCGCCGGTTGTGCGATCATCATCAAAAAGCAGTGTGTATTCCCCGACAACCGCACCGCCGCTTGCGCTGTCGGTCAGGATCATTGTCCATTCATTTGTCGCCGGATCGCCGGGCAAGGGCACACTTGGGACAAACTCGATCGACAGGCTTTCGGATTTGCCAAGGTTATCAAAATACTCGACCGACAGGTTTTGGTTGACCGCAGCGGCGCCATCTTCCGTTTCGGTCGCGGGAAGGTTCACCGCCAGTTTCATTTCGGTTGTTGCATTGCCCGAAAACTGGTTGGTATTGATGCGGATCGGCTCAAGCGCACCCACAGTGTCGCGCGGGTAGGTCGGAACGGTGCCATCGGAATCCGCCGGCCAGCCCATCAGCACAAGACCACTGGCCGAGGTAAGATACCCTTCGGAATCGGGGCGGAACGAGCCTGTTGTCGCCAACTTCATCGGGTATTCGCCGTTATCGACACCAATGGCCGACCCGTTGGTCACTGGAAGCATCCCGCGCCCACGCACCGCCAGATCGGTCGCGTTGGACGTCGATACAAGCGGGCCGCGTTCGTCGATCAGGCGCTGCGTTGTCACGCGCACACCACCGGCCGAATAGGTGCCTGTCCCGCTTTCGATCACCATGGAATGGAAATCGGCGACGGCACGCTTGTAGCCATATGTCGAGGAATTCGCGATATTGTCGGAAATCGTCGCGAGCTTGCTCGCGTTCGCGGCGAGTCCTGCCACACTGGCATTCAAAGAAGAAGAAATCGTCATGTGCTTGGCCTTTCTGCATCAAGGGCTGACGGAGGTATCCCGACAGGCTTAAGACACGGGCACTTAACAGCGACCTAACGTCTAAAATGCGAACGATATTCAGGTCTGGGCGCGCAGCAGGATGATTTCGATCCGGTTGTTGCGCAGCGCAAACGGATCGGACACGACCGGCGATCTGTCACCATGGCCCGTGACCCGTGTAAAACGATCCGCATCAAGCCCACCTGATTGAAGGAGCGCGCGAATACCTGCCGCGCGAGCCATGGACAGGTCCCAGACAGGATTGTCGACCAGAACGATCGGGCGGGCCTGCAAGTGCCCTTCGACCGCAATGCTGTTTTCCACAAGCGAGAACACCCGCGCAAATACCTGCATCAATTCGGTTGTGATCGGCGTTGGCGCAGACGTTCCAGCCTCGAACAACGGCGCGTCTTCCAGTGCAAATATCTCGATGACAAGACCTTCGTCGGTCAGGCGTGTAATCACGTGTCGCAGTGCCTGATCCGAAATCAGGCTTTCGCCGCCACGTCCGACCAGCAGTTCTTCGATTTCACGCAGGGCGGCGACTTGTGCCGCTTCCTGTTCAGCGGCTTCGGCTTCGCCATCAGAGAGCATTTCACCGGGAATGACCATCGCGGACCCGGTGCCATCCTGCACCAGAGTTCTGATCGGTAAAGATATTTGTTCCGCCAAACATCCCCTCGCCCCCGCCGGAAATCCGGTTGATCGGCAAGGTCGGCGAGAAGTAGTCAGCAATGCCCTTGCGTTGCTGTTCCGTCGTCGCATTCAAAAGCCACATCAGCATAAAGAAAGCCATCATCGCGGTCACAAAGTCCGCATAGGCAACTTTCCAGGCGCCGCCGTGATGACCATCACCGCCGACAACTTTCTTACGCTTGATGATTATTGGCGCATTGGATTTCGCACCCATCACGTCCACCACATTTATTTCACCCATCCCTTGGCTAACAGGGCGGGTGTAAAGGTGGTCTTAACAATTCAAATGCGGTCTATTTATCCGGCTTGGCGTAAATTTCGTCGGGGCCGCAAAACTCGGCCAGTTCGTATCCCGAAGCGCGCATGATCTTGGCGATTTCGTGCGAGCCGGTGTTGTTTTCGATCGCCCAAGCCCCGACATTGTGTTCCTTGAACGGGAAGGATTCAAGGACCGGGATTTCGCCACCTTCGATGTCCAGAGACACGAAATCGGGGTGAATTAGACCCGAATCCTGCAAGATCCGGCTAAGGGTTCGGGTTTCAAGTTTGATGGTGTTTTCCTTGTGGCGCTTGTCGGCCCGCACCTGGTTCAGCAGCGCGGGATCGTAGCTATCTGCAAGGCCGCTCATCTGGGTGAAACCTTCGGCGATTTCGATGAAATCGGCCTCGCCTTCGGTCGCCGCAACGGCAACGCCAAGGCATTCGCATCGCCGCACAAGGCGCGCTTTCTCCAGCTGCGCGGGGACAGGCTCAACCATTACACCCGTCCAACCGCGCCAGACCTCGAGGAAAAACGTGTTTGATCCGGTCGTGCCATCATAGCCACCGATATCGACGAAAGTGCCGCCACGCTTTTGCCCCATGATCCGGTCAATCACCACATCCTGCCCAGCTTGCGAGGAATAGGCGTATTGCGGCGACAGCATTTGCTGGATTTCGTGCAATTGACGCACCATCGGGCCGCGGCGGCGGGTCTTTTCGCCCTGCAGAGCCTTAACAAGGGTCTTGCGCGCCTCAACCAGCTTGGCGCGGGCGGTTGTGATTGGGTTTTCACTCATGACTTTGCCCCGGCTTGATGGTCCACATAAGACTTTTCCTCGACCAGGTCCGATCCCAGCTGCAAGTTGATCCGTTTTTTCACATCCGCACGTTTGTCGTTGGTGACGTAAACGGCACGGGCAAGGCGAATGAAATCATCGCCAAAATCCTTGGCCGCTTCACAGGTGCGAATATCATCTTCGATGCCCCAAAGGGCAGCATTGATCTGATAAAGCTCCTCCCATAGCGCCGTCAGTTCGGTGCTTGCAGGCAGGTGACGGTCAGCGGTGGCCTGCAGCACGTCCTTTTCGTGGTGCACGTTGGAAAGTTTGGCCGCATCGGTGATCTTTTCCGACTTGAGGCGCAAGATCGTCAACTTGTCGATCAATTCACCCGGCGAGGTGGGCACAAGGATATCATCCACGCTTTTGTTCCTTCTTCCAATTGATCACGCGTTTGCGCAAATCAGTCTCTACATTGGCAAAAACGCTATCCCAGTCCAAAGCTGCGGACTGACGATAAAGCTGCATGCTGGGATACCATTGTGTGGTGTCGCCACTGTGCCGGAACACCCAAAACGGATCCCAATGCAGAATAACCCAGGTCGGCAGGCCCAGCGATCCGGCAATATGGGCGGTGGCCGTATCTGATGTGATGATCAGGTCCATCTGCTGCATCGTCGCGGCGCAATCGGCAAAGTCGCGGTCGGTGCTTGCCGTATCCTGGATCAACATACCGGTGCCATCAGCGACAAAGGCATCCAGAAACGGCCCCTTATAAAGCGAAAGAAGCTGCACATCGGGAATGTCGATCAGCGGATGAAACTGGCGATGACTGAATGACCGGAAACTATTGCCCTTGTAGGTGGCAGAGCCGGACCAGACCACGCCGATCTTGAACTTTCCCTTATGAGGCGCGGCGATGCCAGCGGCCCGATTTGCGGAATCCGCGGGGATATTCAAACGGGTCGGGGCGGGAATATCGCCGCTATTATCCGCCCCGAACACCAGCAAAGGCATATCCATCAGGTTGATCCAACAATCGACTTTTTCGCTCGCCGGCACCTCGATGCCGACCCAATCAGCGCCCTCCAAGCCGTCAAACAAGCGGGCAAGCGGGCGTTCGGCCAGATACAGAACCCGCGCGCATTGCGCCCGCAACGCAGGCAAAAAGCGTGTGAAAAGCACCGCATCACCAAAGCCCTGCTCGGGTAGAACCAGCACTGTCTTACCGGTCAGATCACCACCGTCCCATTGTGGCAGATCAATCTTGCGCGGCGACATCTCCTCGGACTGCCAGCGGGCATCATATGTACGAAATGCTTCGCCATAGCGCCCCTCGCCAAGTTCGGCAAAGGCGCGTTGCAGCTTGATTTCGCCGTCTTCCGGATGGTCGATTTCCGCCGCCTTCAGATACGCGATTGCGTCACTATATCGGCCCAAACCACGCAAACAGCGCCCGATCATCGACCTTTGTGACTTGTCCTGCGGCGCCCGCACAAGAATATCCTCGCGCAGCGCAATGGAACGTTCGTAGTGACCAAGATCCGACAGAATATTCGCCAGATTGTTCCGCAAGCCCGGCGCGTCAGGCGACAAGGCAAAGGCACGTTCCTGGGCGCGCAGGGCCAGGGTATGTTGCTGCTGACTCCGCAAGAGTGCGCCAACGTTTGACCAGACGCCGCCGTCATCAGGGCGATGCGCAAGATACTGCATGTAAAGCGCGCGCGCCTCGGCAGTCTTGTTTGCGCGATGCGCCGCGCTTGCCTGATTGCGCAGGGCGTCAATTTCAGTCGGAGTCATAGGCCGCTAGCCCTTTTTCTTGCGCGGGACCGGCTTGATCAGTGTTTCGGGGCGGCGTTCTTCGGCAGCCTCGAACAGGGAGAACGTCTGATTGACGTAGTTCACGGCGCCCGAAATCAGCTCCATGTAGTCGTTCAGTTCCGGTGTCACTTCGGCCTCGACCATGGCAACGCTGCGTTCCTGCGGCATGGTTTCAAAGCCAACGTAAAACAACGGATCGCCGCGATTGATCTTTAACGGTTTCGTGTGGTCATGCCATTCAAACGCCCACATCAATGGGCGCGGCCAGACGTTGATCGGAAAGCGGCCACCGAAAATCGTACCCGGGAACGGCTCGCGCTGGTAATGCATAAAGGGCGCAACCTGACTTGCGTAAACCGGTTCGTCAGCGATGAACACATAAGGCAGCGACAGTTGGATCGTCGGGATCCCCGGATAGCGCCATTCCGTTTCATTGGTGAGATGCAGCTTTTCACCCAGCTTGTTGGCACGAATCCCGCTTTTGGTCCCCGCGAGGTTTTTCAACACACCGCGCCCGTCCTTGTCGCGCTCGAACCCGATATGCAGGTCAAACGGGCAACGCACCATGAAATAGCGGCTTTCCATGTTGATCACAGCCGGACAGCGCGACGCAGATTTCGCATGCGTGCGGTTCATATCAGCCGAACGCACCCGTTCAGGCGGGTAATAGACGATGCCGCCCTTTTGCGAATTCAGGAACCAACCAACAGTCACGGGGCCCGATCCACCCTTGCCCTCATGTGTGTCCTGGAACGATACGGAAAGCTGCATCTGCAAACCCTTTTTCATATGTTGAAACAGTTGAATCGCAATTACCGGCCCAAGTCAAAATCCCATCGCGCGTATTGCAACTTTTTTGCTGGAAAACAGTCGAATTTCCGGCGATTTGGTTTGAATGCCCCCGCGCCCTGTGGCTTTGTAAGCGCGACCAAGGAGAAGACAATGACGTTCAAGCCAGCAAAATGGCCGCGCAAACTGCGTTCGCAAGAATGGTTTGGTGGCACCTCGAAGGATGCGATTTATCACCGTGGATGGATGAAAAATCAGGGGTTTCCGGCGGATTTGTTTGACGGGCGCCCGGTGATCGGCATTTGCAACACCTGGTCCGAAACCACCCCATGCAACGCGCATCTGCGCGATCTGGCCGAACGTGTGAAGAACGGCGTTTGGGAGGCAGGCGGCTTTCCGTTGGAATTTCCGGTGTTTTCCCCGTCCGAGGTCACATTGCGCCCGACGGCAATGCTGTTTCGCAACCTTTGCGCCATGGACGTCGAAGAAGCGCTGCGCGGCAAATGCATCGACGGCGTTGTGTTGCTCGCAGGCTGTGACAAAACAACACCGGCGTTATTGATGGGCGCGGCATCCGTCGATCTGCCCGCGATCGTTGTCAGTGGCGGGCCAATGCTGAACGGGCATTTCCGCGGTGAACGAGTTGGATCAGGCACGCACATCCGCAAGTTCAACGAGGCCGTGAAAGCCGGCGAAATGACCCCCGAAGAATTTGTCGAGGCCGAGGCATCAATGTCGCGCTCGGCCGGGTCGTGCAACACGATGGGCACCGCCAGCACAATGGCGTCTATGGCCGAAGCCCTGGGCATGGCGCTGTCGGGCAACGCCGCCATTCCCGCCGTTGACAGCCGGCGTCGCGTGATGTCGCAGATCACCGGGCGGCGGATCGTGCAGATGGTCAAGGACGATCTGAAACCATCTGACATCATGACAAAACCGGCCTTTGAAAATGCCATTCGCACCAATGCTGCAATCGGTGGTTCAACCAATGCCGTTATCCACCTTTTGGCCATCGCGGGCCGTGTTGGTGTCGATATTTCACTTGATGACTGGGATCGCTGCGGGCGCGATGTCCCGACAATCGTCAACCTTTTGCCATCGGGAAAGCATCTGATGGAGGAATTCTTTTTCGCGGGCGGCCTGCCCGTTGTGATCAAACAGCTGGGTGACGACGGCTTGCTGAACAAGGACGCGCTGACCGTCAGCGGCGGATCAATCTGGGACGAGGTCAAGGACGTTCAGAACTGGAACGATGACGTGATCCTGCCACGCGACAAGGCGCTGACAAAATCCGGTGGTATCGCTGTCTTGCGCGGCAATCTTGCGCCCAATGGCGCGGTGCTAAAACCCTCTGCCGCCTCACCCGATCTGATGGTGCATCGTGGTCGCGCTGTCGTCTTCGAGGACATCGAAGACTATAAGGCAAAGGTGGATCGCGACGATCTGGATATCGACGAAACCTGCGTGATGGTTCTTAAGAACTGCGGCCCGCGCGGATATCCCGGCATGGCCGAAGTGGGTGATATGGCCCTGCCCGCCAAGCTGCTCAAGCGTGGCATCACCGATCTGGTGCGGATCAGCGATGCGCGCATGTCCGGTACGGCCTATGGGACGGTTGTATTGCACACCTCGCCCGAAGCGGCGGCCGGTGGCCCGCTTGCGGTGGTGCAAAACGGAGATTTCATCGAACTGGACGTGGGCGCGCGCCGCATCCATCTTGATATCAGCGACGAAGAACTGGCCGAACGGCTGGCCAATTGGGAACCCGCTGTGCCACGCCCCGATGGCGGATATGTCCAGCTCTATCATGATCGGGTGACGGGCGCGGAAACGGGTGCCGATTTCGACTTTCTGGTCGGGTGTCGCGGCAATGCTGTTGCGCGGGAGTCGCATTGATGAAGATCGCACTTATCGGAATTGGCAAGATCGCGCAGGATCAGCACGTGCCCGCAATTGCGGGTAGCCCTGATTGGGATCTGGCCGCGACGGTCAGCCGCGCAGGCTCTGTCGATGGTGTTCCGGCCTATACAGATATAGACACTATGTTGGCTGAAAACCCTGATATTGAGGTCGTCAGCCTATGCTTGCCTCCGGTGCCACGCTTTGCCTATGCCAAAGCGCTTTTGCTGAGTGGGCGCCATGTCATGTTGGAAAAACCCCCCGGCGCGACCTTGGCCGAGGTGCACGCCTTGACGACCCTTGCGCAACAGCAAAATCGCGTTCTGTTTGCCACGTGGCACAGCAGGATGGCGCAGGGTGTTGCGCAGGCAAAGGCGTTTCTGGCCGACAAAATCGTAACCAAGGGCCATATTGCATGGAAAGAAGATGTGCGGCGCTGGCATCCCGGTCAGGATTGGGTATTTGCGCCTGGCGGCATGGGTGTTTTTGATCCGGGGATCAACGCGCTGTCGATTCTGACCGAAATCCTGCCCGCGCCGGTTCATGTGCAAGATGCCACGCTTGAAGTGCCGGAAAACTGCCAAACGCCGATTGCCGCGCAGCTGACGTTCACCGATGGCATCACGGCCGACTTTGACTGGCGACAGGAAGGGCCACAAAGTTGGGACATCTGGGTCGAGACCGCGCACCATCGCGTGGAATTGCACGAGGGCGGCAGCAAGATCATCATCGATGGTGTCGCGCTGACGGATCGGGCGGTCGGCGTGTCCCTGTTGGGCGAATATCCGGCGCTTTATTCCCGTATGGCCGAGCTTGTGCACAGCGGCACCCGCGACGTCGATCTTTCACCAATGATTCACGTGGCTGATGCAATGACGTTGGGCAAGCGTGTGTCGCTTCCGGCCTTCCATTTGTAGTTTCCGGGCTTGTCGATCTGCCCTGAATTGGGCCCAATGGCGCAACAGTTAACAAAAGGCGGCACATGGCCATTCTCTTGGGCGTCGACACCGGCGGCACATACACGGACGCGGTTTTGCTGGATGAAGATAGCGATACCGTTCTGGCATCCGCCAAATCCCTGACGACCCGGCCCGATCTGGCAACGGGGGTTGGGCGCGCAATCGACACTGTTCTTGCCCAATCCGGTGTTTCGGCAGGCCAGATCGCAATGGTTTCCCTGTCAACGACCCTTGCAACCAATGCCCTTGTCGAAGGGCAAGGCGGGCGCGTTGCCTTGGTCTTTATCGGCTTTGATCAGGCAGAACTGTCCCGCGCAGGCCTTACCGAAGCCTTGGCTGGTGATCCTGTGATCCTGCTTGCGGGGGGCCACAGCCACGCCGGGAACGAGGCAGCGCCGCTTGACCTTGGTGCGCTTGCGGCGCGCCTGGCTGATCTGCCCGATGGTCTGACCGGTTTCGCGGTCGCCGCCAGTTTCGCGACCCGCAATCCCGCCCATGAAATCGCCGCGCGTGACGTGATCCGACAGATCACCGGCAAACCCGTGACCTGCAGCCACGAACTGTCCTCGGCGCTTGGTGGGCCAAAACGCGCGCTTACGGCGGTGTTGAACGCCCGTCTGATCGGCATGATTGATCGCCTGATCAGCGCGTGCGAAGGGCATCTGGCCAAACTCGGGATCAATGCACGCCTGATGGTCGTGCGCGGTGATGGCGCGCTGGTTTCGGCCGATCTGGCGCGTGAACGCCCGATTGAAACGATCCTCAGCGGTCCGGCGGCCAGCATCGCGGGGGCAAGTTGGCTGACGGGTGAAACGGATGCGCTGGTCAGTGATATTGGTGGCACGACAACCGATGTATGCCTGCTGCGCGGTGGCAGGCCCAAGATTGATCCGCAGGGCGCACGCGTCGGCCCTTTTCGAACCATGGTCGAAGCTGTGGCGATGCGCACATGGGGTCTGGGCGGCGATAGTGAAGTGCATGTGCAAGACGGGCTTTCGGGCGGTTTGCACCTTGGGCCGCGCCGCCTGATGCCCGTATCATTGCTGGCGCAAACCCATCCCGATTTGGTGCATGGCGCGCTTGACCGCGCCTTGACACAAGACGCCCCGCCCCCGGAAGCCGGTCGATTTGTCGTGCCCCTTTGGGAGGCCGCGCCTGACGGGCTGGACAAGCGCGAAGCGGTGGTCATGGAGCGGCTGATGCAGGGCCCCCAGCGCATGCAGGACGCGGTGCAAACGCGGGTCGAAGGGCCAGCCCTTGAACGGCTGGTGAAACGTGGTGCCGTGATGATTGCCGGCGTCACGCCATCCGATGCGGCACATGTTCTGGGGCAGCTTGGCGCTTGGGATGAAATCGCCGCCCACAAGACCCTTGCGCTATTCGCGCGCCGCCGGATGGGGAGCGGTGACAGGATTGCAAAAGGCGCTGATACGCTTGCGCAAATGATCGTCGATCAGCTGACCCGGCAAACGGCACATTGCCTGCTTGAAGCCGCCTTTGCCGAGGATGATTTTAACTGGGGCGATCAACCCGTGGGCACCCTTGCCCGCCACCCCTTGATGCAAGCAGGTTTGGCCAGACATCAAGGCGTCGTGCGGATCAATGCGGGGCTGAATGTTCCCATCATTGGCCTTGGTGCCTCGGCGCAGAATTATTACGGCGCGGTCGGAATGGCGCTGCACACACCAACAATTCTGCCCGCACATGGGGGTGTGGCAAATGCCATCGGCGCGGTCGTCGGGCAGGTTTCCATGCATGAAAGCGGCAGTGTCACGAGCGCGGGCGAGGGCGCATTTGTTGCGCACCTTCCCAGCGGGCCGTCGCGATTTAGCGAGGCCGAGGCTGCGATGAGCGCATTGAGCCAAGCGCTTGAAGAGGTCGCCAGCACAAAGGCCCACGCCGCTGGTGTCGAGGAAATCCGCCTGACCTATGATCGCGAGGTGAAAGCCGCCGAAATCGAAGGTCAGACGATGTTTATCGAAGCAACAATCAAGGTGACGGCGCAAGGCCGCCCCCGAATTACGCTGGATTAGGCTCTATTTTGCTGCGTCACGACGCGGCAAAACCCAATCGGGTCGCACAAAGTGGCAAGTATAGCCGTTGGGCAACCGCTCAAGATAATCCTGATGCTCCGGCTCTGCCTCCCAGAATTCGCTAGCAGGTTCCACTTCGGTCACGACCTTGCCGGGCCATAACCTACTGGCCTCCACATCAGCGATAGTGTCCAGCGCCACCGCGCGCTGGGCATCATTGACGTAATATATGGCCGAGCGATAGGACATACCGCGATCATTGCCTTGACGGTTCGGCGTAGTCGGGTCGTGAATTTGAAAGAAGAATTCAAGCAAGCGCCGATACGTCATCACGTCAGGGTCAAAGATGACCTCGATCCCTTCGGCATGGGTGCCGTGATTGCGATAGGTGGCGTTGGGCACATCGCCGCCCGTATACCCAACGCGGGTCGAAATCACGCCGGGCATCTTGCGGATCAGATCCTGCATACCCCAGAAACATCCGCCTGCCAGAACTGCGCGTTCGCTCATGCAACGTCCTCCACTTGGTCGATGAATTTACCATAGCCTTCGGCCTCCATATCGTCGCGATGAATGAAACGCAGGCTGGCACCGTTGATGCAATAGCGCAGGCCGCCCCGATCCTTGGGACCGTCAGGAAAGACGTGGCCAAGGTGGCTGTCGCCGTGGGCGCTGCGCACTTCAGTGCGGATCATTCCATGAGTCATGTCGCGCAGTTCGTTGATGTGGTCATCTATGATCGGCTTGGTAAAGCTGGGCCAGCCGCATCCGCTTTCGTACTTATCCGAGGACGCAAACAGTGGCTCGCCAGAGACGATATCAACGTAAATCCCCGGTTCTTTGTTATCCAGATAAGGGCCGGTGCCTGCACGTTCAGTGCCGCTTTGCTGGGTTACGCGATACTGTTCAGGTGTGAGGGTGGCGATCACGTCAGGGTCTTTGCGATATGTGGTCATGGCGTCCCTTTCTTTGTTCAGATGCAGGATATGGGGTATTTGCGCGCAATTGCCAGTGATGTTGCAAGGCTCTCAAATCAGGGTGATCAGGTGCAACATCTTACGCTGCCTCACATTCGCGTCAGCCCGATTGCGCGACAACCTTCCATCAGCCAAAAGGTTTACAACAAGGGAGGCAAAATGCTTGACGCTGCCGCGCGCAAAATCATTGATCCGCCGCTGAATGCGCTTGGGCGCAGCCTTGGGGCGCGTGGCGTCTCGGCTGATGTGGTGACGATGGTCGGGCTGGGGCTGGGGCTGGTTGCGGCACTGCTGATCGTATTCGGCGCCTTTACCGCTGCGTTGGTGTTCCTGCTGGCGTCGCGCATTGCGGACGGGCTTGACGGGGCAGTTGCACGCGCGACCCAAAAGACCGACTTTGGCGGGTATCTCGATATTGCCGCTGATTTTCTGTTCTACGGGATGATTCCACTGGCATTCGTGTTGCACGACAGTGGCGCGAATGGTGTGGCCGGGGCTTTCCTGCTCACCAGCATCTATTTCAACGGCACCAGCTTTCTGGGATATGCAATTCTGGCCGAAAAGGCGCAGATGCAAACCACCGCGCAGGGCCAGAAATCGCTCTACTATTCCAATGGCATACTCGAGGGGTCCGAGACGATCATCTTTTTTGTGCTGTTGTGTCTGTTTCCTGCTTACTTTGCCCTGATGGCATGGGTCTTTGGTGCGCTGTGTTTTGTCACGGCGGGCTTGCGTATCCATGCCGCGCGGCAGCTATTCACTCCCTGAAAGGTTCACTCATGAAACACCTCGCCCTGATCGCCGCGCTTATGGCGCCCCTGCCCGCGCAGGCCAATCCCGACCCTGCCGACTGGGATGCCGTGATGACCGAGGCCGCGGGCCAGACCGTTTATTGGAACGCTTGGGGTGGGTCGACCACAACCAACGATTTCATCGCTTGGGTCGGCGCGCGCGTGGCCGAGGACTATGGCGTGACACTGGAACACGTCAAGCTGACTGATACCGCCGATGCCGTGACCCGCGTCCTTAGCGAAAAACAGGCGGGCGTCGATGATGACGGCGCGATTGACATGATCTGGATCAACGGCGCAAATTTCGCCGCAATGAAGGAGGCGGACTTGCTGTTTGGCCCCTTCGCCGAACAACTGCCAAACTGGGCGGTGGTCGATACCTCTGGCAAAACGGTGCAGACCGATTTTACAGTTCCTGCCGAAGGATACGAGGCGCCCTGGGCCATGGCGCAGGTCGTTTTCATTCACGACACCGCCGACCTGGCCGAACCGCTGGCCAACATGGCGGCGATCCTTGAATGGTCCACCGCCAACCCGGGGCGCTTTACCTATCCGCAGCCGCCGGATTTCCTTGGTGCGACCTTTCTGAAACAGGCGCTGGTTGATCTGATTGATGATCAAACCCCGCTTTATGCGCCTGCAACGGACGAAAATTATAACGCGGTCACAGCCCCGCTTTGGGATTACCTTGATGCGCTGACGCCGACCCTTTGGCGGCAAGGGCGCGCCTATCCGGCGACCGGCCCAGCGCAGTTACAACTGATTGCCGACGGCGAGGTCGATCTGGCGATTTCCTTTAGCCCCGGCGAGGCGACAACCGCGATCGCCAACCAACAACTGCCCGATACCGTGCGCACATTCGTGTTGGACAAAGGCACAATCGGCAACGCCAGTTTTGTCGCAATCCCCTACAATTCGGGATCAGCCGCGGGGGCGATGGTTGTCGCCAACTTCCTGATGTCGCCCGAGGCACAGGCCCGCGCGCAAGACCCCAACATTCTGGGCTATGGCACGGTGCTGGACATGGACGCGCTGACAGATGCAGACCGCGCGTTGTTCGACGCGCTCGACCTTGGGATCGCAACGCTGTCACCGGCAGAGTTGGGCCCCGTCGTTGCCGAACCGCATCCCAGCTGGATGACGCGGATCACCGATGACTGGACAGCGCGCTACGGCACGGCACAATAGGAACGCAGGCGCCCACCATGCCGCGCCTGATCGCCCTTGTCCCGATTGTAACGCTGTTGGCAATGCTTGGCCCTGTTGTGGCAGGGCTTTGGGGGACTGTGCTTCCGGCATTCGGCCATCTGTCGGTTGCGGGATTCAGCGGCCCGTCACTTGATGCATTTCGCATGCTTGCGGCCACACCGGGGATCGGCGCTGCGGTGCGATTGTCAGTGACAACGGGGCTACTGGCCACCGGTATTTCGGTGGCCATCGTCGTCTTGATCACAGGTGGCTGGTCCGGCACGCGGGCGTTTCGGGTACTGGAACGACTCTTGTCTCCGTTGCTTGCGGTGCCGCATGCCGCCGCAGCTTTTGGTCTGGCGTTTCTGATCGCGCCGTCAGGCTGGATCGCGCGGCTGGTCTCACCGGCCGTAACCGGCTGGAGCCGTCCCCCTGATCTGTTGATCCTGAACGACCCTTACGGGTTGGCGATGACCGCAGGGCTGATCATCAAAGAGGTGCCATTCCTGTTGCTTATGACGATCGCAGCCTTGGGGCAGGTGGAACAGCGCCGCAGCGTTATGGTCGCCCAATCCTTGGGATACGGGCGGCTGACCGGTTGGATGAAATCCGTGTTTCCACGCATTTATGTGCAAATCAGATTGCCCGTCTATGTCGTGCTGGCCTACTCGATGTCAGTGGTTGATGTCGCTGTGATCCTGGGGCCGACAACGCCGCCGCCGCTTTCGGTTCTGATCGTGAAGTGGATGGGCGATCCGGACATCGGGATGCGGCTTTTGGCGGCAGCGGGGGCACTGTTGCAGCTGGCGTTGGTTATCACAGCGCTTTGCGCGTGGCGGCTGGGCGAGATGATCGTTGCGCGGATTGGTTCGGCATGGGTCATACGGGGCGGGCGCGGGCGACTGGACGGCGCAATACGCCCGGTCGGGCTGGGGGCCGGTGCGCTGACAGCGGCGCTGATCTTTGCCGGGTTGGGCGGCTTGTTGGTCTGGTCTTTCGCAGGTTTCTGGAGCTTTCCGAACGCCCTGCCCGACAGTTTCAGCCTGCGCACGTGGATGCGGCACGGACCGGACGCCGGCGGTGCGTTCGGGGAAACTTTTGTCGTTGCGATTGCCGCAACCGGCTTGGCGCTGGCGCTTGTTCTGGGCTGCCTTGAAGCCGAACACCGTAGCGGGCGCAAGATCACCTCGCGCGGGCTTTGGTTGCTCTATATGCCATTGTTAGTGCCGCAAACTGCCTTCTTGCCGGGATTGCAAACTTTGCTGTTGGGGATTGGTGCAGATGTGGGGCGCGGCCCCGTGATCGCGGCGCATCTAGTGTTTGTGCTGCCTTACGTATTCCTGTCGCTTGGGGATCCCTACCGTGCATGGGACGGGCGCTATGGTGTCACTGCCGCCGCACTTGGGGCTTCTGCGGACCGCACGTTCTGGCAGGTGCGCCTGCCGATGCTAACGCGGCCAGTTCTTGTGGCTGTTGCCGTGGGGCTGTCAGTTTCGGTCGGGCAGTATTTGCCGACACTTTTGATCGGCGGCGGACGCGTCGCCACCCTGACAACCGAGGCCGTGGCGCTGGCATCAGGGGGTGACCGGCGTGCCATCGCTGTTTACGGTTTGGCGCAAACGGCGGCCGCGCTTGTGCCGTTCGCGCTTGCGCTCGTGATTCCTGCACTGGTCTGGCGCAATCGAAGGGGGCTTCATGCTTAAAGGTCTGGAATTGCGCGACGTGGTCATTTCCAAAGGCAGCACGCCCTTGGTGGAAATCAACGCCACGATCGCATCGGGCGAGGTCCTAAGCGTGATGGGGCCGTCCGGTGCTGGCAAATCGACGTTACTGGCAATGATTACCGGCAATCTTGCCCCGGAATTTCATGCAACCGGAGAGGTTTGGCTGGACGGGATGAACATCACAGACCTCCCGACCCATCAACGGCGCGTCGGTATCCTGTTTCAGGACGATCTGCTGTTTCCCCACCTGAGTGTTGGTGCAAATCTGGCGTTCGGGCTGCGCAGCGGCGGCAGCAAGCGGCACCGCGCGGCGCAGATCGCGCAGGCGCTGCGCGAGGTCAACCTTGAGGGCTATGCGGATCGCGATCCGGCGACCCTGTCCGGAGGGCAAAAGGCCCGTGTCGCCCTGATGCGGATGCTTTTGGCCGACCCTTGTGCCCTATTGCTGGACGAGGCATTTTCCCGTCTTGATTCCGCGCTGCGCACACAGGTCCGCGACCTTGTGTTCGAACGTGCGCGGGCGCGTGATTTGCCAGTTGTTATGGTCACGCACGACCTTGAGGATGCGAAGGCAGCTGGCGGCACTGTGTTCACAATTGCGCCGCATAAGAACTGAAATACCTGTAAACTGGTGCCGGTGATAGGACTCGAACCTACTACCCCATCATTACGAATGATGTGCTCTACCTGATGAGCTACACCGGCCTACCGGAGCGGCTGATAGCACCCAGACCGATCTTGGAAAAGACCTATTTTTCGTCCTCGTGCGCCGCGTCAATCACCTCGGCGTCAAGGGTTTCATCCTCTGTTTCATCCGATTGATCGGCAATCTGGCCAACGATGAGAGGGAGCATTTCAACACCCGCAGGCATCGCCACCTCTCCCGAGGCGGGTGTTTTCCACGACAACGTATCAAACGACCCGCAATTGCTGCAAACCGGGCCCCAGGCGGCATGGATGTTGTGACACTTGTCGCAAACCCACTGCGGCCCGCGCGATGCGGTCAGTGCTTTGGTCAACCAGCCGCGCACCACTTGGTCATCGCTTCCTTCACCCCGTTCAATCGCCGCCATAAGGGTCAGGTTTCGGGCCGTTGGCGCGGTTTCAACCAGATCGCGCAATGCTCGGCGCGCTTCGGGGAAATTCTCGGCCGAAATCTGAAGCTCGCAATTGAGCATGATCGTTTCGGGATCATCAGGGTTGATCCGCGTCAAGGCGCGGAACCGCTTGATACGCGCGGCCGGGTCCTCGTCTGGCACGATTTCGGCGAACACGGCGGCAAGATCAGGATGCGGATGCACTTCCCATGCCTTTTTGATGACGCGGGTGGCGTAACGTGCGTTGTCCTGTTCGATATAGCCGCGCGCCGCCATGACGGCAGCGGGAATCAGATCAGGGGACAGGCGGTTGGCTTCGATCGCGGCTTCGCGGGCATTGATCGAATTGCCCTCGGCAAGCACTTCGCGCGCCTCCGACAGCGCAAGAACGGCATCGCGGCGCTTGTGCACATCACGCGGAAGCGATCCGTTCTTCAGCTTGGCCGTCAGGGTCTGACGTGCGCCTTTCCAATCCTCGTTGGACGCTTGAAGTTGCAACAACACGTCCTGCGTTTCGACATGCTTGGGTTTGATGGCAAATGCTTTCTCGGCCAGTTTCAGGGCGGTTGCCGTATCCCCGTCAGCCAGCTTTTGCTTCATGATCCCGCGCACACCAACGAAACGCGTGCGGTCGTCCTGTAGCAACCGTTTATAGGTTTCTTCGGCCTTGCGCCGGTCACCGGCCAGTTCGGCCGCCTGCGCGGTCAGCAACGTGGTCAGTTCGGGGCGCTCAAGGTATTTTTCGGCCTTGGCGGCCTTGGCCAGCGCCAACTGACCTTCACCGGACGCAAGTGCCATCATCCCTTCGGACAATGCAGTAAAGCCCTTGCGCTCGCGGTTGCGACTAAAATAGCGCGAAATCGCGGTTTCGTCGCCGTTCAGAAACTTGAACGTCGCCAGCAAAAGACCCATCAGTTTCAACAGCAACCAAACCGCTAGCACCAAAAGGACCAGCCCGATGGCCAGTTCAAGCGGCGACAGGTTTGCATTGTAGCCCGCAATCGTAACATCGGCGCCACCGGACATGTTCAGCAAGTGAACCCCGCCGAATGTAAGGCCGGTCACGATGGCGATGAACGCGATAATCTTAATCAGGGACCAAAGCATCTCGGCAACCTCAATTCTGGTTCAGGGTTTGGGACAGGGCCGCGACCCCGGCAATGGCATCCGCGCGCGCCTGGGCCTGCCCGACCCAATCGGTCAGCGCGGCACGGCTCACTTCGGGAAGTGTTTCGATCTCGGCCAGGGCATCGGTCAGGCGACCCGTGCGCAGTGCGTCTTCCGCACGCGACAGGATTGCATCAGGCGCATCACCTTCGCGCGGCACAACAGAACGCACATCAAGCTGGTCACGCACAAACGCCATGAACCCGCCGGTTTCACCCGCAACACCTTCGTCACGGGCGGCAGCCATTGCCGCACGCGCGGCATCGGGGAATGCGTCTTGTAACTGCGTCATGGTCGCGACCCCGCCTGCCGCGGCCTGCACAGCTGCGGGAATGTCCGCATCCGTCGATGCCTGCAAATCTGCCAGCGCCCCATCAAATTCGGTGCCTGTGTCCAGCGCGATCTGGATACGCCCCAAGGCGGCACGCGCAGTCGCGGCCCGCGCCGTGGCGACAGCGTCTTGTTCGATCGCTGCCGTTTCGTCTTGGGCGGCGGCAAGCTGGGCGGCTGCGTCTTCGGCCATCTGACGTACGGATTCTTGTTGCGCGGCCATTTCGGCGCGCAATGCCTCAAGCTCGCGCTCGTAAGCAGCAAGCGCCGTGTCCGACAGGGTGCCATCGGCGCTTGGGCGCTTTTCAACCTCGGCCAGTCGCGCATCAAGCGCGGCAAGCGCATCGTTGATTGCCACGGAATCACGCGCGAGGGCGGCTTGCGTATCCGCCAAGGCAGTTTCCAGCGGCGCGATGTCAACAGCAGGAGGCATAGCAGCAAGCGCGGCCTCTAGCGCATCAATCTGCGCTGCCTGGTCTGCAATCATTGCACCAAAGTCGGGCATTTCGGGTTCGGTCGACATGTTGAAATACGTTGCGGCACCATAGCCCAGCGCAGCCGCAATCACGCCACCGAACACAAGTGGAACGAACGCATTGCGCGGCTTTTGCGCGGGTGCGGGCGGCGCGTCAGGGGTCGTATCCGGGGTCGTATCTGGTGTGATGTCATCTGCTTGCTCATCGGGCGAAACGGCGTCTTCCGGCACGGGTGCGGCCGCTGGTTCCGGTTCTGGCGCTTCGGGTTCCGCATTGGCAATCACTTCGGCGTCTTCAACAATGTCCGCTTTTTTGGCGGCGGCTTTGCTTTGCCGGGTCGTTTTTTTGGCCACGTTGACACCCCTTCCGATTCCGCATTCGCACGCTCAACCCTATCTTGCCAGATAGGGACCCTCAAGCGGCGTTACTTGGGGCAAACCGTCCCAGCCGCCGCGACGATCGCAGCGATCATCGCCACCCCGTCAGGCCGGCTTGCCACAACCACATTTTCGGGCACAAGCCCTGCCGCCGCGTGTGCAGCAGCATCACTGATTGCAACCACCGTGATCGGCGCGGCAAACGGTCCCTGATCTGCAACTAACGCAGCGCTACGCGGTGAATACAGGGGAAGTATCACGGGTGTTTCACCCTCAAGCGTCGCACGCGCCTGCGTGGAAAGGCTGCGTGCGTCTTGCTTGTAAACCACAAGGTCGTCGCAAGGGATGCCTGCATCTGTCAGTCGTCGGGCAAGATCAATCCGCGCATATGTCCCCCGTAAATGCAGCAACGGACCTTCGATGTGCATCTCTGCAAGGTCAGCCAAAAGCGTTTCCGCATCCATGGCATGATGTTTTACAGCATATCCGGCTTCACCCGCGGCACGCGCCGTCATTTCGCCGACACACCAACACGTTTTTGTCGCTGTCACGTCAGGGGCGTGGAGGACACCATGCACCGATGTAAAGATGACGCCACGATAAGCGGTTTTGCCAACGATCGCCGGAACGGCCATAATTTCGATCACGGGTGAACACACGATTTCGCATGCCGGTCCAACCCGCTCGGCCAACCGGATCGCAAGCCGGTCCGCCGCGGCCTGTGGTCGGGTTATGAGTATTGATGCCTTCACGCGCGGCCCCCGATCCATTGTTTGCGGCACCGGCAAGTGTTACCTGCCTCTATCAAAGGCGCAACCGGAACACGTTATGACCACCGATCTGACAATTCTAGGAATCGAAAGCAGCTGTGATGATACGGCGGCGGCAATCGTGCGTGGCATGCCCGATGATGCGTCGATCCTGTCGTCGGTTGTCTATGGGCAGGCCCCCCTTCATGCAAGTTACGGTGGCGTAGTGCCTGAAATTGCGGCGCGCGCACATGCGGAAAAGATTGATCACTGTGTCGAAGATGCCTTGCAACAG
Source organism: Octadecabacter sp. R77987 (assembly GCF_042466115.1). NCBI lineage: Bacteria > Pseudomonadati > Pseudomonadota > Alphaproteobacteria > Rhodobacterales > Roseobacteraceae > Octadecabacter > Octadecabacter sp. R77987. Next base: position 2,100,923 of record NZ_JAXHBQ010000001.1, on the reverse strand, counting down.
GCGGGTCTTTCGCTTGCCGATGTCGATGCGATTTCTGTGACGGCTGGCCCTGGCCTGATTGGCGGTGTCTTGTCCGGCGTGATGTGCGCAAAGGGGTTAAGTGTTGCGACTGGCAAGCCGCTGATCGGCGTAAACCACCTTGCGGGGCACGCCCTGACGCCGCGCCTGACGGATGGTGTCGCCTTTCCATACCTGATGCTGCTGGTTTCGGGCGGGCACTGCCAATTCCTGCTTGTCGCGGGGCCCGATTCCTATCGCCGCCTTGGTGGAACGATTGACGACGCGCCGGGCGAAGCATTTGACAAGGCCGCGCGCCTTTTGGCGCTGCCGCAACCGGGGGGGCCATCCGTTGAACAGGCCGCGCGCGCTGGCAATCCCGACACATACAAACTTCCCCGTCCGCTCTTGGATCGCGCGGGCTGCGATATGTCGTTCTCGGGCCTCAAGACCGCCTTGCTGCGCACCCGTGATGCAATCATGGTCGAACACGGCGGCCTGCCTGTGCATGCACGCAGTGATCTTTGTGCCAGCTTCCAACAGGCGGTTGCGGATGTTCTTGCTGAAAAGTCGCGCCGCGCACTTGAGATTTATCTTGCGTTGAACCCCGCAAAACCTGTTTTGGCCGTTGCCGGCGGGGTTGCGGCAAACGCGGCAATCAGGGAAGCATTACAAGCTGTTTGCGCCAAGTTAGACACTGTTTTTGTTGCGCCACCGCTTGCCCTTTGCACCGATAATGCGGCGATGATCGCCTATGCGGGGCTAACACGCTTCGCATGTGGGGACCATGACGATCTGGCCCTATCGGCGCGCCCGCGATGGCCCTTGGACAAGACAAGTCCGGCGCTGATAGGATCAGGCAAGAAGGGGGCAAAGGCATGAGTATCGCAGTCATCGGCGCAGGCGCATTCGGCACGGCCCTTGCGATTGCCCTGTCCACGAATGGGGATCGCGTGGCGCTTTGGGCGCGTGACGCGGATGCCGTGGCGCAAATGACAGCCAGCCGCGAAAACACGCGACGGCTGGCGGGCGTCACGTTTCCCGACAGTCTGGATGTCACCGCACGTCTGCAAGATGTTTTTGCCTGTGATGTCGTTCTGCTCGCTATTCCTGCGCAAACACTGCGTGGTTTTCTTGAGGAGCATCGTGATGCCTTGCAAGGCAAGGCTCTCGTTAGCTGTTGCAAGGGGATCGACATCGAAACGGGTCATGGCCCGACTGACCTGATCGCACGGATTGTGCCAAATTCGACCCCTGCCATGCTGACCGGCCCCAGTTTTGCAGCCGACATCGCGCGCGGCCTGCCCACCGCGTTGACGCTTGCCTGCGCCCATGAAGCCGCCGGCGAAATGCTGCAAGCGGTGTTGTCCACGCCCACCTTGCGGCTTTACAGGACGACAGATGTGGCGGGCGCGCAATTGGGCGGCGCATTGAAGAACGTAATGGCGATTGCTTGCGGCGCCTGTATGGGGGCCGGATTTGGCGAAAGCGCGCGCGCTGCCCTGATGACCCGTGGTTTTGCGGAAATGAAACGGCTGGCGGCAGCGTTTGATGGCGATCCCGATACCCTGGCCGGACTGTCCGGTTTCGGAGATCTGGCGCTGACCTGCACATCGGACCAGTCGCGCAACTATCGTTATGGTTTCGCCATTGGAGCCGGAACCGATTTCGATTCCACGGTGACAGTGGAAGGCGCTGCAACGGCAAAAGCAGTGTCTAAATTGGCCGAAAAGCTGAAAATTGATCTTCCGATCTGCGCTGTCGTCACGCGGTTGGTTGATCAGGAAATCACCGCGCAACAAGCGATGCAATTGCTTCTGTCGCGCCCTCTCAAGGAAGAATAACATGCGTTTCGCACTGATCACCAAAGACAAACCGGGCCACATCGACGTTCGCAAAGCCAACCGCGATGCCCACCTTGCCTATATCGCCAGCACGGGTGTTATCGAAATGGCTGGCCCGTTTGTCGACGAGGATGGTGTGATGTCAGGTTCCTTGATCGTCATGGACGTGGATGATCGGAACGCGGCGCAGGCTTGGGCCGACAATGACCCCTATGCCAAGGCAGGATTGTTTGAAAAGGTCCGCCTTGAGCACTGGAACAAGGTGATCGGCTAATGGCCTATTGGTTGTTCAAGTCCGAACCCTCCACATGGAGCTGGGACCAGCAAGTTGCCAAAGGTGACGCTGGCGAAGAATGGGATGGCGTGCGCAACTATCAGGCCCGCAATTTCATGCGCGCGATGGAAATAGGCGACCTTGGCTTTTTCTATCATTCGCAGACTGAGAAAGCGGTCGTCGGCATTGTCGAGGTTCGCGCCACTGCCCATCCCGACAGCACCACCGACGACGACCGGTGGGAGTGCGTCGATATCAGGGCTGTGCGCGGCTTCACCCAATCCGTCACGCTGGATCAGATCAAGGCGGATGAACGGCTGGCCAGCATGGTTCTGGTGAAAAACTCGCGCCTGTCCGTGCAGCCCGTCAAGCCGGATGAATGGCTGACCATTTGTGCATTGGGCGACACGAAAGCGTAGATTGTGTGGAAACTCGACGCCATAGTTCCCTTACCAACAAAAACAGGAGGGAACGATGGGATTTCTAGCAGTGATCGTCGCAGCGATTGCCGGATTCGCCTTTGGCGCAGTCTGGTATATGACGCTGTCCAAACCGTGGGTGGAAGCCAGCGGTATCAAAGTCGGGAATGACGGACGGCCAGAAGGTGGCTCGCCCTTGCCCTTTGTGCTCTCGTTCATCGCAATGCTGCTTGTTGCGGGAATGATGCGGCACACCTTTGCCTTGGCCGAAATCACAACGCTTGGCAAAGGATTGGTGTCCGGCCTTGGGATCGGGCTGTTCTTTATCAGCCCGTGGATCATGATCAACAACGCCTATGGGATGCGTCCGTTCAAACTGACGGTGATCGACGCGGGCTATGCCACGTTCGGCTGCGCGATCATGGGCGCGGTTCTGATGCTGTTCTAGAAAAACGAAAGGGTCCAGGCACCCCGCCCAGACCCTTTCTTCACCCGCGTGCTCCCAAAGCCACCACACACGTATCTGAATTATTGGTCCGGGCCATCCTGGCCTTGAAGCTTTGATAGACCCAAGCAGTGAGTCGGCGCAAAGGAATAGCCTGTAGGACTTGTCTAAAATGCGAAACGCCTACCCGATCGGGCAGGCGTTCACGCAGGTCACGATCGGCTTAGCCGTAAACGGATTCTTTGCCGAAGTGTTTGGTCAGCATGTAATAGACCACGGCGCGATACTTGTTGCGCTCGGACTGGCCATAGGTTTGCAGAACCGAATTGATCGCTTCCATCAACTGCGGACCATCGGCAAGGCCCAGCTTCTTGATCAGGAAGTTGTCCTTGACGGTCTCAAGCTCGCTTGGCTGGCTACCTGCAACTGTGGATGCGTCCGCGTTATAGATCGCGGGACCGCAGCCGATTGTGACTTTGGTCAGCAAAGCCATGTCAGGGGTCATACCGCATTTGTTTTTCAGATCGTCGGCATACTGCGCGATAAGGTCGTCTCTCTTGCCCATTTGAAATCTCCCACCAATGAAGCGTTTGGCCGCGAATGTGCGGCGCTAGGCGAATGGTAAGGCGACAAAGGGCGCGCGGTAAAGGGAAATCAGGGGGAAAACGCGGATCGGCGCATCACCGGCATCCACCCCAACCGCGTGATTGCAAGTGGAAATGGTCTGCGTGAAGCGTGTTGTAATCGGGTGAAAGGGTCAGACGGAACCAATCGCAGGCGCTGTCGCGGGCGGCGCGCAGGAATTGCGCCTTGGGCGTGTCGCCTTGCCAATCACGCAGCAAACGCACGGTCGTGCCATCCGCCAGATCAAAGCCTGCGATGTCTATCGCCTCGGCCGTTGCGTGGGTGCTCATGCGATTGGTTTCGCCGCGCCCTGTGCGCATCGCGCGGCAGTTGTAGCTGCCGATATGGCGAATACGGGTAATATCGCTACCAAGGATATCGCGGGCCGCAGGCTGAAGCCCGTGATGCTCCCACATGGCAGTGCGCAGCGCGATGGCGCAGCTTGTTTCGACAGGTTCAAGCCGAGCCGCACCAACGCTAGAAAGCGCGACGCGCGTTTCGATCCCACACCGTTGATCAGCAGTTGTCAGCGGTGCCATCAAAACCGCCCCGCCACCCAGCGCCGCAAGGCACAATGCGGGATCAGCGGTCGTTCGCCGTAATTTCCATGCGGTCAGCGGTGTATTCGCATCGGTGATCGCCAATGGCGCAAGCGGATTCCAAGCATCAGGCAAAGGCGAGCGCGGATGCAGGAACGCGACCGCGATGCCACCTACCATCAGCAAGGTAACTACAACGGCCAGCGCGCGCCTTACCGAACGCAAAACCGCCCCAAGGGTGTTGGGGCGGCGCTCTGGTTCTTTATCGTTAGGCATCAGGCCAACTTAGTAGCGGTAATGCTCGGGCTTGAACGGGCCATCGGGTGACACGCCGATGTAGGCCGCTTGTTCAGGATCCAGTTTCGACAGCTTCACGCCGATCCGGTCCAGATGCAGCCGCGCGACTTTTTCGTCCAGATGCTTGGGCAGGATGTAAACGCCGGGCTGGTATTCGTCGCCCTTGGTCCACAGTTCGATCTGCGCCAGCACTTGGTTGGTAAAGGACGCCGACATCACGAACGACGGGTGGCCGGTGGCGTTTCCAAGGTTCAGCAAACGGCCCTCGGACAACAGGATCAGGCGATTGCCATTAGGCATCTCGATCATGTCGACCTGTTCTTTGATGTTGGTCCATTTGTGGTTCTTCAGCGCGGCAACCTGAATCTCGTTATCAAAGTGGCCAATGTTACCAACGATCGCCATGTCCTTCATCTCGCGCATGTGCTCGATGCGGATCACGTCCTTGTTGCCTGTCGTGGTGATGAAAATGTCGGCATCGCCAACAACATCTTCCAGCACGACAACCTCGAACCCGTCCATCGCGGCTTGCAGCGCGCAGATCGGATCAACTTCGGTGACTTTCACGCGGGCACCCGCACCGCGCAGCGACGCAGCCGAACCCTTGCCAACATCGCCGTAGCCCATAACCACGGCAACCTTGCCGGCCATCATCGTGTCGGTGGCGCGGCGGATACCATCAACCAGCGATTCCTTGCAGCCATATTTGTTGTCGAATTTCGACTTGGTGACGCTATCGTTCACGTTGATCGCAGGGAACGGCAGTTGGCCGTTCTTGTGCAGGTCATAAAGGCGGTGAACACCGGTTGTCGTTTCCTCGGACACGCCCTGAATGTCGGCCTTTGTCTTGGTGAACCAACCGGGGGTCGCGGCCATACGCTTTTTGATCTGCTCTTTGATCACCGCTTCTTCTTCGGATGTCGGCACGGCCAGCACATCTTCGCCAGCTTCCATGCGCGCACCCAGCAGAACATAGAGGGTCGCATCGCCACCATCGTCCAAAATCATGTTCGCGCCTTCGGGGAACATGAAGGATTTATCAAGATAGTCCCAATGCTCCTCGAGGCTCTGGCCCTTGATTGCGAAAACAGGCACGCCGGATTCGGCAATTGCCGCCGCCGCGTGATCCTGGGTCGAGAAAATGTTACACGAGGCCCAACGCACATCAGCGCCCAGCGCCACCAGCGTTTCGATCAAAACAGCCGTCTGGATCGTCATGTGCAGCGAGCCGACAATGCGCGCGCCTTTCAAGGGCTGGCTTTTGCCAAATTCGTCGCGGCAGGCCATCAGGCCCGGCATTTCGGTTTCGGCAATATCAAGTTCCTTGCGGCCAAATGCGGCGAGCGCAATGTCCTTAACAATATAGTCGTTCGCCATCTTGGCTGCTCCTGCAATGATGTGTCGCGTGGGCCATAACATCGCGCTGTTGTTTAGGCAATCAAGGCTGCTTGCCCAATTAATGCCTCATTTCATTTTTACGTTTAGCCTTAACAAGCTGGAAAACCGGCAGACCAAAAGGGGCAGTGACTATGACAAAGGTACTTCGTCGTACCCGCAAGGGTGTATTGGGTTCGTTTCCATTCAAGGGCCGTGGCGCCGAGATCGGCGTATTTCGTGGGCGTTTCAGCACCGAAATCATCAATGAACGGCGGCCGGAAAAGCTGTATCTGATTGATCCATGGATCAATTTCGAAGACCCGCTGTATGAAAACACTTGGTATCACAAAGACAGCGACAACGACATGGAGGACGTGTTCGAGCGCGTCACCCGCCGTTTCAAAAAGCGTGTTGAAAAGGGTCAGGTCGAAATCCTGCGTGGCAAATCGGTGGATGTGGCCGACGCCATTCCCGATGGCTCGCTTGATTTTGTCTACATCGACGGTGATCACAGCTATGAGGGCGTGAAAGCCGATCTTGAGATCGCGTTTGCCAAGACGAAGGAAACCGCCGTCATCGCTGTTGATGACTATTATATCGGTGGCTGGTGGAAAGATGGCGTGATCCGCGCGACTTCTGAGTTTCTGGGCGCGCATGCGGATTGCATGTCGATCATTGAATGCGTTGAAAAGCAGATGATCATTCAGCGGCGTCCCCCTGTCGACATGGCCGCGGCCGCCTGACACCGATTGCAGATCACCGCGTATCTGCTATCCAAAGCGCATGAAACAACCACGCGCATGGCAACGAATGTTATCGGGTCGCCGGCTTGATCTGCTGGACCCGACCCCCTTTGATATCGAGGTCGAGGACATTGCCCATGGCCTTGCGTTTGTGGCGCGCTGGAACGGGCAGACGATTGGCGATTACGCCTACTCGGTCGCAGAACACTCGCTTTTGGTCGAGGATATCTATGGCCAGATGAACCCAAACGCGCCGACAAAGTGGCGGCTTGCCGCCCTTCTTCATGACGCGCCGGAATATGTGATCGGCGATATGATCAGCCCCGTCAAAGCCGCCGTCGGCCCCGGATACGGTGCGCTGGATGATCGGCTGATGGCAGCGATCCACATCCGCTATGGTCTGCCCGCGCAGGTGCCCGTGGCTGTGAAAAAGCAGATCAAGAAGGCCGACAAGATCAGTGCTTGGCTTGAAGCAACCCAGATCGCCGGATTCACCAGGGCCGAGGCCGACAAGTTTTTCGGCAAACCAGACCCTAAACATGCGGAAAGCTGCAAAATCCGTCTGCGCCCGCCCGTTGAGGCGCGCAACGATTATACAGCACGGCATGCCGAGCTGTTAAGCCAGATGTAGCACTTTGGCTATGGCCACCACACAACGTGGCGGCCATATGCCCGCACCTACCAAAGGTCGCGGTAGGGGTTGTGGCGATACCGGTCGGGCTGGTTCGCAAGCCGTTTTTTGGGGACAAAACGGTCTGCCCATTCGTCGCGATTGTCGGGCAAGTGTGCACCGCGATTGATCCGTGTCGCCGTGAACATGGCATCTGCAAGAACTGTAAACATATCGGCCTCCTGTGGCGTTGTTGATGTGTCTATGAATAAGGGACTTGCACCCGAACGCCGAGTCAGCGAAATTGCAGATATGTTAGGTTGGCTTTCATATGGACTGGCGTGACGTTCCTTCCCTGAATGCGCTGCGTGCCTTCGAGGCGGCGGCGCGGCATGGCACGCTATCGGCGGCAGCGCGTGAATTGAACGTCACGCATGCCGCAATCGCGCAGAACCTGCGCACGCTGGAAACCCATTTTGGCCTGCCGTTGATGCAGCGCAGCGGGCGTGGCATGGCGTTAACGCCTGACGGGCAGGTGCTGGCGCAAAACCTGGGCGAGGCCTTTGCCCAAATCGGATCCGCCGCGCGTGACCTGCTGGATCGCGCCAAGGTGCGGCCCCTGCGTGTCGCCGTGACTCCGTCCTTTGCGGCCAACTGGTTGATGCCGCGCATCGGTGCCTTCTGGGACAGGCATCCCGAAGTCGAGGTTGAGCTGATCCCCGGTATGGGCCTGGTCGACATGCGCGCCGACAATATCGACGTGGCGATCCGCTATGGCAAAGGAGGCTGGCCCGGTGTCGAATCGCTTAAACTCATGCCCGCCGGACATGTAGCCGTGGCCGCCCCCAGCTACCTCAAGGGCCGCGAGATCACCTGCCTTGCCGATCTGAAAGGTGCCCATTGGTTAATGGACGGTGCGCGATCCGAAGAAAGGTTCTGGATTGCCGAGAACGGCATTGATCTGGCCAACGAAAGGGTCACCGTGTTCCCAACCGGTCAGTTATCGCGAGAGGCGGCGCGCGCCGGGCTTGGGGTGACGGTGCTGCCCGCGCCAATCGCCGCGCCGCATATCGCTTCGGGTGTGTTTGTCACGCTTTGCGCCGAGGAAAACAGCGCATCCGCCTATCACGTCCTGACCCGCAGCGCGGTGGTGTCCCCCGCGCGCGACCTGTTCGTGAAGTGGCTAATGTCCGAAGCCGCGCCCTAGGCAGATCGCCATACGCGACCCATACGGTTTCCATACTGTTTCCATATGCTTTCCATGCGCCGTTTTCGGGCGCTAGCGCGGGCTGCGTTTCGCCAGAATCCGCTGCAACGTCCGGCGGTGCATGTTCAATCGGCGCGCGGTTTCGCTGACGTTGCGATCGCACAATTCATAGACCCTCTGGATATGTTCCCACCGCACACGATCCGCACTCATCGGGTTTTCGGGCGGCGGCGGAAGGTCATCCCCCGTTGCCAACAGGGCATTCATCACATCCGCCGCATCGGCCGGTTTGGACAGATAATCCGTCGCACCGATCTTCACGGCGGCCACGGCAGTGGCAATTGCGCCATACCCTGTCAGAACGACGATCCGGCTATCGGGGCGGCGTTCGCGCAGCACCTCGACCACGTCAAGGCCGTTCCCATCCTGCAGGCGCAAGTCAACAACGGCATATGCAGGTGGACGGGCGGTTGCGATGGCCTTGCCTGCCGCGACACAATCGGCGGTTTCAACTGAAAACCCGCGCTTTTCCATGGCTTTGGCAAGGCGGCGCAGGAACGGTTCGTCGTCGTCCACAAGCAGCAATGTCTTATCGGGGCCGATCGCGTCCTGTTCCGTCTCCAAAATCGTCACTCCTGCCAGTTCCCCCTAGAGGTAGCCCGCCAGGTAGGCAGGGTCAATTCTAAGCGGCGGCCTCGACGAAACACTGGAGGCTGTTGGCCATGTCCTCGGGTGTGACATCGCGGCGATAAAACTCGACGAAACCGTGTTCGGGGAACACAAGATAGGACATGGTCGAATGATCCATCAGGTAAAATGCGGGATCGTCGCTGTCCTGTTTCGCATAGTAGGTCTTGTATTCACGCGATGCCGCAGCGACCTGTTCTTCGGTCCCGCTAAGCCCGATCATCCGTTCGTGGAAGTTGTCGGTAAAGTCTTTCAGCACTTCGGGTGTGTCGCGGGCCGGATCAATGGAAATGAAAACCGGCGTAACCGCGACCCCGCGTGCATCCAGCTCGTGAATTGCAAGCGCGTTGCGCATGTTATCCAGCGGGCAGACATCCGGGCAAAACGTATAGCCAAAGTAAACCAGCGTCGGTCCGGTAATGACATCCTGATCCGTGACTGTCTTGCCGTTCTCGTCAATCAGCGTGAACGGCCCGCCAATATCACCCCCGCAACCTGACTGGCGCGACAGGCAGCGAACGGATCGTCGGGCGCGAAAATCGTCGTCATCGCCACAGCACCACCCACAAGGGCAGCCACGGCAACACTGGCGGAAATGGCAATAGTCTTGCTCATCTGGTCGACTCCATCTTTGGTTTCGCGCATTGATCGACTGCAACAAGCCAAATAACAATGGTCCAGCTTGACGCATCTAGGGGCAATCCACTGGCACAGACCGACATTGATATGTTTGCCGCGCAACGTCGAGGCAATTGGGTGCGACTTCGCACGCTTGTGATCTTGCGATGGTTTGCCGTTGCCGGTCAGATTGGCGCCCTGTTCGTGGCAACGCAGTTGTTCGGCCTTGTGCTCGAAGTGGGATTGGCCGCCATGACGATTGGCGCATCCGTGGTAGCCAACTTTTTCGCGATGTTTGTTTTTGCGGAAAACAGGCGGCTATCGGCGCGCGAGGCCACGCTGATGCTTGTCTTTGATATTCTGCAGCTTGGGCTGTTGTTGTATCTGACAGGCGGGTTGAACAACCCATTTGCCTTGCTTTTGCTGGCACCAGTCACGATTGGCGCAACCGTTCTGCCATTTCGTTTTTCCGCGCTGATGGGCGGGTTGACGATGTTGGTCACAACGCTGCTTGTTCGGTTTCATGTTGAAATTCTCGCGCCGGACGGAACGCCACTTGCCTTGCCCGACCTGTTCCTGTTCGGATCTTGGGCCGCCTTGATGATTGGTGTGTTGTTCATGGGGCTTTACACGCGCCAGATCACGACCGAGACGAATTCGATGCGCGAAGCGTTGGTTGCCACGCAGATGGCCCTCGCACGGGAACAGAAGCTGACCGACCTGGGTGGCGTCGTTGCGGCGGCTGCGCATGAATTGGGCACGCCCCTTGCCACCATCAAGCTGGTGAGCGGCGAATTGATGGACGAGCTTTCAAACCAACCCGAACTGCTGGAAGACGTGACGCTGATCCGTGAACAGGCAGACCGGTGCCGCGATATCATGCGCTCGATGGGGCGCGCCGGTAAGGACGACCTTCATCTGCGTCAGGCACCACTGGAAACTGTCGTGCAGGAAGCCGCAGAACCGCATGTAAATCGGGGCAAGGACGTGCGGTTTGCCTGTGTGCCGATGGGCAATGGCGACCCGGCGCAACCGCAGATTTACCGCCGTCCCGAAATCATACACGGGCTGCGCAACCTTGTGCAGAACGCGGTGGATTTCGCGCAATCGACCGTGCGTGTTGAAATGTCCTGGTCACAAAGCAGTATCGTGGTGCGCATTTCCGACGATGGCGAAGGCTTTCCATCGTCTGTGATCGGTCGGATCGGCGATCCGTTTGTCCGGGCAAAACGCCGCGATGACCTGCGCACATCGCGGCCGGGTTACGATGGCATGGGGCTGGGGCTGTTCATTGCAAAGACGCTGCTGGAACGTTCCGGCGCAATCTTACGCTTTACCAATGGTGGCGGCCGAAGCCTGTCGGGCAAGTCCGGCGGCGCGATTGTCGCTGTTGAATGGCCGCGCGCGATGCTTGATGCGCAACTGGCGGGAACCGGTGCGGGGCTTGGCGAAAACGAGCCGATCACCGGCTAGCAACCGCTTAACACGGAATTAACCAATCTCTTTCACCTTGGCGCGGTAGCAAGGAGATCGCGCCCTTATGGATATTTCCGAATCGATTCAGATCCTGATTGCAGTCATTGTCGGTGTTTCCGCTGCCGCATTGATCTTTGGCGTTTGGGCATATGTGAACCGGCGCGACCGGAAAACCGCGCGCACCCTGTTGCGCGAGGCGGAAAGCACGGTCGTCTTTCTGTTCGATGATGACACGCTTGTTGACGCCACACCTGAGGCACGCAAGCTTTTACGGCGCCGTGACAGCCGGTTGTCGGATTGGGATGCGCTGATCGCGCTCCTTCGTCCACGGTTTCCACATATCCGCACGCAATTGTCTGATCTGGCCGAAAAAGGAAAGGACAAGGTTGCGCCCGCCGACAACGGTGCCGGGTATCTTGAGGCCGAGTTGTGGGAAGGTCTTGCGCGCATCACCCTTTCCGAAGGATTCATGACAGACGCGGACAAGACCGTTGATCCCGTCACGCTCGAAGCGATCGAGGACGAACTTGATAACCTGCGCGGACTGGGGGAAGCCGCACCGCAACTGATCTGGAAGCAAGACGCCGATGGTGTGGTGACATGGGCCAATCGCGCCTATCTGGATGTGATCGAAACCATCGAACCCACCCTTGAAGAAGAAACGCCGCCCTGGCCCCCCGCATCATTGTTCCATGATATCGGCCACCCCCAAGGCGACGCCCCTTTGGTTGAACGGCTGTCGGTCAAGCGGCCTTATGACGGCACCGTATCCTGGTTTGATGTCACGAGCCTGCGACGTGGTCACGGATCGATCCATTTCGGTGTTGACGCCAACGCCGCCGTCAAGGCCGAGGTCGCGCAAAAGAACTTTGTCCAGACCCTTGCCAAGACATTCGCACAGCTTTCGATTGGTCTGGCAGTGTTTGACCGCAGCCGCCGGTTGGTGATGTTCAACCCGTCCTTGCTGGACCTGACGCAGCTTCCGGTCGAGTTTCTGTCGTCACGCCCCTCGCTTGGTGCGATGCTGGACCGTATGCGCGAAAATCAACGCCTGCCCGAACCCAGAAACTATGCAACGTGGCGCGAGCAGATTTCCGCATTTGAATCCCAGGCCGCAAGCGGAACCTATTGCGAAAGCTGGAGCCTTTTGGGCGGCGAAACCCTTCGCGTAACCGGCCGCCCGCACCCTGACGGGGCAATCGCATTCCTGTTCGAGGATATCAGCGCAGAAGTATCGCTGACGCGCCGGTTCCGCTCGCAGGTCGAACTTGGTCAGCACGCCCTTGATACGATCGACGAGGCCGTCGCTGTTTTTGCACCATCGGGTCAGCTGACCTTGTCGAACCGCGCTTATGACGATCTTTGGTATGGCGCGGGCGGCGGAACAGGCCTGGCTGACAAACGTATCGCGCACGAAGTTGCGGTTTGGCAGGACCAGTGTGCGCCGACAAGCACTTGGATGCGGATCAGCGATTTCGTAAGTGCTTATGGCGAACGTGCCCCGGCGCGCGCGCATGCCCAGCTTCAGGATGGCCGGACGTTGCATTGCCGGATGACGCCGCTTCCGGGCGGGTCGGCCCTGATCGGGTTTACCGTTGCCAGTGCACAAGGCGCTGTCGAAACCGACGCGCAATACTCTGACCGCTTTATTGCAGCGCGTTCCTGATTTGACTTGCGGGTGCTGGCCAAGATCATAGTCTTGGCACATGACATTCCAAGCAGGCCCGATCACCCTCGCATCCCCAGACGCAACCATTGCGTTTGCCCGCCGCTTGGCCGCAATTTGTGTCGCTGGTGACACAGTCCTGCTTGAGGGGCCGATCGGTGCGGGCAAGTCTGCGCTGGCCCGAGCATTTATTCACGCGCGTATCGGCGAGGGTGAAGACGTGCCATCACCGACATTCACCCTGGTTCAAACCTATGACGACGACAGCGGCGAAATCTGGCATTGCGATCTGTATCGACTGACCCGGATCGACGATCTGATCGAGCTTGGGCTTGATCACGCATTTGAAACCGCGATTTGCCTGATTGAATGGCCCGACAGACTTGGGTCAGCTGCGCCGGAAAACGCATTGTGGCTTACTATGGCCGCACCAAGTGACGCGGACGACACGGCGCACACGCTTTCCATCAGAGGTGATAGTCAGTGGGCCAAGCGACTGGAGCGGATTTGTGACTGATCGCGCGGCACTAATCACGGAACTTCTGGCAAAAACACGGTGGGCGCGGTGGGCACGCCAACCGCTTGCAGGTGATGCTTCGGCGCGCCGGTATGAACGGCTGACTGATCACACAACCGACGACAGTGTCATCCTGATGGATTCGCCGCCCCGGAACGGAGAAGACACCGCATCGTTCCTGCGCATCGCAAAACACCTTGGCGAGTGTGGGCTGCATGCGCCCGAGGTTCTTTTTTCGGATACAGAGGCTGGAATCCTGATCCTCGAAGATCTTGGGGATGACATTTTTGCGCGCTGGATCGAAAGCCATCCACAGGACGCGCCACAGCTTTACCGCGCAGCGATTGATGTCCTCGCGGCGTTGCACAACCAGGCGCCGCCGGACGGATTGCAACGACTTGATCCCGAAACAGGCGCGCAAATGGTCGACTTGATTGCCGATTGGTATGCACCCGGCGCGGATATCTCGCAAATTCAGGCTTCCCTTGTGACCGCTTTTTGCGAGTTCGCCGATGGACCCTACGTTCTGGCGCTGCGCGACTATCACGCCGAAAACCTGATTTGGCTGCCCGATCAGCACGGCGTTGCCCGTGTCGGTCTGCTTGACTTCCAAGACGCGCTGCTTGCCCATCCGGTGTATGATCTTGTCTCGCTTTTGCGTGATGCGCGGCGTGACGTTGATCCGGGTTTGCGCGCCGATATGATCGCCTATTTTGCGCAGGGGACGCAGTTACCGCCCGCTGCGGTGCGTGGTGCTTTTGCCGTCCTTGGTGTGCAACGAAACTTGCGGATTCTTGGCATTTTCGCACGCCTTTCTTTGCGCGATGGCAAGACGCGCTACCTGCGTTTGATCCCAAGGGTCTGGGCGCATCTGGTGGATGATCTGAACCACCCCGGTCTGGCCGCGTTGCGGAGCGCCGTCTTGCGGAATCTGCCCGAACCGGATGCTGAAACCCTCAATAGACTGGCGGGTGCAAATGCCTGACGCGGTTCTTTTCTTTGCAGCCGGGTTGGGGACGCGCATGGCGCCATTGACCGCTGATCGCCCAAAGCCCCTGATCAACGTCGCGGGCAAAACCTTGCTGGACCACGCGCTTGACCTTGCAACGGACATCCCGCGCAAGGTGGTGAATGTGCATTACAAGGCCGCAATGGTGCGCACCCATCTTGCCGGACGGGATATCGCGATCTCGGATGAATCCGACATCTTGCGCGAAACTGGTGGCGGGCTGCGCCACGCGCTGCCGTTGTTGGGCAACGGTCCGGTTTTCACTATGAACACCGACGCCGTTTGGCAGGGGTCAAACCCTTTTGAAACCCTCGCAAACGCGTGGAACCCCGCCAAAATGGATGGACTGTTGCTTTTGGTGAATCACGGGCGCGCGCACGGACATACAGGCAAAGGCGACTTTGAACTTGCCGCTGATGGCCGGATCACATGGGGGCCGGGGCCGATCTATTCAGGCGCCCAGATTGTGCGCACCGATGGCTTGTTGCAAACTGCAGAGACAGCGTTTTCCATGCACGTTCTTTGGAACCAGATGCTGGCAAAGCGCCGTTTGTTTGGTGTTGTTTACGATGGCGACTGGTGTGATGTCGGGCGCCCCGAAAGCATTCCCATGGCCGAGGCAATGTTAAAGGGCGCGTCATGATTTTTTCCCCGTCATCAACGCCGCGTCTTTACGGGCTGCCACCCGGCGTCGACTTTGGTGCCGCCTTGGTTGACGGGCTGCTTGAACGCAGCGGCGCGCTATTGCCGCACGATTTCGCCAAGGTTGAAATCTACGTCAATACGCGGCGAATGCAGCGGCGGCTTTTATCGTTGTTCGATACCGGGCCGGCGCGGCTCCTCCCACGGGTCCGCCTTGTGACCGATTTGGCCCTTGACCCGCTTGCCGCCGATTTGCCGCCGCCCGTAGCACCGCTGCGGCGACGGCTGGAGCTGTCGGTGCTTGTGTCCGATCTGCTTGACCGACAACCTGATCTTGCCCCGCGTGCGGCACTGTTTGACCTGTCCGATAGTCTTGCCGCGTTAATGGATGAAATGCAGGGCGAAGGCGTTTCCCCCGAAACCATCGCAAAGCTTGATGTGACGGATCAGTCCGGTCACTGGGCGCGGGCGTTGCAATTTGTGAACATCGCACAGCGCTATTTCGACATTGCACAGGAAGCGCCGGATCAAGAAGCGCGCCAACGATATGTGATCGAACGGCTTGTTGCGCGCTGGAAAAAGTCGCCGCCGTCGCATCCGGTTATCGTGGCTGGTTCAACAGGGTCGCGTGGCGCAACCGCGCTTTTCATGCAGGCGGTCGCACAGTTGCCGCAGGGTGCCGTTGTTTTGCCCGGATACGACTTTGAAATGCCCGGCGCTGTTTGGGACCGTTTCGAGGATGCACGAACCGGCGAAGACCATCCGCAGTTTCGTTTCGTGCGTTTGCTGCGCGATCTGGCAATGACCCACGCCGATGTTCAGCTTTGGCACGGTCCAGCCCCACAAAACCCGCGCAATGCACTTGTGTCGCTGGCGTTGCGCCCTGCCCCCGTGACGGACCAATGGCAATCCGAAGGTGCGAACCTTGGCGGTTTGACTGATGCCACTGACGGCCTGACCCTCGTTGTCGCCAGTTCACCCCGCGCCGAGGCCGAAGCGATTGCGCTGCGTCTGCGGCAGGCTCTCCAAGACGGGATTACCGCGGCGCTTATCACGCCTGACCGGATGTTGACCCGACAGGTCGCAGCCGCCCTTGAACGTTGGGATATCATTCCGGACGATAGCGCTGGGCAGCCTCTGCCGCTTAGCCCGCCGGGCAGGTTCTTGCGCCATGTCGCCGATCTTTTTGGCGAACCGCTGACCGGTGAGGCGTTGCTGACCTTGCTCAAGCATCCACTTACACATTCGGGCAGCACCGGGCGTGGCGCGCATCTGCTTCGGTCACGTGAACTGGAATTGCAACTTCGCCGCTTTGGGCCACCCTATCCTGACGCCGCCAGCTTGCGGGCATGGGCAGGCCGCGGCGAATACCCTGATCCTGCGCGGATTGACTGGGTCGAATGGTTGATCGCTACGCTTGACGGCATCGACAAGGTTGGCACCCGCAGTCTGTCCGACCATGTGGCCGATCACCTGCGGCTGGCATCGCTTTTGGCCGCGGGCCCCGACGCCGTCGGATCAGGTGGGTTATGGGACGAGGCCGCGGGCCGCGAAGCTAAACGCATAGTCGACACGCTTGCCCTGAACGCCGATGCAGGCGGTGACCTTGACGCGCGCGACTATGCCAAGCTTTTCAGCGCGATTCTGAACACAGGCGAAGTGCGCGACCGCGACAAGGGCCATCCGCAAGTTCTGTTTTGGGGCACGCTTGAGGCGCGCGTTCAAAGCGCTGATCTCGTGATCCTTGGAAGCATGAACGAAGGGTCGTGGCCCGAAGCCGCGAGCCCCGATCCCTGGCTCAATCGCAAGATGCGGCTTGATGCGGGGCTGCTTTTGCCGGAACGGCGGATCGGGCTTGCGGCCCACGACTTTCAGCAAGCGGTTGCCGGCAAAGAGGTTTGGATTACCCGCGCCCAGCGATCGGATGAAGCCGAAACCGTGCCGTCCCGCTGGGTCAATCGGCTCACCAATCTCTTGGGCGGGTTGCACGCACAGGGTGGGCCTGACCTGCTTGCCGGGATGCAGGCGCGCGGTGATCGCTGGCTTGCGATGGCCGCAAAAATCAGCGCGCCGGATCATCGGGTTACACCGGCTTTGCGTCCCTCTCCGCGCCCACCGGTCAGTGCACGGCCCAAGGGGCTTTCTGTCACGCAGATCAAAACGCTGATCCGCGACCCCTATGCAATTTACGCACGAAACGTGTTGGGGCTTGCGCCGCTTGATCCCTTGACGCCTGAACCCGATGCGCCATTGCGCGGAACAATCGTCCACGAAATCCTGGAACGCTTTGTGCGGGCGGGCCCAGCACCCGATGATCCGTCGGCGCGCAAGGCGCTGTTGCAAGTTGCCGCAGATACCCTGGACGAGATGTGTCCCTGGCCCGCCTATCGGGTCTTGTGGCTGGCACGGTTCGAGCGGGTGATTGATGTGTTTCTTGCTGATGATATTGCGCGCCGCGCGATCGCCACCCCCGAAGACTTTGAAGCAAAGGGCAAACTGTCGTTGTCGGGTTTGGATTTTGAGATCAACGGGCGCGCTGACCGGATCGACCGCTGCGAAAATGGCAACGTCATCCTTTACGACTACAAGACCGGCCCGCCGCCCAGCCAGAAAGAACAGGGTCGCTTTGATTTGCAGCTGTTGCTTCTGGCCGCGATGGCCGACCGTGGCGCCTTCAAAAGTATCGGCACAGCCCGCACCGAAGCTGCTGTTTACATCGGACTGGGAAGCGACCCGAAATGTGTCGCGGCACCCTTTGACGAACATCCGCCCGATCAGGTTTGGTCCGAGTTTCACGACCTGATCGGTGACTGGATGCGCCAACACCGTGGCTACACCGCGCGCCTTGCACACATGAAACGCACGGATGCCGGCAACTTTGACCATCTGTCGCGGTTTGGTGAATGGGGTGATGGCGATGAGATTGCACCCGAGGATCTGACATGACCGCCCCGAACGAGGCCACGCAGCGCCAGATCGAAGCAGCGAATCCGCTGAATTCCACGTGGCTTTCGGCCAATGCGGGATCGGGCAAGACGCGCGTTCTTACGGATCGTGTCGCGCGGCTTTTGTTGAAGGAAACCGACCCGCAGAATATCCTTTGCCTGACATACACCAAAGCCGCCGCAAGCGAGATGCAGAACCGTTTGTTCGAACGGCTTGGGGCCTGGGCGATGATGGATGACAAACATCTTCGTGCGGAATTGCTTGATTTAGGCGAAGTTGGGTCGATTGATGCCGCGCTGTTGCGACAGGCGCGGGTGCTTTTTGCAAGCGCCATCGAAACACCCGGTGGTCTGAAAATCCAGACGATCCATTCGTTCTGCGCGGGGTTGCTTCGTCGTTTCCCGCTTGAGGCCGGGATCAGCCCACAGTTCACGGAAATGGAGGACCGCGCCGGCGAGCTTTTGCGCGCCGATGTCATTGACGCGATGGTATTGGACGGCGATGCCGATGTTGTTCACGGGCTTGCACGACATTTTTCAGGCGAGGGACTGGGCAAGATCACGGCCGAAATCGCCAGCCATGGTGCGCAGTTTCTGGGACAGGTTGACGACGCCACGATCGCGGCCAGCCTTGGTTTGTCGCCAGAATCGTCGCGCGATGATGCCATCAAAATCGCCTTTGACGGAAGCGAGCCGGATATCGTCAGTAACCTTGTCCGCGTCTTTGGCGGGCAATCCAAAACCTATGTAAGCTTTGCCACAGACCTTGCCGCACTTGACCTGACCAACCCGCAAATGGACGACTTGAATGTCCTGTTTTCCAAGTTTCTTTATGCCAAGGACAAGACCAGCAAGTCCGTCAACTTTCCACAAAGCAATCATGGCAAGGCCGTTGAAGCGATGGCCCCGATTGCGGCCGAGGTTCATGCATGGATGGATCGCACCGCGGCGGCCTTTCAGCACCTGAATGCCTGCGCCGCACTTGAAAAGACCCGCGCGCTTTATGCATTTGCGTCGAGGTTTGTTCCCCAACTCGAGGAGGCCAAACTACGCCGCGGTATGCTGAGCTTTGACGATCAAATTCGCAAGGCCCGCGCGTTGTTGACTGACCCGATCGTCGCGCAATGGGTCCTGTTCCGGCTTGATGGTGGAATCGACCATATTCTGGTCGACGAAGCGCAGGATACCAGCCCCGATCAGTGGGCGGTGATCCAGAACCTTGCGCAAGAGTTTGCCACGGGCGAAGGCGCGCACCCCGATCGCCAGCGCACGATCTTTGTTGTCGGTGACAAAAAGCAGTCGATCTATTCGTTTCAGGGGGCCGATCCCGAAGGGTTCGACCGGATGCGCGACCATTTCAAAGCCGAACTGTCCAAGGTTTCGGTCGACCTGCACGATCTGTCGCTTGAGCATTCCTTCCGTTCATCCATGGCGATCCTTGAATTGGTTGATCGGACTTTTGTCGGCGAAAGGGCCGAGGGGCTCGAAGCCGATGTTAGTCACCTTGCGTTCAAGAAAAACATGCCCGGTCGTGTCGATCTATGGCCGCCGATTGAACCCGAAAACAACAGCGATCCTGACCAACCCTGGTTCAAACCCGTGGATTCGAAAGGCGCGCGCCATCACACGATCAGGCTTGCCGAACAGATCGCCAACGAAATTCATCGGATGATCAAATCAGAGACTATTCCAGCCGAAATCGGTCGAACGGATACCTATGAGCGCCGTCCCATCACCGCTGGTGACATCCTGATCCTTGTCCAAAGGCGCAGCGATTTGTTCGGTGAAATCATCACGGCCTGCAAAGCCAAAGGGTTGGATGTTGCAGGGGCGGACCGGCTGAAACTGGGGGCAGAGCTGGCGGTAAAGGACATCACCGCGCTTTTGCAGTTTGTCGCCCTGCCCGAAGATGATTTGTCGCTCGCCGCGGCGCTGCGTTCGCCGCTGTTCGGCCTATCAGAACAACATCTGTTCACGCTGGCACATGGTCGCTCCAAGGGGCGTTACCTGTGGCAAAACCTGCGCGATTCGGCTGAGATGACCGACGTTTATGCCGTGCTTGACGATCTGCTGTCCAACGCTGACTTTCTGCGCCCCTACGATCTTGTTGGTCGCATTCTGACCCGCCACAATGGCCGCAAACGGCTACTTGCCCGCCTTGGTCCCGAAGCCGAGGACGGGATTGACGCGCTTTTGACGCAGGCGTTGTCATATGAACGTGCGGCGGTCCCAAGCCTGACAGGATTCCTGAACTGGCTGAATACCGAGGACGTGCAGGTCAAACGCCAGATGGACGCTGCAGGCGACCGGATCAGGGTGATGACGGTGCATGGCTCAAAGGGGCTTGAGGCGCCGATCGTGATCCTTCCTGACACTGCCGTAAACACCAAAGCCAACGAGATTCGCAGCGAGATATACCGCGCCGATCCGAACGTGCTTTGGAAGGTTCGCAAGGACGACATGCCGCCGCCCATGGCACAGATTCACGATGGCATGGTCGCCGCGCAGACCCGCGAGCGACGCAGGCTGCTTTATGTCGCGATGACCCGTGCCGAAAAATGGCTGATCGTCTGTGCGGCTGGCGAAACCGGCGATCCTGACGATAGCTGGTATAGCACCGTTGCTGACGGGATGGCGCATGCAGGTGCGGTCAGGCACCCCCTGCCCGCTGGTGACGGATTGCGGCTTGCGCACCTTGATTGGGACGCCCTGCCAGAAGGCACGTTGAAACCATCCGGCAGTGCCAGTCCAGTGCCCCCGGAATTCGACTCTATTTCTGCGCCAGCCCGTGATCAGGGCGCGTTTTCGCCCTCTCGCCTTGGTGGGGCCAAGATCATGCCGCAGGACCCGTCCAGTTTTGACGCAGACGCTGCGATGTTGCGCGGCACCCTGATCCACATGTTGCTGGAACACCTGCCACTGCACCCTGTCGCGGACCGGCCAGCGCTTGGTCGCGCCTTGTTGCAATCGCAACCAGATCCGATAGATCCGGCTGAAGTGGAACCGCTCGTCGTGGAAACCTGCGCCTTGATCGACGTGCCACATCTGTCGCATATCTTTGCCGATACCACACTGGCCGAAGTGGACGTGACCGCCAGCATCGCAGCCCTTGACGGGCGGCGGATGCACGGGACGATTGACCGGCTGATCGTCAGTGATACCGGCGTGCTGATCGTTGATTTCAAGTCAAACCGCGTGACGCCCGTGCGCCCCGATGAAACACCGCTTGGCCTGTTGCGGCAGATGGCGGTTTATCGCGATGCGCTTGCCCAAATCTATCCCGGCCGGAACGTGACCGCGGCCATTTTGTGGACCGCGACTGCCGAATTGATGACGCTGCCTGACGCGTTGCTTGATAGTTCTCTCGAAGGCGTGACCGTGGCTTGACGCCCTGCCGGTGCCTCCATACATTTCGGTTTCAATATGATTTGCGCCAAAGCGCCCCACAGGCCAAGGAGACCCCAATGGCAACCGTAGCAGTTACCGACGACACATTTGATGCCGAAGTCCGCCAGTCCGATATTCCCGTTGTCGTGGATTTCTGGGCCGAGTGGTGTGGCCCTTGCAAACAGATCGGCCCCGCCTTGGAAGAACTGTCTGACGAGATGGCAGGCAAGGTGAAAATCGTCAAAGTGAACGTTGACGATAACCCCAATTCCCCCGCCCAGATGGGTGTGCGCGGTATTCCGGCGCTGTTCCTGTTCAAAGGTGGTGAAGTAGTTGCCAACAAGGCAGGTGCGGCCCCCAAGGCAGCGTTGAAAGGCTGGATCGAAGAGTCGGTCTAAGCCGCGCAATTCTTGGCAAGATCGGGCGCTTTCGGGCGCCCTTTTTTGTGGAAACCTTGTGCCCTGCGCCCAGCGCCGCCATATAGTTTCCCAAGCGAAAGGATAACGTCATGGCAGATCAAGAGTTTCCAGGCTGGCACGGCACAACGATTATCGGCGTGCGCAAAGGTGGCGAGGTTGTCATCGCAGGCGACGGCCAGGTTAGCGTTGGCCAGACCGTGATGAAAGGCACCGCGCGCAAGGTGCGCCGCCTGTCGCCCGGTGGTTACGATGTTGTCGCCGGATTTGCCGGATCGACGGCGGATGCCTTTACCTTGCTTGAGCGGCTTGAGAAAAAGCTTGAGGCCACGCCGGGACAATTGCAGCGCGCAAGCGTGGATTTGGCCAAGGACTGGCGCACCGACAAATATCTGCAAAAGCTTGAGGCGATGTTGATCGTTACAGACGGTGCTGACCTTTATGTCATTACCGGCGCTGGTGATGTGCTTGAACCCGAACATGATGTCACCGCTATCGGGTCGGGCGGCAACTATGCCCTCGCTGCAGGTCGCGCGTTGATGGACAGCGACCATGACGCCGAAGCCATCGCACGCCGCGCCATGGCGATTGCTGCCGATATTTGCGTCTATACCAACGGCAACCTTACGATAGAGAAGATCAGCAAATGACAGACCTGACCCCCCGCGAAATCGTGAGCGAGCTTGACCGGTTCATCATCGGTCAGAACGATGCCAAGCGCGCCGTGGCCGTAGCCCTGCGCAACCGCTGGCGACGCAAGCAGTTGGGCGATGATCTACGTGACGAGGTTTATCCAAAGAACATCCTGATGATCGGGCCGACCGGTGTTGGCAAAACCGAAATCAGCCGCCGTCTGGCCAAACTTGCCCGCGCGCCCTTTATCAAGGTCGAGGCGACGAAATTCACCGAAGTGGGCTATGTTGGCCGTGACGTTGAACAGATCATCCGCGATCTGATGGATGCTGCCATCGTGCAGGTGCGCGAAAACATGCGCGAAGACGTCAAGGCCAAGGCCGAAGCGGCAGCCGAAGAACGGGTGATCACCGCAATCGCGGGCACCGATGCGCGCGATGGCACGCGCGACATGTTCCGCAAGAAGCTCCGCACTGGCGAGCTTGATAACACGATGATCGAGCTTGAGTTGGCCGATACGTCCAACCCGCTGGGTGGCATGGAAATCCCCGGCCAACCGGGCATGGCGCCCGGCATGGATATCGGTGCGATCTTCGGCAAAGCCTTTGGTGGGCGCACCACGAAAAAGCGCGTCACCGTCGCAGAAAGCTATGGGCTGTTGATAGCGGACGAGGCCGACAAACTGCTGGACGATGAAACCGTGAACAAGGCCGCGCTTGAGGCGGTCGAACAGAACGGGATCGTATTCCTGGACGAAATCGACAAGGTCTGCCGTAACGCCGATGCGCGCGGTGCCGATGTGTCGCGCGAAGGCGTGCAGCGTGATCTGCTGCCGCTGATCGAAGGCACGACCGTGAGCACAAAACACGGGCCTATCAAGACCGACCATATCCTGTTTATCGCGTCCGGCGCATTTCACATTGCCAAACCGTCAGACCTTTTGCCCGAACTGCAGGGCCGTTTGCCGATCCGCGTCAATCTGCGCGCCCTGACCGAAGGCGATTTCGTGCGCATCCTGACCGAAACCGACAACGCGCTGACCCGCCAATACACAGCCCTGATGGCAACCGAGGAAGTCACCGTCGACTTTAGCGATGATGGCATTGCCGCCCTCGCCAAGATTGCCGCCGAGGTAAACGAGGCGGTTGAAAATATCGGTGCGCGCCGTCTTTATACGGTGCTTGAACGGGTGTTCGAAGACTTGTCCTTTGCCGCGCCAGACCGGTCTGGCGACACCGTCACAGTTGATGCGAATTTCGTTGAAACGCACTTGGGCGAACTTTCGCGCTCGACCGACCTTAGTCGCTACGTTCTGTAACATCTGCTGGTCGCGCCCCCTGAATTGGCCTAAGGCATACGCAAAAGCCTTGAGGGTAGAATGCGTTTCCTTGTCACTTTAGCGATCGCGCTTGTCGCAGCCTGCACACCGCGCGGCGCCATGGTGCTGGTCGAAGGCGTGGATGGCAGCGCAGGTGTGCGCCAAGTCTATTTCGCAACAACGCGAACGCCTGACGAAACTGGTTTCGATATCTATGGCAGCGGTCGCCAGGAACATTCGTCCTACGGGCGGTTCGATATTTCCGTGCCGCCCGATCACACAACGGGCGATATAACCTACCCTGGCCCAGACCCCGATCCGACAACCGATTTCGTTGCGACGGATCGCTTTACCTATGCAACGGCGCGTGCTTTTCAAACAGCGCTGCAACAGGATTTGCGCACGCGGCCCGACCGCAGCGTCGTCGTGTTTGTTCACGGTTACAACAGCACCTTTGGCGAAGGCATGATCCGTCTGGCGCAGCTTTCGCATGATTTTGACGTGCCTGGGATTGGTGTTCATTATTCTTGGCCCAGCCTTGGGAACCCGCTTGGCTATAGCTATGACCACGACAGCGTGTTGTTCGCGCGCGACGGGTTGCAGCGCTTGCTGGAACAGATCGCGGATGCCGGCGCGCGCGAGGTTGTTCTGGTTGGCCACTCGATCGGAACCTTGCTGGTCATGGAAACACTGCGCCAGATCGAGATCGAAGACCGCGGGGAAGCAAGCCGGATCGTCGATGGCGTTATACTGATTTCACCCGATGTGGATATTGATGTATTTCGCAGCCAGGTCAGCCGGATTGAAACCCTGCCCGACCCGTTCGTCATCTTTCATTCCCGGCGGGATCGCGCACTGGCCCTGTCCGCACGACTGACGGGCCAAAACGAACGGCTGGGCAATATCAGCGATGTCGGGCGTGTCGCCGATCTTGATGTGACATTGTTCGATGTGTCGCAATTTGGCCAAGGGCTGAATCACTTTCCAGTGGGGGACTCACCGGCGCTGCTGGCTGTGCTTGGAAGCGTTCGCGGCCTTGGGTCAGCATTTGAAGGGGATCTGTCAGGCCGCACAGGGTTGTTGCCCGGCACCGTCTTGACCCTGCAAAACGCAACACAGATCATTTTGTCGCCGGGAACTGTTTTGCGCTAGGACTTTGCGCTTTCCTTTCAGGGGGAACGCTCTCAAAGATAGCGCATGTCATGGATGACCTTCCTTCGAGAAAACGCGGCCTTTCTTTTTGCGGGGTTCCTGTTTGCGTTCACCTCCTCGTATGGACAGACCTATTTCATCTCGCTGTTCGCTGGTGAAATTCGCGGCACGTTCGGGCTAAGCGACGGACAATGGGGCGGAATATACACGCTGGGCACAACGGCCTCGGCGATTGCCATGATCGGCGCCGGCGTCCTGACCGACAGGTTTCGCGCACGCACGCTGGCCGTCTGGATCAGTGTTGGCTTGGCGCTTGCCTGTCTTGCGATGGCATCGGTGCCAAACGCCGTTGTGTTGGTCGGGGTGATCTTTGCGTTGCGGTTCTTTGGTCAGGGCATGATGTCACAGCTTTCGGCCGTATCAATGGCCCGCTGGTTTGTTGCGACCCGCGGGCGCGCATTGTCTGTCGCGTCAATGGGTTTTTCAGTGGCGCAAGCTATCCTGCCCGTCATTTTTGTCGCGCTTTTGGCTGTGGTGGCCTGGCGGGGTTTATGGGTTTTGGCGGCAGTCCTTGTGCTGATAACAATTCCTGTGCAGCGGCGGCTCTTGCGTCTTGAACGCACACCATCAAGCATGGCCGAAGCGAACCAGGCTTTGGGTATGGGCGGAAAACACTGGAGGCGCGGACAGGTCCTGCGCAGCCCCTTGTTCTGGCTGATGGTCCCGGCGTTGCTTGGCCCTCCCGCATGGGGCACCGCGCTTTTCTTTCAACAAGTGCACCTGACAGAGGTCAAGGGCTGGGATCTGGTCAGTTTCGTCGCCCTCATGCCGCTGTTCACCGGCACCGCCATTGTTGCAACTTTTGCAGCGGGCGGCGCGATTGACCGGTTCGGAACCAAACGGTTGATCCCGCTTTATATGCTGCCGTTCGCCTTGTCGTTTCTTATTCTTGCCTTTGCACAAACCATCGGCCACGCGGCAATCGGCCTGGTTGTTTTCGGGGTTGGCCAAGGGTTGCAGGCAACGATCCCCGCCTCCTTCTGGGCCGAGTTTTTTGGCACCCGCCACCTTGGATCAATCAAGGCCGTTGCCGCTGCGATCATGGTTTTTGGATCGGCTATCGGTCCGGGCGTGACGGGTGTGTTGATCGACATTGGTATTACGTTTCCCGAACAGATGATCAGCATCGCCGTTTATTTTGTTCTAGCTGGCGTTTTTGCCACCATCGGCGTTTTCAAGTTTCGCAACGGCCTACCGGCGGCGGCGTAAATAGACGTAAAAGGCACCGTGACCGCCATGTTTCAAATGTGCCTCGCTGACTTGCAAAACGGCACTGGCGATCGGCGCAAGGCGCAGCCATTGTGGAACTTGATGGCGCAACACGCCCAATCGGGTCGGGATCGGGCCACCATCGTCACGGTCTTTCCCCTTGCCGGTAATCACCAGAACAAGCCGCTTGCCCGCCGCCTGTGACGACAGGATAAACGAAACCAGCGCAGGGTGCGCTTGATCAAGCGTCATGCCGTGCAAATCAATCCGGCCTTCCGGCTTCAGTTTGCCGCGTTTGAGCTTCCCAAAGGATTTGCGATCCATCGTGACGGGCGTGCCTGCAAGTTGCGCCGAGAGTGAGGGCAGTAAATCATGGGTGCCGTGATGATCTATTTTCTGGCCAACGTGAAAAGGTTCAATCTTGCGGGCTTCTTCAGGAGCTTGCACCTTTTTTGGCTTTGGCTGCATGACCTTTGGCACCGCGCGCGGCTTCTTGATCGGCTGCGTGCGTCCGGCAACCTGATCCCACAATGCGCGTTCTTCAGCGCTAAGGTGTCGTGGCCGGCGGTTCATTCGATGACTTCGGACAACAATGCATAAGCGCGCTGGATCGGCAACAACACCACAAGCCGCCCACCATCCTTGATCCGGCCAGCGGCGCGGCCCGCCTGCGCGCCTGTCCCGAAAAACACATCGGCCCGTTGTGCACCTTTGATCGCCGACCCGGTGTCTTGCGCGATCATCAAGCGGTTCAAGGGAGCCGCACCGTCCTTTTCGATCCAGACTGGCGCACCCAAGGGAACAAACGCCGGATCAACCGCAATCGAACGCATCGCGGTAATTGACCGGTTCATCGCCCCAAGCGGGCCAAGGTCAGCCGGAACCTCGCTGACCTCGCGAAAGAACACATAGCTTTGGTTTGTCCACAACAGCGCGCGCCCTTCTTCGGGGTTGTTGCGCACCCAATTGCGGATCACCTGCGCGGAAACTTCGTGCGGCTGGTAAATGCCTTGGCGCACAAGCTCGGCCCCGACGGAACTGTATTCACGACCGTTTTTTCCGCCATAGCCAACACGGATCATTTGCCCATCCGGCAATCGCACACGTCCAGATCCTTGCACCTGCAAGAAAAACACATCAACCGGATCGTCAATCCACGCAATCTCAAGCCCCTGCCCGGCCAGCGCTTGGGTTTCTTCAATCTCCTGGCGGGTTAACCAGGGCGTGCCCTCCTGCACATCGGGCGGCAATGTATATAGCGGGTATTGGTAACGGCCGCCCTGCTGCAATGCGCCGCGCAGTTCCGGTTCGTAATAACCTGTAAATAGCGGGTCTTGACCATCTTCGATCAGGACAGGCTGAAACGCGTGTTCAAAAAACGCGCGCGCATCGGTTCCTGCTTTGGCCAGATTACAAAGCGCGCGCCAATCGGGATCGCCAAAGTCCCCGCAGGTATTAAGAAAAACGTCAAGCGCGGCTTGATGATTGTCCTCGGCCCAACCATCAAGCGTATCAAACGAAAGCATCCGGTATGTCGTATCGGCCATCCCTGCCCCCGCGTTCAGTAACAGGCCCGCGGTTGCTAAGGCCCGCCAGATCATTCGCCCGTTGCGACCAACAGCCAGTTCGGGTCGTTGGTGCCCATCGTGCGCGCAAAGGTCCAGATATCGCGCTGACGCTTGATTTCTGTCGCGCTGCCTTCGACGATTTCGCCAGCTGCGTTGCGCACGACCGATGTCAGCTCTCCGACAAACTTGACGCTCACTTCGCCCTCGCGGGTTGTTTCGTCAAACTCGGCCGCGACAAGGGCCAGGTCGCTGATCCCGACAAAGGTCGCATCAATCGTGATCCCTTCGGCATGGCGCGCTTCGACCACGCCGGCAAAGGCCTCGTAAACATCATCGCTCAGGAAGGATTTGATCTGATCAAGATCGCCCTTTTCAAACGCCATCAGAATCATTTCATAGGCACCGCGCGCACCCTGCAAAAATTCGGTGACGTTGAATGATGGGTCGGTCTTTTTCATGGCGGTCAGGGCCGCAGCCGCGGCGCTGTCCTCGGCAACATGATCGGTGATATCGCGATCCGGCCCACCTTCGATTACCTCGAATTTCTGGCGTGCCTTGCTTGAATCTGGGTCCGCGCGCGGCACAGGCGGCTTTTCAAATCCCTCGCGTGTCCCGAGAAACGCTGCGCAGGCGCAGGATCAGGAAAATGGCGATGGCGGCAAGCACCAGAAGTTGGATCACAGGGTTTGTCATCAAGGGCCTCTTTCGGGCGGGCATGGAAACGCGACTACTTAGCACTTATGTAGGGCAGGGGTGTGGTCAAGTCCACCATGCCTGAAACAACCAAAGAGGTGCCGCAATGTGGCTGTTGATCCTGTTTATTGTCGTCCCGCTGATTGAAATCGCACTGTTTATTCAGGTCGGTGGGGCAATCGGGTTGCTGGCAACTCTTGTGATTGTGATCGCCACCGCGTTCCTTGGTGCAGCGCTTGTGCGTTCGCAGGGGGCGCAGGCGATGGCAAACTTGCGCCGTTCCATGAACGAACTGACCGATCCGACAGAACATCTGGCCCATGGTGCGATGATCCTGTTTTCCGGCGCATTACTGCTGACGCCCGGCTTTTTCACCGATGCGATTGGCTTTGCGTTGCTTGTGCCATCCGTCAGGCTTGCCGTTTACAAGGCCCTGCGTGCGCGCGTGAATGTGCAATCCTTTGAAATGGGCGGGCGGCCGCAGCCGCACGGGCCGCAAGATCGGGTCATTGATGGCGAATTTGAAGAAGTTGACCCTGAAAAGCGCC
Source organism: Octadecabacter sp. R77987 (assembly GCF_042466115.1). Classification (NCBI taxonomy): domain Bacteria; kingdom Pseudomonadati; phylum Pseudomonadota; class Alphaproteobacteria; order Rhodobacterales; family Roseobacteraceae; genus Octadecabacter; species Octadecabacter sp. R77987. The sequence continues at coordinate 2,072,003 of NZ_JAXHBQ010000001.1, read as the reverse complement.
CGACACACGGCCCCTCTGGCTGGACCAAGCACTAGCCATTGAGGCTGGCGCGCTGTGCTGATAGGACACATCCAACTTGAGATAACCGGAGATGCCTCACATGGCCGACGAACAAGACCTCGCACAGAACGGCGCCACACAGGCACCTCAAATCAACCAGCGTGTGCTGGCACAATATATTCGTGACATGTCGTTTGAAAATGTCATGGCGCAAATGGGTGTCAAAGGCGAAGTCGCCCCCGAGATCGCCATTCAAGTCAACCTGGATGCACGCAAGCGTTCGGTTGACGGGCAATACGAGGTTATCACCAAGCTGAAAGTCACATCGTCGAACAAAGACAGCAAGGACGTTCTGTTCCTGCTCGAATTGGAATACGCAGGCATCTTCCAGATCGAAGGCGTGCCTGACGAACAGATCCACCCCTACCTGCTTATCGAATGCCCGCGTATCACGTTCCCCTTTGTGCGCCGCGTTGTCAGTGATGTGACCCGTGATGGTGGCTTCCCGCCGTTGAATCTTGAAACGATTGATTTCCTTGCGCTTTATCGCAACGAATTGGCGCGACGCGCAGCCGAACAAAAGGCAGACGCCTAGACGCCCAGCTTTTTCCAGACAGTGTTGTCGCCCAGTGTCTCGATAAATTCACGGTGGGCGGCAGCTTCTGTTTCGGTCAGGCGTGTCGGCAAGGATGCAGGGCGTGGACGCGGCCGCCAGCCTTCGCCTTGCGTGTTGGACTGCCCCGATGTTGTTGACGTGGCAAGACCGAAATCCGGCTGACGGCCACCAATCAGTTCCAGATACACTTCTGCCAGAATTTCACTGTCCAGCAACGCGCCGTGCAGCGTGCGCGACGAATTATCGATCCCGAACCGGCGACACAATGCATCCAGGGACGCTGGCGATCCGGGGAACTTGCGCCGTGCAATCGCCAGCGTATCAATCGCCTGATCCAGCGGCAAAAGCGGGCGCTTGATCCAGCCCAGTTCGGCGTTCAGGAATTTCATGTCGAACGCCGCGTTGTGAATGACCATCTTGGCGTCACCAACAAAATCCACAAAGGCCTGCGCGATATCAGCGAACAGGGGTTTGTCAGCAAGAAATTCGTCACCTAGGCCGTGCACGGCAAAGGCGCCCGCAGGCATTTCGCGCTGGGGATTGATGTATTGGTGATAGGTGCGGCCCGTAGGAACGTGATTCAGCAGTTCGACAGCACCGATTTCAACGATCCGGTCACCCTCGAACGGTTCAAATCCCGTTGTTTCCGTATCCAACACGATTTCACGCATCTGGTTTGCCCTGCTTTACCGTCGTAATCACGTGTCGCACAGCGGCGCGGGCACCGTCCAGCGTGTCCGTGGGAATAATGTAGTCCGCGCGGGCACGTTTATCAGCATCCGACATCTGGCGCGCAAGGATCGTGTCAAACTGCGCTTGGGTCATGCCTTCACGTGCAAGAACGCGTTGTTTCTGCGTTTCCAGATCGGTCGAGACAACAGCGACAGCGTCAAGCCACGCATCCGCACTGGTTTCAAACAGCAGCGGAATATCGAAAACAGCCAACGCAGCATCCGGGTGGCGCGATATGAATCGTTCGCGATCTGCGGCGACAAGGGGGTGAATAACAGACTCTAATTTGGCCAAAACACTCAGATCGGCCGCTATCATCTTTTTCAGGGCCGGGCGCGAAACAGCGCCGTTTTCAATTGCCTCTGGCAAATCGGTCGCGATTGCGCGCGCGCCTGCACCATCTGCCTGATAAAGCCTGTGAACGGTTTCATCTGCGTCCCAAACCGCAATGCCCTCGTCGCGAAACATCTGTGCCGTCGTGGATTTGCCCATCCCGATCGAGCCGGTCAATCCAAGAAGAAATGTCACCGCAAAACCGCCGCACGGGTCGCCACATCAACATCGGGGCGCACACCAAACCAACGCTCGAATCCGGGAACTGCCTGGTGAAGCAACATCCCAAGACCATCGACCGTTACACATCCGGCGGCGTCGGCCGCATCAAGCAGTTTGGTGCGCAGGGGCGAATAGACCAGATCGGTTACAACAGCGCCACGGCGCAATCCATCAAGCGGAACGCGAAATTCGGCGCCACCTGTCATGCCCAGGGATGTGGTGTTCACAACCGTTGCGCAATCTTCCAGCATGTTACCCGCCTGCACCCAGTCAACAACATGCACCTTGGACCCAAATTCCGCCTTGAGCGCTTCGGCCTTGGGGCGCGTCCGGTTGGACAGAAAAATCTCGGTGGCGCCTACGTCGATCAAAGATGCGACAACAGCACGCGCAGCCCCGCCTGCCCCCAGAACGCCAGCTGGCCCAGCGCTGGGCTTCCATCCGGGCGCGCCCTGCTTGAGATTGGCGATGAACCCGTAACCGTCTGTATTGTCGGCATGAATCTTACCATCGCGGCGAAAGATCAAAGTATTGGCCGCGCCGATCAAGGTCGCGCGGTCTGTCACAAGATCAGCGATGTCCAAGATCGCGACCTTGTGCGGAATGGTAATGTTGACACCAACAAATCCCATCTTGGGCAGGGTGCGAATAACGTCCTCTAGATCGTCCTCGCGCACATCCATGGGCACATAGGCACCCGGCAGACCATAAGTCTTGAGCCAGTGACCATGTAGCCTTGGTGACTTGGAATGGGCAATCGGGTGGCCAATGACACCTGCAAGGGGGATCTTGTGATCAGTCATGTTGGCAGTGTTCCGCGAAGTGAAAGATATGACAAGAGTTCTAACAAGGGCAGGCCAAGAACAGTGAAGTAATCACCTTCGACCTTGTGAAACAAGCGCGCACCTTCTTCTTCAAGCTTGTAACACCCGACGCTCCACCGCAGGCTATCCCAGTTTCGCGCCAGGTAGTCATCGCGGTAGGTGTCTGAAATCTGCCGCATCGTCAGACGCACTTTGCCAACGTGACGCCATAGGGGTTCACCATCGTGGTAGATACAGACCGCCGACAACAGGCTGTGCGTTTGCCCGCGCAGCTGGGTCAATTGACGGCGCGCATCTTCGATGTCTTCCGGTTTGGAGAAACAGACGCCCTTGTAATCCAACACCTGGTCGCAGCCCAATACCAACGTGTCAGGGTATTTTTCCGAGACTTTTCGGGCTTTCATTTCGGCAAGGGCATCTGCCATATCGCGCGGCGTCGCGCCTTCGGCTAGCAAAGCCTGTCGAATCAAATCTTCATCAATGCGCGCGGGAATCACGTGGTGGCAAACACCCGCATTCAACAACATACGCGCGCGAATTTCAGAAGCTGACGCCAGAATTATTGCATTTTCCATGTGGATAACATTGGTGGCGAATTGCGGGAAAATCCAGAGGAGTAATGACGGGTCCTGACAGTCGGCATTCGTTCTGGGGATACCGAACAGCATTCAGGGCAGTTCACCGGTTTTGTCCCTTCTGGATAAGGATAAGTTGCTGGTGTGGATAAGTTTCGGATTTTGGGCGGGTCAAGCCTTATCAAGGCGTTAACATCACCGAATAGGCAAATTTTATCATTTTTTATCAGATAGTTATGAGGTTGCGACATTTTACGCGAGGCCCAAAACGCTAAAGGTTCATGGGATAACTTGGTGGACAGCATAGAAATCCACAGATTCGGCAAACACTACCTACAACAACATCCTTCTTATCTTTCTTTTCTATTTAAGAGGAAACCGTCACGTCCCGCCCGATCAGCATTGATTGACCTGATGTGTTGAAACCGCTAGGAACATCACGAACCCGTCCGGGTTAAACATTTTCCAATGAAATACCAATGACGAGGCCCACGGGCCTGAGAGGCTAAGAATGTCACAAGACCGTTTGAACCTTGCTGACCTGAAGGCGCAAAGCCCCAAGGACTTGCTTTCGCTTGCCGAGGAACTTGAGATCGAAAACGCATCGACGATGCGCAAAGGCGACATGATGTTCGCCATTCTCAAGGAACGGGCCGACGATGAATGGGTTATCGGAGGCGATGGTGTGCTGGAAGTCTTGCAGGACGGATTTGGGTTTCTGCGGTCTCCCGAAGCGAACTATCTGCCCGGGCCTGATGATATTTACGTTTCACCAGAAATGATCCGGCTACACAGCCTGCGCACGGGCGACACCGTTGAAGGTGTTATTCAGGAACCCAACGATAGCGAACGCTATTTCGCACTGATGAGCGTTGAAAAGATCAACTTCGAAGACCCGGAGCGGGCAAAGCACAAAGTGGCCTTTGATAACCTGACGCCACTTTATCCTGATGAACGTCTGACGATGGAAGTTGAAGATCCGACGATCAAAGACCGGTCGGCGCGGATTATCGACCTTGTTGCGCCAATCGGGAAGGGCCAACGCTCGCTGATTGTTGCACCGCCACGCACGGGTAAAACCGTTCTGTTGCAGAACATCGCCAACAGCATTGAAAAGAACCACCCTGAATGCTACCTGATCGTTCTTTTGATCGACGAACGGCCGGAAGAAGTGACTGACATGCAGCGATCGGTAAAGGGCGAAGTCGTGTCTTCGACGTTTGACGAGCCCGCAAGCCGCCACGTTGCGGTGTCCGAGATGGTGATCGAGAAGGCGAAACGACTTGTCGAACACAAGCGTGATGTTGTGATCCTGCTCAATTCGATCACCCGTCTTGGGCGCGCGTTCAACACGACGGTGCCGTCTTCGGGCAAAGTCTTGACCGGTGGTGTCGATGCAAACGCGTTGCAACGCCCCAAACGTTTCTTTGGTGCCGCGCGCAACATCGAAGAAGGTGGTTCGTTGACCATCATCGCCACGGCATTGATTGATACAGGAAGCCGGATGGACGAGGTGATCTTTGAAGAATTCAAAGGCACAGGTAACTCGGAGATCGTGCTTGATCGCAAGGTTGCCGACAAACGGGTCTTCCCCGCGATGGACATTCTTAAATCCGGGACTCGCAAGGAAGAATTGCTTGTTGACAAAATCGATTTGCAAAAGACGTTTGTGCTGCGGCGAATTCTTAACCCGATGGGAACAACCGACGCGATCGAATTCCTGATTTCAAAGCTTAAGCAGACAAAATCAAACGCCGAGTTCTTTGATTCAATGAACACGTAACTATTGTTATAAAACAATAGGTTAGATATGGATACGATCTTTGCCCTTGCGACTGCACAGGGAAAATCCGGGCTTGCTATTATCCGCATTTCGGGGCCCGAAAGTGTTGTCATTGCGTCAAGCTATTGTGGGCCCCTCCCCGTGTCCGGCCGCACTTTGCGCCGCGTTGTTGATGAGTCGGGCGCGATGATCGACGAGGTCCTGGTTCTGGTTTTCGCCGAAGGGCAAAGCTTTACAGGTGAATATGTTGTCGAACTCCATCTCCATGGTAGCACGGCAATTGTGAAGGCAACGCTCGCCCTGCTTGGCAGGGATGGCCGGTGTCGAGCGGCACAAGCCGGAGAATTCACACGGCGCGCGCTTGAAAACGGCAGGCTTGATCTGGCGCAAGTTGAGGGGCTTTCAGACCTGATCGATGCCGAAACCGAAGGACAGCGCAAGCAAGCGATGCGGGTGTTCGCCGGCGCTTTGGGTGAGCAGGCCGCGACGTGGCGCGCCAAGCTTGTTCGCGCCGCGGCGTTGGTTGCCGCGACAATTGATTTCGTCGACGAAGACGTGCCAGTTGATGTCTATCCGGAAGTGCGGCTGTTGCTGGCCGAGGTCCAGCAAGATCTGCTGCGCGAGATCGACGGTGTCAAAATGGCGGAACGTATTCGTGACGGTTTTGAAGTTGCGATTGTTGGCGCACCGAATGTTGGCAAATCAACCCTTCTGAACAGGCTAGCAGGCCGTGATGCAGCGATCACATCAGAAGTCGCAGGGACAACGCGCGATGTCATCGAAGTCAGGATGGATCTGGAAGGGTTGCCGGTTACTTTACTCGACACGGCGGGTATTCGGGAAACCGGCGATTACGTTGAAGGCATCGGGATTTCTCGTGGCCTGGAGCGCGCCGCACTTGCGGATTTGCGGGTGTTTCTGGTGCAGTCGGCGGGCAATGTGCCTGACATGGCGCGCGGAGATGATGTGATTGTCGTCGCTAAGGGGGACACCTATGTTGGCGATGCACCAAGCATTTCGGGTAAGACCGGGCTTGGTGTCGATGAGCTTGTGGTGCAGATTAGCGCCGTGTTGCAAAAACGGGTCATGTCGGCCGGCGTTGCGGTGCGCGAACGGCACAGGCTGGCGATGGTGGCTTGTGCGGCAAACTTGGATGTCGTTGCAGATATGGTTAATTCTGACAGCGGGTTTGCAGATCTGGTTGCCGAAGAATTGCGGGCCGCGATTGCACATTTGGATGCCCTTGTCGGGCGGGTTGATGTAGAAGACTTGCTTGACGAGATTTTTGCCAGTTTCTGTATTGGCAAGTAAGGAGCGTTTCACGTGAAACAACTTGGTTTCGATGTTGTGGTCATTGGCGGCGGGCACGCAGGCACCGAAGCAGCGCATGTTGCTGCAAGGGCTGGTGCGCGCGTTGCGCTGCTTACGTTAAATGCAAATGGCATTGGCGTCATGTCGTGCAATCCGGCGATTGGCGGGCTGGGCAAAGGGCATCTTGTTCGCGAAATTGATGCCCTTGGCGGTGTAATGGGGTGCGTGGCGGATCTTGCTGGCATCCAGTTCCGGTTGCTTAACCGCAAGAAAGGTCCAGCGGTTCAAGGGCCGCGCGCGCAGTCTGATCGCGCGATTTACCTTCGCGAAATGCAACACGAGATTCGCGCAACCCAAGGCCTGACCGTCGTTGAAGGCGAAGCAGTTGATCTGATCATGTCTGGCACCCGTGTTGCCGGTGTTGTTTTGGCGGATGGAAGCACCATTTCAGCGCAGGCCGTGGTTTTGACCACAGGCACGTTCTTGCGCGGTGTGATCCACATCGGTGATACCTCACGGCCTGGTGGGCGGGTCGGCGAGAAGCCGTCGATACGGCTCGCGGAACGTCTGGATGGTTTCGGGCTCGCGCTTGGCCGGCTCAAGACCGGCACGCCGCCGCGCCTTGATGGCCGCACGATTGCCTGGGACATGCTGGAAATGCAGCCAGGCGACGACGCGCCTGAAATGTTCTCGTTTCTGTCGTCGCAGCCGACCGCGCGGCAAGTGTCGTGCGGGATAACACATACAAACGCCCAAACCCATGATATAATTCGCGAAAACCTTGAACGGTCGGCCATGTATGGCGGCCATATCGAAGGTGTTGGCCCGCGGTATTGTCCGTCAATCGAAGACAAGGTCGTGAGGTTTGCCGACAAGGATTCGCATCAGGTTTTCCTCGAGCCGGAAGGGCTTGATGACGATACTGTTTATCCAAACGGCATTTCGACCTCCTTGCCGATCGAGGTGCAGGAAAACTACGTCAAATCGATCTACGGGCTTGAGAATGTTCGCATTACCCAGCCCGGCTATGCGATTGAATATGATTACGTCGACCCAAGGGCGCTTGGGCCTGATATGCAGCTGCGCGCTGTGCCCTCGCTTTTCCTTGCCGGGCAGATCAACGGTACGACCGGCTATGAAGAAGCAGCGGCGCAGGGTCTTGTTGCGGGCTTGAATGCGGCGCACGTCGCACTTGGGAAAGACCCGGTCTTGTTCAGCAGAACGACATCCTACATTGGTGTAATGGTTGATGACCTTGTGATGCGCGGCGTGACGGAACCTTATCGCATGTTTACATCCCGTGCCGAATTCAGGCTGGCCTTGCGTGCGGACAATGCCGACCAGCGTTTGACTCCCTTGGCCGAATCACTGGGGATCATTGGCGAAGCACGTTGCCGGGCGTTTGACAACAAAATGGCAGAGCTTGAGAGCGGTATTGCCCAGCTGAGGGCAAGCAAGTTCAGCGCGCGCGCCTTGCACAACGCGGGTATTCGCGTGAACCCTGATAGCCAGACGCGGGACGGCTACAATGCGCTGACACTGGCGGATGCCGAGTTTTTTCATCTTCTGGGCATCGAACCGTCGCTTGCGCGGGTCACCCCGGCCGCGCGCACCCAGATCAAGCGGGACGCCCTGTATGCAACCTATATCGCGCGTCAGTTGAAAGAAATCGAAGGGCTGGCGCGTGACGAAGCACATGAAATTCCGCATGATTTCGCGTATGAAGGCATGCCTGGGCTGTCAAATGAACTGGCCAGCAAGCTTAGCTTGGCCGCCCCGCGGACATTGGCACATGCAGCGAGAATAGACGGCATGACGCCAGCCGCCTTGGTCCTGATTCTTGCGCACCTGCGCAAAACCAGAGATCGCAAAACAGCATGACCGACCAGGGCCGTTGCGAACTTTACGCTGGCCTGAATGTTTCACGTGAAACATTTGAAAAGCTGCGCGCTTTTGAACTGCTCGTGAAAAAGTGGACCAAGGGAATAAACCTGGTCTCAAAGGCAACGGTTGAAGACATCTGGAAGCGGCACATCCTAAATTCTGCGCAAATATTCAATGCTGCGCCGAAAAAGTGGCAACGCTGGGCCGATCTAGGGAGCGGTGGCGGCTTTCCGGGAATCGTGATTGCCACGCTGGCGCAAGAGATGAACGCAGATGCCGAAGTTTTGCTGGTGGAAAGCGACCAGCGCAAGGCCGCCTTTTTGCGAACGGCCGCGCGTGAACTTGATCTGAGCTGCCATGTCATTTGTGACCGCATCGAGGGAATTCAGCCATTGGACGCAGAAATCGTAAGCGCCCGCGCCCTTGCTGGTCTGCCTCAACTTCTTGGTCTGACGTCGCGACATCTGGCCCAAGGGGGATGCGCGATCTTTCCCAAAGGCGCGCGCGCCGCTGACGAGATTGCCGCCGCGCGCAAGGATTGGCACTTTGCCTTGACCGAAATCCAAAGTATCACCGATCAACACGCCAGCATTCTCAAGATCGAAGGGATCACCCGTGCCTGACTTTAGTCGTTCAAAAGAAACGAAAATCATCGCGGTGGCGAACCAAAAAGGCGGGGTTGGCAAGACGACGACGACAATTAACTTGGGCGCGGCGCTCGCTGAATGCGGGCGAAATGTCCTGCTGGTTGATCTTGACCCCCAAGGCAACGCGTCGACCGGCTTGGGCATCGAAAATGAAGACCGCGATCTGACAACCTATGACCTTTTGTTGGGCGATATCGCTCCCGACGAAATCGTGCAGCCGACCAATGTTGACAACCTGTCAATCATACCCGCAACGACAGATCTCAGTTCGGCCGATATCGAGCTGACCGCCAATGAAAAACGCAGCTTTTTGCTGCACGACGCGCTTCGCCAGCCGGCGTTTGACGCGCTCGATCTTGACTACATCTTGATTGATTGCCCACCTTCGCTCAACATTTTGACGGTGAACGCGATGGTTGCGGCGCATTCCGTCTTGGTGCCGCTGCAAAGCGAGTTTTTTGCCCTCGAAGGGTTGTCCCAGTTGATGATGACAGTCCGGGAAGTGCGCCAGTCGGCAAACAAGGGCCTTCGAATCGAGGGGATCGTGTTGACGATGTATGACCGCCGCAACAACCTGTCCCAGCAGGTCGAGGCCGACGCACGCGAGAATTTGCGCGATCTTGTTTTCAAGACGATGATTCCGCGCAACGTTCGCCTAAGTGAAGCGCCGTCCTATGCGATGCCCGCGCTGGATTATGACCCGCTTTCAAAGGGAAGCGTTGCATATCGCGACCTCGCACAAGAGCTGATAGCCCGTGAACAAAGCGAAAAGGTGTAACAATGGCCAAGAAGAACAACAGAGGGCTGGGCCGCGGCCTGTCAGCATTGATGTCCGATGTCGCCCAGTCCGATGACGCCACCCAATCCGATCGTCCGCGCCGTCCCGATCTATTGGTGCCAATCGAGGCGGTTGAACCAAATCCTGATCAGCCGCGACGTAGCTTTGATGAAGAAAGCCTGAACGACCTGACGGCTTCTGTGCGCGAGAAGGGGATCATTCAGCCCCTGATTGTCCGGCGCAAGCCAAGTGACAATTCGAAATACGAAATTGTCGCCGGTGAACGCCGCTGGCGCGCGGCGCAACGCGCACAGCTTCATGAAATACCTGTTTTGGTGCGGGACTTTACGGATACCGAAGTCCTTGAGGTTGCGATTATCGAAAATATCCAGCGCGCCGATCTGAATGCAATCGACGAGGCAGCCGGATATCGCCAGCTCATGGATCGCTTTGGCCATACACAAGACAAGCTCGGCACAGCCCTTGGCAAAAGCCGCAGCCACATTGCCAACCTCATGCGCCTTCTTACGCTGCCCGAAAGCGTTCAATCGCTGGTGTCCGAAGGTCGATTGAGCGCAGGCCACGCCCGTGCCCTTGTTGGTCAAGATAATCCGCTAGAGCTTGCCCAAAAGATTGTACGTGACGGGCTTTCAGTGCGTGATGCCGAAAAACTTGTGCGCAAAGGCGTCAGCAAACCAAAACGAATGCCAAAGCCACGCGCAAAGGACGCGGATACGGTTCAGATTGAAAAGGAGCTGTCGGCCGCATTGGGAATGGGTGTTCAGATTGATCCCGGCGCAGATGGTGAAAGTGGAAAGCTGACGCTGAATTACCGAAACCTTGAACAGCTGGACGACCTGCTGCGCGCGCTGTCTGGCGGTTAATCTGTCAGCAATGTTCGCAAGACGCCATTCAATACCGGGCGACCATTTGGCGTCACGCGCAAAAGATCGTCTTGGTATTCAATAAACCCCATGCGCTCTAAATCGTTGATATTATTGAATAAAGTTTCTAAATGCCGGTCTGGAACGGGCCCTAACAGCACCCCCTCCTTTAACCGCAGACCCATCAACAGACGTTCGGCAAATTCGCCCTCTGCCGAAAGCGCGCCGCGCAGGTTTTCGCCCGACCCAGCAGTCTCGACCAGTTCCAGCCATTTTCCGGGCGCCAGTTCGGTCTCGGTTGCGTATTTCGTCCCGTCCAGTGTCAGGCGCCCGTGCGCGCCAGGGCCAACCCCGGCATAGTCCTGATAGCGCCAATAGGTCAGGTTGTGCGCGCTCTCAAGTCCGTTTTTGGCATGATTAGAGACTTCATATGCGTTCAGGCCGGCCATGTCGCATACCTCTTGTGTCACCTCATAAAGATCTGCCCCAAGGTCTTCGTCGGGCAGGCCGTGCAGCTTGCCAATGGCATAGCGATCACCAAAGGCTGTGCCCTCCTCGATGGTCAGTTGATATAGCGATAAATGGTCCAACCCCAGCGCCAGTGCGCGTTCCAGCTCGGCGCGCCAATCGGCAACGCCCTGCTTTTGCCGTGCATAGATCAGATCGAAACTCACCCGATCAAAAATGCTTCGCGCTGTTTCAAAAGCGGCCAGACCTTCGGCGACGCTGTGCAGCCGTCCCAAAGCCTGCAGATCATCACCGTTCAGCGCCTGAATGCCCATCGAGATCCGGTTCACACCGGCCTGTTGATATCCATGAAACCGTCCTGCTTCGATCGAGGTCGGATTGGCCTCAAGCGTGACTTCTATCGTGTTTGAAAGCGGCCAGGTCGCGCGCACCGCAGCCATGATCCCGTCAACGGTTTCCGGGTCCATCAGGCTTGGTGTGCCTCCTCCGAAAAAAACGCTCGTGAGCGTGCGGCCGCTTGTGAGCGCGCCAACACGCGCAATTTCAGCAACGTATGCAGCCAGCCAGCGTTTCTGATCAATGTGACGCGCGACATGCGAGTTGAAATCGCAATAGGGGCATTTGGCCTGACAAAACGGCCAGTGAATATACAGCCCGAACGCCTCAGGCAAAGCAGCCTGCGATCAGTTTCTTGAACGCATCGGCGCGGTGGCTGATCTCGTTCTTTTTCCAGCGGTCCATTTCGCCAAAGGTCACATCGAACCCGTCAGGCTGAAAGATGGGATCATACCCGTGCCCCTGATCGCCCCGCATTGGCCATACAATTTGGCCCGCCATGACGCCCGCGAAAACCTCGTCGTGACCGTCGGGCCAAGCCAGAACCAATGTGCAGCAAAATCGGGCCGTGCGGGGTTCCGGCGCGTTGATCTTTTCCAGCTTGTCCCAGGTCACACGCATCGCATGGTCAAAATCACGCCCCTGCGGCGTCTCTGCCCAATCAGCCGTGTAAACGCCGGGCGCGCCGTCAAGCGCGTCGATTTCAATGCCGCTGTCGTCGGCTAGCGCGGGCAATCCGGTGGCCTGTGATGCCGCATGTGCCTTGATCCGCGCGTTCCCGGCAAAGGTCGTTTCTGTTTCTTCCGGTTCGGGCAGCCCGTGGTCGGCGTTTGATGTCAGCGTCACCTTGAAGGGCGAAAGCAGCGCCGCGATTTCGTCGCGCTTGCCCGCGTTATGGGTCGCGATCACCAATGCGCTGCCTTCAAACCTTCGCGTCATGCTGTGGCCGCTTTTTGCAGTGCCACCAGCTCGTCCACACCCTTTTCCGCCAGATCAAGAAGCGCGTCCATCTGTGCGCGGGAATAGGTCGCGCCCTCGGCCGACATTTGCACCTCGATCAGTTGTGACCCAGTCATGACGAAATTGCCATCAACGCCGGCTTCGCTGTCTTCGGGGTAATCCAGATCAAGCACAGCCTGCCCCGCAAATATCCCGCAGCTGATTGCGGCAACTGGATCAATCAAAGGGTCGCTGATGACGTCGCCCGCTTTCATCAGCTTGTTCACGGCCAGTTTCAGCGCGACCCAACCACCCGTGATCGACGCGCAGCGGGTTCCGCCATCGGCCTGAATCACATCACAATCCACAACGATTTGTCGTTCGCCCAGCGCAACGCGATCAACGCCCGCGCGCAAGGACCGCCCGATCAGGCGCTGAATTTCCTGCGTGCGTCCCGATTGCCCGTTCTTGGCCTCGCGCCGCATCCTTGTATGGGTTGCGCGCGGCAGCATGCCGTATTCCGCAGTGACCCAGCCAAGGCCCGAGTTTTTAGAAACGGTGGGACACGTTCATCAATCGACGCGGTGCAAAGAACATGCGTGTCACCGCACTTGATCAAACAAGACCCTTCGGCATGGCGGGTCACGTCTGTTTCAATGGTTACGGTCCGCATTTCGTTTGTCTGACGTCCAGAGGGGCGCATATGAAAATCCCTTGTGTTGGTTTCGTCACGGGGATACGCGCCACACGCCACAAAGCCAAGACCGATTGACCCCATGTGATCAGCCGTTCTACGTTGACCGGCGTTCAAAAAGTCAAGGGCCATGCCAGAAACCGGACCCATCTTTCAGGATATGAACGACCGTTCGCGCGAAGTGTTTCGCCGCGTCGTCGAGGGCTATCTGGAAACCGGCGCGCCTGTCGGGTCGCGGACCCTGACGCGTTCAATGACTGAAAGTGTCAGCGCGGCGACGATCCGCAATGTGATGCAAGACCTCGAACATCTTGGCCTGCTTGGGTCTCCGCATGTCAGCGCCGGCCGCATCCCGACCCAAACCGGCTTGCGCATGTTCGTTGATGGCTTGCTTGAAGTTGGCGACCTTGATCAAGATGACCGCGCGAAAATTGACGAAAGCCGTGGGGCGAATGATTCCGACGTTAGCGCGTTGCTGGATCGGGTCGGCTCGGCCCTGTCCGGAGTGACGCGTGGGGCCAGTCTTGTTTTGACGCCCAAGCACGAAGCGGCCATCAAGCACATCGAATTTGTGTCCCTTGCGCCTGATCGCGCCCTCGCGGTTCTGGTTTTTGCGGATGGCCACGTTGAAAACCGCGTCTTTACACCATCGCCCGGTCAAACGCCTGCGTCCATGCGCGAAGCGGCGAATTTTCTGAATGCCTTGGCCGAAGGGCGCACGTTGTCCGAACTCAGCAGCCTGATGCGGCGCGAGATCACCAGGCGGCGTCAGGAAATTGATACGCTGGCCCGCACCATGGTCGAAGAGGGGCTGGCCGTCTGGACGGACAAGGGCGAATCAACCGAAAGGTTGATCGTGCGTGGCCGCGGCAATCTGATTGGTGAACAGGGCGACGAGGCAGACCTTGATCGCATCCGCACCCTGTTTGATGATCTTGAACGCAAGCGCGATATCGCTGATTTCCTTGATCTGACCGAAGAAGGCGACGGTGTTCGTATTTTTATCGGCTCCGAGAACAAACTTTTTTCACTTTCGGGTTCCTCTCTGGTCGTCTCTCCATATATGAACGCTGATCGTAAGATCATTGGCGCCGTGGGTGTCATTGGGCCGACCCGTCTGAACTATGGGCGGATTGTGCCGATTGTGGATTATACCGCGCAGCTGGTCGGAAAGATGATCGCTGACCGCGGCTAAGGAAAAGAAAACGATGGCAGAGCGTAAGACAGACGAAGAAATCGCCCGCGAAATGGTTGCGGAAAACGACCCCATGCTGGCCCAGGAGGCCGAAGTTGAAGACGAACTGGAGTCGCTGGATTCGGTTGATGCAATCGAGGAACTGAAGCGCGAGCGTGACGACATGCGCGACCGTTTCATGCGTGCGCTCGCCGATGCCGAAAACACCCGCAAGCGCGCCGAACGTGACCGGCGCGAGGCTGAAAACTATGGTGGGTCCAAGCTCGCCCGCGATATGCTGCCCGTCTATGACAGCCTCGAGCGTGCCTTGCTGATGGCGACCGAGGACGGCAAAGACGGCGACAAGGCACTGCTTGAAGGTGTGGAACTGACCATGCGCGAGTTGCGCAACGTTTTCAAAAAGCACGGCGTCGAGGTGATCCGCCCCGACGTTGGCGAACGCTTTGATCCGCAGATGCACGAAGCCATGTTCGAAGCGCCCCTGCCGGGCACCAAGGCGGGCGATATCATTCAGGTCTCCGCCAGCGGCTTTATGTTGCATGATCGCCTACTACGTCCCGCGCAGGTTGGCGTTTCCTCGACACCGGCCAGCTAGTATCTGGTTACTTGCCCAGGTCCTTAAGCCGATATAGCGCCTCCAGCGCTTCCAGTGGTGTCATCTGATCGGGGTGAACCGCCTCTAACGCAGCCTCAATCGCGCTTTCACGGCGCGCTTGCGGGGCGGGTGCGGCAGGTGTCGCTGAAAACAGCGGCAAGTCGTCGATCAGCGCCTTTTGAGTGCTACCCCCTTCGCGCTCACCTTTTTCGAGGGCCTCCAGCACCACTTTTGCGCGTTCCACGACTGCGGGCGGAAGCCCAGCCAATCGCGCCACCTGCACACCATAGCTGCGATCCGCCGTGCCGCGCTTTACTTCGTGCAGGAATACGACATCGCCGTCCCATTCCTTGACGGTCACAGTCGCATTATCAACACCGTCCAGCTTGGCCGACAGCGCCGCCATTTCGTGGTAATGCGTGGCAAACAGCGCGCGGCAGCGGTTTACATCATGCAGATGTTCCAGCGTGGCCCAGGCTATCGACAGCCCGTCATACGTGGCCGTACCGCGGCCGATTTCGTCCAGTATAACCAGCGCGCGATCGTCGGCTTGGTTCAGGATCGCCGCTGTTTCCACCATTTCAACCATAAACGTCGACCTGCCCCGCGCCAGATCGTCCGAGGCGCCGACACGACTGAACAACTGGCTGACCACGCCGATCACCGCTTCGCGCGCCGGCACATAGCTGCCTGCCTGCGCCAGCACGGCGATCAGGGCGTTCTGGCGCAGAAACGTTGACTTACCCGCCATATTCGGGCCGGTCAGCAACCAGATCGGTGCGTCTGTCAGGCCGCAATCGTTGGCGACAAACGGCGCGCCTTCTTTTTGCAGCGCGCGCTCAACGACAGGATGGCGCCCGCCCGTTACCGCAAAGGCGCGGCTGTCTTCCATCACGGGGCGGCACCAGTCCTGCGCGCGCGCCAGATCGGCCAGTGCCGTGGCAAAATCGAACTCTGACAAGGCCTGCGCCAGACTGCTGACAGGCGCAGCCTTTTCCAAAACAGCGTCAGTTAAGCTGGAATAGAGTCTCTTTTCGATCTCTAACGCCCGCCCACCTGCGTTCAGAATCTTGGTTTCCAGCTCGCTAAGTTCCAGCGTGGTGAACCGCACCTGATTGGCCGTGGTCTGGCGATGGATGAATGTCTCGTTCTGGGGCGGTGCCAGCATCTTTTCGGCGTGGGTCGCTGTGGTTTCGATGAAGTAACCCAGCACATTGTTGTGTTTGATCTTCAGCGCATTGATTCCGGTTGCCGCCACATACTGCGCCTGAAGCGATGCAATAACCGAGCGCCCCTCGTCGCGCAGCTTGCGCGCCTCATCCAGATCGTCGTCAAATCCGGCAGCAATAAACCCGCCATCGCGCGCAAGAAGCGGTGGTTCCGCCACCAAGGCGGCATCCAGAAGTTCGTGTAACTCATCGTGGTCTGTCAAATCAGCCCGCGCGTCGGCCAAGACTACCGGCAGTTCAGCGTCCGACACCATATCAAACAACTTCTCGCCTTCAGCCAACGAATTGCGAATCGCGGCAAGGTCGCGCGGGCCACCGCGCCCCAGTGCCAGACGTGAAGACGCGCGGTCCACATCGTGAACGCCGCGTAAGACAGCGCGAATATCAGCCATCAGCCGCGTGTTATCCAGCATCGCGGCAATCGCATCATGGCGCGCGCCTATTACGGCCAGATCACACGACGGCGAAGACAACCGCCGTTCCAGCACCCGCGCGCCACCCGCAGTCACCGTGCGGTCAATCACCGACAACAGCGACCCCGCGCGCCCACCCGCCAGCGCATGGGTCAATTCAAGCGACCGACGTGTCGGGCCGTCGATCTGCATCGTTTTGACCTGCCCTTCCTGCACAGGCGGGCGCAGCAACGGCAGGTTCCCCTTTTGCGTGATATCAAGATACTCGATCAGGCCGGCCAGGGCCGAAACCTCGGCCCGCGTGAACGACCCAAAGGCATCGAGAGACGCGACCCCATAAAGCGATAGCAGTCGCTTTTCACCACTTGTGCTATCAAACGCGGCATTCCCCAGACAGGTCAGCGCAGCACCGGAATCCGAGACTGTTTCACCATAACTTGCCTCACCTGCTTCGGTCATCAGCACCTCGCGCGGGGCAAGCCGCGCCAATTCCGGCCCCAGTCGTACAGGCGTGCAGGCCATGACACGCACCTCGCCAGTCGAAATATCGACCCAAGCCAAAGCCGCGTCATTTCGCACCTCGGCAAAGGCGGCCAGAAAGTTGTGCTTGCGCGCATCCAGCAGCGAATCCTCGGTCAGCGTGCCGGGCGTGACCAGGCGCACCACCTCGCGGCGAACAACGGACTTGGATCCGCGCTTTTTCGCTTCGGCCGGGTCCTCCATCTGCTCGCACACCCCAACACGAAACCCTTTGCGGATCAGCGTCAGCAAATACCCTTCCGCGCTATGTACCGGCACACCACACATCGGAATATCTTCGCCGTTGTGTTTGCCCCGCTTGGTCAGCGCGATATCCAGCGCCTCGGCGGCGGCAACCGCATCGTCAAAGAACATCTCGTAGAAATCGCCCATGCGATAAAACAGCAGCGCATCAGGATGCCCCGCCTTGATTTCAAGAAACTGCGCCATCATTGGCGTTACGGTGTGTTGCGCGGTGTTCATTCAACCCCCAAGGTATCACCGCGACCCTACAGGCCCAGTGTTAGCGACAAAAGTCGAAAACGAAGGCGTTGCGGCCCCCTGCCCTGACCCGTTAGAACAGCGCGACGCTACGGGAGAGAGACATGTCGAAATCACGAGTCACGCGCGAGGATGCGCTGGCCTTCCATCTTGAGCCAACGCCCGGCAAATTCGAGATTCAGGCAACCGTCCCGATGACAACACAGCGCGATTTGTCGCTTGCCTATTCCCCCGGTGTTGCCGTGCCCTGCGAAGAGATCGCGGCGAACCCTGAACTTGCCTATGACTACACCAACAAAGGCAATCTTGTTGCCGTGATTTCCAACGGCACGGCCGTTCTGGGGCTGGGTAATATCGGTGCGCTGGGCAGCAAGCCGGTGATGGAGGGCAAAGCGGTTTTGTTCAAACGCTTTGCCGATGTGAATTCCATCGACATCGAGCTGGACACCGAAGACCCTGATGCATTTTGCAATGCGGTGCGCCTGATGGGGCCAACCTTTGGCGGCATTAACCTTGAAGACATCAAGGCACCCGAATGCTTCATCATCGAACAGCGCCTCAAAGAGGAAATGGACATACCCGTTTTCCACGATGATCAGCACGGGACAGCCGTGATCTGTGCCGCTGGATTGCTGAACGCGCTGCACCTGTCAGGCAAGAAAATCGAAGACGTGCGCATTGTCGTGAATGGTGCGGGCGCGGCGGGGATTGCGTGTATCGAACTGATCAAGTCAATGGGCGCAAAGCACGACAATTGCATTCTGTGCGACACAAAAGGTGCGATCTACCAGGGTCGCACCGAAGGCATGAACCAGTGGAAATCGGCACACGCCGCCAAGACAAAGGCGCGCACACTCGAAGAGGCGATGGTTGACGCCGATGTGTTTCTTGGTGTTTCGGTCAAAGGTGCCGTGACACCTGAAATGGTGCAAAGCATGGCCGACAATCCGGTCATTTTTGCAATGGCCAACCCCGACCCCGAAATCACCCCCGAAGATGCCCACGCCGTGCGCGTTGATGCGATCGTTGCAACCGGGCGCAGCGACTATCCCAATCAGGTCAATAACGTTCTTGGGTTTCCCTATCTGTTTCGCGGCGCGCTTGATATTCATGCCCGCCGGATCAACGATGAAATGAAGATTGCTTGCGCCCAGGCGCTTGCCGACCTTGCGCGCGAAGATGTGCCCGACGAAGTTGCCATGGCCTATGGCCGCAAGCTGACGTTCGGGCGCGACTACATTATCCCGACACCTTTTGACCCGCGGTTGATTCACCGCATTCCCACGGCCGTTGCCCGCGCGGGAATGGAAACCGGCGTTGCACGGCGGCCAATCGTCGATATGGATGGTTACGAGGCCTCGCTGAAATCGCGCATGGATCCGACAGCCTCGATCCTGCGCGGTATTCATGCCCGCGCCAAGGCCGCGCAATCAACTGTCGTTTTTGCAGAGGGTGATGATCCGCGCGTGTTGCGCGCCGCCGTTTTGTATCAGCGATCCGGACTTGGGCGCGCGCTTGTGGTGGGCCGCGAGGCTGACGTGAAATCCAAACTCGAAGCCGAAGGCCTGGGCGATGCGGTGCGTGAATTGCGCGTGGTGAACGCCGCCAACACCGATCACCTCGATACCTACAAGGCCTTCCTTTATGAACGCCTCCAGCGCAAAGGGCAGGACCGTCAGGATATCCACCGCCTTGCCTCGCGCGACCGGCACGTTTTTGCGGCGCTGATGCTGGCGCATGGTCATGCCGACGGGATGGTCACGGGCGCGACGCGCAAATCCGCGCATGTTCTCGAACTGATCAACCATGTCTTTGATGCGCAACCCAAGGATGGCGCTGCGGGCATTTCCGCAATCCTGCACAAAGGTAAGATCGTGCTATTGGGCGACACGCTGGTGCACGAATGGCCCGATGAAAACGATCTGGCTGATATCGCCGAACGGGGCGCCGCCGTTGCGCGTGACTTGGGTCTTGAACCGCGCGTGGCCTTTGTCAGCTTTTCGACCTTTGGCTACCCCGTGTCCGAACGGGCCGAGAAGATGCATCAAGCGCCAGTGGTTCTGGATAAGCGCGGCGTGGACTTTGAATACGAGGGTGAAATGGCCGTCGATGTCGCTCTGAATCCCCGCGCCCAAGAGGCCTATCCGTTTTCGCGCCTGACAGGACCTGCCAATGTTCTGGTCGTGCCCGCGCGGCACTCGTCCTCGATTTCGGTCAAGCTGATGCAGGAAATGGGTGACGCAACGGTGATTGGCCCAATCCTGAGTGGTATCGACAAGCCGATCCAGATTTGTTCGACTGGGTCGACCGTGAACGACATTCTGAACATGGCCGTCATCGCCGCCTGCAAGGTCGGGTAGCATGGCAATCTGGAACCTCGGGTCGATCAACGTCGATATGGTTTATGCGGTCCCGCATATTCCGGCCCCGGGTGAAACGCTTGCCTCGACGGGGCGCAAGATATTTCTGGGCGGCAAGGGCGCGAATATGTCGGTTGCCGCCGCACGTGCCGCCGCCCGCGTGAACCATATCGGTGCGGTTGGTGCAGACGGGCGTTGGACGGTGGAGCGCCTGTTGGAATACGGTGTCGACATCCGCCACATCACCGAGGTCGATCATGACACGGCGCAGGCCATCATCATGGTTGACCAGCACGGTGAAAATGCGATCGTCTTGCATCCTTCCGCGAACCACGAAATCCCGCTCGCAACGCTTGAAGGCGCACTCAGCGAGGCCGAAACCGGTGACTGGCTTGTGTTCCAGAATGAAACCAACCTGCAAAAAGTCGCGGCGCAGATCGGTCGGAAAATGGGTCTCAAAGTCGCCTATGCCGCCGCGCCGTTTTCCGCGACAGCTGTGCAGCGCGTCCTTGAACACCTCGATTTTCTGATCTTGAACGAGGTCGAGGCAGAACAGTTGCGCGCCGCGACGGGCACGGCGCCCCAAGACCTGGGTGTTGCCGATGTGATTGTTACACTTGGTGCGGACGGTGCAAAATGGTTCGGGGCCAAGGGCGAAGTTGTCGTTCCCGCCATTCCGGTGACGCCCGTTGATACGACGGGTGCGGGCGACACGTTTACCGGTTACGTTCTTGCCGGTCTTGATCGCGGGCTACCGATGGAGCAGGCACTTGCGCTTGCCGCGAAGGCTGGCGCGCTGATGGTCACGCGCCATGGCACGGCTGACGTTATTCCCGACCTGTCCGAAGTTCAGGCGTTTCAGCCCTAGTTGGCAAAGGGCGCGGCGCTTCCCCAAAGCTGGCGAACGCGGGCATCACGGCCACAGCCTTCACGATAGAATTTGTAAGCGTCGGCTTGGGTCTTGATTCCGCCACGTGTCACAACGCGACCTGTTCCGCGATAATAATCCTGATGGCTCGCATCGGCAGCATAGAAGGGCGCAGTGGCCAAGATTGGCGTCACAATCCGCTGCCCAAGATCGCGCTGGGCTTGGGCAATTGCTGCCTGTGCAGCCTGCTGTTCGGCCTGATTAGAGACGAAGATGGCCGTGCGATAGCTGTCACCCCGATCACAGAATTGCCCACCGGCGTCCGTTGGATCAACCGAGCGCAGAAAGCTGTGCAGCAATTGGCCATAAGACACGCGGTCAGCGTCATAGGTAATTTCGACAACTTCGTAATGGCCTGTGCCGCCGCGCGTCACGTCGCGATAGGTCGGGTTTACGGTGGTGCCGCCGGAAAATCCGGATACGACTGAAATCACACCGCTCACCTTTTCGAAGTCTGCCTCGATGCACCAGAAACATCCGCCAGCCAGCACGGTCGTCTGAACATCGCGCGCCGCTGCGGGCGATGAATGAAGGGCAAAGCCCAACACAATCGCAAGCGAAAGGACGGCGGTTTTGATATTGCGCGAACGGCGGGTCATGGCGATCTCCTCTTTGTGCCACCCTGCGCCAAGGGGCAGATCGCTTCAACTCACCGCAGCGTGAGCTCACGGGCGTTTTACCCATTGGAACATTTGCCGCCCCGCCCTAGCCTGCCCGAAAAGCCGGAGGAATCATGCCAGACAACGTCACAACCCATCAGGCCGAAGACGATCAGCGCAACCAGAACATCCTGATCTACGTTGATGGCCAGCTAAAGGCGCGGGATCAGGCTACGGTCAGCGTTTATGACAGCGGCTTTATGCTGGGCGATGGCGTCTGGGAGGGCTTGCGCCTTTATGATGGCACATGGGCGTTTCTGGACGAACACATCGACCGCCTGTTCGAGGCCGCCAAGGCGATTGATCTGGATATCGGAATGGACCGCGAAGGCGTGATTTCGGCCTTGATAGAAACACAAAAAGCCAACGGCATGACCACGGATGTCCACGCACGCCTGATGATCACACGCGGGGTCAAGGTGTTGCCGTTCCAGCACCCGTCCTTGTCCCGTTTTGGTCCGACTTTCGTGATTATCATGGAACATTCGCGCCCCAAACTGCCCCGCCCGATCCGTCTGGCGACTGTGCCGCATTTGCGCGGTTTGCCCATGACCCAGGATCCCAAACTCAACAGCCACTCCAAGCTGAACTGCATCCTTGCCTGCATCGCCGCCGAAAAGGCCGGCGCGGACGAGGCGCTGATGCTGGATATCAATGGCTTCGTGAACACCACCAACGCCTGTAATTTTTTCATCGTGCGCAAGGGCGCGGTTTGGACCAGCACCGGCGATTACTGCATGAACGGGATTACCCGTCAAAAGGTGATCGACCTGTGTCGCGCCAACGACATTCCGGTGTTTGAACGCAACTTTTCCCTCGTCGATACCTATGGCGCCGACGAGGCGTTCTTGACAGGCACGTTCGGCGCACAGACCCCGGTCAGCGAAATTGATGGCCGCCAGATCGGCAGTGGCGACATGGGGCCGATGACCCAGCGTTTGCGCGACCTTTACAAAGGCTTGATCGCCGCGCAGATCGCCAGATGACGTCCACACGTTTTCCATACGTTTTCCATACGGATTCCATATCATGAAAATCGCCATGTGGTCGGGGCCACGCAACCTCTCTACAGCAATGATGTATGCCTTTGGCAACCGCCCCGATTTCGCGGTCTGGGACGAACCGTTTTATGCCGCCTACCTGCGTCATTCCGGTGCCGATCACCCCATGCGGGATGAAATTATCGCCGCCCACGAAGGTGATCCCGACATGATCGCGGCCATGTGTTCAGGATCGATTCCTGACGAAAAACCCAACTTCTACATGAAGCATATGGGTCTGCACATGCTGGAGGGTTTCCCGATGGACTGGGCCAAGGATTGCATCAATATCCACCTGATCCGCCACCCCGCCCGCGTGGTTGCCAGCTATGGTGCGAAACGCGATGAAGTAACGCTGGACGACATCGGTTTCCGCCAACAGGTCGAAGTGTTCGACAAGGTTGGTGGCGTGGTCATCGACAGCCACGATATCCGCGACGATCCCGCCGGAATGCTGAAAAAACTATGTGCAATCATCGACTTGCCCTTTGATCCCGCGATGCTGACCTGGCCCGCGGGCGGCCACAAATCCGATGGCATCTGGGCACGCCACTGGTATGGGGCCGTGCACCGCAGCACAGGATTCGCCGGAGCGGAAGGGCCATTGCCGGTCCTGTCAGGGCATGATGCAAAGCTGGTGAGCGCGGCGCTGCCGTTCTACGAAAAAATGCAGACGCAGGCGATCTGATCTTGGTCAGACATCCCTGACCATCTCAAGCTCTCCGTCGTCAATGCGACCGGTGCGCTGAAAACCACATTTCAGATAAAAACCTTCAGCGCCTCCGGCCTTGTCGACGAACGTGAGGCAGATGCGCGGCAAGCCCCATTCGGTTGCGACCTCACCCGCCAGCGCGATGGCTTTGCGTCCGTATCCTTTGCCCTGATGATCGGCACCGATCATCAGCCGCCAGATATAGGCCGCGCCGTAGTCATCACCGTCTTCCATCTCGTCGCTTTCAAGCGGATGGATCATGCCCAACAGGCCTACCAGCGTTTCGCCGTCCCACAGGCCCCAAACATAGGACGCCGGATCGTAGGGCTGCTGTGCGAGCGTGATTTCGTTCGGGGCGACTTGGCCCTCCTGCCCGACCGCGACCTTCAGGTCGAACAGCGGGCGCAGGTGATCCCAAACGATTTCCCGCCGCTGCAACGTCATTTTTTTAGCCGACGATCACGTGCCGCAAGCAGTTTCAGGCGCAGCGCGTTCAACTGGATAAACCCTGCCGCGTCCTTTTGATCGTAGGCACCGGCGTCGTCTTCAAACGTCACGTGTGCTTCGGAATACAGCGAATGATCCGACCAGCGGGCAACGCAGGTGGCGGCGCCCTTATACAGTTTCAACCGCACGGTCCCGGTCACGTGCTCCTGCGATTTGTCGATCGCGGCTTGCAACATCAAGCGTTCGGGCGAGAACCAGAAGCCGTTGTAAATCAGTTCGGCGTAACGCGGCATCAGGCTGTCCTTCAGGTGCCCCGCGCCGCTGTCCAGCGTGATCTGTTCAATCCCGCGATGCGCCTCAAGCAGGACCGTGCCGCCGGGCGTTTCATAGATGCCGCGCGATTTCATTCCGACAAAGCGGTTCTCGACAAAATCCAGCCGGCCAATGCCGTGCTTGCCGCCTAGTTCGTTCAGCTTGGTCAGGATCGTCGCAGGCGACATCGCTGTGCCGTTGATTGACACGGCATCGCCGCGCTCAAACCCTACTTCGATAAATTCAGGCGTGTTTGGTGCGTCTTCGGGCGCAACTGTGCGCTGGTAAACGTAATCGGGCGCAACCTCGGCGGGGTCTTCCAGAACCTTGCCTTCGGATGATGTGTGCAGCAGGTTTGCATCCACGCTGAACGGCGCTTCGCCGCGTTTGTCCTTGGCAATCGGGATCTGGTTCTTCTCGGCGAAATCAATCAGTTTGGTGCGGCTGGACAGATCCCATTCGCGCCATGGCGCAATCACTTTGATGTCGGGGTTCAGTGCGTAGCAGGCCAACTCAAACCGAACCTGATCGTTGCCCTTGCCGGTCGCGCCATGGGCAACCGCATCGGCGCCCTCGGCCTCGGCAATTTCAACCAGACGCTTAGAAATCAGCGGGCGGGCGATAGAGGTGCCAAGCAGATACAGGCCCTCATACAACGCGTTCGCACGGAACATCGGAAAGACGAAATCGCGCACGAACTCCTCGCGCAGATCTTCGATGTGGATCGACGCCGCGCCCATCATCTCGGCCTTTTTGCGGGCGGGTTCCAGTTCTTCGCCCTGCCCCAGATCGGCGGTAAATGTCACGACCTCGCAGCCATATTCCGTCTGCAACCATTTCAGGATGATCGAGGTATCCAGACCGCCCGAATAGGCGAGGACAACTTTCTTGGGTGCGGACATGGGCCAGTCTCCATCTTGCGTGTTGCGCGCGGCAATATCGGGTTATCGGGGTCAGGGCAAGCGAGGCGAGATGAGGCCAAACAGCCGGGCGACGAAATCGGCATCACCCGCATTGCCAAGTTCGTGGTAGGCCTCGCTGGGCGAGAGCCACATCGCGGTATGTCCATCCTCGGACGGGGGGCCATGCGGGCGCACAGGTCGGGCCATGTAGATGTGGCACAGCTTTTCCGCCCACATGTCATATTCGGGCATATAGACAAAGCGGCGGAACGCGCCCAAACGGCGCGGGGCCGCAATGTGCCAGCCGGTTTCCTCGAATACTTCGCGGTGCAAAGCGCGCACAGTGCTTTCACCGGGATCAATGCCACCGCCGGGCAGTTGCACCTCGACGCGGGGATGGGTTTGCAGTGTCACCAGCAGCTTGCCGTTGCGTGGCAGCACCGCATAGGCGCCGGCGCGATGGACATAGCGTTGCTTTGATACCACGGCTTCGCCGTATCGTCTGATCATAACCCCTTGGACCTTTGCTTGCCGCACCTATATGGACGCGGTATGCCAACCCCCGACGTCTAAGGAAACCCCATGACCCTCGGCTCTCAAATCGCCTGGGACGATACTGTCCTGCCATTTCAGCTTGATGCCTCGGATATCCGTGGGCGCGTTGCGCGCCTTGATGGCGTTCTGGACCAAGTGCTGAGCCAGCACAATTATCCCGCGTCGATCGAGGCTTTGGTTGCGGAAATGTCATTGTTGACGGCGCTGATCGGTCAGTCGATCAAGCTGCGTTGGAAGCTGTCGCTACAGGTGCGCGGTGAGGGTGCGGCGCGCATCATCGCCACGGATTACTACGCACCCAAAGCCGATGGCGAACCGGCGCAGATCCGCGCCTATGCAAGCTATGATGCGGAACGGCTGGATCACAACGCCGATCCGTTCAGCCAGATCGGCAAGGGTTATTTTGCAGTGTTGATTGATCAGGGCGCCGACATGACGCCCTATCAAGGGATCACGCCAATCGCTGGCGGGTCACTTGCGACCTGTGCTGAGACCTATTTCGCGCAATCCGAACAGCTCCCGACACGGTTTTCCCTGACGTTTGGTCGCTCGCGGATGGCGGGCCAGAACGAAAGCTGGCGCGCGGGTGGTGTAATGCTGCAGCACATGCCCAAGGCATCCCCGTTTGTTGCGACTGATGGCGCGTCCGGCGATCAAGGCTTGCTGGATGCGGCGGATATTCTTGACGCGGACGAGGGTGAAAACTGGTCGCGTGCCAACCTGCTGCTTGATACTGTCGATGCGCTGGAACTGATCGGGCCTACGGTGCAACCCACCGAACTGTTGGTGCGTCTTTTCCACGAAGAAGGCCCGCGTGTGTTTGACCCGCAGCCCGTTCAGTTCGGGTGTTCCTGTTCCGATGAAAAAGTGCGCCAAAGCCTGTCGATCTATTCGGCCAAGGATATCGCGCATATGACGACCGACGAGGGAATCGTTACCGCCGATTGCCAGTTTTGCGGCGCGCACTACGAATTCGAGCCGCAGACCCTGGGTTTCGAGGCGACAGACCCGCCCAATGATGCGTCCTGATCTGAGGCAGACCCTTTTGGCAGCCCTGTCCAGGGACGGGGCCGCCACGTCTGATTTCGATCTCAATCCTGAACTCAAACTGCCACCTGACAGGGTTCTTCGTCCGGCGGCCGTCCTGGTTCCGATCATTGTGGTTAGGGATCACCCGCAGGTGATTCTGACCAAACGCTCGCCGCGCTTGCGCCATCATCCGGGGCAAATCGCTTTTCCGGGGGGCAAGCAGGACCCGGGCGATCCAACCCTGCTTGATGCGGCGCTGCGCGAAACCGAAGAAGAAATTGGCCTGCCGCGCGCCAACGTCGAAATCCTTGGTGAATTGCCATGCCATGAAACCGTCACCGGTTTCCACGTCACGCCGATCGTCGGGTTGATTCGCCAGCCGTTCGAGCCACGCGCCGAAGCGGGCGAAGTCAGCGAAGTGTTTCAAGTTCCCCTGTCCCATCTTCTTGATATCGCGAACTTCCATGTCGAATCGCGTATCTGGCAGGGGCAGCGGCGCTACTACTTCACTGTTCCCTATGGTCCCTATTATGTTTGGGGTGCGACAGCGCGCATGCTTCGCGCGCTCGCAGATCGGATGGCAGTATGACCCGCATTTCGCCTGAATGGCTTGGCAGTGTCCCAGCGCGCCGCGTTTGCGCGGTGTTGACGGATGCGGGATATCAGGCGTGGTTCGTCGGCGGCTGTGTGCGCAACACCTTGCTGGGTGAACTTGTTGCTGATCTCGACCTTTCCACCGATGCCCCGCCGGAGGTTGTCATGCAACTGGCCAAGGCCCGGGGATTGCGGGCTATTCCGACAGGGATTGACCACGGAACAGTCACTATTCTTGCCGAAAACGTCCCATTTGAAGTAACGACTTTCCGCAAGGATATCGATACGGACGGGCGCCGTGCCGTCGTCGCCTTTGCTGGTAACATGACTGATGATGCACGGCGGCGCGATTTCACGATGAACGCGCTTTATGTCGATCCTGATGGCAATGTCGCCGATCCGCTGGGTGGCCTGGATGATCTTCATGCGCGGCGCGTGCGGTTCATTGATGACCCCGATGCGCGCATCCGCGAAGACTATCTGCGTATCCTGCGCTTTTTCCGGTTCCATGCCTGGTATGGCGATCCCGAAAACGGGCTGGATGCCGATGGGTTGGCTGCCTGCGCGGCCAATACGGACGGGTTGGACCAGCTTTCCCGCGAACGGGTCGGGCACGAGATGCGCAAGCTACTGTCTGCGCCCGATCCCGCGCCATCTGTCGCTGCGATGGCGGCCGCGGGTGTTCTGATGCGCATCTTGCCTGGATCAAATGCCTTGTTGCTGGCCGTTCTGATGCATGTCGAAGGGCAGGCGGGGCTTGCCCCTGATCCGATACGCCGCCTTGCAGCGTTGGGCGGCGAGGATCCTGGCGACCTTTTGCGCCTCACGAAGCGTGAAATGACCCACCTTTCGCAGCTTCGCGAAGGCCTTGGTAACGGCATGGCGGCGCAGGAACTTGGTTATCGGTTCGCGGATCGCGCCGTTGATATCCTTGCACTGCGGGCGGCAATGGCGGGGCAGGAATTCGACACTAAGCTTGCTGAAAAGGCCGTGTTTGGGGCGAACCAGTCGTTTCCGCTTGCCGCGTCTGATTTCATGCTCGACCTGAGTGGTCCGGCTTTGGGCAAGGCGCTTGGCAACGCTGAACAGCGTTGGATCGCGTCTGGATTCACCCTCACCCGCGCAGAGTTGCTGCGCTAGCAGTCGCGGGTTTTGCTTAGGCGTGATTGGGGCTATATCCCAAGGATAACCCTGACAAAGGCCAGCCAACCGTGTTTCGTTTTTTTGAACAACTCGTCGATCCTTATGAACCCTACGAGGAAATCGACACGCCCCCAACGCGCCTCTGGCCGTTCCTGATGGGCTATGCGCGCCCGTTCAAGCGGGTGTTTTGGGCTGCGGGAATCATGTCGGTTGTCGTTGCCGCTGTCGAGGTTTGGTTGATCTTTTATATGGGTCGCTTGGTTGACTTGATGGGTCAGGCTGAACCGGGGGCTGTCTGGGCATTGCACGGCTTCGAGCTGTTCCTGGTCGCGCTATTTATTCTGTTACTGCGGCCGGTATTCCAGATGTTGGATGTGGGCCTGCTGAATAACAGCATCATCCCGAACTTCGGCACAATCGTCCGTTGGCGCGCACATCGCCATGTTTTGCGCCAATCCGTGGGCTGGTTCGAAGATGATTTTGCCGGACGTATCGCCAACCGGATCATGCAAACCCCGCCTGCCGCCGGGGAAGTGGCATTTCAAACCTTTGATGCGGTTACGTTTGCCCTTGCTTATCTGGTGGGCGCGGCAGTGTTGCTGGCTGATGCGGATCCGCGGTTGATGTTGCCGCTTCTGGTCTGGTTTGGCCTTTATATGCTGTTGATGCGCTGGACGGTGCGGCGCGTTGCCCCCGCTGCCAAGGCATCAAGCGATGCGCGCTCGGAAGTGACCGGGCGCGTGGTCGACAGTTACACCAACATCCATTCGGTCAAGATGTTTGCGCATCATGACAGCGAGGTCGAATACGCGCGCGATGCGATCGAAAACACGCGCCGCACCTTGCAGCGCGAAATGCGCCTTTACACGATCATGGACCTTGCGCTGGTAATGCTGAACGGGTTTCTGATCGTTGCGGTTGTCGGCTGGGCAATCTGGCTGTGGTCTGTCGGGTCGGCAACGGTGGGGATCATTGCTGCCGCCGCCGCTTTGACGCTGCGATTGAATGCGATGACTGGCTGGATCATGTGGGCCGTGACGAACCTGTTCCAGAACCTTGGCATCATTCAGGAGGGCATGGAGACGATCGCCCAGCCGATCACCTTGATTGATCACCCCGATGCGCAAGATCTGACCGTGTCCAAGGGCGAGATCACGATTGACGGCCTTCGCCATCATTACGGCAAGGACAGCGGCGGGCTGCAGTCGATTTCACTGACGATCGGGGCAGGCCAAAAGGTTGGCCTGATTGGTCGCTCGGGCGCTGGGAAATCGACCCTCGTCAAGCTTCTTTTACGGTTCTATGAAGCCGAAGGCGGCCGCATTCTGGTTGATGGTCAGGACATCGCCAAGGTGACCCAAGACAGCCTGCGCAGCGCGATTGGCATGGTTCAGCAGGACAGTGCGTTGCTGCACAGGTCGGTGCGCGACAACATCCTTTATGGCGCGCCGCATGCGTCCGAGGACGAGATGACAATTGCCGCCAAGAAGGCCGAAGCGCACGACTTTATCCTTGATCTTGAAGATGGCGAGGGCCGCAAGGGATACAGCGCAAAAGTGGGCGAGCGCGGTGTCAAGCTGTCGGGTGGGCAGCGGCAGCGGATCGCACTGGCCCGCGTGATCCTTAAAGACGCGCCGATCCTACTGCTGGACGAAGCAACAAGCGCGCTTGACAGCGAGGTCGAGGCGGCGATCCAGTCGACGCTTTACGGGATGATGGAAGGCAAGACCGTCATCGCGATTGCGCACCGCCTGTCGACGATTGCCCGGATGGACCGGATCATCGTCATGGATGACGGCAAGATCGTCGAGGATGGCACCCACGACAGCCTGCTGGCCAAAGGCGGGCTTTATGCGGGCTTCTGGGAGCGGCAATCAGGTGGATTTATCGGCGCGGATATCGAGGCGGCGCAGTGACACGGTTGTTGCACTGGCTGGGCGGGATGATCGACGGGTTTCGCCCCGCTGACGGGCCGCCGCCGCGTGAACTGGCCGCGTTCTTTCGCTGGTGTCTGGCGGGGGCCTGGCCTGCGCTAGGTGTTGCGGCGTTTGTGTCGGCACTGGCTGGCACGCTTGAGGTGGTCACCGCGTATCTGTTGGGCCTTGTGATCGACAGCGCGACAGATGCCGGCGCGCAGGGCTATTTTGCCGACAACGCGGTGCTGCTGCTGGCGTTTGCAGGGTTCTTTGTGATCCTGCGCCCGCTTGTCTTTGGTGCAAGTGCGGCCTTCAACGGGATTGTCGTGCCGCCCAATATCTATCCGTTGGTCCAAAGTCGCCTGCACCGCTGGAGCCTTGGCCATTCGGTCTCGTTCTTTGACAACGATTTTGCGGGACGTATCGCGCAGAAACAGATGCAGACGGCCCGCGCCGTGACCGAAGTCACAGCGGAAATCATCAACGTTGTGTTTTTTGCGCTCGCTTCGCTGGTCGGGTCGGTCTTTCTGTTGTTGGCGATGGATTGGCGGATTGCCTTGGCGCTGATCCTCTGGCTGGGGCTATACTTTGCAATGATCCGTTGGTTCATGCCGCGGATTCGCGTTCGCTCGGCAGCGCGTGCATCTGCGCGGGCGATGGTGACAGGGCAGGTTGTGGATACGGTCACGAACATCAAGACCGTAAAGCTGTTCGGCCACATTGATCACGAGGATCGTTCAGCGTTGGACGCGATGGCGCAGCTGCGGGGCAGGGCGCTGTCGTTCGGACATTTGTCCACAGGGTTCCGGTTTGCGCTGATGACTGTGGCCGGTGTCTTGCCGGTGATCTTGATCATCGGGGCGCTGTTGCTGTGGCGGATGGGAATATCGACGGCGGGCGATATCGCTGCCGCTGGTGCCGTGGCGATCAGGATCAGCCAGATGACAGGCTGGGTCAGCTTCACGCTGATGGCGATCTATTCCAACATCGGCGAGGTCGAAGACGGTATTCGCACCCTGACACCACCGCACGACCTTGTGGATGACGGCGATGCAACCACACTCAGGGTGCCGCACGGCGAGATTGCGTTTGATCACGTTACCTTTGCCTATGGCGAGGAAACAGGCGGGATCAGGGATGTTCACTTGCGGATCGGCGCGGGCGAAAAGCTCGGGATTGTTGGTGCGTCGGGGGCGGGCAAGTCGACCCTCGTGGCGTTGCTGCTGCGTCTTTATGATACCGAAAGCGGGGCCGTCAGGATTGACGGACAGGACCTGCGCGCAGTGACGCAAAACAGCCTGCGCCAACAGATCGGGATGGTCACGCAGGAAACGGCGATGTTCAACAGGTCGGCCCGTGACAACATCCTTTATGGCCGCCCTGACGCCAGGCTTGACGATGTCGTGGACGCTGCAAAAAGGGCCGAGGCACATGATTTCATTCTCGAGCTGAAAGATCACAAAGGCCGCATGGGCTATGACGCCTATCTTGGCGAACGTGGCGTGAAACTGTCGGGTGGGCAACGCCAGCGGATCGCACTGGCCCGCGCCATACTGAAAGACGCGCCGATCCTTGTGCTTGATGAAGCGACCAGCGCGTTGGACAGCGAAGTCGAGGCAAGCATTCAGTCTGCGCTGGAAACCGTGATGGAGGGCAAGACCGTCGTGGCGATTGCCCACCGCCTTTCGACGATTGCGCGGATGGATCGCATCATTGTGCTGGACAACGGGAGCATTGCCGAACAAGGCACGCATGACGAATTGCTAGCGCTGGGCGGGCTATATGCGCGGTATTGGAACAGGCAATCAGGCGGGTTTATCCGCACAAGGGACGCAGCGGAATAGACATGTTGATTGAATCACTGACCCAAGAGGGCCTTGGCCGTACGGCCGATGGCCAATTTGTTCCGCGCACCCTTCCCGGTGAAGAGATCGGGCTGCGTGATGACGGCAGCGCGCAAATCCTGACGCCATCCGCCGATCGCGTTTCTGCGCCATGCCGGCATTTCAAAACCTGTGGTGGCTGCGCGATGCAGCATGCAGCCGATCCGTTTGTGGAACGCTGGAAAGCAGGGATCGTGACCCGTGCCTTGGCCGCGCATAGTATCGACGTGGAAATTCGTGCGGTCCATACTTCGCCGCCGCAGTCGCGCCGCCGGGCAAAATTTGCAGGCAAGCGCACCAAGAATGGCGCGCTTGTCGGCTTTCACACGCGCGCGTCCGATGCGGTGATTGCCGTGCCGGATTGCCAGCTGCTTTTGCCCGGCCTGCGTGCTGCGATCCCCGCGCTTGAGGAGCTGACCGTTCTATGCGCCTCGCGCAAGGCCGAGATCGCGCTGACCGTGACCGATAGCAGGGCTGGTCTTGATGTCTGGGTGGAATCCGACAAGCCGCTGGATGGCCCTTTGCGGATCACACTGGCCGAGTTTGCCCAGCGCCACGGGTTTGCCCGCCTTGCATGGGGCGACGAGCCCGTGGTGACAATCAACGCGCCGACGCAGCAGTTCGGGCGAGCCGATGTGACGCCGCCTGCCGGCGCGTTCTTGCAAGCAACCCGCGAGGGCGAAGCGCAGCTGCGCACCGCTGCGTTGGAAGCGACCAAAGGCGCAGACCGGGTCGTTGACTTGTTTTCCGGCTGCGGCACATTCGCTTTGCCGCTCGCTGAAACGGCGGTGGTGACGGCAGTGGAAAGCAGTGCGCCCATGCTGGCCGCTCTTGATCAGGGGTGGCGCAAGGCGCAGGGACTAAAACAAGTCACAACACAAGCGCGCGATTTGTTCCGCCGCCCGCTTGAACCCGATGAACTTCGCCATTTTGATGCCGCCGTGATTGACCCGCCGCGCGCGGGCGCGCAAGCCCAGATCGCGACGCTGGCGCAGTCAGGCATCAAGCGTATCGCGATGATTTCGTGCAATCCCGTCACCTTTGCGCGCGATGCCAAAACCCTGGTTGATGCGGGCTTTGCTATTGTTTGGGTCGATGTCGTCGATCAGTTCCGCTGGTCGCCGCACGTCGAGATTGCAGCCTCGTTCACGCGGTCGTGAGGTGAGTGCGGTGCAAGCATTTCTAGGCGGCTGGTGATTTCTGGTGTAAGAGCGTTGCAAATGGCAAAGACCAGATATTGGGCAAGTGAGACATGATAGACAGGCGAACTTTGATTGTTGGCGGTGCGGTGCTGGGTCTTGGGGCCTGTGCCAACAAATTCCGGACATATAACGGACCGGCTGTGACCAGTGTCGTGGTCTATAAGGAACGCCGCCGTTTGTATTTGATGCATGAAAACGAAGTATTGCGCGATTTCGGGTTCGAACTGGGTTTCGCGCCGGTTGGTCACAAGCAATACGAGGGCGACGGGCGCACGCCCGAAGGCGCATATATGATTGATCGCCGAAATCCCAACAGTGCGTTTTATCTGTCCATCGGTATTTCCTATCCCAACAATCAGGATCGCGCTGCCGCGGCTGCCCTGGGCCGTCCACCGGGCGGCGACATCTTTATTCACGGCACGCCGCGCGCGAAACGCCGTGATGCTGACTGGACTGCTGGCTGTATCGCCGTGAGCGACCGCGAGATGGAGGACATCTATGCGATGGTGCGCGATGGCACGCCGATCTTTATCTATCCTTAGGGTGCGATATCAGGTTCCAAGCACCAGCGTATACCAGATCTTGCCGTTGCTTTCCTGATGCCAGGAAAAGCCCATTTTGGTTGCAGCACCGTCCAGAATAACGCTGCGCGTGTTCTGAAGCTGCATCCAGGCGGCAAGGGTTTCGGTTTCGGTCTCGTAGGTTTCCGAGATGTTCTCGCCGCGAATTTGCCCTGTGTAGCCAACGCGATTTGCACGATCCAAGGGCGATGACCCGTCCGAGCCAAAGTGCCAAGGGCGGTTCTGCACCGACATGTCGCGCGAATGGGTTGCCGCAGCTGCATTCAGGCGCGCATCCATCGTTAGCGTGGGCACGCCAGCTGCCTGTCGCAGCGCGTTTACGCCATCAAGCATGCGAAACTGGACATCGGCGGCGTCTGCTTCGCTGATCCTGTAAAGTTGGGGCAATGGTAGCCCGTCGGGGCCAAGTGGCGTTACCGGGGCTGGCGCACAGGCAGAAACCAATGCAATGAAGGCACTTAGGGCAATCGAAAGACGCAACATTTTGTCACCTTTTATCTCGTCAACGCCTCCAATAGCCCCAACAGCGTTGCAGTTCAAACCCACATCGGCGCATTGACGCCAAAGTGAGCGGGTTTGAATTGCGAAAGCCACAATCAGGCAATAAACGTGTGGCTTGAACGGCGTTCTGACCAGTTGGAGATCAACACATGGGCAACAAAAGCTTCAATGCGCTGACGCGGCGCGGCTTTTTGGCTGGCACGGCTGCGGCTGTCGGCACATCCGCGATGGCGCAAAATGCAAACTCGACCGAGCTTGAAGGCGATATTTCGCAGACCCTTCGCCGAAATATTTCGAGCTTCCGGTCATTGGACTGGCGCCCCTATTTTGACACGCTTGCGAATGGTGCGATCCTTGTGGATACGGAATCCCGCGCGCTGCACTTCTGGAATCAGGATCAAAGCGTCTACAAGCTTTATCCCACAAGCGTGCCGCTGACCGAAGATTTGACCCGTCGAGGCCGCACTGAAGTCATTCAGAAGGTTGAAGGGCCAAGCTGGCGCCCGACCCCGTCAATGCGCGAACGCAATCCCGAATGGCCTGATTTTGTTGGCCCCGGTCCTGATAACCCGCTGGGCACCCACGCGCTTTATCTGTCGTGGACCTATTACCGCATCCACGGCACCCACGACACGCGCAAGATCGGGCGGCGTTCGTCCAATGGTTGCATCGGTCTTTACAATGAGCATATCTCCGAACTTTTCGCGATGACGACCGTCGGGACGCAAGTGTTGCTTATTTGACGACATTTTTGGCCATTTTTGTGGCGAAACCCACGCAAGCCTTTGCAATTTCGCTTGATTGCTGGTTAAGACTGTTTACGAGGTAAGACTTGGGTGCCTGCTGCCGTCCTCATTTGTTTTAGGGAGCGGGCCAATACTGGAGATTGTGAAATGAAAAAAATCGTTCTCGCCGCCGCATTCACTGCCGCAGCTTCGACCGCCTTCGCTGGCGGCATGTCCGAACCGGTCATGGAAATGGAACCAGTCGTAATCATGGAAGAGACCGCTGGTTCTTCTTCCGGTGCCGGCCTGATCGTTCCACTGATCTTGGTTGCTCTGATTGCAGCTGCTGCTTCCTAATAGAAGCGGATCAGTTTGATCTAAAGAAAAGGCCACAAGCTGATGCTTGTGGCCTTTTCCTATTTGCGATGCTTATTCGTCCAACCAGCCACGTAGGTTTTGCGCAATAACGCCCGATAGCGCCGCGATATGCGCCGGGTCGTCGTTGAGGCAGGGAATATAGGTGAAGTGTTCACCGCCTGCATGCTCAAAGCTTTCTTTGATCTCTTCGTTGATTTCTTCCAGCGTCTCGATGCAGTCGGCTGAAAAGGCGGGCGCGCAAACGGCGATGTTTTTCTTGCCTGATTCGGCCAGTCGCGCGACTTCTTCCACAGTATAGGGCTTGAGCCATTCTTCGGGACCGAACTTTGACTGGAACGTTGTTTTGATCAGGGCGTCGTCCCAGCCCAGCCGTTCCTTCAGCAGGCGCGTCGTTTTCTGGCATTGGCAATGATAGGGATCGCCCTCGCGCAGATAGCGTTCCGGCACGCCGTGATAGGAACACACCAGTATATCAGGTTTCTTGTCCGCGCTCGCGTAGGCCTTTTCGACCGATTGCGCCAAGGCATCAATATAGGCAGGATCGTCAAAATACGGCGGCACGACACGGGCAATCGGCTGCCACTTTTCCTTCATGAGCGCGCGAAAGAACTGATCATTCGCGGTTGCTGATGTCGCCCCGGCATATTGTGGATAAAGCGGGAAAAACAGGATCTTGGTGCAACCTGCATCGACCATCGCGCGCACCTTGGATTCCGTCGACGGATTGCCATAGCGCATGCAGAAATCGACCATCACATCATCGCCATAGCGCTGTGCCATTTCCGTTTTCAAGGCCGCTGTCTGTGCCTTTGTGATCGTCATCAGCGGGCTTTCATTTGCCGCCTCGTTCCAGATGGACTTATAAGCGGCACCGCTGGTAAAGGGCCGCTTTGACAGGATCACAAGCTGCAACAACGGCTGCCAAAGCCATGCGGAATAATCAATCACGCGCTTGTCGGACAGAAACTCACCCAAATAGCGCCGCATCGACCAATAGTCCGTAGCGTCCGGCGTCCCAAGGTTGGCGACAAGCACCCCAACCTTTTCAGAAGGAATCTTCGGGTGGTCGGCAGGTGCATGGGCAGGGCAGGTGGCGGTCATCAGCGTGTCTTTCGTTGCGGTTTGTAGTGAAGTAACCGGATCAGCGCGCAGGTCAATCCTGTGTCGGGTCCAGTTTGCTTTCGTCAGTTCCAAGAACATCTGCAAGCCGATGGGTTGCCGAACCGGGGCGCAGGGGTTTGGGCTGGCTGTCATCAGGTGCCCAACCGGTCAAGGTGACGACCTCAAAGGTTGCAGGGATGCGGCCATCACTGTCAGCGAAACTGTCGTGATAGATTTGCGCTGCAAGACGCAGCACATCCGCGCGCGTTGCCCTGCGTTGTCGGGCCGTCATGACGTTGGTTTCACCCATTCCGCGCAGGTCGCGCATCAGGTGCAATGCGCTGGTGTAGCTGACGTTGAACGCGCCACCATCGGCCACGGGCATGGCGAATCCGGCGCGCTGCAGCAACCCGCCCAGATCGCGGATTTCGCCCATCGGCGCGACACGCGGCGATAGCCCGCCTTGGATACGCGACTCGGCTTCGGCCAAGGCGCTGCGCAACTCCTGCAGCGTTTGTCCGCCAAACAGCGTTGCAATCAACAGCCCGTCGGGGCGCAGCGCACGGCGTGCCTGCACCAACTGGCCAACCGGATCGTTCGCCCAATGCAAAGCAAAGTGGTGAATGACCAGATCATGCGCGCCCACTTCCAGCGCAAGGGTTTCGTCATCGGCTACGACAGTAGCATCGGGCAGGCGGTTAGCCCAAACCGTGGGCCAGCCGGTTACAACGGCAGGTGCTGTAAACGTTCTGTTAACCTCAATGAGTTCTTCCTGAACCTCGTCGGCCACGGCCTCTTGAATGAAAAGGGCGGGGTCACGGGCCGCGCGGGCACGGCGCAGGCGCAGCGCGGGGCGGTCAAACAGAAGCGGGGCATCTTGCATGACCCCGATGTAGGAGAATTGAATGCCAATGCAAAGCGCGATCCGGCTGGTCTATCCGCCACAGTGCCTGATTTGTGACGCGCTAACCGAAACAGACTTCGCGCTGTGTGGTGATTGCTGGCGCGACACCGCGTTTATAGGTGGGCTGGTATGTGATTGTTGCGGCACGCCCCTGATCGGGGAGGATACGGGCGAACGCGAGGTGTGCGACGATTGTATCGCCACAGCGCGCCCTTGGGACCGGGGCCGCGCAACGCTGGTGTATCGTGAAACCGGGCGGCGGCTGGTGCTGTCACTGAAACACGGGGACCGGACCGATCTGGCGCGCCCGGCGGGCGTCTGGATGGCGCAAACGGCGCGTGATCTGATCAGCGATGCGACCGTGATCGTGCCTGTGCCGTTGCATTGGACACGCCTGTTGCAGCGCAAATACAATCAAGCGGCAGAACTGGCCAAGGCGCTGGGCCATGCGACGGGCCGCACCGTTTTGCCCGATGACCTTGTCCGCAGCGCGCGCACCCGTCCGCTTGAAGGTCACAGCCGCGACCAGCGGTTTGCGGCGCTGCAAAATGCCATTGCTCCGCACCCCAAACGCGGGGCGGCATTGAAAGGCAAGCACGTCCTATTGATCGATGATGTCATGACCAGCGGTGCCACCTTTGCCGCCGCGACCGAGGCCTGCCGCACCGCAGGGGCGCGTCAAATTGATGTGTTGGCCCTAGCCCGCGTGGTAAAGGATGCCTAAATAGGGGCAACGCTGCACGAAAGGCCCTTGCACATGAAACAAGTCGAAATCTACACCTCGCCGTTTTGCGGCTACTGTCACGCGGCCAAACGTCTGCTGAACGGCAAGGGCGTCGCCTTTGTCGAGGTGGACGTGATGGCAAACCCCGACCGCAAGGCCGAGATGATTCAGCGCGCCAATGGTGGTCGCACCGTGCCGCAAATCTTCATCGGGGATGAACATGTCGGTGGCAGCGATGAATTGCACGCACTGGAACGGTCCGGCAAGCTTGACCCGCTTTTGGCCGCGTGAAGGTCGCCCTTCTTCAGATTTGTTCCTCGGACGATCCGGACCGGAACACCGCGCTGGTGACGGGGATGATGCGCGATGCCGCCGCTGCGGGCGCACAGTTTATCCTGACCCCTGAAGTCACGAATTGTGTGTCGCTGGACCGTGCGCACCAACGTGCTGTTTTGCGACAGGAGCGGGACGATCCGTCACTTTTCGCCTTGCGTAACGCGGCACGCAACTTGGGTGTCTGGGTTTCCATCGGGTCACTGGCGTTGCGCACTGATGATCCTGATGGGCGGTTTGCGAACCGGTCGTTCCTGATTTCGCCTGTTGGCGACATCGTTGCGCGTTATGACAAGATCCACATGTTTGATGTGCAAGTGAGCACCGAAGAAACATACCGCGAGTCGGCGGGATTTCGGGCAGGCGATTGCGCCGTTCTGGCAGATACCCCTTTTGGAAAAGTCGGGCTGACGATTTGCTATGATCTGCGCTTTCCCCAATTGCACCGCACGCTGGCCCAAGCGGGGGCAGACATTTTGCTGATCCCCGCTGCATTCTCGCCAGTTACCGGCGCGGCCCATTGGGAACCGCTGTTGCGCGCGCGCGCCATTGAAACGGGCTGTTTTGTCTTGGCTGCGGCCCAAACCGGAACCCATGCCGCCACATCGGGGAAAAGCCGTTCAACGCACGGCCACAGCCTTGCGGTGTCGCCATGGGGCGCAGTTTTGGCCGATGCAGGCACGGAAACCGGAATCACAATCGTTGATCTTGACCTCGCAGAAGTGGCACAAGCACGGCAGCGCATTCCCGCGCTGAGACATGATGCGAGTTTTAGCGGTCCGGATGAATGATGTAACCGACAGCCTTGCGGTATCGCTTTTCAGCGAAATTCTGACCGTTGACCAGTTGGCGCGTAACCGCGTGGCCAAGGCCCTTCCCAAGGGAATGGAGCTGTCGCATTTTTCGGTCTTGAACCACCTTGCCCATACCCAAAGCGAGCGCAGTCCAGCGCAGCTTGCGCGCACGTTTCACCTGACGCGCGGGGCGATGACCAATACGCTGGGCAAGCTTGAGTGGGCCGGTTGGGTGCATATCCGCCCTGATTGGGAAGATGCGCGGCGCAAGATGGTGTCGATCAGCCCTTCGGGTCTGGCGGCGCGCGATGCGGGGCTGGCCGCGATAACGCCGCTGATTGCCGATGTCGTGAGCAAGGTTGGCGGCGAAAGGGTGCGCGCGGTTTTGCCGATCCTGCGTGAAATGCGGATCCGGCTTGCCGACGAAGGTTAGGGCCGCAGGCTTGCCGTGACATAGTTCACCGACAAATCCCGATCTGAAATTCGCCATGTCCATGCCAGCGGATTGAACTGAAACCCCTTGCGATCAACAGGTTTCAGGCCAGCCTGACGTAGCAAACCGAACAATTCATCGGGTGTGATGAATTTGCTCCATTCATGCGTGCCCTTGGGCAGCCAGCGCATGACCCATTCAGCCCCGACAATCGCCATCGCGAAACTTTTCGGGTTGCGGTTCAGCGTCGAGCAGATGTGCAACCCGCCGGATTTCAAAAGGTCATGGCAGGCGGTCAGATAGG
This sequence comes from Octadecabacter sp. R77987, assembly GCF_042466115.1. Taxonomy (NCBI): domain Bacteria; kingdom Pseudomonadati; phylum Pseudomonadota; class Alphaproteobacteria; order Rhodobacterales; family Roseobacteraceae; genus Octadecabacter; species Octadecabacter sp. R77987. The sequence continues at coordinate 2,032,065 of NZ_JAXHBQ010000001.1, read as the reverse complement.
CCAGCGGGTCAGCCACATGTTCGACCACTTCCATGTTCAACACCACGTCGAATTGTTTGCCGTTTTCAGCCATCGCTTCGGCCGTGGTGTGACGATAGTCGATCGTCAGGCCTGACTGTTCGGCATGCACCTGCGCGACGGGGATGTTGCGCGCGGCGGCATCAGCACCAACAACCGTGGCCCCAAGCCGTGCCATCGGTTCACACAACAGCCCGCCGCCACAGCCGATATCGAGGATTCGCAGGCCCGCAAAAGGTTGATCTGCGGTCAGGTCACGCCCGAACTTAGCGGCGATCTGGCGCGTGATATAGTCCAGGCGCGTCGGGTTGAGCATATGCAGCGGCTTGAACTTGCCCTCAAGGTCCCACCATTCGGCGGCCATCGCCTCGAATTTGGCGACTTCGGCAGGATCAACGGTATTGCGCGCAGCTTGCATTGCTTTTTTCCTCGTGACATCGCTGGGCATGGATCACGCCTCTGCGTGGGTGTATAGGACTAATATGGACAAGGTCTCAGGTCAAAAGCGCGCAGAGACGCGACTTTATCCGCCGATCGACCCTTTTGATCAGCGGATGCTGGAGGTTGGCGAGGGCCACCGGGTTTACGTTGAACAATGCGGGCGGGCTGACGGGATTCCCGTTGTTGTGCTTCACGGTGGTCCGGGCGGTGGCTGCAGCCCCGCGATGCGCCGCTACTTCGATCCAGATGTATATCGTGTGATCCTGTTTGATCAGCGCGGGTGCGGGCGTTCGCGACCACATGCAAGTGTCGCGGACAACACGACCTGGCACCTTGTGCGCGACATCGAACTGATCCGCACAACGCTTGGTATTGATCGCTGGATTGTCTTTGGCGGAAGCTGGGGCGCCACGCTGTCACTGGTCTATGGGCAAGAGCATCCAGACCGCGCGGCGGCATTGATCCTGCGCGGTGTTTTTCTGATGACCCAGCCCGAACTGGACTGGTTTTATGGTGGTGGCGCAGGACAGTTCTGGCCCGATCTTTGGCAAAAGTTCGCAAGCCTGGTGCCTGAAAGCGAACGCAATGACCTGATTGCGGCCTATCACAAACGCCTGTTTTCGGGTGATCAAGCGTTGGAAATCCGGTTTGCGCGTGCTTGGGCGACATGGGAAAATGCGCTTGCTTCGATCAGTTCCGATGGCATGTCAGGCGAAAGCCCCTCGCAGTATGCGCGTGCCTTTGCGCGGCTTGAAAACCACTATTTCCTGAACGCAGGATTTCTTTCGCGGGACCAACAAATCATGGCGCGGATGGACCGGATCAAGGATATCCCCGGAGTGATCGTGCAGGGGCGGTATGACATGATATGCCCGCCTCATTCTGCCTATCGACTGGCGCAGAACTGGCCCAAAGCGCGGCTGGAAATGATTGGACAGGCCGGTCACGCGCTTTCCGAACCGGGTATCACGCGCGAGTTGATCAACACGATGGATGCGATCGGGTCGCAGCGCACCAGCTTGGGCCTTTAGGGTTTACAAGTGGTCCCAAGCCGCTACGCTTGCGGAAACCTGCGGGGAAACGAACACTTGGACACTGTCCTACGAATTATAATTCAACGCTTGGCGCTGGGCCTTGTGACGCTTTTGGTTGTGTCGATCGTTATTTTTGTGGCGGTGAACCTGCTGCCGGGTGATTTTGCCGAACTGATCCTTGGACAAAGCGCAACGCCTGATGCGGTTGCATCAATCCGCCGTGATCTTGGTCTCGATCAAACGATGGTTGTGCGGTATTTCGACTGGCTTGGCGGAATGCTGACAGGCGATCTTGGCACCAGTTTCGCGCAGTTGAATTTTCAGACCAACCTTGGTGGTGGCGGGGGCGTGACCGTGGTCGAACAGATCGCGCCGCGCTTTTCCAACACGCTGTTCCTGGCGGGTGTCACGGCGATGATTGCCGTGCCGATTTCGCTTTTGCTGGGTGTGCTGGCCGCGCTTTATCGCAATTCGGCGTTTGACAAGTTCACCAACATCTTCACCCTTTCCAGCATCAGCAGCCCCGAATTTTTCATGGCCTATGTGCTGATCCTGTTTCTGGCGGTGCTGAACCCGATCCTGCCCAGCCTGTCCAATATCTATGAGGGCATGCCGCTGAGCGAACGATTCGAGAAATCACTTTTGCCGGCCCTGACGCTGACCTTGGTGGTGATGGCGCATATGATGCGGATGACGCGGGCCGCGATCATCAATTTGCTGGCCAGCCCTTATATAGAAATGGCGCGCCTCAAGGGGATGTCGCCTATGCGCGTGATCGTCAAACATGCGCTGCCCAATGCGCTGGCGCCGATCATCAATGTGATCGCCTTGAACCTTGCCTATCTGATCACCGGTGTTGTCGTGGTCGAAGTGGTGTTCGTTTATCCCGGCATCGGCCAACTGTTCGTCGATAGCGTGAAAATCCGCGACATTCCGGTGGTGCAGGCCTGCTGCCTGATTTTTGCCGCCGCCTATATTCTGCTGAACCTTACGGCTGACATCCTGTCGATCATCAGCAATCCCCGTCTGAGGCATCCGAAATGACCTGGTGGTTGTGGATCATTCTGGCGCTTGTCGTCATGGGCGCAGTTGCCTGGGCCATGCGCGCTGCGGGGCAGGCGGCCACGGGCAACGCGCCCGCGTTTCGCGACATGCCTTACGGCGTTGCATATGGATATGTTCTGGCAGCGGTGTTCGTCGCTGGCGTCATCTGGGCTTATTTGCAAAGCATGAGCGGTGAAGCCGCTGTCGCCAACAAGTTCTATTTCGTAGGGCGGGCAGTCGAAGGTTTCATTATCTTTGCCATCGCCGCCTATCTGTTCCGCATGCTTGGCCGCGCTGTCGGCACCCAGTGGTCGCGCAAGATGTTCCGCTCCATGCCGCTGACCGCATCCTTTGGGGTGCTTGTCATACTGGTCTATGCATTCGTTGCGATCTTTGCGGGGCTGCTGGCCCCCTATGGTCAGGCTGAAATTCTTCCGGTTGCCAATATCGTGCCCGGCGGAAATCCTGAACTGGGCGGTGATCCAAATCATATCATGGGGACCGACCAGATCGGGCGCGATGTCCTTAGCCGTTTGATCTACGGCGCGCAGAACACCGTTGGTATCGCGTTCGTGACGACCATGCTGGCGTTCTTTATCGGCGCATCACTTGGGTTCCTTGCGGCCACGCTGGGCGGCTGGCTTGACCAGTTGCTGTCGCGCGCTGTTGATGTGCTGATGGCGATTCCTTCGCTGATCTTTGCGCTTCTCTTGATGACGATCGCCAGTGTCTGGGCGCCGATCATTGGTATTCCGCTTACCTATTTCATGGTCGTGATCATTGCCGTGATCGACAGCACCCGCGTGTTCCGTCTGGCCCGTGCGGTCGGCGCGAATATCGTCGTGATGGACTATATCGAAGCGGCCAAATTGCGTGGCGAAGGGCTGCGCTATCTGGTGTTCAAGGAAATTCTACCCAACGCCACGGCGCCCTTGCTGGCTGAATTTGGCCTGCGGTTCTGCTTTGTGTTCCTGACGATTGCGGCCCTGTCGTTCCTGGGTGTTGGCATCCAGCCACCTCTGGCTGACTGGGGCACGATGGTGCGTGATAGCGCGTCCTTTATCAACTACGCCGCCTTTGCACCGACGGCTGCCTTGCCGCCACTGCTGGCCGCAGGCGCGATTGCCTTGCTGACCGTGGGTGTGAACTTTGTCGTCGACTGGATGCTGCACAAATCTTCGGGGCTGAAAGAATGACCGATCAGTTGCTGAAAATCCGAGGTCTCAAGATCGAAGGCCGGTCTGACGAAACCTGGAACCCGATCATCAACGGTGTCGATCTGGACCTGAAAAAGGGCGAAGTGCTGGGGCTGATCGGCGAAAGTGGTGCGGGCAAGTCCACGATCGGGCTGGCCGCGATGGGCTTTACCCGTGACGGCGTGCGCATTTCCGACGGGACGGTTGAATTTGACGGCGTTGATCTGGTCAAGGCTTCTGCTTCTGTCAAACGTAATTTGCTGGGCAAACGCATTGCTTATGTGGCGCAATCCGCCGCGGCCAGTTTCAACCCCGCGCATCGGATTATCGACCAACATACAGAAGCGCCGGTGCAGCACCGTGTCATGTCGCGCGCCGAAAGCATCGCGGACGGGATCGAGCTTTATCGAAAACTACGCCTGCCTGATCCCGACAACATCGGTTTCCGTTATCCGCACCAGGTATCGGGTGGCCAGTTGCAGCGGGCAATGACGGCGATGGCCATGTCGTGCCGCCCCGATCTGATCATCTTTGACGAGCCGACCACTGCGCTGGACGTGACCACCCAGATCGAAGTGCTGGCCGCGATCCGTGAAATCGTCGAGGAATACGACACCGCCGCAATCTATATCACGCATGATCTTGCTGTGGTCGCGCAGATGGCCGACACGATCAAGGTGCTGCTGCGCGGTGACGAGGTCGAGCAGGCGGATACCCGCACGATGCTGTCCGCCCCAACGCAGGATTACACCAAAAGCCTGTGGGCCGTGCGCAGTTTTGAGCGCCCCGCCAAGCCCGCCGTTGCAAGTGGCGCCGTGCCGGTTGTGTCGGTGAGGGGCGTTGATGCCGCCTATGGCAAGGTCAAGGTTTTGCATGATGTCGGCTTTGATATTCACGCGGGCCGCACTGTGGCTGTCGTGGGCGAAAGCGGGTCGGGCAAATCGACCGCCGCGCGCTGTATCACCGGGTTGTTGCCGCCTACGACGGGCGAGATTGCCTTTGATGGCAAGGTGCTGCCGGGGGATTATCGCAAACGCTCAAAGGATCAGTTGCGTCAGGCACAGATGATTTACCAGATGGCCGATACGGCGCTGAACCCGCGCAAGACCATTGGTCAGATCATCGGGCGACCCGTGCAGTTTTACACGGGGCTGACCGGAGGCGACCGCCGCCGCCGCGTCAATGAACTGCTTGAACAGATCGAGCTTGAGCCGGACGAGTATTTCAACCGGCTTCCATCGGAGTTGTCGGGCGGGCAAAAGCAGCGCATCGGGATTGCCCGCGCGCTTGCCGCCGAACCGAAATTTATCATCTGTGATGAAGTGACCAGCGCATTGGACCAGTTGGTTGCCGAGGGGATTTTGCGCCTTTTGGCCGATCTTCAGGATAAATTGGGCCTGTCGTATATGTTCATCACGCACGATCTGGCCACGGTGCGGGCCATTGCCGACGAAGTCGTGGTGATGAAAGACGGCCGCGTTGTCGAACAGGGTGAAAAAACTGCCATGTTCACACCGCCGCACCATGCCTACACGGATCTATTGCTGTCTTCGGTCCCTGAAATGGACCCGGATTGGCTCGATAATCTGCTCGCGGAACGCGGAGTTGATAACATTGGCGATGCTGCAGTTGATAAGATGTAAAACGAATCGCCCTCCATCGGGCGACTTAAACGACCAACAAGGGAGAATAATATGACAACGATGAACAGACGCGGACTTCTCAAGACCGGTGTCGCAGCCGGTGTTCTGGCCGCAACGGGCATGCCCCTGCGCGCACAAATGACACGCGGCGGCAAATTGACGGCGGGCCTTTCGGGCGCCAACACCAGCGATAGCTGGGATGCGCGCACGCACTCGGACATCTTCATGATTGCCTGCTGTCAGGGCGCTGTTTTTGACAGCCTGACCGAAGTTGCCGCTGACGGCAGCCTTGTTGGCGAACTCGCGGAAAGCTGGGAAGCCAGCGCAGATGCCAAGACCTGGACATTCAATCTGCGTCAGGGTGTGACATTCCACAACGGCAAGTCCTTTGGTGCAGATGATGTGATTGAATCCCTGCAGATGCACGTTGGGGAAGAATCCAAGTCGGCCGCCAAGCCGATTGTCGAAGCCGTGGCCGAAATGAACAAGATCACCGATCATCAGGTGCAGTTCGTGCTGGCAAGCGGCAACGCCGACTTCCCCTATCTGATGTCAGACTATCACATCATGATGTATCCCGCCGGCATGATCGAAGAGGCGATTGCCAACGGGATCGGCACGGGCCTGTATCAGGTACAGTCGTTCGATCCCGGTGTGCGCATGACCGCAACCCGTTATCCTGATCACTACAAAGGTGACAGCGCCGGTTTCTTTGATGAAATCGAATACATCGCGATCAACGACAACACGGCACGGATGAATGCGCTGATGACCGGTCAGGTCGACGCGATCAACCGGATCGACTTCAAGACCGAAGCGCTGCTGAACGCCAACCCGAATGTCCGCATTCAGGAAGTGACAGGCAACCAGCACTATACCTTCCCCATGTTGACAGGCACTGCACCGTTTAATGATGTGAACGTGCGCAAGGCGCTGAAATACGGCGTAAATCGTCAAGAACTGGTCGACAAGATCCTGCTGGGTCACGGGCAGGTTGCGAACGATACACCCATCGGCCCTGCAAACCCTTACTACATGGAACTGGAGCAGCTGGAATACGATCCCGATCAGGCACGTTTCTACATGCAGCAAGCAGGCCTTGACAGCATCGACGTCGATCTTTCTGCTTCCTCGGCAGCGTTTGAAGGTGCGGTTGATGCGGCCCAACTTTATCAGGCGTCTGCCTCGGCTGCAGGTATCAACATCAACGTCATTCAGGAACCGGCTGATGGGTATTGGTCGAACGTCTGGCTGAAAAAGCCCTGGTGTGCTTCGTATTGGTCCGGGCGCGCGACCGAAGACTGGATGTTCTCGACCGCCTACGAAGTCGGCGCGCCGTGGAACGACAGCCAGTGGGATCACCCGCGCTTTCAGGAGCTGTTGTTGGCCGCCCGTGCCGAACTGGACAGCGCCAAGCGCGCCGAACAGTATGGCGAAATGCAGATGATCCTGCGTGACGAAGGTGGCGTAATCATTCCGATGTTCGCCAACTACGTGCAGGGTCTTGCCACGTCGATCCAGACGCCGGAAACGGTTGGCAACCTCTGGCAGATGGACAATGGCCGCATGGCCGAGCGTTGGTCCAAGGCATAAGGCCAACCTGCCATTAGAAACGAAAAGCCCCGCCGTTTGGCGGGGCTTTTTGTCTTAGGCGGTCATGCCTGCTTCGGCAGCGCGCTTTTTCATCGTGCGCGACATCACAAGATACATCAGCGCAACACCGCACAGGAACGAGCCCGCACCAACAGTAATCAAGAGTCCATAATCCATCTTTTTCTCCAGTCTGGTTTCGTCTGACAGCGTGGTTAACGCGAGATTGCGGCAGTTTTTGGACATGTGCGCCAATCTACTTGCAGACTCACCCGAACCGCCCTATATCCGTTTTCAACAGCGGCGCGCTGGCTTCCACCCCCAGCGCCCACCGGAATTTCCAACGGGCCGCGCGCCCGTTTTTTTGTGTCTGGAGTAACCTTGTCTGATCTGATCGCCAAAGCGGCCATTGACCGCCGTATCGCCGAAATCATTGCTCCCGTCATCGAGGACATGGGCTATGAACTGGTGCGTGTGCGTCTGATGACGGGCAAGGAAAGCACCTTGCAGATCATGGCACAGAAACCTGAGGGCACCATCGAAGTTGACGATTGTTCCGACATCAGCACCGCCGTCAGCGCCGTTTTGGATGTCGAGGATCCGATTGTCGAGGCATATACGCTTGAGGTCAGCAGCCCCGGTATCGACCGCCCGCTGACCCGCTTGAAAGATTTTGACCAGTGGGAAGGCTTTGAGGCCAAGCTGGAGACCGACGAAATGATCGACGGTCGCCGCCGCTTCAAGGGGCAGATCGCTGGTACCGAGGGCGATGAAGTGCTGATCGAGATCGAAGACCACGGCGAAACCGTGACGATTGGTTTGAAATTTGACTGGCTGACCGATGCCAAACTGGTGCTGACGGATGACCTAATCCGTGACGTATTGAAGGGCCGCAAAGACGCGGGCCAAATTGACGAGAAACAATTCGATGAAGTGCAGACCATCGTGGATGGGACTGATGAGGAGAACGACTGATGGCTATTACTTCCGCTAACCAGCTTGAGCTTTTGCAAACCGCCGAGGCTGTTGCGCGCGAAAAGATGATCGACCCAAATCTGGTTGTCGAAGCGATGGAAGAATCGCTCGCCCGTGCTGCGAAGTCCCGCTACGGCGCGGAAATGGACATCCGTGTTCATATCGACCGCAAGACCGGCAAGGCAACGTTCACCCGTGTGCGCACGGTTGTCGACGAGGAGGAGCTTGAGAATTATCAGGCCGAGTTCACCGTCGAGCAAGCCAAGGAATACATGGAAAACCCCGAAGTGGGTCAGCAGTTCATCGAAGAAGTGCCCCCCGTTGAAATGGGGCGCATCGCCGCGCAATCGGCAAAGCAGGTGATCTTGCAAAAAGTGCGCGAAGCCGAGCGCGACCGCCAATACGAAGAATTCAAGGACAAGGCCGGCACCATCATCAACGCGCTGGTCAAGCGCGAGGAATACGGCAACGTCATTGTTGATGTGGGTGCTGGCGAAGCAATCCTGCGCCGCAATGAAAAGATCGGTCGCGAAGCGTATCGCCCCAATGACCGTATCCGCTGCTACATCAAGGAAGTGCGCCGCGAACAGCGCGGTCCGCAGATTTTCCTGAGCCGCACCGATCCACAGTTCATGGCCGAATTGTTCAAGATGGAAGTGCCCGAGATTTACGAAGGCATCATCGAAATCAAGGCCGTGGCCCGCGACCCCGGCTCGCGTGCCAAGATCGCCGTGATTTCCTATGATGGCAGCATCGACCCCGTGGGTGCCTGCGTTGGTATGCGTGGTTCCCGCGTGCAGGCCGTTGTGAATGAATTGCAGGGCGAAAAGATCGACATCATTCCTTGGAATGAAGACATGCCGACCTTCCTTGTGAACGCGTTGCAGCCCGCCGAGGTGTCCAAGGTTGTTCTGGACGAAGAAGCCGGCAAAATCGAAGTTGTCGTGCCCGAAGAACAGCTGTCGCTGGCGATTGGCCGTCGTGGTCAGAACGTGCGTCTGGCTTCGCAGCTGACCGGTCTCGACATCGACATCATGACCGAGGAAGAGGAATCCAAGCGTCGTCAGGCCGAATTTGAAGTCCGCACCAAGCTGTTCATGGACAAGCTGGACCTTGATGAATTCTTTGCCCAGCTTCTGGTTTCCGAAGGGTTCACCAATCTTGAAGAAGTCGCCTATGTCGAAGTGGACGAACTTCTGGTGATCGACGGTGTCGACGAAGATACCGCCAACGAATTGCAGGCCCGCGCCCGCGATGTCCTGGAAGCCGCGAACAAGGCCGCCCTTGACCATGCCCGCGAGTTGGGAGTCGAGGACAGCCTTGTTGCATTCGAGGGTCTGACACCCCAGATGATTGAGGCCTTGGCCGAAGACGGCGTGAAAACGCTTGAGGACTTTGCAACATGTGCCGATTGGGAACTGGCCGGTGGCTGGACGACCGAAAACGGCGAACGCGTCAAAGATGACGGCGTGCTTGAAAAATTCGATGTTTCGCTGGAAGAAGCACAGGACATGGTGATGACGGCCCGCGTAATGCTGGGTTGGGTTGACCCTGCTGATCTTGTTGCTGAACCTGACGACGACGCAGAAGAACTGGAGGCGGAGGCCTGATCGCAGGCCTTCGAGGGCGCGACATGGCACGAGGTGGTCAATCCAGAAAACGGGACGAACCGGAGCGCAAGTGCATCGTCACAGGCGAGGTCCAGCCAAAGTCGGGGCTGATCCGGTTTGTTGTCGGACCCGAAGATTCTGGTTTTTGCCGATGTGTTCGACAAGTTACCGGGTCGCGGGATGTATGTGACGGCCGAACGTGCGGTGCTTGAAAAAGCGGCAAAGGGGCAGTTTTCGCGGTCTGCGAAACAGCCTGTGAACGTGCCTGACAACCTTGTGGACGAGGTGGAGCGCCAGCAAGTGCGCCGCGTGGTCGACCTGATCGCGATGGCCCGCAAGGCCGGATATGCGGTTTGCGGGTTTGAAAAAGTGAAAAGCTGGCTGGCAGGTGGCGCGCGCGTGCGTGTTTTGCTGCAAGCCAGCGATGGTTCTGAACGGGGGAAGGCCAAGTTGTGGACCCCCGAAGGTGCCCGGTTCTTTGGCTGTTTGACGGCACAGGAATTGGGTTTGGCATTTGGGCGCCAAAGTGTGATACATGGCGCGCTCGCGGCTGGTGGACTCGGCAATCGTGTTGTAGAGGAAGCCACAAAGCTGAAAGGCTTGCGCGAGATTGACGGTAGCGACAGTGCTGCCGGGAAGGATAAGTAGCTAAATGAGCGATAACGACGGCAAAAAACCTCTTGGTCTGGGCGGATCGCGTCCTGCGAACGTCAAGCAAAGCTTTAGCCACGGGCGCACCAAGAACGTCGTGGTGGAAACCAAGCGCAAACGCGTTGTGGTGCCAAAGCCCGGTGCGGCAAAGCCAGCCGTTTCCAGCGGCTCACCTGCGGGTGGTGATCCATCCAAGCGTCCAGCCGGAATTTCGGATGTCGAGCTTGAGCGCCGCATGAAGGCACTTGCGTTGGCCAAGGCACGCGAAGCCGAAGACGCCGCCAAGCGCGAAGCCGAGGAAAAAGAACGCGCCGCCGAGCGCGAAGAACGCCGCGCCGACGCGGAAGCCAAAGAGCGTGAAGAACGCGAGCGCGAAGAGGCGCTGAAAGCCAAGGCCGAGGAAGAAGAACGCAAGAAGCGCGAAGCCGAAGCAGCCGCACAGGCCGCTGCCGCACCCGCCGCTGTTGTTGATCCCGATGCGGCTGCCGTGCGCGGCCCGACCCGTTCGGCACCACAAGCTGCACCGCGCAAGAATGAATCCGATCGCGAACAGCGCAATACCCGCAACAAGGGTGGCGACGATGGCCGCCGTTCTGGCAAGCTGACGCTGAACCAGGCGCTGTCGGGCGGCGAGGGCGGCCGCCAGCGGTCAATGGCCGCGATGAAGCGCAAGCAGGAGCGCGCCCGTCAAAAAGCGATGGGCCAGAACGTCGAGCGCGAAAAGGTCGTGCGCGACGTGAAACTGCCCGAAGCGATTGTTGTGTCCGAACTTGCCAACCGTATGGCCGAGCGCGTGTCTGATGTGGTGAAATCGCTGATGAACAACGGCATCATGGCCACGCAGAACCAGTCAATTGACGCGGATACCGCCGAACTCATCATCGAGGAATTCGGCCATACCGTTGTGCGCGTGTCCGATTCCGACGTTGAAGACGTGATCACCAAGATCGAAGAGGATCCCAAAGATCTGAAAGACCGCCCTCCGGTCATCACGATCATGGGTCACGTTGACCATGGCAAGACATCGCTGCTGGATGCGATCCGTGACGCCAAGGTTGTCGCCGGTGAAGCTGGCGGGATCACGCAGCACATTGGCGCATACCAGGTCACGACCAATAGCGGTCAGGTGCTTTCCTTCCTTGATACTCCGGGCCACGCGGCGTTTACGTCAATGCGGTCACGCGGTGCACATGTGACGGATATCGTTGTGCTGGTTGTTGCCGCTGATGATGCGGTGATGCCACAAACCATCGAGGCGATTAACCACGCCAAAGCTGCCAAGGTGCCGATGATTGTCGCGATCAACAAGATCGATAAACCCGCGGCGAATCCGGACAAAGTGCGCACCGATCTGTTGCAGCACGAGGTGATCGTCGAAAAGATGTCAGGTGAAGTGCAAGACGTCGAAGTGTCGGCCATCACCGGTCAGGGCCTTGATGAACTGCTTGAATCGATTGCGCTTCAGGCGGAAATTCTGGAACTGAAGGCCAACCCTGATCGCGCCGCCCAAGGTGCCGTGATCGAGGCGCAACTTGATGTGGGCCGTGGCCCTGTTGCGACTGTTCTGGTGCAGAACGGCACCCTGCGTCAGGGCGATATCTTTGTGGTCGGCGAACAATACGGTAAGGTCCGCGCGCTGATCAACGACAAGGGCGAGCGCGTCAAAGAGGCTGGCCCTTCGGTTCCTGTCGAGGTTCTTGGCCTGAACGGCACGCCCGAAGCGGGCGATGTCTTGAACGTGACCGAAACCGAAGCGCAGGCGCGTGAAATCGCCGAATACCGCGAGAAAGCCGCCAAGGAAAAGCGCGCCGCCGCCGGTGCCGCGACAACCCTTGAACAGCTGATGGCCAACGCCAAGGCCGACGAAAACGTCAGCGAACTGCCCATTCTGGTCAAGGCCGATGTGCAGGGTTCTGCGGAAGCGATCGTTCAGGCGATGGAGAAAATCGGCAACGATGAAGTCCGCGTGCGCGTGCTGCATTCCGGTGTTGGCGCGATCACGGAAACCGATATCGGCCTCGCCGAAGCTTCGGGTGCGCCTGTGTTCGGCTTTAACGTGCGTGCAAATGCTTCGGCCCGTAACACGGCGAACCAAAAGGGCGTCGAGATTCGCTATTATTCGGTAATCTACGACCTTGTGGATGACGTTAAAGCGGCGGCGTCGGGCCTTCTGTCCGCGGAAATCCGCGAGAAGTTCATCGGCTATGCGACGATCAAGGAAGTGTTCAAAGTGACAGGTATCGGCAAAGTTGCGGGCTGCCTTGTGACTGAAGGCGTTGCGCGCCGTTCAGCTGGCGTGCGCTTGCTGCGTGACGATGTCGTGATCCACGAGGGCACGCTCAAGACCCTCAAGCGTTTCAAGGACGAAGTGCCAGAAGTGCAGTCCGGTCAGGAATGCGGTATGGCCTTTGAAAACTACGACGATATTCGCCCCGACGATGTCATCGAGATTTTCGAGCGCGAAGAAATCGAACGTTCGCTGTAATCAGCCAGCGCAAGAAACAAAAAAGGGGACGCCAGCGCGTCCCCTTTTGCATTGGAATGTCGGTGCGTCCTGCCTAGACAGGCTTACCTTCAAAAGTCCGCTCGCCAACACTGACGACCAGTTTGCCATTTGCGAGCGTGCGCACCAGAATACCTTGAACCGAAACACAGCTACCGACCATGATTGTGCGTAGCATGTCGAATCCTCCCCAGATGAAGTCCTGTGGATAACCTAGGGGCAATTTGGTTAATGGTCGACTAATTTTTGACACATTGTTGCCAAACTTGCCGCAAATTTGCCTTAATTCGCTTAAAGCCAGTCGCGCAGGATTGGTATTAGCGGAATATCGGCGGGTGGCATCGGGTAGTTGCGTAGGTCGCGCGCGTGAACCCAGGCGAGCGTTTGCCCCTCCTGCGCGACAGGCGTGCCCTCCCATTTGCGGCAGACAAACAAGGGCATGAGCAAGTGGAAATCATCGTAGGCGTGGCTGGCGAAGGTCAGTGGCGCGAGGCAAGACCGCCATGTGTTGATCCCCAGCTCTTCGTGCAATTCGCGGATCAGCGCGGCTTCGGGCGTTTCGCCCTGTTCGACTTTGCCACCCGGAAACTCCCAAAGACCGGCCATGGATTTGCCTTCGGGACGCTGGGCAAGCAACACGCGCCCGTCCACATCAATAAGCGCGACAGCCGAAACGAGAACCGTTTTCAAGACCGGTAGTCCGCGTTGATACGAATGTATTCATGGGTCAGATCGCAGGTCCAGACCGTTGCCAGGCCACCCGCAAGCCCCATATCAACCGCAATACGCAGTTCCTGCTGTTGCATATAGGCGGCACCGGCGGCTTCGGTGTAATCGGGTGAAACCCAGCCGTTTACGGCAACCACAATATCGCCAAACCGGATCGTCAGTTTGTCGCGATCTGCCTGCGCGCCGGATTTGCCCACCGCCATGACAATGCGGCCCCAGTTTGGGTCTTCGCCAGCGATCGCGGTCTTGACCAAGGGGCTGTTGGCGATAGCCAGACCAACCTTGCGGGCATCGCTGTCCGTCGCAGCGCCACTCACCCGCACCTCGACGAATTTTGTCGCCCCTTCGCCGTCACGCACCACCTGATGGGCAAGATCCAGCATGACATCGTGCAGGGCTTGGGCAAACGCGACGCTTTCGCCAACCTCGACACCAGATGCGCCGGTCGCGCCCATCAAAAGCGTGTCAGAGGTGGAAGTGTCGCTATCGACGGTGATGCAGTTGAATGTCTGATCGGTCAAAGTGCCAAGCAGCGATTGCAGTGCGGGTTGGCTGATCATCGCATCCGTAAAGATGTATACCAGCATGGTCGCCATATCGGGCGCGATCATGCCGGACCCTTTGGCGATACCGGCGATCTTGACCGTCTGGCCGTCAATCGCGACAGTGCGGCCGCTACCTTTGGCGAAAGTATCGGTGGTCATGATGGCCTTGGCCGCAGGTGCGATGGCGTCCGCAGCAAGTGTAGCGTTCAGTTCAGTCAGCTTTGCAATGATCCGGTCATGGGGAAGACGTTCGCCAATCACACCCGTCGAGGAGGTGAAGACGCGAGTGGGGTCGACACCCGTCACATCCGAAACGGCATCAACGATTGCCGCAACCGAGCCATCGCCAGCGGCCCCCGTAAAGGCGTTGGAATTGCCGGAGTTGACCAGAAAGGCAGCACGCCCTGTGCCGCCCTTTTTGATTTTGGCCTCGCAATCCAGAACCGGAGATGACCGGGTCGACGACCGCGTAAAGACACCTGCAACAACAGACCCTTGGGCCAGTTCAGCAAGCATCACATCGGTGCGGCCCTGGTATCGCACCCCCGCCGCCGCCGCGGAAAACCGCACCCCGTCAATGACGGGAAGGTCTGGAAACGCAGCAGGAGCGAGGGGCGACAAGACCATGCTTATTCTACCTTCAACAGGTCAAGATTGATCAGAACTTCGGGGTCAAAAGCACCTTCGTCCGGCATCGTGATCTCGGCTGCGTCCTGTAGTTCTGTCAAGCGCGATTCGATCGCGGACGATTGCAACTGGCCCGTCAACTCTTCGCGGACGTCATCCAGCGTTGGCAACGCCTGTGCGCGTGTTTCGTTCAGCTTGACGATGTGCCAGCCGAATTGCGTTTCCACGGGGCCGGACACGTCACCGACCTCAAGCGCAAGCACGGCTTCTTCAAATGGTGCAACCATCATGCCCGCACCGAACCAGCCCAGATCGCCGCCGTTGGGGCCGGAAGGACCGGTTGAAACTTCACGTGCGGTTTCGGCGAAATCGGCACCGCCATCAACGCGGGCCTTGACGGCGACGGCTTCTTCTTCGGTTTCGACAAGAATATGCGCGGCATTGTATTCCGTGGCAGGCTCGGCACCCGCGAAACGTTCGTCATAGGCGGCTTGCAGGGTTTCGTCAGTCACTGCACCATCGGTGATTGCGGTAATCACTTCACCCGCGCGCAGGCTGCGCGCCTCGTTTGTGAGGGCGATGGCAACGCGGGCGGGTTCGACCTCAAGCTGGTCAGCCAAAAGCTGCTGCTGGATCAACTGGTCAAGGATACCGGTGAACAGCACGTCGTTGGGCAACGATTGATACTGCTGCGGAAGTTGCGCCCGCGTGATGATCATTTCACCCAGTGTGATGTCCGTGCCGTTCACGGTTGCGACAACGTCGCTCGCGGATTGCGCCTGTGCTGCCGTGGAAATAACCAGCGAGAGTGCGGCTGTGGCCAAAAATTTCGCCTTAAAGTGCATATTAACGATCCCTTGATGGGCCACGCGGGTGCGTGACGTTGACAGTGTGTATGCGGCCCCTTACATCGCTTTATGGTCCTTAGGGGGCCGGTCTTGGCGCTATTTCTAGGGGCCATGCCCGACAGGGGCAACCAACCTCCTCATTATTTGACCAAGGCAGGCAGCGGAGAGAACATGCTGGGTATCGGAACAATTGCCAAAAAGGTGTTTGGCACACCGAATGACCGCAAGATCAAGGCCACGCGCCCGCTGGTCGAAAAAATCAACGCGCTGGAGCCAGAGTTTGAGAAACTCGATGACGAAGGCATCAAGGCCAAGACCGAAGAACTTGCAAAACGTGCCATGAGTGGTGAATCGCTTGATGCGATCCTTCCCGAAGCCTTTGCCAACTGCCGTGAAGCCGCGAAACGGGCGTTGGGCCTGCGGGCTTTTGATACACAGCTGATGGGCGGGATTTTCCTGCATCAGGGAAATATCGCCGAAATGAAAACCGGCGAGGGCAAGACCCTTGTCGCGACCTTTCCAGCCTATCTCAATGCGCTTACAGGCAAGGGCGTGCATATCGTCACCGTCAACGACTATCTGGCCAAACGTGACGCCGAGTGGATGAGCAAGGTTTACGGTGCCTTGGGCCTGACCACGGGCGTGATCTATCCGCAGCAGCCCGACGACGAAAAAAATGCCGCCTATCAGTCCGATGTGACCTACGCGACCAATAACGAACTTGGGTTCGATTACCTGCGCGACAACATGAAGTCTGAACTGAACCAGATGCACCAGCGCGGCCACAACTTCGCGATTGTGGACGAGGTGGACAGCATCCTGATCGACGAGGCCCGCACGCCACTGATCATATCCGGCCCCGCGCAGGACCGCAGCGAGCTGTATAAAACCATTGATGGCTTGATCCCGTTTTTGACCGACGAACACTTCTCGCTCGATGAAAAGACCCGCAACGTGACCTTTACCGATGAAGGTAACGAATTCCTCGAGAACCGTCTGCAGTTCGAGGGTATCTTGCCCAAGGACCAGACGCTCTATGATCCTGAAAGCACAACAGTCGTGCATCACGTCAACCAGGGTCTGCGCGCGCACAAGCTGTTCACGCGCGACAAGGATTACATCGTGCGTGACGGTGAGGTTGTGCTGATCGACGAGTTCACGGGCCGGATGATGGCAGGCCGGCGTTTGTCGGACGGGCTTCATCAGGCGATCGAAGCCAAGGAAGATTGCAAGATTCAGCCGGAAAACGTCACCCTGGCGTCCGTCACGTTCCAGAACTACTTCCGCCTTTATGGCAAGCTGGCCGGCATGACCGGCACCGCACTGACCGAAGCCGAAGAGTTTTCTGAAATCTACGGGCTGGGTGTTGTCGAAGTGCCGACCAACCGCCCCATCGCCCGCGTCGATGATCACGATCAGGTTTATCGCACCGCCAAGGAAAAATTCGACGGCGTTGTCAAAGCCGTGAAAGAGGCGAATGCCAAGGGCCAGCCGATCCTAGTTGGCACGACCTCGATCGAAAAATCTGAAGCCCTAAGCCAGATGCTGACCGCGGAAGGGATCACGCACAACGTGCTGAACGCCCGTCAGCACGAGCAAGAAGCGCAGATCATCGCTGATGCGGGAAAGCTGGGCGCCGTGACAATCGCCACCAACATGGCTGGCCGCGGGACCGACATCAAACTTGGCGGTAATGTCGAAATGCAGGTGATGCAGGCCATTGACGCCGATCCCAATGATGACAACGAAGAAGTGCGTCAAAGCATTGAGGCGGCGCACAAGGCCGACGAGGAGGCGGTGATCGCCGCCGGTGGCCTGTTTGTCCTGGCCACGGAACGTCATGAAAGCCGCCGGATCGACAACCAGCTGCGGGGGCGGTCCGGCCGTCAGGGTGATCCCGGCCGGTCGTCGTTCTTCCTGTCACTGGAAGACGACCTGATGCGCATTTTCGGGTCTGAACGGCTGGACAAGGTATTGTCGTCCTTGGGTATGAAAGACGGCGAGGCGATTGTGCACCCTTGGGTCAACAAATCGCTGGAGCGCGCGCAGGCCAAGGTCGAAGGTCGCAACTTTGACATCCGCAAACAACTGTTGAAATTCGATGATGTCATGAACGACCAGCGCAAGGTCATCTTTGGTCAGCGCCGCGAAATCATGGAAGCCCAGGACCTGGCCGAGATCGCACAGGACATGCGCCATCAGGTGATCGAGGATCTTGTGAACCAGTACCTGCCACCGCGCAGCTATGCGGATCAGTGGGATACCGAGGGGCTCTATGCCGCTGTGATCGCCCAGCTTGGGATTGATCTGCCGGTGATGGCCTGGGCGGATGAAGATGGCGTTGATCAGTCAGATGTGCGCGAGCGTCTGGAAGACGCGACCGACAAGTTCATGTCTGAAAAGACCGATAGTTTCGGCGCGGATACGATGCGCAACATCGAAAAGCAGATCCTGCTGCAAACGATCGACGCGAAATGGCGTGAACACCTGCTGACGCTGGAACACCTCCGTTCGGTCGTCGGGTTCCGTGGCTATGCCCAGCGCGATCCGCTCAATGAATACAAGACCGAAAGCTTTCAGCTGTTTGAAGGTTTGCTGGACAGCCTGCGCGAGGACGTGACCCAGAAACTGGCGCAAATCCGTCCGATGACTGAAGAAGAGCAAAAAGCGATGATCGCGCAGGTCACAGCGCAGCAAAAGCAGATGCAGGCCGCCGCGGCCGCCGCCGGTGCGGTTGCGCCAGCGTTGGCGACCGCCGCGGACGGGTTTGACGAAAATGACCCCAAAACATGGGGGAATCCGGGCCGAAACGACCAGTGCCCCTGTGGATCAGGCAAGAAGTTCAAACATTGCCACGGGCGGCTGGCCTAGCGCCACCGTCCGGTTTTTGCCCGAATTCAGCCTTGAACATACCCTTGTCGTGACCTTCTAAGGCCACCATCAATAGGCACATTGCCTCCAAATCCGTCAGGAAAAGGAGGCATTTCATGTCCCGCACGAAGCAGATTGTAATGGCAGGTGGCACCTTTGCGGTGGCGCTTGGAATTGGTTTTGTAATGCAGAATGGTGATGCGCTTGCGTCCCGTTTGGGGAATGATGCGCCGCCGCCTGCAGCAGCCGAAGCGGTTGCGCCAATCACGATGCCTGACGAGGTCAGTGAAGCTGCGCCGATGGCCGAAACTGCACCCATGACAGTCCAAGACGTGGCCCCCGTTCAGGAGGCTGGTTTGGCACCCAAGATCGACAACGGCCCGATGATCGTTGCACCGAGAGCTGATGATGTGATTGCTGCAATCGCTGTGCCCGAAGTCGAGCAAGCACCCGACCGTGTCGAAGCTCCGGTGCAGATTGCGGCTGTGGAAACAGATACGCCCGTGACGGATGCAATCCTTGAAGACCCGATTGCCGCCGAAGCCTGCACCGTTGAAATGATTGGCGCTGCGGTAGAAATGGCGATGGTTGATCTGTTTCTGTCAGCCCCATGTCAGCCGAACGCGGCCGCTACGATCCACCATCAGGGCATGATGTTCACGGTCGTCACTGATGATGAAGGCAACGCGGAATTCACAAGCCCGTCGCTTGCTGAAATGGCGGTGTTTATTGCCGCATTTGACAATGGCGAAGGCGCGGTTGCGACTCTTACAACGCCCGAAGTGGCGAACTATGACCGCGCTGTTTTGCAGTGGAGCGGGGACACCGGCCTGCAGCTTCACGCGCTGGAATTCGGTGCCGAATATGGACAAGATGGCCACGTTTGGTCTGCCGCGATGGGTGACATGGACGGCGCTACAACAGGCGCGAACGGCTTTATGTCGCGCATGGGCACTGCAGATGTCGATGCCGCGTTCATGGTCGAAGTTTATTCCTTTCCGTCCGGCATGGGCGCGCTGAACGGCGATGTCGTCCTAAGCGTCGAGGCCGAAATCACCGCAGGTAACTGTGGTCGTGAAATCGCTGCGCAGTCGATCCAGATTACGCCGGGTGCCGAGACACAAGCGCTTGATCTGACCATGGTGATGCCCGATTGCGACGCGGTCGGTGACTTTATTCTGTTGAAAAATATGTTCCAGGACCTGACACTCGCGTCGAGATGACGTGGAAACAGAATGGTGACAGCTTTTTTGGATTGAAGAGTGCGGCATATCTTGCCGCACTTTTCGTTTGTCTATGCTCGATTGCACGGGCACAGGACAGCGCCATTCAGCTATCCTCGCCCAACAGTGATTTCGCTGTATCGGGGCAATTTCTTGGCTATGACGGGCAGTTTATTCGGGTGGATACGACCGCTGGCGAAGTGACGCTTGCCTATGATGGGTTGATCTGTGACGGCGCGTCCTGTCCTGATGCGACTTTTGTTCCAACTGTGCGCTTTTCTGGCGCTCAACGGATGGGACAGATCATTTTGCCACCTCTGATCACCGCCTACGCGCGTGATATCGGGGCCAGTGTCACGGTTGAACCGGGAATCGATGGCGTTGTGGCCTTCCATATCCGCTCGGACACGGGCGGCAACCTGATGCAAATTATCGTGCGTTCGACAACAAGTGCGGACGGGTTTGCCGATCTTGTGGCCAACGAGGCCGATATCGTCATGTCAGCCCGCGAAGTCACCGCCGCCGAATTAGCGCTTGCGCGCGAGTCGGGCCTTGGGCGGCTTGACCGGCAAGGGCGCAGCCGCATTGTGGCGTTGGACGCTTTGGTTGCCGTTGTTTCGCCCGAAGCGGGCATGACACAAATCTCGCTTGAAAGTCTGTCACGTATTTCTGCGGGCGAGGTGACGAATTGGGCCGAGGTGGGCAGACCCGAGGGCGCGATTTCATTGCACCTTTTGCCCGACTGGATGGGTCAGATGCAGGGATTTCAGACGCGCATCCTTGGGCCTGCCGAGCGCACTGTATCGGCTGATGCTCAACGCTATGCCACACCCGAGGGGTTGGCGGCGGCCCTTATGAATGATCCGCGCGGCATCGGCGTATTGCCATTTGGCGCGCTGGGCGACACGCAGCCTTTGCGATTAATCGGGGAATGCGGGATCGGTGTTGCCGCGGGGCGAATGACCCTCAAGACCGAGGACTACCCGCTGACCATGCCGTTGTTTTTGTATTTGCCCGAACGCCGTTTGCATCCCGAATTGGACGCGCTCCTTGGCTGGCTGCGCCGCCCCGCGGCGCAATTGGTAATCCGGCGCGCGGGCTTTGTTGACCAGACCGCGATTCCGATACCCATTGGGCAACAGGGGGACCGGTTTGCGCAGGCCATCAGTGCAGCGGGGGCCGAGGTGCCACTGGTCGAATTGCAGCGCATGGTGCGGGTTCTGGGTCCGCAAGTGCGTTTGTCGACAACCTTCCGGTTCGAGGCGGGGTCGACCCGACTGGATGCGCAATCGCGTTCGAATGTGCTGCAACTGGCGCGTGACATTTATGACGGACGCCATGACGGGCGCGTGTTGATGCTGGTCGGTTTCAGTGACGGGCGTGGCCCTGCAATTGCGAACCGTGATCTATCAAGCGCGCGGGCTGACGTTGTGCGCCGCGCTGTCGTCGCGGCCTTGGGCGAAGGTTTGCCGCCATCTGTTACGCTTGAGACCGAAGCCTTTGGCGAGGCTTTGCCAATGGCATGCGACGATACAATCTGGGGTCAGCAGATCAACCGCCGTGTTGAATTGTGGGTCGCTGATCGTGGCTAAAGCAGTCCGGCAGATCGAAAACTGAGTTCGCGTGATTTGCCGATGATCAGGTGGTCATGCACGGTGATATCCAGTGCGCTTGCGGCCTCGTTGATCTGGCGCGTCATGTCGATATCGCTGTCAGATGGCGTTGGATCACCAGAGGGGTGATTGTGCACCAATATCAGGGCACTTGCGTTCAGTTCCAACGCCCGCTTCACGACCTCGCGCGGGTAAACCGGCACGTGATCAATGGTGCCTTTGCCCTGTGCCTCGTCTGCGATGAGGGTATTTTTGCGGTCAAGATAGAGGACGCGGAATTGTTCGGTATCGCGATGGGCCATCACGGTGTGGCAGTAATCCAGCACAGCATCCCAACTTGAAATCACGTGTTGCTGCATGACTTTGGCCCGCGCAAGGCGCTGCGATGCTGCCTCGACCAGTTTCAACTCGCACACCACCGCATCACCGACGCCGCTGATCTGGGTCAGCCGGGCCGGTGGCGCCGATAGCACGCGATTGAAATCGCCAAAGGTGTCAATCAGGGTGCGCGCCAGCGGTTTGACGTCTTGCCGCGGGATTGCACGAAACAGCACCATTTCGAGCATTTCATAGTCAGGCAGGGCATCCGCGCCGCCAGCCATAAAGCGTTCCCGCAGGCGTTTGCGGTGATCACCAAGGTAGGACGGCAGTTTTGCGGCCTTGGGCATGGCAGGCACGATCGTGACCTCGTCCTGGCCCATCAAATCGGGGTCAAGCAAGGGGAGGGGCATTTCGCCCATGGCGCGAAGTTGTTTCATGCGCCCAGACTGGCGCGATTCCCTTACCGTTTGGTTAATGAAGGGCTAAGATCAGCCCTTCATACTGTCCCAAAACGACTTGACCGAGCTAAAGAAGCTGGTGCTTTGCGGGTTGTTGTCAGTTGCCAGCTTGTCAAACTCGCGCAGCAGCTCTTTCTGTTTGCCAGTAAGGTTCACAGGCGTTTCAACGGCAAGTTCGATGAACATATCGCCCGCACCGGCACCGCGCAGGGCCGGCATACCCTTGGCGCGCAGGCGCATTTGACGGCCCGATTGGCTGCCTTGTGGGATTTTCACGCGTGAACGCCCACCGTCGATGGTCGGGACTTCGATGTCGCCACCAAGTGCTGCATCGGTCATTGACACAGGAACGCGGCAAAAGAGGTTGTTGCCTTCACGTTCGAACAGTTTGTGTTCACGCACTTCGATAAAAATATACAGATCGCCGGTCGGGCCACCGCGCATACCTGCCTCGCCCTCGCCAGCAAGGCGAATACGGGTGCCGGTCTCGACGCCTGCGGGGATATTGACCGACAGCGACTTTTCCTTCTCGACACGGCCTTGGCCCTGGCAAGACTTGCAGGGGTTCTTGATCGTCTGGCCCATGCCGTTACAGGTCGGGCAGGTGCGTTCGACGGTGAAAAAGCCCTGCTGTGCGCGGACCTTGCCCATGCCTGAACAGGTCGGGCAGGTTTGTGGCTCGGCGCCGCCTTCGGCGCCGCTGCCATGGCACGTGTCACATTCAACAGCGGTGGGCACGGTGATCGTCTTTTGCAGACCGGTATATGCCTCTTCAAGGTCGATGCGCAGGTTGTAGCGCAGGTCGTTGCCGCGTGCGGCACGGCGTCCGCCGCCGCCGCCACGTTGGCCGCCCATGAAATCGCCGAACAAGTCGTCGAACACATCGCTGAACGCGCTGGCGAAATCGCCTTGGCTGCCAGCGCCGGGGCGACCGCCACCCCCGCCCATGCCGTTTTCAAATGCGGCGTGGCCATAGCGGTCATAGGCCGCCTTCTTGTTGGCGTCCTTCAGGACTTCGTAGGCCTCGTTCGCTTCTTTGAACTGGGCTTCTGCCTTGGGGTTGTCGGCGTTACGATCCGGGTGAAGCTCTTTCGCCTTGGTGCGATAGCCCTTCTTGATCTCGTCGGCGCTTGCGCCCTTCGAGACCCCCAGAATTTCGTAATAATCGCGTTTTGCCATGACTTTGTTTTCCCTTGGGAAGGCAAAGACCGGCCCGCGCCATTACGGGGCCGGTCTTTTTGTTCACCTGCGCTTAGTCGCGCTTGTCGCCATCAAGGTCTTCGAAGTCGGCGTCGACGATATCGTCGTCCACATTCGCGGGGCCTTCTTCGCCAGCTTCGTCCTGGCTGGCCTTGTAGATCGCCTCGCCCAGCTTCATGGCCGCTTCGGTCACGTTCTGGATGCCGGACTTGATCTTGTCGGCAGTCGCGTCACCTTCAAGGTCGTCCTTGAGGGCGGCAACGGCCAGTTCGATCGCTTCGATCGTGGTCGGGTCAACCTTGTCGCTGTGTTCCTCGACCGATTTTTCCGTCGAGTGGATCAGGCTTTCCGCCTGGTTGCGGGCTTCGACCATCTCGCGGCGTTCCTTGTCGGCGTCGGCGTTTGCCTCGGCGTCCTTGACCATCGCTTCGATGTCTTCGTCCGACAGGCCACCCGAGGCCTGGATCGTGATCTTTTGCTCTTTGCCGGTGCCCTTGTCGGATGCGCCCACCGACACGATGCCGTTGGCGTCGATGTCAAAGGTCACTTCGATCTGGGGCAGACCACGCGGTGCGGGGGGGATGTCTTCAAGGTTGAACTGGCCCAACATCTTGTTGTCTTGCGCCATTTCGCGTTCGCCCTGGAACACCCGGATCGTTACGGCGTTCTGGTTATCTTCGGCAGTCGAGAAGATCTGCGACTTTTTCGTCGGGATCGTCGTGTTGCGGTCGATCAGCCGGGTGAATACGCCACCCAGCGTTTCGATACCCAGCGACAGCGGTGTCACGTCCAGCAGAACCACATCTTTGACGTCGCCTTGCAGAACGCCGGCCTGAATGGCGGCGCCCATGGCGACAACTTCGTCAGGGTTCACACCTTTGTTTGGCTCTTTGCCAAAGAACTTGGTCACTTCTTCGATCACTTTGGGCATGCGGGTCATACCACCGACCAACACGACTTCGTCGATGTCGTTGATCGTCAGGCCCGCGTCTTTCAACGCGGCTTGGCATGGCTTGATCGAGGCCTTGATCAGGTCGCCCACAAGGCTTTCCAGCTTGGCGCGGGTCAGCTTGACCACAAGGTGCAGGGGCTGGCCCGATGCGCCGTCCATCGAGATAAACGGCTGGTTGATTTCGGTCTGGCTGGACGAGGACAGTTCGATCTTGGCCTTTTCGGCAGCTTCTTTCAGACGCTGGAGGGCCATCTTGTCTTTGGTCAGGTCAACGCCGTTCTCTTTTTTGAACTGCTCGGCAAGATAGTTGACGATGCGCATGTCAAAGTCTTCACCACCAAGGAAGGTGTCGCCGTTGGTGGATTTCACTTCGAACAACCCGTCGTCGATTTCCAGAATGGTCACGTCGAATGTGCCACCGCCAAGGTCATAAACCGCGATGGTGTGGGTTTCGGTCTTATCAAGGCCATAGGCCAGCGCAGCGGCTGTTGGTTCGTTGATGATGCGCAGCACTTCAAGGCCGGCGATCTTGCCGGCGTCCTTGGTTGCCTGACGCTGGGCGTCGTTAAAGTAGGCAGGCACCGTGATCACGGCCTGCGTCACTTCTTCGCCAAGATAGCTCTCGGCGGTTTCTTTCATCTTGCCGAGGATGAATGCGGAAATCTGGCTGGGAGAGTATTTCTCGCCCTTGGCTTCGACCCATGCATCTCCGTTGCCGCCATCAATGACGCTGAACGGCATGTTCTTTTTGTCCTTGGCAAGATCGGCATCGTCATTGCGACGACCGATCAGGCGCTTGACACCAAAGACGGTGTTTTCGGGGTTTGTGACGGCCTGACGTTTGGCAGACTGGCCGACAAGGCGTTCGTCATCCGTAAAAGCGACGATCGACGGTGTGGTGCGCGCGCCTTCCGAGTTTTCGACAACACGTGGCTTGGAGCCATCCATGATGGCAACGCAAGAGTTGGTGGTTCCGAGGTCAATACCAATGACTTTGGCCATGTTTCAAATCCCTTCTTAAGGCAGTTTGAGCGGAGCGGACCCGTTCCGGCATCCGCGCCCGATAGTTAGTGCGATAGGGGGCAAGCCCGTCTCGCGGATCACTGGGGTATATAGGGACGGGTTCAAAGCGCTGCAACCTATGCCAGCACAGCATTTTCGCCTATTTTGCAGAAGTTGCCGCTGAGTGTCGGTTCTTTGGCCCAACTCAAGACACATCGGCAGCGCCCTGTGGGGTGCGACCGGACGGAATCAAGAGCTGGCCGTAGCGTTCCTGCGCCAGATTACCGTGCGGCTTCCCAGCTGATGGATGCGTTCTTGCGCGTGTAGAATTCCAGCATCATGCCAATCATGATCAGCACAACGCTGACGATCACCGGATAGCTGATCGAGCTGTAGTGCGGATTGTAGTTGATAAACGCAAAGCCGCGCGATTGGTCGATACAGTGAAACAGCGGATTCCAGTCAAACAGGGCTAGCATCGTGCTGGGGAGCGAATTGGCCACGAACATCTTGCCCGAAGCGATCATGTTTGCCCGCGCATAGATTGATGATGCGATTTGCGTGAAACCGGGCAACCAGGGTTTGAGCGACAGAAAAATCACGCCAACCGCGGCACCGGAAAACCACGCCAGCAACAAGCACCCAAAAGCGCCGATGGGATCGTCGATATAAACAGGTGTGATGGCCACGTGATAGATGAACAGCACCGTCGCCATCGACAGAACCTGAATATAAAGCGAACTAAGCGCCGCAGCCGTGATCGCGATAATCGTGTTCATCGGCGCGTGTTTCATCATCGCCGATGATGGACCTTCTGATCGGAACACGGCTGTCATCGCCTTGGTATGGGTCAGAAACAAAAAGATGCCCGACATGATATACAGCAGGAAATCACCGCGGATCGCGTTACCCTTGAGGCCCAGCACCGTGAACATAAAATAGAACGCCGTCACAAAGACAATCGTTTGCATCATGTTCATCAACAGGCCAACCAGCGCGTTGCGGCTATCCTTGCGGATATCGCGCACGATGCTGTGGTAAATCAGCCCAAGCATGGAAAAGGCCGTACGTGACCTTGTTGAGGGGCGTGTGTCTTCAAACATTGTGGGCCTGCCTTTGCCGCTGTGCCTTTGTTTGGCACGAAAATCTTGCCGATCTCTTAGCACAAGACCATAAGGGGATTGCCCCCTTTTTTCAATAACAAGGCCGTGGGGTGTTTGTGTGGCCACATGAGGAACCGAAGGCATGGATTTTGACAAGCTGGGCGATGTGATGCGTCGTCTATCCCTGGAAGCGGGCGACAAGATCATGGAGATCTACAACGGCCCCGATTTTGAAGTGAAAACCAAGAGCGATGAAAGCCCTGTCACTGTCGCCGATGAAGCGGCTGACGCGATCATTTCCGCGGGCCTGCGCGCCGCCTTTCCTGATGTGACCCTTGTGACCGAAGAACAGGCGGCGACCCACGGGCAGACTGCCAGCACCTTTCTGATTGTCGATCCGCTGGATGGCACCAAGGAATTCGTGCACCGCCGTGGCGATTTTACGGTGAATATCGCCTATGTCGTTGATGGTGTGCCTGTGCGCGGTGTCGTCTATGCGCCTGCCAAAGGCCGCCTGTTCTATACCCGTCCTGATGGTCAGTCCGTTGAAGAAACAGGTGATTTCGCCAAGGATACCGCCGGCCCGACCACGCCAATCAAAGTGTCCTCGCCCGATAATACCGCGCTGATGGTCGTTGCATCGAAATCGCATCGTGATCAGGCCACGGACGACTACATCAACAAATACGCTGTCAAAGATATGAAAAGTGCTGGCTCGTCCCTGAAATTCTGTCTTATCGCGACGGGCGAGGCCGATATTTATCCGCGCGTTGGCCGCACGATGGAATGGGATACTGCCGCCGGCCATGCTGTTTTGACGGGTGCGGGTGGGCATGTGGTCCGGTTCGATAACCACGAAATACTTGGGTATGGCAAAGTAGGGTTCGCGAACCCGTTCTTTATTGCCTATGCCCCCGGCGTTGAACTGAAGCAGGCATAGCATGGGCACCCTGATCGTCATTCCCGCCCGTTACGCCAGCACCCGTTATCCGGGCAAACCGCTGGTCGAATTGCGCGGTGCGGACGGGCAGGCCAAAAGCCTGATCAAACGCTCGTGGGAGGCGGCGAAGGCCGTGCAGGGTGCTGACCGCGTGGTTGTCGCAACGGATGATGACCGGATCAAGGAAGCAAGCGAGGCGTTCGGCGCCGAAGTGGTGATGACATCGCAGGCTTGCCAGAACGGCACCGAACGCTGCGCCGAAGCCTTTGACACCTTGGGTGGCGGTTACGATGTGATCGTCAACTTGCAAGGCGATGCGCCCCTGACGCCTGCATGGTTCGTCGAAGATCTGGTTAGCGCCTTGCGCGCGCATCCGGTGGCCGAAGTTGCAACGCCCGTGCTGCGCACCGAAGGGCGCGCGCTGAACGGTTTTCTAGAAGATCGCCGTGCAGGGCGTGTGGGTGGCACAACGGCTGTTTTCGGGGCCGATCACAACGCGCTCTATTTCTCGAAAGAGGTCATACCCTATACGGGAAAGACCTATGGTGATGACGACGAAACACCTGTTTTTCATCACGTTGGTGTTTACGCCTACCGCCCGTCCGCCCTTGCGGCCTATCCCCGCTGGGCTGCAGGACCGCTGGAGCAGCTTGAAGGGCTCGAGCAGCTGCGGTTCCTTGAACGCGGCGCGCATATGCTTTGCGTTGAGGTCGAAGCGCGCGGTCGTCAGTTCTGGGAGTTGAACAACCCCGAAGACGTGCCTCGCATCGAGTTGATGTTGCAGCAAATGGGGGCCGTGTGAGCGCAGCAAACGTCAGCATCATTGTTGTCAGCCGTGGGCGTCCCGATGCTTTGCGTTTGTGCCTGACGGGCATCAGCCAACTGCGCTATCCGCATTTCGAGGTAATCGTTGTCGCCGACCGGGCAGGCCTGAAAGCCATTGACGGGCTGGCAGACCGGATCAAGACGGTTCCGTTCGATGCACCCAACATCTCGCAAGCGCGCAACCTTGGCATCGCCCAAGCCGCGGGCGAAATCGTTGCCTTTATTGACGATGACGCCGTGCCTGAACCAACTTGGTTGTCTTATCTTGTCGCGCCGTTTGCGGATGAAACCGTCAGCGCTGTCGGTGGCTTTGTCATCGGGCGCAACGGCATCAGTTTTCAATGGAAGGCGCGCGACATTCGCCCTGATGGCAGTTCCGCTCCGATTGCAGTCGATGACACCCGACCGACCGCGCTGCAAGGAACGCCCACGCGCGGGATCAAGACCGAGGGCACGAACATGGCGTTCCGGCGCGATGTTCTTGCGCGGCTTGGCGGGTTCGATCCGGCCTATGCGTTCTATCTGGACGAAAGTGATTTGAATATGCGGCTGGCGGCAACAGGAGCAAGTACCGCGATCGCCCCGCGTGCGCAGGTGCATCACGGGTTTGCGGCCAGCGACTATCGCGCTGCAAATCGCGCGCCCAGGGACCTGACGCAGATTGGTGCCAGTCTTGCCGTATTTCTGCGGCGTCATGCGCCCAATGCGGAACACGCCGGGGTGATTGCCGCTGAACGCGCGCAGCAACGCAAACGGCTGCTTGGTCATATGGTGGCGGGCAATCTGATGCCCGGTGATGTGGCGCTTTTGCTTCGGGGGTTCGACAAGGGTGCCGCCGAGGCAGGGGGGCGTGAGCTTGCGGTGATGCCACCGCTTGATCAGGCGCAATCACCCTTTCTTGCCTTCGCGCCGTTCGTGCAGGCCAAAGACCATGTGGTGCTGTCGGCGCGGCGTTGGAACTGGGGCAAACGACGCATTGATGCGGCGCGGGCTGTGCGGGACGGCGCGATTGTCAGTGTTTACCTGTTCTCCACTTCTGGGCGCTATCACAGGGTTGCCTTTCATCGGGATGGCTATTGGGAACAGCGCGGCGGGCTGTTCGGACGCTCGCTGCGCAGTGATCGCCTGTGGTGGCCCTACAGTTGGCCCCGCCGCCTGAAACGCGAGGTTGACCGTGTCGCCCCGGTGCGGAGCGGTGCGAATTGACAACTATGGCCGGATTTTCCCCGCCCGATGTGGGGATTGGTCATTCTTTTGACACGGTTTCCCGTGTTAAGCTTAACCAAATGATCCCGAACACATCGGGGCTGGTGAGTGGGTAGCAAGATGAAGAAAAAAGTAACCAAGGCAATTTTTCCTGTGGCCGGTCTGGGGACACGGTTCCTTCCTGCGACGAAATCGGTGCCCAAGGAAATCATGACGCTGGTTGATCGCCCCTTGATCCAATACGCGATTGACGAGGCGCGTGCGGCAGGCATCAAGGAATTTATCTTTGTCACATCGCGCGGGAAATCCGCGCTTGAGGACTATTTTGACCACTCGCCCGAGCTTGAGAACAATCTGCGCAAAAAAGGTAAAGATGATCTGCTTGAGGTTCTCAAAACCACCAACATGGATAGCGGCGCGATTGCCTATATCCGCCAGCACAAAGCGCTTGGCCTTGGTCATGCGGTCTGGTGCGCGCGCCGTCTGGTGGGGAATGAACCCTTTGCCGTGATCCTGCCTGACGACGTGATCGCAGCCGAAAAGCCCTGCTTGCAGCAGATGGTCGAAGCGCATGCCGAAACCGGTGGCTGTATGGTTGCCGCGATGGAAGTGCCACAAGACAAGGCATCGTCCTATGGTGTGCTTGATATCAAAGAGGACATGGGCAGCATGGTGTCCGTCAAAGGCATGGTCGAAAAGCCCCCTGCTGACGAGGCGCCATCGAATTTGGCCGTGATCGGCCGCTATATTCTGACTCCGAAGATTATGCAGAACCTGAACCGGATCAAATCGGGCACAGGCGGCGAAATTCAACTGACCGATGCCATTGCCGAAGAAATTGCGCAGGATCGCGATGTTTACGGGTTCCGGTTCCGTGGTCAACGGTTTGACTGCGGTTCCAAGGCGGGGTTCCTTCAGGCGACTGTGGCCTTTGGTTTGGCCCGTGAAGACCTGCGCGAAGAATTCGGCCAGTATCTCGGCGAGATGATGTCGATGCGTCAGGCCGCGCAGTAGGTCCCGTTGGACCATATTCCACCCACACGATTACTGAACCTTACGCGGTTGATGTCGCGCGCCGGGCGTATGCTCACCGGCGTTGATCGGGTCGAACTGGCCTATCTACGCCAGTTTCTTGCCGATGATACGCCCGCCTTTGGATTGATCCGCACGTCGCTTGGCTGGCTTTTGCTGGATCGGAACGGCATCCGGGCTTTTGATGCGGCGGTTCTGTCCGGAGATTGGGGCCGCGCGGGGCTGTTGTCGCGGCTTTCGCGCAGATTGACTAAGCCGCAACAAGCGGCACTTGGATTTGCGCGACGACATGCGATCAAGCGGGCTCGTCCGCGCAACCTGAAAGTGTTGATCGCCGGTTTGGGCGATGTGGACTACTATACCGTTGCGCACAGCAATCTGACCCGAGCCGCGTTGCGACCGTTTCGATACGAAGGCAACCGCGTGAATGTCCTGATCCATGACATCATACCGCTTGAACTGCCGGACATGCAGCGGCCCAATACCGTTGCGCAGTTTCGCGACAAGATCAGTGCTGCGATTGGGCTGGCGGACCGCATCATCTTTAATTCGCAAGACACCAAAGACCGGTTGGATGCCTATATCGCGCGCGAAGATCTTGACCCTTATGCTGGTTCGGTCGTGGCGCATCTGGGCGCGGATCTGGCCGTGCCTGATGTAACTGCGATCCCGCAAGAACTTGACCTGACCCGACCCTATTTTATCACCGTTGGCACAATTGAACCACGCAAGAACCACAGGCTTTTGCTGGATGTCTGGGAAAGGTTGGGTGCCGATGCGCCGCAGTTGTTCATCTGTGGCAGCCGGGGTTGGCAGAACGAGGACGTGTTCGCGCGCCTTGATGCCGGCATCGTGGGCGTCACCGAGTTGGCGGGCCTAAGTGATGGCGCGATTGCCGCGCTGACCCAAAACGCGCGCGCGATGCTGTTCCCTTCGTTTGCCGAAGGATTCGGCCTTCCGCCCGTCGAAGCGGCAGCGCGGGGAACGCCCGTAATCTGTGGCGATCTTGCCATCTGGCGCGAAGTGCTGGGCGACAGGGGCGTTTACCTAGACGTCACAGACAGTTATGAGTGGGAAAAGGCAGTTAAATCGATCGCAGAGCAGCAGGATTCACGCGCCAGAAGCAAGATGATCGCGCCAAGTTGGGCAGATCATTTCAAGATCGTGTTAAGCATGACATGATATCGCGGGTGTGTGAGGCTGGGCGCCTCTGAAGATCAAGGGAACTAGATGGGTGCTTGGCAGTCATATCGGCTCAGGTTGCAGCGCAAGCGCTGGCGCATCCGTGCGTTTCGCAAACGTCGGCAACTGAAACCGGTTCAGGACCGCACCAAGCAGATCAAAAAGGGCGATATCCTCGTCTTTTCGACCTTCCGAAACGAAGACATCCGCCTGCCCTATTTCCTGAAGTATTATCGCGACAAGGGTGTGAACCATTTTCTGATGGTTGATAACGACAGCGATGATGGCGGGCGCGAATACCTTGCCGACCAGCCCGATGTGTCACTATGGACGACCAAGGGAAGTTACAAACGCGCGCGGTTCGGGGTCGATTGGCTCAACTGGTTGCAGTTGAAATACGCGCACGGGCACTGGTGCCTTGTGGTCGATCCGGACGAATTTCTGGTCTATCCGTTTTGTGATACCCGCCCTCTGCGTGCGCTGACGGACTGGCTTGATGCATCGTCGATCAAATCCTTCGGGGCGATGTTGCTGGATATGTATCCAAAGGGGCGCATTGATGATGTGCCATACCAGCGCAATCAGGACCCGATTGAAATCGCATCGTGGTTCGATGCGGGCAATTATTCGATCTACAAGAACCACAAGTTCGGCAACCTGTGGATTCAAGGCGGGCCACGTGCGCGCAAGTTTTTCCCGGACGAACCCTGGCGCGCGCCAGCGCTGAACAAAATTCCGCTGATAAAGTGGGACCGCCAGTATGCCTACGTCAGTTCGACCCATATGGTGCTGCCGCGCGGGTTGAACCTTGTTTACGACGAATGGGGTGGCGAAAAGGCGAGCGGCGTTCTGCTGCACACCAAGTTCCTGGACACCTTCAGCGTCAAGGCCGCCGAGGAATTGGCGCGCAAGCAGCACTATGCAAATAGCCACGAATACAAGGCCTATGCATCGGGTCTGTCAGACGATCCCGATCTTTGGTGCAAGTGGTCGGAAAAGTATATCAACTGGCGGCAGCTGGAAATTCTGGGCCTCATGTCCAAGGGGAACTGGGCATGACCGTCGGGATTGTCATGCTGGTTCACGATGCGCTGGACCGCGCCGAACAGGTGATCCGCCACTGGTCCGCCAGTGATTGCCCTGTGGTTGTCCACGTCGATAAATCTGTTGATCGCGCAACGCATGATGCCTTTGTAACCGCGCTGTCGGACCTACCTGATGTGCTGTTTTCCAAGCGGCACCGTTGCGAATGGGGCACTTGGGGTATCGTTGCCGCATCACAAAGCGCCTCCGAAATGATGCTCGAAAAGTTTTCACAGGTCCGCCACGTCTATCTGGCGTCCGGGTCGTGCATGCCCTTGCGCCCGGTGGCTGAACTTCAACGCTATCTTGATGCCCGCCCGCGCACCGATTTTATCGAAAGCGCAACAACGGCGGATGTGCCGTGGACAGTTGGTGGGCTTGATCACGAAAGGTTCACGCTGCGGTTTCCGTTCTCGTGGAAAAAGAATCGGTTCCTGTTTGACCGCTACGTTGAATTTCAGCGGCGTTTCAAATTGTATCGCAGCACGCCGGACGGGATCGTGCCGCATATGGGCAGCCAATGGTGGTGCCTGACGCGACAGACCCTTTCGGCGATCCTGCAAGACCCTGACCGCCCGACCTATGACCGCTATTTCAGCAAGGTCTGGATCCCCGACGAAAGCTACTTCCAGACGATTGTGCGGCTTTACTCGCAAAACATCGAAAGCCGGTCGTTGACCCTGTCCAAGTTCGATTTTCAGGGCAAACCGCATATTTTCTACGACGATCACCTGCAACTCTTGCGCCGCTCTGACTGTTTCGTTGCACGCAAGATTTGGCGCCATGCGGATCGGCTTTATGACACCTTCCTTGGCGACGACGCCGGCGCGATGAAGGGTGCGGAACCCAATCCGGGCAAGATCGACCGGATTTTCGCCAAAGCCGTTGACCGGCGCACACGTGGTCGCGCAGGCCTGTATATGCAAAGCCGCTTTCCCAATGAAAACTGGGAGAACGGTTTTACTTCGGCCCCCTATTCCGTGTTTCAAGGGTTTGGCGACCTGTTCGAGAATTTCGACTCGTGGCTGGCCAAGGCCACAGGCGCACGGGTGCACGGCCATCTTTTCGCGCCCGATGTTGTCGAATTTGAAGGGCGGCAGGAAACCTTTAGCGGGGCCTTGTCCAACAACCCCAATATCCGCGACTACAACGCGCGCATGTTCCTGACCAATCTGATCTGGAACACGCGGGGTGAACGCCAGTGTTTCCAGTTCAGCCCGCGCGATAGCCAGATCATCAACTGGGATATGGCCAAAGACCCGAACGCGCAGATCAGCGTGATTTCCGGTGCCTGGGCTGTGCCGCTGTTTCAGTCCAACCGCAACTTTGCCGATCTGCGGGCCGAGGCGGCGGCACTGCAAAAGATCGAAAGCGATCACTTGAACATCTTGCGGTCGCCCTATGCCAAGGCGCGTATTCGCATTTGGAGCATGGCGGATTTTGTCGAAAGCCCCATGGAAGCCTTGCAAAGCATCGTTGATGAAATGGGTGGCAAAAGCCTGCGCCGACTGGCCGAAGCGCCCCGCCTGGTTGATCTGACGGGTTTCGGCCAGTTCCTGCAAAACCTCAAGAATCAGGGGATGCACCCTTATTTGATGGGTGACTTTCCAACCGAAGCGGCCCCCGACAATGTGCAACCCAAACCGCGCAAACCCTATTTGGTCAGGTAACTTATGGCATCTTTTGACTATTTTGTTGTGTTTGCCGAAATGCGGACGGGGTCCAATTTCCTTGAAACCAACATCAACGCATTCGACGGGTTGGCCTGTGTTGGCGAGGCATTCAATCCGCATTTCATCGGTTATCCGAACCGCGAAGAAATTCTGGGGGTTACACGGTCGGAACGCGATGCTGATCCTGATCGCTTGATCGGACGGATCAAAGATAACCCTGATACGCTGACCGGCTTTCGGTTTTTCAATGATCACGACCAACGCGCGCTTGATATCTGCCTGCCTGACCCGCGCTGCGCCAAGGTGATCCTGACGCGCAATCCTGTCGAAAGCTATGTAAGCTGGAAGATCGCGCAGGCGACCGGCCAATGGAAACTGACCAACGTCAAACATGCCCGCGCCGAAAAGATCGAGTTTGATGACACTGAATTCGCGGGCCACCTTGCAGCGCTTCAGGAATTTCAAGTGCGTTTGCTGAATGCTCTCCAACGGTCCGGTCAGACTGCGTTTTACATGGCCTATGAAGACCTCCAGGATGTCGCGGTGATGAATGGATTGGCCGCATATCTGGGGTGTGATGCGCGCCTTGAAGCGCTCGACAAAAGCCTGAAAAAGCAAAACCCAAGCCCGATGTCCGATAAGGTCAAGAATTTTGACGAAATGGAAATCGCGCTGGGACAGATTGACCACTTCAACCTGACCCGTACACCCAATTTTGAACCACGCCGCGGTCCGGCCGTGCCAACTTTTGTGGCAGCGCCGCAAAGCCCGCTGTTATATATGCCTGTCCGTTCCGGCCCTGAAGCGGTGATCAATCAGTGGCTTGCCGCGCTAGACGGGCAGGATCAGGACGCGCTGATTTCCGGCTTTAACCAGAAAAGTATCCGCCAATGGAAGCGCCAACACGTTGGCCATCGCGGTTTTACGGTGGTGCGCCATCCGGTTGCGCGCGCCCACGCGGCATTTTGTGACCGCATTTTGCAGACCGGACCGGGGAGTTATGGCGAAATCCGTGCTACGCTGCGCCAACAGTTCAAGCTGCCGATCCCCAAAGACGCACCCGATGACACATATGACAGACAGGCGCATCGCACGGCGTTTCTGGCGTTTCTTGCCTTTCTCAAGGCCAACCTTGCGTCACAAACCGGTATTCGGGTCGATGCCGCTTGGGCCTCGCAAGCCGAGGTGCTTCAGGGGTTCGCCAATTTCGTGTTGCCCGACCTGATTTTGCGCGAAGACCGGCTTGGCGAAGACCTTGCGATACTCGCAGCACAGGTCGGCAAGGATACCATGCCCCGCCCTGCCGAGGTCAGCGATCCGCATGCGGCGCGTCTGGCCGAGATTTACGACGATGAGATCGAGCTTGCGACCCGCGCCGTTTACCAGCGCGATTACATGACTTTTGGTTATGACGCGTGGGGCTAGGCCGCCTGGGTTGCGTGCACTTCGGTCAAGATGGAATGCAGCGTATCGGGCTCTGCATTCGCGCGCAGTTTGGCGCAGACATCAGCGTCGCGCATGGTGCGTGACACCAGTGCCAGCGCCTTGAGGTGTTCGGCACCAGCCGTTTCGGGGGCCAGCAGTGCAAACACCAGATCGACAGGTTGGCGATCAACCGAATCGAAATCGAGCGGCTTTTCCAAACGCACAAACAGCCCGCAAACCGTGTCCAAACCCGGCAGCCGTGCATGGGGCAGGGCAACGCCGTGCCCGACACCTGTCGGGCCAAGCGCTTCGCGATCAAGCAGTGCCTCGACAACGTCGGTTTGGGAAAGTTCAAACGCGTCTTGCGCCATTGCGCCAAGATCATGGAACAAACGTTTCTTGCTCGTGGCGGCGCCAATCACTTTAACGCCGTCCAGTCGCAACAGATCCGATAGCTGCATTGGTCTTGTCCCTTAGCCGGGCTTGTGCCGACCTCTAGCCTGAATTTCGTGGATCAACCCAGCCGATGTTTCCATCGTCGCGCCGGTAAACAACGTTGACCCCGTTATGTCCTTCGTTCCGAAAAACCAGAACCGGAGCATTTGCCAATTCCATCTGCATGACCGCCTCGCCGACCGAAAGCGAAGGGATCTTCGCTTCCATTTCGGCCACGATCATTGATGTGACATTCTCTGGTTCGGTGTCTTCCGACTCCTCCGATGCGGCGAGGATATAGGAGCCTGCGTCCGAAAGTTCAACAGGTTGTGAACGATCCTTGTGGTGATCCTTCAACCGGCGCTTGTAGCGGCGCAGCTGTTTTTCCATTTTTTCGCTACAGCCGTCGAAAGCTGCATAGATTTCAGTGGCATGGGCCTTGGCTTGTGCTGTCAAACCAGTCGACAAATGCACAACAGTTTCACAGACAAATTCATGTCCCGACTTGGAAAATACCACATAAGCCTCGGTGGGTCGGCCGGCGTATTTGTCAAAAATTTCCCCAAGTTCGGTTTTCACATGGGTTTGAAGCGCTTCGCCAATGTCGATTTGCTTGCCACTGATTTGATACCGCATCGTTCCTCCTTTGTGTTCAGGCACGCGCAGTTTTCCAAACGGGACCAAGCCCGGCAAAAACTGCAGGTTACGGATATGATGGCAAAAACTTGGTTCTATGACACCGGTCTGGCCCAAAAGCCCGACGTCTGGTGCAGGAGAAAACCAAGTGTGTCATCCCCATCATTTGGCGACAGATCAGCCAAGGTGTCAATGGGTTGCCACGACAATCAGCGGGAACAATTAGTTAACGCGGAAGCTTTGCCCCAGATAGACGCGGCGCACGTTTTCATCCTGGACGACTTCTTCTGCGGTCCCTGTCATCAGGACTTTGCCGTCGTGCAAAATATAGGCGCGATCCACGATTTCGAGCGTTTCACGCACATTGTGGTCTGTGATCAGCACGCCGATACCGCGCTTTTTCAGATCGGCAACAAGGTGCCGGATTTCGCCCACTGCGATCGGGTCAACGCCGGCAAAGGGTTCATCCAAAAGCACGTATTTCGGCCCGGCTGCAAGGCAGCGCGCTATTTCAACGCGACGACGTTCGCCCCCTGACAGGGCAAGGGCGGGCGCGCGGCGCAGGTGTTCGATCGAAAATTCGCTAAGCAATTCTTCAAGCTTTTCGCGGCGCGCACGGCGGTCCGGTTCAGCGATTTGCAAAATGGCGAGGATATTGTCCTCGACCGACATGCCGCGAAAGATCGACATTTCCTGTGGTAGATAGCCGATGCCCAGCTTGGCGCGCCGATACATTGGAAGTGCTGTCACATCGCGCCCGTCGATGACCACATGCCCGCCTTCGGGGGTCACAAGACCGGCGATGGAATAGAAACATGTGGTCTTGCCTGATCCGTTCGGGCCTAGCAGCGCTACAACCTCACCGCGTCCAAGGTCCATCGACACGTCGCGGATCACGACTTTTTTGCGATAGCTTTTGCGCAGGTTGACGATGCGCAGCCCCAAGTCGCCTTCGGTAACGGTCAGTTCAGGCGAATCGGCCATCAGTTGTCGGCCTGCTGAAATACGGTGCGCACGCGGCCGTCCATGCGCGCAGTGCCGGTTTCCAGGTTGACGGTCATGCGGTCGGCAGCAATCGCGCTGGCACCTTGGGTCACAAGCACGTCACCGCTAAGGGTCATCTGCCCGGTTTCCAGATTGTAGGACGCACTTTGCGATTCGGCTGCCTCGGTTGCGGTGACAAAAGTGACGCCGCCCGTGATATCGAGCGAGTCGATCTCGCCGGTCGTGTCATCATAGACCACGCGCACCTCTCCGGCGGACAAGCGCAAATCACCCTGTCCGATCACAACGTTGCCCGTAAAGACCGCAACGCCTGTGTCCTGATCCACGCTTAGGCTGTCGGCGGTGATTTCAAGCGGTGCGGACGGGTCGGCGTTCAGACCACCCAGGGTGATCGCAGTGCCTTGCGCCACAGCAGGCAGGGCAAGAAGCGAGAACACAACAAATGCAAGGGCGCGCGAAAGTGACAATTGGAAAATTCCTTATTCCTGCGGCGTGTATATCAGGCGAACGCCCTCGTTGAAAAGCATCCGCTGCCCATCGGCCCCTTCGGGCGTTTCGATCAACAATTGCCCCGCTGTTAACGACCCGAATGGCGTGCGAACTTCAAGCGCGCCGTGCGAACTCGATCCGCCCCGAAGCAAGCGAGGCTGTCAGCCCGCTGGTCTCCATTTCGTAGCCGTTGGATGTGACGACCCGCGCAAGCCCTTCAAGGCGTGCAATCCGTTGTTCGGTGTTCACAAAACCCTCGCCTGCGCGAATCTGGATATGCGTGCCTTCGGCGGTGTCAATTTCAGCGTTCAGCCCATCAACCAAAAAGCTGCGTTCACCTTCTACGGGGCGCGCGGTTTCGGCAGAGATGGAAATCACCGAACCGTCTTCGGACATGCCCGTGAAATTGGGTGATGCGATCCGCGGCTCGCGCGCGATGGCCTCGATTTCGGCGTAGGGAATTTCTGATTCGCCGCCGCTTTTCCCCGAATACAGGAACAGTGTCGAAAGAAGGGCGATAGCGGCCAGCGGCAAGGCAACCTTGAGATAGGCGACGACCTGCGAGTACAGGTTATCGGCACCCATCGGCCTAAACGACCCCGGCCCGCAGGCAATCGTGGATGTGCAGGATGCCCTTGGCGTTCCTTGATCCTTTGGGGTCGACAACAAACAGGCAGGTGATTTTCTTGGCGTTCATGATCGCAACAGCCTCCTCGGCCAAAGATTCGGGGCCAATCGTCGTTGGTGCTTTGGTCATCACCTCGCCCGCTGTCAGGTCAAGCAACCCGTCCATGTTGCGGCGCAGGTCGCCATCGGTGACGATCCCGCAAAGGTAGCCTTCGTCGTCCAGAACGCCAACCACACCAAAGCCCTTCTGGCTGATTGTCAGCAAGGTATCGCTCATCGGGGACTTGATGCTGGCCAGAGGAACCGCGTCACCGCTGTGCATCAGATCGCCGACTTTGGATAGGCGCGCGCCCAGTTTGCCACCTGGATGAAATTCACGAAAGTTTTCGGGTGTGAATGCGCGGTGTTCCATGATTGCGACCGCGAGGGCATCACCGAGGGCCAGCGTCATCGTTGTGCTAGTCGTGGGGACAATGCCGGTGGTGCAGGCTTCGGCGACATTGGGCAAAACGATACCCACATCCGCCTGTTTCATCAGCGTGCTGTCGGGGCGACTAGCGACCCCGATCAGTGGAATGCGAAAGCGGCGCGTGTAGGCAACCATGTCTGCCAGTTCGGGTGTTTCGCCGGAATTGGACAGCACCAACACCACATCGCCCTGCGCCATCATGCCAAGATCGCCGTGGCTGGCCTCGGCGGGGTGGACGAAATGCGCGGGCGTGCCGGTGCTGGCGAAAGTCGCGGCCATCTTGCGCGCGATATGGCCGGACTTTCCCATGCCTGACACGATGACGCGGCCTTTGGCGTTCAGCAGCAATTCAACCGCATCAGCAAAGGGTTGCGAAAGACCTTGGGCAAGCGTGTTCAGCGCATCGGCTTCGGTGGTGATCACGCGGCGGGCGGTTTGCAGGAATGTTTCTGAATTTGGCATATCAGTGCGCGAAAATGTCGATTTCGGGCCAGCCCATCAGGTCAAGCTGCGCGCGCATCGGTAGAAAATCAAAACAGGCCTGCGCCATTTCGGCGCGCCCTTCGCGGGCAAGGCGTTTGTCCAACTCCTCGCGCAGCTTGTGCAGGTAAAGCACATCGCTTGCGGCGTAATCCAGCTGTGCCTCGGTCAGGGTTTCGGCACCCCAATCGGACTGTTGCTGGTGTTTGGAAATATCCACGCCGACCAGATCTTGCAGAAGAAACTTCAGCCCGTGCCGATCGGTAAAGGTGCGCACCATCTTCGATGCGATCTTGGTGCAGTAAACAGGGGCCGTGACCACGCCAAAGGCACCAAGCATCGCCGCGATATCAAACCGGCCAAAGTGGAACAGCTTCAGCACATTCGGATCGGCCAGCATTTTAGAAAGATTTGGCGCACTGGTCTGCCCCCTGGCCACCTGAACCAGATGGCAGTTTCCGTCACCGCCCGACATCTGGATCAGACACAGCCGGTCACGATGCGGGTTCAGACCCATCGTTTCGCAATCAATCGCCACAACAGGGCCAAGATCAAGCCCATCGGGCAGGTCGTTCTGGTAAAGCGTGTTGGTCATCGGCGAAACTCATCTGATAGGGCGTTGCCCCGTCATATAGCAGCCGTCCGCAGCATCACAATGTCTAAGGGGATGAATGGTGCCCAGAAGAGGACTCGAACCTCCACACCGTTGCCAGTACTAGCACCTGAAGCTAGCGCGTCTACCAATTCCGCCATCTGGGCACAGATCGCATGACGGGCGATGTAAGGGGGCAGGCGGGCGCTGTCAACGCGATTCCGTATTGCGTGTGAATTGGTGGCACAAAGATGGTC
The DNA here is from genome assembly GCF_042466115.1 of Octadecabacter sp. R77987. Lineage (NCBI taxonomy): Bacteria > Pseudomonadati > Pseudomonadota > Alphaproteobacteria > Rhodobacterales > Roseobacteraceae > Octadecabacter > Octadecabacter sp. R77987. Next base: position 1,991,512 of record NZ_JAXHBQ010000001.1, on the reverse strand, counting down.
ATGCCTGAAACCTGCGCAGGAAATCTGCGCAAACTGTGCCCAAATGCGCCTTGTTTCACGGGGGGCAGGGGGGTAAACCCAAGCGCAAGCAGAAGTAGGGAAGCACGTCATGGCCAAACTTGTCACGATTTTCGGCGGATCAGGGTTTGTCGGGCGCTATATCGCCCGCCGTATGGCCAAAGAAGGCTGGCGCGTCCGCGTTGCCGTCCGCAACCCGAACGAGGCGATGTTCGTGCGCACCTATGGTGTTGTCGGACAGGTCGAGCCGGTCTTTTGCAACATTCGTGATGATTCCAGTGTTGCCGGGGTGGCGCATGGTGCTGATGCGGTCGTGAACTGTGTTGGTGTGCTCGACGAGATTGGCAAGAATACCTTTGACGCTGTGCAGGCCGAGGGCGCGGAACGCGTTGCGCGGATCGCTGCATCGCAGGGAATCACCCGTATGGTGCAGATTTCGGCGATAGGTGCCGATGCCGAGTCCGACAGCGAATATGCGCGCTCCAAAGCCGCAGGCGAGGCGGGCGTTTTGCAACACATGCCTGATGCCATGATTCTGCGTCCGTCGATCATTTTCGGGCCAGAGGATGATTTCTTTAACCGCTTTGCCGGCATGACACGTTTCGGGCCTGTTTTGCCTGTGGTTGGAGGGGATACCTTGTTTCAGCCGGTCTATGTCGATGATGTTGCACAGGCTGCGGTGCTTGGCGTGACGAAAAATTTGACAGGCATCTACGAACTTGGCGGCCCCGATGTGCAGACATTCCGCGAATTGATGGGCACGATGCTGCATGTGATCCGCCGCCGTCGGATGGTTGTGAACATTCCCTTCCCGATTGCCCGCATGATGGCGTTTGGGTTCAGCGTTGGCCGTATGTTGTCGTTGGGTCTGGTGCGCGGGCCGTTGACCAAGGATCAGGTGATCAACCTCAAAACTGACAATATCGTCGCTGATGGGGCGCAGGGATTTGCGGCATTGGGTATTGCGCCTGTGCCAATGGAGGCGATCCTTCCTGACTATCTGTGGCGCTTCCGCCCATCGGGCCAGTATAGCGAGATCAAGGAATCCGCGCGTAACCTCAAGGCCTGAATTCAATGACAGAACCCACAACGTTGGTCGCCCTTTTCCTGGGTCTCTTGGAAGGGCTGACGGAGTTTATCCCGGTTTCATCCACGGGCCACTTGTTGTTGGCCGGTCATTTCCTTGGGTTTGAAAGCGCGGGCAAGACATTCGAAGTGGTGATTCAGCTTGGCGCTGTCTTGGCAATTCTGACGCTGTATTCTGCCAAGTTGTGGGCTGTGTTTCGTGATGCACCCCATGATCCAGCTGCGCGGCGGTTTATCATGTCGGTGCTGATCGCCTTTTTGCCAGCGGTGATTATTGGCGTTCTGGCCCATGATTTCATCAAGACAGTGCTGTTTGAAACGCCAATGCTGATTGCCGTGATGTTGATCCTTGGCGGGATCGTGCTGCTGTTTGTCGATCAGATTGCGCCGCTCGCTGTTCATGATGATGCGATGCAAGTTCCGATCAAGAAATCGCTGGCGATTGGTGTGATTCAGTGTTTGGCCATGATCCCCGGAGTTTCGCGGTCGGGCGCGACGATTGTCGGCGCGTTGATGCTGGGTGTCGGCAAACGCGCGGCGGCCGAGTTTTCGTTCTTTCTGTCGATGCCGACGATGGCGGGTGCCTTTGCCTATGACCTTTATAAAAACCGCGATGTGCTGGATGCCTCGGCGCTGGGCGAAATCGCTGTCGGTTTTGTTATGGCATTTTTGACGGCAGTCGTCGTTGTGCGCTGGGTGCTGAACTACGTGACGCGCAACGGATACCGCATTTTCGGCTGGTGGCGAATCGTCGTGGGTGGCCTGGCCATGACGGCACTTTTGGCCGGGTATTAGCCACTAGGTAAGCAATACTGACTTAAATTCACGGGTGCAGCGAAAAAATATTTGGCCAACGTGCTGAAATACAGTATTTAGGTCAGCAATACTGACTTTTCATTCACCTGACCTCATTCTATCAGATACCTTCGGGATCATGACGGAGGATGTGGCATGGCTGGTCAAAAGATGTTGAAATTCGTGACGGTCGAACGGGACATGCCCGAAAAGCGCGTGCCCGATCTGCGCCGTCAGGATTTTGACGAGATTTATGCCGAATACGCCCGTGACAAGGCCGCCGAGCAGGCAAGCCGGTGCAGCCAGTGCGGTGTCCCTTACTGTCAGTCCCATTGTCCGCTGCACAACAACATCCCCGACTGGCTGCGCCTGACAGCCGAAGGGCGGCTGGAAGAAGCCTATGAGGTAAGTCAGGCCACCAATACATTCCCCGAAATATGTGGTCGCATTTGCCCGCAAGATCGCCTGTGCGAAGGCAATTGCGTGATCGAGCAATCGGGCCACGGCACCGTAACCATCGGTGCTGTTGAAAAATACATCACCGACACTGCGTTCGATCGGGGTTGGGTCAAGCCGATCCGCCCCGCCGTTGAACGCACCGAAAGCGTGGCAATCATCGGCGCCGGTCCCGGCGGATTGGCCGCCGCTGACCGCCTGCGCCGCGCCGGTGTGCAGGTCACGGTCTATGATCGTTATGATCGCGGCGGCGGCTTGCTGACTTATGGCATCCCCGGATTCAAACTGGAAAAAGACATCGTCATGCAGCGGATGGCGCAGCTTGAGGATGGCGGCGTTGAATTTGTCCTGAACTGCAATGTCGGCGAGGATCTGAGCTTTGATGCCATTCGCGGCAAACACGACGCGGTGCTGATCGCGACGGGCGTTTACAAAACCCGCGACTTGCAAGCCCCCGGATCAGGTGCCGAAGGGATCGTGCGCGCGATTGATTATCTGACCGCCAGCAACCGCAAAAGTTTTGGCGATATCGTCGAGGAATTTGAAAGCGGCGAGTTGAACGCAGCTGGCAAGCGCGTGGTCGTCATTGGTGGTGGTGACACGGCGATGGACTGTGTGCGCACGGCGATCCGTCAGGGTGCCGAAAGTGTGAAATGTCTGTATCGCCGCGACAAGGCCAACATGCCCGGCTCGCAACGCGAAGTGCAGAATGCCGAGGAAGAAGGCGTTGAATTTGTCTGGCTCGCGGCCCCAAAGGGGTTCACAGGCGATGCCGTCGAAGGTGTCATGGTGCAAAAAATGCGCCTTGGCGCGCCGGATGTGTCCGGCCGCCAGATGCCCGAACTGATAGAGGGCAGCGACTATGTCGAAGGGTCAGATCTTGTGATCAAGGCGCTGGGCTTTGAACCCGAAGACCTGCCAACCCTTTGGGGTGTGCCTGATCTGGAAGTGACCCGCTGGGGCACGATCAAAGCGGATTTTGGCACCGGCAAAACCAATCTTGATGGTGTCTATGCAGCAGGCGATATCGTGCGGGGTGCCAGCCTTGTGGTTTGGGCAATCCGTGACGGGCGCGAAGCGGCGGATGCAATCCTTGACTACATCAGCCAAGCCGCAAGCGTGGCCGCAGAATGATCCGCGCCGCTACTGTTCTTGCGCTGCTTGGTGGGCCTGTTTTTGCCCAGTCTTTCCAGCCGCCCCAGGGCTGCACCGGAACACTGACGGTGCAATATCGCGCGTGTATCGTGTCGAATGTCTGGACCTGCGAGGCCGATGCCGAAGGTGATCAGTGGATCGCCGTGTTTTCGCAGATGGGTCCGTTTCAGGTGCGCAAGGTCGATAACGAATTCCAGTGGCTTGAAACGTATTATGCAAACCCGCCGCGCACCGAGACAATGGTTCTGCCTGCACCCGATCCGGAAAGTCTGACAGTTTTGTTTGCCGAAGGGTACGACACCTACGACTTTACGACGGTGCCCAGCATCAACGCCCAACCGGAACGCTATGTCGGCTATGATCGCCTGACGGGCGAGACAACGGTGATTGATGGCGAACCTTTGTTGAACACCGAATACGCCTATGATCAGCTTGATCCCCAAGGCAACATCATTGCGTCAAACGCCGGGCGTCAGTATGTCAGCGAACGCCACCGCCTGTTTTTCTTTGGCACCTCGTGGAGCACAGACGCGCCCGACGATCAGTTTGATGCGTCACCTGTCGAATTTGTCTATCCGGGCGAGGCGGGCTTTTTCACAGACCAGCCGAAGTTTGGTTGTGGCGCCATCATGAGCAGTTACGGGGTCGCGCAATGATCCGCGCTGCCCTGACCTTAGCCATGCTTGCGGGCCCTGCCGCGGCGCAGACCTTCAACCTGCCGCAAGGATGCGAAGGGTATGTAACGATTCAAAAGCGCGAATGCATGGTCACGCATAATTTCATCTGCGCGACCGACCCCGAAGGTTACCAGCGCCGCGTTGATCTGACGCAAACGGGCATGGTCTATATGTCGACCATTGATGCGGAAACACAGTGGGTCGAAAGCTTTAGCCCGCTGTCTGGCGAAACCGAGGTTCTTGGCCCGGTGATCGAAGACGCCGCCTCATTCAGTGACCTGCTTGAAGTGGGCGCGGACTCGTGGAATTTCAGCACGACATCGGATCGAGTTGGCGTGACCCAGTTTACGGGTCTGGATCGTCTCACCGGTCGCACGGTCGTGATTGATGGCGTGCAGCTGGAAGAAACCGAATTTGAAATGACAGTGCGCAACGTGAACGGCCAGGAACTGTGGCGTTCCGAGGGGCGCGAGTTCATTCACCGCGACTGGCGCGTCTTTGTGTCCGGCACCCGCCAGATCACCACACCGGATGAATCCTATGGCCGCGATAGCACGCCGGTTGAATTTTCCTTTCCGGGCGAGCCGGGCTTTCTGGCCGCCGAACCGATCTATGACTGTGACGTTATTCTGTCCTTGGCAGAGCCCGTCGATATTCCCTTGCCCACGCTGGCAAGCGCACCATGAAGGAGCATACCATGACGCAATATGATGACCGCTGGGCCGCCGCTGAAACCGCCCGCCGCGAATGGTTGGCCGAAAACGGCCTTTATGCCCACGAGGACGAAAAGGCCAATTGCGGCGTCGGCCTTGTTGTGTCGATTGATGGCAACAAGTCCCGCAGCGTTGTGGAAAACGGCATTGCCGCGCTCAAGGCGATCTGGCACCGCGGCGCTGTCGATGCGGATGGCAAGACAGGTGATGGTGCCGGTATCCACGTGCAAATTCCCGTCGATTTCTTTTACGATCAAGTCCGCCGCACGGGCCACGAACCCCGCAAGGATGAAATGATCGCCGTTGGGCAGGTGTTTCTGCCCCGCACGAATTTCGGAGCACAGGAAACCTGCCGCACGATCATCGAAACCGAAGTCCTGCGCATGGGGTATTACATTTATGGCTGGCGTCATGTGCCGGTCGACATCTCCTGTCTGGGTGAAAAGGCCAATGCGACCCGCCCCGAGATCGAACAAATCCTGATTTCAAACGCCAAAGGCGTGGACGAGGAACAGTTCGAGCGCGAGCTTTACGTCATTCGGCGCCGGATCGAAAAAGCATCCGCCGCAGCGGGTATCCGCGAGTTGTATCTGGCATCGTTGTCGTGTCGTTCGATCATCTACAAGGGTATGATGCTGGCCGAGCAGGTCGCCGAGTTTTACCCCGACCTTATGGATGACCGGTTCGAGTCCGCTTTTGCGATCTATCACCAGCGATATTCAACCAACACGTTCCCGCAGTGGTGGCTGGCGCAGCCGTTCCGGATGCTGGCCCATAACGGCGAAATCAACACGCTCAAGGGCAACACCAACTGGATGAAAAGCCACGAAATCCGCATGGCAAGCGCCACGTTTGGTGACATGGCCGAGGATGTTAAGCCGATCATTCCGCTGGGATCGTCCGATTCCGGCGCGCTTGATGCGGTGTTTGAAATCCTTGTGCGCGCGGGCCGCAGTGCGCCCATGGCCAAGACAATGCTGGTGCCTGAAAGCTGGTCGAAACAGGCGACCGAACTGCCACAAGCATGGCGCGATATGTATTCTTACTGCAACTCGGTGATGGAACCCTGGGATGGTCCGGCCGCCCTTGCCATGACGGACGGGCGCTGGGTTTGCGCAGGTCTTGATCGCAACGGGCTGCGCCCCATGCGCTATGTCGTGACAGGTGACGGCCTGCTGATTGCAGGTTCCGAGGCCGGGATGGTGCCGATTGACGAAGCATCCGTTGTCGAAAAAGGCGCGCTTGGCCCCGGCCAGATGATTGCTGTGGACATGCGCGATGGCGGTTTGTTCCACGACGTCGAAATCAAGGACAAGCTAGCTGCGGGCCGGTCGTTTGGTGAATGGGTCGGCAAGATCAACGAACTGGACGAAGCGCTTGGCTCCGTGACCGAAGCGCCGCTTTTTGAAGGTGGCGAGCTGCGCAAGCGCCAGATCGCTGCGGGCTATACCATTGAAGAGCTTGAGCAGATTTTGGCCCCGATGGCCGAGGACGCCAAGGAAACCCTTGCGTCCATGGGGGATGATACGCCCAGCGCGGTGCTGTCCGAGAAATACCGCCCGCTGTCGCATTTCTTTCGCCAGAACTTTAGTCAGGTCACGAACCCGCCCATTGACAGCTTGCGCGAATTTCGCGTGATGAGCCTCAAGACACGGTTCGGCAACCTCAAGAACGTTCTGGACGAGGATTCCAGCCAGACCGAAATTCTGGTGCTCGACAGCCCGTTTGTGGGCAATGCGCAATGGGACGCCTTGAAGGCGGCATTCAACGCGCCTTGCACCGAAATTGACTGCACCTTTGACGCTGACGGTGGTCCGGCTGCCCTTGGGGTTGCGTTGGAACGTATCCGCGCCGAGGCCGAAGATGCCGTGCGTTCGGGTGCTGGTCACCTGATCTTGACGGATCAGTTTCAGGGGCAGGACCGTGTGGGGATGCCCATGATCCTGGCGACCAGCGCTGTGCACAGTTGGCTGACGCGCAAGGGTCTGCGCACGTTCTGTTCGCTGAATATCCGGTCAGCCGAGTGTATTGACCCGCACTATTTTGCCGTTCTGATCGGTTGTGGTGCAACGGTTGTGAACGCTTATCTGGCCGAAGACTCGCTTGCTGACCGGATCGGGCGTGGGTTGCTTGAGGGCACCCTGACCGAGGCGGTGGCGCGCTATCGCACCGCGATTGATCAGGGCTTGTTGAAGATCATGGCCAAGATGGGGATTTCGGTGATTTCATCCTATCGCGGTGGCCTGAACTTTGAGGCTGTGGGCCTGTCCCGCGCCATGGTCGCAGAATATTTCCCCGGTATGCAGTCGCGCATTTCCGGCATTGGCGTCAGCGGTATCCAGAAAAAGGTTGCCGCCGTTCATCAGGCCGGCTGGCGTGGTGGCAGCGATGTGCTGCCCATCGGCGGGTTCTACAAAGCGCGCCGTTCGGGTGAAAAGCACGCATGGGAAGCGCAGACGATGCACTTGCTGCAGAACGCATGTAACCGCGCGTCCTATGAGGTGTGGAAGCAGTATTCGTCGCTGATGCAGAACAACCCGCCGATCCATTTGCGTGATTTGCTGGCGATCAAACCCATGGGTGACGCGATCCCGATCGAGGAAGTCGAAAGCATCACCGCGATCCGCAAGCGGTTCGTCACGCCGGGCATGTCGCTGGGCGCCCTTAGCCCCGAGGCGCACAAGACACTGAACGTGGCGATGAACCGGATTGGCGCAAAGTCTGACAGTGGCGAGGGTGGCGAAGACCCCGCGCATTTCGTGCCCGAACCCAATGGCGATAACCCCTCAGCCAAGATCAAGCAGGTGGCGTCGGGGCGTTTTGGCGTCACAGCCGAATACCTGAATCAGTGCGAAGAACTGGAAATCAAGGTCGCGCAGGGTGCCAAGCCCGGCGAGGGAGGCCAACTTCCGGGGATGAAAGTCACCGACCTGATCGCGCGTTTGCGCCATTCGACAAAAGGCGTGACGCTGATCAGCCCGCCGCCGCACCACGATATCTATTCGATCGAGGATCTGGCCCAGTTGATCTATGATCTGAAACAGATCAATCCGCGCTGCAAGGTGACAGTGAAACTGGTCGCCAGTTCCGGTGTTGGCACGATTGCTGCCGGTGTGGCCAAGGCGAAGGCGGATATCATCCTCATTTCCGGTCACAACGGCGGCACGGGCGCATCGCCTGCCACCAGCATCAAATATGCAGGACTGCCGTGGGAAATGGGCCTGACCGAGGCGCATCAGGTCTTGTCGATGAACAACCTGCGCAGTCGTGTGACCTTGCGGACCGATGGCGGTTTGCGCACGGGGCGTGACATTGTCATGGCGGCGATGCTGGGCGCCGAAGAATACGGTATCGGCACCGCCGCGTTGATCGCGATGGGCTGCATCATGGTGCGTCAGTGCCAAAGCAACACCTGTCCGGTTGGTGTCTGCACCCAAGACGAAGCCCTGCGCGGCAAGTTCACAGGCAATGCCGACAAGGTTGTGAACCTGATTACCTTTTACGCCACCGAGGTGCGTGAAATCCTCGCTAGCATCGGCGCGCGGTCGTTGGATGATGTGATTGGCCGCGCTGATCTGTTGACGCAGGTCTCGCGCGGGTCGGCGCATTTGGATGATCTTGATCTGAACCCGCTGCTGATCACGGTCGATGGTGCAGCCGACATTGTTTATGATCGCAACAAGCCACGCAATGCCGTGTCTGACACGCTGGACGCCGAAATCGTCAAGGATGCGGCGCGTTTCCTCAATGACGGGGAAAAGATGCAGTTGGAATACGCGGTGCAAAACACGCTACGCACTATTGGCACACGCACGTCCAGCCACATCGTCAAGAATTTCGGGATGCGCAACGCGCTGCAACGCGACCACCTGACGGTGAAACTGAAAGGGTCCGCAGGTCAATCGCTGGGAGCGTTCGCAGCACCCGGTCTCAAGATCGAGGTGTCGGGCGATGCCAACGATTATGTCGGCAAGGGCTTGTCGGGCGGCATGATCACCGTGCGGCCACCAATGGCCAGCCCGCTGGTGGCGTCCGAAAATACCATCATTGGCAACACCGTTCTTTATGGCGCGACGGATGGCTATCTGTTCGCGGCAGGGCGCGCGGGTGAACGTTTCGCGGTGCGCAACAGTGGCGCGAAGGTCGTGATCGAAGGCTGCGGCAGCAACGGATGTGAATACATGACCGGTGGTGTGGCGGTGATCCTTGGTTCAATCGGTGCGAACTTTGGCGCCGGTATGACAGGCGGCATGGCGTATCTTTATGACGAAGATGGGGATATGGCCCCGCTGATCAATATGGAAACACTGGTGACCTGTCCTGTGACAGTCGAACACTGGGAGGACCAGTTGAAAGGCTTGATTGAGGAACATCTGGCCGAGACGGGAAGCCGCAAGGCCGCGGATATTCTGCAGCACTGGGACTATGAAAAAGCCAAGTTCTTGCAGCTTTGTCCCAAGGAAATGCTGGTTCATATCCCCGCGCCACTGTCACACGAAAGCGCAGCGGTGCCCGCCGAATAACTGTTTCGAGATCACGAACAATACCGCAAAGCCGGGGTCGATTGGCCACGGCTTTGCCTCAATTTGACTAAAACTTACCCTCAGGTAACCCTAATCGCGGCACATTTCGCCCTCATACCAAGCACTGTTCGCAATTTGACAACAGTGAGTATGAGGCAGTTATGCCAACAAGTTATACAGATCAGTTCTTCCTCATGGATCCGGCTAACCCGCCTGCGGGCGGGACGGCGTTGAACTACGTGAATTACACACTTGTCGATCAAAACAACGACAATGACTTTGACCGTTTTGACAACGACAGCGTGAACGGCTCCGACATTCAAAGCTCATATCCGGGTGATACCGTGACCATCAATGTCGCGGGTGTGGGAAACGTGACCTATACAGGCATTACGTTCTACCTTGCTAACGGGCAGCGGGTTTTTACGCCGACGGATGGTCAAGCCCTGCAGAATGGAACATTCGTGTCGTCCACTTGGGTTAATGGGCAAGGTCCGCTTCTTGTGTCCCAGCTTGGTCCACCGTGCTTTGTAGCGGGAACTCTTATCGAGACAGATCAAGGGCTGCGCCCCGTCGAGGAATTGGCAGTTGGTGACCTGCTCGTGACGCAAGATAACGGGCTTCAGCCTTTGGTCTGGACTGGCCATCGTGCTGTAGTTGGGCAGGGCGACTTTGCCCCGATCCGTTTTGCGCCCGGTGCGCTGGGCAATGATCGTGCGTTGCTTGTGTCACCGCAACACCGCGTCCTGATCAGCGGTTGGCGTGCGGAGCTTTTCTTTGGAGAGGACGAGGTATTCGTCGCCGCCAAGCACCTTGTGAACGGGGATACCATTCACCAGATGCCAACGCGCCATGTGTCCTATCATCATGTCATGTGCGAAAAACACGAGGTCATCTTTGCCGAAGGGATTGCGACAGAAACCTTTTTCCCAGGTGATGTGATGATGGACGGCGATCCAGAGTTGCGTGCTGAAATCATAGCGTTGTTTCCAGAGTTTGCGACGGACACCAAACGCGACCTCATTGAAACCGCGCGCTGTGTGTTGCGTGGTCGTGAAGCAAGCGTGCTATCCGCGCCATTGGCCGCTTGACCGCAGGGTATTGCGCGTGACTTATACAGCCCAATGACAAAGCGATCCAAAGCGACATCAAAGTCAAAGTCCGGTAAGGGCGGGCGCGGCCCAATCACGCGGGCAATTCTTTGGGTGCGACGCTGGATTATCCGTGGAGGGATACTTGTCTTGAGCATTGTTGTTTTGGCAGCTGTGACCTTTGCTTTGGTGAACCCGCCGACCACGCCTTACATGTTTTCCGAAGGGCGGCGCGTTGGCGGGGTGACGCAGGAATGGGTTGCAATCGAAGACATCGCCCCTGTGATGGCGCGATCCGCCGTTGCCGCCGAGGACGCCAATTTTTGCCTGCATTGGGGGTTGGACGTGAATGCGATTCGCGCGGCCCTTGATGGTGGTGGGACGCGTGGTGCATCAACGATTAGCCAGCAAGTCGTCAAGAATGTTTATCTTTGGCATGGCCGCAGTTGGCTGCGCAAAGCCCTCGAAGCCGGTATGACCCCGGTCGTCGAAGCGGTCTGGAGCAAACAGCGTATTCTTGAGGTTTACCTGAATATCGCGGAATTTGATGAAGGCGTGTTCGGCGTCGAGGCCGCTGCCATGCATTACTTTGGCGTGCACGCTGTCGATCTTAGCGCGGTTCAGGCTGCACGACTTGCGGCGATCCTGCCTGATCCAAAAGGGCGTTCGGCCAGTCAGCCTTCACCATATGTTCGCAATCGTGCGGCGGGAATCGTTGATGGTGCGGCGACAATTCTGGCGGACGGCCGCGCGGCATGTTTTGAACGGTGACACGGGATTGATCACCGCCGCGCAATCGGGCATTGAAGTGGGGTCCTAGGTGGTAAGGTTCCGATGAATAGCGCAACCCACAAACTCTATCATTTTCCGCTTTCGCCTTTTTCGCGCAAGGTCCGCCTTTCGTTGGCCGAGAAGCGTATCGAAGTTGAGCTGATCGAAGAGCGTTACTGGGAACAAGACCCTGACTTTTTGCGCCGCAACCCGGCAGGCAAGGTGCCTGTGTTGCGCATGGGTAGCCGCACCTTTGCCGAAAGCACTGCGATCTGCGAATACCTTGAAGAGATACACCCCGAACCGCCGTTGCTGCCCAAGGCCTCTGAACAGCGTTACGAGGTGCGTCGGCTGGTTGCGTGGTTTGACGACAAGTTCAACGCCGAGGTGACCTCAAAACTGCTGGGTGAACGGGTGTTTCGCAAGGTGATGGGCACCGGCTACCCTGACAGTGCAAACGTCAAGGCCGGGTCCAAGGCGATCAAATACCACCTTGATTACATGGCGTGGTTGCTTGATCAGCGCCGCTGGCTGGCAGGAAATGATCTTTCGCTCGCGGATTTTGCGGCAGCATCGCATTTGTCCTGCCTTGATTATGTCAGTGACGTTGATTGGAACCGGTCCGAGGTCGTGAAGGACTGGTACGCCAAGATCAAGTCGCGCCCCGCGTTTCGGTCCTTGCTGGCTGATCAGGTGTCTGGATTCCCGCAACCGTCGCACTACGCCGACCTAGATTTTTAGGTGACTGCAACCCTCAAGGAACGGTTGCGCGCGCAGGCCTTGTCCGAAGGGTTTGCACAGATGGGGGTTTGCCGCCCTGATGCCGTTCCCGAACTGCCCGACCGCCTTGCTGCCTTTCTGGCTGATGGCCGTCACGGGCAGATGTCATGGATGGGTGAACGCACGGGGTGGCGCGCTGATCCAAGCGCCCTTTGGCCCGAAGCGCGATCCGTTGTCATGCTGGCCGAACCCTACACGCCGGATCATAATCCGCTTGCGGTGCTTGACCAACCCGACCGCGCAGCGATTTCCGTTTATGCCCAGAATCGTGACTACCATGATGTTGTCAAGAAACGCCTGAAACGTGTTGGCCGATGGTTGATTGAACAGGCCGAGGACGCGCAGATCAAGGTGTTCGTCGATACCGCCCCCGTCATGGAAAAACCGTTGGGCGCGGCGGCAGGTCTGGGCTGGCAAGGCAAGCACACCAATCTTCTTGGGCGCGATCTGGGCAACTGGTTCTTTCTGGGGGCGATCTTTACGACCCTCGAACTGGACCCCGATGAGGCTGGCGTCGAAAGCTGCGGCAGTTGCACGGCTTGTCTGGATATCTGCCCGACAAACGCCTTTCCCGCGCCGTTCCAGCTGGATGCGCGACGCTGCATTTCCTATCTGACGATCGAACATCACGGGCCGGTTGACGAAGACCTGCGCGGCCTGATGGGCAACCGGATTTACGGGTGCGACGATTGTCTGGCGATTTGCCCGTGGAACAAGTTTGCGCAAGAGGCCCGCGAGGCGAAATATCACGCGCGTGCCGAACTGGTTGCGCCAGGGCTGGCGGAACTTGCTACGCTTGATGATGCTGCGTTCCGCGCTCTGTTTTCGGGCAGTCCCGTCAAACGGATCGGGCGGAACCGGTTCCTGCGCAATGTGCTTTATGCAATCGGCAATTCGGGTGACGCAAAGCTGGCCGATGCGGCCCGCCCCCATGTTGATGATCCCGCCTTTGAGGTCGCAGACGCCGCGCGCTGGGCGATCGCACGTTTGACCCCCTAGCAAGGCGTCCCGCGCGGGCGTATGCGTTGGCCATGAAACGCGCTCCTCTCCTGGATCAATCCCCTGTGCTGGGCATCGCCTTGATGACCCTTGCCGTGACGGTATTCACGGTCATGTCAGCCTTTATCAAGGCGGCAGATCGCGTGCCTGCTGGCGAGGCGATGTTCTTTCGGGCATTTTTTACCTTGCCTGTAATTGTTGTTTGGTTGGTTGCGCGCGGTGATCTGCTGTCGGGGATCAGAACCAGCAATCTGCGGTCGCACGCTGTGCGTGGCATTGCAGGATCCGCGGCTATGGGGTTGGGATTTGCCGGATTGAAATACCTGCCCTTGCCCGAAGTCACGGCGATCAGGTTTGTTACGCCGGTTGTCATGCTTATCCTTGCCGCGTTGTTGCTAGGCGAACGCCTGCGTTTGGTGCGTATTTCGGCGGTGACGGTCGGGTTGATCGGTGTGGTGATCATCGTCTGGCCGCGACTGTCTGCCGGTGCTGGCACGACCGAAGCGTTCGGCGCGATGATCGTGCTTGGCTCGGCCTGTCTGGCGGCCCTTGCACAGGTGTTTGTGAAATCCATGGCCGGGCGCGAAAGCACCGCAGCGATTGTGTTTTACTTTGCCCTCACGGCGTCAGTTCTTTCGCTGTTCACGCTGCCGTTTGGTTGGGTTTGGCCCACGTGGCAAGAAGCCGTGCTTTTGGTCGGCGCTGGGATCGTTGGCGGGATTGGCCAAATTCTGCTGACCTCAAGCTATCGCTTTGCAGAGGCAGGCGTTCTGGCCCCTTTCACCTATGTGTCGATGCTGTGGTCAATCATCATTGGTTACGTCTGGTTTCTTGAAATTCCCACACCGCAGATGCTGTTTGGCGCGGGGCTGATCATCTTGGCGGGCGTGATCATCGTTTATCGTGAGCGCCAACTTGGCACGCAAAAAACCGCCCGCCGCAAGGTCGAAGCCAAGGGGATTCAGTAGCAGGGGGTGAATTCCCGGGCGTGACATGTTATAATTTGCAGGCGTCACGAACTGGGAGGACCATTCATGCAACGCCACATCACCGATCAGAACCGCGCGCGGCAAAGCGCCATCCGTGCCCGCGAATACCTGCGCGTGGAGCGTGAAAAAGTGCCCGACAAGGCCACTGTTGCGCTGCAAAAACGGCCGCACGCCGAAGGCGCGGGCCGCTTGCGTCAGTATCTGCGGATTGCGCGGGGCTGGACCGCTTAGGCGCGGACCAGCTTTTCGTAGGCTTCGGATATCTCGCGGGTGAGCGTGCCGACCTCGAAATTATAGTCACCTATCTGGCCCACTGGCGTCACTTCGGCGGCTGTGCCGGTCAGCCAGCATTGCTCGAACCCTTCAAGTTCTTCGGGCATGATGTGGCGTTCGTGAATCTTGATTCCACGTTCGCGCAGCATGTCCAGAACCGTCTGGCGCGTGATCCCGTTCAGAAAGGCATCCGGCGTTGGTGTATGCACTTCGCCGTCCTTGACGAAAAAGATGTTGGCACCGGTTGCTTCGGCCACATAGCCGCGATAATCGAACATCATCGCATCCGAGCACCCTTTGGCCTCGGCGGCGTGTTTGGACATGGTTGCGATCATGTAAAGGCCGGCCGCCTTGGCCTGTGACGGTGCGGTTTCGGGGCTGGGGCGCTTCCATTTGGCAATATCCAGCTTGGCGCCCTTCATCTTGGCATCGCCATAGTAGTTTCCCCATTCCCATACGGCCACGGCCATGCGCACGGGGTTACGCGCCGATGCAACACCCATATCGGGGCCAGCGCCGCGCCATGCGACCGCGCGCACATAGGCGTCTTTCAGACCATTGGCATCAAGGGCGGCCTGTTTGGCGGCTTCGATTTCGTCAACCGTGTAGGGGATGTCGAAATCAATCAGCTTGCCTGACGTGATCAACCGCTGCGAATGCGCGCGCGACTTAAAGATCTTACCGCTATAGCAGCGCTCGCCCTCGAACACGCTGCTGGCATAGTGCATGGCGTGCGTAAGGATGTGGACATTGGCATCGCGCCAGTCGAC
Organism: Octadecabacter sp. R77987; assembly: GCF_042466115.1. Taxonomy (NCBI): domain Bacteria; kingdom Pseudomonadati; phylum Pseudomonadota; class Alphaproteobacteria; order Rhodobacterales; family Roseobacteraceae; genus Octadecabacter; species Octadecabacter sp. R77987. Next base: position 1,976,416 of record NZ_JAXHBQ010000001.1, on the reverse strand, counting down.
CAACTGGCCATCCATCCAGATTTTCCCGTCACGATCATCATATCCACCAGCCATCATAGCCTCCGTCAGTTTTGCATAAATTGCGCCAATAGGTCCGAAACGGACATAAAGTTGCGTAAATTCAAGGATTCGCTACCAGTCCGGTCTTGGAATGTCAACAAGGCTGACGTATTGTCATCCAAGCACAGGGGAGACATGCAGATGGCGGAAGGCGGCATCGAAGGCGGGCAAACGCTTCTCTTTTTGACGGACGAACAGGTTCGCAAAGGGATCGAGGCGATGTTCTTTGCCTATCGCGGATTTACCGCCGATCCTGATCGCATTCTTGCGGATATGGCCTATGGGCGCGCGCATCATCGCGCGATCCATTTCATTCACCGCAATCCCGGAACAACCGTGAACAACCTTCTCGCCATTCTTGGCGTTACAAAACAATCGCTTAATCGTGTGTTGCGCACCTTGATCGCCGAGGGTCTAGTCGCCAGCAAGGTCGGGCGGCAGGACAAACGCGAACGTCATCTGTATCTGACCGACGATGGTGCCGCGTTGGAACAACGTCTGTCGGACGCGCAACGCGACCGGATGCGTGCCGCCTATCGGGCGGCGGGGCCGACAGCGGTCGCCGGGTTCCGGCAGGTGCTTGAGGCGATGATGGACGAGGATATGCGGCGTCAATTCGATGCCATGCGGGATCGGGGACAGTAATTTGGACGAACCACATCTATTGATCGTTGATGACGACGAACGCATTCGCGGGTTGCTGCAAAAATTCCTGATGCGATCAGGATTCCTTGTCAGCACGGCGCGTGATGCCGCCCATGCCCGCCGCGTCCTGAGCGGGCTGGAATTTGATTTGATCGTGCTGGATATCATGATGCCCGGCGAGGATGGCGTGACCCTCTGTCGGTCCCTGCGTGAAACGATCACAACGCCGATCATGTTGTTGACGGCCAAGGGCGAAACCGACGACCGGATCAGCGGGCTTGAGGCGGGCGCGGATGACTATCTTGCCAAACCGTTTGAACCCAAAGAGCTGTTGTTGCGGATCAATGCGATCCTGCGCCGCGTGCCCACCGCTGAGCCGGCACTGCAAGCGCCCAAGGTTCTGCATCTTGGACCGCTGCGCTACGATATTGAACGCGGAGAGCTGTGGCGCGGGGAAGATCTTGTTCGTTTGACGGCGACCGAAAACCAGCTGATGCGGATTTTTTCGGCGGGGCCAAACGATGCGGTAAGCCGCGAAGTCACTGGTTGAGCAGCTTGGCCGGTCCGGCGGGCAAGCGCAGGAACGGGCAGTGGATGTCCAAATTACCCGCTTGCGTCGCAAGTTGGAAACCGATCCCAAACAACCCCGCTACCTGCAAACCGTGCGTGGCGCGGGTTATATGCTGGCGCCCGATTAGTCCCCTTCGGGAAAGAAACAGGCGGCGGGGTGGTCTGATCCATCCAGTGTCGGGCGTTCGGCGCGGCACCGGTCCTGCGCCTTCCAGCAGCGTGGTGCAAAGGCGCAACCGGGCGGCACGTTCAGCGGCGAGGGCAATTCACCCTCCAGTTTGATCCGCTGCTTTTCTGCCGTGGGGTCAGCCACGGGTGTCGCTGACAGTAGCGCGCGCGTGTAGGGGTGGCGCGGGTTGGCCAGCACGTCCTCGATTGTACCCGATTCAACAGGGCGCCCAAGATACATCACGATGATATCGTCGGCCATGTGTTTCACGACCGACAGGTCATGGCTGATGAACAGATAGGCCAGCCCCAGACGATCCTGCAACTCCACCAGAAGGTTCAGGATTTGCGACTGGATCGACAGAATCCAGCGCGCTGACAGGTTCGTCCAGCACCAGCACCTTGGGTTCCAGCATCAGTGCGCGCGCCACGGCGATGCGCTGGCGCTGACCACCGGAAAACATATGCGGATAACGGTCGAAATGTTCGGCGCGCAAACCGACCAGTTCCAGCATCTCGCGCGCCTTGGCGGTGATCGCCTCGCGCGACATATCGGGGCGGTTGATGCGCAGGGGTTCTTCAAGGATGGCCCCCACGCGGTGACGCGGATTTAGTGATCCGTAGGGGTCTTGGAATATGATCTGCACCGATTGGCGCAGGCTGGCCCAGTTTGCAGGTGTCGCGGGCGTCCCGTCGATGGAAAACGTGCCATCGGTCGGTTCTTCAATGAGGGTAATCAGCCGCGCGAGGGTGGATTTTCCACAGCCGGATTCGCCGACCACGGCCAGCGTTTTGCCCGGATGCAACTCGAACGAGGCTTCCGAGAGGGCGCGCACAACGGCCTTGGGCCCGAACAGCGCGCCCTTGACGTTATAGTGGCGTGACAGGTCTTTGGCAGTGACGATTGCTTGGGTCATGCGGCACCTACGGATTTGGTGTTCAGGGGATAATGGCACCGCGCAAGGCCCAGTTCAGGCCCACAGGGTGCGGGCGGCGTGCTGTGGCACTTGGCATCCGCAAAGGCGCAGCGTGGCGCAAACAAACAACCCTTGGGCCGGTCAAACTGGCCCGGAACGACCCCGGTGATGGTGGGCAACAGACGGCCCGTGGCCCGTTCCGGCAACGCGTCCAGCAAGGCCGAGGTATAGGGGTGATGCGGGGTTTCAAACAGGCCGACAACAGGTTGTTCTTCGACCTTTTGACCGGCGTATTGCACGCTGACGCGTTCAGCGGTTTCGGCGACAACACCCATGTCGTGGGTGATCAGGATCAGCGCCATGTCGCTTTCGGCTTGCAGCCCAGTCAACAGATCAAGGATCTGCGCCTGAATGGTCACGTCCAGTGCGGTTGTCGGTTCATCGGCGATCAGCAAGCGCGGCTTGCAGGCGATGGCCATGGCGATCATCACGCGCTGGTTCATGCCACCCGACAGTTGGTGTGGAAACACCCTCAGCCGGCGTTCGGGATCGGGAATGCCGACCTGTTCCAGCAGTTCAATGGCGCGCGTTTGGCGTTCGCGCGACGACAGGTTCAAGTGCTGGCGCAGCGCTTCCTTGATCTGGAAACCGACTGTGAAACAGGGGTTCAGCGATGACATGGGTTCCTGAAAGATCATTGCGATGTCTTTGCCGATCAGCCCGCGCCGGTTGCGCGCGGTAACGGTGCGCAGATCGATCCCGTCGAAATTCATCACGTCGGCGGTGATCGTTGCGGTCCATGGCAGCAGGCCCATCATCGCCAGCATTGACACGGATTTGCCCGACCCGCTTTCCCCGACGATGGCAAGGATATCGCTCTTGTCGACGCTGACATCCACGCCGTCCACCGCGCGGAACTGGCCGCCGGACGTCGAAAAATCAACGCTGAGGTTTCTGATTTCAAGAAGTGACATGTCAGCTCCTCTTTAGTTTGGGATCAAGGGCATCGCGCAGCCCGTCACCCATCAAGTTGATCGCCAGCACGGTCACAAGGATCGCGATGCCGGGCAGGGTCACGACCCACCAGGCGCGCAGGATAAACTCGCGCGCTTCGGCCAGCATCGTGCCCCATTCGGGCGTAGGCGGCTGTGCGCCCATCCCAAGAAAGCCCAGCGCGGCCGCGTCAAGGATCGCGTTGGAAAACGATAGCGCCGCCTGCACGATGATCGGCGCAAGGCAGTTGGGCAGGACAGTGACGAACATCCGCCGGAACAGGCCCGCACCTGCAACACGAGCCGAAGTGACATAGTCCTTGGACAATTCGCCCAGCACCGATGCGCGGGTCAGGCGCACATAGTGCGGTTGCAAAACGATGGCGATGGCAATCATCGCATTGATCAGCGATGGCCCAAGGATGGCAACCAACACCAGCGCAAGTAACAGGGACGGGAATGCCAGAATGATATCCATGATCCGCATGATGATTGTATCAAGCCACTTGGGCGCAAACCCGGCGAGCAGACCAATCAGGATGCCACCCGTGGCGGCCACGGCCACAACAACGATCCCGACGAAAAAGCTGAACCGCGCGCCATGCAGCAGGCGCGACAGCATATCGCGCCCCAACGGGTCAGTGCCCAACCAGAACTTTGAGCTGCCACCCTCCTGCCAGAATGGCGGGACAAGGGTGTATTCGCGGAACTGTTCGGTGGGGCTGTAGGGCGCAAGGATATCGGCGCCCGCGGCCATGATGATAAAGGCGATGAACACCCACAGGCCCATCACGGCCCCGCGGTTTTCGCTGAAATAGAACCAGAATTCGCGCAGGCGGCCCGGACGGGCCTTGTTGGCGGCGGTGGCTTCGGGGGTCAGGTCGGTCATTATTGCTTCCTGATTTTGGGGTTGATGAAGCCGTAAAGCACATCGACCGTAAGGTTCACGATCATCACCATCAGCGCGATCAGCAGTAGCCCGCCCTGCACAACCGGATAGTCACGGCGGAAGATGCTATCGACCATCCACTTGCCGATGCCCGGCCAGCTAAAGATTGTTTCGGTCAGGATCGCGCCGGCCAGCAGCGTGCCAACCGACAGGCCGATCACGGTGATCACTGGGATCAGGGCGTTGCGCATGGCGTGCATCCCGTTGATGCGCGCGGGGCGCAGCCCCTTGGCCTTGGCAGTGCGAATGTAGTCCTCACTCAGGACTTCGAGCATGGCCGAACGGGTCTGACGTGCGATCACGGCCAGCGGCACGGTGGCCAGCACGATCGTCGGCAGGACCAAGTGGCGCACAGCCGAAGTGAACGCGCCCTTTTGTCCCGAAAGCAGGCTGTCGATCAGCATGAACCCCGTCACGTCATCAAAGTAGTAAATCAGATCGATCCGCCCCGATACAGGCGTCCATTGCAAGTTGCCGCTGAACACGATGATCAGCAGCAATGCCCACCAGAAAATCGGCATGGAATAGCCGATCAGCGCCGTGGACATAAGCGCACGGTCAAAGAACTTGCCGCGGTTCACGGCTGCAATCACACCGGCAGGCAGGCCGATCAGCACCGCAAGAATCATCGCGCAGATCGACAGTTCCAAAGTGGCCGGAAACAGGGCGAAAAATTCGTCCCAGACCGGGCGTTTGGTGACAAAACTGTTGCCAAGATCACCCTGGATCACACCGCCCAGATACTCCCAGTATTGAACAAGCACAGGTCGGTCAAAGCCCAGCTCCTGCACCAGTTCCTGATAGCGTTCATCGCTCATCCCGCGTTCACCAGCCATGACGATGATCGGATCACCCGGCAGGACGCGGATGAAGGAAAACGAAATCAGCGTGACGCCGATGAACGTTGGCAGGAACGTCAGCAGGCGTGACAAAAGGTATTTGAGCATCAGGTCTTTCCTATGATCATCAGATCTTTGGGGAAGGTTGTGAGGGAACGGCAGCCATCAGTTGTAATCAACACATCGTCTTCGATGCGCACACCGAAATTACCGATCTCGTAAAGGCCGGGTTCGTTTGTGTAAACCACACCAGCCTTTAGAACTTCGTGATTGCCGCGCATGATATAGGGCGCTTCGTGCACGTCGCGGCCCAACCCGTGGCCTGTTTTCGTGCGGATGCGGTTGGCATAGGGCGAGGCTTCGAGGACGCCAATTACGGCGTTATCAATCTGGTGCGCAGTCACGCCAGCCCTGGTCACGGCAAACCCCGCAAGGTTTGCCGCCAGCACGGTTTCGTAAACGGCGCGACCTTCGTCACTGACGTGATCCACAAACACGGTGCGGGTGATGTCGGCGGCAAAGCCGTCTTTGCGTGCGCCGAAATCCAGCAACAGCGCATCGCCCGGTTTGATCTGGTAATCGGCCCGTGCATGGGCATGGGGGCGGGCGGAATTGTCACCGGCGGCAACGATGGGATCAAAGGCCAGCCCTTGGGCCCCTTCGGCAAACAGACGCCCGACAAGGATTGCCTCAACCTCGGCCTCGGTCATGCCGACGCGGACCTGATCAAGCGTGTGGGCAAGGGCGCGTTCCGAAATGGCAATCGCGGCTTCAAGAGCGGCGATATCAGCATCGGTCTTGATCATGCGCAAGCCACTGATCGCTTTTTCACCATCGGTGATCTCAAGCTGTGGCATCGCCTTTTTCAGCGCGTGATGCACAAAAACGCGCATGACCTGCCCTTCGACAGCGATTGTGTGAATATGCAGGTCGCGGGCTAGCGCATCAAAGGCGGGCTGATAGCCGTCCTGATCGCGCCAGTCATAGACGGCACCGGTGAAATTGACCTGCTCCCAAGAGCCAAGCTCGAGATTGGGAACGACAGCGGCGGGGTCACCCGTTGCGGGGACAATCAAGACAAAGGGGCGTTCGTGGCTGGCAAAGGATTGCCCCACGGCGCGCGTGAAATTCGGGCCGGGCACCAGCGCGACAGCATCGACATTCAGGTCAACGGCAGTTTGGCGCAGATCGGCAAAACGGTCGGTCATTTGGGGGGCTCCGGCAGGGGTGTCCGGGGCCAGTTGCGGCCCCGGACATTGGTGCGATTATTCGGCGAGTGTCACGCCATAGAAGATGTGACCACCAAGCGGGTGGACGATGTAGCCCTCCACTTCGGGGCGCACGGGCATGTAAACGACCGAGTGCGCGATCGTGGCCCAGGGCGCCTGATCCTTGAAGATAACTTGCGCTTCTTCATACAGACGTGTCCGCTCGGCCTGATCGGTTTCGACCTTGGCGGCCTGGATCAGATCTTCGAACGGCTGGTGGCACCACTGTGCACGGTTGGAGTTTTCGATCCCGTCACAGCCCAGCAACACGGCCAGGAAGTTATCCGGATCGCCGTTGTCACCTGTCCAACCAAGCAGAACCGCGCCATCACGATCAATCTCGCGCGAACGGGACAGGTATTCACCCCATTCGTAGGACACGATTTCAACATCAACACCGATTTCGGCAAAGTCAGCCTGCATCAGTTCCGCCATGCGGCGGGCGTTGGGGTTGTAGGGGCGCTGCACGGGCATGGCCCAGATCTTCATCGACAGGTCGGTGACGCCTGCGGCCTCAAGAGCGGCGCGCGCTGCTTCGGGGTCATAGGTGTCGTCAACGATGTCTTCGTTGTAGGACCACATGGTCGGCGGGATCGGGTTCTTGGCAATCTGGCCGGACCCTTGGAACACCACGTCGATGATGGCCTGCTTGTCGATGGCCATGTTCAACGCACGACGCACAGCCGGATCGTCAAACGGCGCGATCTGTGAGTTATAGGCAAGGTAGCCGACGTTCAGGCCTTCCTGCTCGAGCACGTTGATCCCTTCGTCTGCGACCATCGCTTCGACATCGGCAGGGTTCGGGTAAGGCATGATGTGGCATTCGCCAGCCTGAAGCTTCTGATAACGCACAGAGGCATCCGGCGTGATCGCAAAGATCAGATTGTCAAAGCCAGCCGCACCGCGCCAGTAATCGGCGTTGGTTTCGTAACGGATCACGGCGTCCTTTTGGTAAGCGACAAAACTGAACGGGCCAGTGCCGATCGGCGCCTGGTTGACCATTTCAGGTGTGCCGGCCTCCATCATCGCATCGGCATACTCCGCCGACAGGATCGAGGCAAAATCCATCGCCATGTTGGCAACGAAAGGTGCTTCTGGACGGGTCAGGACGAACTTGACTGTGTAGTCGTCGACCTTTTCGACCGAGGCCACCAGATCGGGCATGGACATACCTTCAAAGTATTCCCAGGTGCCGCCCGATACTTCGTGATAGGGGTGATCATCAAGACGCTGACGCTCAAAGCTATAGATTACGTCATCGGCATTGAAGTCACGCGTTGGCGTGAAGCTGTCGTTGGAGTGGAATTTCACGCCCTGACGCAGGTTGAATGTGTATTCCAGCCCGTCCTCGGAAGCTTCCCAGCTTTCGGCCAGACCGGGGATCACGTTGGTCGTGCCGGTCTCGAATTCCGTCAGGCGGTTGTAGATCGGGTGGGACGACGCATCAAAGGTCGTGCCTGCCGTATACAGCGCCGGGTCGAAACCCTCGGGCGACCCTTCCGAGCAATAGACAAGCGTCTGCGCCGAAAGGGCGGTGCTGCCAAGGATGGCCATTGTAAGGCCGGCAGCGAGGTTGCGTTTAATAGACATTTTTCTCTCCTGTCTGGTTTTCATTCAAAGTTGGCAAAGGGGTTAGCCCGCTCTGCTGTGCGCCGAAGAAGGCGCCAGGGCTGACACGGCAGATGGCTGTCCGCGTTGCGCCCCGTTTTCTGATTTTGCTTTGCCCGATTTTTCGTATTGCATCCGCCCCACCCAAAGTATGCGGGCGGGCGCGTCTGACTTGTTGGACCATGAATGCGGGCTGGTGCCGAGATAGTGCAGGCTGTCACCTGTAGTCATGGTGTGTTCGATCCCATCCACGACCTGCGCAATTGCACCGTCAAGGATATAGATCATCTCTTCGCCTTCGTGGCTGACTTCTTCCGAAGTGTAGCCAGGGGGCACGTGCAGAATAAAGGACGTCAACTCGTGACCAGGAAAATCCGCGCCGATTTGCTCATAGGCAATCGACGAACCGGATACTGAAAAGTGCGGGCGCCGGCCTGCGCGGGTCAGGCTGTCGACCGGCTTGGGGGTGGCAATGAAATAGTCCACGCCCACATGCAGCGCCGCAGCAATTTGCGAGAGCGTGCCAAGGGTCGGTATCGCATTTCCGCGTTCAACCTGGCTGAGATAGCCGACCGAAACGCCCGAATCGGCACCCAATTCCTGCAGGGTCAGCCCATGCTTGTGGCGTTGGCGGCGCAGACGCGGGCCAAGGTCATTCATGCTATTGGATTGGCCTTTGACCAAGAAAATCCCCCAAGGCGCGCCGATTGTGGTAGTATTTTTGCATGGCGCGACGCGACTCAGCCTGTTGAAAAACTTCTTTACCGTCAACTCAATTTTTTTACTGCACCGCGGCGTGGCGGGTTTCTTTCGCTTGAAATGCGCGCGCGCAACCTGTTCCTTGGCGGCATGGTTACTGCATTGATTACCCATCCCGATTGTCTTGATCATGTCACCCCGCCGGGGCATCCCGAACAGGTAGCGCGCCTTGATGCGGTCTTGGGTGCGCTGGCGGATATGGACTTGCGCCGCGTCAGTGCGCCGATGGTGGCGGATGATGATCTGCTGCGCGTTCACCCGCAAAGCCACATCACCGCCATTCGTAACGCCGCCCCGGCCCAAGGCTGGCGATCGCTGGATGCTGATACGCATATGTCGGTGGGCAGTTTGGCTGCCGCCTACCGCGCTGCCGGTGCCGTGGTGCGCTGCGTCGATCTGGTTCTGGATGGCGCGGTTGCCAATGCCTTTGCCGCGGTGCGCCCGCCGGGTCATCACGCCGAACGCGAAACAGCCATGGGATTCTGTTTCTTTGGATCGGTTGCGGTGGCTGCGAAACATGCGCTGGATCATCACGGGCTGAAACGGGTCGCAATTGTCGATTTCGATGTGCATCACGGCAACGGAACGCAGGATCTGGTCGAGGATGATGCGCGCATTCTGTTTTGTTCCACGCACCAGTCACCGCTTTATCCCGGCACCGGCGCGGCAGACGAGGTCGGGGCGCATGACAATGTGGTCAACGTGCCGCTGCCGGATGGGACCGGATCAAAAGCATTTCGCGAAGTGATGGAGCGGGTCATTCTGCCGCGCGTTGATGCTTTCGCACCTGAACTTCTGCTGATATCCGCCGGATTTGATGCACATGAAGATGATCCATTGGCGGGGATGATGCTGAAAACCGATGATTTTGCGTGGATAACCAGCCGTCTGTGTGATTTGGCGGATAAACACTGCGCCGGGCGCGTGGTATCCAGCCTTGAAGGCGGCTATGATCTTGAGGCTTTGGCCGATAGTGCCGCCGCCCATGTTGCCGTTCTAGAGGAGAGAGGCCGATGACCGACCAGCCTGTTGATAAGATGAGCTTTGAAGATGCAATGCGCGAGTTGGAAGGCGTCGTTGGCCAGCTTGAGCGTGGCGATGTCCCGCTTGAGGAATCGATCACCCTTTACGAACGCGGTGCCGCATTGAAAAAGCGCTGCGAGGCCAAGCTGAAAGAGGCCGAGGAAAAGGTCGCCAAGCTGACGCTGGATGGTGATGGAAATCCGACAGGCACGGCCCCGCTTGATGGCTAGGAAGCCCGAGTTCAAACCTTTGGACCAATTCGAGGTCACGCGGATCGTCGATATGACGCGCCACCCTTTGGCTGCATCGCTGAAGGCTGCCGCCGAGACTGCCGATGCGCGTGTGGAATTTGCGCTGGCTGGTTTGATTGGCCCGATCCCCGACGCGATGAAATACGCGGTGCGCGGCGGCAAAGCCCTACGCGCTTTTCTGGTGCTGGAATCGGCGCGCTTGCACGGCATTGACGCGATGCGAGCGCAACCTGCGGCGGCGGCCATCGAATGTTTGCATGCTTATTCACTGGTCCACGACGATTTGCCTTGTATGGACGATGATGCTCTGCGCCGTGGCCAACCCACCGTGCATGTAAAGTGGGACGAGGCGACCGCGGTGCTAGTCGGTGACGCGCTCCATTCCCTTGCGTTTCAGCTGGTGATGGAAACTGGGGTTGATGCGCAGCAACGGTTCATCCTGACCCACTCCCTTGCCGGCGCCGCTGGCGTGCGCGGCATGGTTGGAGGGCAAGCGATGGACATCGCTGCTGAAACGGCGCCCGAACCTTTGACGCTTGATCAGATCATGACGCTACAAGCAGGTAAAACCGGCGCCCTGATTTCGTGGTCGGCGATAGCTGGGCCGCGCATGGCGGGCGAAAAGGAACATAAAATGCGTATCTACGGCGATTGTCTGGGCCTTGCGTTCCAGATTGCTGATGATGTGCTTGATGTGGAAGGTGACGCCGCAACTGTTGGCAAGGCTGTGCGCAAGGACGAAGCCGCCGGAAAGGCCACTTTTGTTTCCCTTTTGGGTCTTGATGGGGCGAAACGCCGCGCGCAAGACCTCGTGACCGAGGCCTGTGATGCACTATCATCTTATGGTGACGACGCCGAAACCTTGAAGGAGGCCGCGCGTTTCGTTATTGCCCGCGGGCATTGATGAAAGGCCGAACCCATGGCTGACAGACCAAACACCCCCACGCTTGACCGCGTTCACCTGCCTGCTGACCTGCGAGAAATGTCAGACGTCGAACTGCGCCGTGTCGCCGACGAACTCCGCGCCGAAACGATTTCGGCCGTGTCTGAAACTGGCGGCCATTTGGGTGCTGGCCTTGGTGTGGTTGAACTGACCGTTGCGCTTCATGCGGTGTTTGATACGCCACGCGACAAGATCATATGGGACGTCAGTCACCAGTGTTATCCGCACAAGATCCTGACGGGGCGGCGTGACCGTATCCGCACCCTGCGCCAAAAAGACGGGCTGAGCGGGTTCACGAAGCGCAGTGAATCGCCCTATGATCCCTTTGGCGCGGCCCATTCCAGCACATCGATTTCCGCTGCACTTGGCTTTGCAGTGGCGGCTGATTTGGGCGGTGATCCCGGTGACGGAATTGCCGTGATCGGTGACGGTGCGATGTCTGCGGGCATGGCCTATGAGGCGATGAACAACGCAGGTCATTTGGGCAAACGCTTGTTTGTGATCCTCAACGATAACGACATGTCGATTGCTCCGCCCGTAGGTGCGATGTCATCGTACCTGAGCCGCCTTTATGCCGGCGCGCCGTTTCAAGACTTGAAGGCTGCGGCCAAGGGCGCGGTGTCGTTCTTGCCACCACCCCTGCAAGAAGGTGCGCGCCGTGCCAAGGAAATGCTAAAAGGCATGACCGTCGGCGGAACGATGTTCGAGGAATTGGGATTCAGTTATGTTGGCCCGATTGACGGGCATGATATGGAGCAATTGCTGTCGGTCTTACGCACCGTGAAAACCCGCGCGACGGGGCCTGTGTTGATCCACGCGATTACCAAAAAGGGCAAGGGGTATGCCCCCGCCGAGGCCGCAATTGACCGTGGCCATGCCACCGCGAAATTTGACTTGGTGACGGGGAAACAGGCCAAGGCGAAAAGCAACGCGCCGAGTTACACGAGTGTGTTTGCCGAGGCCTTGTTGAAAGAAGCCGCGAAAGACCCAAAGATTTGCGCCATCACGGCCGCGATGCCGGACGGCACGGGTCTGAACCGGTTCATGGAGCGTTACGCCAGCCGCTGTTTTGACGTGGGCATTGCCGAACAACACGCCGTGACATTTTCCGCCGGATTGGCAGCCGGTGGGATGAAACCGTTTTGCGCACTTTATTCGACGTTCCTGCAACGCGGGTATGATCAGGTTGTGCATGATGTCGCGATCCAGCGCCTGCCGGTGCGGTTCGCGATTGATCGCGCGGGGCTGGTCGGGGCTGACGGCGCAACCCATGCGGGCAGCTATGATATTGCCTATCTGGCGAACCTGCCCGGTTTTGTGGTGATGGCCGCCGCGGACGAGGGTGAATTGGTGCGCATGGTCGCGACTGCCGCCGCCCATGATGACGGTCCGATTGCGTTCCGTTTTCCACGCGGCGAGGGTGTGGGCGTGGTCATTCCCGAAGACGCGCAGCCGCTGGAAATCGGCAAGGGCCGGATGATCCGCGCGGGTAAACAGGTGGCAATCCTGTCGTTTGGCACCCGTTTGCAAGAGGTTGAAGCGGCCTGCGAATCCTTGGGTGCGAAAGGTATCAAGCCAACGATTGCCGATGCGCGTTTCGCCAAACCGCTTGATCGTGACATGATCCTGAAATTGGCCGCCGACCATGATGCGATGATCACCATCGAGGAAGGTGCGGTTGGCGGGTTCGGTAGCCATGTTGCGCAGTTGCTGTCGGACGAAGGTGTTTTTGATCACGGCTTGAAGTTCCGTTCGATGGTGCTGCCCGATACGTTTATCGACCAGTCCAGCCCGCGCGACATGTATGCCATGGCGGGTCTGAACGCCGAGGATATCGAGCGCAAAGTATTGGAAGTTCTGGGCGTTGGCGTGATCGGCAAACGCGCCTAGGTTTTCGGTGGCAGACGATCTTCGATGGCTTTCAGGCGCTCCAGCACTTCGTCGCGATAGGTATCAGTGCGGGCCACATCGTCTTCGTGGTGGGCGTCCTGCATGGAATTCACGATCAGGCCGACCAGCAGGTTCACCACAGCAAAGGTCGTCATCATGATGAAGGGCACAAAGAACGCCCATGCGTAGGGGTAGGTTTCCATCACAGGGCGCACGATCCCCATAGACCAGCTTTCAAGCGTCATGATCTGGAACAGGGAATAGGCCGACAGCCCCAAGTGGCCGAACCATTCGGGAAAGGCATCACCGAACAGTTTCGTAGCCATCACGCTGCCAATGTAGAAGATGATCATCATCAACACGAACACGCTGCCCATGCCGGGAAGGGCGGTTACAAACCCTTCGACCACGCGGCGCAGGCGCGGCGCGGCAGACAACACGCGCAGCACCCGCAGGATCCGCAATGCCCGCAAGACGGAAAACGACTGTGCGGCGGGCACGATCGCGATCCCGACGATGACAAAGTCAAAGATATTCCATCCAGACCGGAAAAAGCGCCAGCCATGGGCGAATAGCTTGGCCGCGATTTCGATTACGAAGATACACAGGCAGAATGTGTCGAGCGCGTAGATCAATGCGCCAAAGTTCGCCATGACGGTGTCCGAGGTTTCCAGCCCAAGGATCAGCGCGTTGAACAAGATCACGCCGATGATTCCGTTACGCACGAAATCACGTTCAAGATAAGCAGCGGTCTGTTCGCGCAGGGTCATTGGTGTCTCGCTCGGTTACGTTAGGTTGATATGAGATGCCGGACCGAAAGACGCAAGCCTAACCGTCCTGTGCAAGCAAGGCCTGCAAACCTGTGCGATAATCCGGATAAAGCAATGTGACACCAAGTTCGTCCTTGATCCGGTCGTTGCGCACTTTCTTGCTTTCGGCATAAAAGCTGCGCGCCATCGCGGTCATGTCAGCATCTTCAAATGCCACGGCAGGTGGAATTGGCAGGCCCAACAATTCAGCGGCATAGGCGATCACGTCTTGCGGCGGGGCAGGATCGTCATCGCACAGGTTATATATCGCACCGGGGTTGGGGCGCGCGATCGAGGCCGCCAGAACCTGTGCGATATCGTCCACATGTATGCGGCTGAAGACCTGCCCGCTCTTGATGATCCGCCGCGCGGTGCCGTTGCGCACCTTGGCAAACGGGCCACGACCGGGTCCGTATATTCCCGCCAGGCGAAAAATATGCAGCGGCAGGTCCATGGACTGCCAATCCGCTTCGGCAGCGACGCGCAGTTGCCCGCGTTTGGTTGACGGTGCAAGGGGCGTGTTTTCATCGACCCACCCGCCTTGATGATCCCCATAAACGCCTGTGGTGGACAGATAGCCAACCCATTCAAACTGGTCGCGACGCGCGGCAATCTCGTTTCGCATCGCTTCCAGAACCGGATCGCCATCGGCGCCTGGCCCGGCCGAAATCAACAAGTGGCTGGCCTGATCCAGTTCTGCGGTGATCGGCTGGTCTGGCCAGATCAGCGGCGTCGCATCGGTGTCGCGCACCCTGTCGGCGTTATCAGCAGAGCGGGTCGTGCCAAAGACAGTCCACCCCTGCCGGTGCAAGATGGGGGAAAGCGCACCAGCACTGTATCCGTGCCCGAACGACAGCATTGTCCTAGCTGGCATAGCTTGCGCCTTCTTCATCAAGGATCGCGCGCAATTCGGCCAGATGTCGCACATCCTGTTCGGGATATTGTTCCAGCTCGCGGGCTGTCTTTTCGGCAATATCGTCTGGCAAAACACGCAGTGGCTGACCGGTTTGCAGCGCGCGGATGTAGGTTTCGGCGGCGCGTTCAAAATAGAACATGCGATTAAAGGTTTCAGCCACCGTTTCGCCGATCACCATGACTCCGTGGTTACCCATGATCATGACCTTTTGCTTGGGGTCGGTAAACAGTGCGGCGCAACGTGCGCCTTCGTCCTCGAAGGCCAAACCGCCATAGTTTTCATCAATCACATAGCGGTTAAAGAACGTCGCGCAGTTCTGGTCGATTGGTGGCAATCGGCTGTCAGCAAGGGATGCCAAAACCGTCGCATGGATCGAATGCACATGCATCGCGCAGCGCGCGTGGGGGCAATGGCGGTGCAACCCGCCGTGCAGGCCCCACGCCGTTGGATCAGGCGCGTTCGGACCAGTCAGGGTTTCAGGGTCATTGGCGTCGACGATGATCATATCGCTCGCCTTGATGCGGCTGAAATGCATCTGGTTGGGGTTCATCAGGAACCGCGTGCCATCATCGTTGATCGCCATCGAAAAATGGTTCGCAACGCCTTCATGCATATCAAGCCGCGCCGTCCAGTGAAAGGCGGCGGCAAGATCGGTGCGTTCGTCCCAGTGGGTCAGATTATGGCGATTGGACATCATCGGCTCCGCTATTTGTTTCGCATAGTTTGTCAGTTTGGCTGTGCCAGTTACAGTGATTTCACGTCACGGCTTGCAGACCTGTGCCGGTTCGTGTCAGATTTGGTGATGCTGATTATCCCCACATATTCAAGGATCCCGCTGGATGAGCGCTGATACGACTCTGCCCGTAGTTTCGCCCCCGCTGGCGGCCCCCGAGGCCTTTACCGATGCGAAGGCCGCGGTAGCGCATCTGGTTGCCCTTTATGACGAGGCAACTGAATTTCTCTGCGCCTCGTTTTCGGAAACGCTTAAGACTGGTCAGCCAACTTCGCGCTATCGCGCGTTTTATCCCGAAATACGTATCCGCACCACGAGCTTTGCTGTTGTCGATAGTCGTTTGTCGTTTGGCCACGTTGCCCAGCCGGGTAGCTATTCCGCGACGATCACCCGCCCGCGCCTGTTTGCCAAATATCTTGAGCAACAGATCGGTTTGCTGATCCAGAACCACAACGTGCCCGTTGAGATCGGCCAGTCGATGACGCCGATGCCGGTGCATTTCGCAGTTGCGAATGAACAGGACGTTTCGGTGCCTCAGGAAGGGGCCGGCGACTTTACCCTGCGCGATGTCTTTGACGTGCCCGATCTGGCAACAACCAATGATGACATTGTCAATGGTCTTGGATTCACATTCGAGGACGGGTCGCACCCGCTCGCGCCATTCACGGCGCAACGCGTCGATTATTCGTTGGCGCGGCTGTCGCACTACACCGCCACCGCGCCCGACCATTTCCAGAACCATGTGCTGTTCACGAACTACCAGTTCTACGTCGAAGAGTTCGAGGCTTATGCCCGCCAGATGCTGGCTGACAAAAGCAGCGGATACACATCATTCGTGGCGACCGGAAATGTCGAGATCACGGAAGCAGACGCACCACTGGATGTGCCTGCAAAGATGCCGCAGATGCCGACCTATCATTTGAAACGCGAAGGCGGGCAGGGGATTACGCTGGTCAATATCGGCGTCGGACCATCGAATGCAAAAACCGCAACAGACCATATTGCCGTGTTGCGGCCCCATGCTTGGCTGATGGTTGGTCACTGCGCGGGCCTGCGCAATTCGCAGCAGCTGGGCGATTTTGTTCTGGCGCATGCCTATCTGCGTGAAGACAAGGTTCTGGATGATGACCTGCCCGTTTGGGTGCCGGTTCCTGCCCTTGCGGAAATCCAGATCGCGCTGGAAACCGCTGTGGCCAAGGTGACTGAACTGGAAGGATTTGACCTCAAGCGGATCATGCGCACGGGCACCGTGGCGAGCCTTGACAACCGGAACTGGGAATTGCGCGATCAGCGCGGCCCCGTTCAGCGCCTGAGCCAAAGCCGCGCCGTTGCGCTGGACATGGAAAGCGCGACAATCGCCGCAAACGGGTTCCGGTTTCGGGTGCCTTACGGAACGTTGCTGTGCGTCAGCGACAAGCCGCTGCACGGTGAATTGAAGCTGCCCGGCATGGCATCGGATTTCTACAAAACGCAGGTTGCGCGCCATTTGATGATCGGAATCCGGGCGATGGAACACTTGCGTGAGATGCCGCTGGAACGGCTTCACAGCCGGAAGTTGCGCAGTTTTGAGGAGACAGCCTTCCTTTGAGACCCAAAAAACGGCACAAAATGCATGTTTTTATAGGCAAGAACGATACTATTCGTTGTGGTCCTACACCATATGACGTTAAATGCACCCACATGAGGCCCCACGGTTAGGGCAGAAGATGGAGAGAACAACATGGCAAAACCAATGACCAAGACGCAGCTTGTGGCTGCACTGTCCGAAGATATGGGCACCGACAAGAAATCCGCTGCTGCTGCTCTGGAAGCGATGTGCGGCCTGATCACACGTGAAGTGTCCGGCGGCGGTGCTGTCACCCTTCCTGGTGTTGGCAAGATCTATTGCCGCGAGCGCCCCGAGCGTATGGTTCGCAACCCCGCAACGGGCGAGCAGATCAAGAAAGACGCTGACAAGGTCGTTAAAATGACCATCGCCAAAGCGCTGAAAGACAGCGTCAACGGCTAAGGTCACGCACCGGGGCTTGCACCCGGAACGAGATTTCGAAAGGGTCGCCACAGTGGCGGCCCTTTTGCTTTGCGGGTCTTGATACAGGATAATCAATGGACCTACGTGCGGTTTTTCTGGGCCTTGCCTTTGCGCTGATGTGGTCCTCGGCATTTACGTCGGCGCGGGTGATTGTTGACTATGCACCGCCTTTGACTGCCCTTGCCCTGCGTTTTCTGATTTCCGGCACTTTGGGTGTCGGGATCGCCGTGTTGTTGGGCCAATCGGCGCGCCTGACGCGGCGCCAGTGGATTGGTGTGCTGACGTTTGGAATTGCGCAGAACGCCCTTTATCTGGGCCTCAACTTCGTGGCCATGCAAACGGTTGAAGCGTCCTTTGCCGCGATCATTGCATCGACCATGCCACTGCTGGTGGCGCTGGTTGGCTGGGCCGGATTTGGTGATCGCATCCGCCCGCTTGGGATTGCCGGATTGGTCGCTGGTGTTGTCGGCGTGACCTTGATCATGGGTGCAAGGTTGCAAGGCGGGGTCGATCTGTTTGGCGCGATCTTATGCGTGATAGGCGTGTGCTCCCTGACCGTGGCAACCCTTGCAGTGCGCGGCGCGTCTTCGGGTGGCAATTTGCTGATGATCGTCGGTTTACAGATGCTGGTCGGCAGTGCGGTGCTTTGGGTCCCTGCGCTGGCCCTTGAGACTTTCGCGTTTGACTGGAACTGGAAGCTGGGCGTGGCGTTCACCTACACGGTGCTGATACCGGGTTTGGCCGCGACCTATATCTGGTTCCTGCTGGTTGACCGGATCGGCGCGGTCAAGGCTGCAACTTTCCACTTTCTCAACCCGTTCCTGGGTGTGGCGACTGCTGCATTGCTGTTGGGTGAAAAGCTTGGGCCGCTTGATGTTGTTGGCGTGCTGATCATCGCCACCGGAATCCTGGCGGTGCAACTGTCCAAACAGGGCGTGAAGGTGATCTAGCCGATCTTGCCGCGCATGCCGCCGGTTTGGCCACGATCCAGAAGGATGTGGTCAAGGATCACAGATGCCATCATCGCCTCGCCAACGGGCACGGCACGGATGCCGACGCAGGGGTCATGGCGGCCTTTGGTCACGACCTCGTAAGGCGATCCATCCATGCGAATCGACTGGCGCGGCGACAGAATGCTGCTGGTCGGTTTCACGGCAAAGCGCACGACCACATCCTGTCCTGTGCTGATCCCGCCAAGAATGCCGCCCGCGTGGTTGGATGAATACTCGGGCCCGTTTGGCCCCATGAAAATTTCGTCGGCATTGTCGCGGCCCGTCAGCGCGGCGGCGGCCATGCCCTCGCCGATCTCGACACCTTTGACGGCATTGATGCTCATCATCGCGGCTGCCAGATCAGTGTCCAATTTGGCATAAACAGGTGCACCGATGCCTGCGGGAACGCCCCGCGCGACAACTTCGATCACGGCGCCAACACTGTTATGATCATCCTTGCGCAGCCATTGCAGGTAGTCTTCCCATTCGAACGCAGCTTTCGCATCGGGACACCAGAAATCGTTCTCGTCGATCGTGGCCCAATCGAACCGATCTCGGTCGATTTTCTTTTCGCCCATCTGCACCATATAGCCCTTGATTTCGACCGATGGCGCAATCGCGGCAATTGCCTGTCGCGCAACCCCACCTGCCGCGACCCGCGATGCGGTTTCGCGTGCGCTTGACCGCCCGCCACCACGATAATCGCGGATGCCGTATTTCTGGTGATAGGTGATGTCGGCGTGGCCGGGGCGGAACGTGTCGGCGATATCGCCATAGTCACGCGAGCGTTGATCGGTGTTGCGGATCATCAACTGGATCGGCGTGCCGGTGGTTTTCCCGTCAAACACACCCGACAGGATTTCAACCGCATCAGGTTCCTGCCGCTGGGTCGTGTTCTTGTTTAACCCGGGGCGGCGTTTGTCCAGCCATTGCTGGATCATTGGCGCGGTCAGGGGCACGTTGGGTGGGCAGCCATCGACGGTTGCGCCCAAGGCCGGCCCGTGGCTTTCGCCCCATGTGGTGACGCGAAAAAGGTGTCCGTAGCTGTTCATCGACATGGGTGCGCTCCTGTTGCCTGACGGGTCTAGCGTTGCGCCGCCAATGCCTCAAGACCTTTCCCTTGTCTTTGCGTGGCTGCGGCCCTAGGTTCCAGCTTACCTCGGGGGGCCAATCATGGCTGAGATGCGCAAGCGGACCCGTTGAACCTGAACCGGTTAAGACCGGCGGAGGGAAGGTCTCGCATCCATCGATGCTGCCCCCATCCGTCCGGCACATTTGGAGGATGACCATGTTTAAGACCCATCTGACGACTGTTGCAGGACTTTGCTTTTGTGCCACTGGCGCATTGGCCGAAGTGCCTGTTCTCACAGTTTATACCTACGACAGTTTTGTGACCGACTGGGGCCCCGGACCCGCAATTGAAGCAGCTTTCGAGGCCGAATGCGCCTGTGACCTGCAATTTGTCGGAAATGGTGACGGTGCGGCCCTGTTGGCACGCGTCAGGCTGGAAGGGCCGCGCACCGACGCCGATATTGTGCTGGGGCTGGATACATCTTTGATCGCCGAGGCGCGCCAGACCGGCGTGTTCACCGATCATGGCGTTGAAACGGTGTTTGACCTGCCTATTGCGTGGGATGATCAACAATTCCTGCCCTATGACTGGGGCTATTTCGCCTTTGTTGGCAATGCAGGCGCGGATGCCCCGAAAACCATCGCTGAACTGGCTGTCAGCGACATCAAGATCGTGATCCAGGATCCGCGGTCATCGACGCCGGGGTTGGGTTTGTTGATGTGGGTGCAGGCGGCTTATCCTGACGACTCGCAGGCGATCTGGGAGGCTTTGGCCGACAATATCGTCACCGTCACACCGGGCTGGAGCGAGGCTTATGGCTTGTTCCTTGAAGGTGAAGCCGATGCGGTGTTGTCTTATACGACATCACCCGCCTATCACATCTACGCCGAGGAGGATGAGACCAAAACCGCGTGGGCATTCAGCGATGGCCACTACATGCAGGTCGAAGTTGCCGCAAAGCTGGCAAGCAGCGATCAGCCCGAACTGGCAGATCAGTTCATGGCGTTTATCGTGTCCGATGGGTTTCAGTCCGTGATCCCGCGCACAAACTGGATGTATCCGGTTGTGGTGTCTGACGCGGGGCTTCCAGACGAATTTCAGGGTCTGACGACGCCCGAAAAATCCCTTTTGTTTGCGCCCGCTGAGGCGGCAAGCATCCGTGATGCCGCGTTGGAAGAATGGCGCGCCGCGCTGTCGCAGTAATCGAAACGCCCCGCTGGCCCGGCCGGATTGCGGTCGCGCTGGTGCTGGTCGTTTTGTTTGGACCGCTTGTTGCGGTTGTTTGGCGTGCCGAAGGGATCGCCGCCTTGTCCCGCGCGGACGTGTCGGCGATCCGGTTCACGGTGTGGCAAGCCTTTGCATCTGCGCTAATTAGCATCGGGTTCGCGATACCTGTGGCGCGGGCATTGGCGCGACGGCGGTTCCGCGGGCGGCAGGCGTTGATCACGCTGCTTGGCGTGCCATTTCTGTTGCCCGTAATCGTCGCAATACTTGGGTTGCTAGCCGTGTTCGGTCGGGCTGGTATTCTCAATGAGTTGCTTGCTGCGATAGGACTGCCGGATGTATCCATCTACGGCGCGCATGGTGTCATACTTGCGCATGTTTTCTTTAACCTGCCCCTCGCCGTGCGGTTGATCCTGCAGGGTTGGGTCGCCATTCCATCCGAAAGGTTTCACCTGGCGGCCAGCCTGAATGCACCCATCTGGCAGGTCTTGGAAAAGCCGATGCTGCGCAACGTTTTGCCCGGTGCCTTTGTGGTGATCTTTCTAATTTGCCTGACAAGTTTTGCTGTCGCGCTGACGCTTGGCGGCGGCCCGCGCGCGACAACGATTGAGCTTGCGATCTATCAGGCGTTCAGGCTGAGCTTTGATCTGGCCGGAGCGGCGACCCTGACGCTGGTGCAATTGGCAATCTGTGCAGGCGTTGCGCTGCTTGCCTTTGTGATCACTGCGCCTGATGCCATGGGGCGCGGATTGGATCGCGTTGTTGCCCGTTGGGATGGTTCGGTTTGGACCGACGCTGCATGGATTGGCGCCGCGGCACTGTTCTTGCTGGTGCCGTTGATCATGGTGGTCTTGCGCGGTTTGCCCGGTCTTTTGGACTTGCCCCCATCGGTCTGGGGTGCGGCGGCACGCTCGGTCATGATCGCGATTGTGTCGGCTGGCCTGACACTGGCGCTGGCCCTTGCGCTGGCCCTGCGCGGCGGGGGATGGATGATGATTATCGGCACATTGCCGATGGCATTTTCGGGGTTGGTTTTGGGGACGGGGCTTTTTCTGATCGCGTTTCCGCTGGTCAATCCAACCCGTCTGGCGCTTCCTGTTACTGCACTTGTGAATAGTCTGATGGCGTTGCCATTCGTGCTGCGTGTTCTTGCGCCAGCAGTCGCGCAGGTTGAAACGCAGTTTGGCCCCTTGGCAGGTGCGCTGGGATTGCGCTGGTGGGCGCGGGTGCGGATCGTGATCCTCCCGCGCTTGCGCCGCCCATTGGGGTTTGGAGGTGGCATTGCTGCAGCCCTATCAATGGGTGATCTTGGGGTTATTACGCTCTTTTCCAATGGTGGTGCTTCGACCCTTCCGCATGAAATGTATCGCTTGATGGGCGCCTATCAGATGGAGGCGGCGGCGGGGGCCGCGCTTGTTCTTGTGACGCTAAGTCTGGGATTGTTCTGGCTGTTTGACCAAGGAGGGCGAACGGATGCTGACGCTTGATAAACTGATTCTGACGTTTCCGGATTTTTCCCTAAGCGCGGATATCAAGGTGCCAGCCGGGGGAATCACGGCTGTGATTGGCCCGTCAGGCGGGGGCAAATCAACATTGCTGTCGGCGATTGCCGGTTTCGTTCAACCAACGTCTGGCCGGATTGACTGCGACGGGCTGGATATTACCGGCAAGTCACCGGCTGACCGGCCCGTCAGCCTGTTGTTTCAGGACAACAACCTTTTCCCGCACCTGACCGTGGCGCAGAATGTGCTTCTGGGGATGCGCCCGTCATTGCGGATGCAAAAGGGCGATGCCGACAGGATTGCAGCGGTTTTGGGCAAGGTCGGGCTTGCCGGATACGAAACGCGCAAACCGTCCGCCCTGTCGGGAGGGCAGCAAAGCCGCGCTGCCCTTGCGCGGGTCTTGCTGGGCGGGCGACCGGTGGTGTTGCTTGATGAACCCTTTGCCGCACTTGGTCCTGCGCTGCGGGATGAAATGCTGGACCTTTGCGCTGAAATTCTTGCGATCCAGGGGCGCACGGTTTTGATGGTCACGCACGATCCGCGCGATGCGGCGCGTGTGGCGGGGCAAACGATTGTGGTGATGGACGGGGTCGTGGGCCCGCCTGTCAAGACGGGGCCACTGCTTGCCGATCCGCCTGCTGCACTTCGTGCCTATCTGGGGGACTAACGAAAAAGGCGCGCCCGACCGGACGCGCCTTTGTTCGCTTGCTTCAGCGGGACTTAGTCGTCGCTACGCTTGGCTTTCTTCTTGTGTGGCGCCCACAGGCGTTTGTTGGTTGCATAAAGCAGAACCGACAGCAGCGTGAGGAAGATCACGCCAGTCAGACCAGCCTGCTTGCGCGCCATCATCTTGGGCTCGGCAGTCCACATCAGGAAGGCGGCAACGTCCTCGGCTTCGTGGTGAAGGTCGGTGGAATGGCCATCGGCATATTCCACGTCGTCGCCCCAAAGCGGTTGACCCATCGAGATCCAGCTGCCCGGAACCGTGTGGTGGCCGTGTTCGTCCTTGCATTCCTCGGGGAAACCACCAGCGGCAAACGCCGTGTTATAGCTGCCTTCCATATCATCGGGCGCACATGCGGGCGGGTCTTCGTAACCCGTCAGCAGCGAGGCGATATATTCAGCGCCACCCATACCGTTGAACAGTTGCGACATGCCTGTGCCATAAGGGCCGTGGAAGCCCGCGCGCGCTTTGGCCATCAAAGACAGGTCAGGCGCGTTGGGATCGTTGGAAACCGGGAAGTGATCCGCCGGTGTTGCAGGGCGGAAATCCTCAATGGTTTCGTCATAGACTTCGACGAACTGTTCGGCGTAGGCGCGCACCTGATCCTCGGGCAGCGCTGGGCCGCCTTCGTCGTGCAGGGTGCGGATCGCGACATAACGCATGCCGTGACAGGCCGAACAGACTTCGGTGTAGATTTGCAGACCGCGCTGAAGCTGCATCTGGTCAAAGGCACCGAACGGGCCTTCAAACGAGAAGTCGAAGTTTTCGATATGCGCCTCGCCAGCGGCAAAGGCTGTGCCCGTGCTTAGGCCAAAGGCAACTGCGGCAGAGAGGGTGAGTTTGCGGAACATCATTTTCTCGTCCTTTCTCACTCGGCCGGGGTTTCGGCCGAGGCGCCGTAGTGCGCGTTGAAATCGTCTTCGATGGTTGCGGGCGGTGTGTCGGGCTTTTCGATCACGCCCAGCAACGGCAGGATCACCAGGAAATAGGCAAACCAGTAGGTCGCGCCGATCAGCGAGATAATCGGGTAGATGCCTTCGGCTGGCATCGCGCCACCCCACATCAACACGATGAAGTCGATCACCAGCAGGGCAAACCACCATTTGAACATCGGGCGGTAACGGCCCGAGCGCACCGAGGATGTATCCAGCCAGGGGGCCAGTGCCATCACGGCAATCGCGCCGAACATCGCCAGCACACCAAAGAACTTGGCGTCGATGATGCCAAAGCTGATCCAGTCAGCGAACATCACGACCCAGACGTCAGCAGTAAAGCAGCGCAGGATCGCGTAGAACGGCAGGAAATACCATTCGGGAACGATGTGGGCCGGTGTCGCAAGCGGGTTTGCTTCGATGTAGTTGTCAGGGTGGCCAAGGTAGTTTGGCATAAAGCCCACCACAGCCACGAACACAGTCAAGATCACGGAAAGCGCAAACAGGTCCTTGATCACAAAGTATGGCCAGAAAGGCAGCGTGTCTTTTTCCGCTTCGGCTTTGGACCCGCGGCGCACTTCAACACCAGTCGGGTTGTTGTTGCCGGTGTGGTGGAAGGCCCAGATGTGAAGGATCACAAGGCCCGCAATCACGAAGGGCAACAGGTAGTGGAGCGAGAAGAAGCGGTTCAGTGCGGGCTGGCCAACAGCCGATGCGCCCAAGAGCCATGTCTGGATGCTTTCACCGATGAAGGGGATCGCGCCGAAAAGGCCGGTGATCACGGCTGTGCCGTGGAACGACATCTGGCCCCAAGGCAGAACATAGCCCATGAAGGCGGTGCCCATCATCATCAGGTAGATCAGCATACCGATGATCCACGTCACTTCGCGCGGAGATTTATAAGACCCGTAGTAAAGGCCACGGAACATGTGGGCATAGACGGCGACAAAGAACAGGGAGGCGCCGTTCATGTGGAAATAGCGGATCATGTGGCCGCCGTTCACATCGCGCATGATGTGTTCGATACTGGCAAAGGCCATGTCAACGTGCGGCGTGTAGTGCATCACCAGCACGATGCCGGTGGCGATTTGCAGCACAAGGCAGAACGCCAGCACGATGCCCCAGATCCACATCCAGTTCAGGTTCTTGGGTGTGGGGATCATCAGGGTGCCGTGGATCAGGCCAATAATGGGCAGGCGGCTTTCCAGCCACTTGGCGCCGCGCGAATTTGGTTCGTAGTGGTCGTGGGGGATACCGGACATGGGTCTCTCTCTCCTTAACCGAGTTTAATCGTTGTGGCGTCGACGAATTCGGCGACAGGAATCGGCAGGTTTTCCGGGGCAGGGCCCTTGCGGATGCGACCGGACGCATCATAGTGCGACCCGTGGCAGGGACAGAACCAGCCACCGAATTCGCCCGCACCGTCACCTAGCGGCACACAGCCAAGGTGGGTGCAGACACCCATTTGCACCAGCCATTCGCCCGGCGTGCCAACCGGATCACCCAAGGTGCCATCGTCGTTTGCGGGCCGAAAGTTGGTCAGCGTGCGGTTTGCGTCGGTGGCGGGCATCGGGTTGTCAAAATTGTCGTTGCGCGCGATCTGGTCCGGCATCTGTTCAAGCTCGGCGTCCTGTTCGGCGGCCAGGGCGATTTCGGCCTCGGTCCGGTAACGGATAAACACGGGCTTACCTTGGAACAGGACCGTAAGCTGCGCGCCGGGAGCAATCGCGCTAACGTCCACGCGGATCGAGGCAAGCGCCTGCACATCTGCGGATGGGTTCATTTGGTTGACCAGTGGCCAAACGGCAGCGCCTGTGACAACAGCCCCTGCGCCAGCGGTGGCGTAGTAGATGAAGTCGCGGCGTGTGCCTTCGTGTTCGTCTGCGTGTGACACGGGGTGCATCTCCGGTTTATTCAGGGCCGTGGCCCCACGAAAAAGACAGACGGGGCGCGCCCCATCACTTCCGGCGTTTCTTAGCCCTTCAAACCTTGCCCGTCCAGCAGACATTCGCCCATATTGGCCAACTGCGGCGAATAGACCTGCCTTTGGGTCCATTGAAGCGCAAGGCAAAACGGCTTATCATCACCTAAGCCACTCTGGTCTTAGAGAGAATCGCCTGATGAAACGTTTAGCCCTTGCAGCATTGGTGGCGATCGCCCCTACGGTTTTGGCGGCTGAAACCGAACTCAGCTTTTACCTTGGTTTTCAGGAAAGTCCGCACAGTCAGGTGGACGGCACTGATCCGGGCAATGCGGTTGACCCCAATCTGGACTTCACGGCCGGTTGGGAAGGTCTTTCGTTTGAAATGCCGCCTTACTATGGCGCGCGCGCGACGTTCTGGCGCACCGAAACTTTTGGGTGGGGTGCCGAGTTCACCCATACCAAAGTTTATGGCGATGCCGCGACCTTGGCTGACAACGGGTTTACGCGCTTTGAACTGACCGACGGGCTGAACATCATCACGGTCAACGCCATGCGCCGTTGGCCCAATCAATGGGGCAGCGTCACGCCCTATGTGGGTGGTGGACTGGGGATTGCCGTGCCGCACGTGGATATCGAATCTGCCGGTGGCAAGGCATTTGGCTATCAGCTAACCGGCCCGGCAGTGCGCTGGACTGCGGGTGCCAGCTACGACATCAACGATCAATGGGCTGTATTTGGCGAATACCAAGGCACCTATTCGATGAACCAGATTGATCTGGGCAGCGGTGGCAGCCTTGAAACCGATATCATCACAAATGCTGTGAATCTGGGTGTCAGCTTTAGTTTCTAAAGGTGTCTATTCCGGCCCGGTGGCCTGCATGGATGCACGTGCGTCGAATGCGGCGCTCCACGCAGACAGGGCGTCATGATCGGCGCGCCAGTTGCGGGCATCATGGCGGAAATCCAGATAACCAAGAGCACAGGCGACCGCGATATGCGACATATCAAGCGGCCCGTTCAGGTGGCTCATCCAGCGGGAATTGATCGCTGACAGCGCCCCCGCAATCTTGACCCACTGCGTTTCGATCCATTCACCGTTCTTGCCCTCGGCCCCCTTGAAGCGCGCCTCGTAGGCCATGGCGACAGCGGCATCCAGAATGGCATCTGCCGTGGCCTCGAGGGTCAAAACCTCCCAGATGCGGGCGGCGGGATATAGACCAGCCTGAACGCGGTGATCCAGAAAACGGGTGATGACGCGGCTGTCGTAGATCGCGGGGCCGTCTTCGCGCAACAGGGCGGGGATCTTGCCCAGCGGATTGGCGGCAAGGGCGTCGGCGGCCATCTCGAAGGGGCTTGTTACCACGCTGATTTCCTCGACAGCGTCCTGTTGGCCGGTTTCGATGATCATCACGCGGACTTTGCGCACATAGGGTGATGTGGGGGACATGATCAGTTGCATGGCTTGGCCTTTCGGGAAGGGGCGGATTAACGGCGTGGCGGGGTCAGCATCAGGGCAGCAAGGATCGCAGGATCGCTTCCCATCCCGTGCCCGTTGACGAAACCGGCAGCACGCTCGCGCACGCCATCAGCCTTATTCTGGTTCAGTTTCCAAGTTCCGTCGACGCTGTCGATCACCATGCGGCACGGCACGATCTGGCGCATCATTTTTGCCAGAACTTCATGCGTCATCTTGGCGCTGGACCACGGCGCTTTCGGCCTGAGCTGTTCTTCGAAATGGGCGGACTGACGGTCGATCACGTCGCGCAAGGCCTCATCTGGCAAGCGTTCCAGGGTGCCCCGCAGATGCACCGCAACATAGTTCCACGTTGGCACCTGATCATCGACGCCATACCAATCGGGCGAGATATAACTGTCCGGCCCCGTGACTGCGATCACGGCCTGAAGGGGTTCACAAAGCGCGCGGGCGATCGGGTTTGACCGCACCAGATGCAGGTCAAGCGTTGCACCGTCATCGGCCAATAGAAACGGCACATGCGCCATCAGCGGCCCGTCAGCGCCATTGATGCCAAGCAGGCCGAAACTACGATCACGTGCATAGGCCAGATTGCGCGTGGCATCGGCAGTGCGAAAGATCGGGTTCGGGTGCATGGCTGTCCTTGCGTGGTTACGGGAACTGAACGGTATCCTGCCCTGCTTGCCAAGGGGGATATTTCGTCATGATCCCGGCAAAGGCATCCGATGCAACGAACTGATCCAGCCAGCGGATCAAGTACGGCCAGGGTTGCGTGTCAAACCACGCGCGATCGGTATTTGCGAATTGGCGCACGAATGTGACGATCGCCATGTCGGCCAGTTTGGGTGCGGGGCCAAAAAAGAAGGGCTTGTCGCCCAAGCGGTCATTTAGGTCATGAAGGTAGTCCGCCGCCTTGGCCTGTTCGGCCGCGGCGTCCAGATCAGGATAGCGCACGGCATATTTCGTGTGATCAAGCGCGGTCTTGAACGGGCCGTCACAGGCATCAATCAGGCTGTGGCCTATGGCAGGCATATCCAGCCAGCCTTTGGGGTCGTTCTGTTCCAACGCCCAGATCATGATGTCGCGGCTTTCTTCGATCACATTCTTGCCGGTGTCGATCACCGGCACTGTTCCCTTGGGCGATGTCGTCAGAAATTCCGCCGGTTTGTCCCGCAGCAGGATTTCGCGCAGTTCCACCTGCACACCCGCGCTTTGGATCGCAAGGCGGGCGCGCATGGCGTAGGGGCAGCGCCTGAATGTCCAGAGGATGGGGAGGGGTGTCATGTTGGAGCCTCCGGCGGGGATATTTTTAGCAAGATGAGGCGATGAGTTGTTTTCCATCGTGACCGGTGATCTGCGCGGTGACGAGTTGAGATTCGGGTTGATCCGTCTCGAAAGCGACTTCAGTGAACTGCTCGGTGCGACCCATGCGGGTGTTTTCCATTAACACGCAATGTGTCTTGCCCAGTTGCGCGGCAAGATGGCGTTGCACTTGCGCGTCACCTGCGGCGCGCAGTCGGGCGGCGCGGGTCTTGATGTCTTTCACGTTCACCGCGGGCATTTTGGCGGCAGGCGTGCCTTGGCGCGCGGAGTAGGGAAAGACGTGCAGCCACGTGAGGGCGCAGTCACCCACAAGTTTCAGCGAGTTTTCGAAATGCGCTTCGGTCTCGGTCGGGAAACCGGCAATGATATCGGCGCCAAAGGTCATGTCCGGGCGCAGTTTGCGCGCGTCCTCGGAAAACCTGATCGCATCGTCGCGCAGGTGGCGGCGCTTCATCCGTTTCAGGATCAGGTCGTCGCCATGTTGCAGGGAAAGGTGCAGATGCGGCATCAGGCGCGGTTCGGTCGCAATCGCCTGCATCAGGTTTTCATCAACTTCGATGCTGTCGATACTGCTGATCCGAAGGCGCGGCAGGTCGGGCACAAGGCGCAGGATGCGCATCACCAGATCACCCAGTTTCGGCTGCGCGGGCAGGTCCGCGCCCCAACTGGTCAGGTCGACGCCGGTAAGGACCACTTCGTTATAACCACGATCAACGAGGCGTTTGATCTGATCCACGACAACACCAGCGGGGACGGATCGCGAATTGCCACGTCCAAAGGGGATAATGCAAAAGGTGCAGCGGTGGTCGCAGCCGTTTTGCACCTGCACATAGGCGCGGCTGCGCGTGCCGAACCCGTCGATCAGATGGCCGGCGGTTTCCGTAACCGACATGATGTCATCGACCTGCACGGGTTCGGTTGTGCCGATCAGGTCGGGCGTCATTTGCGCCCAGGTGGCCGCTTGCATCTTTTCGGTATTGCCGATCACGCGCGAAACTTCGGGCATGGCGGAAAACGTCGCCGGTTCGGTCTGGGCCGCGCAGCCTGTGACAATCAGGGTTGCATCGGGGTTGTCGCGGCGCAGTTTGCGGATTTCCTGCTTGGCTTTGCGCACCGCTTCGGACGTGACAGCACAGGTGTTCACGACCACGGCGTTCTGCACGCCGGCGGCAGTGGCCAGTTCCTTCATCGCTTCGGTTTCGTAAGCATTCAGGCGGCAGCCGAGGGTGGTGAAAACAGGGGCAGTCATGGGTGCCAGACACCGTCAAAAACGTGAGCCGTGGGCCCCGACATCCAGACTCCATCATCGCGCCATGCAATATCCAGCGTGCCGCCATCGAGATCGACGCGCACGTTATGCCCGGTCAGGCCACGGCGTGCGGCAGCGACGACCGCAGCGCAAGACGAAGACCCGGACGCCAGCGTAATACCCACACCCCGTTCCCAGACCCGCATCCGGATATGATCAGGGCCGATGATCTGTGCGAACTGCACGTTTGTGCGTTCGGGGAAAAGTGGGTCGTGTTCGTGGGCGGCACCCTGTCGGGCAAGGTCGATGGTGTTCAGATCTTCTACAAAGAACGTGCAGTGCGGGTTGCCCATGCCTGTCGCTGTGGGCGTGCCGTCAATTGGCAGTTCCAGGGTATCCATCTCGTGCGAAAGCGGCACGTCAGCCCATTCGGTCTGCGGGTGGCCCATGTTGATGCTGGTCACGCCACCACCAATTTCGATGGCATGAAGCACACCACGCGCGGTGGCAATGCGCAGCACATCCTTGCCCGTGCAATCCATTTCCCAGCGGGCGATGCAGCGGGTGGCGTTGCCGCAAGCGGCCGACAGTGAACCATCGGCGTTGTAGAACGTCAGGCGCATATCCGAATCGGGTGTATCTGAAATGACAGCCAGTTGGTCAAACCCGACCCCGCGATGCCGGTCGGCCATGGCCACGGCAAGGGCCGCATCCACGCGCGCAGGCTTGCTGCGCTCGTCGATCACGACAAAGTCGTTGCCCAATCCGTGCATCTTCATGAACGGCAGGCCGTTATCGGTGGTCTTGCTCATCCGGCGCATATAGTCCCCGTGTGAAAATGAATCCAGCCTTTGACGCATTTGTGGGGTTGACCCTATGCCCCCGCCTTTCTAATTAGCGCGTCAGTGGGCCGTTAGCTCAGTTGGTAGAGCAACTGACTTTTAATCAGTAGGTCGATGGTTCGAACCCATCACGGCTCACCATTTTACCATACAGATCAACGCGTTACGCGATTCTGCGCCGCAGCGCAAAATGCCCGAAAAAATCCGGAAGCTTATCGGAAGCCGATTTTGGCTGTGTCTTGGGTGAAACAGTCAACTGATAGATTCGGGTGAGAAGTGGAAACTTGTCGGGTTAGCCTGACAAAACCCGATTTCAGGGTGCGCAAAGGCGGGCCAGTTCAAGCGAGGATGCGCCCGCCAAACAGCGTTCGATGTCGCGCAATTCGTCCTCTTGGTTACTAACCATACGGGTGGCCGCACGAATGTCCGCGAGAAGGCCGTTATAGTCATCCACCAGCGTGTTATGGGTTCGCAGCAGGGTCTCATACTCCTGCAAACAATCGGTAACGTTTGATTGGCAGGTGAACCCCGCGTAATCGCATTGGTAACGGTTGAAGCACTGGGCGTCCTGATCAACGCATTTGCCAAGGGATGAACAAATCGTGTCGCCATAGTCTAGACAGGCGGCGCGGGTTCCGATCCTGCACGAAAAGGACTGGGCGCTGGCCAAATGGGGCAGCAACGCACAAAGGACAATGACCGCGATCCGCATCACGCCCCCAAGTCCATTTCAATCGTTTTCATGATCCGGTCGGTCTCTGACAGGATTTTCAGGATGTTCTGGTAGTGCTTTACATCGTCGAATGACAGGGCGCGGCCCTTGCGGTCTTTCAGCCATTTTTGCGCGGGCTGGTAGCCGCCGATGTAGAAATCCCATGACACGGGCGGGGCGGCGTCGAAATACTGGGTCTTGTTGATCCAGACCTTGCCGTCACGCCATTCGGGCTTGTCCACGATATTGTCGCCCGCGCCTTTGAACGGATAGGGGGCGGGGCCGATGGTGGCGGGGTCCATCAGATGCAGCTTGCGCAGGTGGCTGCCCTTGGCACTGACCTCCCAGAACTCTTGCGCGGTTTTGGGCCACGGGATGCGGGGAAAGTCGATCTTCAGGAACTCGGCATAGGTATCGCGGTAGGCGGGGCAATGCAGCACGCCGTAAATGTAATCAAAGGTCTGGATTTCATCCGGTTCCCCGTGGGTGGGGTGGGTGGCCTTGGTTTTGAGTTTCTTCCAAAGTTTCGGGTCAAAGTTGACACGGCGGGTTTGGTCAAGGTCTTGCGGATCGGGGTAGAGGTAGAGGGGGAAGGTATTGGCAGACCCACCAACAATGTGGAAATCAGTTATTGAGTTGGTCGCAAAGACGTTTGTGCGGTTTGCCTCACCGTTTGTCTTGGAGCAGTTTAAGGCGATGTTCCCGTCGTCAGCTTTCATTGAGTTTTGAACACCTTGTTGCGGACTCGAATATAGACCACGAGATTGACCCGAATAAAGCGTCCATCGTTCATCAAAGGGTCTGTAACAGCACTTTGAATACGGGACATGACTGACAGATCGTTCAGCGTCAGCCCTAGCACTTGCAAGGGTCCAATCCCTTGAGTCTGTAGGGACGTCGAACGCTGCGCGAATTTGTTCTTCCGTTCCATCTAGTAGTAGGCGAATGGCTGCGGAAATCCCACCTTTTGAAAAATGGATATTCAGCTTGTCTCTTGCCGAAACGAAGCCACTAGAGAAGACTTCAAAAATTTCAGAGACGGAAAAGCCGTTAGTGTAATGTAGGTATGCCTCCTCTGACATTTCATTGAAAAAGTAGTAAGGTGAGAATGGACGAACCATTTTGCCGCCAAGAGAATTGCTTTGAAGCTCTAAGTATTTGGAATTCCGGCCACCCCATAAGTCAGACCGAATGACTTTCGCCGAGCCGGTCTCGCCGCTTTGCTTCTTCACCGCGACTATGATCGACACACCCTGTTGGATATCAAAGACGTTTTTGTCGGGTTTGCCGTCCGGTGTGACCTCTTTCTTTTTGGCGTTCCCGTGCAAATCCAGCACGTAGATTTTGTCGAAGGTCTGCATCAAATGCCAACGCATCCCCCGAAAGGTCGGGTTGTCCAGATAGCCGTGGTTGGTGATGAACCCCAACACACCTTCGCCATTCTTTTCAATCAGATGCTCTGACATGCGGATAAATTTGACGTAGTCGTCGTTGAGCCAATGTTTACGCTCGCCGAAATGCACACCGTCCACATATTTGTAGTCGTCAATCAGGCTGGTGATCCATTCGCCCTTGTTCAGCGAAATGCCGGAATAAGGCGGATTCCCGATCACGCACATGATCGGCATGTCGCGTTTGATGGTGTTGGCGCCCTTGGCCTCGCGCGATAGCCACTGGGTAAAGGGCAGGGTCTGGTTGGCCGGTTCGCCTTCCTCAAGCGAGTTGGTCAGATAGACCCCAAGGCGGGGCGGGTCGCCCGTGGGCTTGTAGCCCATTTCCGTCAGGATCATGTCGAGCTTCATATGGCACATGGCATAGGACGCCATCAGCAATTCAAACCCGTGCAGGCGCGGGATCAGGTCTTGTTCGATGTATTGCGACCACATGCCGGGCGCGACACCCTGAATTTTCGGCGCGATCTGTTTGATCACCTCGGCCAGAAAGGTGCCGGTGCCCGTGGCGGGATCAAGGATTTGCACGCGGTGCACATCCTTTTTGATGGTGACGGGCTTGCCCTTTTTATCGGTCTGGCCGGTGTCCCAGTCCAGCGTGACCTTGGACGTATCCGCCAGCCCGTCGGGCAGCCCGAATTCGCTTTGCAGCACATCATCCACCGCCCGCACGATGAAATTCACCACCGGTTCGGGCGTATACCAGACCCCGCGCGCCTTGCGCTTGGCGGGGTTATAGGCGGCCAGAAAGGTTTCATAAAAATGCAGGAACGGGTCGTTCTGCCCCGTCAACTTGCCGAACCCCTGCATGATCTTGCCCACATCGGCGGCGCGGAACACGCGCGCCAGATCGTCAATGATCCAGGCGATGCGATCATCCAGATCATAACCCGCCACATAGCTGAACAGGGACCGCAGGAACGGGTTCGATTTGGGCAGCAGTTCAAGCGCCTCTTGGCGGCTGAACGTGTCTAGCGTGGTGTCGTGCAGACGCGCGGCGAACATGCCATAGGCGATGGTTTCGGCATAGATATCGGCGAAATCCTCGGCGGTGATGTCGTGGATCAGGTTTTCCTTGAACGCCTGATACTGGGCGGTCAGTTCGGATTGCACATTGGCATCCTCGCGCAGGGTCTTGCCCAGCACATCCTTGATCAGGTTCGCCTTGCCTGCCATCCGTTCAGCCAGATCGCGCGGGGATGTGATGGATTGGGGGCGCTGCGCGAAAAAGTCGGCCAGCAGGTGTTCAAGGCTGGCGTATTGGTCGGGCCGTGGCTGAATGCCCATCAGCATGTCGGCAATCGTGACGGACGCGATCAGATCGCCATCGCGGTAGAAATCCCAATCCAGACAGTTGGTATAGATCAGGTTCGGCAGGCCCGCCTTGTAGCGCGCCTGCTGGTCGCGGTTGGCGTCTTTCATGGCGCGGATGCCGATATGCAAATCCTTGGCCTCGGCATGGCCGATCACGATATCGCCTTTCTTGAACGAAAAGTCAGGCGCGCCGACCTTGGTCAGGCGTTGGGGTTCGTTCTGGGCCGTGATCGCGGGATCAATCGCTTCAAACAGGGATTTGAGGGCAGGGCGGTAGGAATGTTCGGTCGCATCGTTACTGGCATGGGTGTGCTGAACGGCGGTGATAAAATCGGCAATGATCGACATGGCTACCCCTGTTTTGCCACACCCTAATGATACACGCTACGAGGGAAAAGCCCGATTGTTCTGGGGGTTGTCTGTATAGCCGACACACCAATACGCCCTACGTAACGTAGGACGCATTGGGCTGTCAGTTTCCTATATATATAACGTTACATAGGGTCGGTCGGCTTTTGAATGAACACGTAACGTTCCTTGGCCTCGCGCAGCTGACGTTCGGTTTTGGCAGGGTCTGCCTTGATCGCGTCTGTCATCTGTTGCGCCGTGGTCGCAAACATATCGGGCAGGTCCGTGGCGGGTTTCCCGTGTAGCGCGGCCAAGGTGATGCTGTTGCCCAAGATGTTGCGAAACACCGTGCCGATATGTTGTTCGCGGTGGACCTCTTTCATGGGGTTTGGATCAGCCCCGCTGCGCATCTCGACAAGGTCGTCGTTGATTTCTGCGCAGGCGGTTTCCCATAATGCATGAATTGGCCAACGTGACCGATTTGTGTCGCGCGGGTCCGGATCGCAATAGCGCACGACTTGGCCGGTTTCGCGGCAAAGGTCGCCAAATCGGTCAAAGAACTGCCCCCACGTGCGGATGCCCCAACGATCCTTTAGCAAAGATTTGCCTGCCCGAAACTCGATCCGCCAAATTTGGTTGTCTTTGGCCTTGGCCGGATCGGGCGTCAGCGGGCCAAATTTGGCCTCTTTATATAATATAGAGGGCGCGGGGGTGCCGTGCGGTCCTTTAGATAACGTATCGTTCCAGATCATCCACCAATGGGCCTTGCCGCGCGCGATCACTTCGGCCCGCTTGTTATAGATAATGACTTGCCGGTTCTTGATGCTGCCAACCGTGACGGATGTGACCTGACCGGATTTGCCGTTCACCCGCAAACCTGTGTCGGCCTCAATATGATCGCTGCGCTTGGCGGCGCTGTGCATCACCATTTGGTCAGGGTGCAGGGTGAAGCCGTTGGCAAGGATATCCACACAGAAATCCGCGCGCGATATGCTGACATCCTCGCGGCCAAAGCTGACGCCAAACCGGCCCAAGACTTGTTCGCAATGCGCCTTGGCTGCACCTAGGCCATGCATCGCCAAAAAGAACGACCCGAAAGAAATCCGGATGCCCCAACCGTCACGGGCGTTGGGTTTCTTGATCGCCCAGCTTGCCCCGTCCGGCCCGCCGTCCAGCAAAAAACGGTATCCTTTGCCGCCATAAGGCTTGAGGTGAAACTGTAAGCCTTCGTATTCCACCAGCACCTCTCGTTGTTCATCCTCGGCGCGGGTCTTTTCACGCTCAAGGTAGTCGAACAGTTCTGTGCCTATATGGGCCTGAATAGACAGCGCCAAGGTATCAAAGCCTCGGTGCAAGACCGTATAGCGCCTTGGATCATCTGTATTTCCAGAGGGGGGTGCTCTGTGACCCCCCTTTGCCCGCCACCGGTGTGCGTGGCGCGGGCCTGCATTCCGCCTTCGGCGGGGTAGCTTTTGTTTTGGGGCCGCATCGGGGTGTGTGATTTGGTGCTAGTTGTTTGCATTGGTCTGTCTCGCAATCCAGATTTCGGCGCGGTCAGCGCATTTTGAAAGGTTCAGAAGGTCGGAATGGGAATAGCTCGTGCCGTTCTGCCATTCGCCTTCGGCGTTCTTGAAAGACCTTGAAAAATCAACGGAATAGAAGTTGTCGTTTTTCCAAATAGTCGCGGTGATCAGGCCCAATCTGATCTTGTGGGCGGGTTGTGTTGTCATAAGGATTTCCTTTCGTGATACGGTTATCGGTAGGCAAAGAAAGGGCGCGCGTTCGCGTTTGAACACGCGCCCCGTTTGAAGGCCGTCCGGCCCCAAAATCCCTTGACGTGCTACCAACCCGCCAAGGGCAAAACTGGTGTGTTAGTGGTGTTGCGCGGTGTTGCTGACCGTGCGGGCCGCGATCCACTTTTCCAGATCGTCGCGGCGATACCGGACGGAACGGGATGAAACCTTCACAAAGTCAGGCCCGCCGCCCCGATGCCGCCAATTCTGCAAAGCGCGCACGGAATAACAGAGAATGGACGCGGCCTCGCGTTCATCGACAAGGGTAGAAGTGATTTGTGTCGTGTGTTCGGTATTCATGTGATGCTCCTCTGACCGTATGTCAGATATATCGAGCGTTATCCTCATTCTCTCAAAGGACAGTTGAAATCACGTTTTGGAATTGAGTGTCCTTACCGGACCATTTTGCCTAATGCCCGCACGATGCGTTTACCTAGAGCTACTTGGCTATGGTAACTACGCGGGGCGAAATGATCCAAGATAAATTCAATGAAATCATAATACTGACCGGAATAATTGTCAGTTCGTGGATCGTAATAGCAGCACTGATATGCTTTTCGATCTGTCCTTTTCTCAAAATCCATCGTCAAGTCTTGGATGAGATGATCAAGAGGCGTGTTGATAGTTCTTTTTGGGTCATCCGCTTGCACTTTTCGCAAATCCATCACGGCATCTAGTGCGTGTGAAATTTGCGCGAGCTTGTTCATGGCCGTTTTCGTAGAGTTCTCGTTCTTGTCCCAATAATCCTGCTGCTGTTCGAAGTAGAAGCGTTGATTGAACGGATCGCGATACATAACTGCATTGTCGATGTCAGTTCGGGCTTGGTCATTGAGTGCATCGAACGCTGCTATGCTGCGATCAACAGACTTCTTGAGCCGGTCTAATTCTTTTGCTTGTGGGGCGGGCAATGGTTCAAGCGCGTTTTTTGCCGCTGCCTGAAACCTCCACAGCACCTTGCCTAGCTCTCCACTAATCTCACCGTGGCTGCCGATCAGGCCAAATCGGTCCCGCATTTCATCGACGAAGGCCGGTGTGATTTTGTCAGCAATTTCCCAGATAGTCTCTGTTGGATAGTCCGGTTCATTTAGGCGGGCGAGGGGTTCTTGCATCAAAAGTGAGCGCCTTGGTCATGGGGTTGCGTCCGCCACTACGCCATACTTCCCAAACTGGCCGCAAGTCGATTGGCGATTTGTCCGGCGGCTTTTTGCACCGCGTCATCTGACAGGTGCACATAGCGCAGGGTGGTGGTCAGGTTTTTGTGGCCCAGAATTTCCTTGAGGGTGAACGGGTCGATCCCGTTCATGACCGCGACGGATGCATATGTATGGCGCAGGTCGTGCAGGCGCACGTCCTCAAGTCCCGCACGTTCGCGCACCCTGCGCCACGGCTTTTGCAGGTCGTTATAGTAGCCCTCACCACGTTCGCCCAGAATGACAAACGGATTGCCCTCGCGCCGTTCAAGGGTTTCGATCATGGCACGCGCTTCACGGGGCAGGGGGATGCGCCTGCGCCCTGTCTTGCTATCCGGCAATTCCAGGTGCGTGGGTGTCACATAGTCCCAACGCAGTTTTTGGATTTCGCCAAGCCGACAGCCGGTCAGGATCAAGAGGTAGAAAGCGGCAAACGCATAGCGCGATATTTCGCCGGATTTCAGCGCGTCCACCAAAACGCCGCCAAGTCGTTCCTGTTCGTCGTCGTTCAGGTAGCGTTTCTTTTCAACTTCGGGGTAGCGTTTGATCCGGCGGGCGGGGTTCGTGTTCATGGGGCGCAGCCCCCAATCCTCGGCAAGGTTCAGCATCTTGGACAAAACCATAACGCCGCGATTTGCCTGATACGGGGTTTCGCGCCGTTTGAGGTGAAAATTTTGGATATCGCCAAAGGTGATTTCCGACACCTTGATCCCGCCCAAGACGGGGTTCACCACACCGCGCAACAGGTTGCGGTAGTCGTAAAGGGTCGTCGGCTTGCAATGTAGTTCAACGTGTTCTTTCAGGAACCGCTTGCCTAGTTCCTTGATCGTCGGGCTGCGCAGACGTGCCTTGCGTTCGGCTGACGGGTCAGCGCCACGTGCCACATCAGCCTGCACCAGTTTGGCCTGTTTGCGGGCTTCGTCAGACGTTACAACGGTGTGTTTCCCAAGGGTGCGGCGGCGGGTGCGCCCGTGCAGTTTGTATTGCACTACATAAACTTTGCGTCCGCTTGGGTAACAGCGCAGCCCGAAACCGCCCAGATCGTCATCCCAAAGGATGATTTCCCCGTCCTTGGGTGTTATGCTTTCCACGTATCGCGTTGTCAGTTTTGCCATCGTTCCCCACCAAATCCGGAAGCCTACCGGAAGCCTTGTGCAGCGTTTCGTGGGTTAGGTGATGCAAGGTCAGCGTGTGAAACGTCAAGAATAAACGTTTTTTTCCATGCATTTATGTCGCTTTAGCGCAGCGCAGCGAAAATGGGCGAAATGCACTTTTGGCCGCTTTTAATCAGTAGGTCGATGGTTCGAACCCATCACGGCTCACCATTTTATTCAATTGGATATGTGCTCTGATGTGCGTTGTCAGCACAGGATCGCTAGTGCGCAGCCGAAGGCGCTTGGATTGCGGCATTGAAAAACTTGCGCTTGAAGGGGCCGGTCGAGCCAGTCCGCGCGCCTGTTACCACACGAATTCCGACAAGATGACCACGCGGCAGTTATTCATGACCAGCGGCGTATGCCATGGCGGTTTCAGGACATGCATGAAAACGATAGGCGCAGAACCGTCAACTGCGGCGCAGGGTGTCGCCCAGACTGACAGTTGGGCTTAACTCGATCCGCTCGCCTTCGGGCTCGGATGGGTCGGCATTGCGGCGCGCGATAATCTCGGCGGCTTTCTGGCCGATGTCGCGGCGACAGGCATCCATCGTCGCAAGCTGGCGCGGAAGACCATCAAGCAATTCAACGCCGTTAAAACCGGCAAGGCCAATCTGGTTCGGGATATCGACACCCTTTTCAAGCAGATAAAGCAAGCCGCCGGCGCCGATCATGTCGTTGGAATAATACAAGAAATCAATTTCGGGCGTGCGTTCCAGCATGGCCTGGGTCATTTCGCGACCTTTCGCCAGGGCCGATCCACCGGAATAAAACTCCTGATCCGCAATCTCGATTCCCGACTTGGCGAGGGTCTGTGTAAATCCTTCGAACCGTTTTCGAGCTCGGTGATCAAGCGGCATTTTCGTTCCCAGAAAACCGATCCTCTTGTATCCAGCCTTCAGGATTTCTTCGGCAATGATCCGGCCGGCACGGCGATGGGAGATTCCCACGTTTGCATCAATCGCCTCGCCGTCCACATCCATGATTTCCACCACGGGAATATCAGCCTGTGTCAACATCGCGCGCGAGGCTTCGGTGTGTTCCAACCCGGCAATGATCACCCCCGACGGGCGCCAAGACAGCATCTCGAACAGGACCTTTTCTTCTTTTTCAGGCATGTAGTTGGTGACGCCGACAACCGGCTGAAGGTCAGTGCCGTCCAGCGTTTCGGAAATGCCCGACAGCACTTCGGGAAAAACCATGTTGCCAAGGCTGGGAATGATCACCGCGACAAGGTTCACCCGCTGGCTGGCCAATGCGCCCGCGATCTTGTTGGGCACATAGCCAAGGCGTTTGGCGGCGTCCTGCACCTTGATGCGGGTTGCTTCGCTGACGTCGCCTTTGTTGCGCAACACGCGGCTGACGGTCATTTCGCTTACGCCGGATGCTTCGGAAACATCCCGCAAGGTAAGTGGTCTTTTGGTCCGTGTGGTCACGCTGTCGCCGCCCTGAAAATTCTTCCCTAACCCTTGTTACTCTGGCAGGCGCGCCTTGTCCAAGCCCGATGCGTAACGTTGACCTTGGAACCAAACACGGGCATTCACATACCCCGTGGTCCCGTGGCTCAACTGGATAGAGCAGCCCCCTCCTAAGGGGCAGGTTGCAGGTTCGAATCCTGCCGGGGTCGCCACAACTGAAGGTTGTGAAATCTCTGTTAGTTTTGATTCAACTACCGTTGTATGCGCTGTAGAGGTATGACTGCGACGGATGGATTAAATGGTAGTGTGTCATGCATCAGGGAAATATCGACCTGATGATCGAGTATTCGGTCGCGGTTCTTGCCAAGGGTGAGGAAGAAAGCATTCGTGCACTCGTGCGCAACCTTGCGCGCAAGTGGCCGCGTGAAAAGGCGCTGACCATTTGTTTTGCGATTACTTCTGCCGCGTCTCAGTTCGAGGATCTTGTAAAAGGTCGGGCTGCGCCGGCTGCTTTGGCCTACAAGTTGTCGGCGCTTGTTGCGGCTGATATTCTTGCGATTGAAGCGCTGGGCCGCCATCCGGCGACGGGTCAGGACTTGTTGCATTTCTGGCGTCGGGTTGATCCGTATTTCTTTGAGATCTAGCGCGCGCGTCGTTGTCGATGATGTCGCGCAGCTTTGGCTTGGGAGTGGCCGCGTTTTGAATTCCCGCGCCTGTTGCGCCAGGAAAGCGCAGGTTGGCGAAGAACGGCTTGATTGCGGTGCTGAAACCCGTCACGCCGGGAGCTGTAATCACGCCCCTTGCCACGAGTTTTGCGTGAACCGCGGTGGCGGTTTCAACCGGCACTTTCAGGCTTTTTGCCAACATCGCGGGCGAACATGCGTTATGAACTTGGGCAAAGAGAGACCCAAACGCCAACTGCGATGTCGTGACAGCAGGTGTAGTCATAGCGCCGGAAGCAAGCGGGAGAGGCACGAGCGGGGCAAGGCCCACTGCGCCAAAACCCTGAAGGAATGCGCGTCTTTTCATGGAAGACAGGTGGGAATGGCAGCACAGTGTTTCACGGGGAAAAACCGGGGCCACGCGTCAGACCATGCGAATGACATCCTTGTCGATGGCCAGCATGTAGCCGCGCCGCGCAATGTTTTTGACCAGAAGTTCGCTGATCATCTGGTTGCCCAGCGTATCGCGCAGGCGCTTGATCCGTGTGGCGCCAGCGGCCTCGTCGCAATCGGCAGCGTTGCGCCCTGATATGACGCCTTCTATTTCGGCGCCTGACAGCACTTCGTCATCCATGCGTGCCTCGGCCAGCACGGAAAGGGTTTCGATGGCGGCCTCGGTAAGTTTGAATTCAAAGTTGTTGAGGTAAACGGTGTTCTGGTCGCGGCTGATCAAAAGCGAGTTCACCTCGA
Organism: Octadecabacter sp. R77987; assembly: GCF_042466115.1. Classification (NCBI taxonomy): domain Bacteria; kingdom Pseudomonadati; phylum Pseudomonadota; class Alphaproteobacteria; order Rhodobacterales; family Roseobacteraceae; genus Octadecabacter; species Octadecabacter sp. R77987. The sequence continues at coordinate 1,934,997 of NZ_JAXHBQ010000001.1, read as the reverse complement.
TCCCTTGCCGTTCGATCTGGCCCATGCGGCGGTTCAGGGCGACAAGCATCACAAGGAACGCAACAGCAGCGATCAACATAGCGGTAGCAAAAATCAGCAGCACGAAAATGACGAAACGGTAGCTGGACAAAGTGTCGCTGAATGCCGTGCCCGACTGGGCGAGGATCTCGAGCAGCTTGATTTCCGCGTTACCGGTCAGCGTGTCGTTTTCGACAAACAGTTGTTCGACGCGCGCATTGAAAGCGTTCGCGTCAGGCAGGTTGATGAATAGCAGAACAGCGGCTGCGAGGAGGATAAGAACAATCGCGGCGATACCTGCGGCAACCACGCGGTTGCCTGTCTGGCGTGCCTCAATAGCGGAGGTAGTATTGTCCTGCACTCTCTCTCCTCTCGTCCAGACCGTCGTCGTCAAAGACGCCCAGCACGTTCAGCAACTGCCAGCCGTCAGCCCCCAGCGCGTCTTCAAGCTGGGCGGCTGCGTTTTCGACATTACAGTCCCCGTCGATTTCTACCACCCCGTAGTGGAGGCGCAAAGGATCGTCCTGTTTGGCCTTGTAATCGGCATAGCAGGCGGCCTGTGCGGCACCTGCCATCAGCCCAAGGGCGAGTATGGATGAGGTAAGGTGTTTCATGGGGGCAAGATGCGCCAGAAACCCCGTGATATTCAATAACCGATCTGCCGCGCGGGCCTGTCAGGCGATAGCAATGCAGCGTTATTGTTTGGCAGGCCGTATTGCCGCCAATCTCCTTTCATCGCGTCAGGCTTGCTGCCATCGGCGCCTAACCGAAAGGAAACGCTATGTTTAAGACTTTGATCGCAGGTGCGCTTGCCCTGACCCTTGGTATGACCAGCCTTGCTCCGACTCCGGCGCAGGCCGACATGTCCAATGAGGAAGCATGGGGCGCGCTATTGGGCTTGCTGGTGCTTGGTGCCGTCATTCATGAAAGCCGCAAGGACAACGCAGCGCCGGTGGTGAACCCGCGCCCGAACCGCAACGTGATTCCCACCCAGTGCTTGCGCCGGATCGAAACGCGCCGTGGTGAAACCGTTCGGATGTTTGGTCGCCGTTGCATGCAGAACAACTTTCGCGGGTTCAACCGCCTGCCCGAGCGCTGCGAAGTAAGCGTGCGCACCGACAATGGTCGCCGCAACGGGTTCCGTCCACGTTGTCTGCGCAATGCCGGGTTTACCTGGAACCGCCACTAGTACCGTCGAGCAGCGCGCGCTTTCCACCAGAGGGCGCGCGACAGGGGGGCAGGGGCAGGCGCTTGGACATGGTCGCCTGCCCCTGTTCTTTTGCGTGGTGATGGTGTTGATTGCGGGCATGGCCCGACAGACCCCGGATTTCAGTTTTGAACAGGCCGCGTTCAAGCGCGGCCTTGGGCGTGTGGCCGGTGTGGACGAGGTTGGGCGCGGTCCTTTGGCGGGGCCGGTGACGGCGGCCGCAGTGATACTGAATCCGGCGCGCATTCCCGATGGATTGAATGACAGCAAGGCGCTGACGGCACGCCGCCGCGATTTGCTTTATGATCAGATCATGAAGGTGGCGCAGGTCAGCATCGCCCATGCAAGCGTGGCCGAGATTGATGACCTGAACATTCTGCGTGCCAGCCATCTGGCGATGATGCGCGCCATCGCCGGATTGGGTGCTGTCGACCATCTGTTGATTGACGGCAATTTGCTGCCGCGTGATTTGACAGCATCGGCCGAGGCGATTGTGAAGGGCGATGCACGATCTGTGTCGATTTCAGCGGCCTCAATTATGGCAAAAGTTTGCCGTGATCGTCTGATGGTGGATTTGGCGCAACAGCATCCAGGCTATGGCTGGGAGACAAACGCCGGATACGGATCGAAAAGCCACATGGCAGCGCTTCAAAATCTTGGTGTGACCCCTCACCATAGACGTTCGTTTAAGCCGGTCCACAATATCTTGTATCAAGAAAAAATGGTAAGTGATTGATTCAATAAAGTTTTTGACACCGAATCGTCTCTGACTCACATTGGGAGCAACCAACGAGCGGATTAACCGCCGGGGACAGAGGCAAAAAATGACGACGAAAACCAAGGCTACGGGTGCGCAAGCGCTCCCACTGAATACGATTGTCGATGGGGATTGCATCGACGTGATGAACAGCCTGCCCGAAGGCAGCGTTGACCTGATTTTCGCGGACCCGCCCTACAACCTTCAACTGCGCGGTGATCTGCATCGCCCCGACAATTCCAAGGTTGACGCGGTTGACGATCACTGGGACCAGTTCGACAGCTTCGCGGTTTATGACAAGTTTACCAAGGATTGGCTGGCCGCCGCGCGCCGCCTGCTGAAACCCAATGGTGCGATCTGGGTGATTGGCAGCTACCACAACGTTTTTCGCATGGGCGCTGAACTGCAAAATCAGGGCTTCTGGATTTTGAATGACGTGGTTTGGCGCAAGTCGAACCCGATGCCGAATTTCCGTGGCAAACGGTTTACCAACGCCCATGAAACGATGATCTGGGCGTCGAAATCCGAAGGTGCGAAATACACCTTTAACTACGAAGCCCTGAAGGCCCTGAACGAAGGAATTCAAATGCGCAGCGACTGGGTGCTGCCGATCTGCACAGGCCACGAACGCATCAAGAATGACGAGGGCGACAAGGCCCATCCAACGCAAAAACCCGAAAGCCTGTTGCACCGCGTTTTGCTTGGCAGCACCAATCCCGGTGATGTGGTCCTTGATCCATTCTTTGGCACAGGCACAACGGGTGCGGTCGCCAAGATGCTGGGCCGTGACTTCATCGGGATCGAGCGCGAGGCCGAGTATCGTGCCGTTGCCGAGAAACGTATCAGCAAGATCCGCAAGTTCGACAAAGAAGCGCTTGAGGTCTCCACGTCCAAACGCGCCGAACCACGCGTGGCGTTCGGTGTGTTGGTTGAACGCGGGATGCTGCGCCCGGGCGAGGAGCTGTGGAGCATGAATGGCCGCCACAAGGCCAAGGTCCGCGCTGACGGCACCTTGATCGGGGCAGATATCAAGGGGTCAATCCATCAGGTCGGGGCCGCCTGTGAAGGCGCGCCAAGCTGTAACGGCTGGACCTATTGGCAGTTCAAGCGCGAAGGCAAGAAAGTCCCGATTGATCTGCTGCGCCAGCAAATCCGCTCGGAAATGCGCGCAAACTGACGAAACAGAATTACCGCCGGTGCCTGTGGCCATATCTACGGCACTAACTTACACCCCGCCAGCTTTCCAAAGCATGGCGGGGCTTTTTCTTTTGTTTTACTTGTCCCGTGGGCCGTCCCGCCTTAGGGATTTGGTTAACGAGTATGAGGCAAGAATGACCAAGACAGTCCTTTTGACGGGTGGCGCAGGCTATATCGGGTCACATACCTATCTGGGATTGGTCGCTTCCGGTTACGATGTTGTCATCCTCGATAATTTTTCCAACGCTCAGGAAGACGTGCCGCTGCGCCTTGCGCGCATTACCGGATCGCCGGTGAAACTGCATCGTGGTGATGTGCTTGATCCGGTATTCCTGACGGGTGTGTTTGCCGCCCATGACTTTGATGCCGTGATCCATTTTGCCGCGAAAAAGGCCGTGGGGGAATCCGTGGCCAAGCCGCTGGATTACATCCAGACCAATGTCGGCGGCTTTGTGAACCTGTTGCAGGCGATGGATGCGGCCGATGTGCGCCGGATCGTGTTTTCCTCAAGTGCGACGGTTTACGGCGACACGCTTGTGCAACCCATCCCCGAAGATCATCCGCGCACCTACACCAGCCCCTATGCCTATACCAAGATTTCGGGCGAATTGATCCTGGAACAACTGGTCGCGGCTGATCCGCGCTGGGCGGTCGGCACGCTGCGGTATTTCAACCCTGTCGGGGCGCACTATTCAGCGTTGATCGGTGAAGACCCGCAGGACATTCCCAACAATCTGGTACCCTATATCGCCAAGGTCGCGATTGGTGAATTGCCCCGCTTGCAGGTCTTTGGCGATGATTATGACACGCCTGATGGCACGGGCCTGCGCGACTATATTCACGTTGAAGACTTGGCAGACGGGCATGTGCTGTCTGTCAACGCCCTGCTTGAGACCGGTCAGTCACATACGGTGAACCTTGGCACCGGTGAAGGGTCGACGGTGCTTGAGGTCTTGCGCGCCTATTCCGATGCCTGCGGCAAGGAATTACCGTTCGAGATCGTGCCGCGCCGTGACGGGGATGTGGCCGTGCTGACAGCACGCCCTGATCTTGCGCGTCAGGTGCTGGGGTTCAACGCCAAGCGCACGCTGGACGATATGTGCCAGTCAAGCTGGGCGTGGGTCAGCGGGCAGTTGCGCAATGACCCCAAACCCTAGCGGGGCATCGGCGTGGTGCCGTTCTTATAGGGCTGCCAGTCGGTGATTTCGGGATAATACATCGCCCGCCACTTGCGCACACGCGGGTTCATCACACGCCGCCAGATCGGCGGCACCATCGCCGCCATCGTCATGATCGGATAGCCATAGGGCAGTTGCGGGGCGTCAGCCTCGCCATAGGTTTGCAGCAGCGGAAAGCGCCGGTCGGGCTTGTAGTGGTGATCGGAATGGCGCTGCAAGTTGATCAGCAGCCAGTTCGACGCAAGCTGCGATGCGTTCCACGAATGGCGCGGCAGGACATGTTCGTATTTGCCATCCCCGAGGTGTTTGCGCGTCAGCCCGTAGTGTTCGACATAGTTGGTGAGTTCCAGCTGCCAGATCGCCACAAAGGCCTGAATCAGGAACAGCCCAAGACCGGCCCAGCCACCGATGATCACGGCGAGGGCAATGAACATGATCTGCAAGCCCCAGTACTTCCAGAACGGGTTTGTGCGGTCATGCCAAGGCAGGTTTTTGCGCGCCAACATCGCCTTTTCGGCGCGGAATGCCGACAGGGGTTGTTCGCGCAGCACACGGAAAAAGAAGCGGTGGAACCCTTCGTTGTATCGCGCGGTCACGGGGTCGCGTGGCGTGCCCACATAGCGGTGATGCACCAGCAAGTGTTCGCTGCGAAAATGGGAATAGAGCACCATGGCGAGCAGTAGATCGCCCAGATTGCGTTCCAGTTTCGGTTTCTGATGGCAAAGCTCGTGGGCATAGACGATCCCGACCGCACCGGAAATCACGCCGATGCCAAAGAATAGTATGATCTGTTCCACCACCGAAAGGTGGCCAGTCTGCGTCACATACCAAAGGATGCCGAACACCGTCACAAACTGGATCGGGAACCAGATCAGCGTGACCAGCTTATACCAGAACAACTCGTCTTCGGTTGTGTCGAGGTCGGCGTTTTCTTCGTAAAGGCCCGCGATTCCGTCGATGATCGAAAACAGATACCACGTGGAAATCGGCAGCAGAATCACCGTCCAACCGCCATAGATCGCCCCGATCCATGCCAGCGGGACCAGCGCAAGAGAAAGCCAGAACGGCAGCGCGCGCGAGAGTTTAGCCATATTGTCGTGCGGGATCATGGAATGCTCCGGTTAGTTCGTGCGCAGGTTATCGCGCGCGCGCGTCGCACTCAATCGTGGCGTAGCGTCGCGTGCGCAAGGTCGAATACTTTACGCATGACGGTTGGCAGGTCGCTGGGGCGAAAATCGGGCGCTGCGATGAAATCACCACGGTTTGGGGTCGTATCTCCTACATTCGCAGTCATGATCTGCAAGCGTAGATGGAAATGCGTGAATGTGTGGCGTGCTTCGACGCCAAGGTCTTGCCAGTTTGCATCGAGGGGCGGCGCGGGATCTGGCGCATCATTCCAGTCGGACATAGGCCAACCAAGCATCCCGCCCAGCAGGCCTTTGTCGGGGCGTGTTTCCAGCAACCATGCGCCATCGGTCCGCCGTGCGACATAGGCGATGCCAAAGCGCGTCGGTGTCTTTTTCTTGGGGGTCTTTTTGGGCAGTTCGGCCACCGTGCCCGCGATCCGCGACTTGCAGGGATCACGCCACGGGCAATTGCCGCAAGCGGGTGATTTCGGGGTGCAGATCGTCGCGCCAAGGTCCATCACCGCTTGGGCATAATCGCCTGCGCGCTGGGCAGGTGTAAGGGCGGTTGCCAGCACCGTCAGTTCGCCCTTGGCCGCAGGCAAAGGCGAGTGGACATCATGCAGGCGCGCCATGACCCGTTCGACGTTGCCGTCCACGACCGTCGCCTGTTCGTCAAAGGCAATCGCGGCGATTGCGGCGGCGGTATAGGGGCCAATGCCGGGCAAAGCGATCAGCCCGTCACGCGTATCGGGAAAGACGCCATCATAATCCGTGACAATTGCACGGGCACATTTCAAAAGGTTGCGCGCGCGGGCGTAATACCCAAGGCCCGCCCATTCCCCCATGACATCCGCATCGGCGGCACTGGCCAGATCCTGCACGGTCGGCCAGCGCGCGGTGAACCGGTGGAAATAGTCGCGCACAGCAGCCACGGTGGTTTGCTGCAACATCACCTCGGACAGCCAGATACGATAGGGATCGGGGCGCTGGCCCGCCTTGCGATCCGCAGGGGCGACGCGCCACGGCATCACGCGGGCATGGGTGTCATACCAGTCAAGCAGGTCCGCGCTTGGGTCGTCACGCAATGTTTATGTCCTTTGATGCAGGGTTTCGCTGGTATGGGCGCGCTGGTGCTTTAGAATAGAACGTTAGAATGGCACAACAACGCAAACATACCACCACACGCGGTTTTTCCCGCGCAGCGTCCCTGATGCAGAAGCGGATTCGCGGTGCGAGCGAGGCGCGCGGCTTTGCCGTGACCCGGCTTTTGACCCATTGGGCCGAAATTGTCGGCGAAGAAACCGCCCGCATCGCCCATCCGGTCAAGGTTGGTTACGGGCAAGGCGGATTGGGTGCAACGCTGTCGATCTTAACGACTGGTGCGCAGGCACCGATGTTGGAAATGCAAAAGGACCAGATTCGCGACAAGGTGAATGCGGTTTACGGCTATCGTGCCATTTCGCGCGTGCGGATCACCCAGACCGCGCCAACCGGCTTTGCCGAAGGGCGCGTTGCCTTTGATCACAAGCCCAAGGCAAAGGCCGCACCAGACCCTGATGCGCTGGCCAAGGCCGAAGTGCTGTCATCGGATGTGGCAAGTGACGACTTGCGGGTTGCACTTCGCACGCTTGCGGCCAATGTTCTGACCAAACGAAAACGCCAGGAAAAGGCAGACTGATATGAATAAGACGCTTTCCATCGCGGCCCTTGCCGTTGCTATCATCGCGGGCGGTACGTGGTTTCTGACCCGTCCAACCGCGCCAACGGATCCCGTGTTCGGGGCGGCAATCGCGCAAGACGCCGAAGTTGATACAAGCAGTGTCGTCGAGATGGTGCAGGGCAGCGAGGATGCGACCGTCGAGGTGATCGAATATGCGTCGTTTACGTGTCCACACTGCGCCAACTTCCATGCCGATCAATACCTTCAGATCAAGGAAAACTATATCGACACCGGCAAGGTTCGGTTTGTTTATCGCGAGGTCTATTTTGACCGTCCCGGCCTGTGGGCCTCGATGGTGGCGCGATGTGGTGGGCCGTTGCGGTATTTCGGAATTACCGAGCTGATCTTTGAACAGCAGCGCGAATGGGCGGGTGCAGGCGATCCGGCAACGATTGCCAACAACCTTCGCAATATTGGCAAGATTGCCGGTTTGACGGACGAAGATCTGGACGTTTGCATGGCCGACGCCGAGGCGGCACAGGCGCTCTATACTTGGTCCGAAACCAACCGTGAGGCGGACAATATCACGGGCACCCCCAGCTTTATCATCAATGGCGAGCCTTACTCCAATATGGCCTATGGCGAGTTTGCAGCGGTTCTGGATGAAAAGCTGGCTGAATAATGCCTGCCCCGCTTGAAGGCCTGAAGGTCGTTGAATTGGCGCGGATTCTGGCTGGCCCTTGGGCTGGCCAAACTCTGGCCGATCTGGGGGCCGAAGTGATCAAGGTTGAATCGCCCCAAGGCGACGACACGCGCACATGGGGCGCGCCCTTTGCGACCCCGAACGGGGACACGTCGGCGGCCTATTTCCATTGCTGCAATCGTGGCAAACGATCAGTCGTGATTGATTTCCGCACCGATACGGGCCGCGCGCAACTGCTCAAGCTGATTAACGACGCCGATATCCTGATCGAGAACTTCAAGGTCGGCGGGCTGGCGAAATACGGCTTGGACTATGACAGTCTGCGCGAAACGCACCCGCGCTTGATCTATTGTTCCATCACGGGATTCGGGCAGGACGGTCCTTATGCGCAACGGGCGGGATACGACTACATCATTCAAGGCATGTCCGGCCTGATGTCTGTTACCGGCGATCCCGCAGGGCAGCCGCAAAAGGTGGGCGTGGCGTTCACAGATATTTTCACGGGCGTCTATGCCAGCACTGCGATCCTGGCCGCGGTTCACCAGCGCGCCGCGACCGGCAAGGGCCAACACATAGACATGGCCTTGCTGGATGTCGCGACTGCGGTGATGGCCAATCAGGCGATGAATTATCTAAGTTCGGGAAACGTGCCGCAGCGTCTGGGCAATGCGCACCCCAATATCGTGCCCTATCAGGTGTTTGAATGCGCGGACGGGCATATCATTATCGCCGTGGGCAATGACGGGCAGTTTCGCAATTTTTGCGCCGTTTTGGGTCTGCCGGACATTGCCGATGATCCTGCATATGCGACCAATCCCGCGCGGCTGAAAAACCGTGAATCCCTCGCCGAAATTCTGGCGGCAGAAACGATCAAGATGACCAAGTCAGCGCTACTGGCCGCTTGCGAGGCGCATGGCGTTCCGGCGGGGCCGATCAACAACATGGATGATGTCTTTGCCGACCCGCAGGTTGTTCATCGCGGGATGCAAATTGAACTTGATGGCGTGCCGGGCGTGCGCACGCCAATCAGGTTTTCGGATGCTGATCTAAGGTTGCGCCACGCCTCGCCGAAACTGGGCGAAGGGCAAGTTATCATCGAGGAGTAATGCCAGCCCTGGCAAGCGCGGCGTCGATTGCAGACCAATCCGCGATGTCCAGCCGCACAGGCAAGGTCAGAACCTTTTGGCGAAATGATGCGGGCAAGCGTACTGCGTCCTTTTCAGTCGTCACCAGCTGGGCTGTGCGGGCAATTGCCTCAAGCTCAAGCCTTTTCATCAAGGTATCGGTCAGCGGTTGATGGTCGTTCAACGGTTCGCCGTGCAACACGTCGGCACCCAATGCGCGCAAGGTCTGGAAAAACTTTTCGGGGTGGCCGATTCCGGCAAAGGCCAGCACACGCAGGCCGGCCCATGTCATTCCGGTTGCAAGCGGTGCGAGGTGGCCGCGTGCATGCGGCGTGTTGCCAATCCGGTGGTGCCACAAGGCGGTGAACGCGTCTTGATCTTGTGTTGATCCGATCGACAAAAGAACATCAGCGCGTGCCATCCCCGTTGAAACCGGTTCGCGTAGCGGACCCGCAGGCATGACGCGGCCGTTGCCAAACCCGCGCCGCGCATCGACAACAATCAGGGACATGTCCTTGTGCACGGACGGGTTTTGAAATCCGTCGTCCATCACCACAACATCGGCGCCGGATTCCTGTGCCATCCGCACACCTGCGCTGCGATCCCTGGATACCCATGTGGGCGCAAAGGCGGCCAGAAGAAGCGGCTCGTCACCAGTATCCCGCGCAGAATGCTGTGTTGGGTCCACAGCGATCGGACCCGCAAGCGCGCCGCCATAGCCACGGCTTATGACATGCGGCTGATACCCCCATGCGATCAGCCGCTGCACCAGCGCGATGGCCGTAGGTGTCTTTCCAGTGCCGCCAACATTGATATTGCCGATGCAGATCACAGGCACTTCAGCCTGCATTGGAGTGCCCTTGGCCAGTCGCCGCGCAGTCATCGCCCCAAAAAGGGTGGCGACAGGTGCAAGCAGGCGCGCGCGCAATGCAGGCCGTGCCGGATCGGTAAACCAGAAACGGGGGGCCGTCATTGTCTATCCCCCTTTCGAGTCAAGATGTGCGCGGATCATCGCCAGCACGCGGTTGCTGACGTCTGCACCATCGGTCACGACTGTCCATCCCGCCTGGGCCATTTGCGCCACACGGTCGGGCGTGTTCATCAAGCCAACGGCCTCGGCCAAACGTTCTGCCGAATTCACCGCACGGCATGCCCCCGCGGCGGTTAGCCGTTCGTATGCCGTTCCATGTCGTCCGGTTGCCGGCCCATGGACAACCACTGATCCAAGTGCCGCCGCCTCGAACGGAGACCGGCTGCTGGCACCGGTAAGCGTGCCGCCCATGAGTGTAATCGGGGCCAGACGATACCAAAGGCCATGTTCGTTATCGAGGTCGGCGATATACACCTGCATTTCATCATGCGGGTCATCGCCATCGCCGCGCACCCCGACGTGCAGGTCAAGATCGCGCAGTTGCTGCGCCATACCGGCGGAATCGTTCACGTCGCGCGGTGTCACCACCAGCAAAAGCCGATAGCCACGTTTGCTGGCCCGTTGATAGGCGTCGGCAATTGTTTCGATTTCGCGCGCGGCAAGGTCGGTCGCAAACCAGACGGGGCGGGCACCGATCAGGGCGGCCATCTCGTTGCGCTCGGCCTCGTTGAAGGGAAGGGCGATGCTTTCTTCTTCAAGCGCGCCCGTGACCTCGATCCGCGCGGGGTTGTAACCTGCACGCCGCAACCGTGCCGCAGCGCCATTGTCCACGGCCATAACGGCAGTGAACTTTTCAAGGATCGCACGAGGAGCAGTCCGTTTCCAAGGTCCCGACCAGTTCAAGCTTGGTCCATTTTTGGCGTTCAACTGCACCATCGGGCACTTACGCACGGCGCACTCGGCAAGCAGGATGGGCAGCAGTATGTCTTGCATCCAGAACAGCATGTCGGGACGCCAGTGATCCAGAAACGCACGCGCGCCAGTTTGGGTGTCGGGTGGATCGGGTTGGAAAATCACATTCGGATTGTCAGACGTTACACCTGATTCAAGAAGGGTGCCGGTAACCAAAAACGTCGCTTGATCACGTTCGCTGGCGAGCCGATGCGCAAGAGTCGCGATAGTGCGATGGTTGCCGTCACCGCCGACGTGGAACCAGATCAACGGCCCCTTTGGCCGGTCGGGGCGCGTTGTGCTGTCCTGCTTGGGTGTGTCCGCTACCGGACGTTGCCCAATAAGCGATCGAAGCGAAAGGGTGCGCGCCATTCAGGTGTGCCTAACTGCCCAGTTCTTCTGTTGGCGATGCCTCGACGCCTTCGTCGCGCAGGCGGTGGATATGCGCAATGAAATAGCGCATGTGGGCATTGTCCACGGTGCGTTGGGCGTTTTCTTTCCAGGCGTTGAACGCGGAGTCATAGTCGGGGAACATACCGACGATATGGATGTCGTTCACATCCTTGAATGCGTTCTTGGTCGGGTCGATCAATTCGCCACCAAAGACGAGGTGCAGGCGCTGGGTCATAAAAGCCTCATGTTGCAAGATGTGTCCGGGGGTAAGCTAGGGCTTTGGGGTGACGCCGTAAAGCAATCAGGCCAGCGCTGCGAGCAACGGCGCATGCAGCATGCCACCGGCAATCACCCCGTCAACCTGCGGGTGCGGGTTGTTGAACCTGAGCGGCGCACCTGTGCGGGTTGTGGCGGTGCCCGCGGCCTCGGTCACGATCAGGGTGCCCGCGGCGATGTCCCACTCCCATGTGGGTCGCAGCGTTAGCATCGCATCGAACCGGCCCTGCGCGACCAGCGCCATGCGATAGGCAAGGGACGACCGAAAGTGGCGCTTGAACACTGGCGCGCCGCTTTGCCAGTATTTCGGGTCCATGTTCGGGCGTGTCGCCAGCACGTTGCTATCGTTCAGGCTTGCGTGAACCGTTGTTGTAATCGGCGCGCCGTTCAGCGTTGCGCCGCTGCCCTTTCGGGCCGCAAACAGCATGTCGCGAAGGGGCAGGTAGATCACTGCAGCCGTGACTTCACCGTTATGCGCAATCGCCAGCGAATGTGACCAATCTTTGCTTTTCTCGATAAAGGCGCGCGTGCCGTCGATTGGATCAACGATGAACTGGTGGTCGGTTTGAAGGCGCGCGGGGGTATCCTCGGTTTCCTCGGACAGCCAGCCATAATCGGGGCGTGCGGCGCAAAGCGTGGTGCGCAGCATCGTGTCGACGGCCAAATCGGCTTCGGTCACGGGGCCAGCATTGCCGGGTTTGTCCCAGACTTCGGTTGCAGCGGCAAAGTGGCTTGTCGCGATGTCCCCCGCAGCGCGCGCGGCGTCGACCAGCAGGTCAAGGTCAGTCGCCTGCAAGGGTCATCCCTTCGACCAGCAGGGATGGCACGACACGCGTCAGATGCGATTGCGCATCGTTGGACGGAGTCAGCCGCATCAGCATGTCGCGCAGGTTTCCGGCGATGGTGCATTCGTTGACCGCATAGGTGATTGCGCCGTTTTCGACCCAGAAGCCGCTTGCACCGCGCGAATAATCGCCCGTGTTGGGATTGATCGTCGAGCCGATCATTGATGTCACGAGCAGGCCAGTCCCCATATCCGCCATCAATTCGGCGGGTGTTTTTTCGCCCTGGGTAAGCGCGATATTCGTCAGGCTGGGTGACGGGGCCGAGGAGGTGCTGTGCGATGCGTTGGCGGTGCTGGTGAGGCCCAACTGGCGCGCGGTGGCCAGATCAAGCGTCCAGCCCGTCAGGATGCCGTTATCAACTATCGCGCGTTTTGCTGTTGGAAGGCCTTCGCCATCAAACAGGCGCGATGCGGCGATACGGGTGCGGTGCGGGTCTTCAATGACACTCAGGCCCGCAGGCAAGACCTGTTCGCCCATCGCGTCACGAAGCCAGCTTGATCCGCGCGCGATCATTGCGCCATTCACGGCTGACAACAGATGCCCGATTAGTGAACTGGCGATACGTTCGTCAAACAACACCGGATATGCACCGGTTTTCGGCTTGCGCGCACCTGCGCGGGCAACGGCGCGCGCTGCTGCTTGGGCCCCGATGTCTTCGGGGGTGCGCATGTCGCTGCCATAGACGCGGCTGTCAAAGTCATAGTCGCGTTCCATGTTTGCGCCTGTGCCGCTGATCGCGACACATGACAGGCTGTGGCCGGTGCGCGCATATCCGGCGGAAAACCCGTTGCTGGTGGCAAGGTGAACGCGGCGCCGACCATATGATGCGCTGGCAGACTGCACCTGGCTTATGCCTGCGTTGGCCTGCGCTGCGGCTTCGGCGCGTGCAGCCGCGTCTTGCAGGTCGGCTGGGTCCGGTTCAGCGCTGGGATCAAACAGATCGAGGCGGGATGTGTCCGTATCGGTTGCAAACTGGGTTGGATCCGCAAGGCCGATATGCGGGTCTTGGGGTGCTTCACGCGCCATCAGCACAGCACGCTGCGCCATCTGTTGCATCGTCGCGGTGCGGGTGTCCGAGGCTGAAACATTCGCCTGTCGCTGGCCGATCATCACGCGCAGGCCGATGTCGATACCTTCGCTGCGTTCGGCCTGTTCCAGCGCGCCACTGCGCACATCAATCGATACGGATGTGCCATCAACGACGATCACATCAGCGGTGTCGGCACCGGCCGCGCGCGCGGCGTCAAGAAGCTGTTCAGCGAGAGTGGAAAGTTGTTCTGACATGCGGGTTCCTGATGTTTGGAGATGGGGTAGTCCGCAATGCAGTGCCCCGCAAGGGGGCGAGGGCCGCGCCATGCAGCCCTCACCCGATTTCCTAGCGCAGACGTTGGCCGTTTGCCAGAACGTGACCTTCGCTGTTCACTTCGATCGTCGAGGTCAGTTCATCGTCCCCCACGGGTGTCGCGAACATGCCCAGCATCATGCGCGGTGCCATCAGTTCTTCCTCGGGGATAAACCCAAGCGCGGCCAGCTTGTCCATCAACCCGTTGACACCCGACAACGTCATATCAAGCGCGCCTTCGGGGCGTGGAAAACCGGGAAATGTCGCCATGTCATCGTTATCGAGAATAAATGCGCCTTGTGCCGTGATTTCTGCACCAGCGGCTGCGATCGTCATGCTGTTCAGTGTCACTTCATCGACTTGCACTGGCACATCGCCACCTTGGGACAGGGCCATCATGCTGGGGATATCCAGCAGATCAAGGCCGGTCACACCATAGCCAGACAGATCAAGTGCGATGGTCGCCGGATCGCGGGGCAATTCGCCCGCAGGGTCGAACAGACCCCAGATATCATCACTGACAGTGATGCCGTTCAGACCGAACGCATAGCGGAATTCCTGCTGCGCGTCAGACGCATTCACCGGCAGCACGTAGTTCGCGGTGATCTGGTCAATCGCCCCTTCGATCGGGAATGGCATAAGGTCCGCCATCGTGACGGTCATGGCGATGTCATCGACATTGCCGACAACGGCCAGCCCGCTTTCGCCCAGACGCATCGTGACCTCGGAGGCACCGGCAGTGGTGTCCTGATCGGTCACGATCTGGCCGTTCAGGGTTGTCGTCGCCGTCCCTTGTGACCCTGTTCCACGCGATACAAGATCAACCGACAGGCCATCACGAATTGCCTGCGACAGGTTCATGATGTCAGACCCGCCTACGGGCAGCGACAGGGACGCTGTTGCTTGGGTTGCGCCATAACTGCCGGTGTTGGTGGACACGATTCCGTCAGGGCCGGACATGTCGAACTCGTATGTGTTCGCGCCCATGGTTGTCGCGCTTTCCACCATGATCAGGTTGCCTTCGGTCACGCGGGTTTCAAGTTCGAACCCGGCGACGGTGCCCGATGCCTTGATGGTCCATTCTTCGCTGCCGGCAAACGTGACATCAAGCAAGGTATAGCTCAGGTCTGTGCCTGTGCCTTTGTAAGTCACGTCGCCCGCGTCACCCGATGCAATGACGTCATATGCACCCTGTTCGCTTTGGATTGTCGCGGCAAACGGGCCAACCTCTTGCAGGTTTCCCGAAATGGCGACGATCATCGGCGAGGGGTAGGTGACGGCTACGGTGCCATCGCCGTTTTCCGTCATCGTGATATCAGAAACGGCCACTGCGATGTTTCCGAACCCCATTGGCAGGACAAAGTTGACCTTGGCGTTGGTGATGGTCGTGACCGCACCGCTGGTTGACAGATCGCCCGACATGGCACCACCAAGAGAGGCGACATAGGCATCATAGTTCGCCCAGACATCGGTGGCCGAGACATCAGCAATCGCCGCCGTCGCGCCAAAGCCAGCAGCAATGAGAGTAAGAGTGGAGACGCGTGTGCGCAGGGTCATATGCAGGTGTCCTTTGACAAAAAACGGGGCCGCACTGTCGGGCGCGGCCCCTTACGATACAAGATAGGTTTAGCGCAGACGCTGGCCGTTGGCCAACACATGTCCTTCGCTGTTCACTTCGATGGTCGAGGTCAGCATATCATCGCCGACCGGTGTTGCGAACATGCCCAGCATCATGCGTCCGCCCATCGCGTCTTCTTCGGGCAAAATGCCCATCTGGATCAGTTTGTCGATCAGCCCGTTCACACCATTGATATTGAGGGAAAGCGCACCTTCGGGGCGGGGAAAGCCGTCAAATGTGGCAAGATCATCGTTATCAAACGTAAAGCTGCCGTCACCGGTGATCAGGGCACCTGCAATTGCCAGTTTCAGGCTATCAAGTGACAAGCTGTTCAATTCACCCGGGACGTCGGACATTGCCGCGGCTTCGGCCTGTTCGGGATCAAGCAGGTCAAAAAACGGCGTCGCACTGCCCGAAAGTGCAAAGGAGGCTGTTGCCGCATCGCGCGGCAGGATTTCGCCCGGATCAATCATGTTCCAGATGCCGTTGCTGACCGTCAGGTCGGCGATGGTCAGGGACAGCGCGAAATCGCGTGGTTCGTCAGCGCTGCTTAGCGGCACGTCCATCGCGAAACCGTATGCCCCCAACTGCGCCTCGACAGGGAAGGGAAGCTCGCTTGGGACGTTGAACAAAACGTTCACGCCGCGCGTTTCACCTTCGTAAAGCAAGCCGTCCATGTCCATCGCGAGGGTCAGCGAACCGCCGTCGATACTTGCAGTGCCGTCAGCCTGTTCGCCATCAGCGTTGAAATCAAAGTCATAGTTGGTCGCGCCAAAAGAATAGCCACCTTCGATCGACAAGCCGTCAACAAATGCGGATTCCGGGGCGTCCATATCCATATCAATCGGGAGGGCGATCTTGGCCTGTGCTGTCACATCGGCAAGCGCGCCGTTCATCACAAACATGCCCTCACCACCGGGTTCGCGCACGTCCGCGGCGACAGCAATCGAGTCGACGGTCAGCGCATAATCGACCCGTTGCAGGGTATCTGTGCGGGTGACGTAATTGCCTGCAAGGTTTGTCATTGTGATCGCGGCGGCGTTGATGTCGACTTCGTCGGCGCCATCACCTTCGATCCCGTCAAGCGCGATTTCGTAGCTTTGAACGCTTAGCGCATAGTCCATCACATCAGGGGTGCCGCTGACGATCAGCGACATGCCTTGGTTGCGCGCAACAATGTTCAGGGTTGTCGCGTCGCCATACGTTGGGGTCAGTGTAACGGCCATCGGATAGGTTTCCGACATGGTGATCGACACTGTGCCATCGCCCATTTCAGTCAGTTGGATTTCGTCAAGCGTGGCCGTAATGCTTGCTTCGGGATCGCTCATCTGGATGACAAGGTCAGTGACGGTAAGCGTGCTGCCCGACATCGCTTCGCTGCCGATTGTCACGCCGCCTTCGCCATAAAGGTCCATCTGGTCTTTCCAATTGTCCCAGACCTGTTGTGCAGTAACATCCGCAAATGCGGTCGAACCCGCGAAAATCGCCGCGACGCAAACCGCGCTTCGTGCGCCTTTGAAAATGATCATTTGAAAACCTTTCCTGCTGTCTAATCACGCAAATGTCCGACGCTTGCCCACCAAGGTCAAGGTCTGGAATTCTGGACCTTTAGGTAGGGGCGCAATACTAGGTTGGAAAGTCAAGAAAGGGAATAAACATGGATTTGACTGGTCAGGTTGTAATGATTTCAGGCGCAAGCCGCGGTATCGGGGCGGCTGCGGCCCGCATATTTGCGGCGCGCGGTGCCAAGGTTGCGTTGCTGGCGCGCAGTGCGGATGCCCTTGCCGGACTTGCTTCGGACATTGGTGCGGATGCGATTGCAATCGCGTGCGATGTCAGTGACCGCGCAGCGTTTGGTGCTGCTGTTGACACAACCTTGCGCACCTTTGGTCGTCTTGATGTTTTGATCGGCAATGCAGGTGCCATTGATCCGATTGGCCATCTGGCTGACACGGACCCCGATGAATGGGGCAGGCTGATCGACATCAACCTCAAAGGCGTGTTCAACGGAATGCACGCCGTCTTGCCCGTCATGCAAAAGCAAGGGCAGGGCACCATCATTACAGTATCGTCCGGTGCGGCACATGGGCCGGTCGAGGGTTGGTCTGCCTATTGTGCATCAAAGGCGGGCGCTTACATGCTGACGCGCGTGGTTGATAAGGAATATCGCGCGCAGGGGGTGCGTGTGCTTGGCCTGTCACCCGGAACTGTCGCAACCGATATGCAGCGCGAGATCAAGGCATCAGGCATCAACCCGGTGAGCCAACTAGATTGGTCCGACCACATTCCGCCCGAATGGCCGGCACAAGCATTGGTCTGGATGTGTTCCCCGGCGTCAGACGGGTTCCTGGGCGATGATATATCTTTGCGCGACCCTGACATTCGCCGTGCGGTGGGGCTGACATGATCCCCGCTGCGACAAGCGATGGCGTGCTGACGCTGACCCTTGCACGGGCCGGCAAGGCGAATGCACTGACCGAAGGCATGCTGAACGATCTGGCCGATGCGGTGCTGGGCTCAGACGCGCAGGTGATCGTCTTGACCGGCGAGGGACGCGTGTTTAGCGCTGGCGCGGACCTTGAGGCGGTGAAACAAGGCCTTGCCACCAGCCCCGCATGGGAAAAGCTGTCAGGTGCAATCGCGGGGTTTTCAGGTCTGACGATCGCCGCGCTGAACGGCACCGTCGCGGGTGGCGCGCTGGGGATGGTGCTGGCCTGTGATTTGCGGGTTGCCGTTGATGGCGCGACGTTCTTTTACCCCGTGATCAAGATGGGCGTCATGCCGCAGCCTTCGGACCCTGCTCGCCTGCGTGCGCTGGTCGGGCCTGCGCGCGCGAAACTCATGCTGCTGACCGGCGCAAAACTGACCGCAGCCCAGGCATTGACCTGTGGTCTGGTTGATCGGGTTGTGGATGATCATGCTGCGCTTGAGGCGACGATCAACACGTTGATCGGCCCTGCCATGGCGGCCAAACCCGGCCTGCTGGCGCAGATAAAGGCGGTGATCTAACGTTGTGTGCTGCGCCAAAGCAGTGCAAAACCGAATTGAACCGCTGCGGAGGGTGTGATGGGCCAAGGCAATGATATCGTCGTGATGATTCAAGGGTATCTGGATCAGGTGATCGCGCTTGCGAAAGACTGGCTGCTTAGCCCGGCCGCCTGGTCGCAGTTTGGTATTCTGATCGTGGCCTATTTGCTGGCGGTGATTATCTCTCGAAAGGCGTCGCCGCGGATTCAGCGTTTGCTTGAACCGGCGCAGGACAATCAAGGTGTGATCGCCAAGGCGCGCCGTTTCGTGTTGATCTTCTTGCCTTTGCTTCTTCCGCTGCTGGCCTATGCCTTGACGGCCATCGGAGAGCAAATCACGCTGTCACTGTTTGGTTCAGGTGCGGTGATTGCCTTTGGCAAGCGAGTGTTCCTGTTTCTTGCGGCGCGGGCGCTTGCGCGCGACATGCTCAAGGATCCGTTCCTGAAACTGCTTGGCAAGTATGTGCTTGTCCCAATTGCCGCCCTGTATGCCGTTGGGTTGACCGGACCGGTTGCCGCGCGGCTTGAGGCCACTGTCGTGCCCTTGGGCAATCTTTCGTTCAACTTGTTCTGGTTGTTGCAGTTTGTTGTCGTTGCGGGTGTGATTTTCTGGTTGGGCCGTTGGTCGAATGACCAATCGACGCAGTTCCTGTCGGGTCAGAAAGAGATGCGCCCGGCAACCCGTCAACTGGCCGTGAAAGCCGCCGAGATCGTCATATTTGGCGTGGCATTTCTGGTTTTGATGAACATCATGGGGATTTCGCTGACCTCGCTTGCGGTGTTGGGCGGGGCTGTTGGTGTCGGCCTTGGCTTTGGTCTTCAAAAGATCGCCTCGAACTTCATTTCCGGGGTGATCCTTTTGCTGGAAGGGCAGGCAACGGTTGGTGACTATGTCGAGCTGGACGGCGGCGAAGCGGGCACGATAATCAAGATGACCGCGCGTGCCGCAATTCTGGAAACCTTTGACGGCCGCTGGATCGTTGTCCCGAACGAGGATTTTATCACAACGCGGGTCGTCAACTACTCGGACTTGGGCTCTGCCAACCGCTACGAGGCGGCGTTCTCGGTCAGCTATGACACCGATATCAACCTTGTTCCGCCATTGGTCGAAGCGGCTGTGGCATCGCACAAAGAAGTCCTGAGCAAACCCTTTCCACCAGACTGCGAGTTGCGCGGGTTTGGTGACAGCGGTGTCGATTTCGCCGTCGAATTCTGGGTAAACGGCCTGGATGATGGTCGCAACAAATACACGTCAGATGTGCTGTTCCTGATCTGGAACGCCCTCAAGGCTGAAGGTATCGAGATTCCCTATCCACAGCGCGTGGTCGAGATCAAGGGCGGGTTCCCGCCATCACCGGACTCGTGAAAACGGGGCTGGTGATCGGCGCGGGTCCTGCCGGTTTGATGGCCGCCGAAGAACTGGCAGGTGCGGGCCTGAAGGTTATCGTTTGCGATGCAATGCCATCGGTTGGACGCAAGTTTCTGATGGCGGGCAAATCCGGTTTGAACCTTACGATGGATGTTGATCAGCAGGCGTTCATGGCGGCTTTCCCCGAAATGCCCGCGACTTTGCGGGTGGCTTTGGATGGATTTGGGCCGGAACAGGTCAAGGTCTGGGCGCAAGGCTTGGGGCAGCATCTTTTTACGGGCTCGTCGGGTCGTGTCTTTCCAACCGCGATGAAGGCATCGCCATTGCTGCGTGCGTGGTTGCAGCGATTGGCAGGGGCAGGGGTGACGTTTCGCCAGCGCTGGCGCTGGACGGGGTGGGACGGCGCAAGTGCATCTTTTGACACGCCCGAAGGTCGGCAGGTAGTCGGGTTCGATGTCACCGTAATGGCGATGGGCGGGGCGAGTTGGGCGCGATTGGGATCAAACGGTGCGTGGGCCGCGCAATTTGCCGGTCAAACAGCGCCGTTTCAGCCCGCAAACGTCGGGTTTGTCGTGCCGTGGTCGGATCACATGACCCGCCATTTTGGTAGCGCGGTAAAGGGATGTGCCTTGTCAGCAGGTGGTCAAACACTGCGTGGCGAATTTGTTGTGTCGGCCCGCGGGATCGAGGGGGGCGGGGTTTATGCCGTATCTGCCGCGATGCGGGATGGGGCAGACCTTGTGCTTGATCTGTTTCCCGATCTGACGATCCAGGATATTGAACTGCGTCTGTCGCGCCCGCGCGGGAAGGCAAGCCTCGCAAACCACCTGCGCAAAGCCCTGCGCCTCGAGGGTGTTCGCGCCGCACTCGTCAATGAATTCGGGCGTCCGTTTCCGCAAGATTTAGCAGGTCTGCTCAAGGCGTTGCCGGTGCCCCAAATTGGGCCGCGACCGTTGGACGAGGCGATATCGACAGCCGGTGGCATTCGGTTTGACGCGTTGGACGGGAACCTGATGCTACGCGATCGCTCCGGCGTCTTTTGCGCCGGAGAGATGCTGGATTGGGAAGCGCCGACAGGTGGCTACCTGATCACCGCCTGCCTTGCGACCGGACGGCATGCCGGGCGGGCCGCGGCGAAATACACCTAGCTTTGATAATAGCCCGAAGTGCCGTAATTGCCGTAGTCCTGTCCGTAGCCGTATTTCTTCATGCCGCGGGCATTGATCTGGCTTAGAACCGTGCCTGTAACCTGAACACCGACGGTTTCAAATGCGCGGATTCCCTGCAGCACTTGTTTTTCGCGGGTCTTGTCCCAGCGGACCGTATAAAGCACCGCATCTGCCAGCTTGCCGATGACCCGTGCATCGGGCACCAACAGAACCGGCGGCGTGTCGATCAGAACCACATCATAGGATTTGCGGGCGGTGCGTATCAATTGGCGAAACTGGCGGGACGAAAAGATATCGGCGGCATTGGCAGGTGCGTCATCGCCAAACAGCACGTCAAACCCGATATCGGGATCATGCCAGACCGCATCTTCCAGCTTGGCCTTTCGTGACAACACTTGCATCATGCTGGGCGTATCGGGCGCGCCGAAATAGTCCTGAAAGACCCGGCGACGCACATCGCCTTCGATCACCAAAACCCTGTCACGCACACCGGTCAGGTTTTGTGCCAGCGCCAGCGTTTGTGTTGTCTTGCCTTCGCCGGGCAGGGACGAGGTTGACACAATCACGCAGGGAACGGGGCCGTTACCTGCCATCAACAGGGATGTGCGCAGGTTGCGAAACGCCTCGACCGGGGCCGAGTTCGGTTTCTGGCGAATGTAGTCGAGAACGCTTTGGCGGCGGCGTGCGGGGATGCGCGGGATTTGCCCCATGACAGGCACGCCGGTTGCGGATTCAAGGGCGTCTGCGGTGCGGAAGGTTGCGGTGCGCGCCTCGTGGACGATAAGGGCGATTGTGGCGGCAAACGCGCCAAGGGCAGCGCAAAGGATCGCAACAAGTGTCGGGCGCGGTGCTGATGGCACTTCGGGGATCATCGCTGCTGACATCAGGCGCGCATCTGCCTGCTGAATACCCTCCTGGACAGAGGTTTCCTTGAGCCGCCCAAGAAAATATTCGTAGATTTGCCGGTTTGCCGCCGCCTCGCGTTCCAACTGCTCCAGCGCGACCAGGTCCTGCGATTGCCGGGCGATTTTTTCCGACAATTCCGCTTCGAGCACGCGCAGCTGATCAATGCGCCCCTGCGAACGGGTTGTGGAATCGCCGCGGTCGATCGTTGCTTGACGTGCGGCGATGCGATCGCGCACTTCCTTGAGCTGTTGCGACAGAATGTCGAGCGTTTCGGCGCTGATCAGTTCCATCTGTGCGGCGAACTGGTTGGTCGCGCCCTCGGCTGTTTCCAGTTCAACTTCAAGAACGGCGACTTTTTCAGTCAACCATGTGGTTGCCCGTTGCGTGGCCTCGAACTTGGTTTCCAACTGACGCACAAGATATCGGTCCGCAAGCAGGTTGGCGAGCGTGGCGGATTTTTCCGCATCACCCGTTTCAAGCGTGATTTCAAACACCATGCTGTCGGGAACATTGCGCACCAACAATGCCTCGCTTAGCGAAGCAATTGTGGCTGTCATCGCGCGCCGGTCTATCCGTTCCGGTGCAAGGGGCGGGGCAGGCGGCACGCCAAGCAAATCCAGCGCGCCGTTGATGGCCAGATTTGACAGGCCTGCAGGGCGCAAAGCGGGATTGAATTCAGGATCGCGTGTCAGATTGGCCTGGGTCACGACATCGGCCAACAGGCTGACCGAGCGCAGGACCTCAAGTTCGGTGTTCACCACGGTTGCATCGCCGGTCATCATCGGCAGGAAGTCTGAAAACTCGACCACAGGTTCGCGCCCACCATCAAGCACCACGACAGCAGTTGCGCGAAACTTTGGGTCGGCAACCCCGATCGCCCAAACCAGTCCGGCAATTGCGGTGATCATTGCGGCGCAGACCATCCAGAACTTCCCGCGCCAAAGGGTCAGCAGCATTTCCCCAAGGTCCATCACATCGTTGCCTGCCGTGGAAGGCAATCTGCGCACAACAGGATTTATCGTGGCGGGGTCTGGCAAGGCATTCATGCAACGCACCTTTCTGGAAACATCGATTTTGAACGACTTTAGGCGCGGGGAGTGGAGGATTTCTTAACCGCAAACCGAGAAATTGAAGACGGAGTGAAAAAGAGGGTGAGTTATGAAACACGAGGTTTTCAATGTTCCCGGGTTCGTTCAGCGTGATCTGGCGCGCGCGCGGGCCACACGCTATTTGTCCAGGGGCAAGCGGGCGCTTGATATTGCGGGCGTCATCGCTTTGGCGCCTCTTGCGGCCCCTCTGGTTGGTGCGTTGTGGTGCGCCGTGCGGCTGGACGGCGGGGCGGGGTTTTTCGGGCACGAACGTGTCGGGCAGGACGGGCGGACGTTTCAGTGCTGGAAGTTGCGCACGATGGTGCCGGATGCGCGTGCACGTCTGAAGGAACACTTGCGTTGCAATCCCGATGCGGCCCGCGAATGGGCGCAAACCTACAAGTTGCGCGATGATCCACGTGTGACCCGCCTTGGCCGATTCTTGCGCAAGTGCAGCCTTGATGAATTGCCGCAGCTTTGGAACGTGTGGAAGGGCGAGATGAGCCTTGTCGGCCCCCGCCCCGTGCCGCGTGCCGAACTGCAGGAGTATGCAGGTTTCGAGCGGGCGTATTGCACGATGCGCCCCGGCATAACCGGTCTTTGGCAGGTGAGCGGGCGCAATAATGTGGCCTATGCGGACCGCGTTCAGTTGGATATGACCTATGTGCGCAAAGCGTCCTTGCTGATGGACTTGGGAATCCTGGGGCGGACATTGGGTGTTGTGTTGCGCCGCACCGGGTGTTGAGCGGTCAATACCGCTGCGGGAACGGCAAGCCATAGCCAGTTTGTGTAAACGCCGCGGTAGCCTGTAACCAGAAGCGCGGTCAGAAAGCTGCCCGCTGCGATGACGGTAAGGGCTGCGATGACGGGATCACTTGTGCGGGTCAGCGCCACGCGCAACAGAAGCGCTGTTGCGATCGCAAAGTTGACGACTGCAGGCCACCCTTCTTCAAAGATGCGGGCGATCACCTGCGAGTTCACGCCCTGCGGCAACTGGCCAAACCGAAGGTCAAGCGCGCGACCAATATCATAGGCGCGGCGCAGGATTTCGTGATTTTCACCCAAACCGACGCCAAAAACCTCGCCCCTCCAGAGTGTCGAAAGCCCACCAAGAACCGATGCAAGCCGCATGGCCGCCGACCGTGAAGCTGCCGCTGTTTCCAACCGTTCCGCGTAAAATGCGTTAAAGAACACCGTGAGCAGGACAGCCGCCAGACCGGTGATCAACACAAGCCATAACAATGTGCGCGAATCCAGTTTGCGGGCCTGTCCTGCCGCAAGCGCGCAAAGAAGTGGCGCGACGACAAGAAAACTGGTTGAGCGGCTGAGAAGAAGAGCAACTGTCAGGCTTGCCGAAAGCGCCATCAAAACACGCCTGTGCCGCGGGTTCGTGCGCGGATGCAAAAGCAGGCAAAGGCAAACAGCTAGCGCGATGATACTATGGGTCGCGAATGTGGACACTTCGGGAAAGAAGGCAAAGCCGCGCCGATATTGCGGTGGCAGACTGAAAGCGGTGTTGGTGCGGAAATCAAGCGTTTCCGCCCCGACCACAAGCTGCGCAAAAAACAGCGCGACCGAACAACCCGCGCCGATCAGGAACCCTTGCAGGAAACTTTTGCGTGCATCGGGTAAACGCATGGCAATGCCAATCAGCAGCATGAAAGGGAGCGCCAGCGCCAGCGCATGCATAAAAACGAGCATTTCCCCACCCGCGACGAAAAACGATAAGCAAACCGAGGCAACAAAGGTCATGACAATGGTGCCAAGACGCAGGCAAAGCCGCCGCCAGTTGAGCGCGATCAGAGGTATCCCTGCAAGCACAAGCAGATCCATGGGTTGCAATGGAAGGGCGACCATCGGAAGGCCCACTGCCGGCAACCAGAGACAAAACCCAGCCAAGCAGGCCCAGACCGTGATCAAGCGTTCACTGCGCCGCATGTCGCACCTGATCATTTCCAAGCCAGTCATGCAGAACTTGCATTGCGCTTTCATCAAAACCTACGGCCGCATGCAGGGCCGCTCCGCGCCGCAAAGTTGCCAACATCTGATCGGCAAGATCTGGACGCAGGCAAAGCGCCGCAAGTTTGTCTGTTGCGTCGCGGGTGTTGCGGAACCTGAGGTTTGGGTCAGTCACCAGTTCACAAACACCGCCATCGTCAAACACCAGCGGTGTGACACCATGCAAAATCATCTCGGCAACCGCGATGCCAAAGTGTTCACCGCGAAACATGTGCAACCCAAACCGCGCCTCGGCCAACGCGCGCGCGCGTGTTGTACGATCTGCGTTGGGGGTGACGCGGATATGCGCCTTGCGCGCGAGTGTCGCAACAAGACGGCGCGCATAGCGGCTATCAACGCGGCCCAGCACTTCGATTTCGATTGGCAAGCCTTGCCTTTGCAGGGCATCGCATACAGCAATCGCATCCTCGATCCGTTTGTTGGGGACGATCCGGCCCAGGATCAAAACACGGAAAGGCCTTCGCCTGAGGGCCATTGCAGTTGGGCGCGCGACCTTGGGATAAAGGATCGCGTCACTGGGGCAACCGGCATATTCATCGCACATCCGTGCGGTCCAGTGCGTGTTGCAAACAGTCGTTGTTTCGTCCGGTCGCGCGATGGGTCCTGCGACCTGCTGACAAAGCCGGATATAGGCACGCCGCAACGGCGTTGGTCGTGCGCCGATGCAGGCAAGAAGCCGTGCATCTGTCGAGAACAAAGCCGGAGAATGGCGCAGGGTGAGCGAAGGAACGGGCAGCGCCGGACCTTCGCCGTAAGCAAGGATGACACGGTCGTAGTCGGGCGCGCATTTTGGAAGAGCGCGGCAAACCTGTGCCCAGTTCCACAACGCGCGCCCCGCGATGGCGAATGGCAAAGGTTGACGCGCGCCACCGGGCGGGACGTGTCCATGCACATCAATCATGCCAACCGCGTGCCCGTGATTGACCAATACGTGTTCAAGGGCAGCCGCATAGGCCTCGGCCCCACCTTTTGCGGCGGCCTTTGCCTGGGCGATCAGAATGCGCATCGTGCGTCCAGTGCGGATCGAAGTGCGGCGATTTCATTGGGGTCAATTTGTGCACGATTGACATCATCAAACCAAAGGCGACGCAGAAACGGCTTGATCGGCGCAGGCAGGACGTGGCGGATTCGCGTTTTGATTCCGCTGCGCAACAAAGCTGCGTTCAGACGTGCGAACCGCGGTTCGGAACCCGCATTCCGGGCGTTTGCGGTCACGTCAAAGCCGGCCGGATCAATGTCAAGAAGTTGGGATATGCGGGCCAAAGCTGTTTGGGGTGACTTGATCATGGCTTCGAACTGTAGGGTTGCCGCGCGTTTGCCGAACACGTGCTTGAATCGGGCGATTCCGGGCGTTTGCACCGAAGGGCGCAGCAAATAGCGGGCTGCATATGGCATGTGCCCTTCTATTTCCGCCTGCAATTCGGATCGCAAGCTAGCCTGTGTTCGCCCGGTGCGCCGCGCCAGTTGGTAGTGGGACAAGGCGCGCGCGACCGGTTCGCGGTGCAGCAGGATCACCCTTGCGTCAGGGCAGGATTCAGCGATCAGGTCAGGGGCTTGCGGACACGAAAGATAGCTTGTTGATGCTTCCATCCGCCAAGGTGTCGTCATGTTGGCAAACAGCGCCGCATAGCGGTCTGTGTCGCGAAAAACTGCAAACTGGGTCGGTTTTTTAACGGGTTTGGTAGGGTCAATGTCATTCAGGTGCGATGCAGCCACATACGCCGGATCAAACTCGTGAGCGGAAAAGAAATTGGGTTCTTTCACCAACGAAATGGAAATGTCAGGATGGGTCGCCAGCCACCGCGCGAGTTGCGTTGATCCTGCGCGCGGCGCGGCAACCAGTAACAGGTTTGGCATCGTCATGCGGTTGCCTGTTTGATTGTGTCATGTGTTGACCGTGTCCGCAGAGACGCGAGACTGCCAAGCCCGAAACCAAAGTGCATCATCATGGCAAGCCAGACGACCCGCAAGCATGTCCGCGGGGCGAATTTGGCTGCGTGCAAGGCGAGGGTTGCAAGCGCGCAAAGATAGACAAGGCATGGCAGGGCAAGTGGCACCCAGAACCACCCCAAGGCAAATGACAGCGGGCAAATGACAGTTGCGAGCACGGGAAGAACCTGACGCGTTGCCGGGCGTTGGCGGTGATGGCGCAGCATCTGCGTCCGCCAAAAGCCGTTGCGCCAGTATTGACGGAATACATCACGCGGTGTCGCGCGTGGGCAGTAGCGCACAGGAAGATGAGCGGCGAGGAATATGCGCCCGCCCGCCATGATCAAGCGATGGTCATACTCCGCATCCTCGTTCGCGTGAAAAGATGTATCATAGCCGCCAAGTGCCAGAAACGCTTTCAGTCGAAATGCGGCGTGATGGCCATGCGCGACCCATCCGGAATTCGCGGTGTTGCGGTGAGTTGCCCCGCCGTTCCCAAGCCAAGACCGCTGTAGCAATGCGCCGGCCTGCGCCCAGGGATTACGTTGATCGGTCGCAATAAGGGGGGTGACAACGCTATCGGCGCTTTCATCCTGAACCAAGCGGACCAGCGTGTTCACAAACCCTTTCGGGTAACGCGCGTGTGCATCGACGCGCACCAGAATCTGTGCGCCCAACGATTGCGCAAGATGCGCTGCGGCGTTGATCGCATGGGCCTGCGTGCGATGCGGGTTGCGCCGCAGTGACACGCGCGGGTGGCGTTTCGCAAAACCGCGCACAATGTCACATGTGTTGTCGGTGCTGCCCCCGTCAATCACGACGATTGGAAAGGCATGACAGTCTGCCAGGAGGTCCGACAGAACGGCTGCGATGGTGTTTTCTTCGTTTAATGCTGGAATTGCGATGAGGGCATGAGTCATGGGTCACGCCGCGTCTTGTAGGCAGGGAGCTGTGTAACCGAACCGCGCGAGATCCCAGTCGTATCGCCGGGCCACAAGCGCGTTCGATTTGTGCGAATACCACTGCGCGACATCGACCGGATCACGGGCGTTGTGTTGTGGGATGGTGCTGGACGGCACCTTGATATCCAGCGTGTTCAAAAGTGGGGGCAGATCCGTCGCAAGTGTTTCAAGACGCAGTATGTCAGTGATCTGGTCACCGCACCAATGCTGCGCCGACCAAGTGCCGTAGCGCCGCCAGCGTTGGTGTGCCCGACCACCGCCACCGCGACCGTAGGGGCGTGTGCCACGCAGCCATGTTTCGAAATTCGGCTGTCCAAGACCCATTTTGCGCCGCAAACGCCAAAGCCCGTCCACATCTGCAATCATCCGGTAAAGTGAGACCAGTCGCGTGTAAGGGTCGCGCACGCAGGTGACCCGCCGATACGAGCGAAAGGCGAGACCGAGTGCATCAAACGTCCACTCGGCCTCGATCGGGGACATATGCGGATAAAACGGATGTTCGCGCGTGCGTTCGCGATAGGGAACGACAGTTTCTTCGCCGTAGGGGGCCAACAGCGCGCGCATGGTTTCCGACCCCGTCTTGGGGTTCGCAAAAAGGATGAATCGGCGGCTGTGGCAAATAATCATGCCACTTTGCTAGCGCAGGGATGGTTAAGATTTGGTGGCTGCCAGCACGCTAGACGTCATAATAATCGCGATACCACGCGACAAAGGCATCGACGCCGTCTTGCAGGCTGGTTTGCGGTGCGTATCCGGTCAGGTCGCGCAGCAAGTTGCCATTGGCCCAAGTTGCGGGCACATCGCCGGGCTGCATATCCATCATGTTGCGAACGGCTGTCTTGCCGGTGGCGCGCTCGATGGCTTTGATGAAATCAAGCAGCTTGGTCGGTTCGCCGTTGCCAATGTTCACAACACGGTATGGGGCAACGGGAGAGAGGCTGTCGCCCTTCGAAGGTGCGTCCTTGGGCCGTTCCGGCGCTGCATCAATCAACAGGCGAATACCCGCAACCAGATCGCTGACATAGGTGAAATCGCGGCGCATGTCGCCGTGATTGTAAACGTCGATCGGATCGCCGTTCAGGATCGCGCGGGTAAACTTGAACAGGGCCATGTCGGGGCGGCCCCAGGGACCATAGACCGTAAAGAACCGGAACATGGTGATCGGAGTATCATAAAGGTGGGCATAGGAATGGCCCATGGCCTCGTTCGCCTTTTTGGTGGCCGCGTAGAACGACATCTGGCTGTCGGCCTTGTCGGTTTCGGCGTAAGGCATATCGGTGTTGGCCCCGTAAACCGACGACGTGGAGGCCATGAGGAGATGCGTGCAGGGCGTGGCGCGCACGGCCTCAAGCAGGTTGAAGGTGCCGATCAGGTTGGATTCAACGTACGAGCGCGGCTCGTCGATCGAATAACGCACGCCAGCCTGTGCAGCGAGGTGGACGATGATATCTGGCTTTTCCAGCGCAATCAGATCATGCAGCACAGTGTCGTTTTCCAAACGATCGTTCACGGCCCGAAAACGTTGCGATTGCAGCAGGTTTGCTTGGCGGCGCTGTTTCAACTGCACATCATAGTAATCCGTCATCGCATCAAAGCCGATCACATCAAATCCGTCTGCCAGCAGCCGCTGACACAGATGGTATCCGATAAATCCGGCAGCGCCGGTAACAAGGGCTTTGGGCATTACGACCTCTTAATGCGTGCCGGTATGTGGTGTGGCACCCTCGCGGCGCTGTCAACCTTGTGTTCGGTTTGGAACTGTTAACCCATGTGTGCCACAGTGATGTCAAAGTCAGGTGTTAACCACGTTTCAAATCGTAAGAGAGAGGGCGCAAGTGATTACCCCGATCATTCTGGCAGGCGGATCAGGAACACGGCTTTGGCCGCTGTCGCGCAAAAGCTTTCCCAAGCAGTTTTCGTCGTTTGGTGGGGACAAGTCCCTGTTTCAAGACACCGTATTGCGCCTGTCGGGCAAGGGGATGAACCGCCCCGTTGTGCTGACAAGCGAAGATTTCCGTTTCGTCGTGACCGAACAGTTGGGCGAGGTGGGCGTGCTACCCGAACAGGTGTTCATCGAACCCGAGGGGCGCGATACAGCCCCTGCGATCTTGCTGGCGGCCCTATCGTTGCAAAGTGACCCCGATGCGCTGATGCTTGTGGCCCCGTCTGATCATGCGATTCCCGATGGCGCGGCGTTTTGTGCAGCCGTTGCTGCGGCCGAACCTGCGGCGCGTGACGGCGCGATTGTAACTTTCGGGATCATGCCGGACCGCCCTGAAACGGGTTATGGCTACCTTGAGGTGAGCGGCGCACCAAAGGGCGGCGCGATTTCGCCCCTGACGCGGTTTGTTGAAAAGCCTGATCGCGCCGCCGCCGAGGAGATGCTGGCGACGGGTCACTACCTTTGGAATGCCGGGATTTTCCTGTTTAGTGTGCGGCGTATCCTGGAGGCGTTTGCCACCCATTCACCCGATCTGATCCCGCCGGTTCAAGCCGCGCTGGACGGGGCCAAACGTGACTTGGGCTTCAAGAGGCTGGATGCGGCGGCCTGGGCGCAAGCGGACAAGATCAGCATTGACTACGCGATCATGGAAAAGGCCGACAATCTGGTGGTGATGCCCTTTCCGGACGGCTGGACCGATCTGGGTGATTGGGAGGCTGTGCGCTGGACCAAGGCTGACGCAAGCGGTGTCATGGCGCATGGTGCGGTTACGGCGATTGATTGCAGTGACAGTTTGCTGTGGTCCGAGGCCGAAGGGCAGGCGCTGGTCGGGCTGGGACTTGAGAATATCATCGCTGTGGCAATGCCGGATGCCGTATTGGTCGCTGACAAACGCCGCAGTCAGGACGTGAAAAAGGTTGTCGATGCCCTGCGCGCCAAAGGGGCCAAGCAGGCCGAGACATTTACCCGTGATCACCGTCCTTGGGGATGGTTTGAAAGCCTTGCGATGGGCCCGCGGTTTCAGGTGAAACGCATTTGCGTCCATCCCGGTGGCAAGCTGTCACTGCAAAGCCACGTGCACCGCGCCGAACACTGGATCGTCGTCGAAGGGTCGGCGCAGGTGACTGTCGGTGATGTGCAAAAGATGGTGTTTGAAAACCAGTCGATCTATGTGCCGCAGGGCGATCTTCACCGGCTGGAAAACCCCGGCAAGGTCATGCTGACCCTGATCGAGGTGCAGACCGGCAGCTATCTGGGCGAGGATGATATCGTGCGGGTCGAGGATGTTTACAGCCGTAGCTGACGCCTAGAACAGGAAGTCGTCATTGGTCAGATCGGCGATCAGCAACTGGCCGCTGTCGGCTTCGATACGGAAACGGTCATCACCGATTGTGATCAGCACGCCGTAACCTTTTTGGGTCATGTCCAACTGGTCGATTGAATACAGCATCGCGAAATCTCGCAGGTCCAGTTTGTCTTCGCCGGGGGTGAAATCCGTGACAATGTCCATGCGCCCGTCGTCGGTAAAGACGAACACATCTGCTCCGGTTCCACCTGTCATCGTGTCCGCGCCCGCACCGTCAATGATCCGGTCATCGCCGCCGCGCCCGTCCAGCGTGTCGTTGCCATCTTTGCCTGCGATCAGATCGTCCATGCCGTTCCCGTTGATCGTGTCAGCATTGTCGGTGCCGGATTTCGTGTTGGCGATATTGCCCATGTCGATAGTGAACTGGGTGAATCCGGTCTGCGATCCACTGACGAAGACCTGCGCATCGCCGTTGATGACCGTCGCGGTGATCGTTTCGACATCCATCAAGGTTGTGTTCAACTCGTCAGGAATGCTTTCGAAGTGAAACAGGCTACCGCCCGGTTCGATTTCAAAAAGCGACAACCCGTCATCGGACCCGCCTGCCAGCAGGAACGTACGATTCCCGATGCTGAATGTTTCCAATGCACTGACGCCGGCAAAGCGTGTGTTCAGGTCGTCCATCACGTGGTCTTCGATGAACAGGCTGCCCCAGTTATTGACGCGCAACACGCTTAGCGTGCCGCTGCCTGCGGAGCCAACGATGATAAAGAGCTTGCCGTCGACGGTTGCCGTTTCCAATGCGTTGGGCGCCGAGACCCACAACCCGTCAGACACCCCGATCGAGCCACGTTCCTTGACGTTGCCCCACTGGCCCATCCAGTAGCAGGTTACGCCTGCATCCTGCGCTGACGCCGCAAAGAAATAGCTGCGCCCGTCGACCATTGCCGATGTCAGCGCGGAAATGTCTCCGACATAGGTATTGGCCGTGTCGCCCCATGTGTTCTTGTGCTCCAACGTCAGGTTGTCGCGTATCTGGTAGGCCTGAAACCCCGCCTGCCCCAGCTGAGAAGAGACCATGAACGTTTTGCCAGCGACCTGAAGCGTGACCGAGTGATCAAGGTTGCCGATCAGGCTGGGGCTTGCGCCAAGGATTGTTACGCCGGCGAATTCGCCACTGGTATTCAGTTCGTGAAACGCGAGCCGGTCATCATAGCTGCCGGACGGCACAAGGATGTCCTGCCCGTCAACCGTGACCACATCCAGATCGTTGACACCATAGGTGCCGCGGTTCGGGGCGGCACCGATCTTGTCGAGGTATGTCGTGCCAGTGCTTTCGACGAGATAGGCCGACAACCCGCCATCGGCCTTGCTGGCGGTATAGAGATAGGTTTCGCCATTGATGACGGCCAGCGCCAAGGCGCTGATCCCGTCAAGATGCGGGCCGGTTTCCACGGTTGCGACGTGACTGAAAACGGACATAACGATCACCCCCGTGGTGCATTACCTGTTGGGGTTACGCTGACAGTGCCTCGCGCAATTGGTCGGGCGGAAAGGTGGCCCAATGTTGGCGTTTCGTGTGGTTTTGAATCAATCGCTGCTGGAATGCATCGGTAGGCGGCCGATTGACACATACGACTGGAAGCCTGCCTTTTTGGCATCCTTGTTGGCGTAGATGTTGCGCAAGTCGGCCATGCGCGGGGTTGCCATGTGTTTGGCGATGCGTTTGAGGTCAAGCGCGCGAAACTCGTTCCATTCGGTCAGCAGGACGACCAGATCGGCATTGCGAGCTGCCTTATATGCATCCTCGACCCAGTTCACGCCGGGCAGCAGTGCCTCGCCCTCGTGGCGGCCTTGGGGGTCGGTGACGCGCACTTTGGCGCCGCCGCCGATCAGCGCAGGGATGATCGTAAGAGCAGGGGCGTCGCGCATGTCGTCGGTGTTGGGTTTGAACGTCACACCCAGCACGGCGACGATCTTGCCGTTGAAACTGCCATCACACAGATCAAGCAACTTATCGACCATGCTGCGCTTGATTTCTTCGTTGACCTTGATCACGGCTTCGGTGATCTGCATCGGCACGGCGTTTTCCTGTCCGATGCGGGCCAGCGCCTTGGTGTCCTTGGGAAAGCAAGACCCGCCGTAGCCGGGTCCGGCGTGCAGGAATTTGTTGCCAATCCGCCCGTCTAGCCCCATGCCCTTGGCCACCTGTTTCACATCCGCGCCAGTGCGTTCGCACAGGGCTGCGATTTCGTTGATGAACGTGATCTTGGTCGCCAGAAATGCGTTGGCGGCGTATTTGATCATCTCGGCGCTTTCCAGATCGGTGACGACAATCGGGAAATCACGCAGGAACAACGGGCGATAGATTTCGGCCATGACATCGGCGGCGCGATCGGTCTGCACGCCGACAACAACGCGGTCAGGGCGCATGAAATCATCAATCGCCGCGCCTTCACGCAGGAATTCGGGGTTGCTCGCCACATCAAACGCCAGATCAGGATTCGCCTTGTGCACGGTTTGTTTGACCTTGCGATTGGTCCCCACAGGCACCGTCGATTTGGTGACAATGACAATATAATTCTTGGCGAGAGTGGCGATTTCCTCGGCCGCGGCCATCACATAGGTTAGGTCAGCGTGTCCATCCCCGCGCCGCGTGGGTGTGCCGACGGCGATAAAGACCGCCTCGGCATCTTCGAGTGCGGCAGGCAGATCAAGCGTGAACGACAGGCGGCCTGCCTCGACGTTCTTGGCCATCAGTTCCTCAAGGCCCGGTTCATAGATCGGCACCTGACCGGCGTTCAGTTTGTCGATTTTGCTGGGGTCTTTGTCGACGCAGACAACGTTATGACCAAAGTCGGAAAAGCAAACGCCCGACACAAGGCCAACGTAGCCGGTACCAATAACTGCAATCTTCATGCTCGGACCTTTTTCTTTTTTGTTTGGGCGTTGGTGGCGGTTCTGTCAACTGATCCCGATTAGGTATGCAGGAAATCGACCGTGCCAGCAGGGCTGATTTTAGCGGCCGTCAGGGTGCCGGAATAGTATGCGCCGGTGTCCACTGCGATGCGGCTGGCCACACATTGCGGCTGGTCAGTGATGGTATGCCCATGTGCGACCCAAAGCCCGTCTTGGCGTGGGCGTTTCAGAAAATCGCGATGCCCCCAGATGCGGGTGCGGTCGCTTTGGTCTGCCGGTGGCGCGTTTGGATCAAGTGCGGCGTGGACCACTACCAAATTGCCGCTGTTCCATTGCGTCGGAAGCGTGCGGAGCCAATCAACCATCGACGGCTCAGTCAGGTCCAACAACTGATCGCGCGCGGCCATCAGGCGATCTGGCGCTGCGCTTTCGGTGATGCCGGATACGCCCATGCTGGCAAGTGTCTGCAATCCACCATTGCGCAACCAGCGCTGGCCGCGTTCTTTCGTCCGGTCGATGAAATCAAGCATCATGCGTTCGTGGTTGCCCATCAGGCAGATGAATGTTGCGGGCGTTTCTGATTGGCGTGCGCGCAGGTGATCAAGCACCGCGCCGGAATGCTCTCCTCGGTCCACAAAATCGCCAAGAAAGATACACACCGCCTCAGGGTCATCTGCGCGGTCTGCGTCGATCTGCAACAACAGCTTTTGCAACAGGTCGGCGCGCCCGTGGATGTCGCCCACCACATAAGTCGTCTGCAAAGGCCGCGGCGCGCCTAGGTCGGTCGGGGCAGGGGCAGGCTTGCTACCAAACAGACGCTTGAGGAGTGACATGACGGACCTGTGCGCGATTGAAACGGTTAACCAAACCTATAGCGCCAGTTCGCCGTCTTAGGAATGCCACAACTGCTTTGCCGGAATGTTGCGCCAACTTGCAACAGCCCGATGGATACAGCAAATGCCAGATACAACGAACCGTCTTTCCCTGCCGACGATCCTTCCGGCGCAGGCGCAAAAGCATGTCACCCACAACGAAGCGCTGCAAATTCTGGATGCGATTGTGCAGTTGGTCGTCGTGTCTGACGATCAGAGTGCGCCGCCCTTTGGTGCCTTGGATGACGAGGTTTACATCGTTGCCCCCGGTGCGACGGGTGATTGGGCCGGGCAATCGGGTGCTTTGGCAATCCTGCAGGGCGGGGCCTGGATGTTCCTTGTGCCGCGGACCGGGTGGCGGGCGATGGTTTTGTCGCGCAACGTCATGGTTTCGTTTGACGGGACCGGTTGGACGGCAATGACAGCCTCTGAACTCGGCAATGTGCAATCCATCGGGTTGGGGCAGGCCATTGACCCCGCCGTGCCGTTCGCGGCAACGCTGAATGCTGCCAGTTGGTCGGCGGTGACGGTGGGCGATGGAGGCAATGGCGATCTGAACATGGTGCTGAACCGCGAAGGGTCGGGGGATGATCTGGGGTTTACGTTCCAGACAGGGTTTACGTCCAAAGCGGTGCTGGGCCAGTTTGGAACTGACGAAATCCGCCTTTCGGTGTCCGATGACGGGATTACGTTCCGTGATGGCTGGTCCGTTGATCTGGCAAGTGG
Source organism: Octadecabacter sp. R77987 (assembly GCF_042466115.1). Lineage (NCBI taxonomy): Bacteria > Pseudomonadati > Pseudomonadota > Alphaproteobacteria > Rhodobacterales > Roseobacteraceae > Octadecabacter > Octadecabacter sp. R77987. The sequence continues at coordinate 1,899,497 of NZ_JAXHBQ010000001.1, read as the reverse complement.
CCGTGTCGCGCAACCCAACCTGCCACGCTTTAAGGCGCATATGAACTTTGACCAGCTTGTGCTGGCCGAAACATGGGCCAAGCTGGGCGTGAACACCGCCGATCACAATGCCCAGGGCGTTTTTGATGCTGCGAACAACCGCTTTGTTGCACCGGTGACAGGGACCTATCTGATCGGCGGGTCGATCATTTTTGTGAAGGACTTTGGCGTGCCGCGCCATGCGATCCGGCTGGTCAAGAACGGTGTGACGGAAATCAACGGCACGTTCGCCGAAAACTCGGGCGGTCATGTGGACGGTCGCACCGGCATGACAACCCACACGCTTGAATTGCTGAACGCAGGTGACACTGTCGAATTGCAGGGCTTTAGCCGCCTTTACGATTCATACTTCGGCGCCAATCACACGGCCATGTGGGGTGCCATGATCGGCTAGCACCCGTGTAGGGTGGCATTGTCGCCACATTCGATGTGCCCGTCACTTTTGGCGGGCACGTCTCTTTCTTGGTCAGGATTGCTGCTATAGGGTCGCTCCGAACGTGTCGGAGATCGGTCATGAGTAGTGTTATGCAAATCGCCAGACATGGCGTTTCGGCCCTTGCTTTGGGACTTTGCGGCGCTTTTGGCGCGCAGGCTGACGATTGGCGCTCAACCTACACGATTTTCGGCACCCCGGGCCTGATCGAGATGCCAAGCGCAGGCGTGGCACCAGATGGCGAGATCGGTGTGACGCTCGGCGGATTTGCGCTGCAACAACGCGGGGCGTTCACTTTTCAGATCGCGCCACGCCTGAGCGGCACGTTTCGATATTCCCGCTTTGACGAATTCACCGGGCCGGGGACTGATGACCTTTTTGATCGCAGTTTCGACATCCATTACAAGATCGCTGACGAGGGGCGTATCCGCCCTGCCTTTGCCATCGGTTTGCGCGATTTTCTGGGCACAGGCCTTTACAGCTCCGAATATGTGGTCGCGACCAAGACTGTCACACCTGATGTGCGGGTCACCGCGGGTCTTGGGTGGGGGCGCATGGGAACGCGCAACGGATTCACGAACCCTTTGGGTGTGCTTGACGCCAGCTTCGAGGTGCGCCCTTTCAATGACTTCGGTCTTGGGGGCGATGTTGCGTTTGATCAGTATTTCCGCGGCGATGCGGCTGTTTTTGGCGGCGTCGAATGGCGGGTGAATCCCGACTATACCCTCAAGCTTGAGTATTCGTCGGATGCCTACGTCGAAGAAACTGCTGACGGTACGTTTACCGCCAATTCCCCTTTCAACGTTGGACTGACATATCAACCGCGCCCCGGCTATGCGCTGAGCGTTTATTATCTTTATGGAAGCGAAGTTGGCTTCAGCGCGACCACCTATTTCAATCCGCGCGGCGCAGACTACGTCAGCGGCCTTGATGTCGCGCCGATCCCTGTCGCCGTGCGCGCGCAGGATCGGGCTGCGGCGGCAAGCTGGGATCGCACCGCCGAACCTGCCAGCGAAATCCGCGCAACTTTGGCCGAGGTTCTGGCCCGTGACGGGATCATCCTTGATAGTTCTGAAATCACTGATCAGCGGATGCGTGTGCGGTATACAAATACGCGGTACCGCGCCGAGGCACAGGCGATTGGCCGTGTTGCGCGCGTCCTGACGCAACTGGCGCCCGCTTCGGTTGATACCTTTGTGCTGGAACCCATGCAGCGTGGCATTGCTGTGTCCGCCACCACGATCCAGCGCCGCGACATGGAAGACCTTGAAAACGAGCCGGACGCTGCGTGGACATCATTTGCCCGCGCCCGGATTGGTGAAGCGGGAGGGTCTGACGGTTTGGTTGATGCAGACCCGGCCGGACCTGCCTTTTTGTGGGGGCTGACGCCCTATACCGAAGTGGCCTTGTTCGATGGTGATCAGCCTGCGCTTGCTGACATAGGTTTAGAGCTGTCGGGACGCTATACGATCCAACCCAATCTGGTGCTTGCGGGCGCTTTGCGCCTTCCGATAACGGGCAATCGTGCAGATGGTGTCATTTCACCCTCGACCTTGCCGCCCGTGCGGCGCGAAGGTGCGCAATATGGTGATGTGGGTCAGATCGGCATCGAAAACCTGACTTTGTCTTACTACGGCCGCCCCGGCGAAAACCTCTATAGCCGCGTCACGGTTGGCTATCTTGAGCGGATGTTTGGGGGCGTGTCGGGTGAAATTCTGTGGAAGCCTGTCGAAAGCCGTCTCGCCCTTGGGGCCGAGCTGAACTATGCGGTGCAACGCGATTTTGACATGGGTCTTGGCTTTCAGGACTACGACATCGTGACGGGCCATGTGTCGGCCTATTATGACTTTGGCAACGGGTTTCACGGCCAACTTGATGCGGGGCGCTACCTTGCGGGCGATTGGGGGGCCACGGTCGCGCTGGATCGGGAATTTGAAAACGGCTGGCGGGTGGGGGCATATGCCACGCTGACGGATGCACCGTTCGAGGCTTTTGGTGAAGGGTCGTTTGACAAGGGCATTCGCGTCACAATTCCAACCGATGCCCTGATCGGACAACCTAGCCGCACGGATCTGACAGCCAACCTTAGCTCGCTTGCCCGTGATGGCGGCGCGCGTCTGAATGTTGACGGCCGCCTTTACGAGGTCGTGCGCGATGGTCATGTGGGTGATCTTGAAAACGGCTGGGGGAGGTTCTGGAGATGAACGTTTTGCGTCTCTCGCTGACGGCCTTGATGATCGCGGCGCTGTCGTCTTGCGGGCCGTTAGCAGACGAAACGATGCCAGGTGCCAGCTTCGTGCGCGGTTTGATCCCGTCCGGGCAGTCAGACCAGGCGGCCACGGCAGGTGCACAAGGCCTGACCCGAGCAGCGATCGAACAAAACGAACGCCCGCAGATTCTTGTGGCTTTGCCTGCAACAGGCGTGGCTGTGCCAATTGCGCTGTTTGAAGAAAGCCGTGGCAAGGCAACATATGTGACACGCGACCTTGTCAGCGTGACGCTGGAAGAAGGGTTGCTGATTGCGACGCGCAGTCTGGGGGCTGATCTGATGGCGGCTGACGTCGACGATATCCGCCCCATCTTGCAGTCAGGTGGAGGTGCTGTGCGCGTGCATGACTACCTGAACGGGCTAAACCAGATCGAACGCCACAGCTATCAATGTGATGTGCGTGTCGTCGGCCCCGAAACCATCGAGATTTTCGAACGCAGTTACCGGACCACACAGGTGCAGGAAGACTGTGTCAGCCCTGACACCTCGTTTACGAATATCTACTGGATTGACGGGGCCGGAACGATTTGGCAGTCGCGGCAATGGGTGTCGCCTGTGATCGGCTACGCCGAGATACTCAAACTGTAGAAACACCTACTTCACAGTTGTGAAGATGGTGAATCGTGGCTATACCAAGAGCAAGTCGTGTTAATTTTTGGAGTCACCCATGCGTATCAAAGCAACACTCGCCGCTCTGGCACTTGTTACCTCGTCGGCAGTTTCGGCGACCGCTGGCAACCTTGAGCCATATCAGGAAACAACCGAAGAAATGGTGATCCCCGTGCAGAACACCGGATCGCCAAGCCTGCGCCCTGAACTGATTGTTCCTGTCGTGGTTTGCTTGCTTCTGTGTGGTTCGCTCGGCGGTGGCAGCGGCACCTAAGCCACTGCAAGTATGGAATTAATGATTGGGCGGGCAGCCACTGCCCGCCCAATTTTTTTGGCTATAACTTCGGTGCAGGACGTGCCAGACGCGTGCGCGACGGATGGTATGAAACGGGGGCGAAATGCGAATTTCTGGGATGCTGCTTGTTGTGGCGATGTTGGCCGGATGCGGCTCTGCCTATATCTCGCCCGAGGTAAGCCAAACTGATGCAGATGTGCCGGTGCGCGTTGCATCAATGACGGCCCAAAGCGTGATGATCGCGAATCGCGCGACAGCCTATGCGCCGCGCCAACTGCCCGCAGCATTCGATCAGACGGCGGGTTTTGGCTCGGGGTTGCGCGGCGCAGGCGCAATTCCGGACACGGTCTTTGAACCGCAAAGCCGCCCGACCGCCCTTGAAACACGCGTGCCGCCAGCGGTGCAACCGACACCCTATACGATCGGCGTGGGCGATGTGCTGGTGCTTGCTACACCCTCGGGGCGTTCGACGGTCGAGGAACTAAGCGGTCTGCTTGCGGCCCAGAACCGCCGCCAAGGTTACACCGTGCAGGACGATGGCCAGATCGCGATCCCTGATGTAGGCCGTATCGCTGTTGCGGGCCTATCCCTAGAAGAAGCCGAGTCCGTGGTTTTCGGCGCATTGGTTGAAAACCAGATTGAACCGTCTTTCAGCCTTGAGGTCGCCGAGTTCAATTCCAAGCGTGTGACGATTGGTGGCGCTGTGGCTTCGCCCGCCGTGGTGCCGATCCGCCTGACACCGCTTTACCTTGAAGAAGCCCTTGCGCAGGCGGGTGGCATCACCGCGCCAGATCAGGATTTCGTGTCGATCCGGATTTATCGCGATGGCACGCTTTACCAAATTCCGCTGCGCGAACTTTATTCCAACCGCTCACTGCAGCGCGTTGCGCTGATTGATGGCGATTCCATCTTTGTGGATACGGAATACGAACTGGCCCAGGCGCAAGCCTATTTTGAGGAACAAATTCAGGTTGCCGAGTTCCGCCAGAACGCGCGCCGTCAGGCGCTGGCAGAACTGGAATCCGAAATCGCGATCCGCCGTGGTGCCTTGAACGAACAGCGCCAGAATTTCCGTGACCGTGTGGATCTGGGTGCCGTGCAGCGCGACTATGTCTATCTGTCCGGCGAGGTGGGTCAGCAGGGACGGTATCCGCTGCCATTTGAAACACGCGCGACGCTTGCGGATGCATTATTTGAAAACGAAGGCATTCCAACCGAAACGGCCAATGTCTCGCAGATTTATGTGCTGCGCGCTTCGACCAATCCGCGCGATTTCAATGCGGTGACGGCGTGGCATCTGGACGGCTCGAACGCAGTAAACATGATTCTTGCGACGCAGTTTGAATTGCGCCCGAATGATGTGATCTTTGTTGCGGAACAGCCGATTACCCGTTGGGGCCGCGTCATTCAGCAGTTTACCCCGTCCCTGATCACGGCAGGTGCTGCGGCAACGCGCTAGCGCTGCCGCCCGCGCGTCAGATAAAGCTGATATCGTCGTCCACCAGCAGCGGATCAAGCCCGCCTGCGGATTGGATTTCGAGGACTTCGCCGCCCGTGAAGGTCAGCGTCAGGATGGTTCCCGTCCCGTTCAGGCTGCCGAAGTTGGCCACGACCTGTTCCGCCGTGAGCGTGCCGGTCCACAGATCATCGTCCAGCTGGATTGAATCCGTGCCGGTTTCATAGGCGTTGATCCGGTCGGTGCCACTGCCGGTTTCAAAGATAAAGGTGTCGGGCTGGTTGCCCCCGCTCATCACGTCGTTGCCCGCGCCGCCGTTCAGCACATCGGCACCATTGCCACCAAACAGGCTGTCATTACCGTCGCCACCATAAAGCGTATCAATGCCAGCCGCGCCGAACAGCTTGTCGTCGTCTGCGCCGCCATCCAAGGTGTCGTTGTTGCCCTGACCGCGCAGGTCGTCATTGCCGTCCCCGCCAAATATCTCGTCATTGCCAGAGCCACCAAACAGTGAATCCGCGCCAACGCCGCCATAGATGCTGTCGTCATTGCCCTGGCCAAGGATATAGTCATCGCCACCGCCATAAAGGCCAGAAAAATCATCGCCCGAAAGCACGTCTTCGCCGATGCCGCCGTATATGCTGTCAGACCCGCTTCCGCCGTAGATGGTATCTTCACCACCTTGGCCACGAAGGGTGTTTGAACCGCCTCCTGACCCCAAGGATAGAGAGTCATCCCCGAGCCCCGCATTGATCGTTGTGTCGCCATCGCCAGTTGAAACGATCTGGTTGGCGGCTGCTGTGCCGATGACAGTCAAATCCAGTTCGCCAAACATCGAATAGTTTTCGACGTTCTGAATCAGATCAGTCTCGGCCGGATTGCCGACCCAGATATGGGCGCCAGTCAACATGTTGAACGATATTGAACCTGAAGAGAATCCGAAAAGAAACGCCGTGACGCTATCAACGCCATTGCCGCCGTCGATGGTATCGCTGCCAAATCCAAGGTTGAACTGGTCATTCCCTTCGTTACCGATCATCAGATCGTCACCATTGTTGCCCGCGATGGAATCATTGCCATCACCACCTTGAATGGTGTCGTTTCCGATGCCGGCGTCGATGGTATCGGCAAGGTCAGTGCCTTGAATGAAATCATCCTCTGTCGACGTGATATAGGTGCCGCCAAGGATCGGGATATCGTCACCCGGTTCAAAGCCGGACCCGACAGCGGGCAGATCAAAGAAGGCACCGGTTGCCGCAGCCCAACCGCCGAAATCGCCGAGAGAGGCAAAATTCGGAATCGCATCCCCGCCAATGATCACGATGGCCGCCTGATCCGTGGCGGCATCGTAAAACGACAGCACATGGGTCGCGCGTGCAGCACCATCATTCCAATAAATCGTCGTCATGCCGATTTCGGGGCCAGTGCCGCCGTTCCATTCGAACGCATTCTCGCCGTTGATCGTCAAGTTGACCGGCAGCGGTTCGACGTCAACGTCATATCCAGTGCCCGCCGGATTGACCCCGAGGCTTGTGTAGGAATACGTCGACTGTCCGTCAGGATAGACGATCTCGACGGTGGCCCCCGGAATAAGTGCTGTTACTTCGCCGGTGTCGGGTTTTGTCGTCACGGACACGAATGATGATGTAAAGGTTGTCATGTTTTCCCCCAAAAACTTTGATTTCTATACAATAAGTCAGCATAATGGCGTAATGCGCGCTTTGTCCACCTTTGGCCGCACATCGCCATACGCTCCTTTTCATAAAGCGCCTTGTGCTATAGGAGTGCGCCAGCAAGGCGATACAGCCTTCTTGTTCTTTATGAGGGCTGCGTATGACCCAACTTCCAGAATCGGTTTTGATCACCGGGGGCACAGGTTCGTTTGGTAAAACAATGCTGCGTGAACTGCTGGCGGCAGGGGTGCAGGAACTGCGTGTCTTTAGCCGCGACGAAGAAAAGCAGGACGCCCTGCGCAATGATCTGCGCGACAGCCGTGTGCGGTTCTACATCGGTGACATCCGCGACAAGACCAGCGTCGAGCGGGCCATGGCAGGCGTTGACTGCGTGTTCCACGCCGCCGCCCTGAAACAGGTGCCGTCCTGCGAATTTTTCCCCATGGAGGCCGTGCGCACCAATATCATCGGCTCGGACAACGTGATCCGCGCCGCGATCGAGGCTGGTGTGCGGTCGCTGGTCTGTCTGTCCACGGACAAGGCGGTGTTTCCGATCAATTCCATGGGCATCTCCAAGTCGATGATGGAAAAGCTGGCCGCGTCTGCCGCGCGCGAAATTGGGCCGGATGCGAAAACGACCATTTCCACAGTGCGCTATGGCAATGTGATGTATTCGCGTGGGTCGGTCATTCCGCTGTTTGTGCGCCAGATCAAAGCGGGCAATCCGATCACGCTGACCGCGCCGGAAATGACCCGTTTCCTGATGCCGCTGCGCGATAGCGTGGCACTGGTGCGCTATGCCTTCGATCACGCCGCCCAAGGCGACAAATTCATCAAAAAAGCCCCCGCATCGACAATTGGCGATCTGGCGACAGCGATGCTGGAACTGTTCGATGTGCCCGATCATCCGGTCGAGGTCATCGGCTGGCGCCACGGTGAGAAGCTTTTTGAAACCCTCGCCAGTGCGCAGGAACTGGCGCAGGGCGAAGACCTTGGCGATTACATCCGCATCCACAGCGATGCACGCGATCTGAATTACTCGGCCTATTTTTCCGAGGGCGAAGAACTGCCGGGCGAGGTTGAGGACTATCATTCCCACAACACCAAGCGTCTGGACGTTTCCGCCACCAAAGACCTGTTGCTGACCCTACCCGAGATTCAGGACGAGTTGGCTTTGTGGACAGAAAGCAAGTGAAGGTCGTCGTCACAGGTGCTGGCGGCCTGATCGGTCGGCACGCGGCGATCCGCCTGCACGCGCAAAACTGCGCGGCGCGGTTCAGGGGTGCGGTGGAACCATTTGATCTGGTGACTTTGGATCACGCGGGTTTCGACGATGATGCCGCGCTGGCAGCGGCGCTCGCGGGCGCGGATGCGGTGCTGCATTTCGCAGGGGTGAACCGCGCGCCTGACGATGTGCTTGAGAATGCGAACCCTGCCATTGCCCAGCGGTTGGTCGATGCCTGTGGCACGGCGCAAGTCACCCCGCATATCGTATATGCCAATTCGATCCACGCGCAGACGGACACGCCTTATGGCCGCTCAAAATCCGGTGCGGCGGCGATATTGGCAGGCGTGGGAATATTCACCGACCTGATCCTGCCCCACATCTTCGGCGAAGGTGCACGGCCATATTACAACAACGTCACCGCGACGCTGATCGATCAAATTCTCAAGGGCGAAACGCCCGACGTCAACCCTGATGGCAAGGTGCAGCTGGTCCACGCAGGCGTGGCAGCACAGGCGGCGATTGATGCGGTCGTGAATGGCACAACAGGGCAGATCGCGCCGCAGGGCCGCGTGACGCCCGTGCCGGAGTTGTTCGCGATGCTATCGGCGTTCCACGACAGCTACACGCACAACATTTATGCTGATCTGTCTGATGATTTCACCGTTGCCCTGTTCAATTGCTACCGCACGGCGACCTACCCCGATGGCTGGCCCCGCCCGCTGAAACTGAACACCGACGCGCGCGGCACCCTGTTCGAGGCGGTCAAGGGCGGCGGTGGCGGGCAAACGTTCCTGTCAACAACCGAACCCGGCGTGACGCGGGGCGACCATTTCCACCTGACCAAGGTGGAACGCTTTTTGGTGGTGCAGGGCGAGGCCGTGATCCGCATCCGCCCCGTGTTGGGTAATGCGGTTTGGGAATACCATGTGAACGGTGCTGCGCCCGCACCCGTCGACATGCCTACGCTGCACACCCATTCAATTGAAAACGTGGGCGAGGGACCGTTGCTCACGCTTTTCTGGACCCATGATCTGTTCGATCCCGAAAACCCTGATACATTCGCCGATCCGGTGCGAGGAGCCTTGTGATGCAAAAGCTGAAAGTCATGACCATCCTTGGCACCCGCCCTGAAATTATCCGCCTTGCTTGCGTGATGGATCGGCTGGATCGCTATACCGAACAGGTGATCGTCCACACCGGCCAGAACTATGACTACGAACTGAACGAGGTCTTTTTCGAAGATCTTGGCGTGCGCAAACCCGATCATTTTCTTGGCACGGGCGGCGGAACCCTTGGCGAAACGATGGGCAAGATCCTGACCGAAAGCGAACGTGTCATCGCGGTGGAAAAGCCCGACGCGGTGCTGGTGCTGGGTGATACGAATTCCGCCATTTCCGCGATTATGGCGCGGCGGATGAAGGTGCCCGTCTATCACATGGAAGCGGGAAACCGGTCGTTTGATCGCAACGTTCCCGAAGAAACCAACCGCAAGATCGTCGATCACATAGCCGATTTCAATCTGGTCTATACGGAACACGCGCGCCGGCACTTGCTGTCCGAAGGTATCCAGCATCGCCGGATTTATCTGACGGGTTCACCGATGCGCGAAGTTCTGGACACATACCGCGCGCAGATCGAGGCGTCCGATGTGCTGTCCCGCCTTGGGCTGACAGCGCGCGGCTATTTCATCGTCTCGCTGCACCGCGAGGAAAACGTCGATAGTGCTGCCCGTCTGACAGCCCTTGTGCAATCGCTGAACCTGTTGGCCGAAACCCACGACATGCCGGTGATCGTCTCGACCCATCCGCGCACGCGCAAGCGGCTGGATGCGCTGGAGGGGCAGGCGTTGGATGCGCGCGTGCAGTATATGAAACCGTTCGGGTTCCACGATTACAACCACCTGCAAATGCAGGCGTTCTGCGCGGTGTCCGATAGCGGCACCATCGCTGAAGAGTCTTCAATACTTGGCTTTCCCGCGATCACCCCGCGTGACGCGATCGAACGCCCCGAAGCGCTGGACGTGGGCTGTATTATAATGACGGGCCTTGATCCGGCGACGATTCTTGGTGGCGTTGCCGCGGTGACACAGGGGTTTGCCGAACGGGCGGAACTTGGCACGCCGTACCCCGTGCCTGCCGACTATTGCATCACGAACACGGCGGAACGGGTGGTGAACCTGATCCTTGGCACTGCCAAGCTCAGCAATCAGTGGGACGGTATTCGCACCCATGACGACGGCTGACGCATCCCCTGTCATCTTGATCGGTGCGGCGCGGTCGGGGACCAAGTTCCTGCGCGATGTTTTGGCGGTCTCGCAAGATCTGGCGGCGGTGCCTTATGACGTGAATTACATCTGGCGTTATGGCGCTGGCGATGCACCGTCAGACCGGCTTGATCCTGCGGCTTTAACGCCAAAACGGATCGGATTTATCCGTGCTGCAATTGCGCGAATTGCCAAACCCGAAGCGGGCCAACGTGTGATCGAAAAGACTGTTTCGAACACGCTGCGCGTCCCCTTTGTCGATGCCGTTTACCCGGATGCGCGCTATGTCCATCTGATCCGGGACGGGCGCGATGTGACCGAAAGCGCGATGCGGATGTGGCAGGCGAAACCCGACTGGCGCGCGTTGCTGGTCAAGCTGCGCCAGATGCCGCTGTCAAACATCGGTTACGCTGTCTGGTTTGCGGGTAATATCCTGCGCGGCCTGTTTTCGGGGCGCAAGGGTGGCAACGTTTGGGGGCCGCGTTTCGACGGTATTGACCAGATCGCCACCACCCGGGGGTTGGCTGCTGTCTGCGCCTGGCAATGGCGCAACTCCGTGACGCAAGCAGGTGAAGACTTGGCCCAAATTCCCCGCCCCCGTGTTTATGAAATCCGCTACGAAGACCTGGTGAACGACGAAGCGGCGCTGCGTGGGTTGGTGGATTGGCTAGGACTTTGTGACCCTGATGCAATTGTGGCGACATGGCGCGCACGGGTGTCCACATCGCAGGGGTCACTGTGGGAAGGCCTGCCCCAAGCCGATATAGATACAATCAACAAGATTCTCGCGCAGCCCCTCGCGCAGCATGGATACAAGTAGATGACGATTACCAGCGTGCCCTTTTTTCGCCCCTCCATCGGCGATGCGGAAATCGCGGCCGTGAGTGAATGCATGCGCTCGGGTTGGCTGACAACGGGTCCAAATGCAGGCGCGTTCGAGACCGAATTTGCTGCACTCATCGGCAATGACGTCGAAGCAATTGCGGTTAATTCCGCGACTGCTGCGCTTCACCTTGGCCTTGAGGCGCTGGGGATCGGCGCGGGCGACGAGGTGATCGTGCCGACCCTGACGTTTACTGCCACCGCCGAAGTCGTGCGTTACTTGGGCGCGCGGCCTGTGTTTGTGGACATGGACCCGAAAACGTTGTGCATCGACATTCAGGCCGCTGCCAATGCGATTACCGAACGCACCAAGGCGATCATGCCGGTGCATTTTGCAGGGCGAGCCTGTGACATGACGGCGCTGCGCGCACTTGCTGATCAGCACGGGATTTTCATCATCGACGATGCCGCGCATGCCTTGCCAACGCGGCACGCGGGGCAATTGATCGGGTCTGATTTTGCTGATGTCACCGCGTTCAGTTTTTACGCGAACAAGACGATGACCACTGGCGAGGGCGGGATGCTGACCACGCGCAGTGCCGACATTGCACAGCGCTGTCGCACGATGCGTTTGCACGGGATCGACCGCGATGTGTTCAACCGCTTTACCGATACCAAGGCCAGCTGGATTTACGATGTCGTCGCACCCGGTTTCAAATACAACATGACGGATATGGCCGCGGCGATGGGACGTGTGCAATTGACCCGCGTCGATGAATTTGCCGCGACCAGACAGCGGCTTGCCGCGCGCTATGATGCGGCATTTGCGGACGTGCCCCTGACCTTGCCGCCACATGCAGCGCCGGGGGACAGCCATTCCTGGCACCTTTACATCGTGCAGGTCGATCAGGGTGCGCCACAGGATCGCAATGCCTTGATCGAAACTTTGCGTGATGCCGGTATCGGCACCTCGGTGCATTACCGCCCACTGCATCAGATGACCTATTGGTCGGGCCTGAGTGGCAACGCGGTGTTCCCCGCAGCAGATGTCTATTTCGAGCGCTGTGTGTCGCTGCCGCTGTTCATGGCGATGACAGATGACGAACAGGACTACGTGATCGACACTGTACGGGCGGCGCTGACATGATCACGCGGATTTTTGATGTCTGCGTTGCGTTGATCGGATTGATCGTGACCGCGCCCTTGTTGCTGTTCGCGGCAATAGGCATTCTTGTGTCGTCACGCGGCCCCGTGTTCTATCAAGCGGCGCGGATCGGCAAGGACGCCAAACCGTTTCGCATGATCAAGTTTCGCACGATGCGGGTCGTGGCGGGTGGGCCTGTCATCACCGCAGGGCGGGATCCGCGGATATTCTGGTTTGGCAATCTGCTGCGCAAAACCAAGATCGACGAATTGCCCCAACTGGTAAATGTCTTGATCGGGCAGATGGCGCTGGTTGGTCCGCGCCCCGAAGCGCCTGAAATCGTGCAATCGGCCTATACGGACTGGATGATGGAAACCCTACGCGTGCGTCCGGGTGTGACCAGTCCGGGATCGCTCTATTACTATGCCACGGCCGAAGACCAGATCGCGCAGGACGATCCCGAAACCCATTACATCAACGATGTGATGCCGCAGAAACTCGCGATCGACCGCGCCTATCTTGAACGCAGGACATTTGCCCGCGACTTGGGCGTCTTGTTGCGCACGGCCAAGACCATTGCGCTGCTTCTTGCGGGACGGCCTGTCGCGATCAACGAAACCGATGTGCAATCCGCGATGCCATGGCATCAACTGGCGCGCCATTAGAATAGACACTTGGGCCCATCTGGTTTACCCGACCCCGAACAAACGAACGGAACTGAACATGACATCGAAATCTGATCGCGGCCTGATCCTGCGCACCAAACTTCTGATACCCGAGCGTGTCTGGCGTATCGCGACCCGCCCGGCATCATGGGTGTTGGGTGCATTGCCCGAACAGTTGAAGTACAAAATGGGGTTGCGCGCGCGCAAGGCGTCGATCCCTTATTCGCTGATCGAAACCGATGATGTTGTCGTTCAGATCGGTGCGCCCGCAGACTTGCTCAAGGTTGGTCGCTCGCGGTCCGCCTATTTCATGAATCTGGTATCGGGTAACGGCAAGCTGGTCGTCATGGAGCCGGACAGCGACAACTGTCGCGCCATGGAGGCTTATGGCGCGCGCAACGGGTTCTCTGACCGGCTGATCGTCGTCAATGCGGGTGCTTGGTCGTCTGATACGACCTTGTCGTTCTACGAATCCAAAAAACATCCCGCATCAGCCGTCATGGTTGAACTGTCCGAAGCGACCCCCGAAGAAATGCGCCGCCGTGGCTATCATCGCGTCGATGTGCCGGTCACGACAGTGGACAAGGTGTTCGCCGAACACGCCTTGCCCCTGCCCAAGGTCATTTCAATCACCACAAACGGTGCCGAGCTGGAAATCCTGCACGGCATGTCGGACTTGCTGGCCAAAGGCGGGCCGGAGTATATCTCGCTCGCTGTTACGGGTGATCGTTATGCCGAATCCATGGTTGAATTTGGCTATGAATATCTGGGTGACGACGATCGCGGCTTTACGTTCCGGCGTGTTGCCAACAGCTAAGCATGTCGTATGAAAATCCTGCTGACCCATCGCTATTTCTGGCCAGACACGGCGCCCTATGCGGTGATGTTACGCACGATTGCCGATGACCTGGCCAATGCGGGCCATGATGTGCGGGTCTTTGCTTCGGTGCCGTCCTATCGGGGTGCACAAGGCGCGCCACGGTCCGAAACCCTGGGGCAGGTCAAGGTGCGCCGGGTCTGGGTTTTCGCTGAACGCAAGGGCAACATGCCGCTGCGGATCGCAAATGTCCTGATCTACTGTATCGCGCTGTTTTTCCACATCCTGCGCCAGCGTCCCGATGTGGTGACAGCCGCGACATTTCCACCCGTCGTGGCAGGGTTGTCCGCGTCACTGGCGGCGCGGATTGTCGGGGCCAAGTTCATCTACCACATGCAGGACGTTCACCCGGATGTGTCGGTTTACGCAGGTGGGCGTATGGGGCGCGCGCCCTTTGTCGGGATCATGCGCTGGCTTGACGGGATCGCGCGCAGATCGGCGGCGGCGATTGTCGTTCTGTCGCAGGATATGCGCCAAACGGTAATTGACGGAACCAGCGGCGCGTTGCCTGAAATCGCCATCATCAACAATGTGGCGCTTGATACCTTTGCAGCAAATGACGCAGCGCCGGAAAACCTGCGCAAACCCGATGGTGTGCGGCGCGTTATCTTTGCCGGGAACCTTGGCCGGTTCCAGAACCTGCCCTTGCTGGCCGAAGGGGCCGTGCAGGCAATCAGCGGAACACCGGACACCGAACTGCTGTTTTTGGGAGACGGCGATGCGCTGGTCGACCTGACCGCGCGCTGGGGCGACCATCCGCAGGTGCGGTTTGGACCGTTCCTGCCCTTTGCGCAGGCGCGCGGGTTGATCGCGGGCGCCGACGTGGGTTTGGTCTCGCTCTCTGCGGATATCTATCGCGTGTCCTATCCGTCCAAGGTGCTGACGTATATCGGACTGGGCCTGCCCATGCTTGCGCTGGTCGAACCCGACAGCCAGCTAGCGCAGACGATCACAGATGAAAAGCTTGGCGTTGTGCCTGCAGCGCCCACGCCCGATGCCATTGCCAACGCCCTCAGCGATCTGCTGGCAGGGTCGGATCTGCGCCCGCACGTGCAGGCGTATCATGCGCGCGCGGTTGAACAGCCGATCATCCTTGGCAAATGGAGACATTTGATTGCGCAGGTGGGCGATGTTTAAGCTGATCGAGCGCCATCCGGTTCTTGTCAGGTCCCTCTGGCGGCGTGTGCATCAAAGGGTGAATCCGTTGATGTTTCAGGCAATCAACGTGAACGAATTTCCGAAATCGGGGGGGACGTGGCTGTGTCGGATGTTGTCGGATTGTCTGGATTGGCGCTTTGATGACAACACCTACCCGTGGTTTGGCAATGCGATTATCAAGCATCACCGCCTGTCACTGGCCGCACCCCGACAGATCACAGTTGTGCGCGATCCGCGCGATGTGGCGGAATCCTATTTCCACCATTGTCGCCGGACGTTTCAGGGTGATGGCTTTAACAGTCCGGCGGTCAACCTGATGAACAAGCATGTCTTTGCGGGTGCCGAAACCGAAGCTGCGGCGCGCGACAGGTTTATCGAAAGGATGGTCACGGATCCGATTGTGCCGGCCTACACATGGGGTGGTTTTTATCGTGACCCATCGCGCGAGGGCACCTTGATCGTGCGTTACGAGGACCTGCGCGAAGATACGGTTGCGGCGCTGACCGGTATCTTTGACGGGCTGGGCCTTGCAGTGCCCGCCGACCGCTTGCGCCGCGTTGCCGCGGCCCATGACATCAACAAAATTCTGAAACAGCGCACGGGAAAAGATGGCGCGCATTTCGTGCGCAAGGGCAAGGTTGGCGGCTGGCAGGATGTGCTCTCGGCCAAGCAGGCTGCGCTTGTCGAAAAGGACGCCGGTGCATTGCTTGACCGGTTTGGCTACGCATGACACGGCTTGCTGTCTCGGCGGTGTATGTTGCGGCGAACCTGATCGCGTCGCTGATCATTGTCGTTCTGATTGTCCGGTCCGGGGACGAACCGCAGGCCGCGCAGTTTTTCCTGTTTCAGGCTGTGTTCTTTCCACTGACGGCATTGCTGTCGCAGTTTCGGATGCAGTTGCGGTTTCGCATGACCCACATTGGCCGCGGCGACGCCACGCTTGATATTGCGGCATTCGTGCTGGGTGTCGCGCTGTTGCGTCTGATCGGGGCGGGTATGATCCCCTGGTTTGATACGCTGCTATATGCGCTGGCTATCCCGTTGACATTTCGTGGCACGACGACACTGGCGGGATTGCAGTTTGACAGGTCGGGCATTGCGCACGCCGCTGTGCCGGCTTTGACGGCAGTGTCGCGGCTTGGCATGGTTTGGCTATTGTTGCAATTCGGTGGACCCGTCGCATTTCTTGGCGGGTCGGTCCTGTTCGCGGTTGTTCCTGCCATTGCGGCGCGGTGGTCGGGTGTGGCGCAGGCCAGGCCCCCCGCCTTTGTTCCCGCACGCGGCGAACTGGTGTGGTTGCTTGCGTTCTTTGCCGTGACGGGGTTCACGTTCCAATGGGATCGCTACATGCTGTCCCACCTTGATCTGCAAACGATGATCATTGTGTCCGGCGTCTGTGCCACTTGGGTTCTTAGTCCGATTTCGACGCTGTTTGCCGTGATCTACCGCGCCGATGCGCGCGCGATTTTCGACCGCGAACGGCGCGCGTTTGATACGGCTGGTTTTGTCCGTCGCGTTTTCCTGTTCTGCGGCGCGGGCTTGGCTTACGGCGTTTTTGTTCTGGTGGCATGGCAACCGTTGAATGCCGTTGCCTTTCCCGCCGTCAATGCGCCCGTGATCTTGCCGTCGATCCTGATTGGCGCTGTCATGTGCGACCGGATCGGCCTGTTGTTCCTCTACATGACCAACCGTGTGCAAGGGTATCGTCTGGCATTTGTGGCCAAACTGGTGTTGGTCGCCGTGGCCGCGGCCCTATGCCTGTTTGGTCCTTGGGAAATTTCGCTTATGGTGCTTTACATCGCCTATGCAGGGTCTGCTGCTGCGTTTGCATTCCTAATGGGGGCTGTTCGCAAATGACCAAAGACCGACGGATCATTTCGCCGCTGTTGTTGTTCGTTGTGGTTCTGGCGGTATTCGAGTTTACGGTGCGGCTGCCTTACGTGCTTTATGCAACCGACGCACCGGCGCTGGGCGCGGACGCTGTCGTTCACTTCTTTGGATATGCGGAACCGGCGCGGGTTATTTCGCTGGGTTTGACGATTGTTGTCGCCGCCACCCTTGCGACTTTCATTGCCTTTGCGGTGTCCGGGCCGCTTCATCACGTGTCCAGTGACCGCCAGCAGGCCCCCCTGGTGCATTGGTCAATCTACCTGATTGCGCCCGTGTTTGTTGCCGCCGCCGTGCTTGCGGTCGTGTCTTTGGGTGCCGAGGCCCTGATCGAGGATTTATCCGGCAAACGGTCCGAGTTGGGCGAGAGGGGTCTGACCTGGGTCCTGTTGCGTCTTGCCGTGTTTTGCCACTTGATTGCGGCGATCTTTTATATCCGCGTGGTCCAGACGGGCAGCCTGATCGACAAGCTCATGTTTCTTGTTGTTGTCTTGGCGGTCATTGGTCCTGCGGTTGTCTTTTCCCAACGCGCAATTCTGATCAGCTTTGTTTTGGAAGTCATCTATTTGCAGCTGATATTGGGCACCTTCAATATACGGCGCTTCTTGCGGTTGGCGGCGTTCATTCTTCCCGCGCTGATCCTGATTTCCGCGTTGCGGCCCAATGCCGAACTGACATCCCTGAGTGACGCGCTTTTGTTTGGCGTCGAAAAAGCGGTGCAGTCGCGGTATTTCCTCGACTTTGCCAAGATCGGCGCAGTGATGTCATGGGCTGAACTGCAGCCATGGATGGGGCCGATTGTATTTGGCTTCATCTTTGAACCGTTTCTGGGTGACCAGATCATATTTTACAAGGAAACGGGCCCGATTATCGCCGAACAGGTCTATCTTTATCGTGCCCAGAACGGTGTTACACCGGGCTTTCTGCTTGAAAGCATCCTGTCGTTCGGCATTCCCTTGGGGATCATGCTGTTTGCCGCTGTGATGACCGCATTCCTGCGCATTGAAAAGCAGATGTTGCAGGCGCGCAGCATGACGCTTGGCGGCTTGCTGTTTCGTTTGCTGATTGTGTCCAAGGTCAGCCTGTTGCTCAACTCTTCACTTGGGGCGTTTTCGTTCCAGCTTGTAACCGAAGCCGTTTTGCTGGGGGCGGTGGTGCTTTTCATCAGCATTATGGGCAGTTTGGGCGCACGCGCCCATCTGCACGGGGTCGGGCATGCGTAAACTGACCGCGTATTCCCCTTCAAACTTGGCAGTTGTTGGCCTAGAAGGCGTAAATCGAACAATCTGGGTCCGTTGGTCATGAATACTCCAAATCCATCGCTGGCAGTGCGACCTGATCAAGCGTCCTTGCAAGAGAACCTGCGCGGTGGTGGCCTGTCACCGCTTGATGTGCTTGCGATCCTGTGGCGCGGAAAAATCCTGATCGGGTTCATGGTTGTTCTGTTTGTGGCCGCGACAGCGTATTATGTGCTCGAACTTGCCAAGCCCCGCTATTCGGCACACACGGTGATCGCGCTGGAAAGCCGCGAAGGGCAGGTGCTTGAGCTGGAAAGTGTGATTTCCGCCTTGGGGGCGGATTCGGCGGCCGTTTACACGGAAATCGAAGTGCTGCGTTCGCGCAACCTTGTCGGCAAGGTGGTGGCGCAGCTGGACCTGACAAGCGACCCCGAATTTAACCCGGCACTGCAACCCCAAGAACCGATCGCACGCCTGCTGGGTTTGCCGCGGCGTGAACTGTCACAGGAACAACAGCGCGACCTGACGATTGATGGCGTTCTGGCTGCGATTAACGTGACCAACGTGCGCCAAAGCCTTGTGTTTCGCATTACCGTTGTCACGCTTGATGCGCGCAAGTCCGCCTTGATCGCAAATACCCTGTCCGAGGCCTATATTCAGGATCAGGTGGACCTGAAATTTGCGGCAACCGAAAGGGCAACGGAATGGCTGACCGAACGCGTGTCCCGCCTCAAGGTCGAACTTGAAGATGCCGATGCCGCCGTCCAGCAGTTTGAAACCGAGACCGACCTTGCCGGCCCCGAAGGTCTTGAGGGTCTGAACCGTCAACTCAAGGATCTGCGCGACCGGCTTGCTGGCGTGACGGTAAGCGCGCAAACAGCATCCCAACGCGTCGATGCCCTTGTGGCGGTTCAGAACAGCGGCGACATGGCCGAGATGGTCGCGGTTGCCGATGATACGGTCCTGCGTCAGATCTGGCAGGGGGTTCAGGCTGGCACCCGCGACGCAGAACTGGCGGAACAGCGGTTCGCGGCCGTTTTGGACACGGCACGCAATGTCGCTGATCGCAGCACCATGCAAACGACAACGCTGACCCAGGCGGTCGCAGACTTGCAGGCCCAGATCGAGATGCAATCCGCGGATCTGGTGATGTTGCAACAGTTGCGCCGCGAGGCCGAGGCGAGCCGGTTGATCTACGAGTATTTCCTGAACCGTCTCAAGGAGACGAGCGTGCAGCAAGGCATTCAGGAAGCAGATGCGCGCGTCCTTAGCACGGCGTTTGTTCCTGGTGGTCCTGTGTCGCCGCGTTTGTCGACACTTTTGCCGCTTGGGCTTGTCTTTGGTCTGCTGCTGGGTATCGCGCTGGTGCTGGTGCGTGAATATCGCCAAAACACCTTCCGCACCGCTGACGAGCTTGAGGCGGCTTCGGGGCACGCTGTCCTGGGGCAGATTCCGCTGCTGCCGTCGCGTGATCGCAAGAACCTGATGCGATTTATCAAGGAGACACCAAATTCGCCGGCGGGCGAGGCGGTGCGCAACCTGCGCACCTCGGTGATGATGTCCAACGTCGATAACCCGCCGCAGGTGATCATGGTGACATCCTCGCAACCGGGCGAAGGTAAAACGACCCATTCGATCATGCTGGCCAACAACTATGCCGCGCTGGGCAAGAAGGTGCTTTTGATCGAAGGCGACATTCGGCGGCGCGTATTCTCGAACTACTTTGACATCAAGGGCAAGGCCGGCCTGGTTTCCGTGTTCATGGGCGAGGTGTCACTGGATGACGCCGTTGTCCATCAGGGCGGCTTTTCGGTGCTTCAGGGCGAGGCAACCGGCGCCAATGCTTCGGACCTTTATTCATCAAACAAGTTCCATGACTTCATCGCTGACCTGCGCACACGTTTTGACGTGATCATCATCGACACACCCCCGGTTCTGGCGGTGCCGGATGCGCGTGTGCTGTGCCGTCAGGTTGATGGTGTGATCTATGCCGTGCGCTGGGATCAGACGGGCCGCGAACAGGTGCGTCAGGGCATCCGCGCGCTGGAAAGCGCGGGCGGTAAGGTGCTGGGCACCATGCTGACGCAGGTCGATCCCAAGGGGCTCAAGCAGTATGGCTATGCATCATACGGCGTTGGCTACGACAACTACTAGACGATCGACAGATCAAGGTGGAGCGTGGCGTCGTTGATGCCGCCGCCTGACTGCACCTCAATGATGTTGCCGCTACCGAAATCAAGCGTCAGGATCGTGCCTGCGCCGTTCAGGTTGCCATAGGTTGCGACAACCTGCTGCGCCGTCAAGCCACCACCCCAGATCGCATCATCCAGTTGCAGCGTATCAATACCCTGTTCATAGGCGTTAATCCGGTCATCGCCAAAGCCGGTGCCAAAGACAAAGGTATCAGCATTGTCGCCACCATTCATCGTGTCGTTGCCGCTGCCACCGGTGATCACATCGCTGCCGGTTGATCCGTTCAGCGTGTCGTGCCCGCCCCCGCCAAACAAGACGTCTGATCCGGCTGCGCCCAGCAAGAAATCGTCGCCGGCCTGACCATAAAGCGTGTCGTTGTTTCCGTTGCCATAAAGGGTGTCGTCATCCGCGCCGCCATCAAGCACGTCATTGCCCGATCCACCCGAAAGCGTGTCATTGCCCGCGCCGCCAAACAGGGTGTCGACCTGGCCCTGCCCAAGCATGTTGTCATTGCCCGCGCCGCCATAGGCCGTGTCGTCGTTGATACCGGTAAAGATTGAATCGTTGCCATCCCCGCCAGTGATGTCGTCATTGCCGCCCTGACCGCGGATCACATCATCCTCGCTGCCGCCATCCAGCGTATCAGCACCGTTGCCACCGTTGAGCGTGTCCGCGCCGGTGTCGCCGGTCATCATGTCGTCGCCGCCGTTCCCGTGCAGGATATCATCACCATCAAGGCCCGCGACCGTATCGTTGCCGTTCCCGGCACTGATGACGTTCTTGACGGCGTTGCCCGTCAGGTTGTCGTTGCCCGACCCGGAAATGAAGTTTTCGATGATCGTGCCGGTGTTGATGATCAGATTGCCGATCAGCCCCTGCACATCCGATATTTCGCCATCCCCCAGATTGACCGTCTGGTTGGCAACTGTCGTGCTGAAACTGATCGTGTCGATCCCGCCGTCGTCGATGATTGTGATCGCAAGGTCGCCGGCATAGGTGGCGAAATCGTCGTAATAGCCACCCGCTGTTGATCCCACGCCATAGGTCGTGTTGCCTGTGCGCAAATCTCCGGCAACGCCGTATAACATCTGCGCGGCCAGCATGTCAGCGATCATCGGCGTAAAGGTATAGGCCTTGTCGGCGGTGATGCTCGTATTCTCGGTCTGCGAAAAATAGGACATCGCCGACATCTGCCAACTGTCGTTCGCATAGGCCGCATCGTCAGCGTAATTTGCGCTGCTGTTGTAGAACCCGCCATGGCTTAGCCCCAAGGCGTGGCCGATTTCGTGGATGTAGGTCTGGAACGAATAGCTGTCGATCGTGGTGCCCTGCGCCGAGATGCCCCCACCCCCATAAAGCCAGTCCGTGCTGACGTTCACAAACGCATTGATGATTTCGCCCGAGGTATAAAACTGTGTGTTTGCATAGGCCCCGTCGTCGTTGTCATAAAAGATAATGCCGTTGCCGCTGGTGGAAAAGCCACCAGAAGAAGACATGGACGTAAAGTTGAAGTCGATCCCGACTGCCATCGACCATGCTTCAAGCGCGGCAGTGGCAAGCAGTTGTCCCGTTGCATCAAGGCGCGATATGTCGACGTCGATACTGTCGTTCGTTGTGAGGGCATCACCCACATCAACGTCCCACGCGTAGGTCTGTGTCGAAAGCCCGTAAGACCGCGTGCCTGATGTCAGCATGTTGGCCACTTCGGTCACGGTGAAATCGCCGTAAGGCCCGTCAATCACCTTGTCAGCGCTGATCGTATAGGTGCCGTTGCCCGCGCCAAACCCGGCGTAGTCCGAGGCGCTTAGGTAAAGAGTCAGATCGGTTGCGCCGCTGTTTGTGTAGCTCATGATCGAGGTGTAGTTACCGCCACTGATCGACCAGGTGTTTTGGCTGTCGACCAATGTGCCGCTGGCGTCATACAGTTGCATGTAGGGATCAAAGCTGCCGCCATTGGTGCCTGTCTCCTCCATCTGGAAGGTCCACGTGCTGCCCGCTTCGACGACAACCTGGATCAGGTCCACATCGCTGTTGCTGGCGATCGTGCCATCAAATGTGTCGCCATCGGCAATCACGTCGCCACCCCAGGCGCCCATGCCGGGGAATGTGCCCGTTGCATCACCTGTTTCGCTGAGTGCAGCCATCATCGGCCCTGATGTCATCGGGACGGTGTGAAACGTGTAATCCTCTGTGGGATTCATGGCTTGGCAAATGCTGCACATGGGCAAGGCTCTCCTGATAGCGGGCGCGGTCTTGTGTCGTTACCTGACGATTGTGACACAATATCGACGGGGTTTCGCAGTATTCAGGGCGCTTTGATCACGCGGATGCAACACCCTGCTGGTGATAACCGATCACATATTTCGCAACATTTCGGCGCACGCGTTCCTTGTCGCCTGTTGTCACAGCTTCGCGCAGGTCGCGGAACATCGCCGCCGTTTCAATTTCGGAGAGATAATCCTCGTGCGCCCGCAGGATCTTTTCGTGCGGAGTCGCGCGCAGGCTTTCGTCGTCAATCAGCAGTTCTTCATAAAGCTTCTCGCCGGGGCGTAGCCCTGTCACTTCGATTGCAATGCCGCCAATGTCGCCGTCTTCCTTGACGCGCTGTCCGCTAAGTTCGATCATCCGGCGGGCCATGTCGATGATCCTGATCGGCTTGCCCATATCAAGGACGAACACATCGCCGCCTTCGGCATAGGCCCCGGCCAAAAGCACAAGCCGCGCAGCTTCGGGGATTGTCATGAAAAAGCGCGTGACGTCTGAATGGGTGACGGTGACAGGGCCGCCGATTTCGATCTGGCTTTGAAACAAGGGCAGAACCGATCCCGACGACCCAAGCACATTGCCAAAGCGGACCATTGCCAGTTTGGTCTTGGGTCGGCGGGTTTGAATGTCCTGGATGACCAGTTCCGCCAAGCGCTTGGTCGCGCCCATGATATTGGTCGGGCGCACGGCCTTGTCGGTGGACACCAGAATGAAACGTTCGACACCTGCTTCACAGGCTGCTTCGGCCATGCAATGCGTGCCCAACACGTTGTTGCGCGCACCGGCGACCTCGTTGTCCTCGACCAGGGGAACGTGTTTGTAGGCGGCGGCGTGCAGCACGATTTCGACGTTGTTCTCGCGGAGAACACGGGTCGCGCCGTCCTTGTCGGTGACGGACCCAAGTTGGGCGCGCAGGGCGATGTTTTTGCCGACCAGCAGCTTGCGCAGGTCGCGTTCGACTGAATAAAGCGCAAATTCGCTGTGGTCATAAAGGATGATCTTGCGCGGCTGACAGTCCAGCAACTGGCGGCAAAGTTCCGAGCCGATGGACCCTCCCGCGCCAGTCACCAAAACGCACCGGCCCGCATATGCCTTGGCAACATCGGGCACGTTCAGGTCAACCTTGTTGCGCCCCAGCAATTCATCGGGTGTGACCGTGCGCAGATTTTCTTCGATCGAGCCACGCTCGAGCAATTCACCGTGGGATGGCAGCATCTGCACCTCGCAGGGCAGGTCCGACAAACGGCGCAGGATTTCGTTTTTGCGCGTAGATGTGACAGACGGCAGGGCCAACAGAACCCGCTTGATGCGTCCCTGATCGGCCATGCCGCGCAAGACATTGGGTGACTTGACGGGAAGTCCCGCCACCATCAGCCCATCGTAGGACGGATTGTCATCGACAAAGACAACCGCGCGCGCCTCGCGCGAACTGCGCAGCGCAGCAGCCAGTTGAACACCAGCCGATCCGGCGCCGTAGATTGCAACCGGAAGGCGAGTGGTGCCGCGTTCACGCAGCTTTTCGAGAAGGGTAATCGCGATCAGCCGCGTGCCAAGCGACATGCCAAAAAACACCGCCCCGAATATCAGCGGAACCGAGCGCGGCTCGCCCGATGCGATAAGATAGCTGGCGACGATTGCAGATACGGCAAGGATCGCCGCTGTCAGGGCGATACGCGCGACCGCCTGCACTTCGAGCGATTGAAGTTTGATCCGTGGCAAGCCCATAGCGTTGATGATCCCACCCGACAGAACCGTCACAAGCAGCAAAAGGGGGATTTCATTCAAGACGACCGGTGCCGGATTTGGCATACCGTAACGCAGCGCAAATGCACACACGATCGCGACAGGAACCAGGGCAACATCCATGAACAACAAAATGGCGCGCTTGGCTGGTCGAGAGAGATTATCAAGAAAATCGATCACAACTGGCGGCCACTTCGTTAACATTCAATCCACAACTTATACAACTAGAGCGCGCAGTTCGCAAAATTTTTTGCGCTAAACCGGTTACTCGCGGCGATCCGCCTAACATCAATTGTTAACAGCTCACATGATAGCCTTCCCAGAACGTGCCACTTTTTGTCACCGCATGTTGACGTCGCGCAAGGAAAAAATGCAGAAACGCCTGTTAAATAACGCGCTTGTTAACGCAATCCGTTTGTTCGTAACGCTGGGTATCGGCCTTTGGATGATCCGCCTTGTCGCGGGCATGGGGCAGGATTTGCTTGGCCTTTACCTGATGGTTCTGGCGTGGCGCTGGGTTGCAATGCTGCCTGGAAATATCGCTGAAACTGTCTCGGTGCCGCTACTTGTGCGCGGTCAGGCCCGCGCCAACCAACAGATTCGCTGGTTACTGTTGGCTATTGTGACAATCGGGGGTCTTGGGGCAGGGGTTGTATTTAGCGCAACGCAGGGCATGTTCGCGCCACACCTTCTGGCATGGGGGTTGGCAAGTTCGCTGATCTGGGGGCTTGTTCACACGGCCCTCGCACCCAAATTGGCTGCTTTCCTTGTTGCAGGCCAACAGCTGACATTCACCTGCCATGTAGCGGCGCGGCGTTGCGCCGAGCTTGCCTGCTTTGTGCTGGTCAGTCGTTTGGCTGGCGATAGTCCGCTTGACCAAGTGATGCTTTGGTTCTTTCAAGCGCTATGCGTTTCGCTGGTTGGCCTGATGGGTTTGGCTATGCTTTGGCCTGCGGGGCCAGTCGCGCAACAGGCTGCGCACCCGATAAATCCTTGGGTATTATTGCGCCAAACCGGGCTTTTGGCGCTGTCGGGTCAGTTCACGTTGCGGTTGCCGGTGATTGTTGCCGGGGTGCTTTTGCCACCACCGGAATTTGTGACACTGGCCTTGATATTCGTCGTGCTGGGATACTTGCGGCAGCTTGCGACAGTGCTGCTGATCGGGCTTGACGGGCTGGCTGCGCGCTTGGGGCCAACAGGTGCACATAGCCTGCTTTGGCGGGCGACTTTGGTGCAGGCGGCCGGGGTTGGCGCGGCGGGATTGACGCTCGCAATCTGGTTGCCCGATGTTCTAAATGCGCTGTCGCCGAACGGGCCCGAACTGCTGCCGTCCGACCTTTGGTTTGCACGCCTGATGTTGCTTGCACTGGTTCTGCGCGCCGTTAGCGAGGCATGGGTCAAGGTTGCGGTGGGTCGTGGCATAGTTGGTGGAATTGCAGGTCCGGTTGTCTGGACAAGCATCGGATTTTTTGCCGCCATCATCCTGGGCATCGCGGGCGCGGGCGCGGCGATTGGCCTAAACCTGGCGGCATGTGTCCTTTTGACGGGTCAGCTTGTGCTTGTTGTCTGGGTTCTGCCACCGCGGATCGGGCTAGCGCGCCGTGCGCTTTGCCAACATGGCGATGCGGATCAGCATTCGTTCAACCAGCGCACCTTTTGGCGCCGTATCGGCCGAGCGTAGCTGAAGATCGGTATCAATCAGGTGGGCAAGCGCATCTTCCAGGTTGGCACGCCCCCACTGGCTAGCCTGGCGCGCCATCCGGTCACGGCGCGGACCAAACACAGGCGGGCGCAACCGGCCTATGCCCGCATTCACGCCACCGGGATCACTTACAACGGTATGCAGCGCCCGAAAATGGCGGTTTGCGCCAATACACAGCGCCACAGGGTTCACACCTTGGGCATAAAGCTTGCGCAGGGTCGGACCGATCTGGTCGGCCTTGGCCTCAGCGACGATATTGAGGACATCATCCAGCGCCGCTTCGCTTGATTGTGGCGCGCAGGCGCTGATGTCGGCAATGCTGACCTCGGTGTCGTCGCCATGTTTGTAAAGCCCAAGTTTTTCGACCGTTTGGCGAAAATCACCGGGTTCAAGCATCCGCGACAGAACCGTCAGCTGCTCCATCGCATCGCGGCTCAGGGGCCGCAAGTTTGCAGCTTTGACAATCGCCTCGATCTCGTCGCGCGAGGGTGGATCGTCGTAAAGACCCACGCAATAGGCGTTTGTGTGCGCCTCGAACAGTTTGCGCAGGGCGGACTTGGCCGTCAGTTGGCCAGCGGTCACGATGACTTGGGCATCGCCTTGCCGCCAATCCGCGAGCGCGTCACCAATTACCTTGGCCAGCCCATCTGTCGCCCCCTCGACAAAAGTGACGCGCGCACCCGGGAAAAACCCCTGCGCCTTGATCGCGTCAGTCAGCAATGCGGGGTCCTTGCGCAGATCACCGGCGTTGATACGGGTCAGCCGCATTTCGGCCTCGCCCTCGGGGCCAACAAGTGCGGCGATAACCTCTTGGCGTCGTTGGGCGACGCGCATGGCATCGGCGCCGAAAATCAACAGGCCCGTGCGGTCAGGATCGGGCTTGCGAAAATAGCCGGATGCGTCGCGCGGGTTCAGTTTCATCGCGCTAAAGGTCCTGCGCGGCGATCATCAACCGCGTGATGATCAGATCGGCAAGGGCCGTCCCAAGCCGGTCGCGCGCATCGCCTTCGGCTTCAAGGGTCGCAACCGTAGTGCCGGCCGCGGAATAGGCGGTAAATGTGTCGACCTGACCGCTGGCAAGGGCGGTATCATCACCCATTTCCATCAATGTCCATGTTGCGATGCCGGGCAGGTTGTAGCGCGTCGTATCTTGCTGGGTCGTGATTGCAACTGGGTTTGCATCGATATCCAGCGCGACCCGCAAGCGATAGCGCGGCGATGCCGTGCGCCCTAACCGATCTTCAATGCGCGCGCGCAGGCGGAACCCTTCACGGGTGGCAGGCGTTTCGATATCGACAGCGTTGCGCAACGCCCCGCCTGCACCGGATGTGCCGTAAACCGGTGCAAAGCCGCAGCCGCCCAAGGCAAGCGCCCCAAGGATCAGGGCGCGGCGGGGTAAGGCGGGGCTAGATGACGACATTGACGATCCTTCCTGGCACGACGATCAGCTTTTTCGGCGCGGCCCCGTCAAGGGTGCGCACCACAGCTTGATCCGCCAGCACAAGTTTTTCAATCTCGTCCTTTGGCATGTCCTTGGCCACGGTGATTTCCGACCGCCGCTTGCCGTTGATCTGGATCGGCAGGGTCACGGTATCCTCGACCAGCATCGCCTCGTCCGCCGTGGGCCAGGGGGCGTTGGCGATCAGGCCTTCACCGCCCAGCATCGCCCAGATATCTTCGGCCAAGTGTGGCGTCATGGGTGACATGAGTTGCGCGAGCGTGCGCATGGCTGTGCGTTTTGCGTCCGCACCCGCCTTGGATTTGGCAAGCGTGTTGGTAAAGGCGTAGAGTTTGGCGATGGAGGCGTTGAAGCCGAAGCTTTCGACGCCTTGGGTCACATCAAAGATGGTCTTGTGCATCTCGCGGAGCAGTTGTTGGTCAGCTTCGGGCGCGGCTGCTTCGCTGGTTTCAGCGATGTCGCTTGCAATCCGATGCACGCGCGACAGGTGCTTGAACGCCGCTTCGGCACCCGATGCCGTCCATTCCACATCCCGTTCCGGCGGGCTGTCGGATAGCACGAACCAACGGGCGGTATCGGCCCCGTATTGGTCAATGATCGCGACCGGATCCACTACGTTGTTTTTGGATTTGGACATCTTGGCAGAGGGGATGATTTCGACCTGCGTGCCATCCTTGAGGAACCCGCTCCCGTCACGTAATTCAACGGTTTCGGGATAATGATAGACGGGACGCCCGTCCTTGCCGGCTGTTTTGTAGATCGCATGCGTCACCATCCCTTGCGTAAACAGCGCATCAAACGGTTCGATCGCCTTGGCGGGCAGGTGGCCGGTTTTCTGCATCGCGCGGGCAAAGAACCGCGAATAAAGCAGGTGCAGGATCGCGTGTTCGATCCCGCCGATGTATTGATCGACGTTCATCCAATAGGCGGCGTCTTCGGCGCTCGTGGGCGTATCCGCATGGGGCGAGGTAAAGCGCGCGAAATACCATGACGAATCCACGAATGTGTCCATCGTGTCGGTTTCCCGCTTGGCAGGTTTCCCGCAAGACGGGCAAGCCGTATCACGCCATGTGGGGTGGCGGTCAAGCGGGTTGCCGGGGATGTCGAATGTCACATCATAGGGCAGCTCGACGGGCAGGTTGTCCTTCTTTTCCGGCACCACGCCGCAGGTATCGCAATGCACAACAGGGATCGGGCAACCCCAATAGCGCTGCCGCGACAGGCCCCAATCGCGCAGGCGGAATTTGGTGACACCTTGGCCCACGCCATTGGATTCGCAGAACGCGATTGCGGCGTCGATGGCATCGGCGCCGGTGGTCGCCGCGTCCCAGTTGAACGGCGCGACCCAATGGACCATTTCGGTTTTCGTCGGAACGAAGGCCTCGGTCAGTTCGGGGTCGCTATCCGCTGACGGCAGGAAGGTCGGGATGATCGGCAGGCCGTATTTCGTGGCAAAGTCGAAATCGCGTTGGTCATGGGCGGGGCAGCCGAAAATCGCGCCAGTGCCATAGTCCATCAGGATGAAGTTGGCGACATAAACGGGCAGTTCCCATGCGGTATCAAACGGGTGGCGCACACGCAGGCCCGTGTCGAACCCCATTTTGTCGGCCTTTTCCAGCGCCTCTTCGGTGGTGCCACCCTTGCGGCATTCCGCGTTGAAGGCGGCCAGATCGGAGTTGTCCTGTTCCAGCTGCTTGGCCAGCGGGTGATCGGGCGAAATGCCGATGAACGATGCGCCCATCAAGGTGTCGGGGCGGGTTGTGTAAACCTCGATCCGGTCATGGCCCGCGGGGCCGTCGATCATCGAAAAGGCGAATTGCAGGCCGCGCGATTTGCCAATCCAGTTGGCTTGCATCAGTTTGACCTTGGCGGGCCAGTCGTCCAGCCCGTCAAGCGCGTCCAGCAGTTCTTCGGCCATGTCGGAAATCTTGAAGAACCACTGGGTCAGGTCTTTGCGCTCAACCTCGGCCCCTGATCGCCAGCCTTTGCCGTCGATCACCTGTTCGTTGGCCAGCACGGTCATATCGACCGGATCCCAGTTCACGGTGGCATTCTTGCGGTCAATCAGGCCCGCATCCAGCATGTCGATGAACAGGGCCTGCTGCTGGCCGTAATATTCGGGATCACAGGTCGCGAACATGCGCGACCAGTCAAGCCCGAACCCCAGCGGTTTCATCTGCGCGACCATGTCGTCGATGTTCTGGTATGTCCAATCCTTGGGGTGGCCGCCGGATGCCATCGCCGCATTTTCAGCAGGCATCCCAAAGGCATCAAACCCCATCGGGTGCAGCACGTTGTGGCCCGTCGCCAGTTTGTAGCGCGCGATCACATCGCCCATGGTGTAGTTGCGCACATGGCCGATATGAATGCGCCCCGAAGGATAGGGAAACATTTCCAGCACGTAATACTTCGGCTTGTCGGCTGTGCGCACGGCTTTGAATGTGCCGGCCTTGTCCCAGGCGGCTTGCCACTTGGCTTCGATTTCAGCAGGAGAGTAGGGGGACATGGATATGGTCCTTGAATGTGAAACGCCGGGCGTATTGCAGGCCCGGCGCGGTCGCAAGGGAAGGTGCCGTGCGGGCCTAAAGCCGTCCGTCCGCAATCCGTAGCTGGCGCGCGCGTGACAGGATCGCGTCCTCGACGGCGCGGGTTGTTTCGACGCTTGCCGGTCCGCCGCGCGTCAGCAGCGACAGGTTGAGCGAACGGGCATCAAGTGCGGGATCGGTGATGTAAATCGTTGCACGATAGCTGCGGCTGCCACCCGGCGGGGTGCCAAAGCCCATCGAAATCACGCCGGTGAACGGATCAACGCTTTCGATCGGCAGGAAGTTCAATACATCAATCGACGCGGCCCAAAGGTAGCGGTTTACTGCTACATTTTCGGCCCCGCGTGTGCGCACGGCTTGCCGCGTTGGAGTATCAGTCGCGCGTGCACCGCCACCGGAAATGCCAAGGCTGCCGATACTGCCAAAAGGGTTGCTGCCACCCAGGCTGCCGGAACTGCCACAGGCCGTCAGCGCGGCCAGCGAACCCGCAGCAATAAGCGAACGAAACGAAAGGATATGTGCCAAAACCCGGCCCCCATGTATTTGTCCCTGAATACCTAGCCAATGTTGCCAGTCCTCACAAGAGTCTGTCGCGTGCCTTAGTCAGGCAATGGCACGCCAAATTCCTTGAGTGCGTCAAACAGTGGCGCAAGTTCGTCGGCATAACGTTCCCAACTGCGCACGGAACTGCGGTAAATCGGCTGGCGCACCTGATAGACCGACAGGGTGCGCACGGAATTGTCGGACTTGTGGAAGTCCAGCACGCCGTCCTCCCAAGGCAGATCGCAATAGGCAAGAAGTTTGCGCGCTTCACCTTCGGGATCAGCGGTCAGTTTGTCGTAATCCAGGACATGGAAACTGTCGGGCCACAGGTCTTGCCAGTAATCCAGCCACTTGAGGAAACGGGAATAGTAATGGGCAAGGGCACGCATGTCTGTGTTGTATTTCAGGCTGCCTGCGGCAAAGCGGTTCTTGTAGATCGATAGCAGATTGTCCCTTGGATCACGCTTGAGAACGACAATGCGGGCATCGGGCATCGCCGCGCGCAACAGGCCGATTTGTTCGTGGTTTCCAAGTGCCTTGTCCACCATGCGGCCGGCATTTGGAAAGTCTTGGCGCGCCATCCGTTCATATTCGCTGCCCAGTGTATTCAGGGCCGCGGTCAGATCGTTCTCCGTCCAGTCCGCAGCGGCCTTGCTGGCCATGACAGGATGCAAGGCCGCGCGTGACCAGAGCGCCTCTCCGACACCTGTCATCGTGGAATGGGCCGCAAGGATCTGTTCGGTCAACGTCGTTCCTGACCTTGGCAAGCCTGTTACCAGAATGGGGTTGGCACGATTGGGCGAGTTAGCTGCGACCTTTTGAAGGTCAACCTTTAGCGCGATTTCGTGGACGTGGTTTTCAAAATTGCCATATCGGTCCGGATTCCATGCCTCATCCAGCGTCGCGTTTGCCGCATTGAGGTAGGTGAAAACCCGATCATATTGCTTGGTGTCTTCGTAGATCTTGCTGAGTGCAAACGCGATATTTACGTCGATTCCATCGGGTGATGCGGCTTTTGCACGGTCTTCCAGAATCGGAATGACGGGATCATCAGCTGCAAATTTCCGCCCTACGGCAATCTGATAGAACAGTTCCGTCATATCGGGCTTTTGCGCGAGGGCGGCCAGATAATCGGTGTTGGACGCTTCGAAATCACCGCTGTGTTGATAATGGTTGGCCCGTTGAATCAATGCGCGTGGCATGCAGGCATTTGCCGCGACAAGTTCGTTGAACAGGGCAACCGCCGCGTCAGGCTTTTGGTTCAGTGATTGTGCGCGGGCAAGGGCAAGCTTGGCCTCGGGGTCGCCGCCACTCAGCTCAATTGCCTTGTGTGCGGCCTCCTCGGCCTGGCGGGCTTGTTTGATTTCGCAAAGGGCAACAGCCCACATGATCAGCAGTTTGGGGTTGTCGGGCTGAAGTTGCGTTGCCCGCTCAAGGTGTTGGGACGCAGGCAGAAACTGCTCGCGCTCGCTTAGGTAGCGGGCGTAATTGGTGCGCACGGTGGCAGCATAGGGATCGGTGCGAATGGCCTTGCGGAAAATGACGTCAGCGGCGGTTGCGTCACCTTTCAATTCATAAGCCGTTGCAAGGGCGTTCAGGATCAGGGCGTTGCCGGGGTGCGCCGTATCAAGTCGTTGCGCGATGTCGAATGCCTGATCGCCATCCCGGCGCACCAGTGCTGCGATCAACGCATCCATTTCTGCCTTGGGGGCACCACCGAATTCTGCGGGGCGGTCGGATTTCATCTTTGCCGCGATATCGGATTTGACGGTGGCGGGGATGGGCGCGGCGCGCAGTTCGGCGTTGAATTTGTCAATCCGCGCGGTGTCTCCAAGTACGCCAAGCGCTATCGCGCTAAGTTGCCAGACCGGTGGCTGTTTCGGGGCGGACTTGCGGGCCGCTTCAAGATGGATAACCGCACCTTTTGCGTCATCCGCTTCCAGCAGAATACGTGCCAGTTGAAACCTTGCCTGCGCCATGTTCGGCACGGCCTTGATTATGCGCTCGAACCCGGCTTTTGCTTCGGCCAGATTGCCGGCCTTGTGGGCGGCGGCTGCGCGTTTGAACGCCTGATCCAGTGCGGGTTTGTTCATCATCGCCATAGGTTTGCCTGCCCCTCATTTTCCCGTCATGCATAGCCTGTCATATGCCCAAAAGAAAAGAGCGGCCCCGAAGGACCGCTCTCTCTTTAGGATAACTTCGGGGTTCGATTAGAACTCGAAGGAAACCTCGACAGTTGTGCCGACCTGATACTCAGGATCGCCAACTTCGTCACCGGAGTCTGTGTCTTGGTCGTCAGCATAGGACACGAGAAGTGTCGCGCCGCCGCCCAGATCGTAAGAACCGGCTACGTAGAAGTCTTCGCCTGCATCAGCAACACCGGCCAGAACGGTCAGGCCGTTGCCTACGTCATACGAACCTTCGATCGACCAGTCTTCTGCAGTTGTGTTTGCAGCAAGGCCATCGTCCAGAACTTCGTAGTTCACGGAAACAGCGATTGGGCCGTCTGCGTATTCAGCAGAGATACCGTAGCCGTCAGCAACCAGTGCGCCGCCTTCGGATACGAAGTATGCGCCGAGGGTCACAGGACCAACTGGGTAAGCAACTTCGATACCGATCGAAGTCTTCGCTGATGGTGTTGTTGGAAGCGTAAGCGAAAGTCACGTCTGCGCCGCCGAACGATGTGCCAACCGACAGACCAAAGATTTCGTCAGGGTTGAAGTCGCCGGAAGCTGTGCCAACGTCTGTGTCTTCTGCCTGGTAGGCCAGAGCAACAGTGAAGTTACCCACCATACCGGCAACACCGATCGACAGTTGGTCGAGTGTATCGTCGCCACCGTCAGCAGCTTCGTCCCAGATGTAGGACACGGAAGCGTCCCAACCTGCGAACGACATGTCGCCGCGCAGAACGATTTCGCCGTCAGATTCGGAGAAATTGTCGTTGACCATGTCACCAGCCGAAACCCAGCGAGTCTGAGCAGCCTGGTCGGTGTCACCGAAGAACAGGCCAGCTGTTTCGGATTCCAGCGACAGGACGTAGCCGCCAGCAACCAGGTATTTACCCAGTGTGTAGCCGCCGGAAGTGTCTTCCAGAATGTCGAAGTCGAAGGTTGCGGATGCGGTCAGACCGTTGTCCAGTTCCTGCGACAGGGTCACAGCAACGTTGGCTTCCCAATAGAAACCGTCGTTACCGGTTGTTGTGTTGTCGTTGTAGCCCAGAGTGGCTTCGCCACCGAAGGACACTTCAGCTGCAGCAGCGCCAGCCAGGGCGATTACGGCAGTCGAGGCGAGAAGGATGCTTTTCATGGATATATTCCCTCGTGTTGTGCATTCTCAGAATGCCAGATAGCCCAGCATTGAGGATGTCTTTGCGCCCATCGGGCCGTTCACTCAAGTCAATTGCGCCTATTTCCGGGCAGTCCGAAAAAAATGATGCATCAGTGCCACACACCAATTTGGGCGGTTTTGCCCATGACAGCGGCCAGATTGCCCCTTATGTCCAAGGGAACAAGGAAAACCCGAACGATAACAGGAGGCTGGGAATGTCCCTGACAGAGATACGCGACAAAGTTGCCAAGCAAGAAGCCGCCAGCGCCCGTGCTGCGGGGTCAACCACCCTGATTGCTGTGTCCAAGGTGCAGCCCAATGAACGCGTGCAGGCGATTCTGGACGAAGGCCACCGCGTGTTCGGCGAGAATCGTGTGCAAGAGGCCGCAGGCAAATGGCCCGCCTTTCGCGAGCGTTATGACGGGATCGAACTGCATCTGATTGGCCCGCTACAAACCAACAAGGCCCGTCAGGCAATGGAACTGGCCCAAGCCATCCACACGCTGGACCGCCCCAAGTTGGCCAAAACGATGGCGCGGCTCGCACAGGAGTTGGGCACATGCCCCGATTTGTTCGTGCAGGTGAATACCGGCGAGGAAACGCAAAAGGCAGGCGTTTTGCCCGCCGATGCCGATGGGTTCATTCAGGAATCACTGGCGATGGACCTGCCCGTGCGCGGATTGATGTGCATTCCGCCCGTCGATGAAGAACCCTCGCTGCATTTCGCCTTGCTGGCCAAGATCGCCGCGCGCAACGGGCTGAAAGGTCTGTCCATGGGGATGAGCAGCGATTTCGAACGCGCGATTGCGCTGGGGGCCACCCATATCCGTGTCGGTTCGGCGATTTTCGGGGAACGGGTGGCGACCTAAAGCACGATCAGCCGTGTCCGGTGTCGGATTCGCGGTGCGATCCAGTGCAGATCGGCGCGCCGCAACCCGATGCAGCCTTCGGTTGGATAGCCTGCGCGCCGCCACTGGTGGATGAATATGGCCGAGCCGCGCCCTTTGACCGCATAGGGCCAGTTCCAATCGGTCAGGATCACCAGATCGTAAAGCGGGTCTGCGCGATCCAGCCTTTCGTGGCTGAAATCGTGTGGTGCGCGCACCATCATATTATAAGAAGGGTCGGTCACATCATCCGACCAGCGATCGCCCGGTCGGATCGGCACGGCCCAATCGCTTGGTTTCGCCAGCCGGTCAGGCCGATACAGCATCCCCACCAGGCGGTGTTGCCCGCGCGGTGTTGCGCCATCGCCTTCTTTCTTGTGATCGGAAATGCCGCCTTTGCCCCATGTGCAGGGAAATCGACGCCCCAGAAAGCGCAGATGGGTCGGCGTCACGATCATATCGAAAGGTGTCATAGCGCCAAGATTACGCACGGGGCGTCAGGTGGCGCAATCCTTGCAGAACGGGGTTGCGGGCAGCAGATCAAGCCGCAGGTCACTGATTTTGGTGCCGCACTTGACGCAATGACCGTATTCGCCGCTCGCAAGTCGCGCCAAAGCGGCGTCAATCTGCGCGATTTCAGCTTGTGCCGCGTGGCCGATCCCCTCGAACACCTCGTCCTGTTCGCGTTCGGTGGCGCTGTCCTCCCAATCCTTGCTCGTGTGGGAATCAAGCTCGGCGTCAGCCTCGATCATGCGTTGGTGCAGTTCGGCGCGACGCTTTTCCAGCTCGGCCTTGCGATTATTGTGGGTCGTCATTGCAGCTCCTCCAGTTTGGTCAAGCATGGTGCAATTGTCGGGCTTGCACCTTGATCCCAATCAATAGATTGCCAATCAGCCGCAGATTTGCGCAACTGGCATGATGACAACACCTGTGATCCTTGCTGTTCTTCTGGCCGCCGTGCTGCACGCATCGTGGAATGCCATGGCCAAGGGTGGCAAGGACAAGACACTTAGCATGGCCGCCGTGATCATCGGCCACTCCCCCTTTGCACTGGTTGCCCTGTGCTTTGTGCCGCTGCCCACGGTTGCCAGTCTGCCTTATCTGGCGGGCGGGATGGTTTTGCACTTTGGTTATCAGGTGTTTTTGATCAATTCCTACAAGATCGGCGATCTGACCCAGGTTTACCCCATTGCGCGCGGCATCGCGCCGTTGATCGTTGCCGCCGTGTCGGTGCTGTTCTTGAACGTGCATCTGGGCGGGGCCGAAACTCTGGCGGTGCTGTTGATCGGTATTGGTATCCTTAGTCTTGGACTGGTGCGCGGTCAGAACGGTGCGCGCAATCCCAAGGCCGCCGCACTTGCCGTGGTGACGGGCTGTTTCATCGCCGGCTATTCACTGGTGGATGGCATGGGCGCGCGTGTCGCTGGGACCGCTGTTGGGTTCTACAGCGTGCTGGCCCTGCTGAACGCAGTCGTGTTCGCGATCTACTTGCGCTGGCAGCGCCCCGGTGTGTTGTCGCGATTACCAACCGAAGGCGCGCGCACATTCGTCCTGGGTGGCTTTGCATCCTTCGCTGCCTATTCGCTGGTGGTCTGGGGGTTCACGCAAGCACCCATCGCACTGGTCACGGCCCTGCGGGAAACCAGCATCATCTTTGCGCTGCTGATCGGTGTGTTCTTTATGAAGGAACGGCTGGATCTGGCCAAAGTGGCGTCCACCTTTGTGACGCTGGCAGGGGCGATCCTGCTGCGGTTCGCCAAATCCTAAAGCAAATGCCCTGATTTGGCGGCCTTTGTCGCAAGATAGTGATGGTTGTGGCGGTTTTCACCAACTTTCAGCGGCACACGTTCCACGACATTGATGCCGGTTTCTTCCATCCGCGCGACCTTGGCGGGGTTATTGGTAAGAAGGCGGACACTGGCAAACCCCATCCGTTTCAGGATTTCCGCGCCAATACGAAAATCCCGCTCGTCGTCCTCGAATCCCAGACGGTGATTGGCCTCAACCGTATCAAACCCCTGATCCTGCAAGGAATAGGCGCGCATCTTGTTGGCAAGACCAATCCCGCGTCCTTCCTGATTCAGATAAAGCAAAACACCTGCGCCTTCGGCCCCCATCTGCGCCAGCGCACCGCGCAGTTGCGGGCCACAGTCGCATTTGAGGCTGCCCAGCAGATCACCGGTAAAGCAGGCCGAATGCAAACGCGACAGCACGGGCTGGCCGCGATCCGGGCTACCGATCTCGATCGCATAATGTTCTTCGGCCCCGTCATCGGGGCGGAAAATATGCAAGCGACCTGCCTCGGACACCTCAAGCGGCAGGCGGGCGCTGATCACGGGGTTCAGGGGGCTAAGGGCGGTGTTCAGGGCCGCTTCGACGGGCAGACGGGTCAGATCGTGTTCGGCTGCAAATGCGCCCGTATCGGTAAGAGGGGCAATCACCGCCGCGGGCAAAAGGCGCGCCGCCTTGGCCAATGCAATCGCCGCGCGGTGCAGATCGGCCGTGCCATCACGCTGGCTGCGCAGCGGGCCTTTCATCGGTGATTTCAGATCGTCCGCAGGGTCGGCCACCGCACGCACCCAGTTCAGTGCAACATCAGGTGGCAGGACAACCCGGGCGACATCGCCGTCATAGGCCCGCGCGCGCAGGGTTTCAGCGCGCCATGATGTGATCGCAAGAACGCCATCACCCAGGGCACGAATCTGCGCCAAACGCGCCGCATCAAGCGTTTCAGCCGCCAGCACGACGGCACCCGCCCCATTCGCCGCATGCAAGACAACCGGCACGCCCATACGCAAATCAGCACGGGCGCGGGCAAGGCGTTCTGTGATGTCGGGCGCAAATGTCATGCTATTCCGTAACCTGTTCGCCTTTCAGATAGTGGATTTTGCCACAAAGTGAAACATTTGCCGCATTTGCCACACGAGGGCGTGAGTGTTTTGCAGCATCACTTGCCCGAACCGTGTCTTGGGCACATCTGTAATGCAACAAACCCGGAGGCTGTCATGGCACAACTCAAGAAAATCCTGCTCGTCGATGATGACGAGGACCTGCGCGAGGCGCTGAGCGAACAGTTGATCATCACCGAAGATTTCGATGTCTTCGAGGCTGGAAACGGTTCCGAAGCGATGAGCCGCGCCAAAGAGGCGCTGTATGATCTTGTGATCCTTGATGTGGGTCTGCCCGACACGGATGGCCGCGAATTGTGCCGCCTGATGCGCAAACAGGGCGTGAAGTGCCCGATCCTGATGCTGACGGGCCATGATAGCGACAGCGACACCATTCTGGGCCTTGATGCTGGTGCCAATGATTATGTCACCAAGCCCTTCAAATTCCCCGTTCTTTTGGCCCGTATCCGCGCGCAGCTGCGCACCCATGAACAGTCCGAAGATGCGGTATTCCAGCTTGGGCCATATACCTTCAAACCGGCGCAAAAGATGCTGCTGACGGACGAGGACAGGAAAATCCGCCTGACGGAAAAAGAGACGAATATCCTCAAGTTCCTGTATCGCGCGACCGAAGGTGTTGTGGCCCGCGACATTCTGCTCCACGAGGTCTGGGGGTATAATGCGGGTGTGACAACCCACACGCTGGAAACCCACATCTACCGCCTGCGTCAGAAAATCGAACCCGATCCGTCGAACGCCCGCCTGCTTGTGACGGAAAGCGGCGGATATCGTCTGGTTGCTTGATCTGGATCAAATCGCGGTATGCGGGTGTATCCTATCAAGTAAGCGTTCCCCGTGGTGATGGGGTAAATCACCGACCTCCCTGTTGGACTTCGCCCCGGCCTTTTGGCTGGGGCTTTTTTCTGCCCTGGGTGTCCGCTTTGCGGGACAAAGCCGTCATCCGCGGAAGGTCCGCTTTGCTAATACGCAGCTAGTTGGCTACCTTTATTGACTCTCAGAAAGGCTCGCGTTATGCAGCCTCATGGCTACCTATTCGTCACACCTCCCTACCATCTTCGGGGCGCTCTCTGACCCAACACGTTTGGCTGTTGTGTCCCAACTGCTTGAGGGCCCTGCTTCGGTCTCATCCTTGGCCGAACCGCACGGAATGACGCGTCAGTCGTTCATGAAGCACCTCAAGGTGCTGGAAGCGGCGGGGGTCGTTCGCTCAATAAAAAAGGGCCGTGTGAGAACCGTTGCACTCAGACCGAATGCCTTGGCGCAGGTTGAAGACTGGGCAAGTCTGCATCGTGCCCGTGTCGAAAGCGAATTGGATCGCCTCGGAGAATTCCTCAAAACGGAGACCTGGAATGACTGATGAACAGCAACGTGCAGACAGCTTTGAAATAGAACGCATTTATCCGAATTGCCGTGACCACGTCTGGGCGGCATGGGCTGATCGCGAGATGAAGTCCAAATGGTTCGGGAATGGCCTCACCGAGATGGACTTTCGTGTCGGGGGTGTCGAACGCGGAGCTTTCAGCAATGACATGGGCGAACACACGAAAGAAGCGACGTTTTTCGAGATCAAGGAAAAGTCCCGCATCGTCTACGCTTACTCCATGGCCATGAACGGAACGGTCCACACGGTTTCACTTGCGACGGTTCTTTTTGAAGACGAAGGCGGCGGAACTCGATTAAACTACAAAGAACAGATGTGCGTTATTCCTCCAAGTGACGGTGCGGAGGGTCGGAAGCACGGATGGAGCGCGTTGCTAGATGGGTTGCATGCGTATTTGGCTGATGACTCGGTTCAAGCGAAGTAAGTATGCTGCCAGCTACCCGCCCATCTTTTGCAGCCATTCGCTGCGTCCTGACGAATGGGAAGGTTGGGCTCAAAGCGGCCATTCAGTAGAATCCTCCCCCCTCACCCTTTCACTCCCCAATCCCGCTGCTATGCTTCGCGCGAAACCCAATCAGGAGCCTCCCGATGTCATTCACCCTTGCCACCTGGAACATCAATTCGGTGCGTCTGCGCGAGGGGTTGGTGGCGCGGTTGATGACCGAGGAAATGCCCGATGTGTTGTGCTTGCAGGAGTGCAAGAGTCCGGTGGAGAAGATGCCTTTGGAAGCGTTTGCTGCGCTGGGCTATACCCATTATGTCGCGCGGGGCCAAAAGGGGTATAACGGTGTTGCGATCCTCTCGAAGCTGCCGATTGAAGAAGTCGGGGCCGAGGATTTTGCCTCGCTTGGCCATGCCCGCCACATCGCGGGACGACTGGAAAACGGCGTGACGGTGCATAACTTCTACGTCCCTGCAGGCGGTGACAAGCCTGACCGCGAGATCAACGACAAGTTCGGGCAGAAACTGGATTACCTGACGGAAATGCGCGACCATTTCCACGCGAACGCGCCGGAAAAGTCCATTCTTGTCGGGGACTTGAACATTGCCCCGCGCGAAGATGACGTCTGGGATCACAAGAAGCTGCTGAAAATCGTCAGCCACACGCCGGTCGAGGTTGAACACCTTGCCCAGACGCAGGACGCGGGCAAATGGGTTGATATCACCCGTCAGGATATTCCGCAGGGCAACCTTTATAGCTGGTGGTCCTATCGCGCCGCCGATTGGGACGGGGCCGACAAGGGCCGCCGCCTTGATCATGTTTGGGCCACGCCGGATATTGCCAATGCGGCCCATTCCAGCCGCGTCTTGCGCGATGTGCGCGGATGGCAGCAACCCAGCGACCACGCGCCGGTTTTCGCGACGTTTGACCTTTAAGCAATCGCCGCGGCCACCGCTTGGGCCAATACCGCGTGGCTTTCAGGTTCGAAATGCACACCGTCTGACGGGCTGACTGCGATATGCCCGCCCGCGTCCAGAAAACGCAGGCCGCGCGTTTTGGCATAGACTGCCAGCAGGGGCGCAAGTGCGCCCGATTTCGCTTCGCAGCCGATGAATTCATCCTCGAGGCAGGCCCGCCTCGACACAAGTAGGCGGGCAGATCAGCAGAATATCAAAGCCGCCATGGCGTTGCCGGATGTCTTCTTGGGTCGCGATATCGACCAGCGCAGCAAAGCCGGCCGCGATTGTTTCGGCCGATGCACCAAAGCGCGCCTTGCTGTCGTTGGTCCCCAACATGATCGTCAGCCAGTCGATCGGGCCGTGGCTGGCCAGCGCCATTTTCAAGCCCTCGCGCCCGTCCATATGCGCGCCCATAACCGGGTCGGGCATTGCGGTTGTGCGGCCCGGCAAGCCTTCCTCGATCAGGGTCCAGTCTTCACCAAGGGCACGGGCTGCTAATGCGGGCCAGCGGGTTAGCGCATCAAATCGCTGATAGTCGCGTGTGTCGCGGAACGGCACTTGGCCGTGCGTATTGCTGTCGCCGAAAGTCAAAAGTGTCGGCATCGGACCCCCCTGTTTTACGCAAGGGTATGTCGCCATTCGAATTGGGTAAAGCCTGCCCCTTGGCCTTTGGGTCATCACAGCCCATATAGGGCGCAACACAGCAATTGATGGGGGCGGATATGCTCAACCTTGGTGATACGCGCGCGGATGCGCCAGCAACAGACCTGATCAAAGACGGCGGCGATGCCACGTTCATGCAGGACGTGATCGAAGCCAGTAAAGAAGTACCGGTGATCGTCGACTTCTGGGCGCCGTGGTGTGGGCCGTGCAAGACACTTGGCCCCGCGCTTGAGGCGGCAGTGACCAAAGCAGGCGGGCGCGTGAAGATGGTGAAGGTCGATGTGGATCAGAACCAACAGGTCGCAGGCCAGTTGCAGGTCCAGTCTATTCCCACCGTTTACGCGTTTTATCAGGGCCAGCCGGTTGACGGGTTTCAAGGCGCGCTGCCCCCTTCCGAGATCGAGGCCTTTGTGAATAAGGTCGCCGATCTTGGCGGCGAAGAGGACAACGGTTTGGCCGACGCGCTGGAAGCTGCCGAAACGATGCTGGCCGAAGGTGAAGCGGCCGATGCTGTCGAAACCTTTGCCGCGATTCTGGAAGAAGATGCCAATAACGCCGCGGCCTTTGCCGGGCTTGCCCGCGCGCATATCGCACTGGATCAGGTAGATCAGGCCGAGGCCGTGTTGAACGGTGCGCCCGCCGAGATTTCCAAAGCGCCCGAAATCGAAGCGGCCCATGCCCAGATTGATCTGGCGCGTCAGGCGGCCAACGCTGGCCCGCTGGACGATTTGCGCGCGGCGGTCGCTGCGAACGAGGATGATCATCAAGCGCGGTTCGATCTGGCAACGGCGTTGCATGCATCCGGTGACGTTGAAGGCGCGGTCGCAGAATTGCTGGAACTGTTCCGCCGGGACCGCGATTGGAATGATGCGGCTGCCAAAACGCAATTGTTCACGATCTTCGATGCGCTGAAACCCACCGATCCGGTCGCGTTGAACGGGCGGCGCAAACTGTCGTCGATGATATTTGCCTGACGGGTTTTGCAGGCTAGGTTAGGGACATGATCACAGAGATTGACCTACCCGAAACGATTCCGGTGTTTCCATTGCCCGGCGCGCTACTTTTGCCGCGCTCGCGCCTGCCGCTGCATCTGTTCGAGCCCCGTTATCTGGCGATGCTGGACGATGTGCTGAAAACGCCTGCGCGCCTGATCGGGATGGTGCAGCCCTTTGACGGGCCGCAGGGTGCCGGCAAGCTGCATGGCATCGGTTGCGCGGGCCGCGTCACCGCGTTTTCGGAAACCGAGGATGGGCGCTATATGATCACCCTGTCGGGCATATCGCGGTTTCGCATCCAGCAAGCGGTGGAAGGATTTACGCCCTATCGCCGTTGCGATGTGTCCTGGGACGGATTTGGCCGTGATCTGGGGCCGGACGAAAAAGACCCCGACTTTGATCGCGCCAAGCTGATGGACCTGCTGGAGCGGTTCTTTGAAGAGCGCGGGCTGTCGACCGATTGGGACAGTATGAAAGAGGCGGACGACGAATTGCTGATCAATTCCCTGTCCATGCTTTGCCCGTTTGACCCCGAGGACAAACAGGCCCTTTTGGAAGCGCCATCCTTGTCGACCCGCCGCGAAACCTTGTTCACGCTGATCGAATTTGCGATGCGTGGTGGCGACCACGAGGAGATCATGCAATGACAGACACGCGCGCGTTCGACCCCAAAATGCTTGAGGCGCTGGTCTGCCCGCAGACCCACGGGCCGCTGACCTATGATGCTGAAAGCCAGGAGCTGATGTCCAAAGCCGCGCATCTGGCCTATCCGATCCGCGGCGGTATCCCCGTAATGCTGGTCGATGAAGCGCGCGAGCTGGATTAGCAAGCGGTTAACCACTTTGCCCCCATGATCGGGGCGGAGGTTGCCATGATCCAGAATCTATATCCTGCTGATGAACTGTCTCAGGTCCGTGCCCAAATACGGCGGCTGAAACTGCGTGAAGATGAATTGCGCGCAGGGTATCTGTCGGGGCAGTTGAATCCTGTGGGGCTTGATGCCCTTGTGGAAATCAAGATGCAGCGGCGGCGCAGGTTCTGCCATGACAGATTGCCACCTGATATCCTGAACAATCCAGTGTATTGGGACCGGTCCGAAACCCCTGCCGTTGTCGTGCGCCCCAAACCGGCGCAGGCCACGAGCACGCGCATCCGCGCGTAACCGGGGCCTAGGTTCGCGCCGGATGGCGCGGGTCAGGGCCGTCAGGTTTTCATCAAGCGGGGCAAGTCGCCGCTAAGGCCTGCTGCCTCGCGGATAAAGGAGCGTCGCGCCGAGGGGATGGCGTTGACGACGCCCATGCCGATGTCGCGGATCCCGCGCAGCAGCGGGTTGTCGTTTGAAAACAGACGGTTGAACGTGTCCGTGGCCACGGCAAGCGTGGCCGTGTCGAACCGCCGCCATTGCTGGTAGCGCTGCATGACCTGCGCGCCGCCGATGTCTTCGCCGCGCGCGCGGGCGTCTGACAGCACCTCGGCCAGCGCGGCCACATCACGCAGCCCTGCGTTCAGCCCCTGGCCTGCAATCGGGTGCATCCCGTGGGCGGCGTCACCCACCAGCGCCACGCGGTCGGCGATGAAATGGTCGGCAAGCGTCAGGTTCAACGGATAGCTGAACCGCGCCCCCGCGAGCGAGATTTCAGCAAGGAAACTGCCAAAGGCAGGGCGCAGGGCGTTCAGAAAACCGGCATCATCCATCGCGGTCAATTCTGCGGCACGGGCGTCGGTTTCGCTCCAGACGATCGAACTGCGATTGCCCGTGAGCGGCAAGATCGCCAGAGGGCCATGCGGCATGAAGAACTGGTGCGCGATACCGCCGTGGGGTTTTTCATGGGCGACAGCGCAGACAACACCAGTTTGCCCATAACTCCATCCCGTGCGCGTGATTCCGGCACGTTCAGCCGTCCCGCTGCGCCGCCCGTCTGATCCGATCAGCAAGGCAGCGGTCAGCGTTTTGCCCGATGCGAGCGTGACTTTGACGCCCGTTGCGTCAATGTGTTGTGCGACCACGGTTTCGCTGGCGATCTGCGTGATCCGGTTATCAGCTGCCAGCGCATCAAGGAAGGCGCGGCGCAAATGACGGTCCTCGACCATATAGCCCATCGGCCCTTCTTCGATTTCGGCAT
This sequence comes from Octadecabacter sp. R77987, assembly GCF_042466115.1. Classification (NCBI taxonomy): domain Bacteria; kingdom Pseudomonadati; phylum Pseudomonadota; class Alphaproteobacteria; order Rhodobacterales; family Roseobacteraceae; genus Octadecabacter; species Octadecabacter sp. R77987. The sequence goes on along the minus strand of NZ_JAXHBQ010000001.1, from coordinate 1,855,304 downwards.
GATCGAAATGTAGCATCCACGGGCTTGGCCCTTCGCCCGCGCGCCCGTCAGTGACCTTGATTTCCAACATGGGTTGGGCGTGACCGGCGACAGCCCCCCAAACGCCAAGGTTTTTCAGCAATCGCTGCGAGGCAAGCGCAAGCGCATAGGCGCGCCCGTCAAAACCGGGGTTCTGCCGCGTATCAAGTGGCAGCGCGTCAATCACGGTGACGCGAAAACCGCTTTGGGCAAGGGCAAGCGCGAGGGCGGGCCCGTTCAGCCCGCCACCCACGATCGCGATATCTGTGTCATGTGTCATGCCCCTGCATAAGACGCCGCGCGCGGGATTGTCCATGCGCTGCTTGGCCGCTACCCTGCAGCAAAACGGGGGCTTTTATGCAAGACTGGTTGTGGATGTCGGCGGCGGATTTGGGCCGCGGGATTGGCGCGGGTGAAATTGATGCTGTGGCGCTGACCGACACCTATCTGGATGCGATTGACGCCCACCCTTTGCGCGACCGTATCTATGCGCGGGTGACGCATGATCGCGCACGGGCCGAAGCGCGGGCAGCGGCTGTTCGGGCGAAGGCCGGTCAGCGGCTGTCGGTGCTTGATGGCGTGCCGGTGTCTTGGAAAGACCTGTTTGACACGGCAGGTGTCGCAACCGAGGCAGGCACGGCGCTGATGGCAGGGCGTGTGCCGGACAGGGACGCCGTGGTGTTGCGCAATGCAACGGCGGCGGGCCTTGTGTGTCTGGGCAAGACCCACATGTCGGAAATCGCGTTTTCCGGGTTGGGGTATAACCCGATCACCGCGACCCCGCCTTGCGTTAACGATGCGGACGCGGTGCCGGGCGGGTCGTCGTCGGGTGCGGCGGCCTCGGTTGCGTTTGGGCTGGCGGCAGCGGCGGTCGGGTCGGATACGGGCGGGTCGGTGCGGATTCCGGCCGCTTGGAACGATCTGGTGGGGCTGAAAACCACCCATGGGCGGTTGTCGTTGCAAGGTGTCGTGCCGCTGTGCCTGACGTTCGACACAGTAGGGCCGCTTTGCCGCACGGTCGAGGATACGACGATGATGCTGGCCGTGCTTGAGGGGGCGAAACCTGCCGATTTGCGAGGGGCGAACCTGACCGGTGCGCGGTTCGTGGCGCTGGACACGATTGTGATGGATGACATCGCGCCAGAACCCGCCGCCGCATACCAAAGCGCGATTGAACGGTTGCAGGACGCAGGTGTTGATATTGTGCGTGCCCAAGTGCCTGAATTGATCGAAGCCTTTGATTTGTCGGCCATTCTTTATACCACGGATGCCTATGCGAACTGGCGCGAACGGGTTGAAGGCGCACCCGAAAAGATGTTTGCGCAGATTCTGGAACGTGTCCGGGCGGGGCGTGATGTGCTGGCGCACGACTATTTGCACGCCTGGACGCGGCTGCATGCGATCCGCGCGGCCTATGCAAAGGCGACAGCGGGGTTTGATGCCGTGATTTGCCCGACAGCGGCAAATATGCCTCCCAATCTGGACCGTTTGACCAGCGATGACGCGTTTTACAAGGCGCAAAACCTGCTGACTTTGCGCAACACGCGGGTGGCGAACCTGATGGGATTGGCAGCGTTAACGGTGCCAACAGGCCAGCCGGGCACGGGTCTTATGCTGAATACGGCGCCGGATTCAGAGGCGCGTTTGCTGCGCCTTGGCGCTGCGGTCGCGGCTGTTTTGGCCTGACCGCCTGACCCAAAAGACACAATCGCACCCTGCAACCCCTAAATATCGCGGTGTTTTTCTGGACAGCGCCCTGCGTTGCGCGCTACTTTGAACAAAAGCGGGACACAAATGATCCCGTAACCAGAGGCAGCGATGTTGTACCCCGAGCGGTTTTCGAACCTACCGGCCTATGCGTTCCCGCGTTTGCGGGCTTTGCTTGACGTCCATGAACCGGGCGGCGATCCCATTGCCATGACGATCGGTGAACCGCAGCATGATTTTCCTGTCTGGGTTGGTGATATCCTTGCCAAACACGTCGGTGAATTTGCGAAATACCCGCCAAATGAAGGCTCGCCCGAGCTGTTGGCGGTTATCGCTGGCTGGCTGAACACACGTTACGGTGTGAGTGTCGCACCCGACCAGATTATCGCGCTGAACGGCACCCGCGAGGGGCTTTATAATGCGGCGATGGCGCTGTGCCCCGAAACGAAGAATGGTCAGCGCCCTGTAGTCCTGACACCGAATCCGTTTTATCAGGTTTATGCGGTTGCAGCCCTGTCTGTGGGGGCCGAGCCTGTTTATGTGGCCGCCACGCCGGACAGCGGGAACTTGCCCGATTACGGTGCATTAGACACTGAAATTCTGGATCGCACGGCGATCGCTTATATCTGTAGCCCGTCCAATCCGCAGGGCGCTGTCGCAGGCGAAGATTACTGGCGTGATCTGATTGCGCTGGCTGAAAAGCATGATTTCCGCATTTTTGCGGATGAATGCTACTCCGAGATTTACCGCGATGCCCCGCCTGCCGGTGCGCTGGAAGTTGCGGCCAAGATGGGCGCTGATCCGGAGCGGGTCGTGGTGTTTCATTCCCTGTCAAAACGCTCAAACCTGCCCGGTTTGCGGTCTGGCTTTGCTGCTGGTGGCGTGCAAAGTATCGCGCGGATGCGGCAGTTGCGCGCCTATGCGGGCGCGCCCTTGCCGCTGCCCTTGCAGCGCGTGGCCGAAAAGGTTTGGGCCGACGAGGCGCATGTGATCGAAAACCGTGCGCTTTATGGCGAGAAATACAAGGTGGCCGACAAGATTATGGGCCACATTGATGGCTATTCCAGCCCCGAAGCGGGGTTCTTTCTGTGGTTACCCGTTGATGACGGCGAGGATGCAGCACTGCGGCTTTGGAAAGAAACAGGCGTGCGGGTTTTGCCCGGCGCATATCTAAGCCGCGACGTCGGGGGACATAACCCCGGCGCGGGATTCATTCGGGTTGCGATGGTGGCCCCAACACAAGAAATGCAGCGCGGTCTGACCCAGATCCGCGACTGTTTGTACGTTTAAGGCGAGGCACGAAAACATGGCTTATCAGACACGACAGCGCGACCCATTGCTGGACAGCAACATGCAGGCGGCCATCGAAAAGCGTGGCAAGGAACTGCTGGGGCTTGGGCTGATCGTGCTGGGTGTGTTGGCCGCAATGATGATCGTGTCGTATCACCCCGATGATCCCAACTGGATGTCGGCCACCGATGCGCCTGTGCAGAACTGGCTGGGCCGTTTCGGGGCATCCGTGGCTGCGCCGATATTCATGATTGTTGGCTGGGGCGCCTGGGGCATACCGGTGACGCTGGTTGCTTGGGGTGCACGTTTGGCGTTGCATCACGGCGAAGAACGCGCGCTGGGCCGCTTGATTTTCGCACCGATCGCAGTTGCCGTGCTGGCCGTTTATGCCGCGACTTTGGCGCCGGGTGCCGGGTGGGATCACAGCTTTGGTTTGGGTGGTCTGTTTGGTGATACGGTTCTGGCGATGGCCCTGACCGTGGTGCCGTTTAGTGCCGCATTCGGTGTCAAGCTGATGTCGTTCATCAGCGGCGTGTCGGTTGTTGCGCTGGGTGCGTTTGTGCTGGGCTTTACCTGGCGCGAGATCAAGGTGCTGGGCCGGTTCCTGTTGATCGGTTTCATCATGCTTTATGCGTTGTTGTTGCGCCTGTTGGGGCAGGGGGCGTCTGCATCGATGCGCGCCGCCCAAGGGACCTATGCAAGCGTGCAGGCCCGCCGTGCGCAGGCTGCCGCCGAACGCGCCGAAGCCGAAGAAGAAGCCGCTGCATACCGCGCTGTGCCTGATCCGAAAAGCGAAGCGGCCCGCGTGGCCGCTGTGGTGCGTGCCGCGCCCGCAATGCCGACACGGGACGCGCCCTTGGCCGCCCCGGAACGCGCCGCTGAACCGCAATCGGGTGGTTTGCTGGGCGGGTTGATGCCCTCGCTGCGCAAGCGCGAAACCATGCCCGAACCTGAGCTGGTCGAACCGCGTCTTAGTGTTAATCTGGACGAACAACCGCATGACGAAGACCGGATCAAGAGCAAGATCAGTGACGTGATCCGCAGCCGTGTGCGCCAGCCGATGCAGGCTGCACCGCAACCTGCCGCCCCCGTTGGCCGTGTCGAACCCACGCTTGCGCGTCGCCGTGGCCCGGATCCGCTGTTGCTTGATACCAACCGCACGCCCGAAGGTCTGCCTGCGGAACCCCCCGTCATGGCCGCGTTTGCCGAAGCGCCGATGGATACGGATGTGATCGAGGATGACTTCGAGGCGGCCCCCGAAATGTCTGTTGCCGCGCAGCCGGTTTTCGCCGCGCCAGAAGCCCGCAAGGTTGTGCAGCATCCGGTGAAAAAGCCTGTGCAGCCCAGCCAGAAGGCCAAAGCCGAAGCGCAGCCCGCCCTACAATTCGAGGAAAAGCAGGTTGAATATGAAATTCCGCCGCTTGGCCTGCTGACCAGCCCTGACACGGTGGAACGCCATCACCTGTCTGATGATGCGCTTGAGGAAAATGCGCGGATGCTGGAAAGCGTGCTGGATGATTACGGCGTCAAGGGCGAGATCGTGTCGGTGCGCCCCGGCCCCGTTGTGACGATGTATGAGCTTGAGCCTGCACCCGGTTTGAAAGCGTCACGCGTGATCGGTCTGGCCGATGATATCGCGCGCTCGATGTCGGCCCTTTCTGCACGTGTGTCCACGGTGCCCGGTCGGTCGGTGATTGGTATCGAATTGCCCAACGAAAACCGTGAAATGGTTGTGTTGCGCGAAATTCTAGCCGCCCGCGACTTTGGCGATAGCAACATGCGCCTGCCGCTGGCTTTGGGTAAGGATATTGGCGGCGATCCGATTGTCGCCAACCTTGCCAAGATGCCCCACCTGCTGATTGCAGGGACGACCGGTTCGGGTAAATCCGTGGCGATCAACACCATGATCCTGTCGCTGCTCTACAAACTGACGCCCGAAGAATGCCGCCTGATCATGATTGACCCCAAGATGCTGGAACTGTCGGTTTATGATGGCATTCCGCATTTGCTGTCCCCCGTTGTGACCGACCCGAAAAAGGCCGTGGTCGCGTTGAAGTGGACCGTGGGCGAGATGGAAGAACGCTATCGCAAGATGTCCAAGATGGGTGTGCGCAACATCGAAGGCTATAACGGCCGCGTGCGCGATGCGCTGGCCAAGAACGAGATGTTCAGCCGCACGGTCCAAACCGGATTTGATGACGACACAGGTGATCCGATCTTTGAAACCGAAGAATTCGCCCCCGAGGCGATGCCCTATATCGTCGTGATCGTTGACGAGATGGCCGATTTGATGATGGTTGCCGGCAAGGAGATCGAGGCCTGTATCCAGCGCCTCGCGCAGATGGCGCGCGCATCGGGTATCCACCTGATCATGGCCACACAGCGCCCGTCCGTTGATGTGATCACCGGCACGATCAAGGCGAACTTCCCCACGCGGATTTCGTTTCAAGTGACGTCCAAGATCGACAGCCGCACCATCCTTGGTGAACAAGGTGCCGAACAACTGCTGGGCATGGGTGACATGCTTTATATGGCGGGTGGTGCGAAAATTACCCGCGTCCACGGCCCGTTCTGTAGCGACGAAGAAGTCGAGGAAATCGTCAATTACCTCAAGGGGTTCGGCCCGCCCGAATACATGTCCGGCGTGGTTGAAGGCCCGGACGAAGACACCGAAAGCAGCATTGATCTGGTGCTTGGGCTGGGTGGCAACACCGATGGCGAGGACGCGCTCTATGACACGGCCGTGGCCATTGTCGCCAAGGATCGCAAGTGTTCCACCAGCTATATCCAGCGCAAACTGGCGATCGGCTATAACAAGGCCGCGCGACTGGTCGAACAGATGGAAGAAGAAGGGATCGTGTCGCCAGCCAACCACGTGGGCAAGCGCGAGATACTGATTCCGGAACGCCAGTAAGCGTTCAGAGGACGGGGCCACTGCGGCCCCGTTTTTCGGCGCGTGCACCCATCGCTATCCCATAACATCCGGCGTGATATCGCCTAGCGGGGGGTAATGCGCCATCTTTCCCCCTATCTGATGGGATGCAATGATGCCCCGAACGACTTAGGTAGGGTCTATGAAACAGTTACGCCTTCTTTTCTTGCTTGTGCCGCTTGGATTGGCCGCACTTGCCGCACCGTCCCAAGCGCAGCAGTTGTCGCTGGGGGCGATCTCGCAGTATCTCAACCAGTTGCAGACGGCGACGGGCGAGTTCACCCAGATCAACGGGGACGGCACGATTTCGACGGGCACGATCTATATCAAGCGCCCCGGACGGGTGCGGTTTGAATATGCGCCGCCCGAACAGTCGCTGGTTGTGGCTGGCGGCGGTCAGGTTGCGATTTTCGATGCGCGCTCGAATGACGGGCCGGACCGGTATCCGCTCAATCAGACGCCATTGAATATTATTCTGGCACGCAACGTCGATCTGACCCGCGCAAGCATGGTGACGGGCCACACCAGTGACGGCACGACCACGACCGTGACCGCCCAAGACCCCGATCACCCCGAATACGGCAATATCCAGCTGGTGTTCACCGGTGATCCGGTTGAATTGCGCCAGTGGGTGATCACGGATGATGTGGGTGGCCAGACAACGGTGATTCTGGGCGATCTGGCCAAAGGCGGCAATATCCGTGACATCCTGTTCAACATTCAGGCTGAAATGCGGGCCTGGCAGAACTAGGAAAGCGCAGAGGTGGGGTGCGATTACCTTGAGCCGCGCCTAGACCGGTTTCATCGGATAAGTGGTAACAAGAAAGGGGCGCCCGACCGGACGCCCCTTTTCGCATTCTCCGAACCCTAGCGGCGGTTGCAGCTGCGCAGTTGCGCGTCATACATCACGGCGCGGTCGGCGACTTCGCCAGCGATCCGCACTAGCCATGCCTTGCTGTTGTAAGACCCGCGGTTATAGCCCGTGCGCCCTTCGTGATAGGCGAGGTATTGGTTGCGCGTATCGGAAAGGGGCACGCCGGTTTCCGTGACCGTTTGCGCCATATACCAACCCATGAAATCGGTCGCATCACCGATATCATCGCGGCGCGAACTGCGCCCGCCATGCTGGCGCTGGTATTCTTCCCATGTGCCGTCAAGCGCTTGGGAGTATCCATAGGCCGAGGATTGCCGCCCCGTCGGGATCACACCCAGCGCATATTGGTGTGGCGGACGGTTATTGCCGATGAATTTGCTCTCTTGATAGATCATGGCCATCAGGGTGGGGATCGGCACGCCCCAATTGCGTTCTGTCGCGCGGAATGCGCGCAAGTAATCGGGATGCTGGCGCACGATACTACAGGCGTTATCGATCTCGCGCGGGGCAGAGAATTCCCTGCTGCCGCAGCCAGCCACCAAGACCAGTAGTATCATCGCGCGAAAGAGTTTGCTCATCTGCCTCTCGCTTGTTTTGTTTTTATTACGCGTATTCTAGCTGAACAAAAGCTGTCTGGAAACAGGGTTGTCATAACATGCGCGCGATGATTGGCGCACTGTTGGGGTTGTGTTCACAGACTGTTTCCCGGAAATACACCGCGCGGGCGTGGACAGGGGACGGTTCAAACGTCTAGTAACGGGACGGGAGCTGTATCTAATGCTGAAATCGCGCGCGAAATATCATCTTGGGCAGGTTGTCCGCCATCGCAAGCACCCCTTTCGCGGGGTGGTGTTTGACGTGGACGCGATGTTTGCAAACACCGACGAATGGTACGAGGCCATCCCCGAAGAAGCGCGCCCTGAAAAAGATCAGCCGTTCTATCACCTGCTCGCCGAGAATGATCAGTCTTATTACGTGGCCTATGTGTCCGAACAGAACCTTGTTGCCGATTATTCCGGCGAACCCGTAGATCACCCCGATCTGGACGATCTGTTCGGCCCGTTTGAAGACGGCGGCTATCCGCTGCAGTTCCAGTTGAATTAATAGCCCAGGGCGCAGCCATCCTTGCGCGGATCACTGGCGCCTTCCAGAACATCATCGTGAATCCGGATCGCCTGCGCGCCGCCAATCGGGCCTGCGGGCCGCTGCACGTTGTGACCAAGATCGGCCAGTTCCTGCATCACGTTATCCCCGTATCCGGTTTCGACATTCAACACATCACCATCGGCAAACGCGCGCGGCGCATCAATCGCGGCCTGCAGGTCCATTCCGAAATTGGTGATGTTGCTGACGAACCGTGCGTGGCCGGTTGACTGATAGGCCCCGCCCATGACGCCAAACGGCATGATTGTTTGCCCGTCTTTGCGCAGTATTCCAGGAATAATGGTGTGCATCGGGCGCTTGCCCGCGCCCGCCTCGTTCGGGTGGCCCTTTTCAAGGGTGAAGCCTGCGCCACGGTTCTGGAACAGGATGCCGAATTTGTCGCTGGCCAGCCCCGACCCGAAGCTGTGAAAGATCGAATAGATGAAGGACACGGCCATGCGATCACGATCGACGACGGTGATATAGACGGTGTCTTTGTGCACGGCCTCGGCCCCCTTTAGGTCGCCAGCAAGGGCGCGTTTGGGATCAATCAGGGCGGCTAGTGATTTGGCCGTGTCCATCGACAGCAGGTGATCGACGCGGGTGGTGTGATCGGGGTCGGCGATAAAGCGGTTGCGCGCGTCATAGGCAAGCTTGGTCGCTTCGGCCTCGATATGCAGGCGCTGGCTACCCAGCGGGTCCATTGCCGCCAGATCAAACTGTGACAGGATATTCAGGATCAGGATCGCGGTGGCACCTTGGCCGTTTGGCGGGTGTTCAACCAGTTCGAGCCCTGCGTAGCCGCCACTGACGGGTGTTGTGTAATCGCAAGCCACGTTTGCAAAATCATCCAGCGTGTGGCTACTGCCCATGGCCTGAAGCGATTTCACCAGATCCTCGGCCACTTCGCCTTCGTAAAACCCGGCACGCCCCTCGGTGGCGACACGGCGCAAAACCTCGGCTTGCATGGGCGCGCGGAACACTTGGCCGCTGCTTGGCGGCTTGCCGTTCCAAAGGTAAGCGTCCTTGGCCACGCCCTGCAACACGCTGTGTTCTTGGGCATAATCACGCGCAACACGAGGCGCGATTGGCACGCCTGATTCTGCATAATAGATCGCGGGGGCGAGCGCCGAGGCCAGCCCGATCCGCCCCCAATCCTTGGACAGGCGGCAGATTGCATCGACCGCGCCGGGCAAGGTAACGGCGGCCACATCATAGAGTGGGACAGTGGTATGACCTGCCGCGCGTAAGGCATCCGCATCATAGCCCGAAGGTGCACGGCCCGATCCGTTCATCGCGATAATGTCGTCACTGTCAGGTGGGGAAATCAGCGCAAAGCAGTCGCCGCCGATGCCCGTTGATTGCGGCTCGCATATTCCCAGCAAGACCGCGCCCGCAATCGCGGCATCCATCGCGTTGCCGCCTGCTTCAAGGATTTGCACGGCAACCTTGGCTGCCAGCGGATGAGACGTGGCGCACATGCCATTGCTGGCAAAAACGGCGGATCGTCCGGGTTGTTGGAAATTGCGCATATAGCCCCCTGTTTTCTGGCGATCCTATGCGTGGGATCGCAAAAGGGGAAGTATCCCGACGGCCCGCACTGGGTGGGGGCTGTTCACGCGCCGCCGGGAGAAGCCTATGCAGCTACAAGAAACAGGATGCGCTTGGTTTCGGGCGGCTGTGTGATCGAGTCGTGGCGCTTTTGTGGCTATTCGTTTCAATTGCGCCTTTGCCCGTCTTGTGTTCAAAAAAATTCGGAATCCCAAACCCGTCAAAGGTTAAGCCCATGCCTGATTACGCGACACTGTCCAAAACCATCGCCAGCCTGACCGAGGGCGAGGACGATCCGGTTGCCTTGATGGCGACAGTGACCTGCGAGGTGCATCACAGCGATGCACGCTTTGACTGGACCGGGTTTTATCGTGTGACGGGGCCGCAGATGTTGAAAATCGGCCCCTACCAAGGCGGGCACGGTTGCTTGCAGATTCCGTTTTCCCGCGGGGTTTGTGGTGCGGCGGCGCGCACGGGGCAGGTGCAGTTGGTGTCGGATGTTGATGCCTTTCCCGGCCATATCGCCTGTGCCAATTCCACGCGGTCGGAACTGGTTCTGCCGGTTTTTGACAGCGCCGGGCAGGTCATCGCCGTGTTTGATATCGACAGTGATCAGCCGGATGCCTTTACGCAGGTGGATGCCGATGCGTTGGCGGCAATCTTGCGGGATGTTTTCAGCGGTCCGTGAAATATTGCTTTGCGATTTCATGGAATCATGGCAGCGTGAAAAATGACCTGATTTTTTCACGAGCGTTTGATGCTGCATGATCTTCCTGCCGACCAACGCACACTGGGTGCTGATCTGCGCGCGTTGCGTCGCGCACGCGGGCTGACGCTGGCGGAACTGGCGGATCAACTTGGCCGGTCGGTTGGGTGGCTAAGTCAGGTGGAGCGCGACTTGTCCGAACCATCGATCACCGATCTGCGCCATATTGCGGCGGCGGTAGATGTATCCGTCAGCAGTCTGTTCCGGTCAGCTGCGCCCGTGGACGAGCAGGGCTATATCGTGCGCCGGAATGCGCGCCGCCCGATCGGGTCGCGCACGGCGGGACTGGTTGAAGAATTGCTGTCGCCGGACCTCACGGATGATTTCGAGGTAGTGCATTCCACCTTTGAACCCCATTCGGACATCAATGCGCCCGTCACCCGCGCCACCCAGGAGGTCGGCTATATCATCAGCGGCCGTCTTGATCTTTGGATTGACGGGCGCGTGTTTCATCTGGCCAGGGGCGACAGCTTTCGGGTGCGCGGCGAGCCGTTCCGCTGGATCAATCCATATGACGAACCCTGTGTCGCGATCTGGGTCATCGCCCCGCCGGTCTATTAAGGAGTCAACATGCTGCAAGGTTCCTGTTTGTGTGGAAATGTGACGTTTGTCGCCAAAGGCGCGGCGCGTGATCCGGCTGCCTGCCATTGTTCACAGTGTCGGAAAATGTCGGGCCATTACTGGGCCGCCGTGCAGGTGATGGATGACGATCTGACCGTTTCGGGTGACGTGCGCTGGTATGCCGCCAGCGATGCGGCCAAGCGCGGATTTTGCCCGACATGCGGGTCGTTCCTGTTCTGGAAGGGCCACGGAGAGCCGGACATCGGCGTGGCCCTTGGGGCGCTGGATGGTCCCACGGGCCTGCATCTTGAGCGCCACATCTTTACCGCCGACAAGGGCGATTACTACGACATCACGGACAGCACCCCCCAGGAGGAGCAAGAGAATGGCTGAATTCCCGACAACGGCCCGTGTGGTCATCATTGGCGGCGGTGTCGTCGGCACATCGACGCTGTATCATCTTGCGCTGGCAGGGTGGACCGATTGCGTGTTGCTGGAAAAGAACGAACTGACGGCCGGGTCCACGTGGCACGCGGCGGGCAATTGCCCGTCGTTCAGCACGTCCTGGGCGGTCATGAATATGCAGCGCTATTCGCTGGGCCTTTATGCGGGGCTGGCGGATGCGGTGGATTATCCGATGAATTACCATGTCACCGGGTCGGTCCGGCTGGCCCATGACAAGAACCGGATGATGGAATTCGAACGCGCGAAATCCATGGGCAATTATCAGGGCCTAAGCCTTGAGATGATGGACCTGTCCGACATCAAGGAGCGCTATCCATTCATTGAAACGCATGATCTGGCAGGCGGTCTTTGGGACCCTGATGATGGTGATATTGATCCCGCGCAGTTGACGCAGGCATTGGCCAAGGGCGCGCGCAATCTGGGCGCGCGGATTGAACGGTTCTGCCCTGCGACCGGTGTTTCCCGTGACGGCGATGAATGGATCGTGCATACGGACAAGGGTGATATCCGCTGCGAAAAGGTGGTGAACGCCGCCGGATATTATGCGCAGCGCGTGGGCGAATGGTTCAAGCCTTATGGCGGGCGCACGGTTCCCATGGCCACGATGAGCCACCAGTATTTCCTGACCGAGGAAATCCCCGAACTGGCCGCCTGGACCAAGGAACAGGGCCGCAAGGTGCCGCTGCTGCGCGACGTGGATTCGTCCTACTATCTGCGCCAGGACAAGAACGGGCTGAACCTTGGCCCCTATGAACGCAACTGCAAGGGCCACTGGATGACGCCGGACGATCCGATGCCCGAGGATTTCAGCTTTCAGCTTTATCCCGACGATCTGGAGCGGCTGGAGTGGTATATCGAGGATGCAATGGCCCGCGTCCCGCTGTTGGGCACCGCTGGCGTTGGTCGCGTGATCAACGGCCCGATCCCCTATGCGCCAGACGGGTTGCCGCTGATGGGGCCGATGCCCGGTGTGCCCAATGCCTACGAGGCGTGTGTGTTTACGTTTGGCATTACCCAAGGGGGCGGCGCGGGCAAGGTCATGGCCGAATGGATCATCGAAGGCCAGACCGAGTGGGACATGTGGGCCTGCGATCCGCGCCGCTACACCGATTACACGGATCAGGACTACTGCAACAAAAAGGCGATGGAAGTGTATGGCCACGAATACGCCATGCATTTCCCGCAGCATGAATGGCCCGCGGGGCGCGACAAGAAACAAGGCACGTTGCACAGCCGTCTTGCCGATGCAGGTGCGGTGTTTGGCCCCTATAACGGGTGGGAGCGCGCCAACTGGTTCGCGCAATCCGGTGATGATACTTCCGAGGAGGCAACCCACACATGGACCCGCAAAGGCCCGTGGGAGGACCGCGTGCGCGAAGAATGCGAGGCGGTGCGCGATCACTGCGGGATTATCCCGATCACCGGCTTTTCGCGCTTCAAGGTCGCGGGAAAGGGCGCGCGCGCATGGGTGGATCGCCTGACGGCTTCGGCCCTGCCCAAACCGGGGCGGGTTGGACTGGCCTATTTCCCTGACGACCGTGGCCGCATCCTGACGGAGATGTCGGTGATGGTGCATTCGGATGACGAGGTGGGGTTGATCACTGCTGCGGTGGCGCAATGGCATGATTTCGATGTGCTGGTCGCCGGTGCGCCAGACGGGATCAGCGTGACGGATCATACGCAGGACGCGGAGTGCCTGCTGGTCACGGGACCGCGCGCGCGCGCTATCCTAGGGCCACTGACGGATCATGACCTGACGCAAGGGTGGCTGACAACTAGCCATGACGGCAAGGTCGCAGGCAAAGATGCTGCCCTTTTGCGTGTGTCCTTTGCCGGTGAATTGGGCTGGGAAATTCACTGTGCGCCCGATGATGCACCCGCGATGTGGGATGCGCTGACGGCTGCGGGGGCGAAACCGTTCGGTATGTACGCGCTGAACTCCTTGCGGATCGAAAAGGGCTATCGCGCGTGGAAGGGTGACTTGTCGACGGACTATTCCCTGCTTGAAGGCGGGCTGGACCGGTTCATCAAGCTGGACAAGCCGCAGGATTTTCCCGGCAAGGCGGCCATCATGGCCGAACACCAGCGCGGCGTGGCGAAACGGTTTGTGACGCTGATCGTTGATGCCGGCGATTGCGACGCGCCCTATATGTCGACCCTTTGGCATGATGGTGAAGTTGTGGGCGAAACCACGTCAGGCGCCTATGGCCACCGTGTTGGCGCATCCATCGCGCTGGGCATGGTGCGGGCTGATCTGGCCGTGGCAGGCATGGAACTACAAGTCAACATATTCGGCGAGGCGTGCCGCGCGGTTGTGCAGGAAGATCAGCCGCTTTGGGACCCTGCGAATGAAAGGATCAGGGCATGACGCTTCCCGCCCACGCCCGCGTTGTCATCATTGGTGGCGGCGTCATTGGCTGTTCCGTGGCCTATCATCTGGCCAAACAGGGCTGGAAAGATATCGTGTTGCTGGAACGCAAACAGCTGACCAGTGGCACGACATGGCATGCGGCCGGGTTGATCGCGCAACTGCGCGCGACGGCGAATATGACGAAGCTGGCGAAGTATAGCCAAGAGCTTTATGGAAACCTTGAAGCTGAAACCGGCGTTGCCACCGGGTTCAAGCGCTGCGGGTCGATCACGGTTGCCCTGACGGATGAACGCCGCGAGGAGATTTTCCGATCCGCCGCGATGGCACGTGCCTTTGGTGTTGATGTTGCCGAGATTTCGCCGGACGAGGTCAAGGCGATGTATCCGCATCTGAATATCGAAGGTGTCACGGCGGGCGTTTATCTGGACAAGGACGGGCAGGGCGATCCGGCCAATATTGCGCTGGCACTGGCCAAGGGCGCGCGCCAGAACGGCGCTGTGGTGGCGGAACGCACCAAGGCCACGGGTGTCACGCGCGACAGGCGGCGCATCACCGGCGTTGATTGGGAAAGCGGTGACGCGCAGGGCCATATCGTCTGTGATCATGTGGTGAACTGCGCGGGGATGTGGGGCCACGAAGTAGGCCGGATGCTTAACACCAATGTGCCGCTGCACGCCTGCGAACACTTTTATATCGTGACCGAATCCATCACTGGCCTGACGCAAATGCCGGTGCTGCGGGTGCCCGATGAGTGCGCCTACTACAAGGAGGACGCGGGCAAGATTCTGCTGGGGGCGTTTGAACCCGATGCGAAACCTTGGGCGATGGACGGCATCCCCGTTGATTTCGAGTTCGACCAACTGCCCGAGGATTTCGACCACTTTGAGCCGATCCTTGAACACGCCGTGAACCGGATGCCGATGCTGGCCGACGCGGGGATTCACACGTTCTTTAACGGGCCTGAATCCTTTACACCGGACGATGCCTATCACCTTGGGCTTGCGCCCGAAATGGACAATGTCTGGGTCGCCGCCGGTTTCAATTCTATCGGCATCCAGTCGGCGGGTGGCGCGGGTATGGCGCTGGCGCAATGGATGGATACGGGCGAAAAACCGTTTGATCTGGGGGATGTGGATATCAGCCGGATGCAGCCGTTTCAGGGCAGCAGGACCTATCTGTTTGAACGCTCAAAGGAAACGCTGGGTCTGCTTTACGCCGATCATTTCCCCTATCGGCAAAAGGCCACGGCGCGCGGCATTCGCCGCACGCCGTTTCATCAGCACCTGCTGGATCAGGGCGCCGTCATGGGCGAAATCGCGGGGTGGGAGCGTGCAAACTGGTTCAGTAACCTGGGTCAAGACCCAGCTTACGCTTATAGCTGGAAGCGGCAGAATTTCTTTGACAATGTCGCCGCCGAACACCGCGCGGTGCGTGAAAATGTCGGCATCTATGACATGTCGTCGTTCGGGAAAATCCGCGTTGAAGGGCGCGATGCCACGGCATTTCTGAACCATATCGGTGGTGGCGAATTTGACGTGCCGGTGGGCAAGATCGTCTATACGCAATTCCTCAATTCCCGCGCCGGGATCGAGGCGGATGTGACCGTGACGCGTCTGACCGAAACGGCCTATCTGGTCGTGACACCCGCGGCCACGCGGCTGGCCGATGAAACATGGATGCGCCGTAACACGGGTGATTTCAACGTGGTCATTACCGATGTGACAGCGGGCGAAGGTGTGCTGGCTGTCATGGGCCCGAACGCACGGCGGCTGTTACAAGCCGTATCGCCCGCCGATTTCGGCAACGATGTGAACCCCTTTGGCACGGTGCAGGACATCGACATCGGCATGGCCCGCGCCCGCGTGCATCGCGTGACCTATGTGGGCGAGCTGGGCTGGGAGGTTTACATAAGCGCCGATATGGCCGCGCATGTGTTCGAGGTGCTGCACGGCGCGGGGCAGGATTTGGGCGCGAAACTCTGCGGGATGCACATGATGGATACGTGCCGGATCGAGAAGGGTTTCCGCCACTTTGGTCATGACATCACGAGCGAGGATCATGTGCTTGAGGCAGGTCTTGGCTTTGCCGTGAAAACCGACAAGCCGGCGTTTATCGGGCGCGATGCGGTGCTGCGCAAAAAGGACGCGGGGCTGAACGCGCGGATGGTGCAGTTCCGCCTCACGGACCCTGAACCGCTGCTTTATCACAACGAACCGATCCTGCGGGACGGGGAGATTGTCGGCTATCTGTCGTCGGGAGCTTATGGCCACCATCTGGGCGGTGCGATGGGGCTTGGCTATGTGCCATCCAAGGGCGAAAGTGCTGCGGACGTGCTGGCGAGCGCCTACGAGATTGACGTGATGGGCACACGTGTGCACGCCCAAGCATCGTTGCGCCCGATGTATGATCCCAAATCGGAGCGGGTGAAGGCGTAAGGTGGGTTGAAACCCACCTTACCGCTGATATGAGAGGCTATGAGACATCCCAACGCCTCCTTACCCGTGCAAAGCGGTGACAGCCCCGCTGGTCTGGCCTTTGCCATGTCGGCCTATGTGCTGTGGGGATTTCTGCCGCTTTACATGAAGCTGGTGGCGCATATTCCACCCAGCGAAGTTGTCGCGCATCGCGTGATCTGGTCGGTGCCGATTGCGGCAGCGGTATTGATCATTCTGGGCCGCACGGCCGATATTCGCGCCGCACTGACGTCGCCACGCACGATCCTTTTGGGGTGTTTGACGGCGGGTCTGATTTCCGTCAACTGGGGGATCTACGTTTGGGCGATTGGCAATGGGCAGGCGCTTGAGGCGGCACTTGGCTATTACATCAACCCGCTGTTCAGCATGTTTCTGGGCGCGGTGTTTCTGGGCGAACGTCTGACACGCCTGCAACTGGTCGCTATCGCGCTGGCCGCCTGCGCGGTGCTGGTGCTGACCTATGATCGAGGTGGTTTGCCGGTTGTGGCGCTGGGGCTGACGCTGTCTTGGGGGCTTTATGCGCTATGCAAAAAGGCGCTGCCGATCGGCCCCAATCAGGGGTTTCTGTTAGAGGTGTTGATCCTGCTGTTTCCTGCACTGGTCTATTGGGGCTGGCTGGAAAGCACAGGTGCTAGCCATTTCGCCGCATCGGTCAGCGATCTTTGGTTGCTTTTGGGATGTGGCGTGGTCACGGCGGTGCCGTTGTTGCTTTATGCAAACGGGGCGAAACGCCTGCGCCTGACGACCATCGCCATCCTGCAATATATCGCGCCGACGATGATCTTTCTGGTGGCGGTGTTCCTGTTTGACGAACCGTTCGGACGCGCCCGCGCGATTGCCTTCCCGATGATCTGGGCGGCAGTGGCGATCTATCTGCTATCGGTGTTCCGGCGCAGACCATGAGCAGTAGTGACTACGATCCCCCGACCGACCCGCTGGTGATCCTACACGAGGATCAAGAGGTTATTCTGGTCGATAAACCCGCCGGTCTTTTGTCGGTGCCGGGCAAGGGTGAACATCTGGCCGATTGCCTGCTCACGCGCGTGCAAGCGGTGTTTCCGACGGCGCTGCTGGTGCATCGGCTGGACCGCGACACATCGGGTGTGATGATCTTTGCCGCGACCCGCCATGCACAGCGCCATCTGGGCCTGCAGTTTGAAAAACGCCAAACCCAAAAAACCTATGTCGCACGCGTCTGGGGCGAGATGGCGGAAAAGACCGGCACGGTCGATCTGCCGATGATCGTGGACTGGCCGAACCGCCCGCTGCAAATGGTCTGCCATGAGACGGGCAAACCGGCGCAGACCGACTGGCGCGTGGTGCGCCGCGGGGGTGGGGAAACGCGGGTGCGGTTGATGCCGAAAACCGGACGGTCCCACCAGTTGCGGGTGCATATGCTGGCGCTGGGCCATCCGATTTTGGGTGATCCATTCTATGCCACCGGCGCGGCGCGTGACCATGACCGGATGATGCTGCATTCCGAAACCTTGCAATTCCGCCATCCTGACGGGGGCAAGGGGATGCGGATCACGGCGAAGGCACCGTTTTAGGGTGAAACATTCCGCCCGGAATCAAGCCGCAGGCGCCGGGTGACCGACGGTCCGCCCCGACGGGTCGGCGATTTGCGCGCCATGCGTGTTGCGGGACCGGAAGATGAACACGGCCACCATAAAGCGCCAAAGCGGCAAGGTTCCAACGCCAACCCGCGTGTCGCCGATCACCCGTCTTGCATCGCATCAATGAAAACGGGCGCAGGGTTTCCCCCGCGCCCGTTGCGATCAAGTGGTGTGGCTTACTTGGAGACCCAGGCACTGACGGCTTTGACTTCAAGGAAATCCTCGAGCCCGAAAGTGCCGCCTTCGCGCCCGTTGCCCGATTGTTTGTAACCACCAAAGGGCGAGCCCTGGGCAAAGCCCTGACCGTTGGTTTCCACCATGCCCGACCGCAGACGCCGTGCGACGCGCTGGCGCTTTTCGTCGTCGGGGGTCTGGATGTAGTTGGTCAGACCATAGGGTGTGTCGTTGGCAATCGCGATCGCCTCGGCCTCGGTATCAAAGGGGATGACCGACAGGACGGGGCCAAAGATTTCCTCGCGCGCGATGGTCATGGTGTTGTCCACATCGGCAAAGACCGTGGGCCTGACGTAAAAACCACGGTTCAGCCCGTCGGGGCGGCCAAGTCCACCGGCGGTCAGTCGGGCCTCGTTCATGCCGACTTCGATCAGCCCTTGGATCTTGTTGAATTGCGCCTCGGAGACAACGGGTCCGATGTGCTGGCCTTCTTCGCTGGCGGGGCCTACGCGGGTGTTTTTCGCGGCTTCGCTCACGACCTCGACGGTGCGGTCATAGACGGAACGTTCGACCAGCAGGCGGGTCGGGGCGTTGCAGGACTGGCCGGAATTGCGGAAACACCGGTCGGCGCTGTATTGCATGGCCTTTTCGCCTGCATCGGCGAACAGGATGTTCGCGCCTTTGCCGCCCAGTTCAAGGCTGACGCGCTTCAGGGTATCGGCCGCTGCCTTGGAAATGGCGATGCCGGCGCGTGACGATCCGGTAAAGCTGACCATGTCGACCTCGGGGTGGGTCGAAAGCTGCGTGCCGACACCCACGCCATCCCCGTTAACAAGGTTGAACACGCCCTTGGGGAAACCGGCCTGATCGCAGAAATCCGCAAACAGCAGGCCTGACAGCGGGGCAATTTCCGATGGCTTCAGCACCACAGTGCAGCCCACGGCCATGGCCGGGATCGCCTTGAGGACGATCTGGTTCATCGGCCAGTTCCACGGGGTGATCAGCGCGCAAACGCCGATGGGTTCCAGCAGGGTCTTTTCGGTGGCGGTGAAATCACGCTCGAATTCGAACTTGTCAAATGCCTTGAGGAACCCTTCAAGGTGCCAGCTGCCGGCGCCAACCTGATTGGTGCGACTCATGGAAATCGGGGCGCCCATTTCCATCGACATGGCCTGCGCCATTTCTTCCTGACGGTCGTTGTAAACCTCAAGCAGGCGCTTGATCAGGGCGATGCGATCTTCCTTTGGGGTAAAGGCCCAATCGTCAAAGGCGGCGCGGGCGGCGGCCACGGCGGCGTCTGTGTCGGCCTGATCACCCAAGGAGATGGTCGCGCAGACTTCCTCGTTCGAGGGGTTGATGACGTTGAAATCATTGGCTTTGGCGGGGTCCACCCATGCGCCGTTGATGTAGAATTTGCGGTTGTCGATCATGACGATCCTCCCATGGAATTTGCGACACACTGTCACTGCGCAAATCAAGGTGCAAGCGGCGGTAGAAGTGTGCGTTTCGCCCCCTTATATAGGTTGGGAAGGCGGCCGATACGAGTGGCCGCGACATTGGCACAAGGAGTTGCGACATGAGCTTGCGTATCAACGACACGATCCCGAATCTGGCCGTGGAAACCGACCAAGGCACGTTCGATCTGCACGAATGGATCGGCGATAAATGGGCGATCCTGTTTTCGCACCCCAAGGATTTTACCCCTGTCTGCACCACTGAATTCGGTGCTGTCGCGCAACTGGCCGATGAATGGGCCAAGCGTGACACCAAGGTGATGGGGATTTCCGTGGACGGCGTTGCCGAACACAAGGAATGGAAGATTGACATCGAGTTGGTCGGCGGTGCCAAGGCCGGTTTTCCGATCATTGCCGACGAAGACCTGAAGGTTGCCAAGGCATTTGATATGCTGCCCGCCGAAGCCTATTTGCCCGATGGCCGCACCCCTGCCGATAGCGCCACCGTACGCGTTGTCTTTATCGTCGGCCCTGACAAAAAGCTGAAGCTGTCGATGACATATCCGATGAACGTGGGCCGCAACTTTGCCGAAGTGCTGCGCGCGCTTGACGGGTTGCAAACGGCGGCGCGTGAAAACGTGGCGACCCCTGCAAACTGGCAGGTCGGGCAGGACGTTGTCGTGCCAACCACCGTTTCAGACGCCGATGCGATTGCAAAATACGGGTCGATTGATGCAAAGCTGCCCTATTTGCGGATGGCCAAGCTGCCGTCCTAAGCAGCTCTGATTGCGACGAAAGGCCCCGTTCTTGCGGGGCCTTTTTCGTTGGGACCACTGGACAATCAATGACGCAGGCGTAGTGTGGATGAAACTAAACAGGATGGTTTAGATGGAAGACAGTAAACCCAGCGCATCCGCCGACCTGCCCGATCTGGTGGTGCGTCGCGACGACAGCCAGGGCGACACGCCGCCTGCAACGCCCAAGCCAAGCCGCTGGCGGTATCTACGTTTTCTGGCGATTCCGGCGTTGCTGTTTCTGGGTGCGGTCATTGGCATGTATTTTCAACCTCCGGGCCTGCAGAAGTTCTTTGAGGTGACAGGCCTGCAACCGGGGGCAGGGACCAGCGCACCAATCGCGCTACCACCGGAAATCACCCTGCCCGACGATGTGATGCAGACCCTGCAAGTGACCGATGTCATCGGCCTTGCCCGCCTGATGCCGCGTGGCGACATTTCAACCGTTGCGCCGCCATACGGCGCTGGTGACGCCCGCGTTGCGCAGGTTCTTGTGGCCGAGGGCGACCGTGTGGCGGCCGGTGATCTGGTTGCGCTGCTGGATAATGCGGCGCAGTTGCAAAGTGCAGTCGTGCGCGCCGAGGCCACGGTGGCGGTGCGCGCTGCGAGCCTGCTTCAGACCCGTCAGGGCGTGCAAATATCTACTGATGAGGCCCGCGCCAGCCTTGAACAGGCGGAGATTGCCGCGCTTGAGGCGCAATCGGAACTGGCTCGCACGCAAGAGCTGTTTCAGCGGGGTGTGACAACGCAGGCCGCCCTTGATGTGGTGCAGTCGGCCAGCCAGCAGGCAGATCGTGCGGTAGATCGCGCCCGCGCCACGCTTGCCCGTTTTGAAAGCGCCGATGTTGACGCGCAGCCGGATGTTCTGGTTGCCGAGCGCAACCTGGACGCCGCGCGCAGTGATCTGGCCAGCGCACGCCGAGATTTGTCGCGCGCCGAGGTCGTCGCGCCGATTGATGGTGTGGTGCTTGACGTGCATGTCCGCGCCGGTGAAAAACCCCCCGGCGACGGCATCCTGACCATGGGTGACACCGATGTGATGATGGCCGAGGTCGAGATTTATCAGGATCGCATTTCGATGGTCGAGGTTGGCCAGCCCGTGGAACTGGTGGCCGAAGCGATCCAGCGCACCCTGTCAGGGCAGGTCGTCAGCATCGGCCTTACGGTTGGCCGCCAGTCGGTGCTGTCGGACGAAACGGCGGCAAACACGGATGCGCGGGTTGTCACGGTGCTGGTGGAACTGGACGCTGATGCCTCGGCGGTTGCTGCCCGTTACACCAACCTTGAAGTGATCGCACGGATCGACACGCGAGCCATGCAATGAGCCGCCTGCTTGCCGCGCTGTTCGGGCGTTTGCCGATTGGCTGGCTGCAACTGACCCATTCCAAGGGGCGGTTGGCAGCGGCGATTGCGGGTGTCGCCTTTGCCAACGTGCTTGTGTTTGTGCAACTTGGCTTGGCATCATCCATGGCAACCGCAACGCTGCGGCCTTATGACTTTTTCAACGCCGATATCATGATTTCCGCGCAGGATGCGAATGCGCTGACCGAGGGCGGCAATGTCGCGCGCCAGTGGATGTTTCAAGCCCTTGCCGACCCCGACGTCATCGCCGCCACGCCCGTTTATATCGGCATGATGAACTGGCAGCAGCCTGACCTGACCCTGGGGCTGCTGGCGTTCGGGATTGATCCGAACAACGATGGGTTTCTTTCGCAAGATTTGCAGCGCAAGCTTGCGCCGCTGCGTCTGCAAAACGGCGCTATCATTGACATGAATACGCGCGGTTTGCCACCTGATGTTTCCGCAGGTATTCGCCCGCAAACGCCACAAACGTTCGAGGTTTCAGGCCAGACCGTGACCCTGTTCGATACCTTTCAAGGGGGCGGCGGTTTTGCGAGTGACGGCCACATGATTATGTCAGACCAATCGTTTCTGGGGCTGTCGGGTGGGCGAAGCGCGGGTGCGCCGGACCACATCTTTCTGCACGTGGCAAGCGGGGCTGACCCGGCGATTGTGGCTGAACGCCTGCGTGGTGAAATATCCGACAAAAGCTTGCGCATCCGAAGTTATGGCGCCGCCATTCAGGAGGACATCACCTATCAAAGCACGCAGCGCCCGACGGGGATCATTTTCGGGTTCGGCGTGGTCATTGGCATCCTGGTGGGGATCGTCATCGTTTATCAGGTGCTGTCCACGGATGTGGCCGATCACATGCGTGAATACGCAACCTTCAAGGCGATGGGATACGGGCAGATGTTCTTTCTTGGGGTCGTGTTGGAGGAGGCGCTGATACTGGCTGTCTTTGGGTTCATACCGGGATCAATCATCGGTTACGGGTTATTGTCGGCGATGCGCGAGGTCACGACGCTTCCGATTGTGTTGACGGGCACGATGGCGTTTCAGGTGTTTTTTGGCACGCTTGCGGCCTGCGCGCTGTCGGGGGCATTGGCGACACGCAAACTGGCCGCGGCCGATCCGGCCGATCTGTTCTAGGGGGCGGTATGGGTGATGATGTGTTGCAGATCGCTGGGCTGAACCACTGGTTCGGGACGGGCGAGGCGCGCAAACAGGCGATATATGATTTCGACCTGAATATCGCGCGGGGTGGTCTGACGATCCTGATGGGGCCGTCGGGATCGGGCAAGACGACAATCCTGACGCTGGCCGGTTGCTTGCGTGATGTGCAGGACGGATCAGTGCGTTTGCTGGGCCACGAGTTGAACGGCGCGCCCAAGGCCACAAACGAAATGCTGCGCAAGCGCCTGGGATTCATTTTTCAGGCCCATAACTTGCATGAAAGCCTGACGGCTGAACAGAACGTATTGATGGGATTGCAGGTGCACGGGTTGCGCGGGCCGACCTATACGCAGGCGGCACGCAAGGCGCTGGAGCTGGTGGGTTTGGGCGACAGGATGACCTATCTGCCGCAAAACCTGTCGGGCGGTCAGAAACAGCGGGTTGCCGTGGCGCGCGCGCTTGTGGGCAACCCCGACATCATCTTTGCGGATGAACCCACGGCCGCGCTGGACAAGGACAGTGGCGTGAATGTCGTGCGGATGCTCAAGGCGTTGGGCCGCGCGCGTGGCACGACCACGGTGATGGTGACCCATGACAACCGCATTCTGGATATGGCGGACCGGATCCTTGGGATGGAGGACGGCCGGTTGATCAAGGACAGCTTGGCGTCAGTGTAGAACCGCGCGCGCGCCAATCGGCACCTGTTCATACAAATGTCCGATGTGCGAGTTGACCAGCCGCACGCATCCATTGGATACGGCGCTGGCGATTGTCCAAGGCTGTGGCGTGCCGTGGATGCGCAGGAACGTGTCACCGATGCCGGGGGAAAACAGATACAGCGCGCGGGCACCAAGCGGGTTGCTGGGGCCACCGGGCATGCCGTCCTCAAAGCGGGCATAGGCACCGGGGTTACGCTCGATCATGTCGGGGGTGGGGGTCCAGCTTGGCCACTCTTTCTTGGCGCCAATGGTAAAATCGCCACGCTCATAAAGGCCCGCGCGACCTATGCCGACCGTATAGCGGATCGCCTGACCTTCGGGCAGTGTCCAGTAAAGGGCAAAGGCCCCGGGATCGACGTGGATTTCACCGGGCGCAAAGTCGTTGGAAATATTGACGATGCGGGGCATGTATTCTTCTGGAACGACATGCGTTGCGGCGTCTTGTGAAAAAACAGGTGTTGCGGTGATCGCGGCCGTGGCGGCACCGGTTTGAATGAAATGACGGCGAGTCAGCATGAAATACCCCTAAAAAGAAACGCGCCGCAAACCTAGAAAGCCTGCGGCGCGCGTGCAAGTTCTAGTCCTCGGCGTCAAGCAGGCCGGACTTGAACAGTAGCCCGGCGGCCACAGCGCCGATGATGGGCGCGACGATGAACAGCCAAAGCTGACCAAGTGCTGCGCCACCTGCGAACAATGCCGGCCCGATCGACCGTGCAGGGTTCACCGAAACACCTGTCACGTTGATGCCGACAAGGTGGATCACAACCAGCGTCAGACCAATGGCGAGGCCGGCCATGCCAGCCGGTGCGCCTTTGCCCGTAGCGCCTAGGATCACGACCATGAAGATGAATGTCGCGACGACCTCGAACACGAATGCCGCGACCATGTTGTATTCACCCAGATAGCCTTCGCCCCAGCCGTTTTGGCCAAGCCCGCCTTCATAGCCCGCAGTGCCAGATGCGATGATCATAAGCACCAATGCGGCGACAACGGCACCGGCGACCTGCGCGATCATATAGGGGATTGCCTCGGCGATGGTCATGCGGCCAGCCGCTACGGCGCCAAGGCTGACAGCGGGGTTGATGTGGCAGCCCGATACGGCACCGATGCCGTAGGCCGTCCCGATCAAAGCAAGGCCAAAGGCAAAGCTGATGCCGGTAAAGCCGATCTCGGCCCCCGCGATCACAGCTGCGCCGCAGCCAAAAAGCACGAGTGTGAATGTGCCGATAAACTCGGCCAGTGGTTTTTTCATGGTTCTGTCCCTTCAGGTTCTCCGCCCTTTTGCGAGCGGTTGCAGGGATCAGGACCGATTTTTTGCGCTGCGTCATGGGGAATTGATGCGGAACTGCGCCAGATTGAAGCGTGACGGCAAATCACAACATTGGTCAAAACCGGACTGCCCGTTGTAAAAAAGGCCCCGATGTTTCCATCGGGGCCATTTGATTTTCCAAAGAGTTGAAAGATTACTCCTCGTCCTTCTTTTCTTCTTTCGCTTCTTCGCCGGTTTCCTGATCGACGACTTTCATCGACAGGCGCACCTTGCCGCGATCATCAAAGCCCAGCAGCTTGACCCAGACGTCCTGACCTTCCTTCAGGACATCGGACGGGTGGTTCAGGCGGCGGTTTTCGATCTGGGAGACGTGCACAAGGCCGTCCTTTTTGCCAAAGAAGTTCACGAAGGCACCAAAGTCGACGATCTTTACGACGTTGCCTTTGTAGATTTTGCCTTCTTCGGGTTCGGCAACGATCGACCAGATCATGTCGTAGGCTTTCTTGATCGAGTCGCCGTTTGGCGATGCGATCTTGATGATGCCTTCGTCGTTGATGTCGACCTTGGCGCCGGACACTTCGACGATCTCGCGGATCACCTTGCCGCCCGACCCGATCACTTCGCGGATCTTGTCGGTGGGCACCTGCATCGTTTCGATGCGCGGGGCGTGAACAGAGAAATCGCTGGCCGAGGTGAGGGCCTTGCCCATTTCATCCAGGATGTGCAGACGGCCGGCCTTGGCCTGTGCCAGTGCCTTTTCCATGATTTCGGGCGTGATGCCCGCGACCTTGATATCCATCTGCAAGGAGGTGATGCCGTTTTCGGTGCCAGCGACCTTGAAGTCCATGTCGCCAAGGTGGTCTTCGTCACCAAGGATATCCGACAGGACCGCATAGGAACCGTCATCTTCGAGGATCAGGCCCATGGCGACACCGGCAACCGGTGCCTTGAGCGGCACGCCAGCGTCCATCATCGACAGCGAACCGCCGCAGACGGATGCCATTGACGAGGAGCCGTTGGATTCGGTGATTTCCGACACAACGCGGACCGTATAGGGGAAATCGGTGGCGGCGGGCAGAACGGCCTGAAGGGCGCGCCATGCCAGTTTGCCGTGACCGATTTCGCGGCGGCCCGTGAACCCAAAGCGGCCAACTTCGCCAACCGAATAGGGCGGGAAGTTATAGTGCAGCATGAAGTTCGACTTGTAGGTCCCGTGCAGCGCGTCGATCATCTGTTCGTCGTCGCCGGTACCCAAAGTGGTCACAACCAGACCTTGGGTTTCGCCGCGTGTGAACAGGGCCGACCCGTGGGTGCGGGGCAGGATGCCCACTTCGCTGACGATCGGGCGGATCGTATCAAGGGCACGCCCGTCGATACGCTTGCCGTTCTTCACAACGTCACCGCGCAGCACGCTGGCTTCGAGCTTTTTCATGGCCGACCCAAGGTTTTCGTCAGCCAGCTGCTCTTCGGTCAGCGCGGCCTTGATGGTCTCGCGGGCCTCGGCAACAGCAGTTGTGCGCTCTTGCTTGTCGGTGATCGCGAATGCGGCGCGCATAGCCTTTTCGCCGGCCTTTTTGACCGCGGCGGACAGATCGCCGTAATCGGGGGCCTGGAAATCAAATGGCTCTTTGGCGCAGTCTTCGGCCAGATCAATGATCAGGTCGATGACGGGCTGGATTTGGTCGTGGGCGAATTTCACCGCGCCGAGCATTTCTTCCTCGGTCAGTTCGTAGGCTTCGGATTCAACCATCATCACGGCGTCTTTGGTGCCGGCCACAACCAGATCAAGGCGCTGATCGGGGTTTTCGCGCAGCTTGTGCATGTCGTCGATTTCAGGGTTCAGGATGTATTCGCCATCCTCGAAACCAACGCGGCAAGCGGCAATCGGGCCCATGAAGGGCGCGCCCGAGATTGTCAGCGCGGCCGAGGCCGCGATCATCGCGACCATATCGGGATCGTTGACAAGGTCGTGGCTCAGCACGGTGCAGATCACCAGCACTTCGTTCTTGAAGCCTTCGACGAACAGCGGGCGGATCGGACGGTCGATCAGGCGGCTTGTCAGCGTTTCCTTTTCGGTCGGACGCGCTTCGCGCTTGAAGAAGCCACCGGGGATTTTACCGGCGGCGTAATACTTTTCGTTGTAGTGCACGGTCAGCGGGAAGAAGTCCTGCCCCGGCTTTTGCTGTTTGGCGAACGTCACGTTGGCCATGACAGAGGTTTCGCCGTATGTGGCGATTACGGAACCATCTGCCTGACGGGCAACCTTGCCCGTTTCCAGTGTCAGCGTTTCTTCGCCCCACTGAATGGATTTTTTCACTTCGTTAAACATCTATCGTTTCCTATCCGGGCCAATCTTGGCGTTCCAAGTGCCCTATTGCATGGCGGCCCCATTGCCGCCGATCCCTGTCCTTTGCACGATGTCGGGATCAAGCATCACGTCTCAGATGGCTGCGCCATATACCGGATTGCAGGGTTTGGGAAGGGGGAGGGGTGTAATGAAGGCGAAGTTGCAATTTGCTGTATCAGTGGGGCGCGCCTTTGATTGCAACCCGGCGCGCATGCGCCATGCCCGACCTCCCCCATGGGAGGGCATCCCCGCAACAGGCGCAGCGCTTGGAACGGGGGTTCGGCATTGAAACATCTACACTCCCAAGTGCAGAGGCCCTCCCGAGGTCGGGCATGGCGCATGCGCGCCTACGTCGTTCTTGGACCCGAACCGGACGCCACTGCAAAAACGCAAAACGCCCGCCAGAGTGGCGAGCGTTTCAAATCGTAACCGACCCGTGCGTTTAGCGGCGGATGCCAAGGCGCTTGATAAGGTCCTGATAGCGGGCTTCATCTTTGGCTTTGGTGTAGTCCAGCAGCTTGCGGCGCAGGGCGACCATTTTCAAAAGGCCACGGCGACCGTGGTTGTCTTTCTTGTGGGTCTTGAAATGCTCGGTAAGGGTCGCGATGCGGGACGACAGGATGGCAACCTGAACTTCGGGCGAACCGGTGTCGCCTTCCTTGGTTGCGAATTCTTTCATCACGCGTGCTTTTTCTTCAGCAGTAATCGACATCGGGGTCTCCTTGGTTAAGGGTGATGGCGCAAGCCGGGATGTCGTCCAGCAGGGCCCTTGGAGGGTGTCGCGGATTCGTCCGCGATGGGTGCTGATAGGGGCAATCGCATCAAAAGAAAAGGGTGTTTATCCGGCAACCAGTTGCACTGTGGCCAGATCAAGCGCGTCGACCCCCGCAAGCGTGGCCACGGGCATCCCGTTGGCGAACAATGTCAGGCCGTCTGCATCGGTCGCCGTGGTCAGGACAGGTTCTGCACCGCTATAAAGAACCACCAGCGCATCTTCATCCGCGTCATAGTCCATGACCGACAGGCTGCCTTGGGCGTTGTCCATCGTAAAAATGTCCGCCCCAGTGCCGCCACTCAGGACATCACCGGCGTTGCCGATCACTGTGTCATTGCCTGCGCCACCGTTGAGGTAGTCGATCTCGGCCGTTGCTTCGCCGGTTGCGCCGTCGATTACATCGTCGCCAGACCCGCCGTGCAGCACGTCCTGACCGGCTTCACCGATCAACAGATCGTGCCCAAGCGACCCCAGCAGGGCATCGTCGCCCGTGCCACCCATCAGGGTGTCATCGCCGCTGCCGCCATTCAGCTGGTCGTCACCTGCGCCGCCATTCAGCATGTCGTTGCCGATATGGCCGAACAGACTATCGTTTTCGCCGCCGCCATCGGCGATGTCATCGCCCGCGCCGCCATGCAATTCGTCGGCGCCGCCACTGCCAGCCAGCGTGTCGTCGCCGCCTTCGCCATCAACGTAGTCATCCCCGCCAAGGGCGTCGATATCGTCGTCCCCGTCACCGGAATAGATCACATCACCCGCGTCAGACGGGATGTCGATGACCGGCTGGTCTTCGGCGATGGCGGCCGTTTCGGTTGCTTCTGCGGCGGTTTCGTCGCTATCGGGACCGATCAGCGCCGCACCGGCAAACGCAATTCCAAGGAGTCCAAGAAGGGCAAGCATAGCATTCTCGATTTCATGAAGGGGTGGGCCAGCTTTGGGCCGCAACAGTTTTCAAGAATTCTTATAGCATTTTTCGCCGAATTCGCGGCATGCAAAGTTACCAATTGGTTAACCTGCAGGGGCCGCCGTCCAGAGTGCAGGCTGCTGCGTATAGGCGATATAAAGGGGGTGTTTCGGGTGTCCCGCCTTGGTCAATCCAAGGGTATAAAGCGGTGCGCCGGTGCTGCGCAGCAGTGTTTCGACAGCCGCCCCGCGCCCCAAGTGATCCCCGTGTGCGCCCCAGGCGGCGATAATCTGGTCGGCCCATGTGGTGCCTTCCAGGATCGCGGCATCATTGGCGGGGCCAACCGGATCGGCAGCGGCGCGCATCTTGCGCGGATCGGTATCGCGCCACGCAAAGATATTGGTCACGCAGAACCCGCCAAAACCCAGCGCACGGGCACGTCTTTCGCAGCGTTCCACGGTCGGGTCATTTTGCACTTCGGTGGCGGTGGACGGGTTCAGCATCACGAACAATGCCTTGCGTCCACCCCTGTCCCAGACCCGTTTCAGGCTATAGCGATAGCGCTCGCAGTCGGAATAAACGGCTGTGCTGGGCGCGTCGCCTTTGGTATGAGTGCGGGTGATCATTGGGGGTGTTTAGCAAGCCTTGCGCGCCTCGTCACGGCGCGATCTTGATTTCTGTGGAAAGAATGTGTATATTTCTTGCCAAGGAGGTGCGCTATGCAGCTTGAAACCAAATCAGTCTTTGATGCCAGCCCCGAAAGGGGCCGCGTTCTGGCCAAGGCCACGTTCAACGCCGCGCGCGAATTGGGCCTGACCCAGAAAGAGCTGGCGGCGGCGATTGGCGTGAGCGAGGCCACCGTGTCGCGCATGAAAGACGGCGGATATGATCTGGCTGGCAAGCCGTTCGAGCTGGCCGCCTGTCTGGTGCGCCTGTTCCGGTCGCTGGATGCGATTGCGGGCGGTGATCCCGATACGATCCGCGGCTGGATGAAAAACCCCAACAGCGATTTGCATGACGCACCGCGCGCATTGATTGTGCAGGCGGCGGGGTTGGTTGGTGTGATGAACTACCTTGACGGCGCCCGTGCCCCGACCTGACACGCCCTACGCCCCTTATCGCGGCAATGTCTGGCGCTTGATCGAGGGGCAGTATCGCTCGGCCACCGTGCGCATTGTCGATACCGATCCTGAACATGCGCTGCTTGAGGATATTCTTGAAGAGTCCAAACCGCCGGTGCCAGCGGCATGCCAGCATCTGGATTATCAATTCTGGTCGCCGTTCCGCTATGGCTGTTATCCGCGCGCCTCGCGGTTCCGCCGCGCGGGGCAAACGCCGGGCGTGTGGTATGGCGCGGAACGGGCGTTGACGGCAGTAGCCGAAAGCATCTGGGGGGCTGTCGCGTTCTTTCGCGCCTCGCCCGAAACACCGATGCCGCGCCGCCCCGTGGAGCACACGGCGGTGCAGGCGGATATCCGCGCCGTGGTGGCTGTGGACCTGACCGATCCGGTCATGGTCGGGCAGGGGCGCTGGACGGATCCCAGCGACTATTCCGATTGTCTGACGCTGGCGGATCAGGTGCGCAATGACGGCTGCGAGGCGATCCGCTATCAATCGGTGCGTGACCCGGATCAGGGCGCCAATGTTGCCGTGCTGGCCTGTGCCGCCTTTGCCCAACGCGCGCCGATTGCGCAGCAGACGTGGCACATTACACTGCGCCCGACCCTTGTGCGCGCCCATTGCGAAACCCTGCGCCAGCGCCACCAGTTTGCGGTTGGGGCGGATGCGTTGGAACTGTGCTAGGGTGGGTGGGATAGCTGAAAGGACAGACTATGGAACTTGGTGCATTTTCGATCAGCCTTGGGGTCAAGGACTTGCAAGCCTCAAAGGCATTCTATGAAAAACTGGGGTTCAGCCAGTTTGGCGGCACAGACGAACATAACTATGCGATCATGAAAAACGGCGACACGCTGGTTGGCCTGTTTCAGGGGATGTCCGAAGGGAACATGCTGACTTTCAACCCCGGCTGGGATCAAAGCGCTGGCGAGGTGAATCCGTTCACGGACGTGCGCGAGATCAAGGCGTCACTGGCCGATGCAGGTGTCGACATCCAGCAGGAACAGGGCGGGGCCGAGGGGCCAGCCAGCTTTGTCGTGATTGACCCTGACGGAAACCCGATCCTGATCGACCAACACCGCTAGGCCACGAAAACCCGACTTGGGTGCAATTCGCCGCCCTTGAACACGCCTACAGCAATCGCGTGGCCATTGTGGCAGGCCCAGCATTCGTCGCCGTATTCCACATCGCCCATGACCAGCGCGGGATTGCCATTGCGCAGTTTGGTGACGCTGTCGGCGGGGCAATGGACCATCGGCAGGTCTTGCAGCCCGACTTCGAGCGGGCGCAGATGCGCGTCCAGTTCGGGCGATTTCGCAAGCGCGTCGATCTGGTCGAGCGTCACGCCGTCCTCAACGTCAAACGGGCCGGACCAGATGCGGCGCAACTCGCGCACATGGCCAAAGCATCCCAAGGCAGCGCCCAGATCACGGGCGATGGCGCGCACGTAGCCGCCCTTGCCGCAGGTCATTTCCAGCGTCACATGATCGGCGTCGGGGCGGTCGATCAGCAGCAGTTCTTCGACCCAAAGAGGCCGTGCGGCGATTTCGAAGTCTTCGCCATCGCGGGCGCGTTTATAGGCGCGTTGACCGTCGATTTTCACGGCTAAGAACGCAGGCGGCACCTGCATGATATCGCCGACGAACTGGCCCAGCGCGGCTTTGATCTCGTCGTCTGTCGGGCGCGTGTCGCTGGTGGCGGTCACTTCGCCATCGGCATCATCGGTGTTGGTCGCCTGACCCAGACGCACGGTGAATGTGTAGGCCTTGAGGGCGTCGGTGATGTAGGGGACAGTCTTGGTTGCCTCGCCTAGTGCCACAGCCAACACGCCGGTTGCATCGGGATCAAGCGTGCCTGCATGGCCCGCCTTTTTCGCATCAAACGCCCATCGGACCTTGTTCACGACGGCGGTCGAGGTAATGCCCGCAGGCTTGTCCACGACCAGCCAGCCGGAAATGTCGCGTCCCTTGCGTTTGCGTGCCATCACAGTCTCCGAAGAAGTAAAAGGGCGGGTTAGTTGCTGGTGGCGTCGCCGTCAACAGGGGCCAGCACGCCAACGATCGGCCCCATCTGCCAGCCGAAATCATCGCGGCCCAGTTGCGGCGCATAAAGGCGGCTGACCTTGCCATCGAAGTAAAGCGCATTGGGCAGGCCCAACGCGTCACGGAACAGCGTGGCGAAATCGTGAAAGTTGACCGGCTCGTTGGAAATCGCGAACACTGCACGGGTGCCGCTGGCATCGGTGCCCACACCGTTGCGGTAATAGCGCGAGGTGCCATCGGGGATCAGGCGGGGGTGCAGCGTGCCGCCCTGCACCAGCAACGGCCCGGATTGGGTTGCATGGGTGCAAGTGGGGGTGTCGTTCAGGTAGTCACCGGTTTCGATCACCTCGAGCGCGCCTCCACGGATGCAAAAGATCCCGTTGGGCAAAAGCCCGAAATTTCCCGGACCCGCAGATGCGATCACGCGCATTTCCTCGGCTCCGTCCTCGATATAATGACCCACGGGCGCGCGATCATCGTGATACATGCCTGCATTCATCGCAAACAGCAGGGTGCGGCCCGTGTGCTGTTCCACGGCACTGAAGGTGCCCAGAATATCGCCTGCGCCGTCACGCAGGAACAGTTGCAGATCGTCATCCGCGCTGACCTCGCAAACTGTGTAGGATTGTCCAAGATGGGTAAGGTCGGAGCAGTCAACCGCCCACGCGGGGGCGGCGAGCAGGCCAAAAAAGGTGGCAAGCCGCAGCATCAGTCGTCCAGATCTTGGCGCACGTGATCTTCGGCTAGCAGCGCGCGGGTGTGGTCCATCCGGTCAAATGTTTCGTCGATAAAGAACCGCAGGTCCGGCACATGTTTCAGCGCCAGCGCCTTGGACACAAGGTGGCGCAGCTCGCCTTTGTTCTTGCGCAAGGCAAGCAGGGCTTCTTCGGCGTTATCCCCGCCCAGGGGCAGCACATAGGCCGTGGCGATGGAAAGGTCGGGAGTGATACGCACTTCGCCTACGGTGATCATCATGCGCCCCAGATCGGGGTCATGGACTTCGCCGCGCTGGAGGACTTCGGACAGCCTGCGCCGGATCAGTTCCCCGACCCGCAGTTGCCGCTGGGAAGGGCCGCGCCCTTCGTGTGATCTGTTCTTTGCCATATGGCCCATGTAAGGAATATAGGAAGACTTGCCAAGGCGCGCCTTGGCGGGGTGCCAAAGACGTGAGGGAACGGGCCATGCATCATCAGGACGGAATAGTCATCACCGGCGCATCAGGGCGTATGGGACAGATGTTGATCAAGACTGTGATGGCGTCGGACAAGGCGAAACTGGTCGGCGTGCTGGAGCGCGAAGGCCACGACTGGATTGGCCGCGATGTGGGCGAAGCGATGGGTGGTGCCGCACTGGGCATTCATGTGACCGACGATCCGGTCGAGGCATTTGCGCGCGCGCAGGCGGTGATTGATTTCACGGCCCCCGCCGCCACGGTGGAATTTGCGGCATTGGCCGCGCAAGCCCGTGCGGTGCATGTGATCGGGACGACAGGGCTGTCGGATGATGACCTGACCAAGATCAAAGCAGCCGCCCGTCATGCGGTGATTGTGCGGGCGGGGAATATGTCGCTGGGCGTGAACCTGTTGGTGCAGTTGACCAAGAAAGTGGCTGCGGCGCTGGACGAGGATTTCGATATCGAAGTGATCGAGGCGCATCACAACCAAAAGGTCGATGCGCCATCCGGCACGGCGCTGATGCTGGGCGAGGCTGCGGCCGAAGGGCGTGGCGTTTCACTGGCCGATGTGCGCGACAGCGGGCGCGACGGGATCACCGGTGCGCGGCGGCGCGGTGACATCGGTTTCACCGCGATCCGTGGCGGGGATATTGTCGGTGAACATGACGTGCTGTTCGCCGCCGCCGGAGAACGGATCACCCTGCGCCACGTCGCGACAGACCGCGCGGTGTTTGCGCGCGGTGCGCTGAAGGCCGCACTCTGGGGGCAGGGGCAGAAACCGGGTGAATACGATATGGTGGATGTGCTGGGGTTGTAGAGGGACGGGTTTGAACTCTAGCTGAGTTCATAGTGCGAGGTGTGGATGCGCCATGCCCGACCTCGGGAGGGCCGTGGTTTTGAGCGGCAAGTGAGATGCTGGGAACAACTTGCGTTCAAAGTGCATTAGTTGTTGTTGGAATGCCCTCCCGTCGGGGAGGTCGGGCATGGCGCATGCGCGCCGGAGTGCGTTCCAAGGATTCCTGTCGGGCACATTGAACAACCTCATCGCCATGCAATACCACGCATGTCAAATGCCAAAAGGGGCCGACGTTTCCACCGGCCCCTTTATTCAAATCACTTCAAATAATCCAGCCACGGGCTTTGTTCGGCGATCATGTGGTCGACCAGTTCGGGGATGCCTTTGGACACGGTCACCACCGGATCGACCAGCAGTGCCTGCACAACAAGGTCTTTCTTCTTCTGCAAGATCGCCTCGGCTGTCAGGTTGTGGATGCCGATCTGGTTGGACAGCAAGCCACGGATGCCCACGGGGATGTCCAAGGCGATGCCGTGCACGCCGTCCTTGTCCACATTGGCAGGCACTTCGACGGCGATCCAGTCAGGCAGGTCCTTGATGAAACCGGCGTTGGGGATGTTCACGGCGGCTTCCTCGTAGGCGTTGCCGGTGATCAGCCCTTCCATGATCGGGACCACACGTTCGTGCAGTTCCTTTTCGATCGTCGGGGTCACGTGGCCCAGATAGTTGCGGTAGTAGGTGTAGAAATCCAAGATGCCGCGGTGATCCGAACAATCATGCGCCCACTGGATATATTCGCCAAAGTGGCTGTCATAAGTGATCGGCAGCGCACCGAAGTTATCAAGGATCACCTTGAACAACCAGCGGTCCGACCACGGGCGCACTTCGGTGATGTGGGACAGGTCGATGTCCATCCAGCCTTCGGTGTCCACGGCCTTGCCGGTCTTGCGCGAGGCGTTCAGGATTTCAGAATAGCCGGGCTGTTTGCCAAAGTAATCTTCGGCCTTGGCGCGCACGTCATCGTAGGCCGATTTGCCGCTGTCCACATAAGTCACGTCCGTCATCACCGAGAAGTGGTTCAGGCCACCGGCGCGGTAGTGGATCTTGTCACGCGCAACACCCAGAAGTGGCGGCAGGTGACGCTCCAGCGAGGCAATCTCGTGGCACATGCCGATGAATTTGATACCCGGATAGGCACGGTGCACGGTGGTCGTGATCCGGCTCATCGGGTTGGAGTAGTTGAACACTGTGGCGTTTGGCGCGTGGTCCATCACCTTGCCGCAGATTTCAAGGATCGGCGGGATAATCCGCAGGGCGTGGAACAGCCCGCCGGGGCCGCCGTTTTCGCCGTAAACCTGGCCAATGCCGTATTGCTGCGGAATTTTCCAATCCATATCCCACAGGGCGAAACGATCCCCGACTTCGATGGAGATTACCACGAAGTCCGCGCCCTTCAGCGCCTTGGGAAGGTCGGATTCGACCGAAATGGTCTGTTTCAGACCATTGTCGGCGATATAGGCGTTGGCGACCTTTTCGGTGCGTTTGGCCGCGGCTTCATTGATGTCGTTCAAGACGATCTGTGCGTCTGTAAGGTGGGCGGATTGAAACACATCCCCCAACATGCCTGCGCCGAATTGAAGGCTGCCTGCGCCGACGAGTACAATTTTTGTCATTTTCCATAGCCTCAGAGTGTCCGGAATCCCACCGGAGCAAATTTAGGTTGCGATTTCAGTTTCGTTTTAGCCGAGTGGCTTGTCGTCCTGCCCGAAACGGTGAACATTTCCGTCCACCGGCTTGAGCGATACTTCGGCGCCCAGTTTGCCGAACCATTTGCCGGATTGGCGCACGATAATCGGTTCATCCGAACCGATTTCGATGAACAGGAAGTGGTCGGACCCAAGGTCTTCGGTGTGGATCACCTTGCCTGTCCAGATACCGCTGCCATCCTCGACCACTTCGATGTGTTCGGAGCGGATGCCAAGGGTGGTGCAATCGAACGCATCCGCAAATGCGCCGGTCATAAAGTTCATCTTGGGCGAACCGATGAATCCGGCAACAAACGTAGAGTTGGGACTGTCATAAAGTTCGGCAGGGGTGCCGACCTGTTCGACCATTCCATCACGCAGCACGCAAATCCGGTCGGCAAGTGTCATGGCTTCGACCTGATCGTGGGTGACGTAAACCATGGTCACGTCCTGCATGTCGTGGTGCAGCTTGGCAATTTCCAGACGGGTTTGCACACGCAAGGCAGCGTCAAGGTTGGACAGCGGTTCATCGAACAGGAATACGCGCGGGTCACGCACGATCGCACGGCCGATGGCAACACGCTGGCGCTGTCCGCCCGACAGTTGTTTGGGCAGGCGATCCAGCAGATGATCGATCTGCAAAAGGTCGGCCGCCTTGCGCACACGTTCGTCCTGTTCGGCCTTGGTCGCCTTGGCCAGCTGCATGCCGAAAGCCATGTTATCAAACACGGTCATATGCGGATAAAGCGCGTACGACTGGAACACCATCGCGATACCGCGCTTGGAGGGGATCACGTTGTTCACGCGTTCGCCGTCAAACATCATGTCGCCCGACGTGATTTGTTCAAGCCCCGAAATCAGGCGCAACAGGGTGGATTTCCCGCAGCCCGAGGGGCCGACGAACACCATGAATTCGCCCTTCTTGATATCAAGGTCGATGCCCTTGATCACTTCGACCGCGCCATAGGACTTACGGACAGCTTTGAGTTCGATATTTGCCATTATTACTCTCCGATTAGCCTTTGACGCCGCCAGCGGTCAGGCCCGCGACGATCTTGCGTTGGAAAATGAGGACCAGAATGATCAGCGGAACCGTCACGATAACGCTGGCCGCCATGATGGACCCCCAAGGGATTTCCTGCTGGCTTGCGCCAGACAGCAGGGCGATGGCCACAGGCACGGTGCGCTGGGATTCCGAAATTGTGAAGGTCAGCGCGAACAGGAATTCGTTCCACGCGCCGATAAAAGCCAGAAGGCCGGTTGTCACAAGGGCAGGCCACAGCAGCGGCAAGAACACCTTGGTGATGATCACCCACGGAGTTGCACCGTCAACAATTGCGGCTTCCTCGATCTCTACGGGCAGATCACGCATGAAGGTGGTCAGCACCCAGACCGTAAAGGGCAGCGTAAAGATCGTGTAGCTGAGGATCAGTGCATATGGCTTGTTGTAAAGGCCCAGGATATTGACCAGCTCATAAAGGCCTGACAGCACGGCGATCTGCGGGAACATCGACACGCCAAGGATCGTCATCAGCAGCAAACCGCGCCCGCGAAAGCGCACCCGTGCCAGCGCATAGGAAGCGGTGACAGCGAGCAGCAGTGCAAAACAGACCGTAACACCAGCGATAAAGACCGAGTTCACAAGCGACAGGATAAAGCTGCGTTGTCCAAGGACGTTCCTGTAATTGTCCAACGAGAATGATTCCGGCAGGAAGTTCGGCGTGAACAGCGCGGTGCCCGTCTCAAAGCTGGTAATTACGGCATAGTAGAACGGATAGACCGCGATCACGACGATCAGAAAGACCGCAAAGTAGAACATGATGTTCCAGAATGGTGTGCGTTCCATCAGCTTTTCTCCCCTGACAGATCAACCTTGCCGAGCTTGATATACATCAGCACGAACAGGGTGATGATGAGGAACAGCAGCGTGGACATGGCCGAGCCTTCGCCATAGTCGCCAAACTGCTGCAATTCACGATAGGACAGCACGGACATCGTGACCGTCGAATCCGATTGCGGTGTCAGCAAGTAGATCAGATCGAAGATGCGCAGCGCGTCCAGCGCGCGAAAGATCACGGCCACAAGGATCGCGGGCCGCAGCAATGGCAGCGTCACGCGGAAGAACACCTTGACCGGATGAATGCCGTCCAACTTGGCCGCTTCATACATGTCGCGCGGGATCATTTGCAGACCGGCCAGCATCAAAAGCGCCATAAAGGGCGTGGTTTTCCAGACGTCCACAATCAACACGGCAATCATCGCCGTGTCCGAACTGGCGGTCCAGGCAATGGGTTTGTCGATCAGTCCCACCCCCATCATCATGTAGTTGATCACGCCGAACTGGTCGTTCAGCATCCAGCCCCACATCCGTGCCGACACAACAGTCGGGATCGCCCAAGGGATCAGGATGGCAGCGCGGACAAGGCCGCGGCCTTTGAATTCCATGTTCAGCACCAGGGCGACAAGCAGGCCCAGCACCGCTTCGAGCGAAACCGACACGATCGAGAACCGCACGGTGTTCCACACCGCGTTCCACCAGTCGCCATCCACCAGCACACCGCGCCAGCGCACCTCGCCATTCGAGCGCACGCGGCGTTCGAGGTAATTTTCAAAGCCGACCCAGCTCGACTGTCCATTGAAAATGGTGTCAGCGGTGGCGTCGGTAAAAGAGAAACTGATCGAGCGGAACAGCGGCCAGGCGGCCACCAACGCAAGCATGATCAGCATCGGGACCAAGAAGGTATAGGCGGCGCGGACACGCTGCTGTTGCAGGTTCAACTCGCGCTTGCCACCCGTTGGGGGTGTTTTGATATCTGTAGAAGCCATTGTCCCTCCCAGGTCTTGCTTGCCCCGATTTTTCGGGGTCGGTGCAAGGGGTGCATCGGGCAGGGATTGCCCGCCCGATGCGGTGTCTTAGATCGACGGATTACTCGAGCAGATCTTCCAGATCGAGCTCGAGGTCAGCCAGTGCTGTTGCGGCATCTTCGTTGCCGGACAGAACCGAGTGAACTGCCGAGAAGAACAGTGTCGACACTTCGTTGTAGTCCTGACGGGTTGGCGCCGATGGACGTGGCACGGCCTGCAGGAACACGTCTTTCCACTGCGGGATGATCGGCTGCTGCTCGGCGATATCAGCGTCTTCGTAAAGGCTGATGATCGTGGGCAGGTTGGATGCAACCAACGCACGTGTTTTCTGTGCTTCTTCCGAGGCCAGATAGATCGCAAGGCTGATCGCCGCGTCTTGGCTGTCGGAATACTTGGACACAGCAACGTTCCAGCCGCCAAGTGTGGCAGCAGACGTGTCATGGCCCTGGCCAGTTGGCAGGGTAGTCACGCCGAACAGACCTGCAACCGCAAAGTCTTCGCCGTTGCCCAGACCGTAGGCATAGGGCCAGTTGCGCATGAACACGGCGTTACCCGTCTGCCAGACGCCGCGTGCGTCTTCTTCCTGATAGGAAATCACGCCTTCGGGCGAGATTGTCCCGACCCAGGATGCAGCCAGTTCGATTGCTGCGATTGCGTTTTCGTTGTTGATCGAGATCGTGCCATCGGGTTCGATGATCTGGCCACCGCCCGAGGATTTGACCCACTCAAGCGCGTCACAGGTCAGGCCTTCGTAGGCGTTACCCTGCCACACGAAACCCCAGATGTCGTCGTCGCCTTCGGCGCGTTCCGCATCCTGGATCATTTGCGCGGTTGCGGTCAGTTCTTCCCATGTGGTCGGAACGTCAGCGCCGTGCTTTTCCAGCAGGTCGGTGCGGTAGTAAAGCGCAGGAGCATCCGTAAAGATCGGCAGCGCGACCAGCTTGCCGTCAACGGTCTGCGATTCAATGATCGAGGGGAAGTGCAAACCGGCGATGTCGGCGGCAGCATCTGTCAGATCGACAAAGTGGTCAGCCAGTTGTGGCGCCCAGATCACGTCGGTCTGATACAGGTCGATGTCGCCGTTACCCGCGGCAAGCCACAGGCGATACTGGCCGAACTGGTCAGTCGTGGAAGATGGCATTGGCACCAGCGTCACAGTGTGACCGGTTGCTTCTTCCCAAGGGGCG
The DNA here is from genome assembly GCF_042466115.1 of Octadecabacter sp. R77987. NCBI lineage: Bacteria > Pseudomonadati > Pseudomonadota > Alphaproteobacteria > Rhodobacterales > Roseobacteraceae > Octadecabacter > Octadecabacter sp. R77987. Next base: position 1,815,657 of record NZ_JAXHBQ010000001.1, on the reverse strand, counting down.
ACGATTGTCTTGAAGTCTTCGACGGCGTTGCCGACGGCACCCGAAACATAGGTGATTTCGTCAGCCGCGACCGCAGTCGCGCCAAAAGCTGCAACAGCAGCCGCAGCAGTGGTCCGCATCATTGCGGATTTCACAGTGATAGTCATGGAGTTCCTCCCAGTTGCATGAATCGGGGTCTCCCAACCCCGGTCCGAAAAACGATTCTTCGGAAAAGTTCACCCGAAACGTTTCGGTAACGTTAGCGCCAACACACCCGATGCGTCAATATGATTCCTTTTTGAAGCTTGCGCGGGTCTTGTAGTGACCGAAATCTCCGGCGTGACGGGTTAAATATTACGCACCGAGGCGCGCTCGTAGAAGTAGTGCGCGCCGATTTCCTGCACGGTCTCAAGCTTTGCGCCATTCAGGGCTGCATCAAGATATTTTGCCAGCGGTTCCCAACTTTCAATGAGCGGCGATCCCGTTCCTGTCAGGGGAACCGGCAGTTGGTCAGGCGTGACATCGGGCAGCGCATCATCATGCCCCACGACTGAAACATCATGCGGAACGCGCAACCCAAGTGCTGCAAGTCCGTCATAAATTCCCTTTGCAATCCGTGTGTTACTTGCAATCATACCAGTCGGATGCGGCCCCTTGGATTGGAACATCCTGATCGTTTCACGCAGCCCCAGTTCCGCCGTCATGGTGCCGGTGACTTGGAAAGACCTGCGCGGTTTCAGCCCGGCTTCGGCAAGTGCGCGCGCGTATCCAAAGAAACGCCGTTGCACGAACGAGGCCTTTTCCTGGCCGTTGATAAAGGCGATTTCCCGGTGGCCTGCACGGATCAGTCGCTTGGTCAGATCATAGCCCACCGCAATGTTGTCGATGTCGTAAAAGGGGTAGTCGGGGTCCTGCATGGTCTGCCCATGAAGCACGAACGGAACCTTCTTTTCGCGCAGGAAATCGACCCGCGCATCGGCCACTTCCGGAATAATCACCACGAATCCGTCAATCGAACGGGACCTGACAAGACTATCGTAGACCTCGATGCCATGATCGGAGTCTTGCGACATGTGCAACATGAACTGCCGTCCAAGGCGTGCGAAGTTGCTCGAAAGGCCAGCAACGAACTGTGTGAAATACCATGAATCGGACGGGTCCGGCATTTCAGGATACACCAGCCCGACAATGCCTGACCGCCCTGTCACAAGGCGACGCGCCAAAAGATTTGGTTGATATTCCAATGCTTTGGCCGCACGCATCACGCGTTCTTTGGTGTCTTTGCTGACATCGCTATGGTCATTCAGGGCGCGGCTGACCTGCGTGACGGACAAGCCCAGATGGCGGCTCAGATCCTTGAGCGTTGTCATAAAAAGAATCTCCCTTAGGTCTGCAGACTGCCAAACCGAAACGTTTTGGGCAAGCCGCCTGCGATAGCCGAAACGTTTCGGGATTGACTCCATTCCGGCCTTTGTCCCTTTGAAACTGAACCAGCGGACTACTTCGTCCGTAATTATTCCAAACAACAGCTGGGTTTGAACGATGCGCACTACCTTCCTTAGTCTGGCACTTGCAGTGGGTCTTGCCCTTCCCGCGTCCGCCCAAGCGTTTGAAACCGTGTCGGACCGCGACACATTCCTTGCGCTACTTGATGGCCGGGAGCTGCGTCTGGGCGTGTTTGGTATCGCGCTTGATGTGCGCGCTGACGGCAATATCGTCGGTCGGGCAAGCGGGTGGGATGTTGTTGGCACCTGGTCATGGCAAGACGGCTATTTCTGCCGCGAAATGGACTGGAGTGGCACACCGATCCCTTACAACTGCCAATTGGTCGAGGTGCAGAACAACACCAAGATGCGCTTTACCGTCGATCGTGGGGCAGGTGACGAGGCAACGTTCAACCTGCGTTGACGATCAAAAATCGACAGCGATCCCCTTTTTTTCCCAATCCCCGAAACGCACGGGTTCCGGCCCGTCGCGCCCGCCCAGTTCCACTGGCAGCGGTTCGTTTTTCGCGGCTTTGCGGCGCGCTTCGGCTTCTTGCAGCGCGCGCACGGCGGCGGCGGGCAGGTCTTTGGGCGTATTGTCGGTCATGGCGCGTCCTTGTGGCGGATCATCCCTTGATATACGCCGCGACCAGCTTTGAACAAGAGGACAGCCCATGAGCCAGCAAGGCCTTGCCCCGCGCCGCGCCGCCCTGCATCTGATCGACCAGATCACCGGCAACGGCAAACTGCTGTCCGAACTAGTGGGCGCAGGCGCGCTGCAGCATCTTGCCCCCGAAGATCGCGCGCGCGCGCAGCGACTGGCATCGGAAACCCTGCGCGGGATGAACCGTGCAGACCGGATGCTGGGCCGGTTCCTGCAAAAGACCCCGCCGCTGACCGTGCGCAATGTGCTGCGCCTTGGGACGGTGGAAATCGCGGGCGGTGCGGCTGGGCATGGTGTTGTGAATGCCTGCGTGGAACTGGTTGCGCGCGACAAGCGGACTTCGTCGATGAAAGGGCTGGTCAACGCGGTCATGCGCAAGATCGCCGCCGATGGGCCCGAAGGCTGGGCGAAACTGGCCGTGCCGCGCCTACCCGGGTGGCTGCGTGGCCCGCTAAGTGATGCCTTTGGCCGCGATGTTGTGATCGCGATGGAGGCGGCGCATTTCGCGGGTGCCCCGCTGGATTTGACAGCCAAGGGCGATCCGCAGGCGGTGGCCGATGCGCTGGGTGGCAAGGTTTTGCCGACTGGTTCTGTGCGTCTGGCGGATGCCGGGCAGGTGTCGGCGCTGGCCGGTTATGACACCGGCGCGTGGTGGGTGCAGGATGCCGCCGCCGCCATTCCGGTGCAGGTGTTGGCCCCGCAGAAGGGCGAGGTGATCCTTGATCTGTGCGCCGCACCTGGCGGCAAGACGATGCAGGTCGCCGCAGCCGGTGCGCAGGTCGTTGCTGTCGATGCCTCGGCAGGGCGCATGGCCCGCGTTGCTGAAAATCTGAAACGCGTTGGGCTGGAGGCCGAGACTGTGGTGTCTGATGCGTTTTCGTATGAAACGGACGGTTTTGACGCTGTTTTGCTGGATGCGCCCTGTTCTGCTACGGGCACGATCCGTCGCCATCCCGACCTGCCCCACGCAAAGGACGGATCGGAATTTGGCGCGCTGATCGAACAACAGGGCCGCATGATCGACCATGCCCTTTCCCTGCTGAAACCCGGCGGGCGCTTGGTGTTTTGCACCTGTTCCCTGCTGCCTGACGAGGGCGAAGTGCAGGTGGACGAGGCGCTGGAACGTCACCATGGGCTGGTCGCGGACCGTGATGCGGTAATGGTTGCAGGCATTGATCCGGCCTGGCGCACAAGCGAAGGCGGCTTGCGTCTGCGCCCCGACTATTGGGCGGATCAGGGCGGGATGGACGGGTTCTATATCGCGATGCTGCGAAAGCCTGCGTGACACGAATCCCCTAGAGCGGTATGTTGTTGCCAACCTTAAGATGCGCAAAGCACGACCAGAGGCAGCAGAGACTTGACACATTCGCAGATATTGCGCGCCAATGGTGCGCGTCTGATGGACCGCTTGCATGCGCGTCTTGCTGCGCGTGCGCGCCCTGCGAGCGGTTTTGTATCACAACCCGAACCACGCACGATTGGCCATTATGCCCGTGGCCGTCAGTTGATGGCGGGCAATTTCCTTTTTGCCGGTCAGTTGGTCGAGGCCAAGAATGCGTCGATCTGGGATGTCGTGCCGGATGATCCGCGTGTCGCCAATGTTGTGCAGGGCTGCGTCTGGCTGGATGATCTCGCGGCAGTCGGCGATGCCCGTGCCCGCGAAACGGCGCAAGCGTGGGTTGCTGATTGGATTGCCCGCTATGGCAGTGGCAAGGGGCCGGGCTGGACGCCTGACCTGACGGGGCGCAGGCTGATCCGCTGGATCAACCACGGTTTTTTCCTGATGCGTGGACAGAACCGCGAATTTACGGATGCCTATTTTCGCAGCCTTGCCCGCCAGACGATTTTCCTGTCGCGTCGCTGGACATCGACGCGCAGCGGCTTGCCACGGTTCGAAGCCCTGACGGGCATGATTTATGCGGGCCTGTCCCTTGAAGGGATGGAGCGCCACGTTGATCCAGCGGTGCGCGCGCTTGCACAGGATTGCAAATCCCAGGTCGACCTTGAAGGCGGGATCGCAACACGCAACCCCGAAGAACTGCTTGAGGTGTTCACCCTGCTGACATGGGCCCAGCAGGCCTTGGCCGAGGCCGACCGTGAGGTGCCTGAAACACTGTTGGCGGCCCAAGCACGGATCGCGCCGACCCTGCGCGCGTTGCGCCATGCAGATGGTGGTTTGGCGCGGTTTCACGGGGGTGGGCGCGGACTTGAGGGGCGATTGGATCATGCGCTGGCGCTGGCAGGCATGAAGCAGCGCCCAAGCGACGGCCTGCACATGGGTTTCGCGCGGCTTTCAGCGGGGCGCACATCTTTGATCGTTGACGCGAGCGCGCCACCCATTGGCCCGGCGTCATTTGATGCGCATGCCTCGACGCTGGCGTTTGAACTGACCTCGGGGCGCCGTCCGGTGATTGTGAACTGCGGGTCCGGAGCCAGTTTTGGCGAGGACTGGCGCCGCGCGGGCCGTGCGACACCCAGCCATTCGACTCTGGCGATTGACGGGTATTCATCGTCGCGTCTGGACCCGCCCGGTCGCGCCAATACCCTGCGCGGCGAACTTTTGGCAGAAGTGCCGCGCGATGTGCCCTACGTTCAAAGCACCGTGAGTGACGGGATACGGCTTGAGTTGGGCCATGACGGGTATCGCAGCACGCACGGGTTAACCCATGCGCGCACGCTTGATCTGGCTTTTGACGGCCGCGCGATGGCAGGCGAGGACTTGCTGACCACGCTAACCCCCGCAGACGAGGCGGCGTTCGATCGCGCCATGGATGCGGGCGCCTTGCAGGGGATCGCATTTGCGGTGCGGTTCCATATTCACCCCGAAGTTGAGGCGGCTGTCGATCTGGGTGGTGGCGCGATCAGCATGGCGCTGAAAAGCGGCGAAATCTGGGTTTTCCGGCAGGATGGCAGTGCGGAAATGACACTGGAACCTTCGGTTTATCTGGAAAACGGTCGATTAAAGCCGCGTGCGACACAACAGGTGGTTTTAACTGGTCGCGCAATGTCTTATGCGACGCGCGTCAGATGGTCGCTGGCCAAGGCTCAAGATACCCCAACCGCCCTGCGCGATGTCGGGATCGAGGATTTTGATGCGCACCTGACGGACGTGGATGAAACTGCCTGAGGGGGCCGCCTGAATGACCGATATGCAACCCGTGCGCCGCGCACTTCTGTCTGTTTCCGACAAGACCGGCCTGATTGATCTGGCCCGTGCGCTGGATGGCTACGGTGTTGAGTTGCTGTCGACCGGCGGCAGCGCCGCGGCGCTGCGCGATGCCGGATTGCCGGTGCGCGATGTGGCAGATGTGACGGGTTTTCCCGAAATGATGGACGGGCGTGTGAAAACCCTGCACCCGGCGGTGCATGGCGGGTTGCTGGCCCTGCGCGATAACGGTGAACATCTGGCGGCGATGGAACAGCACGGAATTGGTCCGATCGACCTGCTGGTGGTAAACCTTTATCCGTTCGAGGAAACCGTGGCCAAGGGTGCCGATTATGACACCTGCATTGAAAATATCGACATTGGTGGCCCTGCGATGATCCGCGCTGCGGCCAAGAACCATGCCTTTGTGAATGTCGTCGTCGATGTCGAGGATTACGACAAACTGCTGGGTGACATGGCGCAGCATAACGGTGCAACATGCCCGAAATTCCGCAAGAAGCTGGCGCAGCGTGCCTATGCCCGCACGGCGGCCTATGACGCGGCCGTGTCCACGTGGATGGCGGATGCGATTGGCGTGGACACGCCGCGCCGCCGTGCCTTTGCGGGCACCCTTGCGCAGACGCTGCGGTATGGCGAAAACCCGCATCAGCGCGCTGCGTTCTATCTGGACGGGTCAAACCGCCCCGGTGCCGCGACTGCGCAGCAGGTGCAGGGCAAAGAGCTGTCCTATAACAACATCAACGACACCGATGCGGCGTTTGAGCTGGTCAGTGAGTTTGCCCCCGCCGATGGGCCGGCCTGCGCGATCATCAAGCATGCGAACCCTTGTGGTGTGGCCCGTGGTGACACCTTGAAGGACGCCTATACCCGCGCATTTGATTGCGACCGCACCAGCGCGTTTGGCGGGATCATTGCGCTGAACCAGCCGCTTGACGGGGCCACTGCCGAAGAAATCGCGCAGATTTTCACCGAAGTCGTGATCGCACCTGCCGCTGATGATGATGCGCGCGCGGTGTTTGCTGCGAAAAAGAACCTGCGATTGTTGGTGACGGGTGAACTGGCCGATCCGACGGCTGCAGGGATGGCCTTCAAGCAGGTCGCGGGTGGCCTGCTGGTGCAGGACAAGGACACGGGGCGTTTGTCGATGAATGATCTGAAAGTCGTGACCAGGAAACAGCCCACCGATGCGGAAATGGCCGATATGCTGTTTGCCTGGACTGTTGCGAAGCACGTCAAATCCAACGCGATCATCTACGTCAAGGATGGCGCGACGGTTGGTGTTGGCGCGGGCCAGATGAGCCGCGTCGACAGCACCCGCATCGCCGCACGCAAGGCCGAAGATATGGCCCAGGCGATGGGCCTTCCCGCGCCATTGACCAAAGGGTCGGTCGTGGCATCCGATGCGTTCTTTCCATTCTCGGACGGTCTGTTGACCGCAGCCGAGGCAGGCGCTACCGCAGTTATTCAACCCGGTGGTTCCATGCGCGACGATGAAGTGATCGCCGCCGCTGACAAGGCCGGTTTGGCCATGGTATTTACGGGTATGCGCCACTTTAGGCACTAATCGCTGCCATTTGAGGGGCAGAACGAAAGGACGTGCCATGCGGCTGACATTTTGGGTGGGGTTTTGGGTGTTCCTGTTGGATCAGGTCACCAAATACATCGTGCTTTATCCGCTTGATTTGCAAACGCGGTTGTCGATTGACGTGCTGCCACCTTTGCTGAACCTGCGCATGGCGTGGAACCGCGGCGTGAATTTCGGCCTGTTTTCGGGGGCCGATATGCGTTGGGTGTTGATTGGCATTGCTGTCGTGATTTCCGCCTTGGTCCTTTACTGGATCCACAAGGAAAAGGTCGGCAAATGGGCCTATGTCTCGGCCGGATTGTTGGTGGGGGGCGCGCTGGGCAATGTGGTTGACCGGATCATTTACGGCGCAGTGGCGGACTTTTTGAACATGTCGTGCTGCGGGTTTGAAAACCCCTATGCATTCAACGTGGCCGACATCACGATTTTTGCCGGAGCGATTGGCCTTGTCATGTTCACGGGCGAAAGTAAAAAGAAAGCCTGAACACCCGTGACGCCGCCGCCAAGCTGCGCTAAACAAGCGGGGAAACCGACGACGGGGTTCGCGATATGCGTGCGATGATCTTTGCAACCACTGCTGTTTTGGCGCTTTCGGCCTGTGCGGGCGGGGATCGTGGCTTGCGTGATTTGCGCAGCAGCAGTGGCGGGCCTGACGAATTTACAGTGTTGCCGGTTGGCCCCTTGGCCCTTCCCGAAAGCCTGAACACATTGCCCGCGCCTACGCCAGGTGGTGCAAACCTGACTGATCCTAATCCCGGCGGTGAGGCCATTGTCGCCCTTGGCGGGCGCGAAAGTGCCGCGCGTGCCGGTGGCATTCCATCAGCGGACGCAGCCCTTGTGGCGCGCGCCGGCCGTCACGGCACCGATCCCAACATCCGCGCGACACTGGCGTCCGAGGACGAAGCATTTCGCAATCGCCGAGCGCGCGTAGGGTTCCTTGGGCTTGGCGGGCGTGACCGGTATTTTCAGGCCTATGCCGCGCAAGCCCTTGATGCCTACGCGGAACTGACGCGGTTTCGCAATCTGGGTGTCGCAACGCCCACAGCGCCGCCCGCGCCCTAACAGTCTTTTCACATAAGCGTTTGATGTCTTGAAGCCTGCGCGCACCGGCGTAGGTTACGGGCAACGTATTGGATAGGACTTGCCGATGTTGCGCATACTGACTACCGCCTTTGCCTTGTTTGCCAGCACAGCGCTGCACGCCGAGGAGGTCACGACCTACACGCTTGATAACGGGATGGACGTTGTGGTGATCGAAGATCACCGTGCGCCTGTTGTTGTGCATATGGTCTGGTATCGCATCGGATCTGCCGACGAGCCGGTGGGCGCATCCGGCGTGGCGCATTTTCTGGAACATCTGCTGTTCAAGGAAACCGAGAACTTGGCCAGTGGCGAATTGTCCGCCACCGTGGCCGCCAATGGTGGCAGTGATAACGCGTTCACCAGCTATGACTATACCGCCTATTATCAGCGTGTAGCAGCCGACCGTCTGGAACTGATGATGCGGATGGAAAGCGACCGCATGAACAACCTGCGCATCACCGAGGCCGACATTGTGACCGAACGCAATGTCATCCTTGAGGAACGCGCCCAGCGCACTGACAACAATGCAGGTGCATTGGCGCGCGAACAGCTGCGCGCCGCTCAGTATATGAACCACCGGTACGGTGTGCCGATCATCGGCTGGCGTCACGAGATGGAGGAGTTGAGTCTGCAAGATGCGCTTGATTTCTACGAACTTTACTATTCACCGAACAACGCCATTCTGGTTGTCGCAGGTGATGTGCAACCTGCCGAGGTTCTGGCGCTGGCGGAACAGTATTACGGCGTGATCCCAGCCGAGCCTGATCTGCCCGAACGCCTGCGCCCCGAAGAACCACCGCAGAACGCCGAACGCCGTCTGATTTTTGAGGATCCGCGCGTGTCGCAACCCTATGTCACCCGCAGCTATCTGGCCCCTGAACGCGACAGTGGCGCACAGGAAGAAGCCGCTGCACTGGTCTATCTGGCTGATATTCTTGGTGGTTCGTCGTTTACGTCTGTGTTGGGCGAAGCCCTGCAGTTTGATGCGCAGCTGGCTGTTTACACAGGTGCGGGATATGACGCGAGCAGCCTTGATGACACCACCTTTGGCATCACGGTCGTGCCTGCTGTGGGTGTATCCTTGCAGGAAGGTGAGGATGCGATGGACGCCGCGATTGCAGATTTCATGGAAACCGGTGTTGACCCCGAACAGCTTGAGAGGCTGCGCACGCAGTTTCGCGCAGGCGAAATCTATGCGCGTGATAATGTCGAAGGCATTGCCAACCGGTATGGCGCGGCCCTGACCCAAGGGCTGACCGTGCAGGATGTGCAGGACTGGCCCGATATTTTGCAGGCCGTCACTGCCGATGACATCATGGCGGTTGCCGCCAAAGTGCTTGACCGCCGTCAGTCCGTTACGGGCTGGGTCATTCCCAACCGCGAGGTGCTGACCCAATGATCCGTTTTGTATTTGCCGCCCTTTTGTCCGTTGCCGCGGCCACCGCGCAGGCCGAAGTCGACATTCAGGAAGTCACCTCGCCCGGCGGGATCAACGCCTGGCTGGTCGAGGATCACGAGATTCCGTTCCTTGCGCTGGAAATCCGTATTGAAGGGGGTGCGTCCCTTGACCTTGCGGGCAAACGCGGTGCTGCAAACCTGATGACTGGACTGCTCGAAGAAGGATCGGGCGAGATGGATGCCCGTGCGTTCCAAACAGCCCGCGAGGGGCTGGCGGCATCGTTCGGGTTCGACAACTATGACGACAGTTTTTCCGTATCCGCCCGCGTTCTGACCGAAAATCGCGATGAAGCCTTGGCGCTGCTGCGTGCTGCCCTGATTGATCCGACGTTTGATGATGATGCGGTTGAACGTGTGCGCGCGCAGGTGCTGTCGATTATCGCGAGCGACGAAAAGAACCCCAACCGGATTGCCGGCGCGGCCTTTGATGCCGCGGCCTTTGGTGATCATCCCTACGGGTCGTCCCTGAACGGCACCGCCGAAAGTGTCGCAGCGCTGACCCGTGATGACCTGATCACCGCGCACCGCAACGTTTTGACACGTGACCGCGTTTATGTGGGTGCTGTGGGTGATATTACGGCGCAAGAACTGGGTGTGGTACTGGATGATCTTTTGGGCGACCTGCCGCAATCGGACGCGCCGCTGCCCGAAGATGTGCCCTTTGGCCTTGCGGGTGGTGTGACTGTTGTGCCGTTTGAAACGCCGCAATCTGTCGCCTACTTCGGCCATCAGGGACTCAAGCGCGACGACGAGGATTTCTTTGCCGCCTATATCCTGAACACCATTCTGGGGGGTGGCAGCTTTGAAAGCCGCTTGATGACTGAAGTGCGCGAAAAGCGCGGGCTGACCTATGGCGTTTACACCTACCTTGTCCCCAAGGATCACGCGGAAATGGTGATCGGGTCGGTTGCATCAGGCAATGACCGGATCGGCGAAGCGATTGCCGTGATCCGCGATGAATGGGCGCGGATCGCCAGTGATGGCGTCACGGCTGACGAATTGAGCGCTGCCAAGACCTACCTGACGGGTGCCTATCCTTTGCGATTTGATGGAAATGCGCCGATTGCGGATATCCTTGTGGGGATGCAGATGACCGGCCTGCCGCCGGACTATGTGATCAACCGCAACGACTATGTGAATGCGGTGACGCTGGACGAGATCAACCGCGTGGCTGGTGAATTGCTGCGCCCGGATGATCTGCATTTCGTCGTCGTCGGGCAGCCCGCGGGCGTGGAAAACACCAACTAGTTCAGTAGTGCCGCCTCTTGTGACGCGCTCATCCCGCAAGTGAGGGTGGTGGTGCGGTGACCACGATCCCATGTCAGGATATCGCGCAGGGTGTCGTCAAGCGGACGCAGCTTTAATCCGCGCGAGATTGCGCGCGTGGTGTCAACCGCAAGCATACCGGCCAATGTGATCCAGTCCGGCGACAGCATCATCGGCACATCAGTCCAGAAAGCGACACCAGCCGTGTCAAACCGTACTGGCGGCAACCAGCAAAGCGTCGCCTTTTCACCGGTCATTTCAGAAATACGGTTCAGAACATCCTCGCGTTTCAGGATCGGTCCAGTCAGGTTCACCACGCCCCCGTCCTTGCGTGTCGCGGCGCCAATGCAGTATGCCGCCGCATCTCGTGCGTCGATCATTTGTAGCGTTGCATCCTTGGGGAGCGGGACTGGAACTTTGCCGCCCTGATCCATGCGCCTGACCCACCACGTCATGCGATCTGTGTTGTCACCCGGACCCACCAGCAACCCCACACGCACCAGATGCGCTCGATCACCAAGGCGCGCAGTGGCGGCATCCTCGCAAGACTTTTTCAGTGGACCATAGGCCGCGCCATAGGCGGCGGCGCTTGTGGGATGATCGGGCGTCAGGGCCAATTCTTTGGGCGTTGCTGGGCGTGATGGCCCTGCTTCGGTGGTGCCCGCACCGGTCATGTCGCTAAAGGCCGAAATGGACGAGATCATACAATAGTGGCCGATGTCCGGTCCAACGGCGTTTAGCACATGAGTGACCATGTCCGGCGTAAAGGCGCAGGTGTCAAAGACCCAGTCGAATCCTCTGTCGTGCAGGTCGGGCAAGGGTTGCGTGCGGTCGGCGCTGATATGGTTCGGGGCACGCGCGCGCCGTGACAGGGTTGTAACGTCGTATCCCGCGGCGTGCGCTGCTTGCGTGATCGCGCCGCCCAGAAATCCGGTCCCGCCGACGACTAACACGCGCATCCTTCATTCCTTTTTCCTTTGTTCAGCTGCAGCCTGCCTTAACCGTGATCTATGTAAAAGCCCCCTGTCAGAATCGCGCGCATTGCGCTATCCCTTGGGGCATGGCCATTCCTGACCCCAAGATAAGCGAAAATCGCCCTGTTATTCGACAGCTTGACGACGCTGCGATTAACCGGATTGCGGCGGGTGAAGTCGTGGAGCGGCCTGCTTCGGCCGTGAAAGAACTTGTCGAAAACGCCATTGATGCGGGCGCTACGCGGATCGACATCGCCGTCGCAGATGGTGGCAAGACGCTGATCCGCGTGACGGATGATGGTTGCGGGATTGCTGCTGATGATTTGCCGCTGGCCCTGTCGCGCCATGCCACGTCGAAAATCGACGGGTCGGACCTTTTGAACATCCATTCCTTCGGGTTCCGCGGCGAGGCATTGCCATCGCTGGGCGCGGTCGGCCGCTTGGCGATCACGAGCCGTGTTGCGGGCGGCGATGCGGCTGTGATCCGCGTGCAGGGCGGCGCAGTTGACCCCGTGCGCCCCGCCGCGCTGTCGGGCGGCACGGTCGTCGAATTGCGCGACCTGTTTTACGCCACGCCTGCCCGTCTGAAATTCCTGCGCACAGATCGCGCCGAGGCGCAGGCGATCAGCGATGTGGTGAAACGTCTGGCCATGGCCGAACCCTTTGTCGGGTTCACCCTGCGCGATGTGTCAGGTGGCGGCGAGGGGCGCGTGACGTTCCGCGCCGACCCCGAAACCGGCGATATGTTTGATGCGTTGCACGGACGGCTTGCCAGCGTGCTGGGCCGCGAATTTTCCGATAACGCGCTGGCGATTGATGCGGAACGCGACGGGTTTCACCTGACCGGATACGCGGCCCTGCCAACCTATTCGCGCGGGTCTGCCGTGCAGCAATTCCTGTTCGTCAATGGCCGCCCCGTGCGGGACAAGCAGCTGATCGGCGCACTGCGCGGCGCCTACATGGACTTCCTGACGCGTGACCGGCATCCCGCCGCCGTGCTGTTTGTCGATTGCGATCCGCATTTGGTTGACGTGAACGTGCATCCCGCCAAATCCGAGGTCCGCTTTCGTGATCCGGCTATCGTGCGCGGTTTGATTGTCAGCGGGTTGCGCCACGCGCTGGCCAACGCAGGGCACCGCGCGTCAACCACCGTGGCGGGGGCGACTCTTGGGGCGATGCAGCCAGAACAGGGCCGCGTCTATCAGATGGATCGCCCCTCGCAGGGGTTTGCGCGGCCCGTGCAGGGGTTTGCGGAAATGGCCGCGCCTTCGGCCCGCTTTGAACCCGCACCCGAGGTGGTTGAAACCGCGCATTTGCCCCTTGGGGCGGCGCGCGCGCAGGTCCATGAAAACTATGTGATTGCCCAGACCGCAACCGGCATTGTCATTGTCGACCAACACGCCGCCCATGAACGGCTGGTTTATGAAAAGCTCAAACGCCAGATGGCGGAAAACGGGGTGGCGGCGCAGGCGTTGCTAATCCCCGAGATTGTTGAGCTTTCTGACAGTGACGCGGCCCTGCTATTGGAACTGGCCGAGGATCTGGCGCGCCTGGGGTTGGTGATTGAACCGTTTGGGGGCGGCGCGATTGCCGTGCGCGAAACGCCTGCGATTCTGGGTGAAGTCAACGCCGAAGCCATGCTGCGCGATGTGCTGGATGAATTGGCCGACTTGGGTGACAGCCAGTCGGTGCAGGCCAGGATTGAAGCGATCCTGTCCCGCGTGGCCTGTCATGGGTCGATCCGGTCGGGCCGGTTGATGCGCGCCGAGGAAATGAACGCCCTGCTGCGCGAAATGGAGGCAACGCCCCATTCCGGCCAATGCAACCACGGGCGCCCGACTTATGTTGAACTGAAACTATCCGACATTGAACGGCTGTTTGGACGCACATGATCACGCTTGGCGAAACCACATATGACATCAGCGATCCGGTGACGTTACTGGTGCTGCTTGGCTTGATTGTGGCTGCGTTGGTCGTGGTCTTGTTGATCGTATCGGTGCGCCGTGCTGGTGCGCAGGCCCGATCCGTGGCCGAGGTTGCGCAGCAGGTTGGGAGGTTGAACATGGACGTGCAGACGCTGGGGCAAGGGCAGCAGCAGTTGTCTGGCAGTCTTTTGCAGGTCAGCGAAACGCAGGCCAAAGTGTCGGAAAACGTGACCCGCCAGATGGGCGAGGTAAAGCTGCATGTGAACGAACGGCTGTCGGAAAACATCGCGCGATCACAACGCGCCATGGTCGAGATGCAGGAACGCATGAAGGAAAGCCTGCATGGCAATTCGGAAAAGACCACCAAAAGCCTGACCGAGTTGCAGGAACGTCTGGCCACGATCGACAAGGCGCAGGACAATATTACCAAGCTGTCGGGCGATGTGCTGTCCTTGCAGGACATCCTGTCCAACAAACAGACGCGCGGCGCGTTCGGGGAAATCCAGTTGTCCGATATCGTGCGCAAGGCGCTGCCCAGCGATAGCTACGCGCTGCAAGCGACCCTGACGAACGGCAAACGTGCGGATTGTCTGATCCATCTGCCTAACCCGCCGGGGCCAATCGTGATAGACGCGAAATTCCCGCTTGAGGCTTATGAAGAATACACCCGTGCCGAGGGGCGCGATGCGCAGGACCGTGCGTTGAAAACGCTGGGCGCAGCCGTGCGCGTCCACATCAAGGCGATCAGCGAGAAGTATATCATTGAAGGTGAGACCGCAGATGGTGCGCTGATGTTCCTGCCCTCCGAAGCGGTTTACGCCGAATTGCACGCCCGCCTGCCCCATATCGTGCGCGAAGGGTTTGATGCGCGTGTCTGGATCGTGTCACCAACCACCTGCATGGCAACGCTGAACACCATGCGCGCGATCCTGAAAGATGCGCGGATGCGCGAACAGGCGGGCACGATCCGCAAGGCCTTGAAACAGTTGCACCGTGATGTGGAAATCATCGGCGAAAAGGCAGGCAAGCTGGAAGTTCACTTGCGACAGGCGGGCGATGACGTAGGCGGGATTCTGACGGCGAGCACGCGGGCAGGCAAACGGGCCGACCGCCTCGACAATTTTGACTTCGAGGAACTGGCACCGGACGACGAAACGCCCAACGTTGTGCCTCTGACACCGCCCAAGGGCTGATCGGCGTTGCCGCGGGGCAGCGCGGGCGCTAGCCTAGGGGCAGCAAGCAAAGGATGGGATCATGCGGAAACTGGCAAGCGGGCTTTTGGGTGCGGCACTTCTTGCGGGGTGCAGCGGGGGCAGTGATATGGCCCAGTTTGAATTCGCCAATGTTGAACGCGCGGTTTCGGCACAGTTCGCCAGCACGCATCCGATGCAACCCTTTGCCGAAGGGCCGGTCGCGATCCTTGTGACAGAGCACGGTGATTTGCGCACCTATTCCCTGCATCCCTGCCGTGGTGGCACGCACATCTGCGCGGGTGGCCCGCGCGGGCGCGCCGGCCATTTGCGTGACGGGGCACAATGGGATGTGGTCAGTGGCGCCTACCGCAACCGGACGTTCTATTTGTCGCCCGGTGGCAGTGGTTACATGAAGCGCGGCGCGCAGTACTTGCCGCTGGCTTGGGACTAAATCCGCAGGAACGGCTGGGCAATCCGCGGGATCAGGCTGTTAAAGCGCAAAGGCGCGTCCGTAGCGGCAAGGCAGATACAATCGAGCCCTTCTTCGGCGACCGGTGTGTGCACCATTTCTTCGTTGGCGACTTCGATGTCGCCTTTGCCGAACCGGTCGCTTTCGTCGCGGAATGCGCCTTGCAGCACCAGTGTCAGTTCCGTGCCGCGATGCCCGTGATCAGGCACAGCGGTGCCAGCAGGGATGCGCAACAGGCGCACAGAGGCGCTTTTGTCGGTTTTCAGGATCGCTTGCGATACGCCACCGCCGATCTTGCGCCACTTCACGGCGCTTAGGTCGCCGCCCGTGTAATCGCGCAGGGGCGCGGGGAAAATGCCACTCGGATTGGCTGGCGCGGGGGGTGGCGTCTTGAAAGTCTTGTCCTGACGGATCAGCGCAAGGGTTGTGGCCAAGGCATCGTCACCCATGTCGCTGGATGACATTTCCATGACTTCGCCGCCAACGGCGTCGAATTCGTGCATCCGTGCGCGGCATTCGTCGCACAGGGAAATATGCGTGGCCACCACAAGGTTGAACGCTTCGGGGAGGGTTCCAGCCGAATAGCCCATCAGAAGGGCGTCGGTAAGGTGATGTTTGATCTCGGTCATGTTCATCTTCATTTCATCGTGTGGCGCAAACGGTCCAGCGCCAGTCTAATCCGCGATTTGATCGTGCCCAGTGGCAGACCGGTTTCCTGTGCAATTTCGCTATGCGTCAAGTCGCCGAAATAGGCGCGCTCGATCAGGTTACGTTGCTTGTCGGGCAGGGCCGCGAGGGCGGCACCCAACCGTTCGGTATCTTGTTGCAGCGCCAGCACATCTTCCTGGTCCGGCTCTGCTTCGGGGCCCCAAGTCAGGTCTTCCGGCTCGGGGCGGCGTTGTTTGCGCAGAAGGTCGATCTTGCGGTTTCGGGCGATCGTAAAGATCCAGGTGGACACGCTTGCGCGGGCCGGATCGAACATGTGCGCCTTACGCCAAAGTGTCGCCATGACATCCTGCGTGCATTCCTCGGCAAGCTCGGCGCTTGCTCCGGACTTTATCAAAAATCCTTTCACGCGCGGTGCGAAATGCTGGAAAACCTCGGCAAAAGCCTGTTCATCCTGCTTGTCGCGGATCGCCGCCAGTTGGGCGACCCATATCATGCGATCGGGTTGTTCAGTCTTGGCCAACTTGGCCCCTCCATTGCAATCAGCGCGCGTCCTGTTCCCCCTTTTATAAGGAACACTGTGGGCGGGTGCATCCGCAATTATCGGGGCTTCGGCGACCATGAACATATCAGGGTTACGCGGGGTGTTTGGAAATGGATCACAACATTTCCCGAATTTAGCATTCATCCAATCGGGGCGGTGCAACGTAATAGAAATACAACAAAAAATTCGGGTATCGGGAAACACAAGACAATGCCATTTGAAACCGGGGCCGCCGCCCCCAGGAATATCGCCGTAATCGGCGCGGGAATCTCGGGAATGGGGGCCGCGCACATGCTCGCCAAAAGTCACCGGGTCACATTGTTCGAGGCTGAAGACCGGCTTGGCGGACATGCCCGCACACGCATGGCCGGGCCGGCAGGTGATCAGGCGGTAGATACCGGTTTCATCGTTTTCAACTACGCAAACTATCCGCATCTTGCGGCCTTGTTTGGCGAGCTGGACGTTCCGGTGATCCCGTCCAACATGAGCTTTGGCGCATCCATTGAAGGGGGCCGCTTTGAATACGGGCTTGCGTCGCTTCAGGCGCTGTTCGCGCAGAAACGCAATGCCGCGAACCCGCGGTTTCTGCGCATGGTGCGTGACATCTTTCACTTCAACGCCAGGGCGCTTGCCGCCTCGAAGGAGGACGGCCTGACCGTGGCAGGCCTGCTGGACAAACTGGGTACCGGCCCGTGGTTTCGCGACTATTACCTGCTGCCGCTGTCTGGCGCGATCTGGTCCACGCCGGTGGAAAAGATCATGGATTTCCCGGCACATGCGATGGTGCAATTTTTTGAAAACCACGCGCTGTTGCACCATACGGGTCAGCATCAGTGGTTTACCGTGCAAGGGGGCAGCCACGAATATGTGTCCCGTCTGGGCGCGTCGATGGAAAATCGCGGCGTGCGCCTGCGCCTTGGTGCGCCGATTGATGCGGTCGAACGCAGCCCGATTGCCGTGTCGATCAAACCAAAAGGTGGCGAGTGGGAACAGTTTGACGAGGTGGTTTTCGCGACGCATTCTGACGACACCCTGCGTTTGTTGGCCGATGCATCGCCGCACGAAAAATCTGTCTTGGGGGCGGTCAAATACCAGCCCAACAAGATCGTGCTGCATTCCGACGAAAGCATTATGCCCAAGCGCAAGCCGGTGTGGTCGTCCTGGGTTTATGCCGAGGATGCCGACAAGAAATCCGACCAGATTGACCTGACCTATTGGATGAATTCGCTGCAACCATGGCTCAAGCGTGACAACTTTTTTGTCACGCTGAATACGACGCGTCCGATCCGCGAAGAGCTGATCTGGGACGAGGTGACCCTACGCCACCCGGTCTATGATCTGGCGGCTTTGGACGCGCAAAAGGCGGTGGCGAACATGAACGGTATGAACCGGACGTGGTTCTGCGGTGCGTGGATGAAGAACGGCTTTCACGAAGATGGGCTATCAAGCGCGGTTGATGTGGTCATGGCAATGACCACCGCCGAACTGGCCATGGCGGCCGAGTGAGCCGCGTTCAACATATCGCGGGCGAGACCTATCATGGTCGACGCGGGGGCACGAAAAACGCCTTTCGCTATTCGATCGACTATGTGCTGCTGGATGCCGAAGGCACGCCGGATCGCCCGGCGCTGTTCGGGCGCAACACGCGTGGCCCTATGTCGGTGCAGGACGTCGATCATGGTGGCGCACCGCATCACGGGCGCGGGGCTGCCTGGGTGCGCGATGTGCTGGCGCAGCACGGGCTGGATGTGACGGGGCGGGTTGATCTGCTGGCCCAACCGCGGGTGCTGGGGCATGTGTTCAACCCGGTGTCATTCTGGCTGATCCATGACGATGCAGGTGTCTTGCGCGTGGTCATTGCCGAGGTGTCGAACACCTTTGGTGATCGCCATTCCTATCTTTGCCACCACGACGATTTACGTGAAATTAGCAGGGCCGACACGATCACGGCGCAAAAGATTTTCCATGTCTCGCCGTTCCAACCGGTCGAGGGCGGGTATGCGTTCCGCTTTGATATCCAGCCCGATCGCATCGGCATCTGGATTGATTATTCGCGCGGAAATGGCGGTTTGATCGCCACGCTGACGGGCGCGCGCAAGCCACTGACCAACGGCAGCATCCTGCGCGCGATGCTGCGCCGCCCCTTCGGGTCTCGCCGGGTGCTGGCGTTGATCCACTGGCAGGCGCTGGTGTTGTGGTGGAAGGGTGTCACCTATCGCCCGCGCCCTGAACCACCCATCGACGAGGTGTCCAAATGACGGCGCTGGCGCAGCGCTATCCGGCCTATACCGGCTTTGCCGCCGTGCTTTCGGGTGCGGGTCTGCCGATCTATATCTATGCACCGAAATACTATGCCGACACGTTTGGCGTTTCGCTGACGGCCTTGGGTGCGGTTTTGTTTGGGTTGCGCCTGTTTGATGTGGTCCAAGACCCTGTGCTGGGTTGGATCAGTGAACGCTTGCGTCAGGGCCGTGCGGTCGCTGTCAGCGGCGGTGCGTTGGCGCTGGCCGCGTCAATGTTGGGCCTGTTCGCCGTTCCCCCGCCGATTGATCCGATCTGGTGGTTTGGCCTGACGATCACGGGGTTGTTCACAGCGTTCAGCTTTCTGACGATCAATTTCTATGCCCAAGGGATCACCAAGGTGGGTGATGACGACAAAGGTCATGTGCGCCTTGCGGCGTGGCGCGAAAGCGGGGCTTTGCTGGGTGTGTGTCTGGCTGCTGTCGCGCCAACACTGCTGATGGATGTCAGCGCCGCGCCCTTTGCGACTTTTGCGTGGGGCTTTGCCGCAGCGGCTGTGGTGGCCGCGTTGTTCATGTGGCCCGAATGGACGGGCGCGCGCGTCGATCACCCCCCCAGCCCGATGGGGGATATCCTGCGCGACCCGCTGGCGCGGCGCTTGCTGATCCTTGCTTTGGTCAACGCAACGCCGCTTGCCGTGTCCTCGACCCTGTTCCTGTTCTACGTCGAAAGCCGCCTTGGCGCGCCGGGTTGGGAAGGTCCGCTGTTGGTGCTGTTCTTCTTGGCCGCTGCCCTGTCGGCGCCAATCTGGAGCGCATTGGCGCGCCGGTATGGTGAAAAACCGGTGCTTTTGGCGGCAATGGTGCTGGCAGTTGCGTCCTTTGGCGTGACGCTGACATTGGGGCAAGGCGATACGCTTGCGTTTGCCCTGATCTGCATTGCATCGGGCGCGACGATTGGCGCTGACCTCACGTTACTGCCCGCGATGTTTGCTCGCCGCCTTGCGACCATTTCCCCCAATGGCGGGCAAGGTTTTGGCCTTTGGTCGCTGGTGTCGAAGTTCACGCTGGCCTTTGCGGCGGTGTTGTTGTTGCCGCTGCTGGAACGGTCGGGTTTTGCTGTCGCGGCTGCAACACAGCCGGAACAGGCCCTGATGATGTTGACGGTGCTTTATGCGCTTGTGCCGTCCGTTTTGAAACTTGTGGCGATCGCCTTGTTGGCCGCCACCAGACTTGAGGATTAAGGTATGACAGTGTTTCTTTCATTGATTGCGGGTGTTGCTTTGGCCGTCATCGCGTTCCTGCTGATCCAGAGCCGCTTTTCATTCAAGGCGCAGCGCCCCGAGGATTACACAGCCGCTGGTCCTGATTTCAGCATTCGCGAACACCTGAATGGTCCGATACAGTGCGAAGGCGTGATCTATGGTCCTACAGGGCGGGTCACATCGCGGTTCGTCGCGGATTTCGAGGCCAGCTGGCAAGGCAACGTTGGCCGCATGGTCGAACGGTTTGAATATGACAGCGGAACTGTGCAAAATCGTGAATGGACGCTGACCGTTGGCAATGACGGTGCCATCAAGGCCACGGCGCCTGATGTCATTGGCACCGGACATGGCCAGCAAGCGGGCAACAGCGTTGTGTTGAACTACCGGATCAAGCTGGCAGACGAGGCCGGCGGCCACATTCTGGATACCGTGGACTGGATGTATCTGACGGCGAACGGAACCATCATGAACCGCAGCCAGTTCCGGAAATACGGGATCAAGGTGGCCGAACTGGTCGCGACGATGCGCCCCAAAGCGGCCTGAAGCAAAGGAAAGATTGTGCGAGAATGGCAAGGAAAACGGTATTGGTTGGTTGGCGCGAGTGACGGGTTGGGGGCCGCATTGGCCCAAGTGATGAGCCGTGCCGGTGCCGAAGTCATACTGTCGGCCCGTTCGCTTGATAAACTGCGCGCCGTTGCCGCAACCTTGCCCGGAAAATCACAGGTGCAGACCGTGGATATCGCGGATGACGACAGCGTGTCACAGGCCGCCAAGGCCGTGGGCCAGATCGACGGTGTCGTGCTGCTGGCAGGCGTTTACTGGCCATTTGGTGCGGATCAATGGAACGCGCAGCAAGCGGTCGCGATGGCCGATATCAACTTTACCGGTTTCATGCGGGTACTGGGGCAAGTCATGCCACAGTTCATTGATCGCGACGCGGGCCATGTGGTTATCACATCATCCCTGACCGGATTTCGCGGCTTGCCCGGATCAATCGGCTATACGGCGTCCAAGGCCGCGACGATGTCCTTGGCCGAATGCATGTATGCCGATCTGCGCAAGACAGGCGTGACGGTGCAGGTCGCGAACCCCGGATTTATCAAGACGCAGCTGACCGACAAGAACGACTTCAAGATGCCATTCATCATGGAGCCGGAACAGGCCGCTCATGAAATGTTTGATCACATGAATAGCGACGGCTTCAAGAAAAGCTTTCCGGCGCTGTTTTCCTTGGTGTTTCGTGCCAGTCAGTTTCTGCCGGACTGGCTGTATTACCGGATTTTCGGCGCGAAATAGGTTTGCGCCAGATCAAAGCGGGGACAGAAGGCGCGGCGCATGGTATGTTTGCTGCATACACCCGAAAGGACCCGCGCGATGTTGAAAATTAGCACCGACAAAATTGCCGAGGTGATTATCCTTGCGCGCGACATCGACCGTAGCGAGGCCGAGTTTGATGCATTTGTGTCGAACCTGCGGGACGAGGAAAAGTTCAGTCTTGTTGCGGTGATGTGGATTGGTCGTGGCAGCTTTGAGCCAGAGGAACTGGAAGAGGCCATTGATACGGCCGCGAGCGAGGCGACAACGCCAACGCAAACCTACCTCAAGGGATCGCCGCATCTGGCAGACCATCTTGAGAACGGCCTGGATTCGCTTGGGATTTCCGCCAGCGATGCCGAGGACGATCTTTACTAGGCGTGGTCTGCAAAGATCGCGCGTGCGCGGCCCCAGACGCCATTGTCGATGTCTTGCAAGACCATCAAATGCGGCAATACCTGCTGCGAGAAATCCTGCGCGCTTTCCAATGGCAAAAGGGACGGGAGATTGTCGATCGCCATGACATCCAGCGGCGGCGTGTCGTGCACGCGCAGGGCAGGCGCAGCCCAGGTTGTTGCGTGGCTATAAACCTTGATAGGGGAAAAATCGCTGTCGGGATCGCAGGCGATATCGCCGATGACGCGCAGGGTGCGTGGCTGACTGCCCGTATCCAACGGCACGAACACTGGCGTTCCGGGGCGGGCAAGGATGCAGTTGAAGAACAGGTCATGCTGCAAGACTTCCGGGAAGGGGCCGCCGCTGGCGGTTTCTGCCATATCCCACAGCGTCACATCCACGTTCATTTCGCGGCATAGGTCTGCCGCGCCTGTGCCAACACGGCCCAAGGCCCCGATAATCAGGGCCGATGTCGGGGTGTCGTCCAGTTGTGCGCGTAGATCTTCGCGCATGGCTTGGGCTGTCGGATAGGCGCTGACCGGCCCTTTGTGTTTGCCCTGGCGCTGCGCTGCCAGACACAACAGCGACACAGCCGCCCCTGCATAGCCCGCCCAATAGCCAAAGGCGGCAACGCGGCGCCCATCCGCATCGGTCAGGTATTCCAGATCATAAAGTGTGCCGCCCCCGGCGTTGAACCGGTCCAGCAATACGCGCCCGCTGGGCTGACCCTTGAAGGCATGGCCAAACATGATGTGACGATGGGTCAGGGGCGTGCCATCGTCGGGCAGTTCCTTGAGGCCGAAAATGACTGCGTCGGCGGGCGCGCCGGGCCAGGATCCTTCGGGCGCAATGGTGCATCCGGCGGCGCGATAGGCGTCAGTGGGGATGATCCGGGTCGCACTGTCCTCGACCGTGACGGTGAAGCCTGCGGCGATCAGGTCGGCTGCACCATCGGGCACTACTCCGACCCTTTGTTCATTGTCACGTTGTTCCGCGCGGACCCAAAGATGCATGGCTGACCCCTTGTTGGTGTTCGCGCCCTGCTTAGGCCGAGTCGCGCGGGGGTGCTAGTATGTTAAGCCCATCATCCCGCGCAATACAGGCAGCAAGATCGCAGCGGCCACGCCAATTCCTGCGCCAACCGCCAACCGTGGAACCAGCCCGCCAAGACGGGGCGCGGCCATACTAAGGCAGCCACAGACCATGGCATAAAAAGTGATTGAAATAGGGTCCATGGCGCGAGCCTAGCACAAATTCGCCGAAACGCCCGCAAATTCCACCGTGACAATAAACCCGTTTGACGGCGGGTGCGCCGCTGGCTCACTATTGGCGCAAGCATCAAAGGAGTATGGTCATGGCCAAGTTTGTCGCAATTCTGAACATTGTCGCTTGGGGTGGTTTCTGGTCCTTCGGTTATCTGGCGCTGACCGCCGGTGACGAAAGCACCGGGCATCTTGTGACGGCCATTTTACTGGCATTTGCCGGGGCTGCGGTTGGAATCGTTGCGTTTTTCTGGCTTGCCCGCCACGCCGAGGAAATTGGTTATGCCAAGAAACCCAACCGCGTTTTGCCCGAACATCTGCGTGAGCACCCCGAAAGCTAGACGCGCCGATATTGCATAACAAGGGGTCGCGGGCGTAGCGTCAAATCAAGCGCGCCCCGATTATCCGATGCGAAAGGACCAGCTATGCGCCACCTAATGATCACGACGATTCTGGCGGCTTTGCCCCTTGGAGCGCTGGCCGAGGATGCGGCTTTGGTGCTGGGGATGGAGCGCTATGAACAGCTTGGCCGCCTGTCGCGTGGTGACGATGTTGTCGCGGCGGCGCAGGGGCTGGAAAGCCTTGGGTTTGCTGTCACCGCGCTTGCGAACGGTCGCGCAGATACCACGCTTGCGGCCCTGGCCGGCTTTGTCGACGCCGCGGAGGACGCGGAACGACTGGTGGTCGTGATGTCCGGCCGCTTTGTGAGTGATGGCAGCCGCACATGGTTGCTGACCGCTGATGCCGCTAGCCCTTCGCTGCTTTCGCTTGGCGACAGGGCTGTGTCGGTTGATAGCGTGCTGCATATTCTGGCGCGGGCGCAAGGGCGCGCCGTGCTGTTGATCGGGGCCGAGGCTGATGACGGCACCGAGATCGACGACACATATCTGGCTGCGGGGATTGGAACGCTTGATATTCCCCAAGGCGTGAGTGTTTTGCGTGCGGCCCCCGCTGACGCAGCAGCGTTTCTGGCCGAGGAACTTTCGGCGCCCGAAGCTGATCTTGCCGTGTTGATTGCCGCCAACCCACGTGTGCAGGCGGCAGGTTTCGTGCCTGCGACTTGGGTGCTTATGCCCGCAGAGATTACGGTTGAACCCGCTGATCCGCTTGGCACGCCTGTCGTTGACACCAGCGCCGAGGATGCGTTGTGGGAAGGGACAATCGCCCTTGATACCGTTGATGCCTATCGCACTTACTTGCGCCGTTTCCCCGACGGGCAATACACCGAAATTGCCGAAACCACGATTGCGGAAATTCTGGCCGAACCAAACCGTGCCGACCGTCTGGCCGAAGAAGGTTTGAGCCTGACGCGCGAGGCGCGGCGTGAAATTCAACGCGACTTGACGGCGCTCGATTACAATACGCGCGGGGTTGATGGCATTTTCGGTCCCGGGTCACGCAGCGCCATTCGTAACTGGCAGCAGCAAAACGGCTATCCGCAGACATCCTATCTGACGACGGAACAGATCAGCCGCTTGGATGCGCAGGCTGAACGCCGTGCCGCCGAACTGGCCGCCGAAGCTGAACGCGAACGCCTTGCACAGGCGCGCCTTGACCGCGCGTTTTGGGATGAAACGGGCGCGCGCGGGGATGAACCGGGTTATCGCGCGTATCTGGGGCGCTACCCCGAAGGCCAGTTTGCCGCCCTTGCGCGCCAGCGTTTGGCTGCGATCGAGGGCGAGCGCGAAGCGGCCACAGTTGCCCTTGACCGCGCGGCCTGGGATCGTGCGCTTTCAACCGAAACTGTTGCGGGCTTTCAGGCTTACCTTGCCGCCTATCCAGAAGGTGCGTTCAAGGCCGAGGCCGAAGCACGGATTGCCGCGCTGACGGCACCCGACGAAGACACAGCGGCGATTGATGCGGCCCGCGCCCAGGAAGAAGCACTGGGCCTGCCACAAATCCGCGCCCAACTTGTTGAACTGCGGTTGCGCGAAATGGGTCTGAACCCCGGCGCCGTTGACGGCGAATTTGACGAGGATACCCGCAGCGCCCTGCGCGCGTATCAGGAAAACGCAGGTCTGGGTGTCACGGGCTACCTTGATCAGGCAACAGCCGTGCAACTGCTTGCCGACAGCTTTGGCATCCGGATCGAGAGGCAGTGACACCTGACATTCGTCTGCTTGCGGACGCCCCCGAGTTTGCCGCTGACACGGCCCGGCTTCTGGCGCAGACTTGGCCGCAGCATTATGGTGCAGGCGGGCGCGGTGATGCCCATGGCGATCTGGCGCGGCGGATCAGACAGACCGGATTACCGATTGCCGTGGTTGCAGTGCAGGACGGGCGGGCCATCGGCACGGCGGCCCTTTCGGAGAATTCGTTTGGCAAGGCTGATGAATCCCCGTGGTTGATCGGGCTATGTGTGACGCCTGACATGCGCGGGCGCGCAGTGGCATCGGCATTGGTTGCCGCAATCGAGGGTATCGCGCGGCAACAGGGCTATGGCGCAATTCACACCACAACCCAAAGCGCGTTCGGATTACTGCTGCGGCGCAAGTGGTTGCACGTGCGCGATGCAAGCGATGAAGCTGGTGCGCAATGGGCGGTGATGCAAAAGCAATTGCCATAGAATAACCCCGCCCCCAGCGCCGGGGACGGGGTTGTTTTCAAAGCCGTTTTTTACTGTGCGGGGATGAACCGCTCGGCAAGGATGCGGATAAAGCCTTGAATCGATTCATCCAGCTGCCGCACACCGATCATATAGGTGCCGCGCTGGACGCGGGCGGTGATCTGACTGTCCAGGCTCCCGCCAAAGTCGTCATTATAGGCAACTTCGCGGCCCAGATCGTCAAACAGGACCAGCACCGGATCACCGTTGCCTTGGGCAATCGCCTCGATCAGAAGCAGGCCTGCTTCTTCGACCTCAACCGCGAACCACGATGTATCGCCTGTGACCTGGGCATCTTCGCGGATGCGGGTGGCGATCACGCCAAGATTGGTCACAGGATAGCTGCCATCCATTGGCGGGCTGGCCTCGCCGCGCGCATAAAGCGTGTTCAAGACTTCTTCGGCGTCATAGGCCTTGAGTGTCAGCGTGACAGGTTGAAATGCGTCGGAAAGGGCGCGCAGCCCCACGCAATAGGTGCCGGCGGGCAAGGCGGTTTGCATGTCAATCCGCGAATTCAGCCCATCGAAATCATCGTTTTCCGCCAAAAGGGTGCCGTCATTGTCATAGAGCGTCAGCACAGGGTCGGCATCGGGGTTTTCTGCCGTCAGGGTGATGGGTGCGTCGGCTGCAAGCGTAAAGCGGTAGAACGGCGCGCCGTCGATGGTGTTGGTTGCTATGATATCTTCGGCGATGACATCGCCGGTCAGGTCCATGGCTGGCGTGTCAGCGGTGCATGTTTCGCCGCCTGGCATCATGCCACCACTTAGGCCTTGGGTCAGGGGGTCGTGTTCCATGCGTCCAACGCGCACAAACCCTGTCAGCGGCGATCCGTCATAGCTGCGCATCGACACGCAGTAGGTGCCCGACCCAAGGAACATTTCCCCGCGCGAGGCGCCCATGCCTCCGGAATCGTCGTCCGACAGGATGATTTCGCCGGATTCGTCGCGGACATCAATCAGTGTGTCGCCACTGCCGCGGCCCGCGGCTTCGATTTCGGACTTCGGTGCCTTCGCTGACGGTGAACAGCGACACATATTCGTTGCGCAACAGCACCAGCGCCATTTGTTCCATGTAATCAGGGGAAGTCGCGATGTCCGAGGTTGCAGCGTCCCCGCCGATCCACTGGCCGTTGTCGCCGACACCGCCGCACAGGTTGTCCTGGGCGGTGGCGGGCAGGGCGGCTGCGAATACCAGTCCGGCGGCGAATTTGAATAAATGTCTTGCCATGAAATTCGGTCCTTTGGTTTTGCTATCGCACGCAGGTTAATACCGCCAGGTGAGGCTGGCCAGCACCAAGACTGTAAAGTCGGGAAAACCTGCACAAGATTGGCCAGTCAGCAAAGAAAAAGGCCGCCCCCGTTTCCGGATGCGGCCCTATCTTTGTCAAGCGGTGCGCGCTTAGCCCTGACGGGCCTTGAAGCGGCGCTGCGTCTTGTTGATCACATAGACGCGGCCCTTACGGCGCACGACGCGGCAATCGCGATGACGCTGCTTGAGCGAGCGGAGTGAGTTGCGAACCTTCATTGGTCGTCTCCTCTTTCGCGGCGCGGTCGGGGCGCCTTGGTTGCATTTTGACCCTTTCAAAAGGGTCGTTCAAATTCATGGTGGGCACTACAAGGTTCGAACTTGTGACCCCTTCGATGTCAACGAAGTGCTCTACCGCTGAGCTAAGCGCCCATGATCCCTTAACAATTCGCCCTGCCCATAACGAAACAGGACGCGGGCGAACCGCGTCAGGTGTGCGGTCTATAAAAGGAGTCGGACAGGTGATCAAGGGCTTTTGGAAACCTATTCTTATGCGCTATCGTCTGTAGCAAAGGAGCGTCGATGTCAAAGCCGTCATTCAGTCTTGTGTCACCTGTGCAGCGCACGACGAGTGTGGTGTTCGCCTCGCCTCATTCGGGGCGTGACTATCCGCTGGCATTCCTGCGCGATGCGGTGCTGAACGCACGGGAAATCCGTTCGTCCGAGGATGCGTTCGTTGATCAGCTGTTTGATGCCGCGCCATCGCAGGGCGCACCGCTGTTGTTTGCGAATGCCCCGCGCGCCTATGTCGACTTGAACCGTGCCCCGGAAGAATTCGACCCTGCATTGATCGACGGGATTCGCCGTGCCGCCCATAATCCGCGGATCGCCAGCGGGTTGGGCGTGATCCCGCGCGTGGTGTCGAATGGTCGGGCGATCATGCGTGGCAAGATCAGTTTGGCCGAAGCGCACATGCGGATCACCGATTACTGGCGTCCCTATCATGACCAGTTGCAGGCCTTGCTTGATCAGGCCCATGGCACCTTTGGCGAGGCGATCTTGATTGATTGCCACTCCATGCCCCATGAAGCGATCGAAAGCGTCAGCCCTGTTGGCAGTGCGCGCCCCGATGTGGTCTTGGGTGATCGTTTTGGCGCTGCCGCCGCCGGGTCCGTTGTGGAACGGGTCGAGGCCGCCTTTGCCAGCGCTGGCTTCAAGGTCGCACGCAACATGCCCTTTGCCGGTGCCTATATCACGCAACATTACGGCCGCCCGTCACGCCGTCAGCACGCGGTGCAGGTGGAAATTGACCGCGCTTTGTATATGGATGAACGCACGGTGCGCCCGAACGGAAACTACAAGGCGTTCAAGACGGCGCTGGACGGAGTTGTCGCCGAATTGGCCGCGATTGGTGCCGCAGGCGATGTGCGCGTGGCGGCGGAGTGATCGGGAGTCGGTCCTGGATAAACGATTGGCTGCTGTGCGGACGAAGTGGACATTCCCGTGTTTGCGCGACTGTAAACAACAATCGCAACCGGCGCGCATGCGCCATGCCCGACCTCCCCCACGGGAGGGCATATTGCAACTTCTGATGTGCATGGAGCGTTTGTTTAACTTTTAAACTATGGCCACTACAAAACCGCGAGCCCCTCCCGAGGTCGGGCATGGCGCATGCGCGCCTATGTCCCGTTAGGGCTCAAACCTGACATTCAGCTTTGGCTACCTTAGCGCCCGCCCTTTTTTGATCGCATCCTTGCCGAATTTCTTGCGGATGCTGTCTGTGGCCTCTTCGGCTTTGGCGCGTTTTCCGGCGTCGGGGTCAAGCAGATCGCCTTCGCGGTCCGCATCTGTTGCAGAGACCAGATCGCTGATCCCGACACCCAGCAACCGGTATGGTCCCTGATCGCCGACCTGATCGAACAATCCCCGCGCGGTGCGGTAGATCGTGTCGGCCAGCTGGGTGGGTTGATGCAGGCTCAGGCGGCGGGTCAGGCTGGAGTGATCTGACCGTTTCAGTTTCAGCGTCACCACACGGCCCGCCTTGTCTTGGGCCTTGGCCCGACCACTGACCTTTTCGGACAGCCGCCAGATGTGCCCGTCAAGGATATCGGGATCATTGGTATCGTCGAAAAACGTGGTTTCGTTCGACAACCCCTTGACCGGCGCGTGGCTACTGACGCGTCGCGCATCCTGCCCGCGGGCAAGGTGCCACAGCCGTTCGCCCATGCTGCCGAACCGGTCTGACAGATCGCGCCGGTCCCAGCGCAAAAGGTCGTTAAAGGTGCGAATGCCCGCCTTTTCAAGCGAGGCTTGGGCCGCAGGGCCGATCCCCCAAATCAGGCGCACGGGTTTGTGGCGCAGGAATTCGGTGGTTTCCGCAGCGCCGATCACCGAAAAGCCGCGTGGTTTGTCCAGATCGCTGGCGACCTTGGCCAGAAACTTGTTGTGCGACAGGCCGATTGATCCGGTAATGCCGATTTCGTCGCGCATGCGTTTGGTCAGGCGGGCCAGCATCACGGCAGGCGGTGCGCCATGCAGGCGGGCGGTGCCCGACAGGTCCATGAATGCCTCGTCCAGCGACAGGGGTTCGACGATCGGGGTCAGTTCATCCATCAGGGCGCGCACTTGGCGGGACACTTCGACATAACGCTCCATCCGGCCGCGCACGACCACCGCTTCGGGGCAGAGTTTCAGCGCCTGAAACATCGGCATGGCCGATTTCACACCCTTTATCCGCGCCACATAGCAGGCGGTGCTGACCACACCGCGCCGCCCGCCGCCGATGATCACCGGCTTGCCCTCCAGTTCGGGATGGTCGCGCTTTTCCACCGAGGCGTAGAACGCATCGCAATCCATATGCGCGATGGTCAGATCGAACAGTTCGGGGTGCGCGGTGATACGGGGGCTGCGGCAAGTGGGGCAGCGGGCGCCAGCGTCGAACGTGGCCAGACAATCGCGACAAAGGGCAGGCATGGCCCTGTTTACGCCCGCCCGCACATCACCGCAATTGATATGCGTCAGAGTCCTGCGCGCAACACCCCGCGCGGTTTGGGCGAATACAATGCGTTTCTCGCTTCTATTTCGCCCCTATGCAGCCTATCTAAAGGGAAACCTAACAAGGGAACCCATCATGGATTTTGAACAAGTTATTACGCAGTTTGTCGGCGGGAATATCCTGCTGTTGTTACTTGCTGCATTTATTATCGTCTGCATTCTGGTCGGTGTTCGCATCGTGCCTCAGTCGGAAAAGTTCGTGGTGGAACGGTTTGGGCGTCTGCGCTCGGTCCTTGGGCCCGGCATCAACTTTATCGTGCCGTTTCTGGATCGCGTTGCGCACAAGATTTCCGTTCTTGAACGTCAGCTTCCGGTGATGAGCCAGGATGCGATCACATCGGACAACGTTCTGGTGCAGGTCGAAACATCCGTATTCTACCGCATTATCGAACCTGAAAAGACGGTGTACCGTATCCGCGATGTGGACGGTGCGATTTCCACGACCGTGGCCGGCATCGTGCGTTCCGAGATTGGCAAAATGGAACTGGATCAGGTGCAAGCCAACCGCACTGGTCTGATTTTGGCTATTCAGGACCAGCTTGCCGCGCAGGTAGATGATTGGGGCATCGAAGTGACCCGCGCTGAAATTCTGGATGTGAACCTTGATGCGGCCACCCGTGCTGCAATGTTGCAGCAGCTTAACGCCGAACGTGCCCGCCGTGCCCAAGTGACCGAGGCCGAGGGTAAGAAACGCGCCGTGGAACTGTCGGCCGATGCAGAATTGTATGCCGCCGAACAGATCGCCAAGGCCCGCCGCATTGCCGCTGACGCCGAAGCCTATGCAACAGGCGTCGTCGCCGAGGCGATTGCCGCCAATGGTCTTGAGGCCGCGCAGTATCAGGTTGCGCTGAAACAGGTCGAAGCGCTCAACAAACTGGGCGAAGGCAACGGCAGCAACACGATCCTTGTGCCCGCCAATGCGCTCGAGGCGTTCGGTGATGCCTTCAAGATGCTGAAAGGACGTTAACCATGGAACTTTGGTCAGTCTGGTGGGTCTGGATGTCCGCAGCCGTCGTGCTGGCCATCCTTGAAGTGGTCGTTCCCGGTTACATCTTCCTTGGCTTTGCAGCGGGGGCAGCTTTTGTCGGCGGCATCCTGTTGCTGGGTATTGGCGGGTTGACCCTGCCATGGGCGCTGTTGGTATTCGCGGTGTTTTCACTGGTGTCGTTCATCGCCCTGCGCAAGATTTTCGGGATCCGCCATGGTCAGGTGAAAATCTGGGACCGCGACATCAACGATTAACCTGCGCACAGGGGCTTTGACATGAACGTATTGCGCAAGGTCGTTGAACAGCTTGAAACCCCGCGCGATGAACGCCCCCTTGGCAGCGGCTGGCTGTCGGGGTCACTGGCGCTTTTGGCGTCGATTGCTGGCCTGTTGATCGTTCTGCTGCGCTGGTTTCCCGAAACCTTTTCCTACCCCGAAATCGCGTTCATTCAGGACAGTGGCATCGTGACAGCGGCCCTGCGGTTTGTCCTGCTGGCTGGATATGCGCTGTCGCTGCTTAGTCTGATCCTCAGCACCCGAAAATCGCTGGGCTGGACGGCCTTGGCCGTGTCGGTTGTGGCGTCCCTGATGGCGACGACGCAGCCGCAACATGCCAGCGATGTGCCACAAAGTTTCTACTTTGGTCTGGACTATTTCATCATCAACGTCCTGCTGGTCGGGTTCCTGTTTGTTCCGCTGGAGCGGTTTTTTCCCGCGCGTGGTGAACAGACCGTGTTTCGCGCCGAATGGCAGGAGGACATGTTTTATTACCTTGTTAGTTCCATGCTGGTGCAGGTTCTGGGGTTCATCACGCTGGCCCCGTCCAACTATGTGAACGCGCAGATTCCGTTGGATGATGTGCGCATCCATATCGTCAATCTGCCGTTCTGGGTGCAGGTCGCGATCATCATGGCTGCCACGGATTTCGTGCAATACTGGGTGCACCGCGCCTTTCACACGTTCCCGTTTTTGTGGCGGTTTCATGCGATCCATCATTCCACGAAAAAGATGGACTGGCTGGCCGGTGCGCGGATGCACCTGATTGAAATCGCCGTGCTGCGCAGTCTGACGGCGGTGCCGATGTTCACGCTGGGGTTCGATCCGGTCGCGATTCAGGCTTATTTGTTGATCGTTTATTTCTATTCCAGTTTCATCCATGCCAATATTGGCTGGAAACTGGGGTTTGTTGAACGGTTCTTTGTCACCCCGCGCTTTCATCACTGGCACCATGGCAGCGATCGCGCGGCGATTGACATCAACTATGCCAGCCATTTCCCCATATATGACTGGTTGTTTGGCACGCATCATCTGCCCGACAGCGAATGGCCCGAAAACTATGGTGTGGTCGGGGACACTGTGCCGCGCGGGTATTGGCGGCAGTTCATCTATCCGTTCACCAAGCCCAAATCGCCGGACACTGACGATTAGGCGTTGGGTCGCGCAGCCTGCGGCGAGCGCATTTCGGCAGTGATGGCCTGTGCTGCGGCGCGTGCATTACTGGCCTGCCAGACGGGTCGCCCGACAACCACGTGATCGGCCCCGTTGGCGATGGCCTGCGCGGAAGTCGTGACCCGCTTTTGATCACCTAGATCAGCGCCGACGGGGCGCACGCCAGGGGTGACGATCAGCTTGCCCTCGGCCTCGGGGAGGGCGCGGATCAATGCGGCCTCTTGCGGCGAGGCGATCACGCCGTCTGCGCCGTTGGACAGGGCCAGCCCCGCGCGTTCCTGCACCAGATCGGTGATGCTGCCCGCCTTGATGCAGGACGCATCCAGATCATCGCGGTCCAGTGAAGTCAGGATTGTCACAGCCAGAATTTTCATGTCCGACCCCGCTTTGCCGGTTGCGGCGGCGCGCACCACATGCGGGTCGCCATGCACTGTCAGGAAATCGTGGTTGAATTGGGCAAGGCCGCGCACGGCAGCCTCGACGGTGGCACCGATATCGAACAGTTTCATGTCCAGAAAGATGCGTTTGCCGTGCTCGTCTTTCAGTTCGTTGGCAAGGGCCAGCCCGCCGCCTGTCAGCATTCCCAACCCGATCTTGTAGAACGACACCGCGTCACCGATCTGTTCTGCCAGCTCCAACCCGGCGATTGCGTTTGGCACATCAAGGGCGACAATCAGGCGGTCATCGGCGGGCTGTGGCATCGGGCTCTCCTGCGGCTATGTTCGGGGGGTGATGGGGCGCGGGGCGTGGCCTGTCAAGCGGCGCGCGCGCTGCATGGGCAATTTCGCCGCGGATGCTTGAAGTAACACAGGCGTGACCCCATCTTTTGGTCAAGGCCCAAACTGGGTGTGCTGCGATTGCGGGCATCCAACCATACGGGCGCTTTGAGAAGGAGAACGACATGAATTTGGAAAAATTCACCGAACGGTCGCGCGGTTTTGTGCAGGCGGCCCAAACAATTGCGATGCGCGAAAGCCACCAGCGGTTGTCACCCGAACATTTGTTAAAGGCACTCTTGGACGACGAACAGGGGCTTGCAGCCAACCTGATTGATCGTGCGGGCGGGAATGCCAAACGCGTGACGGAACAAGTTGATCTGGCCGTCGGAAAAATCGCCAAGGTGACGGGTGATGCCGGGCAGGTCTATCTGGACAGTGCCACCGGCAAGGTTCTGGACGAAGCAGAAAAGATCGCCACAAAAGCCGGTGACAGTTTTGTCCCTGTGGAACGCATCCTGATGGCGCTGGCGATGGTCAAATCCAAGGCCAAGGACGCGCTGGACACCGGTGGCGTCAACGCCCAATCCCTGAATGCCGCGATCAATGATATTCGCAAGGGCCGCACCGCCGATAGTGCAAGCGCCGAGGACAGCTATGATGCGCTCAAGAAATATGCGCGCGACCTGACCGAAGCCGCCGAGAAGGGCAAGATCGATCCGATCATCGGACGGGACGAGGAAATTCGCCGCTCCATGCAGGTGCTGTCACGCCGCACCAAGAACAACCCGGTTCTGATTGGTGAACCCGGTGTCGGTAAAACGGCCATCGCCGAAGGGTTGGCCCTGCGCATCGTCAATGGTGATGTGCCTGAATCCCTGCGCAACAAGAAATTGATGGCGTTGGATATGGGCGCGTTGATCGCCGGTGCGAAATATCGTGGTGAATTCGAAGAACGGCTTAAGGCGGTTCTGAACGAAGTCACCGATGCGGCGGGCGAAATCATCCTTTTCATCGACGAAATGCACACCCTTGTGGGGGCGGGCAAATCGGACGGGGCGATGGATGCCGCCAATCTGATCAAACCCGCGCTGGCCCGTGGTGAGCTGCACTGTATCGGTGCGACAACCTTGGATGAATACCGCAAATACGTTGAAAAGGACGCAGCACTTGCGCGCCGTTTCCAGCCGCTTGTGATCGAGGAACCGACCGTCGAAGACACGGTGTCGATCCTGCGCGGCATCAAGGAAAAATACGAATTGCACCATGGCGTGCGGATCAGTGACAGCGCGCTGGTCGCCGCGGCCACACTGTCGCATCGCTATATCACGGACCGGTTTTTGCCCGACAAGGCAATTGACCTTGTGGACGAAGCCGCCAGCCGTTTGCGCATGGAAGTCGACAGCAAGCCCGAAGAACTGGACGCGCTTGATCGCCAGATCCTGCAACTTCAGATCGAGGCCGAAGCGCTCAAGAAAGAGGACGATGTCGCGTCCAAGGACCGGCTTGTCACCTTGGAAAAGGAACTTGGCGATCTGATGGACCGCTCGGTCGAAATGACGGCCAAGTGGCAGGCAGAGCGTGACAAGCTTGAGGGCGCGCGCGGGTTGAAAGAACATCTTGATCGTGCACGAGCGGAACTGGACATCGCCAAGCGGGAAGGCAATCTGCAAAAGGCGGGGGAACTGTCTTATGGTGTGATCCCCAAGCTGGAAAAGCAAATCGCCGAAGCCGAAGGCGGCGATACCGATCTGATGGTCGAAGAAGCCGTGCGCCCTGAACAGATCGCGAGCGTTGTCGAACGCTGGACAGGCGTGCCCGTGTCCAAGATGCTGGAAGGCGAGCGCGAAAAGCTGCTGCGCATGGAAGACGGGCTGCACAAGCGCGTCATCGGCCAGAACGCGGCCGTTAAAGCGGTGGCAAACGCGGTGCGCCGTGCGCGGGCTGGCCTGAATGACGAGGGGCGCCCGCTGGGCAGCTTCCTGTTCCTTGGGCCAACCGGCGTGGGTAAGACCGAACTGACCAAAGCCGTGGCCGAGTTCCTGTTTGACGACGAT
The DNA here is from genome assembly GCF_042466115.1 of Octadecabacter sp. R77987. Taxonomy (NCBI): domain Bacteria; kingdom Pseudomonadati; phylum Pseudomonadota; class Alphaproteobacteria; order Rhodobacterales; family Roseobacteraceae; genus Octadecabacter; species Octadecabacter sp. R77987. Next base: position 1,780,611 of record NZ_JAXHBQ010000001.1, on the reverse strand, counting down.
AACGCCATGGTGCGGATCGATATGTCGGAATTCATGGAAAAACACGCCGTGTCCCGCCTGATCGGCGCGCCGCCCGGTTATGTTGGCTATGACGAAGGTGGCGTTTTGACCGAAGCCGTGCGTCGCCGCCCGTATCAGGTGGTGTTGTTTGACGAGGTCGAGAAAGCGCACCCCGATGTGTTCAACGTGCTGTTGCAGGTGCTTGATGATGGTGTGCTGACCGATGGGCAGGGCCGCACCGTTGATTTCAAGCAAACGCTTATCGTGCTGACATCCAACCTTGGCGCGCAGGCGCTAAGCCAGCTTCCTGATGGTGGCGATATGGCCGAGGCCAAGCGCGATGTTATGGACGCCGTGCGCGCCCATTTCCGCCCCGAGTTTCTAAACCGACTGGATGAAACGATCATCTTTGACCGTCTGGCGCGCGCCGATATGAACGGGATCGTCGATATTCAGCTTGGGCGCTTGGAAAAACGTCTGGCGGGGCGCAAGATCATGCTTGATCTGGATGATGGTGCGCGCAAGTGGCTGGCTGACGAAGGCTATGATCCGGTGTTTGGTGCGCGGCCCCTGAAACGCGTGATCCAGCGCGCCTTGCAAGACCAACTGGCCGAGATGATCCTCGCTGGTGACGTGCTTGATGGCGATACGGTGTCCGTCAGCGCAGGTGCGGACGGGCTGATTGTCGGGGACCGTCTGGCCGGATCGAACCGTCCGAAACCGGATGATGCTGTCGTTCATTAATCGCTGAAAACGAACCAAGGCCCCGCCCGATCCGGCGGGGCCTTTTTCGTGCGGCTTGACTTAAATGCGCGGTAAATTCCTTTGGGTTGTTAGGGCGTTGTTACAAATGACGCGGCGATAAGGCTTCTGATCAAGGAGTCCGCAATGTCCTATACTTACGCGCCGCCAGACCATGAATTTGCCGTTTCAACGGGCAGCAATGTCAATTCGGGTCCGGGGACATCGACGTTCGATAACCCGCCGACCAGCTCGACTGATCTTTTCGTATCAACCAACCCGGGCGATCCGACACCAACCATTTTCAGCATTGGCGATACCTATGATGTGTCATGGGGCGGCGCTGGCGGCGGCGGTTCTATCGAAGACGCTGTTGTCATTCGCAGCGATGAAGCGCCGGGCGGCGGTGGTGCGATCGTATTTGAAGGGCTCGATGAAAACGGCGATCTGGCCCAAGTCGTCTGGACGCCCGAATTCAATCTAGAGGGCTGGTATAGCGACAACTACAACCCGTCGATGGAGCCTGGGTTTTATGTCACCGACCAAAATCCCAACTACACTCACCAATATGTCTGCTTTGCCGCGGATACATGCCTGCTGACGCCAAAGGGTTTACGTGCAGTTGGCGAACTTGTGGCCGGTGATCAGGTGCAGACGCTTGATCATGGGATCAGGCCAATCTGCTGGGTCGGGCAGCAAGATATGCTTGGGCACGGTAAAAACACGCCGGTTTGTTTCGCGGCAGGATCAATCGGGAATGATCGGCCACTGCGTCTGTCGCAACAGCATCGTGTGTTGGTGCGTTCGCCCTTGGCCGAGCTTTACTTTGGATCATCCGAAGTTTTGGTGCCAGCCGTTTCGTTGGTCAATGATACAACGGTCACTTTCGCGCCCTGCACGCTGATCACTTATGTTCATATTTTACTTGAAGACCACGAGGTCGTCTTTGCCGAAGGTGCGCCGTGCGAAACGCTGTTCCTTGGGGAACAATCGTTGAAATGGTTGGGGGATGAAGATGCGTTGATGCGTGCCGTGGCCGCGCGGGAGTCGCCGGTTCGACACAATGAAACTGTCCGTCCGGTCCTAAGCGTCAAAGAAGCGCGGTTGATGGTGCAGAACCTGGAAAAGGTTTCGCGTGCCTCGCCTGAATTTGCATTGGTCTGAGGCAATGCATCCGGTTGTGGTCGTCAAATGACTTCACGAAAAAGGCCCCCCACCGCAGCATGTGGTGGAGGGCCCAGTAGCCAGTGGGTTGCCTTACATTGCAGGCAGGATCACCTTGTCGATGACGTGGATCACACCGTTGCTGGTTTCGATATCGGCGGTCACGACATTGGCGTCGTTCACCATAACACCGCCTTCGGTCATGATCGTGACATCACCGCCGTTCACGGTTGTCGCCATCATGCCATCGGACAAATCGCCCGACATCACTTTGCCTGCGACCACGTGATAGGTCAGGATCGCGGCCAGTGCCTCGGGATCGGCCAGGAGGCCTTCGACCGTGCCTTCGGGCAGGGCAGCGAAGGCCTCGTCCGTGGGCGCGAAGACGGTGAATGGACCTTCACCGCGCAGCGTTTCCTCAAGACCAGCGGCCTGCACCGCAGCGACGAGGGTTGTAAAGGAACCCGCCTCGATTGCGGTGTCGACGATGTCTTTGGCGTGACCTTCTGCAAAGGCGGCAGTGGCGAGGGCAGTTGCGGCTGTAGCAGCCATGAAAGTTCTACGAAGCATGTGTCTGTCTCCCAAAAATTTTGCTTTTGCCGGAGTGGCAATAGGAGGGATACGTGGCATCCTGACCCCAGATCAGCGGGGAAAACTGCCGATGCAGTTTGACGAACCGGCGGTGCGCGCTAAGCAGGCGCTGCGCCTGATTTCCAGTCACATTTGATTGATCTGCCGTGTTGATCCTGTGACCGGAAACGCAAAACGGCCCGGCGATGCACCGGGCCAGTTGCAGCTTTTGCAGGGTCGCTTTAGCCGACCGTGATGATCTCGTCCGCAAAGATGAACATGTCCAGCGTCAGATCAGCCGCGTTCACGCCGGTCAGGGTAATCGAACCGTCACCGCCAAGGTCGATGACCGCGTCAGCACCGTTTTGGGACAGGCCGCCATACACTTCAAGATCGGCAAAGGTGCCAAAGGCTGACAGGTCGATCAGGTCTTCGGTCCCGTCAAAATCGGTGATCGTGTCGTCATTCATCGTCCCGGCAAACACGAAGGTATCGGCACCATTGCCGCCTGTCAGTTCGTCATGGCCGCGACCGCCATCAAGCGTGTCATCCCCATTGCCGCCATTAAGAATGTCGGACTGTTTGCCGCCATACAGAAAGTCGTTGTTGCCGCCGCCATAAAGACGGTCCTGCCCGTCGTCGCCGTGCAGAACGTCATTGCCACTTTGGCCGCGAATAATATCGTGGCTTTTGCCGCCAAAGATCAGGTCGTCGCCAGAACCACCTGTGATACGATCGTTGCCGTGGCCACCAAAGATGATGTCCATACCATCGCCACCGTCGATGGAATCATTGCCGGAATCACCGTTGATCGTGTCGTTGCCCGCGTCGCCGGCAAGGATGTCATTGGCGGCACCGCCATAGATGTCATCGTCATCGGCACCACCATTGATCGTGTCGACCTGATTGCCGCCATAGATTTCATCGCTGCCATCGCCGCCATCAATGATATCGCGGCCAGTGTCACCGTTGATTGTATCATCGCCTGCGTCACCGTTCAGCGTGTCGTTGCCATAACCACCGGCGATGTTGTCGTTACCATCGCCACCGCTTACCGAATCCGCACCGGCACCGGCGTCATAGGTGTCGTTGCCACCCAGCAGCGCGATGGTGTTCATGCGCTGGTCGCCTTTCAGATTGTCGTCGCCTTCGGTCGGGTCGCCTTCACCGGCTGGCGGTTCGATCACGTCAAAGGGTGACACGCCAGGTGACGCGGTTTGTGTGACAGCAACGGGGTCGCCGTCGCCATAGACATAGCCGACCGAAAGTTCGTTGCCCGGTGTGCTGTCGGCGATATCGGGCTTGTAAAGATAGGCGACCGCCTCGCCCTGATCGTCAAGCAAGCTAAGTGTGGATGGATAGTCTTCAAAGCCAAGCCCGCCTCCATCTGCGCCAAAGAAGGCAAAGACGGGGATCAGAACCGCGCCAGCGGGCAGGGGGCCGAACGCGGCCTCGAACTGGGCGCGTGTCACGGATTGGTTCACCAGGATACCAACGCCGCCCGCCGCAAGTGCAGGCACGTTTTCGTCCACGAAACCTTCGGGGATGAAGTCGGAATTGCCGATCGCCCAGTTCGCCATATTGATGGCGCTTGTTCCGGTGTTCACGACTTCGACGTATTGCAGGTTCAGGCCTACATCGTTGGACGGGTTGTAGTAAATTTCGGTGACTTTGATATCAGAATTCGGCACGTAGCTTCCCCCACAAAATTGCACATTCGGCCGGACGTCCGACCGCTCTTAACTACTGCCTTGTCTCCCCCTGCGGCTCCGGTCTGTGCCGGAGGCAGTGCCATTATTCTGACACCTTTCAGCCGCTTATCCGCCCAAATCTGTCATGGTTAATGAAAATAGACAATCATTTCATTGGACTAGGCGTGACATTTGCAATCGGATCGTTGACGATCCGCGTTCAATCCCGTCAGTTGGTGGTTATTGGCCCAGCTGCGGCCTATTTCATAGGGGCCCACATGTTTTCCGAGTTCACGATTAACGTCATTCAGGGACTGGCGATGCTGTTTATCGTCGTCGTTGGTGCGGCGATTCTGGTAGCGGTGGTGCTCTTTGTGATCGACCGGACCCAGCGCGCCGATGCGGTGCGGCGCAACTATCCGGTGATTGGCCGTTTCCGGCATCTGTTTTCCGAGCTGGGCGAGTTTTTTCGCCAGTATTTCTTTGCGATGGATCGCGAGGAACTGCCCTTTAACCGCGCGCAGCGCGATTGGGTGGATCGCGCCGCCAAAGGGGAAAGCAATACCGTTGCCTTTGGGTCGACCCGCAATCTGGGGGTTATTGGCACGCCGATTTTCGTGAACGCCGCCTTTCCGCCGCTGGACGATCAATATGCCAGCACCGACCCGATGTTGATCGGCGCAGGCGCGCGCCAACCCTATCTTGCCGGGTCAATCTTTAACCTGTCAGGAATGTCATACGGCGCAATTTCCAAACCGGCGGTGCAGGCCCTTAGCCGCGGGGCCAAGGCTGCGGGCATCTGGATGTCGACGGGCGAGGGCGGGTTATCCCCATTTCACCTGGAAGGCGGGTGCGACATCGTTTTCCAGATGGGCACCGCAAAATACGGTGTGCGCGACGCCGAGGGGCGGTTGGACGACGACAAGCTGCGCGCTGTCGCCGCCCATGATCAGGTCAAGATGGTCGAGATCAAGCTGGCCCAAGGTGCCAAGCCCGGCAAGGGCGGTATCCTGCCCGCCGCCAAGGTCACGTCTGAAATCGCCGCGATCCGTGGTATTCCGGCAGGGCAGGACAGCATTTCCCCAAATCGTCATCTTGAAGTGGACGATTGGGATGATCTGCTGGATTTCATCGCCCATGTGCGCGAGGTCGGCGGGCTGCCGACCGGCATCAAGACTGTGTTTGGTGACGGCGCGACGCTGAAAGGGCTTTTCGACGCGATTATAGAGAGGGGATTTGAGAGCGCCCCCGACTTTATCACCATCGACGGTGGCGAGGGCGGCACGGGTGCATCCCCGATGCCGTTGATTGACTTGGTCGGCGTGTCGATCCGCGAGGCCTTGCCGCAAGTTGTTGATCTGCGCAATGCCGCAGGATTGCAGGACCGGATCCGCATCATCGCCAGCGGCAAACTGGTCAACCCCGGTGATGTGGCATGGGCCATTTGCGCGGGGGCTGATTTCGTGACCTCGGCGCGGGGGTTCATGTTCAGCCTTGGCTGCATTCAGGCGCTCAAATGCAACAAGAACACTTGCCCCACCGGTATCACCACGCACGACCCGCGATTCCAGCGCGGTCTGGATGTGCAGGAAAAGTGGGGCCGTGTCGCGCATTATGCCAAGGGCATCATCAAGGATGTGGAAACCATCGCCCATTCCGTCGGTGTATCCGAACCGCGCAAGATGCGCCGTAGTCATGTGCGGATTGTGCAGCCGGATGGGGTAAGCGTTCCGATGGATCGGCTGTTCCCATCAAATGGCGAATGACGACTGCCGATCAAGCTGCCAAAGAGGCGCGATGATCATGCAAGGACTGGCGAGAATGCAGCGCGTTGATATTGTAAAATGGGTTGCCACGGTTGTGCAGCTTGTTGGTTATGGACTAACCGGTCTGAACATCGTGCCGTGGAATGTGCTCGCCTTTGTTATTGGTATCGCGCTTTGGTTCTTGGTCGGGGTCATGTGGAAAGACCGCGCGATTATGATCGTTCATATCGGCGCATTCATAGCGATCGGCGCGGGTTATCTGAATTCCTGAAACGCGCTAAACGTTACAATCCCCCAACGCCATCGTGAGAAAAGTTCGGGTGCCTTTCGTGCAAAGTTCCCTAAGTAAGGAGCATCGCTAAAGGAGACCCATATGGCCCATCGCTGGAAAAATGACCTGAGCGCCGCAGACGTGACGCCGCAACAGATGTTTCTGAATCGTCGTCAGATCATGGCGGGTGCATTGGGTCTTGGCGCATTTGGTGCGGCTGGTGCCGCAAAGGCGCAGGACGATTTGCAGCCCAACACCTGGGAAGAGATCACCAGCTACAACAACTATTACGAATTCGGCACGGGCAAGGACGATCCGGCCAAGAATGCACATGCACTGGACTTGACCGATTGGGTGATCGAAGTGGACGGGCTGGTCGATAATCCCGGCACCTACACGGTTGCCGATCTGACATCGGGGCTGACCGAGGAAGAACGCATCTACCGTTTCCGCTGTGTCGAGGCCTGGGCGATGGTCATACCGTGGAACGGGTTCGAACTGGCGGATATTCTGAGTGCGGTCGGTGTGCAGGCGGGCGCGACCCATGTTGCTTTTGAAACGGCCGTGCAACCCGACAATATGCCCGGTGTGCGCCGCGGTGTGCTTGATTTCCCCTACCGCGAAGGATTGCGGCTGGACGAGGCGATGCATCCGCTGACGATGATGGCGACGGGGATTTACGGCGAACCGATGCCAAAACAGAACGGCGCGCCGATCCGGTTGGTCGTGCCGTGGAAATACGGGTTCAAGTCGATCAAATCCATCGTGCGGATCACCCTGACCGATAAACAGCCCTATGCCACATGGAACGCGATCAACGCGCGCGAATACGGCTTTTACAGTAATGTGAACCCAGAAGTGGATCACCCGCGCTGGTCGCAAGCCACAGAACGGCTGATCGGTGGCGGGCTTTTTGCCGCCCGTCAGGACACGCTGATGTTCAATGGCTACGACGAAGTTGCCAGCCTTTATGATGGCATGGACCTGCGCGCAAATTACTGATGGATATCGTCGGCCCGATAAATGGCGCCCTGCGCCGCGTCCCGGCTTGGACTATATATATAGTGTTCGCGATTTATGCGGGGTGGCAGTTCTGGCTGGCGCTGAACCAGTCGGGCCGCTACCTGATCGAGCCGATTAACGAGCTTGAGCGTGAATATGGCGAGATGGCGTTGAAGCTGATCGTCGCGGGGTTGCTGATCACACCGCTGCGCCGATTTGCGGGGCTGAACTTGCTCAAGTTCCGCCGCGCGATTGGTGTTTCTGCGTTCTTTCTGGTGCTGGCACATTTCCTTGTCTTTGCGGTGCTGGATGTCCAAAGCGTTGCGCGGGTTTGGACCGAAGTGGTCAAGCGCCCCTATGTGACCGTTGGCATGGCTGCGCTTCTGATGATGATCCCGCTGGCCGCCACATCCAACAACCTTTCCCTGCGCAAATTGGGCGGGGCCGCGTGGCGCAAGCTGCACAAGCTGACCTATCCGATCGCCGTGCTGGGGGCCGTCCATTATCTGTGGCTGGTCAAAGGGTTTCAGATTGAACCGATCATCTATCTGGTGGTGATCATCGGGTTGCTGGCAACGCGGGTGAAATTCGCACAGCGTCGCGCCACCGCCTGATTTTTCGTCTGTATATATAGTGTGCCGCTGCTAGTGTCGCGCGATGAGCAGTTCCTTGTTTCGCACGACCCTTCTTACCATCGCGGTGTTCGCACTTCAGGCTTTGGCCTTTGGTGCGTGGTTGGCGCTGATCCCAGACGTTCAGATCAAACTGGGGCTGAACAAGGCGCAGCTGGCGCTGGCGCTGTTGGGGATGCCCATCGCGACGATCCCGACCTTGCAAGTCGCCAGCCGCCTGGTGTCGCGGTTTGGTCCACGGCGATTGCTGGCGGCGGGGTTCCTGGCACAGCCA
>NZ_JAXHBQ010000001.1:0-1767500 GCF_042466115.1 Octadecabacter sp. R77987 | reverse complement strand
TTGGAGGATCAGGAGTTTTCTGTGAAGCCGGCCTGTGAGGGATCCGGTGGAGAGATCACTAGTGAGAATGATGACATGAGTAGCGACAAACAGGGTGAGAGACCCTGTCGCCGAAAGTCCAAGGGTTCCTGCTTAAAGCTAATCTGAGCAGGGTAAGCCGACCCCTAAGGCGAGGCCGAAAGGCGTAGTCGATGGGAACCAGGTTAATATTCCTGGGCCGTGAGGTGGTGACGGATCTCGAAGGTAGTTCATCCTTATTGGATTGAATGGGCTGCTGAGAGGTTCCTGGAAATAGCCCCTCTATAAGATCGTACCCTAAACCGACACAGGTGGACTGGTAGAGAATACCAAGGCGCTTGAGAGAACCACATTTAAGGAACTCGGCAAAATACCTCCGTAAGTTCGCGAGAAGGAGGCCCGTTACGGACGCAAGTCTGTGGCGGGGGCACAAACCAGGGGGTGGCGACTGTTTACTAAAAACACAGGGCTCTGCGAAGTCGCAAGACGACGTATAGGGTCTGACGCCTGCCCGGTGCCTGAAGGTTAAAAGGAGGAGTGCAAGCTCCGAATTGAAGCCCAGGTAAACGGCGGCCGTAACTATAACGGTCCTAAGGTAGCGAAATTCCTTGTCGGGTAAGTTCCGACCTGCACGAATGGCGTAACGACTTCCCCGCTGTCTCAAATGTGGACTCAGCGAAATTGAATTGCCTGTCAAGATGCAGGCTTCCCGCGGTTAGACGGAAAGACCCCGTGCACCTTTACTACAGCTTCGCACTGGCTTCAGACACAATATGTGCAGGATAGGTGGTAGGCTTTGAAACCGTGACGCCAGTCGCGGTGGAGCCTCCCTTGAGATACCACCCTTGTTCTGTTTGAAGTCTAACCGCGGTCCCTTATCGGGATCCGGGACCCTGCGTGGTGGGTAGTTTGACTGGGGCGGTCGCCTCCTAAACAGTAACGGAGGCGCGCGAAGGTTGGCTCAGAGCGGTCGGAAATCGCTCGTTGAGTGCAATGGCAGAAGCCAGCCTGACTGCGAGACTGACAAGTCGAGCAGAGTCGAAAGACGGCCATAGTGATCCGGTGGTCCCGAGTGGAAGGGCCATCGCTCAACGGATAAAAGGTACGCCGGGGATAACAGGCTGATGGTGCCCAAGAGTCCATATCGACGGCACCGTTTGGCACCTCGATGTCGGCTCATCTCATCCTGGGGCTGGAGCAGGTCCCAAGGGTATGGCTGTTCGCCATTTAAAGAGGTACGTGAGCTGGGTTTAGAACGTCGTGAGACAGTTCGGTCCCTATCTGCCGTGGGTGTAGGATACTTGAGAGGAGTTGCCCCTAGTACGAGAGGACCGGGGTGAACGTTCCACTGGTGGACCAGTTGTCATGCCAATGGCAGTGCTGGGTAGCTATGAACGGACAGGATAACCGCTGAAGGCATCTAAGCGGGAAGCCCCCCTCAAAACAAGGTATCCCTGAGAGCCGAGGTAGACCACCTCGTCGATAGGCCGGAGATGTAAGCGCAGCAATGCGTTCAGTTGACCGGTACTAATTGCTCGATAGGCTTGATTTGATCCAGTAGAAGCAAGGTTTCGACCTTCATCTGCTCGACCAAAGTCATACACACCGCACATATTGACGATGAACACACCCTTTTGGGTGCTGATGTTGAGTTTCTTTCTTGGTTTGGTGGTCATAGCACGAGCAAAACACCTGGTTCCATCCCGAACCCAGCCGTTAAGTGCCGTTGCGCTGATGGTACTGCGTCTTAAGACGTGGGAGAGTAAGTCACTGCCAAACCTAGTAAGAAACTCAAACCGTAATCTCTCTTCGATGCACCCCAAACACTTCTATTCTGCTTGGGGATGCGCTTTTGGCGCGGGATGGAGCAGCCCGGTAGCTCGTCAGGCTCATAACCTGAAGGTCGTAGGTTCAAATCCTACTCCCGCAACCAACAGAAACCGCGATTGACCCGGCCCCTGTGGCCGGGTTTCGTGTTTTCCGGGTCGCGATGGCCATCAATCTGCAGGGCCATGAAAGCAACGCCTGTCAGACGTTCACGGGCAAACCGCTTTCAAGTGATTGCGCAGCGGCATCCGCCAAGATCTGTGCATGAAGTCCGTCCTGGATGTTTGGGATCGGGATGGTGCGGTCGGAAAAATGGGCAACAAACGCTCGCATTTCGTTTCTATATGCCGTCTCGTAACGCTCTAGGAAGAAATTCATCGTTGGCGCCGTGCGAAAACCGTCGCCTGTCGCCACATCTACAGTATTTTCGAGCACATTGGCGGCACGTAGCATACCGTCTGCCCCATGCACCTCGATACGCTGGTCGTAGCCATAGGTTGCGCGGCGGGAGTTGCTGATCTGGCATATCTTGCCCGAACCGGTCGTCAACGTAACCGCAGCGGTATCCACGTCACCTGCTTTGCCGATCTTAGGGTCGACCAGCGCCGACCCAACGGCATAAACTGTGACCGGTTCTTCGCCCAGCAGGAAACGCGCCATATCAAAATCATGGATCATCATGTCGCGAAAGATGCCACCCGAGCTGGTGATATAGTCGATCGGAGGCGGTGAAGGGTCGCGTGAAAGGATCGTCACGATTTCAACATTGCCAATTTCGCCAGCCGCAATGCGGCGTTGAACATTGGCAAAATTCGGGTCAAAGCGGCGGTTGAAAGCGGTAAAAAACGCGATGCCGGCCTGTTCGACCCAGGTGATCAGCGCTCGAATGTTGTCCGCTGACATGTCGACAGGTTTTTCGCAAAATATCGCTTTGCCGGCCAGAGCGGCGGCCTTGATAATGTCAAAATGCGTGTCCGTGGGCGTGCCAACCACGATGGCGTCGATATCGTCGCTGGTGATAATGTCATTGGTGCTGCGCACTTCGGCGTGACATGCGGCAGCGAGCGTTTCGGCCGCATGCGCAAAAAAATCGGAAACAGCCACAATCGTGACATCATCCATGCCGCGCAGTGTGCGCGCGTGGACCTGACCGATGCGACCACACCCAAGAATACCAATGCGTGTCATGTTGTTTCTTTCATAAAAGCCCGCAGAACATCGCGCGTGGCGGTGACAAGCGGGGCGTGGGTATCCTTGAGGATTTGCACACGGTCAAACCTGTCGGGATCATTATTCACCGCAGTGCGAAGGGCCGCCCCAAAGGCCATGCGCAATTCAGTTCCAATGTTGAACTTACACACCTTCGATGTGCGCGCCAGTGATTGACGTTGCGCCACAGGCACACCGGACCCGCCGTGAATCACCAGGGGGGTGTCGGTCAGCGTCTCGATCTCACGGATGCGCGGTTCGTCCAACCCGCCTTCCTTGTGCGTTTGCAAATGCACATTTCCAACCGAAACTGCCATGGCATCAACGCCTGTTTCAGCGGCAAATGTCGCGGCCTCTGCGGGATTTGTTCCGGCGGAATGTTCCCCCCCTGCATAGCCGACGAAGCCGATCTCGCCCTCGCAAGAAATGCCTGCGGCGTGGGCCATTTCCGCAATTTGCGCGGTTTCTTCAATGTTCTGACGAAACGGCTTGCGAGACCCGTCAAACATGAGCGAGGTAAAGCCGCTGTCGAGCGCCTCTTTGCACTCCTCGAGGGTGTATCCGTGGTCCAGGTGTGCGACGATGGGCACCGATGCATTTTCGGCCAGGACGCGGAACATTTTTCCCAAGATCGGCAGGGGCGTATGTGCGCGGCAACTTGGCCCCGCCTGAAGGATGACCGGACAGTTTTCAGCTTCTGCCGCGGCGACATAGGCGCGCATATCCTCCCAGCCCAGAGTGACAAGTCCCGCCACAGCATAGCCATCGCGCAGGGCAGGTTGCAGAACGTCCTTCAACGTGACGAGGGGCATTTTTGTTCCTTTGAGCGGCCCCTTGGGGGCAGTGATCGTGCCAGGGTGCAGCGGCGCGCGCAGGGTTACTTGAACTTGGCGACCATGTCCTTGATTCCCGGAATGGTTTCGACTTGATAGGCATGGGTTGGCTGAAAGAACTGCACCAAAGATCGCTGGGTCAGCCCGCCAAGAATGGTAAAGTAATACATCTCGTATCCGGGCATCACGACGCAGGGATGATAGCCGGAACCAAGCAGGATCGTCGAACGGTCCATCAATTGAAAGGCGTCCCCCGGTTTGCCTTCTTCGTGTTGGATGATCTGCACGCCAGCCCCGTGGTTGGGACGAAAGCGGAAATTATAGGTTTCGTCATGGCGTGTTTCGATGATGTTGCCTGCGTCATCCTTGCGGTCGGTGTCGTGTTTGTGCGCTGGAAAGCCGGACCACCCCCCCTGTCCAACGGTGAACAATTCGGACACCAGCAGGCGGCCAACCTTGCCGTGTTCGCGTTGACCAAGGATATGTTTGATACAGCGGTGGGTTTTGGTGTCATCGGATCCGTATTGCACAAAGTCGTGCTCCCGCACATCGAACGGCACAAGGACCTTGTCGTATCGCGCCCCGGCGATGAACGTTTCGGTATCGGACTTTGCGACGATACGGGCCATGGCCCCGACGGGGACATATACGCCTTCGGGCTCGCCATCCCAAACATCGCGGCGGCGCTTGCCCAGACCGGCAAAGCTCACGCCCTCGACATCAACATCGACAGTTCCTGTCGCTGGAACGATACAGGTCTCATAGCCTGGCACTTGGTATTCAAATGCCTCGCCTGCTTGCAGCTTGACGATATTGAAATAGTTCAGCGGCACGGTGGGATCATCCGCATCAACGATCGGTTCGTTCTGATTGTCATGGGGGGCAATGTGCATGGCGTTTTGTCCTTATTGCGTGGGGCCGGAGGTGGGCCCCGGATGATCGAGCAAGAATGTTTCAAGCTGGTCCGTGTCAGGCATCGCCGGGGCGCAGCCCGCCTGAGCCACAACGATAGAGGCGCAGGCCGATCCACGCAGGATCGCCGTTTTCACATCGCGACCTTGCGCAAGTGACGCCATGAAGCCGGCCATGAAACTATCGCCTGCACCCGTTGGTTTGACGGCCTCGACGGGGTAAATGCCAGTCGGGATTTCTGCGCCATTTGCATAGGTGACAGCGCCATGCGGACCCATTTTGTAAACCACGATGTCGGCTGTTTGGGCAAGATCGCGGGCCTTGGCGCGGCCTTTGTCTGGATCGCCCGCCATAAAGCCGAATTCTTCGTCATTGCCAACAATCACATCCGACATCGCGCCCGCGCGTGACAACACGTCGGCGGCAACTTCTGTCGAGGGCCATGAATAGGGGCGGTAGTCCACGTCAAAAATGATTGGAATGCCTGCCTCTTGTGCCAATTCGAATGCGCGGAATGTGGCGGTGCGGCTTGGTTCGGCGGCGAAAACCGTGCCTGCGGTGATAAGGGCGGTGAACTGCCCAAAGTCGACGGCCTCGACATCGTGCAAGGACATCTGGAAATCCGCGGCATTGTTGCGATAGATGACTGACTGGTGATCAGTGACACGCGTTTCATAAATGGCAAGGGATGTGCGTTCTTCGCCTTGGATCGTGCGCACATGCTTGCGGCCGACGCCGTAGGCGTCCAGCTGGTTCAGGCAGTAACGCCCGACCGCGTCATCGCTGACGCATGTGACCAGATCAGCGGACAGGCCAAGCTTGACCAGACCCGCGGCGATATTGGCCGAGGAGCCGCCCATCGCCACAAACATTTCGGTTGCGTGCTCGGTTTGGGCGCGATCCTGTGGCGACAGATCCATTCCGACACGGCCGATAACGACAAACTTGCCACCCTTTATTCCGGTCAATGTGGTCATGTGAAACCCTTTGCGACGCGCGCTTGGGCTGTATCCGCAACGGCGGCGCATGGGCTGTCAGGGCGTGTTTCCCTTGGCAAGTGCGGGCTGTGCGCATCAAGGAAAGGCGCAAAACGCGCGACAGGGATGCCGTCACGACAGATGTCATGGGGTGGCTGGTTGGGCGCGGCGCTTGTCATCACACGCCCTTTCGCTGCTTGGACCTGGTGGATTCCACATCCTTGTGCGCGGCGCGAACCTTGGGGCTTTGGGAAACTTCCGGCGTGCCGACTTCCCACCAGGCGTGACCTTCGCTTGTCCAGCCTTCATAAGGATCCACCTTCATGACGATAACAGTGGTCTTGTCAGCTGCTTTCGCGCGTTTGAACGCTGCACCCAATTCAGCAGGATTGGCGACTGTTTCGGCGATGGCACCCATGGACGCGGCGTGCGCTTCAAAATCGACTGTGAATTGCGCAGTTGCTGTCGGCGTGTCCTTGATCAAATTGTTGAAGGATTCATTGCCGGTGTTATTTTGAAGCTTGTTGATAACGGCAAAGCCGCCGTTGTCCAACAGCAGGACGATCAGCTTTTTGTCTGTCAGCACAGACGAATAGATGTCTGAATTGAGCATCAAGTAAGACCCGTCACCGCAGAACGTAATGGTGTCGTTGTCTGGTTCGCGTTGGGACTGTGCGATACGGGCACCCCAGGCACCTGCAATTTCATAGCCCATGCAGGAAAACCCAAACTCGACATCAACGGTGCCGATGTCGCGCGTGCGCCAGTTCGCCGTCACTTCCGCGGGCAGCCCGCCGGCAGCGGCAACAATGCGGTCACGCGGACTGCACAGATCGTTCACCACGCCGATCGCCTGAGCATAAGAGTTCGGTCGATTGCCCGGCTTGACGTTTTCGGCCACGTAGCGATCCCACTTGGCACGCGCGTCCTGGGCAAACGTTGTCCATTTGGCTGGGGCTTTGTAAGTGCCCATCATTGCGGCAAGACAAACCGCGGCATCGCCCACAACGGGCAGGGACATGTGTTTCATGGCATCGTGACGGCCCACGTTGATGCCGATGATCTTGGCGTCCTTGGCAAAGGCAGTCCACGACCCTGTGGTGAAATCCTGCAAACGGGTTCCAACGGCGATGATTACATCGGCCTGTTCGGCAATCGCGTTGGCGCTGTCCGAACCGGTCACACCCAGCGGGCCACAGTTCAGCGGATGATCAGACGTCATGTTGGCGCGGCCTGCGATGGTTTCGACCACAGGAATACCCGTGCTTTCGGCAAATGCGGTCAGTTCGCTCACGGCGCCGGAATACTGCACGCCGCCACCGGCGATGATCACCGGGCGCTTGGCGGTGCTGATCAGCGCAAGGGCATCGGCGACCTCGTCTTTGTCGGGAGCTTGCCTGCGGACACGGTGAACGCGCTTTTCAAAAAAGGCTTGGGGGTAATCATACGCCCAGCCCTGAACATCCTGTGGCAAGCCGATAAAGGCCGGACCGCAATCGGCAGGATCCAGCATCGTGGCCAGCGCGTTGGGAAGCGACTGAATGATCTGGGCGGGATGTGTGATGCGATCCCAGTAGCGCGTGACGGGCTTGAAGGCATCGTTCACACCGAACGTCGGATCGTTGAAGTTTTCCATCTGCTGCAAGACAGGATCGGGCAGGCGGGTGAGGAATGTATCCCCGCATAGCATCAGCAGTGGCAAGCGGTTGGCATGTGCCAATCCGGCGGCCGTCAACAGGTTCGCGGTGCCGGGTCCTGCCGAGGCCGTGCAAAACATGAACCGCTGCCGCAACCACGCCTTGGCATAGCCCGCGGCGGCGAACCCCATGCCGGTTTCGTTTTGCCCGCGATACAGTGGCAGCGTATCTTGCACGTCATAAAGCGCTTCGCCCAGACAGGTCACATTGCCATGCCCGAATATGCCAAAGCCCCCGCCGCAAACGCGCAATTCTTCGCCGTCGACATCAATGAACTGATTGTCCAGATAGCGGATTATAGCCTGCGCCGTGGTCAAGCGAATGGTGGCGTCCGTCATGGTGAAGTGATCCTTGGCATTATGTGCGACCGCGATTGCGCCTTGCACGTCTTAGAATCTCAGGATAACCATTTTGCAACCGGTTGCAAACCGGTTTTGAAAAAGGATGGATTGTGACTCGGGCCCGTAAAGAAATCGGCATTGGCATTCTGGGCGGTGGCTATATGGGTAAGGCCCATGCGGTTGCGATGGCAGCGGTGGGTGCGGTTTTTGACACGCCGTTGCGCCCGCGCCTTGAAATGATCTGCGCATCCACCCAACAAAGCGCCAACCGCTATCGTGACGCCTATGGTTTCGCGCGGGCGACCGATGACTGGCGCGCTTTGGTCAAGGATCCTGCCGTCCAGGCCATTGTGATCGCGACGCCGCAGTCCACCCACAAGCAAATTGCACAAGCCGCATTTGCATTGGGCAAACCGGTGTTGTGCGAGAAACCCATGGGTGCATCACTGCAGGAGTCAGAGGCGATGACAATCGCGGCCGAGGCAGCGGGCGTGGCCAATATGGTTGCCTACAACTACATTCGCACCCCTGCGTCGCAATACGCACGCCGGTTGATTGCCGAAGGGATGATTGGCGATGTCACCTGGTTTCGCGGCGAACACGTCGAGGATTTTCTGGCCGACCCGCAGGCCCCGGCCACGTGGCGCACAGACGGCTTGGCGAACGGCACGATGGGTGATCTGGCCCCGCACATGATCAACGCGGCCCTTGCCCTGATCGGCCCGATTGACAGCCTCATCGCCGAGGTCGAGACCGTCCATACCACGCGCCCCGGTGGTGCAGTTACAAATGACGATCACGCGCAAATCATGTGCCGGTTTTCAACTGGCATCATGGGCCATATGTTCTTTAGCCGCATCGCGACGGGGCGGAAAATGGGTTACGCTTATGAAGTTACAGGCACCAAAGGCGCGATACGGTTTGACCAGGAAGACCAAAACGCGCTTTGGCTTTACAAGATGGATGAACCCGAGGCCGAACGCGGCTTTCGCAAGATTCTGACAGGGCCTGCGCATCCCGATTATGAACAGTTTTGCCAAGGCGCCGGGCATGGCACGGGCTATCAGGATCAAATCATCATTGAAGCCCGCGATTTCTTGCATGCGATCCATTCGGGCGCGCCTGTCTGGCCCACGTTTCGAGACGGCCTTGAGGTGGCCCGCGTTGTCAACACAGCTCTGACATCTGCCAGAACACGCAGTTGGACAGACGTAGCCAAAGGTTGAAATCATGACAATTCGAATTGGCAATGCCCCCTGTTCATGGGGAATCGAGTTTGCATCTGATCCAAGCTATCCCGCATGGCGAGAGGTTCTGCGCCAATGCGCCGACGCCGGATACAAGGGCATTGAATTGGGTCCGGTGGGCTATATGCCCGAAGATCCTGCGGTGTTGGGCGCGGCCCTGTCCGAGTTTGAACTCGAACTGATCGGTGGTGTCGTGTTCCGTCCGTTTCACGACCCCCAAGCATGGGATGATGTGCTTGATGGAACGGTGCGGACGTGCAAGGCCTTGCAAGCCCACGGGGCAAAGCACCTTGTTTTGATCGACAGTATTTCGCCGCGTCGCGCGCCAACTGCGGGCCGCGCAACCGAAGCAGAGCAGATGGACAAGGCTGAATGGACAGCCTATCGCAACCGCATCAAGGACAGCGCAAAGATTGGTGTGGATCATGGGCTGACGGTGGGTATTCACGCGCATGCCGCGGGGTTCATGGACTTTGAACCCGAACTGGAACGCTTGTTGGATGAAGTCGACGAAGACCTGTTGAAAATATGTTTCGACACCGGTCATCATTCCTATGCGGGGTTTGATCCGGTGGCATTCATGAAGCGGCATGTGCACAGAATTTCCTACATGCATTTCAAGGATATCGACCCGGCAGTGAAGGCAGATGCAATCGCCAATCGCACCGGGTTTTATGACGCCTGCGGGCAAGGAATATTCTGCAATCTTGGGCAAGGGGACGTTGATTTCCCTGCCGTGCGGCAGGTGTTGATCGACAGTGGATTTGAAGGTTGGTGCACCGTGGAACAGGATTGTGACCCATCCATGCCAGGCACGCCGATGGAAGACGCGCGGGCCAACCGCGAGTATCTGGAAAGTATCGGATTTCGTTAACGCGACAGTCTGAAGTGTGAAGTTGGGTGGCATGGCGAGCCGCCGCGAAAGGACTTGAAAAATGAAACGATTGAACTGGGGCATGATTGGCGGCGGTGAGGGCAGCCAGATTGGACCGGCGCACCGTCTAGGGGCGCAGGCCGACGGAAATTTCATCCTTGCGGCAGGGGCGCTGGACCACGATGCAACCAAAGGGCGCGCCTATGCACAGCGATTGGGGGTGGCCACGGATCGCGCCTATGGCGATTGGCGCGAGATGCTTGAAGGTGAACGCAACCGCGATGACAAGGTCGATCTGGTTACGGTCGCAACGCCGAATTCAACCCATTTCGAGATCACCAAGGCGTTTCTTGAGGCTGGCTTTAACGTGCTTTGCGAAAAACCCATGACAATGACCGTTCAAGAGGGCGAGGAGATCGTCAAGGTCGCCAAGGCAACCGGCAAGATCTGCGCCGTGAATTACTGTTATTCTGCATATCCGATGGTGCGGGAAATGCGCCAGATGGTGCGCACAGGCCAGCTTGGCAAAGTGCGACTGATCGTGACGAACTTTTCGCACGGCCATCACGGGGACGCGACGGATGCTGACAACCCGCGTGTGCGCTGGCGCTATGATCCGGCCATGGCAGGGGTATCAGGGCAATTTGCCGACTGCGGCATTCATGCATTGCACATGGCGAGCTTTATCGCCGGGGACGAGGTGCGCACGCTTAGCGCTGATTTCGCATCCACCATCGCATCGCGCGAACTGGAAGACGACGCGATGGTCAATTTCCGCATGGAGGGCGGTGCGGTCGGGCGCCTCTGGACTAGCTCTGTCGCGATTGGCCGCCAGCACGGGTTCGACATTCAGGTCTTTGGTGAAACGGGCGGGGTGCGCTGGCGGTCCGAAGACCCGAACCAGATTTTTTACACGCCTGTAGGTGCGCGCACACAGATCATCGAAAAAGGCGAGAACGGCTTGTCAGACGAAGCGCAGCGCCTGTCCCGTGTGGCGATCGCCCATCCCGAAGGGTTTCCGCTGGCGGTCGCGAATATCTATGTCGATCTGGCTGCCAGCATTCGCGGCGAAACCCGCGACGGATTGCCTACGGCAGCCGATGGCCTGCGCTCCATGGCGGCTGTGCATCAGGCCGTGGCCTCGGCGAAGTCCGGCGGTGCATGGGTTGACGCCCGTCCGCCGATGTTTCGCTAGGGGATTGGCCGCAGGGTTCCCCGCTCAACCAGCTTGCAGGGAAACAGGCGCACTTCAGGATACCGTTCGGGATCCTGAAGCATGGCCACGATCAGTTCCACCGAGGAATGAATGATCTGTTCGATTGGCTGACCGATCGTGGTCAGGTTGATGTTCTGCCAGCGCGCCATTTCCATGTCGTTGAAACCGATGATGCCAATATC
Source organism: Octadecabacter sp. R77987 (assembly GCF_042466115.1). NCBI lineage: Bacteria > Pseudomonadati > Pseudomonadota > Alphaproteobacteria > Rhodobacterales > Roseobacteraceae > Octadecabacter > Octadecabacter sp. R77987. The sequence goes on along the minus strand of NZ_JAXHBQ010000001.1, from coordinate 1,756,167 downwards.
GTCCGGCACTTTGAATCCCGCGTCAGCAAGCGCTGACAGCGCCCCGATGGACAGCACATCATCACCGCAAAAATACGCTTGCGCCAGTTTGCCTGCCGCGATCAGTCGTTGCATTTCCGCGCGGCCAGCGTCAAACGAGTAATCTTTGGCAAAAGAATGGCGGCGCGCGACTTCAGGGTGTTTGGCCAGTTCCTGACTGAATCCGCGAAAGCGGTCTTCCGTCGAGGTTGCCGTTTCAGGCCCGCCCAGAAACCCGACTGATGTGTAACCGCGATCTATCAGCGCACGGGCTGCCATGCGCCCGCATTCCGAGTTGTCAACGCCCACGACATGCACGTCAGGCGAGGTGGAAAAGCGTCCAAAGCTGTTCACCACCGGCACGCCCGCATCCCGAAACGCGCGGGAAAATTCGGGCGCGAGCGTTGAGGACGCCACAATCACACCATCCACCGAATACTGCTGTAATCGGCGCACCGAGGTCAGCGCATCATGTTCCCCTGACAGGTTCATCAGAAGCGGGCGCAGCCCCTTGTCCTGAAGTTTTCGGGTAAACAGATCAAAGACTTCCAGAAAGATCGGATTGTGAAAGTTGTTGGATACCAGCCCGATCAGTTTGGTGCGACCGGTGGTCAATGATGAGGCAAGCGCATTGGGTGAATAGCCCAGTTCCACCGCGGCTTTTTCAACCTTGCGGCGCATTTTTTCCGACACCGATGCCCCATCTGTAAACGTGCGCGACACCGCGGATCGAGATACCCCGGCACGGGTGGCAACATCTTTCAGCGTAACAGGCATAGGCAGTATTAGGTCCCTTGACGCAATCGGGTGCAGTGCGAATTTCCCGTATTCATAGGGTGTGACGCGCGCAAGGTCGAAGTAATTTTTGCAACCGGTTGCAAAAAGTGGCGACTCATGCTTTGATTGGCAAGGAAGGGGGGCAAAAGACCTCTCTTTCGTAGTTCAGCAATGAATTCCTAGACATTCCTTGGGAGGAAAACATGAAATCCACGATGAGCAAACTATTCGCGACTGCGGCGATTGTTGCCGCTCCGTTCATGGCGACGACAGCCGTGGCAGAGGGGCACGGCGATGACCTGACCTACATTCTGGTCAGCCATGCGCCGGATTCGGACAGCTGGTGGAATACCGTCAAGAACGGCATCGCACTGGCAGGTGACCAGATGGGTGTGACCGTTGAATATCGCAATCCGCCTACGGGCGACCTTGCCGATATGGCCCGTATCATCGAACAAGCCGCTGCATCGCAGCCTGACGGGATCATCACGACGCTGGCTGATTTTGACGTGTTGTCCGGCCCAATCTCGGCAGCCGTCGATCAGGGTATCGACGTGATCATCATGAACTCTGGCACACCCGAGCAAACCCGCGAAGTGGGCGCGCTGATGTTTGTAGGCCAGCCCGAATATGATGCGGGTCTGGCAGCTGGCCAGCGCGCAGCCGGAGATGGCGTTGAAAGCTTCGTCTGTGTGAACCACGTCATTTCCAACACAGTTGTCGCCGAGCGCTGCCGCGGGTTCGCTGATGGTCTGGGCATTGATCTGGGCGACAGCATGATTGACGCGGGCCAGGACCCCGCCGAGATCAAGAACCGTGTTATCGCCTACCTGACGGCAAATCCCGAAACAGATGCAATTCTGACATTGGGTCCAACTTCGGCTGACCCGACGCTGCTTGCTGTCGAAGAAATGGGCATCGCAGGCGATATCTATTTCGGGACGTTTGATCTGGGCGAAAACATCGTCGCGGGCATCAAGGACGGAACCATCCAGTGGGGCATCGACCAGCAGCCCTTCCTTCAGGCCTATTTGCCTGTTGTGGTTCTGGCCAATTATGACCGTTACGGCGTTCTGCCGGGCAACAACATCAACTCTGGACCGGGCTTCGTGACTGCTGACGCTTTGGGAAAGGTTGAAGAATTTGCCGGCGAGTTCCGCTAGGTTCCTGCCGTAATCAATGGGGGCGGTTCGGCAGTGTGTCGGGGCCGCCCCTTTCATAACAGACCTGCAAAACGCGGGCACAGTAGGGACACGCACAATGTCAGATGCATCACATGGCGACGAGCGCATCAAGGAACAGTCAAAGCTACGAACAGCGCTGATCCGACCGGAACTGGGCGGCATCGTCGGCACCGTTGCCGTCTTTGTCTTTTTTGGTCTGTTCGCTTTTGACAGCGGCATGTTCAATGCGCAGGGGATCATGAACTGGTCGGTCGTTTCGGCGCAATTCATGATCATTGCCGTTGGGGCATGTCTGCTGATGATCTCTGGCGAGTTCGACCTGTCTGTCGGATCAATGATTGGCTTTGCCGGCATGATGATCGCGATTTTCGGCGTTACCATGGGATGGCCGATGTGGATCGCCATTCTGATCACATTCGTCATCTGCATCGCGTTTGGCGCCTTGAACGGCTATATTGTCGTCAAGACCGGCCTGCCAAGCTTCATCGTCACACTTGCGACACTCTTCATCCTGCGCGGGTTTACGATTTTCATCCCCCAGACAGTGGAACGAAAGACCATTATCGGCGGCATTCGTGAAGCGGCCGAAGGCGATTGGCTTGCGCCGTTGTTTGGCGCAAAGATCGGCCGCCCCATCTTTCAGTGGTTGGGCGACATGGGCGTGATCGGCACCTTCGAGCGCGGCAATCGCATGGGCGAACCCGTGGTTGACGGGATCCCGATGTTGATGATCTGGGCAATCGGTCTGGTGGTCTTTGGCCACTGGCTGCTGACACGCACACGCTTTGGCAACTGGGTTTTCGCTGCCGGTGGTGATGCGGATGCTGCGCGCAATTCCGGTGTTCCGGTCAATGCGGTCAAGATCAAGATGTTCATGTTCACCGCCTTCTGCGCGACGGTCTTTGCCGTTTGTCAGGTGATGGAGTTTGGCTCTGCTGGTGCGGATCGCGGGTTGCTCAAGGAGTTCGAGGCGATCATTGCGGTGGTTATCGGCGGCGCATTGTTGACAGGTGGCTACGGGTCCGTGATCGGCGCCGCATTGGGCGCATTGATCTTTGGCGTCGTGCAGCAAGGCCTGTTCTTTGCGGGCGTTGAATCCAGCCTGTTCCGTGTGTTTCTTGGGCTGATCCTTTTGGCAGCCGTAATCCTGAACACCTACATCCGTCGCATCATCACTGGGGAACGTTGATATGTCACAACCCATTATCCAGATGAAGAACATCGAAAAGCACTTTGGCAGCGTGATCGCCCTGGCGGGGGTGTCAGTTGATGTCCATGCGGGTGAATGCCACTGCTTGCTGGGGGACAATGGCGCCGGTAAGTCCACATTCATCAAGACGATGTCGGGCGTTCACAAGCCCACTGCGGGTGAGATCGTGTTTGAGGGAAATCCCCTTGATTTTGCAGACCCCCGCGATGCCATTGCCGCAGGGATTGCGACAGTGCACCAGCACTTGGCGATGATCCCGCTGATGAGTGTCAGTCGCAACTTCTTTATGGGCAACGAGCCGATCAAGAAAGTCGGTCCGATCAAGCTGTTTGACCATGACCACGCCAACAAGATTACCATGCAAGCCATGCAAGAGATGGGTATCAATCTGCGCGGTCCTGATCAGGCGGTCGGCACGCTGTCAGGGGGCGAACGTCAGACTGTGGCAATCAGCCGGGCGGTTCATTTCGGTGCAAAGGTGCTCATTCTCGACGAGCCGACCTCGGCCCTTGGCGTGCGTCAAACATCAAATGTGCTGGCGACGATCGACAAGGTGCGCCGTCAGGGGATCGCCGTTGTGTTCATCACCCACAACGTGCGCCATGCCATGGCTGTTGGCGACAGATTTACCGTTCTGAACCGTGGCAAGACGCTGGGCACTGCCTTGAAAGGCGAGATCACGGCTGAAGCCCTGCAAGACATGATGGCAGGGGGACAGGAACTGGCCGCGCTTGAGGGAAGCTTGGGAGGCACCGTTTAGGCGCGTTCCTGACGGTTCCGGCATTTGGCGTTCAGACCTTATTCAATGGCGTCCACGGGTGACGTGTGTTCAGTTTTGACTGAACGCGCTTGATGTTTGCAGTTCCACGCTCTATGTCACCGCTTGAACGGAGACCTGGATGCTTGAAGAACGCGATATAACGGCGCCCGGCGAGGCGTTCATCGAAAGGGTTGGTCTGGCGACACAGGCTGACAACCTTGGTGTTCGCCGTGCAAGCGTCAGCACCAGCGCGCGCTTGACGCTGGCGGCGCGGTCGCGTTGCAGCAAATATCGAAGTCTTTCACCCAATCTGCAACGCCCGATGGGCTGCCAAGGAAAAGTTCTATGACGCGCAAACCCAAAAAGGTGTCAGTTGAAACGCCGCCCGCAACCCCTGGCGTTGCACCCGCGCCTGCGCCTGCGCCCGCGCTTCAGTTTGACGCGGACAAGGGTGCCGCGCGCTCGACCTGGATCGCGCTTGTACTTGTCATCGCCATCGTGGGGTGGATGGGCAGCGGTTTTGTTCTGCCCTCCGAGGACGAAACACCGACACTTGCGCGCGACGAACCTGCGCCTTTGGCCGTTGCGGTCACAACCTCGAGGTCCGAGGATGTGACGCAGTATTATCGCGCCGAAGGCCAAGCGCTTGCAGATCGTGATACAGGCCTTGTTGCGGAAACGTCCGGTGACATTATCGACGTGCCGGTGCGCAAGGGGCAGGACGTTGCGGCAGGTGATGTGATCGCCCGTTTTGACCCAGCTGCGAACGCCGCCGAAGTTAACCGCGCCGCCCAAGACCTTGCCACCGCCCAGCGGGAATATGACAACGCCACAGCGCTTTTGGATCGCGGTGTTGCCACAAATGACCGCGTGACGCAGGCGCGCGCGGCACTGGCGGCAGCACAGGCGCAGGTCATCGAGGTGCAGCAGGACACCAATGCGCTTGAAATCACGGCACCGTTCGCCGGCCGTATCGAAACCCTTGATCTTGATGTGGGTGAATATGTCAGCGCGGGCACGCAGGTTGCGCGCCTTGTTGATATTACCCCGCTGACTGTCGAAATTCAGGTGCCGCAGCAGTCGTTGACGCTGCTTGAGGTTGGCCAGCCCGCATCGGTCGAATTCATCACCGGCGAAACACGCGAGGGCGTAGTCACTTTTGTCGGGTCGTCGGCCGCGGCCGAAACCCGCACGTTTCTGGCGGAAATCGAGGTCGACAATGCAGATGGTGCGATTCCGTCCGGCATCTCGGCAGAAGTTGTCATTCCGACGGGCGTTGTCACCGCGCATTTCCTGCCGCCCTCGATCGTTTCGCTGAACACGCTTGGCGATTTGGGGATCAAAGCCGTCAATGGTGATGCAACGGTCACGTTTTTCCCGATCGAGATCGTCGATGCACAGATCGACGGAATCTGGGTCACGGGCCTTCCCGAAAGCGTTGATGTGATCACCGTCGGTCAGGGGTTTGTCAGCGAGGGCGAAGTCGTCGCACCAAGCCCTGCGGAGGTGAACTGATGCATGCCTTGATCGACGCGGCCTTTTCGCGGTCGCGCGTGGTTGTCATGGCCCTGATCATGGTCATGACGGTGGGAGCCTACGCCTATGTTTCGATTCCAAAAGAATTGACACCGGAAATTCCACTGCCTTTGTTTTACGTGTCCACAGGTCTGGACGGGATCAGCCCAAGTGACGCCGAACGCTTGCTGCTTGCCCCGCTTGAAACCGAGTTTTCGTCAATTGCCGGTCTCGACAGCCTGAAATCAGATGCTGCCGAAGGCTTTGCCAGTCTGCAACTTGAATTCAGCCCGGGGTCTGACACCCAGGTCGCGCTTGATAAGGTCCGCGAGGCTGTGGACCGTGCCGAAAGTGAATTGCCGGATGACGCCTATGACGTCACAGTCACCGAAATAAACACGGCGCTGTTTCCCATTGTAACCGCAATCTTGTCGGGGCCGGTGCCTGAACGCACATTGAACGCCCTGGCCGATGACATGCAGGAAGCGATCGAGGGTCTGCCCGGCGTCCTTGAGGCAGACATCGGCGGAGAGCGCACCGAGTTTCTGGAGGTGTTGATCGACCCGACAGTGTTTGAAACATACAACCTGTCGTTTGACGAATTGATCGGTCAAATCCAGCGCAACAATCGACTTATCGCTGCTGGTGCGATTGAAACCGGTTCGGGGCGTATCGTTCTCAAGGTGCCGGGGTTGATCGAAGGCCTTGATGATGTGATGGCGATGCCCGTCAAGGTGCGTGGCAATGCGGTCGTAACCTTTGGCGATGTGGCCACGGTGCGCCGCGCCTTCGAGGACCCGGATTCGTTTGCGCGCATCAATGGCCAGCCTGCCCTTGCGCTAGAGGTCACGAAACGGTCGGGCGCCAATATCATTGAAACCGTTGCGTCGGTCAAAGCGCTGGTTGCCGAAATGCAGGTGGACTGGCCCGAAAACGTAGAAGTCACCTTTTTGCAGGATCAAAGCAAACAGGTCAAAGACCTGCTGAGCGACCTTGAGGCAAACGTGATCGCTGCCGTGATCCTTGTGATGATCGTGATCGTGTTGGCCCTTGGGGGGCGTTCGGCCATTCTGGTCGGGCTTGCCATTCCCGGTGCGTTTCTGGCCGGTGTCATCGCCTTGTGGGTGATGGATTACACGATGAACATCGTCGTGCTGTTCTCCCTGATCCTGGTTGTCGGGATGTTGGTGGACGGGGCGATTGTCACGACCGAACTGGCCGACCGCAAGTTGCAAGAGGGCGCAGCACCCAAAGAGGCTTACGCCTTTGCCGCCAAACGAATGGCATGGCCCATCATCGCATCAACAGCGACGACACTCAGTGTATTTTTCCCGCTGTTGTTCTGGTCGGGAATGGTCGGCGAGTTCATGAAATTCCTGCCGATAACCGTGATCCTGACGCTGTTTGCGTCCTTGTTCATGGCGCTGATCTTTATTCCGGTGGTCGGCGGTCTGATCGGAAAGCGGCAGCCGCAGACAGCCACGGCAAAGGCCGCGCTGCACGCCGCCGAAATCGGCGATCCACGTGACATGGGCGGGTTTACCGGCGGATATGTCCGCGTGCTGGAATGGGCAATAACGCGCCCTGCGGCGACGCTGTTGCTGGCGCTTGCACTGCTGCTGGGGGGCTTTGGTCTTTATGGCCAGTTTGGCAAGGGCGTTACATTCTTTCCATCCGTCGAACCTGATTTCATGCAGGTTCAGGTGCGCGCGCGCGACAACTTTTCGATCTTTGAACGGGATGCGCTGGTGCGCGCGGTTGAAGACCGTCTTTTGGGTTATGATGAAATCGCCAGCATCTATGCCCGTTCCATGATGAGCGCAGGACAGGGCGATGAGGAAACCATCGGCACGTTGCAGCTTGAGCTGACATCATGGGACACGCGCCGCACAGCGGAAGAAATCGGCGTGGATATTCGTGCCGATGTCGCCGACATCGCCGGCATTGATGTGCAGGTGCAAACCGAAAGCGGTGGGCCGTCAAGCGGCAAGCCCGTCAATCTGGAAATCACCGGACGTGACCCGCAAGCGCAACAGGATGCCGTGCAGCAAGTCCGTGATCTGATGGACACGATTGGCGGCTTTACGGATGTCACCGATACCCGCCCCGTTCCGGGCGTCGAGGTGTCGATCATCGTCAATCGGGCCGAGGCCGCGCGCTTTGGTGCCGATGTGAGCCTGCTGGGGCAGGCTGTGCAACTGCTGACCCAAGGGATCACTGTCGCCGATTACCGCCCCGATGATACCGATGGCGCGCTTGATATCCGCGTGCGGTTCCCGCGCGAGGACAGGTCATTGTCTGAATTGGGCAGTCTGCGGGTGCCGACCACTGCGGGCCTTGTGCCCATTTCAAATTTCGTGACGTTTGCGCCCACGGATCGCACGGGCGTGATCCGCCGCGTTGATGAAAAGCGGGTCACGTCAATTGAGGCCAACGTGGCCCCCGGTCTGCTGGTCAATGATCAGGTGATCACGCTTCGCACCGCACTTGAAAACGCCGACCTTCCCGATGGTGTCGCATTCAGCTTTGGCGGTGAGGCCGAGGACCAGCAAGAAAGCATGATCTTTCTGATTGGTGCCTTCTTTTCGGCGATCTTTTTGATGTTCGTGATCCTTGTCGTGCAGTTCAACAACTTCTATCAGGCGTTCGTTGTGATGAGCGCGATCATCTTTTCGATCGCCGGTGTCTTGTTGGGGTTGATCGTTACCGGCCGCCCGTTCGGGATCGTTATGGGGGGCTTGGGCGTGATTGCGCTGGCTGGTATCGTTGTGAACAACAACATCATCCTGATTGATACCTACAATGGTCTGAAAGCGCAGGGGCAATCCCCGCTTGAAGCAGCCCTGCGCACCGGCGCGCAGCGTTTGCGACCCGTGGTGCTGACGTCGGTCACAACGGCCTTGGGGTTGATGCCCATGGTCATCGGATTGAACCTGAACTTCTTTACGCGTGACATTGTGTATGGGGCGCCCTCGACCCAGTGGTGGACTGAATTGTCATCCGCAATTGCGGGCGGATTGGTGATTGCCACCATCCTGACACTGGTGGTGACTCCGGCGATGTTGATGCTGGGCGAAGGGCGGCGCAATCGCGCAGAGGCACCGGCCTAGCGCGGCCTCTTTATCTCTGCCCAAGGGGCGGATAGGGTCGCGCGAACGCTGCAAGGAAGATCTCATATGCCGTCGATCGTCGAGGTGCGAAGCCTCAGGAAAGCCTATGACAACGGGTTCGAAGCCCTGAAATCTGTCGATCTGGATATCGAGGAGGGCGAGATCATTGCCCTGCTTGGCCCCAATGGCGCGGGCAAGACCACGTTGATTTCCACGGTCTGCGGGATCACGCGACCCACCAGCGGCACTGTCACCGTGGGCGGGCATGACATCATCACAGCCTATCGCGGGGCGCGCAATCTGATCGGGCTAGTGCCACAGGAAATCAGCCTTGAGCCCTTTGAAAAAGTCATCAACACCGTGCGGTTTTCACGCGGCTTGTTTGGCAAGGCACCGGACGAGGCCTATCTTGAAAAACTGCTGCGCCAACTGTCCTTGTGGGACAAGAAGGACAGCAAGGTCATGGCTCTATCGGGCGGGATGAAGCGCCGAGTCCTGATTGCCAAGGCCCTGTCGCACGAACCGCGTGTGCTGTTTCTGGATGAACCGACTGCGGGCGTCGATGTGGAGCTGCGCAAGGACATGTGGGAAATCGTCGCCGAGCTGAAGAAGACCGGCGTGACGATCATTCTCACGACCCACTACATCGAGGAAGCCGAGGCGATTGCCGACCGTATCGGCGTGATCAACAAAGGGGAAATCCTGTTGGTTGAAGGCAAGGATGCCTTGATGGCTCGTATGGGGCAAAAGCACCTGCGTATCGAACTGACCGAACCACTTGATGCGGTGCCTGCCGCGCTGGCTAAACACGGGCTCACGCTTGCAGAGGGCGGCCAAAGCCTGATCTATTCCTTTGATGCCACAAAGGAGCGCACCGGTATAACCGCGTTGCTGCAAGATGTGCAAACGGCGGGTTTGCACTTGGCTGATCTGCAAACCCAGCAAAGCAGCCTCGAAGACATATTTGTCGGACTTGTGAAGGAAACATCATGAACTTTCAGGCCGTCAAATCAATATATGTCTATGAAATGACGCGATTTTTTCGCACCTTGATGCAAAGTTTCATTTCGCCAGTGATTTCCACCTCGCTTTACTTCGTGGTGTTTGGCGCGGCAATCGGCAGCCGGATTGATCAGGTCGAAGGCATCAGCTACGGCGCTTTTATCGTGCCGGGGCTGATCATGCTAAGCGTGATGACCCAAGCCACGTCAAACGCATCATTCGGCATTTATTTCCCGAAATTCATCGGCACGATCTATGAATTGCTGTCCGCACCAGTGAATTTCCTTGAGATCACGATTGGCTATGTGGGGGCGGCCGCGACCAAGGCGCTGTTCATTGGCTTGATCATTCTGGGCACGGCGTTCCTGTTCGTTGACCTAACCATCGCACATCCTTTCGCGATGATGGCGTTTCTGGTGCTGACCTGTCTGTCGTTCAGTTTGCTGGGCTTTATCATCGGTATCTGGGCGCAGAATTTCGAACAGTTGCAACTGATCCCGTTGCTGATCATCACGCCGCTCGTCTTTTTGGGAGGGTCGTTTTATTCGATCACCATGCTGCCGCCTGTGTGGCAGGTGATTACACTGTTCAATCCGGTCGTCTATCTGATTTCGGGATTCCGCTGGGCGTTCTTTGGCACGGCGGATGTTTCCATCGCGCTGAGCCTTGGCGCGATCGGATTGTTTACAACGCTTTGTCTGGCGGTGATCTGGTGGATTTTCCGCACCGGTTGGCGGATCCGCCAGTGATCTTGGGGGCGGCGAACAATATGCATCACGGGGCAGGGCGCGTCCCTTGTCGCAGGGCGTGCGACAGCCTAAGTGAAGCCTTATGAAACGCTATATCCCATTCATGAAATCGCCGCCCTTCGTGGCCGTGATCCGCCTGCAAGGGCAAATCGCGACCGGTGCGCGTTCATTGAATGATGCGGCCCTCGCGCCCGTCATTGAAAAGGCATTCACCAAAGGCAAGCCCAAGGCCATCGCGCTTGAGATCAATTCGCCCGGCGGGTCGGCTGTGCAATCGTCACTGATCGCAGCGCGTATCCGGCGGCTGGCCGCGGAAAAAGACATCCCCGTTTTCGCATTCGTCGAAGATGTTGCAGCATCAGGTGGCTATTGGCTGGCAACGGCGGCGGACGAGATTTTCGTGGATCGCGGATCAATCGTCGGGTCAATCGGGGTGATCTCGTCTGGCTTTGGCCTGACAGGCGCAATTGACAAGATTGGCGTGGAACGGCGTGTTCACACGGCTGGAAAATCAAAAAGCATGATGGACCCGTTCAAGCCCGAAAAGCCCGCGGACGTTAAGCGCTTGAAAGGCCTGCTTGATGATCTGCATGTCTTTTTCATTGACCATGTGAAATCGCGACGCGGTGCACGGCTGGTTGATAACCCCGATCATTTCACGGGTGAAATCTGGGTTGGCGACAAGGCTGTGGAACAGGGGTTGGCTGATCAAATTGGCCATCTTGTGCCGGTCCTCAAGGAACGCTTTGGTGACAAGGTTCAATTGCGCCGCTACGGCGTGAAGCGGTCGCTGTTTTCAAGGTTCGGGGCACAGCTGATCGACGATACCGTGTCCTCGATCGAAGAACGCGCAGCTTTCGCGCAGTTTGGTCTGTGACGTGATTTTCAAGATAGTCAGCCTCTTTCTTGTCGGCATGGCGGTGCTCGCGATGTTCGGCAAGATCAAGTTCCCCGGACAGGCGCGATTGGCCGCGGCCAAGTGCAAAGGCTGCGGACGCTACCGGATCGGCAAGGGGTCATGCCCCTGTGGGAAGGGGCGCAAATGATCATGGACTGGCTTTATACAGGCCTTGGGCTTGTGATCTTGTTGCTTGCGGGTGACAGCCTTGTGAAGGGGGCTGTGAACATGTCTTTGCGGCTGGGTGTGCCTGCGTTGATCGTGTCTTTGACGATTGTAGCCTTTGGGACATCAGCGCCGGAGCTTCTCATTTCCATTCAGGCGATCATTGATGATGTGCCGGGGCTGGCCCTTGGGAATGTCGTTGGGTCAAACACTGCGAATGTGTTGCTGGTGTTGGGGGTGCCTGCCTTGCTGGCGGTGATGCACACCAGCGAATGCGACACGCGCAACAGTTTCCTGCAAATGATCGCAGCATCGTTCTTGTTTATTGGCTTGGCCTATCGCGGGGTTTTCGACTGGGTCGCGGGTATCATATTGCTGGCTGCCCTGGCGGCGATGTTGATCCACGCCGCGCGTGCCGCTCGCAAGCACCGCAGGGCCGACAAGGCCGCAGCCGACGATCTGGACGACCTTGAGGGCGTGGACCCTGATCTGCCGTGGGTCAAGATCGGTATCTTTCTGGTGCTGGGTCTGATCGGTCTGCCGCTGGGCGCAAGCCTGCTGGTGGACGGGGCGACAAACATCGCGCGCGATTTCGGCATTTCCGAAACGGTGATTGGCCTGACGCTTGTGGCGATTGGCACGTCACTTCCTGAACTTGCGACCACCGTGATGGCAGCGCTGCGCCGTCAGGCCGATGTGGCGCTCGGGAATGTGATCGGGTCGAATATGTTCAATTTGCTGGGCATCATCGGTGTTGCATCGCTTGTTGGCCCGATCCCTGTTGATCCACAGTTCCTGCGCTTTGATCTGTGGGTAATGCTGGCTGCGTCCCTGATCCTGATCCCCTTCGTGTTCTTTCGGGTGGATATCAATCGCATTTGGGGCGTCGCGCTCAGCGTGCTGTATGTCACTTATCTGTTTGTGGTGCTGTGATGCGTGCGCTTGTGACGGGTGCGGGCGCGCGTCTTGGACGGGCGATGGCGCTTTATCTGGCGGATCGCGGCTTTGACGTTGCTGTGCATTATCACGCATCGCGCGACGAGGCCGAGGCAGTTGTCGCCAGGATTGCGGCCAAGGGGCGGCAGGCAGTTGCGGTAAGGGCCGACCTTTTGGACGAAGAGGCGACTGCTGAACTGGTTCCTGCGGCGATTGCAGGATTGGGTGGCCCGCTGACTTGTCTGGTCAATAATGCGTCGATCTTTGAGGATGACACGATTGAAACTGCGACACGGGACAGCTGGGATCGTCACATCGGATCGAACCTGCGCGCGCCTTTTGTCCTGACGCAGAAATTTGCGGCCCAAGCGCCAGATGCTGTTGCCGACGAAAACGGCGAACCGCACGCGCAGGCGCTGATCGTCAACATGATTGACCAGCGCGTGCGCAATTTGCGGCCCGACTATGCCAGCTATACCATTGCAAAGGCGGGCCTTTGGGTCATGACCCAAACCACGGCACAGGCACTGGCCCCACGCGTGCGGGTCAATGCGATCGGTCCGGGGCCGACATTGCAGGGCGCGCACCAGACCGCAGCGCAGTTTCAGGCCGAACGTAGCAAGACACTTTTGAAACGGGGTGTGGACCTGTCGGACATTACAAGTGCGCTTGGATATTTTCTGGATTCACCGGCGATCACGGGGCAAATGCTGGCAGTGGACAGCGGACAGCATCTGACCTCTTAGCGGCGCGTTCACCCTTGGGTTGAGTGATCCTGCGACAAGTTGTGCACCGCCATCGCGCGACTTCACAAAATATTTACAAAACCTTAATGTTTTCAGTCGCTTGCCCAATGCCGATAAAAGTTTTGTTGTGAATCAGTGTGTTACTTTAGTGCCTAAAAATTGGGCAACGTAACGAAGCCGCAAAAAAACAAGGGAAATTTCCGACCGAAACAGTTTTGCCCCCGTAGTTATCCACACAGAAAGTGGATAGGTTTCCACTTGTCACCGCTGCGATATGGTTGCAGCCCAACAGAAGAATCAGAAGCAGCCACATGCACGACAAAATGCCCAGTGAAACGCCGGAAGTTCTGACAGGTCACACCCTGATCCAGTCCTATTTGCGCACGCTGGATTCATCGCCCGGTGTGTATCGGATGCTGGATCACGAAAGCCGCGTTTTGTATGTGGGCAAGGCCCGCAACCTGCGCGCCCGCGTCAGCAATTACGCCCGTCTGACGGGACACAGCCAGCGCATCCAGCGTATGATAACCGAAACCTGTTCGATGATGTTTCTGACCACGGTGACAGAAACCGAAGCGCTGTTGCTGGAACAGAACCTGATCAAGCAGCTTAAACCGAAATACAATGTGCTGTTGCGCGACGATAAATCGTTTCCCAACATCCTTGTGACGGGCGATCACGCCTATCCGCAAATCAAGAAACACCGCGGCGCGAAAAAGGAGAAGGGCGATTACTATGGCCCCTTTGCCAGTGCAGGTGCCGTGAACCGGACGTTGAACCAGTTGCAGCGTGCGTTTCTGCTGCGCACTTGCACCGACAGCGATTTTGAAAGCCGCACGCGCCCTTGTTTATTGCACCAGATCAAACGTTGCGCGGCACCATGTGCCGACAAAATTTCGCAAGCGGACTACGCCCAGTTGGTAAAGGATGCGCAGCGGTTCCTTGATGGCAAATCGACCGAGATGCAGGCCCAGCTTGCCGCCGATATGGCTGCCGCGTCCGAGGAGATGGAGTTCGAGCGCGCGGCGGCCCTGCGCGACCGCATCCGCGCGCTGGCCCAAGTCCAGACCGCTCAGGGGATCAACCCCCAGGGCGTGTCCGAGGCGGATGTCATCGCGTTGCATACCGATGGCGGTCAGGCCTGCGTGCAGGTGTTCTTTATTCGCGCCAATCAGAACTGGGGCAACCGCGACTACTACCCGCGGATCAGTGGTGACGAGGATCTGGCCGAAGTCATGCAAGCCTTTGTCGGCCAGTTTTATTCCGACCGCGAACCGCCCCGCATGTTGTTGCTGTCGCATGGGCTGGACGAGACCGATCTGGTAACGGCGGCACTTTCGGAAAAGGCCAAGCGCAAGGTCGAGGTCATCGTGCCCCAGCGCGGGGAAAAGGCCGAGATCGTCTATGGTGCGGCACGCAACGCCCGCGAAAGCCTTGCGCGCAAGATGTCGGAAACCGCGACGCAAGCGAAACTGCTTCACGGTCTGGCCGAGGCATTTGATCTGGTGGCGCCGCCGCAACGGATCGAGGTCTATGACAACAGCCACATCCAAGGCTCGCATGCGGTAGGTGCGATGATCGTTGCGGGGCCGGACGGGTTTGCAAAGAACCAATACCGCAAGTTCGACATCAAGGGCGAAGGCATCACTCCGGGTGATGATTTCGGCATGATGAAAGAGGTTCTGACGCGCCGTTTCAAACGCTTGCTGAAAGAAGACCCTGATCGTCAGTCCGGCACGTGGCCCGACCTGTTGCTGATTGATGGCGGCGCCGGGCAGGTAAGTGCAGTGCGCGAAATCATGACCGAACTGGGTGTCGGTGATGTGCCGATGGTCGGTGTCGCCAAGGGGCTGGACCGCGACGCGGGCAAGGAAGAATTCCACCGCACCGGCAAACGGGTCATGGCCCTGCGCCACAACGATCCGGTGCTTTATTTCGTGCAACGTTTGCGTGACGAGGCGCACCGCTTTGCAATTGGTGCGCACAGGGCGAAACGCAGCAAGGCTTTTGGCGCAACCCCGCTGGATGACGTGCCTGGTGTTGGGGCTGCGCGCAAACGGGCGCTTTTGGCACATTTCGGCAGTGCCAAGGCGGTATCGCGCGCAGGCCTCGCCGATCTCAAGGCCGTCAACGGGATTTCAGGCAATATGGCGCAGGGTATCTATGACTACTTTCATGAAAAAGGTTAGGTGGTGCACACGGCCAAACGGCGCTAGGACTGTGACATGACTTGGAACCTGCCAAATATCCTGACCGTGCTGCGCTTGCTGGCGGCCCCTGGCGTTGCGATCATGTTCCTGTATTTCGCGCGCCCCTGGGCCGATTGGTTTGCCCTGATCCTGTTTGTGGTCGCGGCCACGACCGACTGGATTGACGGGTATCTGGCACGCGCATGGAACCAGCAGACCAAGTTCGGCGCGATGCTTGACCCGATTGCCGACAAGGCGATGGTGGTAATCGCTTTGCTTGTCATCTGTGGATTTTCCGGCATGGACCCGTGGATATTGTTACCTGCCTCCTTGATCATGTTTCGCGAAACATTTGTGTCGGGCTTGCGCGAATTTCTGGGTGATACGGCAGGAACGCTGGCCGTGACCCGGCTGGCCAAATGGAAAACAGCGGCGCAGATGACAGCGATCGCCGTGCTGTTTTCAACGGGCGCCTTCGAGACATATTTTGCGATGTCGACCGAGGGCATGGACGGCGCGATGATCGGGGCAATTTTCGCAGGCGATGAACCCGATTTGCAGGGCATCGTCTGGAAATGGTTCGGCGGGTTCTATAGCTGGTGGATTGGTATCATCTTGCTTTGGGCGGCGATGATCCTGACCGTTGTCACGGGCTATGACTATTTCCGCAAATCACTGCCCTATCTGAGGGAAGCCGCATGATTGACGTTGTCTATTTCGCTTGGGTACGGGAACGGATTGGCGTGCCGCGTGAACAGGTCGCGACCAAGGCCGCGACTGTGAGCGACCTGATCGCGGAGCTGCGCGCGCGCGAGGAACGTTATGAACTGGCGTTTTCCGACATAAGTGCGCTGCGGGTCGCGATTGATCAAACCTTGACGGATTTTGACGCGCCCCTGGAGGGTGTGCGCGAAGTCGCATTTTTTCCGCCGATGACGGGTGGCTGATGGACATTCGTGTTCAGGCAGACGCATTTGACGGCGGGTCGGAACTCAACGTATTCACCGCACGCGCGTCAGGTGCTGGTGCTGTTGTCAGCTTTAGCGGGTTGGTGCGCGATGTGACGGGCGGCCTGCGCGCCATGACCATCGAACACTACCCCGGCATGACCGAAAAGGCGCTGACAGACATCGCGCAACAGGCCGTGACGCGCTGGGCGCTCGCGGATGTGCTGGTGATCCATCGCTTTGGGCGGCTTGCCGTTGGTGAACCGATCATGATGGTCGCGACTGCCGCACCGCACCGCGCCGATGCCTTTGCGGCGGCAGAATTCCTGATGGACTACCTGAAGTCCCGCGCGCCGTTCTGGAAAAAAGAGGAAACCGCGGATGGGGCCGATTGGGTTGCGGCCAAGGACGCCGACGAGGATGCGTTGAAACGGTGGTAACTACCGCGCCATTGCCTTGCAGGGGTCGTGCTGCGGGCAGGTAATCAGGTGGTCATTGATCAACCCGCAGGCCTGCATCCACGCATAGACTATCGTCGGGCCGCAAAACTTGAAGCCCGCTTTTTTCAGGTCTTTGGACATCTGTGTGGAAAGTGGTGTCGCGGCCGGAACCTCGGCCAGTGTCGCCCATCTGTTCTGGATCGGTTTGCCGCCGGTATAGGCCCAGCACCATGCGGCAAAATCATCCATTTCCAGATAGGCGCGGGCGTTGGTGATCGTCGCCTCGATCTTGCCGCGGTGGCGGATGATGCCGGGGTTATCAAGGCAGGCCAGCACTTCGGGCTCGCCCCAGCGCGCAATTGCTTCGGGGTCGAAACCGGCGAATGCCTTGCGGAAGTTGTCGCGCTTTTTCAGGATCGTGATCCAGCTTAGACCTGCCTGAAACCCGTCCAAGATCAGCTTTTCCCACAGGGCGCGGCTATCGTATTCCGGCACGCCCCATTCGGTATCGTGATAGTCGGTATAGATCTTTTCGCTACCCGCCCAGCCGCAACGTTCGTTCATGCCGCCCTCCTGCAATGTGACTACAATTCATCGCAAATCGTGATCCTTTACCAGCCGTTAAGTGCACGGCGGGGATAACTGTGGCTGACCAAGGGACAACTTGATGGCCACGTTTGATCTTTCTCCGGGTGCGCTGGATGCACAAACGCCGATGGACCCGCTGCAATATGCGGTGGCCAGTCGTGACCGTGATGTGCTTTCGACCGTGCGCACCGCACTTGAACGGGGCAATACCGTTCTCGCGTTTCAGCCGGTCGTGCGCGCTGATGCCACCGAACAGGTCGCGTTCTACGAGGGGTTGATCAGGGTTCTGGATGAAGGTGGCCGCATCGTGCCCGCGGCGCAGTTCATGAGCCAGATTTCCGAAAACGCGCTTGGCCGTGACGTGGATTGCGAAACGCTGCGCCATGGTCTGGATATGCTTCAGGCGAATCCAACCCTGCGCTTGTCTTTGAATGTGTCGGCCCGGTCGATCGGGGATGCCGCGTGGCGGCGGCGTCTTGATGAACGGCTTGATCGTGATCCCGCACTTGCGCACCGCCTGATCCTTGAAATCGGCGAAACCTCGGCGATGCAATTGCACGAAATGGTCATTCGCTTCATGGAAGAAATGCAGCCTTGCGGTGTGGCCTTTGCCCTGGATGATTTCGGTGGTGGCATGACGGCGTTTCGCCACCTCAAGGATTTCTTCTTTGACATGGTGAAACTTGATCGCTGCTTCGTCAGTGGGATCAACCATTCGCCCGACAATCAGGTCCTGGCCGAGGCGTTGATCACTGTTGCCCACCAGTTCGAAATGTTCGCCGTGGCCCAAGGTGTCGAAACCGCGGCCGAGGCGGAGTTTCTCGCCTCCTTTGGTGTGGACTGCCTGCAGGGCTATCAGATCGGCATTCCAAAATTCACCTTGTGAACCGGCCTATGGCGGGTGCGCGCCGATGCCACGGTGAATCACGTTGCCCTAAGGCCGCCCAAGCCATATGAAACGTTGCAACGGCGGGTGTGGGGCCCGCACGCTGCTTGTGCATGCCTCCTCGTCGCCCCTTTGGGTCGCATTCAAGAGGAGTCCTCCATGACCAACGTAGTTATCGCATCCGCAGCACGCACCGCCGTGGGCAGTTTTGGCGGGGCATTTGCAAATACTCCCGCGCATGATCTGGGTGCCGCTGTTCTGGCCGAAGTGGTGGCGCGTGCAGGCGTTGATCCCTCTGACGTCAGCGAAACAATTCTGGGTCAGGTGCTGACCGCTGCGCAGGGGCAGAATCCCGCGCGTCAGGCGCATATCAATGCAGGCTTTCCGCAGGAAAGCGCGGCATGGTCAATCAATCAGGTGTGCGGGTCTGGTCTGCGCGCCGTGGCGCTGGGTGCGCAACACATCATGCTGGGCGATGCCAGCATTGTCGCCGCAGGTGGTCAGGAAAACATGACACTGTCGCCCCATGCGCAAAACATGCGCGCCGGACAAAAGATGGGCGACATGAAGCTGATCGACACGATGATCAAAGACGGCCTTTGGGATGCGTTCAACAATTACCACATGGGTCAAACCGCTGAAAACGTCGCTGAAAAATGGCAGATTTCCCGCGAAATGCAGGATGAGTTTGCTGTCGCATCGCAAAACAAGGCCGAAGCCGCGCAAAAGGCAGGCAAGTTTGCCGATGAAATCGCCGCCTTTACCGTCAAGACCCGAAAGGGCGATATCGTTGTGGATCAGGACGAATACATCCGTCACGGCGCCAACATCGAGGCAATGGCCAAAATGCGCCCCGCCTTTGCCAAAGAAGGGTCTGTCACTGCGGCCAATGCATCGGGCCTGAACGATGGCGCGGCCGCCACATTGCTGATGTCCGCTGACGAAGCGGAAAAGCGGGGCATCGAACCATTGGCCCGGATTGCATCCTATGCCACGGCCGGTCTGGATCCGACGATCATGGGTGTTGGCCCGATCTATGCCTCGCGCAAGGCGTTGGAAAAGGCGGGCTGGTCCGTGGACGACCTGGACTTGGTCGAAGCGAACGAAGCATTCGCCGCGCAGGCTTGTGCCGTAAACAAGGACATGGGCTGGGATCCGTCGATCGTAAACGTGAACGGCGGCGCAATCGCCATCGGCCACCCGATTGGCGCATCCGGCTGCCGCGTGTTGAACACCCTGCTGTTCGAGATGAAGCGCCGCGACGCCAAAAAGGGCCTCGCAACGCTGTGTATCGGTGGTGGCATGGGCGTCGCCCTGTGCGTTGAACGCCCCTAAGTGCGAAAGCGGGGTCATGTTTGGGAGGATATGGCCCCGCAATAAAGTTGCGCTTAGAATTATCGCCGCATAATATCATTACGAACAGAATTCAGGAGGATACCACATGTCACGCGTTGCACTTGTTACCGGAGGATCGCGCGGAATTGGCGCGGCGATTTCAAAATCACTGGCCGCCGCGGGTTGCACTGTTGCCGCGACCTATGCCGGAAACGACGAAAAAGCCGCTGCATTCACCAAAGAGACAGGTATCAAGACCTACAAATGGGACGTGGGGAATTACGAGGCCTGTCAGGCCGGAATCGCGCAGGTCGAGGCCGATCTTGGCCCGGTCGAGATTTTGGTGAACAACGCGGGCATCACCCGCGACGCGCCTTTCCATCGGATGACCCCGCAGCAGTGGCAAGAGGTGATCGACACCAACCTGTCGGGCCTTTTCAACATGACTCATAACGTTTGGGGCGGCATGCGCGAGCGAAAGTTCGGGCGGGTGATCTCGATCAGTTCAATCAATGGTCAGAAGGGCCAGTTCGCCCAAGCCAACTATGCCGCGGCCAAGTCAGGTGACATCGGGTTTTCCAAGGCGCTTGCACAGGAAGGCGCGCGGGCAGGCATTACAGTCAATGTGATCTGCCCCGGCTATATCAACACCGAAATGATGAGCACGATCCCCGAAAAGGTGATGAACGAAGTGATCTTGCCGCAAATTCCTGTTGGGCGGCTGGGCGAACCCGAAGAAATCGCACGGGCGGTGGTGTTCCTTGCCTCGGACGACGCGGCGTTTATCACGGGCTCGACGATATCCGCGAACGGTGGCCAATACATGACCTGACGGGTCCTGCGGTGACATCATGCACTGGCCGCCACGCAACGGTGTTTCGTGGCGGCACCGCAGTAGTTGTCATGGTGATTTCTGCTGGGGATGACCGCTGGGTTTCCTGCGGCGGCTGTGGCGCTGGCAACCCCTTGCCAGCACCACGATATCAACGGGTTAGACGGTGCTAAGCCGTGAAATTTCTTCCTTCAGGTGGAGTTTTTCTTTCTTCATCCGCGCGATCTCAAGATCGTCTGTTGCTGGGCTCCGCTGGGCCAATTCGACGGCCTCGGACAGGGATTCATGTTTCCGCTTCAGTTCCTGCAAATGCGAACTCAAGGTCATGGTCGTCCTCCTGTGTTTGGGTTTTAAGCAGGCATATTGCACCACAGATTTCCGGCGCTGTCACGCCGCATGGCAGCAATTTGCCTACGCCAAGTTTGCCACAGGACTCATTGCCAAAGTGTTAACCGATCAGGGGTGCAAGCGGAGCGCCATCCCGCAATATCGCAGTGAGTTCGGGCGTGAATTTCTTGCGCCCTGACCCATCTGTTTCATCGACATGCATGACAATCGGCGCGGCCATACGAAAGGGCGCGCGCGCGCCCTTGGTGGCCTGCACGATAACCAGATGGGCATTGCGGTCGTGGCGCGGTGTAAACGCGCGCACCGTGATCGCCCCAAGGCGCGTGTCATAGGCCCGCAATAGATCAGGCAGGCGATCCATACGCTGGATGATCGTCAGGCAGCCACGTGGACGAAGGCGGCGTATCGCCACGTCAACCCAAACTGCCAGATCAGTTTCGCCGCGCAGCGCCGTATCGCGCCCCTTGTCAGCCGAGGCATGGCCGACACCGGGCCGGTAGTAAGGAGGATTTGCCATCACATGATCAAAGCTGCGATTGCGCAGATCCGCAGGCATATCCGAGAGGTTACTGGTAACTATTTCGGCGTCCGCACCATTGGATGTAACATTCCACCGCGCCAGGTCCGCATAGGCGGGTTGCAGTTCAAGACCGGTGATGTCCAGACCCGGCACGCGCGCCCCAAGGCAAAGCAGCGCCGTGCCAACACCGCATCCCAGTTCAAGCACGTGATCGCCTGTTTTGGCCGGGATCGCGGCTGCAAGCAGCACCGCATCCACGCCCGCGCGAAAGCCGTCTGCGGGTTGTGAAATTGTCAGGCGTCCACCCAGAAAGGCATCATGCGTCAGCCCATCGGTCATTGCCCCAGATCGATCCCGTTGTCGCGCATTGTGGCGACGGCCATGAAATGATCCCGGTCTGCCACCATCAAACGCCGCGGCAAAATGCCAAGGCTGCCGTCAAGGATGCTCATATTTACGTCCAATTCGAACACGTCTATACCTTCGCCGTCTAACAGGGCTTTTGCAAAGGCGATGACCGTTGGGTCGTTGGTGCGCAAAAGTTCTTTCATCCTCTCGATCTAAGGGCAAACCTGTCCCAAGTCGAGCAACTGACGGACCCGTGATGAGCCTTGATACCGCAGCCACCAAACCGCACGAACGCCTTGCCACGGAATTGGCCACCGAGATGGAGGCTGTCAACGGTCTGATCCGTGAACGCATGGCATCGGAGCACGCGCCGCGCATCCCCGAAGTGACCGCGCATCTGGTCGAGGCAGGGGGCAAGCGTCTGCGCCCGATGATGACATTGGCGGCGGCCAAGATGTGTGGCTACGATGGCCCCTACCATGTCCATCTGGCCGCCACGGTTGAATTTATTCACACCGCCACCCTGCTGCACGATGATGTCGTTGATGAAAGCAGCCAGCGGCGCGGGCGCCCCACCGCGAACCTGTTGTGGGACAACACCAGTTCTGTGTTGGTGGGGGATTATCTTTTTGCGCGCTCGTTTCAGTTGATGGTCGAAACGGGGTCGTTGCGGGTGCTTGATATTCTGGCAAACGCGTCTGCGACGATTGCCGAGGGCGAAGTGTTGCAACTGACCGCCGCCAGCAATCTGGCCACGACCGAGGCGATTTATCTGCAAGTCGTTCGTGGCAAAACGGCGGCGCTGTTTTCTGCCGCGATGGAAGTTGGCGGCGTGATTGCCGGTGTGTCCGAGGATCGCGTCAAAGCGCTTTATGCTTACGGTGACGCGCTGGGTGTGGCGTTCCAGATTGTTGACGATTTGCTTGACTATCGCGGCACCGACGCCACGGGAAAAAACGTCGGCGATGATTTCCGTGAACGCAAGTTGACGCTGCCGGTGATCAAGGCTGTGGCAATGGCCGACGCCGAGGAACGCGCCTTTTGGGAGCGCACGATTGCCAAGGGCAAGCAGGCGAGCGGCGATCTTGAGACGGCCATGGCGATCCTTGCACGCCACGATACCCTTGAAGCCACCCGCGTCGAGGCATTGGCATGGAGCGAAAAGGCCAAAGCGGCACTTGCACCACTCCCCGATCATCCGATCAGGTCGATGTTGGTTGAGCTGGCCGACTATGTGGTCGCGCGGATCAGCTAAGCAAAAGCGCTGGCGCAACCCACCAGCCCATTTCCGCAACCTGAATGGCGCGTGCAATCGACACAGCGCGATCCATATCGGCAACCAACCCGACACAAGTTGCACCTGATCCCGACATCGTTGCAAATTCGACGCCGGGGGTTTTGCGCAGACGTGCCAGAACGGCCGTGATTTCAGGCGCAATCGCTTCTGCAGCGGGATGCATGTCATTGCGTTGCTGTCCAAGCCAGGCAATGAAGTCTGCGAATGACATGCCCGCGGGCACGTCCGGCATGGGTGGATTGTTCCTTGACTTCATCGCGCTGAAGACACGGCCCGTTGGCACCGAAACGTTCGGATTGACCATCACCATTGCGCAGCTTGGCAGGCGCGGCACATCCAGCAGCCCTTCGCCGATACCCGTGACGCGGGTGGGCGAAGGCGCGCGCAGACAGACCGGAACATCGGCCCCAAGTGCTAGCGCAAGCGGGTCACGCGCGTCAGGCACGGGCACGTTCCACAAACGCGCCAGCAGTCGCAATGCGGCAGCCGCATCTGATGACCCGCTGCCAATTCCGGCAGCGTGCGGCAGATACTTGTCCAGATGCAGCGCAGCCCCCACAGGCACGTTGTGGCGCATCCGCAGGGCATGGGCGGCTTGCAACACCAGATTGCTTTCGTCACCTGGAACACCAGCGGAAAAAGGCCCCGATACGTCTAGCGACAGGTCGCGGGACGGGCGCGCGATCAGGCGATCCTGATGGCCGCCAAACACCACAAGGCTGTCGAGCAGGTGATACCCGTCGTCGCGTTGCCCTGTCACATGCAGGGTCAGGTTAACCTTGGCGGGCGCGTATTCTTCAGCCGTCGTCATTTGCAACACGGATCGGATCGGCACCTTCTTCGATCAGGACGGCGTCCAGCCCGATTTCCAGCTTGCGGCGGATGCGGTTGGCGTCTTCTGCTTCGGGGTCAAATGACAGGGCGCGCTGCCACTGAAAGCGTGCTTCGACATCGCGGCCAACGGCCCAGAATACATCGCCCAAGTGATCGTTGATGATCGGGTCAACCGGTTCCAGCGCGGCGGCGCGCTCCATGGGTTCAACGGCTTCGTCAAAGCGGCCAAGGCGATAGAGCACCCAACCCAGACTATCGGTGATCGCGCCACTATCGGGGCGGGCGGCGGCGGCTTTCTCGATCATCGCAAGCGCTTCATCGAGGTTCACCTGTTCTTCGACCATCGTATAGCCAAGATAGTTCAGGATGTTGGGGTTGTCGGGTTGCAAGTCGAGGGCAGCGCGCAAATCAGCCTCGGCTGAAGGCCAGTTTCCCATCCGCTCAAAGGTGATCCCGCGCGTGTAAAGCGGCCACCACCGATCCGGATGATCCGCACCATAAAGCGCAAGGGCTTCGGTATAGGCGGTGTTGGCGTCCTGATGGCGGCCGTCTGATCGCAGGGCATCGCCAAGGGTCGTTTTGACGAATGGCTGGTCAGGATAGCTGCGCGCAAGTTGCTGCAAAACTTCGACTGCGGCATCAACCTTGCCATCGCGGCGCAGGACTTCGGCGCGCCCCAGTTCGGCAGCAAAGAAGGCGCTATCGTCGCGTGGCACGCGCGCATAGGTGGCGCTGGCCAACTCGTAGCGTTCCAGTCCTTCAAGCAGCTGCGCCGACAAGATCAGCGCATCGGAATTTGTCGGATTCAGATATTCGGCAAGGCGGGCATAAAACAGCGTGTAGGCATCGCCAGATTCACCTTGAAGAGCGCCCGCAACAGAAAACATGACCTCCCCAATCCCTTGCGTCGGGGTCGTGACGGCGCCGTAGCGCACCGTTTCACCTGCATCCAGCCGTGCGCGTATTCCGGCAACCGCAGGGTCAGTTTGCGGGCCAAAGGTGTCATCCAGCATTGTCACGGCATCCGCGTTCCGGTCCAGCTGGCTTAGGATCGTTGCGTGGATCAGGACAATCCGGCGGGTGCGTTGCAGCCCCTGCTGCGGGGGCAGGGAAAAGATCGCATCCGCCCCTTCAAAATCGCCGACCGACGCCAGCGCAAGCGCCTTGTGATACAGGCCAAACGCGCGCAGGCCTTGCGCTTCGGTCACTTCGTCAAACGCTGTCAGGGCGGCGCTCATGTCGCCTTGGCCGATAAAGGCCCAGGCCTGCGCGATCCCGTCGACCAAAGGCCCCACCGAGCGCCCCGTTTCCAAATGGGCAAATATATCGTCCCACCGGTTGTCCTGGGCGGCAGCGGCCATTTCAACCATATGCGCAATCTGACTGTCGATTTCTATGTCGATCATCTGTTGAGACAAGGCGCGTGCGGCCTGGATATTGCCAAGGCCAAGTTGCGACGCCAGCGCGTTTTCCAGCAACAGCGGGTTGCCGGGGTCCGCGGCCAATGCGGTCATGAAGTATTCGGCGGCGGGCAGATAGTCATTGTTGATTCCGGCCTGACGTGCCGCCAGATATGCGCCGGGGTTCGGGTCAGCGCTTAGGGCGGGGGCCAATGAAACGGCTGTTGAAATCAAAAGGGCTTGGATTGGTTTGCGCGGCACGTGGCAATTCCTAGATCAGGGTATTCGTGCAGAACCTAGTGCCCACGGTCAGGCGGGGCAATGCAGTGACGCGGATATGGCAGGATGTCGCGTATGAGGCGCGCAATCTGCCCGCCCCGTTGCGCTTACATGTTCGGGTAGTTCGGCCCGTCACCGCCCTGCGGAACCGTCCAGTTGATATTCTGGCTGGGGTCTTTGATGTCGCAGGTTTTGCAGTGCACGCAGTTCTGGAAGTTGATGACGAACTTGTCATCGACCACTTCGTAAACGCCTGCAGGGCAATAGCGCTGGGCGGGCTCTGCGTATTTGGGCAGGTTGATCCCGATCGGCACTGACGGGTCTTTCAGGTGCAGGTGTGCTGGCTGGCTTTCTTCGTGGTTTGTCATGCTGAATGACACATTGGTCAGCCGGTCGAACGACAGTTTGCCATCGGGTTTGGGGTAATCAATCGGCGTGTGTTTGGATGCTTCTTCGGTGGCGTCGGCATCCGACTTGCCGTGCTTGAGGGTGCCGAGCAGCGAAAACCCGAACAGGTTGTTTGTCCACATATCGAACCCGCCAAGGCCAAGCGAGGCGAGCAGGCCGAATTTCGACCAGAGCGGTTTGACGTTGCGCACTTGGCGCAGGTCTTTGCCGATCGCGCCTTCGTGGACCTCGGTGTTGTAGGCATCCAGCGTATCACCGCTGCGCCCGCCTTGGATGGCGGCAAATGCGGCCTCGGCTGCGGCCTTGCCCGACAACATCGCGTTATGGTTGCCCTTGATGCGTGGCACGTTGACCATACCCGCCGAACAGCCCAACAGCGCACCGCCCGGAAAGACGGTTTTGGGCAGGGACTGATAGCCCCCTTCGGTGATTGCGCGCGCGCCATATGCCACCCGCTTGCCACCCTTCAGCAGGTCAGCGACCATCGGGTGATGCTTGAAACGCTGGAATTCCATGTAGGGGAACAGATAGGGGTTTTTGTAGTTCAGGTGGACGACAAAGCCCACGTAAACCTGATTGTTTTCAAGATGATAGATGAACGACCCGCCACCGGCATTGCCACCCAATGGCCAGCCCATCGTGTGTGTGACTGTGCCTTCGCGGTGTTTGTCGGGGTCGATCTCCCAGATTTCCTTCATGCCAAGGCCGTATTTCTGTGGCTGGCTGTCTTTGGCGAGGTCGTATTTCGCGATCACCTCTTTTGAGAGCGACCCGCGCACGCCTTCGGACAGGAACACGTATTTGCCGTTCAGGATCATGCCGGGTTCATATGAATCACCGGGGGTGCCATCAGGGTTCTTGCCAAATTCACCGGCGACCACGCCTGTGACTTGGCCCGTGTCACCATAGACCAGTTCGGAACAGGCCATGCCGGGGAAAATCTCGACACCCAGTTCTTCGGCTTGCTCGGCCATCCAGCGGCAGACATTGCCCATGGAAACGATGTAGTTGCCGTGGTTGTTCATCAGCGGCGGCATCGCGAAGTTGGGGATACGGATCTGGCCAGCCTCGCCCATCATATAGAAGTTGTCAGCGGTGACAGGCGTATTCAGCGGCGCGCCCTTGGCTTTCCAATCGGGGATCAGCGCATCAAGGCCGCTCGGATCAAGGACAGCACCCGACAGGATATGCGCGCCCACTTCGGACCCTTTTTCAAGGACCACGACGTTCAGGTCGGCATCAAGCTGTTTCAGGCGGATCGCGGCAGACAGACCCGCAGGGCCAGCACCCACGATCACCACATCACAGTCCATCGCTTCGCGCGTCGTCTCGGCCATTTGGGTATCCTCCCGGTCACAGGGTAATTATCTTTCGTCTGTGATTATAGGAGAGAGCAAAAAGGGGCAATCACGACACGACGTTAAAATGCCGTCGCGCGACCTTGTTACGCCATTGCAGGTTGAAACCCGCGCAGTTGCGGCGCGCGGCGGCGCAAAAATGCCCAGGCCGCCCCCACCACGATGATCGAGGCATAGCCGTCAATGGCGTAGTGGTAGCCGGAATAGACCGACATAAACAGGATCGCCGCAACAAATGCCGCCCCAAGCGGGATCAGCAGGCGGCTGCGTTCGCCGAGGTAAAGGGCTGTGACAAAGGCCATGGCGACATGCACGGACGGGAAGGCCGAAATGCCCGATCCGATCGCCTGGCCGCGGTCAACATAGACGTTCCACAGGCTTTCTTGCAGGTTGCCGATCCATGTGGATTTCAAACCGCTGTCAACCAGCGCAGGTGCAAGCTCGGCAAACCGTTCACCACCCAACAGGCGGTCGTAATAGACGGGTCCGGCAGACATGCCTGCCAGCGCGATGATGTTGCCCAGAACGACCCAACCCACAACGTAAAGCACCAGAAAGCGGTTCACGCGGGCGGTGTTGCCGTCAATCGCGGCAATGATCACGGGCAAGGCCATCGCGGGAAGACCCCAGACCGACACATAAACCCACACCAGTTGATTGGCAGCAAAGCTTTCGGCCAGCGCATGGGTCAGGACCCACGGATCATGGCCAAAATGCAGGGTTTGGTCGATCTGCGCGAAATACGGATCGGCAAAGAATGGCACGATATAGGGCAAGGATGTCTTGATCAGGGTGAAGGCCGCCTGAAAGAACATGCAAGCGATCATCGCCGTGGCCACGATGCGCATCCGCGCCAGCATGACCTTGGGGCCAACGGCGAGTGTCGTCAAACCGGCCAAAAGCGCCAAACCCAGCGCAAATTGTCCCATGACGATGAAAAACACCTGTGACGATGATGTCAGATGACCGATAATGGACACGCCGTCGTCGCGGAAAACCATGACGATGGCGATGGCGCTCACAAAGTAAATCAGCGCAAAGCGCAAGAAATTATGCATCGGTTCAGCCTGCTACTGCATTGCGCTTTGCGGTTTGCCGCTATTTGTGCGCCTATTGACAATCGATCTGTGGTTCACGTTATGGACCTAGTGTAAGAATGTTACTCAATTAGGGCAGATTTCAGGCACCGATATGGAAAAGATACCGATGACCCGCGCAGGGTTCGACAAGCTGGACAGTGAACTCAAGCATCTCAAGTCTGTTGAGCGGCCAGCGATTATCCGTGCGATTTCCGAAGCGCGCGAACACGGCGACCTGTCAGAAAACGCCGAATATCATTCCGCCAAGGAAAAACAGTCGTTCATCGAAGGGCGCGTGAAGGAACTGGAAGGCGCGATTTCACTGGCCGACGTGATTGACCCGACCAAGATGTCTGGCGCGATCAAGTTTGGCGCGACGATCCATTTGGTCGACGAAGACACCGACGAAGAAAAGACCTATCAGATTGTCGGCGAATACGAGGCCGACATCGAAAACGGCAAGCTGAACATCAAATCGCCCTTGGCCCGCGCCATGATCGGCAAGGAGGAGGGCGATAGCGTCGAAGTCCGCACGCCGGGCGGTGATCGCAGCTACGAGATTTTGAAGATCAGCTATATCTAGGCGGGTCTTGGGGGGCTTTTGACGATGGCCAGTAGCCAACAGAAAGCAGACGCAGCGCTGGGTTCGACCGCAGCCCCTGATCGGGCACGTTTTACCGCGACCGAAATGATTGCGCTTGGGCTAAGCGTGCTATGGCTCGTGGCGGCGGGTGTCTATTTCATGTCGATGCCCGCGACTGACCCTGCTGTGGTTGGTGATGGTCTGGATAGCCTGCGGTTCGTGATGACCCTGATGGCGATTTTTTTGCCCGTGGCGATGATTTGGGTGGCTGCCGCAGCGGCCCGTTCCGCCCGTATCGTGCGTGAGGAATCGCGCCGTTTGCAGGCGGCAATCGACGGGATGCGCCAGACCTACGTCGCCGACCGTCAGGCACGCGGCGCGGGAATCGAACCATCAGTCGAGCGCAAGTTGAACGAAATCGCCAAGGCTACGCAAAAGACCGAAACCGCGCTGGCCACCTTCACAACCTCGCGCGAGGCTGTGCGTGCGCGCGTTGCCGCGGCTCCGGTCAAGGCTGATGATGCGTCAGATGATCAGGCGGCCCTTGCTCTGGGAACCTCGGCTGATGAGATGGCCCCGCCCATTGCGCGCCCCGATCTGATCCGCGCGCTGAACTTTCCCGATACCGAAAGCGACGAAGTGGGGTTTGCGGCGCTACGCCGTGCGCTGAAAGATCGTCAGGCGCGCCAGTTGGTGCAGGCCAGTCAGGATATCTTGACGCTGCTGTCGCAAGACGGGATTTACATGGACGACCTGCGCCCCGATCGCGCCCGCCCTGAAATCTGGCGCCGTTTTGCCAAGGGCGAACGCGGGCGTGCGGTGGCTGCGCTGGGCGGGGTGCGCGACCGGTCCTGCCTTGCCCTGACGGCCGGGCGGATGCGGGAAGATGCGATTTTTCGCGACGCCGCGCACCACTTTCTGCGCAAGTTCGACCAGACCCTGATCACATTCGAGGCCGAGGCCACGGACGAAGACATCGCTGCCCTGTCGGAAACCCGCACATCGCGGGCGTTCATGTTGCTGGGGCGCGTGACAGGCGCATTTGACTAGTTCAGCTTGCGCACCATCGTTGTCGCGCACTTGAAACGAAACACATGGCGCAGCACCCCAAGCTGTTGCGTGTTGATCGCGACAAACCCCTGCCTTTCATAAAGCCTGCGCGCGCGCGGATTGGTGTCAATAACATCAAGACGCACTTCACCATGGCCGCGGGTGCGGGCCTTGTCCGCAATCGCGTCAAGGAGGGCCGTTCCCACCCCTTGCCCGCGTGCGGCGGGTGCCACGAATATACCGTCCATCAGAAACCGGTCGTTTTCGGTGTCGCGTTCCAGTAGCGCCAGCAGGGCGATCCGCCACAGTGACCCGAACCAGCCATAAACGTGCGCCATATCACGCATCCCGCCCCCGACCAGCGCACCGGTGTGGGTCTTGAAACCTGCAACGCCAAGCAAGCCGCCGCTATCATCATGGGCGCAAATCGCATGCGCGGGATCAAGAACACCTTCAAAGAACTGCAGTGCACGATCACGGGGCCCCATGACGCGGCCCAGTTTCTGGCCAAATGCCTCCCAGTAGAGGGCGGCGATCCGGGCGCGGTCACGTTCTGGAAAGCCAGCCGAGATTATCATGTGCAGCGCCTTACCATGGCGGTGCAGGTGTCGCGACCGTTCAGACCCATGTGTTCGCCAACGCAAGGTCTTGGGCTGTGTTGATATTGAAAAACGCGTCCGGTTGCGTGTCGGGAAAGCGCGCGCTTGCGGCGCCCCGATCCATTGCCCAATCGCCAAGACGGCGTTGCCCGGCGATGATGTCGGCGCGCAGTTGGTCACGCAGATCCACAGGCCAGATTGCGCAGGTCGGGTGTTGCCCTGACGCGGTTTCGGCCATGGCGATTGGCGCATTGGCAACCGCCAGCAAAAGCTGCGGCACAAGGTCGGGCGGCAGGAAAGGCGTATCGGCAGGGACGCTTACCACATGGTCCGCACCAACGGTCGCGGCCCAATCAAGCGCGGCCAGGATACCCGCAAGGGGGCCGACAAATCCGCCGATACTGTCGGTAACGACAGGAAGGTTGAAAGGGGCATAGGGTGACGCATCACCATTCAGATTCAGCGCCACCTGCGCGACCTGCGGCGCAAAACGGTCAACGACATGCGCCACAAGTGGGCGCCCGCCAAGCAGCATTAACGGCTTGGCCTGCCCGCCCATGCGGCGGGCCTGTCCACCTGCAAGGATCACGCCAAGGGGTTGCTGCATTGTCCGGTCCATCTGGTTGATTGCCAATCGCCGTGCGCGGGACTATCCCGATGCGCAAACAGATTAGGCGTTCGCCATGACCAAGACCACCTTGAAATCTCCCTATTGGGAAGGGCTGCGCAACGGGCTGCCTTTTGTCGTTGTCGTCGGCCCCTTTGCCCTGCTGTTCGGCGTTGTAGCAAGCGAGGCTGGTATGGCACTGGCCCATGTCATGGGGTTTACGGTGATGGTCATTGCGGGCGCGGCACAGTTTGCTGCCTTGCAGATGATGGTTGAAAACGCATCTCTTGGCATGGTGTTGCTGGCTGCTTTGGCGGTGAACTTGCGCATGGCGATGTATTCGGCGGCCTTGGTCCCCTATCTGGGAAGTGCGCCGTTGTGGCAGCGTGCACTGATATCTTACATGAATTTCGATCAAACCTATGCCGCCAGCGTCGCCAAGTATGAGACAAGCCCGGACTGGAACGTAACCCAACGGGCGCAGTTTTTCTTTGGGTTATCGACACCCATCGTGCCCGTCTGGATCGTGTTCACGCTGGTTGGCGCGTTGATCGGCAAAGCGATCCCGCCCGAGTGGGCGCTTGATTTTGCGGTGCCGATTACGTTTTTGGGGTTGGTCGGCCCCGCGCTGAAAACACCTGCGCATATTGCGGCGGCAGTTGTGTCTGTCGTGGTCGCGCTGGCGTTGATCGATTTGCCTTCGGGCGCGGGCCTGCTGATCGCGGCGTTGTCGGCGATGATCACAGGTGCAGTCGTCGAAACGCGCATGGGGCGGGCCGTGCTATGACATATTCGAACACCGAAATCTGGATGCTGATAGCACTGCTTGCGACCGGCACGTTCATCATCCGCTTTTCGTTTCTTGGGTTGATTGGCAATCGCCCCTTGCCTGACTGGATATTGCGGATGCTGCGCTACACACCCGTTGCTGTGTTGCCCGCGCTTGTTGCGCCTTTGGTGCTATGGCCAAACGCGAATGCTGGCGAAATCGAACCGGTTCGCCTGATCGCGGGCCTTGTGACGCTTGCGGTCGGTTATTGGCGCAAGTCGTTCTTCGCGGCGATCGGCAGCGGTGCGGCAACGTTGTATCTGGGCTTGTTTCTTACTGGCCAGCTCTGATCGCGGCGTCGATCTCGGCGGCGGCGATGTCTTTGTCATCGGCATCGGTTTCGCGGTATTCGATTGTCACAACACCGGGGATTTCCGCAAACTGATCGTGCAGATTGTTGGGGAAAAACGATACAGAAAACCCTTCAAACCCCGGCAAGCCACGCAGGATTTCCGCAGTAGAGCGTGTGCAGTTTGCCTTGGGCACGGCACCATAGGCCATCACGGCGCGCAGGGCCATTTCCGCGACGTCCGGTGATACTTCGACGGTTTGCTGAACCGTGTAATACGTCTCGCGCGAATGATAGGACAAGTAGAACTGTTCAATCCGTGGCGTGACACCAAAGATCACATCGTTACGTTCCGGAATGGACGAATGGGCGAAGGTTCCTGCCGGATCCCACAGAACACGCTGGCTGGCATTGATCATCAGACCGGTGTGCGCGCCGTTGCCCGACCCGGTGTTTTTCATCGTGATCAGGGTCAGCGTCGTTGGTCCGGGGTGGCGATACACATTGCGCGCAACAAGTTCATCAGGCGCCCAAACGGATTCGGCGCCACAAGCCGCCAAGAAAACAGGGAAGAACAAAACGATCAGAAATCGACGCATAAGGCTCTGCCCCTCGAAAACGTGGCGGGTTAGCCATTAACCAGATAAATGAAAATCAGCAGCAAAATGATCGCGATCGACGTGCGCGTTACCATTTTCATAAAGCCGTCAAAGGTTTTTTCCTGGACCGACGTGTCCATTTCACCGTGCTTGTGTTCAGCCATCGTGCTGTTCCTTTGTAAATGTTTGAGATCAGATAGACGATTCACGCGGGGCTGTCACGCCTCACCCGCATCTTGGTCCGATTTGTCGAGATCACGTGCCAGACGAAAGCCGATCCGGTTGGGTTCGGCCTGATCCACCTGTTTGGGAAGGGCGCGCAGCATCACGTTCAACTGGCTGACGTGCTGGATCAGTTGGGTTTTCGCGCCGGTGGGATCGGTGCCATAAAACGTCACGATATCGGGGTCGAAAAAGCCCATGCCCTCGATCCGGATTACGCCCGCATCGCCGCCTGTAAAGCCCATGGCGATCTCGTGCTGCGCATCAAGCTGTTCTTCGAAATTCTTGATATAGATGATCAGGCGTTCATAGGCCCATTGCGCCGCGCTTTTGCTTTTCGCCGAAGATCTGACCGAGTCGGGCAGGTTTTCCGTTTTCGGCGCGCATTTGTCAGGATCGGTATGCACCTCGTGCACGCGGGGCATTGCATGGTTTTCAGCGGCTTCGGCGGCGGTGGCGATTGTGTCGTCCATGGTGGTCCTTTCGGGTCATAGCGGCAGGGCGGTGGTTTCCTTGATTTCCTCCATAACGAAACTTGCGGACACATCCGATAAAGAAATCCGTGATGTCAGCCGTTTGTAGAATGCGTCATAGGCGGGAACGTCCGCGACCCGCACCCGAAGGACATAGTCCAGATCACCGGTCATGCGATAGGCACTGACCACTTCGGGCATCGTGCGCACGGTGCGGTGAAAGGTATCAAGCCAGTTCGCATCATGGCTATGGGTGCGGATCATGACCAGCACATGCAAGGGGCAGCCGATCATGGACGCGTCAAGCAGGGCAACGCGGCCATGTATCACGCCAGCCTGTTCCATCACCTTGATGCGGCGCCAGCAGGCATTGCGCGAAAGGCCCACCTGTTCACTGATGTCATCCACACTAAGCGTGGTGTCACGTTGCAGTTGTGACAGTATGCGCTTGTCAATTTCGTCAAGTTTCTGGCTCATGTTGGGATGATGTCCCGATATTTGTTGTTTTGGCAATGCTTATTGGGACCGCACATGCGTGCCTTCACTGTAGTGTCCTGTCAACAACAGGAGTGACCCATGTCAGACACCAGCCAGACCCCCGCGAAAAGCAATGCCTTTGCAGCCGTGTTTCTTGATCATCCGGCATCTGTCGATGAAACGTATTTGCAGCACATGCGCTTTGCGTTCACCTTCGCGTTCTGGCTGGGATTGGCCGCTGCTGCTGCACTGGTCCATGCAATCATTCCGACCCTGTGCGAAACCACGGCCAGCCGTATCCTGAAACGCCTGCACGCCCGGATCGCGAACCGACACGCCCATTAGGCCGCGCGCGCGTTAAGCCGCGCAAGGCCACGTTGCAGCGCGACAACGCAGGCCCCGTCAAAGGCCGTGCCGATATCGCCTTCCATGATTTCAAATACCTTGGCCAGCGGCATCGCCGCGCGATAGGGGCGTTCGGCCGATAATGCATCGAACACGTCTGCCGTGGTCACAATGCGTGTTTCAAGGCAGATTTGATCGCCCACAAGTCCGTATGGATAGCCCTTGCCGTCCAGCCGCTCGTGATGCGCCCCCGCAATCGGTGCGATATCGGCAAAGGCGGCGACTTGCGCCAGCAGGCGTTCGCTGTGGAGAGAGTGGGATTTGATCGCGGCCCATTCATCAGGATCAAGTTTTCCGGGCTTATCAAGGATTTGGTTACTGACTGCCAGTTTGCCCAGATCATGCAACAACGCCGCGCGGCGCAGCCAGCGGCGGTGATCAGGCTTCAGGCCCAATTCCTCGGCGATGATATCGGTGTAAAGGGTGACGCGACTGGAATGGTCAGCGGTGAACGGGCTTTTGGCATCAATCACGGCGGCGAAAGCCTGGGCGATATCATCCAGATAGTCCTCGGTGACAGGTGCGCCTTGGTGGGCAGGCGGCAAGGCGAAAACGATGTCGGCAATATCGGGCCGCGACAGGGTGGCCCAGAATGCAGGTTCTGCGCCCAGTTCGGCCATCGCCTGCGCCAGATCAGGCGCAAACCATTTGCACGCCCGCGCGGTAACTTCGGCCATTGCGGCGTCCGGTCCCGCCTCGGTGTGGAATACATCAACGACCTGCGCCAGAAGGGCGATGTTGGCATTGCGCGGGATCGCGGCACCGGCCAGCCCGTCCGGTTTCCCGCCGCCGTTCCAGTGTTCATCCAGCGCGCGAATGCCATCCTGCACTGCCATTGAAAACCGCATCTGCCCGGCGATATCCGCACCGCGCTGGCAGCGCGTTTCGATCAGGTCGCGGCTGATCTTTTGGCCGTTTTGCAAGATGTTCACGAGTGCGCGAAACCGTTCCGACAGCCCGCTTTCCAACCCCGTTTTGGCGAACACAAACCGCAGGGCCGCGCCAAGGCTATCGTCGATGGTTTTGAAGTCGCGCTTGAAGGAAATATCGTCGGCCAGATACAGGCTGCAAATCCGCGCGGCGTTGCTGGAACAGCCCAGATCTTTGAGCAGAAGCGTGAAATATAGGTCAGCTAGGTCGGTGCCGTTCATGCCGATATTCTGCCCCAGTCGCGTGCCGATATAGGCGCAACGGATACAGTGCCCCTCGGGCTGCCCTTCGGTGATATCAAGCGCGCGGCTTAGCATCCCCAGCAGATCGGCAAGGCGTAGATCAGCAGGCGCGGGCCGGTCGCGTTGGTAGAATCGGGTGAACGACATAGCGCCACATTAGGGGCGCGGGTTTAACGCCTTATTATCGTGCCTGAAACCAATATGCCCCGTCATCGCCAAGGGACCGCGTTGCGCGCCCCGCCTGATGCAGGTGGTTCAGATGCGCCAGCGATTCCACCAGCGCCAACCCGTATTCGCTCGCGCCGATACTGCGCTTGAACAGCGGCGCGAAACAGTCGCCTGCGCGCTGCGGCGTGGCAATATGCGCGACCAGCCGATCCAACGCGCCATGGTGATTGTCGATCAACTGGCGCATCCGCGTGGGCAGGCCCGTGAATGGTAACTTATGCCCGCCCAGCACCAGTTGATCCGGTGTGGCGAATTGCGCCAGCCGTTCGCAAGCCTCAAGCCATTCGGCCAGCGGGTCGGCGTTTGGCTCGGTCGGGTAAACGCCGATATTGGGGCTGATCGAGGGCAGAAGCTGATCGCCGCCGATCACCAGATCACCGCACCAGAAAGTCGCATGTTCCGGCGCGTGGCCGTTGCCCATCCGCACGATCCAGTCACGCCCGCCCATGGTGATCGTGCCACCCTCTTGCAGGCGGGTGAAACCCAGCGGCAGTGGCGCAACACAATCGGCAAAGTTGAAGGGGCGTTCGGTCATCCGCTTGGCCAGAACGTCGCTGGCCATCCCCGCACGGCGATAGAAATCAACAGTGCGGGCAGGATAGGCGGGCTGTTCGTCCAGTGTCAGCATCCGTGCCATCAGATAGGGCGTGCGCGGCATGACCAGTTCAGCGCCTTGATCGACGAACCAACCGGCAAGGCCCACATGATCAGGGTGGTGATGGGTGATGACAACGCGGGTCACAGGCTTTCCGGCCAGTGGCCCATCCAGCAGCTTTTGCCAGATCGCGCGGCTGCGGTTCGATGCAAAGCCGGTGTCGATCACGCTCCAGCCATCGCCATCGTCCAGCGCATAGACATTCACATGATCCAGCGCCATTGGCAGGGGCAGGCGCATCCAAAGGATGCCTTTCGCCACTTCGGTCGCGTCACCTTCGGCAGGTGGGTCATTCCACGGGTAATTGATCACGCGACAAGATCATCCGGCGTGATCGCCAACAGCGTGCCGGCCCCTTGGCGCACATGGGCCAGCAGGCCGATATGTTCGGGCAACAGGCGTTCGATATAAAAGGTGGCAAGGCGCGCGCGTGCCGTGTCACCTGTCATGGCGGCGGCCAGGTGGTAGTGCCCGCCCAAGACCCGCGCAAAGGCGCGCAAATAGGGCACGGCGCCGGCAAAACGGTCGTTCAGATCATCCTGCGCGGTCAGCCATTCGGTCGTCTCGCGCAGGGTTTCGGCGGCTTGCCAGACGGCCTCGGCCAATGCGGGGTGGGTGGCCTTGGCGGCCTCTGATCCGGCTTCGATTTCGTCCAACAGCGCCGAAGCCGCATCGCCCCCGTCCATCATCTTGCGCGCGACAAGGTCCATCGCCTGAATGCCGTTCGTGCCTTCGTAAATCGCGGTGACACGGACATCGCGGGCATATTGCGCCGCGCCCGTTTCCTCGATGAAGCCCATGCCGCCATGCACCTGCACGCCGGATTCGGCTACGGCGATGCCTGTGTCGGTGCCAAATGCCTTGGCGATGGGGGTCAGGAAGGCCGCGCGCGCCTGCCATGCCGGATCATCAGACAAATCAATCGCCACGGCGCAGGCCATCGCGATGGCGCGGGCGGCGTAAGTGTCAGCCTTCATCGTCGCCAGCATCCGGCGCACATCGGCATGTTCGATGATTGCACCTGTGCCGCCAGCGCGGCCCTGTTTGCGGTCCTGGGCATAGGCGAGCGCGTGTTGATAGGCGCCTTCGGCCACACCGATCCCCTGCACGCCGACCCCAAGGCGGGCGTTGTTCATCATCGTGAACATCGCGGCCATGCCGCCATGTTCCGGCCCGACCAGCCAGCCGGTTGCGCCGTCATATTCCATCACGGCGGTAGGCGATCCGTGCAGGCCCAGTTTGTGTTCCAGGCTGACCACACGCAGGCTGTTGCGTTCGCCGGGGTTGCCATCGCCGTCGGGAATGAATTTAGGGACCATGAACAGGCTGATCCCCTTGGTGCCGGGCACACCATCAGGCAGGCGGGCCAGCACAAGGTGGCAGACGTTTTCGGTAAAATCGTTATCGCCCCAGCTGATGTAGATCTTCTGGCCGCTGATTGCATAAGACCCGTCACCGTTGGGTTCGGCCTTGCTGCGCAGGGCACCCACATCGCTGCCCGCCTGCGGTTCGGTCAGGTTCATCGTGCCGCACCATTCACCGCTGATCAGCTTGGGCAGATACAGTGCCTTGATCGCGTCATTGGCGTGATGTTCCAGTGCCTCGATCTGGCCTTGGCACATCAGCGGGTTCAGTTGCAGCGACAGACAGGCGCCCGACATCATGTCGTTGACGGCGGTTGTGAGGGTCATCGGCAGGCCCATGCCGCCGTTTTCAGGATCGGCCGACATGCCGATCCAACCCCCTTCGGCGATCGCGCGATACCCGTCCGCAAATCCGGGCGAGGTGCGCACAACGCCGTTTTCCAACACGGCGGGATGCAAATCGCCATTGCGCTGCAGGGGGGCCAAAACCGCGTCACACATCTTGGCCGCTTCGGTCAGGATTGCGTCAACCATATCCGGCGTTGCCTCGGCGTAACGGTCGGTGGCGGCCACGGCATCAAAACCAACCACATGATCCATCAGGAAGCGCAGATCGTTGATGGGGGATTGATAAGCCATGACATACTCCGAGACGTTTGCGCAGCTTGGAAATCCCGACGGGCGCCGCTATGAGGTTTGCAATAGGGTAAAACTACGCCTGACATCCCGCCCCGCAACCTGAACGCAGCGTCATGACTTTGAAAACGACCGATATCCTTGCGTCAGACGCTGCCGGCATCGCGGCAGCAGCAGATGTATTGCGCGCGGGCGGGTTGGTCGCCTTTCCGACGGAAACCGTTTATGGGCTGGGGGCGGATGCGCGCGATGATCGCGCCGTGGCGCAGGTTTTTGCTGCCAAGGGGCGGCCAACGTTCAACCCGTTGATCGTGCATGTGGCCGATCTGGAAACAGCCCAAACCCTGTGTGATTTTTCCCATGAGGCGCGCGCGCTTGCGCAGGCCTTCTGGCCAGGTGCGCTGACTTTGGTGCTGCCGATCCGTGCCGATGCCGGCATTGCCCCGCTCGTGATTGCGGGTCTGTCGACACTGGCCGTGCGTGTGCCCGACCATCCGGTGGCCCAAGCGTTGTTGCATGAATTTGGCGGGCCTGTTGCCGCCCCATCCGCCAATCCATCGGGACGTATTAGCCCGACATCGCCCGATCACGTGATCGCAGGGCTGAACGGACGTATTGATGCGGTTGTGGATGGCGGAAACTGCGGTGTCGGCGTGGAATCCACGATTGTCGGCTGCGACGGTTCACCAGTGCTGCTGCGCGCGGGCGGCCTCCCGCGCGAGGCGATTGCGGCATGTTTGGGAGGTGATCCGGCCGAAGGGCCGGATGGCGGCGTGCTGACGGCTCCCGGCCAGATGGAGTCGCATTACGCGCCGCAAGGCAAAGTGCGGCTGAACGCGACCGATGTTCACGATGGTGAGGTTCTGTTGGGCTTTGGCCCTGTCGATGCGCCGCTGAACCTGTCGCATAGCGGTGATCTGGTCGAGGCGGCGGCGAACCTCTTTGCGATGTTGCATGAACTTGATGCGATGGGCGCGCAGCGGATTGCGGTGTCGCCGATCCCGATGCACGGGCTGGGCGCTGCGATCAATGACCGTTTGGCGCGCGCGGCGGCCCCGCGCGATCAGGCGTGACCGGCCTCGGATGACAGCAGTAGCGGATCAATTCCCAACACCTTGAGGGCGGCGCTCCACTTGTGTTCGTTGGCGCGCCCGAACAGGATGTCCGCAGGGGCAGAGGCGGTCAGCCAACCGTTCTGGGCAATTTCCCCTTCAAGCTGGCCCGGTCCCCAACCGGAATACCCCAACGCGAGCATGGACCGTTCTGGTCCGTTGCCTGCGGCGATGTCTTCCAGAATGTCCTGTGTTGCGGTCATGCTGATTGCGTCGTCTACTTCGAGTGTGCCTGCGCCCGACTGATAATCACCCGAATGCAGCACGAACCCACGCCCGTTTTCCACGGGGCCGCCGAAATGCACACGAATGTCGCGGGTGCCGTGGCCCGTGGGGATGTTCAACTGTTCCAGAAGGTCGGCAAATCGCACTTCGGGCGCGGGTTTGTTCACGATCAAGCCCATCGCGCCATCATCGGAATGGGCGCAGACATAGATGACGCTATGGGCAAAACGCGGATCGCCCATGCCCGGCATGGCAATCAGCAACTGGCCTGTAAGGGTATCGGTGACGGGTTCCATACCCCTAATGATGTGGTGCAGGGCAGCCACGCGCAAGGGGTGTGTGACAGCATTCTCGCCCAAACGTGACTTCCCATTGCATGGATCATGCATAACTAAGGCATAATGAAACCCGTTGCCCTGACCCTTGCCGCGCTTGTCGCATTTTCCGCGCCTGCTGATGCCGACCCGATGGATGGCGTCGCGGCGTTCGAAATCCTGCCCGGTTGGCGCACCGACCACGGCACGCATATGGCGGGGGTGCGGATCAGCCTTGCGCCCGGTTGGAAGACCTATTGGCGCGCACCCGGTGATGCGGGGATCCCGCCGCAGTTTCAGTGGGACGGGTCACAGAACATCGCCGCTGCACAGTTTCACTGGCCGATCCCCGAAGTGATGGACCAGAACGGGATGCGCAGCATCGGCTATCATGGTGACGTTGTCATTCCGGTTGAACTTACGGTGCCGGATTCGGGCGCGCCTGTGCAGATGCGCGGCGCCGTGCAGATCGGTGTGTGCGAAGATATCTGCGTGCCGATGACATTCGACTTTGATGCGATCTTGCCCGTCGACGGCACACGCGATGTTGCCATTCTGGCGGCCCTTGCGGATCGCCCGCAAACGCAGGGCGAAGCAGGTGTGGGCACGGTCAGCTGTGCAATAGCGCCGCTTGCCAATGGATTGCAGATCACCACTCGGGTGCCATTTGCGCAGGCAGATGCGGTGGTGATCGAAGCGGGCAATGATGCGGTTTGGGTATCCGAACCCAGCATGACACGCGAAGGCGGCATGATCGTCTCGCAGGCCGATATGATCCACATGGATGGCGGCGCGTTCGCGCTTGACCGCTCCGCGGTGCGGATCACCCTGCTGTCGCGGGGGAGTGCCGTTGACATTCGCGGTTGCGTTGCGGGCGGCTAGGCCGTTTTGCGCAGGGTCAGCGCAAGCGCGACTGATGCGAAATAGACCAAAACTATCCAAAGCGCGACACTGACCGCGAACAATCCGAAAGCCACGCTCATACCACCGTTCAACATCGGTAGTGCGCTGGCAAGGGCTGGTAGCGGCGCGCCGGTGATGATCATGGGCGCCATCAGAAATGCAAACAAAGCGGCAGCCCCAAGTGCAGCAACACCGGCAGGCAATCGCGCACCGGCATCACCGCTGCGCAACGCACGGCGCGCGGCGCGGATCTGCTTGTGGATGTCTTGTTGCATCGCCATCAGCGCGGGAACCACCAGCAGCACAATCACCATCCCGAACCCAAGGCCATAAACCAGCGTGATCACTGTCGGTTTCAGAAATTCCGCCTGACTGGACCCTTCATAAAGCAGCGGCGCAAGGCCCAGCACCGTTGTCAGCGTCGTCAGCAAGACAGGGCGCAGACGGTCACATGCCCCGTCGATGATCGCCGGTATAAGCCCGCGGGTCTTGGCATAGTCGTCAATTGTCGTCACCAGCACGATGGAATCGTTGATGATAATCCCTGTCATGCCGATCATGCCGACAATGGAAAACATGCTCATCGGCAGGCCCCACAGGTTATGCCCGTAGATAGTTCCGATCAGACCAAAGGGAATGATCGCCATGACCACCAGCGGACGTGTCCAGCTTGAGAAAATCCAGGCGAGCGTCAGGAATATCCCTGTCAGCACAAAGATCAGACCGGTGCGCGCGTCATTCAGAAACTCGTTTTCCTGCTCGCTCAGACCCGACAGGTTGGTGCTGACCCCGTAATCCTGTTCGATCTGTGGCAGGATGGTTTCGTTGATCTGCTTTGTAACCTCGGCGGCGCGGTCGGCGTCATCATCCGTCAGATCACCCGTGACGGAAATCAACATGATGCCGTTTTCGCGCCGCACGGTGGAAAATCCGGTGCGGCGATCCACAGATACGATATCGGCCAGCGGCACATAATCACCTGCTGGCGTGCGCATCTGGGTCCGTTCCAGAAAATCGGCCGTGAGTTCGCCTGCAGGTAGTTCGACGCGGATTGTCGCGCTGCGTGGGCCATCGGGATAGGTTGCCGCCTCGATCCCGTTCAGGTGATCGCGCAACACGCGGCCCAAGCCGTCAATCGTGAAACCAAGCGCCTGTCCCTGCGCTGTCAGGTCAAGGATCAGCTCTTCTTTGTCATAGGCCAGCGTGTCTTCGACGGCGGATACTTCGGGGAATTGCGCAAGCGCGGTTTTCAAGGCCTCGGAGGCGGATTTCAGGGTTTCGGCCGTCGCGCCGTAAAGCTGGATGTCGATATCGTCGCCACCCGGCCCGCTTGCCCAACTGCGAAAGCTGACAGTTTCGGCCATCGGGTGTTGCACAACCGCGTCTTGCAGGGCCGCGACAAATGCAAAACTGGAATAGGGGCGCAGATCGGCGTCGATCAGTTCGATGGAAATGGCGCCAAGCTGGTCGGCGTCCTTGGTATCGGCGCCCGAAAGGCCACGGCCCGAATTGCCACCGATTTCGGCAATCACGTAGTCGATTGGGTTGGTGCCATACTCGGCCTCGTATTCGACGCCCAGATCGGTTGCGGCGCGCTGCAGTTCGCGCATCATTGCCAGCGTGTCCTCGCGCGTCGCTCCGGGAAGCATCGCGAAATTGCCTGTCACCGAACCCTGTTCGGGCGAGTTGAAGAACCGCCATTGAACGTCACCTTTGACGAACAGGGACACTTGGCTGGCAAGGACCACGAAGACGCCCGCCATCACTGGATAACGCGCCCAAATGACACCTGCCATCATCGGCCGGAACAAGTTTTCACGCACCCAGTCAAAGCGGCGGTTCACAAAGCGCGAAGGCGCGTCATACCACTTGCCACGCGCGCCGGGCGACAGGGCATGGGACATGTGGTGTGGCAGGATCAAAAAACATTCCACCAGCGAGGCAATCAGAACCACGATCACCGTAAAGGGAATGTCGGAAATCAGATCGCCAAAGCGCCCGCCAATCACCACCAGCCCGAAAAAGGCAATCACGGTGGTGATCGTGGCGGAAAAGACAGGGCTGAACATGCGGCGCGCGGCGTTTTCAGCAGCTTCGACGGGGTGTTCGCCCAATCGCCTGACCCTGTAATCGGCGTGTTCGCCGACAACGATCGCATCATCCACCACAATCCCAAGCGTGATGATCAGCGCGAAAAGGCTGATCATGTTGATCGTCAGCCCCGCCAGATACATCAGCGCAATCGCAGCAAACATCGCCACTGGAATACCGGCGGCGACCCAGAACGCGGTGCGCGCATTCAGGAACAAGAACAGCAGGCCAACCACCAGTGCAAGGCCCATCGCGCCGTTCTCAAGCAAGATGTTCAAGCGCCCGGTGATATAGTCGGCGCGCGTGCGGATCAGTTCAACGGTAACGCCTGCGGGTAGGGTCGCCTGCATGGCGGCGGCGACGTCTTCGACGCGCGCTTGCAGGTCAATCGCATCGCCCTTGTCGGACCGGTCAACACGGATGGAAATGGCCGGGTCGTCGCCCACATAATAGGCGCGTTCGCGGTCGACCCCTTCAACAGTGATACGTGCGACATCGCCGACCGTCAGCGTTGACCCATCGGCATTGGTGCGCAGCACGATCCCTGCGATTTCATCAGCCGAACGTTTCTCGACACCCGTGCGCACACGCGATGCGCCACTGACGTCACCGGCTGGATCGGCGTTGACTTCCTGGCCGATGGCGGTGGCGATCTCTGACATGGTGACGTCATGACGGATCAGCGAAAGCGATGGCACTTCGATCACGGTGCTGGGGGCGGCGACA
Source organism: Octadecabacter sp. R77987 (assembly GCF_042466115.1). Taxonomy (NCBI): domain Bacteria; kingdom Pseudomonadati; phylum Pseudomonadota; class Alphaproteobacteria; order Rhodobacterales; family Roseobacteraceae; genus Octadecabacter; species Octadecabacter sp. R77987. The sequence continues at coordinate 1,712,450 of NZ_JAXHBQ010000001.1, read as the reverse complement.
CCTTGGATCGTGGATCGTGTGACACCTGCCGCAAACAGGCGCGTTACCAGTTCATCGGCAAAGCGGCCCAGTTGTTCTGTGCCCACGGGGCCAGTGATGATCACATCGGTGACACGGTCGCTCCAGGCACCACGGCGCACGATGGGATCTTCGGATTCTTCGGGCAGATTGCTGGTTGCATCGACTGCGATTTGCACGTCTTCAGCGGCCTGCGCCATGTCATAGCCCGGCTCGAACTCAAGCGTGACCGAGGCGCGCCCTTCGCTGGAGCGCGCTGAACTGGCCGTAACCCCGTCAACCGATAGCAAAGCCGGTTCCAGGACCTGCACGATCGCGGCGTCCACGTCCTCGGCCCCCGCGCCCGACCAGGTGACTGATACGCTGACCGTGTCGATGATCACATCGGGAAAGAACTGCGCGCGCATCTTTGGCATCGCGGCGATTCCTGCGGCGATCAGCACCACAAGCAGCAGGTTGGCCGCCGTGCGGTGACGCGTGAAATAGGATAGAATGCCGCCAGCGCGTGCCATCGTCAGCTTCCCATCCGGCTTTCAAGACGGGTGACGACTTCAGAGGGCACTTCGTCTTGTTCAAGTTGCGACAGGATGCGTGTCTTTGCCTCGTCGGGCATGCGGCTTTCGGTAACAAAGGCAACAAGTCGCGCGCGACGATCCGCATCCAGGGCGATGGTTTCGGGCAGAGCAGGGGCCGCGGTTGCGCCACCGGGAACAATCGGGTTCACACGAATTCCAGCGCCCAAAAGTGGCGAGCGTTCAGCAACAACAGACTGTCCGGTCAACTGCGGCGCGCTGACGATCACATCGTTTCCCTGACGGCGCAGCAATGTGACCGGCACCTGTTGGAGGCGGTTTTCTTCGCCAACCAACAGCAGTGATCCGTCCGCAGCAAGCGCCGTGGCGGGCAGCCGCGCTACGTTCTCAAGCGCGGGTTCATCAATCGCGACAGTCACAAAATCGCCGGGGCGAAAGCCCAATGCGGTGTCAAGCGTCGCAAAGATGATCCGCCCTGTAAGCCCGTCACCCACGGCGGCCCCTTCGCGGGTGATTGTGCCCGTCGCAGAGAGGTCAACGCCCGACACATCCAAGGTCACGCGAACCGGTGCGCGCATCAATGTGCCATCGGCATTCAACAGACGCGCGTATTGCGAGGTGGACACGCGAAACGTGACCTCAAGTTGGGAGGGGTCGATCAGTTGCGCGATCCGTTCGTTTGCGGTGACGCGGCCACCATCAGTGACAGTGACATCTGCCAATGTGCCGTCAAATGCGGCACGAATTTCGGTGTCAGCCAGCGCGCGCTCGGCCTCGGCAAGGTTAATGCGGACGCGCGCCAGACGGGTCGCTGCAAGGTCAATGCGCGCCTCGGCACTTGCAATGGCCTGGCGGCGCGACAATACCGCCTGCCGTGCGGACGACACGGCCAGTTCGGCGGCTTCCACGGCGGCGGTCGAACCGACACCCCGTTGCAGCAGGTCACGCTGGCGGGTCAGGGCGGTTTCGCGCAATGCGGTTTGTTGCTCGGCGGCGGCAAGTTCGTCGCGGGCCAGAGTCAGGGCGCGGGCCGCATCACGGCTTTCGGCTTCGGCGTCACTTAGGTCGGCGGCAAGACGGTCAAGTGCGGCTTGCGCATCAACCGGATCAATCCGCAACAGCATGTCGCCCGCCTGCACAGCGCCACCTTCGACAAAGGCATCTGCCGTTTCAAGCACGGTGCCGCCAACAGACGGGCGCAGATCAAGGGTTTTCCGGCTGCGCAATTCGCCAAACACGGTCAGTTCCGGCGTGATGGTTTCTGGCGTGATTGTGGCGACATTGACGGAAAGCACCCTTTCGCGCTGCGGAAAACTGCGCGGCTCGGCGTTGATGCGGGTTTGCACGGCGCTGTAAACCATCTGTCCCGCCCATGCGAACAGGGCGAGTGTCATGGACAACAGAAAGATGCCAATCATGCTTCGGCGCAAAAATCTCATGTGGTGCCGTCTCCGCGCGTTTTGTGTTCACGATAAATATACGTGGTTTCACATGTTTTGGATGCAATCCCGGCCATATTACGGCCCTGCAATCTATTTCCGTCGCTTGTGTTCGTCCAATCGCGGGAAAATTTCGACAAAGTTGCATGGCCGGTGCCGGTAATCCAGTTGCAGCGACAGGATGTCATCCCACGCGTCCTTGCAAGCGCCTGTGCTACCGGGCAGGGCAAACAGATATGTGCCATTGGCAACGCCCCCCGTTGCGCGGCTTTGCACAGCACTCGTGCCGATCTTTTGCAATGACACGATGGTGAACACCGTGCCGAATGCGTCGATCTCTTTTTCATAGACGTCGCGGTGTGCTTCGACGGTGACGTCACGCCCCGTCAGGCCGGTGCCGCCGGTGGAAATGATCACGTCGATATCAGGGTTGTCGCACCAAGCGCGCAGTTGTGCGGCGATCTCGGCCCGTTCATCCCGAAGGATCATGCGCGCGGCAAGGGTATGACCAGCACCGGTCAGGCGATCCACCAGCGTTTGGCCCGATTTATCTTCGGCCAAGGTGCGGGTATCGCTGACCGTCAGGATGGCGATGCGGACGGGGTGGAATTCAAGGGTTTCGTCGATACGGCTCATGTGCGCTCCAGTATGGCCAAGCGGGCGGCTAGTGTGATGAAGATAGCGGATGTTATCCAGCCCAGCGCGCGCGCGCCACGGGCAAAGCGGCGTCCAATCCCACCGGCAAAGACGCCAACTGCCCCGTTGACGAGGAAACCGCCAATCGCCAGCACCGCGCCGAAAATCAGGAACTGGGCCAAGACCGGCCCCGCCTCGGGGGCAACAAACTGCGGCACAAAGGCCAACACGAACAGAATTACCTTGGGGTTGGTCAGGTTGACGATGAAACCGGTCGAGAAGGCACGCGCGATTGTCATTGGCGGGGTCGTATCGCGGTCAGCACCCGTCTGGTGCAGTGCGCGATAGGCCAGAAACAGCAGATAGGCCACGCCGATCCAGCGGATTACATCAAAGGACCACGGCACGGCGGCAATCACGGCCCCCAAGCCCACGCCCGCAAGCGTCACATGGACCATCCCGCCAACCGAAATACCCGCACTTGCGGCAATTGCGGCGCGTGGCCCGGATCGCACCCCCTGACCAAGGCAAAACATCATATCCGCGCCCGGCGTGAGGTTCAGTGCCAGCGCGGCGGGCACAAAGGCCACCAGTGTCAGCGGATCAACCATCCAGCCGCGCCTTCAACGCCAATAAATCCGCCCAGGCCTCGCGCTTGGCGGCGGGCGTGCGCAGCAGGTGGGCGGGGTGGAACATGGGCAAGGCGGGGCGGCCCAGCACTTCGGCCCAGTGGCCGCGCAAACGCGTTATGCCGGATTCGCCCAGAAGGGCATGACAGGCCACGCTACCCATCAGCACCAGCACATCGGGATCGGCCAGCGTGATGTGGCGGTGCAGGAAGGGCAGCAGCATCTCGCGGTCGACGTCATCGGGCGGGCGGTCTTGGGCGGGGCGCCACGGGATGACGGATGTTGCGTAAACCGGTGTCACTGCATCAGCAAACCCAAGGTCAATCGCCGCCAGCATCTTGTCCAGCAGCGCCTTGTTGCAACCCGCAAAGGGCAATCCGGCGCGATCTTCGTCTTTTTCGGGCGGATCGGTGATGATCATCACACGCGCGGTCGGATCACCATCGGCAAAGACAAGATTGCGCGCACCCTTCTTCAGGCCACAGTGATCAAACGCCGCGAGGGCCGCTTGCAACGCGGGGATGTCAGGTGCGGCATGGGTCACGCGCAAGGCTTCGGCCACCGTATCGACCTTGGGTGCGACGGGCAGGTCAGGCACGCCTGACTTTGACGTTTCCGCAGGTTTTGCCACGGGTTTGGCAACCTGATCGGGCAGGTCATAGCGGTTCACAGGCGCGTCAAGCATCGCCTCGGTCGCGCCCATTTCAACCTGCCATTCCAGAAGGGCGCGGTTCGTCCAATATGATTGCTGCGAATCCATGCGCCAAGTTTAAGTGCGCCGCGCCGGAATGTGCAGCGGATTCTGCGCTCACGCCTTGCCGCCGCGCCCCAGCCTTCCTATAACCCATCAAATTCGGGCAGGAGGCCACATGACATTCCGCGCGACGCATCTGCTGGGCATCGAAAACCTTGCCCCCGATGAAATCACCACATTGCTGGATCTGGCGGATCAATATGTTGATCTGAACCGGAACGAAAACAAACATTCCGATGTGCTGGCAGGCCTGACCCAGATCAACATGTTCTTTGAAAACTCGACCCGCACGCAGGCCAGTTTCGAACTGGCGGGCAAACGCCTTGGCGCAGATGTGATGAACATGGGCATGCAGGCGTCCAGCATCAAAAAGGGCGAGACCCTGATTGATACCGCCCTGACCCTGAACGCGATGCACCCTGACCTGCTGGTCGTGCGCCATCCGCATTCCGGGGCTGTGGACCTGCTGGCGCAAAAGGTGAATTGCGCCGTGCTGAACGCCGGTGACGGGCGGCACGAACACCCGACGCAGGCCTTGCTTGACGCCTTGACGATCCGGCGCGAGAAAAAGCGGCTGCACCGGCTGAATATCGCGATTTGCGGCGATATCGCCCATTCGCGCGTGGCACGGTCCAACATCCTGCTTTTGGGCAAGATGGAAAACCGCATCCGCCTGATCGGCCCACCGACCCTGATGCCATCGGGGATCAGTGAATTCGGTGTCGAGGTTTACGAGGACATGCGCGAAGGGTTGGCTGATGTGGATGTGGTCATGATGCTACGTCTGCAAAAGGAACGCATGGATGGCGGTTTCATCCCGTCCGAACGCGAGTATTATCACCGCTATGGGCTGGACGCTGAAAAACTGGGCTTTGCCAAGGATGACGCCATCGTCATGCACCCCGGCCCGATGAACCGTGGTGTGGAAATTGATGGAACGATTGCAGACAACATCAACCGCTCGGTTATCCAGAAACAGGTAGAAATGGGTGTCGCTGTGCGCATGGCCGCGATGGACCTTCTGGCCCGCAATCTGCGCGCCGCGCGGCAGGCCAAAACGGGCGGGGTGATGGTGTGAGTGACACCATGAACATCACCGCGACGGAACACGGGGTCGTACGGATTTTCGCCCTCGATCTCCCTGCGGATGAGGTGGACGCGTTTGCACGGCAGACCCACGATGTTGACGGCGATGCGCATTGGTTGCTCAAGTCGGCGTTGGGCGCGACTTTATTTGATGAAGACTTCGTTGAAGTGATCGACGTTGACGAACTGGATGGGGTCGGGCTGGCCGGATACGTCGAAGAAGGGTTGGGCATGCCAAGCGCGGCGGTGCAACAGGACCGCGCCTTGCTGGACGGCATCAAAGGCACGGTCGTGATCGTCTTTTCCGCTGCCTTTGGCGGGTTTGAACAAACGCTCACGCCGCGCGCGCCCTTGCGTTGGGTTGCAACATACCAAGACAATGTCGACATCCCGCAGATGATCCCCCTGCGCGCCGAAAGCGCGACAGGCGTCATGGCGGGCGGGCGGCCAAAACCGTCTGACGCGGCTATGTCAGGGCGCGTTGCGACGATTGTTTTGATCGTGCTGGCCTTGCTGGTCGTGGCGATGATCTGGATCGGGGGCTAGCGATGTATGACCTGACCCCGACCGCCGCACTGGATGAGGGCGAGACCGTCATCACCAGTTTCCACCCTGACCGTGGCACTTATTGGAAAGACCATATCGTGCTGGCCGCTGTGGCCATGGCGATTGGCATGGCCGTGCTGTTTTTCATGGGCAATCCGCATATCTGGACGGGGGCTGTGGGTGGCCTGGCGGCTGTGGCGGTGCGGGCATTCTATGTGGCCTCGGACGAGATGCAGGTGCGCTGGGATTTGACGAACCGCCGCCTGTTGGGACCGGGGCAGAGGATCGCGCGGCTGGACCAGATTACCGCCCTCAAGACGTTTGGGAGTGCCGTGCAGGTTGTCACCAGCGCAGGCGACAAACACTTGCTCAAGTTTCAGGCGGACAAACAGGCGGTGATCGCGGACATTCGCGCGGCGATGCGGCAAGGGGGCTAGGGATGGCTGATCAGTATTTCACCAACGCACGGTTGATTGATCCCGAAGCGGGCACCGACAGCATCGGCTGGCTGCGTGTCAGTGAAGGCGTGATTGCCGAGGTCGGAGCCGGTGACGCGCCCAAGGCCGGCCTTGATTGTGGCGGGAAATGCCTTGCCCCCGGTATCGTCGATATCGGCGTCAAGGTCAGCGAACCGGGTGAACGCCACAAGGAAAGTTTCCGCAGTGCAGGGCGCGCGGCGGCGGCGGGTGGTGTCACGACGATGGTCACGCGTCCTGATACGGCCCCCGCGATTGACACACCCGAGGTGTTGGAATTCGTCGCCAAGCGCGCGCTTGCCGACAGCCCCGTGCGGGTGCTGCCCATGTCGGCGCTCACCAAAGGGCGCGAGGGCCGCGAGATGGTCGAGATCGGCTTTCTGAAAGACGCGGGCGCGGTGGCGTTTACCGATTGCGACCGCGTTGTCACCGACACCAAGGTTTACACCCGCGCACTGACCTATGCGCGCAGTCTGGGTGCACTGGTGATCGCCCATGTGCAGGAACCGAACCTGTCGCATGGTGCCGCCGTGACAAGCGGCAAGTTTGCCTCCCTGCGCGGCCTTCCCGGCGTCAGCCCGATGGCCGAACGCATGGGATTGGACCGCGATATCGCCCTGCTGGAAATGACCGGCGCGCGCTATCACGCGGACCAGATCACCACCGCCCGCGCCCTGCCTGCGCTGGAACGGGCCAAGGCGAACGGGCTGGATATTACCGCCGGTGTGGGCATCCACCACCTGACGCTGAACGAATTGGACGTGGCCGATTACCGGACCTTTTTCAAACTCAAACCGCCCCTGCGCAGCGAGGATGACCGGCTGGCCGTGGTGGCGGCAGTTGCCAGCGGGTTGATCGACATCATCAGTTCCATGCACACGCCGCAAGACGAGGAAAGCAAACGCCTGCCCTACGAGGAAGCGGCGAGCGGGGCGGTCGCCCTTGAAACTTTGCTGCCCGCTGCCTTGCGCCTTTATCATGCGGGGCAGTTGGACCTGCCGACGCTGTTCCGCGCCATGTCGCTGAACCCGTCGCGCCGCTTGGGCCTTGATACGGGGCGGCTGGCTGTCGGCGCGCCTGCTGATCTGGTGCTGTTCGATCCGGATGCGCCGTTTCTGCTGGATCGTGCTAAGCTGCGCTCCAAATCCAAGAACACTCCCTTTGACGGCGCGCGCCTTCAGGGGCGGGTGCTGGGAACATGGGTCGCGGGCCAAGACGTGACCGAGGAGGCCTAGATGCCATTGATCGAAAACACCGCGATCGTGCTGACCCTTTGGGCGACGATTGGCTATCTGCTCGGGTCGGTGCCGTTTGGTGTGATTCTTGCACGGGTTATGGGGCTGGGCAACCTGCGCGAGATCGGGTCAGGCAACATTGGTGCAACCAACGTTCTGCGCACGGGCAACAAGAAAGCGGCCGCGCTGACCCTGCTGTTTGATGCGGGCAAGGGCGCGGTTGTCGTATTGCTGGCGCGGGCCATGGCTGGCGAGGACGCAGCGCAGATTGCAGCCCTTGCGGCTTTTGTCGGCCACTGTTTTCCCATCTGGCTGGGCTTTCGTGGCGGCAAGGGTGTCGCGACCTATATCGGCATTGTGCTAGCGCTGGCTTGGCCGGTTGGTCTGGCGGTTTGCGCCACGTGGTTGTTTATCGCAATTTTGCTGCGGTATTCGTCGCTTGCCGCCCTCATGGCTGCGGGCTTGGGGCCACTTTGGGCCAGCCTGCTAGGACACGGCGATTTCTTTTTCCTTGGGATCGGGCTGGCCGTGCTGGTCTATGCACGTCATTGGGGCAACATCGCCCGGTTGCGTGCCGGAACCGAGACCAAGATCGGCGCGAAATCCTGACCTGAAAAAGTCTTTTGCTTTCATAACAAAATAGACGATGCTGCGCGCACGTAAGTATGTCTATTTGATTTGAAAGGAAAGTATTATGGGGTTTGGGGACGCAATTCGCACCTGCCTTAACAAGTATTTCACAATTCAGGGGCGCGCGCGGCGCGCGGAGTATTGGTGGTTTTATCTGTTTGTTGTTCTGGTCGGGACACTTCCGACCCAGCTTGGCGCGGCCATGCAATCCAATGTGATCATGATCATCGGCGGGCTGATTTCGCTTGCACTGATAATCCCGATCATCACTGCGGGCATTCGTCGTCTGCACGACAAGGACAAGTCCGGCTGGTGGTTCCTGATAGGTCTGGTGCCAATCGTGGGTATCATCTTGCTGCTGGTCTGGTTCGTGACCGAAGGCACAAAAGGCCCGAACCGGTTTGGCGAAGACCCGCTGGCCTGATCCGGTCCGCAGGATTATTTAAAGGCGCGCCCATTTGGCGCGCCTTTTGCGTCAGTAGCTGTATTCGCCGTAAATCCGCGTCAGATCGCCGTTCCAATCGCCATTGTAGCGGTCCAACAGTTCATCGGCGGGCGTCTTGCCTGTCTCGATAGTTTCGTGAAGCGCATTCAGAAAGTGGGTTTCATCGGGTAGCATCCCGCCCGCGCCCGGTTTGGCGCGATTGCGCAACCCGGTTTCGGAAATCGCCACGGCCTCGCGGGCAAGGTCGTGCATGGAAATGTTGCCCACCCTGGCCTGCAACCCGTCCACGGATGCGGCCACGCGCAGGGCCTCGCGGGTTTCAGCGTCCCAACCCTTGACCAGATCCCAAGCGGCATCCAGCGCCTCTTGGTCATAGGTCAGCCCGACCCAGAACGCGGGGAGGGCACACAAACGCCGCCACGGGCCACCATCGGCCCCGCGCATTTCGATGAATTGCTTGATCCGCGCTTCGGGGAAGACGGTTGTCAGGTGGTCGGCCCAATCAGACAGGGTCGGCTTTTCGCCGGGCAGGGCGGGCAGTTCGCCTTTCAGAAAGTCGCGGAATGACTGGCCCAACGCGTCGATGTATTTGCCGTCGCGGTAAACAAAATACATCGGCACATCCAGCACCCATTCCGCCCAGCGTTCAAACCCCATGCCGTCCTCGAACACCCATGGCAGCATGCCGGTGCGGTCGGGATCAAGATCGCGCCAGATGCGGCTGCGCCATGATTTATGGCCGTTCGGCTTGCCCTCGAAAAACGGCGAGTTGGCGAACAAGGCGGTGGCGACGGGTTGCAGGGCCAACGCGACGCGCAGTTTCTGCACCATGTCCGCCTCGCTGCCAAAGTCGAGGTTCACCTGCACGGTGCAGGTCCGATACATCATCTGCGTGCCATGGCTGCCGACACGGCCCATGTAATCGGTCATCAGTTTGTAGCGGCCCTTGGGCATCATATCCATCTGGTCATGGGTCCAGATCGGGGCTGCCCCAAGGCCGATGAACCCCACGCCGATCTTGTCGGCCACATCCTTGACCTCGCGCAGGTGTTCGTTCACCTCGTCGCAAGTCTGGTGGATGGTTTCCAGTGGTGCGCCTGACAGCTCCAGCTGCCCGCCCGGTTCAAGGCTGACATTTGCGCCGTCCTTTTCAAGGCCGATGATATTGCCGCCTTCCAGCACCTCGGCCCAGTTGTAAGTGTCGCGCAGGGCTGTCAGCACCGCCTTGACGGACCGATCACCTTCATAGGGCAGGGGCTTGAGTGTGTCTTTGCAATAGCCAAACTTTTCATGCTCGGTTCCGATGCGCCATTTGTCCTTGGGCTTGCAGCCCTTGGCCAGCAGTTCGGCAAGTTGATCATGGCTTTCAATGGGGCCGCCGCCGGACTGTGGAATGGACATGGGTTTGGCCTCGCTTTGGGGTGTTTCAGGTTTCTAGGGGTGATCGTAACGCGCGCCAGTGTCAATGCGGCGCGGGTCAACTTAATGCAACTGGCGGTGCGGTTTTTGCCAGATGGTAAAGCGCGCGTTTTCGGTCGATTGCGCGGCGCTGATCGCTTTTTCATAGTTTACGCCCTGCAAGGCCGCCAATGCATCAAATAGCGTATCCGCCCCTGCCGCATTGCCGGGAATCATCAGCGGCGCCGCGCCATCCATAAAGAAAGTCCAGATCAGGTCACTGCCCAACGGTCCCTGATCCGTGGTTTCGATTTCAACGCGGGTCAGGTGATCAATCGACACCGAGCCGCCGCCAGACGGTCCGAAATAGGTGATCTGGCGTTCGTCAACTTCGACAACGCCGGGGCCATCGTGCCCTTGGGGGAAACGGGCGTTGCGTGCCGCGATCAGGGTCAGGGCGATGCCCGTTACCGTGACCAGCGCGCCGATGACTTGCCAGAACAACCCGCCGCGCAGGAACAGCCAGACGCCGAACAGGGTGATACCGATCCAGACCGCGGTTTCGGCCCAGCGCAGCAGACCTGCGCGGGCTTCGGGGCGGATAAAATCAGCCATGCGCCACCTGTGGGGTCTTGAAGATATGAAGCGTGAAATCGCCGGTGCGCTGAAACCCCAAAGCTGCATAGGCGCGCCGTGCAGCAGGGTTGGCAGCAGCAAGGATGGCGTTGCGCGCGCCGTCATCGCGCGCCTCGGCCAGATGCAAGGCAACCGCGCGGCGTGCATATCCACGCCCCCGCAAGTCGGGCGGGGTATAAACGCCACCGATTTGCACGGTGTCGGGCAGGGTCGCATTGAAACCGGTCAGTGCGACAGGGGCGTCATTGACAACCAGCACACGGTGGCTGTCGTTGGTGATATAGGTCGCTACGTCACGCGCGCCGATTGAGGCGGCCTTGTCAGGGTCAGCGCCCATCGCCTCGGTGACAAATGCGGCGCGCCAGTCAGCCATTTGTGATTTGTTAGTTTCCGCCAGCGGCTCAAGCTGTCCGTTACCGTCAGGCGTGACAAGATCGGCCAGATCAAGCTGCATCAGCGGTTCGCGCCCGTTGATGCCCGCAGGAGCCTCCGTAAGCTTGAGCGCCACGAGGACGGCATCGCATTGGTCACTGCCACCCGTAAGCCCGATCAGCGGGCGATCCGCGCAGATTTGCGCAATTTCGGACCAGTCGCCCGACGGGCAGTTGGGCATGACCATACCTTCGTTGGTGATCGTCAGGACATCGGTGATTTGCCCGTTGTGTTCAGCGACCCAGAACCGCGGCCCGCGCGGGGCAGCACTGCCCCAGCCATACCGAGCAAGGTTGGACAGCGGGAACATCGCGGTGGCGATGTGATCTGTCAGAAACGCGGTGATCGCGGGCAGTTCGGCCTGCTTGGCGGGGCGCATCACCAGTCGCCCAACTGTTGTTGCCACACGGTCAGCGCGGCCACCGCAGCCGTATCGGCGCGCAGGATGCGTGGGCCAAGGCTGACCGCGTGCGCATAGGGCAGGGCATGCAGGCGCTTGCGTTCCGTATCGGAAAAGCCGCCCTCGGGACCAATCAGGATCGCCCAAGGGCCGCCGTTTTCCGGTAGGGCGGGGCTTTGACCCACCATCCTTTCGTCGCAAAACATCAACTGACGATCAGCGGGCCAATCATCCAGCAGCTTGCCCAGTTTCTGCAACTTAGTGACTTCGGGGACATAGGTGCCGCCGCATTGTTCCGCCGCCTCGATCGCGTGGGCCTGAAGGCGGTCCTGCCGGATGCGCTCGGAATTGGTGAAATCGGTCTGCACCGGGCAGATGCGCGCCGCGCCCATTTCCGCCGCCTTTTCGACGATGAAATCGGTGCGCGCTTTCTTGATCGGGGCAAACAGCAGCCAAAGATCGGGGGGCATTTGCAGCGGCTTGGTCTGCGCCTCGACCGTCAGTTCAACCCGCTTGCGGCTGGCGGCATCTATGCGCGCCGCCCATTCGCCGTCACGCCCGTTAAAGACATGAATGACATCGCCAGCACCCAGCCGCATGACGTTGGCGAGGTAATGCGCCTGATCCGTCAGCGTGATGCCTTGCCCCCTATCCAGCGGGGCGTTTACAAAGAGGCGCACAATCGAAGCCATGGGCGGAACATATGACCGACAACGCGCCGATACCAGAGCAGAGCGGGCAGGTTTCCGATGCCGTTGCGGGAAACTGGGTGGACCGTTTTGCGCCTGCCGCTACGCGCCCGTTTCTGCGGCTAAGCCGTGCGGACAGGCCCATCGGTACATGGTTGCTGCTGCTACCATGTTGGTGGGGGTTGGCGCTGGCCATGCTGATGACCGGGCGTTTTGGCTGGTATGATCTATGGATCGCTTTGGCCTGTGCGCTGGGGGCGTTCCTGATGCGCGGCGCGGGGTGCACATGGAACGACATCACGGACCGTGACATTGACGGTTCGGTCGCGCGCACCGCGTCACGGCCCATTCCATCGGGGCTTGTCGGCGTGCGCGCAGCGCTGGCGTGGATGCTGGTGCAAACGTTGCTGTCGCTCGTGATCCTGCTCACATTCAACTGGGCGGCAATTGCGCTAGGCGCTTTGGCCCTGCTGCCTGTAGCGATCTATCCGTTTGCCAAGCGGTTTACATGGTGGCCGCAGGTGTTTCTGGGCCTCGCGTTCAATTGGGGGGCACTGCTCGCGTGGACTGCGCATACGGGCAGTCTGGGCTGGCCTGCAGTGGTTCTGTATGTCGGCGGGATTGCCTGGACGCTGTTTTATGACACGATCTATGCGCATCAGGACGCCGAAGATGACGCGCTGATCGGTGTGAAATCCACCGCCCGCCTGTTCGGAGACAACAGCCGCAACTGGCTGCGGCGTTTCCTGGCCATGACGGTGCTGCTGATCGGGCTGGCCGTCATTGGTGCAGCGATTGACCGGTCCGTGCTGGCGCTGGTTGTCGCGTTGGGCGGGCCATGGGCGATGGGCTGGCATCTTGCTTGGCAGTTGCGCCAGTTCGACGCGGATGATTCCGCCGGACTGCTGCGTATTTTCCGCTCGAACCGTGATGCAGGGCTGATCCCTGTGCTGTTTTTCGCCGTTGCGTGGTTCCTTTGATTGAACCTTGGCCGCAAGCGGCTTAGGACAACAACAGCCAAATTATGTGATTGGACGCCATGCGCCTTTCTTCTTTGTTTATTCCCCTTGCCGCGTTTGTCGTGGCTGCGATCGTTTCGGTCTTTGCCGCACAAGCCACCGTCGCCGTTGTCGAGGATCGATCGGTCGATGCGGTGCAGGATTCGCTGCAGGACGCCGGCCATAACTGGGCAACTGTTCTGGGTGACGGTTTGCAGGTCATTCTTGAGGGAGAGGCTGCGTCCGAGGCCGTTCGTTTTCGGGCAATTTCGATATCCGGCACGGTGGTGGATGCAAGCCGCGTGATCGACAACATGACGGTTGTCGATTCCGCAGGCATTGCCCCGCCCGATTTTTCCGTCGAAATCTTGCGCAATGACAGTGGCGTATCTTTGATCGGGTTGATTCCTGCCGCGTCCGACCGCGCCGCCATCACCCAGCGGATCGGTGATATCGCTGGTGAAAACCTGCCCGTGACCGATTTGCTGGAATCGGCGGACTATCCGGTGCCCGATGGTTGGGATCCGGCCATGGACTTTGCACTGCGGGCCTTGGCACAGTTGCCACGCTCAAAGATTTCGGTAGCGTCGGGTGTGGTTGAAATCACGGCGATTTCCGAAAGCGCTGAACAAAAGGCACGTATTGAAACCGAACTGCGCCGCACAAGGCCAAGTGACGTGCGCATGGCCCTCGATGTGACGGCGCCGCGGCCCGTCATTTCCCCGTTCACCGTGCGCTTTATTCTTGAAGATGGCGCTGCGCAGTTTGACGCCTGCGCCGTGAGCGCCGACGCGGGCGAACGCAAGATCATCGCCGCTGCACGCGACGTTGGTTTGACAGGTCCGGCAAGCTGCACGCTTGCGCTGGGCGCGCCATCGCGCACCTGGCCCGATGCTGTTGCCCGTTCGATCGCGGCCCTGGGTGAACTGGGTGGGGGCACCGTGACCCTGTCAGATACAGATATCACCCTTGTTGCACCCCAAGGCACCGCGCAGGGGCTGTTTGACCGGATCGTTGGCGAACTTGAAAACGACTTGCCCGATGTTTTCGCGCTCGAGGCCGTTCTTCCTGCCGCGCCCGATGCCGCCGGTGCGGGCATTCCGCAATTTACCGCCACACGTAGCCCCGAAGGAAATGTGCAGTTGCGCGGGCGCGTGTCGGACGAAACCTTGAATTCCATCGCCGAAAACTACGCCCGCGCCCGTTTTGGTGGCACGGATATCGATATGGGCACCCGTATCGTCGATGGTTTGCCTGCAAACTGGTCTGTGCGCGTTCTTGCGGGGATCGAAGCCTTGTCGATGTTGTCCAACGGGTCGGTCGTTGTTGAGCCCGAAAGCCTTGTGGTGCGGGGAAACACCGGCAACGAAGGGGCAAGTGCTGCGATTTCACGGCTGTTGATCGACAAATTGGGCCAGTCCGAACAGTTTGAAATTGATGTGGTCTATGTCAAACAGCTTGACCCGATTGCCGGCTTGCCAACGCCCGAAGAATGTATCGGTCAGATCGTTGGCTTGTCATCGGAACGCAAGATCACCTTTGAACCGGGGTCGGCCACCATTGATGCCGCCGCGCAGTCGCTGGTTGATGATATTGCCGAGGTGCTGAAGCTTTGTGCCGAGTTGCGGATCGAAATCGCGGGTTATACCGACAGTCAGGGCCGCGAAGAGATGAACCAGCAACTGAGCCAACAACGCGCCGAGGCCGTGTTGGCCGCATTGCGGATGCGCCGCGTTCCCACAAGCAGTTTTTCGGCAATTGGCTATGGTGAAGTGGACCCGATTGCGGATAATGAAACCGAAGCAGGCCGCGAGGCCAACCGCCGGATTGAATTCCGTTTGATCGAAGCAGAACCGGTTGAAGAGCAGCCAACAGCCTTGGAAGAGGCCGAAGCCGCCGTTACCGAAGAAGAATCAGAGACAGGGACCACCGATGAACAGAACTGAGTTTATCATTGCCACAGCGATCATTCTGTTCGTGGCGTTCTGTCTTGGGTGGTTTGCAAGCTGGCTTGTCAATCGCTTTACCCGCGTCACCAAGGCCGAGATCGGCGAGCTGGACAAGATGGCGCAGGCCCTGCACGAGGCCGAGGAAACCCGCGATCAGGCGATTACATATCTGCAACAGCGCGAGGCCGAAATCACCAATCAGCTGTCCCAGACCGAGGCCGAATTGCGGGCCGCCATGGACGGCTTGCGCGATGCCCGCCACGAGGCCGAGGAGTTGCGCAGCCACATTGAGCGGCAAAACGCCTGAGGGCGAAAGACGCTTTTGCAGGGTGCCACGCTGGCCCGGCCCGGCGTTTTTAGACGAGGGATGTGCCGCTATTGTGCCCCGGCCAGCGCCGCAACAATTGCCATCGCGCTGTCACTTGACCAATCCGCATCCCCTTGCAAGCGGGCGATTTCCTGACCCTCGGGGTTCAGGATCAACGTGACGGGCAGGCCAAGCACACCCATGTCGCGGGCCAGATCACTGCGTGGGTCACGGTGAAGCGGCAGGTTGGTCACGCCGATTTCCTCGAAAAACCGTTCCATCGCGGGTTGCGGGTTGGGGCCGGTCGCAATCGTGACCACCTCGATCGCGTCACCGCCATGAGTGTCTTGCAGGGCCGACAGTTGCGGCATTTCCTTGCGGCAGGGCGCGCACCATGTGGCCCAGAAGTTCAGCACCACATAACGCCCCTCGAATGCGGCAAGTGTGATCCGGCCACCATCCTCGGAGATGAACTCCTGATCGGATCCGCGCGCAGGTTCACTGTGAAAGTTCAGCTTGCGCATATCACCCTCGCGCAGGGCCGTCAGGGCGGCAATGTCCGGCCCTTCTGCCGCCGCAGCATTTGCAAGCACGGCAAGGGCCGTATAAAGCAGCGCTGACTTCATTTTCCGTGCCGTCACTTTCAACATGGGACCTCCGATATGACCAAATCCTCGAATGCAATGTGGGGCGGACGCTTTAGCGCGGGGCCGGACGCGATCATGGAGGCGATCAACGCCTCAATCGGGTTCGACAAACGCATGGCGGCGCAAGACATCGCAGGCTCGCGGGCCCATGCGGCAATGTTGGCCGCACAAGGTATCATTAGCAGTAAGGACGCAGACGCGATTGGGGAAGGCCTCCTCACGGTGTTGTCAGAGATTGAAGGCGGAACGTTCCCCTTCCGCACCGATCTGGAAGACATCCACATGAACGTCGAGGCGCGCCTGACCGAGATTATCGGTGATGCAGCGGGGCGCTTGCACACTGCGCGGTCGCGCAACGATCAGGTTGCCGTCGATTTCCGCCTGTGGGTACGCGACCAATGCGATGCGGCTGACAGCGCCATGGCCGCGCTGATGACTGCGCTGTTGGGGCAGGCCGAGGCGGGGGCCGATTGGGTCATGCCGGGTTTCACGCATTTGCAGGTCGCCCAGCCTGTCACATGGGGCCATCACATGATGGCATATGTGGAAATGTTCGCCCGTGATCGCGCGCGATTTGCCGATGCGCGCAAGCGGATGAACCTGTCGCCGCTTGGAAGCGCTGCATTGGCGGGGACGTCATTTCCGATTGATCGGGATGCAACGGCGCAGGCGCTGGGCTTTGACGGACCGATGCACAACTCGCTGGACGCAGTGGCGGATCGCGATTTTGCGCTCGAATTTCTGGCCGCCAGCAGCATTTGCGCGATGCACCTGTCGCGGCTGGCCGAAGAACTGGTGATCTGGTCGTCCGCGCAGTTCCGTTTCGTCAAGATGTCGGACAAGTGGTCAACGGGGTCCAGCATTATGCCGCAAAAGCGTAATCCTGATGCCGCCGAGCTGATCCGCGCCAAGATTGGCCGGATATTCGGGGCCAATGTGGCGCTGATGACGGTGATGAAGGGGCTGCCGCTGACCTATTCCAAGGACATGCAGGAAGACAAGGAACAGGTGTTTGATGCTGCGGACCATTTGATGCTGGCGCTGGCTGCGATGACGGGAATGGTGGGCGACATGACTGCCAACCGCGAATCCCTGCGCGCCGCCGCCGCCACCGGATTTTCCACAGCGACCGATCTGGCCGACTGGCTGGTGCGCGAATTGGGCCTGCCCTTCCGCGAGGCGCATCACGTCACTGGCGCCCTTGTGGCCAAGGCCGAAGCGGCAAATTGCGACCTGCCGGACCTGTCCCTTGAGGTCATGAAATCCATACATGAAGGAATCCGCGAGGACGTGTATGATGTCCTTGGCGTCGAGAATTCCGTGGCGTCCCGTATGTCATATGGCGGCACTGCACCCGCGCAAGTGCGTGCACAGGTCGCCCGTTGGAAAGAGGTTCTATCATGAAGAAGATTTCCGGTTTGATCGTTGCACTGACCATCCTGTCAGCCTGTGGTGCCGATGCACCCCCATTCACGCCAACCGCGAACGCGGGTGTTTCCGTAGGGACCGGGGGCGTCAGCACGACAGCTGGTGTCGGTGCGACCAATGGCACGTTCAGCGTCGGGGTCAGCCTGTAAATGTCGCCGCTGCGCCTGATCTACCTTGCCCTTGCGATCTGGGGCGCGATCCACCCGATGTATTATTTTGTAACGTGGTTTCAGGCGAACGGTTGGGACATCATGGCGATGGTCGATGCGTGGCATGTGAATGCGGCGACATCCGGTCTTGTCTGGGACCTGACGATTGCCGCGATTGCCCTGACCGTCTGGATCGTGGCCGAGGTCACGGTGCGCCGCAACTGGTTCGCGCTGGTCGCCATTCCGGCAACGTTCTGCATTGGCGTGAGCTGCGGTCTGCCGCTTTATCTGTTCTTGCGCGCCAAACCGATCACGTAGGGGCTTGGGCTTGCTGACTGGTCTGCTATGTCATGGCCCGAGTTTGGAGCGTGACTGATGGACCACTTCATTTACCGTTACGGCGCGCTGTTCGCCGAAGATGTGCCGGTGGCCGAAATTGCGGCCGCGGTCGGCACGCCGTTCTATGTTTATTCGACAGCGACCCTGCAGCGCCATTATCGCCTATTCGACGAGGCGCTGGGCTTTGCCGACCATCTGGTGTGTTTTGCGATGAAAAGCCTTTCAAATCAGGCTGTTCTGACCGTCTTGGCGCGCGAAGGTGCGGGCATGGATGTTGTGTCGGGTGGTGAATACGCCCGCGCGATTGCCGCAGGCGTTCCAGGCGACCGCATCGTGTTTTCTGGCGTCGGCAAAACGGCGGACGAAATGCGCATGGCCTTGCAAGGCGGGATTCGCCAGTTCAACGTCGAAAGCGAGCCGGAAATGCTGGTGCTGAATGCGGTCGCGCTGGAATTGGGCGTGGTTGCGCCCATCACCGTGCGGGTCAATCCGGACGTGGATGCCAAAACCCACGCCAAGATTTCGACCGGCAAGAAAGAAGACAAGTTCGGCATTCCGATCAGTCGCGCCCGCGAGGTTTATGCGCTGGCGGCGACCTTGGCGGGTCTGAAAGTCATCGGTATTGATGTACATATCGGGTCGCAACTGACGCAGTTGGACCCGTTCGAGGCGGCTTATCGCAAGGTGGCCGACCTCACGGAACAACTGCGCGCTGATGGTCACGAGATTACGCGCCTTGATCTGGGCGGCGGGCTTGGTATTCCATATGAAAGGTCCAATTCCGCCCCTCCGTTGCCCGTTGAATACGGCCAGTTGATCGAACGCACAGTGGGTCATCTGGGCTGCGAAATCGAGATTGAGCCGGGGCGGCTGATTTCCGGCAATTCCGGCATTATGGTCAGCAAGGTGATCTATGTAAAATCGGGCGAGGACCGCAATTTCCTGATCCTTGACGGTGCGATGAACGACCTGATCCGCCCCGCGATGTATGACGCATGGCACGATATCGTGCCTGTGGTGGAACCCGCAGCAGGCGTGGAACAGCAGCGGTACGATATCGTTGGCCCTGTGTGCGAAAGTGGCGACACATTCGCCAAGGCGCGCGATATGCCGCCACTGGCCGCCGATGATCTGGTCGCGTTCCGTTCTGCAGGTGCTTACGGAGCGGTGATGGCAAGCGAATACAATTCCCGCCCTTTGATTCCCGAAGTGCTGGTCAACGGGGATCAATTTGCGGTTATCCGCCCACGCCCTACCTTTGAAGATATGATTAATCGCGATAGCATCCCTGAATGGTTAGGGTCGTCGTGATCCGGCCAAACTGAACGGAGCGGGCAACTGACCCAGCGCTTTGATCCTTTGTCGCACCTGCGCGTGCCTGTGTTTGCCACGCAAGTGGGCATGCTGGCCGAACGCGTGACACAGGCGTTCTGGCCGTTCTGGACCATTCTTTTCCTGACACTCGCGCCGCTCATGATGGGCTGGCAGGATAGTCTGCCCGTTGAAATCGTTTGGGGTTTCGGTGTTGTGATGGTGCTGGCGCTGATCGCTGCCGCGATCTGGGGCGCGCGCCGTTTCAAGATGCCAAAACGGGCCGAGGCCGTGGCGCGGGTCGATTCCCGCCTTCCGGGACGTCCGATTGCGGCTTTGGCGGATCAACAGGCAATTGGAGCTGGCGATGCCGCCTCCGAAGAAATCTGGCAGGTTCACCTTGAACGGATGGCCGCGCGCAGCCATGACGCCAAGGCGGTGCAGCCTGATCTGCGCATTGCATCGCGCGATCCTTACGGGTTGCGCTATGTCGCGCTTTTGGCACTGGTTGTCGCGTTCATGTTCGGCTCGCTTTGGCGGGTCGGGTCGGTGGCTGATCTTGGGCCGACAAGCGGGGCGGCGATGGCATCTGGCCCGATGTGGGAAGGCTGGGTCGCACCGCCTGCCTACACAGGCAAGCCAACGCTGTATCTGGCAGATATCCCTGCAGGCCCGCTGCGCATTCCCGAAGGCAGCACCGTGACATTGCGCCTTTATGGCGAGGTTGGTGCGCTGACAGTGCATGAAACCGTGTCAGGGCGCGTGGGCGAGGTTGAAAGCGCCACGGCGCCGCAACAGGCCTTTGTTGTGGAGCAGGCCGGGCGTCTGGAAATTGATGGCGATGGGGGTGCCGCGTGGGACGTTTCCGTCATTGACGACATCGCGCCAAGTGTCAGCATCACCGCCCCTGTCGAGGCCGATGCAAACGGCGAGATGGCGCAGTCCTTTGTGGCTGATGATGATTATGCGGTGGTGTCGGGCACAGCGACCATTGCGCTTGATCTTGATCGTGTGGATCGGCGCTATGGGTTGGCAGTGGCGCCTGATCCGATTGAACCTCTCGTCCTTGACCTGCCGATGCCGTTTACGGGCAGTCGCGCCAGTTTCGAGGAAACGCTGATTGATAACCTGAGCGAGCACCCGCTAGCGAACCTGCCCGTGACCCTGACGTTAAGTGTGACGGACGCGCGCGAACAGGTGGGGACGGGCGTGCCGGAACAGTTGGTCCTGCCGGGCCGGCGGTTTTTCCGCCCGATCGCAAAATCGGTGATCGAACAGCGCCGCGATCTGATGTGGTCGGCGGACAATGACCGCCGTGTGCTGCAGGTGCTGCGCGCGCTGTCCAATCAGCCCGGCGATCTGTTTCGCAATGAAACCACCTATCTGCGGATGCGCCATATCATTCGCCAGTTGGTGAACTACGAAGAATTTGGCATGAACGACGACCAGCGCGATGAACTTGCGCAGGCCTTGTGGGATTTGGCGATCCAGCTTGAGGATGGCAATCTGGCCGATGCGCGCGAACGTCTGGAGCGCGCGCAGGAACGGCTGGCCGAGGCAATGCGCAATGGCGCCAGCGACGAGGAAATCGCCGCCCTGATGGACGAGTTGCGCGAGGCGATGGACGATTACATGGCGATGCTGGCACAAAATGCGGAACCCTCGGATGGCGGCACCGATCAACCCGATGGCGGTGAAGGTGAAAGCCTTGATGTGTCCCGCGCTGAACTGCAGGCCTTGATGGACCGTATTCAGGAACTCATGGAAGAAGGCCGCATGGCCGAAGCGGCCGAGTTGATGGAACAGCTCAATGAACTGATGGAAAACCTGACCGTGACGCAGGGCGAGGGTGGCGATGGCCCGCCAACCCCCGGCGAGCAGTCGATGGAAGACCTTGCCGACACACTGCGCGATCAGCAGCGTCTGAACGACGAAGCCTTCCGCGACTTGCAGGAACAATTCAACCCCGGCCTTGGCGACCAGCAAGGCGACCAGCCGCAACCCGGACAGGGCCAACAAGGGCAACAGGGTCAGCAAGGCCAGGGCGAAGGTGGCGACCAACCTTTGGAAGGCGGAGAAGGCGGGCAGGACGGTCAGGAAGGCCAAGGCTTTGGTCAGGGCGATCGTCCCGAAGGGGGGCAGCAATCAGGCGACGGGGCTGGTGGTGAAGGTCAGGCTGGCACAGAACAAAGCCTTGCCGACCGTCAGGAAGCCTTGCGCCAAGGCTTGGAGCAATTGCGCAGCCGCCTGCCGAGCCTGCCCGGCGAAGCAGGCGAGGAAGCACGCCGCGCGTTGGAGCAGGCGGAAGGTGCCATGGACGAGGCCGAAGATGCCCTGCGCGAAGGCGATCTTGCCGAAGCGATCGACCGTCAGGCCGAAGCGATGGATGCCCTGCGCGAAGGCATGCGCAGCCTTGGCCGCGCCCTGGCCGAAAACGATGTGGACCAGCCCCAGGAAGGGCAGGGCGGCCAAGAGGGCGACGTGACAGAACAGGCCGAAACCGAACGCCGTGATCCGCTGGGCCGGCAGATTGGCAACACGGGCCAGTATGGATCGGATGAAAACATGTTGCAGGGTGGCGATGTCTATCGCCGCGCCGAGGAACTGCTGGAAGAACTGCGCCGCCGGTCAGCCGATCAGGCGCGCCCCGATCTGGAGCTTGAGTATCTCAAGCGGTTGCTCGACCGGTTCTAGGCGCTAGGCTTCGGGCGCGCTGTCCATCCACATCAGGATGTCTTGCATCCGCAGGTCAAGCCACAGGCGGGCCTGATCGACCATTTCCACATAGTTTGTGAGGATCGGTTCAAGCGCTGGCACCAACGCGCTGATTTGCGGCGCAAATACGTAGATCGCAGCGGCAATCGCCGCCACAATCACAATCAGCCAGAACCCGAACCGGAAGCCGCGTTTGCGCTGGCGGCCTTGGGCGGCAACGGCTTCGGTCTGATGGCCACTGCCTTCGCGTTCGCTGGACGACCGCAGGGTCGAGTTGATTTCTTCGATATCGGGTAGCAATTCGCGGCGTGACGCGGCAACCGTCGCCGCCGCTGCGGCTTCGGGTTCGCCGCGCAGGCGGGCCATACGGCGGCGCGCTTCCTCGTCGCGCTGGTCTTGCGCGCTGGGGGTATCATCAAGCCCAAGGTCTTGCTGCGTTTCCAGATCGGGCCGCGATTCGGCCTGGCGCGCGGCTTCTTCACGGTCGGCTTCCTCGCGCAGGATACTGGCAACGTCGGGGTCAAGTTCGCGGCGTTCGGGCTGATTGGGCGCGGGGCTGTCGTCATCCCCGGTGTCATCCCCGGACGGGTCAGCAGACTCCGGTTCAGAATCGGGTATGTTTTCCGGCTCGGCCTCGGGTTCAGGCGCTGGTTCCGGTTCGGGTGTTGTTTCGGACTCCGGTGCAGGCGGCGGTGGCAAATCAATGCCTTCTTCAGCGGCTTCGGATGCGCCGGGATGTTCGAACCACGTTTGCCCACAGTTGGAACACTGCACATCACGTCCAGCTTGGGGGATGACATCATCCGCAACTTCGTATTGTGCCCCGCAATTCGGGCAAATCAGTCGCATATTGTTTCCCTTACGCCCGTTTTCATGCAGTTTTCCTGCGGTTGTTTACCATTATTTAGCAGCCAAAGACAGAAGCGCAAAGGAATTGCGACCAGTTGGTGCAAGGGTGTGATTGAAACCCGTCACCTTATTGGGCAAAAGGAAGGCAACCAGCAAAGGGGTTTCCTGTGATCGCGCTCGAAAATGTAGCCTATAGCTACGGCGGCGGAGAGCTGTTTTCCGGGGTGGACCTATCGCTTGCACCCGGATCGTTTCACTTTTTGACCGGTCCTTCGGGGGCGGGCAAGACGACCTTGCTCAAACTTTGCTACGGTGAATTGACCGCGACATCGGGCCATGTGCGTGTGTTTGACCAAGATACCCGCACCATGGATCGCGATGCGATAGCCATGACGCGCCGCAGGATTGGTGTTGTGCATCAGGACTGCCAGTTTCTGGACCATCTGCCATTGGCCGATAACGTGATGCTGCCACTGACGGTCGCGGGGCGCAGGGCCGAAGGCGCCGGAAATCTGAAAGACCTGCTTGGTTGGGTCGGGCTGACAGCGCAGGCCGATCAGCTGCCGCCACAACTGTCTGGCGGCGAACGCCAGCGCGCAGCTTTGGCGCGCGCGGTGATCATGTCGCCCGATGTCATTCTGGCTGATGAACCCACCGGCAACATTGACTATGAAATGTCCCAGCGCCTGCTGACCCTGCTGATCGAGTTGAACAAGATGGGCAAGACAGTGCTGGTTGCGACCCACGATTTGTCGTTGATCCGTGCGGCAAAAGCGCAGGTTGCAACCCGTGTCTTGCGTCTCAAGGACCGGCGCTTGCAACTGGCGGGGGCGGACCTGTGAAAGATATTCTGTCGCGCATCATGGCCCTTCTCGCGGGCGATCCACAGGCGGACCGCGCCGTGCCACCAACCGGTTTCACCGCACGTCTGACCGTTTTCACGGCAGCAGCGATGGCGTTTCTGGCGGTGTTCGCTTTGGCCCTGTCACTGGCCACGGGCCGGCTGGCAAATCGCTGGGCGGCGGAACTGGCGCAAACCTCGACGTTACGCATTTCCGCGCCTGCCGATCAGATGGCCGCCCAAACCCGCGCGGCGATGACCGTGCTGGAAACCACACCAGGGGTGGCGCAGGCCCGCCCGTTAACGGCAGATGAACAGCGCGACTTGCTGGCCCCGTGGTTCGGGCCTGACCTGCCTGTTGAAACCCTGCCCATTCCGCAATTGATCGAGATTATCGAAGACGGCGACGGCTATGACGCCACCGGTCTGCGCGCCCGCCTGCAGGCCGAGGTGCCCGGTGCTGTGCTGGATGATCACACCCGGTGGCGCGAACCGCTTGTGGCGGCAGCAGGGCGTTTGCGCACGCTTGGCTTCGTTGCGATCCTGTTGATTGCCGCCAGTACTGGCGCGATGATCACGCTTGCCGCCAATGCGGCGCTGGCAGCCAACGCGCAGGTGATCCGTGTCATGCGCCTTGTCGGTGCGCGCGATATCTACATCGCCCGCGCCTTTGTGCGCCGTTTTACCCTGCGCGCCCTGACAGGGGCGGCGGTGGGCATGGTGGCAGGTATCCTGGCCGTGCTCCTGCTGCCCCGCGCTGACGTTGCCGGCGGTTTCCTGACGGGACTTGGCTTTCAGGGGTGGCACTGGCTTTGGCCCTTGGTCATCCCGCCATTGGCAGCGATCGTGGCCTTTTTCGCAACCCGCGCCGCGGCGCTGCGCACCTTACGGGAGCAGTCATGAGTTACGCCATCCAATGGGTCCGTTCGCTGATCTTCAATGCGCAGATGTATGTGATGATGCTGCCTATCGCGATCATCTATCTGCCTTGGGCCATTGCCTCGCCGCATGGGGCGATTGCCGCCTGCCACGCCTATTGCCGCTGGGTCCGCTGGACTGCCGCTTGGATGATCGGGATGAAAACCGAAGTGCGTGGCGAGGTGCCGACCGACGAGGTGCTGATCGCCGCCAAGCACCAGTCGTTCATGGATGTGATCATGATTTACGGCGCCGTGCCGCGCGGCAAGTTCATCATGAAACGCATCCTGATGTATGCGCCCATTCTGGGCCAATATGCCCTGCGGATCGGTTGCATCCCCGTCAATCGGGGCAAGCGGGGTCAGGCGATCAAAAAGATGCTGACGGATGTCGCCAATGGCGATGCCTTGCCCGGTCAGTTGATCATCTATTCCCAAGGCACGCGCATCGCACCGGGCGTCACGGCACCCTACAAAGTCGGCACGGGCGTTCTCTATAAGGAAATGGGGCAGGACTGCGTGCCTGTGGCCACCAATGTCGGCGTGCTCTGGCCCAAGCGCGGGGTCTATCGCGCGCCGGGAACGGCTGTTGTTGAATTTCTACCACGGATCAAGGCTGGATTGCCGCAGGCGGAGTTCATGTTGCAATTGGAAGAGGCGGTCGAGGGACGCTCGAACGCCCTTATGGCCGAGGCCGGGTTTGATTTTACAAAAGGGGTCGAACATGCAGACGGTTGATACAATTGCCGATCTTGAGGCGCTATATGATGCGCCCGCCCCTGCGTCCCTGACCAAGGTCGCGCACCAGTTGACGCCGCTATATCACCGCTGGATCTCGGCTGCGCGGTTTGTGGTGGTCAGCACGGTGGGTGCAGGCGGCACTGATGGCAGTCCGCGCGGCGATGATGGTCCGGTCGTGCATGTTCAGGACGCGCAAACCCTGCTCTTGCCCGACTGGCGCGGCAACAACCGGCTTGATACCCTGCGCAATATCGTCGCCGACGGGCGCATCAGCTTGATGTTCATGGTGCCGGGCGAAAACAATGTCGTAAGGGTTAACGGGCGCGCTGTGCTCGCCGTTGACCCGGCCCTGACCGCACAGTTTGAACAGGGCGGCAAACACCCCCGTTCCGTAGTCGTTATCACGATTGAGGAGCTTTATTTCCAGTGCGCCAAGGCAATCATGCGATCCGCGATTTGGGCGGACGCTGACAAGGCCGCTGTGCCGACTGCCGGTGAATTTCTGCGCGAACAGTTGGCCGATTTCGACGCCAAGAGTTATGACGCGGCCTATCCCGAATATGCCAAATCAAAGATGTGGTAGTTCAGGCCGCCAGCCCCTTTGACCCCAGCCCAAGATATTTCTTTCGCCGTGCATCGCGGACGTCTTCGCCCGACTTGCCCTGCATTTCGGCCAGCATGATCTGGATCGCCTTGCCCACGGCGGCAATGCTTTCCGCCTTGTGACGATGCGCGCCGCCCACGGGTTCCTTGATGATCCGGTCGCAGACGCCCAACTCCTTGAGGTCTTGGGCCGTCAGGCGCAGCGCCTCGGCGGCTTCGCGCATCTTTTCAGCGTCTTTCCACAGGATCGAGGCACAGCCTTCGGGTGAAATCACCGAATAGATTGAATGTTCAAGCATTGCCACGCGGTTGGCCGTGGCGAATGCGACGGCGCCGCCTGATCCACCCTCGCCGATGATGACGCTGACCAGTGGCACCTTGACCGACAGGCACTTTTCGGTGCTGCGCGCGATGGCTTCGGACTGGCCGCGTTCTTCGGCGCCTTTGCCAGGGTAGGCGCCGGGTGTGTCCACGAGCGTGACAATCGGCAGGCCGAAACGGTCGGCCAAATCCATCAGGCGGATCGCCTTGCGGTATCCTTCGGGGCGGGCCATGCCGAAATTGCGCTCGATCCGCGACTTCGTGTCGTTGCCCTTTTCGTGGCCGATGACCATGACGGGTGTGCCATCCAAACGGGCAAGGCCGCCCATGACGGCGTGATCGTCGGCAAAATTCCGGTCCCCTGCAAGGGGCGTGTATTCGGTGAACAGGGCGTTGATGTAATCCATGCAATGGGGGCGGTCGGGGTGACGGGCCACCTGACATTTGCGCCAAGGCGTCAGATCGCCATACAACTGCGCCAGCATGTCGGCCGCCTTCTTGTCCAGCGCGGCGGCCTCTTTGTCCGTGTCGGTGCCCTCGTTGGCGCGGGCAAGCGCGCGCAGTTCTTCGGCCTTGCCTTCGATTTCGGCCAGAGGTTTTTCAAATTCGAGGTAGTTGGTCATGCATCACGCTCCGCTTGGGCTTGACCTGATATAAGGCGGCGTGGCGGTCAGATGCAACTCACCAAACCCTGCACATCTGCGTGCTTGCAATGCGGGGCGGCGGGCGGCAGGATTTGCGGGTTACACTATATGGAGAGATTTATGCGTTTTTCAGCCCTGACTTTGGCATTTGCCTGCACCCTTGCAGCCCCTGTGGCGGCTCAGGACATCAATTTTGGCAATAACGATGGTGAATGGGCCAACGATGGCGAATGCGATGACCGCCGCTTTTTTGGCGCGGGCATGGCCAGCACCGTGACCTGGGACTATGTCGGGCAGGATGCAGCGGATTGTCAGGCGCTTTTCGATGCTGGTGCGGTTCAGTTGTGGGACATGGCCGCATCCGTGGCGGCAACCACCTGTCAGGCGATTGATTTTGGCGATGACAGCGGTGACTACCCGCAAGATGGCGAATGTGATGACCGCCGTTTCGAAGGGCTCGCCGTGGCGCATGTCCTGCTACCGGACTATGTGCGCCGCGATGCCAGCGATTGCAGCCAGTTGTGCGCATACGGCGTGATCGGGCTGCGCGAATACTAGGGCGCGGCGCAAGTCAGCAAGATTTGTCGTATGACGGTGTGGCACAGACACACTATGCGTAATCAACCTGCCAATGACCCGACCAGCGCCCGTATTTTGCGGGTGCTGGATCATATCTACGCAAATACGGACGGCGACCTGTCGCTTGACCATCTGGCTGACGTGGCAGCGCTCTCGCGGTTTCACTTTCATCGCGTGTTTCGCGCGATCACGGGGGAAA
Source organism: Octadecabacter sp. R77987 (assembly GCF_042466115.1). NCBI lineage: Bacteria > Pseudomonadati > Pseudomonadota > Alphaproteobacteria > Rhodobacterales > Roseobacteraceae > Octadecabacter > Octadecabacter sp. R77987. The sequence continues at coordinate 1,684,931 of NZ_JAXHBQ010000001.1, read as the reverse complement.
CCGTGGCGCAGGCCGTGCGCCGGGTCAGGATGAACCGCGCCGCGAACCTGTTGGTGCAGGGCGATGATGCCATCGCGAAGATTGCCAACAGTTGCGGCTATCCCAACGGCGATAGTTTCGCCCGCGCGTTTCAAGGACAGTTCAGTGTGACACCCGCCGCCTTTCGGGCGCGCGGGGCCATGCAGGTTGCACGCACAACCCTGACTGAAAGGAAGCAAATGACCTATCCTGTTGAAACCCGTGATTTGCCTGCGCACCGTTTGGCAACTGTCGATAATACTGGTCCGTATCCAAGTATCGCAAAGGCCTTTGATACGATCGCGGCCCTGATGACTGCGCGCGGTCTGTGGCCACACGCGCAAGGCATGGTTGGGATTTACCTTGATGACCCCGCGACTGTCCCCGAGGCCGAACTGCGAAGCAAAGCTTGCGTGATCGTTGATAAAAAGTGTGAAATCACCCCGCCTATGGGCGAACACGTTCTGCCCGCGGGCGAATATGTGGTGCTGACCTACACCGGCCCGTATTCGGGCCTGCCCGCGGCGTATGACCAGCTTTATGCGCAGTGGTTGCCCCAGTCGGGGCGCGAATTGCGTGATCTTCCCTGTTGGGAGCGCAACCTGAACTCGCCCATGGACACCGTGCCCGAAAACCTGATCACCGAAATTTGCCTACCGCTAAAACCGGCCTAGCCCGTGATCATTTCCGATTGTTTCACGATGACCTCGGCCTGTTTGATGCTGGCGATGTCAACAAGGCGGCCCTTGTAAACAGTCGCCCCTTCGCCGCGCGCCTTGGCGTCTTCCATGGCTGACAGGATCTCGCGGGCCTCGGCGACGGCTTCGGTTGACGGGGTAAACACCTCGTTGGCCAAAGCGATCTGCTTGGGGTGGATGGCCCACTTGCCGACCATGCCCAGGGTCGCACTGCGCCGCGCCTGTGCGCGATAGCCTTCGTCGTCGCTGAAATCACCAAAAGGCCCGTCAACGGGCAGCACCCCATGGGTGCGGCAGGCGGCAACCATGGCCGTCTGCGCCCAGTGCCACGGATCGGAATAATGGCGCGCATCGCCTTGGAGCATATAGTAATTGTCCTGTGTGCCGCCGATGCCGGTGGTCTGCATCCCCATGGAGGCGGCGAAATCAGCCGCGCCAAGGCTCATCGCGGCCAAGCGCGGCGAACTGGCGGCGATTTCTTCGACATGGGCGATACCGGCAGCGGATTCGATGATGACTTCGAATGTGATTGGTTTGCTGCGGCCCTTGGCGCGTTCAATCGCGGTGACCAAAGCATCAACGGCATAAACATCCGCCGCGCAGCCAACCTTGGGGATCATGATCTGATCAAGGCGATCACCCGCCTGTTCCAGCAGATCGACCACATCGCGATACCAATAGGGGGTATCAAGGCCGTTGATGCGCACCGACACAATCTTGGTGCCCCAATCGACCTTGTTGACCCCTGCGATGACGGCGCGGCGCGCTTCATCCTTGTCATTCGGGGCGACGCTGTCCTCAAGATCAAGGTTCACCACATCCGCTGGCGAGGCCGCCATCTTTTCAAACAGCGACGGGCGCGACCCTGGACCAAACAACTGGCAGCGGTTCGGACGGGCAAGGGGGGCAGGTTGCAGGCGGAAGGACATGGCGGACCTTTCGGGTAATGATGTTTCGTTTCAGCTTGGTGAATGAGTAGAATATTGCGCAAGCGCGCGCAAGGCGTGTTTTGCAGTTGCAGCATTGCAGGCGCGGCATTCGGGCGAATTTCTTGTGTGGCGCGCATATCTTGCGCCAAGAGCGGCTGTTGCGGGAAAATCCTGCGCAATCTTTGCGCACAGACGAAAATTCGGAATGACTTCGCGACCCTCGCGCTTGAAAATGGTGCGAAACAGAATCGGAGAGAGCCATGATCAAGACGCCCTACCTGCTTTTCCTTGGCGATGCGCCAGACCAACTGGCCGCAAAGGTTGCCCAAGGCATCAAGGACTGGCGTCCGGATCATGCGGTCGGGCAGTTGCGCCTGCCCGGCTGCGGTGCCGACCTTGGCCTGCCTGATCTGACCTTGCAAGCGGCGCGCACTGCTGGCGCGCAAACATTGGTGATTGGCGTGGCCAACCGTGGCGGCGTGATCTCGCAGGCATGGAAAAAGGTGCTGGTGATGGCGCTGGAAGAAGGGTTTGATCTGGCTAGCGGTTTGCACAACCTTTTGCGCGACGAACCCGATCTGGTCGCCGTGGCCAAGGCCTGCGGGCGCAGCCTGCATGACGTGCGCATACCGTCGGTGAAATACCCCATTGCAAGCGGTGTGAAACGGTCTGGCAAACGCTGTCTTGCCGTGGGCACGGATTGTTCGGTGGGCAAGATGTATACCAGCCTTGCCATGGACCTTGAAATGAAAAAGCGCGGGCTGAAATCATCGTTCCGCGCCACGGGGCAGACCGGCATTCTTGTCACAGGTGACGGCGTGCCGCTGGATGCTGTCGTGGCTGATTTCATGGCCGGATCGGTGGAATGGCTGACACCGGACAATGACGACGATCACTGGGATCACATCGAAGGGCAGGGCAGCCTGTTCCACGTGTCCTATTCCGGCGTGACGATGGCCCTGATCCATGGTGGCCAGCCCGATGCGCTGATCCTGAGTCACGAACCCACCCGCAAGCATATGCGGGGCTTGCCGGATTACGCATTGCCAAGCCTTGAAGTGTTGCGCGACACCGCCCTGGCCTTGGCGCGCGTGGCCAATCCGGCCTGTCAGGTCGTCGGGATTTCGGTCAATACCCAGCACCTGAGCGAGGCTGATGCGATGGCCTATCTGGCCGAGGTCGAGACCCGCATGGGCCTGCCTGCGGTTGATCCGTTCCGCCAAGGTGCGGCGCGGCTGGTGGATGCGCTTATCGCCGTCTAAGGTGCGCGTGGCTGTCGTCGGAGCCTCCGGCGGGGATATTTTGGGCAAGATGAGATTGGGGCGTTGTGGTGATTTCGGTATCTGAGGATGTCTTTCGATTGGCCGAGGTGTTCACCATTTCGCGCGGGTCGCGGACCGAGGCCAAGGTTTTGACCGTGCGTGTGGCGCGCGACGGTGTCACGGGCTGGGGCGAATGTGTGCCCTATGCACGCTATGGCGAAACGCTTGAAAGCGTAGCCGCACAGGTGCGCGGGTTGCCGGGTGGGATTGACCGAGTTGCCTTGCAGGATGCTTTGCCAGCCGGGGCGGCCCGAAATGCCGTTGATTGCGCGCTATGGGATTTGGAGGCGAAACAGACGGGGCGGCGTGTTTGGGATCTGGCTGGCTTGGCTGCGCCGCAGCCTGTTATCACGGCCTTTACCCTGTCCTTGGGTGAGCCGGATGCGATGGAAGCCGCTGCGCGCAAACATGCCCATCGCCCGCTACTGAAAATCAAACTCGGCACGCCCGATGATATGGCCCGCCTAGAAGCGGTGCGTCGCGGTGCGCCAGACGCGCCAATTATCGTCGATGCGAACGAGGGGTGGAGTGCCGAGGTTTACAGTGACCTTGCCCCGCATCTGGTGCGCCTTGGCGTGCAGCTGGTGGAGCAGCCCCTGCCTGCGGGCGCTGACGACCTGCTGGGTGAAATCGCGCGCCCTTTGCCGGTTTGCGCTGATGAAAGCTGCCATGATCGCGCCAGCCTGCCTGCGCTGAAGGGCAAGTATGATGTGGTGAATATCAAGCTGGATAAAACAGGTGGATTGACCGAGGCGCTGGCGTTGCGCGATGCGGCCCGCGCGCAGGAGTATGGCGTGATGGTCGGCTGCATGGTCGGGTCGTCACTGGCCATGGCGCCCGCGGTGCTGGTTGCGCAGGGCGCGCAGGTGGTTGACCTTGACGGCCCGCTGCTTCTGGCCGAAGACCGTGACCAGCCATTGCAATACGATGCAGCGGGCGTGCATGCCCCCGCCGCAGCCCTTTGGGGATAGGAGACAGATCATGACCCGCACAGTTTACGTTAACGGAGAGTATTTGCCCGAGGGTGAGGCCAAGGTTTCGATCTTTGATCGCGGGTTCCTGTTTGCCGATGGCGTTTACGAGGTGACCAGCGTGCTGGGTGGCAAGCTGATTGATTTCGCGGGCCACGCCAAGCGGCTGGAGCGGTCGCTGAATGAGTTGGACATGCGTAATCCGATCAGCAGTGATGACCTGCTTGAGGTGCACCGCGAACTGGTGCGCGCAAATGAGATTACCGACGGGATGATCTATTTGCAGATCACGCGCGGTGCCGCCGCTGACCGTGATTTCGCTTTTCCGGGCGACGATGTTGAGCCGACGATCGTGCTGTTTACCCAGTCCAAACCGGGATTGGCCGACAGCCCTGCCGCCAAGGTGGGCATCAAGGTGATCAGCATTGCCGACGAACGCTGGGGCCGGCGCGATATCAAGACGGTGCAACTGCTTTATCCATCCATGGGCAAGATGATGGCCAAGGCCGCAGGCTGTGATGATGCGTGGATGGTCGAGGATGGCGCGGTGACCGAGGGCACATCCAACAACGCCTATATCGTCAAGGGCGATACGATCATCACCCGCCATCTGGGCAATGAAATCCTGCACGGGATCACCCGCGCCGCGGTGCTGCGGTTCGCCCGCGAGGCACAGATGAAGGTCGAGGAGCGTGCATTTACGATTGATGAGGCCATGGGCGCAGACGAGGCGTTTATTACCTCGGCCAGCACGTTTGTGATGCCTGTGGTCGAAGTGGATGGCACTGCGATTGGCACAGGCAAACCCGGCCCCGTGGCGGCGCGCCTGCGCGAGATCTATCTGGAAGAAAGCCGCAAAGCCGCCGTTTAACCCTCGCGATCAGTGACGTTTTCTTTGAAGGCCACGGCAAATTTCGCCTGCTTTTCGGCGCTCGCCTCGGTCTGGTTTGCCGCGCGCCAGTCGTCGTAGGGCATGCCATAGAAGGCTTCGCGCCCAGCGGCCTTATCCATGTCGATGCCGCGTCCGTTTGCGGCTTCCTGATACCAGCGCGACAGGCAGTTGCGGCAAAAACCAGCCAAATTCATCATGTCGATGTTTTGCACATCGGGCCGGTCCTGCATCAGATGTTTTTGCAACCGGCGGAATGCAGCGGCTTCGATTTCGAGTTTGGTTTGGGCGTCCATTGTAGCCTCCTTTGGATCAGAGATTGGCACGGATACGCGCCGCTTCAAGGATTGGTGCGAGGCGTTCGGCCCATGCGATCTGATCCTCGAAGCTGTCAATCAGGTCATTGCGCAACTCGACCAGCGCGTTCGGGCGGCCCATTTGCAGGGCATGGCGGTCAACCGTGTCGCCGGGCAGGTGACCCGCGTAGGGCTCGTTATCACCGACCGTCAGGTCAGGCTCGGCGCGCAATAATTCGATCAGCGGTCCAGGCAGACGGTCGTCGCCTTCATGCAGAATGCCGATTTCCCACGGGCGGGGCGGGCGGCCATTCAATTGCGGCGTAAAGCTGTGGATCGACAGGATGATCGTGTCGTCCTGCCGTGCGGCCATTTCGGCAAGTGCGCCGTGGTAGGGGTCGTAAAGCGCGCGGCGGCGGCGCTCCAACTCATCAATGCCGGCGTGGCGGTTCGCGGGAATAACCGTGCCATCGTAGATTTTCATCAACAGGGTCGGATCATCAAGCCCGCGGTTCGGGTCGATCACAAGGCGCGAGAAGTTCGACAGGATCGCCGGGGCGTCCAGCAAGGCCGCAAGCGCGTGGGTTACGCCTGCCGCGCCCACATCATAGGCGATGTGGCGGTGCATGTCTTCGGCGTGCAGCCCCAGATCGCCGCCATTGATCCAGTCGGGGACGGCGTTGGTGGCGTGATCACAGACGACCAGCCATTTCGCGGGTCGCTCTGCGCCGACGATTTCAAAAGGGATATGAGTCACTGCTACGTCTGACGCCTGTTATGTCTGTTTCATTGCATTTAGAATAGTTGTGGCGGGAAGTGAATTGCGTAATAAGGCGTCAACAGTGGCGTTAGCGGTAACGGCACGCAGAATGACCTAAAAGGACGACCCAGATGAAACGCTCTCGGAATGTGAAAATTGTTGCGACACTTGGGCCGGCGTCCAACGACGAAAAGATGATCCGCGCCCTGCACGAGGCGGGCGCAGACGTATTTCGCCTGAACATGAGCCACGGAGATCACGAAGAAATACGCGCCCGCCATGCGATTATCCGCAAGATCGAGGATGATCTGGGCAGCCCGATCGCGATTCTGGCCGATTTGCAGGGGCCCAAGCTGCGGCTTGGTGTGTTCGCGAACGAGGAGGAAGAACTTGAAGTGGGTGCGCCCTTCCGCCTGGACCTGAGCGACGCGCCCGGCGACGTGCACCGCGTGCAACTGCCCCACAAGGAAATCTTTGACGCGCTCGAGCCCGGCTCGCACCTGCTGGTGAACGATGGCAAGATCAAGCTGCGGGTCAAGGATTGTGGCGCTGATTTCGCCAATTGCGAAGTTGTCGTTGGCGGCACCGTGTCCAACCGCAAGGGCGTGAACGTGCCCGATGTTGTGCTGCCGCTGGCTGCGCTGTCGGAGAAAGACCGCAAGGATCTGGAGTTCGTGTGCGAATTGGGTGTCGACTGGCTGGCGCTGTCTTTTGTGCAGCGCCCCGCCGATGTGGACGAGGCGCGTAAGCTGGCCAAAGGGCGTGCCGCGATCCTGTCCAAGATCGAGAAACCCGCCGCCGTCAAGGCGTTTGACGATATTCTGGCCGTGTCCGACGGGATCATGGTGGCCCGTGGCGATCTGGGCGTGGAACTGCCGGTGCAGAACGTCCCGCCGATCCAGAAACAACTGGTGCGTAAGTGCCGCGCGGCGGCCAAGCCGGTGATCGTTGCCACTCAGATGCTGGAATCGATGATCGACAGCCCGATGCCGACCCGCGCCGAAGTGTCCGATGTGGCCACGGCCATCTATGAAGGCGCGGATGCCATCATGCTGAGTGCGGAAAGCGCCGCCGGGTCTTTCCCGATCGAGGCCGTGCAGACCATGAACAATGTCGCGATGGAGGTCGAGGCCGATCCGACCTATCGCGACATTATCGAATCCTCGCGCCGTGCCGACCGCAAGAGCGTGGCAGACGGCATTGTCGCCGCCGCGCGCGAAATCGCGGAAACGGCGGATATCAAGGCGATTTGCTGTTATTCCGAATCCGGCACCACCGCGCTGTTGGTCGCGCGCGAACGTCCGCGTGTGCCGATTGTTGCCTTGACCACGATCCAGAAAACCGCACGCCGGTTGTGCCTGACATGGGGCACCAATTGCGTGATGTCCGGTGACGTCAACCGCTTTAAGTCGGCGGTGATCGAAGCGGTGCGCGCGGCTGTGTCCCAAGGGGTCGCAACGAAAAAGGATATGATCGTCGTGACCGCGGGCGTGCCGTTCAATACGCCCGGGTCGACGAATATCCTGCGCGTGGCGCCCTGCGAGGAACGTTTGATCTTTGCTGCGGAAACAGAGTAACCTTTCCCTAACGTAACGGGTGAGAGGTTTTGGGGCGATAAATCCTGACGTGATGCTGGTGATCGGACTGATTGTTGCGGCCTTTTCGATCCCGCCTATTTTGGGCGCACTTGCCGAAGGGCGCGCGCCCCGTGCAGCCGCGATCATGGTTCTGATCGGCGGGGGTTTGATCGCCCTTGCCGTGTCACAGAAACCCAGCGGCTATTCGATCAATGAAATCCCTGATGTCTTTGTGCGGGTTGTTGGGCAGTTTATCCGCTAAATCCGCTTGCTTTGATTGCCGGTGCGTCCTATAGCACCGCTTCAACCCGCGCGTCCGGCCGAAATGGCATGCCGAGTCGCGCGTTCGACCGACCCGAAAGAGGAGACGGAAATGCCGAAGATGAAGACAAAATCGAGCTGCAAAAAGCGGTTCAAGGTGACGGCCTCGGGCCGCATCAAAGCTGGTCAGGCAGGCAAGCGCCACGGCATGATCAAGCGTTCCACAAAATTCATCCGTACCGCCCGCGGCACGACAATTCTGGCCAAGGCTGATGAAAAGATCATCAAGCCTATGATGCCATACGCGCGCTAGGGAGGACGGAACATGCGAGTTAAAGGCGGAACCGTCACCCATCGTCGTCACAAGAAGGTCACTGATGCGGCCAAAGGCTATTATGGCCGTCGCAAAAATACCTTTAAAGTCGCAGCGCAGGCTGTCGACAAGGCGAACCAATATGCAACCCGTGACCGCAAGAATCGCAAGCGCAGTTTCCGCGCGCTGTGGATCCAGCGGATCAACGCCGCCGTGCGCAGCCATGACGAGGCGCTGACATACAGCCGCTTCATCAACGGCCTGTCGTTGGCCGGGATCGAGGTCGACCGCAAGGTGCTGGCCGATCTGGCCGTTCACGAGCCAGAAGCGTTTGGCGCGATCGTTAAGCAAGCTCAGGCTGCTTTGGCGTAAGCGTTCCAACGCAAGCGAAATGCAAAGCCGCGGAGCCGAAAGGTTGCGCGGCTTTTTCGTTTGGGATGGGGCGCACAGTTGCGCCCCCCGCCCCATTTGGGTAGCACCATCGGGACCACAGACAGGACGCTATGATCATGGACGATCTGAAGAACAAATACCTTGGCCTGATTGCCGATGCGGGTGACGAGGCGACGCTGGAAGACCTGCGCGTGCAGGCCGTTGGCAAGAAGGGCGAAATCAGCCTGCAAATGCGCGAGTTGGGTAAAATGACGCCCGAAGAACGCCAAATCGCTGGCCCCGCGCTGAATGCGTTGAAGGACGAGATCAACAGCGCCTTGGCCGCGAAGAAGGCCGCACTGGGTGACGCCGCACTTGATGAACGTCTGCGCAGCGAATGGCTTGATGTCACCCTACCTGCGCGCGACCGTCGTGTGGGCACGATCCATCCTGTGTCGCAAGTTTGGGAAGAATGTACCACGATCTTTGCCGACATGGGCTTTGCCGTGGCCGAAGGCCCGCAGATCGACAGCGACTGGTATAACTTCGATGCGCTCAACATCCCTGGCCACCACCCCGCGCGCGCGGAAATGGACACGTTTTACATGCACCGCGCCGAGGGCGATAACCGCCCGCCGCATGTGCTGCGCACCCACACCAGCCCCGTGCAAATCCGCCATATGGAAAAGCACGGCGCGCCGACGCGGATCATCTGTCCGGGTCGTGTGTATCGCGCCGATTACGACCAGACGCACACACCGATGTTCCATCAGGTCGAAGGGCTGGCGATTGACAAGGATATCTCGATGGCCAACCTGAAATGGGTGCTTGAGGAGTTCTTTACCGCCTATTTCGGCACTACCGTCAAAACCCGTTTCCGCGCCTCGCACTTCCCTTTCACCGAACCTTCGGCCGAAGTGGACATCCAGTGTTCGTTCGAAGGCGGCACCGTGAAAGTGGGCGAAGGCGACGACTGGCTTGAGGTGCTGGGTAGCGGCATGGTCCATCCCAAAGTGCTGCAAGCGGGCGGGATTGATCCGGCGCTGTGGCAAGGGTTCGCGTTCGGCATGGGCATCGACCGGATCGCGATGCTGAAATACGGGATACCGGATTTGCGCGCGTTCTTTGACAGCGATTTGCGGTGGCTGCGACACTACGGGTTTGCTGGTTTGGCTGTGCCCACGATCAGGGGTGGGGTTTGACCAGTGCTTTTAAAGCGAGTCTTGGGAGGAGTTTTAGGTCTATTGACAGCTATTGTGCTTCTTCTGGCCGTTTATCTGTTTCTTCAGTTCATGATGGAGGTCCTGAACGCTCGCAGCGTTCGAATGAGAGTTCCGGTCGCGTTATTAATTCTTCCGATTGCCGGCTTTTTCGTTGGACTCAAAATAGGTCCCAAATTGCTTGACGATTTTAGTATTTCTTGGACTGAGTCTACCGTCCTCAGGGGAGCGATATTGTTGCCGCTGGGTTGGATGGGCTCTATTCTTCTTATTATTTGGGGGTTTGAGCCCCGTCCATTTAACAACGGATTAAGATATCTTAGTTCGTCCAATCTGGAGCTCTTAATGGCTTGGCTCTTCATCCCGATAGTTTTGGCAGCTTCAGTTTTCACAATTTACTATCTCGTTAAGGGAAAGAAGTAGTTAAATAGCGCCCGAACCGCCCCCCACGGGGCGGGCGCTTTACGCCCACCCCTCGGATCGGGCGCGGCATTGGGGATAGCGAGGCGCACATGACCGATGACATCGAAGACCTGCAACAGACCTACCCCGGCGCCGGAACGTTCAAGTTCGGCGATAGTGCCGAGCTGTGCCAGCGTCTGATCAAACTGGTCCGTCAGGGCAAGAAAACCGCAAGCTGCGGCGCGGCGTCCGAATTTGCGGATGAACCCGAAGCGATGCCTGTCGTCGGCCGCTGCGATATCGCGGCCAACTGGGATGGCACGCCTGCGCTGGTGATCAAGACCGTGAAGGTCGAGGAGGTCCGGTTTTGTGACGTTACCGAGGAAATGGCGCTGGCCGAGGGCGAAAACGAAACCCTGCTGGGTTGGCGCAAGGATCACAAGGCGTTTTTCAAGCGCAACGGCGGCTATGATCCAGAAATGTTGCTGATTTTTGAACACTTCGAGCTGGTCGAAGACCTGCAGGGGCGCGAACTGAACTAGGGGCGCGCGGTGACAAACGTGGCCCCGCCAACTGCCCGCCGCGTGGTATTGCCCGATCCCATTGATTGATCAATCCGGCGCACGGGCGTTTCTTCTGCTGCCGCACCACAGCCGATCCGGCCAATCGCGGTTTCAATCGTCGAGCGATCGCACTCCTGATCTGCCGCGCCTTTGGTGGTCAGCCGACCGGGCGCCGTCGTCGCCGCAACCTCTGCTGCTTCGTGATCCATCACAAGTTTGATCGCCAATGGCGACAGCATCAGGCTTAGCCCGAAAACCAACAAGATATGCCCGCGATATTCCATCACGCATCCATCCAACTCACACGTCCCCACCCGTTCTTAACCTTACGTAAACCATAACTTTGCGGCAAATCCACGACAGACTGGCGGTGATTTCATGCCGCCTTTCCCCGCACTGCCACATGGGTTAAGACCACGCTGATCACAGACACGAGTGCCAAAGGGCAAAGACATGAAATTCACGCTAAGCTGGCTGAAATCGCACCTTGAAACAGACGCAAGCGTCGATGAAATCACCGAAGCCCTGACCGATCTGGGGCTTGAGGTCGAGGGGATTGAAAACCCTCTGGCCAAGCTGGATGCATTCACGCTGGGCTATGTCACCCATGCCGAAAAGCATCCCGATGCGGACAAGCTGCGCGTGTGCAAGGTGGACACGGACGAAGGCGAGCTACAGATCATCTGCGGCGCGCCCAATGCCCGCCAGGGGATTACCGTGGTCGTGGCCAAGCCCGGTGTCTATGTTCCGGGCATTGATACGACCATCGGTGTGGGCAAAATCCGCGGCATCGAATCCTATGGCATGATGGCGTCGGAGCGCGAATTGGAGCTGTCCGACGAACACGATGGCATCATCGAATTGCCCAGCGGCAAGGTGGGCGAAAAATTCACCGACTGGCTGGCGGAACATGATCCCTCCAAGGTGGATCCCGTCATTGAAATCGCGATCACCCCGAACCGCCCCGATGCCTTGGGCGTGCGCGGCATTGCCCGTGATCTGGCGGCGCGTGGCTTGGGCGTGATGAAGGACCACACGGTTGATCCGGTGCCAGCGACATTCCCGTGCCCCGTGACGGTGACGATTGACGACGACACCCTGCCGCAAGCGCCCGTGTTCTATGGTCGCGTCATTCGCGGTGTGAAAAACGGCCCCAGCCCCGCATGGATGCAGGATAGATTGCGCGCCATTGGCTTGCGCCCGATCAGTTTCCTTGTCGATGTGACCAACTTTTTCACCTACGATCTGAACCGCCCGCTGCACGTGTTTGACGCGGACAAGATCGCCGGAAACGCCCTGCGTCTGCACAAGGCCAAGGGTGGCGAGACCCTGATCGGGTTGGACGATAAGGAATACACATTTCAGGACGGCATGACGATCATTTCGGACGCTGAAAAGCCCGAAAGCATTGCCGGTGTCATGGGTGGCTTGGAAACCGGCTGCACGATGGATACGGTCAATGTCTTTGTCGAGGCTGCTTATTTTGACATGATCCGCACCGCCTACACGGGCCGCGCGCTGAAAATCAATTCCGACGCGCGCTATCGCTTTGAACGCGGGATTGACGCGGCTTTCACGCCCGAAGGGTTGGAACATGCCGTGCGGATGATCGTGGATACTGTCGGCGGTGAGGCTTCCGAGGTCGTTCTGGCCGGTTCACAACCCGATTTCGCGCGTGCCTACAGGCTTGATACGGATCGCTGTTCCTCGCTTGTCGGGATGGACATCCCCGCAGATGTGCAGCGCAAGACCCTGACCGATCTGGGCTTTGTGATGGAGGGCGATATGGCCCATGTGCCGTCATGGCGCCCCGATGTGCAGGGCGAGGCTGATCTGGTCGAGGAAGTCGCGCGGATCGCGTCCCTGAGCGGGCTGGTTGGCAAGCCGCTGCCGCGCGTGCGCGCAGGTGTGCCTGCCCCCGTGATGACGCCCGCGCAGAAACGTCAGCAGATGGCGCGGCGCACCTGCGCGGCGCTGGGCTATAACGAATGTGTCACTTACAGCTTCATTGATCAGGCCTCGGCGGCGCTGTTTGGTGGCGGTGATGACGCGACGATGCTGCAAAACCCGATTTCGTCCGAGATGTCACATATGCGCCCAGCGTTGCTGCCCGGCCTGTTGCAGGCCGCAGCGCGCAATCAGGCGCGTGGTTTCATGGATATGGCCATGTTCGAGGTCGGCGATGCCTTTGCCGGCGGTGAACCGGGCGAACAACATGGTATGGTCACCGGCCTGCTGATCGGGCGCACCGGCCCCAAGGACGTGCATGGCGCATCGCGTGCTGTTGATCTGTTCGACGCCAAGGCCGACTGCGAGGCTGTTCTGGCCGCCATCGGTGCCCCTGCCAAGGTGCAGATCATGCGTGACGGGGATGCATGGTGGCATCCGGGGCGGCACGGCAAGGTCTGTCTGGGGCCGAAAAAAGTGCTGGCCGTATTTGGCGAAATCCACCCCAAGGTGCTGGCCGCGATGGATGTCAAAGGTCCGGCGATGGGCTTTACCATCTGGCCCGAAGAGGTGCCTTTGCCGCGCAACGCGGGCGCAAGTCGCGGCGCTTTGGATGCCGCCGATTTGCAGGCGGTGGAACGCGACTTTGCCTTTGTCGTCGACGCCGATGTCGCGGCCCTGACGCTGGTGAATGCGGCGGCGGGTGCCGACAAGGCGCTGATTGACGGCGTGCGCGTCTTTGATGAATTCATCGGTGGCACCCTTGGCGAGGGCAAGAAAAGCCTTGCGATCACCGTGCGCCTTCAGCCCACCGATGCGACCTTGAAAGAGGCCGACATCGAAGCTGTGAGCGCCAAAATCGTCGAGAAAGTGACAAAGGCAACCGGTGGCACGCTGCGCGGTTAGCGCGCGGCGATTGCTTCGGCCAGAACATCGAACACCAGCCTGATCCGCGGGCTGGTGTGAATCTCGCGGTGCGTGACCAGCCAGATCGGAAAGGTAACGTGCAATTCGTCGGGCATGATGGCTTCCATGTCGGGTGCGCGTTCGCCGTGGTAAATATCCATCGGGCAAATGCCCAACCCCGCGCGGCCAAGTTCCCAAGCGACCATGCCGTTTTCAGACGAGGATCGAAAGGATTCCGGCGTCACCGGAATATCCATTGCGACCATAAAACCAACCATGCGGTCCACATCGCCAAATGACACCCAGTCGTGTTTTGCCAGCTCTGCGCGGGTGGTCGGGCGACCGTGTTTGTCGAGGTAGGATTTCGATGCATAGAAATACCCCATCGCATCCAGCACCAAACGCGCCACAAGGTCGGGCTGTTCGGGGCGTTGATGGCGGATTGCGATATCGGCCTCGCGGCGCATCAGATCCTGAATGTCGTTGCTGGCAATCACGTCGATATGCAACTGCGGTGCGATTTCACGCAAGGATGCAACGACCTTGGGCAGGAAGGTCGCGGCGGTAATGTCGCTGGCGGTGATGCGCACCTGCCCACTGACTTCGGAACGCTGCCCGCTGGCCGACAGGGCGACACGTTCCGCGGCGACCCCCATGTCGCGCGCGTGGGGCAATAGCTTGCGGCCTGCATCCGTCAGGTCAAGCCGCCGTCCGACCCGTTCAAACAACATCACACCCAGCTGGTCCTCAAGCGCGGCAACTTGACGGCTAAGGGTTGGTTGCGTCAGCCCCAAGGCGCGCGCAGCAGCGGAAAGCGAACCAGAGTCCGCGGTCGCCAGAAAGGCGCGCAGGTGGGTCCAGTCGGGAGTTGATTTGGCTTGATCCATGCGAAAACGTATATGGAAACTACGTATTTCGTCAATTCCAAGCTGATCCATGCATATGTAAGATGGTTTCAGAAAAAGGGATACAACATGACAACCGCAAGTTTCTGGGACAAACGCGCCCGCAAATATGCCGCCTCGAAGATTGCCGACCAGGCGGCCTATGAATACACCCGCGAACGCACCCGCAGCTATCTGGCGTCCACGGACACGGTGCTGGAAATGGGGTGTGGCACCGGATCGACCGCGCTTGAACTGGCCCCGAACGTAAGGCAGATCATCGGGACGGATGTGTCCTCCGAGATGGTCAAGATCGCCACCGAGAAGGCGCATGACCAAGGCGTCGCCAATGCCAGCTTTCGTGTGGCACCGGTGGATGCGGCCCTGGATGGGCCGGAACCTGTGAATGTGGTCACGGGGTTCAATATCTTTCATCTGGTCCGCAACCGTGAAGGGATTTTCGGTGACATTCATCGCAAGTTGCCGACGGGTGGCCTGTTTATTTCCAAGACGCCATGCCTTTCCGAACCCTCGATCGGGATCAAGCGCTTTGCCTTCGCTGCGATGATTCCGCCGATGCGCTTGTTGGGTATCGCGCCCTATGTATCGCGGTTCAGCTTTGCGCAGCTTGAAGGGGCGATCCGCGATGCCGGTTTCGACCTTATCGAGGTGGGAAGTTTCCCGGCGATGAGCCGCTATATTGTTGCCCGCAAGCGTTAACCCTGTGCCAATGATGTGCTAGCAACGATCCGAAACAAGCGGAGAATTGTGATGCTGAAAGTCTATCTATCCGGCGAAATCCACACCGACTGGCGCGAACAGATCATCGACGGGGCCAAGGGGCTGGATGTGACATTCCACAGTCCCGTCACCGATCATGACGCGAGTGATGATTGCGGTGTGGCGATCCTTGGGGCTGAGCCGGACAAATACTGGCACGACCACAAGGGCGCTATGGTCAACGCCATCCGCACCCGCAAGGGCATTGCCGATGCGGATGTGGTCGTCGTGCGCTTTGGCGACAAGTATAAACAGTGGAACGCGGCGTTTGACGCGGGTTATGCCGCCGCGCTAGGCAAATCCCTGATCGTGCTGAGCGGGCCAGACCACCAGCACCCCTTGAAAGAGGTGCATGCGGCGGCACTGGCTGTGGCCGAGGAACCCGCGCAGGTCGTTGAAATCCTGCGCTATGTTTTGACGGGTAAGGTGGGTTCGTAATCCACCCGGATCAGGGGCGCGGCGGAATGTTGCGCCCTTTGGCAGCCGCAGGGCGCGCAAAGAAGCGATCCACATAGGCAGGCACGTTCGTGAGGTCGTTGTAACCGGTGACATCCTTGGCCCCGTAGAAATCCAGCGCGTTCAGCCATGGGGCCAATGCGATATCGGCGATGCTGAAATCACCGGTGATCCAGTCTTTGCCGTCCAGTTCCTGTTCAACCACCGCCAGCAGGCGCTTGGCCTCGCCGATATACCTGTCACGTGCGGTCGGGTCGTCCATTTTGGCACCGGCAAATTTGTAGAAGAACCCAAGCTGGCCGAACATCGGGCCAACACCACCCATCTGGAACATCACCCATTGGATCGTGCGGGCCTTGTCGCTGGCGGTCTTGCCCATCAGCTTGCCGGTCTTTTCCGCAAGATAGATCAGGATCGCGCCGCTTTCGAACAGTTGCAGCGGGCCGTCTGGGCCGTTGGGATCAATGATCGCGGGGATCTTGTTGTTGGGGTTCAGCGACAGGAAGGCATCGGATTTCACATCTGCATCAGCAAGGGTCACAAGGTGCGCTTCATAGTCCAGCCCAAGTTCTTCTAGCGCGATGGATGCCTTGACGCCATTGGGTGTTGGGAACGAATAAAGCTGGATCACGTCCGGCCGGGTCGCGGGCCAGCGTGTCGTGATAGGAAATTTTGAAAGATCGGTCATGTCTGGCCCCTTTGGCTGTGTTGCATTTTGACCTAAACCCGCCGAGGCCGTAAAAAAACCCCTCGTTATCTGCGATTTTAGCGCTATCACTGTGCGCACAAGCGTAGCCGGCTGCAGACCGGCGCGCAGGCTATACAGTGGGAACAGTGAAATGATTAAAGAATTCAAAGACTTCATCGCCAAGGGAAATGTCATGGACATGGCCGTTGGTATCATCATCGGTGCAGCCTTTACGGCAATCGTCGGCAGCCTTGTGGCCGATTTGATCAATCCGATCATCAGCCTGTTCATGGGCGGAACCGATTTCAGCGGCATGTATGCACTGCTGGGCGAGGGCGAGTATGGCTCGATCGCAGAAGCCGAAGAAGCGGGTGCGGCCGTGTTCGCCTATGGGCGCTTCATCATGGCGATCATCAACTTCCTGGTCATTGCATTTGTCGTGTTCATGATGGTGCGTCAGGTCAACAAGATGAAGAAAAAGGAAGAAGAAGCCCCGGCCGAGCCAGCAGGCCCGACGCAAGAAGAGCTTCTGACAGAAATCCGCGACGCGTTGAAAAAGTAAGCAATCGCGATTCACAACAAGCGAGGCCCGCCTGACCGGCGGGCCTTTTGCATTGGTGCATCGGTTTGTCGCAAGCTAGGTTGAGGCCAACACAAAAAAGGGGATCGACATGAAAATCATCGTGATCGGCGCAACTGGCGCTGTCGGTAAAACAGCCGTGCAGGCGCTTGCACCGCGCCACGACATCGTCACCGCAGGACGATCAAATGGCGACTTAACAGTTGATCTTGAAAACTTTGCCAGCATTCAGGCGATGTTTGAAACAGTCGGAAAGGTCGATGCCGTTGTCAGTGCTATCGGGCACGGCCACTTTGGCCCCGTTGGCGAAATGACGCCCGAGCAGGCGATCAGCGGCATCAACGCCAAGGCTATTGCGCAGATCAATCTGGTGCTGGCCGGGATCGCCCATGTCAATGACGGTGGGTCCTTCACCCTGACCAGCGGTGTGTTGAACCGTGATCCGATCAGGGGCGGGGCCGCGGCTGCGGCCGCGAACGGTGCGATTGACGGGTTCGTGCGCGGTGCGGCTGTGGACATGCCGCGCGGCATCCGCATCAATGTCGTCAGCCCCGAGGTCCTCGAGGCGTCACGCGCAAAATACGACGGGTTCTTTCGTGGCCACAATCATGTGAGCGACCACGCCGTTGGCGAGGCATTCAGCAAATCCGTCGAAGGCTGCCTGACCGGTCAGGTGTTCATCGTCGCATAAGTTGCCGTCACGCCGGAACGACGGCGCGGGGCCGCAGATAGACGAACCACAACCGATAAAGCGTCAGCAGGGCGAGCGGGGCAAAGTGGATGATGGCAGCCCAAGGGCTGCGCCAGTCGTGCAGGGATGCCCAGTGGATCAGTGTTAAAACAGCTGCGCCGTAGGTCCAGCGCTGCAATGATTTCCACGCGGTGCCCATCTTACGCACGGCAGAATCCATCGACGTGGCCGCCAGCGGGATAAAAATCGCGAACGCGAGCCAGCCCGACCAGATTTCAAGCTTTGTGAAATCAGCAACCACATCGGCCCAAGGCTCGGATCCAAGGTAAAACGCAGTGTGCAAGGCGGCATAGCCAAAGGCGGCAACACCGAAGTAGCGCCGGTTCTTAACCAGCCAACGCGGCCCGCGCCAGCCTTTGAATAGATACATCAGCGGTGTCGCCATCATCGCGATAATCATGAACCGCGCGGCGAATTCACCGGTGGGGTGCAGCAGGCTATGCAGGATGCGGGCGTCATCACTTGAAACGACATCGTTCAGGATGCCGACAGCGGGCAGGGCAAGCAGCGCCCAAAGAAGGTAGGGGGAATAGCGGGACAACATTGGGGCTCCGTGCATAGGTTAGAACCCTATTACGCTGTCCCGCTCGATTTCCGTCGCTAGTTTTTCAACGCAAGCTGCGGTGACAGCACGTCGATCCCCAGCGCCTTGCCGACCGCATAGTAGGTCAACTGCCCTGCGTGCACGTTCAGCCCATTCAGCAGGTGCTCGTCGTCCTCGCAAGCTTTCTTCCAGCCCTTGTCGGCCAGCGCCAGCATAAAGGGCATCGTGGCGTTCCCCAGTGCGATGGTGGACGTGCGCGCGACCGCGCCGGGCATGTTGGCGACGCAGTAGTGCATGATCCCGTCCACGTCATAGATCGGGTCCTGGTGGGTCGTCGCCTTTGAGGTTTCAAAGCACCCGCCCTGATCAATCGCCACGTCCACAAGGGCCGCGCCGGGTTTGAGTTCGGACAGTTGCGCGCGGCTGATCAGCTTGGGTGCCGCCGCGCCGGGGATCAGGACCGCGCCGATGATCATATCGGCCTGACGGGCCAGTTCGATGGTGTTGCCTGCACTGGCATAGCTGGTCTTGAAGGTGCCGCCATAAACATCGTCAAGATAGCGCATCCGTGGCAGCGAGCGGTCAAGCACCGTCACGTCCGCACCCATGCCAGCGGCAATCCGTGCCGCATGGGTGCCGACGACACCACCGCCAATCACGACAACGCGGGCGGGGCCAACACCGGGCACACCGCCCATCAGCACGCCGCGTCCGCCGTTTGCCTTTTGCAGGGTCCATGCGCCAACTTGCGGGGCCAAACGCCCCGCCACTTCGGACATGGGCGCCAGTAGCGGCAACCCGCCGTTGCGGTCCGTGACGGTTTCATAGGCGATAGCGGTGCAGCCGCTTTCCATCAGGTCCTTGGTCTGGGCGGGATCGGGGGCAAGGTGCAGGTATGTGAACAGGATCTGGCCTTCGCGCAGCATCTTGCGCTCGCCTGCCTGGGGTTCCTTGACCTTGACGATCATGTCGGTGGTGTCGAACACCTCCTTGGCGGTGCCGACGATTTTCGCGCCCGCGGCGATGTAGTCTTCGTCGGGGAAACCCGAACCGGCCCCGGCCATTGTTTCAACCGTGACCTGATGACCGTGGGCAATCGCCTCGACGGCGGCATTGGGCGTCAGACCGACGCGGAATTCTTGTGGTTTGATTTCTTTGGGGCAACCGATGTGCATTTTATGTCCTCCCTGAACTGGCGCGACTATGTGCGGGGACGCCTGCAATTGATATGTGAATGGGGCTGACTTTGGCGGGTTATACGCTTAGAAACGTGCGTAGAATGGTGAAAAAGTCGAAGGATCGTGCGCGATATGGAAATTGATCAGATAGACCGGCGAATCCTTGTGGCCCTGCAAAAGGGCGGGCGGATGTCGCATGCGGAATTGTCGGACAAGGTGAATCTGTCCCCGTCCGCCTGTCATCGCCGTGTGCAGCGTCTTGAGAAGGACGGGATCATTCGCGATTACGTGGCGCTGCTGGATGCCCGCAAGATCGGGCGCAAAACGACTGTGTTCGTGGAAATTACCCTGTCGGCGCAGGCAGACGAGGTGCTGGACGCGTTCGAAAAGGCCGTGGCGCGCGTGCCTGATGTGCTGGAGTGTCATCTGATGGCAGGCACGGCTGATTACCTGCTCAAGGTGGTCGCCGCCGACACTGATGATTTCGCCGCCATCCACCGCCGCCATCTGGCCAGCCTTCCGGGCGTGCAGACCATGCAATCCAGCTTTGCCCTGCGCACGGTTGTCAGCACAACGGCATTGCCGGTCTAACACAAAACCCCCGCAGCTTGCGCTTGCGGGGGTTTGATATTCTCAAAGCGTTCTCAGCTTGGGGTGCTTAGAGCATCCCTTCGCGTTGTGCTTTCTTACGAGCCAGCTTGCGCTGACGGCGGATGGCCTCGGCCTTCTCGCGCGCCTTTTTCTCGGAGGGCTTCTCGAAATGCTGCTTGAGCTTCATTTCACGAAAGACACCTTCACGCTGGAGCTTTTTCTTCAGAGCACGAAGCGCCTGATCGACGTTGTTGTCACGAACACTAACCTGCATGTGGTTTTCACCACCTTTCTAAGTTGGATTTGCAAGGATTTGCAGGAAGCCGCCGTATAGCAAAGGCCCCGTGTCTTGTCTACACTGCGCTTAACCAAGGAGAACGCCATGCCAACCCCCGCCCCCGATCCCGTCAAAACCGCGCTTTTGCAGGCGATCGTGCCGCA
Organism: Octadecabacter sp. R77987; assembly: GCF_042466115.1. Classification (NCBI taxonomy): domain Bacteria; kingdom Pseudomonadati; phylum Pseudomonadota; class Alphaproteobacteria; order Rhodobacterales; family Roseobacteraceae; genus Octadecabacter; species Octadecabacter sp. R77987. The sequence goes on along the minus strand of NZ_JAXHBQ010000001.1, from coordinate 1,664,594 downwards.
TGTGGCCTTTGACGGTTGGTCGGCGCAGGCCTTTGACGCGGCGGTGGACGATTCGGGTCTGGATGCGGGAGCAGCGCGCGCGGCCTGTCCGCGCGGGGCTGTTGATCTGGCGGTTTTGTATCACGAAGACGGCGACCGCGCGATGTTTGCGCGTCTTGCGCAGACCGATCTGGGCGATATGCGGTTCCGCGACAAGGTGGCGACAGCGATCCGCGTGCGGCTGGAGGTTGCGGGTGACAAGGAAATCGTGCGCCGTGGCACCTCGCTCTTTGCTTTGCCGCATTTGGCACCCCTTGGCGCGGGTCTGATCTGGGGAACGGCCGATGCGATCTGGACGGCCCTTGGCGACACATCCCGCGACATCAACTGGTACACGAAACGCGCGACGCTGTCGGCGGTTTACGGGTCGGTTGTGCTGTTCTGGTTGGGGGATGACAGCTTTGACGGGCTGGCCACCGACGAATTCATCGACCGCCGGATCGAGAACGTCATGCAGTTTGAAAAGGCCAAGGCGCAGGCGCGCGACAATCCGGTGCTGCGCCCTGTCTTGGGGCCATTGGGGCAGTTGTTTGGCAATATCAAAGCGCCCCAGAGGGCTGCGCGTGATGATCTGCCCGGCCACTGGTCGCCGAATGACTAACATGCGCGCCGTCGAAATTACCGCGGTCGGTGGGCCGGATGTGTTGCAAATCACAGACCGCCCCATGCCTGTGGCGGGTCACGGGCAGGTGGTGATCAAGGTGGCCTATGCCGGTGTGAACCGCCCCGATGCCTTGCAGCGCGCTGGCCTTTATGCGCCGCCCAAGGGGGCGAGCGATCTGCCGGGATTGGAGTGTTCGGGCGAGGTTGTCGCGCTTGGCGATGGCGTCACCGAATGGGCGCTGGGTGATCGGGTTTGCGCGTTGTTACCGGGGGGCGGATACGCCGAATATGTCGCGACACCTGCCGCCCATTGCCTGCCTGTGCCGGGTGGCATGGACATGCGCGCGGCGGCCTGCCTGCCGGAAACGTTCTTTACCGTCTGGTCCAACGTGTTCATGCGCGGTGGCTTGCAGGCGGGCGAGCGGTTCCTTGTGCACGGCGGCTCAAGCGGCATTGGCACCACCGCGATCCAATTGGCGCGGGCCTTTGGCGCGCGGGTGTTCACCACCGCCGGTTCGGACGAAAAATGCGCGGCCTGTGTCGCGCTGGGGGCCGAGGTCGCGATCAACTATCGCGATGCGGATTTTGTTGACGTAATGAAAGGTGTGGGCGGCGCGGATGTGATCCTCGATATGGTCGGGGGGGATTACATCGCCCGAAATCTGCGCAGTTTGGCCGAAGACGGTCGGCTGGTGCAGATCGCGTTCCTGCAAGGCCCTAAGGCCGAGATCAACTTTGCGCCCATGATGATGCGGCGCCAGACGATCACAGGCAGCACGCTGCGCCCGCAAAGCGATCTGGCCAAGGCACGGATTGCGGACCAGTTGCGCACCCATGTCTGGCCGCTGCTGGCGGCGGGCAAAATCGCGCCGGTAATGGACCGCGAATTCGCGCTGGCCGATGCCGCCGCCGCCCACTCCCGCATGGAAAGCAGCGCGCATATCGGCAAGATCGTGTTGCGCGTTGCACCTTAGGTTTTGGGTTTTGCGGAACCCGTGCTAGCATTTTCCATCTAGGCCCAAATGGCTGCCAACGCATTGAAAGGAATAACGATGTCCAAGAAAGATTCTGGCAAAGGCCCCAAGTCTGATCAACCCCTACCCGATGCAGACCACGGTGATCTTGAAAAGATTCCAACCGGTGGCGGGTCGAAGAAAGGCAAGTGACCCATCGCGCTATTCCCTTCAGTCTGGTTGGAATCGACCACGTGGTTTTTCTGGTCGATGACATGGCGCGCGCGATGGCGTTCTATCGCGATGTGCTTGGCTGTGCGCCCGGCTATTCCTATCCCGCCCTCGGGATGGAGCAGGTCTGGGCGGGGGCCGCGCTGATCGTCCTGTGGGATGTGACCGATCCGGGTGCGGCTGACGCCGTTCCACCCGTTGCTGGCGGGCGCAATGTTGACCACATTTGTATCGCGACCGGACCGTTTGATCATGACGAAATGCGCGCGCATCTGGCGGCGCATAGGGTGAACATCGAACGCGAGGCGATGCATGGCGGCGCGCGCGGGATGGGCCATTCGTTCTACATTCGTGATCCGTTTGGCAACAAGATCGAGGTCAAGGGACCGGCTGAATACAAGGACGGGCGGCCCTAACGGATTGGCGCAAAAAAGGCGTTGTCCAGCGTGCAATCACGGATCACATCCGCGCCACAGACGCGCGGTTCCAGGTCGCGGGTCAGGCAGATGCGGGCCTCCTGGATTTGGCCCGCGCGGCAGGTGATCGTGATCATGTCGCCGCTTAGGCCTGGATTGTCGCGCAGAAAAGCCTGTTCGATCAGGGCCGCAGGCAGGGTCACGTCGCGGTCAAGATCGCGCAGCACGGCGGGGCGGGTGATCTGGTCATAGGCGATGCGGGCGAGGGCATAGTAATCATCGGCTGACAACCCCGAACAGCGCCCGTGTTTGTTCCATTGGTGCCATGCTGATCCACTTGATCCGAAAATATCCGCCTGATCGGCGGTGTCGCCGCGTGACGGGTTGCGATGGACGGTCGGGCAATAATCCGGCCAGCCGCGTTCATATTGCGGCCATAGCCCGTGCAGCACCCATCCGAAATCGGCGTCTGCGTCACATTGTGGTGAGCCGCGCGCATCCCCTTCCAGGGCGCACCAGTTGGGCGACCACGACAAGGATATAACGTAGTAGTCAAATTCGCCCGCCGTGCCGTCAGCGCGGGCAAGGCTGGAGGATAAAAGCAGGGGCAAAAGGTAGCGCAGCATTTTGATCTTTTCACTTTGGGTCAGCGCGACTATATAGCACCCAAGTTCCCCGACAATGAGAACCCGGCCCAAGCGGTCTGCCCCTACGGAAGGGCGCGGGGAAGGCATGTTTAGAGGAGACCGAGATGTCTGATAAACCGATCATGGCGAAAGCCACCGCAGTCTGGCTGTGTGACAACACAACGCTGACCTTCAAACAGATCGCCGACTTTTGCGGCTTTCACGAGTTGGAAGTGCAGGGCATCGCTGATGGCGATGTGGCGATGGGCGTCAAGGGGTTTGACCCGATTGCCAACAAGCAGTTGACCCAAGCCGAGATCGACGCCGCCGAGAAAGACCCGACGCACAAGTTGAAACTGGTGCATAACCCTGCCGCAGACGGTGAAGAAAAGCGCCGCGGCCCGCGTTATACGCCGCTGTCCAAGCGTCAGGACCGCCCCGCGTCGATCTATTGGCTGGTGAAATTCCACCCCGAACTGTCGGATGCGCAGGTGTCCAAACTTGTCGGCACGACCAAGCCGACCATTCAGGCGATCCGCGAGCGCACCCACTGGAACATCAACAACATCGACCCCATTGATCCGGTTGCGCTGGGATTGTGCAAGCAGTCCGAACTGGACGCGGCCGTGCAAAAGGCCAACGCCAAGAAGGCCAAGGAAGGCGGTGTGATGACCGATGACGAGCGCCGCAAGCTGGTCAGCACCGAACAGAGCCTCGGGATGCCCGACGAACCAAAGATTCCGACCGCGATTGCCGGACTTGAGACATTCACCCTGTCCACGGATGTGGATGAAGATGAAGAAGACACATCTGTGCCGGACAAAGATACGTTCTTTAACCTGCCTGATGATGAAGGCGACGACGACTAAGTCCCGTCACGCCCTTTTGAATAATGGAAACCCCAGCCGCGCGCTGGGGTTTTTTGTTGCGGTCTTAGAAACAATCCATTTCTGCCGCAGTTAATCAGATTTCAGCCCTTCTCGTGCCACATGAATAAACGCTTACTGGTCCCTCAAGAGCCGTAAGTGCCATGATTGAGGAGCAAGAGCTTGTTACACGATGTCAGAACCTTCAAGGACCCAGCGGTTCGCAAGTTGATCAAGCAGGAACGGACCAAGGCCGACAATATCGACCTGTTCGGAGAGAAGCCGCCCGCTGAATTGATGGCGGACTACCCGCTTGACGCCGAAGGGTTGCGCCGCAGCGCGAAGATGCAGCAGAAATATGCGAAACGTGCACGCAACATCGAAAGGTGCTGGAACCGCATTCAGCTCTATATGCCGGAATTGCTGATCTCGCAGCCGCAAGACGTGCTGGAGCTTTCAACAGCCCACGGTGCCATGTTGGAAATTCTACGCCACTATGGCCATAACGTGATGGGCACCGATTACGCCAATATGGCATGGTCCAAGGACGGCGCGGCGATGGCACAGTTTCGCGCGCTCAATGACCCCGACTTTGCGCGCGAATTTGATGATCGCGGCAACCCGATTGACCCTGAAAAGCCGGATTGGCCCTATCGTCACGTCGTCGAAAGCATTGATTTGCCGATGACTGTTTTTGACGCGGGTCATGCGCCTTATCCATTCGCGGACAAAAGCTATGACATGGTCATGTGCTTTCAGGCGATCGAACATTATTGTCATCCCAAAGACTGGATGGTCCTGATCGATGAATTTTGCCGAATCAGCCGCAAATCCGTGTTTGTTATGCTGAACCGGATCATGCCCCAGTTCCGCGAACGGGAAGACTACAACGCTGCGTTCAACGATTTTAGGCACGGTATGCGTAGCTATTCCAAGAACGGGTTCATTTGCACTGGGACTTTCGTGCACTGGGATCAGGCATTGGGGTTCAAGCTGACCGCGCAGTAACCGCGGCCCGTCGCCGGTCCAACCAAATTGAAAAGCCCCGCAGCCGATGGCCGCGGGGCTTTGTTGTCTTTTTTTGATTTGGATACTGCGCGGTTGTGCCAAAGTGATTGGACGCTGGACCTGTGGTAGGGTCGGAGCCTCCGGCGGGAGGTATTTCGGAACAAAAGAAGGGGGAAGTCGTGCGCAGTCTGGGTGTTTTTCTATTGGCGATCTGGGGCGGCGCGGTGCAGGCCGTCGATATTTGTGACGAGCTGTGGTTCACGCGCAATCTGGTATTTGATCATGCGGGCAATTGCTTTCAGTCGCCGCTTGGGCAGGCGATTTTTGACAATTCCGACTGTTTGGTCACGGGTGCGGAACCTGATCCGTCCGAGGCTGGCATTGTCGCCCTTGTGCGCGAGATGGAAGCCGAGTGGGAATGCGACGTTGATACCACGCGCACTAGCCTGAACATCCCCAATATTGCCGCAAGGCTGCGGGTGCTCGACTTGCCTGTCGCTGATGGATTCGAAAGCGCATGTGTCGGTTATCGTGGGCCTGATGTTGCCCTGCACACCGGTCGTCACAAGGATGCGCCGGTCAGTGGGGTGCTGCGCGCAGGTGATGACATCCTGTATTTGTTCATTCCGGTTGACGGCTGGACATTCGTCGATCTGGGTCGGGGCGGTGAAATGGGCTGGGCCATGATCCCCGATGTGCCTGATCTGTCTTGCGACGGGTTCGCGGGCTAAAGCGCTTTGCGCGCATTGAGCGCGGCCGTGATAGTGCCATCGTCAAGGTAATCAAGTTCTCCGCCGACAGGCACGCCCTGCGCCAGTGACGTGACAGTCACGCCGGGCAGGTTGTCGGCGATGTAGTGGGCGGTGGTTTGCCCGTCGATCGTCGCACCAAGGGCAAGGATCACTTCGGTGATCCCTTCGCTGGCGATCCTGTCGCGCAGTTTCGGGATGCGCAGTTCCTCGGGGCCGATATCATCCAATGCCGACAGGGTGCCGCCCAACACGTGGTAGCGGCCCTTGAAAACGCTGGCCCGTTCCATCGCCCAAAGGTCGGCCACGTCCTCGACCACGCAAATCTGCCCTGTCGCGCGTTTCTCGCTGGTGCAGATATCGCAGATATCGCCTGTGCCGATATTGCCGCAATTGAGGCATTCACGCGCGGTTGCACCGACCTTTTGCATGGACTCCGCAAGCGGGGTCAACAGCCGCCCGCGTTTCTTGATCAGGTGCAGCACCGCACGCCGTGCCGAGCGCGGCCCTAGCCCCGGCAGTTTCGCCATCAGGGCGATCAGGTCGTCGATGTCTTGGGTGCCTTGGGTCATCCGCGGCTAAAACGGCAGTTTCATATCGGCGGGCAGGCCCATGCCTTCGGTGAGTTTGGCCATTTCCGATTGCGCGCGGTCGGATGCTTTGGCTTGGGCGTCCTTGATTGCCGCCAAGATCAGGTCTTCCACCACTTCCTTGTCGTCTGCCTTGAAGATTGAGGGGTCGATATCAAGCGCCTTGAGTTCGCCTTTGGCGCTGGCCGTGGCCTTGACCAGCCCGGCGCCGCTTTCGCCCGTGACCATGATATTGTGCATGTCTTCCTGCAGTTCGGCCATCTTGCCCTGCATTTCCTGCGCTTTTTTCATCATTTTGGCCATGTCGCCCATTTGGCCCAAACCTTTGAACATCTGCTCGTCTCCTGCGAATATGCGTTTCTAGTGAGATACGGTCTGTCAGCGTGCGCGACAAGGGGCGCTAGCTGTCCTCGAACGGATCCCATTCCTCGTCGACTTCGGGAAGGGCGTCTTCCGCAGCCTCGGTTTCCAGCGCTTTGGGCGAGCGGATTTCAGTGATCCGCGCCGTCGGGAACTGCATCAGGACGGCTTGCACCAGCGGGTGTTGTTCAGCTTTTTCGCGCAGTTCGACATCGGCCTTGTCACGCAGTTCCGCGATGGTGGGTGCGCCGCCGCTTGCGGTCACGCTGACGGCCCAGCGGTTGCCGGTAAAAGCCTGCAGGCGCGCACCAAGGCGTTGGGCCAGATCAGGGGCGGCATCGGCGGCTTGCTCAAACTCGATCCGCCCCGGCGCATAGCTGACAAGTTTGATGCCGTTTTCAACGTCCACCAGCAGCTTGGCATCGCGGTGTTTGCGGATAAGGGCAACGACACTTTCGAATGTGGCGAAGCGGGCAAGACTGTCGTCAGTTGCAACCGCTACGGCCAGTTGCGCAGACGGTCCGCTGGGGCCGGAATGGGTGGGGGCGGGTGTTTGGCCGCGCGCGTTCGTGGATTGACCGGCGCTGGGCGCGGGGCGCCCGCCACCACCACCAGACGGGGGCGGTGTCGCGTCTTGCAGTTTGCGCACCAGATCGTCGGGTGTGGGCAGATCAGCCACATGGGTCAGGCGAATCACGGCCATTTCGGCGGCCATCATCGCATTGGGGGCCATCGCGACTTCTTCCAACGCTTTCAGCAGCATCTGCCACATCCGTGTCAGCACGCGCATCGCCAGCTTTTCGGCCATTGCCAGCCCGCGGGTGCGTTCATCTGGGCCGATTGTCGGGTCGTCGGCGGCGTCGGGCGTGATCTTGATCACGCTGACCCAGTGGGTGATTTCAGCGAGATCACGCAGCACCGCCATCGGGTCGGCCCCGTCGGAATACTGTCCCGACAGTTCGGTCAGCGCGCCTGCGGCGTCGCCTTGCAGGATCATATCGAACAGGTCCAACACGCGGCCCCGGTCCGCAAGGCCCAGCATCGCGCGCACCTGATCGGCCGTTGTTTCGCCTGCGCCGTGGCTGATTGCCTGATCCAGCAGCGATTGCGCATCGCGCGCGGACCCTTCGGCGGCGCGGGTGATCAGGGCCAGCGCGTCATTGGCAATTTCCGCGCTTTCGGCAGTGGCGATCCGGCGCAGCATCGCGATCATGTCTTCGGGTTCTATGCGGCGCAGATCAAAGCGCTGGCAGCGAGACAGAACCGTCACGGGCACCTTGCGGATTTCGGTCGTCGCAAAGATGAATTTGACGTGGGCGGGCGGTTCCTCGAGCGTTTTCAACAGGGCGTTGAATGCACCGGTGGACAGCATGTGCACTTCGTCGATGATATAGACTTTGTAGCGCGCGCTGGCGGCGCGGTAGTGCACGGAATCAATGATTTCGCGAATGTTGGCGACGCCGGTGTTACTGGCGGCATCCATTTCGATCACGTCAACGTGGCGCCCTTCCATGATCGCTGTGCAGTGTTCGCATTTCCCGCAAGGATCGGTCGTTGGGCCACCGGTGCCATCCGGCCCGATACAGTTCATCCCCTTGGCGATGATCCGCGCGGTGGTGGTTTTGCCGGTCCCGCGAATGCCCGTCATCATGAAGGCCTGCGCGATCCGGTCGGCAGCAAAGGCGTTGCGCAGGGTGCGCACCATCGCGTCCTGGCCAACGAGGTCAGCAAAGGTTTCGGGGCGGAATTTCCGCGCAAGGACCTGATAGGCGGGTTTGGAGGTGTCTGCGCTCATGTCGGCTTTCTGGATTCGCGATTGGCGGCTAGGGTATGGCGGAGCGGGGCTAAGGTCCACAGGCATCACGGGGGCAATCATGGCGTCGGAATTTGAGATAAGCGCGCTGCCTGTTGCGGGTGGCACGTTGGCGATCACGCCGATGCCGGGGCGCGGCGATTATGCTGCCGATTTGCGCGTCTTGCTGGCATGGGCCCCGCAATTGGTGGTGACGATGACGCCGCTTGCGGAACTGGCTGTGCCGTCGATGCCCAATGATCTTGCTGCATTGGGGATCGGTTGGGCGCATCTGCCGATTGCGGATTTCGGTGCGCCGGACGGGGACGGACTGTGGCGCGGGATTGAAACGCAGGCCTTGGCCGTCCTGCGCGATGGGGGGCGTGTGCTGGTGCATTGCCGTGCAGGCTGTGGCCGTTCGGGCATGGCCTGTCTGCGGATCATGGTCGCCGCCGGAGAGGACGGCCGCACCGCGCTGCAACGTCTGCGTGCGGTGCGCCCTTGCGCCGTGGAAACAGGCGAACAGATGGATTGGGCGCTGGGCAGCTAGCTGTCGGCGAGGGCCGTCAACATTGCGCGCACTTCAGGCACCAGTGCGCGGGTGACGCGGCGCGCGCTTTCATCGCTCAGGCCCCGCGCGCCATAGTAACCGCGTGTCCGCATGGTGCGCACGTTCTGCGCGCTGGCTGTCGCGGTGCCATAGGGGTAGCCGTTGCGCACGTCCAACAGGATTGCTTGGGCCATGCCGGTTGCACCAATCCCGCGCCCTTGGGCGGACAGGTCATAGACCAGCACATAATCCAGATGCTGACGCGCGGCCGTCAGGCGGGCAAGGCGCAGGGCATCAGGGCGTCCGTCAGTTTCGATCGTCTGTGCGATCATCGGTGACACGGCAGTGAAACTGCCAAACCGTGCGCCGGCGCTGTTGATGCCGGACATCAGGGCGATTTCATCGGCGGGGATCGCGGTGATCTGGCCGTTGACAACTCGTGCGACCCCAATACGGGCGGGCAGGCGCAGATCGGGTTCAACAGCGGCTGCTGCGGCGATTTCGGGGTCTACGACAGCGCTACGCGCCGCGAGCCAGTCGCCACCCGAAGTGGTCTGGCTGGTCGTGGAACAGGCGCTGATCAGGATCAGCGTGCAAAGGGCAACAAGGCGGGTCATGTGAGGCTCCGAGTAAGAAATGTGTAAATTGCACATATTTCGATTCCGATTGTCATGTCAAGTGAAATGTGTAAATTGCACATATGAAAACCCTGTTGGATTCCCTGCTGTTCCCGCTCGCACGTCTGTTCGTGGCACGCGGTGTGCTGTTTGCTGAAACGGCCGAGCGGCTCAAGGCGAACTACGTGCAGGCGGCGGCGCGCGTGGCTGATACGGACAGCCGGATCAGTGTGATGACCGGATTGCAGCGCCGTGATGTGGCGCGCTTGCGGGGTGAGACGCCCAATGTCGCGCCCCCGGCCAACCATCTGGCGCGGCTTGTGGCGCAGTGGCAGATTGATCCGGTCTATGCAGGGAAACCATTGCCGCGCAAAGGGGCGGTGCCGTCATTTGATGCCCTGGCGCAATCCATCGTGCGCGATGTGCATCCGCGCACTTTGCTGGAACAGCTGGTCGCGGCGGGAACGGTTTCGGTCGATGGTGATGTGGTGACCTTGATCGCCGAGTCCTATCAGCCACTCGCCGGAAGCAATGAGCAGATCGCCTATCTGGCGCGCAACGGCGGTGATTTCCTGTCAGCGGCGACCGACAATATCGTTGGTGACGGTGATGGGCATTTCGAACGCGCAGCCCATTATGACGGGCTTTCAGGCGATGCAGTTGCGCATCTTGATGCGCGCTTTCGCAAAGGTCAGATGGCACTGCTGCAAGAGATCAGCCACGAGGCAGCACGCCTGCAAGAAAAATCCCCCGGATCGCAAAGGTTTCGCGCGGGCGGATACTTCTACAGCCCAACAAAAGGGGACAGCTAATGCGCCGGTTCATCATCCTGCTATGTCTGATTGCGCTGGCTAGTTGTTCGCCACCGGTGTGCGAAACCCGTGATGGTGGCATTGGTGGCACGGGCGGATGCGCTGCACCCGCCGCCGCCGAAACGGTGCTATAGGTCGTCGCCGCGCTTGTTGCGCCGTGCGTCCTGTGCACCGCGATACATCTTGCCCAGTTTCTTGTATCGCGCGCGGGCCTCGGCCACGGTTTCGCTGTTGTATTCATCTTCGCGCAGCAGCTTTTGCCAGCGGGCAAGGCGATCGGCGTCAATGGTGCCGTCCGTGATCGCCGCCTGAATGGCGCACCCCGGTTCGCGTTCGTGGGCGCAGTCGTTGAATTTGCACTGCTGCGCCAGTTCACTCAGGTCACCGAACACGGTGTCGATCCCTTCGGCGGCATCGGTCAGGCGCAATTCGCGCATCCCCGGCGTGTCGATCAGCCAGCCGCCCGCAAGGGTCGGGCGCAAGGCGCGGCTTGTTGTGGTGTGCCGCCCCTTGGCATCATCTTCGCGCATGCCTTGGGTCGTGTCGGCAATCCCTGTCAGCAGGTTTTGCAACGTGGTCTTGCCCACGCCCGATGATCCGACCAGCGCAAGGGTCTGGCCATCCTTGCACCAAGGATAGAGGCGTTTGGCCGCGTCGGGGTTGCGGGCATCGAGCGCGATAACGGACGCCAGGGGCGACAGTTTTTGTGCGCGGGCCACATAGTCATCGGCATCCGTAGCCTCGTCTGCCTTGGTCAGCACGATCAGGGGCAGGCAGCCCGCTGCGCCCGCCATCGCAAGGTAGCGTTCAAGGCGGGCCACGTTGAAGTCTGCATTGCAACTGGTGACGATCGCAAGCGTGTCCACATTGGCCGCGATCAACTGGCGCAGGGCCACGTGACCGGCGGCGCGGCGCGACACTTCGGTCTGGCGATCCAGCAGGCGGATCACCACGGTGCCATCGTGCAGCACCCAATCGCCGACTGCATAATTGCCGGCCTGTTCGGGCGGCAAAAGCGTGGCGATACCTTGGGGGCCAAGCACGGTGACGCTGGCACGGTGCACGGCGGTGACACGCGCAGGCGTGCCGGTTTCATCGCCCGTTAGCTGGCGCGCAAAGAACGGGGTCCAGCCAAGGCTGGTCAAAGTCGTTTCGGTCATTGGAATTGCCCTAGATCAGGAAAAAGGATCAAAGCGGGCAAGGGCGTATGTCCCTTAGGATTGCGCCATGGCCCGGCGGGGGGATGCAGATACAATCATGGTGATCCTCCTGTCGTGGCGTTGGCGCAAAGGGCGCGTGGTGAGAGGCTGGACATCGACCCAAGCGGGGCTCGTTGTGGCTGCTTCCTTCCGGACCTGACCAGGTTGGCGAGGCGCTTGCCCGCGCCAACCTCTCGCCCCTCATATAGGCGGGGCGGGGCGATGGCGCAAGGGATGCTAGGCGTCGTCGCGCAATCCGCCAGGGCAGAAAAGCCGTGTATAGGCACCATAGCATGTCACAGACTTGCCAAAGCCGGTGGCGCGCACCGTGGTGAACAGCTTTTGGTCGCTCAGTGTCACATCCATACCCTGCCGCAACATCTGGGCGCAGGCGGGCACGTCAGACTTGCACAGGGCCAACAGGACAACCGCCCCCGGATCGTTCAGATCCTCAAGCTGGCCATCGTTGATCGCGCTTTGCAGCATCGTGTTGATCTGTGCCTCGATCCCGTCCGGGCCGGGTCTTGTGAAATACGCGCTTACCGCGGCCAGAAGGACCAGCACGAACAACAGCTTTTTCATAACACGCACCTTTGCATCGGGAACCTGCCTGCTTTGTGCCCCTAAGCGGCGTCAAAGCGCAATGCGTATTGGGCAAAACCGTTCGCGGCGGGGCCGACATGGGTGATCTTGCGGTCTTTGACGCTGCCCAGATAATGCTGCGCATGCGGGCTGCTTTCAAACTGCGCGATCGTGTCGGGAAGCGGGCGAAAACGCCAGGTGGCGGCCGGTTCGCGGACGGGTTCGGTCCCGTCGCGCAGATGGTCAAGCAAGGCATCGCGGATACTGGTCACGCCGCTTGCAATCACTTTGCCCGCCATCGCGCCCTGAAATCCGCCGCCGCCGCCTGCGCGATAACTGTTGGTGATCACCAGATTGGTCTGGTCGTCGCTAACACGCACGCCGCCCAGTCGCAGGTCATGGATGCGTTGCGCCGCCGGATTGATTTCAACACCCTGTGCATCAAAACGTGACGGGGCCGTCGGATCAATTTCGTAAGTCAGCCCGTCGATCACATCAAAGTTGTAGCTGGGGAAATTCGGATCAAGCAGCGGCTGGTCCTTTATCCCTTGCGTGATTCGCGCAAAAGCGCCTGCCGCGCGTTCCAACCAAAGGCGCAACTGCGCACCGGTCAGTTCCAGCAGCGACAGCGTGTTGGGATAAAGATAAAGATCGGCGACATTGCGTTGCTGCAACGGGCCGGCGGGAATATCCACAAAGTAGTTGGGACCGCCGCGTGCGCCTGCCTTGAAGGGTGCGACGGCTGACAGAACCGGCGCACCGGCGTGTGGGCTGTCGGCAAGAATCGCATTCGCAGCATTGCGCTGGGCCTGTGCCACAATCCTGACCGTGATGTCATTGGCAACCATCGCAAAATAGCTTTGGAGTGGCACTGGTGTGGTCCCGATCGGCTGGCGCACATGGGCGATCGTCGCCGAATGGGCGGCAAGGGCGGCTTCGCGCACCAGATCGTCGCAGGGCACCAGCCCGTGAATGGTATCAGACTGCGGATCGCGGCGCGCTATCGGAACAGCTCGCACTTTGTCGCGCATGATCCGCCAGCCTGTGCAATTGCGGGTCAGGGTCAGGTCAATGACGCCCAGATGCGATCCGTTGAATCCTGCCATCACGGCAGGTTTGCCGTGGATACGCCCGTTATCAGGGTCAACCGCATCTGTTTTGGCGAACTGTTCGCTGGGAAACACCAGATGCGTGTGCCCGGCCAGCACCACATCAATGCCGTCAATGGCGGCCAGGGGCACCGCGGCATTTTCCATCATGTTGGTTTCGCCTTGTGCACCGATGCCGGAATGGCAAAGCGCGACGATGATATCGGCGCCTTCCTCCTTGATCTGCGGCACCAAAACACGGGCCGTGGCAACGATATCGCGTGTCGTGACGCGGCCTTTGAGGTGATGATTGTCCCATTGCAGGATTTGCGGCGGGGCCGCGCCAATCACGCCGATCTTGATCGGGTGGTCTTGACCTGCCTCATCGGTCAGCATCCTGTCCAGTATCAGATATTGCGGCAACAGCGTTTCATCCTGCTCGGGCGTGTCGCCAAGGGCGCGAACGACGTTCGAACAAGTCACCGGAAAATGCGCCTGCGCAAGTGTATCGCGCAGGAAATCCAGACCAAAATTGAACTCGTGATTGCCCAGCGTCGCGGCATCGTAATGCAAGGTGTTCATCGCTGCGATTGCGGGATGGGGATCAGTGCCACCAAGACTGGTTTCATGGGCCACGAAGTCAGACAGCGGTGTTCCCTGCAAGTAGTCGCCGTTGTCAAACAAGAGGCAATTGTCCACCTCGGCGCGCATTTGGCGGATCAAGCTGGCCGTGCGTGACAGGCCAACGCCAGCGTCTGGCTGGTCGGTGTAATAGTCGTAAGCCAGAAGGTGCACATGCATGTCGGTGGTTTCGAGGATGCGCAGGGTCGTGGTGGTCAAAGCGGGCCTCGATTGCAAGAGGTTGGGATTGCGATACTCAACCTTAGGGTGATTGCAAGCGAATGCAAGATTTGGGGGCCTATCCCCTTGACATACGGTAGTGTTTTTCCTATATAAAACGTATGAAACAAACAAATGTCCGCCAATTTTTTCAACAGTTCCCCACGGATGAGGCTTGCTTAGAGCACTTGTTCAACGTTCGATTCGGCCAAGGCCACGAATGCCCAAAGTGCAACCGCGATGCGAAGTGGTATCGCCTAGCGTCCGAGAAGGCCTATTCATGCCAGTGGTGCGGCCATCACATTCACCCAATGGTCGGTTCTATCTTTGAAAAGAGCCGCACACCGTTGCAGCTTTGGTTCTACGCCATCTTCCTGTTTACGACGACACGCAATGGCGTTGCCGCAAAGGAATTGCAGCGCCAGCTTGGCGTCACCTACAAGACCGCGTGGCGCATGGCTGGCCTTATCCGTGAGCATATGGCCGGAATTGACGGTGACGGCATGCTGAGCGGCTCCGTAGAGGTCGATGAGACCTTCGTGGGCGGTTACGAAAAGGGCGCGCTAGGTGGCAAGGGCAAGGCAGTTGTTTTGGGCATGCTGGAACGCAACGGCGAACTGGTCACAGAGGTTATTGCGGATTGTAAGAGCGCCACGCTTGCCAGTCACGTAGTCGATCACGTTGAATTTGGGTCCACCATCAATACGGATGAGCATCGTGGTTACAGGGCGCTAGCAGGGGCTTACGACCACAAGACGGTGAACCACTCACGCGGCGAATATGTTGGTGGTGCTGGCGAGACTACAAATTCAATCGAGGGCTTCTTTGCCCAATTGAAGCGCACCATTGCGGGAACGCACATCTATGTCTCTGACAAGCACCTTTGGAAATACGCCAAGGAATGCGAATACCGCTTCAATCGTCGGATGAGTCCCGAGATGATGCTTTCGGAGTTGCTTTCTCGCTTTCCTGAACTGGACGCTTAATCACGGCATCCAGCTTGTCGAGGTCTCCATCGGGGTCGGCCTCATGTTCTTTAATGAATTCTTCAATCTTGCCCTTACGGGCTTGCTTTAGGTTTGGCATTTCTTAGCACCTTGTCAGACTCTTTAGTTAGGGATAGTAGGCGCGTCCGCTCCTCTTGAATTCTAGCCTTTGCAGCGCGCGCACTATTTGCCTCTTGCTTAAGCGTGAGAAAGTGTTTCCGCCAGCGACGTTTGAGGTTTGGATTGTCAATATCGTCCTCTCCGGGAGCCTTTCCATCCCTAACAAACGGATGGTTGTCGTCAATAGGATCGCCTGTGATGTCCACCCAAAACTCACCGATACCAGCTATTGCATCAGTTCGATCCATTGCGTCCTCAGACGTTGTCCAAGAGTAAGTTCCAGAATCCGCGTTTGGTTTACCAGGGGAACGCCGCCCGCCTCCAGACCGAATAATTGCATCGCATGTCCGCTCAGCGCTCAAAAGGCGGGGCAACTCGACGTCAACGTAAGCCCTGACCGATTGCGCCCATGTGATATTCTCCATACGGTCAATACTAACCGACAGGGCCTCCCTGATGCTGTTTCGTTCATTGGAGGCTATGGTTTCTGCTTCTTGTTTGCGCTCAGCTTCTTGAGCGGCGTGAAAGGCTTGCCGTTGTGCGGAATTTTGGTCGGCCTCTTTCGCCGCGAGCCGAAGAAACCAAAGCGCTGCAAAGATCAAAGCAAGCTTGACCATTCCTAAATCAAGAAACCAACCAATAGCGCGGCTCCATTCAGTCAGGACGGTCATAAGCCCTGCCCCCTCAACGCCGCCCCGTCCAATAACATCAGTGAAAACCCATCCAATAGGCGTAAGGACAAGTAACCACAACGCGGTCGAAACCACTCCGTTTGTCGTTCGAAGCGGAGCCAAATACCGATGTAGTTTGTCGCGAATTTCCAACATGATACGATCATCTCACATCTCCATTGCGAGAGTCGAGGTGCAACGTATGTTGGGGGGATAGGCACGAAGATTTGCCGTCACGTCCGATTGCGCCTGTCGTGTTCGCGTGGCAATTGTGGCGGATGAGACACGCAGAAACGGTGACATTTGGCGGCGCTGCGCTTGATCGCGCGGGGCAGGTGCGCGGTGATATCGCCGCACTTGACCGGATGCGGGCGCATAAATCTGCCCGCGCGATCCTGATGTGGCGCGGCAAGCCTTTGGTGCATGGAAACGGGGCGCTGGCTTTGGTGCCGATGACCCATGCCGCCATGGCAGATGCGGCCGCGGATCAGGTCTTTCTGGGACGTGAAAACGGTGTGGCCATTTTCGCGGCTGATCTTTCTGCCTGGGCGCCGGATGATCTGGATGACAGCACCCTGAACCAGTTTCTGGACCCAAGCGAGCAACGCCACCCCGCATTGCCCGACGACCATCGCTTTGCCGAGCTGCGCGCGGTCATGACCGGTCTGACGCCGCGCGAGGCCGAGCTGGCCGCGATGGCGCGCGCCGTCTTTCAGTGGCACCTGAGCCATCGGTTTTGTGCCTGCTGCGGGGCTGCCAGCGTGATGGCCATGGCCGGTTGGCAGCGTGATTGTCCCAGTTGCGGCGCGCATCATTTTCCGCGCACGGACCCGGTTGTTATCATGCTGATTACGCAGGGTAATTCTGTCCTGATGGGGCGTTCACCGGGCTGGCCCGAGGGAATGTATTCCTTGCTGGCCGGATTTGTCGAACCCGGCGAAACCATCGAGGCAGCGGTGCGCCGCGAGGTATTTGAAGAATCCGGTGTGCGGGTTGGGCCTGTGTCCTATCTGGCCAGCCAGCCGTGGCCCTTTCCCGCGTCCCTCATGTTTGGTTGCCATGGCGAGGCACTGAGCCACGATATCACCGTTGATCCGACCGAGATCGAGGATGCGCTGTGGGTCACGCGCGAAGAGTTGTTGCAGGTCTTTGCCGGCCGTCATCCGCTGATCAACCCCGCGCGCAACGGCGCGATCGCGCATTTCTTGTTACGGAACTGGCTTGCGGATAGCCTTGATTAACGTAAAACTGGGGAAAAAGCGGGCATCGCCCGACAAAAAGGGCAGTGCAGGCATGAAATTCACCACCAAGGAAGACATCGAAGCACCGATTGAACATGTGTTCAAAGAGGTATCGGATTTCAGCAGTTTTGAAAGATCGGCGCTTCGTCGCGGTGCCGATATCAACCGGATCGATTCCCATGCGACCGCTCAGGTTGGCTCGGCTTGGGATGTGGCGTTCAAGTATCGTGGCAAGGAACGCCGCCTGCGCGCGACCCTGACCAGCATCGAAGCCCCCAACGGGTTTACGGCCAGCATCGCTTCCAAGAACCTTGAGGGCGTGACGCAGGTCGATCTGGTGGCATTGTCACGCAGCCGCACACGGTTGACGGTGTCGGTTGACATGACCCCAAAGACGCTGGCCGCGAAACTGCTGGTGAAATCCTTGTCCCTTGCCAAGGGTAACATCAACAAGCGCTTTGCCCTGCGGGTCGCCGACTTTGCCGAGGACGTCGAAGAACGCTTTACCAAAACCGCCTAGGGGCTATTTGTCCCGCTTGATTTCGTGTCGCCGCGCCGCTGACGGGTAAACGCCCATCACATGCAGGTGGTCGGTAAAGTAATCCAGTTCGTCCAGCGCCAGTTGCACGTTGCGATCATCCGGGTGGCCTTCAATTTCGGCATAGAACTGTGTTGCCGTGAAATGCCCGCCGACCATGTAGCTTTCCAGCTTGGTCATGTTCACGCAGTTGGTCGCAAAGCCGCCCATTGCCTTGTAAAGCGCGGCGGGAATGTTGCGCACCCGAAAGACAAAGCTGGTCATCATCACATGCTTGCCGCGTTTTTTGTAATCGGGTTCGCGCGACATGATCAGGAACCGCGTGGTGTTGCGGTCATGGTCCTCGATATTGCGGGCCAGCACCTTGAGACCGTAGATATCGGCGGCCAGTTCGGATGCGAGTGCCGCGACAGTGCGATCCTCGCCCGATGCAACATCGCGCGCGGCGCGGGCGTTATCCGAGCTGACCTGCCCCCTGATCCCGTGTTCGCGCAGGAACCCGGCACATTGCGGGAGGATCACCACATGCCCAAGGGCCGTCTGGATATCATCTACGCGCGCATCGGGTAGCCCCAGCAGGTTGATATGCACACGCACGAAGGCTTCATCGACGATATGCAGCCCGCTTTCGGGCAGCAAGGAATGCACATCGGCCACGCGACCATAGGTCGAGTTTTCGACAGCGATCATCCCAAGGTCGGCTTCGCCCTTGCGCACTGCTTCGATGGCATCGTCAAATGTGGCGCAGGGCAGGGGTTCAAAGTTGGGACGGGCTTCGGCACAGGCCTGATGGCCGTAGGCGCCCAGTTCCCCCTGAAAGGCGATTTTTGCGGTCATTTTGGTGTCCTTCCCCCCTGGACTCGAAAAATGGGCATTTCGTCGCGGTGCTACACCTTGCAAGATGGGCATGGAAGCGGATACACGTCTGCCAACCTTTGATCGAAACGGAACGCGACATGTTCGACACAATGACATTGACGAAAATTGTAGGGGCTTTGTGCGGCACCCTGCTGGTATTTCTGCTGGGCGGTTGGGCCGCGGAATCGATTTATCACAGCGGTGGTGGTGGCCACGGCGACGATCATGCCCAGGCCTATTCGATCGAAGTCGAAGGCGACGATCATGGCGGTGATGTAGTTGTCGACGAAGGTCCGGCCTTTGAAGAAGTTTACGCGATGGCCGACGCGGCCGAGGGCGAAGGGCTGTGGCGCAACTGTCGCTCGTGCCACGCGCTTGAGGCAGGCGAGAACGGCACCGGCCCTTACCTTTATGGTGTGGTCGGCCGCGAAGTCAGCGCGGCCGAAGGCTTTGGCTATTCCGGCGCGCTGGTCGCGGTGGCCGATGCTTGGACGCCTGAAAATCTGAACCTGTTCCTTGAGAACCCCAAGGGTTTCGCCCCCGGCACCGCGATGAGCTATAACGGGATGCGCAAGATCGAAGACCGCGCGAACCTGATCGCCTATCTGGACAGCCTTGACGACTGATCTGGCCGGCAAGCCACGTATTCGGGCCGCTCCTGACTGGGGCGGCCTTTTTCGTTTTGAAGTGCCTTGATCACCAGTTGATCACGCAATCTCAACTTGAATGTTGGCGGCCTGCACCTTTAGCGTTGTGTCACCGCATACGACCAAAGGAGAATTTGATGAATCGTCCTGTCATTCGCCAACCCCGCGTCCGTGTCGCTGTTCCCGCCAAAGACCGCGCGCGGCTTTGGGTCACCGGGGCTGCGATCATGATCGGCGGCGCGCTTTGTGCGCATCAGGCGCTGGCGGACAGTCACGAGGTGATCATCACCAGCCACGGGTTTTCCAACTTTGGCGAATTGGCCTATCCGGCAGATTTCACACATCTGGATTATGTAAACGTGGACGCGCCCAAAGGCGGTGAAATCGCGATCTGGGCGCAGGGCACCTTTGACAGCATGAATCCCTTTGCCACCCAGCGGGGAACGCCGGGTCGTCTGGCAAGCATCCCCTATGAAAGGGTCATGAGCGCGACGGCGGACGAGGTTGGATCGTCCTATTGCCTGTTGTGTGAAACCATCGAATACCCTGAAAGTCAGGATTGGGTCATTTTCCACATGCGCACGGATGTAACGTTTTCCGACGGCACCCCGATGACGGCCCATGACATGGTCTTTAGCCACGAATTGCTGCGCGACGAAGGCACGCCGTCTTACGGATCATATGTCAAACAGGTGATCGCTTCGGTCGAGGCTTTGGATGACCATACCGTCAAGTTCGTTTTCGCCGAAGGTATCCCGCGCAAGGGGCTGATCTCGCTCGTTTCCAGCACGCCGGTCTGGAGCCAGGCGTGGTATGAAGAAACGGGCGCGAAACTGGATGAAAGCCGCTTTGAAATCTCACCCGGCACGGGCCCCTATATGCTGGACAGCTACGACGCGGGTCGCCGGATCATTTATCGCCGCAATCCCGATTATTGGGGCGCGGAACACCCTCTTGGCGTTGGTCACAATAACTTCGACACGATCCGCGTGGAATACTTTGCCGATACCACAACCGCGTTCGAGGCCTTCAAGTCGGGCGAATATACGTTCCGGCAGGAAAACAGCAGCCTGACATGGGCAACGGGGTATGATTTTCCCGCGCTGACAAACGAATGGGTGGTGCAGGATGTGGTGCCTGTCGGCACCGTGCCAAGCGCGACAGGTTTCCTGCTGAACCTGCGCAATCCCAAGTTTGACGATGTGCGCGTCCGCGAAGCGCTGGGACTGATGTATAATTTCACCTGGACCAACGACACCCTGCAATACGGGCTGTTCGCACAACGCGAGAGTTTCTGGCAAGGCAGCGAACTGGCCGCGACGGGTGTGGCCGAGGGGCGCGAACTGGAACTGCTGCAATCGGTGGCCGATCTGATTGATCCGGCCCTGCTGACTGATCCGGTTGTCATGCCGCACACATCCGGTGAGCGCCAACTGGATCGCGGCAACCTGCGCGCCGCCCTTGCCCTGATGGAAGACGCAGGCTGGGTCGCGGGTGACGATGGATTGCTGCGCAATGACGCAGGTGAAACCTTTACGCTGGAATTCCTGAGCGTCAGCCCGTCGTTTGACCGGATCGTCATGCCCTACATCGACAATCTGAAACGTCTTGGTGTGGATGCCACTTATAACCGCGTGGACCCCGCCCAATACCAGCTGCGCAGCCAGACGTTTGATTACGAGATGATTTATGACGGCTATACGTCGGGCCTTGAGGAAGGGAGCGGCCTCGGCCAGAAATACGGGTCCGAAGATGTGGACGATGTGTTCAACCCCGCCGGATTTTCGCACCCCGCCGTGGATGCCTTGATTGATGCGGTCGAAGCGGCGGAATCCTATGATGAAATGGCCGCAGGTGTGCGGGCCATTGACCGGATCATGCGGGCCGAGCGGTTTATCACCCCTGCGTGGTATCTGGGGAACCGCTGGTTGGCCTATTACGACATGTTCGAGCGCCCGGACGAATTGCCACCCTATGCCATAGGCGAACTGGATTTCTGGTGGTATAACGCCGACAAGGCCGAAGAACTGCGCGCCGCAGGTGCGTTGCGATAACAAGGCCGGGTAACGGGCAGGTATATGGGCGCTTACATCCTTCGACGGCTGTTGCTGATCATTCCCACATTGCTGGGGATCATGATCATCAACTTTACACTGGTGCAATTTGTGCCCGGTGGCCCGATCGAACAGATCATTGCCCGCATGGAAGGCGGCGGCGACGTCTTTGAAACCATCGCAGGCGGTGGTGGTGATGTTGATTTCGGCGCCGAAGCCAATAGCGAATATGCCGGTGCGCGCGGTCTGTCCCCTGAATTCATCGCCGAACTGGAAAAGCAGTTCGGGTTCGACAAGCCGCCAATTGAACGCTTTTTCAATATGATGTGGGACTACATGCGCTTTGATTTCGGAGAAAGTTATTTCCGCTCGATCAGCGTGTTCGATCTTGTCGTGGAAAAGATGCCCGTGTCGATTACGCTGGGCCTGTGGTCAACGCTGATCGCTTACATCATCTCGATCCCGCTGGGGATCAAGAAGGCGGTGCGCGATGGATCGCGGTTTGATACCTGGACCAGTGGCGCGATTATCATCGGCTATGCGATACCGGGATTTCTGTTTGCGATCATCCTGCTGGTGCTGTTTGCTGGCGGGAACTGTTTTCGCCTGCCGCTTGGCGCGTCCGAGGTCATCCGCGAAAATGCCCGCTGGCTTTATGACCTGAACCCGACCTGCCGACAAACCTTCCCGTTGCGTGGTTTGACCAGTGATAATTTCGAAAGCCTGTCGTGGTTCGGTAAGGCAAAGGATTACCTTTGGCACATCGCCCTGCCGGTTGCCGCCAGCACGATCAGCGCCTTCGCGACCCTGACATTGCTGACAAAGAACAGCTTTCTGGACGAGATCAAGAAGCAATATGTCATGACAGCCAAGGCCAAGGGACTGACCGAAAAGCGGGTGCTTTATGGCCATGTGTTCCGTAATGCGATGTTGATCGTGATTTCCGGTTTTCCGGCGCTCTTTATCGGTGTGTTCTTTGGTGGATCGCTGATTATCGAGACGATCTTTTCGCTTGACGGTTTGGGCCGGTTGGGGTTCGAGGCGGCGATTGCCCGCGATTATCCTGTGATCTTTGGCACCTTGTTCACCTTTTCGCTGATCGGCTTGATCGTCGGTATTCTGACCGACCTGACCTATGTGTTCATCGACCCGCGCATTGACTTCGAGAGGCGCGGCTAATGGCGTTGTCGCCCCTGAACCAACGCCGCTGGCGCAACTTCAAACGCAACCGCCGTGCGCTGTGGTCGCTGTGGATATTCCTGTTCCTGTTCGGGCTGAGTTTGCTGGCGGAATTTCTGGCCAACGATAAACCGATCATGGTCAACTATCGTGGCGAAATCCGGATGCCGGTGTTCAGTTTTTATTCTGAACGCGACTATGGCGGGGATTTCCCGACAGCCGCGAACTATGGCGATGTCGAGGTGCAGTGCCTGATCATCAGTGGCGGGCTTGAGGATTGCTTTGATGATCCCGAAGGCATCATCGCGGCCGCGGATACAGGCAATCTGGCGAATGACGGATTTGCCAAGGGATGGATCCTCTGGCCACCGATCCCTTATTCCTATGACACGATCGTTGATGTACCCGGTGTGGCCCCGTCACCGCCCGATGACAACAACTGGCTTGGCACGGATGACACCAAACGCGATGTGGTTGCGCGTGTGATCTATGGTTTCCGCCTGTCGATCGTGTTCACAATCATCGTCACCACCTGCGCGTCCCTGATCGGCATCGCGGCGGGGGCCATTCAGGGGTATTTCGGCGGCTGGACCGATCTGATCTTCCAGCGTGTGATCGAAATCTGGGGCGGCACGCCGTCCCTTTATGTCATCATCATTCTATTCGCGATATTGGGGCGCAGTTTCTGGCTCCTTGTGTTGCTGACAGTGCTGTTCGGCTGGCCCGCGTTGGTGGGCGTGGTGCGGGCAGAATTCCTGCGGGCCCGCAATTTCGAATACGTGCGCGCGGCCAAGGCGCTGGGCGTCAAGGACCGCACGATCATGTTCCGGCACATGCTGCCCAATGCGATGGTGGCGACCGTGACGATGCTGCCGTTTATCATTACCGGCACGATTGCCACGCTCGCCAGCCTTGACTTTCTGGGCTTCGGCTTGCCGTCATCTGCGCCGTCGTTGGGCGAAATGACCCTGCAAGCCAAACAGAACCTGCAAGCGCCGTGGCTGGCATTCACCGCCTTCACAACCTTTGCGGTGATGTTGTCGCTGCTGGTGTTCATATTCGAAGGCGTGCGCGATGCCTTTGACCCGCGAAAGACGTTCTCATGAAGACAGTGCTGGACGTTCAGAACCTTAGTGTCGATTTCCGTCAGGACGGAGAAGTGACCCACGCCGTGCGCGGCGTGTCGTTCACAGTGGGTAAGGGCGAAACTGTCGCGCTGGTTGGTGAAAGCGGATCAGGCAAATCGGTGACAGCCCTGTCGTCGGTTGATCTGCTGGGCGACAGCGCCACGGTCAACGGATCAATCACCTATAACGGCACCCAGATGATCGGCGCGCCCGAAGATGATCTGCGCCGTGTGCGTGGCAATGACATCAGCTTTATCTTTCAGGAACCGATGACCAGCCTGAACCCGCTGCACACGCTGGAAAAGCAACTGGCGGAAAGCATCGAATTGCATCAGGGGTTGCGCGGTGCGGCGGTGCGCCAGCGGATCATTGATCTGCTGAACAAGGTTGGCATTCGTGACCCTGAAACGCGCCTTGGCGCCTATCCGCACCAGCTGTCGGGCGGGCAGCGCCAGCGCGTGATGATCGCGATGGCACTGGCCAACGGACCTGAACTGTTGATCGCGGATGAGCCGACTACGGCGCTGGACGTGACCATTCAGGCGCAAATTCTTGATCTGCTGGCCGAACTGAAAAATCGCGAGGGGATGAGCCTGCTGTTCATCACCCACGACCTGACCATCGTGCGCAAGATTGCCGATCGCGTCTGTGTGATGAAAGATGGCGAGATCGTCGAGCAAGGCAGCACCGAAGGCGTTTTTACCAATCCGCGCCACCCCTATACGCGGATGCTGCTGGCCGCTGAATCCACGGGCCAGCCCCTGCCCGTTCCCGAAGGGGCCGAGGTGGTGGCGCAGGCGGAAAACCTCAAGATATGGTTTCCGATCCACAAGGGTTTGTTGAAACGCACTGCGGGTTACGTAAAGGCCGTCAATGACGCGACGCTGACCGTGCGCGCAGGCGAAACCGTGGGCATCGTGGGCGAAAGCGGGTCGGGCAAGACCACGCTGGCACTGGCAATGATGCGATTGATCCGATCCGAAGGGCGGATTGTGTTCCTTGGGCAGGACATTCAAGGCTATCGCGATGGGCAGATGCGGCCTTTGCGATCAGGTATGCAGATCGTGTTCCAAGACCCTTATGGCAGCCTTAGCCCGCGTATGACCATCGAACAGATCATCGCCGAAGGTCTGGGTGTGCATGGGGTCGATCCGGGCCGCGATCCGCGTGATATGGTGGCGGAAATCATGCGCGAAGTGGGGCTGGACCCCGCCTTGATGGACCGTTACCCGCACGAGTTTTCAGGAGGCCAACGCCAGCGCATCGCCATTGCCCGCGCGATGATCCTGCGCCCGCGTTTGCTGGTTCTCGACGAACCCACCAGCGCATTGGACATGACCGTGCAGGTGCAGATCGTGGAACTGCTGCGCGATTTGCAAGCGCGCCACGGGTTGGCCTATCTGTTCATCAGTCACGACCTGAAAGTCGTGCGCGCCCTGTCGCACAAGGTCATGGTGATGAAGCAGGGCGATGTGGTCGAAGCAGGTGACGCCGACGCGATCTTTGACGCGCCCCAAAGCGCATACACCCGCGCCCTGATGAAGGCCGCGTTCGAGGGCGAGGTCGCCTAGGGCGCGATTGTCACGGTGGCCGGGGATAGCCCGGCGATTTCAACGACGCAGGTTTGCCCCTTGGTCAACGGCCCCACGCCCGCCGGTGTTCCCGTCATGATCAGATCGCCCGGTTGCAAGGTCACAAGGCCCGACAGATAGGCGATGATATCAGCCACGGGCCAGATCATATCGGCGGTGCTGGCGTCCTGACGCAGCGCACCATCGACGGTGCAGGTGATGCGGGCGTTGTCCGGATGTCCGACTTCGGCAACGGGATGAATGTCGCCAATGATGGCCGATTTATCGAACCCCTTGGCCATATCCCATGGACGGCGCGCGGCCTTGGCTGCGGCCTGAAGATCGCGGCGGGTCAGGTCGTTTCCGGCGGCGTAACCCCAGACAAATGACAAGGCGTCAGCACGCGGAACATCTGCACCTTCGCGCCCGATCAGAACGCAAAGCTCGGCCTCGTGGTGAAAATCCTGCGTTGCGGGCGGGTAGGGGATTGATGCGCCGGTGCGCACGGCGGCGCTGGCGGGTTTCATAAAGAAAAACGGTGGATCAGCGGCATCATTGCCCATCTCGCGCGCGTGTTCGGCGTAGTTGCGCCCGACACAAAAGATGCGGTGTAGTTCGACATAAGAATCGGGTTCACTGGTCGGATGCGCCATCAGATTGGGCGCGCGCAGTTGAAGAATCGCCATGGGGTTCCCTTTCACATGCCCCTAATAGGGAAGGGGCGGGCGTGAAACGCAAGCCGCTTAGGACGATGGCCCGATCATAAAGCAGGTGGTGCCACGCGCTTGCAGGCGGCGACAGGCTAGATCGGCGGTTTCGCGGGTCAGCCCCATGAAATTCGCATCAAACCCGCGCGTCGACTGGTTCACGCGGCGCAAAGACCCGTCCAGCGTGGACATTTCGTTCAGGGCGACACGCAGCAGAACACGTTCGGCCTGATAGCGCGAATTATAGCGCCCGACATTGATGCCCCAGTGACGCCCGCCCGATGTGGAAATACGGGTGACGACTTCGGGTTGGCTGGGCGCTGCGGCGGCTGGTGTGTCGGCCGAGGCCATGACCAGATCTGCGGGCCGTGCAGGTGGTGCTTCTGATGTGGCGGGTGCCGCAACTTCGGCGGCAACGGCGGCGATTTCTTCGGCTTGCGCTTCGATCACTTCGGCGACGGCGTCTTGAATGACGTCAGCATTGGCCAGCAGCAATTCGGGTTCCGGTGCGGCCTCGGGTGTGGGGCGCGCGATGGGGCGCAGGCTGCGTGTCACCAAACCGTTGACGCGTATCGTGCGGCCAGCGGTGCCGGGTGCTGCGGGTTCGGGGGCCGCGGATGCAATCGCGCCGTAACTTGGCTCGTCGGGGGCGGAAAGCGGTGCGCGTGACGGTGCGCGGGCAAAGCCCATGTCCATCAGTTCTGTTACCCGTGCATTTCGCGCAGCCGTCGATGAACCGCCAAACATCGTGGCGATGATCCGTTCGCTGCCCCGTTCAGCCGATGCAACAAGATTAAAGCCTGCCGCGCGGGTGTA
Organism: Octadecabacter sp. R77987; assembly: GCF_042466115.1. NCBI lineage: Bacteria > Pseudomonadati > Pseudomonadota > Alphaproteobacteria > Rhodobacterales > Roseobacteraceae > Octadecabacter > Octadecabacter sp. R77987. Next base: position 1,638,158 of record NZ_JAXHBQ010000001.1, on the reverse strand, counting down.
ACCTGTCTTGATCCCGTCCGCGCCGCGGTAGGCGTCAAGGAAACGACGGTTTGTGTGGCTGACGGTGGCAATGCCGGCATCGGCGGTGCGGCGTGAAAACAGGTTATAATACTGGGGAAAGTCGTAGATTACGTGGCGGCCAAGGATCGTCATGTCGCGCGCGGTGGATTGGTGCCCTGCTTCGGTCAGCCCGTGGGCGTTGCGGAATGTTGTGCGGGTCATGCCCATGGCGGCGGCGGCGCGGTTCATGCGGCGGGCAAAGGCGGCCTCGTTCCCTTCAAGGGCGATCCCGATTGCAGTGGCAGCGTCATTGGCCGATTTCACGGCGGCGGCGCGGATCAGATAGCGCAGCCGGATACGTTGCCCTGCGCGCAGGCCCAGCTTGGATGGGGGTTCGTTGGCGGCGAGCGGGGTGATGGTCACTTCGGTATCAAGGCTGATCTCGCCGTTTTCGATAGCCTGAAAGGCAAGATACAGCGTCATCATCTTGGTCAGCGATGCGGGATGCAGCCGCGTGTCGGCATTGCGCGAATGGAGCACTTCTCCGGTGCGGGCATCCATGACCATCGCTGCATAGGGTGCGGCGCGACTGGCCAGGGGAGCCAAAGCCGCCATCACCATCACAAACAGAAGTAATATCCCGGTTAATGCCGGGTGTCCCAAACGTCGTTTCACGACACTGCCTCGTTCTACTGCCTCGTGGCGCCTGTTTTTTGATGGCACCTTTGATTTGAACGAACATTAGCACGAGTTTGCGTTTCAGAAAATACCCTAATTTCAAAGACTTTGGTGTCGCTCTTAAACCTCAGATGGCATATTTAGGGGCAAACCTACCCGGTCTGCGCTAGATAGGCGAATGTGGCAGAATTTGGGCGCGCCGCCCGATTTGCTGTTCGCGTTGCATATTCGCAGGCGGGCGGGCCATCGCTGTCAACCGATGCCCCCCCGAAAACGGCCCCTTTTCATGTGGGCACGCACGGTTATATAAAGCCCAGCGATGACTGATTTCAGGAACCCCATGCCCGCCGACGTTTTGAAGATGGCCAAGAACGATGATGACGGCGATGGTGACATCGGCGTCAAACTCGAGACGCGTCAAAAGACCAAGCGTCCGCCGATGTATAAGGTCATGATCCTGAATGACGACTACACGCCGATGGAATTTGTCGTGCATGTGTTGGAACGGTTCTTTGGCATGTCGCATGCGCAGTCGTTTGAATTGATGTTGACGGTCCACAAAAAGGGGCTTGCCGTGGTCGGTGTCTATAGTCACGAGATTGCCGAGACCAAGGTTGCGCTGGTGATGGATTTCGCCGCCCGCCACGAACATCCACTGCAATGCACGATGGAAAAGGAATAGGCCCGCGGGCCGTTTCCCATGTCCGTTTCACGCCTTAGCACAGCCCTTGATGGCGGATTGGTCCTGCCTGACGATGGTGTGATCGCCGTGATGCGCCCGCCTGCAACCTATGCTCTGGGGGATTTGCCCCGTGATCGGGTGCAGGTGGTGCAGGGGTTCCGCCCTGATTTTGACTATTGGGCCGCTGCGGGCTTTCCGGTTTCCGCTGATCTGCCGGATGCTGCAAGCGCTGTTGTTGTCGTTGTGCCACGTGCCAAGGCGCTGGCGCGCGATATGGTTGCGCGCGCCTGTGCGCTGACGCCGGATGGGTTGATCATTGTGGACGGCAACAAGACCGATGGCGTTGATAGCCTGTTCAAAGAAGCGCGCAAGCGGTTGGGTGATGTTGCCAGTGTGACCAAGGCACATGGACGCTGTTTCTGGTTCCGCGCCAGCGATGTATTTGCCGATTGGGTGGCTCCCGCGCCTGCAAAGGGCGCGCATGGTTTTGTCACCACGGCTGGCGTCTTTTCCGAAGGGTCGGTTGATCGCGGGTCTGCGCTTTTGGTCGAGAACCTGCCACCCAAGATGAAGGGCCGTGTTGGCGACCTTGGGGCGGGTTGGGGTTATCTGTCAGCACAGATGCTGGACCGTGCGGGGATCACTGCGATTGAACTGATCGAGGCCGAGGCACTTGCGCTGGATTGCGCCCGCCAAAACGTGACCGACCAGCGCGCCTTGTTTCATTGGGCCGATGCCACGACGTTCCGGCCTGCAACGCCATTTGATCATGTGATCTGCAATCCGCCGTTTCATACAGGACGCGCGGCTGAACCCGCGCTGGGGCAGGCGTTTATCGCGGCGGCTGCAAAGATGCTGACTCCGCGCGGCGCGTTGTGGTTGGTTGCCAACCGGCAACTTCCCTACGAGGCGCCGTTGAAAGCCGCGTTTCGTGACGTCGCCCAGATCGCGCAGGACGGGGCGTTCAAGGTTTTTCATGCCTCTCGCCCCGCGCGATAAAATCAACTAGCGTTTCCTTTCGGGAATCAGGAGACCCCCATGTCATTTTCCATTGCTGGCAAGACCGCCATCGTCACAGGTGCGGCAAACGGTGTCGGCCTTGCCATCGGGCGGCATTTTCTGGCGGAAGGTGCGAATGTGATCTTTGCCGATATGGACGAGGATGCCTTGCTCAAGGAAGTGGGCGAAAGCGAGGAGGGCGGTTCCTTTCGCATTTTTGCTGGCGATTTGCGCGAAAAGCTGACGATTGCGAACCTGCTTTCGGCCACGATTGACGCGTTTGAGCGTGTCGATATTCTGGTCAATGCCTCGCGCCAGATGGTTGTTGCGGATGCGCTGGATCCTGATGAAGACGGCGTGGACATGCTGTTGCAGCAGAACCTGATGACATCACTGCGCCTAAGCCAGGCCATTGCCAAGCGAATGATCAAACAGGCCGAGGACCAGGACGAAGGTCCGGCCGGATCAATCATCAACCTGTCGTCGATTGCGGCGCGGCGCACGCATCCCAAATTGCTGGCCTATTCTGTCAGCACGGCGGCGCTGGACCAGATGACACGTTCGCTTGCCGTGGCGCTTGCGCCGGAACGGATTCGTGTGAATGCCGTTGCCTTCGGGTCGGTGATGAGTGGCAGTTTGAAAGACTGCCTGCGCGACAATGACGACTTTCGTGACGATATCATTGAACACACCCCCCTGAACCGGATCGCGGGGCCCGGTGAAGTGTCCGATGCGGTGCAATATCTGGCGTCTGATGCATCCAGCTTTGTCACCGGTCAGATCGTGACAGTGGACGGCGGACGCACCTTGATTGATCCGGTGGTCGCGCCCGCGCACTGATCATTCAGGATGTATCGCAATGCACTGCTGGGTTGCGGCCCGGGCGCGGCGCTGTTCCTGCACCTGACGTTCCTGAAGCGAGCGCAGCTTGGCCCGTTCGGCGTTCAGATCAATTGCAACGGGGACATTGCGCGTAAAGGTTTCGGTTTCCTCGCAGGGAAAGCGAAATGTTGATCCGTCCGCATTCGTGCCTTCGCACGACCTGCGCAAAACACGAACTTCCTGTTGTTCCGCAAGGGCATAGCCGCGTGACAGGTTGCCTTGGGTTTCGCTGATCAGGCTGTTGATGACGCGCAAGTCGCGAGTGCCTTGATTGATGCATTGTTCGCGCGGGGTGGCGCAGGCCACGAGGGCAAGAAGGGGGACTAGCAAAACGGGCGCGCGCATGGGCAGATCCTTATTCGTCGGTGGTCGATCGCCACAAGGGATGATATTCGCAATTGTTATGCAATAACAGGGAGCCACGGGCATGGTTGAAGACGCAATGGAATCGCAAAAGACGCAGGCGGCCGCATGGTTCAAGACGCTGCGCGATGAAATTGTTACGGCATTTCAAACCCTTGAAGACAGCCAGACGGTGGGCCCTTTTGCAGATGCCCCCGCTGGCCGGTTCGAGGTGAGCGAAACGACACGCGCCAGTGATGACGGATCGGACGCCGGTGGCGGGCTGATGAGCGTCATGCGGGGGGGCCGTGTATTTGAAAAGGTCGGGGTCAATATCTCGACCGTCTATGGCACCTTGGGGCCGCGCGCGCAGGCGGCGATGGCGGCACGCAAGGGGCTGGATGGCATGGCCGATGATCCGCGGTTCTGGGCGTCCGGCATTTCGTTGGTGGCGCATATGCAGAGCCCGCACACACCTGCGGTGCATATGAATACACGGATGTTCTGGACACCGCATGCATGGTGGTTCGGGGGCGGATCGGATCTGAACCCCTGCATCGAATACGCCGAGGACACGGCGCATTTCCACGCCGTTCAAAAGGCGCATCTTGATCCGCATGGGGACGGGCATTATCCGCGGCTAAAGGCTTGGGCGGACGACTATTTTTACATCCCGCACCGTGGTCGCGCACGCGGTGTCGGCGGCATTTTCATGGATGATCATTGCACCGGTGATTGGGCCGCGGATTTCGCCCTGACCCAGGACATCGGCCGCGCGTTCCTGCCCGCGTTTTTGCCCTGCGTGGAAGCCCGCCGTAACATGGAATGGGGCGCCGCCGACAAGGATGCGCAACTGGTGCATCGCGGGCTTTATGCGGAATACAACCTTGTCTATGACCGCGGCACCAAATTTGGGTTGGAGACGGGCCATGACGCCAATGCGGTGCTGATGAGCCTGCCACCGATGGCGAAATGGGTGTGATGGCTTAACGCCCGATGTCCCAGTGCGGCGAATCAGAGGTTAACGCCCGTATTTGTTGGGGTTTGCCGCGTATGGAAGCCGTCTGGAAAGCGTATGGAAACCGTATGGCTGAGGTATGGTTATAGTCGTGGTTAACGCACCGCGCTTCCGGTTTTGTTAACGCTTGTTAAGGGTTGGTTTGCAAATGCAGTGAAGGACCGCTTCGAGTTCAGAATCACCGATGCTGCGCAACCGACGAACGTCCGGTTTTGCTCACACCAGTTTCTAAGAGTTTTACGCAGTTCATCATCAACACAGGTTCAGGAAGGCTTCGCTGCCCTAGCCAACCAAGATGCCCCACGCCATGACTGGCATCGCAACGAAACTTGGTGCCCAGATCACTGTGCGCAGGACGGGGATACCTGCAAAGAAGATCGGGACATAAAGCACCCGCGAGATGATTGTGGTGAACGCGGCGACGACCGTCCAGATGTTGGAAACATCCAGCGCCACAGCCATCACCGCGAGGGGTAGATAGATGATCGCGCCTTCCTTGAGGTTGGCGAGCGTTTTGTCGACCCGCCTGCCGAACGGCCCCATACGCGGTTGCGGTTCGTCACGATTTGAAAAGCCAAAGGCATTTCCAGCCGTGATCCCCGCATAGGTGGCTTGGGTTACGACAACGGCAAACAACAACATGGCATATATTAGGATGCTCAGGGCTTCGATTGTCATTGAATCACTTCCTTATTGTTGCTTTCGACTTCGGCGATGAAGGTCAGGACGCGCGCCAGATAGTCTTCGGCAGCGTCCTCCCATGCGTAGTGAGCAGCTCCTTCTATGATGGCAAAGCGGCTGTTGGGCAGCAGGTCATCCAGCCGCCTTGAATTAAAGACTGACACGAAAGTATCAAACTCGCCGTGCAGCACTTGCACAGGTGTTTCGATCTTCAAGGCGGCGTCCTGAAGTTGAGGTGTCTCGTTTGGATAGCTTGCAAGGTATCCAACTTGCCCCCTGAGCTTTGCAAATTTCAACGACCCTGCCAGATAATCGGCCTTGGCGGCGGCCGTGGGGCGGCTGAGCCGGTAGCCAATCGCATTTGCCGCTGCGCAATAGATGCGCCCTCCGATGGCGCCACCGGCTGACAGTGTCGCAAGTTGGATTATGCGGGAGTAGACCAACCCTCTGAACAGCCACGCGCCTTCGACAACCCCGACACAGCCTGCGTCACCGACCGTTGCGGATTTCAATCGGCGCGGTGAAGCGGCCATGTATCGCAGCGCCATTGGCGTGCCGATATCAGGGCCAATGAAATGGGGATGACCGAGGTCGAAATGATCAAGAATTTTACCGAAAAAGTCGGCATGCTGACTGACGGTCGTGACATGCCGTGCGGCATCGGAGCCGCCATGGTTTGGCAGGTCCACAGCCACAACATCGAACTTTTCGGCCAAGCGATCCCACCACGCCTCATAGGTCAGGATACTCATCGGTTGCGGCGAGGTCAGGACGACCTGCGGCTTGCCGGAATTGCGTGCGGTGGCGTATCTGATCTGAAGGCCGTCGATTGTGCAGAACTTAAGGTTCATGTCAGCGCAAACCGGCGGTGACGGCCCGCAATGCGTAGATCGGCAAGGCGAGAGTGATAAAGACGCGCGGAATATGGCCCAGCAACCAAAGCGCGCGGATTGTGCCCGCATTTTCGTCCGTGACCGGCCCGACCAGCGCGATGCCCGTGTAGAAAGACAGGGTATCCGCTACCGGTGAGCCGACCGCTTCTGCGAGCCTCACGTTGAGCGGCATGTGGAAGAACACCGTGATCAGCGAGACCGCAAGATAGAGCCAAAGCGCGATGACCCAGTTGTAGCGCGCCGGGGCATTCTGCCAATCGAGCCGGGCCGACAGGATCAGGCCCACCGGCATCAATAAGAACAGCGGCATGATCGTGTAGAGGAAACTGCTGAACTGGGGAAAGAACTGGGTGACAAAATGTGCGGGCGTGAGCGCCAGCCAATAGACCCCCATCGACAGCCCGATGAAAAGATTGGCGCCGAAGAACGCGGCCGCGCTGATAACGGCCAGCGCGTTGACGCGTGTGCGATAGGGATCATCGGTCATTTTGGGCTCTTTCTGCTATATGTGAAGGAGGACTGGCGAACAGCGCCGCGTCCGTCTAGGGATGGACGCACGCGGCCATCATTGAGTTACTGAACCGGAATGAAGTCAGCGCTCTCTTCAAAGACCACAAGCGTGATGCAATGCTCCGGCCCGACGCACAGGTCTGCATGGGGCACATCGGCGGGCTGATACCAGCTTGATCCTGCCGTGAGGACCGGCCCCTGATCGGGTTCCGACATCTCCCAATGCTGATGGCTGCCCGCCAGGATGAAACCCCAATACCCGTCCGAATGCGTGTGCGGGATTGCCATGGACTGACCGGGGTCGGTTCGGGCGATGAAGGCCGTCGCCACGCCCTGACCCAGACCGCCATAGAGCGCGTAGGCCTCGACCCCCGGAAACAAGGGTTGCCAAGGGATATCCTCGGCCGGTGTGCGCACCATTTGATCGGGAAAGCGGTCCTGCGCGGCGACAGGAAGGGATGCGATCACAGCAAGGCCAAGACTGGCGAGGATCGTTTTGAGGTGAGACATTTTGGTAGCTCCTTGGTTGGTGAACGGGGTTGGTAAAATTCGGGCTTGGTAGGCCCTCGAATGTGCGTTGCCTTGAATGTGATTGCCGCGAAGCCGGGCGGCAACTTGCACTTCGTCCCATAAGCTTGCAAATCGTCCCACACGGCTTGCTTGCTCACGTCAAACGCGCAAGGAATGCGCCTACCGTTCCAGCGAAGAGGCTCTGCCGTGGATCACGACAACACCGCACTTTATTCAACAACGATTCTGTTCGGGGCCGTCTGCAAACTGATGGAAACAGACCCTCGCGACGTTATCTTTGACGCGGGCTTGCCCGGGCGCATTGCCACCGGTCACGGCGTCCGCATCACCGAAGCTGATTTCTTCAAGATATGGGACGGAATCGTTGCGCGATCCAGGCGCACCGACTTTGAAGCACATATCGGGCGCGGCCTTGCCAATGGGGCAACGTCTCCGATTTTCTTTGCGATGTCCTGCGCGCCCGACCTGCGCACCGGTTTTGAACGGTTTGCAAAGTTCAAACATGTCTTCGGTCCGATGACGATGACGGTCAAGAACGACAAGGGCCGCTTGCGTGTTGCGATCCGGCTTCTGCGTCAGAACACTGATTTTCCGGCGTGCCTTGCACCAAGTATTCTTCTCTTTCTGCACGAAAAAGCGTGTTCGTGTACTGCAAAACGCCTTGTCCCCGAAAAGGTGTTTTTTCGAGGACCCGACGAAAAACGGCATGAACTGGCGGATGCGTTTGGTGTCATGCCAGAGACAGGCGATCCGGAGATCGTCTACTCGCCCGAGGATGCGCGTCTGTCTCTCGTGTCCGAGAATGCAGCGCTTTGGATGTCAGTAGAACCCGACCTGAACCTTCAGCTCGCGCAAGCCAATACGACAGTCAGCATACCAGAACGCGTCCGTGCCTGTTTGATCGAGGCCATTGGCGATGGCGACCCGTCTATTGCCTATGTCTGCGAACGCCTGTCGAAAAGCCGCACGGGGCTGCTGCGGGAACTGCAAGCAGAAGGCGCAACGTTTCAGGATATTCTGACCGACACGCGAAAATCTCTCGCGCTGAGATATCTGCGCAACAGCGATATGACCGTCAAACAGGTCGCCAGCCTGCTGGCCTACCGCGACACCAATGCCTTCCACCGCGCGTTTCGTGCCTGGACAGGACAGACACCAACGCAGGCCAGAGCGATCACCCAGTGATGCTTGTTAGGCTGAGAACGGGCTACAAATGCGAACTATGCCCCGGTTCCCGTTTGCTACATGACTCGCCGCTGGTTTTTGAAGCGGACGTTGGCGCAATTATGGTGGGAGCTACGTTTGTCCCGCAAGGCGGACGCTAATACTCTCCGCGCCAATGCGGTGATCTACCCGCCCCGCACCGTGTCGATCATCAACTGCACGTTTTCAGGGTCGGCGTCCGGTGTGATGCCGTGGCCGAGGTTGAAGATGTGCGGGCCGTTTGACAGGGCGTCGACGATGTGTCGGGTTTCGCGGATCAGGTCGTCGCCGCCTGTAACCATGTGGCTGGATTTCAGGTTGCCCTGCACGCAGCCATCGGGTTGCACGTTGGCGGCGGCCCAATCGGCACTCACGCCATCATCAAGCGCGATACAGTCAGCGCCGATTGCTGCGTGCAGACCGGCGTAGCGTTCGCCTGCGCCACGCGGGAAGGCGATGACAGGTGTGTCGGGGTGGCGCGCCTTGAGGGCGGCCGTGATGCGCGCAGCGGGTTTCACGGCGTAGTTTGTGAAATCATCGCCTTGCAGTGATCCGGCCCAGCTGTCGAACAGTTTGACGACTTCGGCGCCTGCTTTGATTTGCTCGGACAGATAGTCGATTGTTCCGATTGTGATCAGGTCGAGCAGAGCTTCGAAGACCGCGCGATTTTCGGCTTTCAGCGCGTGGGCTGGCCCCTGATCAGGGGTGCCCTGACCGGCGATCATGTAGGTTGCCACCGTCCATGGTGCGCCAGCAAAACCGATTAGCGTGGTTTCGGCGGGCAATTCGCGCGACAGGATTTTCACGGTTTCATAGATTGGCGACAGGGTGTCGTGGATTGCGCTGGCTGGTTTCAGGGCGCACAGATCATCCGCAGATGTGATCGTCGACAGTCGCGGCCCTTCGCCGGTGACGAACCAGAGGTCGGCACCAAGCGCCTGTGGCAGCAGTAGGATGTCGGCGAACAGGATCGCCGCGTCGAACCCGTAGCGGCGGATCGGTTGCAAGGTGACTTCGGCCGCGAGGTCAGGATTGTAGCACAGCGACAGGAAATCACCGGCCTGCGCGCGGGTTGCCTTGTATTCGGGCAGGTAGCGCCCCGCCTGCCGCATCATCCAGATTGGCGGGGTGGGCAGGGTTTCACCTGCAAGGGCGCGAAGGATGGTTTTTTGCTGTGCCATTTTGTGCCTCTGATCGTTTGGGTGGTGGTCCCAAGTGACGCGGGGATTGTCAATGCGGTTGTCAGCCACATTGCGCGCGCCTAGAAGGCCATATGACCCATGATTTGCCCACCCCCGACCAGCCGCTGCGGATCGGCACACGCGGTTCGCCGCTTGCGCTTGCCCAAGCGCATGAAACACGCGCCCGCCTGATGGCGGCGTTTGATTTGCCTGATGATGCCTTTGCGATTGTCGTGATCAAGACCACGGGCGATGACCGCACCCTGATTGATGCGGATCGCCCGTTGAAAGAGATCGGCAATAAGGGGCTGTTCACCAAGGAAATCGAAGAGGCGATGCTGGATGGGTCCATCGACATTGCCGTGCATTCGATGAAAGACATGCCGGTGGCGCAGCCTGCGGGGTTGTTGCTGGATACCTATTTGCCGCGTGAAGATGTGCGCGATGCCTTTGTGTCGCCGCATTTTGGCGGGTTGGCTGATCTGCCCGAAGGGGCGGTTGTCGGCACGTCAAGCCTGCGCCGCCGTGCGCAACTGTTGTCCCGCCGTCCTGATCTGCAGGTCGTGGAGTTTCGCGGTAACGTGCAGACCCGTTTGCGCAAGTTGCATGACGGTGTGGCGGCGGCGACGTTTCTGGCGATGGCAGGGCTGAACCGGCTGGGGATGGATGACGTGCCCTGCGCCGCGATTGCGGTGGATGATATGCTGCCCGCCGTGGCCCAAGGCGCGATCGGGATTGAACGGCGCGCGGATGATGTGCGCACGGGTGAAATGCTGGCGGCGATCCATGAACTGCACACGGGCCAGCGGCTGGCGGCGGAACGCGCGTTTCTGGCGGCATTGGACGGGTCGTGTGAAACACCGATAGGTGCCCTGGCGGAACTGGACGGGGACAGGCTGCGCCTGCGCGGCGAGATTTTACGCCCTGACGGGACCGAAGTTTACAGCGATTCCGCAGAGGGCACGATTGCCGAGGGGCCGGACATGGGCCGCGCGATGGCGGCCCGTTTGCTGGCGCAGGCGGGGCCGGATTTCTTTAGCGTCTAGGCAGCACCTTGCCGGGGTTCAGGATGCCGTTGGGATCAAGGGCGGCTTTGATCGCGCGCATGGCGTCCAGCGCGACCGCGTCCTTGCGCCGCGCCATTGAGGTCAGTTTAGACGTGCCGATCCCGTGTTCGGCGGAAAAGCTGCCGCGCAGGCTTTGCACGACGTCCTCGACCGCTTCCATCAACGCGTCATGCAAGGCCGGATCGGTTGATCTGGGATACATGGAAAAGTGGATATTGCCATCGCCCAGGTGGGCGACGGACAGCTGCGTGGCGTCCGGATCAAGGGCGGAAATGCGCGGTGTGATCAGGTCGAAAAAGGTCGCGATCTTGTCCAGTGGCAGGGCGATGTCCGTGTCCACGAAGGGTTTCACCCCATGCGAGATTTCAGCGGCCGCTTCGCGGCGTGCCCACATTTCGCTGCGCTGGCTGTCGTTTTGGGCGATGACCGCGTCCAACAACGTGCCGTTTTCCAGCATCGCCCCCAGCGTATCTTCAAGCAGGGCCACCACGGGGATGCGCCCGTCATCGGCGGGGGTTGCATCGCGCGGGGCGGTCGCGGCGACCTCGATCAGGATGTTCACGTCATGGGGCGCATCGAAGGGTTCGCGCGCGCCTGCGATCCGGTCCATGTGGCCCTGAATATAGGTGCGGGGCATGTATTCAAACGCCTCGACCGCGCCGCCGGTGATGTCTTGCATGGTGTTGAGCAGCGTCAGCGCATCGTCGATTGACGGCACGGTAAGCATGGCTGTGGCATAGGCGCGCGGCTTGGGGCGCAGTTTCATGACGGCGGCGGTGATCACGCCCAGCGTGCCTTCGGCCCCGATCATCAGGTGGCGCAGGTTGTAGCCGGAGTTGTCCTTGTGCAGTTCGGACATCAGATCCATGACGCGGCCATCGGCCAGCACCACCTCGATCCCGAGGCACAGATCGCGGGTGTTGCCATAGCGCAAGACGTTGGACCCGCCCGCGTTGGTGGACAGAACGCCACCGATCATCGCTGATCCGCGCGCGCCGAAAGTCAGCGGAAAGATCAGATCGTGGGCTGCGGTGGCCTCGTGCAGGGATGACAGGATCACGCCCGCCTCGACCACGGCGATGCGCGCATCGGGGCGGATGTCGCGGATCGCGTTCATCCGGTCGAGGGACAGCATGATCGCGCCTTTGGCCTGCGTGCCGCCGACAATGCCTGTGTTCCCTGACACGGGCGTGACGGGCGTGCCGCTGGCATGGGCGATTTCCATCACGGCGGACACTTGCGCGGTATTGGCGGGGCGCACAACGGCCAGCGGATCAAGGGCATAGACGCCCATCCAGTCGGATTGCCACTTGGCGGTGTCGTCACCTGTGAGGACGTTGGCGGGGCCAATGGCGGCTTGTAGTTGCGTGAGGATATCCATGGGCGGACGGTAGTTTGTTTTCTTAGCCAGAATCAAGCCGCAGGCGCTGGATGGTTGATGCGTCGCCGATCGCACGGGAAATAGAATAGCGACCGGGTGCGGCCCGCATTTCGCTGCGCGAATTGCTATACCGCACGCATTCAAAAATCTTTGATTTTGTGAATGGTGGTGGCGTGGGGGAGACTTGAACTCCCGACCTATCGATTATGAGTTCGATCGCTCTAACCAACTGAGCTACCGCGCCTAACCACTGGGGTGCTTTAGATACTGGTTTGGTCCCTGTCAAATAGGTTTTAGCCCAAGGAACAGCTAGCGCGGCCTTTCAACGCGACATTGCGCGCGCTAGGCTTTGGTTCGACCTGTGAGGGGGCGATTTTGATGCAAAAGAACATCCTGTTCGTGATGTATGACCAGTTGCGGTTCGATTATCTGTCCTGCGCGGGCCATCCGCTTTTGCAGACCCCGAACTTTGACCGTGTCGCGGCCAAGGGCGTGCGATTTACCCGTGCCTATGTGCAATCGCCGGTCTGCGGGGCATCGCGAATGTCCACCTATACGGGGCGCTATGCGTCCAGTCACGGGGCGCAATGGAACGGCTTTCCCCTGCGCGTCGGCGAGATGACGATGGGTGATCATTTGCGCGCGCTGGGCATGGGTTGTTGGCTGATCGGCAAGACGCATATGAAAGTCGATGCGGCGGGGATGGCGCGCCTTGGGCTGTCGCCGGATTCGGTGATTGGCGCGCGGCAGGCCGAGTGCGGTTTTGATGTGTGGTGCCGGGATGACGGGCTGTGGGCCTGGGGGCCGGACGGGTTTTATGATGAACAGCGCAGCCCCTATAACGCCTACCTGACATCGCGTGGCTATGACGGGGAAAACCCATGGGCGGATTATGCCAACGCAGGTGTGGACGGCGACGAGATGGCGACGGGCTGGATCACTGCGCATGCGGGCAAGCCCGCCAATATCCGCGAGGAGGACAGCGAAACCCCGTGGCTGACGCGCCAGGCGATGGCGTTCATGGATCAGGCACAGGGGCCATGGTGTGCCCATGTCAGTTACATCAAACCGCACTGGCCCTATATCGTGCCCGCGCCCTATCATGCGATGTACGGGGCCGACAATGTCGTGCCGCCGGTGCGTGATGCGTGCGAGCTGGATGATCCCAACCCGGTTTATGCGGCCTTTGCCGGGAATGAATTTGCCAAATTATATCAACGGGATGAAGCGCGCGAGACCGTGATCCCCGCCTATATGGGGTTGATCAAACAATGCGACGATCAGCTGGGGGTTTTGCTGGATCATCTGGCGGAAACGGGCCGTGACAAGGACACGGTGATTGTGCTGACCTCGGACCATGGGGATTATCTGGGCGATCACTGGCTGGGTGAAAAGGACATGTTTCATGATCCGTCCGTCAAGGTTCCGCTGATCATTTATGACCCGGCCGAAACCACAGGCGGCGTGACCTGCGATGCCTTGGTGGAATCGATTGATCTGGCTGCGACGTTCATTGAAATGGCCGGGGGCACGGTGCCTGATCATATTGTCGAGGGGCGGTCGCTGGTGCCATTCCTGCGCGGTGAAACGCCCGCATGGCGGGATTTTGCGATCAGTGAATACGATTACTCCTGCCAGTCGATGCGCGCGAAACTGGAGGTCAGCCCGCGCGATGCGCGTCTGTTTATGGTGGTGGATCGGCGCTGGAAGTTCATTCACGCCGAGGGTGGGTTCCCGCCAATGCTGTTCGATCTGGACAATGATCCGCAGGAATTGCGCGACCTTGGCCGCAGCGGGTTGCACGATGATATTCTGGCGCTGATGTATGACCGGCTGGGTGCCTGGGGGCGGCGGATGGCGCAGCGCGTGACCGTGTCGGACGGCGATATCATGGCGCGGCAGGGCGGGTCCGAGGGGGTTGGCATTCTGCACTGGCTTTGGGATGGAAGCGAGGTATCGCAGGAGGCGTTATCGCGCTATCGCGGGCCTGTGCGCCAGCGCTATGTGGATGACTAGGGCGCGCTGAACCGCCAGCTTGTGATCTGCTCATAGGTCTGGCCGGGGTGCAGTTCGATGCCGGGAAAGCCCGGTTTATTTGGGGCGTCGGGCCAGCTTTGTGCCTCGATCGCCAGTCCTTCGTAGGGTGCGCGGTGCGGGCGATGGGTGGTGCCTGCGTCGAACACCTGAATGCCGGTCTGGTTGGTTGCCACGGTCATGGTGACACCGGATTGACCGGTCAGCGTCAGCACATCGCGCAGAGCGCCTGGTGCATCGGACAGGCAGAAATTCGTATCGAAATCAGGGGCTTGCGGGTGTATATCGCGCGGGGTTCGAAGATCGTAGGAGGTGCCGCTGACATCGCGCACTTCGCCCGTTGGGATTTGCGCGGTGTCGTTGGGCGTGTAGCGGCCGGCGGCGATCTGCAACCGGTGGCCGGCCCAAGTTTCGCTTGCGTCAAGGTTCCAGTAGCTGTGGTTTGCGAAATTGATCAGCGTGGGGGCGTCAGTGGTGGCGGTCACTGTCATCGACAGCGTTGAACCGGTGATCCGGTAGTGGACACGCACGGTGCGGTTGCCGGGAAAGCCGCCCTCACTGTTTGGCAATTTCACGGATAAAATGCACGAATTTTCCGCTTGTTCATCAATTTGCCACACTTTGAAATGTGTTCCAGCCGCGCCGGAATGGAGCGTGTGCTGGTCCAGATAGTTTGCCTCGAACTGGTGGGATGTGCCGTCAATCACGGCCTGCGCGTTGCTTAACCGGTTGACGACGGGGCCCATCAGCCCACCGTAATGATGCATCCCGCCGGTGTAGTCGGACAGATCGGCGCTGTTCAGGGTCAGACCGTAAGGCACGCCCGCCAGCCGCACATCCTGCAACAGTGCGCCCCAGGTCAGGAGCGTCGCGCGCAGGGTGTCGTTGCCAATCGTGATCGCGTGGACATCGCGCCCGTCAGCGGTGGTGCCGAATATCGTCACGCCAGCGGTTCCCAGTGCACGCCCGCGGCGGGAATTTCGGTGCCGTTCCAGTTTTGCGGATGGGGGGCGTAGTTGAACACAAAGCGGTGGGTGTCGGTGTCGCGGATACGCAGACCCTCGGGCAGGCTGTGGGTTTCCAGATCAAGGATATCGCAGTGATAGCCGATGATCCGATCAAAAGTCGCCGCGTCGGGCCAGCCTGCCAGATAGCGCAGATTGTCGCTGCCCATGATCGCGGGGTGGCCGTCTTTGGTGGTCATATGGGCCGTATCGCCCCCTTCAAGGTGTTCGAACCAATGCAGGAAACGCCCGCCGCCCGACAGTTTGACCTGCG
This sequence comes from Octadecabacter sp. R77987, assembly GCF_042466115.1. Lineage (NCBI taxonomy): Bacteria > Pseudomonadati > Pseudomonadota > Alphaproteobacteria > Rhodobacterales > Roseobacteraceae > Octadecabacter > Octadecabacter sp. R77987. Next base: position 1,622,798 of record NZ_JAXHBQ010000001.1, on the reverse strand, counting down.
CGTTGGGCGGGAGGCTTTCGGTGAGGGCAACAGTCACATCCAGCCCGTCGATGTCGGGGCCAAGCGGTGTGGGAATCGACAGGTGTTCGGTTTTGGTATCGGTGCGCGGGCCAATCAGGGCGATGCCTTTGAATGCGGCAAGTGCGGCGCGCAGCGGGTCGGACAGGTGCATGATACCGGGCGCGAGGACCAGTTTGTAGGGCGACAGATCGGCGCAATCGGGCGGCAGGATGTCGATGTTCAAACCGGCGCGGCGCAGGGCGCGATAGGCGCTGAATGCAAGGCGGAACATGTCGAAATCTGCTCCTTGCGGCTGGGCCTCCCAGCCCCAGGCGCTTTCGTAATCGAACACCAGCGCGACCTGCGCTTGCGCTGTGCCGACATCGGGTAAGCCATTGATTTCTTGTGAGACTTGCTGCGCTTCGGCCAGTGCGGGGGCATCGGCGCTGTCGGGCCGTAACAGGCCGGCGTGCATCTGTTCCTGCGCGAACGGGGCCTGTCGCCAACGGAAATAGCAGACGGTTTCAGCGCCGTGGGCAAAAGCCTCCCACGCCCAAAGGCGGGCCATGCCGGGCAGGGGGGCGGGGTTGTAGGGCGCCCAGTTCACGGGACCGGGCTGTTGCTCCATGATCCAGAGTCTTCCCCGCCCCACAGCGCGGTAAAGATCATGGTGGAACGCCTGATTGTCAGGGTCGCCCTGACGCAGGAACATCAGCTTGTGATCGTCGCTGCCTTCGATCCGGTCGGACAGAAAACCGATCGGATAGCTGTCCCATGATGCGATATCGAGGTCGGCCCCGACCTTCCAGTGATCAAACGAGGTTTCGCGCCCCATATAGTTGTGGATGATCGGCGCATCGGAATGTGCGCGGATTTCATCAACCTGCACGCGATTGAACGCGACAACCTGATCGCTTGAATAGCGCGCGAAGTCCAGCACATGCGGGTGGTTGGGTTCGGTCACGGTCAGGTTGGGCAGGTCGATCTGCGCCCAGTCGTCATAGTCCATCGACCAGAACACGTTGCCCCATGCGCGGTTCAGGGCATCGGGGCTTTGGTATTTCTGCGCCAGCCAGTCGCGAAAGCCTGTCCGTGCGGCATCGGAATAGCTGCGTGTTGTGTCGTGACAGGCATATTCGTTGTCTGTTTGCCATGCTGCAATGTGTTTATTTGATCCATAGCGCTGTGCCATCAGCCGTGTGATCCGGCGGGATTCATCGCGATATCCAAGGTCGCTGAAGCAATAGTGACGCCGCGATCCAAAGTTGCGTGGCCGCCCCTGCGCATCGACCGGCAGCATGTCGGGGTGTTTATCGAGCATCCAGCGCGGCGGGGTTGCAGTGGGTGTCCCAAGGATGATTTTCAGCCCTGCCTGCCCCAGCACATCAATCGCCCGATCCAGCCAATCCCAGCGCAGATCGCCCGCAACGGGTTCCAGCCGCTGCCACGAAAATTCGCCGATCCGCACCCATGACAGGCCAGCGGCGACCATGCGCGCGGCGTCCTGTTCCCAGATGTCTTCGGGCCAGTGTTCGGGGTAGTAGCAGACGCCAAGGGTGTGTTTCATGTCGGTCCCTTAAAGGATAACTTGGTGTTCGGGTTGGCCGGTATGATTGACCTTGGTGGCAAAGGTTTTGCCGTCATGGGTGCTTGGGTCGCTCAGGCCAACAGCGGCGGATGTGCAGAACAGGGTTTGCAGGTTGTCGCCGCCAAATGCAGGGCAAGAGGTTTGCGACGCGCCAAAGGCAACGGCTTCGATGAAAGCCCCATCAGGATCGTAGCAGGCCACGCGGTTGGCGCCCCATTGGGCGTTCCAGAGGTTGCCATCAGCGTCGACAACCGCGCCGTCAGGCCGCCAATTGGTGCCTGACAGGTCAAGCCAGAGTGCGTGGTCGCCCTTGGGCCAGCCCTCGGTATCAAGCGCGACCCGCATGATTTTCTGGGTCGGCGTATCGGTGAAATAGGCGTGGCCGCCATCGGGACTGAAGCAGATTGCGTTGCTGATCGTGACAGGGGCATAAAGCTGGCGCAATTCGCCGCGATAGTAGCGATAGATCGCGCCTGCGCCGTCTTGGGCGTCGATTCCCATGGTGCCGATCCAGAAGCCGCCATAAGGGTCCGCACGTCCGTCGTTTGAGCGCGTAACGGGGTTGTCGGCTTCGAGCGGGCAAAGAGTATCGGCCTTGCCGGTGGTCAGATCAAAGTGGTGCAGGGCCGAGGCCGAGGCAAGGATCAGGCTGTTGCCATCGACCCATCCAGCGGCGGAAACATATTCGTCAAACCCCCAGGATTGCGTTTGCGTGTGCAGGGTTTTCCCCAGAATATCGAACCAGAACAGTTCGTTACGGGCCGGATGCCAAAGCGGTCCTTCACCCAGCTGGCAGATGCGATCGTCAAATATCATGGGCGCGCTGCATCATAGGCGGCGACGATGTCAGCGGCGCGCGCTGCGATGTCGGCCAGGGTCATACCGGGCTTGTAAAGGGCCGATCCGATGCCGAAACCGTCTGCGCTTGCGGCAAACCAGTCGCCAAAGTTGTCCGGGCCTGCGCCGCCAACTGCATAGACTTGGGTGCCGGCGGGCAGGACCGCGCGGATCGCCTGCAAGCCTGCGGGGCCAAGCAGGGAACCGGGGAAGATTTTCAGCCCGTCGGCGCCGTTTTTCAGTGCGGCGAAACATTCGGTTGGCGTGAGAACGCCGGGCCAGCTGGCCATGGCGGCGGTTTTGGTCGCGACAATCACGCGCGGATCGCAATTGGGCGATACGACCAGTTTGCCGCCCGCCTGTGCCACGCGTGCCACGTCATCGGTGGACAGGACGGTGCCCGCGCCGATCAAGGCGGTGTCGCCATGTGCATCGGCCATCGCCCTGATGCTGTCGAACGGATCAGGCGAATTCAGCGGCACTTCGATCTTGGTGATGCCTGCGTCGATCAGGGCGGCCGCGGCGGCGGCGGCTTCGGGCGGGGTGATTCCGCGCAGGATAGCAATGATATTGCGGGTCATGATGTGGCTTTCAGGCGGCGATAGGCGGCGGTTAGCCCGGCAAGGGTCGCACGATCCCCATCAGTTTGGGTGACGGGCACGCCTTGGGCGGTCAGCGCGGTTGTATAGATCTTAGCAAGCGGGCCAGCGCCGACAACCGCCACGGATTGTCCCAACCAGTAGGGTCGCGCAGCGGCAAGTTCTGCCCCGATCAGCAGCCCCGACAAACGCGCGCGTGCAGCGTCGCGGCACTGGCCGTTGACCAATTCGTTGGCACGCAGGTTGAACAGTCGCGCGGCAAGGGCTTCTGGTTTGCTGATCGCTTCGCTGACGGCGGTGGCAAAGGCCGCATCGTCCCATCCGTTGCCAATCGAATGCTGCAGCACCGACTGGCCAGACAAAAGCGCAAACATTTCACCGGTCATGAAGGTCTGGAAGCTGACGACCTCGTCGGCGCTGATATGGACCCATTTGGTATGGGTGCCGGGCAGGCAGATCACTCCGTCCCATTTGGGATTGAGTGACAGGAATCCGGCGATCTGGGTTTCTTCGCCCCGCATCACATCGGCGGGTTGCATTTGTTTGATACCGGGGATCACGCGCACGTCCATCGTGGCGGATGGTGCGCGGGTCAGCCCGTCTGGCAACGCGGGGCAAGGCGCTGTGGCATAGGGCGCTTCGACCCAGCCCTGACGCGAGCCGACCATGCCGCAGGCGATCATCGGGCCAGTGCAGCCCCAGTCGCCGACCAGATCATGCAAAGCCCCTTCAAATTCGTCGCGCGACAGGCTGCCCATACCGCGATCCGACTTGGCCTGATCGACGATGGTGCCACTGGCGGTCATGCCCCATACACGCAAGTGTGTGGTGCCCCAGTCAATCGCGATCCAGTCCGGTTTAGTCACAGTTTCTTCCCTTCAAGCACCCACATACGGTCAGGGAAGGACCATGGCAACGTGATGCCGTTTGCCATGAGATAACGCCCCGTTAGGGTGACGGGGCCGGATTTCAGAGCAGGGGTGCCGCGGGACAGGTGGTGGATGTCTTGCTGATTGGCAAGGCTGATGAGGTATTGCGCGTTTGGATCAAGCGCCGTGAGGCGCAGCGGGCGCGGGGCGATTTGGGCCGAGGTGTCGGCCTTACCTGCAAACACAACGAAACGCGCGCCATCGGCGGCCAGTTGCTGTTCGGCGATCACCGCCGGATCGGCGCTGTCCAGACGCAGGATATCGGCACGCTGCATCCAGTCGCGGTTGGCTTTCCACCATGCGGTGACGTGGCGCAGCACTGTGGCTTCCTTGTCGGTCAGCTCGCGCGGGTCCATTTCGAACCCCATGTGCCGTTGGGCTGCGACCCATGCGCGAAACGTGATGTCGTGCATTCGCCCCGAGGTATGACAATAGCGCGGGCCAACATGGCTGCCGGTGACGGACAGCGGTAGGAACAGGGCGGCGTTGTGCTGGATACGCAGCCGTTCAAGGGCGTCGTTGCTGTCGGACAGCCAGACCCGCTGTGTGCGCTGCAGGATGCCGAAATCAACCCGCCCGCCACCCGAGGCGCAGCTTTCGATTTCCACCTGCGGAAAGTCGGCGCGCAGGCGGTCGATCAGCGCATATGATCCGCGTGTTTGCGCCGCATCGGGCATGGGCAACACGCGGTTATGGTCCCATTTGATATAGTCGATGGGGTGTTCGCGCAGGATCGCCGACATGCGGTCATAAAGGAAATCGCGCACGGCAGGCAGTGCCATATTCAGCGCCTTTTGCTGGCGGCCCAGCGTCTGGTCTTCGCCACCCAAAGCCCAGTCGGGGTGGGCGCGGTGGATGTCGCTGTCGGGGTTGATCATCTCCGGCTCGAACCAGATGCCGAATGTCATGCCAAGCCCGTGCACATGGTCAATCAGCGGGTGCAGCCCGTCGGGGTATTTGCGTGGGTCGACCGTCCAGTCCGACAGGGAACGCGTGTCATCGTCGCGTTGTCCGAACCAGCCGTCATCAAGCACGAACCGTTCCGCGCCAAGGTCAGCGGCGCGTGTGGCGATGTCTTTCAACGCCGGCACGTTGTGGTCGAAATAAATCGCCTCCCAGCAGTTGTAGTGCACGGGGCGGGGCGCGTCCGGTTTGGGCCATGTTATGATCCGGTCGCGCAGGTGGCGCTGGAACGCGGTGGCGCAACCGTTTAGCCCGCTGGGTGAATAGGTGATGTAAAGCGGGGCGGTCTTGAATTGGGTCGCGGCCTCGGTCTCCATGCGGGCGGCGTGGCCCCATTGGATCTGGCGGCGGCCGTCCTGCAATTCTTCGGCGATCATCCGGTGCCCGCCGGACCAGCCATAATGGAATCCGTAGGCTTCGCCTTGGGTGTTGGTCGCGCCTGTGCAGGGGATAATCAGGCCGGGAAAGTGTTCGTGGCCTGTGCGCCCCGTGCGGTTTTCGCGGTAGCGCATTCCGGCGGACCATGCAGTGCGGTTGGTCTGGAATTCACCACACCAGCGGCCCGAAAAATCAATCATCTCACCGCTGTGCTGCGGTGCGGGCAGGACGGGCGCAGCCAGCCAGTGCAGGTGCACCGGCGCGTCCGCGTCCAGCACGGTTTGGGCAGTGATGATGTGGGTGTCGGGATCAAGCGCAAAGATGAATGTCAGCGTCAGCCCGTTAGCGGCATCGCGGTAGATCAGGCGCAGATCGTTGCCGTTGCTTTCGCTGTCATAGCAGAATTTCGGCAGCAGCGGGGTGCCCTCCCCATCCCGCACGATCAGGCCGGGTTGGCCGGGAAAGCTGCGCGTGGCTTCGGGGCAAAGCGACAGATCGGGGTTGGCGTCCAGCATCCCGCCGGTGACGTCGATGGCGTGGGTGGCGTGCAGGGTGGCAAGGTTTTCCTGCGCGGGCAGGGCTGGGCCCCAATAGACCACCTGCGGCAATCTTTCACCGGTCGCAGCCAACACAAGGGTCTGGCGCGCGTCATCAATCCTCCAGTGGTGCATTACTTGACGGCCCCCAGCGTCAGACCGGCGATGAAGTGCTTTTGCATCAGAAAGAACATCGCGACGGGCGGCAGGGCGGCAACGATGCTGCCCGCGCTCATCAGGTGATAGGCCGCGCGATACTGGGCGTTAAAGCTGGTGATCCCTGCGGTAACGGGTTGCGCGTTTTCGCCCTGGGTCAGGACCACGGCCCAGAAATAATCGTTCCAGATGAACGTAAAGATCAGCACCGACAGGGCGGCAATCGCAGGCTTCATCAGGGGCAGGACAACATACCAGAAGATGCGCCATTCCGCGATGCCTTCGACGCGGGCGGCTTCGATCAGTTCAAACGGCAGGGCGCGGATAAAGTTACGCATGAACAGCGTGCAGAACCCTGTCTGGAATGCGATGTGAAATAGCACGAGGCCAGTCTTGGTGTTGTAAAGCCCCATGTCCACGGTCAGGTCGCGCACCGGCACCATGAGGATCTGGAACGGCACGAAATTGCCCGCAACGAACATGAAGAAAATCCACAGGTTCGCGCGGAATTTATAGATCCCAAGGGCAAAGCCGGTCATGCAGGACAGGGCCACCGCGCCGATCACCGTGGGGATGGTGATAAAGACCGAGTTCAGCAAAAAGCGCGGCATCGGCGAGTCGAGGAAGACCTTGCCATAGTTTGTGATGCCCTCGAAGGAGGTGGGCCAGCCCCAATAGTTCGCGTTGGAAAAATCCGCGTCCGGTTTGATTGAAAAGACGGCAACGGCAAGCAAAGGCATCAGCCAGATGAACAGGACAAGCGGCAGCAGGCTTTGATATGTCAGCTGCCACGTGCGGGATGTCTTGGCGATTGGGGTGGGAAACATCTTAGCGCCCCTTCTCTTCTTGATACATCGACCACAGGAAGTAGGCGATAAAGACCAGCATGATCAGGAACAGCACCACGGCGATGGCGGCGCCGTATCCCATGCGCAATCCGTATTCGCCCAGCGACTTTTCAAACATGTAAAACGACAGCACGCGGGTTGACCCGAAGGGGCCGCCGTTGGTCATGATGCTGATCAGATCGAACGAGCGCAGCGCGCCGATGATCGTCACCACAAAGGCGATGAAGGTGGCGGGTTTCAGTTGCGGGATGATCACGTGCCACAGCATGCGTGCGCCTTTTGCGCCATCAAGGCGCGCGGCTTCGACCTGTTCGGGGTCAACCGCATTCAGGCCCGTCAGATACAGGATCATGCAATAGGCGGTTTGCGGCCAAAGACCCGCAAGGATCACGCCGTAGGTGGCAAGAGCCGGATCCCCAAGGACGTTGATCGCGTCAATCCCGAACCAACCCAGTGCCACGTTCAGCAGCCCGAATTTCGGATCGTAGAACCATGTGAACACAAGGCCGACAACGACCTGAGAGATCACGAAAGGGAAGAAGAACAGCGATTTGTAAAGGCGGATGCCGCGCACGGTCTGGTTCAGGAACAGCGAAATGAACAGCCCCGCGGGGATCGCCAGCAGGTAAAGCACCAGCCACTTGAGGTTGTTGAGCAGCGAGGTGTGGAATTTGCGGTCGTCCATCAGTTCGACGTAGTTTGCCAACCCGACCTGCGTGCCCTGCTGGGACATTTCCCCAAGCCCGTTCCAGTCAAACGTCGAGATATAGAATGACTGAAAGACAGGAATGATCACGTAGAACATGAAAAAGAGCACGCCCGGCGCAAGGAACAGCCACGGCGCGATGGATTGCCGGTTGCGGTGCAGCCATGACGGATCGTGTTCTGCGTTGCGCGTGGGAAGGGCGGTGTCAGACATCGGCGGCGTCCTTGCGTGGCTTATTTGAAAAGCGCGGTGGCGGCTTGCAGATAAGTCAGGCGGAATGGGGTGGACGGGGCGCGCAAGACACGCCCCGTCCGTTTTGGTTTACTGCAAGCTCATGCGTGTTTCTTCCAGACGATCAAGAATATCATCAAGATTGTCAGGGAAGACCATGAACTCCTGGAAGCCTTCCATGGCCGCTGCGGCCATTTCGGCCGATGCGTCACGGTCAAAGAACTGTGCAACGCCGCCCGGGGAATTGGTGGACAGCATTTCAAAGCCCTGGTTCAGGAACTTGTCGTCATCGACCGATGCACCAGCGTTGATCGGCAGCTGGCCAAGGCCGGCACCAGAGTTGATGATCGTCTGGTTTTCAGGCGACACGACGAAGCGCAGGAATTCGCGCGCTGCGTCCTTGTTGGCGGCACCAGCCGGGATGTGGAACGTATCGGTTGGCGCATCTTCTGCCTTGGCGATACCGGGTGTGATTTCCACGAACTGGTAGAAGTCCAGCTGATCATCGGTCAGGCCTGCTTCGCGCAGAGGTGCGACAGCAAAGTTACCCATCAGGTAAGCGGCAGCTTCGCCGTTGACCATGAAGGGCAGGGCTTCTTGCCAGCTGTAGGTCTGGTGGTCGTCAATGAAGGCGCCCATATCGACCAGCGTGCGCCAGTTTGCGAAGGTTTCGCGCACACGGTCATCTGTCCAGGGGATTTCGCCCGAGGTCAGTTGCATGTGGAAGTCGTAACCGTTGGTGCGCAGGTTGAGGTAGTCAAACCAGCCGCCCGCAGTCCACAGGAATTTCGTGCCGATTGTATAGCAGGCGCGGCCGCTATCGACGATGGCCTGACAGTTTGCCAGCTCTTCTTCCCATGTAGATGGTTCGGTCAGGCCGAGTTCCGCAAAGATGTCCTGACGATAGTAAACGCCCCACTGATAGTATGTGTAGGGAACGCCCCACTGTGCGCCGTCAATTGTCATCGCGCCGCGTGTGGAGGCCAGCGCTTCCATTTCGGGTTCGGCCCAAAGGTCCGAGATGTCTTCGAACAGACCGGCATCGACATAGGGGCGCATCCGGTTGGCGGCATACCAGTTGGCAACGTCCGGCGTGTTTGCCGTCAGAAAGTTGCGAATCTGGGTTTTGTAGGCTTCACGATCAATGATCGTGAGTTCGATGTTCAGATCGGGGTGCATCTCTCCGAAACGCGCGACCATGTCCTCCATGACGGCGCGTGGTGCCGGGTTGGACATGTCCGAGAAGATGATCAGATCGCCGCTAAGCGCGTGCGATTCTGCGAAAAGGGCCGTTGTCGAAACAGACGCAAGCCCGAGCGCCAGTGCTGACGCTTTCATGATGGAACGCATAGTTTTCCTCCCTATTGCTTCCTTCAGTGAGTTCCAAATAGTGAAACTCGATTTTAGATATTGAAATTATAATGCCGAGTCGCCTATGCTTGTCAACAGCGCAGTTGGGATTCTGGAGGGGATCGCGCAGTGCAAGAGGAGGATCGGCATGGCGGGATATTCGGGCGATGGCACGGTGGGCAAGGCGCTAAGCGTGCTTGATCAGGTGGCGGCGTTCGGGCGGCCTGTGCGATTCGTCGAGTTGATCGACGATTCACCTTTTCCAAAAGCCACGCTGTATCGGTTTGTCCAATCACTGACCAATCAGGGCATGTTGTCGTTTGATCCCGAACGCGGCACCTATGCGCCCGGTGTGCGGCTGGTGCGGCTGGCCCATGCGGCATGGGCGCAGTCGTCGCTCGCGCCTGTCGCGCGTCCGTTTCTGGATGCCCTGAGCGAAAGGCTGGGCGAAACCATACACCTTGCCCAATTGGACCACGCGCAGGTTCTTTATGTGGACAAACGCAACGCGGCCCGTCCGCTAGAGATGTTCAGTGACGCCGGCAAGATCGGACCCGCCTATTGCACAGGTGTGGGCAAGGCGATGCTGGCGTTCATGGATCGCGCGACGCTTGACGAGACCGTCGAGCAGCAATCGTTCCATCGCTTTACCGATCACACGCTTTCTGACGCAGATGCGCTGCGCGCCGAGCTGACAAAAATTCGCGAAAACGGCTATGGGTTTGACCGCGAGGAGCACGAACCCGGAATCATCTGTGTTGCGGTGCCGATCCTGTCGGAGGCGGGCCGCGTTCTGGGTGGCTTGTCGGTGACCAGTTCGACCGAGCGCACCAATCTGGCGGGGCTTGAACGGCTTGTCCCCGAAATTCAAGAAACCGCGAAACTGATCGCGCGCGAGGCAAGCGCATGGCGCTTTCCGGATCGCGTTGCATCCTCATGACAGGGAAGAAGTAGATGACTGGTGTTCAACTTAACAACGTAATCAAGCGGTATGGCGATGTGCAGGTGATCCACGGGATCGACCTGACAATCGAGGATGGCGAGTTTTGCGTTTTCGTCGGTCCTTCGGGGTGCGGCAAATCCACGTTGCTGCGCATGGTCGCCGGTTTGGAGGAAACCACCGAAGGGTCAATGACCATCGGCGAACGTGATGTGACGCGGATGGATCCCGCACAGCGCGGTGTGGCGATGGTGTTTCAGACCTATGCGCTTTATCCGCATATGACCGTAGAGCAGAACATGGGGTTCGGGCTGAAGATGAACGGCCATCCCAAGGCCGAGATCGACAAGAAGGTCGGCGAGGCCACGCGTATCCTCAAGCTTGAGGACTACCTGAAACGCAAGCCCGCCGCCCTGTCGGGCGGTCAGCGTCAGCGGGTTTCGATAGGGCGCGCGATTGTGCGCGGCCCCGAGGTGTTTCTGTTCGACGAACCCCTGTCGAACCTTGATGCGGAACTGCGCGTCGAGATGCGTGTCGAAATCGCCCGCCTGCACAAGGAAATCGGCGCGACGATGATCTATGTGACGCATGATCAGGTCGAGGCGATGACGCTGGCGGACAAGATTGTCGTGCTGCGTGCGGGCGTGATTGAACAGGTGGGTTCGCCGATGGATCTGTATCGTGATCCCGACAACAAGTTCGTGGCGGGGTTCATCGGATCACCCGCGATGAATTTCCTGTCCGGCACGGTGACGGCTGACGGCGTCAAGGTTCCCAGTTTGCAAGACACCCTCAAGATCAAGTTGCAGGCGGCAGATATCGGTCGTGACGTGGTTGTCGGCCTGCGCCCTGAACACCTTGTGCTTGATCCCAAGGGCAAGACCCACACGATTGATCTGACCGAAAGCCTTGGTGGCGTGTCCTACGCTTACCTGCTGTCGGAAACGGGCGAAAAACTGGTGGTTGAAGAACGCGGCGACGAGCGCTCGACAATGGGTGATACCGTTGGCTTGCGGTTTGATACCGCGCGGGTCTATCTGTTTGACGCCGAGACCGAGTTGCGCATTCGGTAACGTAAGCTGGGTTTCAACCCAGCTTACCGTTTGCCGTAGTAAAGCCCGACAACGTGTTCCGCCTGCGCAAAGAACAGCCAGCGGGCGGCAAAGACACCTGCCAGGTGGCTGATCAGGGCCAGGGCCGCCAGCACGTGTGAATGCGTGATAAGCAGCAAAACGGGAAGCACAACCATCAAGACAATCGCGAGAACACGCAGTTTGAAAGCGTGCTTGCGCCCGATCACATAGACAAACTCCCTGAGCAGATAGTTTGTGCCTGTGTGGGGTGGTTCGAATGCGCGCACATCGCCGCGCGCGCCAAGGCCTGTTGCCGTCCCAAGTGTTGTGCCGGAATTGGCCAGCGCGCGATCGCCCACGATCCAATGGGCAATCTGTGCGACCCCCGCGATGATCAAAAGTGGCGTGGCGATGCTGACCTGTCCCGCCAGAAGCGCGCCACCGGCAATGCAGATGGTCAGAAACATGAGCGGCGTTGTGGCGTTATGCCAGCGCGGAACAGTCTTGATCTGGGTATAGATCATCGCCGTGGTAAAGACCGTGCCAATGGACAGGGCCGCACCAATGTTGCCAAGCATCCCCCAGCGGCTGTCAAGAAACACAAGGCCCGCACCGTAGATCGCCATGGCAAGCAGGGCCGCCACGGCACAGATGCCTTCACGTGACAGCCAGCTGGTGCGCCATTGCGTGAATGCCTTGAGTGCGCGTTCGGGGTGGCCAAGGTGGAAGGTTGATGCAATCAACCCGCCAACGGCCAGAAGATAGGCGATTGTGAACCAGACAAACGCCATGAAGCCTGTCGGAACAAGAAAGCCCGCGCCAAGGAATGCCAGCAGGCCAAAACCGATACCGGACAGGGTCGAGAATATGATGACGGACGGCGCGGGATGCATTATTTCGTCCCTCCGGGCATGGCGGTAAGCGCCTTGTCGAGCCAGCCAAGGAACCCTTTGGGGTCTTGCGCCACAGGTTCAAGGAAGGGCGCGAGGATGTCGACAGGCGTGTCTTTGGGGCGTGGGGGCAGGTATTTGTTCACAGGCTTCGTGCCCATTTCCGGCATCAGGTCCATCCCGCCTCGTTCGGCCGTCAGGATGCTGACATTGCTGTTGGGGTCGGCGAAATCGCCAAAGTGGCGTGCATTTGACGGGCAGGTGCGCACGCAGGCCGGTTCGCGGTCTTCCTCGGGAAGGTTTTCGTTATAGATGCGATCGACGCACAGGGTGCATTTCTTCATTACGCCCGCCGCCGCGTCCATTTCGCGTGCGCCGTAGGGACAGGCCCATGCGCAAAGCCCGCAGCCGATGCAATCGCTTTCGTTGACCAGCACGATCCCGTCCTCGACCCGTTTGTAGCTGGCCCCGGTGGGGCAGACGGTCACGCAGGGCGCGTCTTCGCAGTGCAGGCAGGATTTCGGGAAGTGGATCAACTGTGCGGGGCCGTCCTTGGGTCGCACCTCGTAGGAATGCACACGGTTCAGGAAGGTGCCGGACGGGTCCGCGCCGTAGGGGTCCTGATCGGACAGCGGTGCGCCATAGTTTTCGGTGTTCCACCCTTTGCAGGAGATCACGCAGGCATGGCAGCCGACGCAGGTATCTAGGTCGATCACGAGGCCGAGTTTGCGGTCGGTATGGGTGGGGAGCTGGGTCATGCGGGCAGCCCTTTTGGCGGGGTAAGATGGGTCACGACCCACGTTAAACTTGTTGTTGGGGCAGGAGCCTCCGGCGGGAGTTGTATGGCTAAGATGAAGACGGGAGCGGCGGGGTCGGTGATTGAGACAGGCTCTTCGGCGTCGGCGTCCCAAGTCGCGACGAACCAGATGAAAGTGCCGATCATCAGGGCAAGGAATGCGAAAATCAGGAGTAGCGTGCGGGTCATGATGTTGGTTCCACGTTGCTTGGAAAGCCGAGGAAAACCGTTTGGTCAGCCCCCCAGATCTTGTAAACTAGAGAAAGTTCGCCAAGAGTAGATGCCAGATTAGAACGTAAACCGCACAATGCGAGGCTTGTTGTATTTGTGGCGACTGCATCTTCCGGCCAACCGCGAGCGTCGGCTTCGCGTTTCACTGCGAGCGCAGCGGTTCGCGGAAGTCGCGGGAAGTCATCCCTTTCAAATCCCCACGTGCATTCAAAGGTTGCGTGATCGAACACTGCAATCAGTTCGGGCTGAATGACTGTGTCAGAGCCGTCCCTTGAGGTCATCACCAAGAGGCCTTCGGAATCAAGTAAAGAGGCGTTATAGACGACCCCCGGTTGAGTGAACACCTCCTGCATTTCCCGTTCGGTGATATATTCGACTAAGCCTGCTTCCAGCTCGGTTACATAGTCCGCGGCTCCATCGGCTGCGGCCGGAGAGGCAAGAGCCAAGAGTATGATCGCGGTGCGGATCATTTCCCCACCTTCCACGCCAGTTTGTCCGGTCCTTGGGGCACAGGGGTGGTTTGTGGTGGCGTGACGGGTTGGCTTTCGGCGGGGGCGGCGGATTTTTCGATTTTGACCCGCAGGTCGAACCATGCCGCCTGGCCGGTGATCGGGTCGCTGTTGGCCCAGCGCATCCCGTCGTCTTTTTCCGGTAGCAACTCGTGGATCAGGTGGTTGAGCAGGAAGCCTTTGGTGGCTTCGGGGGCGTCCTTGTCCAGCGCCCATGCCCCCTTGCGTTTGCCAATCGCGTTCCATGTCCAGACGGTGTTTTCGTTCAGGGCCGCCATATGCGCGACGGGGACAGTGATTTCGCCCGTGGGCGAGGTGACGCGCGCCCAATCGCCATCCTTGAAGCCGTGCTGATCCCAGATTTTGGTCGGCACATAGAGCGGGTTATGGCTGTGGAGTTGGCGCAGCCAGGCGTTCTGGCTGCCCCAGGAGTGATACATCGCCATGGGCCGTTGCGTCAGCGCATGCACGTTGAATTCTGCCGGATCGCTCGTCGCGTCGCCCATGGGCGCATACCAGAACGGCAGCGGGTCCATCAGCAGTTTGGTGCGTGCGCGCAAGTGTTCGGGTGGCTGGATCGGGCCATGCCCTTGGGCGGCCAGTTGGAAACGGCGCAGGGGTTCGACGTAAAGCTGGAAGATGTAGGGTTGCGGGCTGTCATAAAAGCCCTTTTCGACCGCCCACTCCTGATATGCCTTCGAGAAGGGTTTGTAAAAGGCGGCCTGTGGTGGGACGTGTTCCATCCAGAAACCACCGTTGTCGATGTAGCTTTGCAACTGCCCTTCGTTGGCGTTACCACGCCCGTGTTGCAGCCCCTTGTCGCCCATGCGCCAGCCTGCCAACGGCCCGATCCCGGGCCGGCGGATGTGGTTGGTGATGTAGTCGGCGTAGTCGGCGTATTTCTGGTTGCCATCGTCATTCACGAACCCCGGCAGGCCCAGCCGCGCGCCAAGATCGCACAGCGCCGATTGGAAGCCGCGCACATCGCGGTCCGGTTCCACGACGGGCCAGCGGATTGCATCGGCGACGGCGTCGGCCTCGCAGATCGGGCGGTCCAGCAGGCTGATGCAATCGTGGCGTTCAAGGTAGGTCGTGTCAGGCAGGATCAGGTCTGCAAAGGCGACCATCTCAGACGAATAGGCATCGGAATAGATGATATGCGGGATCACGTAGTCGCCGTTTTCATCCTTGTCGCGCAGCATGTCCATGACGCCGGACGTGTTCATCGACGAGTTCCACGACATATTCGCCATATACATGAACAACGTGTCGATCTTGTAGGGATCGCCTGCGTGCGCGTTGCTGATCACCATATGCATCAGCCCGTGCGCTGACATGGGGTTTTCCCAGGTAAAGGCCTTGTCGATCCGGCTGGCGCTGCCATCGGGTTGCAGGCACAGGTCTTCGGGGCCTTGGGGGTAACCAAGGTGCGGGCCATCAAGCGCCTGACCCGGTTTGAAGCCATGGTGCGGTTTGGGGTGGGCTGTGGCCGGTTTCGGATAGGGTGGTTTGAATCGCATCCCGCCGGGGGTTTCGACAGCGCCGAGGATGATTTGCAGCGTGTGCAGGGCGCGACAGGTCTGGAACCCGTTGGAGTGCGCAGAGATCCCGCGCATCGCGTGGAAACTGACGGGGCGCCCGATCATTTTCGGGTGCACCTTGCCGCGGAAATCGGTCCATTCCTGATCGACTTCGATGGCTTCGTCAAAGGCCACACGCGCCAGATCGGCGGCGATGGCGCGGATACGATCGGCGGGGATACCCGTGCGGCCAGCGACCTTGTCGGGCGCATAGGTCGGATCCATGAACCGTTCGGCCATCTTGTGGAATGCGGGCGCGTGGGTGACGCCAGCGTGGCGATAGCTGCCGTTCAGGTCAGGCTCTACGCCCTCTCCGTCCCAGGGGGCAAGGTGGCCGGTGCGCCGGTCGATCACCTGCGGGTTGCCATCGTCGTCGCGCAGGAACAGGCCATGTTCGGGCGACTTGGGATCACCGTTCAGCAATACGGATGCGTTGGTGAACCGCGCGAGGTAGTCCAGATCAATCTTGCCGGCGCGGAACAGTTCAAAGATCAGCGCCATGATGAACAGCCCGTCCGTGCCGGGTGTGATCCCGACCCAATCATCGGCCACGGCGTTATAGCCGGACCGGATCGGGTTGACGCCGATCATGCGTGCGCCGCGCGCCTTGATCTTGCCGATGCCCATCTTGATGGGGTTGCTGTCGTGGTCTTCGGCCACACCGAACAGCATGAACAGCTTGGTGCGCTCCCAGTCGGGCTGGCCGAATTCCCAGAACGCGCCACCCATGGTGTAGATGCCTGCGGCGGCCATGTTGACGCTGCAGAACCCGCCGTGGGCGGCATAGTTGGGCGTGCCGAACCCTTGGGCCCAGAAGGATGTGAAGGATTGCGATTGATCGCGCCCGGTAAAGAAAGCCAGCTTTTCAGGCGCTGTTTCGCGCAGGGGGGCTAACCATCCGGTCGCGATGTCATAGGCCTCGTCCCATTCGATTTCCTCGAATTTTCCCTCGCCGCGTTCACCGACCCGTTTGAGCGGCTTGCGCAGCCGCGAGGGGGCATTGTGCTGCATGATCCCTGCGCTGCCCTTGGCGCAAAGAACCCCTTGATTGACGGGATGGTCGCGGTTGCCTTCGATATAGGCGACCTTGCCATCCTTCATGTGCACGTTGATCCCACAGCGACAGGCGCACATGTAGCAGGTGGTCTTGCGCACCTCGTCGCTCACCGGTGGTGAGGTATCGAGTTCTGGCTGATCCTTTGGCATTGCTGCCCTCCCTTGCATCAATCGTATATCAATCCGCGCGGGATTCTAGCGTTCATTCATCGGTGTATATGGCCGTATGTCGGGGCCGTTATACAGCGTCAGTGGGCGGATCAGGATATTGCTGCGCTGTTGATCCAGACATTGGATCACCCAGCCGGGCATCCGTCCGATGGCAAAGATCGGCACGTAAAGGTCCATCGGAATTTCATGCAACTGGTAGATCACGCCGGAATAGAAATCGACGTTCACGTTCAGGCCGTGGCGCGCATAAGGCTGCATCGCTTTGACCACGGCTTGCAGGATTTCATACCATTCGGGCGCGCCCATCTCCTGCCCCAGCTTGCGCACGCCATCGCGCATGTGGCGCGCGCGCGGGTCCTCGGCGCGGTAAACGCGGTGGCCGAAACCGGTGACGGCCTCGCGGTTGGCGCGCTTGGCCTTGACGTAGCGGGCGGCGTTTTCCGGCGTGCCAATCTCGCGCACCATTTTCATCACATCCTCGGCGGCACCGCCATGGGCGGGACCGGCCAGCGTGGCCAGCGCCGTGGTGATCGCGCCGTGGATATTGGCCTCGGTTCCCACAGTCACGCGGGCGGCAAAGCTGGAGGCGTTGCTGCCGTGTTCGGCGTGCAGGATGAAATCGACATCAGCCAGACGGGCAGCATCGTCGGAAGGTTTTTCGCCCTTGAGCATCCAGAGCCAGTTGGCGGCGTGGGCCAGATCCGGGTCGGGCGCGACAGGCGCGCGACCGTTCCTGATCGCGTTGTGGGCGGCGATGATTGTCGGGACTTGGGCGGTCAGGCGCAGGCCGTTGCGCAGAAAGCCCCCCTCGGTCGTGTCGCTGCTGTCGGGGTCAAGTGCGGCGAGGGCCGAGACGCAGGTGCGCAACACGTCCATCGGGTGGCCGTCTTTGATCGTTTCGATCAGGGTGTGGAGCGCAGGTGGAATGGCGCGATTGGCGCGCAGTGTGCTGTCGAACGCGGACAGGGCGTCCGCATCCGGCAGTTCCCCGTGGATCAGCAGATAGGCAGTTTCCTCGAATGTTGAATGCTGCGCAAGATCGTGGATCGCATAGCCCCGATAGCTGAGCTCGCCCTTGGCGCCGTCGATGTGGCTGACAGCGGATCGTTCAAAGTACACCCCCTTGAGGCCACGGTTGATCTTGACGGTATCTGTCATATCAAGGCTCCTATGGGAAAAGTGGAGGGCGCGATGGGCATTCTGGATGAACTGAAAGACACAGCACGGGCCAAACAGGCGCGTGTTGTGTTCCCCGAGAGCGATGATGCGCGTGTCGCCGCCGCAATGACGCGCCTGGCGGATGAGGGGCTGTGTGTGCCGCTGCCGCTGGACAATGTGACGGATGCGCAGATCGCCGCCTTGGTCGAGGGGCGCGGTGTCAAGGACGCACTGGCGCGGCGGATGCTGGGCAAACCGCTGATCCGCGCCGCCGCCATGGTCGCGGCGGGCGAGGCCGATGTGATGGTCGCCGGGGCCGATGTGCCCACGCGCCGCGTGATCGAGGCGGCAGGGCTGGCGATCGGGCTGGCCGAAGGTGTCACGCTGCCCTCGTCGTTTTTCCTGATGGTGTTCCCGGACGGGCGGGCGATGGTCTGGGCCGATTGCGCGGTCAATGTCGCGCCGGACGCTGAAGGGCTGGCGGCGATTGCCCATGCGTCGGCGGCCACAGGCCGCGCGTTGCTGGGCGATGCGCGGGTGGCGCTGTTGTCGTATTCCAGCGGGTCAAGCGGTGCGGGTGACAGCGTTGAGGTTGTGCGCGCGGCGGCCGGGGCCACGGGGTTCGCCGGACCATTACAGGCCGATGCCGCCCTGAACGCGGCGATTGCCGCGACCAAGGGCGTGGCGGGCGGTGATGCCAACGTGCTGGTGTTCCCATCGCTGGACGCGGGCAACATCGCATACAAGCTGGCACAGGAACTGGCCGGTGCGCAGGCTTTGGGGCCGATCCTGCAGGGTTTCGCGCGCCCCGTTTGCGATCTGTCGCGCGGGGCGACGGTCGACGATATCGTCGCGGCCACGGCCCTGACGGTGGCGCTGGCATAGCTCATAGCAGGCCGGTCGCGTCGATGGCGATCTGGCGTTCTTCGTCGGCGGGGATGATGTGCGCGGGCAGATCACCCAGCCATGCCAGATGCCCCATGATCCGGTCACGAATGGGGGCCGAATTTTCGCCGATCCCGCCAGTAAAGGCGATGGCGTCGATCCCCTCCATGGCTGCAATCAGGCTGCCCGCCTGATGCACCACAGACCAGATGAAATGATCGACGGCGAATTGCGCGGCGTCTGATGGATCGGCCAGCAAGGTGCGCATATCGCCGCTTGTGCCCGAGAGGCCCAGCAACCCGCTTTCCTTGTTCAGAAGGTGGGTTGCCGCGTCAAAACCCAATTCCTGCGCGATACGCAGCACTGCCATGCCGTCAATATCGCCCGTGCGGGTGGCCATGGTCGGACCCGACAGCGGCGAATAGCCCATCGAAGTGGCCAGCGATTTCCCCTCCCTGATAGCGCAGAGGCTGACGCCCGCGCCAAGGTGCAGCGCCAGCAGGCGGCGGGGCAGATTGGCGCCGAACTGGCGCACCATTCCCGCATAGGACAGTCCGTGAAAGCCATAGCGCCGGATGCCAGCCTCGCGCTGGGTGGCGGGCAGGGCATAGGTGGTCGCCACGTCCGGCTGGCAGGCGTGAAAGGCGGTATCGAAACTCGCAAATTGCGGCACGTTTGGCAGTTGCGCGGTGACGGCGGCAATCCCCGCCAGCGCAGGTGGATTGTGCAGTGGCGCAAGCGGGATCATTGCGGTGATCTGCGTCAGCGTTTCGTCGGTGATGCGGCAGGGCGCGGTCAGGCGCCGTCCTCCGTGCACAACACGGTGGGCGGCGGCGGTGATCGTGTCCAGCGGGATGCCCCGCGCGACCAGCCCGTCAAGCAGATGATCGAGCGCGTCGGCGTGATCGGTGCTGGTCACGTCCGTTTTGTCATCGCCCAACGTCATCCGCCCCGCGTGCCCGACACCCGCGATATTGCCTTCGACCACAAGGTTCAACGCGGGATCGAACACCGCGATCTTGATCGAGGACGATCCGGTATTGAGCACCAGCATCATGCGCGCGCACCCGCGGCAATGACCCCCAGCGCGGCCGAGGCGATGCGGGCAGGGGCCTGTTGGCTGCGCGAGGTCAGCAGGATCGGGACTTTGGCCCCCAGAACGATCCCTGCGGCGCAACAGCCCATGCCAAGAACCATCAGTTTGAACAGCGCGTTGCCGGTGGTGATGTTGGGTGTGACCATGATGTCGGCGTCCCCCCCAACGGGGTTGTCGTAGCCTTTGATGGCCGCCGCGTCATGCGACAGGATCAGGTCCATCGCGATGGGGCCTGCGACCTGCGCTTGCGGCAGGTGATCGCGCGCCCATGTGGCGATGGCAGCACTTTCCATGGTGTTCTGCACCGATGGAATCGGGTCTTCGGTGGGGGCCAGAAGGGCGGCCTTGGGCCGCTGAATGCCCAGCGTCTGTGCCAGTTCCACGGCCAGTTGCAGGCAGGCCTGACGGGTTTCCACGGAGGGGTCGACGTTCAGCGCGCCATCGGTCAGCAAAAGCGGGCGGTCAGAGTGCGGCGTGGTGATATGGAATACGTGGCCGCAACGGGTGCCTTTTTCGCGCAGCCCCGCGCTGGATGGCAGCAGCCCCTTGAGGAAGGTCGAGGTGTGAACCTGGCCCTTCATGATCGCATCCGCCTCGCCCTTGCGGGCAAGCTCGGCCGCTTTGACTGCAGCCTCGGCGTGCGGGGCGTGGATCAGGCGCAACTGGCTGATGTCGTAGTCCAGCGCCTCGGCGGCGTCGCGAATCTTGGCCTCGTCACCGATCAGGACAGGTTCGGCAAGCCCCGCTTCGGCGGCTTCGCGGATGCCGCGCAGGGGGTTTTCGGCCCCCGCATTCACCAGCGCCACACGCGGCACGGGCAGGCTGCGTGCCTGATCCAGAAGGCGTTGCGGGCAGTGGGGCAGGATCGTGGACAGAAACGGGTGGGGGGTGGTCATCGGGCGTCCTTGTTCGTTGATTTCACCCTATTCCATCACAGGCAGGCGGCCGCGACCAGTGGCGCGGGGAGGAGCCTCCGGCGGGAGGTATTTTTGAACAAAAGAAGCCCGCCGGAGTGGTTTTTTATTGGGCACGCATGTCGTCTTTGGAGATGCCTGCGACCGAGACCGGTTTCTTCATGGCGTCACGGCGGAAGGGTTCGCCGAGTTCCTGATTGATCATCGCTTCGATCAGGGTGGTCTTGCCGTGTTTCATCTGGTCCTCGATCGCCTTGTTCAGGGCGGCGGTCAATTCATCCATTGTGCGTGCAACGACGCCTTGCAGCCCGCAGGCCTGCGCGATGCCTGCGTAGGACACGGATGTGTCCAGTTCGGTGCCGACGAAGTTGTCATCGAACCACAGGGTCGAATTGCGCTTTTCCGCGCCCCATTGGTAGTTGCGGAACACGATCTGCGTGATCGGGGGCCATTCGCCGCGCCCGATTGCTGTCAGTTCATTGACCGCAATGCCGAAGGCACCGTCACCAGCGAAACCCACGACGGGCACGTTGGGTTGGCCGATCTTTGCGCCGACAATGGCAGGCAGGCCGTAACCGCAAGGGCCAAAGAGACCGGGGGCAAGGTATTTGCGCCCCTCGTCAAAGTCGGGATAGGCGTTGCCGATGGCGCAGTTGTTGCCGATGTCGGAGCTGATGATCGCCTCGCGCGGGAGGGCGGATTGGATTGCGCGCCATGCCATGCGGGGGCTCATCCAGTCGGGTTTGTCGGCGCGTGCGCGTTCGTTCCATGTGGTGCCCGGATCATCATCTTCGTGATCCATGCTCGAGAGTTGCTGCGCCCAGGCGGATTTGGCTTTGGCCACGGCGGCCTTGCGCGCGTCGCGCCCTTTGTCGCCCGCGTCATCGGCCAGTTGGTTCAAGATGCCGCGCGCCACTTTGGCCGCGTCACCGACGATGCCGACAGTGACTTTCTTGGTCAGGCCGATCCGGTCGGGGTTGATATCGACCTGAATGATTTTCGCGTCCACAGGCCAGTAGTCCATGCCATAGCCGGGCAGGGTGGAAAACGGGTTGAGGCGCGTGCCGAGGCAGACGACGACGTCGGCATCCTTGATCAACTCCATCCCCGCCTTGGAGCCGTTATAGCCCAGGGGACCTGCGAACAGCGGGTGCGAACCGGGGAAGGCATCGTTGTGTTGGTAGCCAACGCAGACGGGCGCATCGAGCCGTTCGGCAAGCGCCATGGAGGCCGCGATGCCGCCTTGCGACAGGACCACGCCCGCGCCGTTCAGGATCACGGGGTTCTTGGCGCCCGAGATCAGATCAGCCGCGGCTTTGATCGAGTTTTCACCACCTGGGGACACCTCGAACTCAACCGGATCAGGGATGTCGATATCAACCACTTGCGTCCAAAAATCGCGGGGGATGTTGATTTGGGCGGGGCCGGACAGGCGCTTGGCCTTGGCGATCACACGGGTCAGGACTTCGGCGATGCGGGTCGGATCGCGCACTTCTTCCTGATAGGCGACCATGTCTTCGAACAGTTTCATCTGTTCAACTTCCTGAAAGCCACCCTGACCGATTGTCTTGTTGGCCGCTTGCGGTGTGACCAGCAGCAGCGGCGTGTGGTTCCAGTAGGCCGTTTTCACGGCCGTCACAAAGTTGGTGATGCCGGGACCATTCTGGGCGATCATCATCGACATCTTGCCGGTGGCGCGGGTGTAGCCATCCGACATCATGCCGGCGCTGCCCTCGTGGGCGCAGTCCCAAAACTGGATACCGGCCTGCGGGAACAGATCGGAGATCGGCATCATCGCCGAGCCGATGATTCCAAAGGCATGTTCGATGCCGTGTTTCTGGAGCGCTTTGACGAAGGCTTCTTCGGTGGTCATTTTCATCTGGAGTATCCTTGGTTGGGATTTCGCGCGAGGGTATGAATTGGGCCGCTGATTCAGTAGGGCCAGTTGGATGGGTCAGGTATGGCCAGACGCGACCGAGATCGCAGCCGTGATCCGGGCGATCCCATCGGGAATGCGGCTGGAGGGGATCGAGGAATAGGCAAGCCGGTAGAAATTCCGTGGCGGGTTATCGGCTGCAAAGAAGTGACATCCCGGCTCGATCAACACGCCGCTGTTGGCAAGGGTCGCGGCAAGCGCGGTGGTGTCAATGTGATCAGGTGCGCGCATCCAGAACGACGAGCCCCCGAAACTGCCCGCACCTGCAACAGCAAGTCCGTGTTCGGCGATGGCGTTGTCCATGATGCGCCGCCGGTCATAATAGGCCTTGCCCATCCGCCGGATCAACGCATCGTAGTGGCCGCGTGACAGGAAATAGGTCGCGGTGCGCTGGATATGGCCGGGCGGGTGGCGCAGGACGCTGGCGCGCAGGGCACGGGCCTCGCGGATGAACGGCGCTGGCCCCACAAGATAGCCAAGCCGCAAGCCGGGAAAAAGTGATTTGGAAAAAGACCCGACATAGATCACCCGCCCGTTCCGATCGAGCGATTTCAGGGCCGGTGACGGGGGTTTGAGAAAGGACATCTCGAATTCATAGTCATCCTCGACGATCAGGTAATTGTCCCGTTCGGCGCGCGCCAGAAGGTCCTGACGGCGCTGCATCGACATGGTTGATGTGGTTGGGCACTGGTGGCTGGGTGTCGTGAAAACAACGTCTGTGTCGGGCGGCAAGGCGTCGGGTGGCAATCCATCGCTGTCAACGGGCAGGGCCGTCAAATGGCAGCGGGAATGGTTCAGGATCGCGCGCAGGGCCGGATAGCAGGGGTCTTCGACAACGGCACGGCGGCGGCTGGTCAGCAGCACCTGCGCCGTCAGCCACAGCGCGTTTTGCGCACCAAGGGTCAGCAGGATTTCATCAGGTTTGGCCAGGATACCGCGCCGTGGCAGGGTTTGGCGGGCGATGAACTCAATCAGTTTGGGATCGTCCTGATCGTTGTAATCGGTGGTCAGCGCATCAAAGTCCTTTTTGCCCAGGGCTTCGAGGGCGCATAGCCGCCAGTTGGCTGAATCGAACAGGGTTGGGTCGGCCTGTCCATAGATGAACGGATAGCGGAAACTGGCCCAGTTGCGCGGTTTGGAATGGGGTTCGCCGCCGGTGAAGCGTTGACCGATCGCGCGGGTCCAGTCGACGCTACCGACCCCGGCGGCCTGAGCTGGAAAATTTGGCGGTTCGGGCGCATTGTCGGAGACGAAGTAGCCCGATCGCCCGCGCGCAGTGATATAGTCGTCTGCCAGAAGGTCGGTATAGGCGAGCGTGACCGTGATCCGGCTGATCCCAAGGTGTTGCGCAAGCTTGCGCGAGCTGGGCAGCTTTTCCCCACGGCGGAACCGACCCGACAGAATCCCTTCGGCGACCATTGTTTGAATCTGGCTTTGCAGGGTGCCTTGTGCCTGCGGGTCCAGAAAAAAAGTCTCTTCGGAAATCGCCATGTGCCAATCTGGATATAAATTGCGCTTCAATCTGGATGTAAAGGAATCCACTGCCTAACGCTAGCGTTCTCCGGACTTATTCCCTTTCAGGAGATCGCTGCCATGGCGCTCGACGTAAAAAACAACTCGCTTGAAGAGTTCTGGATGCCTTTTACGGACAACCGCGGATTCAAGAAGGATCCACGCTTAATCACTGAAGCAAAAGGCGTTTACATGACCGACCACAAGGGTGGCACGGTCATTGACGGGTCATCGGGCCTGTTCTGTTCGCCTGCGGGTCATTGCCACCCCAAGATTATCGAATCGGTGCATCAGGCGATGCAGCAGATGACCTTTGTGTCGCCCTTCGGGACCGGCCATAAGCTGTCGTTTGCCTTTGCCGAAGAAATTGCACGGATGACGCCCGAGGGGCTGAACAAGGTCTTTTTCGTCAATTCCGGGTCCGAGGCAGTGGATACTGCGCTCAAGATCGTGATGGCCTACAACACCGCCAGCGGCAAGAACGCGCGCCATTTCATCAGCCGGGAAAAGGCCTATCACGGGGTCAATATCGGTGGCGTGGCCCTAAGCGGGCTGGTGAACAACCGCCGTGCGTTTTCGGTGACGATGCCGGGTGTCGTGCACATGCGCCACACCTGGACGGACGAGGAAATGAAGACACCGGGCTGCCGGACGTCGGGCGCGGATCGGGCCGAGGATTTGCAGCGCGCCGTCGACAACTTTGGTGCGGAAACGATTGCGGCGGTGTTCGTCGAGCCGGTTGCCGGGTCATGCGGCACGCTGCCCCCGCCCAAGGGATACCTCAAGCGTCTGCGCGAGCTGTGCGACAAGCACGGTATCTTGTTGGTGTTTGACGAGGTGATTACCGGTTTCGGACGGGTTGGCGGAACCTTTGCCGCCGATGCCTTTGATGTGACGCCGGACCTGATGACCATGGCCAAGGCGCTGACCAACGGGGCGATGCCGATGGGTGCCGTCGCGGTGCGTGATGATATCTATGATGTCATTACCGACAAGGCCGCCATGGGCGGGATCGAACTGTTTCACGGCTATACCTATTCGGGCCATCCGGGCGCCTGTGCCGCGGGTCTGGCCAGCATGGCCATCTATCGCGAGGAAGGCCTGTTTCAACGCGCCAAGGACATGGCCCCGTATTTTGAAAAAGCGGTCATGGAACTGGGTGAGCTTGATCTGGTCAAGGATATCCGCACGATCGGGATGATGGCGGGTGTTGAACTTCATCCGGGCGAAAAGCCGGGCTTGCGCGGGGTTGCGGCACAGACGGCGCTGTTCTGGAACGGCTGCCACATCAAATTCACCGGCGACAATGCGATTCTTGCGCCGATGTATACCAGCGAGGAAAAGCATATCGACGAAATTGTCGACAAGCTTCGCAAGACGATCAAGGCCATTCCAGCCTAGGTTTTTTGGGCGTATCCGTTTCAAAGCGGATGCGCCTTTTCTTATTGCGGGGTTGGACTGTGGCACGAAACGTGTTCAGTTTGACGCCGGACTGCCCCACCGTCGGGGCAACACGAACGATTGAGGCAGGGGCAACCTGCCCGGCGTAATCCGGTCCAAAAGGGCCACCAACATGGGAGACGATAAATGAAACTCACTTCAAAACTGATGGGTGCGGCTGCTGGTCTTGCGCTTTTGACGGGCGCACAGACGGCGACGGCCGAAGGACACCTGAGCGAAATCACGGTTGCGTATTTCCTCGAGTGGCCGATGCCGTTCCAATACGCCAAGGTCAACGGCATGTATGAAGAAGCCATGGGCGTCAGCATCAACTGGGTCAGCTTTGACACAGGCACGGCGATGTCGGCGGCGATGGCATCGGGTGATGTCCAGCTTTCTGTCAGCCAGGGTATCCCGCCTTTCGTGGTTGCGACCTCGGCCGGTCAGGACATTCAGGTGCTGGATGTGGCTGTGTCTTATGCTGACAACGACAACTGCGTTGTTGCCGAAAACCGCGAGATCGACGCATCGACCGCTGCCGATCTGGCCGGATCCAAGGTTGCCGTGCCGCTTGGCACCGCCGCGCACTATGGTTTCCTGAGCCAGATGAACCACTTTGGTGTCGACGTTGGGTCGATGGAAATCGTTGATATGGCACCCGCCGATGGCGCTGCCGCATTGGCGCAGGGTCAGGTTGACATGGCCTGCGGTTGGGGCGGCGCGCTGCGTCGTATGTTGGAACATGGCAACGTGTTGCTGACAGGTGATGAAAAGACAGCGCTTGGTATTCTTGTGTTTGACGCGACAACTGCGCCGGCTGACTTTGCGGCTGAAGAACCAGAACTGGTTGCCAAGTTCCTGGCCGTCACAGCCGAAGCGAATGCCATGTGGAATGCAGGCGGTGCCGATGCCGAAGCAATGATCCCCGTGATTGCGCAGGACGCCGGTATGGATGAAGGGGCAACCGCGGAAACCATGGCGACGTTCGTGTTCCCAAGCGTTGACGAACAGCTGAGCGCGGCCTGGTTGGGCGGAAACGCTGCGACCTTCATGAAGGGCGTTGCCGACGTCTTTGTGGCGTCCGGCTCGATCGATGGTGCGCTGGACAGCTATGAGGGCGCTGTGAACGCAGGCCCGCTGGCATCCGCCGCAGACATGTAAGACCAGGGCGGCGGCGCGGGACAGCCCGCGCCGCCGCTCCCTTTCCGGCGTTTTCGGCAAAACCATCCGCGCGGTGGCCTTTCCGAAAACACTTTGGGGCAGGGTATGAGCGGACTACACATCAAGAACATCTCGATGCGATTTGACCTGCCCAATGGCAGCTCGGTGCAGGCACTCAAGGACGTGACCCTTGATATCAAGCAGGGCGAGCTGATGAGCGTGCTTGGCCCGTCGGGCTGTGGCAAGACAACGCTGTTGAATATCGTTGCGGGCTTTCTGGCGCCGACCGAAGGGCAGATCGAGTTGAACGGCCATGTGGTGCAAGGGCCGGATGCGGAACGTGGCATGGTGTTCCAGCAGGGCGCGTTGTTTGAATGGATGTCGGTGCGCGAGAACGTCAGCTTTGGCCCGCGCATGGCCGGCAAGAAGGCCCGCGAATACGCCGAAAACGTCGATCACCTGTTGGATGTGGTCGGGTTGCAGGACTTCAAGGAAAAGGCGATCTACGAACTGTCGGGCGGGATGCAGCAACGTGTGGCGCTGGCCCGTTGTCTGGCCAATGACCCCGATGTGATCTTGATGGATGAACCGCTGGGTGCGCTTGATGCCTTGACCCGTGAAAAGATGCAGGGGTTGGTTCTGAAGCTGTGGAAAGAGACCGGCAAGACGATCATCCTGATCACCCACTCGGTCGAGGAAGCCTTGCTGCTGGGTGAACGCCTGTTGGTCATGGCACCGCGCCCGGGCCGCATTCACAAGGAATACCGCCTGCCGTTTGCCGATATGGGCGTGGACGCCGACCTGCGCGAGGTCAAGAAACACCCTGAATACAACAAGACCCGTGAAGAAATCCTGTCGATGATCTGGGACATGGAAGAAGAAATCATGGGCCGGACGGAGGCAGGACAATGACACTCTTGTATGATCTGTGGACCGAGCTGGTCCTTGTCTTGCAGACCCTTGCCTATGCGGTGCCCTATATTGCCGCCTATGTCGGGATTGTCCTGCTGACGGCGGTGATCTGGACCGCGATCAAGCGGTTCCTGACGCCGAAACATGATTATTCCTCGCTGAAAACGGTGACGTTCGGGGATGAAAGTGCCGTGACCTCGAACACGGTCGCATCGGTTGTATCGATCCTGTTCATCTTTGTGATGTGGGGGTCGTTTACCGGGTCCAACTGGCTGCCCGGCTTCCTGCATGTGCCCGGTGCCTATACGGGCGCGGGCAGTTTTACCTACACCGCCGAGGACGGGAGCGGAAACACGGCGCAGGCCACGGTTGATGTTGTGGTCTTTGCGCTGGGCGAAGATGTGGATGCGCCGGAAACCACGGGCGAAAACGATAGTGTCGCCATACAGGCCTACCGCAGTGAACTGGTGCGCTGGGATGCCAATGACGCGCTGACCCGTGACGATGGTGCAGAGATCACCGCGATCAATGGTGAACCCGTTGCGCAGGGCCGCCCTGTTGATGTGGGCTTTGCCAGTGTCGGCCTGACAGGGCGTGGCACCCTGAACGTGGAGCCCGACAAGGGTTGGCAGATGGAGCCGATCTGGCTGCCCCCGCCCGAAGATGTCTGGGCCCGGATCAAGGAAATCGCGACCGACGGGTTCCGCAATTCGACACTGGCCGAGCACCTTGGGTTTTCGCTGTTTCGTGTGATCATCGGCTTTGTGATTGGCGCGATTGTCGGTATTCCGCTGGGCTATGCGATGGGTCTTTCAAACTGGTTCCGTGGCTGGTTTGACCCGATCGTGGAATTCATGCGCCCCGTGCCGCCGCTGGCCCTGATCCCGCTGGTGATCCTCTGGGCTGGTATCGGCGAGGTTGGCAAGATCATCCTGCTGTTTTTGGCTGCGCTTTGGATCATGGCCATCGCGGCCCGGTCCGGCGTGTCGGGTGTGCGCATCACAAAGGTGCACGCGGCCTATAGTCTGGGTGCGTCGAAATGGCAGATCATGCGCCATGTGATCATTCCCAACTCCTTGCCGGAAATCTTTACCGGTGCGCGGGTCGCGATGGGGGTTTGCTGGGGCACGGTTGTGGCGGCCGAACTGGTCGCCGCCGAAAAAGGGGCGGGGATGATGATTATGACCGCGTCGAAATTCCAGATCACGTCAATCGTGATCGCCGGTATCATCCTGATCGGCATTATCGGCTTCAGCATCGACATGCTGATGCGCTGGGCCGAACGGTTGTTGGTGCCTTGGAAGGGCAAGGGCTAGGTTCCCCAAAACGCGTTTTCAGGAAAACGAACAAGGTGGGGCAGGGTGTGAAAACCGCTGCCCCTTTTGCCTGACACCCCCTAGATTTGGCACAAAACCAAGGGGGCACTATGGCGACCTATCTGAAAAAGGCGGAGCGCACGGCGCAGACGGACCAGCAAGATGTGCGGCAGGCCGTGCGCGGATTGCTGGCCGAGATCGAGGCAGGTGGCGAAGACGCCGCCCGCGCCATGGCACAGCGGTTTGATGGCTGGGAGGGCGCGCCGGTTCTGTCACGCGATGATCTGGACGCCGCGATTGCACTTGTGCCACAGCAAACGCGCGATGATATCCGCTTTGCCCGCGACAACATCCAGCGGTTCGCCGAGGCGCAGCGTGACACGATCCACGACATGGAGGTCGAGATTATACCCGGCCTGCTGGCGGGCCAGCGCCAGATTCCGGTAAGCGCCGCGGGTTGTTATGTGCCCGGCGGGCGTTACGCGCATATCGCCAGCGCCATGATGACCGTGACCACCGCCAAAGTTGCCGGTGTCGGTCATGTCACCGCCTGTTCGCCGCCGCGTCCTGATACGGGGATACCGGCGGAAATCCTTTATGCGATGGATGCCTGCGGTGCGGATGCAATCCTGAACATGGGCGGTGTGCAGGCGGTGGCCGCCATGGCGTATGGTCTGTTCGGGCTGCCCAAGTCTGATATTCTGGTCGGGCCGGGCAACCAGTTCGTTGCCGAGGCAAAGCGCATTCTGTTCGGCGCGGTGGGCATTGATATGGTCGCTGGGCCGACCGATTTGCTGGTGCTGGCCGATGGGCAGGCCGATCCGGCACTGGTCGCCTGTGATTTGGTCGGGCAGGCCGAACACGGCTACAATTCGCCGGTCTGGCTGGTCACGGACAGTGCCGATCTGGCCGCTGATGTTATGGCCCGTGTGCCTGCGTTAATTGACGCTTTGCCGCAGGTGAATGCCGACAATGCCCGCGCCGCATGGGCCGATTATGCCGAGGTGGTTTTGTGTGAAAACCGCGAAGAGATGGCACAGGTGTCGGACCGATACGCGCCTGAACACCTGCACGTGCAATGTGCTGATCTGGATTGGTGGTTGGCACGGCTTACCGCCTATGGGTCGCTGTTTCTGGGCGAGGAAACGACCGTGGCATTCGGCGACAAGGCCTCCGGCCCGAACCACGTTTTGCCCACAAGCGGCGCTGCGCGTTATACCGGCGGCTTGTCGGTGGGCAAGTTCTACAAGACAGTCACATGGCAGCGATCGACCCGCGATGCCGCCCGCCCTGTGGCCGAGGCAACAGCGCGGATTTCCCGCCTTGAGGGGATGGAAGGCCATGCGCGCACCGCAGACATCCGGCTGGCCAAGTATTTTCCCGATCAGGCGTTCGATTTGGGTAGCTAGCCCCTTGACCTTCCCGTGACTGGAACCCTTATGTGATGGGCGACGGGCAAGGAGTCTGACCATGGGCGTGCAAACGACATTGAATTTCGAGATCGACGGGATGAGTTGCGGCGCTTGCGTGGCCCGCGCCGAAAAGGCGATTGCCGCTGTCAAAGGCGTGTCGCGCGCCGAGGTGAACCTGGCAAACGCCAGCGCCCGTGTGACCGTTGACGGTGATGGCACCGCCCGCGCTGTCAGCGGGGCCTTGCGCGCCGCGGGCTATCCAGCGGTGCCCGACAAGCTGCGTTTGCAGATCACGGGCATGACCTGTGCATCCTGTCTGGCCAAGGTCGAGGCGGCCTTGAACAGCGTGGCCGGCGTGACGGCGGCCAATGTGAACCTTGCCAGCGGCATGGCGAATGTCACCACCCTGTCGCACGATCCCGCCGCCCTGATCGCGGCTGTAAAGCGCGTTGGATATGATGCCACACTGGTCCGTGACGGTGCGCAGCCGGTTGATCGCAACGCCGACGAGGCCCGCCGCCTTGGCTGGAACGTCATCATCGCTGCGGCGCTGACCCTGCCGATTTTCTTCGTGGAAATGGGCGGGCATCTGTTCCCGGCGATCCATCACTGGATCAACCGCACGGTTGGCATGCAGGACAGCTGGATGATCCAGTTTGTGCTGGCCACGCTGGTGATGGCCGGGCCGGGGCGCGGATTTTTCGCAAAGGGCGTGCCTGCCCTGTGGCGCGGTGCACCTGATATGAATGCGCTTGTGGTCATGGGCACCAGCGCGGCGTGGCTGTTTTCCACCGTTGCGGTGTTTCGCCCGCAATGGCTGCCCGATGGCACGGTGGCCGTTTATTTCGAGGCGGCGGCAGTGATCATCACGCTGATCCTGCTGGGCCGCTGGCTTGAGGCGCGCGCCAAGGGACGCACGGGTGCCGCCATTCGCAAACTTGTGGGTCTGCGACCGGCAACTGCGCGCGTCGAACGTGATGGCGAAGTGGTTGAAGTTGCGATTGATGATGTGAAGCGCGGCGACATCATTCAAGTGCGTCCGGGCGAAAGGATCGCTGTGGATGGTGTGCTGCGCGAAGGCGAAAGCTGGGTTGATGAAAGCATGATCACCGGTGAACCCCTGCCGGTGGAAAAGACCAAGGGTGACACGCTGGTCGGCGGCACGGTCAACGGCAACGGGTCACTGCGAATGCGCGCCACGGCGGTAGGGGCCGACACGATGCTGGCACGGATTATTGCCATGGTCGAAGAAGCACAGGGCGCGCGCCTGCCGGTGCAGGATCTGGTCAACTGGATCACATCGTGGTTCGTGCCTGCGGTCATGGCGATTGCCGCTTTGACTGTCGGTGTCTGGTTCCTGTTCGGCCCTGCGCCTGCCTTGCCCTTTGCCTTGGTCGCAGGGGTATCGGTGCTGATCATCGCCTGCCCCTGCGCGATGGGGTTGGCCACGCCCACGTCGATCATGGTGGGCACAGGGCGCGCGGCGGAACTGGGTGTTCTGTTTCGGCAGGGGGATGCGTTGCAGGCCTTGCAGGGCGTCGACGTGGTCGCGTTTGACAAGACCGGCACCCTGACCGAAGGACGCCCTGTCTTGACGGATATCACCGCGCTAGATGGCGACACGGAGGCACTGTTGGCACTGGTCGCCGCTGTCGAGTCCCTGTCTGAACACCCCTTGGGTCGCGCGGTCGTGCAAGCGGCCAAGGATCAGGGGCTGTCCCTGCCGGCGGTTAGCGATTTCGCGGCGATCACCGGTTTTGGCCTGCGCGCGCAGGTGGACGGCAAGGCAGTGCTGGTGGGGGCCGCCCGTTTGCTGGACCGCGAAGGCGTTGATGCAGGCTCGTTGGCCGATCAGGCGGATGCCTTGGCCAGGCAAGGCAAGACACCGATGCTGGTTGCCGTGGACGGGCAGGCGGTTGGTGTTCTGGCCGTGGCGGACAAGGCGAAACCATCGGCCCGCGCAACCATCGCGGCGCTACATGCGCGGGGGCTGCGCGTTGCCATGATCACGGGCGATACGGCGGCCACAGCGCAGCATATCGCAGATGAACTGGGCATTGATCAGGTCGTTGCGGACGTGCTGCCCGAGGGCAAGGTGGATGCAGTGAAATCACTTCAGAAAGGCGGCGCCAAGGTCGCCTTTGTCGGCGATGGCATCAATGATGCGCCCGCACTGGCCACTGCGGATGTCGGGGTGGCGATCGGCACGGGCACCGATGTGGCAGTGGAAAGCGCGGATGTGGTGCTGATGTCGGGCGACCCGTCTGGCGTGGTCAATGCGATTGCCGTCAGCCGCGCGACCCTGCGCAATATCAAGCAGAACCTTGGCTGGGCGTTCGGGTATAACGTGCTGCTGATCCCTGTCGCGGCGGGCATTCTGTTCCCGATCTGGGGCATCTTGCTGTCACCGCAACTGGCTGCCGGGGCCATGGCCCTGTCAAGCGTTCTGGTGCTGGGCAATGCCTTGCGCCTGCGCTGGGTGAAAGGGGGTGCGGCATGAACATCGGTGATGTGAGCGCGCGCACCGGCCTGCCGGCCAAGACGATCCGCTACTACGAGGATATCGGGCTGGTCACGCCGCAGCGTGCCGCCAACGGGTATCGTGAATTCCGCGAAAGTGATGCGCACAAGCTGGCGTTTCTGGGCAATGCCCGTGGCCTTGGCTTTTCGATTCAAGATTGCCGTGCGCTGTTGACGTTATGGGAGGACCGCAGCCGTGCCAGCGGTGACGTGCGCCAGATCGCCAAGGATCACTTGGCCGAGATCGAAACCAAGATCGCGGGATTGCAGGCGATGCGCGCAACCCTGTCCGAACTGGTGCAGGCCTGCGCGGGCGATGACCGCCCCGATTGCCCCATCCTGAAAGGGCTCGAGGGCTAAAGCCGTTCCGTTAACCGGTGCAGCATCTTGAGGCATTGGTCCAACTGGTTGCGTGCGATGAATTCGTCCGGCTTGTGCGCCTGCGCGATGGACCCCGGCCCGCAAACCACGACATCCATCCCAAGGGTCTGGAACAGCCCTGCCTCGGTCCCGAAGGGCACGGTGTCGGCCCCGTTCGCGCCCGTGAGTTCCATCACCAGATCGCGGGCGGCGTTTTCAATCATCGGTTCAAGGCCCACGACTTCGCCCCAGGTTTCCGTGCGGATCGACGCATCGGGGTGGACGGCCTGCATCGCGGGCAACAGGTGATTGGCGCAATAGTCGTGCAGGTCGCGTTTCACCAGCTCGGCGTCGCCAGGCTGAACGGGGCGCATTTCCCAATCCACATGCGCCTTGCCGGGGATCACGTTATGGGCCACGCCGCCATGTATCCCGCCGGTGTTGATCGTGGTCCATGGCGGGTCAAAGCGGCTGTCGGCAGGGGCGCGGGCGCGCAAGCGATCCTTGAGGTCAAGCAGGCGGGCCACATAACGCGCCGCGTATTCAGCGGCGTTCACACCCAGATCGGGGGATGATCCGTGCCCTTCAAGGCCGGTGAAATGGGTGGTGTATTCAAAGCAACCCTTGTGCCCTTCGATCACGCGCATTTCGGTGGGTTCACCGATGATCGCCAAGGCCGGACGCAGCCCTTTTTCGCGCAGGTTTTCCACAAGGGCACCGCCGCCGATGCAGCCGGTTTCCTCGTCATAGGTAAAGGCGAAATGCAGCGGGCGGGTGGTGATGGCGTTTGCAAACGTGGGGGCCATGGCGACGCAGGCGGCGATAAACCCCTTCATGTCACAGGTGCCGCGCCCGAACAGCGCGCCATCGCGTTCCTCCATCACAAAGGGGTTGCTGGTCCAGTCCTGATCGGCCACGGGGACCACATCAGTGTGGCCCGACAGGATGATGCCGCCGTCCCCTTCGGGGCCTAGGGTGGCGAACAAATTGGCCTTTTTTCCTGTCGGATCGTGCTGGATGTCGATACGCGCGCCTGCATCGGCCAAAAGGGTCGCAAGGTGGTCGATCATCGCCAGATTGCTATCGACCGACACGGTGGGGAAACCGATCAGGTCGCGCAGGATATCGGTGGTTTTTTGCAGATCGCTCATCAGGTGTCCTTGGCATTGGTGGCGGGTGTGATCATACTTGGGCCAATGGGAGTTTACGATGCCACACGCACTTGTCACCGAAGAAATGATTGCCACCTATCAGCGCGATGGTGTCGTATTGGTCAAGGGACTGTTTGCCGATCACGTTGATACGATCCGCAAAGGGATCGACCGCAACATGGCTGACCCCGGCCCCTACGCTGCCGAGAACCTGAAAGAGGGCGAGGCAGGGCGGTTTTTTGACGACTATTGCAACTGGACGCGTATCCCTGAATTCGCGGATGTGATCCGCGATTCGCCCGCCGCCGAAGTCGCAGCTGACTTGATGGGATCGCAGGCGGTGCAGGTGTTTCACGATCATGTGCTGGTCAAGGAGCCGGGCACCAGCAAACCCACGCCGTGGCATCAGGACGGGCCGTATTATTTTGTCGACGGGGTTCAGAACGTCAGCTTCTGGTCGCCTGTCGATCCGGTGACGGATGCATCCTTGCGCTGTGTCGCAGGGTCGCATTTATGGCCCAAGCCGGTGGTGCCAACCCGCTGGTTGTCCGAGACGAATTTCTACCCCGACGATGACGCCTATATGCCCGTGCCGGACCCCGACCGCGAGGGGATGGATATTCGTGAGTGGGCGATGGAACCCGGCGATGCGGTGGCGTTCAACTATGGCATCTTGCACGGCGCGCGCGGGAATGACGCCGCTGTGCGCCGCCGGGCGTTTTCGCTGCGTCTGCTGGGTGACGATACGCGTTACGTGCAGCGGCCCGGCCCCACATCCCCGCCGTTTCCGGGGCATGACATGGTTGTGGGGCAAAAGCTGCGCGAAGATTGGTTTCCAACCGTGTTCCAGCGCGCGTCATGACCCAGAAAATTGTCATCGTCGGCGCGGGGATTATCGGCGCGTCGATTGCCCTGCATCTGTCCGAGGGCGGGGCGGATGTCACCGTGCTGGATGCGGCGGCACCAGCAAGCGGGGCGAGTGGGAAATCATTCGGCTGGATCAATGCGAATTTCGCGGAAACGCCCGCGTATTTCCGTCTGCGTCGTGCGGCAATTGATGCGTTTCGCGATGTGGCGGACCGGATCGGGGCAAGCGCGCCCGTGCGGTGGCACGGGAGCCTGTGGTGGGAAGACAGTGGTGCGGATTTTGATGCGCATTTTGCCGAAATGAAGGCGTTTGGATACGAGGCAGAACTGGTCGATGCGGCGGGGTTTCGCGCGCTGGAACCCGATGTGGCCGACCCGCCTGACCAATGCATTCGCACGACCGTCGAAGGGGCCGCCGATGGCGAGGCGATGACCCGCGCGTTGCTGGCTGCGGCCGCCGCGTGGGGCGCGACGGTTGTCGCGGGCTGCAAGGTCACGGGGTTTGTGGTGCAGGGCGATCAGGTCACAGGTGTCACGACGAATTTTGGCGATATAGCTGCCGATTGCGTGGTGGTTGCCACAGGCGTTGCTTGTGGTGAACTTCTGGCGACTGTTGGTGAACGCCTGCCGATGGACAACAAGACCGGCGTGATCGTGCATACCGCCCCCGTGGCGCCGATCGTGCGCCATGTGATCATGTCGCCCGACATTCATTTCCGGCAGGAAAACGATGGCCGCGTCATCATGGGCGAAGTCTTCAGCGGCGGCGGGCTGGACGAGGCCTTGGGCGAAAGCCCCGCCGATTTTGCCGCCAAGATGCTGGAGCGGTTGCGCGCGCGGCTGCCCTCGGTGCCTGATCTGAAGGTTGCGGCGATCATGACGGGCCAGCGCCCCGTGCCGGTGGATGGGTTTCCCGTTGTTGGTGCGGCGCGCGGGGTGCAGGGGCTTTACATGGCGTCAATGCACAGTGGCATTACGTTGGGTCCGCTGGTTGGCAAACTGGCCGCGCAAGACATCCTGCACGGCCAGCGCGATGATATGCTGGCCCCTTACGGGCCAGAGCGGTTTAACTGAACGCGGCTGTCAGCGCGATATCGACCATGTCACCAAAGCTGCGCTCGCGTTGATCTGCGGGCAGGGCTTCGTGCGTCAGCAGGTGGTCGCTGACGGTCAGCACGGCAAGCGCGCGGCGCTTGTGACGGGCGGCAAGAATATAAAGTTCCGCCGCTTCCATTTCGACGCCAAGAATGCCGTGCCGCTGCATCTGTTCGTTCAGATCAGGGCGTTCGTCGTAAAACACGTCCGATGAATAGATCCCGCCCACGTGGGTTTTCACCTTGAGGGTTTCTGCGGCGTGATAGGCTTTGTGGAGCAGGTCGAAATCGGCGGTGGGCGCATAGTTCAATTCCTTGAAAATCCCGCGCGATGGTGTGGACAGCGTTGACGCCGTTGTCGCAAGGATCACATCGCGCACGCCTACATGATCCTGCATCCCGCCGCATGATCCGATGCGGATCAGGGTTTGGGCGTTGTATTCGCTGATCAATTCGTTGGCATAGATCGACAGGGACGGCATGCCCATACCTGACCCCTGAATGGTGACACGGTTGCCTTTCCATGTGCCGGTAAAGCCCAACATGCCGCGCACTTCGTTCACGCAGACAGCGTTTTCCAGAAAGGTTTCGGCGGCCCATTTCGCGCGATAGGGATCGCCCGGCATCAGGACGGTTTCGGCAATATCGCCTAGTTTTGCACCGATGTGGATTGTCATGTGGCGAACCCCTGTTTTTGTGACTATCCTGAATGGGTAGCTTGAGAGGCGAAAGAAACCAATGGCTGATTTGATGCGCGCCCTGCGTTTTGCGACCTGCATTGCGGTGCTGCCATTTGCTGTGAATGCGCGTCCGGGTGTTGACCCGACATGGGAAGAAATTGATTTCGTGATGGCGATTTTCGAAGACCTGCAACCGGTTTCGTTTCGCAAGGAGCGCGAATATTGTGGCTATGTCGGGCGTTACCCCGATGGCAGTCTTGGCGCGACCGAGGCCGAGGCAGGCACGCAGGCCAGCTGCCTGCCAGTCTGGCCCAGCGATATGGTTGTGATCGCGTCATATCACACGCATGGCACATTCGACATCGGCTACTTTAACGAGGTGCCAAGCGATGTGGATATGGCGGGCGACCGGTCTTTGGGGATCAACGGGTGGGTTGCGACGCCCGGCGGGCGGCTGTGGTTTGTCGATTCAAAAGACAATCAATCGCGGCTTGTTTGCGCAATTGGGTGTCTGCCCATGGCGCCGCGGTTCTACAAGGGTATCAACGGCACGATCGAAAAGACCTATACCTATGACGAATTGGTTCAGAAGCTTGGTGAATAGGCGTATCGGTTGCGCCTTGGCGATCTGTCTTGCGGGGCAGGTATCGTTTGCCCAAGATAATGCGGAACTGGCACTGGCACGCCAGGTTCTGACAGATATCCAGATGCGCTCGATCAACGAGAACGTCGAATACTGCGGATATATCGGTTTTGACGCGGCCGGTGAATTGATTGCGACCCGCCCCACACGCGGCGAAAAGGCGAGCTGTCTTGCGGACGAACCCGTGGATATTGGTCTTGTCACCGCATCATATCACACGCATGGTGCGTTTTCGCCTGACTACTACAACGAGGTTCCCAGCGCTGACGATATTGAAGGCGACGAACTGGAAGGGATTGACGGATATGTTGCAACCCCGGGCGGACGGCTTTGGAATGTTGACACAAATGATATGGAAGTTTCGCAAATCTGCGGGCTTGGGTGTTTGCCCGCAGATGCGAATTTCATTGCGGGTGATATGGGTGTGATTGCGCCCGGCTATGCTTACCGCGATCTTGTGAAACTTTTGGAATAACCCCTAGATTGCCATGTCGTCGGCGGGCGTGCCTGCGGCAATTGCTGATTTATACCAGTCGGGTTGGCGGCCCTTGCCTGTCCATGTTTGATCGCGATTTGCAGGGTTGGCATATTTTGGCGCGGATTTTGCACCCGCCTTTTTGACTTTCTTCGCTGCGGGTGTCGCACCTGTAATCTGGGCCAAAGAAAACCCGTGTGCACGTGCGGCTTTTTCAGCGGCGGCGCGCGCGGCTTTCAATTCCTGCTTTTCGATCTTGCGCAGGGCCTTGTCGACATCGCTTGCCAGTTTCTCAAGCGCTTTGCGGTTCATTTTTGAAAGGTCGTTTGTCATGAGGCTTTCCAGTTTGCAGATCTAGAAGGCCTCATAGGGGATGAATTTGGTATTTGCGATTCAATTCTTGTTGAGCTGCCCAAAAGTGCAATTCATCGCCGAATTGAATTACTGGGCTGCGACTTCGCTGGGATCTGCCAAGGTGACAATATCATCCATGATCCGGTTCAATTCAAAGTCCTTTGGCGTATAAACCCGCGCAACCCCCATCGCCCGCAATTGATTGGCATCATCATCCGGGATAATTCCGCCCGCGACGACCGGAATGTGGCCAAGGCCAGCGGCGTCCAGTTGTTTGATGATTTCACCGATCAGCGGGATGTGAGACCCCGAAAGGATCGACAGCCCGATGACGTGGGCATCGTCCTTTTGTGCGGCGGCGACAATTTCGGCAGGGGTCAGGCGGATGCCTTCGTAGGAAATATCCATGCCACAATCGCGCGCACGGGCGGCGATCTGTTCGGCCCCGTTGGAATGGCCATCAAGGCCGGGTTTGCCGACAAGGAACTTCAGGCGGCGCCCAAGGCGCTGGCTGACGGCGGCGACACGATCACGGATATCGTCCAGCCCTTCGGTGCGGTTGGACGGGTTGTGGCTGACGCCCGTTGGTCCGCGATACTGGCCGTGCACGGCGCGGATCACATCGGCCCATTCGCCGGTTGTCACGCCCGCTTTGGCGCAGGCGATCGACGGGGGCATGACGTTTTCGCCGGCGCTCGCGGCTGCGCGCAGTTCCGCAAGGGCGGTGCGCACGGCAGCCCCATCGCGCGCAGCTTTCCACGCGGTCAGGCGGACCAGTTGATCGGCCTCGGCATCCTTGTCAGCCACCATGATCGCATCATCGCCCGCCGTCAGGGGCGAGGGTTCGCCAGTCGTCCATTTATTCACACCGACAACCGTGGTGTCGCCACTTTCGATATCGGCAATCCGCGCGGCGTTGCTTTCGACCAGTCGGGATTTCATGTAGTCAATCGCGCCCACGGCCCCGCCCATCGCATCAATCTGCGCCAGTTCAGCGCGCGCGCCGTGTTTCAGGGCATCAACCTTGGCCGTGACCACGGGGTTGCCATCAAACAGGTCGCCAAATTCCAGAAGGTCCGTTTCATAGGCAAGGATCTGTTGCATCCGCAGCGACCATTGCTGATCCCACGGGCGGGGCAGGCCCAAGGCTTCGTTCCAGGCGGGCAGTTGCACGGCACGGGCGCGGGCATTTTTCGACAGGGTCACAGCCAGAGTTTCCAACAGGATGCGATAGACGTTGTTTTCAGGCTGCTGTTCGGTGAGGCCAAGCGAGTTGACCTGCACGCCATAGCGGAAACGGCGGAATTTCGGGTCTTGGACGCCATACCGTGTCTGGCAGATTTCATCCCAGAGTTCGACAAAGGCGCGCATCTTGCACAGTTCCGTCACGAACCGGATGCCCGCGTTGACGAAAAAGCTGATCCGGCCCACCATTTCGGGGAAATCTTGCGCGGCGACCTTGCCTTGCAGGTCGTCCAGCACCGCCGTGGCCGTGGCCAGTGCAAAGGCCAGTTCTTGTTCCGGTGTCGCACCCGCTTCTTGCAGGTGATAGCTGCAGACGTTCATCGGGTTCCATTTGGGCAGGTGCTGGCGGGTATAGGCAGCCACATCGGTGATCATCCGCAGGGACGGTTCGGGCGGGCAGATATAGGTGCCGCGCGACAGGTATTCCTTGATGATGTCGTTCTGCACAGTGCCTTGCAGGGCGGATACGTCAGCACCCTGTTCCTCGGCCACGGCGATATAAAGCGACAGCAGCCATGGCGCGGTCGCGTTGATCGTCATTGATGTGTTCATCTGGTCCAGCGGGATATCGGCAAACAGCGCACGCATATCGCCCATGTGGCAGACCGGCACGCCGACTTTGCCGACTTCACCCCGCGCCAGTTCGTGATCGCTGTCGTAACCGGTTTGCGTGGGCAGATCAAAGGCCACGGACAGGCCCGTCTGCCCCTTGGCCAGATTGCCACGATAAAGCGCGTTGGACGCCGCGGCCGTCGAATGGCCCGCGTAGGTGCGGAACAGCCATGGGCGATCTTTCTGCGGATGCGACATCGGGTGGCCTCTTGAATCAGGTTTGGTAATTTTATTTCTCAAAGCCATGGATAATCGACACTTTATGACCTTGTCAATTCGCTGCGTTGCGGCATGGGTGGATTTACGGCGGCGCAGAACACTGTAAGGTCATGCCATGACGCAAACCGTGCACCTGCCATTATGGCTCTTGATCCTGATTGTGCTGTTTGCAGCGGTGACGTTCGCGTCACATTTCCTGTTTCCGTCCGTGCGTTGGTTTTTCCGCCGCCGCGCGGAACGGGTGATCGCCAAGGTCAACGCCCGTTTGCCCCGCCCGATCGAGCCGTTCAAGCTGGCGCGCCGCTATGACATGATCCAGCGGCTGATCTATGACGCCGAGGTCGTGCAGGAAATCGGTGAATACGCCCGCAAGGAAGGCATTCCCGAAAACGTGGCCTTTGAAAAGGCGCGCAGCTATGCCCGCGAGATCGTGCCATCGTTTTCCGCCACGGCCTATTTCACCTTTGGCACGCGGCTGGCGCGGTGGCTGTCGCGGTCGCTGTATCGTATTCGGCTGGGGGTATTTGATCGCGCGCAGATCGAGGGGATGAACCCGGACGCGGCAATTATCTTTGTGATGAACCACCGCAGCAACATGGACTACATGCTGGTAACTTATCTTGTCGCGCGCGCATCGGCGCTGTCCTATGCGGTGGGCGAATGGGCGCGGGTCTGGCCGCTGTCGGCTGTCATTCGCATGATGGGCGCGTATTTCATCCGGCGAAAATCGCGCGGCGCACTTTATCGTAAGGTGCTGGCGCGCTATGTGCAGATGGCAACGGCAGGGGGCGTGACGCAGGCCGTGTTTCCCGAGGGCGGGCTAAGCCTGACCGGGGCAGTTGCCGAACCGCGCCTTGGCTTGCTCAATTACATCGTGTCGGATTTCAAACCGGACGGGCGCGAGGTGATCTTTGTTCCTGTCGCGCTGAACTATGATCGGGTGCTGGAGGATAAGTTTCTGATTGCCGCCGACAAGTCCGGTGTGCGCCGGTTTCGCCCACCCCTGTCCACTGTTTGCCGCGCGGTGCTGGCGCATTTGTGGCAGCGGATCACGCGACGGTTCGACAAATTCGGCACGGCGTCTGTCAGCTTTGGTGAACCTTTGTCGCTGGGTGACTTCATGCAGGGCCGCGAGGGCGACCAGACCGAGGCTGTCGGTCACGAGTTGATGGTGCGCATTCGCCGCGCGATGCCGGTGCTGCCGGTGCCGCTGGTGGCGCGTGTCTTGTTGGCTGGTGTTACGGATGCGGCAGATTTGCGCGCCAAGGTGAATGCTGATCTGACAGCCCTGGCTAGCACCGACGCGCCTTTGCCACGGCGCGGGCTGGATAAAGTGATCGAGGACGCATTGATGCGGCTGCGTCAGCGCCGTCTGATCGGGGATGATCTGCAGGTTCCCGCTGAATCGCGCGATGTTCTGGCCTACTACGCAGCTTCGATTGCGGGTCACTTTGATGCAGGCGCAGCAAAGCCGGCAGGAATTTCTGCAACGGCAAAGTAATTAAATTACAAAAATGGCCCGTTTGGGATTGCAATCTTGCGAGATGACTTGCTAAGCATAGGTGAACGTAACGATTCTGCGGTGCAGCGCGCATTGCCTGAAAACAGGATCCGAAACCGATGGAGACCAAGATGGCCTTGGATGTAAATGCTGATATCGCAACATATACAGCGCCCGAAAAAGACCTGTATGACATCGGTGAAATGCCCCCGATGGGCCATGTTCCCGCACAGATGTATGCCTGGACAATCCGCCGCGAACGCCACGGCGAACCCGAACAGGCGTTTCAGGTCGAAGTGGTCGATGTGCAAAAGCCCGATAGCCACGAAGTTCTGGTTCTCGTGATGGCCGCAGGCGTGAATTACAATGGCGTCTGGGCCGGTCTTGGCATCCCGATCAGCCCCTTTGACGTGCACAAGGCCGATTATCATATCGCGGGGTCAGATGCGTCTGGCTTCGTTTGGGCCGTGGGTGACAAGGTCAAGCGTTGGAAGGTCGGCGACGAGGTTGTCATTCACTGCAACCAGGATGATGGCGACGACGAGGAATGCAACGGCGGCGATCCGATGTTTTCCGAAAGCCAACGTATTTGGGGCTATGAAACGCCTGATGGGTCGTTCGCGCAGTTCACATGTGTGCAGTCGCAGCAATTGATGCACCGTCCCAAGCACCTGACATGGGAAGAAAGTGCCTGTTACACGCTTACGCTCGCCACGGCCTACCGGATGCTGTTCGGTCACGAACCTCATGATCTCAAGCCCGGTCAAAACGTGCTGGTCTGGGGCGCGTCGGGTGGTCTGGGCTCTTATGCGATCCAGTTGATCAACACGGCGGGGGCCAACGCGATTGGCGTCATTTCCGAAGAGGACAAGCGCGAGTTTGTTATGGGCCTTGGCGCCAAAGGCGTGATCAACCGCAAAGATTTCAACTGCTGGGGCCAACTCCCCACAGTGAACACCCCGGAATACAATGACTGGCTGCGCGAGGCCCGCAAGTTCGGCAAGGCGATCTGGGACATCACCGGCAAGGGCAACAACGTCGACATGGTGTTCGAACACCCCGGCGAGGCCACGTTCCCTGTCTCCACGCTTGTGTGCAAAAAGGGCGGGATGGTCGTGATTTGTGCGGGCACCACAGGCTTCAACTGCACGTTTGATGTGCGTTACATGTGGATGCATCAGAAACGCCTTCAGGGCAGCCACTTTGCCCATCTGAAACAGGCCGCATCCGCCAACCGGCTGATGATCGAGCGCCGCCTTGATCCCTGCATGTCCGAGGTGTTTGGCTGGGATGATATTCCCGCCGCCCACACCAAAATGCGCAAGAACGAGCATAAGCCCGGTAATATGGCGGTGCTGGTGCAGTCTCCAAAGACCGGTCTGCGCACGCTTGAAGATGCTGTGGACGCGGGGCCGCGCTAGGTTTCGGCGGCTGATTCGCTAAAACAAGGGGTGCGGCCTGCATGGGGGCCGTGCCCTTTTTCTTTTCAGATGGTTGGCGTGGTGCCCTCCCCCCATAAATGGCGGGTCCGAATTGGCGGATATGTTTCGTTAATCCTGCAATGCTACCATAGGTTGTTAATCAAACGTTAACTTCTCGCGAGGAGACTGGCCCATGGGACAGAAGTGGATCATCGACGTATTATCGGACCTGCAAGCTTTTGCGCAAAAGAATGATCTGCCACTGCTGGCTGATCAACTTGTGCAGACCGCGCGCGTTGCGCGCGCCGAAATTGCGCCGCTGACCAAGGGAACGCCGCTTGCGGTGGTGGGTGACGGCGCTGAGGCTGGACAACTTTCTGGAGAGACTGGAACAGGCCCGCGGGCTTGATGATGTTCAGGGTCTGACATTCGCCCTGCGCGACCTGTTTGGCGTTGATCACATCGTTTATCACTGGGTCAGCGCGGACGGCGAACAATACGGTTGCGGCACCTATGATCCGGTCTGGATCCAGCACTACCTTGATCGCGAATACTTGCGGGTTGATCCTGTGGTGCTGGGGTGTTTCCAACGGTTTCATCCGGTGGAATGGAAGCGGCTGGATTGGTCATC
The DNA here is from genome assembly GCF_042466115.1 of Octadecabacter sp. R77987. Classification (NCBI taxonomy): domain Bacteria; kingdom Pseudomonadati; phylum Pseudomonadota; class Alphaproteobacteria; order Rhodobacterales; family Roseobacteraceae; genus Octadecabacter; species Octadecabacter sp. R77987. Next base: position 1,578,916 of record NZ_JAXHBQ010000001.1, on the reverse strand, counting down.
AAAACAGGCGCAAGCCTTCCAGCGTGATGCAATCGCGCATGGTGTCGGCAATCAGGGGTTTTCGGTGCCCGTGCGCGGACCGAACGGGCAATTTGCGTTGTTTTCGGTATCGACCAATGCCACTGACGACGACTGGGCGCGCTTTACCCAAGACCATCAGCGCGACCTGATCCTGATCGCGCATTATTTCAACAAAAAGGCGCTGGAGTTTGAAAAGCACCGCGCGCCGGAACCCACAAAACCCCTGTCCCCGCGCGAGGTCGATGCGCTGACATTTCTGGCGATGGGATATGCCCGTGCGCAGGTTGCCGAAATGCTGTCGATCTCGGAACATACCTTGCGCGCCTATATCGAAAGCGCGCGTTTCAAGCTGGGCGCGATCAACACGACCCACGCGGTTGCGCGTGCCATGTCCGAAGGGATGATCGTGGTGGGTGGATCGGCCCGTGCGGCCAGCGGTGCATGGCCCGGCAAAGGCACGATCCCGCCGCGCGCGGCGGCTGAATAACCCACCGTCACGGAGGGTTTTCATTCCGTTAACCAGCGCAATCCTAACGTGCCCCCGTTGCAAGCCGCAAAGGGGAACAGGATGCTGCGTTATCTTTATGCTGATCAATTGAAGGATTATCCGGCCCTGTGCGCGTCGATGTTTCGTGATCGCGCTGACCAGTTTGCGCGCCGGTTGGGTTGGGATGTGCAGGTGGATGAACTGGGGTGGGAGCGCGATGACTACGACGCCCTGAACCCGCTTTACGTGATCTGGCAACGCCCTGATGGCACGCACGGCGGATCGATGCGGTTCCTGCCAACCACGGGCCAGACGATGGTGCGCGACCATTTTGGCAATCTGACGGTGGGTGCGGACATCACCAGCCCGTTGATCTGGGAATGCACGCGGTTCTGCCTTGCGCGCGGTGCAGCGCCACAGGTTGCGGGCGCTTTGATGTTGGCAGGTGGCGAATTGATGCGCGGGTTTTCCCTGACGCATTTCGTCGGCGTGTTTGATGCCCGCATGGTGCGGATTTACCGGATGATCGGATCATCCCCGACGGTTCTGGGCAGCAGTGGCAAGGGGCGTGACCAGATCAGCGTGGGCCTGTGGGAATATGCCCCTGACGCGCGGATGCGTGTGCTGCGCCGTGCGGGGATTTCGTCGGCCCTGTCTGAACACTGGTTCGCCCGCGCCTTTGGCCACCCGCCACAGATTGCGCGACAGGCGGCGTGACCTCTGGCACGTGGCGCGCGCGCGCTGTAGGGTCGCGCCATGTCATTGCCCGCACTCACATTTTCACACGATCAGGCCGAAGCATGGGATGCCATCGCCGAGGCGCTGCGCAGTGCGGGCATCAATCTGGATGACCAATTGTTGATGCCGCCTGCGGGCGATCCGGCCGCATCGGTCATGGCTGTGGTTGGCAAGGCCGGGTCGGGCAAGACCCTGTTGCTGGCTGAACTGTTCAAGGCGCTGCGCGATACGGGCGTTGATGTGGTGTCGGGCGATTGGGAAGGGCGCAAGCGCAAGGATCGCCGCACGCTGGCCATTCTCGCCCCCACGAACAAGGCCGCGAGCGTGTTGCGCAATCGCGGCGTGCCGGCGACGACGATCCACCGCATTCTTTATACGCCCGTCTATGATCCCGAATTCGAGAAGGTCGCGGAATGGCTGGCCGGGCAGGGCGAGCGCCCCGACATCGAAGGGCTGACCGATGTGGCGCTTGATCGGGCGTGGGCCTCATATCAGGCGAACACATCTGTGCCTGCGGCATTGGCAGCGGCAGGCTTGCGCGGCAGCGATTTCATCACCGGATGGAAGCGCCGCGAGGAGCCGTTGGACATCGGCTTTGTCGATGAAAGTTCGATGCTGGATGGCAAGCAGTTCGAAGACCTGACCGAGATTTTCCCAACCCTGCTGTTGTTTGGTGACCCTGCACAACTGCCACCCGTCAAGGGCGAGGGTGGGGGTATGGTATTCGACAGTCTGCCCGAGAACCGCAAACTGGTGCTGAACCGCATTCACCGGCAGGACGCGGACAACCCGATCCTTGATCTGGCGCACGCATTGGGCGATCCGGCGCTGGAATTCCACCAGTTCGAACAGATGATCGCGGAGGCTGCGGCGCGTGATGAGCGGGTCGTCATGGCGCAGCGGGTGGAAAGCGATCTGATGGCGCGTTCGCCCTGTCTGGTCTGGCGCAATGCCACGCGTATCAAACTGATCCATGCGTTTCGCGCGGCCTTTGGCGCGCCCGAAGATGAGCTGCTGGAAGGTGAGCCGCTGATCTGTGACGGGATCGAACTGCCCATGAAGCACCGCAAAAAGCGCCTTGATCTTGAGGCGCGCGGCCTGATCAAGGGCGCGCAGGTGATCTATCTGGGGCCAGGGCGCAAGCCGGGGTTTAGCCGTCTGCACGTGATGGGTGCCGAGGACCCCCAAGTCAGCGCGGCGTCCATCGTCAAGATCGAACACGAGGGCGACGAGGAGCCGTTCATTCCCTTTGCTGCCCGCATGGGGGCGACGTTTCTGCATGGTGCTGCCGTCACAATCCACAAGGCACAAGGGTCGCAGTGGGACACGGTGCAGGTCTTTGCGCCCGACATCCAGATCGCCAGCCGCATGGGCCGGATGGAGGCGGGCACGCAACTGTGGAAGCGCCTTGCATACGTTGCGATCACGCGGGCGGAAACGCAGTTGCGCTGGGTCGTGCGCAACCGTTTGGCGCTTCCCAGTGGCACGCTAAGCACAGATGATTTGCGCGTTGATCCGGTGCCGCTGGAACTGGAACCGGAGGCCGAATGAAAAGCATCATCATCACCGGGGCAAGTGGCGGCATTGGGCGCGCCTGTGCCGATGTTTTTCTGGCAGATGGCTGGCGTGTCGGGCTGATTGCACGGCGCGCTGCGTTGCTGGAGGAGGTCGCGGCAGGGCAGGGAGGTGCTGTCGTGCTGCCCTGTGATGTGACGGACGAAGGCGCTGTTGCGCAGGCATTCAGCACCTTTGCAGCCAAGGCTGGCCGTCTTGATGTGCTGTTCAACAACGCCGGTGTTTTCACACCCGCCGCGCCGATTGACGAAATTCCCGTGGCCGACTGGACCCGCGCCGTTGCGGTCAATCTGACGGGGATGTTCCTGTGCGCGCGGGCTGCATTTGGCCAGATGCGCCACCAGTCACCGCAGGGGGGGCGGATCATCAACAACGGGTCGATCAGCGCCCATGTGCCCCGTGACGGGTCAGTGACCTATACGACCACGAAACACGGGGTGACGGGGCTGACCAAGACGCTGTCGCTGGATGGTCGCCCGTTCGATATTGCCTGCGGCCAGATCGATATCGGCAACGCCCGCACGGATATGGTCGCGGAACTGGCGAAATCGCAGCCCGGCATCGCGACGATGGACGTGGGGTTGGTGGCTGATGCAGTGCTGCGCATGGCGCAACTTCCGCCCGAGGCCAACGTGCAATTCCAGACGTTCATGGCGACCAAGATGCCCTATATCGGGCGCGGTTAGCGGCGTAGCGCCGAAAAGATCGCCGATGCACCCCAGCCCGCCGCGATGGCAATCGCAATTGACATAAGGCCATAGATCAGCGGCTTTTCATGGGCGAGGTTGTATAGCCAGCGTTCCAGTCCAACCTTTTCGACGGGAATAACTGCTTCGTATTCGTCGACGACAATCCCGTTGCGGGTCAGGTAAATCTGCGCGTGATAATCGCCCTCGGTCAGGTTGGCGGGCAGGCGAAATGCGGCGCTGAACAACGTGCTTTCTTCGAGGTCCACCGCGCCTTCGCGCACCTGATACAGGTCGCTGCCTGCACGGATACGGATAAGTGCAGCCGTGAAATTGTGGGAATCCGTCACGCCCATCGGCGCACCGACTGACCGGATCGCACGCGGGATGCTGATCTTGTAGCGCAGGTCTTCCACATCGCTGAGGATGTCGCCTAGCGGGGCCGTGGTTGCGACAGCATAAAAGGAGGGCGCACCATCAATTTCGACAACGTCGGTGTTGACCCAAATGCCCAGTCGGCGCTCTTTGCGGCGGACAGTGGCGGGCAGGGTCGGACCGGCGATCGTCACGATGACCTGCAGGTCGCTGGCCAGATCAATCGGGTCTTCGCGTTTGACCGCGCCGAACAGCAAAATGTCGGAACCGTCAAAGGTTGCCGTGATCGCCACGGCGTCCTGGCTCAGGCCCAGCACAACTTCTTCGGCCTTGGCGGGCAGGGCAAGGATCACCAACAGGGCGAACAGCCGGATCATGCGTGCCCGCTTTCGCCGATTGAATACAGCTCGGAGGGCATCACCAAAAGATCGAACGCCAGCTTGGCACAGACGGCAAGCACCATGATGGCAAGCCAGATACGCAGTTGTTCGGCTTTCATCCGTGTGCCGATCCGTGTGCCGACTTGCGCGCCGATCACGCCGCCAATCAGCAACAGCACAGCCAGCGCAATATCGACGGTAAAGTTGGTTGTCGCGTGCAGCAGGGTGGTGAATGCAGTCACGAAAATGATCTGGAACAGCGAAGTGCCGACAACGACCTTGGTTGGCATGCCCAGCAGATAAATCATCGCGGGGACCATGATAAAGCCACCGCCAACACCCATGATCGCCGCAAGAATCCCTACAACGACCCCGACGATCAGCGGTGGAATGACCGAAATATAAAGCCCCGACACGCGGAATTTCATCTTGAAGGGCAGCGAATGCACCCATGTGTGCTTGCGCCGGACCGGCACGGCCCCGGCCTTTTTGCTGCGCCGGATCGCGCGCCAGCTTTCCAGAAACATCAGCCCGCCAACGACGCCAAGGAACAGCACATAGCAAAGCTTGACCAGCAGATCGACCTGCCCCAACGAACGCAGGTAGTTGAACACCACTACCCCAAGTGCTGCACCGACAAGTCCGCCAATCAGCAGCACCGTCCCCATGCGCAGATCGACGGTTTTGCGTTTCAAATGCGCCAGCACACCGGAAAAGGATGACGCGACAATCTGGTTGGCCTCGGTCGCGACGGCGACAGCGGGTGGGATGCCGATAAAGAACAACAGCGGCGTCATCAGGAAACCGCCGCCTACGCCAAACATACCCGACAAAATCCCGACCAGCCCGCCCAACCCCAACAAGAGGAAGGCGTTGACCGATACTTCGGCAATGGGAAGATAGATTTGCATAAGTGTCTGGGTCCGGCGATGGATAAGGCCGCTTACCTAGAAAACGCCGCTTTGGCCAGCAAGTCAAATGCCGCAGGGGGCAAATGGCGGTAAATATGGCCGGTTTTGGTCTGTGGACCTATGGCTGAACCGGAACTGGATTTATCCGCGGTCACGCAAGTAGCGGCGCAGCACCTTTTCCAGCTTGGCCGCACCGATGGGGGCCATGGCCTTGGTGTGTTCGTGGCTGATGTTTTCGTCGCTCATGCCTGCGGCCATGTTGGTGATCGTGGAAATCGCCGCGCAGCGCAGCCCAAGGAAGCGGCCAAGGATCACTTCGGGGACAGTGGACATGCCAACCGCGTCCGCACCCAGCATCGCAATCGCGCGAATTTCAGCGGGCGTTTCAAACGACGGGCCGGAATACCATGCATAGATGCCGTCAGCCATTTCGGTGTTTTCGGCCGTAGCGGCGGCGCGCAGGGCGGCGCGGAGGCCTAGATCATAGGCGTCTTTCATCGGCACAAAGCGCGCATCCGTCGGTTCGCCAATAAGCGGGTTCAGGCCGGAAAAGTTGATATGATCGGACAGGCACATGATTGATCCCGTCACCATGTCCGCCCGCATGGATCCAGCCGCATTGGTGGCGATCAGCGTATCCGCGCCCAAGTCGCGCAGCACTTCAAGCGGCAGGCGCATCGCATCGCCGCGCCCGCTTTCGTAGTAATGCGCGCGCCCGCCAAACACGGCCACGCGCACGCCTTCCAGATCACCGATCACAAGGTTGGGGTTATGCCCGCTGACGCCCGCGTGGGGAAAACCGTCAAGATCGCCATAAGGGATCGCAACACCGTCAACTGCATCGGCCAGATGCCCAAGGCCCGAGCTCAAGGATCAGGCCGACCTGCACCGGCGCATCACCGGCGCGGGTGCGGATCAGGGCCGCAAGGTCAGCGCTCTTTGACATAGGGTTCGCCACCGGCGCGTGGTGGGATTGCCTTGCCGACAAAACCGGCCAGAATGACCACGGTCATGATGAAGGGCAGGGCGTCCAGCAATTGGCCCTGAATTTCAAAGCCGAAGGTCCGCTCGATCAGGTCAGGGCGCAGGGCAATCGCCTGCAAGTAGCCAAACAGGATCGTCGCCGACAGTGCATACCACGGCCGCCATTTGGCGAAAATCAGCGCTGCCAGCGCGATATAGCCACGCCCTGCGGTCATGTCCTTGGTGAAACCGGCCTGCAATGCGGTGGCAAGATATGCACCCGCGATGCCACACAGCACGCCACAGATCATCACCGCCGCAAAGCGCAGCCCGACGACGGACACGCCAGCGGTATCGACGGCGGCGGGGTTTTCGCCCACGGCGCGCAGGCGCAACCCGAAACGCGTGCGATAAAGCAGCCACCACGTTGCGGGGACGCAAATCAGGGCGACGTAAACAAGGATCGTTTGGCCAGAAATCAGATCGGCATAGATCGGGCCAATGAATGGCACATCGGCAAGTGCTGTGGCAAATGGCAGTTCAATCGGTTCAAACCGCGCGCCCCCGGCCAGTTGAGGCGTGCGCCCGCCTTGGGAAAACCAGCTTTGCGCGACAACAACCGTCAGGCCCGCGGCCAGAAAGTTGATGGCAACGCCGGAAATCAGTTGGTTGCCGCGAAAGGTGATGGACGCAACGCCATGCAGCGCTGAAAGCGCCATCGACGCGCCGATCCCCGCAAGCAGGCCGATCCAGACACTGCCACTGGTAAAGGCGACGGCGGCCGACAGGAATGCAGCCGCCAGCATCTTGCCCTCAAGCCCGATGTCGAAAATGCCGGAACGTTCGGAAAACAACCCTGCAAGACAGGCCAACAACAGTGGCGTGGCAAGGCGGATGGTCGAGTCCCAGACCTGAATGTTGAACAAGAGATCCATGTTTTATCCCTCTGCCTTGGCGTGTGATTTGCTGAAGGCGATGAACGCCTTTTCAAGCGGTGCACGCACCATGTGGTCAAGCGCGCCCGTGAACATGATCACCAGCGCCTGAATGACGACAATCATTTCGCGCGGGATCTTCGTCCACAGCGCCAGTTCAGCGCCCCCTTGGTAAAGGAACCCGAACAGGATCGCGGCAATGAACACGCCAGCGGGGTGACTTCGCCCCATCAGGGCCACGGCGATACCGATGAAACCTGCGCCTTCTACGGCGTTCAAAACAAGCCGTTCCGCTTCGCCCATGACGTTGTTCACGGCCATCATGCCAGCCAACCCGCCCGAGATGACCATCGACACAATGATGATTTTGGTCGGGCTGATCCCGGCGTATTTCGCGGCCGATTCCGAATGCCCGAAGGCGCGGATTTCATAGCCCAGCCGGGTTTTCCAGATCAGCACCCAGACGGCGATACAGGCCAGCACGGCAACAAAGAACGCAACATTGGCGGGCGTGCCACGGAACAGCGTGATTTCGCCAAAGCTGAACAAGTCCTGAAACGAGGGCAGGTGCGTGGGTTCAGGGAACTTCGATGTGGCGGGTTCCATGCCCGGCGCCTTGAGTTGGTTCACCAGCAGGTAATTCAGCAAGGCGGCGGCGATAAAGTTGAACATGATCGTGGTGATCACGATATGACTGCCGCGTTTGGCTTGCAAAAACGCAGGGATGATGGCCCAAGCGGCCCCGAATAGCGCAGCACCTGCCGTGGCCCCCAAGACTGCAAGCGACCAGTGCGGCCACGGGATGTAAAGGCATACAATTGCCACGCCCAAGCCGCCCAGGATCGCCTGACCTTCGCCGCCGATGTTAAACATGCGCGCATGAAAGGCCACGGCCACGGCAAGCCCCGTGAACATGAAATTTGTCGCGTAATACAGCGTGTAGCCCCAGCCATAACTGGACCCTAGTGCGCCACTGACCATCAGTTTCAAGGCGGCCCATGGGTTTTCCCCGATCGCAAGGATCACAATGGCCGAAATAATTGCGGCAAGCAGCAGCGAGACAAGCGGCACAAGGACAACATCGGCCCATTTCGGCATCTTTTCCATCAGGCGGCCTCCCCCTTGGTCATGCCGGCCATCATCAGGCCAAGTTCGTTTTCGTCCGTGTCGGCGGGCAGGCGTTCGCCCATCATCTTGCCATCAAAAATGACGGCGATCCGGTCGGACAGGGAAAGGATTTCCTCAAGTTCGACTGATACCAACAGGATCGCCTTGCCCTGATCGCGCAGGGCGATAATTTGCTGGTGGATGAATTCAATCGCGCCGATGTCGACGCCGCGTGTGGGCTGCCCGATCAAGAGCAGGTCAGGGTCGCGCTCCATCTCGCGGGCCAGCACGATTTTCTGTTGGTTGCCGCCGGAAAAGCTTTTGGCTTGCAGGAAGGGATCGGGCGGGCGCACGTCGAAACGTTCCATCTTGTCGGCGGTGTCTTTCTTGATCGCGGTGTTGTCCATCAACAGGCGATTGCGCTGATATTTCGGGTCTTTGTGATAGCCGAACACCATGTTTTCCCAGGCGAAGTAATCCATGATCAGACCTTCGCGCTGGCGGTCTTCGGGGACATGGGCGATGCCGCGCGCGCGCCGGCTTTGGCCATCGGACTTGCCGCCGGTCAGGTCGATTTCCTGGCCGTTGACCAGAATTTCGCCGGTGGCCTTTTCATAGCCGCCCAGCACTTCCAGAAGTTCGGACTGGCCGTTGCCTGCAACACCGGCGATCCCGAGGATTTCACCTGCACGCACGTCAAACGAGACACCCTTCAGGCGATGCACGCCCTTGTCATCGGTAATGTTCAGATCGCGGACTTCGAGCACCTTTTCGCCCGGTTTGGCGGGGGCTTTGTCGACCCGCAACAGCACTTTGCGCCCGACCATAAGTTCGGCGAGTTCAGGCGGGCTGGTGTCGGCGGTTTTCACAGTGGCGGTCATTTCGCCGCGCCGCATCACGCTGACGGTGTCGGTGATTTCCATGATCTCGCGCAGCTTGTGGGTGATCAGGATGATGGTTTTTCCTTCTTCGCGCAGGCGTTCAAGAATGCGGAACAGCTGATCGGCTTCGGCGGGGGTCAGCACGCCGGTGGGTTCGTCCAGGATCAGGATGTCGGCCTGACGGTAAAGCGCCTTGAGGATTTCAACACGCTGCTGCATGCCCACACCGATGTCCTGGATCACGGCATCGGGTTCGACGTTCAGACCGTATTCCTCGGCCAGCGCCTTGAGTTCGCGGCGCGCCTTGGCAAGGCTGGGGCGCAGCATCGCGCCGTCCTCGGCCCCAAGGATCACGTTTTCAAGAACGGTGAAATTTTCGACCAGTTTGAAGTGCTGGAATACCATGCCGATACCCGCAGCGATTGCTGCCTGACTGTCGGGAATCTGGACCTTGCGCCCGCTGATGAAAATCTCGCCTTTGTCGGCTTTGTAGAACCCGTAAAGGATCGACATGAGTGTCGACTTGCCCGCGCCGTTTTCGCCAATGATCCCGTGGATCGTGCCGGGCATCACGCGGATCGCGATGTCCTTGTTGGCTTGGACGGGGCCAAAGGCCTTGGAGATACCCTTGAGTTCAATGGCGGGGGCGATATCGTTCATGTCAGGCCCCTGTGCCCGCGAATCCGGCCAGCAGCGTCAGCTTGCCGCCATCATCAAGCGTGGCGAAATAGCTGCCGTGCTGAACCATCTCGGTGCCGTCCGGCCCCTTGCCACCAAAGGCGATGATCGCGCGGTGGTAGCCGTTTACATCGTCTGATTTTTCTACGCTTGCGGTCCAGCCGGGGGCATTGGCGCTGAACATGCCAACGTAGTCCGAGATCGCGCCGTGATCATCAAGGCGTGCGCCGCTGCGCGGGTCTGAATAGATGCCGCCGGGGGCAAAAGAATCGTCAATCAGTGCGCGCCGCGCCGTTGGATCGGTTTCGCTCCAGGCACGAAAGAATGTTGTGATTGCATCGCTCATCGTTTTGTTCCCCCATCTGCAAAAGGCCGCGCCGATCACTGGCGCGGCCCCGTTTTTCTTGGCCTTAGCTGCCTGACTTAGAAGTCATAAACAGGGCAGGATTCGTCGGTGTTGTAGTTGTGCACCGAAACTTCGCCTGCAATGATCGCAGCGGATGCAGCATCAAGCGCGGCCTTCATTTCTTCCGAAATCAGGGCCTCGTTAAATTCATCCAGCGCATAGCCGACACCGCCGTTGGACAGATCCATGACGTTAAAGCCGCCTTCCAGATCTTCACCAGCGATCAGTGCGTCATAAACCGCGTTGTCCACGCGCTTGAGCATGGATGTCAGAACCATGCCGGGGTGCAGGTAGTTCTGGTTGCTGTCCACGCCGATCGACAGGATGCCTTCGTCTGCGGCCGTTTGCAGAACGCCAACACCTGTGCCGCCAGCAGCGGCGTAAACAACATCAGCACCCTGGCTGATCTGCGCCAGTGTCAGTTCCGAACCCTTCACAGGGTCATTCCAGGCGGCAGGCGTGGTGCCTGTCATGTTGGCGACGACTGTTGCTTCTGGGTTCGTGGCCAGCACGCCCTGCACGTATCCGCAAGCAAAGTTGCGAATAAGCGGGATATCCATGCCGCCGATAAAGCCGACGGTGCCGGATTCGGATGCCATCGCAGCCGCGACGCCAACCAGATACGAGCCCTGCTCTTCGGCAAATACGATCGAGCGCACGTTTGGCGCATCAACCACCATGTCGATGATCTGGAATTTGGTGTCAGGATAGTCAGCGGCAACTTCGCTTAGGGCTGTGGCCCACGAAAAGCCCGCCATCACGATGGGGTTGTTGCCGGCTTCGGCAAAACGGCGGATCGCCTGTTCGCGCTGCGCATCTGACTGGATCTCGACTTCGTCGTAAGAACCACCGGTTTCTTCAGCCCAACGCTGTGCACCGTTATAGGCACTTTCGTTGAAGGACTTGTCGAACTTGCCGCCAAGGTCGAACAGCACTGCCGGATCGGCCAGTGCAGCACCTGCCGTCAGTGCCAAGGCAGCCGAAGCAGAAAGGAATTTCGTCATGAGGGTCATTTGTGTCTCCCAGGTCTTTGATTTCGGGGCGTGTCCGGTTTCCCGTCGCCCCCGCGAAAAGCGAGCTGATCAAGTCAGCATCGCAAGATAAGGCAACGCGGGGCCGCAAGGGTCAACTGCTTTTTGCGAATTTCATTGCCGAAAAGACGGGTACGCGTGATCTCGCCTTTGGTGACGTAAGGTCAGCGCGCGGCGATATCTTTGCGCAACAGGTGTGCGGCGACGTTTGTGCCATCCTTGCGGCTGTAGTAATCGGGGCGTTCTCCGGCCTGAATATAGCCAAAGCCCTTGTATAGTGCCTGTGCAGCGCGATTGTCGGCAGCAACCTCCAGAAAAACGCGGCGCACGCCACGGGTGCGCAACCGGGCCTCACATGACTGCAAGACAGCGCGTGCCAGCCCATTGCGGCGATGATCCGGATCAGTAGCGAGGGTCAAAATCTCGGCCTCGTCCAGAACAACGCGGGCAATAACCATCGCAAGGTCATCACCGCAGAGAATCACTTGGGGGTCTGCCATGAGTGCCGCCAGTTCGCTGGCGCTCCATGGGCGCGAATCTGGAAAGGCGCGCGCATAGAGGCTGGCAGCAGCGGCAGGTGTCACGGCAGGATCACGGGCGCAGGGTCACGGGGTGGTGCGGCATCTGCAGGGCGCAGATAAAGCGGCGCGGGGCGCGCGATTGGTGCGCCGGATGCCAGACGGATCGTAGCGATTTGCAAGATGTTTGACACGAGGACGACCGGGTCGGGAAGGGTGGCTGCCCCGACCTCAAGGCTTGGGTCGCCAGCGCCGCGCGCCGTAAACGTCTGCGCGTAATGGTGATCGCGCGGGGCGGGCAGCCGGGCGCAAAATGGACGCGGCTGACCGTGGGCAAGCGCCTCGAGTGACGACACGCCGATTGCCGGTTTGCCAAGCCCGAGGGCGATACCGCGTGCCGCAGCTACGGAAATGCGGATGCCGGTGAAATTGCCCGGACCGATGCCAACGGCCACCGCATCAAGCGCGCTCCAGCCCATACCGGCGGCCGCCAGCATATCGTCAAGCATGACCATCAGGTGTTCGGCCTGCCCCCGCGCCATCAGGTCAACGCGGGTGGTAATTTCGCCGTCCGACAGCAAAGCGGCGGCACAATGCGCCGCCGATGTGTCAAAGGCCAGAAGTGTCGGGTCAGGCTTCATTTTTCAATGCGCGTCCGACTAGGCCGCGACAGGCCGCACCTCGACCACTTCGGGGATGTAGTGGCGCAGAAGGTTTTCTATGCCCATCTTCAGGGTAAGTGTCGAAGATGGGCAGCCTGCGCAGGCGCCTTGCATGTGCAAATAGACGATGCCGCGGTCAAAGCCGTGAAACGTGATGTCACCGCCATCCTGGGCCACGGCCGGGCGCACGCGCGTATCAAGCAATTCCTTGATCTGGTTGACGATTTCGCCATCCTCTCCGGTGTGTTCGGCATGGCCGGACGCAGCCTGCTCGCCTTCCATAACCGGTTTGCCCGATTGGTAGTGCTCCATCACCGCGCCCAGAACGGCGGGTTTGATGTGGTCCCAATCGGTATCGTCAGATTTGGTCACCGTCACGAAATCGGTGCCGAAAAACACCGCCGCCACGCCTGAAACCGCAAAGATGCGCTGTGCCAGGGGGCTGACGGCCGCCGCGTCGGCGCTCGCAAAGTCAGCGGTGCCGGATGCAAGAACTGTCTGTCCGGGCAGAAATTTCAGCGTTGCGGGGTTCGGCGTGGATTCGGTTTGAATGAACATGGGACCAACCTTTTTTGTCAGGCTTTAGATATGCGCCTGCGAATAGATGAAGTCAAGGTTTGGAACGATTCTAAAATGACAATGACCGGCCCCGAAGGACCGGTCAGAGACTTGAGCGGGTGAAACCTAGCGCGCTTCGACTTGGAATTCCCGTGTCGCAACGATCTGGCCATTCACCTTGAGCACGGCAATCACATCGTCACGCACCGTCTGGCCAAGGTTGATGCGCACGTCAGAGTTTGCGCCGGCGTTCACCATCTGGCTGCCCAGCAGTTTGCCCTGCATGCCCGTGTGATAGTCATAGATTTCGACTGTGCCGTCGCCCGCCGCGCGCACGTTTTCCAGCGAGATGGAGGAGGCCGCGTCGAGTTCGCGATCAAGGCCGAACGAATTGACGTCGGCCGTGGCAAGTGTTGCAGACCCCATCAGGGCGGCGAGTGTCAGAGCGATTGTCTTGGTCATGGTGTGTCCTTTCATAGACTTGGTTTATGTCGTCGAAGCTGGCTGTCTGCCCGCTTCCGGTGACACCAAGCTGATCAACTGCACGCCGTTTCGAAAGGGGACTGGCGGTCACGAAAATACGACCGGGATGTGAACGCATCAGCCCCTTGACGCGGGCGCGGTTTGCCACGTGGGGCCGGTTTCACGCATTGCTCAACAGGTGGCGCGCGTCAGCGCACGAAACCCCGCCAAATTCCGGCGTGTTATCGCCTCTGGCGATCACGCGGAAACGTTGTGCGCATATTTGTGATCAGGGAATGTTTCTGTTTGCTCACGAGGGCGCGAGGAAAACGCCGCGATTTCAGCAGGTTCTTACCTAGGTAATCGCCTCGAGCCGTTCTTTGGACATCTCGCCGGGGACGATGGTGATCGGGATTTGCAGTTCGCCCGCGTTGCGGGTCAGTTGTGTTACCAGCGGTCCGGGTCCCTTTTTTCCAGTGCCCGCACCAAGGACAAGCACGCCAATTTCGGGGTCTTCGTCGATCTGTGCCATGATTTCGGGCACGGCTTCGCCCTCGCGGATGATAAGCTGCGGATCGACGCCCTGCTTGTCGCGCATCCACTTGGCGAAGACCTCGAAATGGACTTCGATCCGTTCGCGGGCCTCGGCGCGCATCACTTCGCCGACACCGATCCAGTGGTTGAATTCATCCGGTGGGATGATCGACAGCACGGCAACACCGCCACCCGATTTCGCAGCCCGCATCGCGGCAAAGCGCATCGCGTTCAGACATTCGCGGCTATCATCCAAAACGACCAGAAACTTACGCATGACGGTTTCCTCTCTTGCGGGCAAGTGTGGCGCAGTGCAGCAGCACTGGCAACGGTTTTAGCCTGCTGTTGCCGCCCAATCCCAATACAATTCGCGCACACGCCGCGTGACGGGGCCAACTTGATACTGGCGGTCGTCAAAGGCGGTGACGGGCGTGACCTTGGACATATTGCCTGACAGGAACACCTCGTCCGCGTTGCGGAAATCATCGAATGTCAGCACGGTTTCGTGGACTTTCACGCCGTCATTGGCAAGGTTGCTGATATGGCGTGCGCGCGTAATACCGGCCAGAAAAGTGCCGTTCGGGATGGGGGTGAATACTTCGCCGTTCTTGACCATAAAGGCATTGGCGGTCGCGCTTTCGGCCACGTTGCCCATGGCATCTGCCACCAGCGCATTGCCGAACCCCTTGGCGCGGGCCTCGGCCAGCATCCGCGCGTTGTTGGGGTAAAGGCATCCTGCCTTGGCGTTCACGACTGCGCTTTCCATGACAGGGCGGCGGAACCGCGTGGTCGTCAGCGTGGTCGTCGCATCCGGTGCGCTCATGGGAATTTCTTCCAGACAGACCGCAAAACCTGTTTCGCCGCCTTGCTTTGGCACAATCGCGCTGAACCCGCTTTCAATCGCCCAATACATCGGCCGGATATAGATTGGCGATTTGGGGGGATAAAGCGCCAGCCCCTGCCTCACGATCGCGACCATGTCATCGGTGCTGACTGTCGGGTTGATCATCAGCGCCGTTGCGGAACGGTTCACGCGGTCGCAATGGGCCGCTAGATCGGGGCAAAGCCCGTCAAAGGCACGGGCACCGTCAAACACTGAGCTGCCCAGCCACATGCCATGATCAGCGGCATGCATCAAAGGGATGTCGCCATCGTGCCAAGTGCCATGAAAATATGTGCGGATATTTGTGCCGGTCGCCATGGGTGCCTCTCTTTGGGCCGGAAGCTAGGCGAGGGAAAGAGCAAGGTCCAGACTCTAAAAAATGCGCCCGGGCGGGGCGGCCCGGGCGCAAGGGACGATCGGCGGAGACAAGGCCGAAAGATCAGCGCTATGGGCAACCAGCCCCCAGCGCCTGTCCAGAGTGGGCGGATTCGGATTCAGTTTTGTGACGGATAGCGCGCCAGCAGTGCGGGGACATCAAAGTGGCTGTTATACATGGTCAATTCTCCGCTTGGGTCGCGGGGCCAGTCTGTTTCGGGTCGGTCGACGTATAGCTCGACACCGTTTTCATCAGGATCTCGCAGATAGACGGCCTCGCTCACGCCATGATCGGCGGCACCGTCAATGGTAATGCCCGCGGCCAGAACGCGGTGAATGGTTTGCGCAAGTGCTGCGTGATCCGGAAACAGGAATGCGGTGTGATACAGCCCTGTGTGCCCTTTCGGGGGCGGCGTCGCGCCAAGGCTATCCCAAATATTGAGCCCAATGTGATGGTGATACCCGCCGGCCCCAAGAAATGCAGCCCCGGCACCATAGCGTTGCGTAACCGAAAGCCCCAAGACGCCGGAATAGAAACTGATCGCGCGATCAAGGTTCGCGACACGCAGGTGGACGTGTCCGATACGGGTTTGGGGATGGGCAAACTTAGTCATCATGTCCTCGCGTGGATTGTTGGCAGACACCTAGCGCAGCGCGATCGCGCACGAAAGTGGCGAGTTTGAACGGTGGTCGTGCGAATTTGCACAGTGCGTCGGGCTTGAAACTTCTGCCCGTTGCCGCAAGTGTCCCCCCAACAACGAAAAGGAAAGCGCATGACCTATACACCCCCGAAAGTCTGGACATGGGAACAGGAAAGCGGCGGGACGTTCGCCAGCATCAACCGCCCCATTGCCGGCGCGACCCATGACAAGGATCTGCCCGTGGGCAAGCACCCGCTTCAGCTTTATTCGCTGGCCACGCCCAATGGCGTCAAGGTGACGGTGTTGCTGGAAGAATTGCTGGCGCTGGGCGTAGGTGATGCCGAATATGACGCCTGGCTGATCAACATCGGCGAGGGAGATCAGTTTGGCAGCGGCTTTGTCGATGTGAACCCCAATTCCAAGATTCCGGCACTGATGGATCATTCCGCAACCCCGCCCCAGCGGGTGTTCGAAAGCGGGGCGATCCTGCTCTATCTGGCGGAAAAGTTCGGGCATTTCCTGCCAACTGACCACGGCGCGCGCACCGAATGCCTGTCGTGGCTGTTCTGGCAGATGGGCAGCGCGCCCTATCTGGGCGGCGGTTTTGGCCATTTCTATGCCTATGCCCCCGAAAAGTTTGAATATCCGATCAACCGGTTTGCGATGGAAACCAAGCGACAGTTGGATGTGCTGGATCGTCAACTGGCGGATCATCCGTTCATTGCGGGCGATGACTATACCATTGCCGATATGGCGATCTGGGCGTGGTATGGCCAGTTGGTTCTGGGGCGCCAGTATGGCGCGGCCGAGTTTCTGGACGTGACCAGCTACACGCATGTGCTGGCCTGGGCTGAAAAAATCGACGCGCGCCCTGCGGTGCTGCGGGGCCGCATGGTGAACAAGGCCACGGGCGATCCGGCGTTGCAGTTGCGCGAACGTCATGATGCCAGTGATTTTGACACGCAGACGCAGGACAAGATCGGCGATACCCCCTCGTAAGCGGGGCGCAATGGGGCTAGGGACGGCTATGTTTGATATCTTCCTTGTGGCCGCCCCTGGCCTTGAAAACACCCTGCGCGACGAAGCTATGGCGCGCGGTTTCGCCAACCCTGTCGTGACGGCGGGTGGCGTGACGGTGCAGGGCGATTGGGCCGAGGTTTGGCGCGCCAATTTGCAGTTGCGCGGGGCGGGGCGGGTTCTGGCCCGTATCGGCGAATTTCGTGCCTTCCATCTGGCGCAGTTGGACAAACGGTCGCGCAAGTTTCCGTGGGGCGATGTCTTGCGCGCCGATGTGCCGGTCAAGGTCGAGGCGACCTGCAAGGCCTCGAAAATCTATCACGCGGGGGCTGCGGTGCAGCGCGTTGAAAAGGCGCTGGTCGAGGAATTGGGCACGACGATTGCCGCAGATGCGCCGATCCGCCTGAAACTGCGGATTGATGATAACCTTTGCACGTTCAGCGTCGATACATCCGGCGACAGCCTGCACAAACGCGGCCACAAAGAGGCCGTGGGCAAAGCGCCCATGCGCGAAAATCTGGCGGCGCTGTTTCTGCGTGAATGTGGCTATGATGGCAGCGAACCACTTGTCGACCCGATGTGCGGGTCAGGGACGTTTGTGATTGAAGCCGCTGAGATTGCGGCGGGGTTGCACGCCGGGCGGTCACGCCATTTCGCGTTCGAGCAGTTGGCGACGTTTGACAGCGTGGCGTGGAACGCCATGCGCGCCGATCACCCCAACGCCAAGCCGCTCTTGCAGTTTTTCGGCAGTGACCGCGACGATGGCGCGATCCGCATGTCCACGGCCAATGCAGCCCGTGCCGGTGTGGCCGATTGCACGCAGTTTACACGCGCCGCTGTCAGTGATTTGCAACGCCCCGATGGCCCGCCCGGATTGGTGATGGTCAATCCGCCTTACGGGGCGCGGATCGGTGACAAGAAGCTGCTGTTCGCGGTTTACGGCGCGCTGGGCAAAACCCTGCTGGACCGCTTCAAGGGATGGCGCGTCGGCATGGTCACGTCAGACAACGGGCTGGCCAAATCATCCGGCCTGCCGTTCAAACCCGCTGGCCCGCCGGTGGCGTTTGGCGGGCTGAAGGTGAAACTGTTCCAGACAGACCCCCTGCGCTAGCTGCGCAGCAATCCGACGATTTCGTAGGTCTGTGCAAGGATCGGTTCGGCGATGGTGCGGGCCTTTTCGGCGCCTTGGGCCAATGTCCGGTCGATCTCGGCGGGGTCGGCCATCAGGCGGGCCATTTCGCCGCTGATCGGGGCGAGCTTTTCCACCGCCAGATCGGCCAGCGCCGGTTTGAACGTGCCCCAGCCAGCGCCGGGGTATTGCGCGATCACTTCGGCGGGGGTGGTATCGGACAGGGCCGCGTAGATATCGACCAGATTGCGTGCTTCGGGGCGGTCGGCCAGCCCCTCGACGGTTTCGGGCAGGGGTGCCGGATCGGTGCGGGCTTTCTTGAATTTCTTGGCGATCGTGTCGGCATCATCGGTCATGTTGATGCGCTCCATGTCGCTGTCACCGGATTTGCTCATCTTTTTGGTGCCGTCACGCAGGTTCATCACGCGGGTGGCGGGGCCGTCGATCACCGGTTCGGTGATGGGAAAGAAATCAACGCCGTAGTCGTGGTTGAATTTGTTGGCGATGTCGCGGGTCAGTTCGACGTGCTGCTTCTGGTCCTCGCCAACGGGGACGTGCGTGGCGTGATAGAGCAGGATATCCGCGGCCATCAGCGACGGATAAGCATAAAGCCCAAGCGAGGCTTTTTCCGCGTTCTTGCCTGCCTTGTCCTTGAATTGCGTCATCCGGTTCATCCAGCCCAGGCGGGCAACACAATTGAAGATCCAGCCCAGTTCAGCATGGGCGGCCACTTGCGACTGGTTGAACAGCACGGATTTTGCCGGATCAATGCCCGCAGCAATCATGCCTGCGGCCACTTCGCGCGTGCCATTGGCCAGATCCTTGGGATCCTGCCAGACGGTGATCGCGTGCATATCGACAACGCAATAGATGTTTTCATAATCGCCCGCTTGCATGTCCACCCAGCGTTTGATCGCGCCCAGGTAGTTACCCAGTTGCAGCCCGCCCGAAGGTTTGATGCCGGAAAAGACGCGGGGGGTGAATGTCGCTTGGCTCATGATCTGGTCCGGGGCTGGATTTCGGGGTGCCTCTCGCTTACCCATGGCGCAAGAGGGCGTCAACCAAAGGACCCGTTTCATGCAGAACGAAAACCCGTTCAACGCCATTCCGCCGATCGTTTTAGCGCTGGTCGCCGTGATCATCGGCGTTGAAGCGATGCTGAGCATGGCGCAACAAGGCTGGATCGGAGGGCGCACGGGGATCGGCTGGCGGCCCGCTGCGGTTCAGGATTACGGGATGTCGCCACGCATCGTCGCGATTGTCTTTGATCAGGGGCTCTGGACCGCTGATTTGTTGAAACGCTTTGTGACCTATCCGTTCATTCACGGCTCTTTCACCCATGCGTTGTGGGGGATTGTCCTGCTTTTGGCGCTTGGCAAATATGTGGGCGAGGTCTTTCACCCAGTCGCGGTCATCATCCTGTTTCTGGCCTGCACCATTGGCGGGGCGCTGGTTTACGGGCTGATGTCACCGCGTAATGTGGCGCTGATCGGGGTGTTTCCACCGGTTTACGGGCTGATCGGCGCTTATACCTATCTGATGTGGCTGACCTTGGGGCGCTTGGGCGAAAACCAGCTGCGTGCGTTTACGCTGATCATCGTCCTGTTGGGGATCATGCTGGTTTACGGGATGCTTTTTGGATCAAGCCCCACATGGATCGCGGAAATCGCCGGATTTGTGATTGGGCTGGTGATCGCGCCGGTCCTGTCACCGGGAGGCTGGGGCGCGTTCGTGGCACGCGTCCGCCAGCGTCCCTAGCGGCGCATCGCCCGCTTGAATTCACCAAGGCGGAATGCACCGAAAAGGTGGCCCGATGTGAAATAGGCTGTAATGCCGATCAGCACCAACACGGCCAGCGCAAGGTAGCGCCAGGTGGGGACCATCAGGAACGGGCCGATCAAAAGGGTCAGCGCCCACAGGATCACACCCATGAGCAGCGACACTGCGATGATGCGCCAGATGCGGCGCTTGAAACGGGTATCGAACTGTGCGGCTTCGCCCATATCGCGCGATCCACGCCACAGCAGCACAACCATCGCCCAGCCCGCCAGCGTGGTGCCAAGGGCGGCGGCGATATAGCCGATGTAGTAGGACAGGCCAAAGGCGATGACCGCGTTCACCACCAGCGAGGCCAGCGCGTAATAGAACGGACGGCGCGTGTCTTCGCGGGCGAAAAACAGAGGTTGCAGGGCTTTTTGCATCACGAATGCGGGCAGCCCAAGGCCATAGACGGCGACTGCCAGCGCTGTTGCCGCGGCATCATCAGCCCCGAACGCGCCCCTTTGGAACAGCACCGTGACCAGTGGCAAGGGGATCACCATCAACGCCACAGCGGCGGGGATTGTCAGTGCCAGGCTCAACTCGCAGGCGCGGTTGAATGCATCGCGCCCGCCTGCCAGATCGCCTGCGCGCAGACGGCGCGACAGGTCGGGCAGCAGGACCACGCCGATGGCAATACCGACCACGCCAAGCGGCAGTTGATACAGACGGTCCGCATAGGACAGCCACGCGATCG
This sequence comes from Octadecabacter sp. R77987, assembly GCF_042466115.1. Lineage (NCBI taxonomy): Bacteria > Pseudomonadati > Pseudomonadota > Alphaproteobacteria > Rhodobacterales > Roseobacteraceae > Octadecabacter > Octadecabacter sp. R77987. The sequence continues at coordinate 1,558,448 of NZ_JAXHBQ010000001.1, read as the reverse complement.
CCCCGTCGAAAAAGCTGGCCACCTGACGACCGACCAACAGGTTGATTTGCACGACACCGCCCGCCAATGCCGCAGGTGCGGCGATCACCGCAAGGCGTTTCAAATCGGGTGTAAGGCGGGGGCGGCGCGGGATCAGGCGAAAACCGGCGCGGCTGGCCGCGATCCAGACAAGCACCAGTTGCGCGATACCTGCCAGCGGCACGGCCCAGGCCAGCGTATCACCTATTGGCCAGCCCAAACGGTTGCCCAGCAAGATGGCGACCACAAAGATCAGGTTCAGCAACACAGGCGCGGCGGCGGCGGCGATGAAACGGCCTGTGGCGTTCAAGACACCGGACAAAAGCGCCGCAAGCGAGATGAACAGGATGTATGGAAAGGCTATGCGCCCATAATCAACCGCCAGATCAAAGCGTTCGTCGCCCAGAAACCCGCTGGCCATAGCCATCACAAGGAACGGCATGAACACAGTGGCCAGCAGCGTGAATGCAATCAGGATCGTCGCCAGCCCCGTAAACGCATCGCGGGCAAAGGTTTGCGCGTCTTCCCCGCCCTCCAGCTTTTTGGAGAACATCGGCACAAAGGCCATGTTGAACGCGCCTTCGGCAAAGAAACGGCGAAACATGTTGGGCAGGGAGAAGGCAACCAGAAAGGCTTCGGCGACCGGCCCCGTGCCAAGGTAGGCCGCGATCATGATATCGCGCACAAACCCAAGGATGCGGCTAAGCAAGGTCCAGACCCCGACGGTCAAAAAGCCCGAGACTAGGCGGATCGGTTTCAAATTCAGGCGTCCTTGTTGGGCGATGGCTGCCACGCCATTCCCATGTAGCCATGCCCTTGCGCAAGCTCTGTCAGCATTTTTTCCAGCCGCCGTTGCCGCGTTTCTTCACGTTTGGCACGCGCGATCCAGCCCAGCCAGTCGTTACGTTGATAATCGGGGCGGGCATCGAACGCGGCGCGCAGGCCACGATTGTCCAGCGCGGTTTGCACGAAATCAGGCATCGGGTTGATGTCACGTGTTAGGGTCATTTCTCCCTCATGTCAGTTTCGGGCTCGTTGCGAACCCGTCACGCCACAGAACAAGCGCCATGACCGGATGATCATGTGTTGTCATGGCATGGGGCTGGCTGCTGGTATGAAATGACACCTCACCGGATTTCAGAACCTCGGACGGTTCGCCCTGGCGATGAAATTCGGCTTCACCGGCAAGAACGAAATATATCTCCTCGGCGGGGTGGTCGTGCCACGGGTAGTGGAGGTTGGCCGGCATATAAACGACGTATGCAAAAAGGCTTTCGCTTGAAAAGGCGCCGCCGTGACCAATCAGGCAATAACAACCGAAACGATCAAGGAAATCTTGATCGATATCTGTGCCTTTATAGGTTTCGCGCCATAGCGCATGACTGGATGCGGCGATAAATGCATCGCGCAAGCCGGTGTAATCGTCGGTCGTCAAACCCGGATCGGATTCAAGCAGCGCACGTGCTGGAATGTCATGTGCCAGGACACCCTGACGCGAGATATCGTTAGGAAATGCGCAAAAGGCTTGAAGTCGGGGTGTCGCCGCATAGACCTGCGCGAACTCGGAAAGTAGTGAGTCCCAAACGCCGGTAGTCATTCCTGCGCCCGTTCGGCCCCGCGCGCGATTGCCTCGCGCAGTTTCTTTTCAAGGCTGCGCTGCTTGCTTTCGGCGTGGAATTTCAGGCCGAACATGTCTTTGACATAGAAGGTATCGACCACCTGTTCGCCGTAGGTCGCGACCACGGCACTGGCGATATAGATGTTGGCATTGGCCAAGGTGCGCGTCAGATCAAACAGCAAGCCGGGCCGGTCGCGGGTATCGACCTCGATGATCGTGTAAATCTCCGATCCCTCGTTATCAAAGGCGATTGAGGTCGGCACTTTGAAGGCGCGTTCGCGTTTCTTGATCTTGTCGCGGTCGCGCATGGCTTCGCCCGTCACCACTTTGCCAAGAAGTGTCTTCTGGATCATTGCGCGCAGGCGCGGCAGGCGGGTGGGATCATAGGGCGCGCCGTTGGCATCTTGGATCCAGAATGCGGCGGTGGCGTAGCCGTCCTTGGATGTAAACGTGCGCGCATCGACGATATTTGCCCCAACAAGGGCCAGCGCGCCACACATCCGGCTAAAGATGCCCGGATGATCAGCCATGGCAAAGCAAACGCGCGTGGCGTCGCGGTCGGGGTCGGGTGTCAGTTCCAGGCGGATTTCATCATCGCTAATGCCGCGCAACAGCTTGGCGAAATCTGCATGGGCCGTTACATGCAGGCCTTGCCAGTATGGCGGATAATGGCGCGCCACTTCGGTGCGCAGGTCTTTTTCGTCCCAATCGGGGAGGGCCGCGCGCAGGTTCTTTTTCGCCTCGGTTCCGCGTTCTTCGCGGTTCAGCGCCTCCATCCCTTCTTCCAGCGCGCGGCTGGTCTGGCGATAAAGCGCGCGCAGCAGGGACGCTTTCCAGTTGTTCCACGTATTGGGGCCAACGCCGCGAATGTCACAGACCGTCAGCACACACAGCAGATCAAGCCGTTCTTTGGTTTTCACGGCCTTGGCAAAATCACGCACGGTGCGCGGGTCGGCGATATCGCGTTTTTGCGCCATATCCGACATCAGCAGGTGATAGCGCACCAGCCATTCAACCGTGTCGCATTCCTTGCGCTTCAGCCCAAGACGCGGCGCGAGTTTGCGGGCAATTTGTGCACCCAGCACCGAATGGTCTTCGTCGCGCCCCTTGCCGATATCGTGCAGCAGCATTGCCACATACATCACTTTCCGGTTGATCCCGTTCTTGATGATGGCCGCGGACACGGGCAGTTCGTCGTCAAGTTCGGCGCGCTCGATCTTGGCAAGGTGGCTGATGCATTGGATCGTGTGTTCGTCAACGGTGTAGTGGTGATACATGTTGAATTGCATCATCGCGACGATGGTCGCAAATTCAGGGATAAACGCCCCCAAAACACCCAATTCGTTCATCCGGCGCAAAGCCCGTTCGGGGTTGCCGTGTTTCAAAAGCAGATCAAGAAAAATGCGGTTGGCTTCCTTGTCGCCCTGCATCTCGCGGTCGATCAGGCCAAGGTTGTTGGCCAGCAGGCGCATCGCATCCGGGTGCAGCAGCGTGCCAGTGCGCAGGGCTTCCTCGAATATGCGGAGCATGTTGAGTTTGTCGGACAGGAAAAGTGTTTCGTCGTCGACAGTCAGGCGGTTTTGCTTGATCGCATAGGGGGCGCGTGCCTTTTTGCGCCGCTTGAGCAAGCGGGTCAGCATCGGCTCGGCCTTGATGTAATGTGTTTCCAGGGCTGTCAGAAAGACACGTGTCAATTCACCCACCTGCGTGGCGCGGCGAAAGTAATCCTGCATGAAGTGTTCGACGGCGCGGCGGCCACCGTGATCGGTATAGCCCATGCGCGCGGCGACCTCGACCTGCAAGTCAAACGTCAGCTGATCGGTGGCGCGTCCAGTGATCAGATGCAGGTGGCAACGCACAGCCCAGAGAAAATCCTCGGCCGTGTGAAAGGTGTCGTATTCGTCCTGCGTGAACACACCCGCATCGACCAGTTCCGCAGCGGTGCGCACGTGGTTCACATATTTGCCGATCCAGTAAAGCGTTTGCAGGTCGCGCAACCCGCCCTTGCCCTCTTTGACGTTGGGTTCGACGACGTAACGCTGCCCGCCTTGTTTGCGGTGACGTTCGGCGCGTTCGGCCAGTTTGGCCTCGATGAAATCGGGAGCAGTGGATTTGAAAAGGTCTTTCCACAAAAGATCGGCCAGTGATTGCGCAAGGTCGGGATCGCCCTCGAGGTAGCGGTATTCAACCAGCGACGTGCGGATCGTGTAATCTTCGCGGGCAAGGCGCAGGCAGTCCTTGATGGTGCGCGTTGCGTGGCCAACCTTGAGCTTGAGATCCCACAGAATATAAAGCAGCGATTCAATCAGGCTTTCCGCCCAAGGGGTCGTTTTGTAGGGCGTCAGGAACAGCAGATCGACATCGGAATGTGGGGCCATTTCGCCGCGCCCATAGCCACCCACTGCGATGACGGCGATGTTTTCGGCGGCTGTCGGGTTGGGCAGCGGATGCAGATGGTCAAGTGCGACGCCAAGGGCCGAGGTGATGATCTGATCTGTGAGCCAGGCATAGGCACGTGTTGTCGGACGGGCGGCAAACGGATCCTTGGCAAAGGCATCGGCAATGGCCGCGCGCCCGCGTTTTTGGGCTGCTGCCAGAACCGCAACGGCGGCGGCACGAATGGCCTTGGGATCGGTTTGGTTTTGCAGAGCCTTGGTCAGCGCGTTCGCGACCGCAGGTGCGTCAAAAATGTCCTGCGCCGGACAGAGAAAACTGTCCGGCGTCGCGGGATCTGTGCTTATGTGATCGGATTGTGTGGGAAGGGCGTCAGAGCCCTGCGCCACCAAAACTTCTGGGGGCTGGGTCAACGATGACAACCTGATTGTTGCGGATTTGTGCGACGGCAAGGCCGCGCTCGTTCGTGCCATTGGGCAAGAAACGGAAGATGCCGCTTGTGCCCTGAAAGCCCGACCGTTGTGTCAATGCGGCACGGGTCAGCGCATCGCGGTTGCCATCGGCAACCAATGCGCCCACGGCGGCGATCCCGTCATAGGCCAGACCGGCCAGCGGGTGCGGTGCTTCGCCATATGTGGCGGTGTAGCGGCTTTCGAATCCGGCACTCATCCCCTGATCAGGCAGCGCGAAATAGCCGCCCTGTAGGCCGGGCAGGGACAGCGCTTGCGGCGCGGCGTTCCAGCGTGTCAGGCCAATAAGAGGTGTTGCACCGGGGTTGAACCCGCGATCAGGCAGGGCCGTTGCAAGGATCGGCAGGTCGGCGTTCACGCCACCCGTCACGAACACGGCTTCGGCACCCGTGGAACCAACAGCGGCGGCGATGGGGCCAGCCGCCTGAAAGATACCATCCTGACTGAATGCATAGCTTTGGATGCCTGTGACCGTTGCGCCTTTGGCGCGGGCCGCAGCGGCAATCGCATCACGGCCAAGGTTACCCTGCAGGTCATCCGCGTGGGCAATCAGGATACGATCAAGCCCTTGCGCCGTTGAATAGCCGACCAGCCGGTCCGCCGTATTGCGGAATGTCGCGCCCAGAACAAAGACATTGCCGCCGGCAATCGTTGTGTTGTTGGAAAAGGCAAGAACGTTGATGCCAGCCTGCGATGCAGCAAGGCCAGCGGCGTTCGCGGCTTCGGCGTAAAGCGGGCCGATGATGATGCGTGCGCCATCGCTGATGGCCTGAGTGGCCATTGCAGCGGCTTGCTGCGGATTGCCTGCAGTGTTGTAAACGCGCAGGTTGATCGTCACGCCGTTCAGGTCTGCTATTGCCATGCGGGCCGCATTTTCAAGGTTCTGGGCAAGGAAGCTATCGGTTGCTTGACCCGATCCGCCCGGAACCAGCAGTGCAACCTGCACAGGGGCACTTGGGTCGATCGTCGGGCCGCCATCACCACCAGCGCCGCCAAGCATTGCTGGGTCACAGGCGGCAAGCCACACAAACGACATGGCGGCAATCAAACGCAGGGCGGCCTGACGCAGGCTGGGCAAACAGGTAAACATGGACTATCTCACTCCCTCTGGTGGCGCATGGTGCGCAAAGCTGGCGGGCCGCTGAATGGCCGCGCATGCTGGGACCATAATAAGGCAGAGGGCACAAGGGTCGAGTCATGATTTTTGAAACCAAGCCACTCTCTGCCGGTCTGTATTTTGTCGCGACCCCGATCGGGGCGGCGCGTGACATTACACTACGCGGCCTGGATATTCTGGCCAGTGCCGATGTGATCGCTGCCGAAGACACGCGCACGGCGCGCAAGCTGATGGATATTCACGGTGTGCCATTGGGCGACCGGCAGATCGTCGCCTACCACGACCACAGCAGTGAACATGTGCGTGCGCGTCTGATGGCGAACATCGCCGATGGCAAATCCGTGGCCTATGTGTCTGAAGCGGGTACACCATTGGTTGCGGACCCGGGGTTTGCCCTTGGCCGAGCAGCAATTACTGAAGGATATCAAGTGATTGGCGCGCCCGGCGCCTCGGCTGTGCTGGCGGCACTTACTGTGTCGGGCCTGCCCAGCGACAGGTTTTTGTTCGCCGGATTTCTGCCCAATACCGATGCGGCGCGGCGCGGCGAACTGGCCGCTTTGGCCGATGTGCGCGCGACGCTGGTGTTTTACGAGTTGCCCAAACGCGTTGGCAAACTGTTAAGCAATATGTGCGAGGTCTTGGGGGCCGGACGGTCGGCCGTGGTGTGCCGCGAGCTGACCAAAAAGTTTGAAGAAGTGCAGCGTGGCACGCTTGGCGAACTGTCGCTTGCGATCGGCGATACACCGCTGCGCGGTGAAGTTGTGGTGCTGGTTGATCGCGGCGATGGCCGCGAAACCGGCGCGGATGAAATTGAAGGTGCCTTGCGTGACGCGATGAAAACGATGCGGGTCAAGGATGCGGCAACGGCTGTTGCGGGCGCGTTCGGACTGGCGCGGCGCGATGTCTATCAAATGGCCCTGAAACTTGAGGATGATACATGAGCGGGATCACGTCTTATCACGCAGGCCTATCTGCCGAGGACGCGGTTGCGCAGGATTATCAGCGCCGTGGTTGCACGGTCGTATCCCGCCGCTGGCGGGGCAAGGGCGGCGAGATTGATTTGATCGTGCAAAGCGGCGATGGCCTGATTTTCGTCGAGGTCAAGAAAAGCCGCAGTCACGGGCGCGCGGCCCAAAGTCTGTCGCGCCACCAGATGGACCGGATCAGCATGGCGGCCAGCGAATTTCTGGGCACCCAGCCGCGCGGCCAGTTGACGGATGTGCGCTTTGATCTTGCGACAGTGAACGGGATCGGTGAAATCGCGATCCTTGAAAACGCCTTTCAGGAATTCTAGCGCGCGCGCCTTGCACCTGTAGCTAGCCTAGGCCATCTAAGACGGGACAGTGAAACAGGAAGCCCGTGATGACCCTCAAAGTTGCGTTTCAGATGGACCCGATCGGGCCGATCAATATCGACGCTGACAGCACCTTCCGCATCGCCGAAGAAGCGCAGGCGCGCGGCCATTCCCTGTTTTATTACACGCCTGACAGGCTTGCCTATCAAGAGGGGCGGATCACCGCGCGCGGCTGGCCGCTGACTGTCAAACGCGAGGTGGGCAATCACTTTGCGCTGGGCGCGGAGACCGAGGTTGATCTGGCCGATTTCGATGTGGTCTGGCTGCGTCAGGACCCGCCGTTCGACATGGGATATATCACGACAACCCATCTGCTCGACCGGATTCATCCCGACACGCTGGTGGTGAATGACCCGTTTTGGGTGCGCAACTATCCTGAAAAACTGCTGGTTCTGGACTTTCCCGATCTGACACCGCCGACGGCTGTCGCGCGCGATCTGGATACGCTGCGCGCCTTTCGCGCCCGCCACGGTGATATCATCCTGAAACCGCTTTACGGCAATGGCGGTGCTGGCGTGTTCAAGCTGCACGCCGAGGACGGCAACCTCGCCTCGCTTCATGAAATGTTCACGGGCATTAACAACGAACCGCTGATCGCGCAGAAATTCCTGCCCGCTGTGTCTGCGGGCGACAAGCGGGTCATTCTGGTTGACGGCGAACCTGTGGGCGCAATCAACCGCGTGCCTGCCAAGGGCGAAACGCGGTCCAACATGCATGTGGGCGGGCGCGCCGAAAAAGTTGACCTTACCCCGCGCGACCTTGAGATTTGCGCGCGCATCGGCCCGCTGTTGCGCGAAAAAGGTCAGGTGTTTGTCGGGATTGACGTGATTGGCGACTGGCTCACGGAAATCAACGTGACCTCACCCACCGGCATTCAGGAACTGGAACGATTCGATGGCACCAACATTGCCGAGAAAATCTGGCAAGCGATCGAGCGCCGCCGTGCCTAGCTTGCGCACCCGCCTTTTGAACCGATGGTTAAGGGCGTTCCAGCGGCCTGCGATGGCGCGTTTGTCAGCCGCGCAACCCGAACGGGCACGCAAGCGGTTTGCGGGGCAGATGCGTCTGTTTTACGGGCCGCCACGCGACGCACGAATGGCACGCATTGGCGGGATCGAAGTCATGGAGGTCGGGCCAACTGACGGCGTGCCGATCCTGTATTTTCATGGTGGCGGATACTTTTTTGGCAGTCCCACGGCGTATTACGGTTTCGCAAAGCGGATTTCGCAAAAGTGCGGACTGCGTGTGATCTTGCCAAAATATCCGCTTGCGCCTGAAAACCCGTTTCCTGCTGCGCCCGACGCAGCGTTGCGCGTGTATCGCGAACTGGCTGCGCAAGGTCCGGTGATCCTGGCCGGTGACAGCGCGGGCGGTGGTTTGGCGCTTTCGCTATTGGCACAGATCTGCAGTGCCGGGTTGGCGCAACCGCTTGTGGTTTGGGTTTTGTCGCCGTTGACAGACTTGACCCTGTCGGGTGACAGCATGACAGGAAATGCAAACACCGAAGTGGTTTTACCGCCCGAACGCATGGCCGAAAGCCGTGATGGGTACTTGTCTGGCGCAGATGCCGATGATCCGCGCGCGTCGCCACTGTTTGCGAATTTTGTCGGGGCCGCACCCGTGCGCATCTGGGTTGGTGACGCGGAAATCCTGTATGATGATTCCCGTCGCATGGTCGCGGCTTTGGTCGACCAGGGCGTTGATGCCGTTCTTACCGAAGAACATAATCTGCCGCATGTCTGGCCCATTTTTCCCGGTTGGCAATTGCCTGAGTCCGAGGTGACGATCGGTCAGATTTCGCGGGTGGTTCACACCTCGCTGGCCAGCGCCAAACGGTAACTCACGGCTTCGGCCACGTGAGGTTGGCGCACGTCCGATTCCCCGTCCAGATCGGCAATGGTGCGCGCGACCCGCAGCACGCGGTGATAGCCCCGCGCTGATAGGCCAAACCGTTCCGCGACCTTGGTCAGCAACGCGCGCCCCTCGCTGTCAGGCGTGGCGATTTCCTCGAGTAGTGCGCCTTCCATGTCGGCGTTGACCCGCACATCTGCATGCCCCGCGAACCGCGCGGCCTGCACATCGCGCGCGGTGGCAACGCGGGCGGCGACTTGCGCCGAACTGTCGCCGGATGCAGGCAGATCAAGGTCGGAAAAGGCAACGGGCGGCACTTCGACGCGCAGATCAAAGCGGTCCATCAACGGGCCGGAAATGCGACCCAGATAGTCCTCGCCGCATTGCGGGACACGGGCGCAGGCGCGGGCCGGGTCCGACAAATACCCGCATTTACAGGGGTTTGCCGCTGCGATCAGCATGAATTTGCAGGGGTACCGCACATGCGCATTGGCCCGCGCCACCACCACATCGCCTGTTTCGATAGGCTGGCGCAGGGTTTCGAGAACGGTGCGCGAAAATTCGGGGAATTCATCCATGAACAACACGCCGTTATGGGCCAGACTGATTTCGCCTGGTTTGGCACCCCGCCCGCCGCCGACAATTGCTGCCATGGACGCCGTATGGTGGGGTTCGCGAAAGGGGCGCTCGCGGCTGATGCCGCCTTCGTCCAGCAAGCCTGACAGCGAATGGATCATCGAGGTTTCCAACGCTTCGGCCGGATCAAGGGGCGGCAAAATACCCGCAAGCCGTGCCGCCAACATGGACTTCCCCGAACCGGGTGATCCGACCATCAACAGATGGTGCCGTCCGGCGGCCGCGATTTCCAGTGCCCGTTTGGCGCGTTCCTGCCCCTTCACATCGCGCAGGTCGCGCGCGCGGGTCGGGCGCGTGACCTCGCCGGGTTTGGCTGGGGCAATGACCGACTGGCCGGTGAAATGACGCACGACGTCTGCAAGTGACCGCGCGCCGATCACATTGGCCGCGCCGACCCATGCGGCCTCGGCCCCGCAGGCCTGCGGGCAAAGCAGGGTGCGCTCTTCGCTTGCGGCGGCCATCGCAGCGGGCAATGCGCCGACGACCGGCACCAATGTGCCATCCAGTGAAAGCTCCCCCAATGCCAGCGTTTCCTGTGCCTTGTCCTGCGGGATGATGTCGAGCGCCGAGAGCAGCGCCACGGCGATGGGCAGGTCATAGTGCGACCCTTCCTTGGGCAGGTCGGCGGGCGACATGTTGATCGTGATCCGCTTGGACGGCAGGGCGATGGCCATCGCTGTCAGTGCTGCGCGGACCCGTTCGCGGGCCTCGGACACGGCCTTGTCGGGAAGTCCGACAATGGAAAACGCGGGCATTCCGGGCGAAATGGCGCATTGCACCTCGACCTGGCGCGCCTCGACCCCTTCAAAAGCCACCGTATAGGTCAGTGCAACCATGTTTCCCGTCCCTTCCATTCGTGGTTAACGGTTTGGCAGGAAAGGCGTTTAAGAATGGTTAACGTGTGGCTAGTTCGGCCAGTCGGCGTGGGGCAAATCCAGCTCGAATTTCGGCATTTCGGGATCAAGTTCCAGACCGTTTGCACGCCATTTGCGGAACGCGGGATCGGCGAGGTGGGCCGCGACATAGGCTTTGGTTGTGGGTCGCGTATCGAACCCATAGGCCGCGAGCCGCGCCGCCATTGGCGCAAAGATCGCATCGGCAAGGCAATAATCACCGCAAAGCCACGGGCCAGTTGCGCCTGTAACCTTGCGCGCATTGCTCCAGATCAGTTCAAGCCGGTCAAGTTCGGCGGCGATTTCGGAGGGCGGCGTGACAGGCACGTAGGCGTGGCGCAGGTTCACCGGCCAGTTGCCGCGCAAGCCACCAAAGCTGGAATGCATTTCGTTGGCCAGGGTGCGCGCCACGGTGCGGTTTGCCGGATCGCGCGGCCAGAACGCAATGTCGGGATGACGGCTCGCCAGTTCCTCGGCGATGGCCATGCTGTCGGACACGATCACCCCTTCAGGCGTGCGCATCGTCGGCAGGGTGCGCGCGGGTGCAAGCTGGGACAGGTGGCGTTTGACGTCGCTTTCAGATTGCGGCTGAAACACGGTAATCGTGACCTGATCGGCCAGACCAAAGTGTTCAAACATCATGAAGGCCGCGATGGACCAGCTGAAATAAAGGCGATTTCCAAGGAACAATTCATACGTCATGGGCAAATCCTAGGGCGATGCGGTGCCTGCGCCCAGCGCAAATTTGTGCGCAATGTCATCACGGAAGGTGATTGATCCGCGCGACTCCCATCGTGGGCCACATCTGGATCTCGGTGATCGAAAAGTTGGCGATCTGGTGGCTCATGGCGTGATATGCGGTGCACCCGCCGGCCCGCTGAATTTGCGTCATGATCACGCCGATATGCGCGACAGCGATGATGTCGCGGCGCGGGTTTTCGGCGGCGATCCCGTCAATCGCGGCGTTGACGCGGGTCGCAACCATGTTCCAGCTTTCGCCGTTGGGGGCTGCCAGTTTACCGGGGTTTTCCCAAAACTGACGCACAAGATCGGGGTCGCGCGCGGCCACCTCGCTGTGGTGCAACCCGTCCCAATCGCCAAAATCAAATTCGCGCAGATCGCTGCTGTGGGGCAGGCGGGTGCGTGCGTTCTGGATGGCGTTGGCCGTATCAACGGCGCGCGACAGGTCCGAGGACACGATCAGGGCATCAACAGGAAGGTAGGTATCAATTCGCGCAATCTGAGCCGTGTCGGACAGATCGGCGGGCACATCGCGATGTCCGACGAACGCTTTTTCATGGGTCGGACCGTGGCGCACCCAGAACACACGGGTCATGAGAGTTGGCCCTTGAGCACCATTGGCAGTCCGGCGATCACATTTACAACCAGATCAGCGCGCGCGGCCACAGCCTGATTAAGCGCGCCTTGGGCATTGCGAAACGCGCGGGCAAGGGCGTTGTCGGGCACGATTCCCGCGCCAACCTCGTTCGAGACCACAACGACGGGCGCAGGGCAGGCGGCGAGTGCGTTCATGAAGTCGTCAACGGCGTCGGTCGCTGGGGTGTCGGCCAATAGGGCGTTGGACAGCCAAAGCGTTGCACAATCAAGCAGGACGATCTGATCGGCAGAAACGCCAGCCAATGGTGTCGCGATATCGAACGGTTCTTCGATCGTGTGCCAGTTGCTGCCGCGCTGCGCCTGATGCGCCGTAACTTTATCAGCCATTTCAGCATCATAGACCTGCGCCGTTGCCAAATAGACCCGCGCGCGCCCGGTTCCGGCCACCAGACGTTCTGCAAAAGCGGACTTGCCCGAGGCCGCGCCCCCTAGGACCAAAGTGAGTTGCGGCAAGGGAAAATCTGGCACGATGGGTGATCCGATGCAGTTTGCGTTGCGTAATACCTCTTAAGAACACGTTGTTACTGCTCAACACAATACGGGGGTTTTCGACATGGCTTTTGATGGACCGTCTGACCAGACTTTTACGCGCCGCGCGATGAAGGCCGAACTTCTGGATGCCGAGACCGAATTGGAACTGGCCTATGCCTGGCGCGACAAGCGCGATGAACAGGCGCTGCACCGGCTGATCACCGCCTACATGCGGCTGGCGATTTCGATGGCCAGCAAGTTTCGCCGCTACGGCGCGCCGATGAATGACCTGATCCAGGAGGCGTCACTGGGGCTGATGAAAGCGGCTGACAAGTTTGACCCTGATCGTGGTGTGCGCTTTTCGACCTATGCGGTTTGGTGGATCAAGGCGAGCATTCAGGACCACGTCATGCGCAACTGGTCGATGGTACGCACCGGCTCCACGTCGTCGCAAAAGTCGCTGTTCTTCAACCTGCGCCGCGTGCAGGCACGGCTTGAGCGCGAGGCCTTGGCGACCGGTGAAACCCTTTCGGGCCACGACCTGCGCGAAAAGATCGCGAGCGAAGTGGGTGTGCCCTTGAAAGATGTTGAGATGATGATGGGGCGGTTGTCAGGGTCCGATTTTTCGCTGAATGCAACCCAGTCGGCCGAGGACGAAGGCCGCGAATGGATTGACGCGCTGGCCGATGACGGGCCGCAGGCTGCCGAAACCGTTGAAAACAGCCACGATACGGAAACCCTGCGCCAATGGTTGATGACGGCGTTGAACAACCTCAATGATCGTGAAAGGTTCATCGTGCGCGAACGCAAGCTGCGCGACGATCCGCGCACGTTGGAAAGCCTTGGGACCGAGTTGGGCCTGAGTAAGGAGCGCGTGCGCCAGCTTGAAGCAGCCGCCTTTGGCAAGATGCGCAAAAGCCTTGAAGGGCAATCGACGGAAGTGCATCACTTCCTCGCATGAGGATATTCGCCCTGATTGCGGCCATTTGGGCCGGTCCGGTCGCCGCGCAGGCGGTGCCAGATGCTGCGGTTCTGGCTGATGTCGTCGTATTGGGCGAAATCCACGACAACCCTGCGCATCACGACTTGCAGGCCCAATGGGTGGCGCACATTGCGCCTTCGGCAATCGTTATGGAAATGCTGACGCCGGAACAGGCGGCGCTTGTTACGCCTGAAACACGCCAGGACCCTGAAATGCTTGGGGATTTACTGGGGTGGGAGCAAGCAGGCTGGCCCGATTTTGCGATGTATTCCCCGATCTTGGTGGCGGCCGCAGACGCGCGAATTTATGGCGCGGCCGTCCCGCGTGATGTCGCACGGGCATCCATGACAGACGGGATCGCTGCAACATTCGGGGCGGACGCGGGCGACTACGGATTGCATCGCGCCTTGCCCGCTGACCAGCAGGTTGCGCGCATCGCGTTGCAAGATCAGGCGCATTGCAATGCCATGCCGCCGGACATGCTGCCAGCCATGGTTGATATCCAACGCCTTCGCGACGCCACGCTTGCGCGCGCCGTGGCACAGGCGATGATTGACACGTCGGGCGCGGTAGTGGTGATCACTGGCAACGGTCACGCCCGCAAGGATTGGGGCATGCCGTCGATCCTCGACGGGGTCTTGCCCAACGCAATCATCTTTTCGCTGGGGCAAACCGAAGATGACGCGCCGATGGACGGGGCGTTTGACCTTGTTCTAAGCGCCAAAGGCGTTGTGCGCCCCGACCCTTGTGATGCCTTCCGCTAGCTTGTCATTCAGGCGCGGCGCACTTACTCCTAAGACAGCGAAAAAGGGGTGGCGCGTATGGCCAAACATATCCTTCTGATCATCGGTGGCGGGATCGCGGCGTTCAAATCGCTTGATCTGATCCGCCGCTTGCGCGAACGCGGGCATCAGGTGACGCCCGTGCTGACCCGTGCAGGCGCGGAATTTGTCACACCGCTGTCTGTATCGGGGCTGGCTGCGGCCAAGGTCTATCAGGACTTGTTCGATCTGACCGACGAGGCCGAGATGGGCCATATCGAACTGTCCCGCGCCGCTGATCTGGTGGTCGTTGCGCCTGCAACCGCTGATTTGATGGCCAAAATGGCGGGTGGGCACGCCAACGATCTGGCCTCGACCCTGTTGATGGCCACGGACAAACGCGTGCTGATCGCCCCCAGCATGAACGTGCGGATGTGGGAACACGCCGCAACCCGGCGCAATCTGGCCACGTTGCAAGGCGATGGCATTCTGGTTGTCGGCCCGAACGAGGGCGACATGGCTTGCGGTGAATACGGGCCGGGCCGGATGGCGGAACCGATGGAAATCGTCGCAGCGATTGAAGCTGCGCTGACGGACGGGCCTTTGAAAGGCAAACACGTGCTGGTGACTTCCGGCCCAACCCACGAACCGATTGATCCGGTGCGCTATATCGCCAACCGGTCGTCGGGCGCGCAAGGCACGGCGATTGCGCGCGCGTTGCTGGGGCTTGGTGCGCAAGTAACCTTTGTGACCGGCCCGGCAGATGTGCCGCCACCCCATGGTGTGACGGTTGTGCCGGTCCAAACGGCGGCGCAGATGCAGGCGGCGGTTCGGGATGCCTTGCCCGCAGATGCAGCGGTGTTTGCAGCAGCGGTTGCCGATTGGCACGTAAAAGGGGCCAGCGACAGCAAGATCAAGAAAGACGGCAAGGGTTTGCCCAAGCTGACATTCGCCGAAAACCCCGACATTCTGGCGCAGGTCAGCGGGTTACGCGAAGGCCGCCCGAAACTGGTCGTGGGTTTTGCGGCCGAAACCGATGATGTGATCGCCAATGCCACGGCCAAGCGCAAGCGCAAGGGCTGTGACTGGATCGTTGCCAATGACGTGTCGCCTGCTACCGGCATCATGGGCGGGTCTGAAAACGATGTGACCCTGATTACCGCAGATGGATCAGAAGACTGGCCGCGTATGGGTAAGGATGCAGTGGCCGCGCGTCTGGCGCAAAGGCTTGCCGATGCGCTGGGTTGATGCGGTGAACCGTGTTTTGCAAAAGGCGGGGGCGGCATGCCACTGATTGCAGTTGAATGGGTCGATGGGGCTGATCAAAGCCTGCCTTTGCCCACCTATCAAACCGCAGGCGCGGCGGGCGCTGATGTTTGTGCCAACCTGCCTGATCGCGGTGAGGTGATCCTGACAGCAGGTGCGCGTGCCTTGGTGCCAACCGGTTTACGGCTGCAAATCCCCGAAGGGTTCGAGGTGCAGGTGCGCCCGCGGTCCGGTTTGGCGTTGAAACACGGAATTACCCTTCCCAACAGCCCCGGCACGATTGACAGTGATTATCGCGGGCCATTGGGCGTGATCGTGATGAACGCTGGGGACAGCGCGTTTGTCATTCGCCACGGCGAGCGGATTGCGCAGTTGGTTGTCGCACCTGTAGTGCAGGCGCAGTTTGTGGTTGCCGGGGGCTTGGACGAAACCGCGCGAGGGTCCGGCGGGTTTGGATCGACGGGGCAAACGGGATGATCATGGTTCTGGCCATGGCGCTGGCGCTTTGGGTGTTTGGGGCGGTCACGGGCGCCCCGATGCGTGCGCGCTGGATCATGATCGGCATCCTGTTTGTTGGCGTGATCGTCGTGCAGCTTGCTTTGCCCGATGGGCATCCGCTGCGCGAGGCAACGGGTGGCGATGCGCGGCTTTGGCTGATGATTGCCGCTTTTATCGGGATTGGGCTGGCGTATCGCGCGGGTTTGGCACGTGTGAAGGCGCATGTCGCGGCGCGGGATGTTCCCGTGGTTGGCGGCACATTCAGCGCGGCCGAACTTGACCGCTACGCCCGTCACATCGTGCTGCGCGAAGTCGGGGGACCGGGCCAGAAAGCGCTGAAAGATGCGCGCGTTCTGGTTGTAGGTGCCGGTGGCCTTGGATCGCCCGTTCTGTTGTATCTGGCGGCGGCTGGGGTCGGCACGATTGGTGTGATTGACGATGATGTGGTCGACAATTCCAACCTGCAACGGCAGGTGATCCATCGTGACGGTGATATCGGCCTGCCCAAGGTGCGCTCGGCCGCGGCAGCGATGCAGGCGCAGAACCCGAATGTGGCCGTAAAGACCTATCAGCGCCGTGTGGATGATGGCATCGCGGATGACCTGATCGCCGAATACGATCTGGTGCTTGATGGCACTGACAACTTCGCCACCCGCTATCTGGTGAATGCCGCTTGTGTGCGGGTGGGCGTGCCGTTGGTTGCCGCCGCGCTGACCCAGTGGGAGGGGCAAATCAGCGTCTATGATCCGGCGAACGGCGCGCCGTGTTACCAATGTATCTTCCCGCAGGCCCCCGATCCGTCCCTTGCCCCGTCCTGTGCCGAGGCGGGCGTGATTGGCCCGCTCCCCGGTGTGTTGGGCGCGATGATGGCTGTCGAGGCGATCAAGGTGATCACCGGTGCGGGTGAGGCGTTGCGCGGGCGGATGATGATCTATGACGCGCTATATGGCGAGACACGCACCATCGCGATGCAACCCCGCGCGGATTGTCCGGTTTGCGCGCACTGACCCTTGCGCGCGCGTCCCGTTGCGCCATACTCGCGCCGTTCAACACTTGGGAGACTGCCATGAAACTGCTTGCCCCTTTTGCCGCCGCTGCGGCCCTTTTTGCGACAACCGCGCTGGCCGAAGGGCATTTGCCCGATCTGGACGGCCGCGAAATTGTCGTTGTCACGGAAAATGCCTATCCGCCGCTGCAATTCATCGCTGACGGCGAGGCGATCGGCTGGGAATATGATGCGATGGCCGAAGTGGCCGCGCGTCTGAATGCCACTGTCGTTTACGAAAATATCAGCTGGGACGCGATGATCCCTGCGGTGTCCGAAGGTCAATATGACATGGGCATGACAGGCATCACCATCCGCGAGGACCGCGCCGAAATCGTCGACTTTTCCGACAGCTACATGACCAGCCAGATGGTCATGCTGGTGCGCGGCGACGAGGAGCGTTTCACCGATGCCGCCTCTTTTGCCGCTGACGCCGATCTGCTGTCTGCCGCGCAGCCCGGCACCACGCCGTTTTACGTGACGGTCTATGACGTGCTGGACGGCGACGAAGCCAACCCGCGCATCGTGCAGATGGAAACGTTCGGTGCGACCGTGCAGGCGCTGCGCACAGGCGATGTGGACATGGTCCTGACCGATGGCACCGCCGGTGCCGGTTATGTCGAGGCATCCGATGGCGGGCTGAAGATCATTGGCGAACCACTGGGCACCGAAGATTTCGGTTTCATCTTCCCCAAGGGGTCTGATCTCGTTGAACCGATCAATGCGGCGATTGCCGATATGGCCGCCGATGGGACGCTTGAGGCGCTGAACACCAAGTGGTTCCTTGACTACAAGCTTGGCGAATAAGCCTTTGGCGGGGCTGGCTTTTGGCTGGCCCCGACGCATCCCATGATCCCCCAATCCCCCCAAGATCGCGACTTTCCGTGGTGGCTGTTGATTGCGGCCAGTATTGCTGCCTATCTGATGTATCGGGTGGTCGCGGATGACCTTTATCACAAGGTTCTGATGACCCTGTCCAAGGGGATTTGGGTGACGATTTTCGTCACGCTTGCGGGGTTTGCCATGGCTTCGGCTATCGGGCTGGTGCTGGCGGTCGGCTCACTTTCGCGGTTTCTGGTGATCCGGCAGCTTTGCCGGTTCTATATCGAGATCGTGCGCGGTGTGCCGATCCTTGTGTTGTTGCTTTACGTCGCCTTTGTGATTGCGCCCGCGATGGTTGCCTTGGTCAACTGGGGGCTGGAAGGGGTTGGCGCCGACACGATCCGCAACCGTGATTTCAGCCTGATGTGGCGTGCCATTATCGCGCTGACCATCGGCTATTCCGCCTTTATCGCCGAAGTGTTCCGCGCAGGGCTGCAAAGCATCGAGAAGGGCCAGATCGAAGCCGCCGAGGCGCTGGGCCTTGGGGCGTGGCAACGGTTTCGCCATATCGTCTTTCCACAGGCGTTCCGGCGCATTCTGCCACCCTTGGGCAATGATTTCATCGCGATGATCAAGGATTCCTCGCTTGTGTCGGTATTGGGCGTGCTGGATGTGACGCAGTTGGGCAAGGTCACGGCGGCGGGCAATTTCCGCTATTTTGAAACCTATAATGTGGTCGCGCTGATCTATCTGATCATGACTGTCTCGCTGTCATTGGTCCTGCGCCGGATTGAAAAACGCTTGCGGCAAAAGGATTTCGGCTAGGCGGGTGGTGGTGATTTGCGCGCGAGACGCTTAACTGTGGTGCAAAGGAGACTTTGATGACCAACCCGCTTTTGCAGACCTGGGACACGCCCTATGGGCTGCCGCCATTCGATCAGATTTCAGACGACGATTTCGCCCCAGCCGTTGACGCTGCTTTGACCGAGGCGCGTTCCAATATCGCGGCGATCACGGCGAATACCGAAGCCCCGACATTTGCCAATACAATCGAGGCGCTGGATCTGTCCGACCGCCTGCTTGATCAGGCCTTGGGCGCGTTTTATGCGCTGGCGGGTGCCGATGCTAACCCCGCGCGCGAAGCCCTTTCGCGGGATTTTGCGCCGCTTTTGTCTGCCTTCAGTTCCGAAGTGTCATCCAACAAAGACCTGTTCGCACGAATTGAAACCCTGTGGCAGGACCGCGAAAACCTGGACCTGACGGATGAACAACAGCGTGTGCTTCTGCTGACGCGGCGCAATTTTGTCCGATCCGGTGCGCAGCTTGAAGGTTATGCCGCTGACCGGTTGACCGAGGTAAAGGGGCGGCTTTCGGTGCTTGGCAACCAGTTCCGCCAGAACCTGCTGGCCGATGAACGCGCGTGGTTCATGCCGCTGGGCGATTCTGATCTGGCGGGTCTGCCTGATTTCGTGATCGCCGCGGCGCGGGCTGCGGGCAAGGATCACGATGTTGACGGGCCTGTTGTGACGCTGTCGCGCTCACTTATCGTGCCGTTCTTGCAGTTCTGCCCTAACCGCGCCTTGCGCCAGAAAGCCTACGAGGCGTGGGCCGCACGTGGCGCGAATGGTGGCGAAACCGACAACCGTGATATCGCCGCTGAAACCCTTGATCTGCGTGCGCAGCGTGCGGACCTGTTGGGCTATGACAGCTTTGCCGATTACAAGCTGGAAACCGAAATGGCTGGCACGCCCGATGCGGTGCGCGATCTGCTGATGAAGGTCTGGGAACCGGCCAAAGCAGCGGCAGATGCCGACGGGATGCGCCTGCAAGCGATGATGCATAATGACGGTGAAACCGGGCCGTTGGAACCTTGGGACTGGCGCTATTATTCGGAAAAGCGCCGCAAGGATGATCACGATCTCGACGAGGCCGCGCTGAAACCCTACCTGCAACTTAACCGTATGGTCGAGGCCGCGTTTTCGTGCGCCAACCGCTTGTTCGGACTGGAGTTTTCGCCCATTGAGGTGCCGCTCTATCACCCTGATTGCAAGGCGTGGGAGGTCAAGCGCGACGGCGAACATATCGCCGTGTTCATCGCTGATTACTTCGCGCGCTCATCGAAACGGTCGGGCGCGTGGTGCAGTGCAATGCGCAACCAGCAAAAGCTGGCAGGCGACATCCGCCCACACGTGGTGAACGTGTGCAATTTCGCCAAACCGCCCGAAGGGGAACCGGCGCTGTTGTCTTATGATGATGCCCGCACCCTGTTCCATGAATTCGGCCACGCCCTGCACCAGATGCTGTCGGATGTGACCTATCAGTTGATCAGCGGCACATCGGTGGCACGCGATTTCGTCGAACTGCCCAGCCAGTTGTTCGAACACTGGCTTGGGGTGCCCGAGGTGCTGGAAGAATTCGCGACCCACGCCGAAACCGGTGAACCCATGCCCCGTGATTTATTGGACCGGATGTTGGGGGCTGCGACCTATGACATGGGGTTCCAGACGGTTGAATACCTCGCCTCTGCGCTGGTTGATCTGGCGTTTCACGAAGGTGACGCGCCGACTGACCCGATGCAGAAA
Source organism: Octadecabacter sp. R77987 (assembly GCF_042466115.1). NCBI lineage: Bacteria > Pseudomonadati > Pseudomonadota > Alphaproteobacteria > Rhodobacterales > Roseobacteraceae > Octadecabacter > Octadecabacter sp. R77987. The sequence goes on along the minus strand of NZ_JAXHBQ010000001.1, from coordinate 1,538,272 downwards.
CAGGCCGAAGTTCTGGAAGAGATCGAGATGCCCCACGCCATCGGCATGCGCCACGCCACGCCGCATTTTGCGCATGTGTTCGCGGGTGATGGCTATTCCTGCGGTTACTACAGCTACATGTGGTCCGAGGTGATGGACGCCGACGCGTTTGAGGCCTTTGAAGAAGCGGGCGGGGCGTTTGACGCGGATATGGCCGCCAAGCTGGAAAAACACATCCTGTCGGCTGGCGGGACGCAAGAGGCGAGTGATGCCTATCTCGCGTTTCGGGGCAAGATGCCCGATGTGGGGCCGTTGCTGAAAGGGCGCGGCCTTTAGCGGCTGGGATCGTCGGGGTGGGGTTCGACGCCCAGCGGGTCTTTGTGGATCAGAACATCGGCGCGCGGATAGGCGTGCAGGATCGCGCGGCGCAGGGCCGCGCCGATTGCATGCGCTTCGTTCAGGGTTTGCGTGCCGTCGAGTTCAATATGCAGGTTCACGAAAACGCGGCTTCCAGCAACGCGGGTCTTGAGGTCGTGAAACCCGTGCACACCTTCAAAACTGCCAGCGATCTTGGCGATCCCTTCGATCATGTCCGGGTCTGCCTGCCGGTCCATCAGCGCGTCCCATGCACCCTTGCCGATGCGCAGGGCACCCACGGCCAACAGGGCTGCGGCCCCCAGCGCGACAACGCTATCGACCTGCCCCAACCCCAAAGCCGCCGAGGCCCAAAGCGCCAGTAAAGCCCCGATATTGGGGATCAGATCGCCCAGATAGTGCAGGCTGTCGGCCTTGACCACGCGATTGCCCGTGCTGCGCGCGACGCGGCGTTGCCACAGCACGAGACCCAGTGTCAGAACGATGGAAAACACGATGACGGCCATGCCCTGCTGTTCGCGTTCGGGCAGGGTTACGTTGTCATCAAGCAGGCGGAATATGGCAGCGACAGCAATCACACCGGCGGAAATCAGGATAAACAGGGACTGGCCAAGGGCGGCCAGATCCTCGGCCGAGGTATGGCCGAAGTTGTGGTCGTCATCGGCGGGTTTGGCCGCATAGGCAATCGCGGCAAGACCGCCGAGAGACATCATCAAATCCATCGCGCTGTCGGCCAAAGTGGCGGCAACGGCCAGCGATCCGGTTTGCCCAAGTGCCCAGAGTTTTGCCAGCACAAGGATCAGTGCAACTGTCACCGACATCAGGCCGGCGGACAGGTTCAGGGTCTTGTCATTCTTAGCGTTCATGCCCAAGTCTAGTCGCGCATTTCATCCGCGCCAACACCCCAAAGGGCCGATTTCGGGGCCCAGCCGCGATAGCCACCTGCCGTCAGGCGGCAATAGGTTTCATTGCATTCGCCAAGGCGGGCAATCACGCCAACTTCCAGCACAGCCGTTTCGGGCGATGTATCATCCGCGCGGGCATGAAGCGGCAGCAGGTCTTGATCAACGATCACCGTGCGCGTGCCCGACAGCAGCGAATAATGCACCCAGCCGCCCACGCCGTCACGGTCAATCACGCGCCGCCAGTGGCCGTATTCATCGACGATCTGTAGTGGCATGTCGCGGCGGTTGAACACCCAGTCAATCCGGTGACTTAGCGACGGGCCGCGCCGCACGTTGCCCTCGTTCGCCTTCATCGACACGAATCGCGGGAGAGGCAGGTTGGTTTCAGGGCCAAGTTCGCCAACGGTTTCCTGCGCACTGGCCATTGCCGCCACTGCCACAAGGGCAATCACCATCAGACTGCGCACCAAACCGATCATTGGACTACCTGTTACCTAAATTCTCTGCTCTGCGGCATCGGGGTTCTTGTGCCGCCTGCGCCTGACTGGCAACCTGCCAGAGAACGCGCGCATTTGGAAGCGAGAGGAGCAGATCATGCCAAGCAAACGCCTAAGTGTTGTTGTCACGCGACGGTTGCCCGACGTGGTCGAAACCCGCCTGAAAGAGCTGTTCAACGTCGAATTGCGCGACGGTGATACCCCGATGACCGGCGAAGAACTGGCCGCGGCCATGCAGCGCGCGGATGTCCTGGTGCCTGCGGTGACCGACACGCTTGATGCCAAGGTTCTGGCGCAGGCAGGCGAGAAACTGAAGCTGATCGCCAATTACGGCGCCGGGATTGACCATATTGACGTGCACACCGCCCGTCAGCGCGGCATTCTGGTGGCCAACACCCCCGGTGTCGTGACCGAGGACACGGCCGATATGACCCTTGCGCTGATCCTGGCCGTGACACGCCGCATTCCCGAAGGGCTTGCGTTGATGCAATCGGGTGATTGGGGCGGCTGGGCGCCCACGGCGATGTTGGGCGGACGGATTGGTGGGCGGCGTCTGGGCATTTTGGGGATGGGCCGGATCGGGCAGGCGATAGCGCGGCGTGCCGCCGCGTTCGGGATGCAAGTGCATTATCACAATCGTAAACGCCTTCGTGCGGAAATCGAGGACGCGCTTGAGGCGACCTATTGGGAAAGCCTTGACCAGATGGTCGCGCGGATGGACGTGATTTCGATCAACTGTCCGCATACGCCCAGCACGTTTCACCTGATGAACGCACGGCGGCTGAAACTGATGAAAGCCGACGCCGTGATCGTCAACACCTCGCGCGGGGAAGTGATTGACGAAAACGCCCTGACACGGATGCTGCGGGCTGGTGAACTGGGCGGCGCGGGGCTGGACGTGTTCGAGCACGGGTCCCAGATCAACCCCCGCCTGCGCGAACTGCCCAACGTTGTGTTACTGCCCCACATGGGGTCCGCCACGATTGAGGGGCGGATCGAGATGGGCGAGAAGGTCATCATCAACATCAAGACATTCGACGACGGCCACCGCCCGCCCGATCTGGTGGTGCCGGGGGTGCTTTAGGGCCACTGCACCGGCAGGTTGCCGGCGTGTTCGTCGACGATCTTGCGGTAGTGTTTCATGTGGTGGTCCATGCCGGCGTTGTTGTCGCGCGGGGCCAGCCGTTTGGCGGTGCCAAGGTGGCGAAAGCCGCCGGGCAGGGTGGTGACGAAATCGTCGCTGCGCAGGATCGACAGGGCCAGATGTTCGTTGCGCAGGCGGGTCGCGCCCCAGCGCGGACGCGGCGCGGCAAAGCCAATCGCGGGCACGCCCCAGCTTTTGGACAGGATTTGTGCAGCCGCGGCCCCCAGTGAATGCCCGATGATGAATTTTGGCGGGATATCGGCGAAATGGTCAAAGATCGCCTTGGAATAGGTGAGGAAACCCTGATGCCAGATCGCGCCGCTGTGGCCCTTGCCGGTCGCGCTGTCTTCAAGGCGGTAACGTGTGCCACCAATCTTGAATACACGTAGATTGAACAGGATATAATCGCCGACCGAATTACTGCCGGGTAACAACAACACACCATTGTTCAGCATAAAGGCCGTGACATCGCCGTGATCCAGCCCGCGCCGGATCAAAGGGGCAACGGACGGATGGGTTGCTGCGTGTTTGCCAGCCTCGGCCAGTTGCGCGGCGGCTTTGATGGGGTAACGGTGCATGGTGCCCTCCGTGTTCAATGCCTGAACACGTTAGCACACAGATACCCACACGCTTATGGGGGTTTCCCCCACCTTTGGGTGTTACCGGATCAACCCGCGCGTGGAATAGCGCATGTCGTCATTGTCTGGACGTGCGCCGATCACATCGGGCGAAAAACCACCGATATCCATCATGCTTTGTGTGTCCATACGGGACGTGTATCCGCTGTTTTGGGCAGAACACGCACCAAGAGTTGTCACCGCAACAAGCGCAGTAATAGCGAAACGGGTCATACTACTATCCTCAACGGAGCCACTATTGGCGCGGCCCTCATTTGTTTAACTGCCAGACATATAGCATGAATTTGCCCGCTTGCGACATGTGAATGCGCGCGATTGTTTCCCCTGCGGCAAAAATGCCGCGCAGGTCAACTTGGGGCAAATCACTGCCAGACCGACTAGCGGTAAACCTCTTCCTCACTTGGGAACGACCGGTTTTTCACCTCTTCGGCGTAACGTTTCACCGAATCTTCGATCATCGGGCCAAGCGAGCCGTAAACCTTGACGAATTTCGGAGTCCAAGGGTTCATGCCCAGCATATCCTCAAGCACCAGAATTTGCCCGTCGCAGTCGGCGGATGCGCCGATGCCGATGGTGGGAATGTCGATCTGTTTGGTGATCTTGGCGGCCAGCGGTTCGACCATGCCTTCCAGCACGACGGCAAAGGCGCCTGCCTTGGCCACGGCGCGGGCGTCGTCCTCGTGGGCGGCCCATGTGTCTTCATTGCGGCCTTGGGTCTTGAATCCGCCCATGACGTGGGATGATTGCGGGGTCAGGCCGGTGTGCGCCATCACCGGAATCCCGCGCTGCACCAGAAAGTGGATCGTTTCGGCCATGCGCGACCCGCCTTCAAGTTTCACCGCGCCACAGCCGGTTTCTTTCATGATCTTGGCCGCGTTGCGGAACGCGATATTTGGCGATTCCTCGTAGGTGCCAAAGGGCATGTCGACCACGATCAGCGCCTTTTTCGTGCCGCGCACCACGGCCTTGCCATGCATGATCATCAGGTCAAGCGGAACACCAACGGTGCTGTCCATTCCGTGCATGACCATGCCCAGACTATCCCCGACCAGAATGAAATCGGCGTATTTATCGACAATCGCCGCCGTGTGCGCATGATAGGATGTCAGCGACACGATCGGATCACCGCCCTTGCGGGCTGCAATTTGCGGCACGGTATTGCGGCGGATGGTTTCGGTCTGGCTGCTCATGGTGTGATCTCTCGCTGGTCAATTAGCATGACGGGATTGTCGTTGGGGCCGAATTCGACCGATAGCATGATCGCAATCGGCCCTTTCATCAGCCCCGTCGCGGGGGCAAGGGTGGCGGGTTCAACGATATCAACGGCGCGCAGACGGGCGCGTGGTTCGGCGTTGATGGTGGTGCGCAGGGCCTGATCAATCCGGTCAATGGGAACGCGGCGGGCGGCAGTGGCTTGGGCTTTGTCCAAAGCGCGCGACAGAACCACAGCCGCCTTGCGGTCGTTTTCCGTCAGGCGCACGTTGCGTGATGACATGGCAAGCCCGTCCGGTTCGCGCACGGTCGGCACGCCGTGAATGACCAAGGGCATATGCAGGTCGCGCACCATGCGTTTGATGACCTGAAGCTGTTGATAGTCCTTTTCGCCGAAATAGGCGGCGTCGGGCTGGTTGATGTTGAACAGTTTCGCCACAACCGTGGCCACCCCGCGATAATGGCCGGGGCGCACAAGCCCGTGCAGCACGTTGGCCAGCCGCGTGGTTTCAACGATGGTTTCTTCGCCTTCGGGGTAAATCTCGGCCGCATCGGGGATCAGCACCGCATCGACACCCGCATCACGCAGCATCGCCAGATCGGCGTCTTCGGTGCGCGGATAGCTGGCAAGGTCCTTGGGGTCGCCGAATTGCGTGGGGTTGACGAATATCGTCGCGATCACGCGGGTATGTGCTGACCTGGCCGCAGCGACCAGCGCCATATGCCCCGCGTGCAGCGCGCCCATGGTCGTCACAAGCCCAACAGTGTCGCCGGCGGCGCGAAAGCCGGCCACCGCAGCGCGGATGTCGGAAATGGTGCGGCAGACCTGCATATCTTCCCCAATGGTAACAATCTTGCGCCATTGTTACTGCCCGGCAGGACGCTTCACAACTGTCCGCTGTCGCATTCGCGCCAAAGGTGGTCGGGACACTCTCGCCCCGCCTTGCGATTTGCGCCAAATTGCGGCCAACGAAATGCGCCAGCGAAAGAGTCGCCCCATGAAAACCAATGTCAAAGCCCTTGTTGTCGGCGGTGGTGCCGTCGGCACCTCGATTGCCTATCACCTTGCCAAAGCGGGCTGGAAGGACGTCATGCTGCTGGAACGCGACGAACTGACATCGGGGTCAACGTGGCACGCGGCTGGCCTGCTGCCGCTGTTCAACATGTCCTTTGCGACGACCCATATCCACAAGTATTCGGTCGATTTCTACAAGGCGCTCGAGGCGGAAACCGGTCTGAACGCGGGCTTTGCCGTGGTTGGCAACCTGCGCATGGCCCAGACGGATGAACGCATGGATGAATATATGCTATATGCGTCCACCGCGGAAACCTGTGATGTGCCCTATGAATGGCTGACGCCCGCGCAGATCAAGGAACGCTGGCCGCTGATCCGCACCGAAGACCTGAAAGGCGCGCTTTATCATCACACCGACGGCTATATTAACCCCGCGGACGTGACGCAGGCCATGGCCAAGGGCGCGCGCCAGCACGGTGCCGTGATCGAACGCAAGTGGCAGGCGGACGCGTTCCACTGGAACGGGTCGGCATGGGAGGTCACCTGCACGAAAATGGTGGAAAAGGGCGGCAATCTGGTCGCATCTGACGAACAGATCGTGATTACCGCCGAACACGTGGTTACGGCGTCCGGCAACCACGCCCAGACCACGGCGAAAAAGCTGGGCATCAAGATTCCGGCCATCCCGGTCGAACACCAGTTTATCGTCATGGATCAAGACCCGGCGCTGGTCGAATACCGCAAGAACGGTGGGGCAGAACACCCTGTTGTGCGTGACGCCGATGCGCAATCCTACGTGCGCGAGGAACGAGGCGGCTGGATCTTGGGTGTTTACGAGAAAAACGCGCCTGCGGTGTTTGAATACGGCGTTCCCGATAGTTTCCGTGCCGATCTGTTCCCGCTCGATCTGGAGCGGATCGAGGAACAGTATATGGCGATGATCCACCGTGTCCCGTCCTGCGAGGAAAGCGGGTTGAAGGATGATTTCAACGGCCCGATTTGCTATACGCCTGATGGCAACCCGCTGGTCGGCCCCGCGCCGGGCCTGCGCAACATGTGGCTGGCCGAAGGGTTTTCCTTTGGCATCACCGCCGCTGGTGGCACCGGGTATTACCTTGCGCAGATGATGGTCGATGGCGAGGCCGAGATCGACATGGCAAGCCTTGACCCCAAGCGTTACGGCGACTGGATGACCACCGAGTTTGCGGCCCGCAAGAACGAGGAATGCTACGACCACGTCTATATCCTGCACCACCCCGATGAAGAACGCCCCGCTTGCCGCCCGCTGCGCACATCGCCCGCCTATGATCGTCAGGCTGCACGTGGCGCACAGTTTGGCTGGGTCAACGGCTGGGAACGTCCAAACTACTACGCACCGATGGGGTTCAACGACCATGACAGCCGGTCCTTCCGCCGTGGCGGCTGGTGGCAATATGCGGTTGAGGAGGCAAAGGCGATCCGCGAAGGCGTGGGTCTGGTCGATGCTACGGCGTTCACCAAACATATCGTCAAAGGCCCCGGCGCGACCGCGTTTCTGGATTGGTTCACAACCAACAAACTGCCGCGCGTGGGCCGGATCAACCTGACCTATGCGCTGACGGCGCACGGCACGACCCGCACGGAATACACCATCGTGCGCCTGTCCGAGGATGAATATTATCTTGTGAGTGCAGGGGCTTGGACGGAATACGATGCCGACTACCTGCGCAAGGCGATCGAGGACAAAGAGGCCGAATTTGGCCGTATCGAGTGCCAGAACGTCACGACCCAATGGGGCGTGCTCGCTATCGCCGGCCCGAAATCGCGCGATGTCTTGAACGCGGTGATCAAGGACGCAGAACCGGAAACCGCGCTGTCAAACAAGCGCTTTCCGTGGTTGTCGGCGAAACGGATCGAACTGGGCATGTGCCCCGTCAACGCGATCCGTGTGGCCTATACCGGCGAACTGGGTTGGGAATTGCACCACCCGATCGAGATGCAGAATTACCTGTTCGATCTGCTGGAAAAAGCGGGCGAACCCCATGGCATGAAGCTGGTCGGCGCGCGGGCGCAAAACTGGCTGCGGATGGAGAAATCCTACCGCGCGTTCGGCACCGAGTTGGGCCGCGATGCGACCCCGCTCGAGGCGGATTTGCCACGCTTCGTGGACCTGTCCAAGGATTTCCACGGCAAGGACGCAATGGAAGCCCACGGCATCCGCGCCAAATGCGTGACCCTGCTGATTGATGGCCCGTCTGACGCCGATCCCTGGGGCCGCGAGGCGCTGTATCACGGGGACACCCGCACCGGCCGCCTTACCTCGGGCGGGTATTCGGTGGCATTCGGAAAGTCCATTGGGATGGGTTACGTCAAACCCGAACACGCCGAAGTAGGCACCAAGCTTCAGGTGAAGATGCAGGATAAACTGTGGAATTGCGAGATCGTCGAGGATAGCCCCTACGATCCGGCCAACGCCACGATCCGCAAGGACGGTTAAAGCAAAAGGGCGGGCAATTTGCCCGCCCTATTCACGTCAGTTGCGGCCGCGGCCGAAATCATCGGCGGTAATGCTACCGTCGCCGTTCATGTCCATTATCTCGAACCACCCTGCGCTTCCGGCGGCGAATTCGGCGCGGGTGACTGCGCCGTCGCCATCTGCGTCGTTATAGGCAAGGGTGAGGCCTTGCATCATTCGCCCGCCGCCTTCGCCTTGGCCATTGCCGTGGCCGCCTGCGTTCTGGGCCATGTCTGCCGCGCGGGTTTCATCAAAATGGGCGTATTCGGTCGCGTCGAGGCTGTCGTTTAAATCACCGTCAAACATGCTAAAAATCATATCGCGGCGCTCGACGATTTCCGTGGCGCTAACAGCGCCATCGGCATCAAGATCCCAGTTTTCGATGAAGTGGCCGCCAGGGCTGTTTTGGGCCATCGCTGCTGGGGCGACGAGGGTCAGAACAAGTGCGAGGGAACGAAACATTTTGAACTCCTTATGTTTGCATCTCTATAACGATACGATTTCCATTTTCCGTCGCGACGAACCGACGCAGGCAGTGATCGCAGCAAAACGAAGTCGTTCAAACTGCCCTGAACTGCCTCATTTGCGCCATGACGCGGCCTGTTTGCTGCGCGATCCTGTTTGAAATCCGCATGAACGACGGAGCGAGCAGAGATGAGACATCACCCAGAATTGCAGGCGCTTGCGCCTTGGGTCGCGGCCTTTGGGTTCGCGCCGCACACGCAGATCGCCACGCCGAACGGGTTGCGGGATGCGCAGGATTTGCGCGTTTGTGACCTTGTGACCACCCGTGATGACGGGGCGATGCCGATCAGCGATGTGCGCGAGGCCGTGGCGGCCCCCGCCGAACGGGCGCATTATCCGGTGCGTATTTCCAAGGGCGCGCTTGGCTTTGGCCTGCCGCTTGCAGACCTCGATATCGGCCCGCAGCACCGCGTGTTGTTCCAGCATATCCGCGTGCCGCTTCTGTTCGGAGAGGATGCCGTGCTTGTCCGTGCCAAATCCCTTGCCGCGTCCCATGACGGCGTCACGGTGCAACGCGCCGTGGTGCCGGCAAGCTATGTGCAACTGACCCTGCCAAAACAGTCGGTCATCTATGCCAATGGCGTGCCTGTCGAAAGTATCCTGCCTGATGGTATCTGCGACCTCCCCTTCATGACCATTCGCGCCTGGGAACTGCAGGCAGCGGTGGCCTGATCCGCTAACCCTGTCGTTCCAGAAAGCGCGCATGGTGGCGTGCCATCAACGACGGGTCGGGCAAGAACCTTTCGGGTGTTTCCAACCTATCGCGCCCCTGTGAAAGCGCCGCGCGTGCCCGATCACCCAATCGTGCGGAAACGACGATCCTGTGGTTTGGATCAAACGAAATCAAATGGCGATCAAAGGCGCGGTCGTGCAGCGCATTGAGGCACAAGCCATTGCGCGGGTTCATCCGGTTCGCCGGATCATCAGACCAACCTATGATATGTGATGCCGTAAGAAGCGCGGGCTCGGCTATGCCTGTAATCGCACAGCGCCCCTGATAGGACGTCAGGATCATGCGCCGAAAGAACGCCTGCCCGTCGCGTGCCGTTGTGTTGATTTGACGGTCTCGTCCCTCGCGCAATCCGGGACCATAGTGCGCCGGTGGCGCAGGCGCAAAGGCACCGTCAATGTATCGGTCAGCAGCTATCACAGGGTCCGGATTAGTCAGAAATTCGGCCCAGACGGCGCGATCGGTGGCGCTGGCATTTGCCATGCCTTTTTGGGGCAAAGTTTCATCCAGGGCAGCCAGATTGGCCAGTTTCAGGGCGATTGCACTGGGTGTGCGCCCCAACTGATGGGCAAGGGTAATGACATCGGGATTGGTCTTGTGAAACCGGCCGAAACTTGTGCGCAAATAGAGGGCCAGTGCGGCGCGCACCTCGGCCATGCTCCAGTTGCGCCGCTCTGCCATCAGCCAAACCGCGCCGGATCGACGGCGGCAACGATGTCGGAACCAATCGCGGGTGTTTTGCCGCCGATCAGGTCAGCCAGAAGTTGGCTGGCGGCGGGGGCGGTTTGGAAGCCGTAGCCGCCCTGTCCTGCGCACCAGATGAAAGACGGATCGCGCATGTCGCGCCCCAGCACCAGTTGCCGGTCCGGCGCGAATGTGCGCAGTCCAGCCCAGTTTGCCAGCATCCGCGTGACCGGTTCGGTGACGTGCTCTTCATAGCGGGCCAGCCCTTCGGCCAGCACCATGTCATCGGCCCATGCATCGTGCGGATCACACAGGTCTTCCTCGGCGGGGGAAACGATCAGCGCGCCCGCATCCGGCTTGCAATACCATGTTTCGCCCGCACCAAAGACCATGGGCCATTTGGTCATGTCGTGTCCGCCGGGTGCGGGGATACGCGCCATCGAACGGCGCAGCGGCGTAAAGCCAAGCGTGCTGATGCCTGCCAGTATCGCGATCTGGTCAACCCAAGCACCTGCGGCGTTGACCAGTATTTTGCCTTCGTAAGATTGTTCGCCCGATACAACGTGCCAGCCAGCGCCGATGCGCCGGATTGCATCCACGGGCGCGCCGGTTACGACCTGCCCGCCGTTTGCGCGGATTTCACGTGCGAAATTCTGGATCAACAAATCGGTGTCGATATCCCATGCGGAGGTGTCAATCGCCGCGCATTCGACCACATCGGTGTTCAGGATCGGGATGATCGTCTTGGCTTCGGACGGGGTGATTTCGTCCATGCCCATATCGGCCACGTCCTTGCGGAAGGCGGCATTGGTGTCGGCGGTCCCGACCACCATCAACCCGCGCGGCGAGAGCACGCCGCCGTTGGCGGTGGCGTGATAGTCCTTTGAGGCACGGTTCAGCGCGACGACCGAAGGCTTGCCATAGCTTTCCTCGAACAGCGCCGCCGAACGGCCTGATGCGTGAAAGGCCAGTGCGCTTTCGCGTTCCAGAACCGTGACGTGGCCCAGATGTGACAGGCGCGCGCCGGCGGAAATGCCCGCGATACCGCCGCCGATGATGATGAAGTCTTGCATGAGGTCCGCCCGGAAAAACGTGGTTTGTGGCGAGGCTAGATCACCACGCCTGGCTGCGAAAGGCCAGAATTCGGGGATGGGTCAAGACCCATCCTACAGGGTGGGGCAGGCTTGTAAGGTGGGTCTTGACCCACCCGCCCGAAACGCAAAAGGCCCGCCATGGCGGGCCTTCGCATCTGTTGTGATCAGGCTTAGGACGGGATGTCGCCGTCGATACCTTCAACATAGAAGTTCAGACCGGCAAGCGCGCCATCATCTGCAATCTCGCCCTCGGCCAGCCAAGCAGAGCCGTCCTGCTTGTTGATCGGGCCGGTGAAGGGGTGATAGCTGCCATCGGCGATTGCATCGCGCATCGCTTCGGCCTCGGCCTTGATGTCGTCGGGCACAGCGCTCGAAATCTCGCCGATACCGACCATGCCGGTGCCGATCCCGTCCCAAGTGTTCACGCTTTCCCAAGTGCCATCCATCACGGCCTGCACGCGGTCGATGTAATAGGGCGCCCAGTTGTCGATGATCGAGCTGATACGCGGCATCGGGCCGTATTCGGCCATATCGGCGGCCTGACCAAATGTGTAAACGCCACCGGCTTCCTTGGCGGCGGCGTGGGGCGCGGTGCTGTCGGTGTGCTGCAGCACGACGTCACATCCCTGTTCGATCAGCGCCTTGGCGGCGTCGGCTTCCTTGGCGGGGTTCAGCCATTCAAAGATCCAGATGATCTTGAATTCCACATCGGGGTTCACTTTGCTGGCGTGCAGATAGGCCGAGTTGATGCCGCGCACGACCTCGGGGATCGGCACGGAGGCGATGTAGCCGACCTTGTTTGTCTGGGTCATCTTGCCGGCAAGGTGGCCCTGAATGGCGCGCCCTTCGTAGAAACGGGCGGAATAGACCGACACGTTATCGGCCTGTTTGTAGCCGGTCGCGTGTTCGAACTTTACATCGGGGAACTTGGCCGCGACGTTGACTGTTGGGTCCATGAAGCCGAACGAGGTGGTAAAGATGATGTCGGCACCACCCAGCGCCATCTGCGTGATCGCGCGTTCGGCGTCCGGGCCTTCGGGCACGGATTCCTGATAGACCAGTTCAACGGCGTCACCGAAATGTGTCACCATTTCCTCGGCGGAGTGGTGGTGGTGCTGGGTCCAGCCACCATCGTTGATCGGGCCGACATAGATGAAGCCGACCTTGGTCTTGTCCTGTGCGCGCAGGGGTGCGCCAAAGGCTGTCGCAAGTGCCGCGGCGGCACCGGATGCAAGCAGTGTTCTACGTTTCATAATGGTAGTCTCCCAAGTGTTGGACCGGTAGCAGACCCGGCGGTATTGGCCCCGCGCACTAGCGCGACGCATGGAAAGTCTTGCCCAATGATCCCGGCCCACGGCTGCCCGCAAGCAGCACCAGAACAAGGATCGTGGCAATATAAGGTGACATGGAAAGGTATTCCACGGGGATGGCAAGCCCCGTTGCCTGCAAGTTCAACTGCAAGGCGGTGACGCCGCCAAAAAGATAGGCCCCGATCACCAACCGGCCGGGTTTCCACCCGGCAAAGACAACAATCGCCAGCGCGATCCAGCCCGCACCGGCGGTGATTCCATCGGTCCACTGGGGCACCCGCACAAGGCTGATATAGGCACCGCCAAGGCCTGCACAGGCCCCGCCAAACAGGATCGCGCCAAAGCGGATCAGGCGGACATTGTAGCCAAGCGCATGCGCGGCTTCGTGGTTTTCACCCACAGCCCGCAGGATCATGCCGCCACGTGTGTAACGCAGGAAAGCGCCAACAGCGATCACCAGCGCAATCGAGGCGTAAACCACCAGATCGTGCTTGAACAGGATATGCCCCAGCGCGGGGATGTCGGACAGCAGCGGGATTGCCAGCTTTGGCACCAGCACTTCGGTGTCAGTGCTATAGCCTTGTCCGACCATCGCCGCGAGGCCGACACCGAACAGTGTCAAGGCAAGGCCGGTGGCGACCTGATTGGTCAGCAGCACAAGCGTGAGAACACCGAATATCGCGGCAACACAGGCACCACCCACCGCGGCCCCCGCAAAGCCCGCGAAAGCGGAAGAAGTTTCATGCCCCGCGATATAGCCACAGACCGCGCCGGTGATCATCATCCCCTCGACACCAAGGTTCAGCACGCCTGCGCGTTCCACGACCAGTTCACCAATTGCGGCTAGCAAGATCGGCGTTGAGGCAACGATCACCGCCGCCAATAGAAAGATCGGGTTGATATCCATCAGGCAACGCCCCCGTGCAAAATGTGAATGATTGCGGCAGCGCAAGCGGCACTGGCCAGCATGATGCCAAAGTGTTGCGCGCTTGGGCGATGCAGTTTGACACGGGGAAACCAGCGGGTTGCAAACCGCAGCCCCAACAGGGCGGCAACAACGACCGCAAGATGCGCGCCAACAAACGTGACGAGCGCCCATCCGGCCATGCCGCCAGTTTCACCCATGATCAGGCCATGCGCCATCCATAGCATCATCGGTCCCATGACCAGACCCATCGCGATTGGCATAAGATGTTGTTTCCTCATGCCACGGCCCCCCGCGTCAGGCGCACGCGATAATTGGTCAGCACATCCACTGACAGCAGCGAAAACAGCAGCATTCCCTGAAACACCTGGATTGAGGCCGAGGGGAGCTGCAGCGGTTGCAAGGCCGCGTCGCCTCCGATGTATGTCAGCGCCATCAGCAAGCCCGCGAGCATGATCCCGATCGGGTGCAACCGGCCCAGGAACGCAACGATGATTGCCGTGAAGCCGTAGAATGCCGGGAAGGACCCAAGGATCTGGCCCGAAGGCCCCGCGACTTCGAACATGCCCGCGACACCCGCCAAGCCGCCCGACAATACCATGCACAGGATCACCAGCCGGTGCGGGTTCACGCCGGAAAAGGATGCCGCGCGCGGGCTTTGCCCTGCCAGTCGCACGTTGAACCCGAACCGATGCCGTGTGAGGAAAACATAAGCGACGATCACTGCAAACAGCGCCGTGATCACACCCCAATGGATGCCGGACCCGAACGATCCAAGGTTGGGAAACAAGTCGGCATTATGTGCCGCCGGATATTCCTTGAGGTTCCGGCTGCCAGGAAAGCCCATGCCATCAGGGTTGCGCATCAACCCGACTGAGAAGGCATTGATCAACACCTCGGCCACATAAACCAGCATTAGCGACACGAGGATTTCGTTGGTCTTGAAATAGACGCGCAGCAAGGCCGGGATCATCGCCCACGCCGCCCCGCCTGCGATCCCTGCCAGAATCATCAGCGGAAAGATCAGCCAGCGTGCCTCCATAGGGTAAAACGCTAGCGCAACACCGGCGGCGCATATCGCGCCGATGATGTATTGTCCTTCGGCCCCGATGTTCCAGATACCAGCCTGAAAGCCGAACGAAAGGCCAATCGCGATAAGGATCAAAGGCGCGGCCTTGATCAGCAGTTCCGGCAGGTAAAACGCCGCAAAGTCACCAAAAATGGGGTCCCAAAAGATCATCCGCGTAGCCGCGAGCGGGTCTTTTCCCAACAGCCAGAACAACACGCCGCCCAGCAAAATGGTGATGACCACTGCCAATAGGGGCGCGGCATAGGTCCAGACCTTTGACGGTTGGGGTCGTTTTTCAAGCCTCAACATGGGCCACCTCCATGTCATGTGCACCGCCCAGCATCAGGCCGATTTCTTCGACCGTGAGGCCCTGCGCGGGGCGCGGTTCAGACAAGGCCCCTCCGTTCAATGCTGCAAAGCGGTCGGATACTTCCATCAGTTCGTCCAGGTCTTGCGAAATGCAGATCACGGACGATCCTTTGGACGCCAGATCAAGTAGCGCTTGGCGGATAGAGGCGGCCGCGGCCGCATCAACGCCCCATGTGGGCTGGTTCACGATCAGCACCTCGGGGTCTTGCAATATTTCGCGTCCGATGACGAACTTCTGCAGGTTTCCGCCCGACAGGGAACGCGCGGCATTTTCCGGCCCCGGCGTGCGCACATCAAAAACCTGAATGACCTTTTCAGCAAAGGCGCGTGTCTTGCTACGCTGCAAAAAACCATTCTTTGATAGGCCCATCCGGGTATCACCTGTCAAAAAGCCATTCTCGATCAGGGTCATGTCTGGGGCAGCCGCGTGGCCCATGCGTTCTTCGGGAGCAGCGAGCAGGCCAAGGGCGCGGCGCGCGTTGGGACGCATCTGGCTGATGTCCTGACCGTGAAAGCTGACCATGCCCGCTGGCGTCGGCATTTCGCCAGACAGGGCCAGCAGCAATTCGTCCTGCCCGTTCCCGGCGACACCGCCGATGCCTAAAACCTCGCCGCGTCGCACGTCAAGATTGATATTGCGCAGGGAGGTGCCAAATTCGGTGGGGGCGCGAGCACTGAGACCCTTGAGCGACAACACAACATCACCCGCCTGCGCCGCGGCGCGTTCGGGCACATGCAGCGTTCCTCCAACCATCAATTCGGCCATGTCGCGGGCCAGCGTTTCGGCAGGAACACAGGTGCCCACGACCTCGCCCAGTCGCAAGATCGTGGCGTGATCGCACAGCGTGCGAATTTCCTCGAGCTTGTGCGAGATGTAAAGGATCGCCGTGCCCTCGGCGCGTAGTTTATTCAACGTTTCGAACAGGATATCGACCTCTTGCGGGGTCAGCACGCTGGTGGGCTCGTCCATGATCAACAGCTTGGGGTCTTGCAACAGGCAGCGAATGATCTCGACCCGTTGGCGTTCACCGGCACTCAGATCACCAACAATCCGCGAAGGATCAAGGGGCAGGCCATAAAGTTCGGAGACCTCGGTGATCTTGGCGGCCAGATCGCGTTGCGAGGGGGGCTTTTCCATGCCCAGCGCGATGTTTTCCGCCACGTTCAAGGCGTCGAACAGCGAAAAGTGTTGAAATACCATCGCAACGCCGGACTGTCGCGCGGCGCGTGGGTCAGACGGGCTGTAGGGCCGGTCTTCAAGGGTCATCGTGCCGCTGTCTGGGTGCACCAATCCGTAGATCGTTTTCACAAGGGTCGACTTGCCCGCGCCGTTTTCGCCCAGCAGGGCGTGCACCTCGCCTTTGCGAATGTCAAAGGTGACATCCTTGTTGGCAACAACGCCCGGATAGGCCTTTGTCAGCCCGTTGAGTTGTAACAATAAATCGCTCATCCCACCGTTTCCCCCTGCTGGACGGACTGGTCCGCCTGTTTCAATAACGCCGCTGCAACTCCGACAGCAATCGCCGTCGGGTGTTTTCCCAGTTCCGGCTGCCCGATCGGGCAAGCGATGCGCGAAATTTGTGCGTTTGTGTGGCCCAGACTGGCGAGGCGGGATCGAAACCGCGCCCATTTTGTTGCCGATCCGATCAGCCCCGCACTGGCAAAGCCGCGCGTCAGCAAGGTGTGGCACAGGGCCAGATCGACCTCGTGACTGTAGGTGACGATCAGATGGGTCGCGTTGGCGGGCGCATGGTTGGCAAGGCGCGGCATGTCCGCCGCTGGAACGCTTGTCACACCCTGCGGAATATCGTCGGGAAAGCGCGCGCTGTCCGTGTCGACCCATGTGATCGCGTAGTCGGGCAGGGGTGCCATCACATTTACAATCGCGCGGCCCACATGGCCTGCGCCCCAAATCCACAGCGGTGCCGCGGCGGGCGCGGCCTGGGCACCGTTCAACGCCCAGTCAAGCGTGACAGACCCGCCGCAGCATTGCCCCAGATCGGGGCCAAGCGGCACGGTGCGCGACTGGGTCGCGCGCCCTTCGCGCAGCATCTGCCGCGCTTCAAGGGTTGCCTCCCATTCCAGCGCGCCGCCGCCGATTGTGCCATCCTGACGATCGGCCCAGACAATCATCGACGTTCCCGCATCACGCGGGGCCGATCCGGCGGTGCGGGTCACGGTGATGCGGATAAAATCGCTCATCCGCGCGCCCGTGCGATTGCGGCCAATATCTGTTGGGCAGTGGCGGGGGCATGCAGGTCGGGATAGGCAGGCCCGCAGGCCGCCACCGCGTCCGACAGGGCCAGAAACGCGGATATGCCCAACATGAACGGGGGTTCGCCAACGGCCTTGGAGCGGTAGATCGTATCGGCCGGATTCGCGCCGTCCCATAGGGCTACGTTGAACACATCGGGGCGGTCCGAACAGGCGGGAATCTTGTAGGTGGATGGCGCATGCGTGCGCAGCCGCCCCGTATCATCCCAGACCAGTTCTTCGGTCGTCAGCCAACCGGCCCCCTGCACATAGCCCCCCTCGATCTGGCCGATATCCAGTTCAGGGTTCAGCGAGGCACCGGCATCATGCAGGATATCCGTGCGCAGAATGCGGTTTTCGCCCGTTAAGGTGTCGATCACCACTTCGGTCAGCGCCGCGCCATAAGCAAAGTAAAAGAACGGGCGCCCCTTGCCTGCGATCCGGTCCCAGGCCACGTCGGGGGTTTTGTAGAACCCTGTCGCGCTCAGGCTGACACGGTTGACGTATGCGGCCTGCGCGGCCTCGGCAAAGGTCATCTGAACCGCGCCTGCCAGCACCTGACCGTCCTTGAACAGCACGTCCTCGGGGGTGACATCGTGCAGTTCGGCCAGACAGGCCGCGATCCTGTCGCGGATGGTGTCGCAGGCGGCTTTCACGGCCATGCCATTCAGGTCTGACCCCGAACTTGCCGCTGTGGCGGATGTATTGGGCACCTTGGCCGTATCGGTCGCGGTGATCTTGATCGCGGCCATGTCCACACCGAACCGGCTGGCAGCGACCTGTGCGACCTTCTGAAACAAGCCCTGTCCCATTTCCGTGCCGCCGTGGTTCAAATGGATCGACCCGTCCTGATACACGTGCACCAGCGCGCCCGCCTGATTGAGGTGGGTGAGCGTAAACGAAATTCCGAATTTCACGGGGGTATAGGCCAGTCCCTTTTTCAGGATCGGATTGTCGGCGTTCCATGTGTCAACGGCCGTGCGCCGCGCACCATAGTCGGCCCCATCCAGCAAGGCATCGGTCATTTCGTGCAGGATGAAATCGCTGACCTCCATGTCATAGGGGGTCGTGTTGTCGCGCGCGGCCGCTTTCGGGGAATAGGTGCCGCCAAAGGGTTTGCCGCCACCCTTGCGTTCCGTGGTGCCGGTGTCCGTGCTGTCCGTCATCGCAGCATAAAAGTTGATGCGCCGCACGTCGGCCGGATCCTTGCCCAATGCATGTGCCACATGATCCATGACACGCTCGATCCCCAGCATTCCCTGCGGGCCACCAAAACCGCGATAGGCTGTGGCGCTTTGGGTGTTGGTCTTTAACCGGTGCGAGGTGATGCGCGCGGCAGGCAGCAGATAGGCGTTGTCGGCGTGCAGCATCGCACGATCAGCCACCGGTAGGGACAAGTCCATCGCCCAGCCGCAACGGGTGTATTGCGTGAAATCCACGCCGGTCAGCCGACCATCGCCATCATAGCCCACATCGTAATCAATGCGGAAATCATGGCGCTTGCCGGTGATCATCATGTCGTCGTCGCGGTCATAGCGCATCTTGCAGGGCTTGCCTGTCAGGCGCGCAGCCAAGGCGCAGGCCACGGCCAGCGCGTTCCCCTGGCTTTCCTTGCCGCCGAAACCACCACCCATGCGGCGGGTTTCGACGCGCACGGCGTGCATCGGTTTGCCAATGGCTTCGGCCACCTTGTGCTGGATTTCGGTCGGGTGCTGGGTGCTGGAATGGACCAGCATGTCGCCGCCCTCTTGCGGCAGGGACATGGCCGCTTGCCCTTCCAGGTAGAAGTGTTCCTGCCCGCCCATTTCAAGACGCCCTTGCAGGCGGTTGGGGGCCGATGCCAGTGCGGCGTCGACGTCGTCTTTGGTGTAGATGCGCGGGCCGTCCTCGAAGCGTGTGTTTGCTGCCAATGCCGCCTCGATCGTCAGGATCGGAGTGCCATCGTCAATGTCGATCTTGCCCAGTTGCGCCGCATGGCGTGCGGCAAGGTGTGATGTCGCAATGACCAGAAACAAGGGCTGGCCGATGTAATGCACTGTCCCGTCCGCCAGCAGCGGTTCGTCATGGGCGCTGGGCGATACATCGTTGTCAAAGGGCAGATCATCTGCTGTCAGCACGGCAACGACACCCGCGGCGGCGCGCACTGCCGACAGGTCCATCGCCGTGATCGTTCCGCAGGCCGCGTCCGATGTGCCAAAGGCCAGATGCAGCGTCCCTGCAGGTGCGGGAATATCATCCACATAGCGCGCTGTGCCGGTCACATGCAGCAGGGCTGCGTCATGGGGGAGAGGCTTTGCAACGCTCATGCGGATACCCCCAGCACGCTTGTTTCGCTGCCGCTGAGATCGTGGAAATAACGCAGCAGCAGGTTTTGTGCGGTGGTCAGGCGATAGTCGGCACTGGCGCGCATATCGGACAGGGGGGTGAAATCCACTTCCATCTTCGCCATGGCCGCCAGCACGGTTTCGTCGCGCCACGCCTTGCCGATCAGCGCATTTTCAACAGCCGCGGCCCGTTTCGGGATACCCGCCATGCCACCAAAGGCGATGCGGGCATCTGCGACCTTGCCATCAGAAACGGTCACGATGAAACAGCCGCAGATCGCGGAAATATCCTGATCAAAGCGTTTGGAAATCTTGTAGCAGCGCAGGGCGGGAGCGCTGGCGGGGATCGTCACACCGGTGACGAATTCGCCGCGTTGGCGGTCTTGTTTGCCATAGTCGACAAAGAAATCCGCAATGGGCAGATCACGGGTCTGATCACCGCAGCGCAGGTGCAGGGTTGCATCCAAAGCAATCAGCGCAGGCGGGTTATCCCCGATGGGTGATCCGTTGGCGATGTTACCGCCGATGGTCGCGGCATTGCGCACCTGCTGGCTGCCATAGCGGCGGATCATTTCGGCGTAGCTGGGGTGCGTGTCGCGCAGCGCGGACAGAACATCGGTCATCGTGGTCATCGCACCAATGCGGATCGTATCGCCATCGCGGGTAATCCCGCGCAGATCGGCGCAGCGGTTCAGAAAGGCAACATCGCCCAGATCGCGGAATTGTTTCGTGACCCACAGGCCCACATCCGTAGCCCCTGCCACCAGCGTGCCATCGGGGTGTTCCCAATACCACGCGGCCAGTTCATCGGCGGTTTCGGGGGCAAAAGGGGCGGGGTCGGCCTTGGGGGCGGTATCCTTCATCCAGATCGGCACGGGCGCACTTTCGGCCGCTTTGGCGGCGCGGATGATCGGGGCGTAACCGGTGCAGCGGCACAGGTTTCCAGCCAGCATATTGTCATGATCCGTTTGCCCGTTGGCATGGCCCACTGCCATCGACACGACGAAACCGGGTGTGCAGAACCCGCATTGGCTGCCGTGGTTATTCACCATGGCATCCTGCACGGGGTGCAGTGCGCCGTCGGGGCCGCTGATCCCTTCGATAGTGCGCACGGCCTTGCCGTGCAACTGGGGCATGAACAGGATGCAGGCATTCAGCGCCTTGGCGCCGTCGCCATCGGAGACCATCACGGTGCAGGCCCCGCAATCGCCCTCGTTACAGCCTTCCTTTGTGCCGGTGAGGCCGCGGTTTTCACGCAACCAGTCTAACAAAGTCCGCGTTGGATCGGTTTCAACGCGCACAGTCTCTCCGTTGAGAAGAAACGTGGTCTTCATCTGAATTCCAGCCGCGGTACCGAATTTGTTATTGTTGGGACTGTTGCGTCATCGATGCGGCGTAGAGAACGCGCCCCCTGTTGGTCTTGTTAGCAAAGCGGCTGGGGAACATTCTGGCAAGCTTTTTTATTTCAGGGGGACTTTAAGGAGAATCTTGATAATGCTCGGCCAGCTCGGCAAGCTGCCCCGCCGTTGTGCCCCAGCCATCGTAAAAGCCCATTTTTTCGTGTGCCACAACGGCTTGGGGTGTCGCATGCAGGGCCGTTGCGGTGTAGAAACAACCGCCATCGCGGGCCTCAAGGCGCATGTCGGCCGTCATGTAGAAATCGTCGGGATTGGTATGGGGCGGGTTTGGCGCAAAGCCGGGGCCAAGCGCCGCTGTCCACACCATCCGGGTGGGCGATTCGGCCAGCAAGACGCAACCGGACGGCCCGCGCATCTCGCCGTATTCGGGCACTTTCATGACGATGTGAAAGATACCGCCGGGGGTCGGGTCAACCTCGACTTCGGTGATTTCGACGGGTTTCGGGGCGAACCATTGCACGAGCAATTCCGGTTCAGTCAGACAGCGCCAAACGGTTTGCGGGCTGGCGTTGATCTGGCGGGTGATCGTGAGGGTCAGATCTTCGGTCATTCGTTATCCTTCTTTTTGGGCAAGGCGAACAAGGTTGTCGACGCCGCCGGTCCACCCGTCCTTGAATTCGGCGATCATTTCCGGCCCAACGAAGGATGATACGGCGACCGTGATGCTGACGCGCGATCCGGCTTCGCGCGCATCAATCCGGTAGGTCACAAGACTTGCGCCCAGCGTTGCGCCGCCTGCCTCGATCACTTCGGTAAAGACCGCGTCTTGGGGTTCGGCAAGGTGATACCAGCGGGTCGCAACCTCGAAATCAGGTGCTTCGGCGGGGCCGCAGCGGTGTTTGTCGGTGCCGCCAATACGCAGGTCGGACGACAGCATTTCAAGAACAGTATCTTCGCCGGGTGCGCCCCAGATTTCACGCATCTTCGGGTCGGTCATCAGCCCCCACATGCGGGCAGGCGGCAGCGGAAAATCACGCTCGAATGTAAAGGTGTCGGTATCCGTTGTCATTGTGTGTTCCTTTCAATGTCTTCGGCCAGGGCCGAAAGCCTGTCCAGCCGTTGTTCCCAAACGCGGCGTTGCCATTCCAGCCAGCCTTGCACTTCGATCAGGGGGGCGGCTTCGATGTGGCAGGTGCGCACGCGCCCCTTCTTGATGGATCGCACAAGACCGCAATCTTCCAGCACACGCAGGTGGCGCATGAAGGTGGGCAGGGCGATGTCGTGCGGCGCGGCAAGGTCGCTGACGCTGGCCGGGCCAGCCACCAGCCGTTCAACGACCGCACGGCGGGTCGGATCGGAAAGGGCGGCAAAGCATGTGTCGATCTGTGTTGTCATGGGCGCAGGATTGCGGCTGTCGCGGCTTCTGTCAAGACACTTAGTCAAATAGCTAAGTATTACACGCTTCACCCTGCGCGCCCACGTCCATATGGTGGCACCATGACCGAAGCCCCCCGATTCATTCACCTGCGCACGCATACCGAATATTCCCTGTTGGAAGGGGCTGTTCCGGTCAAGAAAATCGCCGGTATGGCCGCTGCCGCCGATATGCCCGCCGTAGCCGTTACCGACACCAACAACATGTTCTGCGCGTTGGAGTTTTCGGAAACGGCGGCGCGCGAAGGGGTGCAGCCGATTATCGGCTGTCAGGTTGATCTGACCTATACCGAGGCCGATCCGGGCAAGCGCAACGAAGCGCCCGCGCCTGTCGTTTTGTTGGCGCAAAGCGAAGCGGGCTACATGAACCTGATGAAGCTGAACTCGGCAGCCTATATCGACAAGGGCGGGGAACTGCCGCAGGTCGCGCTGGATGATCTGGCGCGCCATGGTGAAGGTCTGATTTGCCTGACGGGCGGGCCGGACGGGCCTGTCGGGCGGTTGCTGCGCAACGGGCAGCGCCCTGCCGCCGAAGCCTTGATGACGCGCCTTCATGATATTTACGGTGACCGGCTTTATGTGGAATTGCAGCGCCATCCCGAAGATGGCGGGCTGCCCGAAGCGGAAAAGCTGTCGGAACAGGGCCATGTGGAAATGGCCTATGCCATGGATATTCCGCTGGTTGCCACCAACGATGTCTATTTCCCCAAGACCCAGATTTACGAGGCCCATGACGCGCTGCTGTGTATTGCCGACGGCGCCTATGTGGATCAGCAGGAACCGCGCCGCCGCTTGACGCCGCAGCATTATTTCAAATCCCAGCAGGAAATGGCGACCCTGTTCGCCGACCTGCCAGAAGCGCTGGAAAACACCGTTGAAATCGCGCGGCGCTGTGCGTTTCGCACATACACCCGCGATCCGATCCTGCCCAGGTTTGCCGATGACGAGGTCGAGGAATTGCGCCGTCAGGCCAACGCCGGTTTGCAGGCGCGTCTGGCCGTGATCCCCCACGCGGCGAGCGTCGAAGACTACCAGAAACGCCTTGATTTCGAGCTCGAGATTATCGAAGGCATGGGTTTTCCCGGCTACTTTCTGATTGTTGCCGATTTCATCAAGTGGTCCAAGGACAACGACATTCCGGTTGGCCCCGGTCGCGGGTCCGGTGCGGGGTCGCTTGTGGCCTATGCGCTGACGATCACCGATCTTGATCCGCTGCGCTACTCCTTGCTGTTCGAGAGGTTCCTGAACCCCGAACGTGTGTCGATGCCAGACTTCGACATCGACTTTTGCATGGATCGCCGCGAGGAGGTGATCCGCTATGTGCAAGACAAATACGGGCGCGACAAGGTGGGCCAGATCATCACCTTTGGTGCGCTATTGTCCAAGGCCGCCGTGCGCGATGTGGGCCGCGTTTTGCAGATGCCCTACGGGCAGGTGGACCGGCTGTCGAAAATGATCCCGGTGGAAGGCGTGAAGCCCGTCAGCATCGAAAAGGCACTGGCCGATGAACCGCGCCTGCGCGAAGAGGCCAAGAACGAAGAAGTGGTCGCGCGTCTGCTGGATTACGGTCAGCAGCTTGAGGGGTTGTTGCGCAATGCCTCGACCCACGCCGCCGGTGTGGTGATCGGGGATCGGCCGCTGGATGAACTGGTGCCGCTTTATCAGGATCCGCGCTCCGACATGCCCGCGACCCAGTTCAACATGAAATGGGTCGAACAGGCGGGGCTGGTCAAATTCGACTTTCTGGGCCTAAAAACCCTGACCGTCATTCAGAACGCCGTTGACCTGATCCTGAAATCGGGCCGCCCACTTCATGTGGCCGCCGATGGCACGCAGCTTTATGAACCGGCGGCAGGGACTGAAAACGATATCAACGCGATCCCGCTGGATGACGAGGCGAGTTACAAACTTTACGCCAGCGCCAAGACCGTGGCCGTGTTTCAGGTGGAATCCAGCGGCATGATGGACGCCCTGCGCCGCATGAAACCGGACTGCATCGAGGATATCATCGCGCTGGTTGCCCTCTATCGCCCCGGCCCGATGGAAAACATCCCGAAGTTCTGCGAGGTCAAGAACGGGCTGTCAAAGCGCGAGTTGCTGCACCCGACGATTGATCACATCCTCGACGAAACCCAAGGGATCATCGTCTATCAGGAACAGGTGATGCAGATCGCGCAGGAAATGGCGGGTTACAGCCTTGGCGGCGCTGACCTGCTGCGCCGCGCCATGGGTAAGAAAATTCAGGCGGCGATGGACGCCGAACGCCCGAAGTTCCTTGAAGGGTCGGCCAAGAACGGCGTCGACAAACCCAAGGCGACCGAGGTCTGGAACCTTCTGGACAAGTTCGCCAACTACGGCTTCAACAAATCCCACGCCGCCGCCTATGCGGTGGTCAGCTATCAAACCGCATGGCTCAAGGCGAACCATCCGGTCGAATTCATGGCTGGTGTGATGAACTGCGATATCCACCTGACCGACAAGCTGGCCGTTTATTTCCAAGAGGTCCGCAAAGGGCTGGCCCTGCCGTGGGTGCCGCCTTGTGTGAACCGCTCGAACGCCACGTTTGACGTGGTGGATGGCAAGCTGGTTTATGGCCTTGGCGCGCTGAAAAACGTTGGCGTCGATGCGATGCGCCTGATCGTCGAAGGGCGAGACGGGCGCGAATTCGCCACCCTGTTCGATCTGGCGCGCCGCGTTGATCTGAAACGTGTCGGCAAGCGCCCGATGGAGATGCTGGCCCGCGCCGGTGCGTTTGACATCCTTGATCCGAACCGTCGCCGCGTGTTTGACAGCCTTGATGCGCTGGTCGGCTACAGCGCCGCGATCCATGATCAGAAAAACTCCGATCAGGTATCGCTTTTCGGCGAGGCTGGCGATGATCTGCCCGAACCGCGCCTGTCCCCCGCCGAAGACTGGCTGCCCAACGATCGCCTGTCCGAAGAATACAAGGCCATCGGGTTTTATCTGTCCGGCCACCCGCTTGACGATTATCGCGCCGCCCTGAAACGGGCCAAGGCGGTCACATTCGAGGAACTGGCCGCCGAGGCCGAAGAACGCGGCGCAACCATCAAGAAGGTCGGCGCCAAGGTTGAAGGCCGGTCCGAACGCAAGAACGCGCGCGGCACCCGCTATGCCTTTGTGCAGTTTTCCGACCCCACCGGACCTTTCGAGGCGATCATGTTTTCCGACACGCTGGATGTTTCCCGTGACCATCTTGATGGTGGCGCGTTGGTCACAGCCCAGATCGAGGCGACGATGGAAGAAGGCCAGCTGAAACTGCTGTGCCGTGGTGTCGCGCCGATTGATGTCAGCGTGGCAGATGCGGGCGCCACGGGCCTGCGCGTGTTTCTGGATGACGCCGGTGCCATCGCATCTGTGGCAAATGTGCTGCAAGACGCGGTCAGCAACGGCGTGAAGGGCGGACGGGGGCCGATCACGTTCTGCGTGCTGGATCCGGCCGAACTGGGCGAAGTTGACGTGACCCTGACCGATGATTTCCCTGTGAACCCGCAAATCAAGGGCGCGCTGCGTTCGCTTGGTGGCGTTCTGGATGTGCAGGAATTGTGATCGGCGGGATGTCGCGCGAGGTCGCCATTGCATAGATATGCATGAAACGTCTAAACACGCCTCAGTTGGAATGGGACAATCGCGATGATCAAACAGGGCATTTTATTGGCAGCCTGTATGGGTTTGGTGGCCTGTGGTGATCCGCTACGCGACGTTGACCGCCTAAGTGATGTGGCCGTTGCAGATCGTACCGCCGCGTCAGTTTCCGAAAGCCCGGCCGATGCTGCACAGGCCGCGCGCTCTCCGGGTTTGTTCGGGCGATTGCTTGGACGCGCAGCGCCTGACGAAGACGCCGCCGTAACTGCTGCTTTGGAATCGGCGCAGGCAGCTTCTGCACCAGCAACCGAGGATGCGGGCATCGCGGGCGAACCGGTTGCCGATGATGATCCGGCCGCCGTGCCTGCTGGCGAAGCCGCCGCTGACCCGGCTGAACCACCCGCAAGGCGCGGGTTGTTCGGAGGGCTGTTCGGCGGTCGCCGCGCTGCCGCGGAACCCGCCACCCCCACCGGGCCTGACGCACAATCCGTCACCACGGGCGAAGCCGTCGGCTTTGGTGCCATTGCGCGCGCCTGCGACACGCCGACCCGCCGCCTTGGCACCGAAATTGCCCGCACATCGGGTTTCCGTCTTTATGACACTATCCCCAACAGCACCGCACCGCGCACCCATTACATCACCGGATTTGCGGACAACTGCCCACGTCAATTCACCGCTGCCGTTGCGATTTTCAGTGATGTGGGAACACATGAAGTTGTGCGATATCAGGATAGTAACGACCGGATCGCCTATTCGGACGTGGACAACGCCTACGAGGCGATCAAGGCGCGTGTTTGCCGTGTCGCCCATGGGCAACCTTGTGGATCACGGCTTGAACGGCTTGGGCGGGACACGCTTTTTGTGACCGTCTATGAACGCTTTGGTGGCAACACTACATGGTCGGATATTCTGATCTATGACGGTGAAGTTGTCGCGATGGACCGCAAGGAAGGTTAGCCGCCCCTACCAGTGCGGCGGGCGTTCGTCGGCCAATGGCACGGTCCCGCCTGAATCCACCTCGCGGGTGGCCACACGCTCCATCACCATATGCATCCGGCGGGTCAGCACGGCCAGTTCCTTTTCCTGCCGCGCGACGATTTCCGACAGGTCATCGACGGTGCGGGTCAGGTGTGCGATCTGTTCTTCAAGGCGGGTGATGTCAGTCATGGGATGGCGTTAGCACAGCGCGCCGCGGCGGGGCAATCGGCAAAGCTGCGTTGCCCTTGCCCGCTTGGCGCGCTAAAGCCTGCCTCAACATGTTGGAACCCCGAGGACTCTATGGCCAAGGACAAGAAGCAGCCCCGCCCCAAGGCAGTGACGCCCAAGGGCTTTCGCGACTATTTCGGCAGCGAAGTTGCCGCGCGTAACACGATGCTGGACAAGATCGCGGCTGTTTATCATCGCTACGGGTTCGATGTGCTGGAAACTTCGGCCGTTGAAACGGTCGAGGCTTTGGGCAAATTCCTACCCGATGTGGACCGCCCCAACGAAGGCGTGTTCGCTTGGGAAGAAGACAGCGACTGGCTGGCGCTGCGCTATGATCTGACGGCCCCCTTGGCGCGTGTGTTCGCGCAGCACCGCAATGATTTGCCCACGCCCTATCGCCGCTATGCGATGGGGCCTGTGTGGCGTAACGAAAAGCCCGGACCGGGGCGGTTTCGCCAGTTTTATCAGTGCGATGCGGATACGGTCGGGTCTGGCAACGTGGCGGCGGATGCCGAGATTTGCGCGATGCTGGCGGATACACTGGAAGCGGTCGGGATCGAGCGCGGCCACTATGTTGTGCGGGTGAACAACCGCAAGGTACTGAATGGTGTCTTGGAGGTCGCAGGCCTGGAGGGTGAAGATCAGCGCGCCAACGTCCTGCGGACTATCGACAAGCTCGACAAAGTGGGGCCATCGGGCGTCTTGTCTTTGCTGACCAATGGTCGCTTAGACGCGTCCGGTGCATTCATCGACGGTGTTGGTCTGTCAGAAGACCAGACGGCTCCAATAATGAAGTTTCTAACTGCTAAATCGCACACCAACGAGCATACCCTAGAGCTCTTGTTGCGTGCAGTCGGCGGGTCGCAGGTTGGCGCGGCGGGCGTCGATGAACTCGCCCAGATCGCTGACCTGCTGGCGGCGGGTGGCTACAGTGCTGACCGTATCGTCATCGACCCCTCGGTTGTGCGTGGTCTTGGCTACTACACCGGCCCCGTCTACGAGGCCGAACTCACGTTTGAAATCACCGATGAAAAGGGCCGTCCGCGCCAGTTTGGCTCGGTCGCCGGAGGTGGGCGTTATGACGATCTCGTCAAGCGGTTCACGGGGCAGGAAGTGCCTGCAACAGGTGTCAGCATCGGCGTTGATCGTTTGCTGGCTGCCCTCGCCGCCAAGGGCCGGATTGATGCGCAGCAGGCTGGCCCTGTTGTCGTCACCGTGATGGATCGCGACCGCATGGCCGACTATCAGGCGATGGTCGCGGAACTGCGCAACGCGGGTATCCGCGCCGAGGTGTATCTGGGTAATCCCAAAAATTTTGGCAACCAGATGAAATACGCCGACAACCGCAATTCCCCCATCGCCGTCATCGAAGGTGGTGATGAAAAGGAACGTGGCGTGGTGCAGTTGAAAGACCTGATCCTTGGGGCGCAGATCGCTGAAAACGCGACCCTAGAAGAATGGCAGGAACGCACGAACCAATACGAAGTCGCGCGTGGCGATCTGGTGGAAAAGGTGCGCGAGATCCTTGAAAGCCAAGCCAGGTGACGGAGGCTGCCACCAAATCTGCCGCACGGGCCGAGGCCGCGCGCCTGATGGCGCATTTCGCGGATGCGGGCGCTGTGCCGGTTGAAACGGCGCTGTTGCAGCCCGCCGAAACCCTGCTGGATTTGTATGGCGAAGACATTCGCGCGCGCGCCTATGTCACCGCCGATCCGTTGCGCGGCGAACAGATGCTGCGCCCCGATTTCACGGTGCCTGTCGTGCAGATGCATATGCAATCCATGGCCGAACCCGCGCGTTATTCTTATGCGGGCGAGGTGTTTCGCAAGCAGGAACTTGATGAGACGCGCCCCACGGAATACCTGCAAGCCGGGTTTGAGGTGTTCGCGACCGATGATGCCGCCGCCCGCGACGCCGAGGTTTTTTCCGTAATTGCCAGCGCGCTGGAGCCGCTGAACCTGCGCGCCGTGACGGGCGACATCGGTGTGCTGATGGCCGCCGTGCAGGGGCTGGCCACGACCGAGGCCCGCCGCGCCGCGCTGATGCGCCACCTGTGGCGGCCCGCACGGTTTCGCGCCTTGCTTGAGCGTTTTGGCGGGCGCAGCGAGACACCTGCCAGCCGGATCGCACTGCTTGCTGCGGATGATCCATTTGCTGACGCGGGTGTGGACGTGGGCTTGCGCAGCCGCGACGAAGTTGCCGCGCGGATCGAAACCCTGCGGATTGACGCGCAAACACCGCCCATCGCCGACGAACAGCGCGCCCTGATTGATGCGATCCTGTCGTTGCGCGAAACCGCGCCGCATGTGTTGATCGCCCTGCGCGATATTTCGGTTGATTTGCCCCATGTTGGCCCGGCGGTCGATCGTTTGTCTGCCCGACTGGATGCTTTGGCCGAACGCGGTGTCGATGTGGAAAACCTTGCTTTCGAGAGCAGCTACGGACGCACTTCGATGGAATACTATGACGGGTTCGTGTTCGGTTTTTACGCCGATGACCAACCCGATGTTCCGGTGGCCACGGGCGGGCGCTACGATGCGCTGACCCGCGTGTTGGGGCAGGGGCGCAGCGTGCCTGCCGTAGGTGGCGTGATCCGGCCCGAACTGGTCGTGCAACTGCGAGGTGGGGCATGACGATCAAACTTGGCGTGCCCTCGAAGGGGCGGTTGATGGACAAGACATTTGCGTGGTTCGGCGCGCGCGGCGTGCGCTTGCGCAAGGCGGGAACCGAGCGTGAATATGCCGGTGTCGTCGACGGGATAGACGGCGTGGAACTGGTTTTGCTTTCGGCGGGTGAAATCCCGCGCGAACTGGCCGCGGGGCGCATTCATCTGGGTGTGACCGGGTCCGACCTTGTGCGCGAAAAGCTGGCCAACTGGGACCAACGGGTGCGCGAACTTGCGGGCATGGGCTTTGGCGGGGCCGATCTGATCATCGCCGTGCCGCAAGCATGGGTCGATGTAGATACGCTTGATGATCTCGATGCGGCGGCGGCGGCCTTCCGGCGCAAACACGGGTTCCGAATGCGGATCGCCACGAAGTATCACCGCCTTGTGCGGGACTTTTTGCGCGAAAATGGTGTGGCTGATTATCAGCTTGTCGATAGCCAGGGCGCGACCGAGGGCACCGTCAAGAACGAAACGGCCGAGGCTGTGGCCGACATTACGTCGACCGGCGAAACCCTGCGCGCGAATTTCCTCAAGGTGCTGTCGGACGGGATGATTTATGCCAGTCAGGCAACCCTGTTCAAATCCCTGACGGCCGAGTGGAGCGATGCGGATCGCGCGACCTTGGTGCGCCTCAAAGAGATGCTGGACCTTTAGAAAACACCGATTTCCGCCAGCGCCGCTGACAGTTCGCTGGGCAGTGTTTCTTCGCCCTTGCGCGCCTTTGTCAAATCGCTTGGCGCATCTGCGTCTTGCAAATACCGCCAGCCCTGGAAAGGGCGTTTGATCGTCGGGGTGACGGGGATCAGTTCGGGGTGCAGCACGATGGCGCAACGGCGTATGCCGTCGCTACCGATCACTTCGTCAAAGCGCAGGATCTGTTGGCGGCACAGGATTTCGCCTTTCACGACCCAATAGATTGAACCTCCGCCCAGGATTTCGTCAGCCCGTTTGGGCCACATGCGGGTGATGTGGCGGGGGAGCCCGTCAGTCGTTTGCGCGCGTTTAGTCGCCTGCCACGCGGCAAGGTCGGCGATCCCTTCGGTGCCGACTGACAGTTTTTGCATATGTAGTTTGTTCTTCAATTGTTCCCCCTAGATGTGGTAGGGTAATGGTCTGCAAACGATTCTGCCACATCTGGCAACATAAGCCGCAATTACCGCCTTTCAAATTGACCGGACCCGCCGCGCGCCCTAAAACCTGACGTCTGCACCTGCCGCCAAAGGATACCTGATGACCCGTTTCACCGCGCCCATCGCTGAACAAATCTGGGATATGAAGTATCGCTTCAAGGCGGCTGATGGCACCCCGATTGATGCGACGGTCGAGGATTCGTGGCGCCGGATTGCGCGTGCACTCGCTGCCGTGGAAAAGGCACCCGCCAAATGGGAAGAAAAATTCTACGCCGCGCTGGAAGATTTCAAATACTTGCCCGCTGGCCGGATCACGGCGGGTGCCGGCACCAAGCGTTCTGTGACGATGTTCAACTGCTTTGTCATGGGCACGATCCCCGACAGCATGGGGGGCATTTTCGACATGCTGCGCGAGGCGGCGCTGACGATGCAACAGGGTGGCGGGATCGGCTATGATTTCAGCACCATTCGCCCCAAGGGCGCGGCGGTGCATGGTGTGGCGGCGGATGCGTCCGGCCCCTTGTCATTCATGGATGTCTGGGACGCGATGTGCCGCACGATCATGTCTGCCGGATCGCGGCGCGGCGCGATGATGGCGACGATGCGTTGTGATCACCCCGACATCGAGGATTTCATCACGGCCAAAGCCGACCCGGCCCGCCTGCGCATGTTCAACATGTCGGTGCTGGTGACAGACCCGTTCATGGAGGCCGTCAAATCGGATGGCCCGTGGGAGTTGGTGCACGACGGGCAGGTGATGAAGACACTGAATGCGCGCGATCTGTGGAACCAGATCATGAAATCGACTTATGATTTTGCCGAACCGGGCGTGATTTTCATCGACCGGATCAACGCGATGAACAACCTGAACTACTGCGAAACCATCGCCGCGACGAACCCTTGCGGTGAACAGCCCTTGCCGCCCTACGGTGCCTGTTTGCTGGGCTCGATCAACATGGCGCGTCTGGTCAGCGATGCGTTCGAGGATGGCGCGGCGCTGGACGTTGACGCGCTGGGTGATCTGGTTGCAACAGCCGTGCGGATGATGGACAACGTGGTTGATGCCTCGCAGTTCCCGCTTGAGGCACAGGCGCAAGAGGCCGCAGCGAAACGCCGGATTGGTCTGGGCGTGACGGGGCTGGCCGACGCGCTGCTGATGGTGGGCCTGCGCTATGGATCGACGGAGGCGGCGCGTCAGACCGAGGACTGGATGCACGCGATCGCGCGCGCCGCATATTTGGCGTCGGTCGATTTGGCCAAGGAGAAGGGTGCGTTCCCGCTGTTTGATGCCGATAAATATCTGGCGACCGGCCATATGCAGCAGATGGACGGTGATGTGCGCGATGCGATCCGCAAACACGGAATTCGCAACGCCCTGCTGACCAGTATCGCCCCCACCGGCACGATTAGCCTTTATGCGGGTAACGTGTCGTCTGGGATCGAGCCTGTGTTTGCCTATGCCTACACCCGCAAGGTTTTACAAAAGGATGGCACCCGCACCGAGGAAGAAGTCGTCGATTACGCCGTGCAGATGTGGCGCGATCTGAAAGGTAACACCGCCTTGCCCGACTATTTCGTCAACGCACAGACCCTTGCACCGCTGGATCACGTGCGCATGCAGGCGGCAGCGCAGAAATGGATCGACAGCAGCATTTCCAAGACGATCAATTGCCCCGAGGACATCGGCTTTGAGGATTTCAAAGAGGTCTATATGGCCGCATGGGATCAGGGCTGTAAGGGCTGCACGACCTATCGGCCCAACGATGTGACCGGATCGGTGCTGAGCGTGTCCGAGGATAAGGCCGAACCGGAAGTCATCACCGACGATAACGCCGGCGACGTGATCTATATGTCCGAACCGCTGGACCGCCCGAGCGAGTTGGAGGGCGCGACTTACAAGCTCAAATGGCCCGACAGCGAACATGCAATTTACATCACGATCAACGATCTGGTCGTTGCAGGGCATCGTCGCCCGTTTGAGGTGTTCATCAACTCCAAGAACATGGAGCATTTCGCGTGGACTGTGGCGCTGACACGGATGATTTCGGCCGTGTTCCGGCGTGGTGGGGATGTGTCGTTTGTGGTCGAGGAACTTAAAGCGGTGTTCGACCCGCGCGGAGGTGCGTGGATGAAGGGGAAATACGTGCCCTCGATTTTGGCGGCCATCGGTGGGGTGATCGAGAAACACATGGTCGCCACAGGGTTTCTGGCGGGTGAAGGCATGGGCCTCAAGGCTGATCCGCACGCCGATGTTGTGTCCCTGAACGCGCGACCCAAGGGCAAGGCCTGCAGCAGCTGCGGTTCCTACGAACTGCGCATGGTCGAAGGCTGCATGACCTGTGGCGACTGCGGCTATTCCAAGTGCGGCTAGGCGGCGGTTAGTCCTGCAATTCGATCTCGCGGTCGGCTTCGGGCGTGTTCAATGTTGCCCATGTATCGTCGCGTGGGGGTGCGGGCGGCACATTGCACGACCGTGTGTGAAGGTGCACCTTGGCGATGAAGTTTGCCGAAATCGGGGCCGTGACAAACAGGAAAGCCATGATCAGAAGTTCATGCGCCGAAGGGTTCCCTGACAACGCAGTGTTCAGCATGGATGCCAGCAGCAGTGCGCCGATGCCAACAGTGCCGACCTTGGTCGGGGCGTGCAAGCGGGTCATGGAGTCGTTGAATTTCAACAGGCCAAGCACCGCGACCAGTGCAAAAAACGACCCGATCAGCAAAAAGGCCGCGACGGCGTAGGTTCCGACAATCTCGAGTGTCATTCGATGATGTCCCCCCGCAGCATGAAGCGGGCCAGTGCCACGGTGGACACAAATCCCAGCATTGCGATCAGCAACGAGACCTCGAAGTAAATGCGCCCGCCTTGGTGAATTCCCAGCAGAACGACGATACCCAGCGCATTGATCACCATGGTATCAAGCGCAAGAATCCGGTCGCCGGTGGTTGGTCCGATCACAAGCCGCACCATGCACAACGCCTGTGCAAAGGCGAGCGTGACAAAGGCAATGATCAGGGTCGTTTCCATCAGTTGGGTTGCGAAACTCATGTGAAAATCTCCTTGAGGCGGGCCTCGTAGCGGGTCTTGATATCGTCGCGCACACTATCGGGATCGTCGGTATGCAGCACATGCACCAACAGGCTGTGCCCTTCGTCGGACAAATCAGCTGATACCGTTCCCGGTGTCAGCGTGATTGTGCCCGCAAGCATGGTGATGGCTTCGGGCGCGACCAGATCAAGCGGGACAACGATCCACGCGGGTTTAAGCTTGCTGTTGGGAACTGTCAGCACGACCCAGGCAACCTGCACATTGGCGACCATGATGTCCCACATCACCACAAGACTGTAGCGCACCATTTTGCCCATGTGAAAGCTGGTCGGGCGGTCGGGCCACCAGACCGATGTGGCCAAGGGGATCAGCACACCAAGGATCACCCCGAACACGGCCATACCTGCGGAAACCTCGTTTTGCAGCAACACCCAGACAATCGCCAGCAATAGCGTCAGGAACGGATGCGGGATCAACCATCGCAATGCGCGTGTCATGTCAGTGATCCTCCTGCGGTGTGCTAAGCTTGCCCGGTGTTTCAAGGACGGTTTCGGTGTAATCGGTTGGCGCAAAAAGCTGGGTGGCAATGGCATTGGTGTAGCCATGCACCTGTCCGGCAAACACGGTGTGCGCAGCCAACACTGTGATGAGCCCGCCCACGGCCACATAGGACAGGATCGCGGGGCGCATCTGTTCGGGGGCATCTTCGGGCATCGGGATGCTTTGGCTTTTCCAGAACAGGGTGCTGCCTGCACGCGCGAACCCGACAATCGAAATCAGGCTTGACCCAAGGACGACGGCCCAGATCCAGACCATCAAATCCGATGGATATGCAGCTTGAAGGATCACAAGCTTGCCCAGAAATCCCGACAGGGGCGGCAGGCCCGCCATTGCAATTGCGCCGGTGAAAAACAGGCCCGCTGTCAGGGCTGCCCCCGCGATGGGCGCTTGGGGCGTCAGAGCGAGGCTGGCCCTTCCCGTGCGCACCAGGTCGGAAATCAGGAACAAGGCCGCACCCGCAAGTGTGGAGTGAACCATGTAATAAAGCGCGGCGGCAATCCCTGCGGGGGTAAACAGCGCGATCGACACCATGACCATCCCCATGGACCCGATCACTGAAAAGGCGATCAGACGGTCAAGTTTTTTGGCGGCCAAGACGCCGATCATGCCGATGGCAAGTGACACAAGTGCAGCAGGCAGCAGCCAGAAATCATGCAGGCCTGCCATGACTTCAAGGTCAGGCGGAAAGATCATCGTATAGACGCGGATGATTGCATAGGCGCCGACTTTGGTCATGATCGCGAACAGGGCGGCAACGGGGGCAGGGGCTTCGGCATAGCTGGAGGGGAGCCAGAAATGCAGCGGCACAAGGGCCGCCTTGATCGCAAAGACCAGCAAAAGCAGAACAGCCGCCACGCGGATACCGACCGTGTCGTCGGGGCTGATCATGGCCACCCGCTGCGCCAGATCGGCCATGTTGAGCGTGCCGGTCGCGGCGTAAATCGCCCCCAGCGCGAACAGGAACAATGTTGATCCGATCAGGTTGAACAGCACGTATTGGACACCGGCGCGCAGCCGTGCATTGCCGCCCGCGTGGATCATCAGCCCATAGGATGCAATCAGCAGCACCTCAAAGAACACGAACAGGTTGAACAGGTCGCCGGTCAGGAACGCGCCCATGATGCCCATCAGTTGGAACTGGAACAGTGCGTGAAAATGCCGCCCGCGGTCGTCCCAGCCTGATCCGATCGCATAGAGCAGGACAAACAGCGCCAAGATCGCAGTCAGGAGGACCATCAGCGTCGACAGCCGATCACCCACCAGCACAATCCCGAAAGGCGCGGCCCAATCGCCGAGTTGATACAGCACGATCGTGCCGTCCGCGGTTTGCCATGCAAGGGCCGCGGCGATGGCCACCAGCGCGCCAACGCCAACCAGTGACAGGACGCGCTGGATGCCGATGTGGTAGCGCGCCGCAAGAACGATGAACGGGGCCAGCAGTGCGGGCAAAACAACGGGGGCGATGATCCAGTGGGTCATACGGTGTCCTCCGCCTGATCATCTGTGTCAGGCTGGTCATCCACGTGGTCGTCATCCGACCCAAGGAAGGCACCAAGGCCGATCATCACCACAACGGCCGTCATTCCGAACGAAATCACGATGGCCGTCAGGACCAGCGCCTGGGGCAGCGGATCGGCGTATGTGGTCACGCCATCACGCAGGACAGGGGCAGACCCCACAGTCAGCCTGCCCGAACTGAACAGAAACACATTGACCGCATAGGTCAGCAACGAAATCCCAAGAATGACCGGAAAGGTGCGCAACCGCAGCACCAGATACAAACCACCTGCCGTGAGGATACCAATGGCCGAGGCAACGAGCAGTTCCATGACTTACGCTCCCTCTTTGGTGGTTGGAATGTCTGACAGCGGCCCTTCGCGTGACGGGTCGATATCCATCGGAAATTCGCTTTCGGGCACATGGGCGCGGCGCGCCAGCCGTGAAAAGCTTTCCAATGACAGCATCACCGCCCCGACAACGGCAAGGAACACACCAAGGTCAAACAGCGCCGCTGTGGCCAGTTCGAACTTTTCAAAGGGCGGGATGCGCACATAGGTGAAATCCGACGTCAGGAAAGGTTTGCCAAAGAACCACGATCCGATCCCGGTAAGGCCCGCGATTAATACGCCCGCGCCGATGACGCCGTGATAGGGATAGCGCAAGCGACCGAGGCCCACGAGAACCCGCTTGCCATATATTGCATCACAACGGCAATCGACACGATCAGCCCCGCGATAAAGCCACCGCCCGGTTCGTTGTGACCGCGCAGGAAGATGTAAAAGCCGACCATCAGGACGATGGGCATGATCACCCGCGTCAGCACGACCATCATCATCGGATGCATGTTGCCCGCGCGCGGCTGATCGGGTTTGCGATTCAGCAGGCGTGCGCGCACCGGCCCACCCAGCAGGGTTTCCGTCAGCGCGTAAATCAGCAGCGCGGCAATGCCCAGAACGATAATTTCGCCGTAGGTGTCAAAGCCACGAAAATCCACAAGGATCACGTTGACCACGTTCGTGCCGCCACCACCTTTGTAAGAATTGGCAAGGTGGAACTCGGAGATGGGCGTTGTGACCGCATCGCGCAGCAGAAAATAATAGGCCAGCGCAAAGGTCGCCAACCCGCCCGCCACGGCAACAATGCCGTCGCGCACACGGCGCAGAACCGAGCTTTCGACCGGAGTGCGGTTTGGCAGGAAGTTCAGTGCAAGAAGAAGCAGGATAATCGTCACTACCTCGACCGTGAACTGGGTCATCGCAAGGTCGGGCGCGCTGAGAAAGACAAAGGCGATGGAAACCATCAGGCCGACGATCCCGATCAGGATCAGTGACAACAGGCGGTTGCGGTGCATAAAGACCAGCCCCGCCGTTGCGGCGACCAACATCGCCCATCCGGCAATCGGCACGGGGCCGACGGATTGCAGGGAACGGGTCGCAGCGCCCACGGTGCCGGTTGCCCAGGCGTGATATCCGGCGGCAATGATCACGGCAGAGGCCACCGCCGCATAGCGCGAGAAGGCGCCGTTATGCAGGGGCAGGATCAGTGCGCGCGCAGCGTCCACAGCGCTTTGGATCACTGCGTCGAAAATCGTCTTGGCTTCGGGGCGCGGGGTCGCGTCCCAGAATCGCAATGCGGGGTTGAAGACGGCCAGCAACGCCAAACCGCCAACCACCGCGATGATCGATATAAACAGCGCAGGCACCAGCCCGTGCCAGATCTTGAAATAGGCCGAGGGCACGCTTGCCTCGCCGCCCAGGACCGCCGCCGTGACAAGCTTGACAAAGGGTTCGGCCACAAAGGGTGCGACACCGATCACGATCACGGGCACAATCAACAGGGCAGGCGGAAGCCAAAGCCCCGCTGGCGGATCATGGGGCGTGGCAGGATAGTCGTCACGCACCGGGCCAAGAAACACATGGCCGATCAGGCGGAAACTGTATGCGGCCGAGAAAAGCGCACCGAATGTTGCCAACACAGGGACCAACCAGTGCGCGCCGAACAGCACTGTGTGATTGGCTTCCTCCAGCATCATTTCCTTGGACAGGAACCCGTTCAACAGCGGGATACCTGCCATCGAAAGTGCCGCAAGCGTGGCAATGACAAAGGTCACAGGCATCAGCTTGCGCAGGCCGCCAAGGCGGCGAATGTCGCGCGTGTGGGCCTCGTGATCAATGATGCCCGCTGACATGAACAGCGCGGCCTTGAATGTGGCATGGTTAAGGATGTGGAACACGGCCGCCATCGCGCCAAAGGCCGTGCCTGTGCCCAACAACATGGTGATCAGGCCCAGATGGCTGACCGTTGAAAAGGCCAGCAGCGCCTTGAGATCGTGTTTGAACAGCGCGATCACCGCGCCCAGCACCATCGTGACCAAACCGGCGGTTGTGACAATCACGAACCATTCCGGTGTGCCCGACAGCACGGGCCACATCCGCGCCATCAGGAATATCCCGGCTTTGACCATCGTCGCCGAGTGCAGGTAGGCGGACACCGGCGTTGGCGCCGCCATCGCGTGGGGCAACCAGAAATGGAATGGAAACTGTGCGGACTTTGTGAAACAGCCCAGCAGGATCAGGATCAGGGCGGGCACATACAGCGGGTCGGCCTGAATCAGATCGCGGTTTTGCAAGATCACGCTCAGGTCATAGCTGCCGACAATCTGCCCAAGGATCAGCATCCCGCCGATCATCGCAAGGCCACCCATTCCCGTCACGGCCAGCGCCATGCGCGCGCCCTGACGACCTGCGGGTAGGTGCTTCCAATAGCCAATCAACAGGAAGGACGACAGCGATGTCAGCTCCCAGAACACCAGCAAAAGCAGGATGTTGTCGCTTAAGACAATACCAACCATCGCGCCTTGGAATAGCAACAGATAGGTGAAAAATTCGCCCATATTGTCGTCGCGGCTTAGGTAGTGGCGCGCGTAAGCGATGATCAACAATCCGATCCCGAGGATCAGAAGGGCAAAGAAAAAGCCCAAGCCATCAAGCATCAACGTAAAGTTCAGGCCCAGCAATGGCATCCAGTCGATCCGGGCCATCACGACCTCGCCCGCCAGCACGGTTGGAAGATTTGTCAGCAACCCGACAAAGGCTGCCAGCGAAACCATGAACGTCACGCCCGCGCAGGCTGATCGCCCCGCCTGATTCATCAAGCCTGGCAAAAGCGCGCCGATGAAAGGCAGCAGGACGATTAGAAAAAGGGACACGGCGACTCCTGCATGGATCGTTTTTTTGCTTTGTCCAAAAATGCACCGGATTTGCACAAAGGCAAGGTTCGCGGGCAAAAATCGGTCAGGCATTCCTAACAGGATCGTGGCAGAGGCACTACCCGATTTAGCGGGCGCGCTGGCGTTGGGCCAACCACATGCCGGCGATAATCATCGCCACACCCGCGGCGCGCATCCACGGGGTGCCAGCGATCCCTGCGGCCACATCCAGCACAACACCGGACACCATCTGCCCGGCGATGATCATCAGCGCGGTGTTCACGGCACCTATGCGGGTGATCAGCCAACTGCTTGCGGCAATGAACACGACTCCGATCGTGCCACCGATATAGGCAATCAGCGGGGGATCGGGTGGGCCGTCACCAGGCCAAAGACCACCAAAGGCCAGGGCGATGATGCTGATGATGACAAAGCCGACGATATGGTTCCAGAACGACGAGGCCATGGGCGAGGTCGCCAACGAAAGCCGCCCGTTGATCTGGCGGCTCAGGCTGACAAGCACGCCAGCAATCAAGGCAAGGATGACCATTGTCACGCACTGCCCCCCGAAAAGATGATCAGCAGGCTGCCCCCGCAGATCAACGCCAGTGCGCCAAGATCGTGCAAGGTCGGGCGGCGGCGGGGCAGGCCGAACAATCCGAACCGGTCGGCGACCAGCCCGAACCCCACCTGACCGACCAATCCCAATGCCAGGGTTCCCGACAGTGCCAGCGCCGTGTTCACAGTGACCGACGTCAACACGACCGTCAGCGCGCCTGATGCGCCACCCAGGAATGACCATACCGGGGCCTGACCGATGATCGGGCTGCGCTTGCGCCGCTGCAGGATCAGCAGGAACACCAGCGCTGCGATCGTGCCCGTGCCATGTGCCGTCCACGATGCGAACATCGCTGTGCCATGCGCTGCCAACTGGCCATTGAACAGCACCATCAGGGTCAACAACCCACCGGTCCCAAAGGCGATCAGAAAGGCAAACAGGGGCGGATTGGTTTGTGTCATCCCGCCCTCATGCCGCAAATTGGCGGCGGCGCAAACCGCCTTCTGTGTCATTCGCGCAATAGCTGCGGTGCAAGTGCCAAAACCCGTGGCCAGATCAAACACCGATGTCCTATAAGCACAGGGCCGGGGGGCGCTGATCTAATTGGGGATATCCATGCGTAGCCTTTCCGCCGTTCTTTTGTTTTCCGCCGTTACTGCTGCCACGCCTGCCCTTGCCGAAGGGCGCGAGGTATTGGGATACGGACGCCTTTTTACCAATGACTACTTTGGTGATAACGATGATCGCTGGCGCACGGGTGGCTATGTGATCAGCCAGGTGCGCGGCGCCGGTTGGGACGGAAACCGCCCCGAACGCGCAGGCGCCTTGATGGAATACCGGTTGCGCACTGAAATCATCGCGCCATCCCGCGGCACATCGGATCGCCCTTATGCGGGCGTCTTGTCGTTTGGCGCGCACACGCATTATGCGGTTGGCACCATTGAAGTGTCCGTTGGCGGTGACATTGTCGCGATTGGCCCCGGCACGGGCGTGTCGGATTTTCAGGAATGGTTCCACGATGTCGTTGGCGCGCCCGCGCCCGAAGGTGTCGCCACGCAGCTTGATGATCAGGTTTACCTAAGTGGCACAGTTGAATTGTCGCGCAGCTATCGCGTGTCGGATCGGGTGACGTTCCGCCCCTTTGTCGAAGGACAGGCCGGCGTCGAGGAAATTTTCCGCGTTGGAGCCGATGTGTTGATCGGCCGCGTTGGGCAAAACGATTTTCTGTTGCGTGATGTGACCACCGGGCAGCTTTATCGCGGCGTGGAAAGCAACGATTCCGGTGTGAATTTCGTTCTTGGTGCCGATTACGCGATGGTCGGCAACAGTGTCTATCTTCCGGCCGATTTGGGATATGCCCCGACCGAAACCCGCACCCGCGCACGCGCCGGATTGCACTGGCAAATCTTCGAGGACACATCGTTCTTTTATGGTGTGACCTATCTAAGCGAAGAATTTGTCGGCCAACCCGAAGGACAGGTTCTGGGGTCACTGAAGCTAAATTTCAACTTCTGAAGAAATAGTTAACGGTCACTCTTAAAGTGACTTGATCCGTGCGAATCACCCCTGTTAGGGTTGTCTCGTAAAGCTGCGCAAAGACGCGGTATGACAATATGAGGCAGATACGGGCATGAAAACGGGCTTTAAGGGCACGTTTGTCATCTCCTGGTCGCAAACGGAACTGGACGGGCTTTGGTCCGCACCGCTGGACGCATTGCGCGTTGGCACCGCCTGGTCGT
This sequence comes from Octadecabacter sp. R77987, assembly GCF_042466115.1. Taxonomy (NCBI): domain Bacteria; kingdom Pseudomonadati; phylum Pseudomonadota; class Alphaproteobacteria; order Rhodobacterales; family Roseobacteraceae; genus Octadecabacter; species Octadecabacter sp. R77987. The sequence goes on along the minus strand of NZ_JAXHBQ010000001.1, from coordinate 1,496,718 downwards.
GGACCGGCGACGCCGTGCGCGTTGACGGACCCCGCGAGATATTACCGCTTGGCGACGCAATGGGAGAGGCAGACCTTCGCAAACGCGCAGCGCACTCGGTGCGCAAACTGTTGCGCGCAGTCGAGGCAGATACATCACGGCTGGATCAGGTGACAGTGCCTGTACAACTGGCCGAAACCAGTTTCACCGTTACTGACGGACGCGACACATGGACCGTGACGATCATCGAAGGGGCCAGCCCATCGGCGCGCCTGTTGATGTTCGTGGGGGAAATCCCGCCGCGCCACGTGGACCTTTGGGTTGTCAGCCATAACGTCAATCTGGATGCGCGCGATCAGGTCGAGGATCGCCCCGGCGGTGTGATTTGCTTTACGCCGGGCACGATGATCCGCACCGATGAAGGTGCGAAACGGATAGAGGATATCACGCAGGGCGACTTTGTGCAGACCAAGGACAATGGCTGTCAGGAAGTTCTGTGGACCGGAAGCCGCCGCATCACGGGCGCGCGCCTATACGCGATGCCGCATCTGGCACCTGTGCGATTGCGCGCCGGATCGCTGGATCAGGACGTGCCGGACGAAGGCCTGTTGGTATCCCCCGATCACCGGATTTTGTTGCGCGGCGCGCGGGCGCGCGAACTGTTCAATGCCGACGAAGTGTTGGTGACGGCCCGTGACCTGGTGAACGATCACAACATCCTGGTTGATCACGCGGTGCGCGAGGTGACTTATATCCACATGTTGTTGCCCAGCCATCAGGTCGTGTTTGCCAACAACGTGGAAACCGAAAGCTTTCACCCGGCCAGTGCCGGCCTTGATACGATGGACCCGGACCAGCGCGCGCTTCTGTTTGCGCAGGTGCCCGAAATTCAGGCTGATCCGCAGGCATACGGTGCATATGCGCGCCGCGTTCTCTCGGGCAGCGAGGCGGCGATCCTGCGTCACAAGGCGGCCTGAACTTGGCCAAGGTTGGTGGCTACCTCATGGGCCATTGGCAGTTGATCGTGCTGACGGCTCTGATTTACGCCCTTTGGAACACCAATGTGATCTGGCCCCTTCGTGTGCTTGTCGTGCTGTTTCACGAGCTGTCCCACGCAGGCATGGCGCTGGCGACGGGTGGCGAGGTTGTTTCCGTTACCTTCCATCAAAACGAAGGCGGGCTTGCCGTCACCCGGGGTGGCAACGGGTTCTGGATTTCGACAGCGGGCTATCTTGGGTCTTTGATCATTGGTGCGGCGCTGTTTTTGGCTGCTGTTCTATCGCGCGCGGACAGGGCTGTGGCCGCAGGCGTTGGGGCCGTGATGATCTTTGCGGCATTATTCTATATGCGCGACATGTTCGCGGTCGGGTTTACCCTGCTGATCGGGGCGGCGTTGATTGCGGTGGCGTGGTGGCTGCATGCCCAGGTGTCTGATTTGATCCTGCGGGTGATCGGGCTGGCAAGCATGCTTTATGTGCCGTGGGATATTGCCACCGACACGATCATCCCACGCCGGTTCGGGTCTGATGTGATGAGTGATGCGGCGTCAATCGCGGGGCGGACCGGATTGACCGAAGGGATCGTTGGATCCGTCTGGTTTATCCTGAGCCTGATCGTGATATTTGCAACGCTATGGATTGCCTTGAAACGGCCCAGCAACATTACCTTTGGGCCGCAGCCAGATAGCCGTTGACTCCGTCCAAGACACTTATATAAGCGCGCATTCATTGGTGTTGGTGGCCCCTGCAAGGGGATGCCTGTCGGGCTTCGGCCAGAGGACAACGCCCTTCACGCCCTCAAGGGCCCCTAAGAAGGAGATCAGCCGTGACCAAACGCACGTCTGCCAAATACAAAATTGACCGCCGGATGGGTGAAAACATCTGGGGTCGTCCGAAATCCCCCGTCAATCGTCGTGAATATGGCCCCGGCCAGCACGGTCAGCGCCGCAAGGGCAAACTGTCCGATTTCGGCATCCAGCTGCGCGCCAAGCAAAAGCTGAAAGGTTACTACGGTGATCTGACCGAAAAGCAGTTCCGCCGCATCTATGGCGAGGCCGAGCGCGTAAAAGGCGATACAGGTGAAAACCTGATCGGTCTGCTGGAACGCCGTCTGGACGCCGTTGTGTACCGCGCCAAGTTCGTGGCGACAGTGTTTGCCGCACGCCAGTTCGTGAACCACGGCCACGTCACCGTGAACGGCCAGCGCGTCAATATCCCGTCCTACCGCGTCAAGGAAGGTGATGTGATCGAAGTGCGCCAGAAATCCAAGCAGATTGCTGTCGTTCTGGAAGCCACACAGCTGCCCGAGCGCGACGTGCCCGATTACATCGACGCCGATCATTCCAAAATGACAGCAACGTTCGTGCGCACCCCTGCGCTGGGCGATGTGCCTTATCCCGTCATGATGGAACCGAACCTCGTCGTGGAATTTTACGCCAAGAACTAATCGGTTCAGGCAGTTCAAATTCAAGGGTCGCGGCGCAAGCTGCGGCCCTTTTGCGTATCTGCACCTTCTGGCTGGTCTTGGACGGATGTGGCCGCTAGAAGTTGCAAGGATTATGGGAAAGGCCTCTGCCATGGGCGCGAAGATCAAACCGCAACGGGGAATTCTGGATATTGCGCTGTATCAGGGCGGCGCATCCAGCGTTGACGGGCAGACCAATGTTCTCAAGCTGTCGTCCAACGAAAACCCGCTTGGCCCCAGCCCTGCCGCCAAGGAAGCGTTTTCGCGCGCCGTACATGATTTGCACCGCTATCCGTCGACAGATCATGCAAGCCTGCGCCGTGCCATCGGCGAGGTCTGGTCGGTTGATCCCGACCGCGTGATTTGCGGTGTCGGCAGTGGTGATATCCTGCATCTTCTGGCCGAAGCCTATGCTGGCCCGCGCGACGAGATCATCTATACGGACCACGGGTTTTCCATGTATCCGATCTATACCTCGGCCGTGGGGGCCAAGGCCGTCAATGTGCCCGAACGTGACCGCGTGGTGGACGTGGATGCCATTCTGGCGGCCTGCACCAAGCGCACGAAACTGGTGTTCATCGCCAACCCCGCCAACCCGACCGGCACGATGCTGGGCATGGCGGCACTGGAACGACTGGCCGATGGCTTGCCACCGCAAGCGATGCTGGTTCTTGACGGTGCCTACGCCGAATTTGTCGAAGGTTATGACGCGGGGGCCGCGCTGCTCGATGGGCGTGACAACGTGTTCATGTCGCGCACCTTTTCCAAGATTTATGGCCTTGGTGGGCTGCGTGTTGGCTGGGGCTATGGCCCACGCGCGGTGATTGATGTGCTGAACCGCATTCGCGGTCCGTTCAATCTGTCCGCCGCCGCCCTTGCCGCGGCAGAAGCCGCGGTCCGCGATACGGCCTATCTGGAAAAGTGCCGCACGGAAAACGCCCGCTGGCGCGAATGGTTGGCCAACGGTTTGGCCGCTTTGGGTGTCCCGTCCGATACCTCGATGGCGAATTTTGTGCTGGCGCGCTTTGCGGACGAGGCCGAAGCGGTAGCCTGTGACGAACACCTGCGCAGCGAAGGGATACTGGTGCGCCGTGTCGCGGGATACGGGCTGCCTAACTGCCTGCGCATCACCGTGGGTGACGAAGCATCCTGTCGCCGCGTCGTCCACGCGGTCGGCCAATTCAAAGGGGCAGGGACATGAGTGTGATTTACAACCGCGTTGCCCTGATCGGCCTTGGGTTGATCGCGTCATCCATGGTGCATGCGATGCGCCGCGCGGGGCTTGCTGGCGAAATCGTCGGCACCTCGCGGTCTGCCGAAACACGCGCGATTGCCCGCGAGATTGGCCTGTGCGACCACATCGCCGAGACCGCAGCCGAAGCGGCAGATGGCGCAGATCTGGTCGTGCTGTGTGTGCCCGTCGGCGCGATGGGCGCGGTCGCTGCGGAAATAGCGCCGGTCCTGAAGGCCGGTGCGACAGTGAGCGATGTCGGGTCCGTAAAGCAGGCGGTGATTGATGCGGTCGCGCCGCACCTGCCGGACACCGTGCATTTTGTGCCAGCCCACCCTTTGGCAGGGACCGAACAATCGGGGCCGCGGTCGGGCTTTGCGGAGCTTTTCGACAACAGATGGTGTCTGATCGTGCCGGGTGATGCGGACGCCGATGCGGTCGCCCGCTTGCGTGGCTTGTGGGAAGGAATGGGGAGTTTCGTCGAAACGATGGAGGCCGATCATCACGATCTGGTGCTGGCCGTCACCAGCCACACGCCGCACCTGATTGCCTACACGATGGTCGGTGTGGCCGATGATTTGCGCCGCGTGACCGATAGCGAGGTCGTCAAATACTCGGCCGCCGGTTTTCGCGATTTTACTCGTATTGCGGCCAGCGACCCGACCATGTGGCGCGATGTTTTCCTGAATAACAAAGAGGCCACGCTGGAAATACTGGGTCGCTTTACCGAAGAACTGTTCGCCCTGCAGCGCGCGATCCGTCAGGGTGACGGTGATATGTTGCACGACTATTTCACCCATACCCGCGCGATCCGCCGCGGAATCATCGAAGCAGGGCAGGATACGGATGCGCCGAACTTTGGCCGCGCACCCAAGAAAACATGATCCGCGCGGCATTCATCGTGCTGTTGGCGCTGACCGTCGCCGCGATGGCCGAAGCGCCCGACACGTCGCTGCGGCCAGTTGCGCGCGCGGTCGTTCCTGCCATCGCCCGCACCGGTCCCGAAGCGCGGGCCGAATGGTTCCTGTCCACGATGAGTTTGCAAGCTGTGCCGTTTTCACCGCGCCCAACGGTGCGCCCGCCTGAAATTCTTGCGATGGCGCGCCGGATAGATCGTGAACGCCAGCGCGGTGCCGTTTGCGGCGATCTGGAAATTCAGGGGGATACGATTGGCAATCATCCCGGTCCTGGCAGTTGTGGTGTCGAAGGCGCCGTGCGGGTGAGAACAGTCGCTGGCGTGCGCCTGTCGCCTTCGGCGATCATGGATTGCCGCACAGCGGGCGCGCTGCGCCGCTGGGTTCAGGACGGCGCGCGCCGCGCAGTTGCCGATCAGGGTGGCGGCATCGCAGGTCTAAGGGTGATCGGGCACTATTCCTGCCGCACCCGTAGCGGCGGGCGGCTGTCGGAACACGCCTTTGGGCGCGCAATCGACATTTCCGCGATCAAACTACGGGACGGGTCGGAAATCAGCGTGTTGCGTGACTGGGGGTCGGGCGCGCGCGGGCGGGCGCTGCGCGAAATGCACCGCGCGGCCTGCGGGCCATTCGGAACTGTTCTTGGCCCCGATGCCAATGCTGATCATCGCGATCATTTCCATTTTGACACGGCGCGCTACAGGTCTGGCAGCTACTGCCGCTAGCGCAACTGCGGCGCTGTGCCGACCGGCAGGCCGCCAATGTTCATCAGCCCGTTTGCCATTGTGACTTTTAGCGTCAGAAGGTCTGGATCATCCGGCGTTGCATCCATGTTTTGTGCCATCGCCGCGATCGTGAACGAGGCGTTTTCCTGAACCATGCCCGCGCGCACCAGAAGGTCCAGAACCTCTTGCCAGCGGCGCAGGGTCAGGGTCACGTTGCCACTTGCAAAGCCCGACGCATCAGCCACAATATCACCCACGGCACGGAACTCCAGATCACCCCAGCCAAGGGCAAACTCGCGCAGGGAAATGCCCGTGACATTAACCGGAGCATCCCCCGCAAAGCGGTCAACCGGATGGGACAGGGACAGATTGCCGTCAAGCCGCGCCAACCGGATTGCCTGGGGCAGGGCAGCATCAGGATCAAGCATCAGACGGATGTCCCGTGGAAGGGCAAGAGATTCAACCTCTGCGAAAAAATCATAGGTATTGGTCGCGACGCGCGTGTCGCGCAAGGCGATCAATATGCGGCTGGCGGCGATTTGCCATGCGTCATCGGGCCCGTTCAGGCGCGGCGCCTGCATATCAAGTGTCGCGCGGTCGAACGGCAGGTTTGTTGCAGCACGCACGGCGGCACTTGCCCGCATATCACTGCTTTCAAGGCGAAATTCTTCTCCGCCAAGGGTCAGCGTTTGGTCTGGAGGGAACAGGGCGATCACCTCGTTGGGGCGGTAGGACAAGGCAAAAACCTGTAGCCAGTCACCGGTCCAGCCGGACAGGGTCGCGGGATCAAACAGGGTCACATCGGTCAAGGTTGTGTCAAATCGCGATGGAAAACCGCGAGTCGACAGGTCGGTATAATCCACCGTCCAGCCATCATCGCGCATGTCGGTCAGCACCGTTTCAGCGCCAGTCTGGATGCCGCTGCGCCCGACAAACCAGTAGCCGCCATACAGCAGCGCAAAAATACCGACGATCCAGATCAAACGCTTCATCACGTGGCCCTTTCGCCCAAACCCAAGCTGGTGTTTACAGGGGCCAGTTTGCAAGGACCAGCACAATGCCGCTTTGGGTTTTCGGATACGGATCACTTTTGTGGAACCCCGGTTTCACACCTGCGCAAACCGTCACAGCGCGGCTGGACGGGTATCACCGCAGTTTCTGCATGCTGTCGATCCATCATCGCGGCACCGAAGATGATCCGGGGCTGGTGCTGGCGCTGGACGAGGCAGAGGGGGGGCGTTGCACCGGCGTGGCGTTTCGCGTGGCAGACGGCGAAGAAGACGCGGTGCATACCTACCTGCGCGAGCGCGAGCTGATTTCATCCGCCTACCTCGAGGCACATGTGCCGTTGATCCTTGAAGGCGGCGAAACCGTCACGGCGCTGGCCTATGTGATCAATCGCGATCACGTGCAGTATTGCCAGTTTCCGCTGGAACAGCAGGCGCAAATGATCGCGCGTGCCGTGGGTGGGCGCGGCCCCAACACCGAATACCTGTTCAACACGGCCAGTCACCTGACGCAGATGGGGATCAAGGACGCGGAAATGGCGTGGCTCGTGACCCGTGTGCGCGCCCTGACAACAGGCTGATCAGGCATATTTCATTTGGGTTTTGCGCGCGCTGCCCCTATGTTCAGGGCCACAAACAATTGAGAGGACCTGTTGCCCAGATGGACAAAAGGGACCCAGAGGCCGAGCCGCAGTTTTCCCAACCCGTGCGCCAGATCACGTCGATGCTGGTTGTGCTGGCCCTTGTCGCGGCGGGTGCCTATCTGGCAGCGCCGCGCGTGGGGCCGGTATTCCTCGCCAATCCGTATCTGAACGGCTTTATTCTGGTGGTGTTTTTCATCGGGATACTGGCCTGTTTCGGGCAGGTCACGCAACTGATCCGCGCGGTGCGCTGGATCGAAGGGTTCGCACGCGAACGGATCGGCCACGAGATTACGATCGCGCCACAATTGCTAGCGCCGCTTGCAACCTTGCTGCGTTCACGCGGATCGCGGATGCAGATTTCGTCGTCGTCCAGCCGGTCCATTCTGGACAGTGTGGCGCAACGCATCGACGAAGCCCGTGAAATCACGCGATATATCGTCAATACCTTGATTTTCCTTGGCCTTTTGGGAACGTTCTATGGCCTTGCCACGACGGTGCCCGCGCTCGTCGAAACGATCCAATCGTTGACCCCTGACGAAGGTGAAACAGGCGTCGATATCTTCAACCGCCTGCAAGCGGGGCTGGAAAGCCAACTTGGCGGGATGGGCGTGGCCTTTGCCTCGTCGCTGTTGGGGCTGGCCGGGTCACTGGTGATCGGCCTGCTTGAACTGTTCGCAGGTCACGGCCAGAACCGGTTCTACCGCGAACTTGAGGAATGGCTGTCAACGATCACCCGCGTCGGTTTCGCCAGCGGCGAAGAAGGCGGCAGCGGCGAAGCAAACGTGATGGCCGGTGTGATTGATCACATGGCCGAACAAATGGAATCCCTGCAGCTGATGTTCACGCAATCGGATGTCAGCCGCACGCAGGTTGACGAACGCATGGGACATCTTGTCGGCGCTGTGGAAAAACTGACGGAAAAACTGGATCAGGGTGACAGCAATGCCGCCCTGCTTCGCGTGGCCGATGGCCAGGAGGCGCTGATTGCAAAGCTGCAAGACAGCGGCATGGAAGGGATCGACGCCGAAAGCCGGATGCGCTTGCGCTCGATTGATGTGCAACTGCTGCGCATCCTCGAGGAAATGGCAGCGGGTCGCCAAGAGGTTTTGGCCGATCTGCGCACAGACATCGCTGCGCTGACCCGCGCATTGCGCCAATCGCAAAACCGCGCCCGCAAGGGTGATGGCGGGCAGGGCTAATGGCCCTAAGCCGGCGCACAGGCACACGGTTTCAGGCCTCGATCTGGCCGGGGTTTGTCGATGCGATGACGGGTCTTTTGCTGGTCCTGATGTTCGTGTTGACGATCTTTATGGTGATCCAGTTCGTTCTGCGCGAAACGATCACAGGACAGGAATCGCGCCTGTCGCAACTCACGGCCGAAGTGGCATCGCTGGCGCAGGCCTTGGGGCTGGAACAGGACCGTTCTGCGCAACTGGCGGCAACTGTCGGGTCGTTGACCACGTCACTTGCCGCGACATCCGACGAAGCGGAACGACAGGCGGCCTTGGTCGCCAGCCTCACGCAGGAGCGCGATGCGCAAGCGGCTGCGCTGGTCGCGGCTGAAAACCGTATCACAGGGTTCGAGGCACAGGTCGCGGGCCTTCTCGCGCAGCGCAGTGACCTGCGCGAAACGGTCGCGGGACTGGAAGGCACGCGCGATGAATTGCTTGGTGAACAGGACGCGTTGAATCTGGCGCTGGCAACCGCACGCGATGAAATTGACGCAAGTGCTGAGGCCGCGCGCCTTGCGGCTGCACGCCGTGAAGCGCTCGAGGCTTTGGTGGCCGATCTTCGCGCTGAGGGCGCGGCTGACACGGCGCGCATTTCCGAATTGGAAGCTGCACAACTGGCTGATGCTGCCGCGGCGCAAGCCCTGCGCGACAAGCTGACGGATGCAGATGCAGAACTGACCGCGATGACCCTCGCATTGGAAGAACAGCGCCGCGCTGCCGAAGAAACCCTGACCCTGCTTGCCGCCGCTGAAACGGCGCAGGACGATCTGGACTTGCGTCTTGCCGCCGCCCTTTTGGCGCAGCGCGAGGCCGAGGCGGCACTGGTGAACGAAACCGCCGAAAAGGCTGATCTGAACGCGCGCCTTTTGGCAGCACTGGCAGATCAGGACAGCAGCGAAACCGCGCTTGACGCGGCGCAGGCTGCGCTTGCCGCCGCCGTTGCAGCAGGCGAGGCCGAGCAGACAGACCTGCAAGACCGATTGGCCGAAGCCTTGTTGGCGCAGGACGACTTGCAAGCGCAGATCGCCGCCATGCGCGAAACGGAAGGCACTGCGCGCGCGACCCTCGAGGCGCGCTTGGCCGAAGCTTTGGCCGCTGTGACCGCTGCCGAAAATGCAGCCGCGACCCAGATGAGCGAGGCCGACCGCCAAGCAGCGCTGTTGGCCGCAGCCAATCAGGCGCTGGCCGAGCAAGAGGCGCTATCGGCCGACAGCCAACGCGAAGTTGCGATCCTGAATGAACAGGTGCGCGCCCTGCGCGACCAGATCGGCACGCTGCAAACCCTGCTTGATCTGGCCGAGGACGAAGATGTCGCCGCGCAAGTGCAGATTGAAAGCCTTGGTGCGCAGCTTAATACCGCGCTGGCCCGTGTGGCCGCGCAAGAACGCCGCGCGCTGGCGCTGGAACAGGCGGAACGTGAACGCCTTGAGGCCGAGGCCGCCCGACTGGCCGCCGAGGCGCAGAATCTGGAACGCTACCGGTCTGATTTCTTTGGGGAATTGCGCGAGGTTCTGGATGGTCAGGATGGCGTGCGCATTGAAGGCGACCGTTTCGTGTTTTCGTCTGAAGTTCTGTTTGAACAGGGGCGCGCCACGTTGTCTGATGCCGGGCGTGGTGAAATTGCCAAGGTTGCCGACATCCTGCGCGCCATTTCGGATGAAATTCCCGATGGAATTGATTGGGTGATCCGCGTGGACGGGCATACCGACGATGTGCCGCTGTCCGGCACTGGTGAATTCGCCAACAACTGGGAGCTTAGTCAGGCGCGCGCGCTGTCGGTTGTGCTTTATATGGTGAACTTTCTGGGTATTCCGCCGGATCGTCTGGCGGCCAATGGGTTTGGGCAATACCAGCCTATCAACCCGGCCGACACTGATGCTGCACGGGCGCAAAACCGCCGGATCGAACTGAAGCTTACTGAACGCTGATTGTCGCGCGCATGACGTCATATGCCGCGCCATTGCGCAGGATCGTGACGCTGCCCGTGTAGGCACCCGCGGGCCAGCCACCATCCGGGGCACGCCGCCCGCCTGCGCGAAAATACTGTGCCTTGGGGCGGTCCAGAGGGTCCGAACGGGTTTCGATTGTCGTGCCGTCAGGGGGTGTGATTGTCGTCACCATCACATCGCCGGTCAGGCCGCCAAAGGCGTATCCCCACAGCACAAGATCGTCGTTCGGTGCCAGCGACAGGGCAGCGGCATCGCCAGCCTTGATCAGGTCGTAGTCGGGAACGCCCGAAGAAAACCCGATGCTGATCATCCCACCGGGCGGCGCGGAAACCGGACGTGTCCACAGCGTCTCGTCGATCTCGCCGCAGGTGATGGTGCCATCGGGATCGAAGGGATCAACCACATCGCCGTTCTGGCGCAGGGACAGGTGCAGGTGGGGAAATTCGCTTTGCCCGCTCATCCCGACCTGGCCCAAGACGGCACCCATCGCCACACGGTCGCCCGTTCGCACGGTGATCGACCCGCGTTTCATGTGGCAGTATTGCGTTTCCCAGCCGTTGCCGTGGCTGATCACCACACCGTTGCCACATTCGCGATTTGTTGTGTCAGGCGCACCGGCCTGGCCTTGCAGGATATCGGGCATTTCATCGCGCACCCCGCGCACGGTCCCGGGCGCGGCAGCGACCACGTTGACACCAAGGTCAACCATCGCGCGGTCGGGCAGCGCGAAATCGGTTCCCTTGTGCCCGTCATAGGTCAGCATTCCGCAGGCGAAGTCACGGGCGTTTGCACTTGGGTCATGATCGACGAATTGCTGGATATAGCAAACCTCGTCCAGGTCGCAGTCGATCGGCAGCCCCAAAACAATATCCCTCGCCACGGCGGGCGCGGCGAGGGACATGAGGATCACAGATACGGCAAGCCGCATCGGACTATTCAGCTGTAAGAAGCGGCGGCTTTTTGTTTGCACTTGCAATGCGGGCTGTTTCCGGTGGTTCGATTTGCAGATCAAGCTTGCCACCTTTGACACCGACCTTGACCAGACCACCCTTGGCGAGTTTGCCAAACAGCAGTTCCTCGGCCAGTGGTTTCTTGATGTGTTCCTGAATGACGCGGCCCAGCGGGCGCGCACCCATTTTGTCATCATAGCCCTTGTCGGCCAGCCATTCGGCGGCGGGCTTGGTCAGTTCAATCGACACGTTGCGATCCATCAATTGTGCTTCCAGTTGCAGCACAAACTTTTCGACCACTTGCAGGATCACGTCCTTGGGCAGTGCGCCAAAGGAAATCACCGCGTCCAGACGGTTGCGGAATTCCGGTGTAAAGGCGCGTTCGATCGCGGCGGTGTCTTCGCCGGTGCGGCGATCACGGCCAAAGCCGATGGCCTCTTTCGCCTGTTCGGTTGCGCCTGCGTTGGAGGTCATGATCAGGATCACATTGCGGAAATCGACGGTGCGGCCGTTATGATCGGTCAGTTTGCCGTGGTCCATGACCTGCAACAGGATGTTGTAAACGTCCGGGTGGGCCTTTTCCATTTCATCCAGCAGCAGCACGCAATGCGGATGCTGGTCCACGCCGTCCGTCAACATGCCGCCCTGATCGAACCCGACATAGCCGGGAGGGGCGCCAATCAGGCGGGAAACCGCATGTTTTTCCATGTATTCGGACATGTCGAACCGCAGCAGTTCCACACCCAGCGTATCGGCCAGTTGTTTGGCGACTTCGGTTTTGCCCACACCGGTTGGGCCGGCAAACAGGTAGTTGCCGATGGGTTTTTCCGGTTCGCGCAGGCCCGCGCGGGCCAGTTTGATCGCGCTGGCAAGGGCGGTGATCGCCTTGTCCTGACCGAACACGACCCGTTTCAGCGAGGGCTCCAGATCGCGCAACACTTCGGCGTCGTCCTTGGAGACGTTTTTGGGCGGGATGCGGGCGATTTTCGCCACGACAGCCTCGATCTCCTTGGCGCCGATGGTCTTGCGGCGCTTACTTTCGGCAACGAGGTGTTGCGCGGCGCCAGCTTCGTCGATGACGTCAATCGCCTTGTCTGGCAATTTGCGGTCATTGATATAGCGCGAGGAAAGTTCAACAGCCGTCTTGATCGCATCGGCGGTGTATTTGATGCCGTGGTGTTCTTCGAAATAGGGTTTCAACCCTTTCAGGATTTTCACCGCATCATCAACCGACGGTTCGGTTACGTCGATTTTCTGGAACCGGCGTGACAATGCGCGATCCTTTTCGAAATGCTGGCGGAATTCCTTGTAGGTAGTTGATCCCATGCAGCGCAGTTTGCCGCCCTGCAAGGCGGGTTTCAGCAGGTTGGATGCATCCATCGCCCCGCCAGAGGTGGCACCGGCCCCGATGACGGTGTGGATTTCGTCGATGAACAGGATCGCATCATCATGTTCTTCCATTTCGGTCATCACCGCCTTCAGGCGTTCCTCGAAATCACCGCGATAGCGGGTGCCAGCCAGCAACGCGCCCATATCAAGGCTATAGATCGTGGCGTTGGCCAGGATTTCGGGCGTTTCCCCGGCGACAATCTTGCGCGCCAGCCCTTCGGCGATGGCGGTCTTGCCAACGCCCGGATCGCCGACCAGCAGCGGGTTGTTCTTGCGGCGACGGCACAGCACCTGCACGCAGCGTTCAACTTCGTGATCGCGGCCGATCAGGGGGTCAATTTCGTTCTTGCGGGCCTTGGCATTCAAATCGACGCAGTATTTCGCAAGCGCGGATTCTTTTTCCTCGCCCTCGACCGTGCCATCTGACAGGTCTTCGTCCATGTCCGATGCCCCGGTGATGGGGCGGCTTTCGCCAAATGCGGGGTCTTTGGCGACGCCGTGGGCGATGTAATTGACCGCGTCATAGCGGGTCATGTCCTGATCTTGCAGGAAATAGGCGGCATTGCTTTCGCGTTCGGCAAAGATCGCGACAAGCACGTTCGCACCCGTCACTTCGGTGCGGCCCGATGATTGCACATGGATCGCGGCGCGCTGGATCACGCGCTGGAAGGCGGCCGTTGGCACGGCTTCGCTGCCTTCGATATCCGTGACCAGCGTTGACAGGTCATCTTCGATGAAATCATCGAGCGTTTTGCGCAGGGCATCCAGATCGACCGAGCACGCCTTCATCACGCGGGCGGCGTCAGGTTCGTCAATCAGCGCCAGCAGGAGGTGTTCCAGCGTAGCCAGTTCGTGACGGCGTGCGTTGGCAAGGGCCAAGGCCGCATGAATGGACTGCTCAAGTGTGTTCGAGAAAGACGGCACGTTGAGTGCTCCTCTATTCGGGGTCTGGGTGGGGCGTGCCCCGTTCCGACCGTGGCCTCTTATAGTTAAAGTTCGGTTTTATTCGGCAACCTTCAAGCTGTTTTTTGAACTTTTCCGTTCACATTGCCGAAAAGACTCACATGCACGCCTGATTTTTTGGCGTTTCGCGCGTCAGAAAATGTCTTTGCGTTTACGAACTTCGGCAAAAACCGCTGTCGCTGGTGCATCATGCATGCCAATTGCAGCCATCAGTGCCGGATCATCCGCGCGCAAATAGGGGTTGGTGCGTTTTTCATCCGCCAAAAGCGAGGGCACCGTTGCCTTGCCTTTGGCCCGCGCCGCATCGACTGCGCGTGAACGGGACATAATGTCGGGATTGTCCGGTTCAATGGACAGCGCGAATTTTGCGTTGGTGGCGGTGTATTCGTGGCCGCTGAAAATCATCGTGTCGTCGGGCAGTTCGCGCAGCTTTTGCATGGAATGCCACATTTGCTGTGGCGTGCCTTCAAACAGCCGTCCACAGCCCATCGCCATGAGGCTGTCGGCGGTAAAGGCAGCCTTGGCGGCGGGAACAAAAACGGCAATGTGGTTTAGGGTATGGCCGGAGACGTCGAAAACCTCGGCGCTTTCACCGCAAAGGTCGAAAATATCACCATCTGCCACCGCCAGATCAAGCGGGGGCAGGCGGTGCGCATCCGCGTTAGCGCCGATCACACGCACGTCATCCCGGCGCAGCGGCGGCAATCCATCAACATGATCCCAATGGTGATGGGTCAGCACCACGTCCGTCAGTGTCCAGCCACGCGCGTCCAGCACGGTCTGCACGGGTGCCGCCTCTGGGGCGTCAACCAGCGCGGTTTGCCCTGTCGCGCTATTGTGGATCAGGAAAGCGTAGTTATCTGACAAGCAAGGCACGGTGACGATTTCAAGGGGCATGGCATTGTCGCTTTCTGTTGGTATGCTGCACAGGTTCGCGCAAAGGAGTGGCGGCTGCAATGCATCTTGATGTGCTTGATCTGCGCAATTTCTATTATCGTAGTCCCTTGGGCCGTGCGGCGCAAAAGGTGATCCGCGACCAACTTGTGGCGCTGTGGCCCGACACAAAAGGGCAGACGGTTGCCGGATTCGGCTTTGCGGTGCCGTTGCTGCGCCCGTTTCTGGCGGATGCGCGTCGCGTGATCGGGCTGATGCCCGGCCCCCAGGGCGTCATGCCATGGCCCGCAGGTCAGCCTAACGTGTCGGTGCTGTGCGAAGATGCGCTTTGGCCTGTGCAGACGGGGCAGGTTGACCGGCTGGTGTTGTTGCACGGGCTGGAAACGTCCGACGATCCCAATGCGTTACTGGCCGAGGTCTGGCGCGTGCTTGGCCCCGGCGGGCGAGTGGTGATTGTCGTGCCAAACCGTGCGGGCATGTGGTCGCGCCGCGACAAGACACCCTTTGGCTATGGCCGCCCGTATTCGCTGGGACAGCTTGAGGCGCAGTTGCGTGCGCATCGCTTTGTTGTCGAAACCTCGCTGTCGACACTGTATCAGCCGCCGTCCCATCGCAAGATCTGGCGGCGCATGGCAGGGTTCATGGAATCGGCGGGCCGGCATATTCCGGTATTTGCTGCGGGGGGCGTGCTGATGGTCGAAGCCAGCAAGCAGGTCGCGGCCCCAACGCGGCCCGGTTTGCCCGAAGCGGTGCGCCGTCCGCTGCGCGTTCTGGAGGGAATCGGCAAGCAGCCTGAACCGGCCCTGCGTCACCCTGACACTCCCTTGCGTTCGCGGCCCTAAGGCGGGCCGCACCGTGGAATGCCCCGCAAGCTGTTCAGCTATATGGATAAAGGGCAGGGCGTATTGACGCAGGGTAGGCCATCGCCCTGTATACAAATGTATGCAGCACCAACAATCCAGCGTTAAGGCGGTTGCGGCAATCACACGGCTCTGCTACATCGGCCCAAATTTGCCGCCCATCCATCAGGACGGGCAAAACCGCTGCCCATCCGATACTGTGTTCCGCGTTGCGGTGCTGGTCCGGTTCGGGCCCTAGACATCGGAAGGGTGGACGTGTCTGAACCAGCTTCG
This sequence comes from Octadecabacter sp. R77987, assembly GCF_042466115.1. Taxonomy (NCBI): domain Bacteria; kingdom Pseudomonadati; phylum Pseudomonadota; class Alphaproteobacteria; order Rhodobacterales; family Roseobacteraceae; genus Octadecabacter; species Octadecabacter sp. R77987. The sequence goes on along the minus strand of NZ_JAXHBQ010000001.1, from coordinate 1,481,245 downwards.
ATCTCGACCGGAATTGCGGGGCGTTACGCCTCGGCCGTGTTCGACCTCGCCAAGGAAGGCAAAGGGCTGAAAGCTCTTGAAACAGATATCAATGCCTTGTCAGGCGCCTTGGACAGCAGCGCTGACCTGAACGCGCTGATCGCTTCGCCGATCTACAGCCGTGACGAGCAGGCAGGCGCCGTGACAGCCCTTGCCAAAAAGATGAAACTGTCACCAATGATGGGCAACACGCTGGCGCTTATGGCGCAAAAGCGCCGCCTGTTCGTGCTGCCCCAGATGCTGACCGCCCTGCGCGAAAAGCTGGCCGAAGAAAAAGGCGAAGTAACCGCTGACGTGACCAGCGCCAAGGCGCTGACCAAGGCACAGTCGGACAAGTTGGCCAAGACGCTCAAGGCGCAGGTTGGCAAAACAGTCATGATCAATGCGACCGTTGATGAATCCCTCATCGGCGGTCTTGTCGTAAAAGTGGGCTCGAAGATGATCGACACGTCGATCCGCTCCAAGCTCAGTGCACTCCAGAACACTATGAAAGAGGTCGGATAATGGCGATCCAAGCAGCGGAAATTTCCGCAATCCTGAAGGACCAGATCAAGAATTTTGGTCAAGAAGCAGAAGTGGCAGAAGTTGGCCGCGTTCTTAGCGTTGGTGACGGTATCGCCCGTGTTTACGGTCTTGATAACGTGCAGGCCGGTGAAATGGTCGAATTCCCCGGTGGCATTCAGGGCATGGCCCTGAACCTTGAAAGCGACAACGTGGGTGTCGTTATCTTTGGCACCGACCGTGACATCAAGGAAGGTGACACTGTCAAGCGCACCAAGTCCATCGTGGACGTGCCAGCGGGTGACGAACTTCTGGGGCGCGTTGTTGACGGTCTGGGCAATCCCATCGACGGCAAGGGCCCTATCAAAACCAAAGAGCGTCGCATCGCGGACTCCAAGGCACCGGGCATCATCCCGCGCAAATCGGTTCACGAACCAATGGCGACTGGCCTCAAGTCGGTTGACGCGATGATCCCGATTGGCCGTGGCCAGCGCGAATTGATCATTGGTGACCGCCAGACCGGTAAAACGGCTGTGGCGCTGGATACGATCCTGAACCAGAAATCCTACAATGATGCTGCAACGTCCGAAAGCGACAAACTTTATTGCGTCTATGTCGCTGTGGGTCAGAAACGGTCAACCGTTGCCCAGCTCGTGAAAAAGCTCGAAGAGTCCGGCGCTGCGGAATACACGATCGTCGTGGCCGCAACCGCATCCGATCCCGCACCGATGCAGTTCCTTGCACCCTACGCGGCGACAGCGATGGCCGAACACTTCCGCGACAACGGCCGCCATGCACTGATCATTTATGATGATCTGTCCAAGCAGGCTGTGTCCTATCGCCAGATGTCGCTGCTGCTGCGTCGCCCACCAGGCCGTGAAGCCTATCCCGGTGACGTTTTCTATCTGCACTCCCGCCTGCTGGAGCGGTCCTCGAAGTTGAACGAAGATAACGGGTCCGGTTCGCTGACGGCGCTGCCGATCATTGAAACCCAAGGCGGTGACGTGTCCGCGTTTATTCCGACCAACGTGATTTCGATCACTGACGGTCAGATCTTCCTTGAAACCGAACTGTTCTATCAGGGTATCCGCCCCGCTGTGAACACCGGTCTGTCCGTGTCGCGTGTGGGTTCATCCGCACAAACAAACGCGATGAAATCGGTCGCTGGTCCGGTGAAACTGGAACTGGCGCAGTATCGAGAAATGGCCGCCTTTGCGCAGTTCGGGTCCGACCTTGACGCCGCGACCCAGCAATTGCTGAACCGTGGTGCACGCCTGACCGAACTGATGAAGCAGCCACAGTATTCGCCGCTGACCAACGCCGAGATCGTTTGCGTGATCTACGCTGGCACCAAGGGCTATCTGGACAAGATCGCCGTGTCTGATGTGGGCCGTTTCGAGGCTGGCTTGCTCAAGCACCTGCGCAACAACGCCAAAGACGTGTTGGACATGATCACCAAGGAAGACCCCAAGATCAAGGGCGACGCCGAGGACAAGATCAAGGCAGCAATTGATACCTTCGCCGCCGACTTCGCATAAAGGGAGGCTGAACAATGGCTAACCTCAAGGATCTGAAAAACCGGATCGCGACGGTCAAGTCGACGCGCAAGATCACCAAGGCCATGCAGATGGTCGCGGCTGCTAAACTGCGCCGCGCCCAGGAAGCCGCCGAGGCATCGCGCCCGTACACGGAACGTTTCAACGCCGTGATGAGCGGCCTGGCGGCCAGTGTGGGTGACAGCGCAAGCGCGCCCAAACTGCTGGCTGGCACCGGAAGCGATGACACCCATCTTTTGGTGGTGATGACGGCGGAACGCGGCCTTTGCGGCGGTTTCAATGGCAATATCGCCAAGCTGGCCAAGGCCCATGCCAACAAGCTGCTTGCAGCTGGCAAGACGGTCAAGATCGTTACCGTTGGGAAAAAGGGCCGTGACGCCCTGAAACGCGATATGGGCAGCCATTTCGTGACCCACGTTGACCTGACCGAGGTCAAGCGCGTGGGCTATGAAAATGCACAGGATATCGCGCGCGACATTCTGGCCCGTTTTGACGGTGGCGAATTTGACGTGGCAACGATTTTCTTTGCGCGCTTTGAAAACGTCGTCACACAGCACCCCACCGCCCAGCAGATCATCCCTGCCAAATTTGACGCGGATGATGATGCAGGTGCGGCCACGCTTTATGACTACGAGCCAAGCGAAGAAGCCATTCTGGCCGATTTGCTGCCCCGTGGCGTTGCCACCGCGATCTTTAGTGCGCTGCTGGAAAACGGGGCGTCCGAACAGGGCGCACGGATGTCTGCAATGGACAACGCGACGCGCAACGCGGGCGACATGATCGACAAGCTGACGATTCAATACAACCGCTCGCGTCAAGCCGTCATCACAAACGAGCTGATTGAAATTATTTCGGGCGCTGAAGCGCTCTAACGAACCGGAGACCGAAACATGGCAAAAGCTAAAGCATCCGTCGGCAAGATCACCCAGGTGATCGGCGCCGTTGTGGACGTGCAGTTCGCCGATGATCTGCCGCAGATCCTGAACGCGCTTCACACTGACAACAATGGCAAGACGCTGGTTCTTGAAGTGGCCCAGCACCTTGGCGAAAACACCGTTCGCGCCATCGCGATGGACGCCACCGAAGGCCTTGTGCGTGGTCAGGACGTGACCAACACGAACGAACAGATCACCGTTCCCGTTGGCCCCGGCACTTTGGGCCGCATCATGAACGTCACCGGTGATCCCGTTGACGAACAGGGCCCCGTGAAATCCAAGGCCCGCCGCCCGATCCACGGCGAAGCACCCGCCTTCGAGGACCAGTCGACAGCGACTGAAATCCTTGTGACAGGCATCAAGGTCATCGACCTGCTGGCCCCCTACACCAAGGGTGGCAAGATTGGTCTGTTCGGCGGTGCCGGTGTGGGCAAGACCGTTCTGATCATGGAACTGATCAACAACATCGCCAAGGTGCACTCGGGCGTGTCCGTGTTCGCCGGTGTGGGTGAACGGACCCGTGAAGGCAACGACCTTTACCACGAGATGATCGAGTCAGGCGTTATCGTTCCTGATAATCTTGAGGAGTCGAAAATTGCGCTGGTCTATGGCCAGATGAACGAGCCTCCCGGAGCACGCATGCGGATCGCGCTGACCGGCCTGTCGCTGGCCGAACAGTTCCGCGATGACACGGGTTCGGACGTGCTGTTCTTTGTGGACAACATCTTCCGCTTTACCCAAGCGGGTTCCGAAGTGTCCGCCCTTCTGGGCCGTATTCCTTCGGCTGTGGGCTACCAGCCGACACTGGCCACCGACATGGGTGCGATGCAGGAACGTATTGCATCGACCAAAGGCGGTTCGATTACATCCGTGCAGGCCGTTTACGTGCCCGCCGATGACTTGACCGACCCCGCGCCGGCCACATCTTTTGCCCACCTTGATGCGACAACCGTTCTGGACCGTGCGATTTCGGAAAAGGGTATCTACCCTGCCGTTGATCCGCTGGGGTCCACATCGCGTCTGCTTGACCCGATGATCATCGGCGAGGAGCACTACAAGGTGGCAACAGACGTTCAGCAGGTGCTGCAGCGTTACAAGTCCTTGCAGGATATCATCGCCATTCTGGGGATGGACGAACTGTCGGAAGACGACAAAATGACTGTGACGCGCGCCCGCAAGATCGAGCGTTTCCTGTCGCAGCCCTTTGACGTTGCCAAGGTCTTTACCGGTTCTGACGGCAAGCAGGTTCCACTGGAAGAAACCATCGCGTCCTTCAAGGCCGTGGTTGCCGGTGAATACGACCACCTGCCCGAAGGTGCCTTCTATATGGTTGGTGGCATCGACGATGTGATCGCCAAAGCCGAGAAAATGGCAGCAGACGCTGCCTAAGCCGAGTTAAGGAGCCGATATGGCAAACCTACAATTCGATCTGGTCTCGCCCGAGCGCCTTTTGGCATCACTCGAGGCGTCCGAAGTGCAGATTCCCGGTGCGGATGGCGATTTGACGGCAATGCCCGATCACGCGCCAACCATCACCACCCTGCGCCCCGGAATATTGCGCGTTGTGCATGGTGGCAGCACGGATGAATACGTTGTTTCGGGTGGTTTCGCTGAAATCACTGCCGGCGGCGTATCGGTTCTGGCTGAAAAAGCCCTGCCGCGCGACGAGGTCACGCAAGAGATCTTTGACCGCATGATGGACGAGGCAAAAGCCGCGCACGAGACGCTGAAAGAGACCTTCAAGAACGAGCCCGGCCCCGTTGATGACGCGGCCAAGCTTTTGGCGGATATGGTCGCCATGGGCGATCACATGGGTCTTAGCAGCCGCACTTAAAGGTCTGGTTCATGAATGACTGATAAGCCCCGCCATTGTGTGGGGCTTTATCGTTTTAGGGCCTATTATTGCCCCATTTTTAGGTTACCTAATGGGAAAGAGGTATAGGGGACTTTGCGGGAAGATAGCGTAAGGCAATGAAAAGGCTAAGAAATCATTTGGTCGGTGTCGATCAGGGCGATGTTGTCCTGTTTTCCGACTTCGAGCACGACGGTGACATGTGGACCGGCGAAGGCCCCCGCGTGACCCGTGCACATGTGCAGTTCAGCGAAGTTTTCCGCGAACTCCCTGCCGTGCGCGTGTCGATTTCCATGTGGGATATGTCGAACGCCGCCAATGCCCGCGCCGATGTGCAGGCCGAAGACGTCACCTGCGAAGGGTTCGCGATTGTGTTCCGCACATGGGGCGACACCAAGGTCGCGCGCGTCCGCGTCAGTTGGCAAGCGATTGGCGAAGTGCCCCACGGCGACGAATGGGAACTTTACTAGGGCCGCGCCCTAAGCGCCTGAATACATGCCTTCATAGATCGGACCCAGCGTGTTGTGATCGAACAGGGACGACACCGATGTGCCGCTCCAGGTGTTCAGAATCGCTTGGGCGAACATGGGTGCTGTCGGAACGATACGGATGTTGGGGCAGGCCGTGACGGCTTCGGTGGCCTGAATGGTGTCGGTGATGACAAGGTTCTTCATCACCGATTTGCTGACCCGCTCGACTGCGGGGCCGGACAGGACACCGTGGGTGATATAGGCGTGCACCTCTTTGGCGCCGTGTTCCAGCAAGACTTCGGCTGCCTTGCACAGGGTGCCGGCCGTATCGACGATATCGTCCACGATCAGGCAGGTGCGGTCCTTGACGTCACCGATCACCGTCATTTCGGCCACTTCACCGGGTTTGCCGCGCCGTTTGTCGACAATCGACAGGGGCGCGCCGATGCGTTGCGCCAGATCGCGGGCGCGGGCCACGCCACCCACATCGGGGGATACAACCATGACATCGTCCATTTGTCCCTTGAAGTGGTGCTTGACGTCCAGCGCGTAAATCGGGCTGGCGTAAAGGTTGTCCACGGGAATATCGAAAAAGCCCTGAATTTGGGTCGCGTGCAGATCAAGGGTCAGGATGCGTTCCACGCCCGCCTCGACCAGCATGTTGGCGACCAGTTTGGCCGTGATCGGTGTGCGCGCCTTGCTGCGGCGATCCTGTCGGGCATAGCCGAAATAGGGGATCACGGCGGTGATGCGTGCCGCAGACGACCGGCGCAGGGCATCGGCGATGATCAGCAGTTCCATCAGGTTGTCGTTGGCAGGGTTGGACGTGGGTTGCAGGATGAACATATCCTCGCCGCGCACGTTCTCGAAGACTTCGACGAAAATCTCGCCGTCGTTGAACCGTTCGACACGTGCGTCGACCAGCCCGACATTCATTCCGCGATGCATGGACATGCGCTTGGCGATGCCTTTGGCCAGCGGCATGTTCGCATTGCCGGAAATGAGTTTTGGTTCGTGGATGTTTGCCATGGTCTTCCCCCGGGGCTGATCACCCCAGCGAAGGTGACAAATTCGTAACGTTGACACCGCTTAGCATGGGTCTAGCATCAGGCAAAGAAACGAGGCGCATAGGAGGCCCAAATGCCGCATATTGACTACTATTTTTCCGTCCTGTCGCCCAATACCTACCTTGCAGGCACGCGGCTCGAGGCTGTTGCGGTGAAACATGGCGCGACGATCACTTACAAGCCTCTGGACATCATGGCCCTGTTTGCCCGGACCGGCGGGACGCCCCCGTTTGAACGCCCCGAAGGGCGGCAGGAATTGCGCCGTCAGGAGTTGCGCCGTCAGGCGGCCAAGTTGGGTTTGAAACTGAAGGTCGATCCCCCCATTGGCCGACAAACCCTGCGCCCGCGTCATACGCGTTCATCGCTGCGCAAAAGAATGGTGATGGCAATCTTGGCGCTTTGGTGCATGCGATCACGCGGTCCTGCTGGGCCGACAAACGCGACATCGCCGATGACGAGGTTATCAAGGATTGCCTTGTGGAATGCGGCTTTGATCCGGCGCTGGCCGACAGTGGCCTGCTCGCGGGTGCCGAAACCTATGCCAAGAACCTTGAAGACGCGGTATTGGCAGGTGCCTTCGGTGCGCCGTTCTATATTACCGACACCGACGAGAGGTTCTGGGGGCAGGACCGGATCGAGGATCTGGACGCTTTCCTGTCGGGCGCGCTTTAGCCGCGCAGCGCGTCCAGAAAACGGTCTATGCCTTCGTTCCCGATGGACCAGTCGCAGACCAGCCGTGCCTGTAGGGGTTCGGCTGGATTATCGCCCTTCAGTTCGCCCGCCCACACATAGTAAACCGCGCCTGCATCATGTAGGCGCTGGTGCCCTTCGCGGGGCCATTCGGCAAAGATCATGTTGGCTTGGGGCGGATACATCATTTGGGCATAGCCGCTGTCGGTCAGCCCCTTGGCCAGACGCGCGGCATTGGCATTGGCCATGCGCGCGGTATCCAGCCAAAGCCCGTCGGTTAGATAGGCCTGCATCTGCGCGGAAAGGAAACGGTGCTTGGAAAACAGATGCGCCCCGCGTTTGCGGCGCAGCTCGAACTCCCATGCGTGTTTGGGATCGAAAAAGATCACGGCTTCGACGCCGATCAACCCGTTCTTGGTGCCGCCAAAGCTGACCCCGTCGATCCCTGCTTTCCACGTCATTTCCGCAGGTGTGCAGCCCAGCGCGACAACAGCATTGGCAAAGCGCGCGCCGTCCAGATGGGTGGCAAGGCCGAATTCCTTGGCCACTGCCGTCAGCGCTTTCAGTTCATCCAAGCTGTAAATCGTGCCACGTTCCGTCACCTGTGTAATCGACACAGGCCCGCGCTGCGGCCCATGCACGCCGCGCCCTTCTTCAAAGGCAATGGACGCGCGCAAGGCATCCGGCGTCATTTTTGCATCAACCGACGGCACCAGTGTCAGTTTCGCACCGCCCATGTAGAATTCCGGCGCATTGCATTCGTCTTCGTGGATATGCGCCTCGGGAGAACAAAACACCGTTTCCCAAGGTTGGGCGAGGGTGCCAAGCGCGATGGAATTGGCTGCCGTGCCGGTGGCGACCAGATAGACCGCCGCCTCGGGGGCTTCGAACTGGTCGCGGATCATGGCGCGGACATCTTCCATGATCGGATCGACACCATAAGGCATGGCGTATCCGTCATTGGCGCGCGCCAGCGCCTCCATCACCTTGGGGTGGGCCGGTCCTGTGTTGTCAGAGGCGAAAAACATCTACATTGGCTCCTCGATGATGTGGTCTTCCCAGTCTTCTTCGGCGATCTCGAATTCGGGCACGGTCAGCCCGCGCACGGAGACGCCCGCCTTGTGGACGGTTTCCGGATCGCCCGAAATCAGCGGATGCCAGTGGAACAGTGGTTTGCCCTCGTAAACAAGGCGATAGCCGCAGGTTTGCGGCAACCAATAAAGGTTGTCCTTGATCGTCTTGGGTGTCAGCACGATGCATTCGGGCACGAACTGATGGCGGATCGGGTATTGCGCGCAAAGGCAGGATTGATCATCCAGCAGGCGGCAGGCCACGCGTGTCATCACGACTTCGCCGCTGTCTTCGTCTTCCAGCTTGTTCAGGCAGCATTTGCCACAGCCGTCACAGATCGCTTCCCATTCGGCCTTGTTCATCTTGGCCATGGGGACACGGGTCCAGAACTGGTCGCGCAGGCCTGTGCGTTCAATCTCAGACATCGGCCAAAATCCCGCGCGCGCGAAGGCAATCTGCATCCATCTGGGTGATCAGGGTTGGCAGGCTGTCGAATTTTTCCTCACCACGCAGGTATTCGACCAATGCGACCGACAGGTGCTCGCCATAAAGATCGCCTTTGAAATCGAACAGAAAGGTTTCGCAGTTGGGATGGTTCACGCCGAAAGTCGGGCGCACGCCGATACTGGCGGCCCCGTCATAGCTGCCTTTGTGCGGGCCGGTCAGCACGTCAACCTTGACGGCGTAAACGCCGTGGCGGGGCGGGTGCAGCCCGTCGATCGACATATTCGCAGTGGGATAGCCCAGATCGCGGCCACGCTGGTCGCCCTGGATCACGACACCGTCAATCCGGTGCCAATGGCCCAGCATCGCGGCGGCGTCACGGGTGCGGCCCTTGCCCAATGCGGCGCGGATCGCGGTCGAGGACACATCGCCTGCCGCCAGCTTCATGATCGGTGCGATGGTCACGCCAAAGCCCATTTGTGCGCCGAACCGTTCCAGATCGGCGGCATTGCCGGCCCGTTCCGCGCCAAAACAGAAATCAGCGCCGACAACCACATGGGCAAGGCCCAGTGCATCGGCGATAATGTCCTGGGCGAATGCGCGCGGGCTAAGGGCGGCGAGCGCGCGGGTAAAGGGCACTTCATACAAGCGCGCGATCCCCAATTTGGCCAAGCGGTTTGCGCGGGTTTCGCGGTTCATCAGCCGAAAAGGCGGGGCATCGGGGGCAAAGACCTGACGGGGATGGGGTTCAAACGTCATGATCCCAAGGGGCGCGCCGATGTCGTGGGCAATCTTGCGGGTGACGTCAATCACGGATTGGTGGCCCAGATGCACACCGTCGAAATTGCCGATGGCCGCGGCGGCACCACGGTCGGCAGGATCAACGAATTGGGTGTCTCGGACAATGCGCATGGGACTGCCTAACCGCCCCCGCGCGGGCGTGCAAGATCAGTCGAACTTGCGCGACGGGGCCAGCACCACGGCCTCGCCTGCCAGCACCTTTTTGCCGTTCACGATACAGCGGGTGTCCATCGTCACGCGACGTTTGGCGTTGTCGATGGCGGTCACTTCAACCTCGGCTGTGACCACATCACCGGGGCGCACGGGGCCAAGGAATTTGAGGCTTTGGCCCAGATAAACCGTGCCGTGGCCCGGCAACTGTTCGCCGATGACGGCGGACACCAATCCAGCGGTCAGCATCCCGTGGGCAATGCGCCCCTCAAAGATGGTGTCTTGGGCGTAATCATCATCAAGATGCACAGGGTTCCGGTCAGTCGAAACTTCGGCGAACAGTTCGATATCGCGGTCCGTGACCTGCTTTTGCAGGGAACGCATCATGCCGATCTCGATATCCTCGATGCAGATCGTGCCTCGGGGCAGGTTGTGACCCATATTATCCAGCATGTCGCGTTCCATTCAGTAACAAATGTTCCCCGTGGGGTTTAGATTTGTAACTTAATTACTTTGCAGGCGCAGAAAAATCAACCCCACGCAAGGCCTGCGGCAATCTGGCCTAGGCGCGATCCGGCTGGATGCCCCACCACCGCAGCGTATTGTGCAAGTGATGGCGGATTGCGTGTTGGGCTGCACCAATATCGCGGGCTTCAAGGGCGGCGATGATCTCGAGGTGTTCGCTCATCGCCGAAACGATACGGGTGGGCAGGAAAGGACGGGAATTCTGGATCACCGCGATCCGATCACGGTTTTCCGCATAAAGACGGGCGGCCAGCCGTGACCCGATCCCGTTTGCCAGCAAATCATGCAATGACAGGTCAGTGGAAATCGCGCGTTGCGACAGGTCGGGGAAATCTTCGGAATTGGCCGCGTCCAGAAGATCCTGATGTGTCGCGCGCAGTTGCGCCAGCGGCATTTCGGCGCCGCCTTCGATCAGGCAACGCGCGCCTTCGCAATCAAACATCGCACGCAGGGCAAGGCATTGGCGCGTCGTTTCGGGATCGGCGGTCATGACCATGATGCCGCGCTTGGGAATGACACTCAGCAGGCCAGTGGATTCGGCACGCTTTACGGCCTCGCGGACGCTGGATAATGGCAGGCCGATGTCATCGACAAGGCTGGGCATCGACAGGAACATGCCGCTGCCCAGCTTGCCTGAACGCAGTAGTTCCAAAAGTGCCGCATGCGCGCGCTCGGCCTGTAGGTCTTTGCTTTCAATTGGCATTTCCAACTCCGGTTCCACTTTTTTTGCCCGGCGCTTCTGCCGGTTGGCGCATTTCGCTTATTGGCAATTGCAGAGGCACTTTCTTGCATTTCCAAAATATACACCAGAAGGAATTTCTTCTAACATGTTACGTAGGGTGTTTGCTTTTGTCGACAACCAAAAAGACCAACCAAAGCGGCTTCTTGCCACAGGAACGGCCGGGTCGCTGCGGAATGATCAGAACAAAAGAGGGAGTTTGGAAATGGAAAACGTAGGGGCGCAAGGCGCACACGGGGAACACAACACGCTTGATCCGGCGGGCAAGGACGAAAAGACATGGGGGTGGTTCGCGATCTTCAATATCTGGGCGAACGACATCCAGTCGCTGTTCGGGTATTCGCTTGTGGCGTCGCTGTTCATCTCGTTCGGGGTAAGCGGCTGGACGGCCTTTACAGCCCTGATCGTCGCGGGGCTTTTCGTGATGTTCCTGGTGAACCTGTCCGGCGCGGCCGGCGAAAAATATGGAATTCCCTATCCGGTTTTCGCGCGGGCCAGCATGGGCACGGCAGGTGCCAAGCTTCCGGCGGTGTTACGCGCAACGGTGGCGGTGTTCTGGTATGGTGTGCAGGTCTATTTCGCCTCGACGGCGGTGGCATTGCTGATCCGCTCACTCACCGGGGCGGACCACGGCACGCTTGTAATGGGGCTGGACGGAGTCGACTGGATTTCGTTCTTGATCGTCTGGGCATTCCATATTGTGATCTTCTGGCGCGGCATGAACTGGGTCGAAGGATTCCTCAATTTTGCCGGTCCGTTTGTTTACGCTGTCATGATCGGACTTGTGATCGTGCTTTGGGTCAAATCCGACGGAATGCTGCTAAGCGAAGCGCGCACGATCTTCGCCAACCCCGAAGGCACATGGAGCACCGAGATCGCCGGATTTGTCGCGATTGTCGGCACGATGGTGGCCTATTTCGCCGCCGTGATGATCAACTTCAGCGACTTCTCGCGCTACGCCGAAAGCAAAAGCGCGATGAAAAAGGGCAACCTTGCCGGCCTGCCATTCAACATGATCCTGTTTTCGGCGCTGGCCCTTCTGACGACAGCTGGTGCGGCCGTGGTTTACGGTGAAAAGATCATCAACCCGACCGAGATCGTCGAGCGGACAGACAGCATCATTCTGGGTGTCATCGCCGCGATCACGTTCTTTGCGGCGACTGTGGGTATCAACCTTGTGGCCAACTTCATCCCTGCGGTGAACGGTATCGCCAACCTTGCCCCCAAGAAAATCAGCTTTCGCAATGCCGGTCTGATCACATCGGGTTTTGCCTTGGTGATTGGCGGCCTCTGGACCGCGTTCATCAGCCAGTTCGGTATTGGTGGCTTTGTGAATACGCTGGGGGCCACGCTTGCGCCGCTCTACGGTATTCTGATCGTTGATTACTACATGCTGCGCAAGGAAACGCTGAACGTCGATGCGCTCTATGACTTGTCCGGTGGCGAGTACCACTATGGCAACGGCTGGAACGACAAGGCGCTGACCGCGTTCGGTATCGCGGCGATCTTTTCTATTGCGGCAGTCTGGGTGCCTGCACTGGCGGCACTTAGTGGTTATGCCTGGGTTATCGGCGCGGTGCTGGGTGGTGTGATCTTCTTCGCCATCAGCCCCAAACGCTAAACGAAACGTCCCTCTACTGGCCCGGCTTGTGTAATGCAGGTCGGGCCTTTCTTTTGCCTAACGCAATTGCCCGATCGCAAAGGTCGGATTCATCATTTCGCCGTCCAGATAGGATTTCAGCGCGCCCACGTCCGGCTGGTCTGTGGTTTGCGTTTCCGCAGCGGCCAGCCCGCCGGTGATGAACAGGGAATCGATATCTTCGCCCATGGCACCGGCGATGTCGGTATGGATACCGTCACCAATCGCGATAATGCGCGGATCGGCCGGGGCGGTGCCAAGGGCGCTTAGGCGGCGGCGCGCAAGGTCGTAGATCGGTGGATGCGGTTTGCCAAAATAAAGGCTCTCGCCCCCCATTTCCGTATAAAGCGCGGCCAGGGCACCGGCGCACCATTCCCGCACTTCGCCGCGATCGACGACAATATCGGGGTTGGCGCACAACAGTTTCAGCCCCTTTTGTTTGGCATAAAGGAACTGTGGACGGTTCACTGCGGGATCGGCCATCGTATCAAACGGGCCGCAACACACGATCCCTTCGGCCTGTTCCAGCGGCACCTTTAGAATGTCGACCGGATCGTCGATCACGCTCAAGGGCTTGAAAAAATCGTCGTCACGGGGGCTTTCGCCCATGAACCAGACTTTTTCGCCGACAAAGCCGCGAAACATCGCCGCGCGTGCGCTGTCGCCGGATGTGGCGATGGCGTCCCAAGCGTCACGCGGCACGCCCATGCCCGCGATCTGGTCAGCAACCGAATCCCACGGGCGGGGCGAATTGGTGACCAGCACCACGACACCGCCGCGCGCGCGATAGGCTTGCAGGGCTGCGACAGCCGAAGGAATGGCAGCGATACCGTTGTGCACGCAGCCCCACAGATCGACATAGGCCGCATCATAATCGGCGGAGATATCTGCGAAGGCTGTAACGATCCGGGTCATGGGCTGTCCTTTTGGGGGGCAATTGAAATGGGGCGCCGCAGCGCCCCGTTTTCGGTCAGACCTTCAGCGAAGGGATGATCTGTTTCTTACGGCTCATCACGCCGGGCAGGACGACTGTGTCGCCCGTGACCGTTGCCCCAAAGCTCTTCTCCGCCACGGTTTTTGTCAGATCGTTGGGGATCAGCATCGTGGCTTCTTCGTTCAGGATGTCGACGACGAAAAGCAGCACCTGATCGACACCATCTTCGGCGGCCACGGTTGTCATCGTCTTCATGATGCTGTCCTTGCGGTCCAGCACGATCGCGGGCGCGGTGGTTTCCAGAACCGAGACGCGGAAACTTGTGCCGTCCACGGTGAATTCCTTGGAGTCCATGCGCAGCAGTTCGGCATCCGAAAACGCAGAAACATCGGACTTTGCTGCAAACATTTCAGCGGCATAGTCGGGAATTTTCACGCCCAGCTGGTTGGCCAAAGCCACGGCGATATCCTTGTCCTTGGCCGTTGTGGTGGGCGAGCGGAATTCAAGCGTATCGGAAAGGATGCACGACAGCATCAGCCCCTTGATCGGGTCGGGCATCTTGCCCACGTCCGCGCCCATCGCGTCATACATCACCGTCACGGTGCAGGCGACGGGCTGCATCACGATGTGGATCGGCCCCTTTGTTTCAAGGCCACCGACCAGCTTGTGATGGTCGATGATCGCACGCACATCGGCGTTGTTGATGTTGGCGGGCAGTTCGGCGGGGTTGTTTGTATCCACGATCACGCAGGGCTGGTCGTCGGCCACATCCTCGATGATTTCGGGCAACGCGAAACCCCAGCGCTGTGCGACAAACGCCGCTTCGGTGTTGGGCTGGCCCAGCAGGCGTGCCTCGGCGGGGATGCCCATCACTTCGGACAGATACCACGCCCAGATGATCGGTGCGCCTGTGGAATCGGTGTCGGGGGACTTGTGGCCGAATACGAGGGTTGTCATTGTGTCATTGCCTTGGGTTAGATGCGTTTGGGCGCCTTATAGGAGGGATCGTTTGGGCTGTCACGGGACAGATTGTCATGGCCGGTGTGCGCCATGAACAAACCGCGCGAGGCTGATCTTTATCCCGCCGTCAAAGCCTACCTTGAGGGGCAGGGCTATGACGTGAAGGGCGAAGTCGGCAAGGCCGATGTCGTGGCGCGCCGCGCGGGCGAGGAACCGGTGATTGTAGAACTCAAACTGGGGTTCACGCTGACGCTGTTTCATCAGGCGGTGGCGCGGCAATCGCTGTCCGATCTGGTCTATATCGCGGTGCCCAAGCCCAAGAAGGGCGGCGGCGACAATATCGCGCTGGCCCGCCGCCTTGGGCTGGGCGTACTGTTTGTGCGGTTGCGTGACGGGCACGTCGAGGCCATGTGCGACCCCGGCCCCTATCACGCCCGAAAATCCAAGAAGAAAGCACAGCGGTTATTGCGCGCCTTTGACCGGCTGCGCGGTGATCCCAATGCGGGTGGGGCCACACGCCACGGGATCGTTACAGGCTATCGCCAGGATGCGCTGGCTTGCGCGCGGTTTCTGGCCGTGCATGGGCCGTCCAAGGCATCAAAAGTAGCTGAATGGGCCGAAGTGCCGCCCGCTCGTCAGATCATGGCCGACGATCACTACGGCTGGTTCACGCGGGTTGAACGCGGGGTTTACGCGCTGACCAAGGCGGGCAAGGCCGGGCTGATGGACTGGGGTGATGTTTGACCGGTTTTCGGGATCATGCTAAGCAGGCGCTCTGAAAAGGAGTGCCCTGACAATGATCATTTCCAAAGCCTGATCCGATTGCACCGCGCTGGCCGAAGGTGCCGCGCCTGACCTTTTTCACAAGGATACCCTGACGATGGACAATGCCACCTGATCCCGTTTGCGGGACAGATTTGCGCACCTAAGCAGTGCGAAATATTCATCACAATTCAGAGGCTTATCATGCCCAAACACATCAAGACTCCGCCATTTGGCGGGCCGAAACCGGCTGACCAACAGCCACCGAAACCTGACGGGCAGCGCGCCCAGCAAAAGGCGCAACCCTTTGCCGCGAAACACGCGCAAATCAAGGGGAAGGGGGTGAAACCACGTCCGTTTCCGGGCAAGTCGGGCGGCAGGTAAGAAACGGCGGGGCGCGCTTGCGTGCCCCGCTACCGGGTCGTGATCGTCCAGCCTTCGTGCTCGAGCAGACGCAGCACGCCGTCCTCGCCGGGCAGATGCGCAGCGCCAACCGCGACGACCATCCGGTCGTGTTGCGCGGCGGCGTTTTCGATCACGGGTATCCAGTTGTAGTTCCGGTCAATCAGCAGCCCTTGTTCGGTCATCGCGAACATCTCCTCGGCCAGTGCGACGTCCATGTCGGGCACATATTGCAGCGACAGGCGCGACAGTTCCCAAACCTGTGCCACTTCGCCTGCAAAGTAGCCGTCAAGCATGGCAACAAAAACTTCGGCGTTGATTTCTGGCGACAGCAACCCAAGGCGCATCATGTCGATCTGTTCCTGCAGGGTGCCGACCTCCATGATGTCAAACAGGGTGTCCCAAGGTTCAAGCGCTTGGGTCGGCACACCGGCGGTATTGGCATCATCAAGGATCATGTGATCCAGCCCGCGCCGTCCCGCGACCATGTCAGGCATCGCGCAGGGCGGAACGGCCAGCGTCACAGCCAGATACCAGGGCCGGAATTTCGCGGCCATAAAGGGCGGGATTTGGCGGGCGGACGCGGCTTCGGCCACCATCGCCCAGGTTTGTTCGTCCAGCAGGTCGATCAGGGTCGGACCATCGGTCAGGAACATGCGGGCGGGGTTCGTGCCCAGTTCCGCTTGCAGTTGGGCTTCCTCGGTCTCGGTCATTTCCAGCAGGACCAGATCGGCGCGCGCGACATCATCGGCAACCTGCGCGCGGATCGGTTCAAGACGCGGATCATAGATGTGCATTGTGCCGATCAGCGTGATCTGTTGGTCGCCGCGCGTCGCCGTCCAGATAAGCCCGCGCCCGTAAGGCGCATTCGCACTGATATCTTCAAGGTAGTAGCGGTCAGCGTTCGAAAGCCGGTCAAGCAGGCTGTCGCCGCCGCAAAGGGCGATAACCGGTTGCGCGCAGGCAAGAAAAGCCAAAGCCAGAATTGATCGTAACATCATGCCAACCCCTGATTGTTTCGGACGACGATAGGCGGGCAGGCAAGAGGTCTCAAGCGGGCAGCGCGGTTCTGGTTTGGGCTTGGTGTAAAAAATGCTGGGTTTCGCCACGCTAACCCGTTGACTCGCCCCCTGCGCTTGCCTACCTATCCGCTGCTAGCACTCTACCCATGTGAGTGCTAACAGCCCCAAGGGGCCCATGAAACAACAAGCTGAAGGAGCTGCATGATGGCTTTGAAACCGCTTCATGATCGTGTGCTGGTTCGCCGCACAGAAGGCGAAGAAAAAACAGCCGGTGGATTGATCATCCCCGAAAGCGCCAAGGAAAAGCCCGCAGAGGGTGAAATCATCGCTTGCGGCGAAGGCGCGCGCAAGGATTCAGGCGAGCTGATCGCGATGGCCGTAAAGGCCGGCGACCGTGTGCTGTTTGGCAAATGGTCCGGCACCGAAGTCACCGTCGACGGCGAAGAGCTGCTGATGATGAAGGAAAGCGACATTCTGGGCATCCTGTCCTAAGTCGCCTCGCCCTCAAGAAATTCCAAAAAAGGAGCTAAAACATGGCTGCTAAAGACGTAAAATTCGGCACAGATGCGCGCAATCGGATGCTCAAGGGTGTGAATATCCTTGCCGACGCGGTCAAAGTGACCCTTGGCCCCAAAGGCCGCAACGTGGTTCTGGACAAATCGTTCGGCGCCCCACGCATCACCAAAGACGGTGTATCTGTCGCCAAGGAAATCGAACTGGAAGACAAGTTCGAGAACATGGGCGCGCAGATGGTCAAAGAAGTGGCCTCGCGCACCAATGACGAAGCCGGCGACGGCACAACCACAGCCACCGTTCTGGCCCAAGCGATTGTTCGCGAAGGCATGAAGTCGGTTGCTGCTGGCATGAACCCGATGGATCTCAAGCGCGGTATCGACATGGCGACGACGAAAGTCGTTGAAGCGATCAAAGCTGCGGCACGTCCCGTCAGCGACAGCGCCGAAGTTGCGCAGGTCGGCACCATTTCCGCCAACGGCGAAGCTGAAATCGGCCAGCAAATTGCTGACGCGATGCAGAAAGTCGGCAACGAAGGTGTGATTACCGTCGAAGAAAACAAAGGTCTGGAAACAGAAACCGATGTTGTCGAAGGCATGCAGTTCGACCGCGGCTACCTGTCGCCCTATTTCGTGACCAACACCGAAAAGATGACCACGGAACTGGAAGACGCCGTCATCCTGTTGCACGAAAAGAAACTGTCCTCGCTGCAGCCAATGGTTCCACTGCTTGAAGCCGTGATCCAGTCGGGCAAGCCTTTGGTCATCATTTCCGAAGACGTCGAGGGCGAAGCACTTGCGACCCTCGTGGTCAACAAGCTGCGTGGCGGTCTGAAAATCGCGGCCGTCAAGGCACCCGGTTTCGGCGATCGTCGCAAGGCCATGTTGCAGGATATCGCCATTCTGACCGGTGGTCAGGTGATTTCCGAAGATATCGGCATGAAGCTTGAGTCCGTGACCATGGACATGCTGGGCACAGCCAAGCGCATCACGATCACCAAAGACACGACCACCATCATCGACGGTGGCGGTGCAACAGCCGAGATCGAAGCCCGCGTATCCCAGATCCGTGGCCAGATCGAAGAAACCACGTCTGATTACGACCGTGAAAAGCTGCAAGAGCGCGTGGCCAAACTGGCCGGTGGTGTTGCCGTGATCCGCGTTGGCGGCATGTCGGAAATCGAAGTGAAAGAACGCAAAGACCGCGTTGATGACGCCCTGAACGCGACCCGTGCGGCCGTGCAGGAAGGTATCGTTGTCGGTGGTGGTGTTGCGCTGGTTCAGGCTGGCAAGAATCTTGACGGTGTGAAGGGTGCAAACTCGGATCAGGACGTCGGTATCGCCATCGTGCGCAAGGCGCTTGAAGCACCTCTGCGTCAGATCGCCGAAAACTCGGGCGTTGACGGGTCGGTTGTTGCGGGCAAAATCCGCGAAAGCAGTGACCTCAAGTTCGGCTTTAACGCTCAGACCGAAGAATATGGCGACATGTTCAAGTTTGGCGTCATTGACCCTGCCAAAGTCGTGCGCACAGCACTTCAGGACGCAGCATCTGTTGCCGGTCTGCTGATCACCACCGAAGCCATGGTCGCTGACAAACCGTCGAAAGACGGCGGCGCTGGCGGTGGCGGCATGCCCGACATGGGCGGCATGGGCGGCATGGGCGGCATGATGTAAGTCGAAACCACTGGTTTCGGCGTCCGCAGCTTGGTGACAATCGTTTCGCAGAGACGATGAGATACAAGACCGGACATCCGCAAAAGAAAGGGCGGCCCATCGTGGCCGCCCTTTTTCGTATCTTTCTTTCTGGCCCTTGGCCTTCAAATCCGCGAAAGGGTGTCATGCGTCTGTTTATCCTCACCGCTGCTGCAATGTTTGCCTTTGCGGCCAATTCAGTTCTCACGCGGCTTGCGCTGCTTGACAGCGACACGGACCCGCTTGTGTTCGCGGCGCTGCGCGTGTTTGCAGGGGTGGTTGTCTTGTGGGCCTTGATCGCGCGGCGGGGCAGGCCCGTCCAGGTGTTCAACCGCGCCACGCTTGTCGGGGCTGTCACGCTGGCCGTTTACATGGTGGGGTTTTCGCTGGCCTATCGCACGCTTGATGCAGGATTGGGTGCGTTGATCCTGTTTGGCGGTGTTCAGGTGACCATGTTTGCAGGCGCGATCCTTGGCGGAGCAGCGGTGCCCATGTTGCGCTGGGCCGGTGCGGCTGTTGCGCTTGCAGGGCTTTGCGTTCTGTTTTGGCCATCAGGCGATGCCGCGATTGACCTTTGGGGTGGGCTCTGGATGGCAGCCGCGGCCCTGGGCTGGGGTATTTATTCGCTGAACGGGCGCGGCGCGACTGACCCGTTGCTGGCCACGGCGGCCAATTTCTTGTGTGCCTTGCCCGTTGTCGCCCTGCCGTTGATCTGGTTGGCGGTCGGGGTGACGTGGCAGGGTGCGATTCTCGCGGTCATCTCGGGCGCGATCACTTCGGGAATGGGGTATGCGCTGTGGTATGGCGTGATGCCCGCCTTGGGCGCCACCCGCGCGGCCGTCGCGCAACTTGGCGTGCCGATCATCGCAATCGCTGCTGGCGTGGTCATTTTGGCGGAGCCTGTCACCGGGCGATTGATTGCGGCGACTTTACTCGTGATAGGTGGCATCGCAATTTCGCTTTTGCCACGCCGCGCCTAACGCAGGATCGGTTCCAGCGGGTCATAAACCGGTGCACCCGCGTCCTGCCACGCCACCGCACCAAGGCTGTCGGGTTTGACGCGCAGAGCCGCCAGTTCATCGCGCGTCACCCAGCGGCGGTGGGTCGCGATGCCTTCGGGGTCTTGCCAGTTGTCGTCAAGGTCCCCGGCGGTGACGGTGCAGCGAAAATACACATCGACCTGATGGAAATCGCCGTCAGGATCGTGAAATTCGTTAAGCAGACAGGGCGGACCCACAGCAATGCGCAGGCCCGTTTCCTCGAACACTTCGCGCGCCAGATTGTCAGGCAGGCTTTGGTGCAGTTCGGCCCCGCCACCGGGTGCGCACCACAGATCATCGCGCCCCTTATAGGCGTTCACCAGCAACAGCCGATTTTGGTGCATCACGATCGCACGGGTTGCAAGGCGGATTGGGCGGGTCATCGCGCAACACTGGCGAAACACGCGAGGTCAGGCAAGCCTGACCTTACCCTGTGACTTGCGCTGCCCTATATGATGGTCATGACCCGTTTGTTTGCCATTCTTGCGCTGATTCTTGCGCCCCTTGCGGCCCGCGCCGAAAACGTCACGCCGTCCGAGGCGGAATGCGTGGTCTTGCTGCACGGGCTTGCGCGCAGCGAGGCGTCGTTCCTGCCCCTAGCCGAGGTGCTGCAACTTCAGGGTTATACCATCGTCAATTCCGGCTACCCATCGACAACGGCGACGGTTCAGTCCCTGGTCGCGCAGAACCTGCCGTCGGATGTGGCCGCGTGCGGTGATGCGCGGGTGCATTTTGTCACCCATTCCATGGGCGGGATATTGGTGCGCGCCTATTTGCAAACCAACCGTCCCGCCAGGATGGGGCGTGTTGTCATGCTTGGGCCACCCAACCATGGTTCGGAACTGGTTGATACTTTTGGCGAATATGAAGCGTTTGAATGGGCCAACGGCCCCGCCGGTCTGCAACTTGGGACCGAAGATACCAGCCTGCCCAACCGTCTTGCGCTGCCGCGCTACGAGGTCGGGATTATCGCCGGAAACCGGTCACTAAACCCTGTGTTTTCCAGCATTATCGACGGGCCGGATGATGGCAAGGTTTCGGTCGAATCCACGCGCTTGCCAGGGATGACAGACCATCTGGTGCTGCCTGTGACCCATACATTCATGATGAACAACCCGCTGGTGATTGCCGAAGTGCTGGAATTCTTGCGCAACGGGCGCTTTGACCCGTCATTGCAAATGACAGATCTGCTGTTTGGCGAAGGAAACTAGGCGCAGGGCCCGGTGATCTTGTTCAGGTGGCCCATCTTGCGGCCCTTCTTGACTTCGACCTTGCCATAAAGATGCAGTGCAGCGTTGGTTGCAGCTATCGCGGGAACGCGGTCCATATCGTCGCCGATCAGGTTCTCCATAACCACGTTGGAATGGCGGCTTCCGTCACCCAAGGGCCATCCTGCAACGGCGCGGATGTGCTGTTCAAACTGGTCGATCAGGCAGCCATTTTGGGTCCAGTGGCCGGAATTATGCACGCGCGGTGCGATTTCATTGACGATCAATCCGTCCGTTGTGACGAACAGTTCGACACCCATCACACCGACATAGTCCAGCGCGTTCAGGATGCGCGCGGCGATCAGCACCGCGTCGGTGCGCTGGTTTGGGGATAGGGTGGCGGGCACTGTCGTGGTGTGCAGGATGCCGTCACGATGCACGTTTTCGCCCGGATCAAAGCAGGCCACCGCCCCGTCTGCGCCACGCGCACCGATCACCGATACCTCGTGGCTGAAATCGACGAACCCTTCCAGCACTGCGGGCGCGCCAGCCATATCGGCCAGTGCCGCGGGGGCATCGCTTGCCGCCATGATCCGCGCCTGTCCCTTGCCATCATAGCCAAAACGGCGGGTTTTCAGGATGGCGGGGCTACCGATATCGGTCAATGCGGCGTCAAGATCAGCGGCACTTTCGACATTCGCAAAGGGCGCAACCCGTAGCCCGAGACCCTTGAGGAATTCCTTTTCAACCAGCCGGTCCTGCGAGGTTGCAAGGGCCGTGCGACCGGGCCGGATTGGCCGGTGTTTCTCAAGAGTATCCAGCGCAGCGGTCGGGATGTTTTCAAATTCATAGGTGATCACGTCGACACTGGCGGCAAAGGCGCACAGGGCGTCGGTGTCATCATAGCTGGCGGTTGTGACGCTATGGGCGACATCTGCTGCAGGCGGGTTCGCGCCCGGTTCAAAGATATGCGTGCGCAACCCAAGGCGGCTGGCGGCAACCGACAGCATCCGCCCCAACTGGCCACCACCCAGAATGCCGATGGTTGCGCCTGTGGTCAGCGGATCAGTCATCGCTTGGGGTATCCGGAATTGAATCCGACAATGCCGCGCGCCAGGCATCCAACCGTGCCGCAAGATCGCTGTCTTGCAGGGCCAGAATGCCCGCAGCCATCAGGCCCGCATTGGCCGCACCGGCGGCACCGATTGCCATGGTCGCCACGGGAAATCCTTTGGGCATCTGCACAATGGAATAAAGCGAATCGACACCCGACAGTGCCTTGGTCTGCACCGGCACGCCAATCACCGGAATGCGGGTTTTCGAGGCCATCATACCGGGCAGATGTGCGGCCCCGCCTGCGCCCGCGATGATCACCTGCAAACCCCGATCCACGGCCTCGCGTCCATAGGACCACAGCCGGTCAGGGGTGCGGTGGGCCGACACGATCTTGGCCTCGTAGGCGACACCAAGCTGGTCAAGCACTTCGGCCGCTTCGCGCATGGTGGGCCAGTCGGACTGGCTGCCCATGATGATACCGACAGGAATTTGTGTCATGAAACGGCCCCTTTGGCCCAAGGAAACAAGGAAGCGGCACTATAGCCAGCGGGCGGGTCAGCGCAACGTGTCAGGCGATGATATCGGGGGTGATCCGGTCCTCAAGCTGGACAATTTTGTCTTTGAGGGCGAGTTTCTGTTTCTTGAGCCGTTTCATGGTCAGCATATCGGCACCGCCACGTTCCTGCAGGGCATGGATCGCATCATCAAGATCGCGATGTTCCTGACGCATCACCTCAAGCTCGTAGCGCAGCACGTCAAGCTGCTCCATTCGGGACGATGTGTTCATGCGCGCGGGCCTGTCGGGTTTGGCAATGTTGTCAATATTATAGGCGCATGTGTGGCCTGCGCATAGCCCTGCCACTTGCATCCGCGCGTTCATATCCCCATATTTTTACCAATCGGCCGCCGCGGATGCGGGGCCAAACATGACTGTCGCTTTGAAAAGGACGTGTCGGATGACAAAATTGACGCTGGGAACGCATCCGTTCCTTCTTGGGTTTGAACAGCTTGAACGGCTGGTGGAGCGGACCGCCAAGACCGGAAATGATGGCTATCCCCCTTATAATATTGAACAAACCTCGGAGAACTCTTACCGTATTTCGCTGGCTGTCGCCGGTTTCGGAGAGGATGATCTGGCAATCACGGTCGAGGACAATCAACTGGTGATCCGCGGCCGTCAGGGCGACGATGGTGATGACCGCGTATTTTTGCATCGCGGGATCGCGACACGTCGGTTCCAGAAATCTTTTGTTCTGGCCGATGGCGTTGATGTGGGCGAGGCGGTGATGGAAAACGGCCTGTTGCACGTTGATCTGACCCGCGCTGTGGCCGATTCAATCGTCCAGACCATCAAGATCACGAAGGGAGCGAAATCATGAACACCGAATACAAACTGGCAGACCGTGCCGATGATCGGCTTGTTTACGTAAAACCCGTGGCCGTGTCTGACCTGCCTGATGAAGTGCGCCAACAAGCCGGTGATATGAAACAGTTGTTTGCTGTGCATAACAGCGATGGCGAACAGCTGGCGCTGGTCGCCAACCGGCGGCTTGCCTTTGCGCTGGCACTTGAAAACGACATGTCACCGATGACGCTGCACTAACGCAAAACGCCGACCCAGCGGGCCGGCGTTTTCGTTTTCGGGTGGCAGGATTAGTTGCCCGCGATCAGCCCCATGCTTTCCAGTTTGAGGATCACCTGATGGGCGCAATTGTCCACATCGGTGCCTTCGGTTTCCACGCGCAGTTCAGGATCTGCCGGAACGTCATAGGGGTCTGAAATCCCTGTGAATTCCTTGATCTTGCCTTCGCGTGCCAGCTTATACAGCCCCTTGCGGTCGCGGCGTTCGCATTCCTCGATGGATGTGGCGACGTGGACCTCGATAAAGGCGCCAAAGCTTTCGATGTCTTCGCGCACGGCGCGCCGTGTCGTGGCATAGGGCGCGATGGGCGCGCAGATGGCGATGCCGCCGTTTTTGGTGATTTCGGACGCAACATAACCGATGCGGCGGATGTTCAGATCGCGGTGTTCCTTGCTGAACCCCAGTTCGGAGGACAGGTTCTTGCGCACGATATCACCATCCAGCAGTGTCACCGGACGGCCACCCATTTCCATCAGTTTCACCATCAAGGCGTTGGCGATGGTGGATTTCCCCGAACCGGAAAATCCTGTGAAGAACACGGTGAACCCTTGCTGGCTGCGTGGTGGTTTGGTGCGGCGCAGTTCCTTGACGACCTCGGGGAAGGAAAACCACTCGGGGATTTCAAGACCTTCGGACAGACGGCGGCGCAGTTCGGTGCCCGAAATGTTCAGGATTGTGACATCATCCTTGTCCTTGATTTCGTCCATCGGTTCGTATTGCGCGCGTTCCTGCACCCAAACCATATGTTTGAAATCGACCATTTCGATGCCCATCTCGTCCTGATGCTGGCGGAACAGGTCCTGTGCGTCATAGGGGCCGTAAAAATCTTCACCTGCCGAATTTTTGCCCGGACCGGCGTGATCGCGGCCAACGATGAAATGCGTGCAGCCGTGGTTGGCGCGGATCAGACCATGCCAAACAGCCTCGCGGGGGCCAGCCATGCGCATGGCAAGGTTCAGCAATGACATCGACGTGGTCGAGGCCGGATATTTGTCCAGCACAGCTTCGTAACAGCGCACGCGGGTAAAGTGATCGACATCGCCGGGTTTGGTCAGACCGACAACAGGGTGGATCAGCAGGTTGGCCTGGGCTTCGCGTGCGGCACGGAATGTCAGTTCCTGGTGGGCGCGGTGCAGCGGGTTGCGGGTCTGGAAGGCCACAACGCGACGCCAGCCCATCTTGCGGAAGAAGGCGCGCAATTCGTTGGGTGTATTGCGCGAGCCGCGGAAATCATAGTGCACGGGTTGCTGGATGCCGGTCACAGGACCGCCCAGATAAATCTTGCCCGCCTGATTGTGCAGGTAATTCACGGCGGGGTGCGCGCTGTCGTCGGCGCCGAAAACCATTTCCGCCTCGTGGGATTTGTTGGGCTCCCATTTGTCGGTGACGGTCATGGTGGCCAGAATCACGCCTTCCTGATCGCGCAGGGCAATGTCCTGACCGGTTTCGATGGATTTGGCGAAGTCTTCCGTGACATCCAACGTGATCGGCATAGGCCAAAGGGTGCCATCGGCCAGACGCATGTTATCAACGACACCGTTGTAATCTTCTTCGCCAAGGAACCCCTTGAGCGGGTTGAACCCGCCGTTCATCAGTAGTTCCAGATCGCAAATCTGGCGTGGAGTCAGATCGTGCGAGGTGAGTTCACCCGCCTCGACTTTCAGCTTTTGCGCGCTGTCATAAGACACATAGAGTTCGGGGATCGGGGCGAGGTTATTTTGCATCAACTTGGTCCTGTTATTTAGAGGGGAGAGGCCGGAAGCCGTGCCGGTGAGCTCCGCATGCAATGCGTCATACTCTGCTAACTTCCGGTTAAGAAATTGGGTCGTGAGGCGGTTCTTTTCACCCGCACCACGGGCGGTGATGGCATAGGAGTGGCGCGCGCGCTTGTCGGGTCCGTTGCGATCAGTGATCTTGACAAGTTTGGCATCGGTCGCTTGCTTGAGTAGTGCATTGAGCCGCCCCAAGGACACGCCAATTGCCTGCGCGGTCACACGCTGCGACGCATCAGGGGCCAGATCCAGCTGCCGCAGCAGGCGGAACATCTGGTCTTCCTGATCCAGGGTGGCTTTGGCGGGGGATACAGCCATGCGCGGTTAACTCATACTTTGTTCACGGATGAACGTATGTCACCGAAAGTATGTTCACGCCAGAACGAACTGTCAGCCGGCCATGGAAACCCGTATCTGTTGATATTCAGCAACAGCCGTTCAGCGCTAACCTTCGATCATGTCCACCCGCGTGGCGTGGCGGCCGCCTTCAAACTCGGCCCCCAGAAAAGCGTCGACAATCTCAAGAGCGAGGCCTTCTGCGATCACACGCGCACCAAGTGCGAGCATGTTGGCGTCGTTGTGGGCGCGGATCATCTTGGCGGAAAACGTATCCGAACAGACACCGCATCGAATGCCGGGCACCTTGTTGGCGGCCATCATGATGCCCTGACCGGTGCCGCAGACGATCACGCCGAACCGCGCTTTGCCTTGGGCCACATGTTGCGCGGCCTCTTTGCCGTGGATGGGGTAGTGTGTGCTGTCGGACGTCATCGGGCCGATATCATCAACCACCCAGCCCATGGACGCAATGTGGCGCGCGATGGTCTTGCGCAGTTCGATGTCGGCATGATCGCTTGAAATGACGATACGGTCGGGCACGCGTTTATTCCGCCGGTTCGTTTTCAGCGCCGTATCCCAGCGGTTCCGTCACGGTTTCGCGTTCCGCATCGCCTTGTTCGGCCATCCAGCGTTCCGCTTCCAGTGCAGCCATGCAGCCCATGCCGGCGGATGTGACGGCCTGACGATACTTGTGATCGGTCAGATCGCCCGCCGCAAAGACGCCGGGAATGCTGGTCGCCGTGCTGTCGGGGGCCGTGACGACATAACCGCCCATGTGGGTTTCCAGCACGTCCTTGACCAGTTCGTTGGCGGGGGCGTGGCCGATGGCGATGAACACGCCTTTGGCCGGAATGTCGGTGATTGCGCCCGTCTTGGTGTGCTTGACCTTGACGCCTTCAACACCCAGCGGGCTGTTGGTGCCGTAAACTTCGTCGACCTCGTGGAACCAAAGCGGTTCGATCTTTGGGTTTTTCATCAGGCGGTCGATCAGGATCGCCTCGGCGCGCAATTCGTCGCGGCGGTGCACCAGCGTGACCTTGGACGCGAAATTCGTCAGGAACAGGGCTTCCTCGACCGCCGTGTTGCCGCCGCCGACCACGACGATTTCCTGTCCGCGGTAAAAGAAGCCATCGCAGGTAGCGCAGGCGCTTACGCCAAAGCCCTTGAACTTTTCCTCGCTTGGCAGGCCCAGCCATTTGGCGCGCGCACCGGTGGCCAGGATCAGGCTGTCGGCCTCGTAAACGGTGCCGCTGTCGGATTGGCAGACAAACGGGCGTTTGGAAAAGTCGATGCTGGTGATGATATCGCCGATGATTTCAGTTCCCATCGCGCGGGCGTGTGCTTCCATCCGGATCATCAGGTCGGGGCCTTGCACATCGGTATCACCTGGCCAGTTTTCCACTTCGGTGGTGGTGGTCAGCTGTCCGCCCGGTTCAATCCCTTGCACAAGGATGGGTTCCAGCATAGCGCGGCTGGCGTAAACGCCAGCGGTGTAGCCAGCGGGGCCGGAGCCAATGATCAGAACTTTGGTTTTGCGTGTGTCAGCCATGTGCCAGCGGCCCCCTTGGTGTCAGTGTCCCTAGGGATATAGCCACGCGCGGCGCGGGTTGAAAGCCCATGCGACATTTGGCATGTCGCCTAAGGATGTTGCGCAGTGGCGAAATATTATTGCGCACAGATGCGCTCTGGCGTATAGATTGCAAAACCCGAGGGGAAAAATGATGCCTGGCCAAAAGCTTGATGAAATTGACCGTATGATTTTGGCCGAACTGCAGGCAGACGGACGCATGACCAACGTTGAATTGGCCAAACGCGTGGGCATTTCCGCGCCGCCCTGTCTGCGCCGTGTGCGCACCTTGGAAGAACAGGGGTTCATCCGTGGCTATCATGCCGACGTTGACCCGCGCGAGTTGGGCTTTGAAGTGCAGGTATTTGCGATGGTCGGGCTGGTCAGTCAGGCCGAATCTGACCTCAGCGCGTTTGAAAGCCGCTGCAAGGGGTGGCCGCTTGTGCGCGAGTGTCACATGCTGAACGGCGAGGTTGATTTCATTCTGAAATGCGTGGCCCCCGACCTGCGCAGTTTCCAGACCTTTCTGACCGAAGACCTGACCTCGGCCGAAAATGTGGCGAGCGTGAAAACCTCGCTTGTTATTCGCGGGGCCAAGGATGAACCGGGCGTGCCGTTTGACGTTCTTGAAGCGCGGTTGGCGAAAGAGGCCTAGGCGACGTCGAACAGATCAATGTCGCGCAGCGCCAAACGCGGGCGCAGCAACGGGCCAAAATCGTTGATGTCCTGCATATGCGGGAACAGCGACAGATAAAGCGCCAGGCCTTCACCACGCAGGTTCAGAACATGGCGCGCACCCGGATTCTGGCTTTCGATCTCGACACCATTGGCGGTAAAGCGTTCATGGCGCGCAAACCCCAGTTGGAACACCTGAACAGGCGTGAAGGGCGTCACCTCGATGATATTGATCCCGTCAATGAAGTCGCGGGCGGGGATAAAGGCGGTTTCGTGCCCTGTCAGGTTGCGGATCGCGGGCGCACGGTGATGCAGTCGCGCGCAGGGGCCAAGCACAAGATCCTGCATCGGACGTGCAATGCCAAGGGCATCTGCGGCAATACGGGTCAGGCGACCCATTTCGACGGGCTGGCGCGGGGCATCGGGCACAAGCGTTGTCGATCCACGCCAAAGCAGCGTTTGGAAACCGTGATCGGTTGTGCGGACCTCGTCACCGGGCAGCAAGTCTTCGATGGCTGTGGGGCCGCGCGAGGTCTGGATGATCGCTCCGCGCGCAAGGGCTGCAAAGGAATCCTCGAACGCCGGAAGGGCGGGTGCGATGCGGGAAAAATCAGAGATGTCGCCATTCGGCGCCAGATAGGCGACCTCGTATTTGCGCATTAGAGGCTGGCTGCGCTGAGGTCGCCCGTCTGTCTGAGCGAACCGGTCATACCCGACCGGAGAGGAACTGGTACGCGCCGCGAGGCCTGCGGCGCCTTGGTGGGTCTTGGTCATGCGATCACCCGAAAGGTTGGTCACACATCTGTCGGCCCCACCGACAACATCTGAGGAACATTGCTGTTGATAGGAATGTGGCGGATACCGCCTGCTTTTGTCAAAGATTTCAGGTTAACAGGCATGTAGCGCGATCAATCGCGCGGGTTTTGGCCGGATTGTCGCCAAGGCGGGAACGAAGCTGCCACATTCTGATTCTTGTGACAGCCGCAAACGCAACGCGCCGCCCGGGAGGGAACCGGACGGCGCGCTATGCATCCCTGCCGGGATGCGGGGCTATCTTGGGGGTCAGGCGGCGGCGCGTTTTGCTTCGAGTGCGGCGACTGCGCGGCGCGCCGACATAAAGGCCTCGCGGCGCAGGCCACGTTCCCATGGCATCTTGGTTGTGCAGGCCTCGGCCTCTTTGATCATGTTGCTGATCCAGCGTTTTTGCGTTTTCATCTGCTCGTCCTCGTGTTTGCTCGCGGGCTTTTGTCCCGTTGCAATCAAGATGGCAGGGCAAAGCGGCACCAGTTTGGCCGCGCCGCATTTTTTTGAAAAAAGTTGGTGGCGGTTTGTGACGGATTGGTCAAAATCGGGGACAGTGCCAATTTGCCAAGAATTAAAGGCAGATTGCGCAGGTCTGGCAACAATGGCGGGTCTGATATGCGGATTGTTTCGCAAATTCAGGCAAAACCGCGGCGCGGCGCGGCCCAAGTCTTGCCCTAGTTACAGCCGGATCGCAGCGATCAGGCGACCATAATCAGCTTCGCGGGCATGGGTGGTGCGGCGGTAGCTAAAGAACCGATCCGGGTCGTGATAGGTGCAGTGGCGCGTCCATTCCGCATGGCCAACCCCGGCGGCGCGCAGGCGGTGCAGGCCAAAGGCGGGCAGATCAAACAGCACCCGATCACCGGTGCCATTGGCAAAAAAGCGGGCATTGTCGGGATCGTCCATCAGGAAATCGTCCAGAAACTCCGGTCCGACTTCGTATGCGCGCTGACTGATTGTCGGGCCGATCACGGCTGTGATGTCGGCGCGTGTGGCGCCCAAGCCTACCATCGCCACAACGGTGGCTTCCAGCACGCCGTTCATTGCGCCTTTCCAGCCGGCATGGGCGGCGCCAATGACGCCTGCTTTGGTGTCCGCAAACAGCACCGGCTGGCAATCGGCCGTCAGAACCGAAAGGGCGATATCGGGCGTGGCCGTCACCATCGCATCGGCGCGCGGGCGTTCAGGGGTCGGCGCAGTTACATGCACCACATCGGGCGAATGGATCTGATGCACGCCGACCAGTGCATCGCTATCAACCTGCATGGCCTGCGCCACGCGGGCGCGGTTGATCGCGACGGCTTCGTGCTGGTCCGATGATCCCTGTCCGCAGTTCAGCCCCGCGAACACACCTGATGATGCACCACCTTTGCGCGTGAAAAATCCGTGGCGCAGCGGCGCGAGGGCATCCGAAGTGATAATCTCCAGTGTCATGGTGTCAAACCGGGCGGGGGCGTCGCGCCTTTGGGATAAAGACCGATCACTTTGAAAAGGTGGCCCATCGCATCGGGGTGGGTCAAGCGGTGATGCGCGGCGATGTGGTTTTCCAGCGCCGCACCGTCAAGGTTTTGTGCAAGCGCCTGCGCCCGCTGCGTGATCCCAAGCCGTTCAAGGAATACACCCTGCGGGGTGACGCGGGTAAATGCTGCCGGAGCTGCCGCACCGGCAAGAGCTGCGAAATCCACATGCACCGTCAGATCGGCCATGCCGGGGGCCGCAAAGGGATCGACGGTTTCGTGATTTTGCAGGGCTTGCAGGGTGTCGCCTTGGGATTGCCAATCGCCATAGTCGATGATCAACGCCGCGCCGCCGTGCAGCGCAATCCGCGCGCCAATCTCGCCTGTGATGGCCGTAAGGGCAGGGCAGACCTCGACGATATCGCCTGACTTTGTGTCGTCCAAGCGGTGATCGAGGCTGGCAAGCGGGGCAGGCGGGGTCAGACCCGCGGTCAGTGTGGTGTCCTGCACACCGATCACCGTTTCCTGCCAGCCGTTCGCGTAGCGGTGAAACTGGCGGATCGGCAGGGCGTCAAAGAATTCATTGGCCACCATTAACAGCGGCAGGTCGGGCAGGGTTTCGATGCTGGCGTGCCATGTGGCACCGGGCACCAGCTTGGCTTGGGCTGCGCGCAATGTCGGCGATGCTTCGACCAGATGCACCTGTGCGGCGGCGTGAAACCCCGCAACGGCGCGTGTGGCGCGCAAGATATCGGCCATCAGCGTGCCGCGACCGGGGCCAAGTTCGGCCAGGGCAAAGGTTTCAGGCGCGCCCTGATCC
The DNA here is from genome assembly GCF_042466115.1 of Octadecabacter sp. R77987. Classification (NCBI taxonomy): domain Bacteria; kingdom Pseudomonadati; phylum Pseudomonadota; class Alphaproteobacteria; order Rhodobacterales; family Roseobacteraceae; genus Octadecabacter; species Octadecabacter sp. R77987. Next base: position 1,450,102 of record NZ_JAXHBQ010000001.1, on the reverse strand, counting down.
ATCCATGCCTGCGCAAGGGCAAGGCCGATCAGTTCGCCAAACATCTGGCTCATCTCTGGCGCAGTCGTGAAATCGCCCGCAGCGCCCAGTGGATCACGGGTGGTGTAATAGCCGTGTTCGGGATGCAGCAGGCATTCGTTCATGTAATCGGCCAATGTGATTGGCCCCGTTGCGCGAATGCGCTGGATCAGGATATCGCCAAGCGCTGTCATGTGACCGGTCGGCGCACCGCCCGGATGATCGCAATGCCCGCGATAATCATCGGCAAGGACAGGCATTGGCCCATCGTCAGCCCCCAGCCGTTGATATGCAGCGCAAGACCCAGCGGATTGCCCATCTCGACGAATTGCGCATCCGGTTGGCGCACGAATTCAACCAGGAACCGCGCCACGCCATATCCGGCCATGAAGACGCCCGCCAACTGCCACTGGTGTTTCAACCAACCGCGCGCGAACGCGAGCCACATCAGCAGCGCACCAAGGATCAGCCCTTCAAGGCCGGCCTCGTACAACTGCGAAGGATGGCGCGCGCAAAGTCCGGTGATACCATCGCAGGTTTGCGCCCCAGCCCCCGGAAAGATCACGCCCCACGGCATGTCAGTTGGGCGCCCCCACAGCTCGGCGTTGATGAAATTGGCGATCCGCACGAGAAAAATCGCCGGAGTCGCCGTCAGCGCAAGGATGTTGGCCACATCGCCAAGGGCCGCCTTGTGCTTGCGCGCGACCCAGATCACCGCAACGCACACCCCAAGGAAACCGCCGTGAAACGACATGCCGCCCTGCCACAGCATCGGGATTTCCAGCGGATTGGATAGGTAATAGGCGGGTTTGTAGAACAGGACATAGCCCAACCGCCCACCCGCGATGACCCCGATAATGACCCATGTCAGCAGGTCTTCGATCTGGTCCTTGGTCATGGGGGCCGTATCATCGCGCCACAGATGCGCGCGTTTAACGGCGGCCACGGCAACCCGCCAGCCAATGACGATCCCGACGATATAGGCCATTGCATACCAGCGCAGCGCGAATGTCATCCCGAACAGCGAGATCGTGAAAATCTCGGGGGATATGTTGGGGAAGGGCAGGCCTGTTTCCATGCCACCTAACTGCGTTTGGGCTGGCGCGTTGTCAACTGGTCTTGCGGGTTGTGATTGCGTGATTGCCCCCCATATAAGACGGGAACAGCATCGGAGGCTTTCATGCAGACGCGAAACAAGATTTTCGACGATATCGGCCAGTTGATGACCAATGCCATGGGCGTGGCCCAGGGCGCCAAGGACGAGGCATCAAACGCCATGTCCGGCATGATGGACCGCTGGCTGGCGGACCGTGATCTGGTCACACGCGAGGAATTCGACGCCGTGCGCACCATGGCGCAAAAGGCCCGCGAGGAAAACGCGGCCCTGATGGCGCGGATCGAAGCGCTTGAGGGTAAGGCGAAAACCAAGGCGAAGGCCAAGAAGTAGCGCGCGCAATGTTTGCGCCTTGGCGGTGGTGGGTGCTGGGCGGACTGATGCCGCTATGCTTGCTTCTTACTGCGGCAAGCATGTCGGCCAATCCGCGCGATACCCTCGTTGGTATGATGGATTGCGTACGGCCGACCGTTTCAGACACGCAGTTTCAGGGAGTGAGCCTTGTTCCCGCGCGTTTCATGGAATTTGAAGACGGCTATTTGATGGCCATGGGCGCGCTTGGCTGGCATACCACGTGGGCCGTGCTGTTCGATTTGAACGCAGAACCGATTAAAGCCTATGAAACCTTCCTTGACGGAGACCCCCGAACATTCGGGCGTATGGTCGTGCCGCCGGACCTTGTTGCGGCGCTGCAAGACTGCGGCGCCATCTGGCAGGGAGATTGGGAGGGGACGTTTCCCGAGCGCCGCCCTGCTTTCGAAGCGCCACCCCCGCCGGACCCGACCCCGATGCTGCGGAGTTTTCACACCGAGCCGTATTCGTCGCCGCAAGACCTATTGCCGCCTCAGGAATAATGTGCGGCTGCGCGCCCGTGATGAATTGGGGGCGCTGCCTCCGTCGCCGCGGGCGACGCCCCCCGAAGTATCATAGAACAGAAGAAGCTAAAGCTGCTCCAGATACGCCACGATAATATCCAGCGCCGCTTCCAGATCGGTTTTGTGGATCATTTCCGTGACTGTGTGGATATAGCGCGTGCCGACGACGATCCCGACCGCGCGCGCCCCTGCGGCGGCTTGCTGTGCGGCGGCGCCATCCTGACCACCTGCGGCGAGCATGGTGCGCTGGAAGGGAATTTTCTTTTTCTGTGCTAGGCTTTCGATTTCGCGCACCAGCCCCTTGTCGGCGATGAACGAACTGTCACGCACGTGAAGGCCAAAGCCGTTGCCTTGGATGGTGGTCGCGTCCTTTTCGGGCACGCCGGGGGTGTCACAGGCCAGTGTCGTGTCGATGCCAAGGCCGATATCGGGTTGGATTCGGTGGGATGCGGTGCGCGCGCCGCGCAGACCGACTTCTTCCTGACAGGTGAATGCCACATGAATTTCCGCGCCGCGCCCTTTTTTGCCCAGCCGCCGGATCGCTTCGATCCCCAGCCAGCAGGCGATACGGTTGTCCAGCGCCTTGCTGACCACCTTGTCGCCGATTTCGATGAAGGGTTCGTCCATCACCACCATGTCGCCGATTCTCACGACATCATGCGCGGCCTTGCCCATCCCCAGATCGACGGTGAATTCGCCCACTTCGGGGATTTTCTTGCGGTCGTCGGCGCTGGAAATGTGGATCGGCTTGCCGCCGGGGTTCATCACACCCTTGAGGTCGCCCGTGTCAGCGCACACAAGCACGCGACGCGAAAACAGGTTGCGCGGATCAAAGCCGCCGACCGGTTGCAGATAGAGGAACCCCTTTTCGTCGATGTGGCTGACGAGGAAACCGATTTCATCCATATGGCACAGCAACATGACCCTAAGCGGGTCTTTGGCGGTGCTGTCACGGCGGCACAACAGGCTTCCCATCGGGTCGGTTTCGACATGGTCGAACAGCCCTTTGATTTCGGCGCTGATCAGATCGCGCACCCGGTCTTCGTTGCCCGGAACGCCGGGGGTTTCGCACAGGGATTTGAGTAGATCGAGGTTCATGGAATTGGCCTTGGGTCATGAGGTTTGCAGGCAGAGTGAACCTGTCGCGCGGACCGTGCAAGGGGAGGGTTGAAAAAAGCGTGTCGCGCTGGCTTACCCCCAGCTAATCGCAGTTATCCCCAAGAAAATGCTTTACAGGTGGCCGCTTAGGCCCCACCATATCTCGTATAGGGGGCGTCAACGATACGCTTTCCCTTGAGCAGTAAGCCAAATCTAGAGGGCAGCCAGCCCCGGGGTTCGGCAGCGACAGGAGGCGACCAAATGGCACTCGCAGAGCAGTTCACAGATGTTGAAGACATCCACCCGATCGACCTCGTGGAACATATCGCCGAACACCACGCGTGGGAGTTCGACCGCATTCACGACGACCAGATCGCCATGGCCGTCGAAGGGCAATGGCGCACCTATTCGATCACACTTGCATGGTCCGGCTATGACGAAACCCTGCGCCTGATCTGCACCTTCGAGATGGAACCCCCCGAAGACCGGCTGCCCGCGCTTTACGAATTGCTGAACAAGGTGAATGACAATTGCTGGGCAGGTGCGTTTACCTATTGGGCCGAGCAAAAGCTGATGGTTTACCGTTACGGGCTTGTGCTTGCCGGTGACCAGTTCGCAGGGCCAGACCAGATTGACACGATGATCACCGCCGCCGTGCTGAGTGCCGAGCGTTATTACCCGGCGTTCCAACTGGCCACATGGGCCGAACGCACGCCGGACGATGCGCTGGGTGTGGCAATTGCCGAGGCTTACGGGCGCGCATGATCCCGAACCGGCGCGTGGGTCAAGACCCACCTTACGCAGGCGCAACCTTGTCACGTGGGTCAAGACCCACGCCCCTTGAACACCCTTTGATTGCTTCGTAACGTCCTCCTGATTTTTCAGGGGGATTTTGTATGGACATGTCGGATATCGAAAGCCGCGGACTGGTCTTGTTGGGGTGTGGCAAGATGGGATCGGCGATGCTGGCGGGCTGGCTGGCGCGGGGTTTGCCCCCGGCCTCGGTCTGGGTTCTTGATCCGCATCCCAGTGACTGGCTGACCACCCAAGGCGTGCATCTGAACGCGGGCTTGCCCGGCGATCCTGCCGTTGTTCTGGTCGCGGTGAAACCGCAGATGATGGGCGCGGCCTTGCCATCGCTTCAGGCGCTGGGCAACGGGGCAACCGTGTTCGTATCCGTCGCCGCTGGCATCACGATCGCGGGTTTCGAGGACGTCCTGGGCGCGCAAACCCCGATTGTGCGCGCCATGCCCAATACCCCTGCTGCCATCGGGCGCGGGATCACCGCGATCATCGGCAACGGGCATACCACGCCCGCCCAGCTTGATCAGGCCGAAGGGTTGTTGCAGGCGATCGGTCAGGTCGTGCGGCTGGATAATGAAGGCCAGATTGATGCGGTGACGGGCGTGTCAGGGTCGGGCCCCGCCTATGTTTTCCATCTGATCGAAACACTTGCCGCGGCGGGTGTTGCCGAGGGTCTGCCTGCTGATTTGGCGATGGCTTTGGCTAAGGCAACCGTTGGTGGCGCCGGGCAATTGGCCGAGGATGCGGACGAGGATCCGGCGCAGTTGCGCGTTAACGTGACCTCGCCCAATGGCACGACGCAGGCCGCGCTCGAGGTCTTAATGGACGAAACTGATGGGTTTCCGGCATTGTTGAAACGCGCGGTCAAAGCGGCCACAGATCGCAGTCGGGAGTTGGCGAATGGATGAACTGAGCTTTGACGACTTCCTTAAGGTTGATATCCGCGTTGGTGTCGTGACCCGCGCCGAACCCTTCCCGGAAGCGCGCAAACCTGCGATCAAACTGTGGGTAGATTTTGGCGGCGATCTGGGCGTCAGGAAATCCAGCGCGCAGATCACCGCGCATTACACGCCCGAAGGGTTGATCGGCAAACAGGTCATGGCCGTGGTGAATTTTCCGCCCCGCCAGATCGGGCCGGTGATGTCTGAAATTCTGGTGCTGGGTCTGCCGGATGAAAACGGTGAGATCGTCTTGATTGGCCCCGATCAGGATGTTCCAAACGGGGGGCGGATGCATTGAAAAAGCTGTTGATCACCCGTGACATTGCGGCACCCGTAATTGCGCAGGCCCGCGATTTATTTGACGTGACTGTGCATGACGGTGGCGCGCTTGATGCGACCGCTTCCGCGCAGGCCTTGCGCGACTATGATGCGATCCTGCCGACCCTAGGGGATGATTTCGCCGCACCCGTGTTTGATGGCGATCTGCGCTGCAAGATGCTGGGCAACTTCGGTGTCGGCTACAACCATATCGACGCCGCCGCTGCCCGTGCCGCTGGCGTCACTGTGTCCAACACACCTGATGTGCTGACAGATGCGACCGCCGATATCGGCCTGACGCTGATCCTTGCCAGCGCGCGGCGCGCGGGCGAGGGCGAACGCATGGTCAGGTCGGGTGCCTGGGGCGGCTTTGGCCCCAAGAACCTGCTGGGCACCCATGTCACCGGTAAAACCGTGGGCATTATCGGGATGGGCCGGATTGGGCAGGCGGTTGCGCGGCGCTGTCATTTCGGGTTCGCCATGGAGGTGGTGTTTTTCAACCGCTCGGCCAAGTCTGTCGATTTTCCTGCGCGCCAAGTTGATACTTTGGCCGAAGCGATGGGTGCGGATTTTGTTGTTGTCACAACGCCCGGAGGGGCCGAAACGACCAGACTGATCGACAAGGATGCGCTAGCGGCGATGAAATCCAGCGGCATTTTCGTCAATATCAGTCGCGGTGAAGTTGTCGACGAGGCCGCGCTTATTGACGCACTTGCAAGCGGCGCGATCACCGCTGCGGGCCTGGACGTTTACGAAAACGAACCCCATGTGCCAGACCGGCTGCGCGCCTTGGAGAACTGCGTCTTGCTGCCCCACCTTGGGTCGGCCACAGCTGAAACGCGTCAGGCCATGGGCCAGATGGCACTGGACAATATCATTGCTTGGGCACGGGGGGAGGCGCCGCCACAGGCTGTGAATTAGGCAAGGGTATGGGGGCGCTGCCCCCGTCCTGCGGACTCCCCCGGAGGTATTTATGAACAAAAGAAGCGGGTTTTAGTCTGCGCGGTTGGCGGTGTCATCCATAGCTGCGCGCCAATGACGGCGGCACAGGCTGACGTAGGTTTCATTGCCACCGATCTGCACCTGATCGCCGCCTGTCAGCACATTGTCCTGATCGTCCTTGCGCACGACCATGGTTGCCTTTTTCCCGCAATGGCAGATCGTGCGGACCTCGCGCATTTCGTCAGCAAGGGCTAGCAAGGCGGCCGAACCAGGGAACAATTCCCCCATGAAATCAACGCGCAAGCCGTAAGCCATGATCGGCACGTTCAGATCATCGACTGCGCGGGCCAACTGCCAGACCTGATCGGCGTCAAGAAACTGCGCCTCGTCGATAAAAACGCACTGGCAGGGTCCGGTCGCCAGCCGCGCCTTGACCTTGGCAAACAGGTCTTCGCCCGGGGCGAAGGTATCGGCGCTGCTTCCAATGCCGATCCGGCTGGCGATCTGGCCATCCCCCGCACGATTGTCGAACTGCGCTGTCAGCAAATAGGTCTGCATCCCGCGTTCAATATAGTTGTGCGAGGCTTGCAACAGCACGGTCGATTTACCGGCGTTCATCGTAGAGTAATGGAAATAGAGCTTGGCCATGGCACCGAATACCCTGCCGGATCGGCCCCTTGCAAGGCCGTCCGGCAGATCACTCGTGACATGAGTTCAACGAAAAACGGGTCAGGGGCTGCAGGGCAGTCAGAAATGCACGCATTCCGTGTGCCCTTTTGGATGGGATGCAACCACCTGACCCTACAGCGTTGGGGACGCTGATACTCTTACTCTTCCCAACGGTGGGATAGGCATATAAATGACAGGGGGTGGGATTGCCCGAAATGGGAAAACAAGCGCCGCTTTCCCCTACGTAGGGTTTGGACAAAAAAGGGTTGGTTATGGCTGGTGTCGGCAGTTACTTGAAGAAACACACAGAAGCGCTCGTCAAGGATGTCGGGATCGAGCCTGCGTGCGAATTGACGGGTAAGTCCAAAGCGACCCTTGGACGCTATTATTCCGACAGCGAAGAACATGCCGACCGCTTTATGCCTGTCGATGCGGTCGCGGCCCTCGAGGCGGCGGCGTCATATCCGCATGTCACCTCGGCCCTTGCGGAACTGCGCGGGATCACGATGAGCTATGATGATGCCACCCGCAATTCTGCCGGTGGCATCAATTCCGATGTGATCATGCTAAGCCAGCGGTTTGCAGTGCTGATGGGCGAATACAACCAATCCATCGAGGATGGCATTATCACCGTCAACGAGGCCAAGCGCCTGTTGCGCGAAACCACGGCGTTGCAAAAAGTGCTGATCGAAATGAAGCTACACCTTGAAGAAGAATCCACCTAATCCGTTGTCTGATATAGATATTTCAGACATGCCGAATGTGGTTCCGGGGGCGTTGCAGCCGTTGGACTGGGCGGCGCTGGGCGCTGATGGCATCGACCATCCGCCGCGTATTTTGTTGCTTTACGGGTCGCTGCGCGATGAAAGCTATTCGCGCTGCGCCGCCGAAGAGGGCGCACGCGTTTTGCGGGCCTTGGGCTGCGAAACGCGGTTTTTTGACCCCCACAGTTTGCCGTTGGTTGACGATGCGGATGCCAGCCACCCCAAGGTGGCCGAGCTGCGCGATCTGGCGCTTTGGTCCGAGGGCATGGTCTGGTCCAGCCCCGAACGCCACGGGGCGATGACGGGCGTCATGAAAACCCAAATCGACTGGCTGCCTTTGGCGCCGATTGGCGGTATCCGCCCGACCCAGGGCAAGACGCTGGCCCTGATGCAGGTGTCGGGCGGGTCGCAGTCGTTCAATGCGGTCAACCAGATGCGAATCCTTGGCCGCTGGATGCGGATGGTGACGATTCCCAATCAGTCGTCCGTGCCCAAAGCATGGAGCGAATTCGACAAGGGGCGCATGAAACCATCGCCGCTTTACAACCGGATCGTCGATGTCATGGAAGAACTGGCGCGCTTTACGGTGCTGACGCGCGGGCGCAAGGACATGCTGGTGGACCGCTATTCGGAACGGGTTGAGACGCTGGAGCAGGTGCACAAGCGGGTGAACAAGAAATCCGGTTATACCTAGGATGGCACGGGTTGGTTAACGACAGGGTTCAGGCCCGTTCCACGATCACCGATCCCACGGAATAGCCCGCGCCAAAGCTGCAAATCAGCCCCATGTCGCCCGTAGTCATATCATCACAATGTTTGGCAAAGGCGATGATGCTGCCCGCGCTGGACGTGTTGGCGTAGTCTTGCAGGATGTTGGGTTGCTCGCCCGGTTCGGGATCGCGCCCCAGCACCTTTTTCCCGATATAGTCGTTCATCGTCTTGTTGGCCTGATGCAGCCAAAGGCGTTTCAGATCAGCGGCTTGCACGCCTTCGTCCGCCATATGGTCGGCGATGTGCTTGCTGACCAGCGGCAGGACTTCCTTGAACACCTTGCGCCCGTTTTGCATGAACTGCATGTCGCGGCGGTCTTCCATCTGGTCGTGGGTGCGGCGCAGAAAGCCGTTGTTGTTGCGGATGTTGTTGGAAAACTGCGTGGCGCAGCGAGTGGATTTCACTTTGAAATGCGGGGTTTGCAGGTTTTCATCGCGTTCCAGCAAGACGGCCGTGGCCACATCACCAAAAATGAAATGGCAATCGCGGTCGCGCCATTCCAGATGGGCCGAGCAGATTTCGGGGCAGACGACGAGGGCGGAAGTGATGCTACCTGCGCGGATCATATCGGCGGCGGTCTGGATGCCGAAGGTGGCGGATGAACAAGCCACGTTCATGTCGAACGCGAATCCTGACGTGCCCAGAAGCTGCTGAATTTCAACGGCAATCGCGGGGTAGGCCCGTTCGTGGTTGGACGCGGCGCACAGCACCAGATCGACGGTTGCGGGGTCTTTGCCGTTTAGCGCCTGCCGTGCGGCGTCCACAGCCATTTCCGCCATGACCGAGGGGGCATCATCGGGTCGCGCGGGAAGGTGGGGGAACATGCGGGCAGGGTCCAAAACACCTGCTTTGTCCATGACATAGCGCTGTTCGATCCCGCTGGCCGCGACGATGAATTCGCTTGAGGAATGGGGCTTGGCATCCATTTCACCGGCGGCAATCGCTTCCGCATTCTGCGCGTTGAACAGGTCCGCATGGGCGTTGAACGCCGCGACCAGTTCATCATTGGTGATGGTCTGGCTGGGCGTGAATACCCCCGTTCCGGTGATCGCGACACTGTGCATATGGGCCCCCTTTACGTGGCGTCCACAAGGGCAGAGCGGGACCGGATTTGCAAGGCTGACGCGGCGTTTTGATGAACCGCGCGCCTTCATGCACGTCCGTCTGGCTAAGCTGATCGAGGGGCCGGATACGACAGATTTCGTGATGCGCCCCGAAAGCGTGCTGCGGCGATTTTCAGAAAAACCGGAGTGGGGGGATACGGAGGCGGGGCATCGGCGGATGATGGGGGACATGGAGTTGGAAATTGCAGTGGGGAAGCAGAAGGCGGCGACATGGTCGGATGACCCGTTGGATGGGCCTATGGGGAGATGAGGGGAAAGCTGGCTTTGAGCCCAGAGTGACGGATGCCAGGGAAGGCTGAGCCGCCCGGAATCAAGGCGTAGCCGCCGGGCGATCGTCGGCCCGTCCCCACGGGTCGGCGATTTTGCCAACCGTGCACGATGCTGGTCCGAAAGATGAGTTTGGCCACCATAAAGCGCCAAAGCGGTAACGCTGTATCGCCAACCCACGGGCCGCCGACCGCCCGGCTTGCGTGGTGTCTGTGGGCAGCGGGGCGGGTATTACCCCTGCAAGGCCCTGACCCCAACCTCACCCTCGACCCGTGCTTTCATCGCCAGTGCTGCGGCGTGTGATCCGGCGGCTGTCGTGTAATACGGGATGCGGTCATACAACGCCACGGCGCGGATGCTCCGGCTGTCTTCGATCGCGGCGGTGCCTTCGGTGGAGTTCATCACGATTGAGATATGGCCGTCTTTGAGGCGGTCTTCGACGGTCAGGCCGCCTTCGTAGACCTTGTTCACCACTTCGGCCGTGAACCCCTGTTCAACAAGCCATGCGGCGGTGCCGCGGGTGGCGCACAAAGTCAGGCCGAGGTCGGTGAGGATTTGCGCGGCCTCGATCATCAGCGGGCCTTTGTCGGCGTCCTTGATCGACAGGAAGGCCATGCCGGATGTGGGCAAGTCAACGCCCGCCCCCATCTGCGCCTTGAGGAATGCGCGGCCAAAGTTGCGGGCCCAGCCCATGACTTCACCGGTGGAGCGCATTTCGGGCCCAAGGATCGTGTCGACACCGGGGAAACGGGCGAAGGGTAGAACGGCCTCTTTCACGGAAAACCACGGGGTTTTCGGGTCTGCCAGCGTGAATGCATCGCCCAGCGGCATGACGGTCATCGGGTCTTCGGCGGGGGCATAGGGTTCGCGCAGCGGGAAGTTCGTGAGCGGTTCACCGGCCATGAGGCGCGCGGCAATGGAGGCGATAGCGCTATCGGTGGCCTTGGCCACGAACGGCACGGTGCGCGAGGCGCGCGGGTTCACTTCAATCAGGTAAACGACCTCGTCCTTGACGGCGAACTGGATGTTCATCAGCCCGACCACGTTGAGGGCCAATGCGAGCGCTTCGGTCTGTTTGCGGATTTCCGTGATCATCGCGTCCGACAAGGAATAGGGCGGGAGCGAGCAGGCGCTATCGCCCGAATGCACGCCCGCCTCCTCGATGTGTTGCATGATGCCGGCGACGTGGGTGTTTTTGCCGTCGCTTAGGCAATCCACATCAACCTCGACAGCGCCCGACAGGTAGCTGTCCAGCAGGACGGGGCTGTCGCCCGATACAACCACGGCTTCGCGGATGTAGCGTTCAAGGTGGTCCATGTCGCGCACGATTTCCATGGCGCGACCACCCAGTACATAAGAGGGGCGGATCACGAGGGGGAAGCCGATATCGGATGCGATTTCAAGGGCTTGCTTGTCAGAAGAGGCGATGCCGTTATGCGGCTGCTTTAGCCCAAGGCGCTGCACGAGGTCTTGAAAGCGCTCGCGGTCCTCGGCCAGATCAATTGCATCGGGCGAGGTGCCAAGGATCGGGATTCCGGCCTGTTCCAGCGCGTTGGCCAGTTTCAGTGGCGTCTGCCCGCCGAATTGCACGATGACGCCGTGCAGGGTGCCGTTGTCCTGTTCTACCGCCAAGATTTCCATGACATGTTCAAAGGTCAGCGGTTCGAAATAAAGCCGGTCCGAGGTGTCATAATCGGTCGACACGGTTTCGGGGTTGCAGTTGATCATGATGGTTTCATAACCCTGATCGGTCAGGGCATAGCAGGCGTGACAGCAGCAATAATCAAACTCGATCCCCTGGCCGATCCGGTTTGGGCCACCACCAAGGATCACCACCTTTTTGCGGTCCGAGGGACGTGCTTCGCATTCCACCTCGCCCATCATCGGGGCCTCGTAGGTGGAATACATGTAGGGGGTTTGCGCCTCGAATTCGGCCGCACAGGTGTCGATGCGTTTGAACACGGCAGTCACGCCTGCCTCGGTGCGGGCGTGGCGGACGGTGTCTTCGGACATGCCGGTCAGGGTGGCAAGGCGGGCATCGGTAAAGCCCATCATTTTCAGATTGCGCAGGCCTTCGGCGTCGGATGGCAGGCCGCTTGCGATCACTTCGGCTTCGGTTTCCACGATCTCGCGGATACGGGCCAGGAACCACGGGTCAAATTTGGTGACGGCGTGGATGTCATCATCAGACAGCCCGTGGCGCATTGCCTGTGCGATGACGCGGATACGGTCGGGGGTTTGTTTGGCCAGCTCGCGCGTGACGGCGGCCACATCGGGCGCGCCGGGAATGGCGATATCATCAAAGCCCGTCAGGCCCGTTTCCATGGAGGCCAGCGCCTTTTGCATGGATTCGTGGAAGGTGCGGCCAATCGCCATCGCCTCGCCCACGGATTTCATGGCGGTGGTCAGGTAGGGTTCGGAGCCGGGGAACTTTTCAAAGGCGAAACGCGGGATTTTCGTGACGACATAGTCGATTGTGGGCTCAAAACTGGCGGGCGTGACCTTGGTGATGTCATTGTCGAGTTCATCGAGCGTGTAGCCCACGGCGAGTTTCGCAGCGATCTTGGCAATGGGGAAACCTGTGGCTTTGGACGCCAGCGCCGAAGAGCGCGACACGCGCGGGTTCATTTCGATCACGACCATGCGCCCGTCAGCGGGATTCACGGCCCATTGCACGTTGGACCCGCCGGTTTCCACACCGATTTCGCGCAGCACGTTGATGGAATGGGTGCGCATCAGTTGGTATTCTTTGTCCGTCAGCGTAAGGGCAGGGGCGACGGTGATTAAATCGCCCGTATGCACGCCCATCGGATCGACGTTTTCGATGGCGCAGACGATGATGGCGTTGTCGGCGGTGTCGCGCACAACTTCCATTTCAAATTCCTTCCAGCCCAGCAGGGACTGGTCGATCAGGATTTGCCCCATCGGGCTGGCATCCATCCCGGAACGGCAAAAATGCAGGTAATCGTCGCGGTTATAGGCCACGCCGCCACCGGTGCCGCCAAGGGTAAAGGCGGGGCGGATGATTGCGGGCAGGCCGATTTCGTCAAGTGCCAGCAGCGCTTCGGCCACGCCTGCGTCCAGATCGAAACCCTTGGCCTTTTTCGGGGCGGTGACGATGGTCGCTTTGGGGTTTTCGATGCCCAGCCGGTCCATCGCCTCGCGGAACAATTTGCGATCTTCGGCCATTTCGATGGCTTCGCGTTTGGCGCCGATCATTTCAACTCCAAACTTTTCTAGGACACCCAGATCAGCCAGCGCGAGCGCTGTGTTCAAACCTGTCTGCCCGCCCATGGTGGGCAGCAAGGCGTCGGGGCGTTCCTTTTCGATGATCTTGGCCACGACTTCGGGGGTGATCGGTTCGATATAGGTGGCATCGGCCAGCCCCGGATCGGTCATGATCGTTGCCGGGTTCGAATTGACGAGGATGACGCGATAACCTTCCTCGCGCAGGGCCTTGCAGGCCTGCGCGCCCGAGTAGTCAAATTCGCAGGCTTGGCCGATTACAATAGGACCCGCGCCAATGATCATGATCGACTTTATGTCGGTGCGTTTTGGCATGGCAGCCCCCTGTGATTTGCAAATTGTCGTGGTTATAGGGATGGGATGGGCAGGCGCAAGTGGTGATCTTGGCGGATCGGCCCTTGGGGGCGGGTTTTTTGGGCAGGATGAAGCGTGGGTGTGACGGTGGTGGCAATGCGGGGCGGGCCTTAACCGCTTGACTTCCAAGCCCGCGCGCGGTGTATCAGCCGCACTGAATTCACCGACCCCGAAGGGACCGACCCCATGCACGCCTATCGCAGCCATACTTGTGCCGATCTGACCAAAGCCAATGTTGGCGACACTGTCCGCCTGTCAGGCTGGGTGCATCGGGTGCGCGATCACGGCGGGTTGCTGTTTATCGACCTGCGCGACCATTACGGGATCACACAGGTGATGGCCGACCCCGACAGCCCCGTTTTCGCCGAGATCGAGAAGGTCCGCAGCGAATGGTGTATCCGCATTGATGGCAACGTCATGGCGCGCGACGAAAGCCTTGTGAACGCCAAGATTCCGACTGGCGAGATCGAGGTTTTTATCCGCGATATCGAAGTGTTGGGCGCGGCCAAGGAACTGCCGCTGATGGTGTTTGGCGATCAGGAATACCCTGAAGAGACCCGCTTGAAATACCGCTACCTTGATCTGCGCCGCGAGGCGATGCAGGCGAATATGACCCTGCGGTCCGATGTTGTGGCATCCATGCGCAAGCGCATGTGGGATCAGGGGTTCCGCGAGTATCAGACGCCGATTATCACGGCCTCCAGCCCCGAAGGCGCGCGCGATTTTCTGGTGCCGTCGCGCCTGCATCCCGGTAAATTCTATGCCCTGCCGCAAGCGCCACAGCAGTTCAAGCAGCTGATCATGGTTTCCGGCTTTGACAAGTATTTCCAGATTGCGCCGTGTTTTCGCGATGAAGACCCGCGCGCCGACCGGTCGCCCACGGATTTCTACCAGCTTGATTTGGAGATGTCGTTTGTTGAACAGCAGGACGTGTTCGACACGATCCAGCCGGTGATTGCGGGCGTGTTCGAAGAATTCGGTGGTGGCCGCAAGGTTGACCAGACATGGGAGCAGATTTCCTACAAGGACGCGGCCCTGTGGTATGGCAGCGACAAGCCCGATTTGCGCAACCCGATCAAGATGCAGGTTGTGTCGGATCATTTCCGCGGGTCCGGTTTTGCGATCTTCGCCAAGCTGCTGGAGCAAGAGGGTACCGAAATCCGCGCAATTCCTGCCCCCACGGGCGGGTCGCGCAAGTTCTGCGACCGGATGAACGCTTTTGCCCAGAAAGAAGGGCTGCCCGGGATGGGGTATATTTTCTGGCGCGAAAAGACCGCCGATTCAGTCGCGCAGGAACTGGGCATTTCCGTGAAAGAGGCGCAGGCCAAGCTGAAATCCGGCGAAGTGGCTGGCGGCATGGAAGCGGCTGGCCCACTGGCGAAAAACATTGGCCCCGAACGTACCGAGGCGATCCGCCAGCAGCTGGGCCTTGATGTGGGTGATGCCGCGTTCTTCCTTGGTGGCAAGCCCAAGGCGTTTGAAGGCGTCGCGGGCCGTGCGCGCGCCGAGATCGGAAATGAGCTGGGCCTGACCGACACGAACCGGTTTGCATTCGCGTGGATCGTTGATTTCCCGATTTACGAACGCGACGAGGAAACCGGCAAGGTCGATTTCGAACACAACCCGTTTTCGATGCCGCAAGGCGGGATGGCGGCGCTGGATGGTGATCCTTTGGAGGTGCTGGGCTATCAGTATGACCTTGCCTGTAACGGCTATGAACTGGTCAGCGGCGCGATCCGTAACCACAAGCCCGAGATCATGTTCAAGGCGTTTGAAATTGCCGGTTATGGCAAGGACGAGGTTGAAAAGCGCTTTGGCGGGATGGTCAATGCGTTCCAATACGGTGCGCCGCCCCACGGTGGCTGTGCGGCTGGTATCGACCGGATCGTGATGCTGCTGGCGGACGAGGCCAACATCCGCGAGGTCATCATGTTCCCGATGAACCAGCGCGCCGAAGACCTGATGATGAACGCCCCAAGTGATCCGCAAAACGAGCAGATGCGCGAATTGCACTTGCGGGTTATTCCGGCCGAGGACTGATCAACCGGTGGTGATCGGGGCCAATAGCCCCTTGCGATAAAGGAATACAGGCGTTCCCAGCGGCACCCGATCATACAGGTCGATGACCTGCGCATTGATCAGCCGCACGCAACCGTTGGACACATTGCGCGAAATCGTGCCGGGTTGGTTGGTGCCGTGGATGCGCATGTAGCTGTCCCGCCCCGCACCATTGAACAGGTAAAGTGCACGCGCGCCCAAGGGGTTATCGGGGCCGCCCGCCATTCCGTTCGCATGCCGGGCATAGACCGCGGGTTCGCGCCGGATCATCGCGGGGGTGGGTGTCCAACTGGGCCACTCTGCCTTGCGCCGGACCGTGTAGGTGCCGCTGCGATATCTTTCATCACGCGCAAGACCTACGAAATAGCGGATCGCCTGGCCGTCGGACAGGGTCCAGTAAAGGCTGTGGTGATCAGGAACGACGTGGATTTCACCAGCGGGGCGATCCTGCTGCAAGCGCACAAGACGTGGCGCGAATTCGGGTGGCAGATTGTTTGCGCGACCACCGACGCCCGCCGTCGCAAGTGATGGTAAAAGCGTGGCAAAAGACGCGGCAAGCCCCGCGATTGTCTGGCGTCGTGTCAGCATATGCTGTCTCCAATTTCACTCGTGAAACGCAATTTCGAATCTGTTCAAATCGTCCAAGCCTAAGATTTTGCCTATTTTCCTGTTTAAGATCAAGGATGTTGGTCTTTTGCGGGAAATCGGCAAACTTGTTCCGATCACGTGATTTTTGCCAGACGCGCGCGGCACGGGCGCTTATAGTGGTGGCAATCAGGGAGGCGTGTGTGCCGTTTGATCCGATCATCGCCGAGATCCGTTTTGGCATGGGGCTGTCGCCCCGCATCGCGCCGCCCCAGTCGGTTGACGCGATGCTGGTGCAGTTGCGCGGGCCCGACAACGCGGCGGCGCGCTATGGGATTCCGCTTTGGGCAGACACCTATCCGTCACCGCGTGACTACCGCGATCTGGCGCGTGTGCGTCAGGCGGCGCGCGGCACAGACCGCGAGGAAGAGGTGCTGGAACAACAGCGCGAGATGCGCGCGGCGGGGCGGGATTTGCGCGGAGCCACCTTTGGAGCGCATCTGGCCCGTGCGGTCATGACGCGCGACGGGATGCGTGAACGCCTTACGCGGTTCTGGGCTGACCATTTCACGGTGCGCGCGGTCACTGGCGTGACCCGTCATCTGGTGTCGCCCTATGTCGAAGAAGCGATCCGCCCCCATGTGATGGGCCGTTTTTCTGATATGTTACGGGCCGTTACGACACATCCGATGATGCTGGTCTATCTGGATCAGCATCTGTCGATGGGCCCCAACAGCCGCACCGCGCAACGCCGCAATCGGGGCTTGAACGAAAATCTGGCACGCGAGTTGCTGGAGCTGCACACGCTTGGTGTCGGGGCCAGTTACGACCAGACGGATGTGCGCGAACTGGCGGAACTGCTGACGGGGCTGTCCTATAGCCCCAAGAACGGTTTTGCCTTTTTGCGCAATATTGCCGAACCGGGGCCGGAAGTGGTTCTGGGGCAGACTTACGGCGGGGATGTTCCACGTCTTGCGGATATTCTGGCGGCTTTGGATGATTTGGCGGCGCATCCGGACACGGCCCG
This sequence comes from Octadecabacter sp. R77987, assembly GCF_042466115.1. Taxonomy (NCBI): domain Bacteria; kingdom Pseudomonadati; phylum Pseudomonadota; class Alphaproteobacteria; order Rhodobacterales; family Roseobacteraceae; genus Octadecabacter; species Octadecabacter sp. R77987. Next base: position 1,433,127 of record NZ_JAXHBQ010000001.1, on the reverse strand, counting down.
CCATATCGGGCGCAAACTGGCGGTGCATTTCGTGGCTGACGATCCGCCTGCAAGTCTGGTTGATGAACTTGCGGCGGTCTTTGCCGACACGGGCGGCGATCTGGGGGCCGTGGTTGCGGCGATGTTGCGCCACCCCGCCGCGTGGGATGTGACCAAGTCAAAGGTCAAACCGCCCTACGGGTTTGTCGCGTCGGCGGTGCGGGCGCTGGATATTGACGCTGACACCCTTGCGGCGATGACATTTAACGAAGGGCGGGCGGCCTTCGGGCGGCATTTGGCCGTGATGGGCCAGCCGTGGGAAGAACCGGTTGGCCCGGATGGCTGGCCCGAAGATGGCGCGGCGTGGATCACGCCCCAAGGCATGGCGGGGCGCATTACGTGGTCGATGATCATTCCGCAGCGGTTGCGCGAAGATTTGCCTGATCCGCGTGATTTTGTGCTGACGGCGCTGGGGCCGGCGGCTGATCCGGCGGTGGTCTTTGCCGCTGGTGCGGCCGAAGATCGTGCGGACGGGGTTGGCCTTGTGCTGGCATCGGCCGCGTTTCAAAGGAGGTAGGCCATGGAGCGTCGCAGGTTTTTGATGTCGGGCGCGGCACTGGGGTGCTGCGCGGCGGCCAGCCCCTTGCTGACACCGGTCGCCTTTGCCGCGGCCCCTTGGGACACGCGGTTGGTGGTGATCATCCTGCGCGGGGCGATGGACGGGCTGGATGTGATCCAGCCCTATGGCGATCGGGCATTGGCGGGCCTGCGCCCCAACATCGGCGTGGGTGAGGCCGTTGATGCCATTGATCTGGATGGTTTTTTCGCGCTGCACCCGGCGCTCGCACCCTTGCATCCCTTGTGGCTGGCGGGGGAAATGGGTGCTGTGCATGCAGTATCTACACCGTATCGCGACAAGCGCAGCCACTTTGACGGGCAGGATATTCTTGAGGCCGGATTGCCGGATCTGAGTGGTGGCGGCCTGCGCGACGGCTGGTTGAACCGCCTGTTGCAGCAGATGCCGGGGCTGGAGGGTGATGTGGCCTATGCGATCGGGCGCGAACAGATGTTGGTGCTGTCAGGTGATGCCCCAGCGGCGCGCTGGTCACCCGATGCCCGGCTGAACCTGTCACCACATGTGCGCCGGTTGCTGGACGTAGTGCACCACGACGATCCGTTGTTTCACGCGGCCAGCAATGATGCCATCGCCATCGCCGAGGAACTGGCGAGTGACGCGGCGATTGAGGCCGCGGCTGAAACCGAAGGAATGATGGGCGAAAGCGCGATGATGGAGGGGGTAAGCCTGTCCGGTGATCACGTGAAACTGGCGGAATTTGCCGCAGGACGGCTGCGTGCGGATACGCGGATTGCCAGTTTTTCGATCAGCGGCTGGGACACCCATGACAACCAGGCGCGCAATATCACCCGCGCGCTGTCACGCCTGAGCGATACAATCCTGACCCTGCGCGCCGGACTGGGCGCGGCATGGGGGCAGACGGCGGTGCTGTGCATGACCGAATTTGGCCGCACTGCGCGCGAGAACGGATCGCGCGGCACCGATCATGGCACAGGCGGCGCCATGCTGTTTGCGGGGGGTGCGATGAAGGGGGGGCAAGTGATCAGCGACTGGCCCGGATTGGGCGAGGGCGATCTTTATGCGGGGCGTGATCTGCTGCCCACGCGCGATATTCGCGCCTATGCGGCATGGGTCATGCGCGCGGCAACCGGCCTGCCTGCCGCGACATTTGAAGGCGCGGTGTTCCCCGATCTTGAGATGGGAAGCGATCCGCGCCTGATGTTGTAGGATTTGGCGTTACACGCTGACGGGGTTAGATGCCCATCTCGATCTGGTCGATCTTGTCGGTTGTGCCCGTGGCAAGATCCTGGGTTGTTGGCCCGACAGCCAGCATGACAGCGGCTCCCAGCATCACGATGCCTGCCGTGAGCACGATCCAGTCGATTGTGACGTTGCCGTCTTCGTCACCCCAAAAGCGATTGATAAAGCGTTCCATCCTATACTCGTCCTTGTTGCTTGCCGATGCGTTATGCGGTGGCGATCAACAAGGATGATGCGCGATGATTGGGGCCGATTTGGGACGCGACTGGGGTGTCTTTGTGCGACTGGCGTGGCGATTTGCTGGCTATTTGGGCGGGTTTCAGGTGCCTCTTGCTTGGACGGGTTGTTGGCTAGAGCGTGCTGTTGTTTGACAGGCGTTCCTGCACCATTGCGGCAAGGCGTGCCACTTCAGAGCGGGTCGCGCCACCGGATTCGCGCGCGCGCGCAAGTGATCCGACCGCGTCACCAAGGCCGGTGTCATTCGCGCTTTGGGCAACGCCTGACAGGAACTGCGTGATATAGTCGATCGAGCGGTCCTCCTCGCCGTTGAGCACATCGGCCACATGCGCCAGATCATCGCGATAAGCCATCAAATCGGGCGCGACATATTCATCTGACAACACCCAAGGCGCGTTGGGCTGGCGATCAGCGGGAAGATGGGCAAGGATCGCTTGCTGGAACTGCGCGAGCGAGGCCACAGGTTTGGCAAAGAATCCGTCGGCACCGGCGGCCAGCGCGCGGTCTTTTCCATCCGGGTCGCCGCTGGTGCCAAGCACCACATCAACGCGCGGCACGCCCATCGCCAGATCGGTGATCAGGGATTCGCCCGGGCCGTCGGGCAGGCCCAGATCGACGATCACCACGGCGGGGCGATAGACGGCCAAATGGCGGCGCGCGTGTTGCAAACTGTCCGCCCGCCTGATGCGCGCGCCCGACCGCAGGCACAAAAGGCGCATCGCTTCGCAGGCGAAACGGCTGTCTTCGACCACAAGCACCGTCAACCCCAAGAGCGGGCGCCGCGCGGTGGGTGGCCGTGTCATCATGAATTCATCATGGTCGTCCATAACATCCCCTCCAGAGATCGTTGTGCGCCCAGTTAATCGCCAGATGGTGAATCCCACGTTAACGGCCCCGCGACCCGTTGGCGCGCCCACTTGTGCCGCGCCGCTGTCCACGACATAGACAGAGCAAGCGAGCAAGAGGAGTGAGCAATGATCGGACGTTTGAACCATGTAGCAATTGCCGTGCCCGACCTTGAAGCGGCCTGTGCGCAGTATCGGGGCCCCTTGGGTGCAACCGTGGGCGCGCCGCAAGACGAACCCGATCATGGCGTCACTGTCGTTTTTATCGAACTGCCCAATACCAAGATAGAACTGCTGTATCCGCTGGGGGATGCCAGCCCCATTCAAGGGTTTCTGGACAAGAACCCTGCGGGGGGTATCCATCACATCTGTTACGAGGTCGACGATATCATCGCCGCGCGCGATCATCTGGTTGAAACTGGTGCGCGGGTACTGGGGACGGGCAAGCCAAAGATTGGTGCGCATGGCAAACCGGTGCTGTTCCTGCACCCCAAGGACTTTAATGGCTGCCTGATCGAGCTAGAACAGGTCTAGGCGCTGGCGGCATCAGTGCCGTTGGCTTTGCAATTCCGGAACAAGCGGCGTGGTCCGCGGAAAGGCGCAGATGGGTATTACATCGGCAATCGTTTTATTCGCGGTCGTGTGGTTCATGGTGTTCTTTGTCGTGCTGCCCCTGCGCATGACCACCCAAGGCGAGGCGGGCGAGGTCGTGCCCGGCACCCATTCCAGCGCGCCCGCCGATCCGCAGTTGCGCCGCAAGGCCAAGATCACCACCATTTGGGCGTTCCTGATCTGGGCCGTCATCGCGGGTGTGATCATGTCGGGTCTGATCACCGTGCGCGATCTGGATTGGTTCAACCGGATGGCGACGCCCGCGGTCAGCGCTGACTAAGCCGGTGATACATATGCGTGAAGGTCGCCGCCCCAAGGATCGGCACGAAGAGGTTCAGCACCGGAATCGTCAGCGGCACGGCCATCAGGCAACCTGCAATCCAGATTTCATTGCCGAAACGGCTGCGTAACGCACGCGCGCCCGCGCGTCCTTCACGGCGGGTCGCCGCGAGGGTAAAGTATTCCCGCCCCAGCAAGAAGCCGTTGAGCGCGTAGAATATGAACGGCGCGGCAAAGGGCAGCATGATATACAGCATCAGCGCCAGAATGTTCGCCCCGATCAACACACCCAGAAAGCCCAGCGTGTCCTTGATCGCGGTTGAAAGCGGCATTTTCGGCGGCGCGGGCAGGTGGGGAAAGTGTTTATCCTCGACCGCTTGCGCCACGTCATCAAGGAATAGCGAGGTGATCGCCGAGGCAACGGGGATCATCAGGAAAACCCAAAGAAACAGGCTGAGTGCGGCCATGATCACACCCAGCACATAGGACAGCCACGCGATTTCACCAAAGAACGGCCATGACACGTTTTCGATGTCGATCCAGTTCAGCAATTGCCAGACCCCGAAACCGCTGACCGCGAATAGGGCGAGCGTGAGTCCGACCCCAAGCAGCAGCACGCGCCGGAAACGGGCATCGGAAAACTGTGCGATAGCTTTGGAGATATCTTGAAAGATCATGCGTCGATCCATGTGGTTTTGGCGCTGATGTCGGGGCGCGGGCGTTCGGGCGGCGTGGTGGTTTCGGTGCCGATATGGATGAAACCGGCGATGGTTTCATGTGGCGCAAGCCCAAGGCCCGTTTCGATGAATGTCCGGTCGTGTGATGCCCAGCCCGTGAGCCAGTTCGCACCCCATCCGGCCGCCAGCGCCGCATTGAGCAGGGACAGGCAGACGGCACCTGCTGAATAGGTTTGTTCGATTGCGGGGATCTTGGCCGAGATGACAGGCGCGCTGATCACTGCAACGATCAACTGTGCATCGGCAAAGGCGCTGCGGGCCTTGGGAATTTGATCGGCGTCGATGTTCAGGGCCGCCGCGCGGGTATCCACGAGTTTGGCCAGGCGGGGCAGGGCCGCGCCTGTCAGCACCACAAAGCGCCAGGGTTCCAGTTTTCCGTGATCGGGCGTGCGCGCCGCGGCGGTCAGCAGGATTTCCAGTTGCGCGCGGTCCGGCACGGGGCCGGTCAGCGTTTTCGCAGGCCGCGAACGCCGTGTCAGCAGAAAGTCGAGGGCGGCAGGATTGGCTGTTGGCATCGGGCGCTCCGGTTTTCGGTTCGCTTTGACATAGGCGTTCGCGGGCGCAGGTTCTAGGGGGGGGGCGTGGCGGATCGCGGCGCTGCCTGATAGTCAGGCCGCAATTGCATCGGATCAGGGGAAAAGGAACATGATCGAACGGATTGATACAGGCGCGCGGTCCTCCAAGATCGTCAAACACAACGGGGTCGCCTATCTGACCGGTCAGGTGGCCGAAGGGGACACCATTCAGGAACAGGTGCAGGCCTGTCTGGACAAGATCGACGACCTGCTGGTGCGCGCCGGATCATCGCGCGAAAAGATGCTGCGGGTCACGATCTGGCTGGCCGACATGAGCGATTTCGCCGGTTTGAACGCGGTCTGGAACGCATGGGTGCCCGAAGGCCACGCGCCTGCGCGGGCGTGCGGTGAAGCAAAACTGGCGCGTGCCGAGCTGAAGGTCGAGTTTATCGTGGATGCGGCGTATTGAGGGGTTACGGGGAATGTTTGCTTTGAGCCCAAACTGACGCTTGCTTTGGGAGGCAGACCCGCCCGGAATCAAGGCGCAGCCGCCGGGCGATCGTCGGCCCGTCCCCACGGGTCGGCGATTTTGCCAACCGCGCGCGATGCCGGTCCGGAAGATGTGTGTGGCCGCCATAAAGCGCCAAAGCGGCAACGTTGTATCGCCAACCCACGGGCCGCCGACCGCCCGGCTTGTTGAACTTTGGCGACGTCCACTTCGTCCCGCAAAGTAGCCTTTCACACAGCCGCGGCCATGTCCCCAATCACCCCGTCCAGGAACGTATCAAACGCCGGACCCGGCTGGCGCAGGTCGAACACGTCACCAAACGGGTCGGGGGCGGTGACGGGGCTGCGCGACATTTCCTGCAACACGGTATGGCCACAGAAGGGCACGTAGACTTCGCTATAGCCGCCTTCGTGGGCCATCATCAGGCGGCCTTCGCAGATTTCCTCGGCCAGTTCGCGCACTTGCACGGTCATTTCGCGGAAGGTTTCAGCGGTAGCGAGCATCCGGCCCAGCGGGTCAATCGCGGCGGCGTCATAGCCGCAGGCGATCACGATCACATCGGGTTGAAACGCGCGGATTTGTGGCAGGACGATCTGTTCCATGGTCCGCACATAGCCGCGATGGCCGGTGCCGGCGGGCAGGGGGATATTCAGGTTCGCACCTTCCCCCTTGCCGCGCCCACGGTCGGCGAAATCGCCGGTGTCCATGGGGTAGTTGCGTTCCTGATGGATGGAAATCGTCAGCACATCAGGGTCTTCGTAAAAGATCGCCTCGGTGCCGTTGCCGTGGTGCACGTCCCAGTCAAGCACGGCAACGCGGCTGGTCAGCTTGTTGGCGCGCGCGGTCTGGATCGCGACAGCAAGGTTGGCAAACAGGCAAAACCCGTTGGGATAGTCGGGCAGGCAATGGTGGCCGGGCGGGCGCGACAGGGCATAGGCGTTGCGCACGCGGCCGCGTAGCACGGCATCAAGCGCGCCGATGGACAGGCCTGTGGACACCGCCGCCATTTCATAACCGCCGGGGCCGAAAGGCGTGCGGCGGCCAAGTTCACCGCCGGTGCCATCTGACAGGATCTTGAATTCATCAAGATAGGATTGCGGATGGACGCGCAGCAGATCTTCGTCGCCGGCTGTGGGCGCGCCTTGCATCGCCAGATCGCGTGACAGGCCGGTTACGTCGATCAGGTTCTTCAAGCGCCGCTTGGTTTCGGGGCTTTCGGGCAGGCCACCGCTGGCCATGGGCTGCACCAACCCGCCGACCGGCAACATGCCCGCGTAATAGCCGCCGCCGTGCCAGAAACAGCGTTCATCCCAAAAGAAACCTGTGGTCATCGTGTCCCCCTTTTCCCCTACCTTTGCCGATGCCATGGGGGGCTGCCAAGGGGCGATCTGGTGTCAGGTCAGTTTTGCGAACCCGATCACATGGTTCGCGCCATAGGCTTTGGCGCATTTGGGGCAGGTGGGATAAAAGAAATAGACGTCTGCGTTCAGCGTGCCGCGCGTTGCCGCAAGGGCCTGCATGTCTTTGACCCATTGGCCCATCTGCGAGTATGGCCCTTCAAAAGCCTTGGTGATGAAATCGCCGCTTAGCGTGACCTGTTCCTCGCCGTCCAGCGGTTCGGGCGTGGCAAACAGGTGTTCGGCGCGCCATGGCGAAAGATCGCGGCTTAGCACCACATAATCGGTGTTGTCGTATCCACCGGACGTTTCGACCTTGTCCAGCACGCGAGTCATCACGCTACCCATATTCAAGGGCACATAGAAAATGCTGCGGGTTGTGGCTCGGGCGAAGTGTTTGTTGCTGAAATGCAGTTCCTGATCATCCCAGGGCAGCGGGTCAAAGCGCGGACAACAGCCGGTTTCATTCACGCTGTCATCGTAAAGCGGAAGCTGGTTGGTTTGCATCCTCACGTCCTCCTGATCAGGCAATTCTAGCACAGGATCGGTGGCGCGGCCTTGCGCGGGATCAATCTTTGGCAGGATCGCGCAGGGTATAGGCACCTTCGGGCAGGTTCAGCGCGGCGGCAAGGTCGCGGGCCTGCGCGAACGACAGGGTGATGCGCACGGGCATGTCGGTGCGCTGGTCGATCTGTTCAAGCGTGATGCAGTCTTCAAAGGCGTTGATTGTCACGTCATCACGCAGCGTACCGTCGCCGTCATCGACCAGCGTGATCACCGTGGCATCAAAGTCGTGTTCGATCGTAAACATGGGGTCAGGCTAGCGGGATCATGGGCGGATGCAAGCCTGCCGATAGCATCTGCGTGATCGGGTCTGGCGAGCAGGGGAAAAGCTGCTAAATTCGTTGCATTGCCGGAGGGTTGGATCACAGTGCGATACCGTATGAAACTTATGTTGGCGGCGCTGGTCGCGCTGGGCCTTGCGGGCTGTGACGTGGTTGTCGTTCAGGACGCGCCGGTATCTGCGCCGACCGCCGCGCCAAAGCCTGCGCCAATTACCCAGACCCGCGATGGCCGGGTGTCTGCGCGCAACTTTGTGCAGGTCGTTGAAACGGTCGAACCCGTGGCCGAACGGTTTTGCCGCCAGCAGGCACCACGGTTGAATTGCGATTTTCGCATTGTCATTGATGATCGCCCCAACATGCCGCCCAATGCCTTTCAGACTGTCGATGAACAGGGGCGCCCGATTATCGCCTTTACGCTGGCGCTGATTGCCGACGCGCAAAACGTTGATGAACTGGCCTTTGTGCTGTCCCATGAGGCGGCACATCACATTGCCGGCCATCTGGACCGCCAGCGTCAGAATGCGACAGTCGGCGCGCTTGTCTTCGGGCAATTGGCTGGCGTGACGGGCGGTGGCGAAGATGCCGTGCGCGTGGCGCAGGAATTGGGCGCGCAGGTCGGTGCGCGGACATATTCCAAGGATTTCGAGCTTGAGGCTGATGCCCTTGGCACCCGCATTGCGGCCCGCGCCGGATATGATCCTGTGCGCGGCGCCGAGTTCTTTTTCCGTATTCCTGATCCGGGTGATCGTTTCCTTGGCACGCACCCGCCCAACGCCGAACGGGTCGAGATCGTGCGCAGGACGGTCGCCGGTCTTTAGGCGGAAAGGGCGGGGTTATTTAGACCAATGAGTCAGTTTGCGATTGGCACGGAATCAAGGCGTAGCCGCCGTGCATCGGCAGACCGCCCCGCCGGGCTGGCGATTTGGCCGAGGCACGCGCAAATCCTATAGGGACGACGTGTTTTGCTGCCATAAAATGCCATACTTAAATGGTAGATCGCCATCCCGCGGTCTGCCTATGCACGGCGCAGGTTGCGCATTTAAGCCAGTTCGGCCTGCGGTTCACCCTGTTCCACATTGCGGCGCAGGCGCACGCCGATGGCGATCAGGGAAATGACGATCCAGAACGACTGGATCAGCGCCGAGGCAAGGTTGAACGACGCCAGCATGCTGATCAGCACGCAGGATGCGGCCACACCGTTGATCACGAAATATAATGCGGAGTGGCTGGTCAGTTTGTGAAGGGTCAGCAGGCTGTAATTCATCACGTAAAGTGAAAATCCAAAGACCCCGATCACATTCAGCAGGCCAGGCGGTAGCAATGTCATGAATTGATCCATGGCGAAAATTTCCTATTCAAATCTGTCGTTTAATGATGTTGGCCGGTAATTGACCAACAGGTTTGTTCCGATGAAATGACGATAGATTTTTTAGGCGCGGGTTGTCAGGTGTGGAAATCCTGACCCTTAGGTCAAAGCCAGCGCGCCCCAGCTGATTGCCGCAAAGAAACACGCCGAGGCGACCAGCACGAACCCGTGCCAGATTGCGGTTTGAAAGCGCAGGTTCTGCCAGCTGTAAAAGATCACGCCCGATGAGTAGAGCAGCCCGCCCGCGGCGATCAGGATGCTTGCGCCCGTCGGAATCAACGGAAACAGCGACCAGATCAACGCAACGCTTAGCCAGCCCATCCCCAGATAGAGCCAGGCGCCCAGCCTGCCCGGACTGCGCCAGAAGAACAGTTTGGCGATCATCCCGATGGCGGCCAGAGCCCAGACCACGGCCAGCACCGCATAGGCAAAACCGCTGCCGATCAGCACGACCAGCGGCGTGTAGGTGCCCGCGATTTTCAGATAGATCGCAGCGTGGTCAATCCGGCGCAAAACGGGCCGCCCCTTTTGCCAGGGGATCAGATGATAACAGGCCGAGGCAGTAAAGGTTGCGATCAGCGCGGCGGCATAGACCGACAGCGCGGCAATCATCCCGGCACCGCTGGCCCCAAGTGCCGCAAAGACGATCAACAGCACCGCGCCTGTGATGGCAAGAAGCACGCCGATACCGTGCACCACACCGTCCGCAATGCGTTCAGCGCGGGCAAGAACAGGAAAGGCGTGCGGGTTCTGCATATCCATTATCTAGGGACTGTTTCACAAACAGGTAAACCATTCCCTTGCGTTACGCGCCTTAACGCGCGCACATTCGCCCGAACATGCGGGAAGGGATACAAGATGTTGAATCAGTTACGCCGGATCAAACAGCGTGCCATTTGGTCTTGGGCCGGATTCCTCCATGTGTATCGCACCGAAGGCAGTTTGATGCAGTGGCTTGTTGCCAATGTGATTTCGGGTGGTCTGGCCATTGCGCTGCCCCTTGGCACGGCGGAAACGGCGTTGCTGTTGATGGGGGGCGTGATGGTTCTGGCGGCGGAATGCGTGAATACGGCGATCGAACGGGTGGTCGATGACATTTCGACCGAAATCCGCGATGCGGCCCGCCAGGCCAAGGATTGCGGCAGTGCCGCCGTGGCCGTGACGGCTGTGGCCGTGGGCGTGGCCTGGGTCGTGATCCTGATCGGGTTGGTCAGGGGCTAACGGTCCAGGCGCCATCGTTCCAGACATAAAGCAGTTCCGACAGCGGATAGGCGCCAGTGGCCAAGATTTCAAGGGTTTGGGCAACCGTTTCAGGACGTGGCGTATCGGCCGTTGCAGCAGTGCCCAGCAGAAGGGCGGCGATCAGGATCAGTTTTTGCATCAGGTGGTCCGGCGTGGTGGCGGTTTGATCTACCTCAAGGATTTGGGCGCAGTTTGCCCCTAGACCCATGCGGCAAACAAGGAGAATCCGATGCGACCCATGGGTGATACACGCGCGCATTTCTGGCTGATGATGGGAATGTCCAAGACGATCGGCGTCGACCTTGGCGAAGCCCTGCGCGAAGGGCGGCTAAGCGACAGTGGCTACGCCGAAGCTGTCACCCGGTGTCGTGGTTGTGACAGCGCCCAGACCTGTGGTGTGTGGCTGGCGCAGACTGATCAGGCCGATGCCGCGCCGGATTATTGCCGGAACGGCGAATTCTTTGCCGGTTTGGGCTAACGCGACCCGCAACTTTTCGCTTATTTGCCGCAGTCATGCCGCGTTTATGCGCATGAATCAAAGGTGGACGAGTAAGGAGAAGCCAATGTGCCCCAAGCATGACACCCGCGCCCATTTCTGGCGCATGCTGGCAATGTCGCGCGCGGTTGGTGTCGATCTTGTCGAGGCCACGCGCGAGGGCCGGTTGAGCAAGCGCAGCTTTACCGAAGCCGCCAATGCCTGCCGCAACTGCGTCACCGTGACCGCCTGCAATGGCTGGCTTGATCACGCCTGCGAGGTGCCTTTCACACCCGCATTCTGCCCGAACGCACCCGTGTTCAACGCATTCTGCGAACGCAGCTGACCAACTGCACCCTTAGGTTGATTTTTTAGCAATCTCAACGCTTAATGCGAATGCGACTTTAAGGGGGGATTGTGATGACGTTACCTGACTACCTGAAACAAGGGGAGGCGGCGCGGCTTTTTCCCGTCTTGTCAACCACGTCGAAAGAAGGGCGCACGACTTCAATCGTGCTTGCCTGTCTGGCGCAGGTTAGTGAATTCAGCGCAGTCCTTTTGGGAGGGATCGGACAACGGTGCGGGGTGCGCAGCACCATCGACACCTATACCGAGGTTGTCTTTCAACAGCAGCGCCAGACGATCAAGGAACGCCCGGACGGGTTGATCGTTTTACGCACGGGCGCCCGCGAATGGCGCGCTTTGGTCGAGGCCAAGGTTGGCAATGTGCCGATCCAGGCCGAACAGGTGGAACGCTATCGCGCGCTGGCCAAGGACAACGGCATTGACTGTGTCATCACCATCTCCAACCAGTTTGCGACCAATCCGCAAAACCATCCCGATGACGACATTCGCAAGAGCCGGTCAAAGATTCCGGTGTTTCACTGGTCATGGATGTCGATCCTGACAGCTGCGGATCTCTTGCTGAGCAGCGAAGGGGTAGCCGATGACGACCAGCAACTATTGTTGAACGAGCTGCGCCGGTTTCTGTCACATGAAAGCGCGGGCGTGAAAGGGTTCGACCGGATGCCGCCAGAATGGGGTGAATTGAACAAACTGGTTTCAGCGGGTGGGCGTATTCCGCAACGATCCGCAGATGCAAACGCGGTGTTGGGCGCGTGGCATCAGGAAACCAAGGACTTGTCGCTGATCCTTTCCCGTCTGACCGGCACCCTTGTCAGCGAGAAGCTAAGCCGGTCCCACGCCAAGGACCGCAGCGAGCGCGAAAAGGCCGAGGCTGACGTGCTGCGCGAGCGCAATCAGCTGGTCGCCAGTTTCGACATTGCCGATGCCGCTGCCCCGCTTGAGGTGGTTGTGGATATGGGGCGGCGTACGGTTGATGTGGGAATGACCCTGCAAGCGCCCGAGGACAAGAAATCGTCCAAGGCGCGGGTGAACTGGTTGCTGCGTCAGATCAAACATGACGATATTTCCGATCTGCATGTCCGCCTGCTGTGGCCGGGCCGCAGCGAGGACACGCTGTTTACCGTCGCGCAACTGCGCGATGATCCTGACCTTTGCGAGGCGGGCAAGGAAAACCTGCAAGTGCGCGCGTTTCACATCTTTTGCGCCAAACGTCTGGGCGCGCGCCTGACCCAGCAGGCGAATTTCATCGCCGACCTCGAAGTGATCGTGCCGGGGTTCTATCGTGACTTTGGCCAGTATCTGTCGCAGTGGCACCGCCCCGCCCCCCGCATCAAAGATGGCAAGGCGACCGCCGACGAGGTTGATATCGACGCTATCGCACAAGAGGCCGAAGGGGCCAGCCGCACCTAGGTTCGTCGCGTGTCCGGGTGCAGGGCGGTGCCAAGGATGTGGTCGGCCTTGTGGATCACCTTGGCGGCGGGGCCGACGATTTCAGGCTCGGGCGCGCGGGCGATGTCGGGGTCTTTGCCGGGGTAATCCAGCGTTGACAGGAAGTGGCGCATACAGTTGATCCGCGCGCGTTTCTTGTCGTTGGATTTCACGACCGTCCAGGGCGCATCGGCGGTGTCGGTGTAGAAAAACATCGCCTCTTTGGCTTCGGTGTAGTCGCCCCATTTGTTCAGACTTGCCTTATCAATCGGTGACAGTTTCCACTGCTTCAACGGGTCGGTCTCGCGGCTGTCAAAGCGGCGTTTCTGTTCGGCCTGCGTGACGGAAAACCAGTATTTATACATGCGGATGCCGGACCGTGTGAGCATCCGTTCAAATTCCGGCGTCTGGCGCATGAATTCCAGATATTCCTCGGGTTTGCAGAACCCCATGACCCGTTCAACGCCCGCGCGGTTATACCAGCTGCGGTCGTAAAGCACCATTTCGCCCGCAGTGGGCAGGTGCTCGATATAGCGCTGGAAATACCACTGGCCGCGCTCTTCGTCGCTGGGTTTGTTGAGGGCCACAACACGGGCTGCACGCGGGTTGAGGTGTTCGGTAAACCGCTTGATCGTGCCGCCCTTGCCCGCTGCATCGCGCCCCTCGAACAGCAACACGAATTTCTGGCCGGTTTCCTGTGCCCAGATTTGCACCTTGAGCAGTTCAGCCTGAAGCTGTGCTTTTTCCGCCTCGTAGGGGCGGCGGGCGAGCTTGGGTGGCATCGTTGTGCGTTTATTGGCGGATGATTTGGTTGCAGCGGTTGTCATGAAGTCCCTTTCGTTTTGTTAACGATTGGTTAGCAGGGATCGCCGTTTGCCGCCTTGATATGGGTCAACGTTTTGGTCAGGTTGCGCGGATGCGCGTGATTGAAAACATCTTTACCGACCGCGGGTCGAAATACGCGGTGTCGGGCGGGCCTTGCGGGTCCGCCGACGAGGCCAAGGCGTTTATCAAGGCGCTGACGCGGCGCAAGAAATTCGCCAAGGCGACGCATAATACCTGGGCCGTGCTGCTGCCTGACGGGACGCCGTTGAAGAATGATGACGGCGAGGCGGGCGCAGGTATGGTGATCCTGCGGATGCTGGAACGCGAAGGCCGCGTGGGCGAGATCGTCGTGGTCACGCGCTGGTTCGGCGGGGTGCATCTGGGCGGTGACAGGTTCCGGCGGGTGCAGGATGCGGTGCGGGTTTGGTTTGAGGGGGCGGTGTGACGGTTGCTTGCGGCGGGTGCAACGCGCGAAATTGAAGGGCAGCCCCCGACCGCGGGTGGGGGAGAAGCCCCCGCCCATGGGGGCGGTCGGGGGCTGCCCAATCGCAGATTGGGCTGGTGCCTGGTTCGTCAATCAAGGATCATTATTAAATAGCTGCTTTTTTTTTGGAGTAGGGTTTCAGTAATGGCCGGAAAATTTGAAGTCAGAACTCAGGCGGAAAAGTTCATTCACAACGATCTATCGAATTGCGCATACTCGTTTGAGAAATCGGTGGGGCAAAAAATCAGCAGCGGTGAGACCGAAGGTGTCTACCACGACATGATGGCCGCACTTGTCTTTACTGCTTTCTCAATTGAAGCAATGGTCAACTTTGTAGGTTGGAAAGTCTTGGAAAACGGCTGGCCGGAGAGAGCAAACTTGCGCGAAAAGGTCGATCTCCTTAGCAAAGTCCTTGACCTTGAACTTGACTGGGGAACGCGGCCTTTGCAGACCATAAATCAGTTGAAGAGATTCAGAGACACGATTGCTCGCGGCAAACCAGAGGTCGTTGACGAGACAACAATTGTTGAGGTGGAACCGGCCGTTTGGGACGCGCTAAAGGGTCAATGGGAAGAAAGCGTAACGCCAGATTTCGTGAAGCGCTGCTTAGAAGATGAAGGTAAGCTATGGAAAATGTTGCTGAAAGCAGCAGAAATCCAAGATCATGAGAACTCTTACTAGTGGCGGGCATTCTCTTAAGTCGGTAATCGACGGTGCATAGGTCTTAGTTCAATCGAAGATAGCGTTCCGCCCGTTGATCGCTGAAAACGTCCACTGGACGTTTTCTATTTCGCGATCAACCCCCACAAATCATACTCCCCCGCCTCATCCACTTCCACGGTCACGATATCCCCGACCGAAACCCCCTCCGTTCCCTCGTCAATAAACAGGTTCCCGTCGATCTCTGGCGCGTCAGCTTTGGTGCGGCAGGTGGCGACTCCATCTTCATCAATGTCGTCGATGATCACATCCATGCGCGTGCCTACTTTCGCGGCCAGTTTCGCCTCGGAAATCGCCTGCGCCTTTTCCATGAAACGGTCCCAGCGCTCTTGCTTCACCTCGTCGGCCACGTGGTCGGGCAGGGCGTTACTGCGTGCGCCTGCGACGTTTTCGTATTGGAAGCAGCCGACGCGATCCAGTTGCGCCTCGTCCAACCAATCAAGGAGGTGTTGGAACTCGGCCTCGGTTTCGCCGGGGTAGCCGACGATGAAGGTGCTTCGCAGGGTGATGTCGGGGCAGATGTCGCGCCACTCGGCGATGCGGTCCAACGTGCGTTCGGCGTGCGCGGGCCGCGCCATGCGGCGCAGGGTTTCGGGGTGGGCGTGTTGGAACGGAATATCGAGGTAGGGCAGGATTATCCCGTCCGCCATCAGCGGGATAATCTCGCGCACGTGGGGGTAGGGATAGACATAGTGCAGGCGCACCCAGGCCCCAAGCGACCCCAGATCGCGGGCCAGCGTGGTGATGGGTTGTTCCGTGAGGCCACGGCGCTGATCGGCGGGCCAGTCGGTGCCGTAGGCGCTTGTGTCCTGACTGATCACCAGCAGTTCCTTGACGCCTGACTCAACCAGTTTTTCCGCTTCGCGCAGCACGGCCTTGGCGGGCCGTGAAGCCAACCGCCCGCGCATCTCGGGGATGATGCAGAACTTGCATTTATGGTTACAGCCCTCGGAAATTTTCAGATAGCTATAGTGGCGCGGGGTCAGGGAGACACCGGACGCGGGCAGCAGATCAATGAAGGGATCGGGGCTGGGCGGGGCGACCTCGTGCACCGCGTCCAGCACCTGTTCGTATTGGTGCGGCCCCGTCACGGCGAGGATTTTCGGGTGGTGTTCGCGGATGTAATCCGGCTCGGCCCCTAAACACCCAGTGACGATGACTTTGCCGTTTTCGACCAATGCCTCGCCGATGGCATCAAGGCTTTCGGCCTTGGCGCTATCCAGAAACCCGCAGGTGTTGACGATCACTGCATCCGCGCCCGCGTAATCGGGCGAGATCGCATAGCCTTCGGCACGCAGGCGCGTGAGGATGCGTTCGCTATCTACCAAGGCCTTGGGGCAGCCAAGGGACACCATGCCGATGGTCGGTTGGCCATCGCGGCGGGTCTCGTGGATGCGCGCAGCAGGCGCAAGATCGGGGCGGAGGTTGGGCGGGTTTTGTGACATGCGCCCTGTTACGCGCCCGCGTGGGTTATGAAAAGCCTCTAGTGCGCGGGACTTATAAACGTGCCGTTGTTCAGATCGCTGATCGCTTGTTGCAGTTCGGCGCGGGTGTTCATGACGATCGGGCCATGCCATGCAACGGGTTCTTCGATCGGTGCGCCGGAAATCAGCAGGAATCGCACGCCCTGTTCGCCCGCCTGCACGGTGACTTCATCGCCCGTGCCGAACCGGATCAGGGTGCGGTCGCCGGACATGTCGCGAATGTTGACTTCCTCGCCCATGACCTCTTTTTCCAGCAGAATGCCGCTGGGTGGGCTGGCGTCTGCGAATGCGGCCGTGCCTTCGAATACATAGGCAAAGGCGCGGCGATAGGTGTCGATGCGGAAGGTTTTCCTGACACCGGCGGGCACGAACACATCCAGATATTGCGGATCGGCGGCGATCCCGTCGACGGGGCCGCGCTTGCCCCAGAATTCGCCGGTGATCACTTTGACGCGGGTGCCGTCATCGTCGATCACTTCGGGGATTTCACTGCCTTGCACGTCTTGATAGCGCGGCGCGGTCATTTTCAGCGCGGAAGGCAGGTTGCCCCAAAGCTGAAACCCGTGCATCTGCCCCTGCGCGTTACCGTGGGGCATTTCCTGATGCAGGATGCCCGACCCGGCCGTCATCCATTGCACGTCACCCGCCCCAAGTGATCCGTTATTCCCTAGGCTGTCACTGTGATCAACCGTGCCGTTCAGCACATAGGTGATGGTTTCGATCCCGCGGTGCGGGTGCCACGGAAACCCCTTTTCAAAGTCGCGCGGGTGGTTATTGCGAAAGTCGTCAAACAGCAGGAACGGGTCCAGCTCGGACGGGTCCTGGAAGCCGAAGGCGCGGTGCAGTTTGACGCCTGCACCCTCCATGGTCGGGACAGCGGAGCGGGATTCAAGGATGGGACGGATGGACATGGGTGTTCTCCTGTAACGTTGCAGATCAGATAGGCGCGCGGCGTTGCGCAGGCAACTGGCGCAATCGGCGGCACCTTGTGCATTTGCGCACATCGCTTGCGGCCCCGCGGGTGCGCGGCTAATGCTGTGCCAATGAACACTGTGCCAAGTAAACGCCCGGCAGATGGCGAACTTTCGACCCCTGCGGCGCGGCGGCGCGCGTGGTGGCATTTCCAGTTTGTCGATCATGCGGTGATCCGGCACTGGTGGTGGAATCTTCACGAGATTGCCCCCGGTGTCTGGCGGTCAAACCATCCATCCCCTGCGCGGTTGCGCCGTTACAAGGAGATGGGCATCAAATCGGTGATTTCGCTGCGCGGAAACCTGCGTAAAAGCCCGATGCTGTTCGAGGAAGAAGCCTGCGCGACCTACGGGCTGAACTTGATCTACGCGCCGGGGTTCGGATCGCGGATTGCCCCGCGCAAGGATGCCTTTGCGAGCCTCAGGCAGGCTTTCCAGACGGCGCAAAAGCCGTTCGTGGTGCATTGCAAATCCGGTGCCGACCGCACGGGAATGGCGGCGGCGCTTTATCTGATCATGATCGAGGGGCGACCCGCCGAGGAAGCGATGCAACAGTTGCACTGGCGATACGTGCATTTCAAGCGGGCCAAGGCGGGTGTGCTGGATCACGTGTTTCGCGTCTATGTCGCCGCGCGGGACGCCACGGGGATCAGCTTTGAGGATTGGGTTGAAACAGCCTATGATCGTGATGAAATCACTGCGTCCTTTGCGATGTGGCGCAAGGGTGGCGACTGGCAAAGCGTGATCAAAGAGGCAAGCATATGACTATTGTCGTCATCGGGGCCGGATCAATCGGCAAACGCCATTTTGCCAATCTTGAATCGCTGGGGGTCAAGGCCCGTCTGGTGGGGTGGCGCGCGTTCACCCCTGCCGATCTGGAGGGCGCGCGCGCCGTGGTGATTGCGACCGCCACGCAAGTCCGCAGGGAAATTGTAGAACTTTGCGCGCAGCGTGACCTGCCGTTCTATGTGGAAAAGCCGCTGGCGTATCGCAGCACTGATCTGGATGCGATCATGGCCCTTGCCGCGTCCTTGGCGGACCGCTGCCTTGTCGGGTTCATGATGCGTTACCACCCCGCGTTTCGGGATTTGGCGCAGATGGACCACAGCGGCGTTTATGGGTTTTCGCTGGAAATCGGCCATGATGTGCGCCAGTGGCGTCAGAACTGGCGCTTTGCCGGCAGCTATGCCGCACGTCCCGAAGGGGGCGGCGTGCTGTTGGACCTTTGTCACGAGCTTGACATGGCGCACTGCCTGTTTCCCGATGCCGCGCTAAGCGGCGTTGATGCGCTGGGCCATGCAGATTTTGACGGTGTGGATTTCGCCAGCCGGATCGCGTTGGCTGGCGGCGGGGCGCAGGGGGCGGTTGCGATGGATTACCTTTCGCCCGTGTCCTTGCGCCGGATCGCACTCCGCGGAACAGGCGGCACGGTTGATCTGGATTTCAATAGCGGGACGCTTGCGGTGGACAATGGCCATGGTGCGCAGGTGCGCGACTGGACGTTCGAGCGTAACGACATGTTCCTTGATGCCATGCGCGATTTTCTGGCCCTGATCGACGGGCGCGCCACATCGGGTATTGATCACCTGCCACGCCTTGATCGCGTCGGTGCCAGTTGCGCATTGATCGCGCAAGCTTGGGAGGCGCGCCGGTTCACAGGCCATATCACAGGAGACTACACATGATCCTTGGCGAGATCGGCGCGCGCGGCGGTTCCAAAGGTGTGCCGCGCAAGAATTTTCGCGATTTGTGCGGCAAGCCGCTGATTGACTGGTCGCTGGACCAGTTGTTTGAAAGTGCGCGGGTCGATGCGGTCGTGGTTTCCACGGACGATCCAGAAATCTACGAACACGCGCTGAAAAAGGGCGCGCTGGATATCGGCCTGCGCCCTGCGGAATTGGCCACGGACACGGCCGGAAAATGGGGCGTGTGGCAGCACGCGCTAGCGACGAGCGAGGCAATCATCGGCCCTGTCGATGCCTTTCTTGATCTGGATTGCACGGCCCCCCTGCGCGCCGACAGCGATATCGACGCGGCACTTGATCTGTTTTTCGCGCAGTCCCCCGATATGGTGATGTCATGCTGCGAGGCGCGCAAGAACCCCTACTTTAATCTGGTCGAACCTGATGAAACGGGTGCCCTGCATGTGTCCAAACCCTTGCCCGGCGGGGTGGTGGCGCGTCAGGCGGCCCCTGTAGTCTATGAACATGCCGCCAGCACCTATGTGGTCGCGCCCGATTATCTGCGCCGCGCGTCCAGCATCTTTGAAGGGCGCGTGATCCCCTATCTGATGGACCCCGAACGCTGTCTGGACATCGACAGCCCGCTTGATTTCAAACTGGTGGAGTTCCTGATGAACGACCGCCTGACAGGAGAGACCCGATGAGCACGCAACTGGATGGCCGCACGGTGTTTATCACCGGATCGGGCGGTGTTTTGGGCAGCACCTATGTGCGCCGGATGCTGGAACAGGGTGCGCGGGTGGTCTCGACCGATTTGCCGGGCGCGCGGGCAGATGCCTTGCAGGCGGCGCACGAAGGCAACGGGAATTTTCGCTTTTACGACATGGATGTGAGCGACGAGGCCCAAGTGACCGATATTTTCAAGCGCGTCATGGCCGATGGCTGGAACCCGAATGTGGTGCTGAACAATGCGGCCATTACGGGTGAAATGCTGATGGGGGCGGGCAAGTCCTTTCCCGATTTTGCCGATACAACCGTGGACGACTGGAACAAGACGATGCATGTCAATCTGACGGGGGCCTTCATGGTCGCGCGTCAGATGGATCGCGATATCGTCGGCAGCTACCCTTGCACCTTGATCAACGTGGCGTCGATGTATGCCCTGAACGGCGCGCATCACCCGATTTACGACGGGATGCCGTTCAAGAATTTCAGCGCCTATGGCGTGACCAAGGCGGGGATTCACGGGCTGACGGTCTGGCTGGCGGGCTATTGGGCAAAACGGCAGGCGACGGTGAACACGATTGCGCCGGGGGCCGTGTTTAATGGCCACTCCGAGGAGTTCCAGAAGCGTGTGAGCGAGCTGATCATGGCGGGCCGCATGTGTGAACCGGACGAAATTGCCGATGCGATGCTGTTTCTTGCGTCTCCGCAGGCGGGCTACATGACGGGCCAGATGGTCAACGTCGACGGAGGTTTCAGCGCCTGGTAAGCAGGCGCGGGATTGCGGCGAGGGTTTTTTCCACAGCGCCGGAGTGAGCGGTAAAGAAGGCGTTGATTGTCTCGCTATCGGGCACGGGCGCGCGCAGGGCTTCGTTTAGTTGGCCCGCCTGCTTGAGATGGATAACCGCCCCCGCCGCGATTGCCTCGGTTGCCGGATATTCGATTGGCCAGATTTCCGGCCCAATGATGGTCGGTTTGCCCATGGCCAGTGGTTCGGAAATATTGTGGGATCCTTGCGGCAAAAAGCCCCCGCCAACGACCACACGATCGGCCATGGCAAGGTAGAAATACATCTCTCCGAGGCTGTCACCCAGCAAAACGTCGATATCGGGCGCGTTTCCTTGCAGAGATAGTTTAACATTAAACAATTCGCTGCGCCGTCCGACTCGCAGACCAGCATCGGCCAGCATTTGTGCGACTGCGTCGAACCGTTCTGGCGCGCGGGGCACGTAGATGAACAGGGTGTCGGGGTGGGCGCGGATTGTGGTGATGAACAGGTCATCCTCGCCTTCGACGGCACTGGAGATGGTCACGGTTTTCGTGGCGTTCAGCCAGCTGCGCGCGGCGATACCGGCGTCCACTTGCGCGGGCGGGATCGCTTGATCAAAGCGCAACTCGCCCGTCACAGCGAGGTTGGTCAAGCCGACGGTGCGGAACCGTTCCGCCTGCAATTCAGACTTGACCAGCCCACCCGTAAACCCGCGCAACATCTGCGCCATGACGGGGGTGCGCCCCGCATCACGCGCGAAACTTTTGGCGGTGTATTGTGCGTTGCACAGCATCAAGGGGATATCGGCGCGATTGCAGGCGGCGATCATGCGTGGCCAGATTTCCACTTCCAGAACAAGGCCATAGCGTGGCGAAAAGGCGCGAAAGAACCGATGGTAACACCAGTTGAATTCAAACGGCACCCAGACGGCGGCAACCTGACCTGCGGCGATTTCGGGGCCGAACTGTGCGTAAGCTTCGCGCCGTCCCGCGGGGGTAAAACAGGTGATCACGACGGGATCGCCCTGCGTCAGCAATCCGCGGATCAGGGGCGCGCCGGATCGGACTTCACCCAAGGAAACCGCGTGCACCCAAGCAGCGTTTTTCAGCCGGGTCCGGTAGCGCCCGAACCTTTCACCCAAATGCGCGGTATAGTCGGGATCGCGGCGCGCGCGTTGCCAGAGATAGACCAGAATGAACGGCAGGCTGAGCACCCAAAGCAGGGTGTAGCCGATCATGAACAAGCGTATTTTCATGGTCGGGTAGGGCATCAGCCAGCCCCCAGTAGATCAAGCAGGGCCGCACTGGTGCGCGCCACGCTTCCGGCGCTGTTGGATTGCAAAACGCGGCCCCGTTCGGCCATTTCAGCCAAATCGGGCCGGTCAAGTGCTGCGTTGAGCGTAGCAGGATCGCGCACCTCCAATGCCGCTTCGGCCCGCGCAAGGGCCGCGTAATCGGCGGCGAAGTTGGCGGTGTTGGGGCCGTGCAGGATGGCGCAATCCAGTTGCGCGGCCTCCCACGGGTTGTGGCCCTGCACCTGCCCGAATGATCCGCCGATCACAGCGACAGGGCACAGGCGATACCACAAGCCCAACTCGCCGAAACTGTCTGCAATCCAGACTGCATCGGACGGTTTGGGCACCTCTCCCCCGGAGCGCATCGCGTAGGGCAATCCGTAGGCGGCACAGGCGCTGGCGATCGAGTCGCGCCGCGCAGGGTCGCGTGGCACGATGATCAGCAGGCTTGCCGGGTCAGCATTGTGGCGCAGGGCCTGGGCGGTCAGCACCACGGATTCATCTGCGCCATGGGTCGATGCGGCGCACCAAAGCTTGCGCGCGCCCAAGTGGCGGGCCAGATCGGCGCGGTTCGCGGGGTCGTCGGGGAGGGGCGCGCCGCCGGATTTCAGCGATCCAAGCGTGGTGATTTCGACGCCGGGCGCAAGATCGCGGATATGGCGCGCGGTTGTGTCGTCCTGGGCCGCCAGAAAGGAAAAGCGCGCATATGTATCGCGCAATATACCGCGCAGCGCTGCGCGCTTGCGATGGGCCGCGGCATCCATGCGGGCGTTCACCAAGGCAAGGGGAATGCCGCGTGCGTGGGTTTGATGCACAAGGCGCGGCCACAGGTCTTGTTCGCTCCAGACGGCCAGATCGGGACGCCAGTAGTCAAGGAATGCCTGCACAGGACCCGACAGATCAAGCGGCAGGAACTGGTGCGTGGTGCGCGGTGGCAAGTTGTCCGCGAAAACCCCGCCGGACGCGCGCGCCGTGGATGTCACAAGGAACGACAGATCGGCGCGCGCGGCGTGCAGCGCGGCGATCAACCCGCGCAGGGCCATGACCTCGCCCAAGCCCACGGCATGCAACCAGATCAGCGGGCCGTCAGGCCGGGGCGCGGACGCAATCCCGCGTTTTTCGGACCAGCGCAGGGGGTCTTCTTTGCCACGTTTCAGGCGGCCCCGCAGGACCAGCGGGCCAAGCGGGCCGAGCACGGCCGTCAACGCCAGATAGGCGCGCAATCCCGCCCCTGTTCTAGCCGGTGTGGTCATGGAACCGCTTTTGCATGTCGGCTGACCAGAACCCGCCATCTTGCAATATCTTAACAAATCGCTGCGCCGCGCTGCCGCTGCCAAAGGCGGTGTGGCGCGGGTATGATTTACCCCATTCGTCTTTCAAGAAGGCCGCGATCACTTTGGTGTCTGACGCTTGCGCCGTGAACAGCGACGGGGCCTGCGCGCGATTGGACTGGCGCGTGCCGATATCAAGACTGGGTGTGCCAAGGAAGGGCGCCTCGCGCACACCGGCGCTGGAATTGCCAACCATAAGGGCCGCGTTCTTCATCAGCTCGGAAAAATGTGCGAACCGCATGGACGGGATCACGCGAAACCGGTCGACGGGCAAGGCATCAATCGCGGCAAAAATGTCGTCTGATCCGGGATCGTTATTGGGTGCGATCAGCACGAAATTGCGCCCCGATGCATCCAAGGCACCGAACAGATCGCGTGCTTGCTGGCCCATGGTTGCGGCTTCGCTGGTGACGGGATGAAAGACGCAGATGCCGAAATCCCCCGCCGGAATGTCATAGCGCGCGCGCACATCATCCATGCTGACACCGGACGGGCCGGAATGGAAATCAAGCTCGGGCGAGCCGATGACATGAACCGCGTCCGCCGGTTCACCCAGCGCCATCACGCGGCGCGCCGCATCGTCGGAGCTGACAAAATGATGGGCGGCCAGTTTGGTGTTACAGTGGCGGAATACTTCGTCGATGGTGCCTGACACCTCGCCGCCTTCGATATGGGCCGAGCGGATGTAGTTTGTCGCCGCGACAAGGGCGCAGGCCAGTGCCTCGATCCGGTCGCCGTGGACGACGATCAGGTCGGGCTGATGTTCGGCGACAAAATCGGAAAAACCCATGACGGTCTTGGCCAATACCATGTCCTGGGGATCGCCGATGCGCTGGTTGAGGAACTCGTGCACCGCCACGCCTTTCATGCGCTGCACTTCCAGTTTCGTCATGCCATAGCGTTCCAGCGTGTGCATACCCGTCACGAAAAAGGCCACATCAAACCCCGCGTCACGGGTCGCTGCGGCCAGCGGTTCCAGCTTGCCGAAATCGGCGCGCGTTCCGGTAACAAAGAGGATGGATTTGGTCATTGTTCGCCTTGCTTGGGACACGCGCCGCGACCATAGCTGCGCACCGCAGGACTGGCAACGCACGGCGTGGACAATCAAAAATGGCGGGCATAAGGTTCGCGCGAACACACCGGAGGCAAATGTGACCCAAACCCGCACAGTGATCTGCATGAAGTGGGGCACGCTTTATTCCACAGCTTATGTGAACGTCTTGTATCGCGCAGTGCGCGCGCATCTGACGGGCCCGTTCAGGTTTGTCTGCCTGACCGAGGACGCAGAAGGCCTTGACCCGGCGATTGATGCCTTTCCCATTCCGGAAATGGGTCTTGACGAAAAGCACTGGAGAAAGGGTGGCTGGCCCAAGCTGAGTGTATTCAAGAAAGACCTTTATGACATCACGGGGCGGTGTTTGTTCATTGATCTTGATAGCGTCATCACTGGCCCACTGGATGACCTGTTTGACTATGGCAGTGACATTGCGGTGATTGACGTTGGCAAGAACTGGGTCAAAAGCAAATCCGGCGCGCCGCAGAAAGCAGGCACAGGGGTGTTTACCTTTACCGCTGGGGCGCACCCGGAGCTGTTTGACCGCTTTGTTGCTGATCGTGACGCGATGGTTGCGAAATACCGGATCGAGCAGGTCTATTTGCAGGGCGAAGTCGCTGATGGAACGCTTTCGTTCTGGCCGCTGGAATGGGTGCTGAGCTTTAAGTATCATCTGCGCTGCCACGTGGGATTGGGAGCGCTGTTGCGCCCCGCCCCGCCACCCGCCACCACCCGCATCGTCGCCTTTCACGGCGAACCGCGCCCGATTGATCTGGTGCGGCCCGGCTGGTGGGGGATACTGCCACATGTCGGACGGGGCCGCGTGCGTTGGATGATGGAGTATTGGGCGCGCCATGGCGGCGATGTTCAAAACGACTAGCGCAATGAATACGCGGCTGCGCAACTTTCCTCGCAAGTATTTCCTGCAAGCGCCACGCGGCTGGTTCCTAAAACTGACGCGCGCGAATGACGCGCGATTGCGGGCGATGATTGCAGGAAAATCGGTTGCCGTGGTGGGGAATGCCCAAAGCTTGTTGGCTACGAAATGTGGTGCCAAGATTGACGCAAGCGATATCGTGATCCGCTTGAATATGGGGTTTCCAAAGCATCCCGAAGCGCAAGGTCGGCGCACGGATATGGTCGGGCTGACGCCGGTTCTGTCCGAGGACGAAATGCTGGCCGCGTTCACACCAGACACCTTGCTGATGTTGATCCCCAAGATGCGCCACTACAACATTTGGCGACGGGAGAGTGTGAAGTGCACTGTGTTTTACCCGTTCCGTCATTGGTTTGCTGATCGCCACAAGATCGGGCGGCGCCCGTCTTCCGGGTTCATGGCGATCAGTTGGCTGATGCGGCTGGATGCGGCACAATCGGTCACGCTTTACGGGTTCGATTTCGGCGCGACGGCAACGTATTACAACCCGACAGGCTATCAGACCCCGCATGACTACGCCGCCGAGGCTGCCATCGTGCGTGGTTGGATTGACGAGGGGCGCGTATCGCTGGCTCAGGCGTAGCCAAAGGCGGCATAGTCAACCGCGAAATAGTTGCGCACATCCTGTTCAAGGCTGGCGAACGCTGTGGCGCTCATTTTCAACCGTGACAGGTGGTCGCTTTCGGACCGCGCGCTTTTGTTGGCGTGATCCAGGGTGCGCCCTGAAACATCGATACCGGCAGCAATGAGTTGCGCATGCCACGTAGGCGCGTCTTCCAGTTTCAGCACTAGATCAGCGCGGTGCTTTACTTGGGAAGGAAACTCGGACCAAAGCGTTTGACGCCCGCCAAATTTCGGGTTTCTGTCCAGCACGTCCAAATACTCGAATGGCGTTATCTTTTTGATATTCCACCCATAAATCTTGACGAGCCCGTTGATGTCCGGTCGCATGATATGGCTGTAATAGCCCGACAGAAACCTTTGGAACGGGTCACGCACGGCGACAACACTGAAACAGGACAGCCACTGTTTTTCATTCAAGCGCTTGCTTGCAAAGGTGTGCGACAACCGCTTGACACCAAGCATTTTACCAAGCGAATTTCCTCCCGTCTTGGGGTTATGCAGGAAAATGACAGGCTTCCCGTGACAGGTCAGTTCAGTGCGCATCCCCGACGTCGGACCGGGCCAAAGCCATCCAAGGTCCTCCTTGGCGTTATGCAGGCGCGTTGCGAGGCCGAACGGGCCAGCCCCGCGCCATTTCGGGATGCTCACGCGAAATCATCCCACGTTAGTTGCTGGTTGCGCGTCACGGCCGCTTTCAACGTCTTGCCGACGACCTTGTCGAAGTCATAGCCCGGGATCGCGCCGGAACCGGGGCGACGTGCCCAGATGTCGGCTTCGGTGATCACATGGCCTGCAGGCAGGTCGGCATCGGCCACCACGGATGCGCGGGCAAAGCGGTAGACGTCTTCTTCGGGGCCGGTGCGTTGTTTTTCGTTGTGCAGGGCGGTGTGAATCTCGCGCGAGCGGTCGATCAGGTATTTCAGTTCGGCAGGGTCCATCGAACAGATCACATCGGGCCCCTTGCGGTAGCGTGTGTCGGTGTAATGTCGTTCCAGAATGCACGCCCCCAGCGCCACGGAGGCCAGTGCCATGTCCGGCCCGATGGAGTGGTCGGAAAAGCCCACATGCGCCTTTGGAAAGGCCTTTTGCAGTTCGGTGACGCCCTTGAGAGAAACAATTTCTGGCGGTGATGGATACAGATTCGTGCATTCCAGCAAGGCATATTCGACGCCTGACTTTTCAAGAATGGCCACACTTTCCCGCATTGTTTCAATAGTTTGCATGCCGGTGGACATGATGATTGGCTTGCCGAAGCTTGCGATGTGGCGGATTAGCGGCAGGTTGTCCGCCTCGCCCGACCCGATCTTGAAGGCAGGCACGCCGATCCCGTTCAGGAAATCCGCAGCGGCGCGGCTGAAGGGCGTGGAAATATAGATCATCCCAAGGCTCTCGGTGTAGTTCTTGAGCGCGATCTCGTCTTCAAGCGGCAGGGCGCATTGGGCCATGACCTCCCAGATGGAGACATCGGCGTTGGGTGGAAAGATATTTTTCGCCTCGTCGGTCATTTCGTCTTCGACGATGTGGGTCTGGTGCTTGACGCATTCGCAGCCCGACAGATGGGCAAGGCGCACCATTTCCTTGGCCACGGCCAGATCGCCACCGTGATTGATGCCGATTTCAGCGATGACAAGTGGCGGGTGCTGGGCGGAAATCTCGCGGTGGGCAATCTTCATGGGGCGCTCCGGTGGTTGTTGGCTTGGTGATGCCACGGCGCGCGTGTCGGCGCAATCATTGGCTATTTGCGCCAGCGTTTGTGGACCCAGAACCATTGGTCCTTGTGCGTGGCGATATGGGCCTCGAGGCGCGCTGTCATGTCCTGCATCATGGTGACGGGATCGCTGTGCGCGATCGGGTCTTCAACGGTGATGTCAAACGTCAGCCCGTCAGCGCGGCGCGTGCCAAAGTAGGGCACCACCAGGGCATTGACCCGCAAGGCGATATCGGCCGCGGATGTGGCCGTTGGCGCGGGATGTCCCAGAAAGTCGATGTCGTCAAAGGCGGTGCTGCGCACATCAAATAACAACACGCCCATGCCGCCATCACGCAGCATGCGCACAAAACCCATCGTGCCGCGTCGCCCTTGCGGGAATATCCTACCCGAGACTTCGGCCATCGTGTTGGCGTAATGCGCATCGAAAAAGGCGTTGGACATGGGGCGATAAAGCGCACCGATCTCATACCCCATTGCGTTGAGGGCATGGCGCGGGGCTTCGTAGTTGCCAAAGTGGCCGGTGACGAAAATGACAGGCTGCCGTTTGGCCCTTGCCTGTTCAATCGCCGCAAGGCCGGGGCCCTGCACCGGCATCTGCGCCACATGTTCACCAAAGGCGGGATGCGAGTAGTTTTCGATTAGTGTGCGGCCGAAGTTGTTGCAGACGCGGCGCGCGATGGCGCGGCGTTCGTTTGCAGGCATATCGGGATAAATGAACGCAAGCTGGTCCTCGGCCCGCTGCCGGTATCCGGCAAGAGGGGCGATGATCCGTTCAACCGCCCAGCCCAGAAAGCGCACACGCGAGGCATAGGGCAACACCAGTGCCGCACCGATCAGGCCACGCACGATCAGGTTCGTGAGCCACTGGCCCCAAGTCCCTTGCGGGTCAGATGTGTCGCTGTTGTCGTGCATGAATGAACTGCCCAAATCCGATCCCACAGGACTTAGGCAAGCTGACGCGTAAGGGCAATACTAACGACGCAAGGACATCCGTGCCAAAAGCCCGTCCTTGCGCACATGCTGATGATAGATCGCCGCGCCGATGTGGCCGATGATCAGGACAATCAGCGCTGTGGCGGCAAAACCATGCACAATGCGTGCGGGGCCGGTAAATTCCGCCGGTAGGGGTGCGCCCGATCCGCCAAACACGATGTCGGGCAGCCCGGCGCCACGCGCCATGGCGATGCCCGACAGGGCCATGATGAACACCAGTGCGTAAAGCAGCCAATGTGCCCAGATGCCTGCCCGGTTGAGGATGTCATTGCCAATGTCGGCATGAGGCGGTTTGGCGCTGCGGATGCGCACGATGACGCGCAGGATCATCAGCGCAAGGATCACCAGCCCGATGGGCATGTGCATGCTCAGGCCAAACAGCTTGTCGGGATCGCTATTGGGGGTGTTGCCCAGCAGGACCTTACCGGCAAACAATTCGGCAATGATCATGAGCGCCAAGAGCCAGTGCAGGGCGGCGAGGGTGCGGGAGTAACGGGTTGGCATGTCTGGCATCCTTGCATAACTGCCCGATCATACCAAACACATGTCATTATTAAAATATAAAAGCCGCCCGTTTGGGGGCGGCTTTCTGTCGCGCTTTCGCGTGATTTACCGGCGGCGGTCGCGGCGCGATGACATCGGCTGGAAGGCCACGCCCACATGGGCCTCGCAGTAAGGTTTGCCCGCCTGCGAGGGCAGGCCGCAGAACCAGAAATCTTCGGTCGCGGGGTCGCCCACAGGCCACTTGCAGGTTTTTTCGGTCAGTTCCATCAGGCTGATCTTTTTGGCTGTGCGTTCCACGGCGTTGACCTTGGCCAATGCCTCGGGCGAGATTTCGTTCGCGCTTGGCTGGGGCGGCAGGGGCTGACCGGCAGGGATGATCGCACGGCGTGCGGCGGACATGGGGCGCGGCGCGGCAGCCGTTGTCTGCATGACCGGCTTGCCGTCATCCTCGACTTCAACTTCGGGTTCGGCAACGGGGGCCGCTTTGGTCTTGGGGGCGGCTTTGGGTTTGGCGGGTGCCTTGGACTTGGCATCTGTCTTGGGCGCGGCTTTGGCGGCGTTGCCACCCGATCCCGCGCGGTTGGACAGGCCAAGGCGGTGCACCTTGCCGATCACGGCATTGCGCGTGACGCCGCCAAGTTCCTTGGCGATCTGGCTTGCGGACTGGCCTTCGCCCCACATCTTCTTGAGGGTTTCGACCCGATCATCGGTCCAGGACATGCGGTTTCCTTTGCTTGGGCAAGGCCCTGCGCGCGTGTTCGCAGCAATTGGGGCTTGAGAATTCTTACGATCCCCTATTCTAAGCACCCAAGCGCGGGATACAAGGACGCTATTGCGAAAATCCGAGGAATGACATGAGCAAAACACAAACCATCCCCACCGGCCCCATGGGCGTTCGTCGTTTCGGACGGGTGAACTGGCTTGGAACGTGGACACTGGCCGTGCGCGAGGTGCGCCGTTTCATGAATGTCTGGAGCCAGACGATCATGGCGCCGTTGATCAATGCGGGCCTGTTCCTGATGATCTTTACGATCGCGATCGGCCCGCAGCGTGGTGATGTGATGGGTGTGCCGTTCATGCATTTCCTGGCGCCCGGTATCCTGACAATGACAGTGATCCAGAATGCATTCGCCAATACGTCGTCGTCCCTGGCCAGCGCCAAGGTGCAGGGCAATATCGTTGACACGTTGATGCCACCCTTGTCGGCGGCTGAACTGGTTTTTGGCTATATCGCGGGCGCTGTTGTGCGCGGTGCCATGGTCGCGGTTGTGATCGCGCTGGGCGTTGTGCTGTTTCTGGGTGTCGGTATGGCGCATCCGGTCTGGGTTGTGGTGTTCACGGTGCTGGGGTCGGTGTTCATGGGCGGACTGGGTCTGATCGCGGCCACTTTTGCCAACAAGTTCGACCAGCTGTCAGCGATCACCAACTTCCTTGTGACACCGCTCGCATTCCTGTCGGGCACCTTCTATTCGATTGATGCCTTGCCTGCGCCGCTTCAGGCCGCAAGCCATTGGAACCCGTTCTTCTACATCATCGACGGGGTGCGTTTCGGGATGCTTGGCGTGTCGGATTCATCGCCGTTCTTAGGGTTGGCGGTTGTCGCCGCGGCGGCAACCTTTGTGCTGGCGATCTGCTGGAACTGGTTCCGGATCGGGTATCGGCTCAAGGCCTAGACCCGCCCGCCCAAACTGGTCGGCACGCGCCGCAGCCGCGCGCGGTTCACGCTTTCGCGCCATGCCAGCAGGGCTGCACCGGTGACGATAATTGCGGCGCCAAGCCATGACACCGCATCCGGTAACACATCGAAAATCAGCGCATCATAGAGGGTCGCAAAGATCAGCGTCATATAGCTGAACGGCGTGACAAAGGTTGCATCGGCACGCGCCATCGCGTTGATAAAACAGGTTTGCGCCGCGGCCATCATCACGCCCAATCCGGCCAGCGCCAGCCATTGCGGGCCTGTGGGCATCACCCATACAGGGAACACGGCCAGCGATGCGATGCACAGCCCGATTGCATTGTTGACCAGCAGGATCTGGAAGGGCGGCTCGCGGTCGGCCAGCTTCTTGATAAAGATCAGCTCAAGCCCCATGACCATCGCCGCACCCAACGCCAGCAGGGCTGCCGCTTGAAACGTGTCCGGCCCCGGGCGCAGCAGGATCACCGCACCGCACATGGCCAGCGCGGCGGCAATCCAGCGCCATTTGCCCACCCTTTCGCCCAGCAACGGGATCGCCAATAACATTCCGAACACAGGGTTCAGAAAACTGATCGCCGTGGCGTCCGACAACGGCACATAGGCCACAGCCGCAAACATCAGCGTCACACCGCCCCAGCCGCACACCGTGCGCGCGATATGCAGGGGCAGGGCCGGACGGTCCAGTTTCGGGCGCATCACGGCGGCGATCATGGACAGCGCGACAAAGGCAAAGACAAACCGCCCGTGGCTGATTTGCAGCGGATGCAGCGGCGGGCCCAGCGTGTCGGTGCCCAGCGATTTCGCCATCAGGGTCGTCCCCGCGATGAATGCAGTGGCAAGCAACATCAGCGCCATGGCGGTCGCGGGGTTTTGCGGTGTTCTGGACATGGGCCAGCTATGACTTTGCGCACGGGGCGCGGCAAGCGCGAATTGATCCTGCGCAAAGACAATCGCCGTCGCTCTTGGCATCATCACGGCAAAGGAGGATCAGCCATGCCCGCAGCCACAAACCGCGCAGACCTGATCGCAGTGACGATCAAGGATTACGACAAACTTCGCACGCTGATTGATCAGATGCCCGCTGCGCAGGCCATGCTAAAGCGCGCGGATGACACCAGCATCAAGGACGTCATTGGCCATCGCGCCCATTGGATTGACCTGTTTCTGGGTTGGTATGCGCAGGGGCAGGCGGGCGAAACGCCTGAAATCCCCGCACCGGGCTACAAATGGAACCAGCTTAAAACCTACAACGCCGATTTGCGGGCAGCGCAGGCCGATCTGGGCTGGGACGATGTGCGTGATCTGTTGGCGGTGAACCATGCGCACCTGTTGGGCTTTATGGAAACGCTCGATGATGCAGCCCTTTACGGCGGCCCGATGCAGGGTGGCGGCAATAGATGGACCACGGGCCGCTGGGCCGAAGCCGCCGGCCCTTCGCACTATCGCTCTGCCGCGAAATGGGTGCGGGCCTGTCTGCGCGCGGATGCCGCCGGAAATTAGCCTTTGCATTCTGCGTGGCTTGGCGTATCCAGCTTGCATGACCAACGCATTGATCCAGACCAGCACCCGACGCCGACGCTAACCGCGCCGCGCATTCTGCCGTCTGGTGTATTGCACCGTCATTCCCCCTTATAAACATTGACTTGCCCTTGCCCTTGCGGCACCTACGGGCCTTCATTTGCAAAGGTTTCACACCATGATCCCCTCTGTCCTGCCCACCTATAACCGCGCGCCCCTGACATTCGTCAAAGGCGAAGGCAGCTGGCTGACCGAGGCCGACGGGCGACGTTTTCTTGATCTGGGCGCGGGGATTGCCGTGAATTCCTTGGGTCACGCGCACCCCGATCTGGTGCAGGCCTTGACGGATCAGGCGGGGGCGCTGTGGCATACCTCGAACCTTTATCACATTCCCGCCCAGCAAGAGCTGGCGGATGCGCTGGTTGAACACACCTTTGCCGATACGGTGTTCTTCACCAATTCGGGGACCGAGGCCTGCGAGTTGGCCGTCAAGATGGCGCGCAAATACTGGCACGATCAGGGGCAGGATCGCACGACGATCCTCACTTTTTCGGGGTCGTTTCATGGCCGCTCGGCCGCGGGGATCGCCGCTGCCGGGTCCGAAAAGATGACCAAAGGGTTTGGCCCGCTGTTGCCCGGCTTCAAAAGCCTGCCCTGGGGGGATCACGACGCGCTGACGGCGGCCGCCGCTGACCCGTCTGTGGGTGCGATCCTGATCGAACCGGTGCAGGGCGAAGGCGGCATTCGCCCGCTGCCCGATCAATGCCTCAAGGGGTTGCGGGATCTGTGCGATGAACACGGGTTGTTGCTGATCCTTGACGAGGTGCAATGCGGCGTGGGGCGCACGGGACGGCTGTTTGCCCACGAATGGGCGGGCGTCGAACCTGATATCATGATGGTCGCCAAGGGCATCGGCGGGGGCTTTCCCCTTGGTGCGGTGCTGGCCACGCAAAAGGCTGCAAGTGCAATGACCGCGGGCTCCCACGGGTCCACCTATGGCGGTAATCCGCTGGCCTGTGCGGTGGGGGCCAAGGTGATGGAAATCATCGCCACGCCCGAATTTCTGGCCGAAGTGAACCGCAAGGCAGGCTTGCTGCGCCAGAAACTGGAAGGGCTTGTAGCGGCGCACCCTGATGTGTTCACCGGCGTGCGTGGATCGGGGCTGATGCTGGGGCTGATGTGCAAAGCGCCCAACACCGATATTGTCACGGCGGGTTACGGCGCGGGCATCCTGACCGTTCCGGCGGCGGACAATGTGATCCGCCTGCTGCCTGCCCTGACCATCACGGACGTCGACATCGCCGAGGCTGTCAGCCGCCTTGACGCCGCCGCCGCGCAGGTTGCGCATGATGGCTGATTATACCTTTCGCCCCCCGACCCGTGCGAAGATGGCGATCCGGTGCAGGTGATGCTTTATCACTAGCTTCTTTTGTTCAAAAATACCTCCGGGGTCCGGGGCAGCGCCCCGGTCCGACAGCCCAAGAAAGACCGACATGAACCATTTCCTCGATATCCTCAAAACCGATTCCTCTGATCTGCGGGGCATGATTGATGCCGCCAGCAAGATGAAACAGGCCCGTGCGGGCAAACCCAAAGGAACGCCCGACACCGACCGGCCGCTTGCGGGCCATATGGTTGCGTTGATCTTTGAAAAGCCTTCGACCCGCACGCGTGTCAGCTTTGATGTGGGTGTGCGCCAGATGGGCGGGGAAACGATGGTGCTTTCGGGGGCCGACATGCAGTTGGGACACGGTGAAACCATTGCCGATACGGCGCGGGTTCTGTCGCGCTACGTTGATCTGATCATGATCCGCACCTTCGAGGAACAGACCCTGCTGGACATGGCCGAATACGCCACGGTGCCGGTGATCAACGGGCTGACGGACCGCACGCATCCTTGCCAGATCATGGCCGATATCCTGACGTTCGAGGAACACAACGGCCCGATCAAAGGCAAAAAGGTCGTCTGGTCGGGGGATGGCAACAACGTCTTTGCCAGCTTTGCCCATGCGGCCAGGCAGTTTGACTTTGATCTGGTCTTTACCGGCCCCGAAACCTTGCAGCCCGAAGCTGCACTTGACGGGCTATACACCACCGAACGCGACCCGATGAAGGCCGTGCAGGGTGCCGATCTGGTTGTGACAGACACATGGGTCAGCATGCACGATCCGCAATCGGCGCGCGAACGCCGCCACAACCAGTTGCGCGGTTATCAGGTGAATGATGCGCTGATGGCGCAGGCCAAACCCGACAGCCTGTTCATGCATTGCCTGCCAGCCCACCGCGACGACGAAGCAACAAGCGCTGTGATGGACGGGCCCCATTCGGTGATCTGGGACGAGGCCGAAAACCGTTTGCACGCGCAAAAGGCCGTCATGCGCTGGTGCCTGGGCGTCTAGGCAAAGTCGGCGGCCTCCAGCGCCCCCTGCCCAAGCAGATGTTGCAGCACATAGGCGACGCCAAGGGCGTCATCCAGCGCATCATGCCCGCGCAGTGGTGGGTGGTCGATCTTGTAATAGGCGGCAAGGGTGTTGCTGCGCGTCTGCTTCAGGTCGTTGTAGGGCATCCCTGCCTTGAGCAGCAGATCGCAGGCATTGCCGAATTGCGTCACGGGAATGGGCGGCGTCAGGCCCTGCACATAACAACTGATCGCCACCATGTTGAATTCGTCCTTGCCCCATGACCAGAGTTTTTCGCCCGCCGCGAATTCGCGGGCATCCGCAAGGGCTTGGGTCAGGGGAACCCCGTCTTGCGTAATGTCGTCTTCGGCAATCCCCGTCAGCCGCGTGAAAAACGGATCAAGCGCGATGCGTTCCCCCTGCCGGTCCTGCGGGATCACATGGCTGCGCAGGGTGTCCAGCACCGGAAACTCGTCGCCAAGGCCGATCTTGACCAGCCCGACTTGCGCGATCACGGGATCGGGGTCGTAGGGGCCGCACCAGAACCGCGACGGCGATCCCTCGGCCGTCAGAAATTCGCAGTCAAAAACGATTGCTTGTTTCATGGGGCAGCTCCATTCCGTTTGCGACTTACTGGAATGGTAGGTCCGCCTTGGCGGGCAGGCAACATTGCCCGCCCGTGATCAGACGAAAACGGCGCTGAGCCCCAGAAAGATCAGCGCCGACATCAGCGCGGCGGCGGGCACCGTGATCACCCAGGCGGCAACGATCGTCATGAAATGGCTACGCCGGACCAATTTGCGGCGGCGGCGTTCCTCGGCGGCGACTTTCTTGACCGTTGCGCTGCTGGCCGTGCTTTGGCGCGCGCGCCGTTCGTGATACCATTCGCGGTAAAAGCCGACGCCGAAAATGCCGCCCACGGCAATGTGAGTGGACGAGACGGGCAGGCCAAGCCAGCTTGCGATGATCACCGTGATCGCCGCCGACAGGGCCACGCAATAGGCGCGCATCGGGTTCAGTTTGGTGATCTGGCTGCCGACCATGCGGATCAGTTTGGGGCCGAACAGCACCAGGCCAAAGGTAATGCCCATCGCGCCGATCACCATGACCCAAAGCGGGATTGATACCTTGCCTGCGAACTCGCCGAACTGTTCAGCGTGGACAATCGCGGCCAGTGGGCCAACGGCGTTGGCCACATCGTTTGCACCATGGGCGAATGACAGCAAAGCGGCTGAAAACACCAGGGGTATGCCAAACAGCGTCTTGAGCGACTTGTTGCGGTTTTCCATTCCTTCGGACTGGCGGCGGATCAGCGGAGCGGCGGCCACATAGGTCACGGCCCCGACGGCCACGCCGATCAGCACGGCGACACCAAGGTCGATGTGCATGATCCGTTTCAATCCCTTCATCGCCAGATAGGTGGCAAAGACACCTGACATGATGCCGATCAGCACGGGCACCCAGGTGCGCGCTGCTGCGATCTTGTCGTCGCGATAGATGATGTAGTACTTGATAAAGGCAAGGAACGCCGCGGCGATTGCCCCGCCCAATACAGGTGAAATCACCCAGCTTGCGGCGATCAGGCCCATGTTGGGCCAGTTCACGGCGGCAAATCCGGCAGCGGCAATTCCTGCCCCCATGACCCCGCCAACGACCGAGTGGGTCGTGGACACCGGCGCGCCGACCCATGTAGCAAGGTTCACCCACATGGCCGAGGAAATCAGCGCCGCCATCATCGCCCAGATGAACACCCGCGAATTGGACACGCTTTCGGGGTCGATAATACCCTTGGAAATGGTCGAAACAACGTCCCCGCCCGCCAGCAATGCGCCGGCGCTTTCGCACAGGGCCGCAATGACGATCGCGCCGCCCATGGTCAGCGCATTCGCGCCCACGGCCGGCCCCATGTTGTTGGCGACGTCATTGGCGCCGATATTGATTGCCATGTAAGCGCCAAATGCGGCGGCCGCGATCACGATCAACGATGTGGGTTGTTGCCCGAAAAACAAAGCCGCCCCAAGGGCTGCCAGAACGATGAACGCCAAGGCGATGCCGAAACCGACCATCGGGCGCGCCACATATTGCGTGGCGTATTCCACATGGGCAATGCGGCCCAGATCCTTGTCCAGTGTTTTCCACTGATTTCCGGGCGTGCCGTTTGTCATCCTGTCCCCCGACCCGTGGCCCTTTGCGGGCGTTGTCACACGGCTGTTACATTTCCTTAGGCGCGGGCCTAGCGGGACTTGGGCGGGAATTCAACGGATTCGGTGCAGGCAAAGGCGCTGCAGGCGGATTAGAAGTCGCGCAAGATGTCGCGCAGTCCTTCGTCGTCGACCATGTCGGCGGCCACTTGTGGCGAAACCCAGCGCCGTTTGCGCCTGTCGGCTTCGGGAAAGTCGTTGGCGACCTTGATGGCGCGGGCCGCATAAACCGACGTTTCGCAGGACGCCTGCGCGCCGGAGTCATACCGTTTCAGCGAGGCATAGCTGCCAATCGCGTCCGGGTCGGCATCAGCTTTCTTCACGCCGCCTTCTTCCCAGGCTTCGTGAACGGCGGCTTCGGAGGCGTTCAACCCGTCAATCGGCCAGCCCTTGGGCAGGATCCAGCGGCCACGGCTGCTGGTGACCAACAAAACCTCGCGCCCGTCCTTGCCATCGCGGTAGCAAAGAGCAGCCACCTGCAATTGCGGTGGGCGGCGTAGGAACGGGGCGATCACCTCGGCAAAAGCCGAGCGGAAAAGAGATGTCATATCGAAAACTGCCGTTTCATTTTTTCTTTATTAACCGACATATAACACCAAAAAGTTAATATTACAAATAACAGGGAGGTGAGGGGGCTTGTGCAGGGTTCCCTGCGGGTTAGGTTTGCGCAAACATTCACGGGGGATCGCATGACCAAGAAACTGGCAAACCTGGGCTTATATGGTCTTGGCACCATGGGCAGCGCATTGGCGCTCAATATCCTCGACAATGGCTTTGCGCTGCATGTGTCTAACCGCACCGACAGTGTGGTTGCGGATTTCGTGACAGAGGCGGGCGATTTGGCAGCGCGCCTGACCCCGCACAACGATCTGGACCAGATGGCCCTCGATATGCCCGCCCCCCGTGCGATTATCCTGATGGTCCCTGCGGGTGCGCCCGTGGATGATGCCATCGCGCGGTTGATCCCCTTGCTGGACAAGGGCGACACAATCATTGATGCGGGCAACGCCGATTTCAACGACACACGGCGGCGCACCGGCACGGTCGAGGCTGCTGGCCTGACGTTCATCGGCATGGGCGTGTCGGGTGGCGAAGAAGGCGCGCGCAATGGTCCCTCCATCATGGTCGGTGGCACGCCGCAGGCTTGGGGCGCGATCCGACCGATGATTGATGCGATTGCCGCGAAATTCGATGGTGCACCTTGTGCCGATCACCTTGGCCCCGATGGCGCGGGCCATTTTGTGAAAACCGTGCACAACGGCATCGAATACGCCGATATGCAGTTGATCGCCGAAGTCTATGGGCTGATGCGCCATGGCGCGGCGCGCGCGCCCGCCGAAATCGGGCAGATCTTCGAACAATGGGACAAGGGTGCGCTGAAAAGCTACCTTGTTGAAATCACTGGAATTGTTTTGCAGGCGGAACGCGATGGCAAGCCTGCTGTCGATGTCATTCAGGACAAGGCGGGCCAGAAAGGCACGGGCCGCTGGACCGTCATCGAGGCGCTGAAAATGGGCCAGTCCGCCAGCACGATCGAAGCTGCTGTTGCGGCGCGCGGATGGTCGGCGGAAAAGGAAACCCGTGGCGTTGGCGAAGGCGTTTTGGGGGGGCATCGCGGTGCGGTGTCCTTGCCTGATGGCGATTATGAACAGGCATTGCTGGCAGCACGTATCATCGCCTATGCCCAAGGGTTCCGCATTCTGGCCGCCGCATCCGACACCTATGACTGGAACCTGGATTTCGCACGGATTGCGGAAATCTGGCGGGCCGGGTGCATTATCCGATCCGCCCTGTTGGACGATATTTCAGACGCGTTTCGCGGCGACCTGCCGCAGGGGCAGTTGTTCCTTGCGCCCACCTTTGCCGACACGCTGAAAGCCGCCACGCCCGCCCTGCGCCGTGTCGCGGGTGCGGCGATTGCGGCGGGCCATCCAGTGCCCGCGTTGACTGGCGCGCTGGCGTTCATCGACACGATGGCGCAGGCGCGCGGCACAACCGATCTGGTGCAAGCCCAACGTGATTTCTTTGGCCGTCACGGCTATGAAGATATCGACGGGCGCACCGGCCAGCACGGCCCGTGGTGGGACTAAAGAAAGCGTAAGAAAAAGCTGTAGCCGCCGCCGAAAAAGAACGTCGCGGCGGTGAAAAGGTAAGCGCAAGCCGCCAGCACCGCGCGCTTGCGCGACAACGGGCGCTGCACCTGCGCTAGCATGTTGGACGATGCAAGGCTTTGCACGCCCATCAGCGCGAAGAAGAACAGCACGAAAGACTGCATAGCGATGGCTGCGGCAACGAAAGCGGCCGACATGGCGATCGCCAGCAAATAGGCCAGCGGTGGCCAGAATGCATGGGCAATCACGCGCAGCATCCGCCCGCCGTCCAGTGGCCAGAACGGTAGCATGTTAAAGAAATTCAGCGCCCCCGTGACCATCGCAAAGGTGGACATGAACACCGCCACGTCCACGCTGACACCCCACATGATCCCTGACAGACCAAGTGCCAGAATCATTGGCCCCAGCCCGATTGCCGGCCCCATGAGCGTGATAAAGAAATCCTTTTCCTGACTGGCAGGAATGCTGTCGGAAATTGCCACACCGCCCATCAGCGGGATCAGGCGAAACCGTGCATCTGCGTGGCCAGCGACCCGAAAGGCGCAGACATGGCCGTATTCGTGGATCACCACGGCAAAGATGATCGCGATCCCGACCATCGGCCCGAAAAACCACATGGCCGCCGCGATGGACAGGCCGCCAAACGCCAGCCCCTGCATATCCATCCCGACGATTTCGGTTTTGCGTTTGGCAAACAGCCCGCCACGCAGGGCATAGCCGGTGGCAAGGCACATCAACGCGCCGACTGCGATCATCAGCGCCGCCATGGTGCTAGAGGTTCTCGATCTGGGGCATGCCGATCACGTGCAGGCCGCCATCGACGTGGATCACTTCACCCGTTGTAAAAGCACCGGCGTCTGATGCCAGATAAACGGCCGTGCCGCCAATGGATGCCAGCGTGGCGTTGGCTTTCATCGGGGCGTTGGCCTCGGCATATCTAAACGTGCGGCGCGCGCCTGCGATGGCCGCCCCTGCCAGCGTTTTCATCGGCCCCGGCGAGATTGCATTGACGCGAATGCCTTGCCCGCCCAGATCGGTCGCAAGGTAGCGCGTCGCACTTTCCAGCGCTGCCTTGGCCACGCCCATGACGTTGTAGTTTGGTGTGACCTTGGTGCTGCCCTGATAGGTCAGCGTCAGCAGTGTGCCCCCGTCGGGCATGATTTCGGCAGCGCGGCGCGCCACGTCGATAAAGCTGTAACAGCTGATCGTCAGCGAGTTCTGGAAATTGGCGCGGCTGGTGTTGGTGATCCGGCCTGTCAGCTCTTCCTTGTCGGAATAGGCAATGGCATGGACGACAAAATCAATCTTGCCCCATTCCTTTTTCAGCATCGCAAAGGCGCGGTCCATCGAGGCATCGTCGGTCACATCGGTTTCGACCAAAAGGCTGCTGCCAACGCTTTCAGCCAGCGGCCCGACCCGTTTGAGCAGGTTTTCACCCTGATATGAAAACGCCAGTTCCGCGCCCGCCTCGGCCATCGCCGCAGCGATCCCCCAAGCAATCGAGCGTTCGTTCGCGACCCCCATAATCAGGCCGCGCTTTCCGTTCATCGTGATCATTACCCGCTCCTTGCCACTTGCAACAGGTTTGCGCCGGATTGGGACGCAAGGTCAAGGTTGGGGTGGCGGGAATAGGGTTTGGGATTGCAGCCGACGGTCCGGGGTCGTGGCGGCATGACGGGGTCAGTTCAATTTCGTTTGAAAGCTTGGCGCACCGCAACGCGAAGGCCAGCTTAGCGGACACTTTGTCTGATGCGGCGCGTCACTCTGTTCGCGCGCCACTGCCTGATCAGCATCACGGCCAGGCCAACCCAGTTTGGTTTAACCTTGTTCGCCCGTTTGCGGAAAGCCTTGACTAGTTCGGTATAGAACTATATTGGTTCGATATAGAACTAGGAGGCCTGTCATGAACCGTAGAAACGTCTTGAAACTTGCCGGTGGGGGAGTCGTTCTGGCGGCCGGTGGCGCTGGATTATTCGCATCGACGCGAACGCCAACCGCCGCGTTGGCCCCCTGGGGGCTTGCAGGATCCTATGACGATCCGCGCAAGAACGCCCTTTCGCACGCAATTCTTGCGCCCAACCCGCATAACCGACAACCATGGATCGTTGCGTTGGAAGGTGACGATGCGCTGACACTCTACTTTGATACCGAAAAGCAGCTGCCGCACACTGACCCCTTTGATCGGCAGTTGACCATCGGCCTGGGGTGTTTTCTTGAACTCATGCGGATAGCGGCCAATGCGGCGGGCTACAGTGTCGAAATCGCGCTGTTCCCCGAAGGTGAGGTCGCGGCCGGTTTGGACAACCGTCCAGTTGCGCGTGCC
Source organism: Octadecabacter sp. R77987 (assembly GCF_042466115.1). Classification (NCBI taxonomy): domain Bacteria; kingdom Pseudomonadati; phylum Pseudomonadota; class Alphaproteobacteria; order Rhodobacterales; family Roseobacteraceae; genus Octadecabacter; species Octadecabacter sp. R77987. The sequence continues at coordinate 1,392,102 of NZ_JAXHBQ010000001.1, read as the reverse complement.
AGGTTTGCAACGGCGAGTCCCGTCATTGATCCGCTTTTTGAACATGTGATGGCCCGCCGATCCAACAAGGAACCCTACGATACATCGCGCGCCGTTCCGCCCGGGGCATTGGCACGGATCGGCGCTGTTGCACGGCACGCACAGGTTGGTGGCTCGGTCGATCAGGACGAGATCGCGTATTGGCGGCAATTGACCACGGACGCCCTGATCATCGAACTCGAGACACCGCACACCTACAAGGAAAGTGTCGATCTGATGCGCATCGGCAAGGCCGAAGTGAATGCGAATCCTGACGGCATTGATTTGAGCGGCGCTTTGTTCGAAGCACTTTCGCTGGTTGGGGTCATGACGCGAGAGACCTTGCTGGACCCTAATTCAATCGGGTTTCGCGAGGGTCTGAAAGTCGTGACCCAAAACACGCAATCGGCGATGGGCCATCTCTGGATGGTGACACGGGGCAATACGCGCCTTGAACAGATTGCTGCCGGGGCCGATTGGTTGCGGGTCAATCTTGCCTGCACGGCAGAGGGATTGGGCTTTCAGCCGCTAAGCCAGGCCTTGCAGGAATACCCCGAAATGGAGGATCACTATGCAACGACTCATGAGAAGCTGGCACCTGATGGGGGCACGGTTCAAATGTTGGCGCGCATCGGATATGGTCCAGTTGTTCCGGTCAGCCCGCGTTGGCCGATAGAGACCAAGATTGGAACCGTGTGAACAAAGACGATACCTCAGCCGAAATCATCGGATTTTTCACCGAAATCGGGATCATCAATCAACTCTCGACCGCGATATTGGCCAAGAGCCTTCCGGATGGTGTTCACCCGTCCCACTTTGCAATTTTGAACCATTTGTCACGCATGGGTGACGGAAAATCGCCTTTGCGCATCGCATCTGCAATGCAGGTCACGAAAAATACGATGACGCATTCGCTTAGGGTCTTGACGGATCGGGGTTACATCACGGTGGCCCCTAATCCGGAAGATGGCCGCGGCAAGCTGGTTTATCTGACCGACGCCGGACGCGAATTTCGCGATCAGGCGCTTCGTCGGGTCAGTGATGCCCTTGATCATGTGGTTGGACCCGACCAGTTGGCCATCATGCGGCGCATTGGTGACGACCTTGCGGACATGCGAAAGCACCTTGACGAGAACAGGTGAGCTTGGGGCGTTTGGTGGAGCAGGGCATGGCGCACGCGCGCCGGTTGCGCCCAAAGGCATGGCCTATGCGCCTACAGCAAAATGCACCGCGCGCGTTGGACCTAGTCGCGAAACTTGCTGAGCAACATCGACCCGTTGGTGCCGCCGAACCCGAAGGAATTGGTCATCACAGTATCCAGCCCCGCGTTTTCCACGAGGGTTGTGGCGATTTCGGACGGGTCCAGCGCGGGATCAAGCGTTTCCACGTTGATCGAGGGCGCGATGAAGTCGCCTTGCAGCATCAGCAAGCAATAGATCGCTTCCTGCGCGCCGGTGGCCCCTTGGCTGTGGCCGGTCATGGATTTGGTCGAACTGATCGGCGGAGTCGATCCCTGGCCAAAGACGCGGCGCACGGCCTCGACTTCGCCCACATCACCGACGGGCGTGGACGTGCCGTGGGCGTTGATATAGCTGACGCTGCGCCCTTCGGGGATGGTTTCCAACGCAAGCCGCATCGCGCGTTCGCCGCCTTCACCGCTGGGGGCGACCATGTCGTGCCCGTCTGATGTGGCGGCAAATCCGGTGACTTCGGCGTAAATCTTGGCACCGCGCGCTTGGGCGTGTTCAAGGCTTTCCAGCACGACGATCCCGCCGCCGCCCGCGATCACGAAGCCATCACGGTCAGCGTCGAAAGCACGAGATGCCTTGGTCGGCGTGTCGTTATACTTGCTGCTCATCGCGCCCATCGCGTCGAACAGGCAGGACAGCGTCCAGTCCAGTTCCTCGCCGCCGCCCGCAAACATCACGTCCTGCTTGCCCATCATGATCTGCTCGGCTGCGTTGCCGATACAATGCAGGCTGGTGGAACAGGCGCTTGTGATCGAATAGTTGATGCCCTTGATCTTGAAGGCCGTCGACAGGTTCGCGCTGATCGTTGAGGACATGCATTTGGGCACAGCGAACGGCCCGATCCGTTTGGTGGCACCGGTGTTTTCCACCACTTTGTGGGCGGCAAACATCGCGCTGGTGGACGGCCCGCCAGACCCCGCGACCAAGCCAGTGCGCGGGTTGCTGATTGTGGCGTCATTCAGCCCCGCATCGGCAATGGCCTGCGTCATGGCGATATGGGCATAGGCGGCACCTGGCCCCATAAAGCGCAGGGTGCGTTTGTCCACGTGTTCGGCCACGTCGATTTTCAGGGTGCCGGCGATTTGCGAGCGAAAGCCGTGCTCGGCCATTTCGGGGCTGGCGACGATGCCAGATTTCCCTGCACGCAGCGAGGCTTCGACCTCAGCTGCATTGTTTCCGATGGGGGATACTATCCCCAAACCTGTGACGACGACGCGGTGCATGGCTGCTCCCTAGATGGCTTTGACTTTGTGTAGGGGAGAGGGCGGCAGGGGGCAAGTGGGGTGGACTTTGACGATCATTGAAATCGCTTCCCCGAAGCGAGCTGTGCGAGCATCTGTTCCATCCGCCGTGCCCGCGTTTCCGGTTTCTTGGCGGAGTGCAGGCGATGGTAGATCACAAAAAGGTTAGCGCGGTTGAGCGTTGCATAGAATGACTTTGCCGCCGGGTTTGCATCAAGGGCGGCAAGGAAATCGGCGGGAATGACCATGTCGGCCGATCCGGCATAGGCCGCATCCCAGCGCCCGTCGGCTTTGGCGGCGTCAACATGGGCCAAACCTGTCGTCATCATCAGACCCAGCGCGATCAACTGTTCCGCGTGGGCGCAGTTGCGCTTGGACCAGTTGGATTTGGCGCGGCGCGGCGTCAGGCGTTGGAGATAGGATGCGTCATCGAGCCGCTTTTTGATCCCGTCGATCCAGCCCCATATGATGGATTCAATCACGCAGTCGTCCCAAGTCACCGACGGCTCGCCCGACCCTTTCTTGAAGATTTGCACCCAGAGTTCGCTGTGGGTGGCGTGGTGATCCGAGAACCACGCGCGCAGGTCATCGGGGGTGGAGAAAGCGAGGTAATCGGTGGGTTCGGGTGCCATTCTCTCACTCTCGATTAATGCGACATGCAAGGGCGCTTTTCCAAACCCCACTGCCGGACTAGTCAGGCAATTGCAAACCGCGGCAGTTTAGCTCTTCGAATTTGGCAATTGAGTATTGTTGAACTCGTCGACGGTGATCTCGTTCCTCGTTTGGCTCAACAACGGCAAACAGCGAAATTCCGAGCGCGCTCTCCAACTCATACCGATAAACTTCGGCAAGGCACGCCCGAGAGGCTCCCAAAGTGTAGCCGACATTGAACGTTACGTCTGCCCATTCGATGTCGGGCATCGTTGGGAAAACAAATCGGGTGAGGCATTGACGGCCATAGTTCCCATTCGCACCCGAAAGTGTTCCCCCATACATCGCTGAGCCGAGTTCTAGGCCAGCGACCGAATAGATTTCTCTTATTCGCAGCCGCTCGTTTGCGAGAGTAGCTCTCAAATAGCCTGATGTCGCGTCACATTTCAATCCGAGTTCAACCACATCGAAAAGCTGAAATGCTCTTTCCTCTGAAAGGGCGTTTGCCTGCGAAGCAGTCAAGGATAGGAGAGCCGAACACAACAATCGTTGTAGCATAATGGGCCCTCAACTCTCGCTCAACGCGACCTTCATGTCCTTGACCTGATAAATGACCTCGCCATCGGCCTCGACGATCCCGTCGGCGACGCCCATCGTCAGGCGGCGGGTCTGGATCGCTTTGGTGAAATCGATCTTGTAGGTCAGCATCTTGCGGTCGGGGCGGACCATGCCTGTCAGTTTGACCTCGCCCACGCCCAAGGCATAACCGCGCCCCTGCCAGCCGCGCCAGCCGAGGTTGAAACCGGTCAACTGCCACAAGCCGTCAAGGCCAAGGCAGCCGGGCATGATCGGGTTGCCGGGGAAATGGCAGTCAAAGAACCACAGGTCTGGCGTGATGTCGAATTCGGCTGTGATGTGACCCTTGCCGTGGGCGCCGCCATCGGCACTTACATCCGTTATACGGTCCATCATCAACATGGGCGGGGCGGGAAGCTGGGCGTTGCCGATCCCGAACAACTCGCCTCGGGCGCATTCCAGAAGGTCGTCTTTGTCAAAGCTGTTGGGATAAGTGGACATATACGGCCCCGTTTTGGTGTTACATTCCAATGCGGTCTAGCACCGCACCGCGCGCTGGCGCAAGGCTGACCCAAGGGGTGCCATAGCAGGGGAACGTCGATTTACAATTGAAATTGTCAGGTTTTCGCCCATATTGTGGGGCGACAGGAACGCAGGGTGCACATGACACAGCAAACAATCGAACGCGGAACGCGGTGGCTGACACAGGCAGGCCTGCGCCCGACCCGTCAGCGGGTGGCGCTTGCGACATTGCTGGTCGGGGATGGCCAGGACCGGCACGTAACCGCCGAAAGCCTGTTTGATGCTGCCGGTGCCGGGGCCGAAAGCGTGTCATTGGCCACTGTTTACAACACCTTGCGGGCTTTTTGTGATGCCGGTCTGTTGCGTGAAATCACCGTGGACGGCGCGAAAAGCTATTTCGATACCAACATGACGGACCATCCGCATTTTTATTGGGAAGACACCGCAGAGCTGTCGGATGCGCCTGCGGACCAGCTTGAAATCAGCCGCCTGCCGCAAGCGCCCGACGGGGCCGAGATCGCATCCGTGGATGTCGTGATCCGGCTGCGGCGGGGGTAAGGTGGGTCAAGACCCACCTTACGTCACGTCTTAACCCGATATTTACCAATCCCGCGCCACCCTCGCGGGATGAGCCACTATCGCCGCCTTTACGTCCCCGGTGCGACCTATTTTTTCACCGCACGCCTGCTTGATCGCAGATCGGACCTGCTGTTGCGCGAGGTGGGATTGCTGCGCAACGCTGTCGCCCTGACCCGCAAACGCTGGCCGTTTCAGATCGACGCGGCGGCGGTCCTGCCTGATCTGGTGCATATGATCTGGGTCATGCCTGCTGATGATGCGGACTTCTCGAAACGCTGGCGGTTGTTGAAATCTGCGTTCTCGCGCCATGTCCCGCCCGCCGCAAATCTGCCTGCTAGCTATGCGGCGCGGGGCGAAAAGGGGATCTGGCAGCGCAGGTTCTGGGAACACATGATCCGCGACGCCGCCGATCTGGCGCGTCACCGTCGCATGATCCATGCAGCACCTGTGACGGCAGGTCTGGTTGCACGCCCGCAGGATTGGCCGTTCAGTTCGGTGCATCGGGACGGGGTGACAGGGCGGCACGCTTTGCTGGCGTAAGGTGGGTCTTGACCCACGTTACCCTAAAACCACTGGCCCGGTTCCATCAGCCCCAGATCAAGCAGTTGCTGCGAATGCCATTTGAACTGTGTCGAATTGTGCCAGCGAAAGGTTTCAATATCAAAGGTGCTTCCCGGATTGCGTTTCAGCGCCTTGGCGGTGCGGAACGAACAAATGGCGGCTGTCAGGTTATGGTGCCACGGGCAGGCATAGGTGTTGTATTCGGGGTCGTTGAACATGTGGTCGGCGTTGATTTTAAGGCCCTGTTTCACCTTGAACAGTGCCACACGGTCGATCTTGCGGCGCGGGACGGGGATATGTTCCTCGAACCGCCAGCGCAGCCCGCCAAAGAAATCAAGCTGGCGTTCCAGATCGTGGTTCCAGCGGTCCTTGCGGGCAAGGGCATAGTAGCCGGATTTATCCAGATGCGCATCCTCGAGCGACACGGCCGACGGGTGCTGCCCCAGATCGCCCGCATACAGATCAACGACATAGGTCAGGATCGTGTCGCGCCGTTCCTCGACGTTAAAGGCGATCATTTCACCCACGGTGCGGTTTTCGCAAAACGGGTGGAACAGGTATTCGGCGTTGTAGCAGTAGAAAATCCAGACGTTTGCGCCCGCGATGCGGATCGTACCATTCACGACCGTTTCAAGGGCCGCGTCCGATAGGGGATCAAAGGTCACGCGGTGCACCTGGTCGCGCAGGTCCTTGGCGATGATGATATCGTTACTTGCAAAAGCGATCACCGATTTGAAACCCGCGTCCATATGGTGGCGCAGGGTTGAATCGACTTCGGTGCTGTCTTCGATCAGGATCAACGCAACGGGGCCTTTGGCCACAAGGGCCTGACCGGCATTGAAAAAGGCATCTACGCTGTCGAACTGCATCGGTTTGTCTGTTTCCGCGTCTTTTGGTCAAGGTCTGTCATATCGGCCCGCATTGCAAGCAATCGCCGCTGCCTGTAGGAACCCGCCAATCCTGCCAGCCTTATCAGAGACCCGTTACCATGTCCGACCCTAAAAAGCTGTTTATCAAAACATACGGCTGCCAAATGAACGTCTATGACAGCGAGCGTATGGCCGAGGCATTGGGCGGGAACGGGTATGTGCAGACGCAGTCGGCCGATGACGCGGATATGATCCTGCTCAATACCTGCCACATCCGCGAAAAGGCTGCCGAAAAAATCTATTCCGAACTGGGCCGCTTTAAGGGGCTGCATGACGCCAAGCCTGACTTGAAGATCGGTGTGGCCGGATGTGTCGCACAGGCCGAAGGCGCGGAAATCATGCGCCGCCAGCCGATGGTTGATCTGGTCGTGGGGCCGCAAAGCTATCACCGCCTGCCTGCGATGGAACAGGCTGTGGCGCGGGGGGAAACGGCGCTTGATACGGATTTCCCCGAGGAGGACAAATTCACCGCGCTGCAATCGCGCCCCAAAGCGGCCCGCGGCCCAACCGCTTTTTTGACGGTGCAGGAAGGCTGCGACAAGTTCTGTGCCTTTTGCGTGGTTCCCTATACGCGCGGTGCCGAGGTCAGCCGCCCTGCCGATCGTATCGTGCAAGAGGCCCGCGATCTGGTGGCCGCTGGTGTGCGTGAAATCACCTTGCTGGGGCAGAATGTGAACGCCTATCACGGGCACGACGACGGCCTTGCCGGCCTGATCTGGGAACTGGACAAGATCGACGGGTTGGCGCGTATCCGTTTCACGACGTCCCACCCCAACGACATGGATCAGGCGCTGATCGACGCCCATGCAAGTTGTGACAAACTGATGCCCTATCTGCACCTTCCCGTGCAGTCGGGAAGTGATCGCATTCTGAAGGCGATGAATCGCAAGCATACGGCCGCGCAATACGTCGAGCTGATTGCTCGCATCCGCGCGGCGCGCCCCGACCTGTTGCTCTCGGGTGATTTTATCGTCGGCTTTCCCGGCGAGACCTATCAGGATTTTGAAGACACGATGGAACTGGTCCGCACCGTGAATTACGGGCAGGCCTATTCGTTCAAATACTCGACCCGTCCGGGGACGCCCGCTGCCGAAAAAGCGCAGATTGATGACGGGCTGGCGACCGAACGCCTGCACCGACTTCAGGCGCTTTTGACCGAACAACAGCGCGCGGCGCAGGATTCCATGGTCGGGCGCGAGGTATCGGTCTTGTTTGAAAAGAAGGGTCGCCTTGAAGGCCAGCTGATTGGAAAATCTGAATATCTTCATGCCGTCCACGCCGTGGTTCCGCCCAGTTGATTGGCCAGGTTCGCAAAGTGAGAATCGTCGATTCAGTGACAAATTCCTTGCGCGGCGAATTGTCCGTCTAGGCTCACCTTGCGTTAACTTTGGTGCGCAACCCTTTCGGATTGTGGCGTTATCTGGGTTGTCCACAGGACAATACGGTGTGAATATCGCGATTGTTGCGGTTTAAGACACAATATGTGGTGATTAGTCCTTTCAATTCGACTGAAAATTGCTAACCATTGCCCCTGTATGGAGTAGGTCGTGCGCGGGTGCCGTAACAGGCAAACGCGTGGGACGTTTTAAGAAGGGGTTGTGCCAAAAATGAAAACAAAATCGGGCAACATCATGCCGGCTGGAGGCAACCCTGACACAGTGAAGGCGCTTTCAATGGCGACCATGGGGGATCTGGAATGCCAAATCTAATGAAATATCTCAGGCTGGGCCTTGCGGCCATAGCTGTCTTGGGTGTCTTGTCACCCGCATTGTCCGCGCAGGCGCGCGGCGAACAATCGGGCCGCATTCAGTGGGGCATCTGGGTTGATCCGGATGGCTGCATGCACTGGATGGCCGATGGTGGCATCGAACAGTATCAGGTAAACCGCCTTGATCCGGAAACGGGTCGTCCGGTTTGCATGAAGGTGAACAGTTGCTTTATCGGCAATACCGACACCATGTTCCACACCGACAGCGCCCAGTTGACGCAAGCGGGCCGCGCCCGTCTTCAAGAAGTGTTCACGCAAGCTGGCGTTGGCGGCTATGCCGTCTATGGCCACACTGACAGCCGTGCATCGCTTGGCTACAACCAAACCCTGTCCGAGCATCGCGCACGCGCCGTGGCTGACGTGGGCCGTAGTGTCGGTGCCCTGATCGAACGCGAAATGGGTTTCGGTGAAACACGCCCGATTGCCACGAACGGCACTGCTGCCGGTATGGCGCAAAATCGTCGCGTCGAAGTAATCTGCTACAGGTGGTAATCATGACAACATTGAAAATAACAGCATTTGGCGTTGCGGCACTCGGCCTTTCAGCCTGTGTTACTTCCGAAGGTTTCGAAGGCACACGCGGTTTTCAAGGCCCCAACGATTACATCGCTGTTGCGGGTGATTTGGGTCGTGACGCGGGTGGCAACTTTGACGATAACGCCGGGATCGCGGTGACACCGGACGGCTGCCAGGCCTGGATCATTGATGACGGGATTGAAGGCCGCGCAAGCAACCGCCTTGATCCGGTTTCGGGCCTGCCGGTCTGTATTGGTGAACCTGGTGTGGTCTATGGCCCCTACCAGAGTGGCACGCCGGGTATCCCCGATCGTGTTCCGGGCGAGCCGGTCCCGGTGCAGGTGCAAACAGTGCCCGTGCAGCCCTATTCGGGTCAGTATCAAACGGTTCACCCCGTCGGGACACAGCACCACTGATGCGTTTACGCAAAGACGAAAAAAGGGGCCGCGGCGGATGCTGCGGCCCTTTTTCGTTTCAATTGTGTGACATTTTTAGATGGGCGCTTGCACCCGCCTGCGCATCTTGCCACGATAAATCAGGCACCTGATCCAAGGAGAATTGATTGGCCACGCGCACACATCCCGCCGACACCGCCCCGCCCGCCGAGGTGCTTCTTGAATTTCCCGACAACTTTTTGCTGATTGACCTGTGCGGCGAATATGATCGCAACCTGACGGCCATTGAATCCCGTCTTGGGGTGCAGATCCTGCGCCGTGGCAACCAGCTTGTAATCATGGGCGAGGATGCCGCGCGCACGGAAGCCGCCGATGCGCTGCGCGGTCTTTATGCGCGCCTTGAGGCAGGCAAGACCCTTGAAAACGGTGATATCGACCGCGAATTGCGCATGGGCAAGTCCGAAGCGGGCACCGGGCCGCAATCGGGTGATCAGATGGACTTGATCCCTGCCAACCGCGTGGAAATCAAGACCCGCAAGAAACTGGTCGAACCGCGCACGGATGCCCAAAAGGCCTATGTGCGGTCCCTGTTTGCCAATGAACTGGCCTTTGGCATCGGTCCCGCAGGCACTGGCAAGACCTATCTGGCTGTCGCCGTGGGCGTGAACATGTTCATCAACGGCCACGTAGACCGGATCATCCTGTCGCGTCCCGCGGTCGAAGCGGGTGAAAAACTGGGCTATTTGCCTGGCGACATGAAAGACAAGGTCGATCCCTACATGCAGCCGCTTTATGATGCGCTGAATGATTTTCTGCCGGGCAAACAGGCCGCCAAACTGATCGAGGAAAAGCGCATCGAGATCGCGCCGCTGGCGTTTATGCGCGGGCGCACGCTGGCCAATGCGTTTGTTGTTCTGGACGAGGCGCAGAATGCCACGACCATGCAGATGAAGATGTTCCTGACCCGCTTGGGCGAGGGCTCGCGCATGGTCATCACGGGCGACCGCACCCAGATTGACCTGCCCCGTGGCGTGCCGTCGGGCCTGCGCGATGCGGAACGTCTGCTCAACAAAATCCCCAGCATCAGTTTCAACTATTTCACGTCCAAAGATGTGGTGCGCCACCCGCTGGTTGCCGCCATCATCGAGGCCTACGAGGCGGATGACCCACCCACATGAGCGTTGACGTCATTATCGAGGACAAGCGATGGCAGGCGGCGGGCCTTGAAGGGCTGGCTGAAACCGCTGTCGGTGCCACGTTTGCCGAACTTGGTGTGCCAGACGCCTGCGACGTCAGCCTTATGGGGTGCAATGATACCCGCATCGCTGATCTGAACGCCGATTTTCGCGGCAAGCCGGTGCCGACCAACGTCCTGTCATGGCCTTCCGAGGAACGCGGGGCAGACCGCGATGGTGGCCAGCCCCGCCCGCCGCGAGACCCTGAACTGGGCGATATTGCCATCGCATTCGAGACCTGTCAGCGCGAAGCCGCCGAGGCCGGCCGCACCATGGCCGCCCATTGCACCCATCTGATCGTGCACGGAACCCTGCATTTGCTGGGCTATGACCACGAACGTGACGCGGATGCCACCCTCATGGAGGGCTTGGAAACACAGATACTTGGCAAACTGGGCATTGCCGACCCATATAGGATCACGTAACGCATCACGCTGGGCCGCAAACGCGCCCGCATAACTGGTAGGAGAAGATGGGCGACACGACCGAGGGGTCCTCTAGCGCAGCGCAAAGCGCGCAGACCGACCCGACAGAGATAAGTAACCGCGGCTTTTTCAGCCGCATTATTGATGCGCTTAGCCCAGCCGAATCCGAAGGGGATGATGCCAGCGATACCGCACGGGCCGACAGGCCCGGCACGCCTGTGCCCGGTATGTTGAACCTGCGACGGATGCGCGTCGAGGATGTTTCCATTCCCAAGGCCGATATTGTGGCAGTGCCCGCGTCGATTTCCAAGACGGATCTGGTGCAGGTATTTCGCGAAAGCGGGTTGACCCGCTTGCCTGTCTTTGACGGCACGCTGGACACGCCGATCGGCTTTGCCAATCTCAAGGATTTCGCCCTGACCCACGGGTTCAATGGCAAGTCCAAAGTGTTTGACCTGCGCGCGCTTGTGCGCCCCTTGCTGTTTGTCCCGCCGTCGATGCCCCTGGGCGTGCTGCTGCAAAAGATGCAGGCGGAACGTATCCACATGGCCTTGGTCATTGATGAATATGGCGGCACTGATGGTCTTGTGACCATCGAGGATCTGATCGAACAGGTTGTCGGCGAGATCGAGGACGAACACGATCTGAACGAGGACGAGCTGTGGCTGCGCGAAAAGCCCGGTGTCTATCTGGCCGAGGCCAAGACCCCGCTGGAAGATTTCGAGGGCGAAATCGGCATGGCCCTGACCGATCACGATGAAATCGACGAAGAAGAAATCGACACCCTTGGCGGGTTGGTCTTTATGCTGGCGGGTCATGTGCCCGCCCGCGGCGAGGTGATCGAACATCCGGATGGACCGGCGTTCGAGGTGATCGAGGCCGATCCCCGCCGCATCAAGCGTTTGCGTGTGCGCCTTCCCAGCGCGGCTGATGGCTGATCCGATTGTCAGCCGCGTAACGGGGCTGCATTGGGCCGCGCGCGGCGTGATCTTTGCGGTCTTGGGTGGGATCATGGCCTTGGGGCAGGCCCCTTATGATCGCCCCGCCGCGTTAGTTTTAGCGCTTGGCCTGACGTTTGCCCTGTTCTTGTCCACCCGCACCGCGCGGGGGGCGGCATGGCTGGGCTGGGCGCTGGGCCTTGGTTATTTTGCCCATGCGTTGCGTTGGATTGTCGAACCTTTCCTGGTTGATGTCGCGCGCCACGGCTGGATGGCCCCATTTGCGCTGTTCCTGATGGCGGGTGGGGGTGCGTTGTTCTGGGCCGCAGCGTTTTGGTTTGCTCGCCGGATGGATGGAACTGGTTTGCGCCGAGTTATCGCCTTGGCCGTGGCCCTCACGACATTTGAATACCTGCGCGCCACGATATTTACCGGTTTTCCCTGGGCCAATATTGCCCAGGCCCTGCTTGATACCCCTGCGGCGCCTTTGCTGGCGATCATCGGGCCGCATGGGCTGACACTGGCGCTGCTGCTGGTGGTCGGTGTATCTATCTGGGCCGCTGATGCGATCAGCACGTTGGTTTACCCGCTTGCGGTTGTGGCTTTGGTTGCATTTGCATATCTGCTTCCCGCCCCGTCTGTCGGCCCTGTCGCCGCGGATGCGCCCATCGTGCGCCTGATCCAGCCCAATGCGCCACAAGACGAAAAGTGGGATCCGGTCATGGCACCGGTCTTTCTGGAACGCGCGGTCAGGATGACGGGCGAAGGCGCGGTGCCGGACCTGATAGTCTGGCCGGAAACCTCGGTGCCCTATTTGCTGGAATATGCCGATCCCGTGCTCGAGGATATTTCCGCCCTTGCGCGCGGCGCCACTGCGGTCATCGGTATTCAACGCCGCGAAGGGGCGGGCGCGTTTTACAATTCGCTGGTTGTGCTGGGCCGCGCGGGCGTGGTGCGCAGCCTTTACGACAAGGCGCATCTGGTCCCGTTCGGGGAATACGTGCCCTTTGGCGAGCTTATGTCGCGGTTCGGCATCTACGGCATGGCCGCTACTGAAGGTGGTGGTTTCAGCGCAGGTGCTTCGGGTCAGACCGTCGATCTGCCGGGGATCGGTTTGGCCCGCCCGCTGATCTGCTATGAGGGTATCTTTGCCGAGGAAATGAACGCGACTGATCCGCGCCCGCGATTGTTGCTGCTGATCACCAATGACGCGTGGTTTGGTCAGGGGGCCGGGCCGTATCAGCACCTAGCCCAGGCGCGGATGCGCGCGATTGAACAGGGGCTGCCGATGGTGCGCGCGGCCAACACAGGCGTTTCGGCCATGATCGACGCGCGCGGCCAGATCACCGGACAGATCGCGCTGGGCGAAACCGGCTGGCTGGACGTGGCGTTGCCAGATGCCTTGTCGATGACGCCTTATGCCCGTTGGGGCGATTGGCCGGTGGGTGTGTTGCTGCTTGTCGCCAGTTTGGTGGGGATCGCCACACGCAAACGTTTCGCCATTGACGAAAGCACGGGCGCGCCCTAGGTCGATTGCAGAAATTTCGTTGTCACAACGGCTTCCTGACGTGGCGACCAGAACCTAACGGAGCACTTCCCATGACACGCCCTAATCATATCTTCACGTCGGAGTCTGTCTCCGAAGGTCATCCCGACAAGGTCTGTGACCGTATCTCGGATGCCGTCCTGGACGCCTTTCTGGCCGAAGAACCCGAAGCCCGCGTGGCTTGCGAAACATTTGCCACCACCAACCGTGTTGTGATTGGCGGCGAAGTGGGGCTGTCGGACAAGGACAAGCTGCACGACTACATGGGCCGGATCGAGGATATCGCCCGCGCCTGTGTCAAGGATATTGGCTATGAGCAGGACAAGTTCCATCACGAGACCGTTCAGGTCACGAACCTGCTGCACGAACAATCCGCCCATATTGCCCAGGGTGTCGATGCTGCCGGCGAAAAGGACGAGGGCGCAGGCGATCAGGGGATCATGTTTGGCTATGCCACGACCGAAACCGACGCGTTGATGCCTGCGCCGATCCAGTATTCACACGCGATCCTGCGCCGCCTGGCCGAGGTGCGCAAGAACGGCACCGAACCCACGCTTGGCCCTGATGCCAAATCGCAGCTGTCGGTGATCTATCGTGATAGCAAGCCGGTTGGTGTGAGTTCCATCGTGCTGTCCACGCAGCATCTGGACGAAGCCATGACCAGTGCCGATGTGCGCGCGGTTGTCGAGCCCTATATCCTTGAAGTCCTGCCCGAAGGCTGGGTCACGCCCGAAACGGTTTGGCATGTGAACCCCACTGGCAAATTCGTTATCGGCGGCCCTGACGGCGATGCGGGTCTGACGGGCCGCAAGATCATCGTTGATACCTATGGTGGCGCGGCGCCCCACGGTGGCGGTGCATTTTCCGGCAAAGACCCGACCAAGGTTGACCGCTCGGCCGCTTATGCCGCGCGCTATCTGGCCAAGAACATCGTCGCGGCGGGCATGGCGGAACGCTGCACGATCCAGTTGTCTTATGCGATTGGCGTGTCGCAGCCGCTGTCGATTTATGCCGACACGCATGGCACCGGTGACATTGACGCCGCCTTGATCGAGGCCGCAATTCCGAAAATCATGGACCTGACCCCGCGCGGCATTCGCAGCCACCTGAGCCTGAACCGCCCGATCTATCAGCGCACGGCGGCCTATGGCCACTTTGGCCGCGCCCCGACTGACGATGGTGGTTTCAGCTGGGAGCGCACCGATCTGGTCGAAGCGTTGAAAAAAGCGGTCTAGGCCCAAGCGTGAAAAGCATTCCCAAACGCCCCGTGCCCGTCTAGGTTCGGGGCGATTTTCATTGCGGGGGCGATCATGATCAACGGCGCATGCCACTGCGGGGCTGTCACATGGCAGTTTGACGGCACGCCCGACAGCGCGACCGCGTGTAATTGCACTGTCTGTCGCCGTTACGGCGTGCTGTGGGCTTATGATTATGACGGGATCGGTATTCACCACACAGGCGGTACGCGCGCCTATGTCCGTGGCGACCGCGAGATCGAATTTCATTTCTGCCCGACCTGCGGTTGTGTCGCGTTCTGGCGCGGTATTCCGCCTGACACGCAGGGCCGCCACCGGATCGCCGTCAACCTGCGGTTGGCCGAACCGGATGCGGTTGGCGCTATCCCGATCCGGCATTTTGACGGCTTGGGCGATTTTGTCGATTTGCCAAGCCGTGGCAAATGCGTCGCGGATTACTGGGCATGAGCAGATGAAGAAATCACTTGGCTATTACATCGGCTACTTTGCGGTCTGCTATGCCCTGAGCCTGATTGCCTTGGTTGCCATTGCAGCGGCGATGTTCAGGCTTGTGCCGCAGGTCGCATTCTTTTTGTTTGGCGGGTCGGCCAGCATCGGGATCATTGTCGCATTGTTGATTACCGCGCCAATGCTTTTGGCGGGTAAGTTTTATCGCTGCGAAGACCGCGGCTTTCGTCCGGGTGAAGGGTGGATACTTGCGCTGACCGGTGCGGGCGTGATCATTTCGATGACCATCGCGGCAACCGTTGTGGCGAACCTGATTGCCTTTGGCACAGCTGCGGGGCGCAGTGACTTGGGTGCTTTGGCACAAGACCCCGCGACCACCGTGATGTTCGCGGCCATTGCCTGCGTTGTGATCACCCTGACGACCCGCCTGTTCATGTGGTTGGGCATGCGTAACGAGGTCAAGCGGGCGGGCTTGTAACGCGCGCCCCCTTCGCGCTAAGGGCTGCGTCATGACCGATAAACACCCCTCAGGCGCCCCGTGGCGCAATTTCTATGGCCGCTTCAAGGGGAAATCCCTGCGGCCCAGCCAGGAAGCCTATCTGCAAGAGGACCTTGATGCGCTGTCGCCGGGAGCGATCGATTGGGATGTGAACCCTGATCGCACACCGATTGATCCAGCGGCGTTGTTCGACGGCAGGGATGTCTGGCTGGAAATCGGTTTTGGCGGCGGCGAGCACCTTGTGCATCAGGCTGCAACCTACGCGGATATCGGCATCATCGGCTGCGAGCCCTATATCAATGGCGTTGCCATGTTGCTGGGCAAGATCCGACAGGCGGGCGTCAAAAACCTGCGCGTCCATCCCGGTGATGCGCGCGACATGTTCGATGTGCTGCCCGATGCGTCGATTTCCAAGGCCTTCCTGCTGTATCCCGATCCATGGCCAAAGGCGCGCCATCATCGCCGCCGCTTTGTCACGCCCGAACATCTGGAGCCCCTAGCGCGGGTCTTGAAGCCGGGCGCTGAATTTCGCGTGGCGACCGACATTGCCGACTACGTGCGCCAGACCCTGGAGCAGGTGCCGCAGTTCGGGTTTGAGTGGCTTGCCGAAGCGCCGCAGGACTGGCGCACCCCGTGGTCCGACTGGATTTCGACGCGCTATGAACAAAAGGCCATTCGCGAAGGCCGCCCGCAGCACTATCTGACCTTTCGCAAGGTCGGATGATGGACCCCGCCGCACGGCTGGTCTAAACCTCTGCCAACACAACGAAAGAGCATCCTATGTCTGGCCACGGCACACCCATTCCCATGACATCGCGCAAGTGCGGCCCCTTGAAAGGGGTGGCGGATGTGCCCGGTGACAAGTCGATTTCGCACCGGTCGTTGATCCTTGGGGCGATGGCCGTGGGCGAGACACGGATCACCGGCCTGCTGGAAGGCGAGGACGTACTGGATACCGCATCGGCCATGCGCGCCTTCGGGGCCGAAGTCACGGATCATGGCGGTGGGTCATGGTCGGTGCAGGGCGTTGGCGTTGGCGGCTTTGCCGAACCGGAACAGGTGATTGATTGCGGCAATTCCGGCACCGGCGTGCGCCTGATCATGGGGTCGATGGCGACCACGGGGATCACGGCGACATTTACAGGTGACGCGTCACTGAACGGCCGCCCGATGGGCCGCGTGACCGATCCGCTGGCGCTGTTTGGTGCGCAATCCTATGGCCGCGCCGGTGGCCGTTTGCCGATGACAATCGTGGGTGCGGTTGATCCGGTGCCGGTGCGCTATGTGGTGCCCGTGCCTTCGGCGCAGGTGAAATCGGCCGTGTTGCTGGCGGGGCTGAATGCGCCGGGCCAGACCGTTGTGATCGAAAAGGAAGCGACCCGCGATCACACCGAACGGATGCTGGCAGGGTTCGGGGCCGAAATCAGCGTTGAAGAAACCGGTGAAGGCCGCGTGATCACCCTGACGGGCCAGCCGGAATTGAAACCGCAAGATATCACCGTGCCGCGCGATCCGTCATCGGCCGCTTTTCCCGTTTGTGCCGCGCTGATCACCGAAGGATCCGATGTGCTGGTTCCCAATATCGGGCTGAACCCGACGCGCGCGGGCCTGTTCACCACTCTGCGCGAAATGGGTGCCGACCTGACCTATGAAAACGAACGGACCGAGGGCGGCGAACCAGTTGCTGATTTGCGCGCGCGCTTTTCCCCTGATCTGAAGGGTATCGACGTGCCGCCCGCCCGCGCGGCCAGCATGATTGATGAATATCCGGTGTTGTCGGTTGTTGCCGCCTTTGCCAGCGGCCAGACCATCATGACGGGTGTGAAGGAACTGCGCGTCAAGGAAAGCGACCGGATTGACGCGATGGCCAAGGGGCTGCGCGCCGCCGGTGTCACCGTGGACGAAGGCGATGATTGGTGGACTGTCACGGGCCTCGGTCATGGCAACGTCAAGGGCGGGATCACGGCGGCAAGCGAGCTTGACCACCGGATCGCCATGTCATTCATGGTGCTGGGTATGGCGACGCAGAAACCTGTTTCGGTCGATGATGGCAGCCCGATTGCTACGTCATTCCCGATATTCGAGCCGCTGATGGCCAGCCTTGGGGCGCAGATCGTGCGTGCCAACCACTGACATGGCCGACGAGCGCGACAAACCGAACTGGCGGGCGCGGATTGTCGTCGCCGTGCTGGTATTGATGGCGGGTATTCGCGCGTTTGAAATGTGGGTTGGCGGCGGGCAGTCATTCTAGGGGGCAGTATGGCGTTCACAGTTGCGATTGACGGTCCGGCGGCGGCGGGAAAGGGCACGATCTCCAAGGCCGTGGCCGCGCATTTCGGCTTTGCCCATCTGGATACGGGGCTGCTTTACCGCGCGGTGGGCGCGCGGGTTCTGGCGGGGGCCGATCCGGTGCAGGCGGCATTGGCGCTGGACGCCAGCGAATTGGATGGCGATGCCTTGCGCACCGCCGCGATTGCCCAAGCCGCCAGTCATGCCGCCGCGATCCCCGATGTGCGCGCAGCCCTTGTGGATTTCCAGCGCGCCTTTGCGGCCCGCAAGGGTGGCGCGGTTCTGGACGGGCGCGATATCGGCACGGTGATTTGCCCTGATGCAGATGTGAAACTGTTCATCACCGCCAGTGCCGAGGTGCGCGCCCAACGCCGTTTTGATGAACTGACCGGCAAGGGGGCCGCGACCGACTACGCGACAGTTCTGGCCGATGTGAAAGCGCGCGATGAACGCGACAGCAGCCGCGCTACCGCGCCCTTGGTGGCCGCTGATAATGCGGTGCTGATCGACACGTCGGACCTGTCGATTGACGCGGCCGTGGCTCAAGCGATCAAGGTGGTGCAGGCCGCGCGCTAAAGGTGGGTGCGCGCCTTGGCTAAATCGGGCGGTTCAAGGTGGGGAATGCCGTTGAAGGACACCAGATAGGTGCCATCATCGCGGATGCGAAACCGGTGCAGCGACGAATTCCAGATCGGCAGCAGAACGTGGGCCATCTGGGCCGGGCCAAGGCCAAGCGCCTGCCGCATGACCATGGCAATCACCCCGCCTGACGTGATGCACATGACCCGTTTTCCGGGCTTTGCGGCCTCGGCCAAAGCATCGAAAATCCGGCTCTCAAAAGTGGCGAAAGGTTCTGCACCGTTGATCGTGGCGGCGTGCCACGCGGACAGGGTTTGCGGGATGTGATCGGCGAAATCATCCGGCCCGACGGGCGGGGCGACCCCATGGGTCACTTCGATATCGCGGGCAAGGGCGAAATAGTCCATTTCGTTCAGGCGCGCGTCTTGTCGTTGCGGGGCAAAGCCCATGCCACCGGCGGTTTCACGGTGGCGGCGCATGGACCCGGACAGCACCAGGTCGAACCCGTCCTCGTGGGCGCGCAGCCAGTCACCCAGCAAGCCCGCCTGCCGGTGGCCAAGGTCGGACAGCCGGTCATAATCGGCCTCGCTTGTGGCGCCAGTGTTGGCCTGCCCGTGTCGGATCAGATAGAGTTCACCCATCCGCGCTTGATGGCATGTCGTGGCTTGCGGATGCAACAGAAAGGGACGTCGTGGCCGAACATATCGTTGATCTGGAAAGCTGGCCGCGTGCGGCGCAGTTCCGGTTTTTCCGCACCTATGATCGCCCGCATTATGCGACGACCGTGCGGATGGATGTCAGCCACCTGATGCAGCTTCGCAAAGGGCAGGGGGTGAACGTCTATCGCGCCTGCCTTTATGCGATCGGTGCCGGGCTGCACGGCGTGCCGGAATTGTGCATGCGCTTTCGAGGGGACAGGGTTGTGCGCCATGACGGTGTGGCCCTGTCGATGACGGTGCCGACACAGGCGGGGGCGTTCAATTACGCCTATGTCCCGTTTGACGCGGATTTTTCTGTGTTTGATACGCAGTGCAAGGCCTTGATTGACGCGGCCGCGCAGGCCACGGACCTGGGTGCAAACAGCGGGCAGCGCGATGACGTGGCCTATCTGTCGTGCATGCCGTGGCTGGATTACACCAGCATTAACAACGCATTGCCCGGCCCCGACGACTGCATTCCGCGCGTGTCATGGGGCAAGATCGTGCCACGCGGCGATAGCTGGGACATGGCAATGACGCTCGAAGTCCATCACGCGCTGGTCGACGGGGCGCAGGTGGGGGCGTATTTTGCCGGTGTGCAGGGGGCGTTGCACGGGGTTTGAGCAGCACGATATGCGTTTGTGCATAAGGGCCATTGATATTTCGCCAATTTTCAGGCGCCCCTGTTTAAGCGAGGGTGCATCACTGCATAAAGGAATGCCTGATGCCCAGCTTAACCTCTGTATCCCGCCCTGCACTGTCACGCCGCGAGCTGCTGTTCACGCTTTGGGTTTTTGTGATGTTTCTTTACCTTTATTGTGATGTGCTGGGGTTGTTCGACCCGGTGGTGCTGAACCAGTTGATCGGTGGCGGGGTCGGCGGCTTCATCATGACCGAGATGTTTCTGGTCGCGGCAGGCGCCTTGATGATCCTGCCGATAGCGATGGTGCTTTTGACACGTGTTCTGGCACGTCCGGCCGCGCGGATCGGCAATATTGTGGTCGGCGCGATCAAGACCCTTGTGATGATCGCAACTTTGCTGACGCCTTGCACGCTTTACTACTGGATGTTTGCCGTGATCGAGATTGCGACGACCGTGTCAATCGTCGCGCTGGCATGGACGTGGCGGAGTGATGCGCAATAGCGCGAGCCTTGCCGCGCCCCCTTGCGCGCAACGCCAATCCCGCCTATACGCGCGCCTGTTGATGGGTCGTCAGAACGCACAGCAGGGCAGGGTCGGGGTTTTCCGGCCCTGTTTGTTTTGCAAGACGATACCGTGACAGATTGAAACCCAAAGTCCGGCGGAGACGACCGCTTGGCCAACAACGACCGTAGGAAATACACGCCACATGGCTCAGAACACATCTATGGAGGAATTCGAAGCCCTTCTGAACGAAAGCTTCGAAATCGACACACCGTCCGAAGGCTCGGTTGTCAAAGGCAAGGTTATCAGCATCGAAGCTGGTCAGGCCATCATCGACGTCGGCTACAAAATGGAAGGCCGCGTTGATCTCAAAGAATTCGCAAACCCCGGCGAAGCGCCCGATATTTCCGTTGGTGACACCGTTGAAGTGTTCCTGCGTCAGGTCGAGAACGCCCGTGGCGAAGCTGTCATTTCCCGTGAAATGGCCCGCCGCGAAGAAGCCTGGGATCGTCTTGAAAAAGCATACGCAGATGAAGAGCGCGTCGAAGGCGCAATCTTTGGTCGCGTCAAAGGCGGCTTTACTGTCGATCTGGGCGGCGCAGTTGCGTTCCTTCCCGGCAGCCAGGTCGATGTGCGCCCCGTGCGCGATGCCGGTCCTTTGATGGGCCTCAAGCAGCCGTTCCAGATTTTGAAAATGGACCGCCGCCGTGGCAACATCGTTGTGTCACGTCGTGCCATCCTTGAAGAATCCCGTGCCGAGCAGCGCGCCGAAGTCATCGGCAATCTGACCGAAGGTCAGGAAGTTGACGGCGTGGTCAAGAACATCACCGAATATGGCGCCTTCGTTGATCTGGGCGGCGTTGACGGCCTGCTGCACGTCACCGACATGGCGTGGCGCCGTGTGAACCACCCATCGGAAATCCTGTCGATTGGTGAAACGATCAAGGTGCAGGTCATCAAGATCAACAAAGATACGCATCGCATCAGCCTTGGCATGAAGCAGTTGCAGGACGATCCCTGGAATGCTGTTGAAGCAGCCTATCCGCTGGAATCCGTGCACACAGGCCGTGTGACCAATATCACCGATTACGGCGCATTTGTTGAACTGGAAGCCGGCGTTGAAGGTCTGGTTCACGTGTCCGAGATGTCTTGGACCAAAAAGAACGTGCACCCCGGCAAGATTGTATCCACGAGCCAGGAAGTCGAAGTCATGGTGCTGGAAATCGACAGCGCCAAGCGTCGCGTTTCCCTTGGCCTCAAGCAAACCCAGCGTAACCCATGGGAAGTGTTTGCAGAAACCCACCCTGAAGGGACCGAAGTCGAAGGCGAAGTCAAGAACATCACCGAATTCGGTCTGTTCGTTGGCCTTGAAGGCGACATCGACGGCATGGTTCACCTGTCTGACCTGACATGGGAAGGCCGTGGCGAAGACGTCATCGGCGATTTCCGCAAGGGCGACATGGTGCACGCGAAAGTCACCGAAGTGGACGTCGAGAAAGAGCGTATCAGCCTCTCGATCAAGGCCATGGACGGCGATCCGTTTGCCGAAGCCGTTGGCGGCGTCAAGCGCGGCTCGATCATCACTGTCGAAGTGACCAAGATCGAAGATGGCGGCATCGAAGTGTCCTACGAGGGCATGACATCCTTCATCCGCCGCAGCGACCTGTCGCGTGACCGTGCCGAACAGCGCCCCGAGCGTTTTGGCGTAGGCGACAAGGTTGACGTCCGCGTGACCAACATCGACCCCAAGACACGCCGTCTGGGTCTGTCGATCAAAGCACGCGAGATCGCGGAAGAAAAAGAAGCTGTCGAGCAGTTCGGATCCTCGGATTCCGGTGCGAGCCTTGGCGACATTCTTGGTGCCGCATTGAAGGGCGACGAGTAATCAACGCCTTCCAAAGTTTGGAAACGCCCCGCGCCGCAAGGTTGCGGGGCGTTTTCCGTTTCAGGGCCCACGCGCTTGCGAATCGGCTGAATTTGCTGCGTTGCGGCAAGCGCCCAAAGCGCTGGCTGCACCTCGTCAACGCTGCTATCCGTGCGTTCTTGTCCTGACAAAAGCGGCTAAAAGTCGGAAATTTATGGATTTCAGGCCGAAACGGACTATTCCTTGCATGCCCCGTTCGGCCTATAGTTGGGCAGGACAGGCGGGGCCAACCCGCGGCGTAATATATCCTGCCTAGGGGGGCACTCATGATCCGCTCGGAATTGATCCAACGTATTGCAGACGAAAATCCACATTTGTATCAGCGGGATGTCGAGAAGATCGTGAACACGATCTTTGATGAAGTCATCGAAGCGATGGCAACCGGCGACCGTGTCGAACTGCGCGGCTTTGGCGCATTTTCCGTCAAGAAGCGCGATGCCAGAGTTGGGCGGAACCCGCGCACCGGTGAATCGGTCAACGTCGAGGAAAAGCATGTGCCATTCTTCAAGACCGGCAAGTTGTTGCGCGACCGTCTGAACGACAACTAAGGACGACCACATGACTTACATTCGCTATGGCTTTTGGGCCGTCGTTGCTGTGTGCCTGATCGCTGTTGGTCTTGCCAACCGCGCCCCTACCGAACTGAGCGCGATGCCCAAGGCGTTGGCGGATGCACTTGGCTTGTCGCCGACTGTCACGATGCCGCTGTTCGTGTTGTTGTTCCTTGGGGTGGGTCTTGGCCTGTTGATCGGTTTCCTTTGGGAATGGATTCGCGAATACAAGGAACGCGCCGCGTCGCGCGCCAAGGATCGTGAACTCGCCGCCCTGCGCCGCGAGATCGCGTCCCTCAAGGATGAAAAGCACGAGGGCCAGGACGAAGTTCTTGCCCTGCTCGACAAGGCCAGCTAGCGGCTGATGACAACCGGCATTCAAGTCAAGATTTGCGGTCTGCGTGATGCGGACGGCGTGGCCGCCGCCGTTGACGCTGGCGCGCGCTATCTTGGGTTCAATTTTTTCCCCAAATCCCCGCGCTATGTGACGCCTGCGCAGGCTGCCGATCTGGCTGTGCAGGTGCCTGTTGGTGTGGCCAAGGTCGGGCTGGTGGTTGATGCGGATGATGCGCTGTTGGATCAGATCACGGCGCTGGTGCCCCTTGATTTCATTCAGTTGCATGGGCACGAAACGCCGGAACGCGTGGGCCACGTGCGCGCGCGCTATGGTCTGCCCGTGATCAAGGTTCTGGGCGTTGCGGATGCCAGTGACCTTGATCCGATTGACGCCTTCAGTGCCGTTGCCGACCAATTGTTGATCGACGCCAAACCGCCAAAGGATGCGGTTCTTCCGGGCGGGAATGGCGTGGCCTTTGACTGGAAGCTGTTGGCCGGGCGCAAATACTGGACGAAGCCCTGGATGCTGGCCGGTGGGCTGACGCCTGACAACGTGGCCGAGGCGATCAAGCTGACAGGCGCGCGGCAGGTGGATGTATCCAGCGGCGTCGAAAGTGCGCCCGGTGTGAAAGACGCGGGTCTGATCCGCGATTTCGTGCAAGCCGCCCAATCATGACAGTTACCTTTCGTGAAGCGCAGCGCGCGGATGTGCCTGCGGTCATTGCTTTGCTGGTTGATGACGGGTTGGGAGCGTCGCGCGAGGCGGGCGACATGGATATCTACCTGCGCGCCTTTGATGTCATACAGTCCGGCGGTGGGAATACGGTGATCGTCGGTGAACGCGATGGGCGAATTGTTGCGACCTACCAAATCACCATTATCGCTGGATTGTCTTTGCGCGCATCTACGCGCGCGCAGTTGGAAAGTGTGCGTGTCGCCAGTGATTTGCGCGGGCAAGGGATTGGCCATTTGTTGATTGCCGACGCCGAGGCCCGTGCGCGGGGTGCTGGATGCAGCCTGATGCAACTGACCATGAACCACAGCCGCAAGGATACGGCCAGATTCTATGCCAGCCTTGGCTTTACGCCCTCTCACATCGGATATAAACGCGAGTTGATGTAGGGAGACGCGCGATGAACGAACTGTTTAACAGCTTTATGACTGGCCCCGACGAAAACGGCCGCTTTGGCGATTTTGGCGGGCGCTTTGTGTCGGAAACCCTGATGCCGCTGATCCTTGAACTGGAAGCGCAGTATGAACACGCCAAGACAGACGAGACGTTCTGGGCGGAAATGCACGACCTGTGGACCCATTATGTCGGCCGTCCCAGCCCGCTTTATTATGCCGAACGGCTGACGCAGCATCTGGGGGGGGCCAAGATTTACCTCAAGCGGGACGAGCTGAACCACACGGGCGCACACAAGATCAACAACGTGCTGGGCCAGATCATTCTGGCGCGCCGTATGGGCAAGACCCGGATCATCGCCGAAACAGGCGCGGGCCAGCACGGGGTGGCCACGGCGACGGTCTGTGCGAAATTCGGGCTGAAATGCGTGGTCTATATGGGTGCGCATGACGTTGAACGCCAAGCCCCCAACGTATTCCGCATGAAGCTGTTGGGGGCCGAAGTTGTTCCCGTGACCAGCGGGCGCGGCACGCTGAAGGACGCGATGAACGATGCCCTGCGTGACTGGGTCACCAACGTGCGCGACACGTTCTATTGCATTGGCACGGTTGCGGGGCCGCATCCCTATCCGGCGATGGTGCGCGATTTTCAGGCGATCATCGGCAAGGAAGCCAAGGAACAGATGCAGGCCGCCGAGGGGCGTTTGCCCGACACGATCATCGCGGCGATCGGTGGCGGGTCCAACGCGATGGGCCTGTTCTTTCCGTTTCTTGACGACAAGGATGTGAACATCATCGGGGTCGAGGCTGGCGGCAAAGGCGTGAACGCCAAGATGGAACACTGCGCATCCCTGACCGGTGGTCGCCCCGGCGTGCTACACGGCAACCGCACCTATCTGTTGCAAGACGATGACGGGCAGATTTTGGAAGGCTTCAGCATTTCCGCAGGTCTGGACTATCCGGGCATCGGGCCGGAACATGCATGGTTGCACGAAATTGGTCGCGCGCAATACGTGTCGATTACCGACAAGGAGGCGCTTGAGGCGTTCCAGCTGTCCTGCGAGATGGAAGGGATCATTCCGGCCCTCGAACCATCCCACGCGCTGGCCCATGTGATGAAAATCGCGCCCGACTTGCCCAAGGATCATCTGATCATCATGAACATGTGTGGTCGCGGCGATAAGGATATCTTTACCGTCGCACGCGCGCTGGGCTTTGAGATGGGCACCTACTAGATTGCGCCAAGCCGACGAAACAGGGCCGTTGCACGCTGCTGCAGCGGCCCTTTTGCTGACTAAACTCAGGTTTAGGCGTGTCGATCACGGGTTTACCTGCCGCTGGATAAACGGATGATCAATGGCGAGATGCCACTCCACAGGCTTTGATTGGGCTCAAGGCGTGCAATCCGCATGTCCAACCATGGAGACTGATATGAAAAAGACCCTTCTTTCGACAACCGCTGCCATTGTTCTGGGTGCTGGCATTGCATTTGCGCAGACGTCCAACGACCAGATTATCGCCGACCTGCAGGCGCAGGGGTTCACCCGCGTGGAAATCACCAACGGTCCGACACAAATCAAGGTCGAAGCGATCCGCGGCAATGAAAAGCTCGAGATCATCTATAATGCACTGACCGGCGCGATCATCAAGCAAGAGATGGAAGCGGTTGATGCAAATGACGATACGATGCCCGGCGTGGAAATCGACAGCGACTCCGAAGACTTTCTGGATGACGATGAATTCGACGACGCGGAAGATGACGACGAGAGCTACGACGACGAGGAAGACGACGACGAGCAGGACGATGAAGAAGATAACGACGACGATGATGAAGACGATGACGACGACGATGATGAAGACGATGACGACGACGATGATGAAGACGATGACGACGACGAAGACGACGATGAAGATGACGACGACGAGTAACCCGGCGGAGACACACAGTGTCTTCTGAGTGAACTCCAAACGTTTGCTTTCTTGGCCGCCCCTCGGCATCGTTCCGGCGGGGCGGCCTTCCCACCCCAAGCAAGACCAAGGCCAATCCCGATGCTCCAACCGGTCAAATACGAAAAACTGTTCTCCACCCCGGTGTTCCGCTTTCAGGTGCCGGAGGCCGAGGCGTTCAACGCGGCTCTTATGGAAGAGGGTAACCGTATGCGTGCCCTCTCCGAAGGGGCGTCCAAATCCAACCGGGGCGGCTGGCATTCCGAGGGAAACCTTTTCGACAACGATGCGCCCTGCGTTGTTCAACTTAGGGAGCTCGCCACGCAGGCCATCCTTGAAGCCAATGAAAAAATCGGGGCCAAGGCTGACCCCGCCTCGCTCGCGCTCAAGATTTTTGCGTGGATGAACGCCAATCCAAAAGGCGGCTTCAACGCGCCCCACACCCATCCTGGCGCCCATTGGTCGGGTGTCTATTACGTGGCACAGCCCGAAATCGAAGAGGGCAATTCCGGGATGATCGAATTTCTTGATCCTCGCACTGACCTGCCGAACTGGCGCATTCTTAAGGCAGCGCCATTCCGGATGAAGAAAAAGTTGCGACCCGAACCTGGCGAAATGATCCTGTTTCCCTCTTACCTTGCCCATTGGGTCTATCCCAACGAAGCGGACGAGGAACGATGGTCGATCGCCTTCAATGGGACG
This sequence comes from Octadecabacter sp. R77987, assembly GCF_042466115.1. NCBI lineage: Bacteria > Pseudomonadati > Pseudomonadota > Alphaproteobacteria > Rhodobacterales > Roseobacteraceae > Octadecabacter > Octadecabacter sp. R77987. Next base: position 1,365,455 of record NZ_JAXHBQ010000001.1, on the reverse strand, counting down.
TTCAGAAAAGCAAAGAAAGGATGACCATTCATCCGGTATGCCAGATGATGACAACCATGCTGATGAAGATGATGACGATGATGATGACTGACAAAAACACTGCTCACGGAACCGACACCACCTGCCGCATGGCGGGGGGCAACGCGTTGGGGCAACGTCTATGATTCGAGTCCTTGCTGTTCTGTTTGCCCTGCTTGCTGCGCCTGCATTCGCGCAGACGCCGCTGGATGCCGTGGTGAGCCAGCTTCAATCACAGGGATACTCCAGCATTTCCGTTAACCGGACGCTTTTGGGGCGCATCCGGATTGTCGCCATAAGTGAGGCATATCGGCGCGAAATAGTCATGAACCCTACCACCGGCGAGATTTTGCGCGATTACTGGATCACGCTGGGGGATGATGGTGCCATGGGCGCGCTGCTTGATCGTCCGGGGGGGAATGGTCATGGCGGCGGGTATGAAGACGACGATGATGATGACGAAGATGATGATGACGACGATGATGATGACGAAGATGATGATGACGAAGATGATGATGACGAAGATGACGATGATGAAGATGATGACGACGATGATGATGATGACGACGATGAAGACGAAGATGATGATTGATCGCTAACGGATGAAGCTGGGGCCACTCCTTCTTGCCTTGTTGGTCGCGCAAGTCATTTGCGCGGGGTTTTTCCTGTTCTCGACGCTGTCAGCGTTGCTGGGTTTGCCACCGATCAGTTGGCGGGCACGCGAATTGATCGAAATTGCTGCGGCCTTGGGATTGATTGTCGGGGCGGTGATGGGGGCGGTGTTGGCCGCGCGTGCCTTGCGGCGCACCGCCAAGGTCGAGGGCCAGTTGCGGCTTGCCTCGGGCGCCTTCATGGATGTGCTGGACGAAAGGTTTGCCGAGTGGGGGCTCACCCCGGCGGAAAGGGATGTTGCGCTGTTCTCGATCAAGGGCGTTTCGACGGCTGACATCGCAGTAATGCGCAACACCTCGGAAGGGACAGTCAAGGCGCAGACCAACGCGATTTATCGCAAGGCTGGCGTGTCGGGCCGCCCGCAGCTGCTAAGCCTGTTTATTGATGATCTGATGGCGGGGCCATTGCCGAACGGCACGCGCACGGATGGCGATCTTGGCGACGACACAGCCGCCTAACCAGTTGCATAGCGCTCCAAAACATCCATCGGCACGATCTCCAGCGCCCGTTCGTGGGTCGCTGCAAGGTTGACGCGCGGCGCGCAATTCTCGTCGTGTGCTTGCAGGAAACGGCTGGCACAGAGGCACCAGTGATCCCCCGGTTTCAACCCTGCAAACCCGAATTCGGGGCGCGGTGTCGTCAGGTCGTTGCCAAGGTATTTCGAGAAGGCGAGGAACTCTGCCGTCATAACGGCGCAAACTGTGTGGCTGCCACGATCTTGGGCGCAGGTATCGCAAGCGCCATTGCGAAAGAACCCTGTAACCGGATCCATTGAGCAGGGGATCAGCGGTGCGCCGAACACGTTGCGGGACGGGTCCATATCCATGCTAAAGCCCCTGCGCGATCTGCCGGAAGATGGCGATGTTCCGGTCGGCCACACCCGCCTCGCGAAAGGCGCGATCAGCGGCATTGACGGCGATCACCACACCGCGCGCCGTGTCGATATAGATGTATTGCCCGTATATTCCGCGTGCCATTGTGACGCCTGCATCAGATCCCTGCGGGATCCACCATTGAAAGCCATAGCCGATATCACCGGCTGCCGTGGGCGCGCTGGGCGCGATGCTGTTGGCGATCCAGTCGGCAGGCACGATTTGGTTGCCGTTCCATTCCCCACCTTGCACAATCATCGCGCCAAAACGGGCGTAATCACGGGTCGACATGTTCAATCCGCCCAGCACAAATGCCACGCCATAGCCATCGGTCAGGTAATAGGGGCTCCCCTCGAGGCCAAGCGGGCGCAGCACCTTGTCATTCAGCAGATCAGGCACCGAGCGCCCGGTTGCACCGCGGGCCACCATCCCGACAATATGCGTATCAATCGACACATATTGCCATTGATCGCCCGCATCAGTGAAGCGCTGGTCAAGACCGGCAGCAAACCCGTCCATTGACCCGCCAAGCCCAAGGATGCGGCCCATTTTGTTGATATCACTCCAGAAATCCAGGTAATCCTCGTCGAACACCACACCGGACGACATGTTCAGGACGTTGCGCAGGGTCGCGCCGTCATAGGCTGATCCGGCCAATTCGGGGGCATATTTCGTTACCGGATCGTCGATGCTGTCAATCGCACCTTCGTCAATCAGAATGCCGATCAAGGCGGACAGGAACGACTTGGCCACCGACCAGCTGATGCGCTGATCATCCGCGTCGCCACCCAGATAATAGCTTTCGTGGCGCAGCTGGCCGTCTTGCAAGATCACCAACCCAGTGACGTTGCGCGCAACGATCCAGTCCTGCACCTCGGCGGGCAAGGCATAGGGGGCACCGGCGGGCAATGGCGACACCGGCCCGTCGCCACGCGGCATCTCGACGGTCACGAACAGGGTATCCATCGCTGAAAAGTTTCCAACGATCTTTTTGGTGGAAAACAGGCTGTTGACGGCCATCAAGCGCACCAGTCGTTCCCGCTGCCAGATGCCCAGAACCAGCGCGACAAGCAGCAGCACGATACCCGCGCGCAGCAACCATTTCAGAAACGTTTTCATCTGTTTTTCCCTTTTCGCCCAGCCTGTCACGCGCGTCAGACTTGCGCAATTGCAACCCTGCGTTCAGGGCGCGGCCCACTGGATCCAGCGGCCGTGAAAATCGACGCGGCCCAGATGGATCGGCGCGCCGTCACCGGGCCAGATGCGCAGGGTCAGTGCGGCGCCGGGTGTTTGCTCGTCCCCTTCCAACCCCAGCCAAGCGAGCGGTGCAGCATCAGTGGCGCGCGCGCCAGCCGCCGTGATCAGGGCAGCGCCACGAGCCTGCACAGCAGGGGGAAAATACTGCCACGCAATCGTGTGATAGATCAGGTGCAGATGGCCATCGTGGGGCGTGGCCAACCGTGGTTCAAGCCAGTCGATCGCATCGCCTTTGTCGGGCATTTGCGCAGGCGCCAGTGCAGCATTCGTCAGTGCCATACGTTCGGGCTGATCGGGCCAAAGATAGGCGCGCGGGCGCAGACTGTCGCGCTGCGGGTCAAGCGGGTTCAGATCAACGGCTGCGCGATCCACGACTTGCGGGGCGGTATCGGGGGGCAGAGGGCCATCCCACGTGGGGTGCAAGGTGAGGATCGGATCGGGTGCACCAAAGTGCCGGCCTTGCGCAACCATCCCGTAGCGATCCCAGTTCAGGTTCAGCCCTGCACTTGCGCCCAGTTCGGACGTGACCATCGGTTGTCTGAACCGGTCAGCCAACCAATGCCCTGCCGCGATCAAGGCGGCTGATCTGCGCACTTCGTTGGTTTGCGGGGGCGAGTCGATGAAGGCGGTGATGAAATCACCCTCAACATCCATCGCTTGAAAAATTGCTGTCTTGAGCGAATTGTCGTCCGGTTGATGTGGCGGATACACATCCGCCAGCCCTGCGCGCCCTTCGAGGCGCAGTGCGTGCAACGCACCACAAAGTCGCAACGGCACGCTTTCGCCACCTGGTGTCAGATCGCCCGGCCAGTTGAACATGCGCAGGGTCAAAGGGCTGTCGGGTTGCAGGTGATCAGCCAACAAGTTGCACAGCTGCGCCATAAAGGGTGAGCCAAGTGCCGCACAGTTCACGGCCTGAAACCGGAAGGCGGCGCGCAGATCGTCGGGATCGCGGATCATTGGCGAAACTTGTCTGCCAGTTTCTGCAAGGCGCTGCGCGTGTCGGCGGCAGGTGGATCGGGATCCGGTGCGCTGGCCGGTTTCGCCTTGGGCGTTGTCGTGGATGATCGTGCCGGTGCGACCCGCAGGGCAACCGCGTTCAACGCGCGCGGCCCGTCCCCTTGGGCCAGTGCAACAGCCCCGTCCGACAACCCGCGCAGCACGTCATCCAGCCATTCGGCATCTGCCTTGGCGAAATCACGCAGCACATATCCGGGTACGGCGTCTTTGTGGCCGGGATGGCCCACGCCCATGCGCACACGGTCGTAATGCGGCCCGATATGTTGATGGATCGAGCGCAATCCGTTGTGCCCTGCATGCCCGCCGCCCGCTTTCAGGCGCACCTTGGCCGGGGCCAGATCAATCTCGTCGTGAAAAACGGTGATGTCGGTGCTGTCGAGCTTGTAAAAACGCATTGCCTCGCCGACGGATTGGCCGGACAGATTCATAAAGGTTTCGGGTTTCAGCAGGACGATCTTGTCGGTGCCAAGCCGCCCCTCGCTGACCTGCCCCTGAAACTTGGCGCGCCATGGCGCAAAGCCGTGGTCGGCAGCAATCTGATCGACCGCCATAAAGCCGACGTTATGACGGTTTTGCGCATATTTCGCGCCGGGATTGCCAAGGCCTACAAACATTTTCATAGGCGCAAACTAGCGATGATCACGGCCCCTTACCAGCACCCCAGAACGAAAAACGGGGCCCCGAAAGGCCCCGTTTTCAAATTCATTGTCGTGGAACGATTTATTCCTCGGCAGCGTCGTCGCCAGCAGTTGGCACTTCGTCGGCTGCGACTTCTTCTTCGGTTTCGTCTTCGTCATCTGCCGACCGCAGGCTGGAAGGAGCCTGAATGTTGGCGATCACAAAGTCACGGTCGATCGTTGGCTTCACGCCTTCTGGCAGATCGATCGAGGAAATCGTCACGGTGTCGCCAACTTCAAGGCCGGTCAGGTCAACGATGATGTGTTCAGGAATATCGCCCGCAGTTACCAGCAGTTCGATTTCAGGACGCACAACCGTCAGCACGCCGCCCTTTTTGATGCCGGGCGCGTCGTTTTCGTTAATGAATTCAACGGTCAGGAACAGCGCAATTTTTGATGTGCGCTTGAGGCGCAGCAGGTCAAGGTGCGTTGGCAGGTCCTTGACCACATCACGCTGCACGTTACGGCAGATCACGCGGACGTCTTCCTGGCCTTCAACCTTGAGGTTGAACAGGGTCGACATGAAGCGGCCAGCGCGCAGGCGTGTCAGCAGCGGGTTGAACGGGATCGAAATCGGCAGCGGATCGGCGTCACCGCCATAAACGATACCGGGAACATTGCCGGCGCGGCGGGCGGAACGTGCCGCACCTTTGCCTGTGCCGGTGCGGATGTCAGCGTGAAGATCAGGAATTTTACCTGCCATTGTCTTGTCCTTTGCATATCTCGCGCACCCCTTTTTCGTTTGGGGCCCGCTTTCAAATATGGGCATGACATTGGCGTCAAAATCCCAGTGAAGTTGGGCGTATAGGGCAGGTTTGGCCGTTTGAAAAGGTGATTCTGCCTTGCGTCGACGGGCGGGGCATGTCTAATCGCCGCCATGTCCGTTGTTAGCGCTCTCATCCTGTCCCGCCGTCCGGCCTCTGCCTTTGTGGTGGTGGGGTTGTTCTGGGGCTGTTTTGCCGCCTATGTCCCTGTGATCAAAGCGCAATTGAATGTGAATGACGCGCAGTTCGGCACGTTGTTGCTGGGGTCGGCGTTTGGCCTTGTGTCGTCGATGTTTCTAGCGCCACGGGTGGACCGGTTGCTGGGCGCGCGGGGGATGCAATTCGCGGCGATCCTGCTGGCATTCATCTGGCTGTTTCCAGCGCAGATCACGACACCAACACTGTTTTTCGTCGCATTCGTATGTGTTGGCCTGTGTTCCGGTCTTCTGGACGTGATCATGAATGCACGCGTCAGCGAGCTTGAGGGGCGCACGGGCCGCAGCCTGATGAACGGCAATCACGCCATGTTTTCGCTGGCCTATGCCACCGGCGCGCTGGTCACGGGTGCCGCGCGCGAAGCCGGGTTGGACCCGTTGTGGGTGTTTGGCGGCATGGGGTTGGTGACGCTGGCCATCGCCGCGCAACTGCGCATGGATGTGGATACAGTCGAACCCGAAGACGGCATTCGCGGGCGTTACCCCTTGATCCCGATTCTTGTGTGTGGTGGCATTGTTCTGGTCGCCTTCATGTCCGAAGCCACGGTCGAGGCTTGGTCGGCCTTGCACGTTGAACGCACGCTGGGCGGGGGCGCGGCCGAGGGTGCGCTTGGCCCCGCGATGCTGGGTATCACCATGGCATTCGGTCGGTTTTCAGGGCAGGTCGTGTCGGAGCGTCTGCGCGAGGTCACAGTGGTTTTCTGGTCCTCGCTGATATCAGCCAGTGGTGCGTTGATCGCCGCATTTGCGCCCACGCCGATGCTTGCCTATCTGGGCTTTGGTGTGCTGGGCTTGGGCGTGTCGGTCATTGGTCCGATGGGCCTTGCGCTGGTCGGCAAGCTGGTTGCGCCACATCACCGGACCGAAGCGATCAGCAAGGCCGCGGTCATGGGTTTTTCCGGCTTTTTCATCGCGCCCGTGTTCATGGGCTACGTGAGCGAGGCACTGGGCCTGCGCGTGGCATTTGCTTGCGTTGCGTTGTTGTTGGTGACGGCTGTGCCGCTGTCGCTGATCGCGGCCCAACTGCGCGCCGCGATCAAGGCGGCCTAGGCCCACGACCCTTCAAAATACTTGGGAACCAAAAGGATATCGCGATCCACATCCTGAATGTCACGCTTGCCACATAGCGCCATCGTGGTGTCGAGCTCCTTGTGGATCACGTTCAACGCAGTGGTCACACCCTTTTCGCCCATCGCCCCAAGGCCATAGACGAATGCACGGCCGATATAGGTGCCCTTGGCCCCCATCGCCATCGCCTTGAGCACGTCCTGACCGGAGCGGATACCGCTATCCAGATGCACTTCGACCTTGTCACCAACCGCATCAAGGATCGCAGGCAACATGCGGATTGACGACAGCGCGCCGTCCAACTGCCGCCCGCCGTGGTTCGAGACAATGATCGCATCCGCGCCCAGTTTGGCGGCCATTTTCGCGTCTTCCACGTCCATGATCCCTTTCAGGATCACCTTGCCGCCCCACATCTTCATCAGGTCCGCCACGCGCTTCCAGTCAAGGGCGTGATCAAAGGCTTCGGCGGTCCAAGACGACAGGGACGACGGATCAGAGACGCCTTTGGCATGGCCAATCACATTGCCGAAGGTGCGCCGTTTGGTTTGCAGCATTTGCAGCCCCCAGCCCCATTTCGTCGCAAGGTTGGCGATACTGGCCATAGTCAGTTTGGGCGGGGCGGAAAGACCGTTTTTCAGGTCTTTGTGGCGTTGGCCCTGCACCTGTAGATCAAGCGTGATGACGATGGCGCTGCAACCTGCGTCGCGCGCGCGATCAAACAGGCGGCGCATGAAATCATCGTCCTTGAGGGTATAGACCTGAAACCAGAAAGGCTTGGTGGTGTTTTCTGCCACGTCCTCGATCGAACAGATCGACAGGGTCGACAGCGTGAAAGGCACGCCGAACTTTTCCGCAGCCTTGGCGGCCTTGATTTCACCATCGGCGCATTGCATCCCCGTCAGCCCGACCGGCGCAAGGGCAACGGGCATCGCCACATCCTGCCCGATCATTTGCGTCTTGGTCGTGCGGTTGGTCATATCTACCGCAACCCGCTGGCGCAGGCGGATCCGGTCAAAGTCGGATGTGTTTTCGCGAAAAGTCTGTTCTGTCCAACTACCGGTTTCGGCGTAGTCATAGAACATTTTCGGCGTGCGGCGCTTATAGATGCGTTTCAGATCGTCGATGGTGGTGATGACGGGCATGGCCGGGCCTTTCGCGCGAGATTGGTGAAGTTCTATTACCAATTCGCCAAGATTTGGGCAAGAACCATCAATGTCGCACGAGGATGCAATGCGCCCTAGGCGCGGTGTGCGCCGTCGGCGAGGGATTTGACGAAGGCCAGCACATCGGCGGGGCTGTCGCCTTTGCCGATCCGTTCGACAATGGCTGATCCAACCACGGTGCCATCGGCCACGGCGGCGATGTTTTCGGCCGTTTCGGGGGTGCGCACGCCAAAGCCGACGATGACGGGCAGGTCGGTCTTGGATTTGATCCGCGCCACTTCGGGGGCGACATCGGCGGCCTGTGCTGCCGCGGCACCGGTGATGCCGGTGATCGAGACGTAATAGACGAAACCGGATGTGTTTTGCAGCACTTTTGGCAGGCGTTTGTCATCGGTCGTGGGGGTGGCGAGGCGGATGAAGTTGATGCCAGCGGCCTGCGCGGGGATGCACAATTCGCTGTCTTCCTCGGGGGGCAGATCGACGATGATCAGCCCGTCAATACCGGCCTCTACTGCGTCTTTCAGAAAACGATCCACGCCACGCGAATAGATCGGGTTGTAGTAGCCCATTAGCACGATCGGCGTCGTGTCGTTTTCCTTGCGCAATTCACGGGCGATTTGCAGCGTTTTTTCAAGCGTTTGCCCTGCTTCCAGCGCACGTTGTCCGGCCAGCTGGATCGTCGGGCCATCGGCCATCGGATCGGTGAACGGCAGGCCAAGTTCAATGATATCCACGCCCGCGTCCGGTAAGCCGCGCACGATTTCTAGCGAGGTGTCATAATCAGGGTCGCCCGCCATGACATAGGCCACGAAAGCCTTGCGCCCGTCTTTGCGCAGCCGCGCGAATGTGTCGTCGATCCGAGTCATGGCCAGTTCCTGTGTAAATCAAGGGCGGTTTGCGCCATGAATGCAGGAAAATCAAGGGGTGGCTTGCAGCGCTGCCTGCCGCGCCGTAGAAGCGCGCAAACAATCAAGTCGGAGTTTGTGCCATGGGTTTCAAGATGGGTATCGTGGGTCTGCCGAATGTGGGCAAATCGACCCTTTTCAATGCGCTGACCCGCACGGCGGCGGCGCAGGCGGCGAACTTTCCGTTCTGCACGATCGAACCCAATGTGGGCGATGTGGCGGTGCCCGACAAACGGCTTGATCAGCTTGCGGCGATAGCCGGATCCAAACAGATCATCCCGACCCGCATAACGTTTGTGGACATTGCCGGCCTTGTGAAAGGGGCCAGCAAGGGCGAGGGGCTGGGCAACCAGTTTCTGGCCAACATCCGCGAGGTTGACGCGATTGCCCACGTCCTGCGTTGTTTCGAAGATGGCGATGTGACCCACGTCGAGGGGCGCGTTGATCCGGTCGCCGATGCCGCCACGATTGAAACGGAATTGATGCTGGCCGATCTGGAAAGCATCGAAAAGCGTCTGGTCAATATCACGCGCAAGGTGCGTGGTGGCGACAAGGAAGCGGTGCAGCAGGAACGCCTGCTGAAAGCCGCGCAGGCCGTGCTGGAAGACGGCAAGCCCGCCCGCATGGTCGACGTGGATGCCGACGACGCGAAACAGTGGAAAATGCTGCAATTACTGACGACTAAGCCGGTTCTTTATGTCTGCAACGTGGGCGAGGACGAAAGCGTTTCGGGCAATGCACATTCAGCGGCCGTTGCCGAAATGGCCGCCGCCGAGGGCAATGCCCATGTGATTATCAGCGCCCAGATCGAAGAGGAAATCAGCCAGCTCGACGCCGACGAGGCCGAGATGTTCCTGACCGAAATGGGGCTGGCCGAGGCCGGTTTGGATCGCCTGATCGAGGCGGGGTATCAACTGCTGCACCTTGAAACCTATTTCACCGTTGGCCCCAAGGAGGCGCGCGCATGGACGATCCGCGCGGGCACGACCGCGCCCAAGGCGGCAGGCGTGATCCATGGTGATTTCGAAAAGGGCTTCATCCGCGCCGAGACGATCGCCTTTGACGACTTTGTCACATTGGGTGGTGAACAGCCCGCCAAAGAAGCCGGCAAGATGCGCGCCGAGGGTAAGGGATATGTCGTCAAGGACGGCGATGTTTTGCACTTCCTGTTTAACACCTGATACCGAACTGTGAACGCCGCGCCCCTTGCGCGCGGCGAATCGCGCAGGCTTGCCTGGTGAACAACAGAAAATCCCACAAATCTGCCATATGGAAACCGTCTGGAATGCGTATGGAAACCGTATGGCCGCAGTATGGGCGAAGGCACGGTTAACGCACCGCGCGGTCAGGGTGTTTTAAGGATTAGGGGCGCTGCGGGCTTTTCCGACTTGCCCCCCCTTTGCACCATCGCTAAACGGGTCGGCGGAGACGTGGCCGAGTGGTCGAAGGCGCTCCCCTGCTAAGGGAGTAGGCCCGGAAGGGTCTCGAGGGTTCGAATCCCTTCGTCTCCGCCACCTACCTTATAGATCGTCGTTTCATGCGCCGGATGGCGGGGTGGGGCGTTAGGCTTCGTCGGGCAGGACGGCGCTGTCGCGGTCGGCCATTTGCGCGAGCTTGACTTGCATCAGCACGGACATTTCATCGTAGTTGGTCCATTCATCGACGATCTTGCCGTCCTTGATGTGGAAGTGCGACATGCCCATGACCTGCACCCGTTTTCCGGTAGGCGCGCCAAGGTCTTCGAACACGCCCCAGCCAAGGTGGTGGCCTTCCACCAGCCAGCGCACGGCGACTTTGGTGCCGCCTTCTTCGCAGGGGGTCGAGCAGATGTGCTGCGGCATGTAGAACCCGTTGGGGATGGCGGAATAGAGACCGAGGGTCTGATGGGTGACGGCCCCGCGCCCGTATAGTTCCTTCATCAGGGGGCCGTGGTATTGCACGGTGGCCGCGTAAACATCATCAATTTTTCCGAACATGCGTTTGTTGTGAATGTCGTGCAGCCAGCCCAGAACCTCGCGTTCAAGGTCGGTGTTGGCGATGGAAAGATCGGCCTCGCTTTCGGGGGGATACTGGCCGATCAGGCGGCGGTTTTCGCCCATGTCGACGGCCAGCAACCCCTTGTCGAAATACGATGTGGCAAGGTTTTCGGCATAGGCCTGCGGGTCAAGCCCGATCTGCTTGACCTGCGCCATGGAATCCACGACCAGCCATTCGCGATAGATCATGTTTTCGTAGATCATGCAGTCTGCGATGGTGCGTGCCACGAATGACCGTCCTGTGGGTTTGCCATAGATACCGGGCTGCGTGTGACGCCCCTGACCGGTCACAAGGTGCGAGGTATAAAAGCCGTCATCCTCGTTTCCGTTCCAGATCACGTGGGTGGCCATACCGCGCCGTTCGGGCAGCATGAACATCCGCTGGATCGTGCCCTGGACAACCTCTTCGCGGGTGTAGGTTGTGCCGGTCGCGCTATAGACCACGCAGTTGTGGGTGTAGTGGCTGTAGATCAGCCCGACATTGCGTTCGTCCCAGATGCGGTGGGTGCAGCGCACGATATAGTCGACGATGTCGGTATAGATCGGGTCGAACCCTTTCAGCGGCTGCACACGTTCGCGGTCGGTGGGGACCATGTCGGTGAAATCGCGGCGTTCCGATTGCAGGACCGATTTGCTTTTGCCGCGGGACGTTTCTTTTGGGGTGCTTTCTTTGCCAGCCATGGGGTGACTTTCTTTGGTCAGGGGATTCGGGGTTAACTTCGCCACAAAATGCATACGTTTGCAACAATCTTTATACTGGAAGATATCAGGCCGTTCCTGTGTCACTTATGCGCTGCGATGCAGCAAATTCTATTGAGTATTTCGGCGATAACGGGTGATCGCGTCGCGCATGACGAATCTGTTGCAAGCGTATTCAAACGTGGCTAACGTGATGGGGCGTCGGAATCTGCCTGACGTCGACATACAAAGAGTGGCCTGCGCCTTTTCGGCAAAACAGGGCTGCCCACCAACGGGAGAAACCGGAATGATTTTCAACACAAAAACTATGGTCGCCGCCTGTGCGCTGATCGCATCCGCGGGCGTTGCCTGGGCGGATTGCGGGATCGAATCGGGCTCGGTCCGTATTCTGTCCAACGACTTTGAGGCGCTGCATGTGATTGCCGATGCCGCTGAAACCTGCGCGACTGACGTCGTCGAGGTGACGCGCAACCAGACCGAAGAACACAAGAACATCCAGGTAGCCGCGCTGACTACCGATCCGGCAACATATACCGTTGCGGTTGTCGCCACGAACTCGATTGTGCCGCTGTTGAATGATGACCTGATCCGCCCGCTGGATGATCTGGTTGCCGAATACGGTCAGCAACTGACCGAAAGCCAGCTGATCCGCGTTGACGGCAAGATCATGGCGATTGCCTTTATGGCCAACGCCCAGCACCTGTTCTACCGCGAAGACATTCTGGCGGAAAACGGTATCGAAGTGCCCACGACCTATGCCGAACTGTTCGCTGCTGCGGAAACCCTTCGCGCTAACGGTGTGATGGAAACACCGCTGTCGTCCAACTATATGCCCGGTTGGAACATTGCCGCCGAATTCGTCAACACATACCTTGGCACCGGAGATGATTTCTTTGTGCCCGGCACGGCTGAACTGGCCATCGACAACGAAAACGGCATGGCCGTTCTTGAGGCGATGAAGCAGATGACCGAATACATGAGCGCCGATTGGGCGACCTATGACAGCAACTCGCAAAAACCCGTTTGGGAAGCCGGCGAAGCGGCGCTGTCGATTTCATGGGGGTCGCGCGCGGGCGCCTACATCGCAGACGACAGCCCCGCACCTGAAATTGCCGCTGCGACACAGTTTGCCGCAGCGCCAACGGTTGGTGACGTGCCGGGTGCCGCCCTGTGGTGGGACGGGTTCACGATTGCCAAGAACATCAGCGACGAAGATGCCGAAGCATCCTTCCGTGCCATGATGGTTGGCATTTCCCCTGAAATGATGGCAGCAAACCGTGATGCAGCCGTTTGGCTGATCGAAGGTTACGAGCCGTCACGCGCCGCCAACGGCGTGATCGCCGACCTGCAGGGTGGTGCGCGTCCCTATCCGATGCTGCCCTACATGGGTCTGCTGCACACCGCATTGGGTGACAACCTTGCCGAATACCTGCAAGGCAGCGAAAGCGCCGAACAGGCAATCGCCGACATCACCGCAGCCTACACTGCTGCGGCGACAGAAGCCGGTTACCTGAACTAAGCGATACGCGGGGGGCCGCCGGCCCCCCGTTTCCCCCCGGATCTTTGCGATAGCAGCTTTGCCACTTTCCACGGCAAGGCAGGAGGATAGTCATGCCACACAAGACGTTCCTGGCCTTCATCTGGCCCTCTTTGTTTGCCATGATCCTGTTTATCGCCATCCCGATCTTCTCGGTTGGGTATCAGTCGCTTTTCATCAATCACGAACAGATCATGATCGAGGGAGAAACATGTGGCCCGTTCGGGTGCACGACCGAACTTAGCGTCGACGTCGAGGCCATGGCCGAGCTGCGTGAAACCCAGCCGCAAGGCCGTTTCAACGGCTTGGGCACCTACACCAATTCAACACATCTTGCCGTTGATGAAATCACCGAGATCGTTGCCACCAGTGAAAACTTTGGTGAAATCCGATCGCGCGTCATGAACCTGCCGTTCTACAAGGCGCTGGCCTTTACGCTGGCCTATACGTTCATCGTGACGCCGCTGGTGATTGTCCTTGGGTTCATCATTGCCGTGGTCGTCAATTCGATCCCGAAGATGCTGAAGGGGCCGGTGATCTTTTTCTCGCTATTGCCGATGATCGTGACACCGCTGGTCGGGTCGCTGGTGTTGTTCTGGATGATCGACAGCCGCGGGATCATCGGGGCGTTCCTGCAATACCTGTTCGCCGATCCGTCGCTTTCGCTCAAGGCGTCACCGACGCTGACCTGGGTCACGCTGTTTGTTTACGGGGTCTGGCACTCGGCGCCATTTGCGTTCGTTGTGTTTTATGCGGGGCTGCAAACCGTGCCGCAAGACACGCTTGAATCGGCAATGGTTGACGGGGCAAGCCGCTGGGAACGTGTCCGTTTCGTAATCATCCCCTATCTGATGCCGCTGGTGACGTTTATCGCGCTGATGCAGTTGATGGACAATTTCCGCGTCTTTGAACCGATCATCGGCTTTTCCGCTGCCGCCAGCGCGACGTCGCTCAGTTACCTGATCTACAACGATCTGCGGGCGGCTGAATCGCCGCTGTTCGGGTCGGCCGCGGCCACGTCCATGCTGACAATTGTCGGTGTCATCATTCTGCTGTTGCCGGTCCTGCGCCGCAACTGGCGCGAATTCAACCGCAAGTCCTGAGGGGGAGCAAGACCATGTCGGACAAACTCCATAAACGGCCACTCCCGCTTGTCGCGCTGTCGACCGGTTTCGTGCTGTTCTGGCTTTTCGTCGCCGCCTTTCCGTTTCTGTGGACCATGTGGGGGTCGTTCAAGGTCGAGGGGGATTTCTTTTCCCGCGCCGACTGGATGAACGCCATCATCGGGCCCGTGACCCAACGACAGACCGGCGGATCGTTCACGATGGATGGTTACGAGGGCGCGTGGATTCAACAGGAATTCTGGCGCGCGGTGGTGAATACGGCCATCGTCACGGTGTCGGTCGTGATCATCTCGCTGACGCTGGGCACCTTGGGTGGCTATGCGCTGGCGCGGTCCGGTTTCAAGTACACGTTCTGGCTGTTGATGGCTGCCCTTGTGTTTCGTGCGATGCCGCATGTGACGCTGGTGTCGGGCTATTTGCTGCCGTTCTTTGAATTGAACATCTGGGGCTATTTGCCGACGACGATTATCGTGCTTGTGGCGATCAACCAGCCGTTCACCCTGTGGATGCTGCACAGCTTTTTCCTGAGCATCCCCAAGGATCTGGACGAGGCGGCGATGGTTGACGGCTGCACCCGTTTTCAGGCGTTCCGGCTTGCGATCATTCCGGTCATGTGGCCGGGTGTGGTGACAACGGGGCTGTTCAGTTTCCTGCTTGCCTATAACGACTTCACCGTCACATCCATGCTGCTGACGCAGGAAAACGCGACGATGATTCCGCGCATCAGCAGTTTTCTTGGGTCCACCCAGGAAGAGGGCAAGGTGATGTATGCGGTCGCTGCTGTTGTGTCGGCGATCGTGCCGCTTTTCGTGCTGATTTTGTTCTTCCAACGCCAAATCGTGAGCGGTCTGACCGCTGGCGCCGTCAAAGGATAGGGGGCTTTTACATGGCCAGACTGCAACTCAAGAACGTCAACAAGCGCTGGGGATCGTTCATCGGTGTCGAAAACTTTGATCTTGATATTGCGGATCAGGAATTTCTGGTGCTGCTGGGGCCGTCGGGCTGCGGCAAATCCACGACCATGCGGATGATCGCAGGGCTTGAGGACATCACCGAGGGTGAAATCTGGCTGGGGGACCGGATGGTCAACGACCTTGATCCCAAGGACCGCGACATTTCAATGGTGTTCCAGTCTTATGGCCTTTATCCGAACCTGTCGGTTTACGAAAACATCCGTTTCCCGCTGCGTGTGCGCAAGGTTCCCAAGGCCCAGCACCACGAGATGGTGATGAAGGCCGTGCAGATGGTCGAACTGGAAGATTTCATGGATCGCCGCCCCGCCGATCTGTCGGGTGGACAACGCCAGCGCGTGGCGCTGGGCCGTGCCATTGTGCGCAAGCCGACCGTGTTTTTGATGGATGAACCGCTGTCCAATCTGGACGCCAAACTGCGTGTCAGCACGCGCGCGCAGATCAAGAACCTGCAATCGAAATTGAAGACCACGACCGTCTATGTGACCCATGACCAGATCGAGGCCATGACCCTGGCCGACCGTGTTGTGGTGATGAATGCCGGCAAGATCCAGCAGGTTGGCACACCCACCGACATTTATGACATGCCAGCTAACACGTTTGTGGCGAGCTTTATCGGATCGCCCGCGATGAACCTTGTCGCAGGCACCTTGGCGGGCGGCGTGTTCAAGGGCGAAGGCATCGAGGTGAAGGGGCTGCCAACAGGTCCGTCCGGCAATGTCACCCTTGGGTTTCGTGCCGAGGACGCCGAGATTGTCGAAAGCGGGGGCGAGATTGCCGCGCCGATGTATTCGATCGAGTTGCTGGGCGAGGCGTCGATGATCACCTGGCGGCTTGGCGGTGCTTTGGTGTCGATCAAAACCCACAAGGAATATCGCGCCGCGATTGGTGATGTCGTAAGCGCCCGGATTCCCGCCGAGATCTGCCATCTGTTCGACACGGCCAGCGGTGAAAGGATCGCCCTGTCATGACCCCAACCCAACAAGCCGAGGCGACCCGTCAGGGCATCTTGCAGATGGAGGCGGCACTTGCCGAAAACTCTGACGACATGGCCGCCCATTTCCACGAGGAGTTTCGCTGGAATGGCAATACGGGCTGTTGCACCGAACACGGCTGGGAACACTTTGATGACGGCAGCAATACGCCCCTACACCCGAGGAAAACAGTATGACCGTGACCTACCTGAAACGGGGCAAACCCGAAGCCGAGCGCGCCGCCGACGACAGTGCGGTGCGCGCCACCGTTGAAGCCGCCCTTGCCGATATCGCGGCGCGGGGCGATGCGGCCGTGCGCGAGATGGCCGAAAAGTTCGACAGCTACAGCCCGCCCAGCTATCGCCTGTCTGACGATGATATCCAGCGCATCATCGCCAAGGTGTCCGACCGTGAAATGGCCGATATCAAGTTCGCGCAGGCACAGGTGCGCAAGTTTGCGCAGGCCCAGCGGGATTCCATGCTGGATATCGAAGTGGAAACAATGCCTGGCGTATTTCTGGGCCACAAGAATATCCCCGTGCAGTCGGTGGGTTGCTATGTGCCGGGGGGCAAGTTTCCGATGGTCGCATCGGCGCATATGTCTGTTGCCACGGCTTCGGTCGCCAAGGTGCCACGGATCATCGCCGCGACGCCCCCGTTCAAGGGCGAACCCAATCCGGCTGTGATTGCCGCGATGCATCTGGGTGGTGCAGACGAGATTTATGTCCTGGGTGGCATTCAGGGGATCGGTGCCATGGCGATCGGAACTGAAACCATTGATCCGGTGCATATGCTTGTCGGCCCCGGCAACGCCTTTGTGGCCGAGGCCAAGCGTCAGTTGTTCGGGCGTGTGGGCATTGACCTGTTCGCAGGTCCGACAGAAACCATGGTGATCGCCGATGAAACGGCAGCGGACGCCGAACTGTGCGCCACCGATCTGCTGGGGCAGGCCGAGCACGGCTATAACAGCCCCTGCGTCCTGCTGACCAATTCGCGCAGGCTGGCCGAGGCAACAATGGCCGAGATTGACCGTATCCTGAAAATCCTGCCCACGGCGGACACCGCCAGCAAGTCCTGGGAGGATTACGGAGAAGTTATCGTTTGCGACACTTATGACGAGATGCTGACGGTGGCTGATGATATCGCATCCGAACATGTGCAGGTCATGACCGACCGCGACGATTGGTTCCTTGAACACATGACCTGCTATGGCGCGCTGTTCCTGGGTGCGCGCACCAACGTGGCCAATGGCGACAAGGTGATCGGCACGAACCACACCTTGCCGACCAAAAAGGCCGGGCGCTATACGGGCGGGCTTTGGGTTGGCAAGTATCTGAAAACCCACAGCTATCAGCGCGTGACCACGGACGAGGCGGCAACGATGGTCGGTGAATACGGATCGCGCCTGTGCATGCTGGAAGGGTTTGTCGGCCACGCCGAACAATGCAACATCCGCGTGCGCCGTTACGGCGGGATCAACGTGCCTTACGGTGAAGGCGCACCCTATCGCGAGGCGGCCGAGTGACAAGCAATCCCGCTCTGAGAGCTTTTCAGAACGCGCTGGTGACGGCCACCCCCACGGCTGCGCAAGCGGCCTGCGATCAGACTTTTGCGCCCGATGCGGTGATCAAGCTGTGCCATCCCTTTGGCACTGTAACTGGCACACAGATTTACGACGCGCTCTATGCCCCTCTGCTGGACGCCATGCCCGATCTGGAGCGGCGTGATATGATCGTGCTGTCGGGAACCACGCCGAGGGGCAGGATTGGGTCGGCTGCATGGGCAATTACATGGGCACGATGCTGCGCCCGTGGCTTGGCATTCCGCCCACCGGCCACCTGACCCACATGCGCTATCACGAGTTTTTCCGCATTACAGACGGCAGGGTAAGCGAGGCGCAGATCATATGGGACATCCCCGAGGTGATGGTGCAAGCCAACGCCTGGCCGATGGCACCGCAACTGGGCAAATACCTTTGCACACCCGCGCCGATGACGCAGGACGGGCTGACCGCCGCTGGCGATGGCACGGCGGCGATGGATCATGTGATTGCCATGCTGACGGACCTGTGCAAGCACCCTGCCGACCCTGATCCGGCGGTGATGCAACTGGAAACCTACTGGCATCCACGCAACAACTGGTATGGGCCAACGGGCATTGGCACGGGGCGGGGCATCGCGGGTTTTCGCAACTGGCACCAGATTCCTTTCCTGCGCGCGATGCCCGACCGCAAGCTCGACGCGTTGGGCGATCTGATGTCCCATTGGTTCGCCCAAGGCGAACATGTCTGCGAAACCGGCTGGCCGAACATGCGGCTTACCCTGACAGATGGCGGCTGGATGGGGATCGCCCCCGCAGGGCGCGAAATCCTGCTGCGCAGCCTTGATTTCTGGCGCGTGGAAAACGGGCTGATCCGCGAAAACTGGGTGCTGGTCGATCTGCTGGACCTTTACGCGCAACTGGGAGTCGACGTTCTGGCGCGGATGGGCGAGTTTAACAAGGCGCGCAACCTTGGCGCCGTCACACTGCCCGAAGGACAATTTGCATGACCCTGCCCCGCACCCCTTCCCTGCGTCTTGATGGCAAGCGCGCGCTTGTGACGGGGGCGTCGTCCGGTATCGGGCAGGCCTGTGCAGTGGCTTTGGCCGAAGCGGGGGCGCATGTGGTTTGCGCAGCGCGGGGTGTCGACAAGCTGCAAGGCAGCGTTGATGAAATGACAGCCGCGGGCTGGTCTGCCGAAGCCTTGGCGCTGGATATCGGTGATCTGGACGCGCTGAAGGTGGCAATTGATGCGCTGCCCGCCCTTGATATTGTCGTCAATTCGGCAGGCACGGCGCGCCATTCCGCAGCCCTTGAAACCACTCCCGATGACTATGATGCTGTGATGCATCTGAACCTGCGCGCCGCTTATTTCCTGTCCAGTTACGCCGCGGCGCAGATGCCTGAAAGCGGCGGCAGCATTATCCATATCAGCAGCCAGATGGGCCATGTGGGCGGGATTGATCGCGCGGTCTATTGCGCGTCCAAACATGGGCTGGAGGGCATGGTGAAATCCATGGCCATCGAATGGGGCCCCCGCCAGATCAGGGTGAACACGATCTGCCCGACCTTTGTTCGCACGCCCCTGACAGCCGCTACATTTGACAACCCCGACCGCGCCGCGTGGATTGCCGACAAGATCAAACTGGGCCGGGTTGGCGAGGTCGAGGATATCATGGGGGCAGTGCTGTATCTTGCCTCGCCCGCGTCGGCACTGGTGACAGGCACGTCGATGTTGATTGACGGAGGTTGGACAGCAGACTGATGGCCAGTGACCGCGTCACATCGCAACAAGTTGCCCAAAAGGCGGGCGTCAGCCAATCGGCCGTGAGCCGCGTATTTACCCCCGGCGCAAGTGTATCGCAAAGCACCCGTGAAAAGGTCGAACGCGCGGCACGGGTGCTGGGCTACCGCCCCAATGTTCTGGCCCGCGCGATGATTACCGGCAAAAGCCGGATCATCGGCCTTGTCGTCGCCTATCTTGATAACCAGTTCTATCCGCTGGCCGTCGAGCGGCTTTCGGTTGCGTTGCAGGCGCAGGGCTATCACGTGCTGGTTTTCATGGCCGCGCCCACGGTGGGCGATGTGCAGGATGTGATGAAGGAAATTCTTGATTATCAGGTAGATGGGATTGTTCTGGCGTCGGTTTCAATGTCGTCTGAACTGGCCGAACGCTGTCAGGATCACGGTATTCCTGTCGTCCTGTTCAACCGTGACCAGAACAATGACTCGATGTGTTCCGTGACAACCGACAACTATCGCGGCGGGTTCGAGATTGCGCAGCATTTTGCAGCGCTTGGTTATACCAGGATCGGATATATCGCCGGCTTTGAGGGTGCCTCGACCCAGCGCGACCGCGAGGCAGGATTTCGTGACGGACTTGCGGAGGCGGGGTTGTCGCTTCATTCGCGCGAGGTTGGTGCGTTTGAATATGGCGCCGCCCGCGCCGCCGCGTTGGAAATGTTTGCAGGGGGTGATCGCCCGGATGCGGCATTCGTGTGCAACGATCACATGGCCTTTGCGGTGCTGGATGCGCTGCGGTTGAAGCTGGGATTGCGGGTGCCCCAAGACGTGGCGATTGCCGGTTTTGACGATGTGCCGATTGCCGCCTGGCCCGCCTATGATCTGACAAGTTACCGCCAGCCGATCAACCGGATGGTGGCGCAAACTGTTGATGCACTGTTGATCCGTATCGCCGACCCAAGTGTGCCCGCCGACAAGATCAAACTGAAGGGAGAGCTGGTTTTGCGCGGCTCGACCCAAGATACCACAGGATAAGACATGCGCGGCTTTGATCCCAAATGGCAGGATGTCCCCCATTACATCATCGGCATCACCAAGGAAATCTGGGAGGACCGGCGTATCGGGTCGCTGCGCGGGCTATATTCGGACGGGTTGATCGTGCGCTCGCCTGCGTCCGTGGTGGTGGACAATACAAATGTGATCGCCGCCACAATGGCCACGCTTGCCGAATTTCCCGACCGCGAATTGCTGGGCGAAGATGTGATCTGGTGCGACGATCCTGATGGGGCGACCAAGACTTCGGATGCCTATCTGTCGTCGCACCGGCTGATCTGCACCGCAACGCATGACCGCGCGGGCATGTATGGCGCGCCGACCGGCAAGCAGGTGAAATATCGTATTCTGGCCGATTGCGCGATCCGTGATGGCGCGGTTTACGACGAATGGCTGGTGCGTGACCAATCGGCGATTGTGTCCCAGATGGGCTTTGACGTGGTTGACTGGACCCGCGATCTGATCGCCCGCGAAGGGGGGCCGGACACCTGCGTGCGCCCCATGACCTCCGCCAATGATGTGGCTGGCCCCTATGACCGGCAGGGCAACGATAACCCAATCGGCGCGCGCTATGCCGATACCCTGCGCGCGATCATGGGCGCGGACATGGACGTGATCCCGCGCCATTATGATCGTGCCGTGAACCTGCATTATCCGTGCGCGCAGGACGGGCTGGGTTGGGCGGATGCCGACAATTTCTGGATGGGTCTGCGCAGTGCCTTTCCCGACGCCGCGTTCACCATTGATCATGTGATCGGGCGGGACGATCCAATGATGCCGCCGCGCGCAGCTGTGCGCTGGTCGCTGCATGGCAAGCACGCAGGCTGGGGCCGCTTTGGCACGCCCACAGGTGCCGAGGTTTACATCATGGGAATCAGCCACGCCGAATTCGGCCCCTTTGCGGGCAAGGGCACGTGGGGCGATCCGACCATCCGGCGCGAATACACACTGATCGACGAAACCGCGATCTGGAAACAAATTCTACTTCAGACAGGAGCCCACGCATGAAGGGGTTTTCAAACCAGTTCAAAGACTTGCCAGACTATATCGTGAAGATCACCAAGGAAATCTGGGAAGATCGCGGGCTGGCCACCTTGCACCATTACTATGCCAAGGACATCCCCATGCGGTTTCCGTCCGGCCTTGTGACGGGCAACGCGGGTGTGATTGACGGCACCCTGGCCACGCTGGCCGAATTTCCCGACCGTGAATTGCTGGCCGATGATGTGATCTGGTCGGGCAACGAAGATGACGGGTTCCTGTCGTCGCACCGTTTGGTGACATCGGGCACGCACACCGGCCACGGCGCTTTTGGCGCGCCGACGGGCAAGCGTTTCACGATCCATGCCATTGCCGATTGCGCCGCCCGCAATGACGTGATCGACGATGAATGGTTGATCCGCGATGTGGGCGGGATTGCGCGCCAGTTGGGTTGGGATCCGTCCGACTATGCGCAGTATCAGATCGCCCAGGAAGGCGGGCCGGACAAGTGCCAGCGCCCCTTTCACCCCAGCCACGATGTGCAGGGGCCATACAAGGGGCGGGGCAATGACAATGCATGGGGCAAGACCCTTGCGACGATCCTGCAACGAATCATGGACAAGGATTTCGCTGTGATCCGCAGCGATTATGACCGCGCCGTCAAAACCGAACACTGGGGTGCGCGTGGCGGCTGGGGCTGGGATTTTGTCGAAACCGACTGGATGCGCCTGCGGTCATCCTTTCCGACCGCCGATTTCAGGATTGATCACCAGATCGGGCGCGATGACGCGGGCCTGCCCAACCGTGCCGCCGTGCGCTGGTCGCTGACCGGAAAACACGCCGGTTCAGGGTTCTTTGGCGCGCCAACAGGGGCCGAGGTGCATGTCATGGGCATTACCCACGCCGAATGGGGCGAACGTGGCCTGCGCCGCGAATATACTTTGATCGACGAGGTTGCGATCTGGAAGCAGATCCACCTGCACACAGGGGTTATCTGATGTTGCCATTGGCGCTTGGATTGCGACCGTTGCACGGGTATCTGGCGAGCCGTCGCGCACGGCGGCTCAACCTGCGTCCGCCGTCCTGAAAAGGCAAACTTGAACATGAAAAATCAAATTTATTGCCAGGATAATCAAAATGACACCGCAAGAAATGGAATCCCGCATCGTTCGTTACGGCGATCTGCAACCCTGCAAAACCGCCTTTATTGATGCGCATACGCCCGGTTCGGATCAAAAGGAAAATTTTACCATCATCGGTGGTGGAGTATCCGAAAGCCCCGACCAGCACGTGCATATCGCGATCCCGCACGGGTTCAACATTGGTGCGGCGGGCCAACCGCCCAAGTGCCGCAACAGCCTGCATGATCACCACACAGCCGAGGTGTTTTTCGTGCTCAAGGGCAAGTGGCGGTTTTTCTGGGGCCGGTATGGCGACGCGGGCGAGGTCACGCTGGAAGAAGGTGACATTTTCAACATCCCGACGGGCATTTTCCGCGGATTTGAAAACATCGGCACGGATTACGGGATGATCATGGCCGTGCTGGGCGGTGACGATGCCGGTGGCGGTGTCATGTGGGCGCCGCAAGTGATTGAAGATGCCGCCGATCATGGGCTGATCCTGGGCGACAACGGCAAGCTCTATGACACGAAACGCCAGCAAAAACTGCCAGATGGCGTAAAGCCGATGCCGCTGATGTCGGACGCGGAACTGGCCAAACGGCCCGAACCGACCACGGCCCAAGTGCTGCCCAATCACGTGGCCCGTTATTGGGATATGATGGCGCTGGCGGATAGGAAACCGGTGACGGTTGTCGGCGAACACGGCCTGTTGCGCGACAAGCCGGGGTTCGAGATTGATTTCATCACACGCGGGTCCGCAACCGATGCGAAACACAGCCACAATTACCCGTCCGTGCTGATGCCCATGCGCGGGCATTGGCGGGTCACATGGGATGGTGGCGCGGCAACGCTGGCACCAGGTGACACCATGTCGGTGCCGGAAAACCTTGCCCATTGTGCGGTGCCGTCAATGACCGGCGAGGCAAGCCTTTATCATGTTGTCGCCACAGGCGATCCGGCCGGCCTGACATGGCAAGGCTGATTTTTGACGGGCACAATGATGCTTTGGGGCGGATGTGGGCCGCGCGTGAAACGCCGGATACTTTCGCGCGCGCCCAAGGCCATGTCAATGTGCCAAACGCACGTGCAGGCGGGTTCGCGGGCGGGTTTTTTGCCATGTTCGCACCGTCCGCGCGCGAACCATTTGATCTGGACGATTTTGACCCGGCCTTGATGACAGGGGCGTTGCCGCCCGACCTGCCCGAAGATATCGCGGCCCTGGCTATCATCGGGCAGGCCGGACTTGCGCACCAGTTGCAGGCGGCAGGGCATCTGGTGATCTGCACCGATGCGGCCAGCCTTGATTCCGCCTTTGGCAGTAGCGCGATTGCCTGCGTGCTGCACCTTGAAGGGGCGGAGTGTATCGGGCCGGATCTGTTGGCGCTGGATGCGCTTTATGCGCTTGGCCTGCGTTCGCTTGGGCCTGTCTGGTCACGGCGCACGGTGTTTGGCGAAGGCGTGCCCTTTGGCTGGGATCGCACAGGTGATACGGGGCCGGGGCTGACGGAACGGGGGCAGGCGCTGATTGCGCGCTGCCGCGATCTGGGGGTGGTGATCGACACCAGCCACTTGACGGAAAAGGGCTTTTGGGATGTGGGCGAGGCGGGCTTGCCGCTGGTCGCAACCCATTCCAATGCCCACGCGATTTGCCCTGTGACGCGCAACCTGACCGATGCGCAACTGCGCGCCGTGGGCGAAACCGGTGGCATGGTCGGGTTGAATTTTGGCACGATCTTTCTGGACGAGGCGGGTTGGACCACGCGGCGCAGCACGATTGATGCCTGCCTGCGCCACCTTGATCACATGATCACCCACGCGGGCGAGGACCATGTCGGGTTCGGATCGGATTTTGACGGTGCGCCGATGCCTGACGCGCTGCAATCGGCCGCTGACCTGCCCAACCTTGTGACCGCGATGCAGACCCACGGATTTGGTGATGCGCTGATCGACAAACTTTGTGCCGGTAACTGGCGCGCATTCTTGCGAAATGCACTTTGAAAGGACCAGAAGATGACCGTTCTTACCACTCATGTCGGCTCCCTCCCGCGCACGCAGGAGGTGGTTGATTTCATTTTCGCGCGCGAGAATGGCAAGGAATTCGATCAGCCGGATTTCGATGCCTGCATGACCGCAGCGGTGTCCGAAACCGTGCGCAAACAGGTTGCGGCGGGCGTTGATATTGTCAGTGATGGCGAGACATCCAAGATCAGCTATGCCACCTACGTCAAGGATCGCTACACCGGTTTTGACGGTGACAGCCCGCGCAACGCGCCTGCCGATCTCAAACAGTTTCCGACCTTTCTGAAACGTCTTGCCGATGATGGCGGCAGCCCGCAATACGCGCGCCCCATGTGCGTGAGCGAGGTCAAGTCCAAAGGGCAGGGCGAGCTGGAAAAAGACATCGCCAATCTGCGCGCCGCCATGGCCGAACACGGTGCCGAACGCGGCTTTATGAATGCGGCCAGCCCCGGTGTGATTTCGCTGTTCCTGCAAAACGATTTCTATGCCACGCGCGATGCATATCTGGCCGCCCTGGCGGATGCGATGAAGGCGGAATACGAAACCATCGTGGCATCGGGTCTGGACCTGCAACTGGATTGCCCCGATCTGGCCCTGTCGCGGCATATGCTGTTCAACGATCTGTCGGACGATGAATTCATCAAGGTCGCCGCCAGCCACGTTGAGGCGCTCAACCATGCTTTGCAGGACATTCCCGAAGACCGTGTGCGCATCCACATCTGCTGGGGCAATTACGAGGGGCCGCATATCTGCGACATTCCCATGGCCAAGATGTTTGACACGCTGATGTCGGCCAAGGCCCGCTACACGCTGTTTGAAACCTCGAACCCGCGCCATGGCCACGAATGGGCCGTGTTCCGTGACCGCGCGGCGGATATTCCCGATACCAAGGTGCTTGTGCCGGGGGTTGTGGATACGACAACGAATTTTGTCGAACACCCTGATCTGGTGACCGAACGTGTCGCACGGTTTGTGAATATCGTCGGGGCTGATCGCGTCATCGCAGGCAGTGATTGCGGCTTTGGCACATTCGCAGGGTTTGGTGCGGTTGATCCTGACATCGCCTATGCGAAACTTGCCGCCCTGTCCGAAGGGGCCAAGCGCGCGTCATGACACCACTGGTTTTGTTGCCCGGAATGATGTGCGATGCGCGGTTGTTCGCGCCGCAAATCGCGGCTTTTTCGGCAGGGCGTGCGGTGCAGGTGGCACCGATCGGCGGCGCCGACACCATCGCAGCGCTGGCGCAGGATGTTCTTGCCCACGCCCCGCCGCATTTTGCGCTTGCGGGGCTTAGCATGGGCGGGATCGTCGCGATGGAGGTGATCCGCCAAGCGCCTGATCGCGTGCTTGGGCTGGCGCTGCTTGATACCAACCCAAAGGCGGAAAACGCAGCTGTGGCGGCACAGCGCGACCCGCAAATCGCATCTGTGCAGGCGGGCCGCCTTGCATCCGTGATGCGCGAAGAAATGAAACCGAACTACCTGACAGACGGCCCGCGCCGCGCCGACATTCTGGACCTCTGCATGGCCATGGCTCACAGCCTTGGTGCGCAGGTGTTCATCAACCAATCCCGCGCCTTGCAATCGCGCCCGGACCAGCAGGACACCCTGCACGGCGTGACCTGCCCGACCTTGATCCTGTGTGGGCGTGATGATGCGCTGTGTCCGGTGGCGCGACATGATTTGATGCATGGTCTTGTGGTCGGCAGCACCCTGCAGGTGATTGAAAATGCGGGACACCTGCCAACGTTGGAGCAGCCCGAACAGACGACAGCCGCGCTTGCGCATTGGTTGGAACGCATTGATGGATAACCCTGCCGATCTTGATATTGCGCAGGCAGGGCGGGCCTTGCGGGACGGGGCGCTGACATCGCTGGCACTGACCAAGGCGCATCTGGAACGGATTGATGCGCGCAATCCGGTGATTGGCGCTTTTGTGCATGTCGCACGGGAGGATGCATTACAGGCCGCGGCCGCTGCGGATCAGATGTTTCAGGCAGGCATGGACCACGGCCCGATGCAAGGAATTCCCTTTGCAATCAAGGATGTGATTGATGTTGCGGGCTGGCCCGTGCGCTGGGGATCGCGCAGTCAGGAAACGCGCAAAGCGACACACACGGCACCCGCCGTGCAGCGTTTGATTGATCTGGGCGCGGTGCCACTTGGCCTTGTGGCGACCTATGAACTTGCGACAGTGGGGCCAGATTTTACCAGCCTCTACCCGCCCCCTGTGAACCCTTGGAACCCTGATCACATCACGGGTGGATCATCATCAGGATCGGCGGCGGCGGTGGCAGCGGGCATGGTCCGCGTTTCCCTTGGCACGGATACCGGCGGATCACTGCGCAGCCCTGCGTCCTATTGCGGGGTCGTCGGGTTCAAGCCGACATTCGGGGCGGTGCCGATGCAGGGTGTGATGCCGCTGTCTCCCTCACTGGATCATGTGGGGCCGATCGCGCGCACGGTTGCGGATGCGGCGGCAGCGTTTGCAGTGATCGGCGGGCAGGGTGGTGCGTTGCGGGACATGTCCGGCATGTCACTTGCCTATGGGCGCGGCTGGGCGGATGGGCCGGTGTTGTCCGCATTGGATGCGGTGGCATCAGCCCTCAGCCTTTGCGGCGCGCGCATTTCATTGGTCGACATGCCCGATTATGACGCGGCGGAACGCGCCGGAACGGACATATTGCTGGCCGAATGTTTCGCGACCCATGGCGCAGCGGCCAAGGCCGGGAAACTGGGTGACATGGCGCGGGCCAGTATCCTGTCGGGTGCCAAGGTTGCCGACGAAGCAAAGGCGCGGGCACATGTCGCGCCGTTACGCACCGCGATTGATGCGATACTGGCAAACCATGATGCCCTGATCCTGCCAACCACGATAGGCACCGCGCCGCCATTTTCGGACTTTGCCAGCGGTGTGCCGGTCTGGACGGCGATGCGTACGCTGCCCTTCAATATGACAGGTCATCCCGCGCTTTCGGTGCCGATGGGGTTTGTGGATGGCCTGCCGCTTGGGTTGCAAATTGTCGGACGGCACGGCGATGAAAACACGGTGTTGGCGATCGGGGCCGCGTTCGAAGCGGCCACCGATCATGGCGTCGGTCAGCCTTCGTTCATCTGAAGCCGGTCAAGGCGCAGTTGCGCCGCGCGGCGGTGTCCGTCCAACCCTTCGCTGGTGCTTTGGCGCACGGCGGGGGGCGCGACCTGGGCAATGCCCGATGGTTCAAGCCACTGATGGGTCACGGTTTTCACATAAGTCCCGACCCAAAGACCGCCCGTATAACGGCCTGCTGCCATAGTCGGCAGCGTGTGGTTCGTGCCGCAGCACTTGTCAGAATAAACCACGCTGGCCAGTTCGCCGATGAACAGTGACCCATAGTTGCGCAGCTTGGTGGCAAAGGTTTTGGGATCAGCGGTGTGCACCTGCAGGTGTTCGGCGGCGATATGATCGGAATAGGCGATCATTGTGGCCTCGGTGTCGCAAAGGGCGATTTCGCCGTAGTCGTCCCACGCCTGCGCGGCTGTTTCAGCGGTGGCAAGCTCGGTCAACTGGCGCGTGACTTCGGCTTGGACGGCATGGGCAAGGGTGGCGTCTGTCGTGATCAGTCCGACGCGCGTGCGCACATCGTGTTCGGCCTGCGCCAGCAGGTCAGTCGCGATCATTTCCGCATCGCCTGTGTGATCGGCAAGAATGTAGATTTCCGATGGACCGGCAAGCTGGTCAATGCCGACGGGGCCGAACACTTGCCGCTTTGCCTCGTTCACAAAGGCATTGCCGGGGCCGACGATCTTGTTGACGGCAGGCACGGTTTGGGTGCCATAGGCCATCGCGGCAATCGCCTGCGCGCCGCCAATGCGAAAAATCCGGTCGGCACCCGACAGATGGCAACCGGCAATCATCGCGGGGTGGGCATTGGGGGGAAGGCAGGCGATGACCTCGTCAACGCCAGCGACCTTGGCGGGCACGATCGTCATGATCGGGGCGGACAACAGCGGGTAGCGCCCGCCCGGAACGTAACACCCGACCCGTTCAACCGGAACGATCCGGTGGCCCAGATGCACGCCTTCGCGGATCTCGATCTCAAGCGGGAGCATTGTGTCCAGTTGCGCGCGGGCAAACTTGGTTACGTTTGCAATGGCAAATTCAGTGTCCTTGCGGGTCTGGGGATCAAGGGCCGCCAAAGCGGCTTCGCGCGCGGATACCGACACTTCGAAAACGGCAAGATCGCTTTGGTCGAACTTGGCGGCATACTCGGCCACAGCCGCATCACCGCGCGCCTGAACATCCTTGAGAACAGCAGAAACAGTGTCCTGAATGCTGGTTGTGTCGGCGGCGCCCACGTCCT
Source organism: Octadecabacter sp. R77987 (assembly GCF_042466115.1). NCBI lineage: Bacteria > Pseudomonadati > Pseudomonadota > Alphaproteobacteria > Rhodobacterales > Roseobacteraceae > Octadecabacter > Octadecabacter sp. R77987. Next base: position 1,336,685 of record NZ_JAXHBQ010000001.1, on the reverse strand, counting down.
TGGGTTTGCGTATATGTGTGACACCGTCAAAGGGGGCATGGATCGTCGACATCGTTGTTCCTGTCTGCGTGAGAATCTGGTTCGGGTTGGTCGCTAAAGCGTAGCGTGGTTTTGCATTTTTGCAAACGTATTCAAACAATCAATCCGGCAAATTCCCGGTCGCGCACCCGTTCAGTTGCGCAAAGTGTTGCATTTGAACGGCAGTTCGCGGTTCCGCCACATTCCCGTCACCGTATCAGCGAAAAGGCCAGATAGACCCGCCCCGCAATGACGCAGGATGTGTGCCGTGCTGGCGGCACGGTATTGGCAAAAAGGGAAACGTGTGAGCGGTTTTACAATCACGGAAACGAATGGCGTCGCACAGGTCGATGTCACTGACGGTGCCTATATCAACGCAGCCCTTGAAGCTGTGCAGGCCTATGTTGCGGCCAATGGCACGGCGACGTCGGGCGTTGTGAACGTGACAGCATCGACAGGTTTTTCCCAAACCCTGATTGCGCAGGATAACGTTTCCCTGAACATCAATTCGGGCGTGACGCTGTCGTTGGACACGGCGATTGCGGGCCCTGCCTATGATCTGTCGGGCACCAGCTTTGCCGGGCTGACGGGCAGTGGCACCTTTGATGTTGCTGGTAATGCGGGAACAGCAGTTTTGGGCACGGCGGCCCATGACGTGCAGATCGGCAATATCGGCGGCACCGGAAATCCACCCGACCAATTGACGATCAAGGGTTGGAAATACGGCGTTGTGATCGAATCCAGCGCGACCGAAGCCGCGACCGACATCACTGTCGAAAACCTTGAAATCAGCGAACCTGCTGCGACGGATGTTATTTTTCCGTTCCAGATCACGAACCGCCCCGGCCTTGACGGCCCGTTGGTGCAGGGGCTGACCGTCACGAACCTGCTGGTGGACGGCGCGCAGCCCCTTGGGCCAGGTGGCACGATGATTGGCGGCGAGTTTTCTGCCAGCAACGGGTTTACGGCTGATCAGGTCACGCTTCAGGGCGTCAATAACGCGACGCTGACAAACGTGACGTCGCTGAACGGTGGCGAAAACGGAATAACGGTATCGTGGAGTTCGACCAACGTGACGCTGGTTGATTGCACGGCGGCAGGTGCGGACGGGCACGGGTTCAACCTTGGCAGTTCGGGGCTTGCCCTTGATGTTGCCAATTCGTGGGGGCTTTCGGCGGGGATGTTCATCGTCGGCGCAACCTCGGGTGCCACGGCGACGATCATGGGTGTGTTTGATGACCGGATCTGGATTTCAAGCGCGTTTGGCGCGCAATTTCTGGCGGGCGAAGACCTTGCGTTGGTGTCTGCGCCCACGTCCGTGCTGACATCGGTCACGCAGCCCTATCCGACATCAAACATCACCGTCATCAACGGAACCGCGTATTCCAACGGGCTGGCTGCGGGTCAGCCTGTCGATGGCAATGGCGATCCGGTGACATTTTCCGACTACTTCATCCAGCAGGCGACCAATGTCGTCGTGTCGGGCAGTTCTGCCAGTGTCGGCCATCTGGACGCCAACGGGAATGTCGTCACGCAATATGGCGTTTACGCTGCCAACGCGTTTTATTCACTGGGTGACATGACTTACGTGAACTACGGCAACGGCCAGATTGCCGTGGCCGAGTTCGGCACATCGCAGCTTGTGACGGTATCGGGCGTGCCCCTGAGCACGATTTCGGGCACCATTGCGGCCGACAGCATCAACGGCACCGATGGGGCCGACCAGATAACGGCAAGCGATGGCGACGACGCGATCGACGGGCGCGCTGGCGATGACGTGATTTCAGGCGGCGCGGGCAATGACAGCATCATGGGGCACGAAGGGGCCGATCTTTTGCTGGGAGGGGATGATGCCGACTGGCTGAATGGTGGCGCAGGTGCCGATACCTTGCACGGCGGCGCAGGACACGACGACATCACAGGTGGTGACGATGCCGATCACCTATGGGGGGATGACGGGAATGACACCCTGAACGGAAGTGACGGGGACGACACGCTTTTTGGTGGGGAGGGCGCGGATAGCCTGAGCGGTGGCAGTGGCAATGACGTGATGAACGCCGGAACCGGTGACGACACATTGAACGGTGGCGATGGTGATGATGTGATGTCGGGCGGGGCGGGCGCCGACAGCATGAGCGGCGGGCTTGGTAATGATACGCTTACGGGTGGCGATGGCATTGACGATCTGACAGGAGGGTCAGGCCACGACATTCTTTACGGGGGTGGCGACATTGACGTGCTGTCAGGTGGTGATGGCAACGACACCCTGTTTGGTGAAGACGGCAACGACGACCTTAGCGGTGGTGCGGGGAACGACACGATCGTTGGAGGGGCCGGTAACGACACGCTGTCAGGTGGCGAAGGCGCTGATGATCTTTTCGGGGACGCCGGCGCAGACACCATGAATGGTGGAAACGGCGACGATAGCCTGTTTGGCGGCGACGACAATGACAGCCTGACCGGTGGTGATGGCGCAGACATCCTTGAGGGCGGCTCGGGTGATGACTGGCTTGTCGGCAACGAGGGCAACGATACCCTTCAAGGCGATGGCGGGACCGACATGCTTTATGGCGGTGACGGTCAGGATGTGCTTGGGGGTGGCGACGGGGACGACCATCTGAATGGCGGCACCGGGGACGATGCGATCCTGGGCGGGTTTGGTGACGACTCGCTGCAGGGGCTTGACGGTGCTGACACCCTAAGCGGCGGTGACGGCAATGATACGCTTGACGGTGGGGTCGGTGCGGACACCATCGACGGTGGTGCAGGCCATGATTTGTTGACCTACGCGACATCGGTGCTTGGGGTTTCCGTTGATCTTGCAGCGGGTGGTGGCACGGCCGGAGATGCCGACGGAGATTTCGTGACAGGCGTCGAGGATGTGATCGGCAGCGCCTATGATGACATGATCCGCGGGGATGGTTTTGCCAATTACATTCAGGGTCTTGGCGGTGACGACACATTGGATGGCATGGCCGGTGACGATACGTTGATCGGGGCCACGGGGCACGATGTGTTCCTTGGCGGTGACGGGGCCGACAGCATGGCGGGCGGTGGTGGTTTTGACATCATGAGCTATGCGGGTTCGGGCACGGGGATCATCCTTGATCTGGCCAATGGCACGCGCAACACCGGCCACGCAGCAGGCGATCTGTTTTCCGGGATCGACGCCTATGTCGGCACGGCATTGAACGACGAGATGTCAGGCACGGGCGGGGCCAATGATCTGGGTGGTGGTGCCGGTGACGACACGCTTGACGGACGCGGTGGGGCCGACACCCTTTATGGTGGCGCGGGCGATGACCTTTTGATTGGCGGGATCGGCGCTGACGCCTTGTTTGGTGGCGATGGCATTGATGTCGCAAGTTACGCTGATGCGACGTCGGGAGTGACGGTTGACCTGCGATATGCAAGCGCCAACACCGGATTTGCCGAAGGCGACAGCCATGACGGGATCGAAGCACTGATCGGGTCCGATTACGTTGATTATCTGCTGGGTGACAGTGGTGCCAACACGCTTGATGGCGGGCTTGGCAATGACAGGCTGACCGGCTGGGCAGGTGATGATCTGTTGCGCGGTGGCGAAGGCAACGACAACCTTGATGGGGGTGCTGGCAACGACATGCTTTATGGCGGTGACGGTATTGATCTGATCGACGGGCGCACCGGCGATGATACGATCTTTGGCGGGTTGGGTGATGACGCCATTCGCGGAGGCGGCGGCGACGACAGCATCAGCGGCGGTGAAGGGGCGGATGTTCTGGTTGGTCACGGCGACGCCGATGTGATCGACGGTGGCACGGGAAGCGACACCATCTTTGGCGGGACGGGCGATGATATCGCCACGGGCGCGCTGGGCACGGATACGATCTATGGCCAAGGGGGCGCCGATACACTGAATGGTGGCGATGGCGATGATCTGATGCACGGCGGTGCCGGAAACGACCAGATTTTTGGCGATGATGGCCGAGACCATATCTCGGGTGGTGGCGGTGACGATGCGATTTTCGGCGGTGCGGGTGGTGACAGCCTTTATGGCGGCGCTGGCAGCGATACGATTGATGGCGGTGACGGCGACGATCTGATGACCGGCAGTCTGGGCCATGACACGATTTATGGCGGCGCGGGCAATGATAGCGTCAACGGCGGTGCCGGAAATGACGTTCTGATCGGTGACGTTGGCGATGATACGCTGCGCGGCGTTGACGGGAACGACCAACTGGTTGGTGGTGCGGGCGCAGACAAGCTGTTTGGCGATCTGGGTGACGACACGCTTGCTGGCGGCGATGACAATGACACTCTGCGTGGCGGTGCAGACAATGACACGCTTGATGGTGGCGCTGGCACGGATACGCTTTGGGGCGAGGATGGCAATGATGTGCTGACCGGCGGCGCGGGGGCCGATGTGTTTGTGTTCCGCAACGGGTTTGGCAATGACCGTGTGACGGATTTTGCCAACGATGGCGTTGAAAAGCTGGATATGCGCAATATCACCGGGCTTGATAGCTTTGCGGACCTGACGATAACGGATCAGGGTGGCGACGTGTTGGTCACGATCGGCACAGACAGTATCCTGCTTGAAGGGCTGTCGGTCGCGGACCTGGATGCAGGTGACTTCCTGATCTAGACCGGTTGCATGATCCGTGACATGCGGGTGCGATAGGTCGCGATCTCGGCTTCGGGCGCGATGCGGCCTGTGAAGGTCAACAGATAGTCCGGTATCGCGGCCATCCGTGCGGCCAGTGGTTCGTGCAGGTCGGCATCATTATAGCCGATTTGCATGTAATAAAGCACGCGGGCACGGATCAGGCTTTCGCCCGCGCCATAGCCAAAACGCGTGAACATGTCCGTCAGGGCCGCGATCCGCTGATCGTCCGATTGCATCAGGACATCGCGCACCTTGGCGGTCCGTTTCGCCCAGTCGCGCACGGCGAAATCCAGCCGCGTGTCAAATTGCGTCGGGTCGATGAAACAGGCAAAGACGTTGCACACTGCAGCGGTGATTGTCGGCGCGTCCGTGGCTGCGGCATCGACCAACAGGCGCGTGTTTGTCGCAAGCCAGTGATCCAGCAGCGCATCCATCAGGTCCTGGCGGCTTTGGAAATACCAATAGAAACTTGAGCGCGACACACCCAAGGTGTTTGCAAGCGTCAGGATTTTCACCCGTTCCGCCCCGCCCGTCACAAGCGCGTCCAAAGCCGCGCGCAGCCAATCGGCGCGCGTGACTTTGGTGTTGCCTTGCAGCGCTTCGTTCATGCGCGCATGGCCTTGCCCGCCGGATCATAGGGCGAGGGGGCGATGACGCGCGCGCCCCGTTCGACACCGACTACATGCAGGGTCAGGTCGGTGCCTTGCGCCGCAACATCGGCGTTCACCAATGCCATCGCATAGGATTTGCCCAGCGTGTGCCCGAACCCGCCCGAGGTGACAAAGCCGACCTTTTCGCCCTTGTGCCAGACCGGTTCATAGCCGCTTGCGTCTGCGTCTTTTGCATCCACCTCAAGCGTGACCTGCACCTGTGCGGGGCCGTTGCCATCGCGTTCGGCCAGCGCCGCGTCACGCCCGACAAACGCCGGTTTGTCCCAGTCGATCCAGCGGTCCATCGCCGTCATGCCGGGGGTGTAGCCTTGGGTGAATTCTGCCGACCAGATGCCATAGGATTTTTCCAGTCGCAGCGACAGCAACGCGTTGAAGCCAAATTCGATCATGCCCTGGTCCGCACCTGCCGCCAGCAGCGACTTGCGCAGCGTTGCGTGGTCGCCCATCCGGCAGTGGATTTCATAGCCCAACTCGCCCGTCACCGACAGCCGCCCGACCTTGCAGCGCAGCAAGCCGATGTCGAACGCACCGCAACCCATGAAGGGCAGGACGCCCACATCGCCATCGCTTAGCCTTTCAATCACCGCGCGGGATTTGGGGCCCGACAGCGAGAAGCCCGCGACTTCATCCCCCAGATCGCGCAGCTCAACATTCGCGCCCATGTGATCGTTGAACCAGCGCATGTGCCATGTGCGCAGATAATAGCTGCCCATGATCCACCATGTCCCGTCACCCCAGTTGAACAGGGTCAGATCACCCTTGAGGCGGCCGTCCTCGCCCAAGGCCACAGCAAGGCGCGACCGACCCGGTTTGGGGAGCTTGGTGGCAAAGATGGTGTTCAGCCAGTCTTCGGCCCCGTCACCCGTGACCTCGAAGCGCGAGAAGCCCGAGATATCGAGTAGGCCAACGTTTTCGCGCACCGCCTTGCATTCGCGTGCGACGATATCGAACGCGTTCGAGCGTTTCAGCGAGGGCGTTTCCTTGAAACCCGGTTCGGCGAAATACAGCGGCACTTCCAGATCCCAGCTTTGCCCCCATTGGCAGCCTGCGGCCGTCATATCCGCATGGGCCGGCGCGGTCTTGATCGGGCGGCCTGCGGGCAGTTGTTCGTTGGGATAGGTCATCACGAAACGGCGGGTGTAGAACTGGCCGGTGGTTTCCTTGATGTATTGCTTGTTTTCCGCCCAGATGCCGTAACGGGCAACATCCATGCCGTAAACGTCTGCTTCGGGTTCGCCATGGATCATCCATTCCGCCAGCGATTTGCCAACGCCGCCCCCTTGCAGAAATCCGGCCATGACCGCACAGGCGGACCAATAGCCGCGCTTGCCCGGCACGGGGCCGACCAGCGGGTTGCCATCGGGGCTGAACGTGAAGGCACCGTTGACCCATGTTTTGACGCCGACCTCTTGCAAGGCGGGATAGCGTTCAAAGCCAAGGATCAACTCGCGTTCGATCCGGTCGGGGTCTTCCTGTTGTAGCTCGAACCCGTATTCCCACGGTGCGCCGTCCATCATCCAGTGCTGGTGATCGACTTCGTAGATACCCAGCAATACACCTTTCTGGTCTTGGCGCAGATAGGTGAACCCCTCAAGATCGACAGTCATCGGCACTTCGAAGTCAATCTCTTGCAGTGCGGGGATCGTGTCGGAAATCAGGTAGTGGTGGTTGAGCGGCGACACCGGCAATTCGATGCCGGCCATGCGACCCACCTGTTTCGCCCAAAGGCCCGCGGCGTTGACCACATGTTCGCAGTTGATCGTGCCCTTTTCGGTGACGACCTGCCAGCCTTCCAGCGTTTGGTTCAGTTCCAGCACGCGGTTATGTTCGATCACCGTTGCGCCGTTCTTTTTGGCAGCACCCGCATAGGCGTGCACGGTGCCAGTTGTGTCGATATATCCTTCGCGGTCGGCCCACATGCCCCCAAGCAACCCATCGCCCGACATGATCGGGTTGAGGGCCACAGCCTCTTCGACGTCCACGAGGCGGCAGTCTTCGATGCCGATGGACTGGAAGGTGCGGTAGGCCGATTGCAGCCATTCCCAGCGTTCCGGCGTGCCTGCCATGGTCAAGCCGCCCGTCATATGCAGCCCGATGTTCTGGCCACTTTCCTTTTCGATCTCGGGCAGCAGGTCGATGGTATAGGCCTGAAGCTGGGCGATGTTGGGATCGGCGTTCAGCGCGTGAATGCCACCCGCCGCATGCCACGACGATCCGGCCGTCAGGACCGAGCGTTCGATCAAACAGACATCGGACCACCCCATCTTGGCGAGGTGATACAACACCGAGGTGCCGACAACGCCGCCCCCGATAACAACAACCCTGTAATGCGATTTCATGGCAGTGCCTCCCTGACCTGCGATTCCCGTCAGATCATGGGTAGGGCAGCAAAAACGATCCGTCTAGACATTTGTGTCCAGTCGCCGCGCCAAAGCGATTCCATCGCAGGTTGCAGGCTGATCGGCGCGGAATCTTGTGCCTGTGGCGAATGCGCATCCCGCCTGCAAATCAAGCAGGCAAGGGCTTTGGCAATCTGCCGCAAGGTCAATTTCGCAAAGCCCCTTGCCATTTGCGCACAGACGTCAAAAGATTGCTTCATTCGTGCGACACGCACGCATCAACGCTCCGGAAATTTTGTCAGACACTGCGTCTGGCGACGGATTCAAAAAGAGGGAGAATTTAAATGACTTTGAAATCAACTTTGCGCGCAACCACGGCGGCTGCGCTGATTGCGATGGGCGGGGCCGTTTGGGCCGATGCACATGCAACCCACCCCGAAACCGGTGCGGCGCTGGCAAGCGACCAGTCGTTCACCTATTCGATCCTTGACGACTTTCCGTCGATCGACCCTGCCCTGGTCGAAGACGTTGAAGGCGCATCGGTCGCCCGCGACCTGTTCGAGGGTCTGATGACCGAGGACGCGACCGGCACCGTGCAGCCCGGTGTGGCCACAGGCTATACCGTGTCTGACGATGGTCTGACCTATACATTTACCCTGCGCCAGGATGCCAAGTGGTCGAACGGCGATCCCGTTGTCGCGGGCGATTTCGTTTACGGGATGCAGCGCGCTGCCGATCCTGAAACGGCCTCGGAATATGCGTGGTATCTGACGGTCATGGGCCTTGCGAATGCCGAAGCCGTGACCGCTGGCGAAATGCCCGTGGATGCTTTGGGTGTCAGCGCGCCTGATGACTATACGGTCGTGCTTACGATTGACGCACCGCGCCCCTACTTCCCGCAGATGACGACATTCCCGACCACGTTCCCTGCCCACCGCGCCACAATCGAAGCGCATGGCGATGACTGGACAAAGCCGGAATTCATGGTGTCCAACGGTGCCTACAAGCTGTCCGAATATGTGCCTCAGGAAAAGCTCGTGCGCGTGCGCAATGACATGTATTGGGACAACGACAACACCATCATCGACGAAGTTACAGCGCTGATCATCAATGACAGTAACGCTGCGCTGACCCGCTATCTGGCTGGCGAAATTGATTTCGTGATGGACGTGCCTGCGGGGCAGTTCCCGCGCCTGAACGCCGAATACCCCGGCGAGGCACTCAGCTTCCCGAACTCGTGTTCCTATTACTACCAGTTCAACCAGTCGCCTTCTGGTCCAGAAGCGCTGCAGGATCCAAATGTTCGCCGCGCCCTGTCGCTTGCGGTGAACCGCGATGTGATCGTGGACAACGTTCTGGCCGGTGGTCAGCGCGCAGCCTGGACCTTTACGCACTGGGCGATCAACGGTTGGGAGCAGCCAGACATTCCGGCGTCCGCCATGACCCAGGAAGAGCGTAACGCCATGGCCGTCGAGCTGATGGCCGAGGCCGGTTACGGCCCCGACAATCCGCTGACGTTGGAGATTCTGTATAACACATCCGACAGCCACCAGTCCGTGGCCGTGGCCATTGGCCAGATGTGGAAGCAGACGCTGGGCGTTGAAACGACTCTGGCCAATCAGGAATGGGCGACCTTCCTTGATACCCGCGGCGAGCAGAACTACGAAATCGCCCGTTCGGGCTGGTGCGCGGATTACAACGAACCAAGCACCTATATTGATCTGCTGACTTCCGGGTCGAACTATAACGATGGCAAGTTTGTCGATGAAGAAATTGACGCGCTGGCCGACGAAGCCAAGACATCTGACGATCCCATGTCGCTGTATCAGGAAATCGAGCGCATCGCGTCCGAGAACACCTACTTCCTGCCGATCTACCACTATGCATCGGTGCGGATGAAGTCGCCTGACCTGATGAACTGGCCAACCGAAAACCTGTTGCAAAACTGGTATTCCAAAGACCTATACATCGCCGCGTCTGAATAACAGACCGCCTGAGATCACCCGCGCCGCCCTTGGTGGCGCGGGACCTTTTGGGGGACACTTCGATGTATAGCTTCATTGCAAAACGGTTCGCGATTGCGGTGCCGACCTTGCTTATCCTTGTGATTTTCTCGTTCATTCTGATGTTCGCGGCCCCCGGCGGCCCCTTCAGCAATGAACGCCCGCCGCCCCCTGCCGTGCTAGCCAATATCGAGGCGCGCTATGGGCTGGACCAGCCCTACGTTGTGCAGATGTTCAACTACGTCAAGAACATCGTGCTGCATTTCGATTTTGGTCCGTCTTTTCAATACCGTGACCGCACGGTGAATGATGTGATCGCCCAAGGCTTTCCGGTCACGCTGACCTATGGTGCCTGGTCGGCGCTGGTTGCGGTGATCGTGGGTGTCAGCCTTGGGATCGCGGCGGCCCTGCGCCAGAATACATGGCTCGATTATCTTGCCGTTGGCATCACCATCGGGGCGCAGGCCTTGCCGAACTTTGTGATGGCGCCGGTGTTGGTGCTGGTCTTTACGCTGGGTTGGTTCTGGTGGACCGGTGCCCCGCTCCTGCCCGGTGGCGGTTGGGCAGGTGGCGTTTTCATTGATGGGTCCTGTAGTGCGACAGACAACTTTTGTTTCGGGGTGCCTTGGGGCGGATCAGTGCGGTTTGACTACCTGATCTTGCCTGTCGTTGCCCTGTCCACATCCTATATGGCGTCGATTGCGCGGATCATGCGATCATCCATGCTCGAGGTGATGAACTCCAACTTTATCCGCACCGCGCAGGCCAAAGGCCTGCCCATGCGCCGCGTGATCTTGCGCCATGCGCTCAAGCCGGCGTTGCTGCCGGTGATTTCCTATCTGGGGCCGGCAGTCGTGGGGATGATCACCGGATCGGTGGTGGTTGATGTGGCGTTTTCCACAGGCGGGATCGGGCAGTTCTTTGTGAACTCGGCCTTTAGCCGCGACTATGCCGTTATCATGGGGATCACGATCCTTGTGGGGGCGTTGACGATCCTGTTCAACCTTTTGGTCGATGTGCTCTATGCATGGATCGACCCGAAAATCCGGTATTAGGGGGGCGCGCGCGATGTTCAACAAATCATCCGTTGCCGCCGTCGAAGGCGTTGCCGAACTGAGCCAGATCGAAGGCCGGTCCCTGTGGCAGGACGCGCGCAGGCGTTTCTTTCGCAACAAGGCGGCTGTGGCTGGTCTGATCGTGCTGATCGCTATCGGCCTGTTCGCGTTGTTGGGCGGTTGGTTCGCCCAATACGAACCCGACTATGTGGATTTCAGCCTGATGGGGGCCAATGCCTATCAAGGCGTGCCGTCATTTGAAACCGGCCACTACTTTGGCACCGATATCGACGGGCGCGACCTGTTTGCCCGCACGGTGCAGGGCACGGGCATTTCATTGATGGTCGGCATCGTCGGGGCGATGGTCGCGGTGATTGTCGGCACACTTTATGGTGCGACTGCCGGATATGTCGGCGGGCGTGTTGACGGGGTGATGATGCGGATCGTCGACATTTTGATGTCGATCCCGTTCATGTTCGTGCTGATCCTGATGCTGGTGATTTTCGGGCGGTCAATCCTGATGCTGTTTATCGGGATCGGATTGATTTCGTGGCTGAACATGGCACGGATCGCGCGGGGCCAGACGCTCACGATCAAGAACAAGGAATTCGTCGAGGCCGCCGTGGCCACGGGCGTATCCCCGGTGGTAATTGTCTTGCGTCATATCGTGCCCAACTTGCTGGGCATCGTGATCGTTTATGCGACGCTTCTGGTGCCAGAAATGATCATCTTTGAAAGCTTCATTTCCTATCTGGGCCTTGGGGTGCAGGAACCGATGACGTCGCTTGGGGCGTTGATCAATCAGGGGGCGGCGCAGATGAACAACGGCACGCTTTGGATGCTGATGTATCCGCTGTTCTTTTTCCTGATTACCCTGTTCGCTTTCTTCTTCGTGGGTGATGGCCTACGGGATGCGCTTGACCCAAAGGACCGCTAGTATGAGCCTTCTTGAGATCGAAGACCTGCGCGTCACCTTTCAGACGGCCGATGGACCTGTGCATGCGGTCAATGGCCTGTCGTTTGACATTGATAAGGGCGAAACCCTTGCGATTGTCGGCGAAAGCGGGTCAGGCAAGAGTCAGGCGGCCTTTGCCGTGATGGGCCTTTTGGCGCGCAACGGGGCGGCGACCGGCAAGGTCAACTTTGATGGCACCGACCTGCTGAAGCTGACACCCAAGCAGTTGAACAAGGTGCGCGCGCAGGACATCGGCATGATCTTTCAGGATCCGATGACATCGTTGAACCCCTATATCCGCGTCAGCGACCAGATGGCCGAGGTGCTGCAACTTCACAAGGGGCTGAGCAAACGGCAGGCCGTGGCCGAAGCCGTGCAGATGCTGGACGCGGTGCGCATTCCCGATGCCAAGGCGCGCATCACCATGTTCCCGCATGAATTTTCCGGCGGCATGCGCCAACGGATCATGATCGCGATGGCCTTGCTGTGTCGTCCGCGCCTGTTGATCGCCGATGAGCCGACAACGGCGCTGGATGTGACGGTGCAGGCGCAGATCATGGATCTTTTGGCAGAAATCCGGCGTGAATTCGGCACGGCGATCATCCTGATCACACATGATCTGGGGATTGTCGCGGATGCCTGTGACAAGACGCTGGTGCTTTATGGCGGGCAGATCATGGAGCAGGGCGCGACGACGGATGTGTTTGCCGCGCCGTCCCATCCCTATACGCGCGGGCTGTTGAAAGCCGTGCCGCGCCTTGACCGTGACGATGATGAATTGCAGACCATCGCCGGGGAACCACCGGATATGTCACGACTGCCCGCGGGCTGTCCGTTTTCGCCGCGTTGCGCGCAGGTCTTGCCGCATTGTTCCGCGATCCGGCCAAATCTTGATCTTTTTGACGCAGGCCGGATGCGCGCCTGTCACGTTCCCGTTGCAGAGGTGATCTGATGTCCCCGATCCTGTCGGTCCAAGACCTGAATGTGACCTTTGATGTGCGCCGCCAGGGAGCCTGGCCCTGGACCCCTTCGCAGCCTTTGCAAGCGGTCGGTGGCTTGTCGTTTGACTTGCAAGCGGGGGAAACGCTGGGCGTCGTTGGTGAAAGCGGGTCAGGCAAGTCGACGCTGGCGCGCGCGATTGTCGGGACTGTGCCCGTCACAAAGGGCAAGGTGGTGTGGAAGGGTGACGACCTTGCCGCGATGACAACGCAAACACGCCGCAAGCACCGGCGCGATGTGCAGATGATCTTTCAGGATCCGTTGGCGGCCCTGAACCCGCGCATGAACGTGGGCGAGATAATCGCCGAACCGCTGACCACCCACGAACCCGACACCAGCCGCGCCGAAGTGAAACGCCGCGTTGGCGAACTGATGGAACGGGTCGGGTTGTTGCCCAATCTGGTGAACCGTTATCCACACGAGTTTTCCGGTGGACAGTGCCAGCGCATCGGGATTGCCCGCGCGCTGATCCTCAAGCCGGAACTGGTGATTTGTGACGAACCGGTATCGGCACTGGATGTGTCGGTGCAGGCGCAGGTGGTGAACCTGCTGCGCGAATTGCAGCGCGACATGGGGCTGGCGATGATCTTTATCGCCCATGATCTGTCGGTTGTGAAACACATCTCGGACCGGATTTTGGTGATGTATCTGGGCCGCGTGATGGAACTGGCCAAGGCGCGCGAACTGACCCGCGAACCGCGCCACCCCTACACGCAGGCGCTGATTTCATCGGTGCCGATTCCGGATCCGGTGGCCGAAAAAGCACGCCACCGCCCGATCCTCGAAGGGGAACTGCCATCACCTTTGAACCCGCCGTCGGGTTGTGTGTTCCGCACCCGCTGCCCCAAGGCGCAGCCGTCTTGTGCGGGTGATCTGCCGGTGATGCAGGATGTGGGCAACGATCATTTCGTAGCTTGCCCCTTTCAAGAAGTGCAAAAGGTATTGGTCACAACGGATTAGCGTTGCACCTGACGCAAGGCGGCGTCCTGCAATTGTGTGGTGATTAATGTGACCGCCGCGTGTAGGTTGTGGGTGGGAGGAAAAACCTAAACGACCTAGGAGTTTTCCAAATGGCACTTTCCGCAACGCATGTTCACTTTGATGCATCCGCTATTGGCGCCGCAATTGCGCGCCCGTTCAAGGCCGTCTTTCGCGGTCTGATCGTCTTGGCCGAAGCAGATAGCCGCATGGTTCAGGTGCGCAAACTGAACGAATTGTCTGATGAGGACCTGACCGCGCTGGGTACCACGCGTCAGGACGAAGTCAGCCGCATCTTTGGCGCGTCGCTTTACATCTGAATGCTGAATACGGGGCGGGCGCAGTTCTGCCCTAATAGTCGCGCTCGAAGAAAATCCCGACACTGGTTTCACCATCCGCGCCAAAGCTGCCGCGCCCGCTGATGTCGTCGGTGATATCAAGGTTGAGATTGATTTCCGATGTTCCGTCACTGCCGATCGTGATGTCGGTATAGACGTTGTCGGAGATGTATTTGCCCGCGCGAAGGGCGGCATTTCCAGCCTCGTCAGTGGTGAAATCCAGATTGTCCAGATCAAGCCCGTCGCGGATTTGCCCGATCAGCCCGCCACTGCCGCGCCCGGCCAGAGTGCTGATCGCCGAGGCAAGTTGCACCGCTTGCAGCGGGCTGATCGACGCCAGATCACGCCCGAACAGCAGCTGCGACAGCACTTCGTCCTCGGGGAGCTGCGGGCTGCTTTCGAACCGCACCTGTGGCGAGGTGGCAGGCCCATCAACGATGACGCTGACCAGCGTGCCCGTGTCGGCGGTTGTTGTCGCCTGCAGCCGGATGTAGGGCGTGAAATCACCCTGAAGCTGGGCATAGCCCTCGGTCAGGTCAAAGCGCTGTTGCAAGATGTCCAGCCGCCCGCGGATCAGTTCGAACCGCCCGGTGGCAATGACGTTGTTGCTGGTGCCGCTGAGGGTCAGTTGCCCGCCCAGTTCCGCATCAAGCCCGCGACCGCGCACGAATATCTGCGACGGTGCGCTGATCGTCAGGTCAAGCGGGTAGGCCGGCCCGCTGCGCGCTTCGCTTGCCGGCGGTGTGCCTTGGGTTGTCAGCCCTGCGCGGTCAAGGGTTGCAACAACATCGCGCGGCGCGCTGATATGCGTGACTTCGGGCAATTCGCCCAAACTGCTGATTTCCGAAGACGGCACGCGCACTTCGGCGCGCCCAAGCGTCAGCCCACCGGCTACGCGCGCGCCGCCTGCGATCGGACCGGTAAACGTGATTGTGCCGCCAACTGTCGTTTCATAAAGCTGCGGATCACGCAGCACGATCCGGTCAAGGGTCAGCGTCAGGTCGGCGTTCTGTTGCCCCGCAAGCGATACAGGACCGGACAGTGCCAACGTGCCCCCCGCACTGCTGTTTCCGCCCAGCGCAATCTGCGCCGTTCCACTGGACAGTTGCACGGTGCCTGCGATCCCCTCAAGCGATTGCCCAAGGGTCGGTGCGGTTAGGCGTCCGTCAGAAATGCGCACGGGACCTGACAGTGCGTTCAGCCCGATTGGCCCGTTTGCGCGCAGGTCGAAATCGGCTCGCCCGCTGATCTGGCGCGGCGCGATATAGGGATTGGCGAACCCCAAGGGGGCCGCGCCGCTGATATTGAGATCGGTGCTGCCTGCGGTGGTGATCGTGCCGGTTGCGCGCGCATCCGTGCCGCCCGGGCCCGTGGCGTCAACGCTGATCTGCCACGGGGAAGTGCCGCTTTGCGTTGCGGTGCCTTGCGCTGTGACGGGGCCGTTCAATTCGGGTGTGAACAGGGCGATATCCGCAAGACGCAGATCAAACACCGCATCCGATGATGCGCCATCGGTCGTGATGCCCGCGGTGCCCGTCAGGTTTGGAAACTTCAGTTGCAGGTCTTGCACACCGATGCGCCCTGCCGCGCTGCGCGTTACATCGGCGCGCAAGCTACCTGTGCCGCGCATGGCCGTGGCAAGGGCAGGGACACCGACCGACAGATTGGTCGCAAGTGACTGGACCCTGGCGCTGAACGCGCCGTCTGCCAAAGTGCCCTCTGCCGTCAGGGCCAAGGTCGCCGCACCCGCAAGTGACTGACCCACAAGGCTGCCATAAGGCGCAAGGTCGCTGACCCGTCCTGTCATCCGTCCGGTGGTGGCGTAATCGGTGTCTGCCGGGCCGATACGCGCAGTGATAGTGCTGATCAGATCAGGACCGCCAAGCGCGCCTTCGACGTCATAAGACCCTGTGGAGTCCTGCACGACGGCGCCGTTGAAACTGGCCGCGCCGCTCAGGCCGACTCCAAGGCGATCCAGCACGGGCAATGTCAGATCAAGGGCGGCGGCAAGACCTGTTGGCGTGATGTTCAGATCGCCCGACGCGATCAGCCCGTCCGTGCGCACGTCCAGATCGGTGATGCGTGTGCCGATGGTATCACGCTGTGCGTTCAGGGTCAGGCGGCCATTGCCGCCAAAAAGGGGATCGAGCTGCGCAATACCGACCTGCAAGTCTGTCGTCGCGGCCAGCAGTGCCAGATCAAATGCATCACCCAGTGGCGAAACCTTGCCCGACAGCAGCAGCGAACCGGACCCGTTCAACGATTGCCCTGCAAGCAACGTAAACCGGGCAAAATTCCCAACACGTCCGCCGATGGAAAGATCGGTTTCAAAACCGGCGTCCAGGCCCGCAATCGTCGCGGTGAGCCCAAGGTCCATCCCTTCGCCGATCAGCGTCATGCGGGAAATGCGCAGGGGTTCGTCTTCGGTCAAACGCGCGCTGATGTCGCCGCGCAAGTCGCTGCCAATGGCGGTGGCAAGGGCCGGATCATCCAGCGCGATACCAGTCGCGCCATAGGTCATTTTAAGATCGACACCGCCAACGGGCGTGCCTTCTCCGGCCGTGATTGTGCCGCCGCCCTCCAGTTTCAGGGTCGCAATTGAAAGGTCGGGGCGGGTCAGGTCCTGCAGGTCAAAAGACCCCTCCCAGGTGTTGCCCGCCGCCGCATCATAGCGCAGCGACAAGTCCATAGATCGCACGGTCGTAGCTTCGCCACCCAGCGGCAGGCGCACCGGCGTGCCGCGCCGATCACCGATCTGGCCACTGATATCAAAAGCTTCGGGCCACCCTTGCGTGCCAAGGGTCAGTGCGCCGCTGATCCCGAACGACCGGGTCGCCAGATCGAACCCCGTCAGGTCCAGCCGCCCGTCACCAAAAGCGGTGCCTTGGGCTGTCAGGGTCGCGGCCGTGCCGAAAAAGGCATCAAATTCGTCAGCGACCAGCGGGGTCAGATCGCCGCGCAGGGTGGTTGAAAATTCGCGGTCAACCGGCGTGGCATCATCGGCGGCGCCTGTGCCGGAACTTGCCAGTTGGACCTGCCCCGACAGTCGCTCAACGCCCTGCGTTGCAAGGCTCAGGTTGGCTGTGAAATCGCTGAGCGGTGCATCGCCCTGCACCCGCAGCGCCAGTGCAGGCCTGTCAGGAATGTCCAGCAATGTAGCCGCGATTCCGTTGGTGCCTTCGTCGAGGATCAGCAGAACGGCAAGGGTTTCGCTGGCGTTGTCGTAGCTTGCGCTGATGTCAAAGCGCCCGTCCTGTCCGTCGATGCGCAGCGCTTGGAGATCGGCGCTGCCCGCGCCGTCGATCAGGCTCAGGCTTGCCTCGAAGGACACGGTCAGGGCAAGACCAAGAACATCGGCACCAAGCGTGATTTCGTCCGCCGTGATCTTGCCGATCTCGACCGATACGGGCAGTTCGGGCAATGAAAAGGGCTGTGCGGCGGCTGAGGGCACATCGCTTTGCGGGGTTTCGGGCAGGCGCGTCATTTCGATGCGCTGCGCGCTCAGTGTCTCGACCTCGATCCGCCCGCTTAGCAGGGCCGTGCGCGACCAGTCCAGCGTCACGTCCTGCATGGTGAACCAGATGCCGTTGTCGTCGGCGATGGTCATCTTGTCCATCGTGGCCTGCGCGCTGAGCGCACCTTCAAAGCCTTCGATGCGCACATCGCGGCCCGCATCCGACAGGCTATCCTGAATGAGTTCGGCCAGATATCCGGGGCCATCATCGCCCATGTCTTGCGCGGTTGCCGCAAATGGTGCAACAAACAACAGGCATATGAGTGCAATCCAGCGCATCAAAACGACTGTCCAATCCCAAGGTAGATTTGCACCGCTGACCCGCTGGTGTCGCCCCCGACAGGAGTTGCAACATCAAGCCGGATCGGCCCAATGCCAGTGTCATAGCGCAGCCCGATGCCCGCACCGGCGTGCCAATCGCCGTTTTGCAACGGCACGGCGTCCGTTCCGATATAACCCACGTCATAAAACCCGACGATACCGATGGTATCGGTCACGTCCACGCGGGCTTCTATCTGTGCGCCCAGAAACGAACTGCCGCCGATTTCGACACCGCCTCCCAGATCGACATTCAGCGATTGGTAGGGTTGGCCGCGCACGGTGCCGCCGCCACCCGAATAAAACAACAGGTCCGAGGGGACATCTGTGGCATCGGCGCCGATCAACGATCCGATCTGGCCACGAAACGCCAGTGTTACGCGATCATCGGTCCCAAAGCTGCGATAAATCCGGCCGTCACCGTAGATGCGCCCGCCATTGGCGCTTCCGGTCAACCCGACAAAAGGCGTGATTTCGGCGTTGGCATAAAACCCTATCGTCGCGTCTAGCGGGTCATCGCGCATGTCCAATGTCCCCTCGATCGGCAGCGTCAGCAGGGTATAGCGGCGATCGCCCAGATCATCACTGACCTCACCGCTGCGGATGCCAAGGCCGACCTCGAGGATGAATTCCTCGCGCACGCGGCGGATCAGGCCGGTTTCGGCCGTGACCTGACGCAAGAAATAGTCGGGTTCGTCCAGCTGCATAAGGTCCAGATCGGCATAGAAATCCACGTCGGGCCGCAGGGTGCCGGGGCGCAGGAAACTGGCCCCCAGCGTGTAATCAAGCCCCGCAGTTTCCCCTGCAAGGCCCGAAACTTCGCCCGCGACGCGAAACCGTTCGGCCCCGCCCAAAAGGTTGCGGTGCATCCAGAACGCCGACAGGGTCGCGCCATTCACCGATGAGTATTCAGCCCCGAAACCAACGCGGCGCGGGGTTTGTTCGGATATCTGCGCGGTAATCGGCAGGGTGTTCCCCGACGCGATCTCGCCTTCGGAAAACGCGACCGAGCGCAGGGCCTCGACCCGGCGCAACCGCGCAAGTGAGCGGTCCAGTTCTTGGGGGGAAAAGATGCCGCCACTGGGCAGGCCCGCAATTTCGATGATCCGTTCGGGGCGGATGTTTTCAGCCCCGCGCACGATCAGTGGTCCGAATCTCAACTGCGGACCAGGGTCAATCTGCACACGGGCATCAAGGGCGGCATCACCGTGGCGCGCGGTGATCTGTTGCGCTGCGGGTGCTGCCTTGGCGTGGCCCTCGTCGCGCCAGGCATCGACACCCACGATCACAGACTCGCGGATCGTATCCGAGCGGGCAGGGCGGCCTGTGGCGAACCCTTCGGGCAACACCGTGCCGGTGGGCAAGGGCGTAATTTCGGCGCGCCCGAAGGTGAATCGCGGTCCGGGATCAACGTTGAGGGTGATCACGCCAACGCTTGCGGGGGAATCCAGCGGGGCGATCCCTGCCGCCTCGCGCCCGTCGATCAGGATCGAGATCGTGCCGCCGTAGTATCCCTCGCTGTAAAGTCCGGTCAAAAGGCGTTGATAATCGGCACGCGCGGCGGCGACAAAGTCCTGGGCGACTGCGCCTTCGTCATCACGCGACAGGCTGATCGTCAGGGACGCGCCGCGCAGGGCGCTGCGCAGGTCGGCGCTGGCACCCGGGGCATTCAAACGCACCTCTTGCGCCTGTGCAGACGTGCCTGCCAAGCCAAGAAAAGTCGTTGCTATGATGGCTTGCCAAGCTGCTCGCATGATCGCCCCCGTCTTTGGTTTACCATTAACGCAGTCCTGCGGGAACTGAAACGCATATCCATGTGATCGGGTTTCATTCGGGCGGGAAACAGCCCGTTTTCGGCGCGAATGCGCTTTACCTGATGTGACAAGGCGCTAACCTTGCCGCATGGGATATTTGATTGATAATCTGCAATACGCCAATTGGTCGGAAAAGATCTTTCGCCAGATGCGCGCGGGCGGTGTTGATGCGGTGCATGTGACCATCGCCTACCACGAAAGTTTCCGCGAGATGGTGCTGCAACTGGAACGGTTCAACCGCTACTTTGAACAGTTCCCCGATCTGATCTTCAAGGGCACTTTGGGCGACGATGTGCGCCGCGCGCGCGACACGGGGCGCACGGCGATTTTCTTTGGTTTTCAGAACCCAAGCCCGATCGAAGACGACATCGGCCTTGTGGAAATCTGTCACCAGCTGGGCATCCGGTTCATGCAGCTGACCTATAACAACCAATCCTTGCTGGCCACGGGCTGTTACGAAGACGATGACACCGGCCTGACCCGTATGGGGCGACAGGTGGTGCATGAAATGAACCGTGTCGGGCTGGTGGTGGACATGAGCCACTCCGGTGATCGTTCCACGCTGGAAGCAATTGATCATTCCACTCGTCCCATCGCCATCACCCATGCCAATCCCCATTGGTGGCATCCTGCCCTGCGCAACAAATCCGACGATGTGTTGCGCGCGCTGACGGATGCGGGCGGCATGCTTGGCTTTTCCGTCTATCCCCATCACCTGAAGGGCGGGTCCGATTGCACGGTGCGGGATTTCTGCGAAATGGTGGCCGAGGCGGCGAGCCGTTACGGCGCAAGGCACTTGGGCATCGGCACGGACCTGTGTCAGGACCACCCCGACAGCGTTGTCGAATGGATGCGCGTGGGCCGTTGGTCCAAGGTGATTGATTATGGTGAAGGATCGGCCAGCGATGCCGGTTTCCCGCCGATGCCAAGCTGGTTCAACGACAACCGTGATTTCGGCAATATCCGCGACGGGCTGGCCGCTGTCGGGTTTGATACGGCCGAGGTCGACGGGATCATGGGCGACAACTGGCTGGCGTTTTATGACAACAGTTTCGGGGCTGCACATGCTTGACGATCATCACCCCAGTATCCCGCAAAGGCCCCTGCGTCCACCTGCCGATGTGATGCGCCTGCGCCGCATGGGGGCGGGGTTTCCAACGCGCCTGTCATTCCTGCGATCCGTCACCCGCCGCCTTGGGGCCGAGGGCGCGCAGGTCATGCGTCCGGTATGGAAGATTGACGAAAACGGGTTCGGTCATGCGGTCTATAGCGTGGATTTTGGCGGCCATACCTATTCGCTGGTGGCGGTTTCAACCGATCTGCCGCCGGAAATGCGCACCGACCGCGTGATCGCGACGGCGTGGGACACATCCTATGTGTTGTATGATGGGGTGCCCGATGACAGCGCAATCGCGCGCATCTGTCGTGCCGCCCCCCAACAGGAAGCCGCGCGCTTTGATCCGCGCGATCTGGTCCTGAGCCGTGCCAACAAATCCGTGCGCCTGTTTGCCCATGTGGTGGACGCCTTGCGCGCAGGTGGCCAACCGGACGAAGCGATGATCCGCGATATCGGCTACCTGATGCGCACGACGGCCGTTTATGGCAACGGCAAGTTCGGGATCGCCGATCGGGGCCAGTTCAGCGACCGTGCAGGCATGTCCGGCCCTTTTGCTGCCGAAATGCTGACGGTCTGGCTGATCCGTGGCTTTACCCACGATCTGGTCGAACATGTGGGTGGCGCCCCCCTTGATCGCCACCTGAAACGCCACCTTGGGATTGGCAATTCGACGGGGTTGGGAATGGCCCCGTTTCTGGTGTCGCACCCGTTGTTGCTGGATGCGTGGATGCAGGTGCGTGAAACCGCTTTGGCGCGCGTGCGGGCTGTTGAAACGCTGACGCCTGATCAGATCGCGCGCATCTATGAACTGGTGATGCGGGCGGCGCAGCATCTGGCGGAATGGCAGGTGCCCGACCGGATCGCGCAGGACCGGATTGATGTGCTGCGCCGCGAATGGCCCGAGGTCGCCGCGTTTCTGACGCCAGATTTCATGAGCAGCGCTGCCCCGCTGGACCGGTTGATTGATGACAGCACACGCTGGTCTGTGGATACGCAGGAATTGATCGCGGCGCTGGTTCTGGAACCCTTTGGTGACTTGATCGACGGGTTGACCGATTGCATGTCGACGCCCTTTGTTCCCGTTCTTGATCCGGCGATGGCCTGTGCCGATCTGGCGGCGCTGATCCTGCAGGATTGGCAGTGGGCCGTTGACACCGATTTTGCGGACCCGCGCCAGTGTGCGCAGTTCTGGTATGTGTCCGAGGCGAAACAGGAACCCCGTCTTGGGTCGCGATTCATCGAGGACGGGGCCGAGCTGGAAAGCCCGCTGGATATTGCGCGGCAGGTCAAGGCGCTGGCGCAGGCACTGGACGGGGAGACCGGCCCGATTGCGCCGTTGCTGGCCGCCCGTCCCGAATTGCGGTCCGCCGCGCGGCGCGTGCAGACGCTGGCACGCCACCCCTATGCTGAAATCCGCGACAACCTGATCTGCGATAACTGCCTGCCGATTGATATGCTGCGTTGCAAGCTGGCGTTCTTTGGCGCGGCGAAATTTGACCCAAAGTCGGACCGCTGGACGCGGATCACGCTGGCACAGGGCGCGCCATTGGCCGATGAACTGGATTGCGCTGACGATTGGTGGCTGCCCACCTTTGCCGCATGATGCGGTCCCTCAACGAGGTGCAGGGCCTTGTCCTTAAGGCGGCGCGCGGCGCTGGCGTGCCGCTTGGCCACGCCGAGGACATCGCCGCTGCCATGCCCGATTACATCGCGCTGGGCGGGGATATGGGTGCCTTGGCGGCGGCACTGGATTGTCCGCACACGGCGTGGACAGATGGCCACGGGTGCGCTGTGATGGCAGGCCCGACCGCGATTGATTTGGTGCGCGCAGGGCAGGGCGAACAACGGATCAACGGGGCCGACCTACCTCTCCTTTTCGTCGGGTTGGTCAGCATGGCAAACCGGTTTGGCGCGGGTCTGGCCTGCGATGTGCAGGACGACTGCGTGGTGATTGCCGTCGGGCAAGGGGCCACGGTCACGCTTGCGATCGGGCCTGTAACGGTCGAGGGGGCAGCCTGGGCCGCCCTGATGAAACTGGCCGCGCGCACCTTTGTGCCCGAAACCGAAACCTCGCGCGCGGCGGGCGCAGGGGCTGGCCTGACCGACAACGACTAGGCGAAAGGATCGTCGGGGTAGCCGACACCGGCCAGATACAACCCGTCGGGCGGGCAGACGGGGCCGCAGGCCGCGCGATCACGCGCTGCCAATGCCGCGCCTACGTCATCGGGTGCCCAAGCCCCCGCGCCGACCCGTTCCAGCGTGCCGACAAAGCTGCGTACCTGATTGTGCAGGAAGGACCGCGCGCGCACGTGAAGGTGGAACTCTTGCTGATCCCCGTCACGGACCTGTTGGACCCGCAATTCGTCGAGCGTGCGGATCGGGCTGTCGGCCTGACAGATCGACGACCGGAAGGTCGTGAAATCGTGCAGGCCCAGTAACTGATCCGCCCCTGCCTGCATCGCCGCACTATCAAGCCGGTGGGGCACGCGCCATGCTTTGCCCCGTTCCACGGTCAGGGGCGCTCGCCGTGCGATCAGGCGGAACAGATAGCGCCGCTCGACCGCTGAAAACCGCGCGTGCCAGTCATCGGCCACAGCCGCGCAGCCGACAATCGCCACGGGCTGCGGTTTGAGGTGATAATTCAATGCCTCGGACAGGCGAAAGGGCTCCCAATCGCGGGTCAGATCGCAATGGGCCACTTGGCCCAGCCCATGCACGCCGGCATCGGTGCGTCCTGCGGCGGCGATGCGGTGTTCCCCGTCCTGAAGCTGGGCAAGCGCGGATTCAATTGCGCCCTGCACCGAAGGCTGGTCTGCCTGCCGCTGCCAACCCGAAAACGGGCCGCCATCATATTCTACTTTCAGGGCATATCTGGGCATGTGTGTCGCATAGGGGGAAGGGGGGGCGAAATCAATCCCTACACATCCCGTGTCGCGCCACCTATCTTGGGGGCGAGTAGGGAAAGGTTTACACTTGGGGTTAGGGTCAATCGCAGGCGGCATCGCCGACCAGATCGTGCGCAGCGTCGAAGGCGTGGCCGATACCGTGACCGCGCCCTTTAGCGAACCGGTGATCCGGCTGGGCGTCACGGGGTTGTCGCGTGCAGGCAAAACGGTGTTCATCACATCCCTTGTGGCGAACCTGATGGACCGCGGCCGGATGCCGCAACTGGTCGCTGCCGCCAATGGTGCGATCCAGACGGCCTATTTGCAGCCCCAGCCCGACGACACGTTGCCGCGTTTCAATTACGAGGCGCATCTGGCGAAACTGACAGCGAAATCCCCTGAATGGCCGCAAGGCACGCGCCGGATCAGCGAATTGCGCCTGTCGCTGCGTGTCCAACCCACTGGGCTGCTGTCGGGCTTGCAGGGGCCGCGCACCGTGCATCTGGATATTGTTGATTATCCGGGTGAATGGCTGCTGGACCTTGGGTTGATGGACAAGGATTTCGCGCAGTGGTCGGCAAATACACTGGCGCGCATGGAAGGGCGGGCCGAAGCGGCCGCATTCCTTGCATTGCTCGCCAAAACGGACACCACCGCGCGGCTGGACGAAACCGTCGCCCAAGATCTGGCCGCGGCGTTCACGGCCTATCTGCAGGCTGCGCGCGCGGCGGGGTATTCCGATTGCACGCCGGGGCGGTTTTTGTTGCCCGGCGATATGGAAGGCTCGCCGGTTTTGACATTCGCGCCTTTGCCGGCGGGCGATGCGCCGCGCCGGTCGCTGGGTCGCGAATTTGCGCGCCGCTACAACAGCTACAAACGCAACGTGGTGCAGCCGTTCTTTCGCGATCATTTCGCACGGATCGACCGCCAGATCGTGCTGGTTGATGTGCTGGGCGCGATCCACGCAGGCCCGCCCGCGGTCGAGGACATGCGCGCCACGATGGCTGATATTCTTGCGGCGTTCCGTCCCGGACGGAATGCATTTCTGAGCCGCATTTTTCAGGGGCGGCGGGTTGAAAAGATCCTGTTCGCCGCGACCAAGGCCGACCATCTGCACCATTCACAACACCCGCAACTGACAGCGATCACCCAAGCTCTGCTGCGTGACGCCAAGGACCGTGCCGATTTCGCAGGGGCCGAGACAGCCGCCATGTCCATCGCCGCGCTGCGCACCACGGTGGAGGATCAGATCAGCCATGATGGCCGCAAACTGGACGTGGTGCGTGGGCAGTTGCTGGAGGGTGGAAAGCAGGCTGCCTTCTATCCCGGCGATCTGCCCGATGACCCCGCGCATCTGCTGGGGCCAGCGCGCGAGGGGGCCGAAAAATGGCTTGATGCGGACTATAGCGTGATGGATTTCGCGCCCGCCCCGCTGACCCTGAAACCGGGTGACGGTCCACCGCATATTCGCTTGGACAAGGCCGCGCAGTTTCTGATCGGGGATCGGTTATGACCAGGAAAACCGGCCCCGTGCTGATCGACCTTGAAGGCGATGCGCCTGACCTGACACCTGCCACCGCGCCCGCCGTGCCGGACGTGGCCCCGCAGGCGGCGATGCAGCAGGCGGCGGTGCTGGCCGCGCGCAAACCGTCGCGTTTGGCGCGGTGGTTCTGGTCGTTGCTGGCGGCGATTGTCGGTTTTGCCGTGTCCATCGCCGCGTGGGATTTCGTGAACGGATTGCTAGACCGCTCGCCCGTCTTGGGCGGGATCGCCATGGCGCTGGTGGCGCTGTTTTGCATCGTGTTGCTGATTATCGCCCTGCGCGAACTGGCGGCGTTCAGCCGCTTGCGCCGCGTGGACAAGATTCAAACCGCTGCGGCGGCGGCACTGGTCAGCGGTGATGTCAAAGACGCGCGCGCCGTGCTGGGGCAACTTGAAACGCTGTATAAGGGTCGCGCCGATACGGAATGGGGCCGCGAACGGCTGGGCGAACGCAGTGGTGATGTGTTGGACGCGGACGGGCTGATCGGGTTGGCCGAGGCCGATGTGCTGGCCCCCCTTGATCAGCGCGCCCTGCGCGAGGTCGAAGCCGCCGCGCGGCAGGTGGCGATGGTCACGGCGATTGTGCCGCTGGCGCTGGCCGATGTGTTTACGGCGCTGACGGCGAACCTGCGGATGATCCGGCGCATTGCAGAAATCTATGGCGGGCGATCCGGTGTGCTGGGCAGTTGGCGCCTGACGCGCACGGTGCTGACGCATCTTGTGGCCACGGGTGCGGTGGCCGTGGGCGACGATCTGATCGGCTCGGTCGCTGGTGGCGGTGTGCTGTCCAAAGTGTCACGCCGCTTTGGTGAAGGCGTGATCAACGGTGCGCTGACCGCGCGTGTGGGTGTGGCCGCGATCGAGGTTTGCCGCCCGCTGCCATTTCACGCGGTCAAGCGCCCCGCCGTCACGGCGCTGGTGAAACGGGCGCTGACGGGGCTGTTCGGGCAGGGATCAAAGTGAACCAAGCCGCCCCAGCGGATTGATCATCGACCCGCGCACAAGGGCAGTCAGAAGGCGCGAGACAGGCGGTATCATCGACACCGGAAACAACACGCGGTCCCGCAGCATGGGCAGCATCCGGCTGTCGGATTGGTATTGCGGGGTGAAGGCCCAGCTCATCGCCTGATAGATCGCCACATGCCAGCGGCGCGCACGCATATAGGCGGGCAAGGCCGTTGCAAGCGGGTGCTGGCGCAACGCCTCGGCCAGCGCCAATGCATCAAGCAGCGCCATGTTCGCCCCTTGGCCCAGTTGCGGGCTGGCGCGGTGCGCGGCGTCGCCGATATGGGCCAGATGTGCGCCGAAGGGGCGGCGCAGGGTGCCGTGGCTATAGCGCGCCATGGTCATCTGGTCGGGGTCGGTGATCTGTTCCAGAAACGGGGCGATGGCGGGCCAAAGGCTGCGTGCCTCGTCCTTCCATCTGTCCAGCCCACGGGCCTGCCACGCCGCGTGGCTGTCGGCGGGCAGGGACCAGAAAACAGCCGCCTTTTGCACGGTTTCACCCGGCATCGTGCCGATGGGCAGCGCGCCGATCATGCGGTCCGCGCGCCGGTATTGCTGTGTCAGTTGGTCGTGGGGCAGCGCGGTGTCGGGCCAATCCACCGTGCCCCATATTGCGCCATAGGTCAGCGGGCGCGACACCAGCGGCGACAGTGGCGATGACGCCCCCGCCGCGTCGATCACCAGATCGGCCGGATCGGTGCGGGCGCCATCGGCAAGGATCAGGCTACGGGTGCCCTTTGCAGGATCGGTCACATCGGCAATGGCGGCAGAAGGGATGATAGTGATGTTTGGCCGCGTCAGGGCGGCCTGCAAAATCGCATCGAACAGCGCGGCGCGGTGGATCGCCAGCCCAAAGCTTTCACCCGCCTTGCGGTCATACCAGACGTCGAGCACGCGGCGGCCATGATCGGCCTCGTGTCCCAGCATCCGGTGGATCGCGTTGCCTTTTTGGCGGGCCGTATCGCCCGCGCCGATCTGGTCAAGCACAGCCTGACCAACGGGTTGGATCACCAAACCGGACCCCACGGGGCGGGGCGCGTCGAACTGGTCATAGATGGTGATGGTATGGCCCTGATCGGCCAGCAGGGCTGCGGCGGCAAGCCCGCCAATTCCGGCACCGGCGATGGCGATATTCAGTGGCATGGCATCCCCGTTACTTGCGGGGAAGTCCTAGCCGCGCCGCACACACCGATGCAAGCGCGCAATCGTCGCGGTCAGTCGTTGGCGGCCTGATACCACGCGATGATGATCTCGCGGGATTCAGCGTCCATCTGGATGGCGTTGGGCGGCGGCATGGCGTGGCTGACGCCTGCGTGCAAGTATATCTGGCGGGCGTGACGGGCGACATCGCCGGTCGTTTCCAGCAGCACGCCCTTGGGCGCCCACTGCATGTTGTTCCAGACCGGTTCGCGGGCATGGCACATGGAACAGTTGCCGATGATTGTGTTGTAGGCATCATCGAACCCGTCTGCGCTGGCATAGCGTTCTTCATAGGCGGTCAGCTCGCGCGCCATCAACTCCTCATAAGTATCGCCGCTGCGCACGGTCGACAGCCAGGCAATCACGATCATCAGCAGGACGGTCACGCCCCATGTCCAATGCGGCCCCTTGCCGGTCTTGTGCATGGTGTTGAAGTAGTGGCGGATCGTGACGCCTGTCAGGAAAATCAGCGCGGCGATAATCCACGCGTATTGTGTGCCGAACGACAGCGGATAGTGGTTCGACAGCATCAGGAACACGACAGGCAGGGTCAGGTAGTTGTTATGGGTCGAACGCACCTTGGCGATCTTGCCGTATTTCGCATCCGGTGTGCGCCCTTCCTTGAGGTCTTGCACGACGATCCGCTGGTTGGGCATGATCTGGAAAAACACGTTGGCCGTCATGATCGTCGCCGTAAATGCACCCAGATGCAGCAGCGCTGCGCGACCCGTGAAAATCTGGTTATAGCCCCATGACATGATCACAAGGATCACGAACAGCAGCAGCATCAGCACGGTCGGCGTGTCGGCCAGTTTGGATTTGCACATGGCATCATAAAGCAACCAGCCGATTGTCAGCGATCCGGCGGAAATCAGAATGCCCTGCCACAGGGCCAAATCGACTTTGGTCGGGTCAAGCAGATACAGTTCACCGCCAACCCAATAAATGATCATCAAAAGCGCGGCACCCGACAGCCATGTCGAATAGCTTTGCCATTTGTGCCAGGTCAGGTGGCTCGGGCATCCGCGCGGGGGCCACAAGGTATTTGACCGTGTGATAGAACCCGCCGCCGTGGACTTCCCATTCTTCACCGGAGGCACCATCGGGCAGGGCATCGTTGGGTTTGAGCATCAGATCAAGCGCGATAAAGTAAAAGGATGCGCCGATCCATGCCATCGCGGTGATGACATGCAGCCAGCGCACACTGAACGCGATCCAGTCCCACAAGATTGCCAGATCATACATGGACGTCCCTCCCAAGATTCGCTTTGCGGTCAGACTAGGCGAGCGTTGATTGTTCTGCTATTGTCGGCAAAGACCAAGCAGCATCAAAAAAAGCAAAACAATGTCCTATCTGGATAATATCCGCACCTTTGTCCGTGTCTATGAACTTGGCAGCATGTCGGCTGCGGGGCGTGATTTGCGGGTGTCGCCTGCGGTTACGTCCTCGCGGATTTCCCAGCTTGAGGAGCACCTGAGCGTGCGCCTGTTCCAGCGCACCACCCGCAGCCTGACGCCCACCGAACAGGGGCGCGCATTCTATGGCGGGGCCTGCGAGATACTGGAGTCGGTGGACAATGCCGAGGCCCAAGTTGTCAACATCACCGAAAATCCCAAAGGCGCGCTGTATGTGGCCTGTCCGTTAGGGGTCGGGCGCAGGTTACTCGCGCCGCAAGTGCCTGATTTTCTTGCCGCTTACCCCGAAGTCAGCATCCGCCTGCGCCTGACCGACCGCAGGGTTGATCTGACGACCGAGGGGCTGGACCTTGCGTTTTTTCTGGGCACGCCCGAAGACAGCAACCTGCGTATCCGCAAGATCGCCGATGTAGAACGGGTGCTGTGTGCCGCGCCCGATTACATCGCCAAACACGGCAATCCGGCATCGGGCGATGAATTGGTCGCGGACGGGCATGAATGCCTGAACCTGCGCTTTCCGGGGGCGACGGAATTCCAGTGGCGGTTGGTCACGCCGGATGGCCCGAAACGGTTCCGCATCGCGGGGCGCTATGAATCCGATGATGGCGATGTGCTGACCGATTGGGCGCTGGCGGGCAACGGGATCGCCATGAAGCCCGTGTTCGAGGTCGCGGAGCACATCAAGGCGGGTCGTCTGGTGCCTGTCGCGGTCCAAAACCCGCCCGAACCCATCCAGATGGCCTGCCTGTTCACACACCGCCGCCGCCAAGACCCGAAAACGCGCCTGTTCATGGAGTTTGTGACCGAAAAGATCAGCGCGGCCGTGCGGGACAGTGAAAAACTGGCTCAGCTGCCGCGATAGGTGGAATAACCAAAGGGCGACAGTAGCAGCGGCACGTGATAGTGCGAGGCCTCGGACATCCCGAAACGCAGCGGGATCACATCAAGAAATCGCGGATCTTCGGGCGGGGTGCCGATGGCATCAAGATAGGCACCGGCATGGAACACCAGTTCATAAGTGCCTGTGGCGAATTGATCGGCGGGCAGGATCTGTTGATCGGTGCGCCCGTCATCGTTGGTTGTCAGCGTGATCAGATGGGTGCGGGTGTCCCCGTCGATCCGGTAAAGGTCGATGCGCAGCCCTTGGGCCGGGCAGCCGCGCGCCGTATCAAGAACATGGGTGGTCAGGTATCCGGACATTGCGCATTCTCCCTGCAAGGTATTCCTTGGTATAGTCCGACCATGCCGTCAGGTGCAAAGCATGGCAGACGATATGCTCTTTATGATATTTTTTGAAAAACAGCGGGATTGTTTTGCTCTATGAGTAAGGCAAGACCAGAAGGGATGAATTCGTGAACCGCTACCCCCGTGATATGACAGGATATGGTGCTAATCCGCCCGCGGCCAACTGGCCGAATGGCGCAAAAATTGCCGTGCAGATTGTGCTGAACTATGAAGAAGGCGGCGAAAACAATACCTTGCACGGTGATGCGGCCTCGGAGGCGTTCCTGTCGGAAATCACCGGCGCGGCACCCTGGCCGGGCCAGCGCCACTGGAACATGGAATCGATTTACGAATACGGCGCGCGGGCCGGTTTCTGGCGCGTGCACCGGATGCTGTCGGATCTGCCGGTCACGGTTTACGGCGTGGCTTCGGCCCTTGCGCGCGCGCCTGAACAGGTCGCCGCGATGAAAGCGTCGGGTTGGGAAATCGCCAGCCACGGGTTGAAATGGGTCGAACACAAGGACATGCCCGCCGACGAGGAACGCGCGGCGATTGCCGAAGCGATCCGTCTGCATACCGAAGTTGTGGGTGAACCACCGCGTGGCTGGTATACGGGCCGCTGTTCCAACAACACCGTCGATCTGGTGGCTGAAACGGGTCAGTTTGCCTATGTCGCAGACAGCTACGCCGACGATCTGCCCTATTGGGCGCAGGCCGGCGGGCGTGACCAGCTGATCGTGCCCTACACGATGGATTGCAACGACATGCGGTTCGCCATTCAGGCCGGTTTCACTACGGGCGATCAGTTCGAGAGCTATCTGAAAGACAGCTTTGACTGTCTTTACGCCGAAGGCACCGCAGGCGCGCCCAAGATGCTGTCGATCGGGTTGCACTGCCGTCTGATCGGCCGTCCGGGCCGCGCTGCCGCCCTGCGCCGTGCCATCGAACATTTTCAATCCCATGAAGGCGTGTGGTTCGCCACCCGTTTGCAGATCGCAGACCACTGGGCCAAGGAGCACCCGCCGATGACACGCACCCGCCCATCAGAAATGGAGCGTGCGGCGTTTGTAGCCGAATTTGGTGGCGTCTTTGAACACAGCCCCTGGATCGCCGAAGGTGCACATGCGCTGGAACTGGGCCCGACCCATGACACCGCGCAGGGCGTGCACAATGCGCTGGCCCGCGTGTTCCGCTCGGCCAGCGAGGACCAGCGCCTTGGCGTGCTGACAGCCCACCCTGATCTGGCAGGTAAACTGGCTGCGGCGGGCAAGTTGACGGCCGAAAGCACATCCGAGCAGGCGGGTGCCGGCCTTGATATGCTGACCGATCAGGAACGCGAGACCTTTGAGGCGCTGAATACGCAGTATGTAGAACGTCACGGGTTCCCGTTCATCATCGCCGTGCGTGATTATGACAAGCCGTCGATCCTCGCGGCCTTCCATCAACGCATCGAAAACGACCGCGTCACCGAATTTGCCGAAGCCTGCAAACAGGTCGAACGCATCGCCGAACTGCGCCTGATCGAGAAGCTGGGCCAATGAGCATCGTGATCACCGCACAGCCCCTGACGGCCAAGGCATTCGCGCCGTTTGGCGATGTGCTGGATGTGTCGGGCGATCCTGACAAGCTGATCAATGCGGGGATGTGCGGGCGCTATCACGACCGTGCCACGCTTGATTTCAGTGACGGGCGCGCAGGCATCAGCCTGTTCCATGCCCAGATACGCCCCTTTCCCATCACGCTGGATATGGTCGAACGCCACCCCGAAGGCAGTCAGGCGTTCCTGCCCATGTCGCTTGATCCCTTTGTCGTCGTGGTTGCACCCGACGAGGGGGGCACGCCCGGCACCCCGCGGGCCTTTGTGACCGCGCCGGGGCAAGGCGTGAACTATCATCGGGGCACTTGGCACGGGGTGCTGAGCCCGCTGCACGTGCCCGGGCTTTTCGCTGTGATCGACAGGATCGGCGCGGGGCCAAACCTTGAAGAACACTTTTTCACGACCCCGTTCACAATTCAGGACGGCAATACCTAGCCAGCAACAAGACTGGTCAATCGACGTATCATCAGAGAGGGAACGATAATGGCTGATACATCTATCGGGACACCGGAACAACTCCGCGACCCAAACTACACACCGGCGCTTCACCGCGCCGTTCCACTGGGCATCCAGCACGTGCTGGCAATGTTCGTTTCAAACGTAACGCCGGCGATCATCATCTGTGGTGCCGCCGGTATCGGTTTCGGGTCTGATCAGGGCGCGCTGGGCTTTCCGGCGATGACCTATATGATCCAGATGTCGATGTTCTTTGCAGGCATCGCCACACTGATCCAGACAATCGGTCTTGGCCCCGTGGGTGCCAAACTGCCGATCGTGCAGGGCACATCTTTTGCCTTTATTCCGATCATGATTCCGCTGGTGGCGGGCAAAGGCGAAGAAGCGCTTGCCATTGTCATGGGCGGTGTTCTGGTCGGGGGTCTGTTCCATGCAT
Source organism: Octadecabacter sp. R77987 (assembly GCF_042466115.1). NCBI lineage: Bacteria > Pseudomonadati > Pseudomonadota > Alphaproteobacteria > Rhodobacterales > Roseobacteraceae > Octadecabacter > Octadecabacter sp. R77987. The sequence continues at coordinate 1,304,157 of NZ_JAXHBQ010000001.1, read as the reverse complement.
TCCTTGGCTTGTTCATCAAACAGATCCGCTTTGCCTTGCCGCCGCTGGTGACGGGCCTTGTGGTCACGATGATCGGTCTGGCGCTTGTGAAGGTCGGCATTCAGTATGCGGCGGGCGGTGTGCCTGCCATCGGCACCGAAGAATACGGTAGCCTGCAAAACTGGACGGTCGCCGGTGTCGTGATCCTTGTCACGCTGGGCCTCAAGTTCTTTGCCCGCGGTATGGTGTCGGTGTCGGCCGTGTTGATCGGCCTGATCGCCGGTTATGTCGTCGCCTACTTCATGGGCATGGTCAGCTTTGGCAACGTGGGGCGCGCGGCGTCTTTCGCATTGCCCAACCCGCTGCATTTTGGGCTTGAGTTCACCTTTGCCGCCATTCTGGGTTTCTGCCTGATGGGCTTTGTCTCGGCGGTTGAAACTGTGGGTGACGTTTCCGGTATCACCAAAGGTGGTGCAGGTCGCGAAGCAACCGACACCGAAATTCAGGGCGCGACCTTTGCTGATGGTCTTGGCACTGCCGTGTCCGGCCTGTTCGGTGCGCTGCCAAACACATCGTTCAGCCAGAACGTGGGCCTGATCGCCATGACCGGGTTGATGAGCCGCCATGTTGTGACCATCGGTGCGATCTTCCTGATCCTTTGCGGTCTGGTGCCGAAAATTGGCGCGATCATCTCGACCGTGCCAATCGAAGTGCTGGGCGGTGGCGTGATCGTTATGTTCGGTATGGTCGTGGCCGCCGGTATGTCGATGCTGTCGGATGTTGACTGGAACCGCCGCAACATGGTGATCTTTGCGATTGCCCTGTCTTTGGGTCTTGGTCTGCAACTTGAACCGGGCGCGCTTCAGCACCTGCCAAGCACGTGGAAGGTGCTTGCGACATCGGGCATCCTGCCCGCCGCGCTGATCGCGATTGTGCTGAACCTGATCCTGCCTGCCGAACTGGCCGCGGAATCAACCGAGGAAGTGTCGGGCGGTATGCACGGGACAGGCAAAGGCCAACTGCCGCACGACTAAGCAGGAACACTTGATCACGAACGCCCCCGCCAAGTGATTGGCGGGGGCTTTTTTGTGCGTATTGTTGTGCTAGTGGGGGATTTGATCAAGCGAGACGTTCATATGGTCGTGTGGGGGTGTTGCGGGAAATCGTACGGCGCGGATCGTAGCGCGCCCTTCACCAAGCGCTTTGACGACACGGTGCATCCCGTCCATCAAGCGCCCCTCAGCGCACAGGATGATCGGATGGCGCAGATCGCAAGCTTGGACCAGTGCGAAATGCGCGGCGACACCGCGCGGTGTTGCCACATCAGCCGGTTCTTGGAACCACCAGTCCTCATCAAGCTCGGCGATGTCGGAAAGGGGGATGTCATGCACGGGTAGTGTTTTGGAAAGCCGCACCAAACGGTGCACGTCCCAGATCAGTGTGTCGTTGCCCACACGGCGTGCGTGATATTGTTGTCTCATCACCGTGATTTATGGACGCCTGCCGCGCCAGAGTAAACGCAATGCCGACAGCATCGCCTAGAAATCAACCTCGATCGCGATGCCCTGCGCAACGGCCAGTTCCACAACGGATGCAGCCACGGCCAGATCCTGAAGGCCGACGCCTGTGCCGTCAAACAGTGTGATTTCATCGTCCGAGGTGCGCCCCGCGTGGGTGCCGTTGATGACCGCGCCGATCTGGTGCACATCGCTTTCAGCGATCAGCCCTTGGGCCACGGCGTGCTGTGCCTCGCCGATGCTGATCGACTGGGCGACCTCGTCGGTAAACACGGTCGCACGGGCCAGCAGGGCCGCTTCGACCTCTTGCTTGCCTTTGGTGTCGGTGCCCATGCAGGCGATGTGGGTGCCGGGTGAGATGTGGTTGGCCATTACGGTAGGCGCAAAGGTCGAGGTGATGGAAATGACAACATCCGCCTCCACAATGCCTTCCAGCGGGACAGCCTCAAACGGCACGCCAGCCTCGCTCGCGACCTTTTCGATGTTGGGCAGCATTTCGGGGTGGTAGTTCCAGCCGATGACCTTGTCGAAATCGCGCTGTTCTAACGCGGCGCGCAGCTGGAACGTGGCTTGGTGCCCCGCGCCGATCATGCCCATCACCTTGGCGTCCTTGCGGGCCAGATGCTTGATCGACACGGATGAGGCGGCCGCGGTGCGCAGGGCGGTCAGGTAATTCCCACCGACCATCGCCGCGACTTTGCCGGTGTCGGGGTCAAACAGGAACACGGTGGACTGGTGGTTGATCAACCCGCGCTTTTCCAAATTGTGCGGCCAGTAGCCCCCCGCCTTGAGGCCCAGCGTCATCCCCTTGCCATCAAACCCGCCCTTGAAGCCGTAAAGCGCATCCTCGTGGCCGATTGCCTCGCGGATGACAGGGAAATTATAGGCATCACCCGCGGCCATGGCGGCAAAGACCTTTTCGACAGCATCAAAGGATGCCTCGCGGGTCAGCAGGTCGGCGATGTCGCGTTCGGGGACGATCAGCATGGGTCATTTCCTTGGGTTGCTGTTAGAGGTGTCGCGCCCCGGACCTGATCCTGGGCCGCGTCATGTTGCAGTGGTCCCGGCGCGAAGGCTGGGACGTAAGGTGGGTCTTACCCACGCCCCTGTTCAATAGGCCTTGCCGCGGGCCGAGACGGGCCAGACGGTTTCAACCTTGCCGCCGCGCACACCGACATACCAGTCATGCACGTTGCAGGTCGGGTCGCAGTGGCCCGGCACAAGGCGCAGCTTGTCGTTTACGTTCAACGCGCCTTTCGGGTCCATCACGACGCCATGTTCGTCCGAACATTTGACGTATTCCACATCATCGCGGCCATAGACGGTTGGCAACCCGCTATCGACGGACTGCGCCTTGAGTCCCGCATCGACGATGGCCTTGTCGGCCTTGGCGTGCGACATCACGGTGGTCAGGATGAACAGTGCGTTTTCCCATTCGCCTTGGTCAATCCGGTTGCCGTCCTTGTCCAGAATCCGGCCATAATCGGCATCCATGAAGGCATAGGATCCGCACTGCAGTTCGTTGAACACGCCGGAATTGCTTTCGAAGTAATACGACCCGGTGCCACCACCACCGACGATGTCACATTCCAGACCATTGGCCTTGAGACCGGCAATCGCGTCCTTGACCATGTCGATGGCGATCTGCGTTTTGCCCTGACGTTCGTCATAGCTGTCAAGATGCTGCATCGCGCCCTGATAGGCCTGAATACCGGCAAATTTCAGACCTTCGGCGGCGTCGATCATCTTGGCGATGTTGACGACGTCCTGGGTCGAGGTCACGCCGCAGCGGCCTGCGCCACAGTCGATCTCGACCAGCGCTTCGATCTGGGTGCCGTGCTTGACCGCAGCTGCCGACAGATCGGCCACATTGGTCGGGTCATCGACACAGACCAGAACGCGCGCGCCCAGTTTCGGCATCCGCGCTAGACGGTCGATCTTGGCAGGGTCGGTCACCTGGTTGGACACCATAACGTCCTTGATGCCACCGCGCGCAAAGACTTCGGCCTCGGACACCTTTTGGCAGCACACACCACATGACCCGCCAAGGCTTTCTTGCAGTTTCGCCACATCGACGGACTTGTGCATCTTGCCATGCACGCGGTGACGCATCCCGTGTGATTTGGCGTAGTCGCCCATCTTCTTGATGTTGCGCTCGAGCGCGTCCAGATCCAGTACAAGCGCCGGTGTCTGGATGTCGGCCGCGTCCATGCCGGGCTTGGCGGGGATGTCGTAACCAACTTCAAAGTCTTCGAAATTCGGGTGCGTGTTCATGGTGTTTCCTTTTGGGCGGGGTGGGTCAAGACCCACGTTACGAGTTGGTAAGGTGGGTTTTAACCCACGTTCCATGGCAGGCGGTCCAGATCGACATTCCCGCCGGTGATGATGACACCGACGCGCTTGCCTGCGAACCGGTCCTTGTTTTTCAGGATCGTGGCCAGCGGCACGGCGCTGCTGGGTTCCATGACGATGCGCAGATGCTTCCACGTCAGCTTCATCGCGTCGATGATTTCGGTTTCCGAGGCTGTGAAGATATCGCTGACGTGGTTGGACACGAAATGCCACGTCAGGTCTTTCAGCGGCACGAGAAGCCCATCGGCAATCGTCTTGGGCGCATCATCGGCGATGATATGGCCCGCCTTGAAGCTGCGATAGGCATCATCGGCCTGTTCGGGCTCGGCGGCGATGATTTGCACTTCGGGTGCCTGATTGGACAGGGTCAGACAGGTGCCGGAAATCATGCCACCGCCGCCAATGGGCGCGACGACTATCTCCAACCCGTCAGTCTGATCCATAAACTCGCATGCACAGGTGCCTTGACCCGCAATCACGCGCGGGTCGTTATAAGGATGCACGAAATCGCCACCTGTTTCGGCCTGCACCTTGGCAAATGTCGCCTCGCGCGAGGTGGTGGAGGGTTCGCATTCGGTGATCTTGCCGCCATAGCGCGCAACGGTGTCTTTCTTGGCCTGCGGGGCCGTGCTGGGCATGACCACGTTGCAGGGAATTCCGCGCAGTTTGGCGGCATAGGACAGGCAGGATGCGTGGTTGCCCGACGAATGCGTCGCCACCCCCAGTTTTGCCTGTTCATCATCCAGCCCGAACACGGCGTTTGACGCGCCGCGCACCTTGAATGCACCCGGCGTCTGGAAGTTCTCGCACTTAAAGAAAAGCTGCGCGCCGGTCAGTTCGTTCAGATAGGCAGAGGTCATCACCGGTGTCCGCTTGATATGCGGCTTAATGCGGTCGTGCGCATCCAACATGTCCTGATAGGTGGGGATATACATTACGCGGCTGCCTTTTTGCCTGCACCTGATCCGTGGCGATAGAACTCCTGTGCTGCGGCCACGCCGGACCCCAGTTTGATGTCCAGCCCCAGATCAACCATGACCATTTCGGCAACGCCAAGGCCCGACAGCATCATCGCATCCGTAAGACTGCCCAGATGGCCGATGCGGAACACCTTGCCCGCGACCTCACCCAGTCCAACACCGAACGCCATGCCATATTTTTCGGCCGCCACTGTGACGATATCGGTGGCGTTGAACCCTTCGGGTGTTTTGATTGCCGAAACGCTGTCGGAATAGACATCAGGCGAGGCGGCGCACAGGTCAAGCCCCCAGGCCTGCACCGCGCGGCGCACGCCTGTGGCGATGCGGGTGTGGCGGGCAAAGACGTTTTCCAGCCCCTCGGCCTCGATCATTTCTAGCGACAGTTTCAGCCCGTTCATTAGCCCAACAGGGGGCGTGTAGGGAAAGGCATTGTTGTCATAGCCCTTTTGCATGTCTTTCACGTCAAAGAACGTGCGCGGCAGGGTGGCAGTTTCGGTGGCTTTCATCGCCTTGTCGGAAAACCCGACGATGGCCAGACCGGCAGGCAGCATGAAGCCCTTTTGCGAGCCGGTGACGGCAACATCCACGCCCCATTCATCCATGCGGAAATCCATCGACCCGATGGAGGACACGCCATCAACGAACAGAAGGGCAGGGTGGTTTGCGGCGTCCAATGCGCGGCGCACGGCGGCGATGTCGGATTTCACGCCTGTTGCGGTTTCGTTGTGGGTGGCCAGCACGACCTTGATGGCGTGATCTGTGTCAGCCTTGAGGATGGTTTCATACTGGTCGGCGGGCAAACCATGGCCCCACGGCGTTTCGACAACCTGCACGTCCAGCCCGTGCCGTTGGCACATGTCGATCCATCGGTGGGAGAACATGCCGTTGCGCGCGGCCAGCACCTTGTCGCCCGCGCTCAGGCAGTTGGACAGCGCCGTTTCCCAACCGCCCGTGCCGGTCGAGGGAAAGATGAACACATGCGCCGAGGTTGATTTCAGAACGCGGCGCACACCGTCCAGACAGGGATGCAGGATCTTGCCAAACACCGGCGAGCGGTGGTCGATCGTCGGCATGTAACAGGCCTGACGGATCGCTTCGGGCATGTTTGTCGGGCCGGGAATGAATACAGGGTTCTGAAAGCTCATGTCGGTCTCCTTGACAGGTCAAGGGCACAATAGGTGCCGCCGCGGTGAAAGGAAATTTTTTTGAAATTGTTTTTCACTTTTCAGAACTGCGATAAAATGCAATGATGCCAGTGGCTTGAATTTTTCACATTGTGAATCGGGTTTTCAATTCGTGCAGGGGGCAGTTCATCGCAATGGCAGATAATCCAAAAACAGGGCCGCGCCGTGCCCGTGGTCGCCCGCGCGACTGGGACGACAAGACCGCCCAGAACACCATCAAATCGCTGGATCGCGCGATGGAGGTGTTTGAATACTTAAGCGAGGATCAGGGCAAGGCGCTGTCCACTTTGGCCGATGAAATGGGCCAGTCGCCCGCCACGGTCTATCGCATCCTTGTGACTCTTGAAGGGCGCGGGCTGGTGGAATTTGATACGGGCGCGCAGGTCTGGCATATCGGTGCGCGCGCTTTCGTGATCGGTGCGCGGTTTTTGCGCCGGACCAGTCTGGTGGAACGCGCCCGCCCGATCCTGCGCGAATTGATGGAGGCAACGGGCGAAACCGCCAACATCGGCGTGGCGCAGGTTGATATGGTGCTGTTCGTGTCCCAGGTCGAAACCCACGAAACGATTCGCGCGTTTTTTCCGCCCGGCACGCTGTCACCGATGCATGCTTCGGGGATTGGCAAGGCGCTGCTGGCGCAGATGGCGGAGGGGCGCCTGGACCGCGCGCTGGCGGCCCCGATGGAGCAATTCACGCCGCACACATTCACCGATCCTGACGCCCTGCGCGCCGATCTGGCAGCGATCCGCGCGCGTGGTTATGCGATTGACGGCGAGGAAAAGAACCTTGGGATGCGCTGCATCGCCGCCCCCGTCTTTGATGTGAACCAAGAGGCAATTGCGGGCATTTCTGTGTCCGGCCCGATCAGCCGTGTTGGGCCAGATGATGTTGTGGCTCTTGCTGACCATGTGATCACCGCCGCACAGCAGCTGACGTTGGCCATCGGCGGCGAGGCCTAGCGGCGCGGCAGTGCCATGTGGCGGTTCACGTCCTTGTAAAGCAGATAGCGGAACGGCCCCGGCCCGCCCGCGTAACAGGCCTGCGGGCAAAAGGCGCGCAACCACATGTAATCGCCTGCTTCGACTTCGACCCAATCGGCGTTAAGACGGTAAGCGGCCTTGCCTTCCAGCACATACAGCCCGTGTTCCATCACATGCGTTTCCAGAAACGGGATCACCGCACCCGGTTGCAGGGTCACGATAGTGACGTGCATGTCATGGCGCAGGTCTGTGGGGTCAACGAAGCGGGTGGTGGCCCATGCACCATCGGTGTCGGGCATGACATTGGGGGCAATGTCGTTTTCGTTGGCGATGATCACTTCGGGCGCGTCCAGGCCCGGCACGGCTTCATAGGCCTTGCGGATCCAGTGAAAGCGCAGCATCGCGTCGGTTTCGTTGTGCAGTGTCCAATCGGTCGCGGGGGGCAGGAAAGCATAGCCACCCTCGGTCAGGGTGTGGGTCTTGCCATCCACCGTCAGGCTGGCGCAGCCTTCGACAACAAACAGCACGCCTTCGGCACCTGCGTCCGCTTCGGGCTGGTTTGATCCGCCACCGGGGGCGACTTCCATGATGTATTGCGAAAATGTTTCAGCAAAGCCGCTAAGGGGGCGGGCAATGACCCAAAGGCGGGTCTTGTCCCAGAAGGGCAGAAAGCTGGTGACGATATCGCGCATCGTCCCCTTGGGGATCACGGCATAGGCATCGGTGAAAATCGCGCGGTCTGTCAGCAGCTGGGTCTGTGGCGGGTGGCCGCCATCGGGTGCGAAATACTTGGCTGACATCGTGAATTCCCATGACTGATAATGCGTTGCACTATGTGGATTGTTTTGGCGAATTGACCACCCGCAAATGCGGGACAGCACTTTTTGGGATGATTTGATAATCGGGCTGGGGATCGGCCAGACAGCCTTTACCCCGCGACATTGCAGGCCTATAAGCCCGCCATGCGTTATGGTTTCGCCATCATCCAGCGAATTATTTCCCCGGCACTCTGACATGAGGTGCCGGGCAAAGGTGTTCGAGATATCGCACCGCCCCCTTCCGTTATTCCCGACGATCAAGACAAAGGACGCCTGAAATGTGCGCCGACACCCCTGAATACAAAGACACGCTGAACCTGCCCAAGACCGATTTCCCGATGCGCGCGGGCCTGCCCAAACGCGAGCCGGAATGGCTGGAACGTTGGCAAAAGGTCGGCGTTTACGACAAGCTGCGCGAAAAGGCAGCGGGCCGCGAACCGTTTACGCTGCACGATGGCCCGCCCTATGCCAACGGCAACCTGCACATTGGCCACGCGCTCAACAAGATCCTGAAAGACATGGTCGTGCGCAGCCAGCAGATGATGGGCCGTGATGCCCGCTATATCCCAGGCTGGGATTGCCACGGCCTGCCGATTGAATGGAAGATCGAGGAGAAATACCGCGAGAAGGGTCTGGATAAGGATGCGGTGGACGTTGTCGAGTTCCGTCAGGAATGCCGCGATTTCGCCGCCGGTTGGGTCGATATCCAGCGCGACGAATTCAAGCGGCTGGGCGTGACCGGCAACTGGGACGATCCGTATCTGACGATGAATTTCCACGCCGAACGTGTGATCGCCGAGGAATTCCAGAAGTTCCTGATGAACGGCACGCTTTATCAGGGCAGCAAACCGGTGATGTGGTCGCCCGTTGAGGAAACCGCGCTGGCCGAGGCCGAGGTGGAGTATCACGACAAGGAGAGCTTCACGATCTGGGTGAAGTTTGCGGCGCAGGCGCACGATGAGGCCCCGGATCAGGTCCGGGGCGTGAACGACCTTGCTGGTGCCAAGGTGGTGATCTGGACGACGACGCCCTGGACGATCCCGTCCAACAAGGCTGTGGTTTACGGGGCCGACTATTCCTATGGTCTTTATGAAGTGACCGGCACGCCCGAGCAGTGCTGGGCCGAGGTGGGCGAGCGCTTCCTGCTGGCGGACAAGCTGGCGGGCGATGTGTTTGCCAAGGCGCGTCTTGAGGACAGCATGTGGAAACGTGTGCGCGATGTAAGTGCCGACGAACTGTCGGGCCTGTCATTGCAACACCCCCTTGCCGGGGCCGAAGGGTCGAACGGCGAATGGGACGATCTGCGCGATTTCCGCGCCGCGGATTTCGTGACCGACGAAGAAGGCACCGGTTTCGTGCATTGCGCGCCATCCCACGGGATGGAGGAGTTCGAGCTTTACCGTGATTTGGGAATGCTGGCCGATGTGATCACCTATAACGTCATGGACGATGGCACCTTCCGCGAGGATCTGCCGTTCTTTGGTGGCAAACGCATCCTGCGCGAAAAAGCCAAGAAGGGCGATTGGGAGGGCGATGCAAATGCCGCGATCATGGCAAAGCTGGCCGAGGTCGGCGGGCTTTTGGCGCGTGGCAGGATCAAGCACTCCTATCCCCACAGCTGGCGTTCCAAAGCGCCGATCATCTATCGCAACACGCCGCAGTGGTTCGCGGCGATCGACAAGGCGGTGGGCGACGGCCAAGACACCTATGGCACGACGATCCGCGAGCGCGCCCTGCGCAGCATCGACGAATTGGTGACATGGACCCCGCAAAAGGGCCGCAATCGTCTGTATTCCATGATCGAAGCGCGCCCCGATTGGGTGCTGTCGCGCCAGCGCGCATGGGGTGTTCCGCTGACGTGTTTCACCAAGGTTGGCGCGAAACCGACCGACGATGACTTCCTGCTGCGCAACACCGAGGTGAACGCCCGCATCGTCGCGGCATTCGAGGCCGAAGGCGCGGATGCGTGGTATCAGGACGGCGCGAAAGAGCGGTTCCTGAGCGGGATCGTGAACCCAGATGACTACGATCAGGTCATGGATATTCTGGATGTGTGGTTTGACAGTGGATCAACCCACGCCTTTACCCTGCGCGACCGTGCGGACGGGTCCGAGGACGGGCTGGCCGACCTTTATCTGGAAGGCACAGACCAGCACCGCGGCTGGTTCCATAGTTCCATGTTGCAGGGCTGTGGCACCATGGGGCGCGCGCCTTATCGCGGGGTGCTGACGCATGGGTTCACGCTGGATGAAAAGGGCATGAAGATGTCCAAATCCATCGGCAACACCATCGTGCCGGACACGATCGTCAAACAATACGGCGCGGATATCCTGCGTCTTTGGGTGGCCCAGACCGATTACACCAACGACCAGCGGATCGGGCCGGAAATCCTGAAAGGGACTGCCGACAGCTACCGCCGTTTGCGCAACACGATGCGGTATATGCTGGGGTCGCTGGCTGATTTTGGCGAGGCCGACCGCGTTGAACCGGCCGACATGCCCGAACTGGAACGGTTGATCCTGCACCGGTTGTCCGAACTGGATGAAGTCGTGCGCAAGGGATATGCGAAATACGACTTTCAGGGGGTGTTCCGCGCGGTGTTCGAATTTGCCACGCTGGACCTGTCGGCGTTCTACTTCGATATCCGCAAGGATGCGCTTTATTGCGATGGCAACACCGATCGCCGCCGCTCAGCGCGCACGGTGCTGGATATCCTGTTCCACCGGTTGACCACATGGTTGGCACCAGTGCTGGTGTTCACGATAGAAGAAGTCTGGCTTGAACGCTTCCCCGGTGACGACAGCAGCGTGCATCTGGTTGATATTCCTGAAACGCCTGCGGCGTGGCGTGACGATGCGCTCGCCGCGAAATGGGCCGCGATCCGCCGTGTGCGCCGCGTTGTGACAGCCGCATTGGAAGTCCAACGTCAAGACAAGGTGATCGGGGCCAGCCTCGAAGCGGCCCCCGTGGTGCATGTGGGCGCAGACGATGCCGCGATCCTGCGCACGGTCGCATTTGATGATCTGTGCATCACCAGCGCGATTTCCGTCACCGCCGATCCGGCCCCCGCCGAAGCCTTCCGCCTGCCCGAAGTGGACGGCATCGGCGTGGTGTTCGAAAAGGCCGCTGGCGAAAAGTGTCAGCGCTGCTGGAAAATCCTGCCTGACGTGGGCACGCACGCCCATGCCGGTGTGTGCGGGCGCTGTGATGCGGCCCTTGCCTAGCGCGTGACATTTGGTGAGGGTGGGTCATGCCTGCCCTTACCGTATCCACACAATTCGGCCCTTTGACCCTGATAGAGGATCAGGGCGCGATTGTGGGTGTGGACTGGGACGGTAACGGCGTGGATGACACGCCATTGCTGGCCGAGACAGCGCGCCAGTTGCGGGCCTACGCCGCAGGTGGTCTGAAACAGTTTGATCTGCCGCTGCGCGTTGCGGGGTCCGATTTCCAGCGCGCGGTCTGTGATCAGATGCGCGCGATCCCCTTTGGCGATACGGTGACTTATGGCGATATCGCCCGCGCGTTGGGCCAGTCGGCACAGGCCGTGGGCAATGCCTGTGGTCGCAACCCGATCCCCGTGATCATCCCCTGTCATCGGGTGATGGGGGCCAAGGGGCTGACGGGGTTTTCCGGCAAGGGCGGTGTGGAAACCAAGGTTGCATTGTTGCGCCACGAAGGCGCGGCGGGGCTGTTGATCTAAAGCTTTTCGCGATACATCACTTGCTGCAACGCGCCCGCGCCCAGCAGATAGACGGACGTGATCATCAAGCCCCAATGCGCCCAGCTTTGCGGGTGGAAATCGACCCATGCCGCCCAGCCTGCAAATGCCGTCCATGCCAGTGCCATTGGCAGGGTCACATTGCGCCAGCGTTCGGTGCGCACGGGATGGACGAACTTGATCGGCAGGAACATCGCCGCCGACAGCAGCGCGACAATCACAAGGATTACCCAGTAGTCGGGTTTCAGCGCGAACATCACCAGCACCAGCATGTTGAAGCATCCCGGAAAGCCCGAGAATGAATAATCGCGTGTTTTCATGCGGGTATCGCAGAAATAAAGTGCTGCGGCAAAAGTGATCACGATAATCGCGACCCATCCTGTCCAGCCGGGCAGCAGATCGGGGTGTTTGAACAGCGCATAGGCCGGAATGAAGACATAGGTCAGGTAGTCGATGATCAGGTCCAACAGCACCCCGTCAAATTCGGGGGCGTTGGTTTTCACATCGTATTTGCGCGCCAGAGGCCCGTCGATCCCGTCCACGAAAAAGGCAATGACCAGCCACAAGAACATCAGGGACCACTTTTCTTCGACGGCGGCCAGCAAGGCCAGCATCGCGAAAACGGCGCCGGTGGCAGTGAACAGATGAACGGCAAGTGCCTTGGTGCGAAGTGTCATTTGGCTGTCATGTCCGATTAGGGGGGCAAGGGCAATCAGGAATTGCTGGCCGATTTCGGGTGAGCAGCGTCATAGACCTCCATCAGGCGGGCGGTGTCGACGGCTGTATAGGCTTGGGTGGTCGACAGGCTGGCATGACCCAGCAGTTCCTGAATGGTGCGCAGATCACCGCCCGCCGACAGCAGGTGCGTGGCAAAGGAATGACGCATGGCGTGGGGCGTGGCAGTGGCGGGCAGGCCCAGTTGCAGGCGGGCATGTTCCATCACCTTCTGGATCGCGCGCGGGGCAAGGGGGCCACCGCGCACGGCGCGAAATAGCGGACCATCGGGTTCAACCGGATAGGGGCAGGCGCGCAGGTAGGCATCCACAGCAGCGCGCGCCGCGGGCAGCACAGGCACGATGCGTTCCTTGCCGCCCTTGCCGGTGATGCGCAGCACGTCGGGCAGCGGGGCATCGCGCCCGCGCAGGCCCAAGGCCTCGGAAATGCGCAGGCCGCAGCCGTAAAGAAGGGTGATCACCGCCGTGTCACGCGCCGCGACCCAAGGATCGCGCGCCTGTAGTTCAACGGTGTCGATCATCGCGCGCGCCGCATCGGTGGCCAGTGGGCGGGGCAGCTTTTTCTGGAATTTGGGCGAGCGGGTCGACAAAACGGCGGTCGGTTCAAACCCTTCGCGTTCCGCCAACCAGCGATAAAAGGACTTCACCGCCGACAAGGACCGCGCCAAGGATCGCGCCGCAACGCCGCGCCCGCGTTCATGGGCCATCCACGCGCGCATATCGCTGACAGAGATCGCCGAGATTGGCCCCAATCCCTGCTGCCCGCCATGGTGCTGCGTCATGAAGGACAAGAACCCCAGCAGATCGGTCTGATAGGCCGTCAGCGTATTGTCCGCCGCGCCATTCAACGCCTTCTGGTGATCCAGCCAGCCGCGCAGGGCATCCGACAGGGCGGGGGAAATCACGGCCCTCAGGACAGCCAGCGCCGCATGGCACGTTCAAAGACGCCGCCGAAAAATGTCAGCAGATCAGTGCCTTGCTGCGGGGTGAACTGATGCGGGTCTTCGGCGCCCATGATCAACATGCCGGGCAGGCGGCCATCACCAAGGTCAAGCTTGATGCAGGCTTCGGAGCGGATGTAGTCGGATTTATCGCCGAATATGCTGTGATCCTCGGGCTGGACCTGTCGCAGGGTGACCTGACGCACGGGCATGTTGCGCCCCTGAGTCAGATAGTCATCGACAAAGCCCGGTTCGGCCACGTTCAGCACATCGCCCAGCCGTGAAACGGCGGGATCATCGGTGCGGGCCACGGATTCCAGCACAAGGCGCACGCAATCGACGCGCAAAATGGCCGCGACATCGGTGTTCAGATCGCGCAGGAAGCTTTCGAACTTGGTCGCATCCATCATCCGCAGCACAGCGCGGTGTATCTGGTTGGTGCCGGCAAGGTTTTCATAAGCGGCGGCGATCACACTGCGATGGGTATCTTCAAGCCGGTCAAGGCGCGCCTCAAGCCGTTCCATCGCGATGCCGCGCAGATCAACGATATTGCCACCAAGGGATTTTTCGTTGGCGGCCACAAGCGCGCGCATGATGTCCTGATCCTCAAGCAAGGCTTCGGGGTCGGACATGATTTTGGTCCGAACGTCATCGTTCAGAAGGGGATCGCTGCTCATGCCATCACTCATTTTTGTAACTTTGCGCCTGTATAGCAGACCCGTTTGGCGATTTCGCCTGTTTTTTTGTTATGGGTCAAAGTGTTGTAGCTGTGTCGCGTGGCCCCGACTACTTGGGTCGGGGCCGCTTTGGCTTACAAAATCTTGATGCCGGCCTTTTTCACGTCAGCCATGAACCCGTCCAGCCCCTTGTCGGTCAGCACGTGGTTGGCCATCGCCTTGATCACGTTTGGCGGGGCCGTGCAAACGTCAGCACCGATCTTGGCGCATTCCGACATATGGTTGGCGTTGCGAATGGACGCGGCCAGAATTTGTGTCTCGTAGCCGTAGTTGTCATAGATCGTGCGGATGTCCTCGATCAGCTCCAACCCGTCAAGGTTGATATCATCCAGACGGCCGATAAAGGGGCTGATAAAGGTCGCACCGGCCTTGGCGGCCAGCAGCGCCTGATTGGCGCTGAAACACAGGGTCACGTTGACCATGTTGCCCTCGCCCGTCAGCACCTTGCAGGCCCTGAGGCCATCCCATGTCAGCGGCACTTTCACGGCGATATTGTCGGCGATCTTGACCAGTTTGCGGCCCTCGGCGATCATTTCGTCAGCACTCAGCGACACAACCTCGGCTGACACTGGCCCGTCGACGATGTCACAGATTTCCTTGGTCACTTCCAGAATGTCACGGCCCGATTTGGCGATGATCGAAGGGTTTGTCGTCACCCCGTCCACCATGCCAAGGTCGTTGAGTTCGGTGATCGCTTCGAGGTCGGCGGTATCTACGAAAAACTTCATGGGTCTCTCCGGTCAAGGGTGGCGTTTGCTGATGCAGCGTTTAACCTATGGGGGGCGTGGCTGGAACCCCCTTGGGAGAAGTGCGATGGAAATTCAGGTGTGGTTTGCCTTTGTCGCGGCATCTGCCGTGCTGTTGATGATTCCCGGCCCGACAATCGTGCTGGTTCTGACCTATGCGCTGACCCAGGGGCGGCGCGTGGCGGTGGCTTCGGCCGCGGGGGTGGCGACGGGTGATTTGATCGCGATGACCGCGTCATTGCTTGGGCTTGGCGCAGTTGTGCTGGCTTCGGCGACGGCGTTCACGGCACTGAAGTGGATCGGGGCCGCCTATCTGGTGTGGATGGGCATTGGCATGATCCGCGCGGGTGGGCATAGGTTGGCGCACCTTGACGATGTCCCTAACCTGAGCCCGCGCCACGTCTTCGGCAATGCGGCACTGGTCACGGCGCTGAACCCGAAATCCATCGTCTTTTTCATCGCCTTCGTGCCGCAGTTTCTTGTGCTGGATCGCCCGCTTCCGCCGCAATTTGCCGTGTTGATCGCGACATTTGTGACCCTCGCTGCCGTAAACGCACTGGCCTATGCGCTGCTGGCTGATGGCATGCGCGCGACCATCCGCAAGCCTGCCGTGCTGGCATGGATGACCCGCGCAGGCGGCGGTGTTCTGATCGCCATGGGCGTGCTGACGGCGACCCTGCGCAAGGCGGCCTGACCGGTGACTGACTTCTTTCACGAGGGTGATCTGGTGGGTGTTCTGACCGCCCAACCACTTGACCGTATCCTCGATTACAAAGCGCCCGAAGGTGGGTGCATGTTGGGCGCCTTCGTCGAGGTGCCACTGGGTCCGCGCAAGGTGCTGGGTGTGGTCTGGGGGGCGGGCAAGGGTGATTTTGACTATGCCAAGGTCCGCCATGTGATCCGTGTGCTGGATGTGGCCCCGATGCGCAGCGAAATGCGCCAGTTCCTGACCCGCGCCGCCGAATACACCCTGACGCCCATGTCGGCGATGCTGCGCCTTGCGACCCGTGCGCCGGGCCTTGGTGATGCGCCATCCATGCGCAAGGTGTTCCGGCTTGGCACCGGCACGCCCGACCGCATGACCGATGCGCGCACCAAGGTGCTGGAAGTGCTGCGCGATTATGGCGGGCTGTCCTTCACCTTGGGCGAGTTGGCCGAGATGGCGGGGGTCACATCCTCGGTGATCAAGGGATTGGTGAAACATGGTGCCGTCAGCGAGGAAGACGCGCCGCGCGACACAGCCTATGCCACGCTTGACCCCGATTACGGCGGCAAGGAACTGACCGCGGATCAGGCCGCTGGGGCGGATGTGTTGAAACACGCTGTGGCGTCCGGCACCTATGGCACCACCCTGCTGAAAGGCGTCACCGGATCGGGCAAGACCGAAGTTTACCTTGAGGCCGTCGCGGAATGCTTGCGCCAAGGGCGGCAGGCGCTGGTGCTGTTGCCCGAAATTGCCCTGACTTCCGAATTCATCACGCGGGTCGAAGCGCGCTTTGGCTTCAAGCCCGCCGAATGGCATTCGGGCGTGACCATGACCGAACGGCGCCGTTGCTGGCGGATGGTCGGACAGGGGGCGGCGGGGCTGGTGGTTGGTGCACGGTCTGCGTTGTTCCTGCCCTACCGCGATCTGGGGTTGATCGTCGTCGATGAGGAACACGACACGTCCTATAAACAAGAGGACGGCGTGCTTTATAATGCGCGCGACATGGCGGTGCTGCGCGCCCATATCAATAACGCCCAAGTGGTGCTGGCCAGCGCGACCCCCAGTCTGGAAAGCTGGGCCAACGTCGACGCGGGCAAGTATGCCAAGCTGGAACTGACCTCGCGGTTTGGCGCGGCGGTCATGCCGAAAATGGGTGCGATTGATATGCGGGTCGAAGATTTGCCAGGCTCGCGCTGGGTTTCACCCACCTTGCAAGCGGCGATCAGGGCACGGCTGGAAAAGGGCGAACAATCACTGCTGTTCCTGAACCGTCGCGGTTATGCGCCCGTCACCATTTGCCGCGCCTGTGGGCATCAGATTGCCTGTGATCACTGCGATGCGCGCATGGTCGAACACCGGTTTTTGAAACGTCTGATGTGCCACCAATGTGGCGAAACCAAACCCATGCCCACCGTCTGCCCCAGTTGCGAGGCCGAGGACCGTTTGTCGCCCGTTGGCCCTGGTGTGGAACGCATGGCCGAGGAAGCGACGGCGCTGTTTCCCGATGCGCGGATTGCGGTGCTGTCGTCTGATCATTTCGGATCGGCCCGCGCGCTCAAGGAACACATCGCCGCGATCACGCGCGGCGATGCCGATATCATCATCGGCACGCAGCTGGTGGCCAAGGGGCACAACTTTCCACTGCTGACGCTTGTTGGGGTGATTGACGCCGATCTGGGCCTGCAAGGGTCAGACCTGCGCGCCGCCGAACGCACGTTCCAACTGATGAGGCAGGTGGCGGGACGTGCTGGCAGGGCCGAAGCCCCGGGCGAGGCGCTCATGCAGACTTTCCAGCCCGAACATCCCGTCATCCGGGCGATTCTGGGCGGTGACGAGGAGGCGTTCTGGACGGCCGAAGCCGCCGAGCGCAAGGCCGCAGGCGTGCCGCCCTATGGCCGGATGGCAGGGATCGTTCTAAGTAGCCCGAACGTGCAGGAAGTGTTTGATTTGGGCACCGAAATGGCTCGCAATGATGCGCCCCTGCGCCGGATCGGCGCGCAGGTCTTTGGCCCCGCCCCCGCACCGATTGCACGGATCAGGGGGCGGCATCGCGTGCGGCTCTTGGTCAAGGCCGACAAGGGCGCGCCCTTGCAAGCGGCACTGGCCGCGTGGGCGGCCCAGTTCAAACTGCCCTCAACTTTGCGGATGGCGATAGATATCGACCCGCAGAGTTTCTATTGAGGAAGTTCCCACGTAGTGAACAGTGTTTCCAGTTGGCCGGTTCGTGCCCGAAGTGACGTTTGCGAGGAGGCTGGCCCGCCCGGAATCAAGGCGAAGCCGCCGGGCGATCGTCGGCCCGTCCCCACGGGTCGGCGATTTTGCCAACCGCGCATGATACTGGTCCGGAAGATGTGTGTGGCCGCCATAAAGCGTCAAAGCGGCAACGTCGTATCGCCAACCCACGGGCCGCCGACCGCCCGGCTTGTTGACCTTTGGCAACGGCGGCTTAGCCCCGCAAAGCAAACCCTGCGCGCAAAAGGCGACAACAGGCGCTTCCTTGCTAGGTCAGATAAAACCGCAGGGGTTTGGTCGTGCTGCGCTTCATCACGCCCTTGGCCTCAAGATCAAGCTGAACGCATTTCACCCACCAGCCCGAAGTTGCCCCGCCCGGAAACAGATCGTCAGGCAGCAACGGTTTGGCGGCCTCTTTCATTTCGGCGGCGGTCATGCCCGGCGCATCGTGGGCAAGCGTGGCCATGATCGCGTCTTTCATCGCATTGTATTTCGCGGCGTCCACGCGGGTGGTCTGGCCCGGTTGGTTGACGTTTTCCACAATCACTTTGTCGTCCGGCATGGCATCCTCCCGCTTTGATGTCAGTCTTGCGCAGCACGGCAGGTCTGGCAAGGCTCGCGAAAAAGGCGTAACCGGACGCCATGAAAGCACCCATCCCCCTGTCCGAGGCGCGCCACCTGCCGTTTTGGCGCCGCCCGATCACGCTGCTATTCCTGATCGCAGCCGCCTTGCCAGTGGCATTCGCGACATGGTCGGCGCTGCTCAATAACTTTGTCATCGAAGTGGCCAGCTTCGACGGGGCGGACATTGGCCTGTTGCACACCGTGCGTGAAATTCCGGGGTTCTTTGCCATCGGGGTGATCGCGCTGATCATCTTTATCCGCGAGCAGGTGCTGGGGCTGATCGCGCTGGTATTGCTGGGTGTCGCAACCGCACTGACGGCGCATTTCCCAAGCATGGGGGGCATCCTGACGATCACCATGCTGTCGTCGATCGGGTTCCATTACTTCGAAACGGTCAACCAATCCCTGCAACTGCAATGGATCGACAAGGCGCGCGCGCCGCAGATGCTGGGCTGGATCATGGCCGCCGGTTCGGGTGCGACCCTGCTAGCCTATGTGCTGATCGTGATGACTTGGGAAACGTTCAATCTGTCCTATCATTTTGTCTATATGGCGTCGGGCGGGTTTACGGCGCTGGTGGGCGTGTTCTGCCTGCTGGCCTATCCGCAATTCGAAAGCCCCAATCCACAGTTGAAAACCTTTGTGCTGCGCAGGCGCTATTGGCTTTATTATGCACTGCAATTCATGTCGGGCGCACGGCGTCAGATTTTCGTGGTCTTTGCCGGTTTCATGATGGTGGAAAAGTTCGGCTTTGCGGTGCACGAAGTCACGGCGCTGTTCCTGATCAACCTTGTGGCCAACATGATCTTTGCGCCGGTTATGGGCCGGATCGTGACGGTGTTTGGCGAACGCCGCGCGCTGGTCTTTGAATACATCGGGCTGATCGTGGTTTTTCTGGCCTATGGCGGCGTGTATTTCTTTGGCTGGGGCGTTTTGCTGGCTTCGGTCCTTTATATCGTGGACCATCTGTTTTTTGCGCTCGCACTTGCGCTGAAAACCTACTTTCAGAAAATCGCCGATCCCGGTGACATTGCCCCTACCGCCGCCGTGGCCTTTACGATCAACCATATCGCGGCGGTGTTCCTGCCGGTGCTGTTGGGCTTGCTTTGGCTGGCGTCACCTGCGGGTGTGTTCATTCTGGCTGCGGGGATGGCGGGTGTGTCGCTGATCCTTGCGCTGATGATCCCGCGTGACCCGACACCGGGCAATGAAACCATATTCACCCGCGCCCAGGGCGCGATTGCATAGACAGGACCCGACATGCCGACCTTTACCGCCCTCACCACCCTCGCAGGTCACGCCGATGCCGAAGCCCTTGGCGAAGCGATGGAGCGTATGACGCCCGAACCCACCGGTATCGGCGTGTTCGAGGTCGAGGATGGCAGCGCCACCTGGGAGGTCGGCGGATATTTCACGGACCAGCCCGATGAAACCGAACTGGCACTGTTGGCGGCGACATTCGGGGCGAAACCGTTTGTGGTGTCCGAATTGCCCGAAACCGATTGGGTTGCCCATGTGCGGCGTGAATTGTCGCCGGTCGCGGCGGGGCGGTTTTTCGTCTATGGCAACCATGACGCCGACAAGGTGCCCGCCGACTGCATCCCGCTGCTGATCGAGGCGGCGATGGCTTTTGGCACAGGCCACCACGGCACAACACTGGGTTGCCTGCGCGCGTTCGACCGGTTGCTTGATCAGGGCGTTGTGCCGGCCAATGTGGCTGATATCGGATGCGGGACGGCGGTCTTGGCCATGGCGGCCGCCAAGGTGCTCGACGGGGTTGTCGTGGCCTCTGATATTGATCAGGTCGCTGTGGACGTGGCACTTGCGAATATGGCGGCCAATGGCCTGACGGGGCGGGTGCCTTGTGTCGAGGCGGCGGGCTTTGCCCATCCCAAGCTGACCAGGGCCGCGCCCTATGATCTGGTGTTCGCCAATATCCTCAAGGGGCCGCTTGTTGCCTTGGCACCGGATATGGCGCGCAACGTCACCGCAGGCGGGCGGGCGATTCTCTCGGGTATTCTGAACGAACAGGCGGACGATGTTCTGGCCGTTTATTTCGCAAACGGCTTCAATCTTGACCATAGGGAAGAGATTGTTGAATGGACGACCCTAACTTTAAGAAAAGAAACCTAAAAATAAGGGATAAATCGCCTTAATTGCCTGTTTTGCCCAAGTTTTGCCACAATTAAGGGTGAAATTGCTCAGACGTGGTGGGGGCCTCGTATTCGGAGGCTGCTATGGGCACTGTCCATCTCCCGTTTGAAAAACGTCTGCGCGCGATTTCGCGCCGCCACAACCGCATGAACCGCGCTGGCGTGGTCCATTCCGTAAATCATGATGGCTTGATCATTGCCAAACCCCGGCGTCGCGCATTGCGCTTTCCGCTGCGCGGGTTGCTGTTGCTGATCGCCGCCGGATTTGCGTTCAAGGGCTATCTGCTGGCCGATCTTGGCCCCGCAACTTACAATGACCGTGTCGCGGTTCTGCAATCGGGCACGATTGTCGAACAGGGCGGTGCATGGTTGATGCAGGCTGATCCGGTCACGATCTGGGCCGCGGATATGATCAACACCTACCTGCGCTAATCAGGTTTCACGATGCAAAAAAGGCCGCGTTTCCATGTCAGGAAGCGCGGCCTTTTTCGTGTTTCGCTTGGCGCTGGTTTAGCGCTTGGTGCCGCTTGTTGCGATCATGTCGATGTCGCCGGCACAAAGGCCGATGTCGTCAAGTTCGCGTGCTGACAGTTTGGACAGCGAATTGCGTGTGACGCGTGCATCGTTCCAGTCAGCGAATGCGCCAACAGTTTCTGCGACAAAGCGGTTCACACGGTTTACAAAACGCGGTGTTGTTGCGAAGGAGCGGGATGTGTCGATTGCGGCCATTGTTCAGTTCCAGTGTCATAGGGCGATGCGGGGCATCGGATGTGATAAAAGATGCGTTGTTCTGAGCCGCACATAGGAGGCGGTTTGCGACAAAACCAGTGCCAAGATTGCATGGGTGATATGCATTTTCGACATGGCAAAAAATCGGTATAAAGCATTGAAAAAACGACACAAAAAAGCCCTGGTTCGGGTCGTGATCAGACCCCCAGGTGACGCAAATAGACGTCGGTTTTGCGCGATTTCGCTGCGCGGCAGCAAACAAAGTCATTGGCCTATGTTCGCGTTTTGTGCTATCGGCTGAAAAAAGACGAGCAAAAAGGGGCGGTTATGCGGGTATTGGGGATAGATCCAGGGCTGCGCAATATGGGTTGGGGCGTGATTGACGTGACAGGGTCGCGCCTGTGCCATGTGGCCAATGGTATCTGCACATCGACCGGCACCGACCTTGCCCAGCGGCTGTTGCAATTACATCACCAATTAAGCGAAATCATCGGCGTCCATGCGCCCGATGCCGCTGCGGTCGAACAGACGTTCGTCAACAAAGACGGTGCAGGCACCCTGAAACTGGGGCAGGCGCGCGGGATTGCGATGCTTGTGCCGGCGCAAGCGGGCCTTTCGGTTGGTGAATATGCGCCCAATGCCGTGAAAAAGGCGGTTGTTGGTGTCGGCCATGCGGACAAGGCACAGATCGCGCATATGGTGCGCTTGCAACTTCCCGGTGTCGATCTGGCCGGGCCGGACGCCGCCGATGCCCTTGCCATCGCCATTTGCCACGCGCACCATCTGCAATCAGCGGGGCATTTGACCCGTGCTGTGCAAAAGGCCAGCGCATGATCGGCAAGATTTCCGGACGGATCGACTATCGTGCAACAGATCACGTTTTGATCGACGTGCGCGGTGTCGGCTACGTTGTCTATGTGTCCGAACGGGTCATGGCGGCCTTGCCCGGCACGGGCGAAGCGGTGTCGCTGTTCACCGACCTGCTGGTGCGCGAGGATAACTTGCAGCTGTTCGGCTTTACCACATTGGTCGAAAAGGAATGGCACCGCTTGCTGATGGGCGTGCAGGGGATCGGCGCAAAGGCGTCTTTGGCGATCCTTGGTGCGCTGGGCGCGGACGGGGTGAGCCGCGCAATCGCGCTAGGCGACTGGGCGGCGATTGCCAAGGCCAAGGGCGTGGGGCCGAAAACCGCACAAAAGGTCATTCTGGAGCTGAAAGACAAGGCGCCGGGTGTGATGGCGATGGGGGGCACGATTTCGCAAGCGATGGGGAGCGCTGCGCCGGAAGACGACGCAGTCATCGAAACACCCGCCACCCCGACGCCAGCAACCAGCAACAACGCGCAGTCCGAAGCGCTCTCGGCCCTCGCCAACCTTGGCTATTCCCCTAGCGATGCGGCTGGTGCTGTGGCCCAAGCCGCCGGCGAAGACCCCAGCGCCGACACCCCCGCCCTGATCCGCGCAGCCTTGAAGCTGCTGGCCCCAAAGGGGTAGGGGTTCACGATGACCGAACCAGACCCAACCCTGCGCCCTGAACGTTTGTCCGAAGATGCGGATCGCGCTTTGCGTCCGCAGGTTCTGGATGAATTCATCGGGCAGGCCGAAGCGCGCGCCAACCTCAAGGTGTTCATCGAAAGCGCGCGTCGGCGCGAAGTGGCGATGGACCACACGCTGTTTCATGGCCCGCCCGGTTTGGGCAAGACCACACTGGCGCAGATCATGGCGCGTGAATTGGGGGTCGGCTTTCGCATGACATCGGGGCCGGTGCTGGCCAAGGCGGGTGATCTGGCGGCGATCCTGACCAATCTTGAAGCCCGCGATGTGTTGTTCATTGACGAAATCCACCGCCTTAATCCGGCGGTCGAGGAGGTTCTTTACCCCGCGCTTGAGGATTTCGAGCTGGATCTGGTGATCGGTGAAGGCCCCGCCGCGCGCACGGTGCGCATTGAATTGCAGCCCTTCACGTTGATCGGCGCGACCACGCGGATGGGCCTGCTGACCACGCCACTGCGCGACCGTTTCGGCATTCCGACACGGCTTGAGTTTTATAACGTCAAGGAACTGCACGAAATCGTCACACGCGGCGCCCGACTTATGGGCGCACCCGCGACCGACGAGGGCGCACACGAGATTGCGCGGCGCGCCCGTGGCACGCCGCGCATCGCGGGCCGGTTACTGCGCCGTGTCGTCGATTTCGCCGTGGTCGAAGGCGACGGCACAGTCACCCATGACATTGCTGACCGCGCACTAACGCGGCTTGGCGTCGATCATCTGGGGCTGGATGGTGCAGATCGCCGTTACCTGCGCCTGATCGCCGAAAACTATCAGGGCGGACCTGTGGGAATCGAAACCCTGTCCGCGGCCCTGTCGGAAAGCCGCGATGCCTTAGAGGAGGTGATCGAGCCGTTCTTGCTGCAACAGGGGCTGATCCAACGCACCCCGCGCGGGCGGATGCTGGCGCAAAAGGCATGGGTGCATCTGGGGCTGGATGCCCCGCGACCCGGCGATCTGTTTGAATGACGGACGTAGAACTTTTATGCCTCCGGCGGGAGTTGTAGAGCCAAGATGAAGATGAGCCCCGAAACAGTCGAGACGTTTTTTACCCGCAATGACGGTAGCTATCTGTTTGCCCGTTGGGGACGCCCGATCGCGCCGGTGGTTTTCGGGGTCGATGACGCGGCGCTGCCCGTCCTGAAGGGCGGGATCGAGGCTGTTGTGGCGATGGCGGGGCACCAGATGGCGGAAACCGACCCCGAGTTGGGCGTCAACCTGATGCTGTTTTTCTGTGCCGATTGGGATGAATTGACGGCCGTCAGGGACTTGGACCGCCTTGTGCCGGAACTGGCCGGTCTGGTCGGGCGGTTGAAGGCGGCGGATGCCAATCAGTACCGGATTTTCCGGTTCGATGCGGCGGGCGCGATCAAGGCCTGTTTCGTGTTTCTGCGGATGGATCGGCATTTGGCGGATGTGTCGGCGGAAACGTTGGCGTTGTCCCAAGCGGTGCAAAGCATCCTGTTGTGGTCGGACGGGGCGTTTCACGATCAATCGCCCTTGGCGTTGATTGACGGCGATGTCGCAGTGATCCGCCCGGAAATAGGCGCGCTGATCCGTGCCGCCTATGATCGCGTGATGCCCGTCATGGCACAGGACACGTCCCACGCGTTGCGATTGGCGGCCCGTTTGCAATCGGGCACACCGACGTGAGCCGGTTGCGCGGGCTGGATCTGGCCCGTTATCTGGCCTTTGTCGGTATGGTGATCGTGAACTTCAAGATCGTCATGGGCGTGCAGAACGCAGACGGGTTTGCGGCCCGTTTTTCGCAGATGCTGGAAGGGCGGGCGGCGGCGACATTTGTCGTTCTTGCCGGTGTCGGCTTGGGTTTGGCCGCGGCACGCAGTGACTTTGGCAGCACGATGTCCGTGACCCTGCGGCGCGCGGCGTTTCTGCTGGTCATCGGCCTGCTGAACAGCCTGATTTTTGAAGCGGATATCCTGCATTACTACGCGTTCTATTTCCTGTTCGGTGTCCTTTTGTTGCCGTTGAACACGCGCTTGTTGATCGCGGTCATCATCGCGCTGAACCTGATGTTCGTCCTGATGATCCTGACGCTGGACTTCAGTGCGGAATGGAATTGGGTGACCTTTGCCTATACCGGTTTCTGGACGCCTGCCGGGTTTGTAAAGAACCTGTTTTTCAATGGCTGGCATCCAGTCATTCCGTGGTTGTCGTTTCTGTTGGTGGGGATCGTGGTGTCGCGACTTGCCTTGGGGGAAGGGCGGGTGCAGCGGCGCTTGGTGTTCGCTGGTGCCGTGATGTGGGCGCTGGCCGAAGGGGTGTCGTTGATCCTGATGCCGTTTGCAGTGGCAATTGACGTAGAACTTGCCGATCTTGTCGGCACCGCGCCGGTGCCGCCGATGCCGCAGTATATTGCGGCGGGAACCGGATTTGCCTTGGTTGTGACAGGTCTTTGCTTGCTGGTGGCCGATTCAATGGACAGGGTCGACGTGTTGGGTCTGGTCACACCGGCTGGTCGCCAGACACTAACCCTATATATCGCCCATATCATGATCGGGATGGGGGTGCTTGAAGCCTTGGGTCGCCTTGGCGGGCAAAGCGCGCAGCAGGCTCTTGTCGCGGCTTTGTTGTTTTCTTTTGCGGCAACGCTTTATGCTTGGATTTGGGCGCGCGTTTTCAAACGTGGCCCGATTGAAGCCGCCATGCGCAGGCTGGCTGGCTAGGAAAGACCCGGATGACTTATCGTTTCAAGCTGCGCGTCTATTACGAGGACACCGATCTGGCGGGAATCGTGTATTACGCCAATTATCTGCGTTTCATCGAAAGGGCACGCAGCGAGTGGGTGCGCAGCCTTGGCGTGGATCAGGTGGCACTGAAGGCGGACGCGGGGATGGTCTTTGCCGTGCGCCGGATCGAGGCGGATTATCTGGCCCCCGCAAAGTTTGACGATGAGGTCGAGGTTGTGACCAGTGTCGAGTCAGTGACCGGCGTGCGCCTTGTGCTGAAACAGGATGTCACGCGCGCGGGGCAGGTGCTGTTTTCCAGCATCGTGACGCTGGTCGCTTTGAACGAACAGGGCGCGCCTGCCCGCTTGCCAGCGAATTTCCGCCGAAATCTGCACTGAATTACGCGTGAAAACGCAAGCGTGATGCCGGATTGGTTGGATTTCCCCTGTGGAATGGGGTAGCTGTTAAGGCAATCAGAGGCGAAACCGCCCGAAACCAAAGAGCAGGCAAATGGAAGCAGCATCCGACTTTACCATGTGGGCCTTGTTTGCCCGCGCGACCCTTATCGTCAAATTCGTCATGATCATGTTGGTTTTTGCATCCATCTGGTGCTGGGCCGTGATCGTTGACAAGTGGATCCAATACCGCAAAGCCCGCGCCGAGGCGGCCGTGTTCGACCGTTCCTTTTGGTCGGGAGAGCCGCTTGATGCGTTGTTTGACAAGATCGGCGCGCAGCCCAAGGGCCAGTCGGAAAAGATTTTCGCCGCAGGCATGTTGGAATGGCGGCGCAGCCATCGACAGGATGGCGGGCTGATCGCGGGTGCGCAGGCGCGCATCGACCGCAGCATGGATGTTGCCATCGCCAAGGAAGCGGGCCGCTTGCAAAAGGGGCTGCCGGTCCTGGCCACTGTCGGATCGACCGCACCGTTTGTTGGCCTGTTTGGCACGGTCTGGGGCATCATGAATGCCTTTATCGAGATCGCCGAGCAGCAGAATACCTCGCTGGCCGTTGTGGCCCCCGGTATCGCCGAGGCGCTTTTGGCAACAGGTCTGGGCCTTTTGGCCGCTATTCCCGCGGTTATTTACTATAACAAACTAAGTGCCGACAGTGACCGGATCGTCAGTGGTTACGAGGCCTTTGCCGACGAATTCGCCACGATCCTCAGCCGTCAGTTGGACAGCTGATATGGGTGCCGGTGTCATGAAGTCAGATGACGGGGGTGGCCAGCGCCGCCGCCGTCGCACGCGGCGCACTCAGCCGATGGCCGAAATCAACGTCACGCCATTTGTCGATGTGATGCTGGTGTTGCTGATCATCTTTATGGTGGCCGCCCCGTTGCTGACGGTTGGCGTGCCGGTGCAATTGCCTGAAACCGCCGCCAATGCCCTTCCCAGCGAGGAGGAGGAGCCGTTGACCGTGACCCTGACCGCCGAAGGCGCGGTGCTGATCCAGAACACGGAAACGCCCGAGGCCGATCTGATCGTCCGTTTGCAAGGCATCGCGGCGGAACGCGACAGTGACCGCATTTATCTGCGCGCCGATGGTGCCAATGCATGGAACCATGTGGCGCAGGTCATGGGGGCTTTGAACGCTGCCGGTTTCAACAACATCGGGCTGGTGACGGATATTGGTGGCCCATCGTTTGACGGGTCGGACGGGTAGCAGCACCATGAGTGTCGGCACAACCATATCAGGTGTTGGACATACGGCACTGATTGGCTGGCTCATCCTTGGATGGGGTCTGCAATCGGACCCGTTGCCGTTTGAAGTGACCGAAGTGTCAGTCGTGTCGGGCGCGGAGTTTGCCGCCCTGACCCAAGGTGTGCAGCCTGATCAGCCCGGCGAAACCCCTGTAACGCCCGATGCGCCAGTGATTGACGAAACCCCGCCTGTGCCCGAAGTGGATACCCCGCCCGAGGTGGTCACGCCGCCAGAACCTGTGGCCGAGCCTGCGCAAGAAGAAGCGCCGATTGCGCCTGATCAGACCCCGCCACCACAAGCCGAGGTCACGGATACACCACCCGATGCGCCTGCCGATGTGGCGACACTTGTTACGCCGCCCCCGTCAACTGATGTGGGTGTCAGTCTGCGCCCCCAGCCACGCCCCGCACCCCGGATTACGCCCGAAGCGATTGCGCCGCCCCCTGAAGACGTGGCGATCGCGGACGTGGATCAGACAGCGCCCAACCCGGATGCTGCCCCCGCCGAGGACACGCCCGAAGCGGATGAAACCACCGCGCAGGAAGAATCCGCGCCTGAAATTGTAACCGAAGCCGAAACGCCTGCAGCCGCACCCGAACGGTCCCTGCGTCCGCAAACGCGGCCGAACCGGCCCGCGGCACCCGCAAGTGATACCGAAACCGCAACCGCAACAGCCCCTGCCGAAGATGACGCGACAGCCGCTGCTGTCGAGGCGGCCTTGGCTGCGGCGACCGAAGCGGCCACTGCGCCGCCACAAACCGGCAATCAAGGCGGCGGAGAGCTGAGCGCAGATGCCAAGAACGGCTTTTTGCGCCAAATCGGCAATTGCTGGAGCGTGGGAAGTGCAGGCACGGATGTGCTCAACACGGTCGTCACCGTTGGCTTTTCCATGACCGAGGATGGCCGCCCCGATACCAACTCGATCCGGCTGGTGTCCTTTACGGGTGGCACGCAGGGTTCCGCCGATATCGCCTTTCGCATCGCCAAGTCGGCCTTGGTCAGATGCACCCGCGACGGTTATGATCTACCACGTGACCAATACGAGACGTGGCGAAATATAGAATTGACCTTCAATCCAGAGAGAATGAGGACAAGATGATTGTGCGTTTGATGACCCTTTTGGCTGCGCTGATGCTTGGCACGCAGGCTTTTGCCCAAGAACCACTGCGGCTGACGCTTGAGGAAGGCGTGATCGAACCGCTGCCCTTTGCAGTGCCGGTCTTTCAGGCGGAAACCGCCGGATCGGAACAGATGGCGGCTGATATCAGTCGCGTTCTGGCCGAGGATTTGATCGGCACGGGGCTGTTTCGGCAAATTCCCGCCAGCGCATTCATCAGCCAGCACGCGACATTCGATCAGACGGTCGCCTTTGCCGATTGGCGCGCAATCAATACGCAGGCGCTGGTCACGGGGGCCGTTGCGGTGAATGGCACGCAACTGGTGGTCAAATTCCGCGTCTATGATGTGTTCACGGGCGTGGAAATGGGTGACGGGTTGCAGTTTGTCGGCACCACCGACGGCTGGCGGCGCATGGCACACAAGGTGGCCGATGCGGTTTACACACGTATCACCGGCGAAACGGGTTACTTTGACAGCCGCGTTGTGTTCGTCTCTGAAACCGGCCCCAAGGATAACCGCGCCAAGCGTCTGGCGATCATGGATTATGACGGCGCGAACGTGCAATTCCTGACCGATAGCAGCGCGATCGTGCTGGCCCCGCGGTTCTCACCCACAGGCGACCGCGTGCTTTACACCAGCTACGAGTCCGGCTTTCCACGCATCAACGTGCTGGATGTGGCCAATGTGGGCCGTCAACAGTTGACGACGCAGGCGGGCGAAATGGCCTTTTCCCCAAGGTTTTCGCGCGATGGGCGGCAGGTGATCTATAGCCTCGCCAATGGCGGCAACACCGATATCTGGCGCACCGATCTGGCCACGGGCCAGCACAGCCGTCTGACCAGCGCGCCCAGCATTGAAACCGCGCCCAGCTTTTCGCCCGATGGCACGCAGATCGTGTTTGAAAGCGACCGCAGCGGCACGCAGCAGATCTACATCATGCCCGCAACGGGCGGCGAGCCGCGCCGGATTTCCTTTGGTGACGGGCGCTATGGCAGCCCTGTGTGGTCGCCGCGCGGTGATCTGATTTCGTTTACGAAACAGAACGCGGGCCGTTTCCATATCGGTGTGATGCGCACGGATGGAAGCGAGGAACGCCTGTTGACGTCGTCATTTCTTGACGAGGGGCCGACATGGTCGCCCAACGGGCGGGTCATCATGTTTACCCGCGAAACCCAAGGGGCGGATGGATCATCTTCGATCTATTCGGTTGATATCACGGGGCGCAATCTGCGCCGTTTGACAACAAGTGGCGGGGCGTCTGATCCGTCTTGGGGGCCGTTGCAACCCTAGGCACGTTAGTGTGATTCCCATGATCCCAAACACATGATACAGTTGGCTCAAGAACGAGCATAAAAGAACACAGGACAGTCAAATGAACCTATCAATCAAAGCCGGTTTGCTGATCGCAGGCCTTTCCATCTCGGCCTGCACCAATGCAGACCGTTTCGACACAACCGATACCGTTGACCTGACAGGTGGCGGCGCAGGCGTTACGACCGGCGTGCTGGACGGTGCCGACGATCCACGCAGCCCCGCCTATTTCAACCAGACCATTGGTGATCGGGTGTTGTTCGTGGTCGACAGTTCCAGCCTGACTTCGGCCGGTATGGCAACGCTGGACGGGCAGGCGCAGTGGCTTTTGACCAATTCCGACTATCTGGCCGTGATCGAAGGGCACGCCGACGAACAGGGCACACGGGAATACAACCTTGCGCTGGGTGCGCGCCGGTCCAACGCTGTGCGCGAATATCTGATCTCGAAGGGCGTGCCATCATCGCGCATCCGCACGCTTAGCTATGGTAAAGAGCGCCCGATTGCGGTTTGTTCGCAAGAAAGCTGCTATGCCCAGAACCGCCGCGCGGTAACGATCATCTCGATTGGGCAGACCAGCTAAAGGCATCGAGGGGGAAGGCATGATCCGTTTGCACAAATGGGTTGCGATTTTGGCGCTGTCGGCTGTGGCTGGCGGCGCTATCGCGCAGACACGCGAAGAAACGCTGGCCGATATTCGGCAGCAGTTGACCGTGCTTTATGTGGATATCCAGACCCTCAAGACCGAACTGTCAACGACCGGCGCGCCATCGGGCAGCGTTGCAGGCAATTCGCCGCTGGAACGCCTGACCGCGATCGAGGCCGAGTTGCAGCGCCTGACAGCTGCGACCGAACACCTTGATTTCCGAATTGGCCGGATCACCGCTGACGGGACCAACCGGATCGGAGATTTGGAATTCCGCCTGTGCGAACTGGAAGACGGCTGTGATATCGGCGCGCTGGGCGACACACCCAGCCTTGGCGGCGTTGATGCCGAACCCACGGGGCCTGGCCCCGTTGCGCCTCCGCCTTCGGGCGGACCGGCCCTGGCGATTGGCGAACAGCAAGACTTTGAGCGGGCGCAGGAGGCGCTCGCTGCCGGTGACTTTCGCGGCGCCGCTGACCAGTTTGCGACCTTTGTCACGTCCTATCCGGGCGGACCGTTAGCGGGGCAGGCGCATTTCTATCGCGGCGAGGCCCTGACAGGCTTGGGCGAAACCACCAATGCCGCGCGCGCGTATCTTGACAGTTTTTCCGGTGAACCCGAAGGCCCCGTTGCGCCCGATGCCCTGTTCAACCTTGGCAAATCCCTTGGTGCGATCAACCAGACGCAGGATGCCTGCATCACGCTGGCCGAAGTTGGCGTGCGATTCCCCGGCAATCCGGCGGTGTTGGCGGCGCAGACCGAAATGCGCAACCTTGGCTGTTCGTGACCGCGCAAACGCTTGACCAGCAGTTCGCGGGGGCAATGGGCAATCTGCTTGGCCCCGATTTTCCCGAAACCATTGGCCTTGCCGTATCCGGCGGTGGCGATTCCATGGCGCTGCTGGCACTTGCACATAGTTGGGCGCGGGTCTGGGGTGTCGGCCTGCGGGTTGCGAGCGTCGATCACGGGTTGCGCCCTGACTCGGCTGGCGAAGCGGCGATGGTTGCCCGTGAATGTGCCGCACTTGGCCATCCGCACGTGACATTGAAATGGCAGGGCTGGGACGGGCAGGGCAACTTGCAGGATGCGGCACGGCGCGCACGACTGCGTTTGATTGGCGGGTGGCGTGGGGATTTGCGCCATGTCCTGATGGGCCATACCCGCGATGATCTGGCCGAAACATTTCTGATGCGTGTGCAGCGCGGGTCGGGTGTGGACGGTTTGGCGGCGATGGCCCCGCTGCGTGATGTGGCCGAAGGCTTTGCCGTGGTGCGCCCGTTGCTGGGAATGCGCCGCGCGGACCTGCGCCATTACTTGCGCACCTTGCAGGTGCCTTGGGTCGACGACCCAAGTAACGATGACCCGCAGTTTTCGCGGGTTCGCATGCGCCAAGCCATTGAAACGCTTGATCTTGATGTGGACCGGCTTGCCGACACGGCCCGTGCGATGGCCCTTGCGCGCAACGCCTTGCAGGCAAGGGCGGTGGATGTGGCGCGTCGGGTCGCGCAGGTGGTCGCGGGCAATGTGGTCTTTGACCGTGACGGGTTCGCGGGGGTCGAACAAGAGACACAGTTGCGCTTGTTGGCGGCGGGGGCGCAATTCGTGTCGTCCAACTCCTATCGCCCGCGTCGTGCGCCGCTGGAAGTCACGCTTGAAACCATCCTTTCGGGCGGCACCGCCACATTGCATGGCGCATTGGTCATCGCCAAAGGCGCACAAATTGTCGTAACCCGCGAAGGCGCGGCGGTGACGGCGCTGGCATCGCCAAGCGATCAAGTCTGGGACAATCGCTGGCAGATCGACGGCCCCCATGCGTCCGACCTGACGATCCGGCCCTTGGGCGATGGCATCAGTGACTGTCCTGACTGGCGCGCATCGGGTCTGCCGCGCGCGGCGCTGGTGTCCTCTCCGGCGGTCTGGCGGGGTGAAACCCTGATTTCTGCCCCAATTGCGGGCTACAATCCTGTTTTTACAGCGCGGATTGTCGCGGATTTCCAATCCTTTCTGCTTTCGCATTGAACTAAGCGGCAAGGTCTCTATTTTAGATGGGTGGCCAGCGGCGACTCTCGCCCATGTGCCAAACCTACGTTTAGGAGATTTGCCTTGGGCAACGCGCGCAATCTGGCCGTTTGGGTCGTCATGTTCCTTCTTATTCTGGCGCTGTTCAATTTGTTCAGCAGTGGAACCGGAACGCAGGCGGCAAACGCCAAGAATTATTCCGACTTTGTGGCAGCCGTGGAAAATGGCGCGGTTGCAAGTGCAACGCTTGATGGCGAACAAATCCGCTATCGCGGGACGGACGGTCAGGACTATGTCGTGATCAAGCCCGATGACGCCGAAGTCACCAACCTGTTGATTGAAAAGAACGTGCCGCTGACGGCAAAAAGCCAGGAAACCAACGGGTTTACATCGTTCCTGATCGGCTTGTTGCCCTTCTTGCTGCTGATCGGTGTGTGGATCTACTTCATGAACCGGATGCAGGGCGGGGGCAAAGGCGGCGCGATGGGCTTTGGCAAGTCCAAGGCCAAGCTGCTGACCGAAAAGCAGGGCCGTGTGACCTTTGACGAGGTTGCGGGGATCGACGAAGCCAAGGAAGAACTGGAAGAAATCGTCGAGTTCCTGCGCAACCCGCAGAAGTTCAGCCGCCTCGGCGGGAAAATCCCAAAAGGTGCGCTTCTTGTCGGCCCTCCCGGTACCGGTAAGACACTGCTGGCCCGCGCCATTGCAGGCGAAGCTGGCGTGCCGTTCTTTACGATTTCCGGTTCCGATTTCGTGGAAATGTTCGTTGGTGTCGGTGCATCCCGTGTGCGCGACATGTTCGAACAGGCGAAAAAGAATGCCCCCTGCATCGTGTTTATCGACGAAATTGACGCTGTGGGCCGCTCGCGCGGTGCCGGTTATGGCGGTGGCAATGACGAACGCGAACAGACGTTGAACCAACTGCTGGTTGAAATGGACGGCTTTGAAGCCAACGAAGGCATCATCATCGTCGCGGCCACCAACCGCCCCGATGTGCTTGACCCTGCGCTGCTGCGTCCGGGCCGTTTTGACCGTCAGGTGCAGGTGCCCAACCCCGACATCAAGGGCCGCGAAAAAATTCTGGCCGTGCATGCCCGCAAGGTGCCGCTTGGCCCCGATGTTGATTTGCGCATCATCGCCCGTGGCACGCCCGGCTTTTCCGGTGCGGACCTTGCGAACCTTGTGAACGAAAGCGCGCTGATGGCAGCCCGCGTGGGGCGCCGTTTCGTGACCATGCATGATTTCGAGTCCGCCAAGGACAAGGTGATGATGGGCAGCGAACGCCGTTCCATGGTCATGACCGAGGACGAAAAAAAGCTGACCGCATATCACGAGGCGGGACATGCGATTGTGGGGCTGAACGTGCCGCAGCACGATCCGATCCACAAGGCGACGATCATTCCGCGTGGGCGTGCGCTGGGTCTGGTGCTGTCGCTGCCCGAACGTGACCAGCTTTCGGTCAGCTATACCAAATATACCTCGAAGATCGCGATGGCGATGGGCGGGCGCGTGGCCGAAGAACTGACCTTTGGCAAGGAAAACGTGACATCCGGCGCATCCAGCGACATCCAGCAGGCGTCCAAGATCGCCCGCGCGATGGTGACGCAGTTCGGCTATGCAGAGGAGTTGGGTTTCGTGGACTACGCCAATGAACAGAATTCCTATCTGGGCGCTTATGGCGGCGGGACGAACCATTCCGCCGATACGCAAAAGATCATCGACGACAAGGTCAAGGAAATCATCGACACCGGTTACGAAACCGCCAAACGCATTCTGACCGAAAAGCACGACGAACTTGAGCGTCTGGCCCAAGGGTTGCTGGAATACGAAACCCTGACCGGCAACGAGATCACCAAAGTGATCGCGGGCGAGGCGCTGAACCGTGGGGATGATGCCGACGACACGCCACCCTCCAGCGGCAGTTCGGTTACGGCGATCCCCAAGACCAAACCGAAAAAGCCGAAATCTGACGGCGGGCTGGAACCCGAACCGACAGCCTGATTTTGGCAAAGACAGAACCCCGCAGCCACCGGCCGCGGGGTTTTTCTTTGCGCAGGTTTCGGGGTTGCGCGGGGCATGGGCGCTCTGCCATCGTGCGCCAAAATCAGGAGTTGCACAAATGCCCGCATTGAAACCCACCGACATGACCGCCACCGTGACCTGGCTGGGCGCGTTGACCGGCGATGATCGCACAGCGATGTTGGGGGAAAAATACGACCAAATCGACCTGACGTTTGCAGGAATTGCTGGTGCGTTTCACGCAGGCCTGACCCGTCCGTCATGCAGTCGCGTCACATCGCAATACCCCAAAGGCACCGACATCAAGAACGAACGCCAGCTGAGTATCGTCAGCGAAGAAGAATTGGCGCAGATCGCCGCCGCGATGGGCGTGGACAGCATCGACCCCGCGCGGATCGGTGCAACGATGGTCATTCGCGGCATTCCTGATTTTACCCATGTGCCGCCTTCATCCCGCCTGCAAGCGCCCAGCGGCGCGACGGTGGTTGTGGACATGGAGAACCGCCCCTGCATCTTTCCGGCCAAATCCTTGGACGTGGTGCATCCGGGCAAAGGCAAGGCGTTCAAACCGGCCGCCGCTGGCAAGCGCGGCGTGACCGCCTGGGTCGCGGCCCAGGGGCGCGTGGCTATCGGCGATTTGCTGACGCTGCACATCCCCGATCAGCGGGCTTGGGCGCCCTAGACGCACCCCAAGGACACTCCGACGATTCCGGCAGGCAAAATGTCGCAATCGCTTCGCAACGGACTGGCGCAGCCCGCTATAGCTGTTGCAACGAAACACGGGCGTGCGCCCGCTGACAGGGAAATCACCACCATGGCCTACAAATCCGACATCGAAATTGCCCGCGAGGCCAAGAAACGCCCGATTCAGGAAATCGGCGCGAAACTGGGCATCGGCAGCGACGATCTGCTGCCTTATGGGCACGACAAGGCCAAGGTAAGCCAGTCCTTCATCAACTCGGTCCAGAAGAACAAGAACGGCAAGCTGATCCTTGTCACTGCGATCAACCCGACCCCGGCAGGCGAAGGCAAGACCACGACGACCGTTGGTTTGGGTGATGGCCTGAACCGGATCGGCAAAAAGGCCGCTGTCTGTATCCGCGAGGCCTCGCTTGGACCGAACTTTGGGATGAAGGGCGGGGCCGCTGGCGGTGGCTATGCGCAGATCGTGCCGATGGAAGATATGAACCTCCACTTTACCGGTGATTTTCACGCGATCACCTCGGCCCACTCGCTATTGAGCGCGATGATCGACAACCACATCTATTGGGGGAACGAGCTGGAAATCGACGTGCGCCGCGTTGTCTGGCGCCGCGTTGTTGACATGAACGACCGTGCCCTGCGCCAGATCACGGCCAGCCTTGGTGGTGTGGCAAACGGTTTCCCGCGCGAGGCCGGTTTTGACATCACGGTGGCGTCCGAAGTCATGGCGATCCTGTGTTTGGCCAAGGATCTGAAGGACTTGCAACAGCGTCTGGGTGACATGATCGTCGCTTACCGCCGTGATCGTAGCCCCGTCTTTGCCCGCGACATCAAGGCCGATGGCGCGATGACTGTTCTGCTGAAGGATGCGATGCAGCCCAACCTTGTGCAGACGCTGGAAAACAACCCCGCATTCGTGCATGGCGGCCCGTTTGCCAATATCGCGCATGGCTGTAATTCGGTCATCGCGACGACCACGGCCCTGAAAATCGCGGATTTTGTCGTGACCGAGGCCGGCTTTGGCGCCGATCTGGGCGCCGAGAAATTCATGAACATCAAGTGCCGCAAGGCCGGGCTGGCCCCCGATTGCGTGGTGCTGGTTGCGACCGTGCGCGCGATGAAGATGAACGGCGGCGTGGCCAAGGCCGATCTGGGCGCGGAAAACGTGGATGCCGTGAAATCCGGCTGCGCCAACCTTGGCCGTCACATCGGCAACCTGAAATCGTTCGGCGTGCCTGTGGTCGTTGCGATCAACCACTTTGTCACCGACACGGACGCCGAAGTGCAGGCCGTCAAGGACTACGTGAAAACCCAAGGTTCCGAAGCGATCCTGTCGCAGCACTGGGAACATGGATCGAAAGGCTCCGAAGAACTGGCAACGCGGGTCGCCGAAATCGCCGAAAGCGGTATCAGCGCCTTTGCCCCGATCTATCCCGACGAAATGTCGCTGGCCGACAAAATCCAGACCATTGCCAAGCGGATTTATCACGCTGACGAAGCGCTGATGGACAAGAAAATCCGTGATCAGTTGAAACTGTGGGAAGAGCAGGGCTATGGCAATCTGCCGGTCTGCATGGCGAAAACCCAGTATTCGTTCAGCACCGACCCCAACCTGCGCGGCGCACCCACGGGCCATTCGGTGCCAGTGCGCGAAGTGCGCCTGTCGGCAGGGGCCGGTTTCGTGGTTGTCGTCTGCGGCGAGATCATGACAATGCCGGGCCTGCCACGGGTGCCGTCGGCTGAAAACATCCACCTCAATGATGACGGCCAGATCGAAGGGCTGTTTTAACGCCACCACCCCGGCAATCCATTCACACCGCACCAAGGATCAACAATGTCAGCCAAGATAATCGACGGCAAAGCGTTCGCCGCAACCGTGCGCGAGAAGGTCGGAGCGCATGTCGCCCGCCTGAAAGAAGAACACGGGATCACGCCGGGGCTGGCCGTTGTCTTGGTTGGTGAAGACCCCGCGTCGCAGGTCTATGTGCGCTCAAAAGGCAAGATGACACTTGAGGTCGGAATGGCCTCTTTCGAACACAAGCTGGATGTGGACACCTCGGAAGCCGATCTGTTGGCGCTTATTGCGAAGCTGAACGCCGATCCGGAAATTCACGGGATTCTGGTGCAGTTACCGCTTCCTTCTCATCTTGATTCCGATCTGGTGATCAACAGCATTGATCCGGCCAAGGACGTTGACGGCTTTCACATTTCCAATGTGGGGCTTTTGGGGACAGGGCAGAAATCCATGGTGCCCTGCACACCGCTGGGCTGCTTGATGATGCTGCGCGATCATCACGGCAGCCTGTCGGGGATGAACGCGGTTGTGATTGGACGGTCCAATATCGTGGGCAAGCCGATGGCGAACCTGCTGCTGGGCGATAGCTGCACGGTCACGATTGCCCATAGCCGGACCAAGGACCTTCCGGGCGTGGTGCGTCAAGCCGACATCGTTGTGGCCGCCGTGGGACGCCCCGAAATGGTGATCGGTGATTGGATCAAACCCGGTGCCACGGTGATTGATGTGGGCATCAACCGGATCGACAAACCCGAAGGCGGCACGCGCCTTGTTGGTGATGCCCACTATGACAGCTGCGCAGCGGTGGCAGGCGCGATCACGCCCGTGCCCGGCGGTGTCGGACCTATGACAATCGCCTGTCTTTTGGCCAATACGATCACCGCTTGTTGCCGCGCAAACGGGCTGGCCGAACCTGAAGGGCTGACTGCTTAAATCACACAGTTTCAAGTGTTTTCGCCGTTTTCGTGAATAGCATTTGATTTCATTGCGCTGCGCGCTAACGTTGCCCAAGGTTAGCTGGGGTAACTGTCGCGTGCGTGTTTTTCGGAAGTTTGTAGCAGGGCTACGAAGCGAGGTTTTCCAACCAAAGCCGCTTGTGGTGTGGGCAATTGCGACGCTTATTCTTGCGGTTACCGGCCCGTTTGACACCTATAATTCAATGAGTTTCGCGGCCCGTAGCCTCTATTGGTTCACGGTCGTTTCGGTCAGCCACATCCTTGCGGTTGGCGTGCGGGTTTCGGTTGCGATGGTCCTGCAAGGACAACCGCGCCTGCGCCGCGATCTGGTTGGCGCATTTGTCTTTTCCCTGCTCTTTACGCCCTGCGTTTATTACTATTCCATCTTCGCCGCGGGGAGCCGGGAACTGCCGGGCTTGTCGGCCTTTCGCATGTGGGGCGTGGTATTGATTGTGTCGCTTTGCATCACGCTGTTGCGTAACCTCAATATCGTGTCATCCGCGGCGACGGAAACGCCGCGCCCCCGCCTGCTGGACCGCATCGAGGGCGACCACGACGCAGATTCCATCGTGCGCCTGACGGTCAATGATCACTACGTCGAGGTGCTGTTGTCATGCGGTGCGACACATCGGTTGCTGATGCGCTTTGCCGATGCGGTGGCCGAGATGTCGGGGATTGACGGGTTCTGCGTGCATCGGTCGCATTGGGTTGCGCGCGCGCATATCGGCGAGGTTGTGCGCGACAACGGGCGCGTGTTTGTGCGCACAAGTGACGGAGCACATGTGCCTGTCGGCCCGAAATACCGCGCGAATCTGGTCGCGGCGAACGTTCTGACCGACTAGGCGCATGCTGCCTTAGTGAACGATTTCTTCTTCCTTGACGAACATGTTTGCCCATGCCCGATCCACCAGATCGGGGGTCATCTGATAGGGGATGCCTTCAAATTCGCAAATCGCGATCATCTGGTCGATCAAAAAGATCGGCTGGTAGTTCGCATAGATGTTGTCGATGGTCGGGTATTTCTTTTTCAGCAGATGCACCAAGGATGCCTCGTCCAGTGGCATCTTGCGCTTGCGCGCGACCATGGCAAAAATCTTGAGGAAATCTTCCTGTTCCGGCCCGTCGATCTTGATCTTGAAGAAGATGCGGCGCAGGGCGGCTTTATCGAAAATCTCGTTGGGGTGGAAGTTGGTGGAAAAGATCACCAGTGTATCAAACGGCACTTCGAATTTTTCGCCCGATTGCAGCGCCAGAATATCCTTGTTTTCTTCCAGTGGCACGATCCAGCGGTTGACCAGCGCCTGCGGCGGTTCGGCCTGACGGCCAAGGTCATCGACGATGAAAATCCCGCCGGTCGCTTTCAGCTGCAAGGGCGCCTGATAGGTGCGCGCGGTCGGGTTATAGACCAGATCAAGCATCGACAGTGACAGTTCACCACCGGTGATCACGGTCGGGCGTTCGCACAGCACATAGCGCGTATCGAACCTGCCCGATGTGCGGCGCAGCGAATTTGGATCGTCGATGTCTTCTTCGGCGGCCGAATGCACGATCGGGTCATAAACGGTGATCACCTGACCGGAATATTCAATCGCGCGCGGCACATAGATCTTGTCGCCCAAGGCATCCCTGATCCCGTTCGAGATCGAGGATTTCCCGTTGCCGGGAGGGCCATACATCAGGATCGAGCGGCCAGCGCCGACCGCAGGCCCAAGGTGGTCCAACAGTTCGCCGGGAAGGATCAGGTGGCCCATGGCGGCTGTCAGCTGGTCGCGGGTCACCTGGATGTTGCGGATCGACTGGCGTTTGACCTGTTCGCGATACACATCAAGCGGCACAGGCATCGCACCAAAATACTCCGACTGCGCGACAGCATCCAGCGCGCGTGCTTTGCCCGCATCGGTCAGCTGATAGCCCATTTCATTGCCGTTGTTGGCGTTCAGGGTGCCTGTGGCTTCCAGCAGGCGCTGGGTGCGCGCGAGATCGACAAGTTCCTGCGTCACGGGGACGGGCAGGCAGATCACCTTGGCGATTTCTGTCACCAGATCAAGGTTCATACGGAACATGGTTTTCAACAGGATATCACGCATCATCGCCATCGGCAGTTGCATCCCCGCAAGGGATTTCGGAGCCGGTGGGGCCATTACGTTGGTCGCTTGCATATTCATGTCGGTCTGCCCGTTTATCATTTGTTTGTGGCACAAGCGCCGCTTTGGCGGGAATGTCGCCAAATCAGACACAAAGCCTTTTGCCTCCCCCTATTTGCCTGACTATTGTGGCGAAAAAATGGACAAACCATTGCGAGGGGCAGGCATGACACGACCAAATCCAGTTACATTTTTCGCATTCCTTGTGGCAATTCTTGTCGCAATGGGCGGGGCGACCCTGCTCAAGGGCGGGTTTTTCATTGGCCGGCACGAAGGCGACACCCTGCATCTGGTGCAAATCGTGTTCCGCATGGTCGCCGGAGAGGTCCCGCACGTTGATTTCATGACCCCGATTGGGGCTTTGGCATTCTGGCCAATCGCGTTTTTCGTGGACCGTGGCATGGGGATTGGCATGGCGATTGTATCCGCGCAGGTTTCCTTTGCCGCCGTGATGCTGCCCGCCCTGTGGTGGGTCGGTTACAGCCGCATGTCGCGCAGTGTTGCGCTGCTGTTCGGGTTGATCGTGATGGGGCTGCTTTTGGCGCTTGTCCACGGCGAGGCGCAGCGCAGCATTTCATTTTCGATGCATTATAACCGCTGGGCCTGGGCGGCCACGTTTATCGCCGTTATTGCGGCCATGTTGCCGCCTGTCCACCCCAAGAGACCGGCCATTGATGGTATCGTGATCGGTGCCATGATGGCTATTCTGGTGATGATCAAAGTGACCTATTTCGCTGCTTTTGCCCTGCCGGTTGTCCTTGCGCTGGTTTTGGGCAAACGCCTGTCGACGCTGATGTTTGCCGTTTTGACGGGCGTTGTGATCGCGGTTCTGATCACCCTGTTTGCGGGGGTTGACTATTGGCTGGCCTATATCGGCGATCTTAGGGCGGTGGCCAGTTCCGATGTGCGTCCGCAGCCGGGTGAACCCTTTAGCGCGGTGATGGGCGCGCCAGCCTATATTGCCGGATCGCTGGTGGCGATCGCGGGCGTGATCTTTGTGCGCCAGTCGGGGCAGGCCAATGCGGGGCTGGTCCTGTTGCTGCTGGTGCCGGGGTTCTTTTATGTGACGTTCCAGAATTTTGGCAACGATCCGCAGTGGTTGCTGCTGTTGGGTGTGCTGTTGCTGGCCCTGCTGCCCTCGCCTGACCTGACAAATGCGATGGGGCTGAACCTGCGCACGGCGCAGCTGGTCACGGCGGCGATGGCACTGGCGCTGATCGCCCCGTCGTTCGCGAACATGCTTTACAGCCCCTTCCGGCACCTGCGCGTGGACGAGGCGACATATGCGCCGATCCTGCCCCGTGGCGGCATTCACATGGATTTGCACACAGCCGATTTGCGTGCACTGCGTGTTGACGGGCGTGTTGCGCTGGACGGCGAAGGATCGGGCCTTGAACAGTTCCGCGAGGGCGCGCGCCGTGATGAACAGGCGCAGTTCATGGGCGAGGTCTTCCCTTATTGCACGACGGAACTGGGCCTGCCGGCCATGTTTGATGCAGTGACACGTGATCTGGAAGAGGCCGGGCTGGCCGAGGGCAAGCGCCTGCTGGCCGCCGATCTGTTTTCGTCGCACTGGCTTTATGGCGCGCTTGAACGCCTCGAAGGTGGCGCGCCGTGGTATTATGGTGGGTTGCCGGGCTTTGACTCGGCGGACTACCTGTTGGTGCCGCTGTGTCCCGTGTCGCATGATTTGCAGGTCATGATCCTGAAGGCCGTGACAGAACGCGGCACCGATGATCTGACGGAAATCCGCCGCACGCCGTTGTATATTTTGTTTGAAAAGGCGGGTTAGATCAGCGGGATCGCAAGGTAAAACGCCAGTGCCGCCCCAAGCGGAAAGCCCATTGGAAAGCGTTTGCCCGATGACCAGCTTTCCCACTCGGGGACCAGTTTGCGCAGGGGCGAGATTTTGACCAGACGGTGCACCAGATACCCGCCCGCCGCACAGGCCGCGAGGATATACAGCATCGTCGAAAGGTCCGACAGCGCGACAAACGGTGCGGCTGCGGCGGCAAATTTTGCATCGCCTGCGCCCAATACGCCCGCGGCGTTCAGCACCATACCGATCACCAGCATCACGATCAGGTGCAACCAGCGCCACGCGTAAACGTCCAGATCAAGCGTCAGCAACCCCGTGACGGCAAACACCCCGACCAAAGCATAAACGGCGACATTGGGGATCTTCATTACCCGCATGTCGTTCCACGCCACAAAGATGCAGATCGGCACGACCAAGGGCAGATACCACAGGGCATCGCTGGCGGAATGGGCCACCTGCACGGGCTTAGTTCGCGACGTTGTCTTCCAGCGCCCGCAGGCTGCGCACGGCCGCCTCAAAGTGCTGGGGGTGGGTGTCGATGGCTTCGCGCAGCAAACCGCGCCCGATGGTCACATCGTTCTGCTTGATCGCGGACAGGGCCAGCGTATGCAGCAGTTGCGCGCGCTCGATCTGGCTCATCGGGATGACGGGCAGATCATAGTTGCGTTGCGCACCACGGGCCAGCACAAGGTTGTTCTTGGCGGTGAACAGGCTGCTGTCATGGCGGATCGCGTCACCGAACAGGCGTTCGGCGCCCGCATAATCGCCGCGTGTCAGCTTGGAAAAGCCCCAGTTGTTGAACACACCGGCAGGCTGGGTCGTCAGGCCCGCAGCGGTTTCATAGAAACTGTCGGCGTTGTCCCATTCTTCGTTGCTGTCGGCGATCATCGCCTCAAGGCGGTAGCGCTTGTAGGTCTCGTGGGTCGGGGGCACGCTATCAAGGGTGATTTCGGCCGCGTCCCACTGGTTGTTGCGGATCTGGGCATCGGCCAGATCGACGCTGTCGTCGGCAGTGGCTTCGGCATGGGCAACCACGGCCTCCCAGGCGGGGATGGCATCGGCGGGGCGCTGCGCCCGCACGAGCGATGTCGCAAGTCCGCGCATCAGGTCAATCCGTCCAGGATCGTTTTCGCTGGCGCGGGCAAAGTAGTTGACCGCCTCGTTGGGGTCACCGACCGTCAGCATCACATCGTTGAGGTTGGTTTCATCGACCACGTTCACATCGCGCAGGGCGCGGTTCACCTGGGCGTCGCCAGATTGATCGCCACAGGCCGTCAACGCAACAACACCTGCCAATGACAGGGACATCAGGATAGGGTGGCGCATTTTTGCGTCCTTTTACTGCTCTTGCCTCAGGGTGCGGAGAGGATCACATAGTCGCCTGTGCCGCGCCGCACCAATTCGAATTTTTGGTCTTCATTGGGGTCTTCATAGCCCGGATTGTCCAATTTTGCGAGTGCCAAGCGCAAGTTGTCCCGAATCTGGTCGGAATTGCCGTTATCCGTGGCAAAAGCGCGACGAAACACCTGTGACGCTTCGGCGATTTTGCCCCGTTCCATCAGGATCACACCCAGATTGTTCCATGCAGCGGCAAAGCTGGCATCTTCGTCAACGGCGCGTCGCAGCAAGGTTTCGGCCTGTCCCAGCCGCCCCAGACGTAGATTGGCCGAGCCAAGCGCGCTGAGCGTGTCGACATTCAGCCCCTGCTGGCCCGCAGCACGGGTATAGGCATCGAGTGCAAGCTGGTATTCACCAGCCGCCATCAGCCGATGCCCGACGATCAGCCCGTC
This sequence comes from Octadecabacter sp. R77987, assembly GCF_042466115.1. Taxonomy (NCBI): domain Bacteria; kingdom Pseudomonadati; phylum Pseudomonadota; class Alphaproteobacteria; order Rhodobacterales; family Roseobacteraceae; genus Octadecabacter; species Octadecabacter sp. R77987. The sequence goes on along the minus strand of NZ_JAXHBQ010000001.1, from coordinate 1,260,762 downwards.
CGTATCGGCCGGTCCGGCCACACCGGGCGCATAAACCTGACCATCGGCACGCCCAAAGCCGCCCGGTTCACAGGCGGCGAGGGCGGCAATCACCGCGATCATTGCAATCGGTTTTGGCGTCATGACCCTTAGAAGTTCGCGTTACCCAATGTTACCGCGATGTTAAAGATCGACGGCCCGATCAGGATGATCAGAAGCGGCGGAACCGTCAACATCATCGTGGCCAAAGTCATCTTTGTGGGCAGGGTGTTGGCCTTTTCTTCGGCGCGCATGACCCTTTTGTCACGCATTTCACCGGCATAGACGCGCAAGGCTTCGGCAATCGAGGTGCCGAATTGCTGCGACTGGATCAGCACGGTCACAAAGCTGGCGATGTCGGTCACGCCGCAGCGTTCGGACATATCGCGCAACACGGCCTGCTTGTCCTTGCCGGCCTTCATCTCGTGGGCGACGACCTCGAATTCATAGGCGAGGGCCGGGAAGCCGGATTTCAGCTCGCGGGCAACGCGGATGATGGACTGGTCAAGCGACTGGCCCGCTTCGACGCAGACAAGCATCATATCAAGACTGTCGGGAAAACCGTTGACGATTTCTTCCTGACGCGCGGATTGGCGGCGCGTGACCCAGTATTTCGGTGTCATGTAACCAACAACACCCGGGATCAGGATCGACAGGATCGTCGCCTTGGTTGATGGTTCACCGGTTGACGATGCATAGATCGCATAGGCGACACCGGCCAACAGCAGGCCCACACCCATCGCAAATTGCGCAAAGTGATACATCCGCACCGCGTTCTTGGTGCGGTAGCCGGCCTGCATCAGTTTCAGACGGATTGCGGAAAACTCTTCCTCGTCCTGCGGTTCCAGAAAGTTGGAGTATTTTTCCAGCTTGTCCTTGCCGCCGCCCGCCCGCAGTTTTTCGGCCTTTGACAGGGCCGAGTTTTGCGCGCGCGTGCTGGCACGCAGCTTGTCCAGCGGATCGACCTCTTTCTTGAGCATGGTCGGCAAGACCAGCAAGATCATCAATACGCCCAGCATGCCCACGACAATCAGCGGGCCAAACGGGCCCAGCTTGTCGGTCAGCAGATCGGAAATGGTTGTCAGGATGTCCATAGTCTGGTCCTTACACCTTGATATTCACGAGTGTTTTCATAACGATCACGTTGACCGTCAGGAACGCCGCCACCACAAGACAGGCGGGGATAAACACGGAGGTTTCTTTGACATCGTCATAATAGTTCGGCTGGATCACGTTGATCCCGACCAATGCCAACAGCGGAAAGACGGACAGGAACATGCCTGACCACTTTGCCTCGGCGGTGATCGCCTTTACACGGCGGAACAGTTTGAACCGCGCCCGGATCACTTTGGCCAGACCGTCCAGAATTTCGGCAAGGTTACCACCGGCCGTTTGCTGGATCGTCACGGCCACGGCCAGAAAGCGCATATCCTGCATGTCCATCCGTTCGGCCATGTGTTTCAGGGTCTCACCCATATCGCGACCATAGGCGGCCTCGTCCGAGATCATGCCCATTTCGGTGCCAAGCGGGTCGGGGATCTCCTTGGCGACAATGGCAATGGCGGATGAAAACGGGTGACCCACACGCAAGGAACGCACCATCAGTTCAACCGCATCGGGCAGTTGTTCTTCCAAAAGGGCCATGCGCTTTTTGGCCTTGCCGTTGATCCAGACGTAAACGCCGCCCACGCCCATCGCGGCCGCGACGCCCGCGCGAATTTGCACGCTGGCACCGGTGCCGACGGTCAGACCGATAAAGGCCATGACGCCAAGCGCGGCCATGACCATGATCAGCTGGGGCGGTGTAAAGGCGATATTGGCCTTTTGTGCCTTGCTGGCCAGGATCGAATAAAGCGGGATGCTTTTCGATTTCATGTGCTGGGACATTTCCTTGCGGAGCTGTTCCAGAACCTGTTCGCGACCCGCGCCTTTTTCAAGCAGTTCAAGCCGGCGGTTGACCTTGTTGTTGAGGCTGATGGATTTGCCAAAGACGGTCAGATACAGACCTTCGACAAGCACCAGAATGGCCACGAAAATGAGGCCATAGATGATGGGTTCGGCGGAAATTGTCATGAGCGTTACTCCGCGACCATGGGTTCAAAGATTGCCGGGGGCAGGTCATAGCCCCACAGCTTGAAGCGATCCGAGAAGTGCGAACGCACGCCCGTCGCCGTAAAGTGGCCGATGATCTTGTTGTCCGGTGTCAGGCCGACACGCTGGAAGCGAAAGATTTCCTGCATGGAAATCACATCGCCTTCCATGCCGGTGATTTCCGTGATCGACGTCATGCGGCGCGACCCGTCCTGCAAACGCGAGGCCTGCACGATCAGGTTCACAGCCGATGAAATCTGGCTGCGCATCGCCTTGAGCGGCATTTCGATGCCGGCCATCGCGATCATGTTTTCCAGACGCGACACACCATCACGCGCCGAGTTGGCGTGAATTGTGGTCATTGACCCGTCGTGACCGGTGTTCATGGCCTGCAGCATGTCGATCACTTCCTCGCCGCGGGTTTCACCCACGATGATCCGGTCAGGGCGCATACGCAGGGCGTTTTTCAGACAGTCACGCTGGCTGACCGCACCTTTGCCTTCGACGTTGGGCGGGCGGCTTTCCATCCGGCCCACGTGGGTCTGTTGCAGTTGAAGTTCCGCCGTATCCTCGATCGTGAGGATGCGTTCGCTGTCATCAATGAACGACGACAGGGCGTTCAGGGTGGTTGTTTTACCCGAACCCGTCCCGCCCGATACGATGACGTTCAATCGCGTGGACACGGCGGCCTGCAAATAGGCGGCCATTTCTTCGGTAAAAGCGCCGAACTTGACCAGATCGTCAATCGCCAGCTTTTCCTTTTTGAACTTGCGAATGGACACCAGCGAGCCGTCAACAGCGACCGGTGGCACCATCGCGTTGAAACGCGACCCATCGGCAAGACGCGCATCGACGTAAGGGTTGCTTTCATCGACGCGGCGGCCCACGGCCGACACGATCTTGTCGATAATGCGCAGCAGGTGGCGTTCGTCCTTGAAGGTAATATCTGTCAGCTGCAGTTTGCCATCGCGTTCCACAAAAATCTGTTGCGGGCCGTTCACCAGAATATCGTTGACGCTGTCGTCTTTCAGCAGCGTTTCCAGCGGGCCAAGGCCCGTGACTTCAAAGAAAAGGTCCTGGTTCAGGGACTGGCGCTCGTCGCGGTTCAGCACGACGCCCATTTCTTCGAGGGTTTCGGTGGCAATCGCGTTGATTTCCTGACGCAAATCGTTCTCGGACGCGTTTTCCAGCGCCGAGAGGTTCAGGTTGTCCAGCAGCGCCTTGTGCAGCTCGAGCTTGATCTCGCCCAGCCGCTCCTTGCGCTTTTTCTCCTTGTCCTGCGGCGCGGCCTGTGCGGCAACAGGTTTGGCCTTCATCAAGGACGCTTTTGGCGCTTCGGGAACCGGCATCGGTGTGACGTTGCTGGCAGCCTTTGCATCGGGTTTTTTATACTTGGAAAACATCGGATGCCCCTTATGAGCTTGTTGCGGCCACGTCGGCCGTGTTGACCTCGTGGACAGACTTGGCCAGCTTTGCGATTTCCTTGCGCAGCGGGTTCTTGGGAATGCCTTCGGACAGTGGCGCGCCGTGATCGGCGTTCTGCGCGACGGGCTTGCCGCCGTCGGGCATCTGCACCTCAATGGAAATTCCCAGGGATTCAGCCAGACGCTTGACGCGGCTCTTGCCGTTCAGGTCTGTGAATTTCGGTGCGCGGTTCAGCACAAAACGCAGCTTTTCAAACGGCAGGTCCTCGCCCTGAAGCGCGCGCTTGAGGCGCAGTGTGTTCTGGGCCGAGCGCAGGTCCATTTCCAGCGTCGCGAAATAGACGTGGGCGGCATGCAACACAGTTTCGGACCATTCCACCATCGTCGACGGCATGTCGATCACGACATAGTCGAAATTCGTGCGCGCCATTTCGATGATGCGTTCCACATCGGCGGGGCCGATCAGATCAAGCGGAATCAGATCGGTCGGCGAGGTCAGCACATGCAGCTTGTCCTCGTAGGACAACAGCGAGTGCATAAAGCTTTCGCTATCCATCGATTCCGTGTCCGACAGCATTTCAAACACCGATTCGCGGCGCGGCAGGTCCAGATAGGTGGATGTGCTGCCAAACTGCAGATCCAGATCAATCAGGCAAACCCGTGGTGGTTTGTCCTTGTCGATATTGGCCAGCTCCCACGCAAGGTTCACCGCAAGGGTTGTCGCGCCTGTGCCGCCGGCCATGCCGTGCACGGGGATCACAACGCCATTGCGATCGCCTGTCGCCTTGAGCTTGTTTTGCATTTCGGGCGCAACGGGGGCTTCGGCGGGTTCGGCCAGGACACGTTCAATGGCGCGGGCCAGTTCGTTTTCCGGCAGAGGGTAGGGGACAAATTCATCGCCACCTTCACGCAACAGCTGGTGCAAGGATGCCGGGCTGACATCTTCGGCGATCAGTATCACCTTGATTTCACGGGACTTTGCCGCCGCAATGATGTCAGTGATCAAGGACAGATCGGCCTCGTCCTCCTCGTCCAGCGCCACGGCGATAAACTGCAATTCAGCCGCTTCGGGCTGTTCAAGGAACGCGAGCGCGTCACCAAAGCCAAGATCACCCCAGTTTTCACCAAGGGTTGCTTCCATGTCTTCGATCAGCAGATCAAAAATCTGCACATCGCGGCTAATCGTGCACGCCACGATCGGCTGTGGGTCGGGCTGCAATACTGCGTTGCTACTCATTGCCTTACGTCCTTTGTTATCGGGCAACGGACGGGGACGTTGATTTGCCGGTCGGCCCTGAATTGGCCGGAGCATATCCCCACCGATGCCCATGCCCGTATCGGGGCTTGGGTCTCTCGATTGGGAGTAACTTGCTTGGGAAACGTGACCAGATTGGGGCCAAAAAACTCCAATTGTGCGAATTCTCGCGACGATCACCGGAATTTATCGGGGGTTGTTTCGCGATTTCCCGCCCCAAAAACAAAAACGGACCACACTGGGCCCGCTTTTGCCGGAGATATGTTTGGTTTTAGGGTGTGAGTTGCGCACCACGCCCGCCCGACAGGGTCGTTGGGGCGGCGGCACTGGTCACATAGTCGCGGAAAATGACTTCGCCGTAGCGGCCATTCATGATTGTCGGGTGGTTCTGAACGAATCCGGACACTTCTGTCACCGTGCGGCGATTGCGGCGTTCCTGGCCGTCGGTCACGATCAGCGGCTGGGTTTCACCGAAAGATACAACAGCTTCAAGCCGGTCACGCCCGATACCCTGACTGGTCAGATACAGCACAACGGCCTGCGCACGTTGCAGGCCCAGACGGCGGTTATAGGCCTGTGAACCGACAAGATCGGTGTGGCCATAAACCTTGAAACGCACTTCGGGGAACTGCCGGATCCATTGGGCCTGTTCACGCAGGGTTGCGCGGGCCTGTTCATCCAATGCCGTGGAATTAAACGGGAAATTGACAGTTGATGACACTTCGGAAGCGAAGCGGCGCGCCAGGTTGATGGTGTAGCCGCTTTGGCCTGTTTGCACCATGGTGTTGGCCATCGTGGAATTGCCGAAAGTGCCTGAATCGATCTGGCTGCCCGCCTCGCGGTTGAACGTGGGGAAAAAGTTGTTCCCATCGGTGCAACCCGCGAGTGAGACCGCGATTGCCGCTGTCGCAACAAGATATTTCATCGGTCTCATCCCTTTTTAGTCAAGCACGTAGCCATATGACCCGCTGAAGTCCTGTCTTGCAACCTCTCCGGCGCCACCTGTTGTCGGGCCTTCGCCAGCGGCGACACGGCCGAACAGGAACAAGTCGCGTTCGGAAGGGGGGCGGACACGGTCGGTGGGCAGGGCCAAAGCCTCGCCACGGGTCGGTGTCACAAGATGCGGAGTCACGATAATCACCAGTTCGGTCTGCTGGCGCGAATATTCAGCGCTGCGGAACAGGGCACCCAGCACCGGGATGTCACCCAGCCACGGCACCTGACCATTGAGGTCAATAAAGTCGTCCGACAACAGGCCGGCGATGGCAAAGCTTTCACCGTCGCGCATTTCAACAGTTGTCGATGTTTCGCGGCGTTTGAACGCATCAACGGTAAACCCGCCCTGGGTAAAGCCGTTTGTCGGGTCAATCGAGGACACGGCGGCCATCAATTCAAGGTTGATGATGTCGCCGTCCACCACGCGGGGTGTAAAGTTCAGCTCGATCCCGAAAGGTTTGTATTCGATCGTGATCGCGCCGTTGTCCTGGGCAACTGGAATTGGGTATTCGCCACCGGCAAGAAAGCTTGCCTCTTGCCCGGACAGGGCTGTCAGGTTTGGCTCGGCCAGTGTGCGCACGACACCGCGCGCTTCGAGGGCTTCCAGAAGGATCCCAACCTCAAGGCCACCGGCATTAAAGCCAAACAGCATCGCGCCGTTGTTTTCGTTGGCGCCGGGCAGGGTGCCCGTCAGCGTGCTTGCCGCGCCACCTGCCGTCACAGCACCACCGGTGCCGCCGGAAATTCCCAGATCACCGCCCAGGGCCGTGCCGCCAAGGGCCAGCGAGGAACTGAGTGATTTGGATACAGAACGTTGCATTTCAGCGAAACGCACGCGCAACATCACCTGCTGGGTGCCGCCGACGCTCATCAGGTTGGAAACACGTTCGGGTGCATAGCGGTTGGCCAGTTCAAGCGCGCGATCAAGGCGCGAAATGCTGGATACCGTGCCAGAAAGGACGATCCCGTCATTGGCCGTGCGCACTTCGATGTTTTCGCCGGGCAGGATCTGCTCCAGCCGTTCCTTGAATTCTGCGATGTCGGGGGTCACGTGGACCTCGACATTGGTAATCAAGCGGCCATCGGCACCCAAAAGGGTCAGCGTTGTGCGACCCGGTTCCTTGCCCAACACATAGATCGTGCGATCCGAGAGCGAGGAAATGTCGGCAATGCCGGGGTTGGCGATGCTAAGTTCTGTGAAAGGAACGTCGCTTTCCACAACAACGGCACGGTTCATCGGAACCTGTAGCGCGCTGGATGGAGAACCACGCATAACTTGCAAGGTTTCAGCGGGTGCCGATGTCGGTGCCGCCGCGATTGCAAGTGTAAGGCCAGTCAATGCGGCCTTGATAAATCTGTCATATTTCATTGTGACCTGCCTCTGTGATCACGCCCAAGAAAACGCGGACTTGTGTCCGTCATTGGGGCGACGATGGCCCAACCGCGCAAAAATAGCAAGAATCAATGCGTTGCGGGGCGAATCTTATGTGGATAAACCGCAACAGGTTGCCCTTGGGTCATAGAAAAGGCGCGCCGTTTTGACGGGCGCGCCTTGTTGCGATGTTCGTTTTTATCAATTCGTGCAGGGGATTGGCACGTCGATTGTTTCGGCGCCGCGACGTGTGCGGATCGAGCAACCTTGTTCTTCAACCGCCTCGGGCACGACCACCTGTTCGGCGATCCCAAGCAGCGAACGTTGGTCAACTTCGATGGCATCGACCACGCTGTCGTCTTCGCGACCCACCAATGACAGTGACAAACGACCCGATGATTGTGCCTGCGCCAGTGCGGCAACTTCCTGGGGCGTGACCTGCACTGTGACGGTGCGTGCCACGCTGGCTTCGCCGCGGTTGCTGTCGGCCGTCTGGTCAACCGCAATGATTTCAACGCCGGTTTCGATCAGCTTGGTGACATCGCCACCATTGCGACCGGCACCTTCGATGCGACCCGTCCAATAGACGTCAACACGGTCGCCCGGGTTCAGGAAGCCGGACACGCCCGATGCCACGTCAACACGGATCGTAAAGGCACGCATGCCGCGGGAAAGGCGCGAGGTCAGGCCTGCATCTTCACCCGGTTCGGTGACTTTGATCGCGATGATCGGTTCATTTTCTTCCAACTGGCGCAGCACGACACGCAGTTCGTCCCCGCCATTTGGGAACAGGTCTTCCTGGGTCATGAAGACACCTTCGGGAAGGAAGGGTTCTGCATATTTGATGAACTGAATGTCGGCAGTGGTAATCACTTCGCCGTATGTCATCTGCCGGTTGACGGCGATCACATCGACGGTGGCGACATTCTGTGCGGCGCGTGCGCGTTGCTCGGCAAGCTCGGCGTTTTGTTGCTCAAAGTAGCCCTGAACCATGTAGATCGCAAAACCCGCAAGGGCCATGCCTACAATCAGGACCAATCCAAATACGGCTCTCATAACTCTATCCTTTCAGGACCAACTCTTTTGCCTCTCCGCACCCTCGTGGCACGGTTCACACCGACATTTGCACGCGATTGCGGCGATTTCGTGCCAGCGGGGCGGCTTTGGCGTGAAAATTCACGCCAGTTGTCGATCAATACTCAGGAATTTCCTGGCTTGTGAGGCGGTTGCCAACGCTGTTGGAATGATCCACCGCGCCGTCCCCGATTGTTGCGATCACTGCAAGCGCGAGCCCGATGATGGCGGCTGTCAGCACGACCCAGTCAACGGTGATGGCACCGTCGTCTTGCGCGTGGAACCGCTTGAAATAATTAAACATGATGGACTCCGTTAATTGGGGTGTAAGTTGTCTTGCATCCGTTTTGCCGCTGTAATGTGGCAGCAAGTGGGTTGGCGGGTGACAAATTGGTGCTTTCGCAAGTCGGATCGTGGAAACAAAAAGGGCCACACACAAAGGTGCGGCCCGTTTTGATCGTGTCACGACGACTTAGTTGTAGTCGACGATTGTCTGTGCGGTCAGCTGCGAGCTGATTTTGTCGCCCAGGGCAGTCGTGCCGTTACCAACCGAAGTCAGAACTGCGATGCCAAGGCCAACGATTGCGGCTGTCAGAACAACCCAGTCAACGGTCACGGCACCATCTTCGTCGGCGCGGAAGTTTTTGATGAAGTTAAGCATGTGTATTCTCCAGAAGTCGGGGTTGATTAGTTATAGTCGACGATTGTCTGTGCGGTCAGCTGCGAGCTGATTTTGTCGCCCAGGGCAGTCGTGCCGTTACCAACCGAAGTCAGAACTGCGATGCCAAGGCCAACGATTGCGGCTGTCAGAACAACCCAGTCAACGGTCACGGCACCATCTTCGTCGGCGCGGAAGTTTTTGATGAAGTTAAGCATGTGTATTCTCCAGAAGTCGGGGTTGATTAGTTATAGTCGACGATGGTTTGTGCGGTGAGCTGCGAGCTGATCTTGTCGCCCAAAGCTGTGGTGCCGTTACCAACCGAAGTCAGGACAGCGATGCCCAGGCCCACGATGGCTGCGGTCAGCACAACCCAGTCAACTGTGACTGCGCCGTCTTCGTCGTTGCGGAAGTTCTTGATAAAGTTAAGCATTGTATGTCCCTCCTCAGGGTGTCGCTCAGTTTCACTACCTATCCGGATCGTCCCGCACCGGCCTCTTGTTGGTGCAGTCCCCGTCTTGGATGGGCATATATAGCCAGTGGAATGGGGCGAGACTTTGACCGGTTTCGTGCATTTTTCGGCGAGCGTGATTTTCTGGGAAATTCATGGTTAACGAATTGTTTTTATGTGTAAATTTTTAGCTCATTTTGTCTTTGAGCGGAGTTGACCGTTGCGCAGGCGTGTCCAATAAAGCGCAGCACATTCGCATTGTTCACAGATTGGTGGTCAGAGGCCGCGATCTTTGCGATAAAGACTCTAATAAGAAACGAGGCAGGGGCACGAATCCGCATGAAGCGGCGCGTCACACTATATACGGCCCTTGTGGCTGCGTTGCTGGCAGCGCCGGCTTATGCCGAGGCGAACCGCTTGCAGCCCGACTTTACGTTTCGCCGCGTGACTGTGCCAACGGCAGGTGCAGGCAACCGCATTACCGTTCAGATCGCGCCCTCTGCGCCATCGGGTCCCGCAGCACCCGCGCGCGCGGGCGAGGGTGGTGCCGGTCCGGCACCGGTGTCACGTGGCGGCACGGCGGGGGCAGTTGCGCAAATCACCGGACTGGAATGGTTCTGGCTGGCCGTATCGCCAAAGATCGAAGATAGCGGGCCAGGGCGACTTGCCATGGCCCTGCGCGAGATGCGCAATGCCCCCGAGGGCAGCACCGTGCCCGCCCCGCGTTTGCAAACCATGACTGAAATCGCCAATGCGCACGGATTGGACATCCTGCGCGAAACGGTCGGCACCGAAGTGTCGCCGGCTTTGGTGCTGGCGGTGATTGCGGTGGAAAGTGCGGGCCGCGTGGATGCACAAAGCCATGCAGGCGCCCAGGGGCTGATGCAGTTGATGCCGCCCACGGCGGCGCGTTTCGGTGTCACGGACAGTCTGGACGCCGCCGACAATATCAAAGGCGGCGTGGCCTACCTTGCGTGGCTGATGCAAGAATTCGACCGCGACCCGATCCTTGTGCTGGCAGGCTATAACGCGGGCGAGGGGGCTGTGCGCACCAATGGCGGCGTGCCACCTTATGCTGAAACCCGCGCCTATGTGCCCAAGGTGCTGGCTGCGTGGCAGGTTGCCCGCGGGCTTTGCATGACACCGCCCGAACTGGTGACGGATGGCTGTGTTTTTGCGATGAACGGGGGCTGACTTGGCTGATAAACTGCCGCTGGTGCTGGATGTCGATGGCACCTTTCTGAAAACGGATATGCTGCTGGAATGCTGGTGGGCGGGCATGGGGCGCGACCCGATGGCGACCTTGGGCGCAAGTTTCACGCATTTTCGTGATCGTGCCGCGCTCAAGGCGGAGCTGGCGCAAATCGCGCAGATCCGCACCGATCTGTTGCCCGTGAACGCAGATGTGGCCGCGATGGCGACTGCGGCGCGCGATGACGGGCGCGAGGTTTTCCTTGCCTCGGCGTCCGATGCCAGCCTCGTGCAGCCGCTGGCGGATCATTATGGCATGGGCCAGCGCATTTTCGCATCGGACGGTAGCGTAAACCTCAAGGGCGCGGCCAAGGCTGATGCACTGGTTGCTGCCTATGGTGAGGGTGGTTTTGACTACGCGGGCAACGATGCCGCTGATATGGCCGTCTGGCCCCATGCGGATACGGCAATTGTCGTGGGCGGGGTCAGCGGCACATCGAAACTGGCCAACGTGACCAAACTGGACGGGGGCTGGGCCCCGCGTGACCTGATCCGTGCCTTGCGCCCGCACCAGTGGGTCAAGAACGTGCTGTTGCTCTTGCCGATGCTGGCGGCACATGAATTCGGCCTTGCGACCCTTGGGCTGGTCTTGCTGGGGATCGCGGCGTTTTCGGCTGCGGCGTCCTGTATCTATATCGTCAATGATCTGCTTGACCTTGAGGCAGACCGCCTGCACGCCACCAAATGCCGCCGCCCGTTTGCCAGCGGGGCCGTGCCCATTACCGTTGGCATGGCGGCCTGCGGCGCGCTGGGGCTGATCGCGCTGGGGGTTGGCGCGTTGCTGGGCAGTGCATTCCTGTTGGTGATCGTCACCTACATGATCCTGTCACTGGCCTATTCGCTGCGCCTGAAACGGATGCGCTGGATTGATATCGCCGTGCTGGCAACACTTTATACCCTGCGCGTGGTGGCAGGGGCGGCGGCAAGCCGCGTTGATGCATCGGTCTTTATGCTGATCTTTATCTTTCCGGTCTTTATCACGCTGGGCTGCGTCAAACGCATGACGGAACTGGCGCTGGCGACCGATGATGAACGCCTGCCGGGGCGGGGATACGGACGCACCGATCGCGGTGATCTGCTGAATATGGCGGCGATTGGCATGGTCGGCGCGTTGGTGATTTTCTTTCTATACAGCCACAGTGCGCAGGCACAGGTGCTGTATCCGACGAAATGGCTGATGTGGCTTGCGCTGATCCCGATCGCGGGTTGGCTGTTCCGGATGATCCGGCTGGGCTATCTGGGCAAGCAGGACTACGACCCGATTGTTTTCGCCCTGCGCGACAAGCGCGGCATCGGGTTGTTGCTGATGACACTGGCGCTGATGTTTTATTCAGCAGGTATCTGGCAGCAGCTATTCGGATTCTAGCCCGGATCTATATAGACAGCTTCTTGAAGATCGGTTCGGGCACGTTGCGGATTACCAGCATGACCAGCCGCCAAATCCCTGCCGTATAGATCACGTTGCGCCCCTTGCGCAGGCCTTTGGCGATGTCTTTGGCTGCGGCTTCGGGCGTGGTCATGAAGGGCATGGAATCAAGCCCCCATGTCATCGCCGTATCGACGGGGCCGGGTTTCACGGTCATTACGTGTACGCCAGACCGCCCCAAACGGTTGCGCAGGCCCGACAGATAGGTGGCAAAACCGGCCTTGGCCGCGCCGTAAACGTAGTTGCCCAAACGCCCGCGATCACCGGCAACGGACCCGACACCGACAATGGCACCGCCTCCGCGAACCTCCATCATCGGCGCAAGGCGCTGAAGGAATTGCGCGGGGCCAGTGAAACTGTCCATCACCACGCCGTCGATCATTTCAGGGTTTTCGTCGATCACCGCTTGATCAGGCATTGATCCGGTAAAGACGGCGGCATTCAGCATGCCGTGCATGTCGGCGGCCAGATCAAGGATCGGTTTGAACGTTTTCGCATCGCGCACATCAAGGCGCAGCACATGGGCATCTGCCGCGCCGCGCGCTTTCAGGTCCGCGGCCGTGCCCGCCATGTCGTCCATATCGCGGCCACATAAAATCAGGGTCACACCGGTTTCGGCACGGTCACGCATGAACGCACGCGCAATGGCGGATGTGGCGCCAAGGATGATCCAGGTATCGCTCATGTCGCGCTCCTTAGCTGCAATCGGCGGGTCATATCGGTGGCGAGTGCACCCTTTGGGTCGGCTTTGGCCACCACCTTTTGCCACTGGGGCAATTGGGGATACATCGCCGCCATTTGTTCCGGTGTCGCCAGCGCGTCCTTGGCCAGATAAAGGCGGCCACCTGCGGATGTTGTCATATCCTCAAGTTCGCCGATCAGTTCGCGTGCGGCGGCGCGGTTGGGGAAATCGACGGCCAGCGTATAGCCCTCCATCGGGAAGGACAGGTATCCTGCGCGGCCTTCGCCCATGCGTTTCAGGACAGCAAGGGGGGACGCAAGGCCGCTATGCGCGATCTTGTCCAGCATCGCGCGCAGGGCGCCGGCCTGATCCAGCGGAACCACGCATTGGAACTGGTGAAAGCCGCGTTTGCCATACAATTTGTTCCAGTCGTGGATGCGATCCAGCGGGAAAAAGAAATCCTGAATGGGTTTTACCACGGTGCGGCCATCGGCAGGCACACGGCGGTAGTAGGCGGCATTAAAGGCGCGCACGATGGGTTTGGACAGGGCGAAATGCGGCGCGTTGAAGGGCACGGATTTCGAGGGTTTGGGTTTGGGGACCAGCCCTGCGCCGGTTTCGCCTTCTTCCAGAATGCCACGGCCAAGAGCATCACCCCGCGCGGTCGCATCAATCCAGCCGACTGTATAGGTCGCCTGCGAGGCATCAAGCAGGGCGATATGTTCGTCCCAGCCTTCGGCACGTCTTTCAGTGACCATCATCACATCGCCCTTGCAGGCCAGCATCTGGATCGACGCGCTGGTTATCACGCCGGTCTGGCCCAGGCCGCCGATTGTGGCCTGCCACAGGGTTGTGTCCTTGGGGGCGATCCGGCGCTGTTTGCCGTTCTGAAGCAGGGTAATCGCGGTGATATGCTGGCCAAAGCTGCCGATATGGTGGTGGTTCTTGCCGTGCACGTCCATCGCGACACAGCCGCCAATCGTCGCAAAGCCTGTGCCGGGCATGACGGGGGGCAGCCAGCCTTTGGGTGCGAACAAACGGGCCAGTTCGCCGATGGTCAGGCCCGATTCAACCGTGACAACGCCGGATGCCGCATCAAAATCCAGCACCCGATCAAGGCGGGTCATGTCGATCGCGCGGCCCTTGTCGTTCAAAGGGGCATCGCCATAGCTGCGCTTGTTGCCGATCGCAGGGGCGGCGGGCAGCTTGGCCAACACGCTGGCGCGTTCGGGGCGGGCGATATCGCCTGTGGCTGTCAACGCGCGGCCCCAGCCTGCATATGTGTCGGTTTTCCAGGTCATTGTTCAGCTTTCTTGTGCGGCGCGGTTCGAAATGCGTTCGGCAATCGGAAAGACCAGAAGGCCGATGCCAATCGCAAACCAAAGGGTCGTGACGCGGATGATGGCGGTGGCGGGCACCGAGACGTCAAGCGGGATACCTTCAAGAGTCAGGAGTGCGACCATTGCCGCCTCGGCCCCGCCAACACCGCCCGGCGCACCGGTCAGACCGCCTGCAAGGGTTGAAAAGGTAAAGATCGCCAAGGCCATGAAGAAACCGATATCGGCCCCCATCCAGACCAGAAGCAGATGAAAGGCATAGCCTTCGGCCACCCATCCGATCAGGCCAAGGACCAGCGCGCCGGTGATGATGGGTGCTGTGGTAAAGACGCGCAGGGATCGCGCGGCGCTGCGGATGCGGGCAAACAGGCGCGGGAACAGTCCGGTGCTCCGAAAGGTGAGGGTTGTCAGGGCGGCCAGCAGTCTGGGGCGTGTGGCGATGAAAGCGGCCGACAGGGCCAGCGCGGCAACGGGCAGGGCAAAGGCGATGCCGCCCGTGCCGAATGCCAACCCGACGGCAAGGATCACGGCCATCGCCGCCAGGTCCGACGCACGATCCATCAGCACCAGCGGGGCCGTGCGTTCCACCGCCCAGCCGGTTTCGCGTTTGAGCCAGCGCATGCGGATCAATTCGCCTACGCGGGCAGGTGTGACGGACATCGCAAAGCCGCCCAGAAAATGGCGGGTGTCCTGAATGGGTGTGGTCGGCAAGCCAAGGCGGCGGGCAAACATATGCCAGCGCGCAGCACGAAACAGGTAGTTGACCAGCGACAGGGCCAGCAAGACCCCGATCTGCGCCCATGTGATGCGGGCCAGCTGGGCTTTGGTTTCTTCCCAGCCAGTCGCATAGGCAAGGCTGGCCAGTCCGGCGATCACAAATGCGAAAAGAATGGCCAGCAATGCGATATCACGCCAACGACGCGCCTTTTGCGGACGCGCTGCGGGGATCGGGGCCGGATTTATACTGCTCATGCTCATTGACGCCCGTTTAGCGACAGAATGGGGCAAGAATATGGAGTTGTTGCCCGTTCGGAAACGGTTTTCTGGCCAATCAAGCGGTGGCGCTGCCGCGCCGCAGTTTATGCAGGGCGTTGCGGGTGATCATGTCAGATCTTTGGTCCCGCCGGTGGCTTGCGTTGGAGCCTCCGGCGGGAGGTATTTTGGAACAAAAGAATTAGACGATTGTGGCCTCGGTCGCGGCGCGCAGTTCGTCCTCGGATACGCCGTTCGCGCATTCGACGATCTTGAGGCCGCCAGAGACGACATCAAGCACGCCGAGGTTGGTGATGATCCGGTCGACGACGCCCTTGCCGGTCAACGGCAGCGTGCATTCTTTCAGGAGTTTGCTGTCGCCGTGTTTGTTGGTGTGGTCCATCACGACGATCACGCGGCCGACGCCAGCGACCAGATCCATCGCGCCACCCATGCCTTTGACCAGCTTGCCGGGGATCATCCAGTTGGCCAGATCGCCGTTTTCAGCCACTTCCATCGCGCCAAGGATTGCGGCGGCAATCTTGCCACCGCGGATCATGCCAAATGACGTCGCGCTGTCGAAATAGGCAGTGCGTTTCAATTCGGTGATGGTTTGCTTGCCCGCGTTGATCAGGTCGGCGTCTTCATCGCCTTCAAGCGGGAAGGGGCCCATGCCCAGCATGCCGTTTTCCGATTGCAGGGTGATGTCCTTGTCGCCGACATAGTTCGCGACCAGCGTCGGGATGCCGATGCCAAGGTTCACATACCAGCCGTCTTGCAGTTCTTGCGCGGCGCGCTGCGCCATTTGATTGCGATCCCACATTATGCTGTCCTCACGGTGCGTTGCTCGATCCGTTTTTCGTGCGTCCCCTGAATGATCCGGTGCACATAGATGCCCGGCAGGTGGATCGCGTCGGGGTCAAGACTGCCTGTGGGCACGATTTCCTCGACCTCGACAACGCAGGTCTTGCCACACATGGCCGCAGGCGGGTTGAAGTTGCGTGCGGTCTTGCGGAACATCAGGTTGCCGGTTTCGTCGGCCTTCCAGGCCTTGACGATGGCCAGATCGGCAAAGATGCCGTTTTCCATGATGTAGGTTTCCATGGCGCCGTTTTCGCCGGTGGGGAAGTCCTTGTGTTCCTTGCCGTCGGCAATCACGGTGCCCACGCCGGTTTTCGTATAAAAACCGGGGATGCCACAGCCACCGGCGCGCATCCGTTCGGCCAGCGTGCCCTGCGGGTTGAATTCCAGCTCAAGTTCGCCCGACAGATACTGGCGCATGAATTCGGCGTTTTCACCCACATAGGAACTGATCATCTTTTTTACCTGCCGCGTTTGCAGCAGGATGCCGATGCCGAAATCATCAACGCCGGCATTGTTGGATGCAAATGTCAGATCCCTGGTGCCTGCATCCCTGATCGCGGCCAACAGCAATTCGGGGATTCCGCAAAGGCCAAAGCCCCCGGCGGCGATGAACATGCCGTCGTGAAGCAACCCGTCAAGGGCGGCGGCGGCGTCTGAGTATATTTTCTGCATGAAGTGCCCCTCGCATCGGTTCGCGTAGTTGTTGCGTCCGATGCGGGGAGAGTCAATGAGATTGCTGCGCTGCGGCGGGCGTTACTTGGCCGCAGGTTTCTTCTTGGCCGCTGCCTTTTTCGCGGCGGGTTTCTTGGCGGCGGCCTTCTTTTTCGGGGCTACTTTCTTGCGCGTTCCCTTTTTGGCGGCCTTTTCGGCGATCAGGTCAACGGCCTGTTCCATGGTCAGCGCTTCGGGGTCGCTGTCCTTGGGCAGGGTTGCGTTGATCTTGTCCCACTTCACATACGGCCCGTATTTGCCTTCCATGATTGCCACGGGGCCGCCATCGGGGTGTTCGCCCAGATCGCGCAGGGTCTTGGCTGCACCGCCACGCCCACCACGCGAGGCGACCTTTTCGGCCAGCAATTGCACGGCGCGGTTCATGCCGACGGTAAACACTTCGTCCAGCCCTTCGAGGTTGGCATTGGTGCCGCCCCTTTCGGATGTGCTTTCGGCGTGTTTGATATAGGGGCCATAGCGGCCGATATTGGCCCAGACGTTCACGCCATCCTCGGGGTGGGGGCCGATCAGGCGGGGCAGGGACAGCAGTTTGACGGCTGTTTCAAGCTCAACCTCCTCGGGGGGCCATTCTTTGGGGATCGACTGGCGGGGCGGCTTTTTGTTGTCGTCGCTGACTTCGCCGCGCTGGGCGTAGGGGCCAAAGCGACCCTTGTGAATCCAGATTTTGTCGCCCGCATCTTCGCCCAGCAGTTTGCCTTCGGGCGGGATGCCTGCGGAATTGTCGCCGCCGGGGGGGCCAAAGGCGCGGGTATAGCGACAGTCGGGGTAGTTCGAGCAGCCAATGAAGGCACCGCCCGAACGGGCCGTGCGCATCGACAAACGCCCCGCACCGCAGTTGGGGCAAAGGCGCGGATCGGTGCCGTCCTCGTTGGGGGGAAAGATGTGCGGTGCAAGGACTTCATTGATCTTTTCAAGGACATCCGTGATGGAATTGTCCATCGCCTCGTCGATGGTGACTTTGAAGTCGGCCCAGAAATCGGCGAGCAGCTTTTTGTAATCCGCATCACCCGCGCTGACATAATCAAGCTCTTCTTCAAGGCTCGCGGTGTAGTCGTATCCTACATATTTGCGGAAATAATTGGTCAGGAAGGCCGTGACCAATCGCCCCTTGTCCTCGGGGATCAGGCGGTTCTTTTCCTTGCGGACATATTCGCGGTCCTGAATCGTGGTGACGATGCTGGCATAGGTCGATGGACGGCCGATGCCCAGTTCTTCCATGCGTTTGACCAGCGTGGCTTCGGTGTAGCGCGGCGGGGGCTGGGTGAAATGCTGTTCGGGTGTGACCGATTTTTTGGTCATGCCTTCGCCCGTGGCCATCTGCGGCAGGCGCTTGTCGTCGTCATCGACCACGTCATCATCGCGGCCTTCTTCATAGACGCGCAAGAAACCATCGAACAACACGACCTGCCCGGTGGCGCGCAGTTCGACCTGCCCATCAGCGCTGGCGATATCGACGGTGGTGCGCTCCATGCGTGCACCTTCCATCTGGCTGGCGATCGTGCGCTTCCAGATCAGATCATAAAGCTTGCGCTGGTCCGGGTCGGCGATTTTCGCTTCGCTTGCGTCCTTGGACAGTTCGGTAGGGCGGATGCATTCGTGGGCTTCCTGCGCGTTCTTGGCCTTGTTTTTATAGATGCGCGGGCTGGTAGGCACGTAATCCGCGCCATACTTGTCCTTGATCGCGTCGCGTGCGGCACTGACGGCTTCGGGGGCCATATCAATGCCGTCGGTCCGCATGTAGGTGATCAATCCGGCCTCATAAAGACGCTGGGCCGCATTCATGGTCATACGCGCGCCAAAGCCGAATTTGCGCGATGCCTCTTGTTGCAGCGTCGAGGTCATGAAGGGCGCTGAAGGGTTGCGGTTGGCCGGTTTCGCCTCGACGGATTTGACGGTCAGATCGCGGGATTTCACCGCAGTTTCGGCCATTTCCGCCTGCGTGGCGTTTTCGAGGCTGAACTTTTCCAGCTTTTTGCCTGCAAGCACGGTCAAACGCGCCTCGACAGGCTGGCCGCGCGGTGTATCGAGCAGGGCTTTGACGCTCCAGTATTCGCGGGCGTTAAAGGCTTCGATTTCCATTTCGCGCTCGACGATCAGGCGCAGGCAGACCGATTGCACACGGCCTGCGGATTTCGCGCCGGGCAGGCGGCGCCACAGCACGGGCGAAAGTTTGAATCCCACCAGATAGTCCAGCGCGCGGCGGGCCAGATATGCCTCGACCAGGGGTTGATCGACCGAACGGGGATTTTTCATCGCCTCGGTCACGGCGGCCTTGGTGATGGCGTTGAACACCACACGGCTGACGGGGGTGTCTTTCTTGATGGACTTGCGTTTGCGCAGTGCTTCTTCAAGGTGCCAGCTGATGGCCTCGCCCTCGCGGTCGGGGTCGGTGGCGAGGATCAGGTTGTTGTCCTTGGCCAATGCATCGGCGATCGCCTTGATATGCTTTTTGCTGTCGCTTGCGACTTCCCACTGCATCTCGAAATCGGCGTCAGGGTCAACACTGCCATCCTTTGGCGGCAGGTCACGCACATGACCGTAAGATGCCAGAACGGTGTAGTTGTCCCCCAAATATTTGTTAATTGTCTTGGCCTTAGCAGGGGATTCAACGACGACGACTGGCATGGGAATCCTTTGCAAACGAACATGGGGCACTGGCGCGGCAACATGTGGGGGGGCGTGGGGGATTGTCAACGGGCCTTGTGAAACTTGCGCGCAGGTGACGCAAATCACGGGCTTCGTTGGCTGGTGTTCAGTTCACCCGTGACAGCAACCCGCCCGGTTGGCGCTGGATCTTGCCATCAAGTTCGAGGTCCAGAAGGACCGGTGCGATTTCCGTCGCAGGGCGAGCCAGATCGCGGATCAACTGATCCTCGGCCAATGGCGAGGGGCCAAGCTGCGATAGGATACGGCTGTGCAGCTTTGCGGTATCACGCAGGCTGGATTTCTTCGGCGCTGGGGTGGGCGGATCAAGGGGTAATTCGGCTGTTTGCTGTTCTGCCATCGGCGCAAGCGCATCAATCACATCCTGGGCGTTGCGCACCAGCGTCGCGCCGTCACGCAGCAGCATATTGCACCCCGATGCGCGGGCATCAAACGGGTGGCCGGGCACGGCCAGCACATCGCGCCCTTGATCCAATGCATTGCGTGCGGTGATCAGGCTGCCCGATTTCGCCGCAGCCTCGACCACGACAACGGCCTGACCAAGGCCGGAAATGATCCGGTTGCGGGCTGGGAAATGGCGTGCCTGCGGTTGCACACCCATGGGTTGGTCGGAAATGCGCAACCCCTTAAGGCCAATCTGGTCGGCTAATGCGCTGTTTTCAATGGGATATACGACATCTACGCCACCCGCCTGCACAGCCACGGTGCCACCATCAAGGGCGGCCAGATGGGCAGCGGCATCAACGCCGCGCGCGAGGCCCGACACGACAACAAAGCCAGCTTTGGCCAGATCGCTGGCCAGGTGTTTGGTCATGCGTGTCCCCAAGGAGGACGCATTGCGTGCGCCGACCATGGCGATCAGCGGGCGTTTGAGCAGGGCAGTATCGCCGATGCACCACAGAATTGGGGGCGGGCTGTCGATTTCGGCCAGATGGGCGGGGTAATCAGCCTCGCCGATACACAACATCCGCGCACGGGAACGGTGTGCGGTTTTTAATTCAGCAAGAACAACGCCTTCAGGGCAGATTTCATAATCAGTGACACCAGCGGCGCGGGCCACATCGGGCAGCGCATCAAGGGCGGCGCGTGCGGTGCCATGTTCGGCCAAAAGGCGGTAAAACGTCACTATCCCAACGCGACGCGAGCGCAACAGACGAAGCCAGTTCAGCCGATCATCTTCCGTGGTGGGTGGGAGTGGGGGGTGAGTGGAAGAAAGTCGTTCTTCGGTCATTCCCTGTCCTCCGCCTGTTGCAGAATCAGGTTTAGACCGTCTGGGTTAACGAGAGGTGAAGACGCGCGATATCGCCCCTTAGAGTTACGCGTCAGCCAAACAGGGGCCGAAAAACGGCGTATGGAAAGCGTATGGAAACCGTATGGGTCGCCACCATATCGGTCCGCTAAGCTGGGGACCCGCCCTGATCAAGCTGCAACAAGAGGGCCGCGGGGGCCAACCAGCGCGTGAACAGCCAATAGAGCCCGCCGAACAGCGCGCCAAAGGGCGCGGTCACGACAACAGCTTGCAGCAATAGCCCGATGAGGCCGCCAGCGATTGCTCCGGCAGCAAGCGCGACCAGCCAGCCCGCTTTGCCTTTGGACATCGCCAGAACCGAAAGCGGCATGCCAATCAACAGCCCCGCCCACGACAGGATCGGCGAATAGCCAAGAAACACGCCGACCAGCGCAAGAACTGACATCGGTCCGCTGCCGTTCAGGCCGTTGCCCATCCAGCCTGCGACAACCGCGACCATAACCCCGCAAGCCGGCACGACGATCAGCATGAGCGCCAGAAGGCCAGCGTAAATCCTGCCTGTCAGATGCCGTTGCCCGCCGACAGTCGTGTGGATCGCAGGCCAGCGTGTCACGCAGCCGCACCACCCACGGTCAACCCGCCGATCATCAGGCTGGGTTGGCCAACGCCCACGGGCACCCACTGGCCTGCTTTGCCGCAGTTGCCGATGCCGGGATCCAGCGCCATGTCGTTGCCGATGCCGCGGATTTGTTTCATTGCGGTGGCCCCGTCGCCGATCAGGGTGGCGCCTTTGACAGGCGCGCCGATACGGCCGTTCTTGACGCGGTAGGCTTCGGTGCAGCTGAAGACAAACTTGCCGTTGGTGATATCGACCTGCCCGCCGCCGAACCCGACGGCATAAATGCCATCTTTCAGGTCGGCCACGAGGCTCGCGGGGTCCGTATCGCCGCCCAGCATATAGGTGTTTGTCATGCGCGGCATCGGGATATGCGCAAAACTTTCGCGCCGTCCGTTGCCGGTGGGGGCCACGCCCATCAGACGGGCGTTCTGGCGGTCCTGCATATAGCCGACCAGCTTGCCGTCCTCGATCAGCACGTTTTTGGCCGATGGTGTGCCTTCGTCATCGACGGTGATGGAGCCACGACGATCAGGAATTGTGCCATCATCCAGCACGGTCACACCCTTGGCCGCGACTTGCTGGCCCATGAGGCCTGCGAAGGCCGATGAACCTTTGCGGTTGAAATCGCCCTCCAACCCATGGCCCACGGCCTCGTGCAGCAAAATGCCGGGCCAGCCGTTGCCAAGGACCACATCCATCACACCTGCGGGGGCGGGTTCGGCGTCAAGGTTCACAAGGGCGATGCGCAACGCCTCGCGGGCGACAGGTTCCCAAGCCTCGCGGGCGATCAAACCGATGAGGCCTGCACGGCCACCGCCGCCCATGCCGCCGGATTCGCGGCGTCCGTCCTGTTCGACAATGACGTTGATGTTTACGCGGCTCATCGGGCGGATATCAGTGACCAATGTGCCTTCGGGGCGCAGGATCACGACCTCTTGGTGCGAGGCGGCAATGGTGGCGCTGACCTGCACGACACGCGGGTCAAGCGCGCGGGCAAAGGCATCAATCTCGCGCAGGATGTCGATCTTGGCGGGGAATGTCGCCTCGGTCATGGGGTCGGTGTCGGCATAGAGTATGTGGTTGGTGCGGGGCGGGGCATCTGCAAGCGTGCCGCCGCCATCGCCAACGGCCAGACGGGCCGTGGCCACGGCGCGGCGCAAGGCGTGTTCGTCCAAAGTTGTGGAATGAGCGTATCCGGCGGTTTCACCACGCACGGCGCGCAGCCCGAACCCTTCGGAGGCATCGTAACTTGCGGTCTTGACCCGACCATCGTCGAATGACAGCACTTCGGCGCGGCGGCGTTCCAGAAACAATTCACCGTCATCGGCACCCGCAACAGCCTCGCGCAGCAATGACAGCGCCGTATCCTGATCAAGATTCGTGTCAAATGGGCAGAATGGGTCGATGTTCATTTGGCGGTTTCCTTCCTTGGGCTTTGATCTAGGTCAAAAAGCGTCCGTTTGCCGCAACTCTCGTTCTTGAGTTACTGCGCACGATATGGGATGACCGCTTATGGATACAACGGGATTCCGTGTCGGGTGTGGCAACGCGCCTTTCACGGACAACTCACGACAGGTGCCACAGGGCACCATCAAAGCAGGGTATGATATGCGAATGACCAATTTCGTCACCAAGCTCGGGGCCGCAGCAGGCGCCGCACTTCTCGCCACAGGTGTCGCGGCACAAACGGCCATCGAAGATCTGGAAATCGTCGGTGCGCCGACAGACGGTGAAATGGGTTGGCAACCCGCCGCGACGGAACTGGCGCGCGACTTGCACTGGCTTGACGGAATGTTGCTGGTGATCATCACTGTGATCACGCTGTTTGTCACGGGTCTGCTGGCCTTTGTGATCTTGCGCTACAACGCACGTGCGAACCCGAATGCCGCGACATTCACGCATAATTCGCCCCTCGAAGTGGCCTGGACGATCGTGCCGGTTGTGATCCTTGTGGTGATCGGCGCGTTTTCCTTGCCCGTCCTGTTCAAGCAGCAGGAAATTCCCGAGGCCGATATCACCATCAAAGTCACCGGTTATCAGTGGTATTGGAGCTATGAATACCTTGACGAGGGCGTGTTCTTTGAAAGCTACATGATCGGTTACGGCGAAGGAAACCTGAATGACGGGATTTCGGCGCAGCTGGCCGAGGCCGGGTATTCGGATGACGAATTCCGCCTTGCCACGGATACATCGGTGATTGTTCCCGTTGGTGCGACTGTGGTGATGCAGGTCACGGGTGCGGATGTGATCCACTCGTGGACGATCCCGGCCTTTGGCGTCAAGCAGGATGCGGTGCCCGGCCGCCTTGCGCAGCTTTGGTTCGCCGCCGAGCAAGAGGGTATCTATTTCGGCCAGTGTTCCGAGCTTTGCGGCAAGGATCACGCCTATATGCCGATCACCGTCAAGGTTGTCAGCCAGGAGGTCTATGACGCATGGCTGGCCGGTGCGCAGGAAGAATTCCCTGCCTAAGGGGCGGGTGGGTTCATAACCCACCTTACCCGCAATCCCGTAATGTGGGTTATGAACCCACACTGTTTTGTAAGGTGGGTTTCAACCCACGCCCCTTGAGGACCAGATGACAGACGCAAGCCTGCCAGAGACCAAACAGCACGAGGCACAGATGGGCGATTATTTTGCCCTGCTCAAGCCGCGCGTGATGTCTTTGGTCGTGTTCACGGCGCTGGTCGGTTTGCTGGTCGCGCCGGTTGCGGTTCATCCCTTCATCGGTTTCGTGGCCGTGCTGTGCATCGCCGTGGGCGCGGGCGCGTCGGGTGCGTTGAACATGTGGTGGGACGCGGACATCGACGTGCTGATGAAGCGCACGGCCAACCGCCCGATCCCTGCGGGCCGTGTCCAGCCGGGTGAAGCGCTGGCGATTGGTCTGGCCCTGTCGGGCTTTGCCGTGATCCTGCTGGCGCTGGCGGCCAATTTCCTTGCGGCCGGTCTGTTGGCCTTCACGATCTTTTTCTACGCCGTGGTCTATTCCATGTGGCTGAAACGGTCGACACCGCACAACATCGTCATTGGCGGTGCGGCGGGGGCCTTCCCGCCGATGATCGGCTGGGCCGTTGCCACGGGCGGCGTATCGCTCGAAAGCCTGCTGATGTTCGCGCTGATCTTCATGTGGACGCCGCCGCATTTCTGGGCGCTGGCCCTGTTCGTGAAATCCGACTACGGCGATGCCGGCGTGCCGATGCTGACCGAAACACATGGTCGCCGTGTCACGCGCAACCACGTGCTGGGCTACACAATCGCGCTGGTGCCAGTGGCGCTTGGCATCGCGTTTACGTCTATTGGCGGGCCGATCTATCTAGCGACCGCTTTGGTGCTGAATGCATGGTTCCTGAAAGGCGCCTATGACATCTGGCGCCGCGTCGAGGCGGACGCCGAGGCCGACAACTACGCCCTTGAAAAGCACGTTTTCAAAATCTCGCTTTACTATCTGTTCCTGCACTTTGGTGCGCTTTTGGCCGAGGCTGCCCTGCGGCCTTGGGGCTTGGGGGGCTGGTAATGGCACTTCACGTTGAACACGAAATCCACCAGCGCCGCAGCGGCCGCAACAGGGGTGTCTTGTTGTTGCTGCTTGGGTTCATTGCGATTGTGTTCGGGCTGACGGTTGTCAAGGTTCTGAACCTGCCCAGTATTGCCCAGATGGAACGTTTTGATCATGTGGCCCGACCACAGCTTGAACCCGCCGTGATCGACGCCACAGAGGAGGGCGCGCAATGATTCTGCCTCGCCTTCAGGGACCGCAGCGCACCTTGGCGCAGACCGTGGCCGTTGTGCTCTTGATGGGTGGCCTTGCCTGGGCATCGGTGCCGTTTTACGACTGGTTCTGCCGTGTCACCGGTTTTGGCGGAACCACAAACGTGGCCGAAGCGGGCAGTGACACGGTTCTGGACCAGACCATTACCATCCGCTTTGATGGCAGCCTTGAACGCGACATGCCCTGGACGTTCAAACCGGTAGAACGTGAAATGACCCTGCGCATCGGTGAAACCGGACTGGCCTTTTACGAGGCGACCAATCCGACTGATCAGCCCATCGCGGGGCAGGCGTCCTATAACGTCACCCCCTACGAGGCGGGCGGCTTTTTCGACAAGATCGACTGCTTCTGCTTTACCGAGCAGGTGTTGCAACCGGGCGAAAGCGTGCTGATGCCCGTGACGTTTTTCGTGGACCCCGCCATCGTCGACGATCGCGAGGGGCAATATGTCCACACGATCACGCTGAGTTACACGTTTTACCAGATCGACCTGCCCGAAGATGACGCGCAGGCCGCACTTGCCCCTTTGACACCGGCGGAGACACCCGCCATAGATTTGAACTAACCACCAAGCCCAACTGAATGGGCCCCAGACTTGGGAATAGGGAAGACCAACATGGCGCACGAAAAGAACCACGACTATCACATTCTGAACCCCTCTATCTGGCCGCTGCTGTCAGCGCTGGGCGCGTTCATCATGCTGTTTGGCGGTGTCATGTGGATGCAGGACAACGGCCCGTGGATGTTCCTGATCGGTCTCGCCGGTGTGCTTTACTGCATGTATGGCTGGTGGGCTGACGTGATTGTCGAAAGCGAAGTGGGCGATCACACGCCCGTGGTCCGCATCGGTCTGCGCTATGGCTTCATCATGTTCATCATGTCCGAAGTGATGTTCTTTGCCGCTTGGTTCTGGAGCTTTTTCAAGCACGCGCTTTACCCCATGGGCCCTGAAAGCCCGCTGGTTGATGGCGTCTGGCCGCCGGTTGGCATTGAAACCTTTGATCCCTGGCACCTGCCGTTGATGAATACACTGATCCTGCTGTGTTCGGGTGCGGCTGCAACATGGGCGCACCACGCGCTGGTGCATGAAAACAACCGCCGTGACATCAAGCAGGGGCTGATCCTGGCGATTGCGCTTGGCGCGATCTTTACGGTGTTTCAGGCCTATGAATACAGCCACGCGGCGTTCGGCCTTGCCGGTAACATTTACGGCGCGAACTTCTTTATGGCGACGGGTTTTCACGGTTTCCACGTGATCATCGGCACGATCTTCCTGTTCGTCTGCCTGATGCGCGTTTATGCGGGCCACTTCACCCCCGAAAAGCACATCGGCTTTGAAGCTGCCGCATGGTATTGGCACTTTGTTGATGTGGTCTGGCTGTTCCTGTTCGCCTCGATCTACGTTTGGGGTGCCTGACGCACTGACAGGGGTTGACCCTTTGCCAGCTTTGCACAAGACCAGAGACGCGCGAGAACCCCTCGCGCGTTTCGCATTCTGACACCGGAGCGGCCCCCGCATGGCGCGTCTGATCTTTCCACTTGTTCTTGGCCTTGGCGGTATCGCCATCCTGCTGTGGCTGGGATTCTGGCAGGTCGACCGGCTCGCGTGGAAAGAGGGCGTGCTGGCCGATATCAACGCCCGCCTGGCCGCAGCGCCCCTGGCCGTGCCAGACGACCCCGGTGCTGCGCGTGATGCCTATATGGCGGTGGAATTTGCAGGCGTCCCCGTGGGTGAGGAGCTGCATGTACTGACGTCGGGCACCGCCCAAGGGACGGGATATCGCGCCATCACTGCGCTGCAACTGCAAGACGGGCGGCGCATCCTGCTGGATCAGGGGTTGATTGCGCTGGATGCCAAAGACGCGCCGCGCAGCCTTGGTCCGTTGAACGGCACGGGTAATCTGGTCTGGCCCGATGATGTGAATGCGTCCACCCCCGCGCCGGACCTTGGCAAGAATATCTGGTTCGGGCGTGATGTCGCGGCGATGGCCGCTGCCCTTGATACCCTGCCGATCATGGTGGTTTTGAACAACGCTGACGGATTGGATGCGCGGATCGCGCCCTTGCCCGTTGACACCAGCGGCATCAAAAACGATCACCTGAACTATGCAATTACATGGTTTCTGTTGGCTGTCGTCTGGGCCATCATGACCCTGTTTTGGATCACGCGCATCCTGCGCACTAAGGACTAAGATGCAATATATCTCGACCCGCGGGCAGGCGCCCAAATTGACGTTTGAACAGGCGATGATGACGGGCCTTGCGCGCGATGGCGGGCTTTATGTGCCTGACATGATCCCGACCCTGTCGGCTGACCAGATCGCCGCGATGGCAGGGCAGTCTTACGAGGATATCGCGTTCACCGTGATGCGCCCGTTCATCGGGGATACCTTCACGGACGGCGAATTTCGTGGGTTGATCAATGCGGCTTACAGTGGCTTTGGCCACGTCGCGCGCGCGCCGTTGGTGCAACTTGCGCCAAATCATTTCCTGCTGGAACTGTTCCATGGCCCCACGCTGGCGTTCAAGGATTTCGCCATGCAGTTGATCGGTCAGATGTTTCAGGCGTCGCTGTCGCGGTCCGGTGAGCGGATCACGATTGTCGGGGCCACATCGGGCGATACGGGGTCAGCCGCGATCGAAGCCTTCAAGGGGCTGTCTAACGTTGATGTGTTTATCCTGTTCCCGCATGGCCGCGTGTCCGAAGTGCAGCGCCGCCAGATGACCACACCGTCCGAATCCAATGTGCATGCGTTGGCTGTCGATGGCGATTTCGATGATTGCCAAGCCGCACTGAAGGATATGTTCAACGATTTCGATTTCCGCGACGAGGTTAGCCTTGCCGGTGTGAACAGCATCAACTGGGGCCGCGTGTTGGCGCAGGTTGTTTACTACTTCAGCAGCGCTGTCAGCCTTGGCGCACCGCATCGCAAGGTCAGTTTCACCGTGCCAACGGGCAATTTCGGTGACATCTTCGCGGGCTACATCGCCAAGGAAATGGGCCTGCCGATTGACCAGTTGGTCGTCGCGACGAACCAGAACGATATCCTGCACCGCACCCTGCAAACGGGTGAGCAAGTGAAGGAGGGCGTCACGCCATCCATCAGCCCATCGATGGATATTCAGGTCTCGTCCAATTTTGAGCGCGCGTTGTTTTATGCCTATGGGCAGGACGGTGCTGTGGTTGCGCAGCAGATGGATGATCTGAAGAACAAAGGCGGGTTCAAGATCAGCCAGGGGGCCTATCAGATGCTGCGCGACACTTTTGCATCCGGCCGCGTATCCGAGGATGAAACGCTGGCGACAATCGGTGGCCAAATTGGCGTGACCAACGAAGTGTTCTGTCCGCACACCGCTGTCGGCGTGCGCGTTGCCAACGATCATCTGGGGCCGACCCCGATGGTCACGCTGGCCACTGCCCACCCCGCGAAATTCCCCGATGCAGTGGAACAGGCCACAGGCACGCGCCCCGCACTGCCCCCCCATATGGCCGATCTGTTCGCGCGCGACGAACGTGTCACCCGCGTTGCCAACGACCTGTCCGCCCTGCAAACCATCATCAAAGAACGGATCACCGCGTGAGCGTCCAACTTCATACCCTGTCCAACGGTCTGCGGATCGTCACCGAACACATGCCCGGTTTGAAATCTGCCTCGCTTGGCATTTGGGTCAATGCGGGCGGGCGCAATGAAACGCTTGCCCAGAACGGGATTGCGCATTTTCTTGAACATATGGCGTTCAAGGGGACCAAGACCCGCAGCGCGCTGCAAATTGCCGAAGCGATCGAGGATGTGGGCGGTTATATCAACGCCTATACCAGCCGTGAAATGACAGCCTATTACGCCCGCGTCTTGCAGGATGATGTGCCGCTGGCGCTGGATGTGATTTCCGACATCCTGCTGAACCCCGTCTTTGATCCCGCTGAAATTGAAACCGAGCGCGGCGTGATCTTGCAAGAGATCGGGCAGGCCTTGGATACGCCCGACGATATCATATTCGATTGGCTGCAAGAGGTCGCCTATCCCGACCAACCCATTGGCCGCACGATCCTTGGGCCTGTTGAACGGGTCAGCGCGTTTTCGCGCGACGATCTGGCAGAGTTTGTGCGTACCAACTACCAACCCGGCCAGATGATCCTGTCCGCCGCGGGCGCCATTGATCACGATGCAATCGTGAAACGGGCCGAAGCCCTGTTCGGGCATCTGGATGCGGGCCCCGCGCAGGCGCTGATCGTGCCCGCGCAGTTTCAGGGCGGTGAGCGCCACGAGGTCAAATCACTTGAGCAGGTGCATTTTGCCCTTGCCCTCGAAGGCCCGGCCTATAACGACCCTGAAATCTATACGGCGCAGATCTATGCGACGGCCCTTGGTGGCGGCATGTCTTCGCGCCTGTTTCAGGAAGTGCGCGAAAAGCGGGGCTTGTGCTATACGATTTTTGCGCAGGCCGGTGCCTATGCGGATACGGGTATGACAACGATCTATGCAGGCACATCTGCCGATCAGATCGGCGATCTGGCTGCGATCACCATGGATGAACTTAAGCGCAGCGCCGATGACATGCGCGCAGACGAAGTCGCGCGTGCGCGCGCGCAGATGAAGGCGGGGCTGCTGATGGGGCTGGAAAGCCCGTCAAACCGTGCCGAAAGGCTGGCGCGCATGGTGTCGATCTGGGGGCGCGTGCCGCCACTGGAAGAAGTGATCGCGCGGATTGATGCGGTCACGACCGGTGATGTCAAAAGTCTTGCCGCTGACATGGTGACAAAATCGGGCGCGGCCCTGACGATTTATGGTCCGGCCAAGGCCACACCTGATCTTGCGGCCCTGCGCGAAAGGCTTGCCGCCTGATGCTAAGGCCCAAACGCAAAGTCCGCATTGAAACCGAACGGCTTACGCTTCGCCCGCCGGTCCATGCGGATTTTCGCAGTTGGGCGGCGTTGCGGCAGGCCAGTGCGCAATTCCTGACACCGTGGGAGCCGTCATGGGCCAGCGATCACCTTAGCCGCAAAGCCTTTACCAATCGGGTCTATTGGGCGCAGCGGTCAATCAGCAGCGGAACGGCGGTGCCGCTGTTTCTGATCCGGCGCAAGGACGAGGCGCTGCTGGGGGCGATCACGCTGGACAACATCCGCCGTGGCCCGGCACAGGCTGGCACGACAGGTTACTGGATCGGCGCGGTTTTTGCGCGGCAGGGCTACATGCGCGAGGCGATTGGCGCGGTCGTGCATCACGCCTTTCACACCCTTGACCTGAGCCGGATCGAGGCAGGATGTTTGCCTGAAAACACCGCCTCGCGCAGCTTGCTGGAAAAATGCGGCTACAAATATGAAGGCGTGGCGCAAAGCTATCTTCAGATCAACGGGCGCTGGCGCAACCACGTGCTTTACGCCAACCTGCGCAGTGATCGGCGCGGCAAAACGGATGTGGGGTAGGGCAATGCTGAACGGGGTCACGGCAGCGTTCGAGGACGGCTTGCGCAGCCGGCTGCCTGCCGCGACATTTCGCGCTGATACGGCCCCCTATCTGCAAGAACCGCGTGGACGCTGGACAGGGAAGGGGCTGGTGCTTGCGCCCGCCAGCACCGATGAAGTTGCGCTGATCGTCGCGGCCTGCGCGCAGGCGCAGATCGGCGTTGTGCCTTATGGTGGCGGCACCGGATTGGTGGGCGGGCAGTTGCAACCCGATGGGCCAGCGCCCGTTGTTCTGTCACTTGAACGCATGAACGCGATCCGTGCAGTTTATCCGTCCGAAAACGTGATCGTCGTTGATGCGGGCGTCATTTTGGCTGACGTTCATCGCGCCGCGTCTGACGTTGACCGGATGTTCGCGCTGTCGCTTGCATCCGAAGGGTCGGCGCGAATTGGCGGGTTGCTGTCAACAAATGCGGGCGGTGTGAATGTGCTGCGTTATGGCAATGCGCGGGCGCAGTGTCTGGGCCTTGAAGTCGTGCGCCCTGACGGGACGGTCTGGCACGGGCTGTCGCGGCTGCGCAAGGACAACACCGGATATGACCTGCGTGACCTGATGATCGGCGCGGAAGGCACGCTGGGGGTGATCACGGCAGCGGCGCTGCGGCTGGTGCCTGTGCCTGCCGAGGTTGGCGCGGCGATCTTTGCCGTGCATTCGCCCGTGGCAGCACTGGAACTGCTTGCGCTCGCTGGAGAGCGGCTTGGGGATACGATCAACGCCTTTGAACTGATGCACCGCCAGGGGCCGGATTTTCTGGCCGAGGTGGGGCCGGAGGTGGCGCGGCCATTCACGGATCAGCCCGACTGGATGGTCCTGATTGATCTGGGCTTGCCGCGGGGGCTGTCGCCGGATGATGCGCTTGGTGATCTTTATGGTGCCGCCGATGCGGCAGGGTTGGTCACGGACGGGGTGATTGCGCAGTCCTTGGCGCAACGCGCCGCATTCTGGCATCTGCGCGAAAGCATCCCCAGGCAAACCGGCGGATCGGGTCAATCTCGTCCCATGATATTTCCGTGCCGCTGTCCTGCATCCCCGATTTCATTGCGCAGGGCGGGGAGACATTAGCGGCAATTGGCGATTTTCGGATCAATTGCTTTGGCCATCTTGGGGATGGCAATCTGCACTACAACGTCTTTCCGCCCCATGGCGCATCACGCGACGATTTCCGCGACAGTCGCGATGCAATCAAGACAGCCGTGCATGATCTGGCGCATTCGTTCGGCGGGTCTGTGAGCGCCGAACACGGGATCGGGCGCTTGAAGGTGGATGATCTGGAACGCTACGGCGATCCAGCCAAGCTGGCGATGATGCGCGCGATCAAGGCCGCCCTTGATCCCGATGGTATCATGAACCCCGGCGCGGTGCTGCGCACCTAGTCGCCGTCAAAGGTGCACAGCGCATGCACATCCATGCCCAGCGTTTCCAGCCGCGTCCGCCCGCCAAGGTCGGGCAGGTCAATGACAAAGGCACAACCAATCACCTGCCCACCCAGCCGTTCGATCAGTTTGATCCCTGCCTCGGCAGTGCCACCCGTAGCCAGCAGATCGTCCACAACCAGAACCTTGGCACCGGCCTGAATTGCATCGTCGTGCATTTCCATCACCGCCTCGCCGTATTCCAGCGCATAGGCCTGTTCGATCGTTTTGCCGGGAAGTTTGCCCTTTTTGCGGATCGGCACGAAACCCTTGCCAAGCTGGTGCGCGATTGCGCCGCCAAGGATAAAGCCGCGCGCCTCGAGCCCGATGACAACGTCGATATCTTCGCCCGCATAGGGGTGCAGCAGTTGGTCAACCGCCATACGAAATCCGCGTGGGTGCGCGAACAGGGTCGTCACATCGCGAAACATGATCCCTTCATGCGGGAAGTCGAGGATCGTGCGGATGTAGTCTTTGACGGTTTTCATGAATATGTCCTGCGAGGTCAATTTGCGTTGGCGTAGTGGCGTGCGATGGCCATCCGGTCCTGTGGGCCAAGTTTGCGCACCGAGTTGGAATCTTCGGAAAAGATCGAGCGGTCGTCATAGAACGGATTGCGGATATCGGTCAGCAGGCCAAGCCCTTGGGTCAGCTCTTCGAGCATGATGGAATCTGCCTCGTCCAGCGGGATGTCGCTGGCAAAGACAATCACGGCTTCGGTGATCTCAAGGTTGCCGTTCCACCAGACCTGCACGATTGCCGCGCCGATTTCCACGCCTTCCAGTTCGGGAACACCGATGCCGGTGATGTCGTCACCCGCAACGATGCTTTGCAGATAGATCGCGATATCCGCGCTGCCGGACTTGTAGGTGCGGCGCAGTTCGATCGCGCCGGTGACGTTGTTCAACTGCTGGATTGCCCGATCAAGTGACTGCGACAGGGCGCGTTCAAGCCCCGCCGGAAAAGTGATGGGGACCGGTTGAAAGGCGACGGTGATTGCATCACCGTTGGGCGGCACCCAGCGCACATAGGGCCCTTGGCACTCGCCCCCCGGTCGCGCACCGCAGGCAACGGTGTTGTAAAAATCATCATCCGTCAGGGGGCCGTTGCTGGCGATGAATTCCTGCGCCGAAACGGGCAGGGACAGGGCGAACAAAAGGGCGGCAAGATATTTCACAGCACACGCCCCGCAACCGCGTCCAGCTTTTTCACAAGTGCGGGATCGCGTTTGTCGGGCGCCGTCATCACAGCGTGATCCAACGCGCGGTCACAGCCGCAGGGGCAGTCAACGCGCGTGCCACCCAATAGGGTGGGAAGCTGGCTGATCAGGCTGCGCGCATTGGCGGAATTCGCGCCAAGGGTGGCGATGATATCGCTGATGTCGACTGCACCGTGATCAGGGTGCCAACTGTCAAAATCGGTGATCATCGCGACCGAGGCGTAGCAGATTTCCGCCTCGCGGGCGAGTTTGGCTTCGGGCATGTTGGTCATCCCGATGACATCGCAGCCCCATGCGCGATACATCCTGGATTCCGCCACACTTGAAAACTGTGGCCCCTCCATCGCCAGATAGGTGCCGCCGCGATGGGCGGTGATGTCGGCGGTTTTTGCCGCGGCTGACAGGATGTCGCCAAGGCGCGTGCAGGTCGGATGGGCCACGCTGACATGCGCCACGCATCCCGTGCCGAAAAACGACTTTTCGCGCGCGAAGGTCCGGTCGATGAACTGATCGACGATCACGAAATCACCCGGCGGCATGTCCTCGCGAAATGAACCACAGGCGCTGACGCTGATGATATCGGTCACGCCCAGCCGTTTCAGCGCGTCAATATTGGCGCGATAAGGGACAGTTGACGGCGTGTGAACATGCCCGCGCCCGTGGCGTGGCAGAAAGGCCATATCGACGCCGTTCAAGCCCCCAGTGAGGATTTGATCGGACGGCGCGCCCCAAGGCCCGTTCACAGTGCGCCACGTTGCCCCGTCCAGCCCTTTGATATCGTAAACACCTGATCCACCGATGATTCCGATTGTCGTCCGGGGCATGTGGCTTGTCCTTTCGCGCATGGGTTGTCCCCAGTTTGGCGCGCGGCTGTTGAAATGAAAAGTGGCCAGCACGCAAAAATGACGTGTGATGCCTGCAACACCGCGCAATGGGGCGGCCAAGGGGCGTGACATTGCGCCGCGCGCCCGATAGGTGGGGTCAAAATCCGAAAATACAGGTGACTCTCTTGCCCAAAGCCATGCTCGCGGCCTTTGCCCAACGTCTTGATGACCATGATCTGAAACCCACGACCAAGGGGTTGACCCCATCTGTGCTGCGCACCGAAGTGCTGTCGGGTCTGACGGTTGCGCTGGCCCTTGTCCCCGAGGCCGTGGCCTTTGCCTTTGTTGCCGGTGTGCATCCGCTGGTCGGGCTTTATGCGGCGTTCATCGTTGGCTTGATCACGGCCCTGATCGGCGGGCGTCCGGGGATGATTTCGGGCGCGACGGGGGCATTGGCGGTCGTGATGGTCAGCCTTGTGGCGCTGCACGGCGTTGAATACCTGTTTGCGACCGTCATTCTGATGGGGCTGATCCAGCTTTTTGTCGGCTTCATGCATTGGGGCCGGTTTATCCGGCTTGTGCCGCATCCGGTGATGCTGGGCTTTGTGAACGGCCTTGCGATCGTGATTTTCCTTGCGCAACTGGGCCAGTTTCAGGTGCCCGGATCGGCCGAAGGTGGCGGCGGGCACAGGATGGCCAGCGGTGAATGGCTGACCGGCGCGCCGCTGTTCCTGATGCTGGCCTTGGTGGCGCTGACCATGGCGATCATCTGGGTCATGCCACGGATCACCAAGATCGTGCCGGCCCCGTTGGCGGGGATCGGGATTGTCGCGGCGATTGTGATTGGCCTTGGGCTTGAAGTGCCGCGCGTCGGCGATCTGTCCTCGATCAGCGGGACGTTCCCGCCGTTCCACATGCCGTTCAGCTTTGGTGGCGAAGGCGGGGTTGGCCTTTATGGTGATATGCTTGCGCCGTTCACCCTTGAAACGCTTTATATCATCGCGCCTTTTGCTGTCATTCTGGCGGCGATCGGCCTGATCGAAAGCCTGCTGACCCTGAACCTTGTCGGTGAAATGACCGGCAAGCGTGGCGGTGCGTCACAGGAATGCATCGCCCAAGGGGTTGCCAATACCGTGACCGGCTTCTTTGGTGGCATGGGTGGTTGTGCGATGATCGGCCAATCCATGATCAACGTGAAATCCGGCGGACGCACCCGCATCGCGGGGATCGTTGCGGCCCTGTTTTTGCTGGCCTTTATCCTGTTCGCCAGTGGTCTGATTGAACAGATCCCACTGGCCGCGTTGGTGGGCGTGATGTTCATGGTGGTGATCGGCACATTCGCGTGGAATTCGTTGACGATCCTGCGCAAGGTGCCGCTGACGGATTCCTTTGTGATTGTGCTGGTCACGGTTGTCACAGTCTGGACCGATCTGGCCACCGCCGTGGTGGTTGGCGTGATCGTGTCGGCACTGGCCTATGCATGGAACAACGCGCAGCGCATCCATGCGATCACCCGCGAAAGCAACACCGAAAAAGGGGCCAAGGTCTATGAAATCGAAGGGCCGCTGTTCTTTGGGTCAACGGACGGATTCAACGAAATCTTTGACGTTGAAAATGACCCCGATACCGTGATCATCGACTTCAACCGCAGCCGCGTGGTCGACCAATCCGCGTTGCAGGCGATCGAGGCAATCGCGGGCCGTTACGAGGACGCAGGCAAGCAGATCCGCCTGCGCCACCTGTCGCGTGACTGCCACCGTCTGCTGACCAAGGCAGGGCACCTGATGATCGACAGCGACGATGATCCCGATTACGAAATCGCCGCCGATTATTCCGTGCGCACAGGGGTGCTGGGCGGGCATTGATTGGCCGTCAGGACGTCTATCAGGCGGCGCGTTACCGTTGAGGGCGCGTGCGCGGGTGGCGTTTCAAGCATCAGCGCGCTTCCTGTGGCGACAGACTGTGCGAACGGGCGGCAAAGGCTGCCGTCTTCAAGTGCAGGCTGCACAAGGCACGCATGGCCCATCAAAATGCCGGCGCCCGCCTTTGCCTCGTCCAGAGCCAGCGCATAAAGCGAAAACTGCGGACCCTCCGTCAGATGCGCACCGTTCAGGCCTGCGGCACGGGCCCACAGTGGCCAATCGCGCGCCCAGGCTTGATCGTGCAGCAGGGTGTGGTGTGCAAGATCCTGCGGTGTAGTGATCCGTGCCGCCAGCGCGGGGGTGCAGACCGGAAAGATCGTGTCATCCACCAGTTCAAGAGCGCCCGGCGCGCTTGCGGGTTCGCGCATGAACAGACTGGCATCGAAAAGCTCGCGCGCGAGGTTGGGTGGTGCCTCGGTGACAGTCACCGAGATTTGCACATCGGGAAGGGCGCGACGGATCGCACGCAAACGCGGCGACAGCCAGAGTTGTGCAACGCTGGGCATGGCCGCGATATGCAACGCGGTGTGGCGGGCAGACTGGCGCAGATCGCGCACCGCTTGCCCCAGCGCGTCAAAGGCCGTGCCAAGGGTCGGGATCAGGGCCGTCCCTGCTGGCGTCAAGGATACACCCTGTGCGCGGCGGTGAAACAGCGTGACCTGCGCCCAGTCTTCAAGCGATTTGATCTGCTGGGAAACGGCGCCCGCCGTCACGCATAGCTCCTCGGCGGCGGCGGCAAAGCTGCCCAGCCGCGCCGCGGCTTCGAATGCGCGCAATGCGTTCAGCGGTGGCCCTTTCGGGCGCATGGGCGAGACTGCCATAAATTACCCCTAGAAAATCTAAAGCCAGCATCTGAAATTCTGGTTTGCAGTGCAAGGCGAAGTTGGGAAAGCTGGCGGCAACCATCAAAGGATCAAGATCATGACCATCGCGCGCAGGGCCTGGGTGCCGGAAAATTGCGAAACGCTTGTGCAGGGGATTGCGGGGCAGACGGCGGCGGCCACGTCGGGCGATATCCTCCACCGGATAGACGCGCTGGCCGCGCGCAATCGCGATATCCACGAACGCGAGTGTTTCAACCTGAACCCGGCCACCAACGTGATGAACCCGCGCGCCGAGGCCTTGCTGGCCTCTGGCATCGGGTCGCGTCCGTCGCTGGGCTATCCGGGTGACAAATACGAAATGGGTCTTGAGGCGATCGAGGAAATCGAGGTGATTGCCGCCGAACTTGCCGCCGAGGTGTTTCAGGCGTCGTATGCCGAAATTCGCGTGCCATCGGGGGCGATTGCCAACCTTTACGGCTTTATGGCGACCTGCAAGGCGGGCGATACGATCATTGCGCCCCCTGCCAGCATCGGCGGGCATGTGACACACCACGCAGACGGGTGTGCGGGGCTTTACGGGCTGCGCACGCTGGATGCACCGGTGAATACGGATGGATATACCATTGACGTGGACGCCTTGCGCGACATGGCCAAACGCGAGCGCCCCAAGCTGATCACCGTGGGCGGCAGCCTGAACCTGTTTGAACATCCCGTGCGCGCCGTGCGCGACATTGCCGATCAGGTTGGTGCCAAGGTGATGTTCGATGCGGCCCACCAATGCGGGATCATTGCCGGGCGCGCGTGGTCTAATCCGCTGGCCGAGGGCGCGCATTTCATGACGATGTCCACATACAAGAGCCTTGGCGGGCCTGCGGGCGGGTTGATCGTGTCCAACGATGCCGAAATGACCGAGCGGCTGGACGCCATCGCCTTTCCCGGCATGACGGCCAATTTTGATGCGGCGAAATCAGCCGCCTTGGCGGTGACGATGCTGGATTGGCGCGATCACGGTGCCGCTTATGCGCAGGCGATGATTGATATGGCGATGGCGCTGGCGGGTGCTTTGGGCGCGCGCGGGGTGCCTGTGTTTGGCGGCGCGCAGGGGTTTACGGCCTCACACCAGTTTGCCCTGCACGCAGCTGCCTATGGCGGCGGGCAGGCGGCGTCGAAAAAGCTGCGCAAGGCCGGGTTTCTGGCCTGCGGCATCGGCTTGCCGGTTGATGACGTGGCGGGCGACATGAACGGGCTGCGGTTCGGGACGCCTGAACTGGTGCGCTGGGGCATGACGGCGGCGGATGCACCGCGCCTTGCCGATCTGATCGCGCGGGCACTGGCCAGCAATGATCCTGCCGCCCTGCTTCCCGAAGTGTCCGCGTGGCGGGCCAGCTTTGACAGGCTGCATTTCGTCAATTAGTCGGTTGGTCGTTTTATGCTGAAGACCTCGCGCACGGCCGTGTAATCGCTGTAGCCAAGGCGGGCGAGGGGGGTGAAGCGGGTGACGTCAAACCGCCCGTCAACGATGCAATCGTCGCGCAGGTGCACGCCCGTAACCGTGCCAAACACGACGAAATTCGCCGCACCGTCCAGTTGCACGATCTGCGTCATCTTGCATTCCAATGCAGCGGGCGCCGCGGCGACAAAGGCACAGTCAATCGTGCGGCAGGCGTCTTTTTCCAGCCCCGCATCCGCAAATTCGTCCACATCGCGCGGCCAAGGCCCGCTGGTGCGGTTCATCGCATCACGCATGGCGTATTCCACGATATTGACTGCGAAAACGCCTGTTTCGCGGATATTGGAAACACTGTCCTTGGTGCCGATCCGGTCACCCTTGGCGCTGGTAGATGCAAACATCACCTGCGGCGGGTCATAGGCAACCGCATTGAAAAACGAATAGGGCGCAAGGTTGTCGCCGCCATCGGCCCCGCGTGTTGAAATCCAGCCAATCGGGCGCGGCGCGACGATGGCACTGAACGGATTATGCGGCAGGCCGTGGCCCGTTTCGGGTTCATAAAACATAAGGCTGGCTGGTTATCCCAAGGCTCTGATGACGGTCTAGGCAGGCATAACCTGTTTGCAATGAAAGCAAAACAAAGGTTCAACGTGATCCATGGAAATCGCAATCGAAACCGATGACGACTGGTGGGAGGTCGAAGCGCTGTTTGACCTTAGCTTTGCGCCCGGGCGCGAGGCGCTGTCGTCGTATCGTTTGCGTGACGGGGTGCCGCCTGTGGCCGACCTTTGCCTAGTGGCGCGTGAATACGGTGTCGTCGGGGGGGCGATCCGCAACTGGCCGGTGAAAGTCGGGGGCAAGGCTGCGTTACTGCTGGGTCCCGTCGCGGTCCACCCGACACGTCAGGGCGAAGGTTTGGGCGGTTATCTGATGCAGGCCGTGATCACAAAAGCGCGCGCGCTGGGCTGGACACGGGTGATGCTGGTGGGTGATGCGCCATACTATGCCCGTTTCGGTTTTTCGCGCCTTTCGGGCGTGACCATGCCGCCGCCCACGAACCCTGATCGCGTGCTTGGGCTTGCGCTGCAAAGCGGGGCTTGGGACGGGGTTGGTGGCCTTGTTACGCGCTTTGGTGATTGAAAACGGTCTGCGCCGTGCCAATCTATAAGCGATGGACAACGATCTGCCTGAAATGAAACTGGTCAATCCCGAACCTGCGCTGATCCCGCTGAATGAAATCGCGCGCGCCCGTGTGGCGGCCCTTGCAGCCCGGCAATACCGCGCCAATGGCGTGATCATGCAGATGGTGAATTTCGTTGGTGGACAGGTCGAGGACGGGCTCAAGCTGTTGCCCGCCCAGACCCGCCAGCAGGTCGAGGGTGCCGCGAAACACGCGCTGCGCAGTTCCTATGACATCGCAGGGCACACGCGCGGCCGGATTGGTCAGCGCTTGGTCGGAACGGACCGTGCGCACCGTGCTTTGGCAACGATTTCCGGCGCTTTGGGCGGGGTTGGCGGCTTGCCGACGGCGCTTGCGGAACTGCCAGTGGCCACCACCGTGATTTTTCGCGCGGTGCAAGGAGTGGCGCAAGCGCACGGCGAAGATCCGATGGCGGAAGACACCCGTCTTGAGTGTCTGCGCGTTTTTGGATCGGGCGGGCCGGGTAAGGAGGACGATGGCATCGACACCGCCTTTATTGGCGCGCGTCTGGCGTTGTCCGGCGCGGCTGTGAATGGCTTGATCGCCCGCATTGCCCCGCGCTTTGCGGCTGTGTTGTCCCAAAAACTGGCCACGCAGGCGGTGCCGATCCTTGGTGCGGCGGCGGGGGCCGGCACGAATTACGCCTTCATGACCTATTACACGGAAATGGCGCATGTGCATTTCGGGCTGCGGTCCCTGGCGCGTGACCACGGTGCCGACGCAGTTCTAGCCGCCTTTCATGCGGATTTGGTCGCGCAAAAGCTGCCCGTCAAACGCGCCTAGCCGGTGGCGTTCTGATCGCGCAGCCAGTCCGAAACAGCGCCGCGCACCGATTGGTCGCCGCGCGCACGGGCGGCGTCGATCACCGCTTTGACCTCGCCCAGATTGCTGCGCCGTAACAGGTGTTTGACTGGTCCGATTGATGCGGGGCGCATCGACAGGGTGCGCAAACCCAAGGCCGCAAAGCACAGGGCTTCGACCGGGCGGCCCGCGTCTTCGCCGCAGAAACTGAGCGGGGTATTGGACGCAGCGCAGCGGGTGATGATCTGTTCAAGGAACGTCAGGAAACTGACATTGAGCGTGTCATAGCGCTTGCGCACCCGTTCGTTTTCACGATCCGCAGCAAAGAAAAACTGCTTGAGGTCGTTACCACCGATCGACAGAAAATCGACTTCCTCAAAAAAGACTTCGGGGGCAAAGGCAAGGCTGGGCGTTTCCAGCATCGCCCCGATTTCCACTTTTGCGGGCAAAGGGTGCTCTAGCACGCGTTCGCGCGCCATGGCCTTGTCCATTTCGATGCGCGCTGCGCGGAATTCTTCCAGTTGGGCGATGAACGGGAACATAACGGCCAGTGGTCGCCCGTTGGCGGCACGGATCAACGCCTGCAACTGCATGCGCAACACACCCGGTTTATCCAGCCCCACACGGATCGCCCGCCAGCCCATCGCGGGATTGGGTTCGTCGTTGGGCTTCATGTAGGTCAGGACCTTGTCGGACCCGATATCAAGCGTGCGAAACGCCACCCGTTTCCCGCCTGCAGCATCCATGACCCTTGCATAAAGTGCGGAAAGTTCAGCCCGTTGGGGCATCTTGTTGCGGATCAGGAATTGAAGTTCGGTGCGAAACAGCCCGACACCTTCGGCACCCGACCCGGCAAGCGAAGGCAGATCAGCCATCAGCCCAGCATTCATATGCAAGGCAATTGTCGTGCCGCATTTGGCTGTGGCGGGCAGGTCGCGAATGGAGGCATAGCGTTCCTGCGCGCGGGTCAGCATCGCGATCTTGTCCTGAAACGCGGTTTGCACCGCATCGTCGGGGCGCAGGTGCACGATGCCCTGTTCGCCATCAACCAGTATCGCATCGCCGTTCAAAGCCTCGGTCAGCACCCCCTTGGCGTGGATCACCAACGGGATCGCCCAGGCACGGGCAACAATGGCAGCGTGGCTGCCCACCGAGCCTTCCTCGAGCACGATTGCGCGCAGGGTCTTGCCATAATCCAGCAATTCACCCGGTCCGATGTTGCGCGCCACAAGGATCGGATTTTCCGGCATTTCCGCGCCGGTGTCCTTGCCCTGGCCGGTCAGGATGCGCAGCAGGCGGTTGGACAGATCGTCAAGGTCGTGAAGGCGGTCACGCAGATAGGCATCGCCCGATCCGTTCATGCGGGTGCGCGCAAGCGACTGTTCTTTTTCAACGGCCGCTTCGGCGGACAGACCGTTGTCGATGTCTGCCTCCATCCGGCGCATCCAACTGCGCGAATTGGCAAACATCCGGTAGGCCTGCAAAACTTCGACCTGTTCGGCGTCCACGGTCGTTGTCTGGTCAAGCATCTGATCGACGGAAATGCGCAGGGTGTCGATTGCCTCGCGCAGGCGCGCGGTTTCGGCCTCGGGGTCGTCGGAAATCGGATTGGTGACGACCACGCGGGGTTCGTGCAGGTAAACATTCCCCGCCACAGCGCCTTCCTGACCGACAGTGCCTTTGATCATGACCGGCTGCTGATGACGCGCCGAAAGGGCTGCGCCATCGCCGACAAAGGCACCCAGTTCGGTCATTTCAGCGATCACCATCGCGACAACTTCGAGGGCGTAAACCTCGTCGGCGGAAAATTCGCGCGCATCGCGTGATTGCACCACGAGCACGCCCAGCACATCGCCAAGGCGCTGCACGGGAACACCGCAGAAGGATGAAAACCGTTCTTCGCCTGTTTCGGGCATATAGCGAAACCCTTTGGCCGAGGGCGCGTCGGCCTCGTTGACGGTGCGTTTGGAGCGCGCGACACGGCCCACCAGCCCTTCACCAAGGCGCATGCGGGTTTGGTGCACCGCTTCGGCTTGCAGCCCTTCGGTGGCGCAAAGTTCAAGGGTTTCGCTGTCGCGGAACAGGTAGATTGAACAGACTTCGGTCTGCATCGAGGTTGCAATCAGCCGCACGATTTCATCAAGGCGCGCCTGTCCGGCGCTGTCCTTGGCCATTGCATCGCGCAGGCGGCCCAGCAGCTTGCGGCTTTCTGTTTCAACCTTTTGTGGCATTCTGCCCCCAGTTCATTGCCCTACCTATAGGCGAGTCGGCGGGTAAGGGGGAGAGGAAAGGTTGCCCCCGCGCTGCCCGAAATTTGGGCGGCTTGCAGTAATTCATGGCGTCAGAAGGGCCGAAAGGGCGCCGCGCTGCGCTGTCACATCGGCCAGTGTGTATCCGTCAAGCGTGGCAAAAAAGGCCTCTTGCGCCTGTGCCAACGGGTCGCGCAGCCCGCAGGCGGGCAGGATCAGGCAGGAGGACTTCGTGCCGAAACATTCGACCACGGGGCCGCTGCGTTTCACGGCGCGCACGACCGCGCCGATGGTGATCTGGTCGGGTGCGTGCGCCAGCGTTAACCCGCCACCGCGTCCGCGTTCCGATTTGACAAAACCTGCGCGGGCCAGTTCGGTCGCGACCTTGGACAGGTGGTTGTCCGAGAGATCAAACAGCGCCGCGATTTCCGACGTGGCCACGCGATCAGGCGCGCGCACGGCGAGGGTCATCAGGATGCGCAGGGCGTAGTCGGTGAATTTATCAAGCTGCATGGGTTTTATTTAGCATTTACAATGCGTATTTAAAAGCAGTAGTTAATCCGCATCCGAAATACCAGATAAGGAGCGCCCCGATGACATTTTCCGATATTGTTTTGTGGCCCGGCACCAAGGCCTGCGAATACATGGGCGTGGACCCCGAAGGCGACGCGGGGTTGATCCGCTGGATGATCAATACGTTGGTTTACCTGTCGGTTGCACTTGTGATCGTCTGGATCATCGTTGCATGAGCCTGCCGCCGCGCATTGATGTGAGTGAGGCGCAGATTGATGCTGTCGTGGCGCGGTTTTACGCGCGCGTGCGCACACACCCCACACTTGGCCCCGTCTTTGCCGCGCATATCTGCGACTGGCCGACCCACGAGGAAAAGATCGGACGCTTTTGGCGTAACGCGCTGTTGTTGCAGCGTGTTTATGACGGCAACCCGATGCAGGTTCACGCGCAGGCGGGCAATGTTCACGCCGCGCATTTTCCAGTCTGGCTGACGCTGTTTGACGAGGTGTTGGAACAGGAGTTGCCGCCCCTGTTGGCGCAAGGCTGGTCAATTCTGGCGCACCGGATCGGACGGGGGTTAAGCTATGGATTGCCGCGGGAACGGGATGACGTGCCGCGATTTGGTGGCGTCTAGGGCGATTGATAGCTCATGGGGCAGGCCGCCGATCGCCCGGCGCCTGCGGCTTGATTTCGGGCGGTCTTAGGCCTTTTCCAACTCGAACGCGTCGTGCAGGGCCTGCACGGCCAGTTCCATGTATTTGCGATCAATCAGCACGGAAATCTTGATCTCGGATGTGGTGATAACCTTGATGTTCACGCCCTCATTGGACAACACCTGAAACATTTTCGCCGCAACGCCTGTGTGGCTGCGCATCCCGATGCCGACGACCGAGACCTTGGCGACACCTTCGTCAGCGACCAGATCGTGAAAGTTGATGCTGCCGCTTTCCTTGGCCGCGTTCATCGCCTTTTCGGCGCGTTTCACCTGATCGACGGGGCAGGAAAACGTCATGTCCGTGCGCCCCTCTTCCGAGATGTTCTGCACGATCATATCGACGTTCACACCTGCCTCGGACAGGGGCATAAAGATCGCGGCGGCGATGCCGGGGCGGTCGGCCACCGAAATCAGCGTCATTTTCGCCTCGTCGCGGGAATAGGCCACACCGGCCACAACATTGGATTCCATGATTTCCTCCTCGTCACAGACGAGCGTTCCTGCGTCGTCGGACTGTTCCTCGAATGATGACAGCACCCGCAGGCGCACCTTGTAGCGCATGGCCAGCTCGACCGAGCGTGTTTGCAACACTTTCGCACCCAAGGACGCCAGTTCCAGCATTTCTTCAAAGGCGATCTTGTCGAGCTTGCGCGCCTTGGATGTGATGCGCGGGTCGGTTGTGTAAACGCCGTCGACGTCCGTGTAGATATCGCAGCGCTCGGCCCCGAATGCAGCGGCAAAGGCCACGGCGGTGGTGTCAGAACCGCCACGGCCCAGCGTGGTGATCCGGCCTTCGGGGCTGACCCCCTGGAAACCGGCGACAACGGCCACGCGCATGCCTTCGCCGAACTTGGCCATGATATTGTCGGTCGGGATGTCTTCAATGCGGGCATTGGAATGGGCGCTGGTGGTTTTCACCGGCACTTGCCAGCCCTGCCAGCTGCGCGCGGGCACGTCCATTTCCTGCAAGGTGAGGGCCATCAGGCCAGCGGTCACGTTCTCCCCGCTGCTGACCACCGCATCATATTCGCGCGCGTCATAAAGCGGCGAGGTATCGTTGACGAAGCCGACCAGCTTGTTGGTTTCGCCCGACATGGCCGACACGATGACGATCACGTCATAGCCCTTGGCCACTTCCACGCCGATACGTTTCGCAGCGCGGTGGATCCGGTCAACCGTGGCGACGGACGTGCCGCCGAATTTCATCACAAGAACGGGCATGACGCTCCCTTACTTAAGTC
This sequence comes from Octadecabacter sp. R77987, assembly GCF_042466115.1. Classification (NCBI taxonomy): domain Bacteria; kingdom Pseudomonadati; phylum Pseudomonadota; class Alphaproteobacteria; order Rhodobacterales; family Roseobacteraceae; genus Octadecabacter; species Octadecabacter sp. R77987. The sequence goes on along the minus strand of NZ_JAXHBQ010000001.1, from coordinate 1,216,022 downwards.
GCAGCCCTCATAAGCGGCGCGGGGGGCAAGGGCAATGGGGAGGATGTGTTGGCTGGGGAGTGGACAGTCGGTCAAGTTGCAACGAACGGCAGCTTCGAGCCCAACTTGTGAATTCGGTTTTCTCTCTGCGTGCGCTCGCAGCACAGATTATGCTGCGTATGCATTGGCTTGAGCACGGCAATGCGGCGATAAGAGCGGCCCTTCGTGTCGTGCGCGGCGATATTTCGTGGGACAATGAGCAAGGCGCGGATAAAACCGCCTTATTCAGTTGCGGCTATTGCTAACGCAGCATTTGTTCGCCATTGCAGCACTGGTTCTTCGTCAGCGCAGCGAGATTCACCAGACCTGCCATTGGGATGATCCAAAATGGTTGGACTCTACACCGACCGGTCCGATGCGTCCGCCCAGAAGGTTGCCGTATCAACGGCCAGCGCGGTTTTCGGGGCGCAGAAGAGCAATGCCATAAGGCGGCAACATCAACCTGAATAATGCCAGCCTTGTTCGAGATAGGGCCACTAGTCGGGCGTCGAATTTGAAGGCGGTTCCAGAAACGCTGGTAAGAGTGAAATCTATACTATTGGTAAATGCCGACGGCCCCAAACGCCCTTCAGCCCAAGGTCTGAAACAACACCGGACCAACGACAGTGCCACCTTCGATCATCACAAGGCACTCTCGGAACAGGCGAACGGCTTTTGCCAAGTGCAATGCCTGAATTCGCCGTACGATTGGCCGCTCACAGGAGATGAGAATGATTGGACTGAAACCTTCCCAAAGAGCCTTTTTTGCATTCGTGCTTGCGCTCTTGATGTCGCTTACTGGTCTCACGGTTCAGGCCCAGACCGGCGGCACACTCGATTGCATCATCGCGTCCAATGATGGCCGAAACGGATTTCGAACCGATGAAGTCACAAGATGCCGGATTGATACCGCGACGGGGAATGCAGCTTTCAGCTTCAAAGGGGAACGGCGTACCCGAACCTATGTGTCCGTCGAACCGCTGACCACGCGACATCTGGAGGCCGCGACCTATTGGTTGAACCGTGTCGGGCAATTGCGTTTCCCCGCCAACACCAATCCCGCGGGGCTTGATCCACGTGGGTTTCTCCAAGCAGCCTCGCAGGCCACACATGGGTTCGTTCTGACCCGAAACAAGCGGAATGGGGGGCAAGCCGTGAACGTCGTCTTTGTCACCGATGGCATCTATCGGTCCATTGATTTCTCGGGGACTAACCTCAGAGAAATGCCATCGGGTCTTTTGACGACGGCACAATGACTTTCGCTAGTATGCGTAGTCCCCCAAGGTCCGGCGCGCTTTGACACCCTACCCCCAGCAAAGCGCGCCGGACCGTCAATTTGACGGCGCATGAACCGTGCCGAAGCCCATCCCCTTCCGGTACATATCCTTGCCGCGCCCAGTTCAATTCACAAAGGAAAGACTATGACATTAGGCAGACTTACACTCGGATTGGTCTTCAGCGCGGCAATCTCATCAGCCGCGATAGCAGAGGATTATGAAGTTCAGATGTTGAACCGCGGTGATACTGGAACCATGATCTTCGAACCGGCCTTCTTGCGCATTGCGGTCGGTGACACTGTGAAATTTGTCGCAACAGACAGGGGCCACAATGCTGAATCGATTCCGGAAATGATCCCCGAAGACGCCGACGTCTTTGAAGGCGCTATCAACGAAGAAATCGAAGTGACCTTCGACGTCGACGGCCTTTATGCCGTGCGCTGTAAGCCGCATTTCGCGATGGGAATGGTGATGACGATTGCTGTCGGCGACATCGCAGGGGCCCCCGAAGGCTATCTTGATGGCCGCATTCCCGGTGGCGCCATGTCACGTTTTGAAGAACAGCTTTCCAATCTTTGACTCATCCTGAGATGGGGCGATGCAAACTCCCCTTCGACCGACCCCAAAAAGTATGTGTATCACCATGACCCTGAAAACCGATCATAGCCTCTCACTCACGGACCACCCCACGGCGCAGCGTGGTTTTGCGCGCAATCGTAGACGTCTGGCCATAACTGCAACGGTCTTCGGCGTCGTGCTCGCTGTTCCCACCTTCGCGCAATCGCCGCTTTGGCCCGACGTCAGCGCGCTATTGACCGAGCGTTGCGTGTCTTGTCACGCAGGTGAATTCGCGCCCTTAGGGCTTGCCCTTGATAGCCACGAAGGTGTCCTTGCCGGGTCCGAAAACGGACCTATCGTCGTGCCGGGTGACGTCGCTGAAAGTAAGCTGCCCACACGATTGCGTGAGGGCGAACAACCACAAATGCCTTTGGATGGCCCGCCCTTCCTTGAACCCGATGAAATTGCCCTGATCGAGGCTTGGATTGCCGAAGGAGCACAGCTTGACGCCCCTGCTGGGGTCGTTGAAGAGCCACCCGTCGACGATGGAATTGTGACCTTCTCGGATGTTGACGCCATCTTGCGACAGCGCTGCATTGTCTGCCATTCGGACAATTCGAGATACCCGTCGCCACCAGAAGGCTTGCGGCTTACCAACCTTGAGATGGTGCTGCGCGGGGGCGAGCGTGTGGTCGTGGTTCCCGGCAACGCTGAGGCCTCCGAACTTTGGCGTCGCGTCGCGGGGTACGGGTCCCCTAGAATGCCGTTTGACGGCCCGCCTTGGCTGACCGACGCGCAGATTGAAACCATCCGCATTTGGATCGAGGAAGGTGCCGTCGACGATGCGGGCAACCCAGCCCCAATGCCTGTCGGCGCGCGCATTCGGCTAAGGGGCTATGTGACAGGCCCAAATGAAATTGACGGTGCAAGGTTTTCGGTAACGGGCCAAACCCGTGTCGAGGATCGGCTCTCGCTTGGTGACGAAGCTGAAGTTCGGGGCCGGATCACGCCCGATGGCACCATATCGGCGACGAGGCTCCGCGAACGTTAGGGACCAAGTCGTTCAATCGTGATAGTGTCCCGCCAACACTTCATGCCGCCCAGCCAAGTAAGTCTTCAGTCGGTCTTGAACCAACTTCAACTGCTGGGTTGTGTCCGTATCCATGTGATGGGCAACCCAGACCGGCACGCTGATCTCGGGCATGCGTTTGGGCAACCGGACCAAGCGCGTGTCACTGTCACCGACAAAGCAGGGAAGGACAGCAATGGCGCCCGAATGCACTGCAAGTTCGCGCAATGTCAGAAAACTGTCGCTCGCCGTGGTAAGCGTTTCAGGGTCAAGCTCATCGGCCATCCATTTCGCTGCGACGGATCGCGACGGCGGCCCTGTCAAGCCGTGCCAAGACTGCGCGTGTTCATCGACCGCATAGGCCGCAAAACCGATTTTGGTTACTGCGTCGCCGATCAATTCTTCGGACAGGTTCACAGTAGGGCGCACCACCATATGAGCTTGCTCTCGGATCAAATCCAAATGCGTATTGCTGCTCAAGAGCGTGACGTTGAATTGGCGGTCTTCCTGCGAAAGCTGGGCTGCGAAGTCCGGTAGGATCATGGCGCACATCGTGTCGGTTGAAGTGATCCTAACATTGCCTGTCAAAGCTGCGCGACCGCCGCTTGCCAGACGAGCAACTTCGTTCATCGCTGACTGAGCTTCTTGCGCGGCATGGATGACATGCGCACGATCGGGTAGCAGCCGGTAACCCCTTCGGGTTCTCTCGAAAACCGGCGCTCCATGGCGGTCTTCAAACGAGGCGACATGGCGCAGAACGGTCGCGTGGTTTACGCCCAATTGCTTTGCCGCCTGCAACACCGAACCGGTCTCGGCGACAGTGAGTACGTAGCGTAAATCGTCCCAGTTTTCGTTGTGCATTTTTTGGTACCCTTGAGCGCATTAATTCGCACTGTTCCCATATTTTCGAACAGTTAGGCTGACGGCAACCCTGTTCACAGCCAACAAGGATTCTCCAAATGCGAACACCAGTTCTAGCCGGTCTAACCGCCGCTGCGGTCTCGATCGGCGCGCTTGTCGGCGCCGATGGTCACATCAGCGCCGAACAGATTGAAACCTCTGTGAATGCCCGCCAGTCTCATATGCAGCTTTACTCGTTCCATATCGCGACCCTTGGCGGAATGGCGCAGGATAAAATGCCCTACGACGCAGCTGCCGCAACTGCCGCCGCCGATAGCATTGTCGCTCTGACGACATTGTCCCAGTCTCGCTACTGGCTGCCGGGAAGCGACAGCGAATCCTTCGAGGGATCCCGCGCACTTCCCGCGATCTGGGCTGAAGGTAGTGATGTTGGTGATAAGGGCGCAGCTTTTGTCGAAGCGGCATTGGCGATGCAGGCCGTTGCCGGAACCGATCTTGATGCCTTGAAGGCCGCGATGGGCCCGCTCGGCGGAGCATGTGGAGACTGCCACCGCAACTATCGTGTGCGTAACGAATAGGGCCGTCGCTTTAAGCAGTAGATCGAAACTACGGGACTCTGTGCCGCGGGTCGTCAGGCTTCGCGGCACAATTTGCGTTGGGGCTGGCAATAACGCCAAGCGGTCACGCCACCCCACGGCCTTTTCCCTCGAATGATCCGAGTAGCCAAGGTTGACCTGTTATCAGACCTTAGTCGGTGTAAAAATGTGTTGGCGGCAGATATATGTCTTTGATGACAAAACTTGCTGAAGTGCTCCATTGGCGCGAGCTGACTTTGCCGGGCCAATTTCTGATTGCCGGCGCTACTGTTATGATTGTTGCGATGGTTCTCGTCGGCAATTGGGTATCCAACCGGATTGAAGAGTCGGTCGTTCAGAATTCGGCGGCGTCGGCTGCCCTTTTCATGGAAAGCTTCGTGTCACCTCTCAGCCAAGAGCTGGCTGAAACGGACACGCTTTCTCCACCTGCGCGACAGGCGCTTGCCGAAATGTTCGATGGAACTGCGCTTGGTGAAAGGGTGGTGTCTTACAAGATCTGGTTGGATGGCGGGCTGATTGTGCATTCTTCTGACCCGGACCTTGTTGGGCAGGTCTTCGAACCCTCCGATGAATTGAGGGCGGCTTGGTCGGGACAAGTTGCATCAGCCTTCGAAGACCTCAACGATCTTGAGGATGAGGCCGAGGCAGAGCTGGGTATCCCGTTGCTTGAAGTCTATAGCCCCATCCGCCAAGTCTGGACGGGTGAGGTGATCGCGGTTGCTGAATTCTATGAGGTCGCGGAACAACTGAATGCTGACATGCGAAGTGCGAGGCAGACCAGCTGGTTGGTCGTCGGCAGTGCGTTCCTGTCCAGCGGGTTGCTGCTGTTCTGGATCGTTCAGGCGGGTGGCCGCACAATCCGGCAACAACGGCATTCCCTGACGGAACAACTTACCAAGACCGAGAAAGTCTCGTCACAAAATGTTGATCTTCGCCAGCGCGCAGTCGCGGCATCATCCCGCGCCACCGCGCAGACAGAACGTGCCATTCGCCGAATTGGGTCGGACCTTCACGACGGTCCCGCGCAATACCTGTCTCTTGCCTCATTGCGACTGGACGAAGCACTGGATGGGCAAGAAGCGCTATCCAAAGACGCGGGATTGGTACGCGAAGCCTTAGATAAGGCGCTGGACGAGTTGCGTATCATTTCACGCGGCCTCGCGCTTCCTGATTTGGATGGGTTAGATCTGGAATCACTGGTTGCGCGCGCGGTCAAGGATCACAATCGCCAAACCGGTCTTAGGGTCATCATCGATCAGGAATTCCCGAAAAACGCCTCGCTGAATTATGCGCAAAAATTGTGCGTTTTCCGCTTCTTGCAAGAAACGCTTTCAAACGCGAGCCGTCACGCCAAGGTTGATCAGGTTTCTGTAGCGACCTCAGCCAATGACCAGGCTCTGACAGTTACCGTGGCCGACCAAGGGGTGGGCTTTGACGGCAATCGTCCGCGCAAGGTTAGAACCGATGGAGGTCAGGGCCTGTTCGGACTGACCGACCGAGCAGAGAGTATCGGCGGCCACCTCAATATCTCATCCAATCCGGGCGTCGGCACGACGCTGACACTCACCTTGCCCTTTGAAGAGGCCTCGCTATGACCATTCGCATCATCCTCGCTGACGACCACCCGATATTCCGCGACGGGCTTGTTCATAGCATCGAAGAAACCGGCACCCTCGAAGTGGTCGGGATCGGTGGCTCCGCCGAGGAGGCTGTCGCACTTGCTGCCCAATACAAACCCGACGTGGCGTTGCTCGATTTGTCGATGCCCGGCAACGGCATTACGGCCGCCGCCCGCATCGCGCAAGCGGGCACAGCCGGCGCGATTGCAATGCTGACCGTGTCCGAGGACGGCGCCGACGTCACCGCTGCCATGCAAGCGGGCGCGACGGGGTATATCCTCAAAGGGGTCTCTGCGGCTGAATTGCGTGGCATCCTGCAAAAGATCGCCGCAGGTGAAGCGCATGTTTCACCCGGACTTGCTGCGCAAATGCTTCGGATCATGCAAAAGAGCGAGAAGGCAGAGCACCGGCCAATTGACGATCTGACAAAGCGTGAGGAAGACATCCTGAAGGGTGTCGCGGCAGGCAAAAGCAATAAAGAAATCGGGCTCGATCTCAAAATCCAGGAGAAGACCGTCAAGCACTACATGACGATCATTCTAAGCAAGTTACAGGCCCGGAACCGTGTCGAGGCCGCGCTGATCGCGCAAAAGGCTTGGGCCGAGAAGTAGATTCGGATGTCGCGGGCGCTAATTCCCCGCCAAGGCCCGCATGCGCCTCCAGTCATCGTAAGTTGCACTACGATTGGCGACCATGCGCCCCTGCGGGTCAGTCAGCAGATAGCGGCCATTCAGGATTTTCTCGTCCCACCCGTTTGGATATCTCAAATGCAGATTGGGGATCGGACTTTGCAGTTGATCTGATCCGGCGCCCTGACCATTCGGGCCAGTCCGCTGGACATCGTCATCGTCATCGTCATCGTCATCGTCGTCATCATCTTCATCGTCGTCGTCGTCGTCATCGTCATCATCATCGCCGCCACGCCCTCGTCCACGTCCTTGGTCGGCATGCGCGAATTCCACCCCGAACAGGAACGTGCCGTCTTTCGCCCTCTCGATCACAATCGGGAAGGGAATCAGCAGGAGGGTCGCGAGTAAGAGCTTGATGAACTTCAACATTTCTCTGAATTCTTGTGATGGTTCATGAGATGTGGCGAGGCACACCCCCTTCCTATTTAGAGGAGGGAGTGCGCGTTAGCATCGGACGAAAGTCTGGCAATTGGTTAAGACTTCCTTAACCGCTGAATGCCGACCTAAACGCGGCACTCCGGATGCTCGATCAGATCGAGCGGATCATCGCAGCCAGAGCCACCGGGGATGCGGGGGCGGTCACGCCCGCTGGAGCGATCACCGTCGCGGTCGTCGCGGCCACCGCGATCATCATTGCGGTCGTCATCCCGATCGTCATCACGGTCACGGTCGCCGCCCCGACCACGTCCACGTCCCTGTCGGACAAGTTCAATATCGCTGTCATTTTGAAGGAAGGATGGTGCGCTTTGATCAGAGGGCAACTGAAGGTCAATGCTGATTGGCGTTCCGGCCATTGAAATGCTGGGTGCCATAAATCCTGCTGTTGCAAGGATTGCGCTGGCGATGAGGTTCGAGGGCTTCATGGGGTGTCTCCTTGGACTGGTTTCGATGCCCTCAAAGTCTCATGCCGCGGCGGAGTTCGATATCGACGAAGGGCCGTGCAAATGCGCGAAAAGGTCTGATGGTGTTTCAGACCAAAGGCCTAAAGGCTGCCACGACGGAGCGAGCCCCAGCTGGCGCATGGTCGGCAAGAAGTGGTTGTAGCGCGAAACCTGCCCCATCGCGGCCATACCAACGCAGTACTTCGAGCACCGCTTTGCCGGACGTACCTTGGCGGAGCGCAACAACACGTCCGCAACGCCGCGACCGTTGGCTGACTTCGTCTCGACGATGAACAGGTCTGATCCGGTTTCCAGATTGCGTCCGTTTGCCGAAAACTTCAGATCGGTATCAATCGTCATCCGTTCGCCCCCTTCGCGGGCCACCAAAGTGATCCGCCGGTATTGCACATCAAGTGATGGGACGAGCGCATAGTCGAACGGCTTTTCGTATTGGGTGCTGTAGGTCGTCTGCGCGAAATCCGTCGCCTCACGGGTCAAGGCATCCAGCGTTTCGGGATCATAAGGCATGCGATACTTCTCAGTCATGCCGCGCTGGCCTTTCACTTTAACCTCAAGAAAACAAAGCCCTGCATCCACATAGCGCCGCACCCGAACCTTAAAGCCTTTTCTGACGCCCTGATGGTGTTCGAAATAGGCGCTTTTGGCGTCGTCATCGAAGTAACGGGTGGCATAGGTAAAGGACCGTTGTTTCTCGATATCAAGAATATCGAAAGTCTGGGCAAGGTCAGGAACAAGCGCGCGCAACGTCGGGCCTTCGACAACGAACTTGTTGTCGATCCGGCTCATCATTTCAGCCTTTCCGTTCAGTCCTTCCAGCGAAATGGGGGCAAACGGCGCAGTCAGCCAATCTGTTGAGGGAACGTGTTTCATCGGGAACTCCTATGTACGGAAAAAGACGTTGATGCGGGCAAGATCGTTGACGTAATTCAACTCGATGACCTGAAAGGTCATCACATCGACCCCCAATCTCTCGGAAAGGTCTGCGCGCATCTTCTCGGTATCGGAGAGGGCATGAGGTTCGATCCGGTCAAGGGTCAGCTTTGCGCTGCTCGCAGATTGCAGAAATCGTGGGTGATCCAAAATCCAGGCTGCCGCCAAGACGAAGACGATAATCACCGCGACGAACCCTAGTCCCGTGCCCAACACGGAACAAATCACAGCAACCGCTATCGCCCCGAAGAAATAGCAGATTTCGATTTTGGAAATCGCCTCGGATCTCAGGCTGAACAGGGCCAAAATGGCAAAAAGACCGAAACCGGCAGCGATGCTGAATTCCACACTCGACAAGATCGTCAGAACTGCGAAAGCAAAGACGTTAAACATTGCGGCAGTCGTTGCTAGTTCCTTGTCGCGGTAGCGGCGGTAGAACATGCCGAACATCAGGCAAATCATCGCAAACGTATTCAGAGCAAATCGAAGCGCCAGTTCTACGATTGGATCGCTCAGGGTCAGTTCAGTCATGTGGTCTTCCTATTCAACACTAGGACGTCGGCGGGGCGAACGTCATAAATCTTTTACAGAACTGTCACATTGCGACGTGCCAAAGACCTGCCATGGGTCGGACCAAAGTTCGGACTAAGGGCTGAAACTCAAATGGTTGCGAAACATCTGCATGCATCATTGCGATACCCTCGCTCGGATTGATTCAAAGGGAACGTCATGGACTGTCGACCAAAGGCGCTCTTGCAGTCACAATGGGCCTAAACTCAGGTGGTCCGAAGACATGATCCGGAAATTTATAGCGACCAAAGGCAAGGTCATTTTTCAAGCCGGGCAGGAATGCCCGGGGTTCGTGATACTGTCCGAAGGCACGATCAAGGTCACGCTGTCCGGCACAAGCGGGCGCGAGGTCGTCCTATATCGTGTGAACCCGGGCGAAATCTGTCTGCAGACATTTTCCTGCCTAATAGATGCAAAAAACTACAGCGCCGAAGGCGTCGCAGAAACCGATCTGGAGGGGGAGCTGATCCCCGCAGACCAGTTCAAGACCCGCCTTGCCGATGACGCCGCATTCAGAAACCGGATCATGGCTTCGGTTGCCGCGCGCTTTTCCGACTATCAGTCGCTCGTTGAAGAGGTCGCCTTGACGCGCTTTGATGCACGCTTGGCACGGACATTGCTTCGACTTGCCGACAGTGCGGGCGTGGTTGCTCTGTCGCATTCGGCTCTGGCAACCGAGACCGCCTCGGGGCGCGCCTACGTGACCCGTCGGTTGTCAGAATTCGTTCAGCAAGGACTGGTAGAACAGCTACCCAAAGGCGTTGCCCTCCTCGATGTCCCCGCACTGCGTCAGGTCGCCGCAGACAATCGGTGACACTGTCACCGCTGAAACGCGCGGGCTGTTGTTAGTATTGGTCATAACTTTCTTTCAAAGGAGATCGTCAAATGACTAGAAACGAAGGAACCGTCGACCGCGTGCTGCGGGTCATTGTTGGCTTGGCATTGCTGTCACTTGTTTTCGTCGGCCCACAAACTCTGTGGGGATTAATTGGCATCGTCCCGCTGGCAACAGGCCTTGTGGGAATATGCCCGATCTATTCCATCCTCGGGATCAGGACCTGCCCGATCAAAGGGTGAACAAGTGAGCTGACCGAATTGTACGATGGCCTCAGGGATGTTCTTGGGCCATCGTCGCCAACTCTGTCGCAATCGACACAGTCGATCTATCTCGATCTCTGTGGTCTGGGGCGCCTGAGTATGACACCGATTGTGACAGCAAAAATCAGACCGCTGAGCAGGGCTTTGGATATCGGTTCCATTGCGCCAATGATCTGGAGTGCGTGGAGCGCGGTACTTGTCACGATCAAAACGGCGAAGGCTTTGTGGACGCGGGGCCACGTAGGTGGCGCTAGACGCAACCGTCTCCGCAACACGACCGTCAAAGCCGAAACAAATATCGCCCACATCCCGATGACGCCCCAGACAGAAAACGGCGTCGGTGACGTGAAGGTCAGGGCATCAATGACGTCGGGCGGGCTCGTAATCCAAAGACCCACAACATGAAGGGCGACCAATAACACGAGCGCGACGCCGAGCATGCGGTGCGTTCGGCGGCTTTGAAGGAGATTAAGTCCGGGTAGGTAGCCGCCCGCCAAGAGCGGTTGCGCAAGCATCAGGGCCATCGCGATTATCCCCGCAAACCCAGCGAGGACATAGATCGGGTCTCGCCATGCGAGCAGTGGACTCGTCGCAGCCAGTCCCGCGGGACCGATCATGCAAATGGCAAAGATTGCCCAGATCAAGCCGGCTCGCATTCGTGTCGAACGTTCCGATCGCACGTCCGTTAGGCCGGCACGAGGACGAAATCTGCATGTAGGCTTGTGTCGCTTGGGCTTTGCATCACTGGTCGCAGAAACACGGTTTCAAATTCACCGCTGTCATAGGCGAGATGCCCGTGAGGTTGACCAAATGCCGGCACGATCTGCGGCATCTCAAGTCGAAAGCTCCCGTCTGCGTCCGTTAGGGTCGCGCCATGACTGTGCGGGTCACGTTCATGCCCTTCGGTTGTATGGGCCCAGATTTGAATGCGCTGACCGGCCAATGGTGCCCCGTCGCCTGCCCGACGAACTGTGCCAGTCATCCAGAAGCCGCCGCCACCAATCCGGTCAACAATCGCAGCGTTGGGGCGATAGTTATTCGCCCCGCCACGCATGGTCGGCGTTGGCGCGAGAGCTTGGGCTTGAACAGCGGATAGCAGGCCTAAACCACTTGTCGCCAAGGCGGCGCCAGCGGATGCAACAACGGCACGGCGCGTGTAATGTCTGCGGGTCATTCTGCGTCCTTCCTTCAATCGCCAGATGCTTCACTCAATTAGATCGACGTCTCATTATAGCACTTTCGATCTGGAATTTCACCGCGAGAGGCCTGCCGTATGGAGAAGAAATCGTCACACTATTGTGATGTCGCGGTGAGGGTTCGAATACCAAAAAGTTTTGTCTGACCACGGGTATTGGTCATACTCGGACCATCCCACAATTTCAGGAGAGATAGTTATGACCCGACTAACGGCAAAAGACTTCGACCCAAAACTCCTCGAACTCTACAACTTCTACGCGCATGGCATGATCACAAAGCGAGAGTTTCTCGAAGGGGCCACGAAATTCGCGGTTGCCGGGATGACAGCCACAACCATCCTAGGATTAATGTCGCCCAACTACGCCTTGGCAGAACAGGTTTCGTTCAACGATCCTGATATCGTGCCGGAATATATCATGTATCCGTCACCCAACGGACACGGCGAGGTTCGCGGCTATATGGTTCGCCCTGCTGGTGTCGAAGGCAAACTTCCGGCGGTTGTCGTTGTCCACGAAAATCGTGGGCTGAACCCCTATATTGAAGACGTCGCGCGACGGCTTGCAAAGGCCGGCTTCATGGCGCTCGCACCGGACGGCTTGACCTCGGTGGGCGGATATCCGGGCAACGATGCCGAGGGGCGAGATCTACAGCGGACTGTCAACTCTGGGAAACTGATGAATGACTTTTTTGCTGCTGTTGAGTTTTTGATGAACCATGAAGGATCAACCGGAAACGTCGGGATTACCGGCTTTTGCTATGGCGGAGGCGTCGCGAATGCGGCGGCGGTGGCCTATCCAGAACTCAAGGCGTCCGTTCCCTACTACGGAAGGCAAGCAAGCGCAGAGGATGTGCCGAGAATCCAAGCGCCATTGCTGTTGCACTATGGCGCGTTAGACGAGCGCGTAAACGCCGGCTGGCCCGACTACAAAGCGGCCCTCATCGCCAATGGCAAAAACTACGAGGCATACATCTACAAGGGTGCCAATCACGGCTTCCACAACGACAGCACGCCGCGATTTGATGAAGCCATGGCGGACTTGTCATGGGAGCGCACGATTGCACATTTTGAAAGGTACTTGACCTAGCTCACGGCAAGGATGTCAAACTCTCAGTTCGTGCTCTTAGCCGCCAAATGCATTCGCGGCAACTGCTGCGGCTAGGGCGTTCTGAGATCAACCATTCAACTTGATGGTATGGTCTTGGCGTCAGCGCTGTGCTGATGTCAGGGAATGGAGGGAGGATTGGAGGGCAAATCATGCCAAGAGTCCAACTTCCAGCAACTACCCCAAAACCCAGAGCATGGAACAGGGGGCGGATCATCGGTCAGAAGCGTCCGCTGTTACCGAAGCAGGTCTGGGCGATCCGGGCACGGCTAGAACTGGCGGGCAATCTGCGAGACCTTGCCTTGTTCAACGTCGCCATCGATAGCAAATTGCGCGGCTGCGATTTGGTCAAACTTGCGGTGAGCGATCTCGTGACGGTTGATCGAGTACGAGAGCGTGTTTCCGTGATCCAAAGTAAGACGAAGCGACCTGTTCAGTTCGAACTGACGGAAAACACACGGGAAACTGTATTGGCCTGAGTCAAATCGTCTGAGATGTTCGCGGGCCGTTTCATGTTCCCAAGTCGCTTCCACGACCGGCCACACATATCGACGCGGCAGTACGGTCGAATTGTACGCGACTGGGTGACGGCAATAGGGCTAGAGCCGAGCGGTTACGGCACGCACTCGTTGCGCCGAACAAAGGCAGCGGAAATCTATCGCAAGACTGGCAATCTCCGAGCTGTCCAACTGCTGCTGGGTCATACCAAGGTCGACAGCACTGTCCGTTACCTTGGCGTTGAACTCGAAGATGCGCTAAGTATCGCGGAGCGCATCGATATCTGAGCTACCTTGGCGAACGGTCCTGCCGTTCGCCATTTCAAAGTGGGTATCCGTATCTAATGCAGCGTTCGTCGGTGCTGAGCCCATACCTACCCATCCAAGATCGCGATTGCAGGGGGTGTTTGCCGTTTCGGCAACGCCCTGTCCCTTGGTATCGGACGCAATGTTCTGCTACATACCCCGCGCATAGCATGTGGCCCCAGCCTTTTGCACTCAATCAGAGAAATGTTTGATGATCTCACTCGCGCCTGTCGTTCGCGACGATCTTGACGACTTGTTCGCCTTGCAGGTCCGTGCCGATCAAAGAAAGAACGTGGCACCAAGCGCGATCTCTATCGCCGAGTTTCCCTCTCTAAAGGTGATCTACCGGCAACTCGGAACGGCATAATAGTCGCGCGTCTCGCTTGTACAACATAGTCGCAACGAAAGTGCGTTCTTGGTATAGGCGAAATCGACGCCTGCGAACGACCGGATTGGCGACTTCCGCCGCGCTACAACATCAAGCGTTCTGAATGAGTGAGCAAATGCTGCGTCAGCAATAGCCGCACCTGCAAAAGGCAACTTTGTCCCGCAAACAGGACTTCCGCGTGGCCGCATGTGAATGACTGCTTCGGGGAGTTTCGGGTGCCTGTATTCCAACGATTGGCCATCGGGATTGGACACTCGCCCTAATTTGTCTTTCGTTTGGGCATAAAAGGCAGCGGCAACACGGGCACACCGTCCGCAAGCAGTTTGCGGGCATCTTCGGCGCGCGCTTCGCCGTAAATCGGGCGTTCAGGACTGTCGCCGGCATGCATTTTGCGTGCTTCGCTGGCGAATTGCAGGCCAACGTAGTCCGATGTGGTTTCAACTTCGTGGCGCAATTTGGCGAGCGCTTTTTCGGTGTCGGTGTCCTTGGATTGCAAGGGGCCTTTGACCGATTTGGTAACGGGCGGCGCCATCAGCGCCTTTTCCACCTCGGTCGTGCCACATGTCGGGCAGGACAGCATCCCGGCCGCGCGCACCGTGTCAAAGGCGGCACCCGACTGGAACCAGCTATCAAAGTGGTGGTCAGCACTGCATTTGAGATCAAAGCGGATCATGGCGGGGCCCAAAAGGAACAACTGCCCCATAGATAGAGCGCCCAAGCGCCCGTGCAAAGGCTGCTAAAGCTGGGTCGGGTCGAATTTCAGGATCATCTGGCGCAATTCGGGGTTGGAAATCCGCGCGGCAGCTTTCTTGCGGCCAAACCATTTGCGGCGGCGCTGTTTGCGTTCGGGCCAATCCGACAGCACCGTTTTAACCCGCAGCGCATAGACAATCGCAAGGCAAGGGGTGGACCCATCGGTGATTTCCTTTTCGTAGGTGAAAACCCCAAGGGATTGTCCATGCACCTTGCCTTCAAGCCCAGCTTCCTCAAAGGCTTCGGTGGCGGCGGCTTTGGCAGGGGTTGTGCCATCCATTGGCCAGCCTTTTGGAATGATCCAGCGCCCCGCGTTGCGGCTGGTGATCAGGCAGAATTCCACCTTGCCGTTGTGCAGGCGATAGCACAGCGCGGCAAATTGTGTGCGCACATCGGTCTTGTGCGCGCCATCAAGGTTCATTCTGGGTTGGCCGCTCTTGTGGAGTGTCATCGCTTTCGCTGCAATTGTCTTACTGCCCATGACTTTAGCCTAATGAACAAGCGATCCCTTGCAAACCCTTGAAACAGTTGCCCGCCCCCTCTTGCCAATACGGGGGCGGGGGGCGATGTTTCGGCAATGAAATGGATGGGCGTCATCACAGCGGTTTTGATTGTTCTGGCGGGCAGTGCGCGCGCCGAAACGATCACCGTTTTTGCCGCCTCCAGCATGAAAGACGCGCTTGAGGATGCAGCGCAAGCCTGGAGCGACAAAAGTGGTCACGAGGTCGTGTTTTCCTTTGCTGCCAGTTCCGCACTTGCGCGCCAGATCATGCTGGGCGCCCCGGCAGATATATTTGTATCCGCCAATCCCGACTGGATGGACCAGATCGAGGCGTCAAACCTGATTATCGAAGGCACGCGCGCCGATATCGCGGGCAACAGCCTTGTGCTGGTCATGTCTGGCGGGTCGCCGGTTGATCTGACCGCGCCTGCCGACATCGTGGCCCGACTTGATGATCGCCCGCTTGCCATGGCGCTGGTCGATGCGGTGCCTGCGGGGATTTACGGCAAGGCGGCTTTGCAATCCCTTGATCTGTGGGACGCCGTCGCCCCCCATGTCGCGCAAACCGCCAACGTGCGTGCGGCCCTGCGCCTGGTGCAGATCGGTGAGGCGCGTTTGGGTGTTGTTTATGCCTCTGATGTCATGGCCGCGCCCGATCTGGTGATTGCGGCGACTTTTCCACCCGACAGCCACCCCGCCATTCGCTATCCCGCCGCCGTCTTGCGCACGCCCATGGCTGCCGAGGCGACGGATTTCCTGCACGACTTGCGCGGCATCGCGGGCCAGAAGGTGATGCTAGCGCACGGCTTTACCAGCGTGGCGCCCGATGGCTGATTTCCTTGGCCCCGCAGAATGGGCAGCTGTGTGGTTGTCGCTCAAGGTTGCCATTTGGGCCACGGTGATCAGCCTGCCGTTTGGCATCGCGGTCGCGCTGGTGCTGGCGCGCAGGCGGTTCTGGGGACGGGGGGTGCTGAATATCCTTGTGCATTTGCCGCTGGTCATGCCGCCGGTTGTCACAGGGTATCTGTTGTTGCTTGGGTTCGGGCGCAACGGACCACTGGGGCAGGTGTTCGAGAGCCTGTTTGGCCTGATTTTCGCCTTTCGCTGGACCGGCGCGGCACTGGCGGCGGCGATCATGGGGTTCCCGTTGATGGTGCGCGCAATCCGGCTGGCTGTCGAAGCGGTTGATCGCAATCTGGAACAGGCGGCGGCAACCTTGGGCGCGTCCCGCCTGCGCGTGTTCACCACGATCACCCTGCCGCTGATCATGCCGGGGATCATTGTTGGCGCGGTGCTGGGTTTTGCCAAGGCGATGGGCGAATTTGGTGCAACGATCACTTTCGTGTCCAATATCCCCGGCCAGACCCAAACCATTCCGCTGGCGATTGATTTGCTGCTTGAGGTGCCCGGCGGCGAGCCTTTGGCGCTGCGCCTTGCGGTGGTGTCGATCGCCATCGCCATGGGCGCGCTGGTGGTGTCGGAACTGATGTCACGGCGCTTGCGCGGGGGCGGGTTATGACCCTGCGCGTCGATCTGAAACATGCCTTTGACGGCTTTACACTTGATGCGACCTTTGATGCGCCGGTCGGGTTGACGGCGCTATTCGGGCCATCGGGATCAGGCAAGACAACGGTGATCAATGCGATTGCCGGGTTGCTGTGTCCAACACAGGGGCGGATCGCGGTTGGGGACAAGACGCTGTTTGATCGGGATGCGCGGATCAATGTGCCGGTGGCAAAGCGCGACGTGGGTTATGTCTTTCAGGATGCGCGCCTGTTTCCGCATATGAGCGTTGCGCGCAATCTGGCATATGGCGGGCAGCACAACGCCGATCACGTTGTGCAAATGCTGGGGCTTGAAGGGCTGCTGGACCGCCGCCCCGATCGCCTGTCAGGCGGGGAACGCCAGCGCGTTGCGCTGGGCCGTGCCCTGATGCGCAACCCGCGGCTTTTGCTGCTGGATGAACCCCTTAGCGCCCTGGATGCGCCGCGCAAGGACGAAATCATGCCCTATCTTGAACGTCTGCGCGACAGCACTGACCTGCCGATCCTTTATGTCAGCCATGATGTGTCCGAGGTTGCGCGGCTGGCCAATCACATCGTGCTGATGGATCACGGCAAGGTGCGCCTGTCAGGTCCGATTGACGATGTTCTGAGCAGCCCTGTGGCCGTGCCCTACCTTGGTGCCAGTGATGCTGGGGCCGTGATTTCGGGCCGAGTGATGGGCTATGACGCGGGCGATCAACTGACCACCGTGACGATCAGCAAGGGGCAATTGTTGCTGCCCGGCGATCTGGGCCCGGTTGGCACGCTGGTGCGGGTCCGCGTGCCGGCCCAAGAGGTGATCCTGTCCCTGCACCGCCCAACGGGCATGAGCGCGCTGAACGTGATCGCGGCGCAGATTACCGGCATGTCGCAAGGGCAGGGGCCGGGCGTGGCTGTAGGCTTGCAATCGGGGAACGACCGTCTGCTGGCGCGGGTGACACGGCGGTCGGCGGCGGCGATGGGTCTTGCCGATGGCATGACCGTCTTTGCGCTGATCAAGGCGACAGGCGTGCCAGCACGTGATGTTGCGGCCGCCGGCACAGGGCGCGACCGGATGATGCGTCGCTAGGCAATCGCGCCCAGACGGGGCGCAGCACTTCAGGTTTCATGCGATCCGATCACGTCCCTTAGGCTATTGGCATAGATCTTGCGCCATCCGGTTTGTGGCGTGCTTAGGAACCAGCTAGTGCACAGATCCCAGGAGGTGTTGACCGGCTCGTCCGGCACATCACCGACAAAGGGCAAATAGCCACCCATGTTATAGATCGTGAATTCGCTAAACCAAATCTTGCCCGCGCCCGACAGGATATCGACGCGCATGTGATCGAAATGTCGACCGATCTGGCGGGATATTTCCAAGGCCTCGTGCGTGTTGACGGGCAAAGGGCGGTTGGCGCGTTTTTCGACAGCCGCCGCGCCCCCAAAATATGCCCAGCCACCCTGTCCATCCGGAAGCCAGACATCAGCCAATTCATCGGTGAAGCGATCATAGATAATCACCAGACGCTCAATACGGTCCCCGAATGTGTAAACCTTGAATTCCGTCGTAAGGCCCGGAATGAAAGTTTCGACAAGCAGCTTTGGCGTGATCCCGAAATACCTCCATTCCAGCCGCTTGCGCCCGTGCCGCTTGCGCAGGTGTTTGCGCAGTTGACGGTCAAGGGACGCACGATCGGGTGGCGCATCGTGCAGTATGATATTTGTCCCGCTGCCATGGTTTACCTTGACGACGACACCGCGTGCCAACACATCGCCGGGCATGTCGGATGGGTCTTTGCCGGTCCAGATGATGGCGGGCGCATCAATGTGGATTTGGTTCTTTTCCAACCAGCCGCGAATGCGCAACTTGTCTGAAATCTCGATAAATTCGGGGCTGCGATCAAATATCTTTCGCCAATAATACTTGTCGTTCATCGTCATTGGGTTTGCGGGATTGGGCAACCGCTTGAAGCGATCCACCTTGCGATACCAGTAAGACAACCGTGGGTGGCGCAGCAAAACCGCCCAACGCACCAAAAATACCACAAAACCTGACATGGTTTCAAAATTGATTGGCTTTGGGCAACTTGGCAAGCTCGGGGAATGCTATGGAGGCGAGTACCGGAATCGAACCGGTGTACACGGATTTGCAATCCGCTGCGTAACCACTCCGCCAACTCGCCCGAAGCACAGGCCGGATATACCAGCATTGCAGGTCGTGCAAGCGGTGATGAGGCGTTGCCCCCGTGAACGGATTATGGCATCACAAATCAACAGATTCTGAACGAAAGAGTTTAGCTTTGGCCGACTATGCATCCCGCCGCACAATGATGGTCGACACGCAGGTGCGCCCGTCTGATGTGACCAAGTTCCCGATCATTGACGCGATGCTGTCCGTCCCGCGTGAAGAATTCCTGCCAGCCGACAAGTCGGAATCAGCTTATGTGGGCGAAAACATCACCTTGGCAGGTGGTCGCACGGTGCTTGAGCCGCGCACATTTGCCAAGATGCTGGATGCGTTGATGATTGATCCGGCGGATGTCGTGCTCGATCTGGGGTGTGGTTTGGGCTATTCGACAGCCGTGCTTGCGCAAATGGCTGAATTTGTCGTTGCCGTCGAGGATGACAGCGATCGCGTCGGCGAGGCGCAGCAGAACCTGTCAGAACATGGTGTCGATAATGCCGCAGTTGTCGAAGGTCCGCTGCATGAGGGGGCCAAGAAAAGCGGCCCCTATGATATCATCATGTTGCAAGGTGCCGCCGAACAGGTGCCGGACACGCTGTTGGACCAGTTGAAAGAAGGTGGCCGGATTGCGGTTGTTTTCGCCGAATCTGCCCTTGGTGTTGTGCGGATCGGCCACAAGTTGGATGGTGCCGTGACGTGGCGGTTTGCGTTCAATGCCGGTGCGCCGGTTGTTGACGGATTTGCCAGGGAAGCGGATTTCGCGCTATGATAGCAACGCAGTCCCTGGCTGCGTTTTATTGTAATAACCAACGGTTTAAGGATACCTGATATGGGTCTGCGCCATGCGATTTCGGCAATTGGGCTTGCGTCTATGATGCTTGTGTCCCCGCTTGTTGCCACGGCGGAAACGCTCGCGGATGCACTGGCGGACGCCTATGAAAACAGCGGCCTTCTGGCGCAGAACCGCGCCTTGTTGCGCGCAGCTGACGAGGATGTGGCGCAGTCGCTGGCGGCCTTGCGGCCCGTGATCAGCTGGGCAGGATCGGTGCAATACACGGGTAGCCCGGCACCGGGCGCGGATTCACTGACCAATTCCTATCAGATTTCCGCCGACCTGCTGATTTACGATGGCGGCGCGTCCGACTTTGCGACCGAATCCCAAAAAGAACTGGTTTTGGCGACGCGCCAGACCCTGATCAGCGTTGAACAACAGGTCTTGCTGCGCACGGTGCAGGCTTATGTCAACGTGCGCAGCGCTGTTGAATTCCTTAGCCTGCGCCAAAACAACGTCCGCGTGATCACGCAGGAATTTCGCGCCGCCCAGGACCGTTTTGATGTGGGCGAAGTGACCCGCACCGATGTGGCTTTGGCCGAGGCGCGCCTTGCGGCAGCCCGCAGCCTGTTGTCGGCCGCCGAAGGCAGCCTTGCGCAGGCATCCGAAGAATTTAATGCTGTTGTGGGGCGCCGCCCCAACAACCTGCAACCGGCCGCCCCTGCGCCCCTGTCCCGTGATTTGAACGCTGCCCGCGCCTTTGCCGTGCGCAACCACCCCGATATGTTGGGCCAGCAACACCGCGTGACAGCTGCCGAACTGAACATCCGCCGCGCCGAGGCGGCAACAGGCCCCACCGTAAACCTGAATGGGCGCGTGGCTGTATCTGACTGGGACGCTACCGAAAGCGTTGGCGTGACCATCAGCGGCCCGATTTACGCCGGTGGCCGGCTTGCCAGCCAGATTCGCCAGCAAATGGCGCGCCGTGACGCGGAACGCGCGGGGTTGCACATTACCCGTGCGGGTGTCGAACAACAGGTTGGCAATGCCTATGCGCTGCTGGCTGTGGCCCGCGCCAGCCGTGATGCCTTTGATCGCCAGATCCGTGCGGCCCGCGTGGCATTTCGCGGCGTGCGCGAAGAGGCCACGCTGGGCGCGCGCACAACCTTGGATGTGCTCAACGCCGAGCAGGAATTGCTGGACGCCCAAGCCAGCATGATTTCCGCCCAGTCAGACGAGGTTGTGGCGACCTATTCGGTGCTGGCCTCGATGGGTTTGTTGAACGCCCAACACCTTGGGTTGGCGGTGCAAACCTACGATCCATCGGCCTATTACAAGCTGGTTGATGATGCCCCGGCTGCGCTGTCGGAACAGGGGCAGGCGCTTGATCGCGTGTTGCGCGCCCTCGGAGAATAGCTCAAATCCCCGCTATCGGTTGGCAGAACGCGCGCAAGACGCTACAGTCAAACCGAGGCTTAAGCAGGATGAACAATGTCCGATCCGGTTACAAACGTTGAAATTGAGGATGTTTTGTCCTCTATCCGCAGGCTTGTGAGCGACGGCGACAAGCCGCGCGCCCGCGATTCGAGCGCCGAAGCCGAGGCCGAAGGCACTGCCCAAGCCGCGCCTGACGCTCAAGCAGACCAGCCTGCGCCTGACCGGCTTGTCCTGACGCCTGCGTTTCGGGTTGCCGAGGATGATGAAATCGCACCGCCACCTGCCGCGGATGACGCTGCGCGTGACGTTGCGGATGCACGGGATGACGTTCCCGAAGACGCGGTCGAGGGGGATGACACGGCCGAAACCGCGCCCCACGCGGAATTGCTGTGGGAAACGCCGGACGCGCAGGCACCCGAACCATGCGCCGAACCTGTGCACGCTGATACGCCCGTAGATACGCCCGATCGTTCGGCGCTTGAAGCCACGATCGCCGAACTTGAAGCGGCGGTCGGGGCCGACGACGAATTTGAACCCGATCAGGGGAGCGAAGAAATCGAATCGGTCGTTTGGCCGGGATCAGCCACGCGTGTGCGCGCCGATACAACGGACGCCGAAGATGTCGATGACATCCCGTTCCAGCATCACCGTGACGAACACGAAGATGACTATGCCAGCGAAGATGTCGACCTGAGCGATGATGACGACGACGCGGTTCTGAATGCCTATCTGGATGACGATGGCATGATGGATGAAGACATGCTGCGCGATCTGGTCACGGAAATCGTGCGTCAGGAATTGCAAGGCACCATGGGCGAGCGGATCACCCGCAATGTGCGTAAACTTGTGCGTCGCGAAATCCATCGCATCCTGTCGTCGCAGGATTTCGACTAGGCTTTTACCGTTCCGGCAAGGGCCAGCAGGCCTGTCACATCCAGATGACGTTCCAGATGATCGGCCAGCGCATCCAGCGTGGCGTCGACCCCTGCACTGTAATCAACGGTTTTCACCCGCGCGCCCAGGTCCGCCAGATAGGCCGTGCGAAATGCATCCGATGTGAACAAGCCGTGCAGGTAACAGCCGCGCACCCGCCCGTTCGCACTTGCAGCCCCTTCACCGCGCCCCTGCACATCCAGCCATGCGCGCGCGCGGTCCGGCCCTGTGGTTTCGCCGATGTGAATCTCGTAGCCGCTGACCGTGTCGCCTGTGGGCAGAAAGGTGGCATTTGTCAGGGCGAGCCGTTTTTGCGGCTTCATTTCAGTGACGATATCCAGGTGGCCCAACCCGGCAACACGGGCAGGCGCGCCTTCGATTCCTTCGGCGTCGATGATCTGTTTGCCCAGCATCTGATAGCCACCACAAATGCCCAGGACATGCCCGCCGCGCCGGATATGCGCGTGCAGGTCAATGTCCCAGCCCTGCGCGCGCAAATGCGCCAGATCGGCGATGGTTGATTTGCTTCCCGGGATTAGGATCAGATCGGCATCAGCGGGCAGGGGGCGGCCCGCCTCGATGATATCGACGCTGACTTCGGCCATGGCTGCCAGCGGATCAAGATCGTCAAAATTGGCGATCCGGTTCAGGCGCGGCACGGCGATTTTTACCGGCCCCCCTGTGCGGCTGGCCACATCCATCACATCCTCGGCCGGAAGTTTCCACGCATCGGCAAACCACGGGCAAATGCCTAAGGGCTGCCAGCCGGTGCGGTCGGCGATGAACGTCATGCCATCAGCAAACAGGGTTGGATCACCGCGGAACTTGTTGATCGCAAAGCCCTTGATCCGCGCGCGGTCGTCAGGCGGCAGGATCACATCGGTGCCGACAAGCTGTGCGATCACGCCACCGCGGTCGATGTCACCGATCAGGATCACCGGCACATCTGCCGCTTCGGCAAAGCCCATGTTGGCGATGTCACCGGCGCGCAGGTTCACCTCGGCGGGGCTGCCCGCGCCCTCAACGATGATCAGGTCGTGGGTGGCCGCAAGGCGATGAAAGCTGTCCAGCACATGCGGCATCAGGGTCGTTTTCATCTGGCCGTAGTCACGCGCCCTGATGGTGGCAAAGCGCTTGCCCTGCACGATCACCTGCGCGCCCACATCCGTTTCCGGTTTCAGTAGCACAGGGTTCATATCCACCAGCGGGTCCAGCCCGCAGGCGCGCGCCTGCAAGGCCTGCGCGCGGCCGATCTCGCCCCCGTCCGCGGTGACGGCGGCGTTGTTGGACATGTTCTGGGGCTTGAAGGGCGCAACAGAAAGCCCGCGCCGCACTGCTGCGCGCGCCAGCCCTGCGACAAGCATGGATTTCCCGACATTCGAGCCGGCGCCCTGGATCATGATTGCCTTGGCCATACGCCCCCCTTGCCCTAGTGTTCTAGGGGCGCAAACCGCGCGGGGGAAGACCATGAATACACCTGCGCATCTTATCATCGGGCTGACGGTCTTCGGGCGCACCGATGCGCGAGTTGTAACGGGAGCGGCGCTTGCGGGCGCACTGATCCCTGATCTGTCGCTTTACCTGATGGCTGGCACGCATTTGTTCATCCTGGGAACACCGCCCGATGTGGTGTTCGGGCAGATGTATTTCTCGGATGCATGGCAAAGCATCTTTCGGATCGACAATTCGATGGTGCTGTGGGGGATTGGTCTGGTGCTGGCCGTCATGGCGCGCAGCGGGTGGGCGATTGCACTGTGTGGCGCAGCGCTTTTGCATCTGGGTGGCGATTTCCTGTTGCACCACGATGACGGGCGCGCGCATTTCTGGCCGATCAGCACCTGGATATTCCAAAGCCCCGTCAGTTATTGGGACGGGCGGCATTACGGCAATATTGTTGGCCCGCTTGAAGTCCTGCTGTGCCTTGGCTTGTGTGTGGTGTTGTGGCGGCGGTTCACGGGGCTGTGGATGCGCGGGCTGATTGCGGTGCTGGCAGTTGCCGAAGCAGCCCCGGCGATCATTTTCGGGATCATGTTTTCCGGCGGCCCCTGAAACGAAAAACGCGGCCCCGAGCAGAGGACCGCGTTTTAATGACACTCCCAACAGGCTTGGGGGTCAGGATGCAGGAGGGCGTTAGGCGGCTTGCGCTTCCAGTTCGGCAGCATGACGCCGCTCGCTCTCTTCCCGCGAAAGGGCGACAGAGGTGCGCACACCCTTGCCGACAAAATCCATCAGGCCGGTGACGACACGTTCGTTCGGGTCGATACCCGCACAAGACAACACTTCGCGGCCATCGCGCGACCGCGCCCAGCGGGCGATCTGCTCGGGGCCGTTGCCATATTTCTTGTCGTCCGCAATTGCATCATCAAGTGCTGCCAGCACGACAGCAGCAAACAGTTTGCGCGCACGGTTGCCTTGCTCGTTATTGAAGGCTGTTCCGTCAACGAAATCTCTCATTGCGCTTCCTTTTGTTATTCGGCTTGTATCTTCGGCATGAAGGGCAATATGCATCACTCTACCCGATTCGGGGAAGCAGTATTTGCATACCACCTATGCGTCCAGTGCATAGAATTGTTTCCATTGGGGCCGTATATAGTTGTCTTGCAGCCCCTACGTCACCGAGATATAGGCTCGGACACGCTTCTATCAACCTTTTGACAAGAATTTGACACAATTGCACCATGCCCAAAATCAACGGTAACGAAATCAAGATCGGCAACGTCCTTGACCACAATGGTGGTCTTTGGGCAGCCGTAAAAGTGGACCATGTCAAACCCGGCAAAGGCGGCGCCTTTGCACAGGTTGAACTGCGCAATCTGCGCAACGGGTCCAAGCTCAATGAACGCTTCCGCAGCGCCGACAAAGTCGAGCGGGTGCGCCTTGAACAAAAGGACCAGCAATTCCTGTTTGAATCAGACGGAATGCTGACCTTTATGGACACGGAAACCTTTGATCAGATCGAACTGCCTGCGGAATTGCTGGGGGATCGCCGCCCGTTCCTGCAAGACGGTATGACGGCTGTGGTCGAATATCACGAGTCCGAGGCGCTGAGCGTGCGTTTGCCACAAAAAGTGACATGCACCGTGGTCGAGACCGAGCCGGTGGTCAAAGGCCAGACAGCTGCCAACAGCTTCAAGCCGGCCGTGCTGGACAACGGTGTCAAGGTCATGGTGCCGCCTTTTGTGGGGCAGGACGAGGCGATTATCGTCAACACCGAAACCATGGAATACGCCGAACGCGCCTAAGGCATTTGGATGTTCGGGAAGGGGCCGCCTTTGGGGCGGCCTTTTACATCAGGGCAGGGTGATGGTTGCCGTGCCAGCCGTCATGTCACCGACCGCGCGATCAAACCGCAGATAGGCAATCGCCTGTCCACCGCTTTGCGTAAACAGGGTGCCTGCCGGTTTTTCGCCCGCCATGATGTCGGTCCCAACAGGGGCCGCGCCATTGATAGCAACGGTGCGCAGACCTTTGCGCAACTGGGTCTTGTGCTTCATCCGCGCGGCAATTTCTTGGCCGACATAGCAGCCTTTGCGGAAATCAATGCCATGCAGGCGTTCAAACCCGGCTTCAAGGATGTAGGTGTCAGGTGTCAGTTCGACCCCCGTTTCGGGCACGCAATGCGCCACGCGCAGGGCATCCCAATCGGTGTCATCGCCGACACTCGTATCGCCATAGCTGCGCCAGCCAAGGGCGGGATGGCGTGGATCTTCAAGCACGCCTTTGGGTGGTTCAGCCGTCCCACGCGACGCGATCAATCCCGATTCGGCAATCTGCACATCGGCGCGCAGCCGATACATGTTCAGTCGCTGGGCAAGGGTTGGGGCGTGGCTGCTGGCCACGTCGATCAGGATGCGATCATCCTCTGCCCACGTAAAGAAATCGGCGATATACTTGCCCTGCGGTGTCAACAGCGCGCAGTAAACCAGCCCGTCGCGTGTGATGTCATTTGTCACCAGCCCTTGCAGGAAATCCGTGCGGTCGGCGCCCGTGAGGGCAAGAACAGTGCGGTCAGTCATCGCGATCCCGAAATTGCATGTTGTAAAGGTCGGCGTAAAGTCCGCCGCGCGCCAGCAGGTCGTCATGCGTGCCTTCGTCAACGACGCGGCCCTGATCCATCACGACGATCTTGTCGGCGTTGCGGATCGTTGACAACCGGTGTGCAATCACAAGTGTCGTGCGCCCCTTGGACAGCTTTTCAAGGGCGGCCTGCACGATGGCTTCGGATTTCGTATCAAGTGCGCTTGTGGCCTCGTCCAGCAGCAGGATCGGTGTGTCGCGCAGCAGGGCGCGGGCAATGGCCACGCGCTGGCGCTGGCCGCCGGACAGGTTTGATCCGCGCGGCCCTGCAGGGCTGTTGAGACCGGCGGGCAGGTTGGGCAGGAAATCGGCCACATGGGCCGCTTCAAGCACGCCGTTCAGATGTGTTTCGTCCACATCGTTGC
This sequence comes from Octadecabacter sp. R77987, assembly GCF_042466115.1. Taxonomy (NCBI): domain Bacteria; kingdom Pseudomonadati; phylum Pseudomonadota; class Alphaproteobacteria; order Rhodobacterales; family Roseobacteraceae; genus Octadecabacter; species Octadecabacter sp. R77987. The sequence continues at coordinate 1,189,797 of NZ_JAXHBQ010000001.1, read as the reverse complement.
GCCCCAACAGGATGTTGTCGCGCAGGGTTTCGTCAAACAATGCGGCGTCTTGCGTGACCACTGAAAACAGACCGCGCAGGCCGTCCAAAGGCATATGTGTGATATCAATTCCCGCAATGTCCACGTGGCCGGACTGTGGTTCAATCAACCGGGTCAATACGTTGAAAACGGTACTTTTCCCCGCGCCCGATGCCCCGACAAGCGCGGTGGTTTTCCCCGCATCGGCCGTAAATGTCGTTCCACGCAAGACGGGCAGTTCGTCATAGGCAAGACCGACATCTTGCAGCGTGATCCTGGGCGCGGTGGTTGGCGGGGCAACGGGTTTTGCGGCGATTTCCAGCGTTGATTGCATCTGAAAAAGCGCCAGCACCCGTTCAATTGCCGCCGCTGCGGCCTGCCACAGGCCACTGATATTGCCAAGACGGCGCAAGGGTTCAAAGGCCAGCGCCATTGCCGTGAAAAACGCCATGAATTCGCCCACGCTCTTGTCACCGGCGATGATCTCGGCGCCGCCATAAAGCAAGACGCCAAGAAAACCGACACCTGTCATGATGTCGATCAGGCCGGGGATCGTGGCCTGCCCCAGGGCGGCTTTGACCTCGGCCTCGACGCGGGCATCAATCAGGGCATCATAACGACGCGCTTGATACTCTTCGAGGGCATTCAGCTTGATAGGATTGATGCCGTGAAACACCTCGTCCAGACGGGTCGACATGCGACCAGCAATTTCGCGCGCGGCGGCGGCCTTGCGGCGCACATAGCCTTGGGCCAACAGGGATGGAAGCACCAACAGCGGAATGCCGATCAGCGCAACCATCGTCCAGCGCCAGTCAACGAACAGCGCCACGCCAAACAACCAGATTACCGCCACCACATCGCGCCCCAAGCCGGTGATCAGCCCTGTCCAGACAGCCCCCAGCGCGCCCACATCGCCCTGCACCCGTTCGATCAGATAGCCGGGCGGATTTGTCTGGTGAAACGATCCGTCCAGCCCCATCAAGTGGCGCAACAACGCCGAGCGCATTTCCGCAGCTGATTTTTCAGACACCCGTTTCAGGATCACCCGCTGGCCAACGGAACTAAGCGCGCGGGTCGTGAAGATGACCAGGATCCCGATGCCGACCCACCACAATGCCTCGGTGCTGCCTGCAATGAATATCTGGTCAAACATCGGTTGCATGATGGCGGCCAGCAGGCCCAGCATCGACCCTTCCAATGCCATCAGGAATGTTGCCACCATCAGCCAGGGCCAATGGTGGCGCAGGTAATTGCGCCACAGCCAGCCGAACAGATTGGTTTTCTTTTCAGCGGTTTCAGTCATGACTTGCCCCGGTTCGCGGCAAAGTTGGCACTGGTTACTGCGGGGTCATACTGCGTTGCGATCCAGTCGCGTATGCTGATCGGGCTGGTGGCATTGCTGGCAGCAAAGTCATCCAGAACCTGATCCAACACACCGGTTTTCGATTTGCGCAGGTGCAGGTATCTGAACGACAGCTGGTCACGCACGCTATCCACATCCGCGCCGGTCTGGTCAAGCAGGTAAAGCGCGCTGGCCAGCCCCGCCCGATCCGCACCGGATTTGCAGTGCATCAGGACGGGGAGTTCGATGCGATCAAATATGTCGAGCAATTCAAGCAGGTTGTCGCGCGGCGGGGCCTTGCGTGCGTCAAAGTGGATGTCGACCAAGGTCAGCCCCAATGCCGCGCAACTTTCGCGTTCGAACAGATAATGCGCGTATCTGGTCGCGCCGCGCAGGTTCAGCACTGTTTTGACGCCCAGATCGCGCGCCTTTTCAAGACGCCGATGATCGGGTTGATTGGACCGGTAGACCCCGTCGGCAACCTGATCAAAGTTGGTCCAGAAGGCACGCAGAAACCCGTGATCAAACAGCTGGTAGTGCAGGCGCGATTTGCGCCGTTCGCGCGGGTCGGTGATATCCGTGCCGAACGAATGGTGCAGGTTGCGTTCCCACCTGTTGATCTTGTGTAGCAGGCTTTGCAGCATTCTTGGGCGGGCTCCTGTGGCGCTTAGTCGGGTCTAGTCGCAAATGGGGTCAAAGGGCAAGCAAGGCAAGTGATTGACCCCGCACCAAAGGCGCGTAATGTCACGCGGTTGATCCCGCACACGAGGTTTCCATGCTGTCCAACGGTCGTCCCTATCTGGCCATTCCCGGCCCATCTGTCATGCCAGACCGCGTGTTGAACGCGATGCACCGCGCCGCCCCCAATATCTATACGGGCGAGTTGATCGACATGACCGCAAGCATCCTGCCCGATCTGCGTGCCGTTGCCCGCACCGATCACCAGGTCGCAATCTATATCGTCAATGGCCATGGCGCGTGGGAGGCGGCACTAAGCAATGTTGTCGCGCCCGGCGACACGGTGCTGGTGCTGGCGACAGGGCGGTTTGGCCACGGCTGGGGCGAAATGGCGGATGGATTGGGCGTGACTGTTGAAACGCTCGACTTTGGCGACGAGCAGGCGATTGATCTGGGCGCAGTTGAAAAACGTTTGGCGCAGGACAAAGACGGGCGGATCAAGGCTGTCCTGGCTGTGTTTGTTGATACATCCACCGGTATCAAGAATGATATCAAGGGCTTGCGTGACGTCATGGATTTGTCGGGCCACGGCGCGCTGCTGATGGCCGATTGTATCGCGTCACTGGGGTGTGACCGTTTCGAGATGGACGCATGGGGCGTGGATGTGACGATCGCCGCCAGCCAGAAGGGGCTGATGACGCCACCCGGGCTTGGGTTTGTCTGGTTCAACTCCAAGGCCGCCGCGGTGCGTGCGCAAATGCCCCGTGTCAGCCGCTATTGGGACTGGACGCCGCGCGCCAACCCGGACGGATACTGGCAACATTTTGATGGCACCGCACCAACGCACCACCTGTTCGGGCTGCGCGCCGCCCTTGATATGATCAAGGAGGAAGGGCTGGAAAACGTCTGGCATCGCCATGAAACGCTGGCCCGTGCAATCTGGGCAGCTTGTGAAGTCTGGGGGCAGGGCGGTCCGCTGAAACTGAATGTTGCAAACCCGGTGCAACGTTCGCATGCCGTCACGTCGATCGGGATCGGGTCGCCCGATGGTGACCGCTTGCGCGCATGGCTTGAACAGGTGGCAGGCGTGACACTTGGCATCGGTTTGGGGCGTGAACCGGCGGATGCCTATTTCCGCATCGGCCACATGGGGCACGTGAATGCACATATGGTTCTGGGCGTGCTGGCGTGTCTGGATGCGGGCCTTGTTGCGCTGGATATTCCACATGGAAAGGGCGCAGTCGCGGCGGCGACCCAGTTGATCGCGGATGGGTCACGCGTGGCGATCGCGCCCGCTGCTTGCACGGCCAAACAGTGCTGCGGCTAAGGCAGCCTAGGCCTTGCGCGCCGCGGCCAGTGCCTGGGGCAGCGCGCTAGCCAGCGCGTCCATATCGGCGTCGGTTCCGCAACTGATGCGGATGCAGCGGTCTTGTGGTGCAACAAACGGCATGCGCACAAAAATGCCACGCGCAATCAGGCCATTCAGAACCGCACGCGCAAAATTACCATCGGCACCGCAATCAATGGCGACAAAATTCGTCGCCGAGGGGAGGGCCGTCAGGCCGTTTTCGGCAGCGATGGCCGCGATCCGGCCACGGGCTGTGGCGACCTTGCCGCGCACCTGTGCCAGCCAGTCCTGATCGGCCAGTGCCGCCAGCGCGCCCGTCTGTGAAATCCGGTTCATCCCGAAATGGTTGCGCACCTTGTTGAAGGCATTGATCAGTGGCGCCGGTCCAATCGCATAGCCAACCCGCGCGCCCGCCATGCCATAGCCCTTGGAAAAGGTGCGCATGCGGATCACGCGGGTATCGGTCGGGTCGATGTCGGGGGTCGTGCCGTCGGGAGCCAGTTCGACATAGGCTTCGTCCAGCACCAAAAGCGCGTGGTCGGGCACGGATTTCAGCATCCGGCGGATCGTTTTGGCACTGTGGACGCTGCCCATGGGATTGTCGGGATTGGCCAGATAGATCAGCTTAGCGCGGACTTCGCGGGCCTTGGTGGTCAGGTGGTCGGGGTCTTCGAAATTGCCGGTATAGGCGACCTGATGCAACACCCCGCCAAAGCCGGCCACATGGTAATTGAACGTCGGATAGGCGCCTGCACTGGTCACGACCGCATCGCCGGGGCCGACCATCAGCCGCACCAATAGCCCCAGCAAGGTGTCGATTCCTTCGCCTATCATGATGTGTTCGGGGGCGATCCCGTGGTGTGCCGCCAGCGCGGCACGCAAATCATGGCTTTCGGGGTCGGCGTATTTCCAGATCTCGCTGGCCGCGGCTTCCATCGCCGCAATCGCCTTGGGCGAGGGGCCAAAGACGGACTCGATTTGCGCCCAGACGGGCCGCAAACGGTGCACCGCGCGCGCGTTCCTGTGCTTCGGGGCCAACGAAAGGAACGCTGGCGGGCAGGGCGGCGGCAAGCGGGGTCAGGCGCGGATCATCAGTCATAGGGGGAGATAACCGCCCCTTGTCCCCTTTGCAAAGAGGTTAATGCGTGGCTAGATGCGAATGGATCGCAAAAAGGGGGATTTCCCGATGGCGAAACTGACACGGCGCGGCTTTCTGGCCGCAACCGGCGCGGCTGTGACGGTGCGCGCCCTGCCGACACTGGCAACCCGCGCGGGCGGGCGGCGCATTCTGACGCTGGTCTATGACAAGGGGTTGGGGATGATGCGCGCCGTGGAACGGTTGGTTCCCTAAGCGCGCATCGGTTCTAGATTTCGTTTAGCCGGTCCAGCGCGGCGGACAGTTGCGCGATTTCTTCTTCGCGCAGGGCCAGATTTGCCTTGGCCTCGGCGACGATTTCATCGGGTGCGGATTCAACGAATTTCGGGTTGTTCAACCGGCCACGTAATCCGCCCGCTTCCTTTTCAACCTTGCCCAGGCTTTTGGCGATACGTTCTTTTTCCGCGTCCACGTCAACGATATCGGCCAGCGGCAGCGCGAATGTCGCGCCCGGTGTGGCGACGGTGAGCGAGCCTTTGGGAGCTTCATCGACAGCCGTCATGCTATCAATCCGTGCAAGGCGTTTGATCATCACTTGGTTGTTGTCCCACGCCACCTGTGCAGGGGCGTCCGTGTTCAGGCGCAACACCGGAATTTTCAGCCCCGCAGGCACGTTCATCTGCGCGCGGGCAGACCGCACACCTTCGATCATGGCGATGGTCCAGCCCAGTTCGGCGTCGGCCTCGGGGTCAACCAAATCAGCCGCCGTGTAAGTGGGCCAATCGGCGTGAACCAGCAATTTGTCGCGGGTGCCAAGGGTGCCCCAGAGTTCCTCGGTAATAAACGGCATAATCGGGTGCAGCAGGATCAGGCATTGGTCGAGAACCCATGCCATTGTCGCCTGCGTTTCGGCCTTGGCGTCCGCGTCCCCGTCCATCAACAACGGCTTGGAGAGTTCCACATACCAGTCGCAAACCTTGCCCCAGACAAAAGCATAAAGCGCGTTGGCGGCATCGTTGAACCGATAGGCGGTGAGGGCGGCGTCTACCTCTTCGCGCACGCGACCTGTTTCGCCAATGATCCATTTGTTCACGGGCGCTGTGGGTGTCGGGATGGCCCCGTCACTGCCCACGGCGTCGTTCATTTCCGCAAAGCGGCAGGCGTTCCACAGTTTCGTGCCAAAGTTGCGATAGCCCTTGATCCGGTCCTCGGAAATTTTCAGCACACCACCAAGGGCGGCCATCGCGGCGTTCGACATGCGCAGGGCATCGGCGCCGTAAAGGTCAATCATATCAAGAGGATCAATGACGTTGCCACGGGTTTTGGACATCTTCTCGCCTTTGGCATCGCGCACAAGCTGGTGAAGGTAAACCGTGTGGAACGGGTTTTCGTGCAGCACCGCTTGGGACATCATCATCATCCGCGCGACCCAGAAAAACAGGATATCCTGCCCGGTGATCAACACATCGCCGGGGAAGTATTTGTGCAATTCGGGCGTGTCCTCGGCGCAGCCCAGCGTGCCGAACGGCCAGAGGCCAGAGGAGAACCATGTGTCGAGGACATCGGGGTCGCGACCCAACATTACATGCGGTTTCTCTGAGCCTTCCAATTTGCCCAGTTCATAGAATTTCTGTGTCAACTCGGCGGCGTTGCTCGCATAGCTAACATCCGCAAGTTCACCATAGTATGCTTCTGCGAGCTTTCGCGCCTCGCCGCCGCTGGCGGCACAAAAGGCCTTCGGCGAAGAGTTGGCGTTTTGGTTGATTTGACCGTCAACGACTTCAGGTCCATACCAAACCGGAATCTGATGCCCCCACCACAACTGGCGCGAGATGCACCACGGTTCGATATTTTCCAGCCAGTGAAAGAACACCTTCTCGCCGGATTCCGGAATGATTTTCACATCGCCCTGACGCACGGATTCGAGCGCGGGGCCGACGATCTTGTCGGTGTCCACGAACCACTGGTCTGTCAGCATCGGTTCGATGACCACTTTGGAACGGTCGCCAAACGGCTGCATGATTTTCTTGGATTCGACAAACGGCACCTTTTCCAGATGTTCGGAATTGGTTTCCTCGTCGATGGTCTTCACGAGGGTCGACACGGCCAGCCCTTCGGCGGTGATGTCGGCGACCACGCGTTTGCGCGCCTCGAAACGATCCAGCCCGCGGTAGTCTTCGGGGACAAGGTTCATTGCGGCAACCGTGGCTTCGGTGAATTCAGCCGTGCCATTGGCGATGGCTTGGGCCATGGCGGCCTCGTCAGCGTAAGGCTTACCGTCGGCGCGCATCGCGCCTTTGGTGTCCATCAGGTTATACATCGGGATGCCGCCGCGCTTGGCCACCTGATAGTCGTTGAAATCATGCGCGCCGGTGATTTTCACGGCACCCGATCCGAAATCCTTGTCAGGGTATTCGTCGGTGATGATCGGGATCAGACGGCGGTGTTCAGCGGGGCCAACCGGAATTTCGCACAGTTTACCAACGATCGGCGCATAGCGTTCATCAGATGGATGCACGGCAACCGCGCCGTCGCCCAGCATGGTTTCAGGGCGGGTCGTGGCGATGGAAATATAGTCGCGCGTTTCGCGCAGGGTGACATTCCCGTCTTCGTCTTTTTCAACGTATTCATAGGTTTCCCCACCAGCCAGCGGGTATTTGAAGTGCCACATGTGGCCGTCGACTTCGATGTTTTCGACCTCAAGATCGGAAATCGCCGTTTCAAAGTGCGGGTCCCAGTTGACCAGACGTTTGCCACGATAGATCAGCCCCTTGTCATACATATCGACAAAGACGCGGATCACGGCGTCGTGGAAGTTTCCGTCCTTTTCCGTGTCGGGCGCGGTTTCGGCACCCGACATCGTAAAGGCGGATCGTGACCAGTCCATGCTGTCGCCCAACCGGCGGGCCTGCTGCTCGATGGTGCCACCCTTGGCGGCTTTCCATTCCCAGACCTTTTTCAGGAATTCCTCGCGGCCCAGTTCAACCCGCTTGGGTTGCTGGGTGTCGGCCAGTTCCTTTTCCACCATCAACTGCGTGGCGATCCCTGCGTGATCCAATCCGGGCTGCCACAGGGTGTCAAAGCCCTGCATGCGTTTCCAGCGGGTCAGGATATCCATCAGCGTGTGGTTGAAGGCGTGCCCGACATGCAAGGAACCGGTCACATTGGGAGGTGGCAGCATGATGCAAAAGGTGTCGTCGCGGCTGGCATTGGCCCCCGCGGCAAAGGCGTTTGCGTCTTCCCACGCGGCATAAATGCGCCCTTCGGCAATCGCGGAATCGAATGTCTTTTCCATTGGCATCAGTTTAGTCCCATCTGGTTTGAATGGGGGAATACCCAATGCAGCGCGCAAGGGAAAGGGTCAGACGGCGCGATCAATCCGCGTGGACAGATGGATCAGCGATTCCGAGCTTTCAACACCCGCAATCGCGCCGATCCTGTCCAGCGTTTCATCCAGTTCCAGCGTCGATGTTGTGCGCAACTGGCAGGCCAGATCGAACCGCCCTGACGTGGTGTGCACCTTTTCGACTGCAGGCAGATGGCGCAGGTGGGTCAGCACGGCTGTCTGCGCTGACGGCTTGATCTTGATCAGCACGGTCGCGCGGATCATCCCCGCCTGCGCGTCATCGGACAGCCGCAGGGTGTATCCGGCGATGGTGCCATTGCGTTCCAGCCGGTCAAGGCGGGCTTGAACGGTCGTGCGCGCAAGGTTCAGATGGGCGGCCAGTTTGGCGACGGGCATCCGTGCGTTGCTGCCCAAAAGGGCCAGGATTTGGCGGTCGGTTTGGTCAAGATCGGTCATATCGCCAGTATCTCCGGCAAACCGGCGAAAACAAGAGTCATTTTGTGCAAAGCGCCACGATATTTTGACGAAACCCGCACCTATCCTGATGAAAAGCAATATCAGGGATCACGATGCAGCAACAAACCGTCCCGCAAGCCACGCCTGTGAGTTTTCTCGCAGCCAACGCGCCCGACATGCCGGTGCATTTCTTTGCGCCTGCCGCTTTGGACGCACGGCTTGCGGAATTTTGTGCGGGCTTTGACGGGATGGTGACTTACGCGGTCAAGGCCAATCCCGACGAGGCGGTGATCATGCGCCTTTGTGCGGGTGGCATTGGCGGTTTCGATGTCGCCTCGCCGGACGAAATTGCGCTGATCCGGCGGCTGTGTCCGCACGCGGCGCTGCATTACAACAACCCCGTGCGCTCGCGCGATGAAATTGCCTTTGGCATCGCTGCGAGGGTGGATTCCTGGTCGGTGGACGATGCTGGTGAATTGGCAAAACTGATCGCCTTGGGTGTCACCGATTGCGAAATTGCGGTGCGTTTCAAATTACCGGTCGGTGGTGCGGCCTATAATTTCGGTGCCAAGTTCGGGGCCGAGGAAGGCGAAGCCGTGGAGCTGTTGCGACAGGTCGCGGCGGCCGGTTTCAAACCGGCACTGACATTTCACGTGGGCACCCAATGCCGCGACCCGAATGCGTATGGCACCTACGTGCGCGCGGCTGCGCGGATTGCGCAAGCTGCAGGTGTGACGATTGCACGGCTCAACGTTGGGGGCGGATTTCCATCGGCGCGGGATGGCGCGCCGGTGGATATGCAGCCGTTTTTTGACGCCATCGCGGGCGCGATGGATGCGTTTGCACAGCGCCCGGCGCTGGTCTGTGAACCGGGGCGCGGGCTGGTCGCCGACAGCCATGCTTACGCCGTGCAGGTCAAATCCCTGCGCGCAGGACGTGTTTATTTGAATGACGGTGTCTATGGCGGGCTGTCGGAATTTCCGTCGATGGTCGTGCCGACGTTCCGTGTCGTCGCCCCTGATGGCACACTGCGCAGTGGCGTGCCTGACCCGCGCATCGTGTTCGGCCCGACCTGTGACAGCATCGACCAACTGCCTGATCCCTTGCCCTTGCCGCGTGATCTGGCCGAGGGCGACTGGATCATCTTTGCGGCGATGGGCGCTTATCTGTCCGGCGTCACCACGCGGTTCAACGGCTATGGCGACAGGATCAGTGTGCAGGTTGACCACCTCTAGACAGCGCGGCCATTCCGGTTAGGCTGACAGGCGCAACACCGGGGGTGGCATGGAAAAGTTTGGCAAATCGCAGTCTGTGGCCCGGGTCGAGGATCACCGTTTTCTGACCGGCGCGGGCCGCTATATCGACGATATCACCCCTGATGGTGCGTTGGTCGGCTATGTTCTGCGTTCGGTCGTGGCGCATGGGCGGATCACAGCGCTGGATGTGACGGATGCACGCGACAGCGACGGTGTGCATCTGGTCCTGACTTTGTCCGACCTTGAAACCGCAGGCCTGCGCGTCGGCATGAAAAGCACCACCGTGCGCAATATCGACGGGACCAAGGGTGCGGACCCCGAACGCCCGTTGTTGGCGCGCGGTGTGGTGCGTTTTGTCGGGGAACCCGTTGCCTTTATTGTTGCCGACACTTTGGCGCAGGCGCGCGATGGGGCCGAATTGATTGGCCTTAATATCGACGATCTGCCTGTGCAGGTGACGCCCATGGTGGGTGGCGCGCAAATTCACGACGAGGTGCGCGACAATCTGGCCTTTGATTTCGGGCTGGGAGACCGCGACGCCGTAGCAAAGGCCGAGGCTGGCGCGGCGCATTTTGTCACCCTTGAGGTGGCTGACAACCGCATCATCTGCAATGCGATGGAACCGCGCGGCTGCTACGCCGAACCGGACGGGAACCGCCTGCATGTGGCCGTCAACGGGCAGGGTGTCTGGGCGGTGAAATCCGATCTGGTGTATCACCTCAACTTGGACGCTGCCGACATTCGCGTCACGAATCCCGATGTGGGTGGCGGCTTTGGCATGAAGGCGATGGCCTATCCTGAAACGACCTTGGTGGCCCATGCCGCCCGCGCGCTGGGCCGTCCCGTTAAATGGATGTCGGACCGCAGCGAAGGCATGCAAAGCGATAATGCGGGCCGCGATCTGGTGTCGACAGCCACGCTGGCGCTGGACGCGGATCATCACATACTGTCCTACCGCGTTGAAACCATTGCCAATATGGGCGCATACAACAGCCAGTATGCGCAGCCGATCCAGTCGGAACTGTTTTCAAAGGTGCTGCCCGGCGTCTATGACATGCAGACCGTCTGGATGAACACCAAGGGCGTTTACACCAATACCACGCAGGTCGATGCCTATCGCGGCGCGGGGCGCCCCGAGGCGATTTTCGTGCTGGAACGGGTGATGGATCACGCGGCGCGCAGCCTTGGCATTGATCCGTGGGAGTTGCGGCGGCGCAACTTCATCCGCCCCGACCAGTTTCCCTATACCTCGGCCACGGGGCAACCCTATGACGTGGGCGATTTCGCCGCCGTTCTGGACCGCGTTGGCGAAAATGCCGATCGCGCGGGGTTTGCCGCGCGGCGTGACGCATCTGCAAAGGCGGGCAAACTGCGCGGGCAGGGCTTGTGTTACTATATCGAAAGCATCCTTGGCGCGCCGACCGAAACCGCGAATGTGGTGTTCAACGCTGATGGCACTGCGTCGATTTTTGTCGGCACGCAGTCGAACGGGCAGGGGCATGAAACGGTCTTTGCCCGGTTTCTGTCTGACCAGACGGGCATTCCAGCCGACCGGATCACCGTGGTGCAAGGCGATAGTGACCTGATCGCAACGGGCGGTGGCACGGGCGGGTCACGGTCGGTGACCGTGCAAAACACGGCGACTTTGGCCGTGGTGGACAAGATAACGACCAGTTTTGCGGCGTTTCTGGCCGCCGTCGAAGGGGTTGATACCGCTGACATTACCTTTGATGATGCACAGTTCCGTATCGCAGGATCGAACCTTGCGCCAACCATGCTTGAGGTGGCGCAGATGGCGCGGGACGCAGGGCGCGGCGATCTGCTGAACCAAAGCGCGACAATCACGCTGGAGCAGCGATCGTTTCCCAATGGCGCGCATGTGGCCGAAGTTGAAATTGACCGCGAAACGGGTGTCGTGACGGTCGCGCGATATACTGTGGTTGACGATTTTGGCAATCTTATCAACCCGATGCTGGTCGCAGGGCAGGTGCACGGCGGTGTTGCCCAAGGGATCGGGCAGGCGATCACGGAACAGGTTGTCCATGACGAAACAGGGCAGCTTTTGTCGGCCAGTTTCATGGATTACGCGATGCCGCGCGCCGATGACCTGCCGATGATCAGCTTTGAGAATCTACCCACCCCCAGCCTTTATAACCCGATGGGCATGAAGGGCTGCGGCGAGGCGGGCACTGTTGGCGCGCTTGCCGCGGTGGCCAACGCGGTGCAGGATGCCCTGTGGGACAGCGGTGTCAGGGGCGTTGAGATGCCCTTTACCCCGCATCGTGTATGGTTAAGCCTGCAACAGGCAAGCGAGGGAAAAGGTGCCGCTGCGTGACTGGTTACTGGGCCTACTAGGGCGCCGTCCACGATCAGAGGATGGTGTTCACCCGCGTCGTGGCAAGGCCACGCATGTGATTATCCTTGATGGCACCATGTCGTCGCTGCGCAAGGGGTTTGAAACCAACGCCGGTCAGCTTTTGAAACTGCTGCGCGAGGTCGGGTATAGCGCAAACCTGTCCATCTATTACGAGGCCGGCATTCAATGGCGCGATTGGCGTGGCACGGTGGATGTGATGACAGGGCGGGGCATCAATCGCCAGATCGAGCGGGCATATGGCGTGCTTGCCTCGCGTTATCACCCCGGCGACAAGATCGTGCTGGTGGGCTATTCGCGCGGGGCTTATGCGGTGCGCAGCCTTGCGGGCGTCATTGACATGGTCGGGCTGGTCAAGCGCGAGGAGGCAACCTCGCGCACGATCCGCACCGCCTATCGCCACTATCGCACAGGCGCGCGCAGCCCGACATCGCAGGTTTTTCGTGACAGGTTTTGCCATCCATCCGCCCCGATCGAAGCCGTCGCCGTTTGGGATACCGTCAAGGCGCTGGGCCTGCGTTTGCCGATTGTCTGGCGCTGGTCCGAGGTGCATCACGCTTTTCACAACCACACGCTGGGCAATTCCGTCGCGCACGGGTTCCACGCCGTTGCGCTGGATGAAACCCGTGCCGCCTATAGCCCGGTGATGTGGGTTTGCCCGTCATGCTGGGACGGGAAGATGGAACAGGTCTGGTTTCGCGGCAATCACGGTGATGTCGGCGGGCAGGTGGACGGGCTGAAGCGTTCGCGCCCCCTGGCCAATATTCCGCTGGTCTGGATGCTTGAACGGCTTGAAGACTGCGGGCTTGCGCTGCCCGACCACTGGCGCGAACGTTTTCCCTGCGATGTGAACGCGCCGTCAATCGGCAAGTGGCGCGGCTGGAGCAAGCTGTTCCTCATCCGGCGCAAGCGCATCGTCGGTGCCGACCCGTCCGAGCGGATCCACGAAACGGTTGATCAGGTGGCCCCGCGCCGCGTTTGGGGCTGGCGATCGGCCTAGGCCACGTTTTGCAAGCGCACCTTGGGCGTGACACCCAATGCGTGGCACACATCGCGGGTCAGTTCAGGACGGTTGAGCGTGTAAAAGTGCAGGTGATCCACGCCGCCGATGATCAGGTCGTCGCAAAGTTCGCTTGCAAGGGCCGTGGCCAGCAAGTCGGTCGTGCCATCGCGGGTGGCGTTTTCAAAGGCATCGGCGATCAGCGGCGGGATGGATGTGCCGCAGGCCTGCGCAAACTTCCGTGCGCCGGTCCAGTTTTCAACCGGCAAAATGCCGGGGATGATCGGCGCGGTGATGCCGGCGGCGGCACAGGCATCGCGAAAGCGGAAAAAGGTGTCTGCTTCAAAGAAAAACTGGGTGATGGCGCTGGTCGCACCTGCGTCGAACTTGCGTTTCAGGTGGTCGATATCGGCCTGCTGGCTGGCGGCTTCGGGATGTTCTTCGGGGTAGGCACCCACGTGGATTGCGAATTTTCCGGTCTCGGCAAGGGCTTCGATCAGATCGACGCTACCGGCGAACCCGTCAGCGTGGGGGCGATATCCGTTGCTGCCCTTGGGCGCATCGCCACGTAAGGCAACGATTTGGGTGACGCCGATGTCGGCATAGCCCTGGGCGATATCCAAGGTTTCGGCGCGGGATGCATCGACGCAGGTCAGGTGCGCGGCGACATTCAGCCCCGATGTCTTGTGGATCGTGCCAACCGCGTCATGGGTCAGCTTGCGGGTTGCGCCCCCCGCGCCGTAGGTGACCGATACAAATTCAGGGTCCAGCGGGGCCAGCGTGTTGACGCAATCCCAAAGGCGGAACGACCCTTCAAGGTTTTTGGGCGGGAAGAATTCAAATGAAACGGCGGGCGTGGACATATCGGGCCTCCTTGGCGGTTAGCTGCTTGTGTCACGCGTACGGGTGTGAGACAAATTCATAACTTTCACCAAGGTTATGAATCTACCTCATATGCATATCGAATTCCGGCACCTGCGCACAATCAAGGCAATTCATGATACCGGCGGGCTGTCACATGCAGCAGATCATTTGAACATCACGCAATCCGCCCTGTCCCACCAAATCAAGGGGATCGAGGATCAGGCGGGGGTGGAGCTGTTTGTGCGCCGCTCCAAACCGCTGAAACTGTCTGCGGCGGGGATGCGCCTGCTGGCGGCCGCTGAACGGATCTTGCCCGAAGTTGCAGCGTTGGAGGCGGAATTTAACGGCTTGGTCGCGGGCAAGTCAGGCCGGATGCATATCGCCATTGAATGCCACGCCTGTTTCGAGTGGCTGTTTCCGGTGCTGGAACAGTTTCGCAAGGCCTGGCCCGAAGTTGATGTCGATATTCGCCCCGGGCTGGCGTTTGACGCCTTGCCGGCCCTGCGCAAGGAAGAGGTCGACTTGGTCGTGTCCTCGGACCCCGAAGACCTGCCGCATGTGGATTTCACACCGCTGTTTGATTACGAACCGGTGTTTGTCGCGGCGGCGACCCATCCTTTGGCGGCCAAACCCTGGATCGCGGCCGAAGATTTTCGCGGCGAAACCCTGATCACCTATCCGGTGGATCGCGCGCGCCTTGATGTTTTTTCACAGCTCTTGACCCCAGCCAAGGTGGAACCCGCAGCGATCCGGCAAGTGGAGTTGACAGCGGTGATCCTGTTGTTGGTTGCGTCAAACCGCGGGGTGGCGGTGTTGCCCGATTGGGTGCTGCGCCAGATCAAATACAGCACGGATTATATAACGCGTCCGCTGACAAAGGGCGGCACGACACGGCGGCTTTTTGCGGCGACACGCGATGATGATACCAGCCGGCCCTATGTGGCGCATCTGATCCGGCTGGCGCGGCAAGAGGCCGTAAAAATGCAGCGCGCCTAATTTTGCAGCGCCTTGCCCGCATCGACGGGTGCATCAAGAAGCGGCGCAACCTTTTCAAACGGAAGGGCGGCGCTGAACAGAAACCCTTGGGCAACCATACAGCCCATGCCCAGCAAATCCTGTCGCTGCGCCTGGTTTTCGACCCCTTCGGCAATGACGGCAACGCCAAGGCCGGACGCAATCGACAAGAACCCCTGCACCATGACATCGACGGCCGGATCGCGGCCCAGATCGGCGACGAAACTGCTGTCGATTTTCAATTCGTCGAATTCAAGTTGGCGCAGATGGTGGAACGACGCAAACCCGGTGCCGAAATCATCAAGCGACACACGCACGCCACCGCGGCGCAACTGCGTGACCGAGTTTTGTATCGCCTCGGCGGCGCGGGCGATGAACACGTCTTCCGTGATCTCGATCGTGATGTGACCGGCGGCGTCGGGGTGGTTGGCGATCACCCTTTCAAAATCGCTCAGGCCGCTATGCGTGGCCAATGTCACTTCGGGCACATTGATGGACACCTGACCGGGATCAAACCCCGCCTTGGTCAGCGTGGATATATCGGCCATGACCTGTTTGGTCATTTCGATCAGGAAATCACCCTGAAGTCCCAATTCGTTGATCTGGCTTAGAAATTGAGCGGGAAGGCGCAAGGCACCATCCGGGTGTATCCAGCGCGCGAGCGCCTCGAAACCAACAACCTGTCCGGTGCCAAGATGGATTTTCGGCTGATAGTAGGGCCGGATTTCATGGTTTTGAATCGCGATAATCAGTGCGCCGCGATCTGTCAGAGATAGACGTGGCGTGAACTGATCGGGTTTGAATAGCACAGGTGCCGCATTCGGGCTGGCTTTGGCGCGATACATGGCCTGATCCGCACCAGCGCAAAGCGCGCTCACGGTATCGGGGTCGCCCACCGGCAGGGCGCCCGTGACATTCACACCGATGCTGGCGGCGATCCGCAAGGTTTTCTGGTTCCAGATCATCGGCGCCGAAATCGCGCGCCCCACATAGGTCGCAAGGCGCATCGCCGCGTCGCTGGAGGGCAGCCCGTCAAAGGCCACGGCAAATTCATCGCCGCCCAGCCTTGCCACGATGCCGGTTTCGCCCGCCACGTCGTGAAGGCGCTTGACGATCTGGATCAAGACCTCGTCGCCCGCTTCGTGGCTGTAGGTATCGTTGATCGGCTTGAATCCGTCCAGGTCGATCAGCAACACCGCGATTTCGTTCCCGCCACGGCGATGCAACAGCATCTTGGCCAGATCCGCGTCAAAGGCACGCCGGTTGAGCGCGCCCGTCAGATTGTCATGGCGCGTCAGATGTTCCAGCCTGCGCAACCGGCCTGTCGCCTCGCGCCGCGCAAGTGCAAGCGCCTTTTGCGTGTCTTTTTGTTTGTTCAACGTCTCGATCGTGTTGAAAACATAGACCGTCAGCGCCCCGATCGCGACGATCCAATGGTCAACCGGCGAGTGCTGGAAATCGGTCTGCGCGACAACGTAAAGCAGGCAAAATGCGGCGACGAATGATGGGCCCATCACGCTCCAGTTATAGAACGGGAAGGCGGCGAAGGTGTTGGAAACATGAACATAAACGCCAAACAACCAGATGAACCCAACCAGCATCAATGCGGTCGATGGCTGCATCGCAAGAACAAAGGACGGTATCAGGTAGGCCAGGGCCGAAGTGCAATTCACAAGCCAGAAGCAAAAGACAAAGCCCAAGGGCAATTCATCGCCATCGCGGGGCATGAAGTGCCCCAGCGCAAACGAGACAAGTTCGTAAAGCGCAATCATGACCAATAGGGCAATGGCGGCGCGTTCAGCGCCTGCATACCAGCAGATCGCGACAATCAGCGCGGCCGACGCAATCCGTTTGGGGGCATCGCGCCGTTCCACATGCGCGATGATGCGCGTTTGGTAGCGAATATCGTCGAGTCTGGATGCTGGCATGAACCTGAAACACTTTCCCTCGCCCCCTTATGCGCCTTTTGAACAAAACAAGTCGTTAACGCGCGGTGGTTTTTCTATGACATCATTGGGGCTTACCGCTGCCCCTTGCCGCGCCCGCCCCAAGAGCCTATACGCCCGCACGGACATCAGGAGGCCCACATGGCAGGCTCAGCTAATCTAAATGTAATGATGAAGGTCGCCCGCAAAGCCGGGCGCACTTTGGTCAAGGATTTTGGCGAGGTCGAAAACCTTCAGGTGTCGTCCAAGGGCCCGTCCGATTTTGTGACCCGTGCCGTGCGCGAAGCCGAAAGCGTGATCCGCGAGGCGTTGATCGAGGCCCGGCCGACCTATGGTTACTTGGGCGAAAACGGGGCCGAGGTCGACGGCGAAGATCCGACGCGCCGCTGGATCGTTTGCGCCCTTGATGGGGTGACGAATTTTCTGCACGGCACGCCGCATTGGGCCGTGTCGATTGCCCTTGAACACAAAGGCCAGATCGTCGCGGGTGTGGTTTATGACCCTTCCAAGGACGAAATGTTCTATGCTGAAAAAGGCGAAGGCGCGTGGATGAATGAAAGCCGCCTGCGCACGTCAAGCCGCCACAAGATGATTGATTGCGTCTTTGCGACAGGCATTCCCGATGCCGCGCGCACGGGTCTTGCCGCGACGTTGCGCGATCTGGCACAGGTCATGCCGGTTTGTGCGGGGCTGCGCAACTGGGGCGCGACCAGCCTTGATCTGTCCTATCTGGCGGCGGGCCGTTTTGACGGGTTCTGGGAGCGCGGCGTGCACCCTTGCGCCATGGCCGCCGGCCTGGTGATCACGCGCGAGGCGGGTGGTCTGGTTGAACCGATGGTCAGGGGCGGCAACATCATGGACGACCATGCGGTGATTTGCGCAAACGAGCCGATCTTTGACCAGTTCGCCAAGGTGATCCGCAGCCCCAGCGCCTAGGTTTGGTCAGACGGGTGGTTCACACCATCCGTCCAGGGGACCGGTTCAAAGTCGCGCGGGTTCACCCCCTTGATCGTGCCGATATTCACGCCGTACTGGCGCGGATCCGACCGGCGTTGATGATGTGTGTATATCCCGCAGGTCTTGCAGAAAAAGTGCTGCGCGGTGCCCGTTCCGAAGGTGTAAAGCGTCAGGTTTTCAGCGCCTTGCAGGATTTCCAAGTCACCGACCATGACGGTGACGTTGGCGGCTTGTCGGCGTCGGCAAAACGAACAATCGCAACGGCTTGCGGATGAAAGCGGCGCGGCGAGGGTGACGCGCAGGCGCACCGCACCACAATGGCAGGATGTGTCGCGTGTCGCGCTCATCGGCGCACTTTGGGGATGCGGCTGGGCAACGTAGGGTAATGCGCGGGGGGATGGGGTGGGTGGCCATGGGTGCGATCCCAGAATTGCGGCCCGCCACGGCGCAGCCAAAGCGGCACAGTCGCTGCCAGCCCTGCGACAAAGCCGCCGATATGCGCCCAGTAGGCAACACCGCCACCCAGTGGACTGGTCCCGACGCCGTTCATCAGCTGCAAGCCGAACCAAAGGCCCAGCATGATGAATGCGGGGATCGGAATGATGCGAATGAACACAAGCAGGAATACCAGCACATCGACCTTGGCCTTGGGGAACAGCAACAGATAGCCGCCCATCACGCCCGCAATCGCGCCCGACGCCCCGACCATCGGCACCGGGCTGTTGGGGGCGATCAGGAATTGCGCATAGGCCGCGGCCAGCCCGCACCCAAGGTAGAACAACAGGAACCAGAAATGGCCCATCTCCTCCTCGAGGTTGTCGCCGTAAACATATAAAAACAGCATGTTACCGGCAATGTGCATCCAGCCACCATGCAGGAACATATGCGTCACCAACCCAAGCTGCCCATCGCCCTGACTGATCAGGCGCGGGATCATGGCATAGTCGAACAGGAACTGCCGTTCGGCCATGGGCGATTGCAGGGCGACCAGCCCGTAGATGAACACCCCCAAATTGGCGACAATCAGAATGTAGGTCACATAGGGTGTGCGCAATGACGGGTTGTGATCACGAATTGGAAACATGGCGCGACAGTCGGGCAGGGCGCGCGCGTGGTCAAGTGGGATGCGTCAAAACTTCCAGTCGGCGACAATCGCGTCGACTTCAAATTCGACTAGCCATTCGGGGTTTACGAACCGGTCAATAGCCATGATCGTGTCCACAGGGCGCACGTCGCGAAAATACGCTTTGCGCACATCAATCGCTGCTTTCCAATCGTCGATATCAGTCAGGATGACACGGGTGCGCACCACATCGTGCAGACCTGATCCGGCCTGTTCCAGCGCGCCTTTGATGATCTCGATGCACTGGCGCGTTTGTGCGGCAACATCGCCGATACCAACGGTTTTTCCGTCAGGCCCGACAGGTGCTGTTCCACCGACGGAAATGAACGGTCCAACCCGCACAGCGCGCGAAAACCCGACGATCGCTTCCATCGGGTTTCCGTTCGAAATAAGTTCGCGGTCAAATGCCATGCCGTCGCCCCCTTTTGCGCATGCTAGCACGAAAGGAAGCACGGCAGGGAATTTTGCGCGTTTACATCCCCGCGACCTCGGCCAGCAGGGCCGCGTTGCCGCCTGCCGCTGTGGTGTCGATGCAGGTGTGGCGTTCATGCAGGACCGTGGCCGCATCCGGGGTGCCGGTGATCAGCGGCAGGATCGGACCCTCGCGCTGCGACAAGGCGGTTTCGATGGCGCGCCCGGTGTCCGCATCACCCCACCAGACAACAGCAGCAAGTGGTGCGAAGGTTGCAAGCGCTTCGGGTTTGATCCGGCCTTTGGCTTTGACGGCGGTGCCACCGGCGGCCTGAACAGCCACCGCTTGCGCCTTGGTCGCGTCGGCCCCCGGTCCAAGGCACAGGACCGGTCCACGCGGATGGGCCGTCAGGCGGTTGGATTCACCCGTGGGGCCGGGCAGATCGCGGGTTGGCGCACCGCTTCCCGCGGGTGCCTCGGCCAGGCGTTTGGCCAGGGCCGTGATATCATCGGGGCCATCCCATGCGCCGCCCTGTGGCCTGTCATCTGCGCGGAAACGCGTCAGATAAAGCGGCCCGCCCGCCTTTGGTCCCGTGCCGGAAAGCCCTTCTCCGCCAAATGGCTGGCTACCTACGACCGCGCCGATCTGGTTGCGGTTCACATAGACATTGCCTGCGCTGACCTGTTCGACGACCTGTTGCACGCGGTCATCAATGCGCGTGTGCAACCCGAACGTCAGCCCGTATCCGGTCGCGTTGATCGCCGCGATGACGCGGTCAAGATCAGCAGCCTTGTAGGTCGCCACATGCAGCACGGGGCCGAAAATCTCGCGCGTCAGGTCTGCGATCCCGTCGACACGGATCACAGTGGGGGCGATGAAATGGCCGCTTTTGGGCGCCGCAAGTTCGTGCAGGATGCGTCCGTCCTGACGGGCCTGTGCGATGTGATCGGCGATGCCCTTATGGGCCGCTGCGTCAATCACGGGGCCGATGTCGGTGGCCAACTGCAACGGGTCGCCCGCCGCCAGTTCATCCATCCCGCCTTTCAGCATCTTGATCAGCCCGTCAGCGATGTCTTCCTGCACATAAAGGCAGCGTAGGGCGGAACAGCGTTGGCCGGCCGATTGGAACGCGCTTTGCAGGATATCGCGCACTGCATGTTCGGGCAGGGCGGTTGAATCGACGATCATCGCATTCAGCCCGCCTGTTTCCGCGATCAGCGGCGTGCCCGGCGCGCTGTGTTGTGCCATATTCTCGCGGATTTTCAGCGCCGTTGCGGTTGAGCCGGTAAAGGCCACACCGTTCACGCGCGCATCGCCTGTGAGGGCTGCGCCCACTGCACCACCACCGGGTAGAAGTTGCAGCGCTGATTTCGGAACGCCCGCCTTGTGCATCAGTTTTACGGCCAGAGTGGCGATCAATCCGGTTTGTTCGGCGGGTTTGGCCAACACGGCGTTGCCGGTCGCAAGGGCCGCTGCAATCTGGCCGGTAAAGATCGCCAGCGGAAAGTTCCACGGGCTGATGCAGGTCCAGATGCCGCGCGGTGCGGTGTCGCCTGCGGACTCGGCCTGGGCCGCATAATAGCGCAGGAAATCAACGGCTTCACGGACTTCACCGACGCCATCCAGCAGGATTTTCCCCGCCTCGCGCGCCAGAAGCGCAAAGATTTCATCGGCGTTGTTCTCGTAGGCGTCCGCCACGGCGCGCAGCGTGGCGGCGCGGGTCGCTACGGGTGCATCCCAGGGTTTCGCGCCCTTGAAGGCTGTCGCGATATCGCCTGCGCTGGCCTCGGCCACGGTGCCGACAGTGTCGCGGGGCCGCGCGGGGTTAACTACCTTGCGGCTGTTGCCTTTGCCATCGGGTTTGCCATTGGCAAGCTGTGGTGCGCCCGCCCATGTGTGTTTCAGGAACGGGGCGCGCCCCTTGTCGATATCGGCCAGGGTGGGTTCATGGGTGATGTCCCAGCCGCGTGAATTTTCCCTTTCGGGCTTAAACAGGTCCGGCCCGCGTGGCAGGTGCAAGTCGGGCATGTCAGCGTCAAAGGGGCAGGCCGCGACAACGGCAGGTGGCACGTTTTCATCAACGATCTGGTTTACAAAGCTGGAATTGGCACCGTTTTCCAGCAGGCGGCGCACCAGATAGGCCAACAGGTCTTCGTGCGCGCCGACGGGGGCGTAAATCCGGCAGCGCGTGCCATGTTCCTTCAGCACGATCTTGTGCAGGGTTTCACCCATGCCGTGCAGACGCTGAAATTCAAACGAATCGCGCGATTGGCCCATTTCCTTGGCCATATCCAGCACGGCGGCGACCGTGTGGGCATTATGGGTGGCGAATTGCGGATAGATACGGTCGGTCATGCCCAGCAGTTTGCGCGCATTGGCGATATAGCTGATGTCGGTCGCTGGTTTGTGGGTGAACACCGGAAAGCCGGGCATCCCCTGAACCTGCGCGCGCTTGATTTCCGCGTCCCAATAGGCGCCTTTCACAAGGCGCACCATGATCTTGCGATCCAGCCGCGTGGCCAGTTCGTGCAGCCAGTCAATCACCGGCCCCGCGCGCTGGCCGAAGGCCTGCACGACCACGCCAAACCCATCCCAACCTTTCAGGGCCTTGTCCGACAGCACCGCCTCGATCACATCAAGCGACAGGGACAACCGGTCCGCTTCTTCGGCGTCGATGTTGAACCCTTGGCCAGCCGATTTCGCCAGCATGGCAAGCGAGCGGACGCGCGGCACCAGTTCATCCATGATGCGGGCCTTCTGCGCGGTCTCGTAGCGGGGATGCAGGGCCGACAGTTTCACGGAAATGCCGGGGTTTTCGGCCACGCTGCCCTTGGTGCAGGCGCTGGCGATGGCGCTGATCGCGCGGGAATAGGACAGGTGATAGGCGCGGGCATCTGCATCGGTGCGCGCCGCTTCGCCAAGCATGTCGTAGGAATAGGTAAAGCCCAGTTCTTCCATGCCAGCGGCGCGCTTCATCGCCTTTTGAATATCCTCGCCCAGCACGAACTGGCGACCCATTTCGCGCATCGCGCGGGCAACGGCAGTGCGGATGACAGGTTCGCCCAGACGCTTGATCGCGCGGCGCAGGGGCTGGGCCATGCCGCGATCATCGTCCAGAACGCGGCCCGTCAGCATCAAGGCCCATGTCGAGGCGTTGACCAAGGATGACGCCGATTTGCCAAGGTGCGTGCCCCAGTCGCTGGGTGCGATCTTGTCATCAATCAGCGCGTCGATTGTGTCGGCATCGGGCACGCGCAACAGGGCTTCGGCCAGACACATCAGGGCAATGCCTTCATCCGTCGACAATCCGTATTCGGCCAGGAAAACCTCCATCAGGCCCGGATCGGAACTGTCGCGGATTTGCTGGACAAGGTTTGCGCCCTGGGCATTGATCCGCGCGCGGTCACTATCGCTTAGCTTGGCGGCGCCCCGCAGGCGTGCGATCACGGGTGCCTCGGGCGCATAAATCGCAGCATCAATCGTATGACGCAGGGACTTTGGGGAATCAGTTGGCATGGCAAACCTCGGTTACTGTTAGCCTATGATAACCAATTGTCGCTGCGCGTTTTGCCTGCTATTCAGGTTGCAACAGGTCATATGGACCGAAAAGAGGATATGAACATGACCGAACGCTTTTCCGAGATGGACCGCTTTGATCGCAAGATTCTGGACGTGATGGCGATCGAGGGCCGCATCAGTGTCACCGAACTTGCGCGCCGCATCGGGTTGTCGAAATCCCCGACCCAAGCGCGCCTGAAACGGCTTGAGGACAGCGGCGTGATCCGTGGCTATCGCGCTCTGTTCGATCCGATCCGGCTGGGGCGCGATCACGTGGCCTTTGTCGAGGTAAAGCTGAGCGATACCCGCGAAACTGCGCTGGCCGCCTTCAATACTGCCGTCACCCGTGTTCCGGAAATTGAACAGTGCCACTTGATTGCCGGATCGTTTGATTACCTGCTTAAGGTGCGCACAGCCAGCATGTCGGCTTATCGCCTTGTTCTGGCCGAGAAAATATCGACTCTGCCGCATGTGGCCAATACCTCGACCTATGTGGCGATGCAGGCAGTCAAGGAAGAAGGGGTCGTGCCGGTAACGCCCCTTGCGACAGGGTAGTCGCCAAAGCGTGACTTGACGCAATCGTGTGGCGCGCCATTCTTGTGGTGATGAAAACGCTGATCCCATTCCTGTTCGCCGCTGCCCCCGTCTGGGCACAGACCTGCCCGCCCGCGCCCGATCATCGGGATGATCTGGCTGCGATTATCGTGCAGCTTCAAGATGCTGAAACGGAAATGGCGGCCCGCGAGCTGTCAAACAGCCTTTGGCGGTTGTGGACGGATGCGCCCGATGCAAGGGCGCAGGCCTTGCTTGACGAGGGCATGGCGCGGCGCGAATCCTATGATTATCTGGGCGCGCGCGCAGTGTTTGACGATCTTGTCACCTATTGCCCCGACTATGCCGAGGGCTATAACCAGCGCGCATTTGCCAGCTTCTTGCGGCAGGAATTCGATCTTGCACTGACTGATCTGGAACGCACCCTGGAACTGAACCCGACACATGTTGGCGCATTGTCCGGCAAGGCGCTGACCCTGATGGGGCTGGGCCGCGACGACGAAGCGCAAGAGGTCTTGCGCGCCGCACTCGCCCTGAACCCGTGGCTATCAGAGCGCAGCCTCCTTCGGGAACCACCGGGCGAAGACATCTGACTTTACGCGCGCGTGCGTTTGGCTATGGTCGCCCCACCCCGCATGCCCGCGTGGTGGAATGGTAGACACTGGAGACTTAAAATCTCTTGGCCGAATGGCCGTGCCGGTTCGAGTCCGGCCGCGGGCACCAATGCGATTGCATGTGATCGCAGTGGCGAGAGGACTTAGCCGTCGATCCGCACGGCCGACAGGGCAATCGCCTGCTGATAGACCGTGGCGGCGTTCCAGTCGTTCAACACGCGGAAATTGGCGGTGCCTTCCTGATAGGGTTGGCCGGGTTGCCAGCCTTTTTGCCGCAGGAAATTCGCAGTCGAGGCAAGCGCATCGCCCATGCTGTAGAAATCAACACGCCCGTCCCCGTTCGAGTCCACGCCATAGCGCAGGGCATTGCCGGGCAGGAACTGGGTGTGGCCCATTTCACCGTGGGCGGCACCGCGCTGGTTGGCGGCCAACCCGCCGCGATCCACAAGGATCAGGGCTGCAATGGCGTGCGGTGTAAAGAAATCCGAGCGGCGACAGTCGTAGGCCACCGTGGTGATACTGTCGATGACCGGCGTGTTACCCATGTTGCGGCCAAACCCTGTCTCCATTCCGTGAATGGCCAGCAGAATGCCTGTCGGCACACCATAGGCGCTTTCCAGCGAGTCAAAGAAGGCTGCGTTTTGCGATTTCACGCGCCGCGCCTGGCCTGCAAAGCTGTCCAATGACCCAAGGCGGATGCGGATAAATTCGTTCAGTTCGTAGCGCACGCCGCGCTGGTTGCGATCCGCATTGATTGTTGATTGCGAATATTGGGCATTCGCCAGCGCCTGAAGGCCGGCAGCGCCGACGCCTGACGCGGCAGCAACGGGGGCGAACTCTTGTTTCCAGCGCGCAAATCCTGATCCGTCATTGCCACAGCTTTGGGCAAACGCGGGGGCGGCAAGCAGGGACAGGGCGGTGGCAAGGGCAGTTGAAAGACGCATCAAGGTTACTCCGGCTACAAGGATGTCGGTCAAACGCTAGCATGGCTTTGGCCGCTTATCCATGTCCGGAATTCCCGACCTTTGAGCACCTGACGCCATTGTGAGAAAACACCAGGCATGATCGTCAAAACGGCCGAACGGTTGTTCATGGCCATGACAGCCCTATATTGCGCAAGTGGCCGAAACATCGACAAACTTGACGCGATCTTGCCCGTTGCCATCACGCGCGGCAGGGCAAATCAACCGCAACAAAGTGGACACAACATGAGCCCGAAAGATCGCCAGCAGCGCAAAATTGATGATCGCGCCGTCGAGGAGGCCAGCAAACTGGCACCGCGCCTGATCTACGAAGTGATCCGGCGTGACGGCGAGCACGAGTTGGATCGCTCGACCCGGTCGTTGTTCTGGTCCGGGATCGCCGCGGGGATCATGATCAGCTTTTCGGTTCTGGGCGAGGCGGTGTTTCGCGCGTTCCTGCCGGATACGCCTGCCCGTTACCTTATTGAAAACATGGGGTATTCGTTGGGTTTTCTGTTTGTGATCCTTGGGCGGCTCCAGCTTTTTACCGAAAACACCATCACGACCGTGCTGCCCTATATGGTCAAGCCGCGCATGGCGATGGCGCTGCGCATCCTGCGCCTTTGGGGGCTTGTGCTGGCGGCCAATGTCCTTGGCGCATTTGTGATCGCCACGTTTTATGCCTTTAGCAACGCGCTCCCTGCCGAAGTGGCGGTGGCAGTGACCGAGTTGTCAATCCACGCTACCGGAATGGGCGCGTGGGACAGTTTCGTGCGTGCCATTCCCGCGGGGATCATCATCGCCGCGCTGGTCTGGACCTTGCCGCAGGCCGAGGGCACCGAATTTTTCGTGATCTTCCTGTTCACCTGGCTGATCGCAGCGGGTGATTTTACCCATGTGGTTGCCGGATCAGTCGAAATGGCATGGCTGGTCGTGCAGGGGCAGCTGGGCAGTATCGCGGCGGTGTTCGGCTTTTTCCTGCCTGTGCTGGCGGGCAATATCGTCGGTGGCACCGCGATCTTCGCGATGATGGCCTGGGGTCAGGTCAAGGACGAGGTGCGCGGCGGCCACCGCCACCAATGGGTGCGCCGCCGCTAGTCGCGCGTGCCTGCGAAACGGTCGGCCCATTCCACCCGTTCGTCATCGGTGATCTTGCGGAACGTGACATCCGGCACGGTAAAGGCGTGGCCCACGGGCAGGGCCGTCAGGGCGCTGCGCACGTCATCGGGCCAAGCCGTGTCGGTGGCGTTCATTGCATCCAGCAGTTCGGCGCTGGCATCGGGAATGAACGGCGCCGACAGCACCGCATAAAACGGGATCAGGTTCAGGGCGAGGCGGATTTGCGCCGCCGCCTGATCGGGGTCCGTCTTGAAGGTCGTCCACGGCGCAACCGTTTGCAGGTATTCGTTACCCAAGGTCCAGATCGCGCGCAGTTCGGCCGCCGATTTGCGAACTTCCATCGCGTCCATATGCGCCTGATAGGCGGTCAGGCGGGTGGACAGATCGGCAATCAATGCCTCCTCGGTGTCGCCCCACGCGCCGCCGTCCGGCACGGCTTCGCTGAACTTCGAGCGGCAGAATTTCGTGACGCGCGAGACGAAATTGCCCAGCACATCGGCCAGATCCTTGTTCACGTCCGTCTGGAAGGTTTCCCAGGTAAATTCCGCGTCCGAAGATTCGGGCGCGTGCGACAGCAACCACCAGCGCCAGTAATCGGCAGGCAGGATTTCCAGCGCCTGATCCATGAACACCCCGCGCCCGCGCGAAGTGGAGAACTGGCCGCCATCATAGTTCAGGTAGTTGAAGGATTTGATGTAATCAACCAGCTTCCACGGCTCGCCCGACCCCTTGATCGTGGCGGGGAAAGACAGGGTATGGAACGGCACATTGTCCTTGCCCATGAATTGCGTATAGCGCACGTCATCCGCACCCTTGTCGGTGCGCCACCAGCGCTGCCAATCGGTGCCTTTGCCAGCGTCCTGCCATTCCTGCGCGCAGGCGATGTATTCGATCGGTGCGTCAAACCAGACATAGAACACCTTGCCCTCCATGCCGGGCCAGTCCTGATCGCCGCGTTTGACGGGCACGCCCCAGTCCAGATCGCGGGTGATGCCACGGTCCTGCAAGCCGTCCCCGTCATGTAGCCACTTTTTCGCGATCGACGTGGTCAGGATCGGCCAGTCGGTTTTCGCGGAAATCCACGCATCCAGTTCGTCGCGCAGTTTGGACTGGCGCAAGTAAAGATGCTTTGTCTCGCGCATTTCCAGTTCGGTGCTGCCGGAAATGGTGGAATGGGCGTCGATCAGATCAACGGGGTCCAGCTGTTTGGTGCAGTTGTCGCATTGATCGCCGCGCGCGGATTCAAAGCCGCAGTTGGGGCAGGTGCCTTCGATATAGCGATCGGGCAGAAACCGCCCGTCAGCCACGGAATAGACCTGCTTTTCGGTCACTTCTTCGATCAGCCCCGCGTCGGCCAAGGCACCGGCGAAATGCTGGGTCAGCTTGTGGTTTTGCGGGCTGCTTGAGCGGCCGAAATGGTCAAACGACAGGCGGAACCCGTCAGCGATATCGGCCTGCACCTGCCACATGTCGGCACAGTATTCCGCAACGGGTTTGCCCGCTTTGGCCGCGGCCAGTTCAGCTGGCGTGCCGTGTTCATCTGTGGCGCAAAGGAACAGAACTTCGTGGCCGCGCGCGCGCAGATATCGGGCATATAGATCAGCCGGAAGCTGGCTTCCCACCAGATTTCCAAGGTGTTTGATCCCGTTGATATAGGGGATTGCCGAAGTGATCAGATGTCGTGCCATTGCGTTCGTCCCGAAATTGTTGCCGCCCGTTTAGCCCGAACAATCAGAATACTCCATATGGGTGATGCGAAGGGATGCCGGATTTCGCAGTGTCGCGTCAGGTATATTTACAAAGGATTTGGTATGACTGCGATTACAACGAACGTGCAAGGGTATGGAACACAGTGGATTTCTTCGCCCGGAGACAATCTTCATGTGCTGTCCAGTGGCCTTTTGGGGTCATGGGATACACTGACCGCGCTGGCGCAGGACGATAACCTGCGGGTCGATAATTCCGGCGAGATGTGGAGCATGGCCAGTGTCCTTGAGGTGCAGGGATCGGATGTGCGCACCGCCAATTACGAAGGCGGGCTGATGCAAAGCGAAAGCGACAGCCATCTGGATGCGGTGATCCGCTATACCGGCGAGGCGTCGTATGGTGAAATCTATAACCTTGGCACCATTAATGCCTTTTGGGCCGTGGGCGTCGAAATTGGCACCGATCATACCATCTTTGACAATCGCGGCATGGTGAATGCCGGTAGCGCGTTTCGCATGGGGCTGGATGGTGGCGACGGTCAGGTTGTGCGCAACTTTGGCACGATGGTTTCGACAGGCAACGCCTCGGCCTTGGGCGATGCGACCTATGGCAACGGTGTTTACATCGAAGGCAGCAATAACCTTTTCAACAATTGGTTCGGATCGACCCTGACCGTCACCGGCGGCGGGGCAGGCGTTGCATTTGGCGGATCGGGCACGGGGCTGAGTGTCAAGAACGCAGGATTGATCACCTCGGATACGGGCTGGGGCGTTGATCTGTCCGGTCTGGCGACCGGTTTTTCAGCAGATGTGATCAACACCCGCCATGGCGTGATCGAGGGTGGCGCAGGCGGTGTCAGGGGGAACAGCGCCGACAATTACGTTGCAAACTTGGGGATCATAAACGGAGATGTCTATTTGTTCGGCGGGGATGACAAGGTCTCCTCGGGCACTTACGCCCAGTTCAACGGCGATCTTTATGCAGGAAACGGGAATGACACGCTGTTTGGATCAGGCGGCGATGATACCTTTTTCGGTCAGGGCGATGACGATGAAATCTGGGGCTTTGACGGAGATGACTTTCTGTTCGGCGGGTCCGGTGGCGATGTGATCAACGGGGGCAAGGACGCTGACTATCTGCGTGGACAGGGCGGTAACGACACACTGAATGGCGGCTTTGGTGATGACGACATCTATGGCGGCGCAGGCGCGGATGTCTTTGTGTTCGAAGTGGGCGGTGATTTCGACATCGTCTGGGATTTCCAGAACAATCTTGACCAGATCGACCTGCGCGATCTGGGTATCGCGAACTACAGCGATCTGGCCGCCGTCATGACGACGGTCGGCGCGGATGTGCAGATTGATCTGTCAACGCTGTCGTTTCAGGCGGGCGATATGATCGAACTGCGCGGCGTGTCGATCAGCGTTCTGGACTCCAGCGATTTTATCCTGTGATCCGTGGGATGGGTGGGGCCGTCATTGGACAGCCCCACCACCCTATTGCGCCGTGTAGCCGCCATCGACCAGATGGTAGCTGCCGGTGATGAAACTGGCGCCTTCCGACAGCAGGAAACAGGTCAGGGCAGCGACCTCGTCGGCGGTGCCAAGGCGTCCGCTGGCGTGTTTCCCTTCCAGCATTTCCAGCGTGTCGGCATCCAGCGCGCTTTCCACCAGTGGCGTGCGGATAAACCCCGGTCCCACGGCGTTCACGCGGATGTTTTGCGCGGCGTATTCCATCGCCGCGACCTTGGTCATGCCGACAACCGCGTGTTTGGCGGCGACATAGGCGCTGGCCGTGGCAAAACCGACGGACCCAAGGATCGACGCCATGTTGACGATTGCGCCACCCCCTGCGGCTGCGATTGCCGGAAGGCCATAGCGCATGCCGTAAAAGACGCCGTTCAGGTTCACGTCGATCACCTTTTGCCAGCCATCCAGCGGGTAATTCCCAACCAGTTCGGCGGGCCCGCCAATGCCGGCGTTGTTCACGAGATAGTGCAGCGCGCCACCTTGGTCCTTGGCCAAGTCGACCATCGCCGCAACCTGATCGGGCTTGGCGGTGTCGACCTGAAAGGCTTTGCCGCCGATTTCCTTGGCGACCGCCTCGGCGCGGTCCATGTCCAGATCCGCGACGATGACAAAGGCACCGTCACGGGCCAGATGTTCGCAAATCGCCTTGCCAATGCCAGACCCGCCTCCGGTCACAATGGCGGTCTTTCCATCGAAGTCATAGGTCATGTCTTGGGCCTCCTTGTCCGGTTTCAGTCGAAACAGAACTATAGGCCCAAAGTTTCGCCCCTGCCTTGATCCAGATTAATCCGCGTCCCGTGAACGGCGCAGCAACCGCCCGATCGTGAACGAGGTGCGCGGCGCATAGACATAGGGTGTGCGCGCATCAGGGGCTTGACGCACGCGCATCCGCGCAAGGCCAAAGACGACGAGTGCCACATGACCCAAAGCAATAAAGGCAAACAAAGCGGGCGGCCCGAAGGCGGTGATCAGCGCTGACGTCAACCAGGGCGAGGCAATCGCACCGGTTGCATAGAAAAACATCAGCGCCGCCGAGAGTTCGACCCGTTCTTCGCTGGTGGCAAAATCGTGGGCGTGCGCGGCGGAAATCGAATAGATCGGAAAGCTGGTCAGGCCAAAGAACCCGGCGGCCAGCATTACGCCAAACGTGCCAAAGGATGCCGTCATCACGGTGAACCCGCACGACAGCACCGCCGCCACCGACATGCCGATCAGCACCCAGCGGCGGTCGTATTTATCCGCCAACCATCCGGTCGGATATTGCGCCAATGCGCCACCGGCCACAAAGGCCGCAAGGAAATAGCCGATCTGGCTGGCCGCCAGGCCGACCTCTTGACCATAGATCGGGCCGACCATGCGGAACGATGCGCTTGACATGGCGGCGACGATCACGCCGACCACGGCCAGTGGCGACAAACGCCACGCCAGCATCGGACGCAGGCGCGGGGCAGTGGGTGTTACCGGTTGCGAGGCCTTGGTCAGGGTCAGCGGCAACAATGCCGCGCAGCACAGGATCGTCAGAATGTTGTATGCCAGATAGACTTCGAGGTCGGCCAAAGCGCCGATCATGAACTGCGCCACGAATGATGCGCCCATATCGACGATGCGATAGCTGCCCATCGCGCGCCCACGGGTCTCGTTGGTGACTTTGGCCTGCAACCAGGCCTCGATCACGGTATAGCACCCCGCGACGCAGATGCCCGACGCGATGCGCATGATCGCCCAAGCTGTCGGGTCGATGATGATCACATGCGCTGCCATGCCAATCGCGCCCATGGCCGTGAACGTGGCAAAGGCGCGGCTGTGGCCGACGCTGCCCATCAGACGGGGTGCCCACCAGCAGCCGATGAAAAAGCCAAAGAAATGCGCCGATCCAAGAAAACCGACTTCGGCCCGTGTGAACTCATAAGCCAGCCCCGTGAGCGCATCGAGCGGGCCAACCCCGCCCGAGGAAAGCTGCAACAGGGCCACCGATAAAAACAACGAGGCAAAGGAGATCATCATCCGCATTCGGGCACCTTGGACCGCGCAGGTCAGGGCCGCTAGGGGGTTTTCGACATCGGGTGTCGCTTTGGGTTGTTCTTCGCGCGCGCGGGGCTAGTGTCTGGCCAACACTTGGAAAGGAAAGACGATGAAAAAGATCCCCCTAGGCCGTAGCGACATTATGGTCAGCGACTGGTGCCTTGGCACGATGACCTTTGGCACGCATACATCTGTGGCCGATAGTGCGCGCCAGATCGATATGTGTCTGGACGCCGGGATCAACTGTCTGGACACGGCAGAAATGTATCCGGTGAACCCTGTTGCCGCCGAAACTGCCGGCCAGTCCGAGGAAGCCGTGGGCGCATGGGTTGCTGCCAGCGGGCGGCGCGCAGACGTGGTGATCGCCACCAAGATTTCCGGCCCCAACGGCGGGTTCATGCGTGGCGGTGAAGGGTATAACGCCGACAACATCGCACAAGCGGTGGATGACAGCCTGCGACGGTTGAACACCGATGTGATTGATCTTTATCAGCTGCACTGGCCTGATCGCGGATCATACATGTTCCGCCAGAACTGGACCTATGATCCGTCAGGGCAGGACCGCGCGGCAACCTTGGATCACATGGACAGCGTGCTGGGCGCAATGCAGGCACAGATTGACGCGGGAAAGGTGCGCGCCTTTGGTCTGTCCAACGAAAGCGCCTGGGGCACGACCCGCTGGGCTGACCGTGCCGCTATTGTGGGCGGCCCACGTGTGGTGGCGGTGCAGAACGAATATTCGCTGCTGTGCCGTTTGTATGACACCGACATGGCTGAAATGGCGGTGAACGAGGATGTAACGCTGTTGTCGTTCTCGCCTCTTGCTGCCGGGCTGCTGACAGGGAAATATCAGAACGGTGTCATCCCCAAGGGCAGCCGGATGGACCTTGCGCCGGAAATGGGCGGGCGCAAGACGCCGCGCCTGTTTGCAGCTGTGCAGGCCTATCTTGATCTGGCCGCGCAGCACGGGCTGGACCCGGTGCACATGGCCATGGCGTGGCAGGCCACGCGCCCGTTCCCGATCAGTGCGATTTTCGGTGCAACGACGGTGGCGCAGCTGGAACACCTGTTAAAGGGCCGCGATCTGGTGTTGGACGGGGCTGTCGTTGCGGCAATCGACGAGATCCATCGCGCCCACCCGATGCCGTATTAGCGTATTTCAGAACAGAAGAAGCGGGGTTGCGCGCGCGAGGGGAATCGCGGACGGTTTGCCAAACTGGAACGTGGAGGGTCGTCATGCCGTTGGAAATGAATCGCGAGGTGTTCATCACCTGTGCCGTCACCGGATCGGGCAGCACACAGGATCGCAGCCCGCATGTGCCCCGATCACCCCAGCAGATTGCCGACAGCGCCATTGATGCGGCCAAGGCCGGTGCGGCAATCGTGCATTGCCATGTGCGTGACCCTGACAGTGGTGTGCCATCGCGCCGGCTGGACCTATACCGCGAAGTGACAGACCGTATCCGCGCAGCCGATGTGGATGTGGTGCTGAACCTGACCGCGGGCATGGGTGGGGATATGGTGTTTGGCGGCGTGGAAAACCCGCTGCCCACGGTCGATGGAACCGATATGGTCGGTGCAACCGAACGGGTTGCCCATGTGGCGCAATGCCTGCCCGAGATTTGCACGCTTGATTGCGGAACGATGAATTTCGCCGAAGCCGATTACGTGATGACCAACACGCCGGGGATGTTGGTGGCCATGGGCGGGCTGATGACCAAGCTGGGTGTGAAACCCGAAATCGAAGCCTTTGACACGGGCCATCTGTGGTATGCAAAGCAGTTGGTCAAGGACGGTGTGCTGGACAAGGGCGCGCTGGTGCAACTGTGCATGGGCGTGCCGTGGGGCGCGCCGGATGATCTCAATACCTTCATGGCGATGGTGAATAACGTGCCCGATGACTGGACGTTTTCCGCCTTTGGGCTGGGGCGTTCGCAAATGCCCTATGTCGCGGCATCCGTTTTGGCGGGGGGGAATGTGCGCGTCGGCCTTGAGGATAATCTGATGCTGGACAAGGGTGTGCTGGCGAGCAATGCGCAACTGGTGGAACGTGCGGTCGGCATCGTCGAAAACCTTGGCGCGCGGGTGATTGGCCCCGAGGAGGTGCGCAAGAAGCTGGGTCTGGTCAAGCGCGCACCGGTTGCATGAAACGGGCGCTGTCCCTGATCATCCTGCTAGCGGCCTGTCAGGCCGAAGAACCACCTGTGCAACTGGGCGGCATGTCCTCGGTCGAGGAAATGGCCTGTCTGGGGCAGGGTGGCACGGTTGGCATCGGCGGCCTTGCGGGCGTGGCCCATTGCGTGATGCCGATGGCGGATGCGGGGCAGGCCTGCACAACTGGGACAAGCTGTGATGGCGGCCTGTGTCTGGCCAGCGCGGCGGGCGGCCAATGCGTGCCGCGCAGCCCGTTCTTTGGTTGCCACGAGGTTGTCGAGGATGGCGTGGTGGTGACCCTATGTCTCGATTGAGGTGGCTGATTGCCTTTGCAGGTCTGGCGGCCTGCGTCGAAGGTGCTGCGCCCGTCGATGTCCTCTCGTATCGCGACCCGACAGCGCCGATTGCCAGTCAGGTGGATGTGTCAGCGCAGGATCTGGAAGGCACTTGGTATTTGCGTCAGCGGATTGCGGGGGCATGGCCGCGCGGCGATGGCACTGTGCAAATATCCGCCGATGGGGCCGGTTTGCTGCTGCGCGAGGTCGTTTTGGGTTGCAACAGTGACGACCTGTGTGAACCCGTGCCGTTCGAGACACGTTACGTGCCAAGTCGCGAAGGACGATTTGTCAAAGTAAATCAGGATGATACGCCTGCGGGCTATAGTGGCCCCGACGCGCTTTGGGTGCTTTGGATGGATTTTGATCGCCGCACCTTTGTTGTGGGCGATCCGGTGGGCAGTTACGCGGCAATCTTTGATCATCGCGCCGAAGGCGGCACAGACCGGATCATTGCGGCGCGGGACATTCTGGAATGGTTTGGCTATGATATGGCCCGACTCGGAGGGACGAACTGATGAAGAAACTGATTCTGGGCGCGGTGCTGCTTTTGGCGGCTTGCGAGGAGATGCCAGCCGGTGCCGGTTTTGGTGCTGCCATGGGCGGTGGATCAACGGGCGGCGGTGGCGGTTTCCGCGAATACCTTGTTCTGGGATCGTCCATGAGTTTCGAGGAATGCCGTTCGCGCGGGGGGATCATCATTCGCGACAATGGTAGCCCGATGGTGGCCTGCGATCCGCGCGTGACGCGCCAGCCCGTGCCCGCGAACGAATTTGACCATCCCGGATCGCCGGTGCCACAGGCGGCCGAAACGGAAACTACCGAAGGCTAATCACCACAATCAGGGGCCGCGCCCCGACGTTTCGGGGAGGAACGGAAATGACCAACACGGCGGCCATCATCGGCGGCGGCGTCATCGGCGGTGGCTGGGCGGCGCGATTTCTGCTTGCGGGCTGGGATGTGCGGGTGTTCGACCCGGACCCGCAGGCGCAGCGCAAGATCGGCGAAGTGCTGGACAATGCGCGCCGGTCCTTGCCCGGTTTGTCGGATGTGGCCCTGCCTGATGAAGGGCAGTTGAGCTTTCATGACGCCATGTCGGATGCGGTGGACGGGGCCATCTGGATTCAGGAAAGCGTGCCTGAACGGCTTGAGTTGAAGCGCAAGGTTTACCAGACCTTGCAGGAACACTGCGCACCCGATGCGGTGATCGGGTCGTCCACCTCCGGTTTCAAGCCCTCCGAGTTGCAGGGGTGCGCCACGCGCCCCGACCAGATCGTCGTGTGCCATCCGTTCAACCCGGTCTATCTGTTGCCGCTGGTGGAGCTGGTCACGACTGATCTGAATGGCGATGATCTACCCGCACGCGCCGAAACGATCCTGCGCGACATCGGCATGTTCCCCCTGCGCCTGACCCGCGAAATCGACGCCCATATTGCGGATCGTTTCCTCGAGGCGGTCTGGCGCGAGGCGCTTTGGATGATCAAGGACGGGATCGCGACAACGGCGGAAATCGACGAGGCGATCCGCATGGGGTTCGGGTTGCGCTGGGCGCAGATGGGTCTGTTTGAAACATACCGGATTGCCGGTGGCGAGGCGGGGATGCGCCATTTCATCGAACAATTCGGTCCCTGCCTGTCGTGGCCGTGGACCAAACTGATGGACGTGCCGGACCTGACTGACGATCTGATCAATGCCATTGCCGACCAATCCGATGCGCAATCTGGCATGCACACGATCCGCGAACTGGAACGCATCCGCGACAACAATCTGGTGACGATCCTGCGCGGGCTCAAGGCGCAGGACTGGGGGGCCGGGCAGGTGCTGAACGTGCGGGATCGCAACAGCACGGCATTGGCGGCATCGCTGGATCAGGTCGCTGACATCAGCCAGCCTGTGCTGACCGTGCATCGTGCCGTCCCGCTGGACTGGACAGATTACAACGGCCACATGAACGAAGCACGCTATCTGCAGGCCTTTGGCGATGCCACCGACCGGCTGATGATGATCGTCGGCTGTGATGCGGATTATATCGCCACGGGTGGCAGCTATTTCACCGCCGAAACCCATATTCGCCATCTGGATGAAATCCACGCTGGCGCGCGTATTCGGGTTGAAACGCAGGTGTTAAACGGTGCGGGCAAGAAGATGCACCTGTTTCACTGGATGTATGCGGGCGACCGGTTGCTGGCCACGGGCGAACACATGCTGATCCACGTTAGCCTTGAGACCCGCAAGGCCAGCGAACCCGCCGCCAGTGTTGCCGAACCATTGGCGAGACTGGCAGACGCCCATGCCAAGCTGCCCCGCCCCGAAGGGGCCGGTGCCGCAATCGGGGTGCGCTGATGCGCGTGTTGATCACCGCCGGGGCCAGTGGCATCGGGCAGGCCATGGCGCAGGCCTATGATGCGGCGGGCTGGGATGTCTGGATCACGGATGTAGATAGCGTGGCGCTGGCGCATTGCCCGCCCGATTGGACATGCCACCATGCCGATGCGGCAGACGAAGCCGCCGTGGCGACGGTGTTCGCGGCCCTTGAAACGGCGGGCGGGCTGGATGTGCTATGCGCCAATGCGGGGATCGCGGGGCCGACTGCGCGGGTCGAGGATGTGGCGCTGTCCGACTGGCAGCGCTGTGTGTCGGTCAACCTTGAAGGCGCGTTTCTGGCCGCGAAATATGCCGCGCCCATGATGAAGGCACGCGGCGCGGGGGCGATGGTATTCACCTCGTCCACGGCAGGTATCTATGGCTATCCCAACCGCGCGCCCTACTCGGCGGCGAAATGGGCGATCATCGGGCTGATGAAAACGCTGGCAATGGAATTGGGCCCGCACGGCATCCGCGCCAACGCCATATGCCCCGGCGCGGTCGAGGGGCCGCGCATGGAAGGGGTGATGGCGCGCGAAGCCGCCGCCAAGGGCATGACCCGCGATCAGGTTTATCAGGGCTATGCTGCCGGAACTTCGATGCGGTCATTCGTGGCAGCGCAGGACATCGCCGACATGGCGTTGTTTCTGGGATCGGACCGTGCTGGCATGGTCAGCGGGCAGGTGATTGCCGTGGACGGCCACACCGAAAACCCCGGCCCCAGACTTTAGCGGATCAGCGCGCGCAATTCGTCCAGATGGGCGGGCATGTCGCGTGAACTGACGCGGGCTTCGCGCACCAGCAGATCAAAGTGGCGCGACATGAACTGCACGCGTTCCGTATCGCGGAATGCCATATAATTCTGCCCCAGATACAGCACGGCCAGCAGGGGGCCGAACACCGTGACCGGCGCGGAATACAGGCGGCGGGCATCAAACAGATGCAGGCGCAGGGTCGGATAAAGCTGGTCATGCAGATCGGCGATATGATCAAGCTGGGCGTGGCGCGTGTCGGCGTCCAGCCCCGCATAATACCCGCCCCCTTCGGCAAAGCTGTAAAGCTCGAACAGCGGCATGGCGATTTCATAATCGGACCGTGCCTGCCTGATCCAGTCGAGCCTGTCGTGCGATGCCCCGACCGCCTGATCCGTCGAGCGGCCCAGTGACGGGCGGTATTCCCAGCGCAGCACCGCGTCGGTCTTGAGCATATCAGGCAGGCCCGCAGGCACATGGCGGATCTTGTAGCCCTCGGCTTCCTGATGCCAGGCAAAGATCTGTTCATCCACATGTGTGCGCGGTGCCTGGGTGATCGACAGGGCGGCGGCAACCAGATCGGCCGCCTGTTCGGGCCGGTCAGACAGGCCCAGCAACCAGTCCGCGCTGACCCCAAGGGCGTTGGCACATTCTGCGACCAGTTGCGCATTGGGCAGGCGCGGACCGTCCGATTTCAGCAGTTGCGACAGGGTCGAGCGATCAACGCCCGCGCGCCGTGCAAGGCCGCTTTGGGTCATGTGCGCTTCGTCCATTGCCGTGGCAAGGCGGTTGCGAAAGACCGCTGCGCGGTCGCGTTTGTCGATTTTTGTCACCATTCCAAGGGAAATACAACAATTGCGGGATTTTGTGAATTGTTTTCAGAATGTGCCATGCCCGCGTCTTGCGCTAGCACCGATGCAAGACATCAACCGGAGCAATCATGGAAAGCTGGCAGCGCAGCCTGATCAAGGCAATCATCTGGAATATCATCGGCTTGGCCGTGATGGCCAGCGTTGGTTTTGCCTTTACCGGGTCTTTCGCGGTCGGTGGGGCCATGGCGGTGATCAATACCGCGATCGGATTGTGCAGCTACCTGATTTATGAACGGGTTTGGTCGCGGGTGCGGTGGGGCCGTTATGTTTAGGGTGCCATCACTCGAATGGCCGACACTTGCCTTGCTCGCGGCCTGTTACGTGGTCTGGGGCGTGGCGGTGTTCTGGCTGGCGGCACTTTGGCTGCCTTTGGCGGTGATTATTGCAGGGATCGCCACGGCACAGCACGCATCCTTGCAGCACGAGGCGATTCACGGTCACCCCACACGGATCGCATGGCTGAACGCGGCGCTGGTCGCGCCTGCGCTGTCGCTTTGCGTGCCCTATCTGCGGTTTCGTGACACCCATCTGGCGCATCACACCGACGAAAGCCTGACTGATCCTTACGACGATCCCGAAAGCAATTACCTTGATCCTGCTGTCTGGCGCGGGCTGGGCGCACCCTTGCGCGCGGTTTTGCGGTTCAACAACACGCTGGCGGGGCGGTTGCTGATCGGACCGCTGGTGGGGCAGATTGCGTGGATGGCATCGGACTGGCGGGCAATGCGGCGTGGCGACAGGGGCGTGCTGATCGGCTGGCTGGCGCATATTCCGGCTGTGGCTGTGGTGATCTGGCTGGTGGTGTTGTCACCCATGCCCGTCTGGGCCAATTTGATCGCGGCCTATCTTGGCCATGCCCTGATCAAGATACGCACCTTTCTGGAACACCGCGCCTTTGAGGATGCACAGGGGCGAACGGTGATCGTCGAAGATCGCGGGCCGCTGGCATTTCTGTTCCTGAACAACAACTTGCACGTTGTGCATCATGCCCATCCAAGTGTGCCCTGGTATCGGCTTCCGCAGCTTTTCGGCGCGCAGCGCGATGGGTTCCTGCAGCGCAACAGCGGCTATCGCTATGGTTCATACCGCGAGGTCATGCGCCGCTATTTCTGGCGGGCCAAGGATCCGGTGCCGCACCCGCTCTGGCGCGATCAGTGATTTAGGCGCATAGGGGGCCATGGACGCATGGATTCCCATCACGATCTTGGCCGCGCTGGTACAAACGGCGCGGTTCGGGCTGCAAAAGCAGCTTAAGGCCACGCGCCTGTCGACAGCTGGCGCGACATTTGCGCGCTTTGTCTATTCCGCGCCCTTGGTGGCATTGTTGATGTTGGGCTATGGGCAGGTCAGCGCGCAGGCGCTTCCGGCAATCCCCGCGCAGTTCTGGGTCTATGCCCTGACAGGCGGCACCGCGCAGATCCTTGCAACCATGTGTGTGGTCGCGCTGTTCGCCCATCGCAATTTTGCCGTCGGCATCACCTTTAAAAAGACCGAAGTCATCATGTCGGTGATCGTCGGTATGATCGTGCTGCGCGAAGGTGTCAGTTGGACCGGCTTTGGCGCGATCCTGCTGGGGTTGGTGGGCGTGTTGCTGCTGTCGGACCCGCCTGCGGCCACAGGGGCGTGGCACCGCCGGATTTTCAACCGCGCGGCGGGTTTGGGCATCCTTTCGGGCCTGCTGTTCGCCATTTCGGCCGTGGGATATCGTGGCGCGGCGCTGTCATTGTCACACGGCGATGCGCTGTTGCGCGCGCTGACCACGCTGGCCTGTGTCACGGCATTTCAAACCTTGGCGATGGCATGCTGGATGGCGTGGCGCGAACGGGGCGAAATGGGCCGCGTGTTTGCGGTGTGGCGCGTTGGCGCGCTGGTCGGGGTCTCCAGCATGATCGGGTCGATCTGCTGGTTCACGGCCTTCGCCTTGCAAACGGTCGCCTATGTCAAAGCGCTCGGGCAGGTCGAACTGATCTTTTCGTTTCTTGTTTCGGCGTTGATATTCAAGGAAAAAACCACCGTGCGCGAATATCAGGGCGTGGCAATCCTGTGTGTCGCGATCATCGCCCTGATCGCCTTTATCTAAGCGGGTTGGCACCACCCAGTTGCGCAACCAGATGCGCCTCGTCGTCGTTGCGAAAGAACGGCACCGTGTCGGGTGGGGCGGGGTCATCGACCCGTGCCGCAATTTCGGCCAGCACCACCTGCGTGATGAAGGGCAAATCAAAATCGCGCGCCTGTGAAAGGGGAATCCATTGCAGGTCGCGCAGTTCATCCTCGGCATGGGTAAAATCATCGGGGTCACTGGCGAGGGCATCCGCATCGACAAGAAAGAACCGCGCATCAAAACGGCGTGGCAGGCCTTTGGGCGTCACAGCGCGAAAGACAAATTGCAAACCATCAGGCGAAGGGCGGTGGCCCGTGCGCGCAAATCCGCGCCAGCCTTGCGGGGCATCCGGCCAGTCGGCGGCGGTGCCAAGGATCTGGCCGGTTTCCTCCCACAACTCGCGGATGGCGGCAGCGGCAAGGGCATTGGCGGGCAGGGTGCTTTGATCAGCAAGGCGCTCTGCACAAGGATCGGCAATCGGCGTTGCAAGCGCGATACCTGCATCACCGGCATCAATCGCGCCACCGGGAAAGACGAACTTGTTGGGCATGAAGGCGGCCTTGGCACCACGTTGCCCCATCAAGATACGCGGATTGGTGGCACGGTCGCGCAGCACGATGATCGTTGCCGCGTCGCGGATCGCTGTCTTGTCCATCTGAAACCCCCGTTATTGGGGCGTGCCAAACCCGTGCATCCGGCGTGACCACTGAATGGCGACCACAACACCTTTCAGTCTGGGAAGAAGGTAAAGCGACAGGCCCACACAACCAACCGTAAAAATGGTGGCAAGGATCAGTGGATCGGGGCGAAACTGGGTAAAGGCCACGTGCAACAGGGGTGCCATCAGGTGACCTACCACAAGGATCGTCAGATAGGCAGGGCCGTCATCGGCGCGGTGGTGATGCATTTCGGCACGGCAGGCAGGACATTCATCCACGACCCGCAGATAGCCTTGAAACAGATGCCCTTCACCGCAGTTGGGGCACTTGCGCCGGAACCCCCGCCAGATGGCGGGCTTTGTCGGGCGGTCATCGGCGATGGCTGTATCCTGGGGCATGTTCGATCCTTTTCGCAGGTCCAGACATGCGGCTTTGGCAGTGAAAAATCTAGGGGAGTTGGGGATGTTGCGGCGCGATGTCGCAAAAAGGGGCATTTTGTTGCGACGGAATAGGCGCGCTGCCCCGTTTGAGGTGTATCGGCGGCAGGTGAGGGCCGCTGATAAAGTTGAACCTCGAAAGGACCTAAAAATGAAAACGACTCTACTGATGGCAGGTATCGCAACGGCATTGATGGTAAACGTGGCCGAAGCCCGTGGCCAAGGCGGCCAAGGGCCGGAATTGCCCGCGTTTGAACAGATTGACGCCAATGGCGACGGTCTGGTCACAACCGCAGAACTGCAAGCCGCGATGCAGGCGCAGGCGGCCGAACGGTTTGCGCAGTCCGACACGGATGGCGATGGTGCGCTTTCGGCCGAAGAACTCGCCGCTGCCGCGCTGGCCCGCGAAAATTCCCGCCGTGACAGCAACATTACCCGCATGATCGCGCGG
Source organism: Octadecabacter sp. R77987 (assembly GCF_042466115.1). Taxonomy (NCBI): domain Bacteria; kingdom Pseudomonadati; phylum Pseudomonadota; class Alphaproteobacteria; order Rhodobacterales; family Roseobacteraceae; genus Octadecabacter; species Octadecabacter sp. R77987. The sequence goes on along the minus strand of NZ_JAXHBQ010000001.1, from coordinate 1,148,379 downwards.
CTGGACACCAATGGTGACGGGGTCTTGCAAATTGAAGAAATGCAAGCCCGTGGGGATGACCGCCGCGCCCAAGGCCAGGGCCGCATGTTCGACATGATGGATACCGACGATGATGGGTCGGTAAGCGCGCAGGAATACGAAACGGCATTGGCCTATATGGCTGAACGTGGCGGTCGCGGTCATGGTGGTGGACGTCACGGCAACTAAGCTGTGGTCGGTGGTGCCCGCCCGCGTCTTCCCGCTGTCCCGCAACGCGGGCGGGCACCAGTATTGCCGCATGCGGCGCAAGGGATTAGCAAAGCGATCAATGCAGACAAGACCGGCCCCCAGCGCCCAAACGGACGCACCGGACGATGCACTTCTGATCGCTTATGCGAACGGGGATGTTGCGGCTGCGCAGGAACTGGCCACACGATTGGCACCGCGCATCATGGGGCAGGCCTATCGGATGTTGCAAGACCACGCCGAGGCCGAGGATGTGACCCAGGATGCGTTGATGCGCCTTTGGAAAATCGCACCCGACTGGCGTCAGGGCGAGGCGCGGGTCACGACATGGCTTTATCGCGTGGTCGCCAACCTGTGCACGGACCGGTTGCGCAAACGCGGACGCGGTGTCGCGCTCGACATGGTCGCGGAACCTGCAAGCGGTGCGCCATCGGCGGCGCAGCAGATGCAGGACGATGCGCGGATGATGGCGCTGCGTGACGGATTGGCAGGCTTGCCTGAACGGCAGGCCCAAGCGGTGGCCCTGCGCCACCTTGAAGAACTGGGCAATCCCGAGATTGCACAGATCATGGACATCAGCATCGAGGCGGTCGAAAGTCTGATCGCACGGGGCAAACGGGCCTTGGTTGCCGCACTGGCACCGCGCAAGGCGGATTTGGGGTATGAAGATGACAGCGAATGACGACAAAATGCTGGACGATCTGTTTGCGCAGGCGCGCGGGCGTGATGTGGTTCCATCCGACGCCTTGATGGCGCGGATTTCGGCGGATGCAACTGCGCTTGCACCATCCGCGCCGCGCTTGGCCACGCCGCGCGGCGGATTTTTCGCGACACTTGTCGGCGCCTTGGGGGGCTGGGCGGCTATCGGTGGGCTGGCTGCGGCCACAGTTGCCGGTCTTTGGTTGGGTTTCGCGCCGCCACAACGTCTTGATAACCTTGCAAGTGATTTGCTGGGCACCAGCGATGTGGCGGTGCCGTTCCTTGAGATGAATGATCCGTTTGGATTGGAGGGTTAGGCCATGGCCAGTGACAACTTACCACCGCGAAACGCGATTGGGCGCAAGACCCGGATTGTTCTGGTGATCTCGCTTGCCTTGAACCTGCTGGTTGTTGGCGTGGTCGCGGGAGGGCTTTTGTCGGGGCGCGGTGGTGACGGGCGGCGCGTTGATCTGTCGCTTGGGCCATATGCGCGCGCGCTTGACCCCAGCGATGTAAGCGCGATCCGCACGGAAATGCGCGGGCGTGGCCCCGATTTACGCCGCGACCGGCGGGCAATGATCGAGGACACGCGCAACTTTGTGGCGGCCCTGCGCGCCGACCCCTATGATGCTGAAACAGCCGCCGAAATCCTGTCACGACAGCGTGGTCGCGTTGCGCAGTTTCAAGCTTTGGGGCAGGAGCTGGTGCTGGATCGGATCGCCCGGATGAGCGTGGAAGGTCGTGCAGCATTTGCGGATCGGCTTGAACAGGAAATGGGCCGCAATGGCGGCGCGCGCGACAACTAGGCGCGGCTAGGCGGGCGACACGGCGATGGTGTTGCGCCCCGAGGTTTTCGCATCAAACAAGGCGGCATCGGCGCGGCCCATGATTTCGGTTGTGCCGTTGTCGGCAAGCTGCTGACCGTGGCCAAGGGCAACACCAATCGACAGGGTCACGGGGATGGATTTGCCGTTGGTGGCACTTTGGAACGGGTTATTCTGGATCAGCGCGCACAGGCGTTTGGCCGCATCGCGAGCTTCGCGCGATGTGGTGTCGGGCATGGCGATCAGGAATTCTTCACCACCGATCCGTGCGATCATGTCGATGGCGCGCAGGTTGTTGCGCAAACGGTCGGCGACTTCGGTCAATACTTCGTCACCCACAGCGTGACCGTGGGAGTCATTGATGGCCTTGAAGTGGTCGATATCCAGAACCATCACGGCAAAATCCCGCCCCGTGGCGGCAGCACGATCCGCCATGCGTTTCAGATGGGGCAGGGCGTAGCGGCGGTTGAAAAGGCCGGTCAACTGGTCGGTGACGGCGGCCTGCAAGCCGTAGCGCACGGTGTCACGCAGGCGGTCTTGTTGATGCTTGTGTTGCAATAGCGCGTTGATACGATGCGCGACTTCGCCCGGATCGGCGGTTGCGGGCACAATGTCGTTCGCGCCCAGGTCAAGCACCATCGCGGCCACATCATCCGCGCATTCGGGAAAGCGGACCAACAGGGCGGCGTGGCGCGTTTCTGATCTGCTGCGCAGTTCGGACACCAGTTTGTAGATTTGCGGCTTTTCCATTCCCAACCCGGTTTCAGCAACGTTTGTGGCGTCAATCACGAACAAGTCGGGAAAAGGGTTCAGGTTGAAGCAGGTCAACAGCTGTTGCGGGGCAACCCGGTTGCAACGGCGCCCTTCGCCAGTGACCAGTTTAGCGCAATCCATCTGCGCAGTGTCGGTGCGGGCCGTGACGACCGTGATTTCGCTTGCTGTAACAAAGGCTTGCTGTGCTTCGGCAAATCCCAGTGCGCGTTTGGTATCGTCGCGCAGGCGCAGTTCGGATTCCGCATCTTGTGCGCGCAGCAGGCTGCGAATGCGCGCCTGCAACACATCGTCGCTCAGGGGTTTGGCGAGCAAGTCGTCCGCGCCCGCCTCAAGTGCGGCAACGCGCGCCTGGGGCGTGTCAAACTGACCGGTCGCAATGATCGGGATATGGCTTGTTTTCGGGTCCGATTTCACGCTGCGGAAGAATGCGAACGCTGCGTCCTCGCCATTGGCGGTGTCGCAGATGATCAGGTTGGGCAGGGGGCCGTTCAGGGTGGCGCGCGCCTGATCAAGCGAGGCGCACAGGCGCACTTCGTGCCGGCTCGCAACAAGGTTCACCCTTAGTACGATTCTGTTCGTCGCAACTGTATCGACAATCAGAATTTTGCCAGACATTATTGCCGTCCTTTCACGGGGTCTTAACGACCAATGGTGCTAATCTGACGTGCAATGGTTAAGAAACTGTTTCCGTCTGCGTAAGGAACAAAAATGACTCCTGAACGTGCCGAACTGATCGCAATTCAGGCCTTGGGCTGGCTGGCGGGGCATGACGATCTTGGCCCAGCCTTTCTTGGGCAGACGGGGGCAAGTGCCCAGGATTTGCGCGCGCGCGCCGCTGATCCGGCCTTTTTGGCCTCGGTTCTTGAGTATTTGACGATGGATGATCAATGGATCATCGCTTTTTGTGACGATCACGGACTAAGTTACGATCTGCCGCTGCGCGCGCGTTATTCCTTGCCCGGTGCCGAACAAATCAGCTGGACATGACCACAACAGACCATCGCAGTAAACGAAAACGTGATGCAAACCTTGCGCGCGTCTTCATCAACCTTACGGATATCCTAACATGAAGATTAACGCGATCCTGTTCGACAAAGATGGCACGCTGTTTGATTTCAATGCGACATGGGGCGGGTGGACACGCGGCCTGCTGGACGATGAATCCGGTGGTGATGCGGCGCTGATGGCGGCTTTGGCCGATGCCATGGGGTATGATCTGGGCACGGGCCTGTTTCGCGCCGACAGTATCGTGATCGCCCATACGGCGGACGAGGTTGCCGATGTGATCCTGCCGCTGTTACCACCCCAATCCAAGGCCAGCCTGATCGCGCGGATGAACGCCAAGGCCGCCCATGCACCCCAAACCGAAGCTACGCCCCTGATCCCCTTCGTGACCGATCTGGCGGCGCGCGGATTGCGCCTTGGGGTGGCGACAAACGATGCCGAAGCGCCTGCGCGCGCGCATCTTGATACGGCCGGAATTGCGCAAATGTTCGATTTCATCGCCGGATTTGACAGCGGATTTGGCGCAAAGCCCGCCGCAGGGCAGCTTGTGGCGTTTTGCGATCATATCGGCCTGCCGCCTGCGCAATGTGCCATGGTCGGGGATAGCTTGCACGACCTGCACGCCGGGCGCGCTGCGGGGATGGTGACGGTGGGCGTGCTAACCGGCCTGGCCACGCGCGCCGATCTGGCACCAAGTGCGGATATCGTGTTGCGCAGTATCGCCGAAATTCCCGCCTGGCTGGACGGTTGCGACCCCTAATCGCAGTTTGCGACAAAACACGTCGCGAACGGCCCCGCGATGAATATCTGTCGGCGCGATGCTGGGGCGAGAAACGGAGATTCCCATGACCGATGCCAGCCCCCGCAAACGCCGCTCTGGTGGCCGTGCTGCCAATACCGCCCGCCGTGGCGCGCAGCTGTTCAAGCAGATGCCGTTCAACCCGCCAATCAACATTGACCGGCCGACCGAACCGCTGGACGACGATGGCGTGCAGGCAATCCACGATGGCGCGATGCGGATCCTCGAAGATATCGGGATCGAATTCCTGAACGAAGAAGCGCTCGAGATTTTCAGGGAGGCCGGTTGCACGGTCAATGGCACCAATGTGCGCATGGGCCGCGACTGGGTCATGGAGATGCTGGCCAAGGCGCCTGCGCAATTCACCATCACCCCGCGCAATCTCGACCGTGAAATCACCATCGGCGGCAAACACATGCTGTTTGGCAATGTGTCGTCACCGCCCAACTATTTCGACCTCGAAATTGGCAGAAAGGTCAGTGGCAACCGCGAACAATGCGCCAATCTGCTGAAACTGACGCAGTATTTCAACTGCATCCATTTCGCGGGCGGCTATCCGGTTGAACCTGTGGATGTCCATGCATCCGTGCGTCACCTTGACGTGGTGCACGACAAGCTGCTGCTGACCGACAAGGCCTGCCATGCCTATAGCTTGGGCAAGGAGCGGGTTGAGGATGTGATGGAAATGGTGCGCATTGCGGGGGGGCTAACGGATGAAGAATTCGCCGCCAAGCCGCATATGTACACCAATATCAACTCCACCAGCCCGCTGAAACATGACGTGCCGATGATTGACGGCTGCCTGCGCGCGATCCGCAAGGGGCAGGCGGTAATCGTCACGCCCTTTACGCTGGCCGGTGCGATGGCGCCCGTTACGATGTCTGGCGCTGTGACCTTGTCGATCGCCGAGGGCCTGAGTGCGATTGCCCTGTTCCAATACGTGCGCCCCGGTTGCGCCTGCGTGATCGGCACATTTACCAGCAACGTCGATATGATGTCGGGCGCGCCCGCATTCGGCACGCCGGAATACATGCGCGCCACGCAGATGACGGGCCAAATGGCGCGGTTTTACGGGCTGCCGATGCGCGCATCGGGTGTGTGTGCGGCCAACGTGCCGGACGGGCAGGCCATGTGGGAGACATCAAACAGCCTGTGGTCGGCCGTGCAATCGGGCACCAACGTGGTCTATCACGCGGCAGGCTGGCTTGAGGGCGGGCTGATTGCGAGCCCTGAAAAATTCATCATGGATTGCGAAATCCTGCAGATGATCCAGCGCTACATGGACCCGGCGATCACCGCCACGGGGCCGGATGAAATTGCCGTCGACACCATCAAGGAAGTCGGCAGCGGCGGCCACTTTTTCGGGGTGCAGCACACGCAGGACCGCTATGAAACCGCGTTCCACCAGCCCTTTATCAGTGACTGGCGCAACTTTGAAGCCTGGGAGATCGCGGGCGGGGTCTGGACAGCCGAACGCGCCCACAAGATGTTCAAGAACATCATCGCTGAATTTGAAGCCCCGCCGATGGACATTGCCATCAAGGAAGAACTTGCTGCATTCGTGGAGCGGCGCAAGGCCGAGGGCGGCGCGCCGACTGATTTCTAGGGCGTCAGGCAGGCCGTGACCTGATCGGCCAATTGCGTCAACATCGCCGCATAGTGGTCTGCCCCCGCTGGAATATCGCCACCGATGGCGTCAACCTGCACCAGCCGCACATCGGTCCCTTCACCGACCAGCGCGGCCCAACGGGAGTCGACCTGCGGATCGGTCAGGATGCAACTGACATTGCTGTCTGCAAGCGTTTCCTGAAGGCCCGAAATGCGTGCCGCACTGGGCGTTTGCGCATCTGACAGGGCGATTGCACCACTGTCGGGAATGTCGAAGCGGCGTGCGAAATAGCCATAAGCATCATGCGACACCAGATAGGGCGTGCCGCGCACAGGGCGCAGTTGCCCGTCAATAGTTGCCGAAAGCGCGGCCAGCGCAGCGCCCGCCTCGGTTGCGTTTGCCTTGTAGGTCGCGGCGTTTTCGGGGTCCGCGGCGGTCAGGGTTTCTGCGATCTGCGTCAACCAGACCTGCGCCACATCCGGGTCCAGCCATGCATGCGGGTCGGTATCGCCGTGGTCGTGATCATGGTCATGATCGTCGTGGCCTTCTTCGAGGCCAATCACCTCCCATCCATCGGTTTCCAGCAGGGCCAGCATGGTCTTGCCATCCGCGAAGCTTTCGATCGGATCATGCAACCACGGGGTCAAACCTTCGCCAACCCAGATCACCACATTCGCATCCTGCAGGGCGCGCGCATCTGCGGGCCGCAAGGCATAGTCATGCGGCGAGGCACCGGGGCGCAGCAGTAACGCGGGTTCGCCCAGATCGCCCATCACCTGCGCCACAAGGCTGTGCACAGGCGCGATATCGGCCAGCACCTTGGGTGTTTCGGCATGCAGGGCGACAGGGCCAAGCATCAGAAAAGGCAGGGCGAAACGAATCATTTGAACCTCTTGCGAACGGAATGCGCGGTGGATATAGAAGATATGTTATAACGTAACAACCCCTTGGATCACCATGGCCCGTCACGACACATCCGCCACCCCGTTGGGGTTCGCCGCACATGACCATAGCGCCTGCCAATCCGCCGCCCTCGCGACCGCGGACAGGTTGTGCGCCGCGCGCGGGGTGCAATTCACACCGGTGCGCCGCCGTGTGCTGGAAATCCTGCTGGAAAGCCACGAGGCGCTGGGCGCCTATGATGTTCTGGCGCGTTTGGATGCCGAAGGGATGGGATCAAAGCCACCCGTGGCCTACCGCGCCCTGACGTTTCTGGTGGATCAGGGGTTCGTGCACCGGATCGAACGCCTGAATGCCTTCATCGCCTGCACAGCGCCCGATGAAACCCACAGCCCCGCGTTCATGATTTGCCGCGCCTGCGGCACCGTGGCCGAAGCGCGTGCACTGAAACCACTGGGCGACAGCGCCGCACGCAGCGGCTTTCGGATTGAACAGACCGTGATCGAGGCCGAAGGCCTGTGCCCGGATTGCCAAAAAGGTGCGCAGCCATGAGCCTGTTGACCATGAAGGAGATCGAGGCGCGCCATAGCGGCGGCGCGGTGCTGCATAACGTGTCCCTGACCATCGAAAAGGGCGAGATCGTCACGATTGTCGGCCCGAACGGGTCGGGCAAATCCACGCTGTTGCGGGTGATGATCGGTGCGTTGCAGCCGACCAAAGGCAGCGTGACCCGCGCGCCCGATCTGCGGATCGGCTATGTGCCCCAATCCCTGCATATCGACCCGACCTTGCCGATGACGGTGCGCCGTTTCCTTGATCTGCCCCATCGCGTTTCATCGCAGGACGCCGCGCAAGCCCTTGAAAAGGCGGGCGTTGCTGGGCTGGGGCAGCAGCAGATGGTGACACTGTCAGGCGGGCAGTTCCAGCGCGTCCTGCTGGCCCGCGCGATCCTGTCACGCCCGAACCTGCTGTTGCTGGACGAAGCGACACAGGGGCTGGACCAGCCCGGATCAGCCAGTTTTTATCGCCAGATTGACGCGGTGCGCCACGAACTTGGCTGCGCCGTTGTCATGGTCAGCCACGAATTGCACGTGGTGATGAGTGCGTCAGACCGCGTGATCTGTTTGAACGGACATATTTGCTGTGAGGGCACGCCGGATGTTGTGACCGCCGCGCCTGCCTATCGCGAGTTATTCGGGACAGGGACCAAAGGCGCGCTGGCGCTTTATCGTCACGACCATGATCACGATCACGACTGCGAGGATCACGCCTGATGCTGGATGATTTCGTGACGCGTGCGGTGTTGGCAGCCATCGGCACAGCCCTTGCCACCGGCGTGTTGGGCTGTTTCGTGGTCTGGCGGCGCATGGCCTATTTCGGAGATGCGACGGCCCATGCGGCGATCCTTGGGGTGGCGCTGTCATTGGCGTTTTCGTTGTCGGTTTTCGCAGGGGTTCTGGCGGTATCGCTGGCGGTGGCGCTGCTGGTGTTCGCCCTTAGCGGGCGGGGCGTGGCGCTGGATACCTTGCTGGGGGTTGTGTCGCACGGCGCGCTGGCGTTGGGGCTTGTGGCCGTGTCGCTGGTGCCGGGACAAAGGATTGATCTGGACGCCTATCTGTTTGGCGATGTCTATCTGGTGAGCGAGACAAATCTGGCAGTGATCTGGGGTGGGGCGCTTATCGTCAGTTTGGTGTTGTGGCGACACTGGACGGCCTTGCTGACGGCAACCCTTTCGCCTGATCTGGCCCATGCGGCCACGATCAACCCGCGCCGTGAACAGTTGATCCTGACCTTGCTGTTGGCCGCAGTCGTGGCCGTGTCGATCAAGGTCGTCGGCGCGCTGTTGATCACGGCCTTGTTGATCGTTCCCGCCGCCGCCGCGCGCGGGATGGCACGCACCCCCGAAGGGATGGCGGTGTTGGCGACCCTGATCGGCGTGATGTCGTCGCTGGGCGGTATTGCCCTTAGCCTGCGGTATGAAACGCCCGCCGGTCCGTCGATTGTTTGCGTGGCTGTGGCGCTATTCGCGATCAGCACGGTCGTGTCGCGCTTGCGCGCCTAGGCGTCCAGCCAGATCGTGACGGGGCCATCGTTGGTCAGTGACACTTGCATATCCGCCCCGAAACGCCCCGATTGCACGGGGATTCCAAGGGCTGCGAGGTCGGATTTGAACGCCTCGTAAGCTGCATTGCCGGCCTCGGGCGCGGCGGCTGTGGAAAATCCGGGGCGATTGCCGCGCGATGTGTCGGCGGCCAGCGTGAACTGGCTGACGACCAAGGCACTGCCGCCGATATCGGCCAGCGAGAGGTTCATCTTGCCCGCATCATCGGCAAAAATGCGCAGTTTACTGATTTTCGCGGCCAGTTTCGCAGGCAGGTCGGACGTATCCTCCTGCATGGCACAAACGAGGATCAGCATCCCGCGCCCGATTGCGCCAATCGTTTCGCCGTCAACGGCAACGCTGGCCGTGCTGACCCGCTGGATCAGCGCCCTCACAATTCGTGCGCCCAGGGCGGGTTGGCACCTGCGCGGCTGACGGTGACAGCGGCGGCATTCACACCCATCGTCAGCGCGGCGGTGATCGTGGCCGGATCAAGTGTTGCGATCTTTTCCTTGGTCAGCACGCCGCGTTTGTGCAGGGCGGCCAGCAACCCGGCATTGAATGTATCACCCGCGCCGACCGTATCGGCGACCTGCACCACATTTGCGGGCACAAAGATATTGTCCGCCGATGAAAAGCCCGTCACGCCCTTGGACCCTTCGGTGATGCACACAAGGCGCGGCCCCATCGCGATAATCTTGCGCGCCAGATCGGTGATGTCGCCCGATCCCATCAACCAGTGCAGGTCTTCGTCCGACAGTTTCACGATATCGGCGGCGCGCAGCATCCGGTCAATCCGGGCGCGGTAGCGGGCCTCGTCCTTGATGAAGGACGGGCGGATGTTGGGGTCGATCATCGTGACTTTGGAGGCACTCTCACGCAGCATCAACGCCTCGTAGGCGGCGCCACAGGGTTCGACCACAAGGCTGATTCCGCCAAAAAACAGCGCATCGGCCGTGACGCCGGGCAGGTCAGCGACCGACAACATCCGGCCGGCGGTGTTTTCGTCATAGAATGCATAGGTGGCTTGCCCGTTTACCAGTTTGACAAAAGCAACGGTGCAGGGCCGGTCGCTGATGTGGCACTGGCCGGATTCGACGTGGCTTTCACGCAACGATTCCAACAGGATATCACCCAGAAAATCCGAACTGATCCCGCTGAAAAAGCTGGCAGGCACGCCCAGCCGCCCCAGCGCAATCGCGGTGTTGAACACGGCACCACCCGCATAGGGGGCAAAGGCCGGTTCGCCCTTGTCACTGGTGCGCGGCAACATGTCGATCAGGGCTTCGCCACAGGACAGAATCATAGCGGGTCTCCGAATTTACTGGCTGTTAGCGATAACATATCCTGCGATCCCTGCAATGATCAGGCCAATCACCACGGCAATGGCGATCTTGATTGCTGAATAGGGGCGTTCGCCCTGCACGCGGCCCGTGCGGCCGTTGACGACAAAGCGATAGGTCTTGCCGCGGTATTTATATGCGGCCATCCAGACGGGCAGCAGGATGTGTTTGAACGTCACATCGCTGATGGCGGTGTCGATGCCATGCACGCGCTGACGATCACCACCGATATCGAATTTCACATCCCGCAGGATCACGCGATCCATATGCGCGCGCGCTTCGCTAAACCCCTCGTCCAGTTCGACCTGATAGCCTTCGGCGCGAAAACCGGCCAGAAATTCGGGGGAATAGGGTTCAAGCGCCGAAAGATCCCAAGGTTCCAGCCCGTCGGTATAGCGTTTGGGCAGGGATTTGGAGGCCAGCACCAGCACATCGTCAAAGAACCGTGCAACGCGTCCCGAAGTGTTGCGCCAGCGGGTCTTGCGCACCCGCACCTGCGTGCGTTTCCCGTCACGCATGACGGTCTTGGTTTCGTAATAATCCGTGCCGCGTTCGCCGCGATACCGGCTTTTGGTATCCGCATCGAATGTCCAATAGGGCACATAAATCCCGTTCATCGCGCGGCCCTTGCGCGCGTATTGCTTTACGCCATCGGGAGCAAACCAAAGGCCGCCCAGCCAATCGGTCAGCTTGCCGCGCGCCTGACGTTCATCCAGCGCGAAGGGCAGCAGACCCTTGGGTTTGATATGGCGGTGTAGGCCTGTGTCCGTAACCACGGGCGTGGCGCAAAACGGGCATTCGGCGGCATGGGCGGTTTCATCAATTTCGGTCTGCGCCCCGCAGTTGGGGCAGGACACCACGCGGATTTCCTCGATTTCCGCATCGGGAAGCTGATTATCCAGCGCCGCGCGAAAATCCAGTTCGCGGATCGCGCCACCGCGATAATCGCCGGTCGCCATGGCTTGGGTGTTGCCGCAATGGTCGCAGATCAACCGGTTCTCACCGGGATCAAAACGCAGGTCCGCACCGCATTGATCGCAAGGAAAGCGGTGTTCCTGCACAGGCGCGGGCGTGTCAAACGGGGCGGTGGTGTCTGTCATGACCGAGACATATCAACGCTTGGCGGCTGGCGCCATATCTGGCGCGCATTTCACAGGAAACGGTGCAGGAATTTCGGGGCCATGATCCGCAGGGCATTGTCGCGCAGTTTCACATGCCGCCAGATGTGAAACCCCGCGTGAAACACGATGATCGCGCCCAGTGTATAAAACTCGATGATATGCAGCTTGCCGATGATTTCGTTTGCGGTGGGCCAGTCCATCGGCGGCGCGATGGGCCAAAAGCCCCCCGCCTTGAGCAGACGATGCGAGGTGAGGCCCAAAAGGAACCCACCCACAGGCACCAGAAACAGCCCCCAGATGATCACGCGGTGCAGCAGTTTGTGTATCTTGCGCGCGCGAGGCGGCAGTTTTGGCCCCGGTCGGCTGGCAAACCCGCGGCGGACATAGTCAAACGTCCAGAACAGGCAAAGAAGGACAAACACCAGCGCGATCTTGGAGTTGATCAGCGCGCCGCCCGGCCCCAGCGTGTCGCGCACGAAACCGGGCGTGGCGATCATGAACCAGAAGGTCAGCGGGATCATCACCGCGTGCAGCGCTTTGAGCCATGTGCGGCGCCGGGGCAGGGCGGCGTAAAGGCGCGCGCGATATGTCGGTGTCGCTGTCATGTCAGCAGACACGGGTGGCGCGGGAGAAAAGTTTCATAATGAACAACGAAAAAAGCGCGCCCGTCAGGGCGCGCCGATGGTCTGTCAACCTACGCCCCTGGCGGTGGTGGTGGCATGACGGTGAACAGCTGCGCCAGTTCGGCGACTTCGTCTGCGGTTTTCCATCCGTCCTGCCCTTGGGTCCAGACGTGGGTTTCGCGGCTCACCTCGCCCTTGGCGACCATCTGGCCGATTGTGGCGCGTGAAAACGGCCCCTTTGTCTTGCCGCCCTCGGCGATGTGCCAGACGTGTTCGACGGGCGGGGGTGGCGGGGCCACGGGGGCAGGGGCCGCACCCCATGGGCCGGCCTGGGCCATTTGACCGGCCATCGCCATGCCCATCCCAGCGCCAAGGCCCGCACCCATTGCGCCCGATGCTTCGCCACCTTGGCGCAAGGCTTCGGCAGCGGCGTATTTCATATGCGCGTCCAGATCACCCGTCAGCCCGCGCGATGTGCGGGTATCAAGCGCCTTTTCAACGGCAGGTGGAAGGCTGATGTTTTCGATATAGAGTTCAGGGATGGAAATGCCGTAAGCCGCAATCGTGTCGGCAATCGCGCCCGCGATCAGCTTGCCCAGATCGGCCGTGTTGGCGGCCATGTCCAGCACGGGAATGCCGGATGCAGCGATCACACGGGAAAACTCCTGCACGATGATGTTGCGGACCTGATAGCTGATCTCGTCCATGGTAAATTCACCGTCCGTGCCGACGATCTCGGTCAGGAACTTGGCGGGATCGGTGACGCGCACGGAATAAGTGCCGTAGGCGCGAATGCGTGTCGGGCCGAATTCGGGATCGCGCAGCATGATCGGGTTCTTGGTGCCCCATTTCAGATCGTTGAACCGCGTCGTGTTGACGTAGTAGATTTCCGATTTGAACGGGCTTTTGAAGCCATGATCCCAGTGTTGCAGGGTCGTCATGACGGGCATGTTGTTGGTTTCAAGCATGTAAAGGCCCGGCGTGAACACATCGGCGAGCTGGCCCTCGTGCACAAATACCGCCGCCTGACCCTCGCGCACAGTCAGTTTGGCGCCATACTTGATCTCGTGGCCTTCACGCTGAAAACGCCAAACCATCGTATCGCGTGTGTCGTCGGTCCAATGAATGACGTCGATAAATTCGCCGGTTAGAAAATCGAGAATGCCCATGTTTGGCTCCCTTCTAGTGTGAAATCAGTGGTGCTCATCAACTTGCCCCATCCGCGAGTAGCTCGCGCGCGATTACCCGTGCGATCGGCGCGGCTTCGGCGGCGGTCATGCCGTTTTGCAGGCGCGGATCATACAGCATTTTCAGCAACATTTCGTCGTGGGTTGTCAGCAGGCCGAATTCTTCGTCATCGTTGAAAATCGACGGGCGGGCCTGAGGGCTGTCATTGGCAAGGCCCAACCCTTGGGCGATTTCTTCGTGCACGCAGGCAAGGCGCATCAGGTCGGGGTGTTCGCCACGGATCAGGGCCACGGCGCGGGAATAGCTGGCGTTGTTGGCCTCGGAAAAGGCAACCACAAGGCACAGCGTGTCGCGCGGCAGATCAATGATCGCCCGCATCGTCGATGCGTCGATATCGGGCACAAGGGCGCGCAATTGTGTCTCGTATCCGCGCCGGTCGTTTTCGTTCAGAACCAGCACGTGGAAATTGGCGTTGTCGCGCGATTGGGTGATTGTCAGCCCCGTCAGACGCGCCAAACGGTTGGCATAGCCACGCACAGAATTTGTGTCGGTGACGCGCTGATCTTCGGGGATGCTGTCGCCAAAGGCGATGTTCATCCGGATTGGACGATCCCAGCGGCGCAGGTTGCTGATGGTGGGCTGGGCGCGAAAGCCGCCCGCATCGGCGACATACTCGTCAAACAATGCGATGCGCACGAAATTGCGAGCCAGCATCGTGTCGGTAAAGGGCGTGTCCGGCCCGCCACCATCGGTGCGCATCAACCCCTGCGCCAGCAGATCGTTTTGCAGGCGTTGGTAGTGGATCCGCAGGGCGGCGCTGTCTTCATCCACCCGATTTGGCGTCAGGATCGGCGCGGCCATGGAGGGCAGCGGTTCAACCAGCCCGTCAGGGCGCGACGGGGGGGCGGGCATCGGGGTGCTGGGCTGCAACTGGTCGCAACCCAGCACCCCGATCAGGGCAGCAAAGCCCAAACTGCGCAGGGCGTTGCCTGCGATGTTGCCCTTTTTGCCCAATCGCCTATTCCACGCCTGTGGCGGTGCCGATGGTGTCGCCGGTGCCCGTGCCACGGGCTTTGGCGGCAGACAGGGTCGCCTTGAGTTCGGCTTCCATCGCTTGCAGTTCCTTTTCGGCCTCGGCGCGCTTGCGCTTGCCTTCGTCGGCGATTTGCAGCGATTCCTCGATCGTGCCGATCAGGTCGGCGTTGGCCTTTTTGATCGCTTCGATATCGAACACGCCGCGTTCCATTTCGGTGCGGATCATCTTGTTGGCGCTGCGCAGGTTTTCGGCGTTTGCCGTCAGCAATTCGTTGGTCAGATCATTGGCGTCGCGCACGGCCACGGCGGCTTCGGCAGAACGCTGGATCGTGACGGCCTGCGCCAGTTGGGTTTCCCACAGCGGCACGGTGTTGATCAGGGTCGAGTTGATCTTAGTCACCAGCGATTTGTCATTTTCCTGCACCAGACGGATGCTTGGCAAGGATTGCATCGTCACCTGACGGGTCAGTTTCAGATCGTGGACACGGCGCTCCAGGTCGTCACGCGCGGCGCGCAGATCGCGCAATTCCTGCGCCTTCATCACACCCTGTTCTTCGGGGGCTTTTTCGACTTCGGCAACCTTGGCAGGAATGGTTTTCTCGTCCAGTTCCTTCAGCTTTTCCTCTCCCGCGGCAATGTAAAGCGCCAGTTCGTCATAAAACGCCAGTGTCTTGTCATAGAGCACATCAAGGCTTTCGATGTCTTTCAGCAGCACATGTTCGTGGCGCAGCAGGTCGTCGGTCACCTTGTCGATCTGGCCCTGCACGGTTTCAAACTTGGCGGCGAATTTCGCGGCAGGGGCCATGCGGCCCAGCAGCCTTTCCCACCAGGACCGTTTGCGGCGCACGTCAAGTTCGCTGACGTTGAACCCACGGATAGTGGTGACAATCTGGCGCAGGCTGTCACCGGCGGGGCCGACATCCTTGTTGCGCACACCTTGCAGCATGGACTGGCTGATGACCTGCAATTCGGACTGGGCAGCGGACCCGAACGAGATAATCGAATTGGTATCTTCCATGTCCAGTTCGGCCATGCGCTTGGTGATTTCGGCGCCTGTTTTCTTGTTCGCGCCCTCCAGTGTCACCAGGTCGTTCTTTGGTTCGGCAAGCACCACGGCGGTCACTTTCTCGACGTCGGCCAGCGTGGCTTGGGCTTTTTGCATATTGTTCACAACGGTATCAGACATAATGTCCCCCTTTTACTGACCTTCACAGGCCTTCACGCTGCAAACGATCGCGCAGCACTTTGATTTCAATGTCCATGTCACTGCGGTCGTCCAGCAACAGCTTTTCGGTGCGTGCGGCGAAATTCTGCTCAAGGTCGGCAAGCAGGGCTTCATAGTCGGCGCGCACCGCGTCGTCATGTTTGCGTTTGTAAACATCGACGAATTTCACCGAGGCGTCGCGCGCACCCATCAGATAGACGCCCAGAAACTTGCGCGCGCCTGTCAGGTCGCGCGGGTCTTCCTCGACGGTGCGGATCATGCGGCGGGCGGCGGTCTGAAAGGCCGAAACGCGCAGATCAAGCGGGCGATCATTGAGTGTGGCAATATGGTCCTTCATGGCACGCAAATGCGCCTCGGCCTCGTCGACAACGCGGGCAACGCGGTCTTGCTGAAAGGTGTCGATTCCTTCCATGCGCTTGTCTTTCAACGGGTCGATCCCAAAGGCTGTCACATGCAATGCGCCTGCGATGATGGCATAAAGAACGCCTGCAATCACGCTTGGGTCTGTCGCATAGCTGGCCAGTCCAGCGCCAAGGCCCGTGGCCACAGCCGCAAACATCTTGCGCGGCACGGCGGGGCGGCGGGCGACCTTGCGGGCCTCATAGGCGGCCGTCGCGCGCAAGCCGTCACGCAGCATCCATGCGCCCAACGTCAGCAATCCGGCCGCGACAAGCCCCATTGCAAGGCCCGTGGCCCCTTCGTTCAACGACGTGAAAACAAGGATCACAGGCGGGACGAACAGCAGGTTCGCGCGCGCGCCTGCCGCATCGACTTTGCGTTCGTCGATCACTTCTGGTGTCGGGCCGCCAGCGCCATTCGGGCTATGTTTGCCGCCAAAGCGTTGTGCCATGCCCTAAAGCCCCGCAATCCAGCCAGTGGAAATGCCCAACAGAAGCAATAGAAGCGCTCCGTATGCCACGTTCTTGATCATGTCTGTGCCCCCAGTTGCACCGTATCTGCCCTAAGATAGTCCGCCGCGCCCACGTTTACGAGTGCTTCTGCAAGGCGGCGCGTTCGGCGTTCAATTTCCGGCTGTAACCTGATTGCAGCACTTCGACAGCAACCAGCACAATCACTGAGAAATAGAAGGTCGATTTCGACATCGGGATGATCTCGCGGCCAAACACCTTGAGCGCCTGCTCCTTGGCCTCGTCGTGGGGCACGCCCATCGCCTCGAGGCCATGAACCGCCGCCTGACCACTTTCGCCCAGCAGAACAACACCAACAATCAGCAGGATAAACAGGCCCAGAACTTCGTACATGCGGTTCTTTTGCAGGAACTTGGTGACACCATCGGCCAGCAACAGCATCGCTAATCCGCTGAGGATGATCGCGGTGGCAAGGATCGGGAAGACATCGGTAATCGCAATCGCCGACAAAACGGAATCAAACGAGAAGATCAGGTTCATCATGACGATCAACAAGATGACCTGCACCGCGGACTTGCCGGACTTGCCCGAAACATCATGGCCGATGTGGTCAATCGACAGCATATGCGCGATTTCCTTGACGGCTGTATACATGATGAACACACCGCCGACGATGAACACGCAGGTGGCAAAGTTGATGCTACCGGTGATCACCCCGTCCCATTCAAAGGTATAGAACGGCGCATTGAGGGAATTAAGCAGCTGGATCATCGTGAAAAGCAAAACCACCCGCAAGGCGACCGCAATGATGATGCCCCATGTGCGCACGGCCTTTTGATGGGCTACCGGTGCGCGTTGGCTTTCGATCGAGATATAAAGCAGGTTGTCGAAGCCCAGAACCGCTTGCAAAAAGCAAAGCATGATCAGGTTTGTCGCGTTTTCCAGTGTCAGTAGGTCGGCCATGTTATGTCCCCAATTGTCGCTTGGGGGTTAAAATGCACAGACTGACCCATGGCACAAGGTTCAACTGCGCGTGCTTTTCCCCCCTTTCGGGGCGGGTTTGGCGTTGCGCGGGGCGGGTTTGTCGCTGTTGCGCCGTGTGCGTTGCGGTTGCGGACGCGCGGCAAGGCCAAGCTGGTCACGCACGACGCGCGGTTTCAATTCCTCGACCGCGCCCTGTTTCAGGTTGCCCAATTGGAATGGCCCATAACTGATGCGGATCAACCGGTTCACGGCGACGCCAATCGCCTCCATCGCGCGCCGGATTTCACGGTTCTTGCCTTCGCGGATTGATACAGTCAGCCAGGCGTTCGCCCCTTGCTGGCGGTCAAACGTGACCTCCATCGGCAAATAGGTGATCCCCTCAAAGGTCAGCCCCTGGCGCAACTGGTCCAGCTTCGCCTCACTCACCGCACCGTTGATGCGCACGCGATACCGGCGCAGCCAGCCGGTGCTGGGCAGTTCCAGCTTGCGCTTGATCTCGCCGTCATTGGTGAGCACCAGCAACCCTTCGGAGTTGATATCCAAGCGCCCCACCGACATCACGCGCGGCAGGTCCGCAGGCAGGGCATCAAACACCGTTTCACGGCCCTTTTCATCGCGTTCCGTCGTCACAAGGCCGGTGGGTTTGTGATACAGCCAGATGCGCGGCGGATCGGGTTCGCCCACGGGTTTGCCGTCGACGACGATCTTGTCCTTGGCGGTGACGTTCAGGGCAGGGCTGTCGATCACCTTGCCATTCACGCGCACGCGGCCTGCCTCGATCATGCGCTCGGCCTCGCGCCGGCTGGCGATGCCTGCGCGTGACAGAACCTTGGCGATGCGGTCGCCTTCAGGGGTGGGGGCGTCATTCATGGGCCTGCCTTAGTGCGGCGCGGCGCGCGGCGCAATCGGCTTGTGGCCCGCGACACTGGTGGCACAGCCGAAAAAGTGGCGCTTCATGGTGACGCTCAGGCCTGCATCGCGCAGCGCCTGCGCCATATGGCTGCAATCGCCAAAACCACGGGTGTAATCGCCGATCATGGAAAAATCGCGCGCGCCGTTCAGGAACAGCTTTTCGATCTGGGGCAGGGCACGATCCAGATAGAACCGGTAGAACGGGCGCAACACCCAGCCTTTGGGATCAGATGCCTCGATCAGGGCAAAACTGCCGCCGTCATGTAAAAGACGCGCGATCTGGCGGGCCAGCACTGCTTGTTGGTCAGCGTTGAAGGTCTTGAGGCCAAAGGTGGAAATCAACAGATCTGCAGACCCTTCGGGCAAGACGTCCTGCAATGCATTGGCCGCGTGATGTTCGATCTGGCCTTCCCGGCCTTGGTGCAAACGCGCAACGGCTTCGCGGTGCATCCTTTCAGAGATATCAATCGCACGAATGCGCGCGCGGGGCAGGGATGTCAGAAGATGCGGCCATACTTCGCCGGTTCCGGCCATCAGATCGACAACGACTGGCATCGGGGACGGCGTGTCACCGACCACGCCATCAGCGATCCGTGCCACCTGACGCTGGCCCATCAGGCGCGCAACACACTGACGCCGCCACATCCACACAAACCCGAACGAACTGATCGCCGACCACCAGCGATAGTTGCCGCTGCATCGGTCAAACAAATCAGCCACATAGGCCGGATCATAGATATCCTTGTCCATGCGGTCACGCTAACCAGCCGCACCCCGCCTGACAATCGCACAAACCCCAATTCTTCTGTTTCCAAATACTCCCGCCGGAGGCATCCGGCCTTGCAACCTTGCGTGACCCGCTTATTGAAGGAGCATGACATTTCGCAGCCATATGGACACCGCCCTGCGCGAAGCCCGCGCCGCCGCCACCCGCGGCGAGGTGCCCGTTGGCGCTGTGATCGTTGACGCGGGTGGCGCGCTGATCGCGGCAGATGGCAACCGCACCCGTGAATTGAACGACCCGACGGCACATGCCGAAATCCTTGTGATCCGTGCGGCCTGTGCAGCGCTGGGGCAGGAACGGCTGACGGGCTGCGATCTTTATGTGACGCTGGAACCCTGCCCGATGTGTGCGGCGGCGATCAGCAACGCCCGCATCGCGCGGCTGTATTACGGGGCCGCCGATCCGAAATCCGGCGGCGTGGATCATGGTGCGCGGGTGTTCACCCATCCGCAATGCCATCACGCGCCCGATGTCTATGACGGGATTTCGGCTACGGCCTCATCCGACCTGCTCCGCGATTTCTTTGCCTCCCGACGTTAACCGAGGTGGTGCCTAGATCGTGATCACGTCCATGACCTCGGGCGTCAGAACGTCCACATCGGGCAGGGCTGCGACCAGTTCATCGGCGTCCTGCGCAAGGATTGGAAAAGTCTTGTAGTGGCAGGGGATCAATGTTGCAAAATTGAAATAGCGTTTGGCCGCATAGGCCGCGCGCGCCATGTCCATCGTATAGTGCCCGCCAGCGCACAGGATGCCCACATCGGGTTTGTGCAAGTCGCCCATCCAGTCCATATCGGCCATGATGTCCGTGTCACCGCTGAAATAGATCGTGTGGCCTTCGCCCGCGATCATGAAACCGGCCTCGGATCCCGCGTAAACGGGGCGTCCACCGTCCAGATCGTGGCTTGATGAATGGGAGGCGTTCACCATCGTCACCTTGACGCCGTCCAGATCAATGGTGCCGCCCTTGCCGAACCCCATTGTCGTGACGCCATCCTGTTCGCCCCAACATTCGGCCAGTTCGTGAATGCACAGAATCGGGATGCCCCGCGCGCGTCCGATATCCAGTGCGTTGCACGCATGATCACCATGTCCGTGCGAGATCAGGATATGGGTCGCACCCGCGGTCGCCTCGCCGCGCCGGTCAGCGGGAAAGGACGGGTTTCCATCCAGCCACGGATCAACCAGCAGAACCTTGTCGGCGATCTCGATGCGAAAACTTGAATGGCCCAGCCAGATGACCTGCATTTTATCCTCCATAGTTGCCCCGCCCATTATAACGCGCCCCAAACGCATTGCCACGGGTCGTGGCACCTTGCGACCTGCGCGGCAGGGCGATAAACGCGACTGAACTGACAAAAACCCGGAGACCCCCATGTCAATCGACACGGAAACTGCCCGCAAGGTGGCCCATCTGGCCCGTATCAAGGTCGAGGATGACGCGTTGCCCGCGCTGGCCTCGGAATTCAGCGCGATTCTGGATTTTATTGAACAGCTGAACGAAGTGGACATCGACGGCGTCGAGCCGATGACATCCGTCACCCCCCAGCGCCTGAAACGGCGCGATGATGTGATTACGGATGGCGATCAGCAGGCTGCCGTGTTGGCCAATGCGCCCGATGCCCGCGAAGGGTTCTTTGCCGTGCCAAAGGTGGTTGAATAATGTCTGACCTGACCAAACTGACCATCGCCGCCGCCCGTGACGCGCTACGCAAGGGCGACCTGACCAGCACCGAACTGACAACCGCCTGTCTGGAGGCCATTGATGCATCGGATGCGTTGAACGCCTTTGTGCACAAGACCCCCGAAATTGCGATGGAACAGGCCAAGGCGGCGGACGCGCGCCAATCGGCAAATGCGCCGTCGCTGAACGGTATTCCATTGGGGATCAAAGACTTGTTCTGCACCAAGGGCGTGCCATCGCAGGCTGCCAGCCGCATTCTGGAAGGGTTCAAACCCGAATACGAAAGCACCGTGACAACCCAGCTGTTTGATGCGGGTGCCGTGATGTTGGGCAAGCTGAACATGGACGAATTCGCCATGGGGTCCAGCAACGAAACCAGCACCTATGGCAATGCGGTGAACCCGTGGCGGCGCGGCAATGATGACGCGGCACTGACACCGGGCGGGTCGTCGGGCGGATCGGCCAGCGCGGTGGCGGCTGACCTTTGCCTTGGCGCAACGGGCACCGATACAGGCGGGTCAATCCGCCAGCCTGCCGCGTTCACCGGCATCACGGGAATCAAGCCAACCTATGGTCGCGTCAGCCGCTGGGGCGTTGTGGCCTTTGCCTCCTCGCTGGACCAAGCGGGTCCGATGACGAAGGACGTGCGCGATGCGGCGATCATGCTGCAAGCCATGTGCGGGCACGACCCCAAGGACAGCACCAGCGCCGATCTGGCCGTGCCCGATTTCGAGGCGGCCCTGACAGGCGACATCAAGGGCAAGACCATCGGCATTCCCAAGGAATACCGCATGGACGGGATGCCGGACGAGATCGAAACGTTGTGGGCCGAAGGCACGGCGATGCTGAAGGATGCCGGTGCCAAGATCGTTGATATCTCGCTGCCGCACACGAAATACGCGCTGCCTGCCTACTATGTGATCGCCCCTGCCGAAGCATCCAGCAACCTTGCGCGCTATGACGGTGTGCGCTTTGGCCGCCGCGCCAAACTGGCCGCGGGCGACGGCATTGCCGAAATGTATGAAAAGACCCGCGCCGAAGGGTTCGGTCACGAGGTCCAGCGCCGCGTGATGGTTGGCACCTATGTGCTGTCGGCGGGGTTCTATGATGCTTATTACAACCGCGCCCGCAAGGTGCGCACGTTGATCAAAAAGGACTTCGAGGATGTGTTTGCCACCGGCGTTGATGCGATCCTGACACCGGCCACGCCCTCGGCTGCTTTTGGTCTGGGTGAAATGACCGATGCCGATCCGGTGCAAATGTATCTCAACGATGTGTTCACCGTGACGGTGAACCTTGCCGGATTGCCCGGCATTGCCGTGCCAACCGGACAGGACCGTCAGGGGCTGCCGCTGGGTCTGCAACTGATCGGGCGTCCGTGGGAAGAAGCGGATTTGCTCAATACCGCCTATTCACTGGAACGTGCAGCCGGATTTGTAGCCAAACCGGCCAAGTGGTGGTAAGACGCGCAAAATTGCAAAAGGCAGGATGTGCTGTGAAAAAGTTTCTGATGTTGGGCGTGGCCACTTTGGCACTCGCAAATTGTGCGCAACCCGTGCCCGATAGCGGTGCGGGTGTCGGCTTTGGCGATTACGCCCAATACGAGATTGATCGCGCGCGCCGCGAGGCGCAGTTGCAAGGCGCCACTGTCCCTGCCGCTGGTGCGCCCGCAACACTGCCCGCCGCGCCCGTCGTCAGCGAAGGCGCCATTCCATCGTCAGACCTTGCCGCCGCCGGGATCGGCGCGCAGCAAACCCCAGTGCCGCAAACAGGGCGCACGGGCGTTGACGCAACACCGGGCAATGCACCGCCTGCACTTGTCGATTCTGCAGGGATATCCGACGAGCAAAGCTTTGATGCAGTCGCAGGTCGAGAAAGCATTGAATCAGACGCCGAACGCCGCGCCGCCCAGGCCGCGGCTTATCAGTTGGTAGAACCCACTGCCGTGCCGGAACGCGATGGCAATGTCGGCCCCAATATCGTGCAATATGCCTTGCAAACCACCAATGCCAAGGGCGTGTCGGTCTATGGCCGTTCCGGTCTGTCGGGTCAGGCGCGGTTCCAGCGTAACTGTGCCGATTATCGCGCCGCAGACGAAGCGCAACGCGATTTTCTGCGCCGTGGCGGCCCCGACCGTGATCCGCGCGGGATTGATCCCGATGGCGATGGATTCGCCTGTGGCTGGGATCCGGCACCGTTCCGTCTGGCAGCGGGCAACTGATCACCACACCATCACCGAACTGTGGCCCGCGCCGTGACGGCGCGCGCCCCGATATTGTCGTGATCCATTACACCGCCATGGCCGATCACGCGGCGGCGCGCGATTGGTTGTGCCACGAGGATGCCGAGGTCTCGGCGCATTATATCATTTCGCCGCTCGGTGAGGTTGACCAACTCGTCGATGAGTCTGCGCGTGCGTGGCATGCGGGGGCAGGGCGCTGGGGTGATGTGACGGACGTCAATTCGCGCTCCATCGGGATTGAGTTGTCCAACACCGGCACAGCACCCTTTGCCGCGCCACAGATGGACGCGCTGGAAACCCTGCTGGCAGGGATCATCGCGCGCTGGGACATTCCCCCGCAGCGGGTCATCGGCCATTCCGACATGGCGCCGGGGCGCAAGATTGATCCCGGTGCGCGGTTTGACTGGGCGCGTCTGGCGCGCGGTGGTTTGGCGATCCAGTTGTCACACGTTGAATCCGCAGAAGCCGATACTGCGCGATTTTTCAATGACCTACGCACCGCCGGATATACCGCTGACGCGGCAGATGATGCACTGCTGTCCGCCTTTCGCCTGCGCCACCGTCAAGGCGCGACAGGCCCGCTGGACGCCACGGATTGCGCATTGGCCGCACAACTGGCCAAACGCTTTCCCGTTGACCAAACCGCCCACAGTGCCTAAGTCGCATATCGCGCGGATGGCTGGGTGATCGCGGGTGGCAACACCCGAGGAAAGTCCGGACTCCACAAGGCATGGTGCCGGGTAACGCCCGGCGGGGGCAACCCCAGGGAAAGCGCCACAGAAAACAGACCGCCCCGGACATGTTCCGGGGTCAGGGTGAAACGGTGGGGTAAGAGCCCACCGCACGCGTGGCAACACGGGTGGCACGGCAAGCCCCACCAGGAGCAATGCCAAATAGGGGCCCCGCGCGGGCAGGTGCCGCAAGGCATACCGCCGCAAGGATGCCTGAACCCAAGGGGCCCGGGTTGGCAGCTAGAGGGCGGTTGGTAACAGCCGCTTAAGATGAATGGTCATCCATGGTGGCACCCCAGGGTACCACCGGGACAGAATCCGGCTTACAGGCCGTCCGCGCAAACTACCCCTTTTCGGCTGCCGCCACATTGGCTTTGACACTGCGGAACGCATCCGGCGTGACCGAGATTAAATCGATCCCGAACCCCACCAGCAGTTTGGCAAAGGCGGGGTCGTTACTGGGCGCTTGGCCGCAGAACCCGACTTTGGCACCGACCGCGTGGGCGCGGGAGATCATCTGTTCGATCATCCACAGCACGGCGGCGTTGTCCTCTTTGAACAAAGGCGCGAGGGTTTCGTTATCGCGGTCCACCCCAAGTGTCAGTTGCGTCAGGTCGTTCGAGCCAATCGAGAACCCGTCGAACCGTTTGGCGAATTCCTCGGCCAGAATGACGTTGGCAGGGATCTCGCACATCACATAGACCTGCAAGCCGTCCTTGCCGCGCTTCAATCCGTTTTCGACCATGACCTTTAGCACGCGGTCGGCCTCGTCTGGCGTGCGGCAGAAAGGGATCATCATCAGAATATTGTCGAACCCTTTGACCCCGCGCGCCTTGGCGATGGCCTGACATTCCAGCGCGAACCCGTCCTTATAGGCATCCGAGTAATAGCGGGAGGCACCGCGCCAGCCGATCATCGGGTTTTCTTCGTTGGGTTCAAACTGGGTGCCACCCAAAAGGGCCGCGTATTCGTTTGTTTTAAAGTCCGACATGCGCACGATAACGGGGTTGGGGTAATGCACGGCTGCAATCCGCGACAGCCCAAGGGCAAGCGTGTCGACAAAATAGTCGGGCTTTTGGTCGTAGCCACGGGTGAGGGTCTCAATCTCCTCTTTCACGGCCTCGTCAGTCAGTTCATCAAAGCGGGTCAACGCAAGCGGGTGCACCTTGATCGCGTTGTTGACGACGAATTCCATGCGGGCAAGGCCGACACCATCCGCAGGCAAGCGCCACCAGCGCGATGCTGCCGAGGGATTGGCCATGTTGAACATGACTTTGGTTTTCGTGTCGGGCAGATCGCCCAGATCAATATCCTCGACCACAATCGTGGCGTGACCGGCGTAAACATAGCCTTCTTCGCCCTCGGCGCAGCTGACCGTGATTTCCTGATCATCGTGCAGAATATGGGTGGCGTTGCCTGTGCCGACGATGGCAGGCAGGCCCAGTTCGCGGCTGACGATGGCAGCGTGGCTGGTGCGCCCGCCGTGGTCGGTGACGATGGCACTGGCGCGCTTCATGATCGGCACCCAGTCGGGGTCGGTCGTTTGGGTCACAAGGATCGACCCGTCGACAAAGTTGTCGATGTCGGCGGCCGTTTCGATCAGGCAGACCGGCCCTGTGGCCACGGCCCCGCCAACAGAAAGGCCCGTAAGCAGACGTTCACCGGTTTCGGTGACGGTGTAGGATTTCATGGCACCAACCTCGGCGCGCGACTGCACGGTTTCAGGACGGGCCTGCACGATATAAAGCTTGCCCGTGTTGCCATCGCGCGCCCATTCCATGTCCATGGCGCAGCCATAGTGGTCCTCGATGGTGCAGGCCTGACGGGCGAGTTCGCAGATTTCATCCTCGGAGAGCACAAACCGGGCGCGTTCGGCGCGGCTGGTGCGCACGTTTTTGACGGCTTTGCCACCGTCTGCATAGATCATCTTGATCTCTTTCGCGCCAAGGGTGCGTTCAACGATGGGCTTGCGCTTTTTGTCTTTCAGGAAGGGTTTATAGACCATGTATTCGTCGGGTGTGACCGCGCCCTGAACAACATTTTCCCCCAAACCCCATGCGGCGTTGATC
This sequence comes from Octadecabacter sp. R77987, assembly GCF_042466115.1. Lineage (NCBI taxonomy): Bacteria > Pseudomonadati > Pseudomonadota > Alphaproteobacteria > Rhodobacterales > Roseobacteraceae > Octadecabacter > Octadecabacter sp. R77987. Next base: position 1,122,633 of record NZ_JAXHBQ010000001.1, on the reverse strand, counting down.
AGCACGACCTTGTCGAAGCCCGATTCCGTGTCGATGGAAAACATCACACCCGATCCGCCGATGTCCGAACGCACCATTTGCTGCACGCCGATCGACAGGGCCACGGCCATGTGATCGAACCCTTGCAGGGTGCGGTAGGTGATCGCGCGGTCGGTAAACAGCGAGGCATAGCAGCGTTTGCAGGCGGCCAGCAGGGCCGCTTCTCCTTCGACGTTCAGAAATGTTTCCTGCTGTCCGGCGAAACTGGCATCGGGTAGGTCTTCGGCGGTCGCCGAGGAACGCACGGCGACAGACGGATTGTCGCTGCCCGTACGGCGCGCCATTTCCTGATACGCTGTCAGGATGTCGGCGCGCAGATCATCGGGCCAGTCGCCCGCGTTGATCATCGCACGGATTCGGGTGCCAGCCTCGTGCAGGGTGATCTTGTGCGCTGCAAGGGCGTCCATTTCGGTAGAAATGCGTGTGTGCAGATTGTTGGCTTCGATAAAGCCGCGGTAAGCATCCGAACTGGTCGCGAATCCCGTTGGCACATCAATCCCCTTGGGGCCAAGCGTTTGCACCATTTCACCAAGCGACGAGTTCTTGCCGCCCACAAGGGCGACATCCGCGCGTTTCAGATTCTCGAACCAGATGACGTTGTCGGACATTAGTCTTCTCCCAAAAGGTGTATGGGCGCAGTTTATTCCGGCTTGGCGAGGCGCGCCTTGACGCACGTCATGGTGGGGATATTGTGAATGGAATATCGTGGGAGGGACATTGCAACTGAGGGAGAAAACCCATGCAAGCCCAAGCACTTGTCGCGCTCGCCGAAAAGATCGAACAAGAGCCGCTTTATGATGCGGCCCTATGCGAACTGGCCTTTGACGGGGTGGAAACACAGCTGCCCGATGTTGATCAGGCGATGATCCGCAACGGGGCGATGGGCGGCGTGGACGCCGTGTTGATGGTAATTGATCACGGGTTGCCCGGCTGGGCGATTTCGCTGCAAGGCACCGCAAGCGAGGTGCATGGCCACTGGACCTGTTCATTGCGTCGCCAGATCGGGCGCGATGATGATCCGGCCATGGGTGTCGCCAAGGGGCCGAAATTGTCCAACGTGATGATCGCGGCCCTGCTCAAGGCGCTGACCCGCAAGGACATGCGCTGACTGGCACGGTTCAGGGTTGACAGCATCACCCAAGCCGTTAAGTAGCGGGCTTCTAATTCACGCACGCGACGGGCCACAGCGCGCCCCGCTAATCCGAGGACAAGTGACATGGCGAAGCCGACCACGATCAAAATCCGCCTGAACTCCACCGCGGGGACCGGGCACTTTTATGTGACCAAGAAAAATGCACGCACGATGACCGAAAAAATGACGGTCAACAAATATGACCCCGTTGTGCGCAAGCATGTTGAATACAAGGAAGGCAAGATCAAGTAATCTTGCGTTTCAAGGACAGTGAACAGGGGCCGTGCAATCTGCGCGGTCTTTTTCGTTTCAGGACGGGTTGGTCAACTTCAGCGTTTCGCGGGTCCAGATGTGCAGGTCTGACGCGGTGGCCAGCACAAGGCTTTCGCCGGTCCACGAAAACCCGAAAGCACGGATATCCGTGCGTTCCTTGGCCATCAGGTAGAACGTCGTATCCTGATCCTGTTGCACCCGTGCCAGCGCGTGAATTGACGCTTTGGGGGGCTGCAAGATGCAATAGGTTTCCGGCCAGCACAGATTGATCCGCGCAACCCGCCAGCCATCGCGCGTCACACTGCGCAAGCCCCCGCCATCACGGCCCGCCATGTCGAAACGCTCGGCGGCGGGGTGGTCAAGGCGGGCCGCCTTGAGGGGCGGGGCATCATAGCCATCCGCGTGTTCATCCTGGTAGCGGATCGCGCCGTTGCGGCAATCGAAAACACTTTGCCCATGCGCGGAAACAACCAACATTTCCTCGCTCTTGCGATCAAACCCCACGGCAACCAGCCCGCCAACGGCAAGGGTCGCCACCGGATGCCAGATATCTGCGGTGTCAACGATCTGGGCCGCCAACAACGCGTCGCGCACCGGATCAAGACCATCCGCCAGTTTGGCCGCGAACAGATTTTGCATCAGCTTCAAGGTCGGCTTTCCTTATCTGCCGCGGGCAGGCTAGCAAGCCAAGTCCCCGACCGGATAGGAAAATTCCGCCGATAGGGCGGTTCAAGCGGGAAGTCGCCGCAGCCTATGACACCAGCGTGTAAGCCAAAAGCAGCAAAAACCCAGCCTGCGCGCCAAGTGTCGCGGCCATCCCCCACATGCGAAACCGCCAGTGCGTGCCGTGGATCGTGAAATAGGCCGCGTGCAGTGCACGCCCCAATGTGAACAGGGCCGCCAGCGTCGCCAGCGCGAAGGCATTGCCATCACGCACTTCCACCAGCGCGATCATTATGAGCGCAAGGGGCATCTGTTCCGCCGCATTCGCGTGGCCACGGATGCGTTTGGCCATGATCCGGTCGCCATTGTCCCCCAGAACGATCCCGTCACGCCTGCGCATGCGGATCACCCGCCACGTCAGAATCAGGTAAATCGCCCCGTTGGCAAGGGCGGCAAGGCTGGTGATCGGCAGGGTCAGATCGGTCATGGGCACCTCGGGTCAGCCCGTCCACGGGCGCGCTTGCTTGATTGCGAGGTGGCCATTGAGATCGAACTTGAACTCGATGTCCATCGCGAACGTTGGGTCATCCGTGCGGCGATAAAGTGCTTTGAAATGGTCGTGGATCAGTTTCAGCTGCGAAATCAGCAACATCAGATCGGGGCGAGCGATCACGGTCGTGTCCGGCGCCACAAGGGTCGAGCGGCGCACATAGATCGTCTCGTATGATTCCACGTTGCGCAGGTTCAAATCCTTGATAATCAGCACTTCCTCGGCGATGGCATCGCTTTCGGGGTTGGTGATCAGGTCTTCGCCCACTTGGGAATTGATGAAATACCCCTCGAAGGTCGGGAAATAGATGTTGCGGGTCAGCGCCACGCCGTTGACCCGTTCGTCGTCAAAGTTGGGATGCACCAGCACGCCCATCGCAGCACTTAGATGATCAATCCGGTAAAAGTCGCGTTCTTCAAAGGCGCGGGCATTCCACAGGCTGGCCCAGACCTGTTTGATGGATTTGTTGATATGGCCTTCGTCCAGACGGTGGGTATAGGAATCATAAAGCCCCGCGCCCGTGAACCCGACCAAATCTTCGTTATTGGCGGATGACCGACAGCGTGGCGTGGTGCCTGCCGGAAAGGCGCGGTGCATTGCGTCCAACTGATCCGCCAAGGGCGTGGGCATTGGCGCGTCCTTGATCGCGCGGCGGATGGATTTCAGCACATCGGGGCGCAGCGTATCATCGGCGAAATCTGGGGCGGCCATCTGCGCGCGGATCAGATCATAAAGCCCATTGGCCACCATAAAGGTGTCGTAAAAGGAAAACGGCACGGCGAACCCGTCAGGCACATAGACCGGGTCAATCGAGCGGCGCAGTTCGGCCACATTGGTGGCCTTGGCCCCGAATGCATCCGCCTGGTCAAAACGCAGATCATCCAGTGGCACAATTGCGCGCGGGGTCAGATTGCGCGGCGGTATCTGCGCCAGTTCGGGGCGGCGCGCGACCAAAGCGGCGGCGCGTTCAGCGGCGCTGGCGGGCGTCACGCTGACCCCTTCGGCCGTCACGGTCATCCGCACGATCTGGCCAATCAGCGGGGCAATCGCCGGATCATCCGCCGCACCGCGCAGATAGGCGTTGGGGATGTCGTTTTGCTGCGCGCGCAGGTTCACATGTGACAGGGCGGTCTGCGGCGTGGTGGACAGCACGCCTGCCACCAGCGGCAGGTCATTGGGCAGGCGGTCATAGATCACGATATCGGTGGGCGCAGGCGGGCGGCGCTCGGTCCCGTCGATGACGCGCAGGGTGCCGATGGCCATGCCAAGGTGAAGCGGGTTAAAGCGCACATCCTCGAATATCTCGAATGTCGACACGGTCGGGATGGCAAAGGCGGCGAACAGATCGGCCTCCTCGGCCAGACGCGCCTCTTGGATGTCGCCCGAGGGGTGAAAGGCCAGCGTTTCGCGCGCAAATGGCATTGCGTCACGCACCATCCCATAGGCCAGCGCAACCGCCTGCGCACCCATCGGGTCAGTTGGCCAGAATTCCAGTGCATAAAGGCCGGGCGTGCCATCGGGGCGGGTGTAGTTGTCATAGGCGACGATATTGCCGACGATGAATTTCCGGTTTTCGGTGAAATAAGTCACGCGGTTGAAATCGGCCACGGACAGATCGGCGCCCAGATGATCACGGACAAAGTAGTAGTGCAGGGGGTTCAGGTTGCTGTTCATGAACATCAGTCGCGGCGTGTCCGTGTCGGCATGCGTAATGACAAACTTGACCTCGCGCACGCCCAGGGCACCGGGAACGTCATCGCGCACGGCAAACCTCTCAAACGCATCGCGGTCCAGCAGGGCGGTATCGCTGACCTGCTGGTCGCCCGCACCCGACCCGCAATCAACGCAATAGGCGTCCAGTGGTAATGCGGGCAGGCGCAAATGGCGGGGGAAACGGGGCGTCATGACGTGTCCTTGCGGGTTGCTTTGACAGTATGACGGATGCAGCAGGGCAAGTCTTGGATATAAAAAAGCCCCCGTGGCACAAACCACGGGGGCTTTGATCAGTCGTGTTCAGCACTGCCTAGTTGCGGTTGCCCAGCAGTTGCAGCAGGAACATGAACATGTTGATGAAATCAAGGTAGAGGTTCAGCGCGCCCATGATGGCGGCCTTGCCCAACCATTCCTTGTCGCCGTGGTGGGCGTGGGCAAGGTAGGTGTTCTTGATGTTCTGGGTGTCATAGGCGGTGAGGCCTGCAAAGATCAGCACACCGATCATCGAAATGGCATACATCATCACCGGCGATTGCAGGAAGATGTTGATGACCATGGCCACGATCAGGCCGATCACGCCCATGATCAGGAAGCTGCCCCAGCCGCTGATGTCGCGCTTGGTCGTGTAGCCATAAAGCGACAGTCCGGCAAAGGCGATTGACGTGACAAGGAAGACCTGAATGATCGAGTATCCGGTGAAGCTGAGGAAGATCCAGCTGATCGACACACCCATCGCCAGCGCGAAGGCATAAAAGAACAGTTGTGCGCCAGCAGCCGACAGGCGGTTGATCATCGCGCCAAAGGCGAAAACCATCACCAGCGGCAGGAACATGATCACCCAGCGCAGCGGCGTGGTGTAAAGCGTCACGCCAAGGTCGGACAGGAAAATGCCGTTGGACAGTTGCGCCGCAGCCGTGCCGGCATCAGCCGTGGCAAGGCCGGAAATGGCCCATGCGGCCAGCGCCGTGATAATCATGCCCACGGACATGGTGCCGTAAACTTTGTTCATGTGGGCGCGAAGCCCCGCGTCGATTTCAACGCTGCGGGCACCTACGCCAGCGTCCATCGGTCTGTAGTCAGCCATCAAAGCCTCCAAGGTTGAACGGGTTGCACCGCGTGTGCGGTATCCTTGGGGGTGATATTGGCGTATTTCCCCGCGTTTTCAAGGAATACCGGAGGCAGGACACGCAAAAATCCGATCATTTCACGCAGGATTGCGCAGAATGACCGGATTTTCGGGAAATTTCGAGGTTCAGGAGCGCCAGCCTGTTGGCACGTCCCAGACGGGGCGGGCTGCTTCGCGGCGTGCATCCTCGCGCGAGATGCCGATGTCGCACAGGCGGGTATCGTCAAGGCGGGCAAGTGCGCGGCGCTGCTGCCAGACCACAAGCGCTTCGGTGAACAGGCCCAGCGGAGAGCGCAGGGCAGGGCGGCGGTTGGCGGCGTAGTGCATGTCGTGTGTCATGGACATCGGATCGTCCTTTCGGGTTTGTGATGTTTTCTCTGGTTTGAATCAGGATGATTGATATGTAGTCGACCCTATGTCATATTGAAAATGAATGTTTGATAGTTAATGCATCACGGATATTGATATGCCCCGCAATCTTGACCTCACCGCCCTGCGCTCCTTTGTGGCTGTTGCCGACACGGGCGGCGTGACCAAGGCGGCCGGTGTGTTGCACCTGACCCAATCAGCGGTGTCGATGCAGCTGAAACGGCTTGAGGAGTCGATGGGTGTGGCGCTGTTTGACCGATCTGCGCGCAGCATTTCCCTGTCGCCCAATGGCGAACAACTGCTGGGCTACGCGCGGCGGATGCTGTCATTGAACGATGAAATCTACAGCCGCCTGACCGCGCAGGAATTCGAGGGCGAAGTCACCTTGGGCGTGCCCCACGACATTGTTTATCCGGTGGTGCCGCAGGTCTTGCAGCGCTTTGCCGCCGAATACCCCCGTGTGCGGGTGCAACTGCTGACATCCTTTACCCGCGCGCTGAAAGAACAATATGCCAAGGGCGAGGTTGATGTGCTGCTCACCACCGAGGACGAAGTGGGCGAGGGCGGCGAAACACTGGCAATCAAGCCGCTGGTCTGGATCGGCACAGAGAACGGCACCGCATGGCGCAACCGTCCGCTGCGCCTTGCGTTTGAAAAGAACTGCATCTTTCGTCAAGGCGTGCAACGTCGCCTGTCCGAGGCAGGCATCCCGTGGGAAATGGTTGTCGAAACCAATTCATCCCGCACGATCGAGGCGACAGTGACCGCCGACCTTGCCGTTCATGCGCTGATCGAAGGCACCGAACCGCGCCACTGTGAACGTATCAACCACGGCGGCGCGTTGCCCGAACTGCGCCAGACCCGCATCAACATGTATCACCGCGCCAGCGACGACAGCCCCGTGGTGGGCGATCTGGCGGCGCTGATCCACGCGGCCTATCAGGCGCATTAGATCGTCACGACAACCTTGCCGGTTGATTTGCGGCTTTCCAGCAGGTCCAGCGCGTCCTGCGCGCGATCCAGCGGCAGGGCATGGCTGACATGCGGGTGCAAGCGCCCTTGGGCGTGCCATTTCATCAGCTCGGCCATGCTGTCGGTCAGGGCGTCCGGGTTGAACGCCAGATAGCCACCCCAATAGAACCCGATCACGGTGATATTCTTGACCAGAATGATATTGGCCGGAATTTGCGGCACGTCGCCGCTGGCAAAACCGATGACGATCACCCGCGCCTCGCGGTTGCAGGCTTTCAGCGCGGCTTTGAACAAATCACCACCCACGGGATCATAAACAACATCGGCCCCGCCCAGAGCCTTGACCTGCGCCGTGATGTCATCGCCTGCGTCAATGCAGTGATCGGCACCCGCCGCGCGGGCCACCGCCAGTTTGTCAGCCCCGCGGGCCACGGCGATCACGGTCGCACCCATTGCCTTGCCGATTTCCACAGCCGTGAGGCCAACACCACCGGCAGCACCCAGCACGAGCAGGGTTTCGCCCGCCTGCAAATGCGCGCGCCGGGTCAGCGCCAGATGTGATGTGCCATAAGCCACCTGAAAGCCGGCAGCCTGTTCATTGGTCATGGAATCGGGAACGGGACGGCACAGGGCGGCAGGGAATACGCCCGTGTCCGCCAACCCGCCGCGCCCGCCAAAAACGGCAACGCGGGTGCCGATGGCAGGGCTGGTCACGCCCGCGCCAAGCGCTGTGACGGTGCCGCAGACCTCGAGTCCGAGGGTAAAGGGCGGCTTTGGGGTGTCCTGATAGGTGCCCCTGGCCATCAGCAAGTCGGCAAAGTTCAATCCACAGGCGTGAACGTGCAACGCAACCTCGCCTTCGGCAGGGCGCGGCGCGTCAATTTCGACCAATCCGGCCTTTGTTTCGAAGGATTTTACTTGAAATGCCCGCATATTCTTTGTCGCACCCGTGTTGCAAGATTTGCCTTTAACGACCCTAACCTTGCCTTGGGATAAAGGCCAGAATCGCGTCTGAACTCACTGAAATACTGACAAAAAGACAGGTTGACCGAAGGGGCATCAACCCCAAGACTGTCCTAAAGGCTAGGTCAGGTCATGCAACCGTTGCGTGTTTTATGAAAATGAGCGCATTCAGACTCCTTTGGTAATACCTGTGTTCGGTTGGTGAAGCCAATTGTCGCTTTGCCCCGCACCGCCGGAGCCGCGTAAAGAGAAGGATCAAAAGTATGAAGCACCCTGTTGATGTGCATGTGGGTAAGCGTATCCGCCACCGCCGTTGGATGAATGGCGTGACCCAGCAGCAACTTGCTGAACAGGTTGGCATCAAGTTCCAGCAGATCCAGAAGTATGAAACTGGCATGAATAGGGTCAGCGCCTCGCGGCTTTGGGACATCGCCCATGCCTTGACGGTGCCTGTATCGTTCTTCTTTGAGGGGATGGAAACAGGCGCGGCCGCTGCGGATGTATCGGGAAATATGCCCAATGATATCCTTGGCGACAAAGAAGCGCTTGAATTGCTGCGGTCGTATTACGCGATCCCCGAAAACCAGCGCCGCCGCTTGTTTGATCTGGCCCGCGTTCTTAGCGAAGCCGCCTAAAGCACGCTTGACCTTGCGCCCCGACCCGCGCTAGCGCCTGTGGGCCAAGCGCCGGGGGGAAGATGACCAATAGCAGTGACCTGCAAGCAGAGCTGATCCGCACGGCCCATGCCATGGCCGATGCGGCCCGCCCTGAAACCCTGCGCCATTTCCGCCAATCCGCGTTGACCAGTGACAACAAGGATGGCGATGGCGGCTTTGACCCCGTGACCGAAGGTGATCGCGCCGCCGAACGCGCCATGCGCACGGTTCTGGCTGACCTGCGCCCGGATGATGGTATTCTGGGCGAAGAATATGGCGCGACCAGCGGAACCAGCGGGCTGACCTGGGTGCTTGACCCGATTGACGGAACTCGCGGGTATCTAAGCGGCACACCAACATGGGGCGTCCTGATTTCGGTCGCTGATGCGCAGGGTCCGATGTTCGGCCTGATTGATCAGCCCTATATTGGCGAACGCTTTGCCGGCGGGTTTGGACTGGCCGAAGTCGTGGGGCCGCATGGAACTGCGCCGCTGAAAACGCGCCCCCCGCGGGACTTGGCCGATGCGATCTTGCTGAGCACCTTCCCCGAAGTCGGCACCGAGGCCGAGGCCCGCGCCTTTCGCGCCGTCGCCGCGCAGGCCCGCCTGACGCGCTATGGCATGGACTGTTACGGCTATGCCTTGGTGGCGGCAGGGCAGGTCGATCTGGTGATCGAGGCGGGGTTGAACGCCTACGACATTCAGGCCCCCATCGCCGTGATCACCGCCGCAGGCGGGATTGTCACCGACTGGCAGGGTGGCCCCGTTCACAACGGCGGACGCGTTTTGGCCGCCGCAAACGCAGACATCCACGCGCAGGCACTTGCGATTCTGCAGGCTGGCGTTGCGGCGTAAGCCACGCTAACCTTCCAAAGCGCCGAGTCCTTTTCCCCCTTCTGTCGGTGCAGGTTGTCCAATCCACCGAAGGGGGTGGAGCGAAAGGACACCCCAATGCCCGCAACCCTGATCAAAAATGCCGATACCATCCTGACGATGGATGACACGCGCCGTGAATTGAATGGTGCCGACATCCTGCTGCGCGATGGCGTGATTGTTGAAATCGGCACGATAGATGCGCCTGATGCCCATCTGATCAATGCGCGCGGCTGCGTTGTCACACCGGGATTGGTGAACACGCACCACCATCTTTACCAAACCCTGACCCGTGCGGTGCCCGGCGGGCAGGACGCGCTGCTGTTTGGCTGGTTGCAAACGCTTTACCCGATCTGGGCGCGTTTCGGCCCCGAAGAAATGTTCACATCGGCGCAAGTTGGCCTGGCCGAACTGGCGCTGTCGGGCTGCACGATGACCTCGGATCATCTGTATCTGTTCCCCAATGGATCGCGCCTTGACGACACAATCGCCGCCGCCCAAGAGGTCGGCTTGCGGTTCCACCCGACACGGGGCGCGATGAGCATTGGCGAAAGCGATGGCGGCCTGCCGCCCGACAGTCTGGTCGAACGCGAGGCGGCGATCCTGAATGACTGCATCCGCGTGATTGATGCCCATCACGATGCGGGCGTTGGCGCGATGGTGCGTGTTGGCGTGGCCCCCTGTTCACCGTTTTCTGTCAGCCGCGACCTGATGCGTGATGCGGCCATTCTGGCGCGCGACAAGGGCGTCATGCTGCACACCCATCTGGCCGAAAACGACGAGGATATCGCCTATAGTCTTGAAAAATTCGGCTGCCGCCCGGGGCAATATGCCGAAGATCTGGGTTGGACGGGGCACGATGTCTGGCACGCGCATTGTGTCAAGTTGGACGGGCAAGAGATTGATTTGTTTGCACGTTCCGGCACAGGAGTTGCCCATTGCCCCTGTTCCAACTGTCGCCTTGGCAGCGGAATCGCACCTGTGCGCGCAATGCGCGATGCGGGGGTGAATGTGGGGCTGGGCGTCGATGGATCGGCCAGCAATGATGCCGGCAACCTGATCCTTGAGGCGCGCCAGTCCATGCTGTTGCAACGGGTTGCACGTGGTGCGGACGCGATGAGCGCGCGCGAGGCGCTCGAGATCGCGACACGCGGTGGTGCGCAGGTTCTGGGCCGCGACGATTGCGGTCAAATCGCCGTGGGCAAGCGCGCGGACATCGCCATCTGGGATGTATCGGGCGTGGAAGCTGCAGGCAGTTGGGATCCGGCAGCCCTGCTGCTGGCGGGGCCGACATCCGTGCGCGATCTGATCGTCGAAGGGCGCGCCGTGGTGCGCGACGGGCAATTGGTCACGATTGACTTGGGGCAAGTGGTTCGCACCCAAAACAGGCTTGCGGCGGCTTTGCGGGTTTAGTGTTCGACAAGACCCGCCGCGCACGCATAAGGTAGAAAAAACCTTCGGAGGCCTCGATGCGGCGCGTTGTCCTTTCATTTTGTGCAATTCTTGCGCTGACGGCCTGCGTTGTCGTGCCGATTCCGATTGCGGGTGGCGCGCCATCGGGCCCTGCGGCCCCGCTTGCGGCGCTGCCGGCGTCGGGCTTTGGCGCGCTGCTGAACACGGTGCGCGCCGACACCGGATTGGGCGCGCTTGTCCCGAATGCACGACTTGCCGCCGCCGCGCAGGCCCATGCGCAAGACATGGTGCAACGCGGGTATTTTGCGCATCAATCACCAAGTGGCACATTGCCGTCAGCGCGCGTGCGTGCGCAGGGCTATTGTTTCCGGTTCGTCGCGGAAAACATCGCCAGCGGGCAACAAAGCGAACAACGGGTCATGGCGGCGTGGATGGGCTCGCGTGATCACCGTGCAAACATGCTGTCGCCAAATGCCCGTGAATACGGGCTGGGACGTGCGGGTGATATTTGGGTGCTTGTGCTGGGGTCGCCCTGCTAGCGCGCCACGCCGTTGACCCAAACCTGTGCAATCGCGCGGTCGTCGCCCATCATGATCGTTGGAAACAGCGCCTCCCAGAGGTCAGTGGCACGGGTCGCGCGCTGGGCGATGGCTGGGGTTGAGGCAAGGTCGATCACGCAGATATCCGCCGCCGCACCTTGGGCAAGCGCGCCGATCTTTCCGCCCATATGCAGGGTGCGCGCCGACCCTTCGGTGGCCAGCCACATCAGTTGGGCCGGATGCAAGGCGGTGCCGCGCAGCTGCGCAATTTCATAGGCCGCCGCCATGGTGCGCAGCATCGAAAAAGATGACCCGCCACCGGTATCCGTGGCCAGCCCCACGCTGATCCCGCGCGCCCTAAGGCCCGCCATGTCAAACAACCCCGACCCGATAAAGGTGTTCGATGTCGGACAATGCACCAGCGCGCCACCCACTTCGGCCAGCCGGTCAATCTCGCGCGGTTCAAGGTGGATCGCGTGGCCGTAAAGGCCGCGTTCACCCAGCAGTCCGGCGCTTTCATAGGTATCAAGGTAGTCGCGCGCTTCTGGGTGCAAACCACGCACCCATGCGATCTCATCAACCTGTTCGGACAGGTGCGTCTGCATCAGGCAATCAGGATGTTCGCCCCAAAGCGCGCCCAATGCATGCATCTGGTCTGGCGTCGAGGTGGGTGTGAAGCGCGGCGTGATCGCATAGGACGCACGCCCCTTGCCGTGCCACTTTTCCAGCAGCGCCTTGCTGTCGTCATAGGCTGATTGCGCCGTGTCGCGCAGACCGTCCGGCGCGTTGCGATCCATGCAGGTTTTGCCCGCGACTACGGCCATGTCACGGTCTGCCGCCGCACCAAAAAACGCATCCACGCTTTCGGGGTGGATCGTGCAGAAACTGGTCAGCGTGGTTGTGCCGTGGGCCAGCGCAATATCAAGCGTGCGCGCCGCAACGGCATCCGCATAGCTACGGTCGCCAAACTGCATTTCTTCGGGAAAGGTATAGGTGTTGAGCCAGTCAATCAGCCGTTTTCCCCAGCTCGCGATCATCGCGGTTTGCGGGTAATGCATGTGCGCATCGACAAAGCCGGCGCTGATCAGCGCATCGCCGTAGTCATGGATTTTCGCATGCGGGTGGGCGCGGCGCAGGGTCTCGGCACTGCCCATTGCGGCGATCTGCCCGCCGTCGACCAGCACCGCGCCAGCACTGTCGTGATGGGTCACGTCTTGCCAGTCACCGGCCATGGGATCACCGGAATACGACAGGGTCTGCCCCAAAAGAAGATGTTTTGTCATGCCGCCCAGACTAGCCCCGCTTTCAGGGGGGCGAAACATCGGATTTCCAAGAGAGACCTTCTTGCTGACCGTGGGTGATCCGCTATGGTGCGCGCAAATCGGGGGTGCGCGTGGAAGACCAGATCGACATCGAAGACGACGGCCAAAGCCTGACAAAACGTGTCATGGACGCGGTGTTGGACGCTGTCGAGGCGGGCGATGCCGCTGCGGTTGATGATCTGCTCAACCCGCTGCACGCAGCTGACATCGCCGACCTTCTGGAGCAGATCGACGGGCGCGACCGTCGTGCACTGCTGTTGCTTTGGCGCGGCGGCATGGACGGCGAAATTCTGTCCGAACTTGAAGAATCCCTGCGCGAGGAAGTGATCCAGAGCCTTGCTCCGCTGGAACTGGCCGAGGCCGTGCGCGAGATGGAAAGCGACGATGTCGTGGACCTTGTCGAGGACCTGGACGATGCCCAGCAAGAGGCCGTTCTGGATGCCCTTGGCGTTACCGACCGGATCGCGGTGGAACAGGCGCTGTCCTATCCCGAAGAGTCCGCCGGCCGCTTGATGCAGGTCGAAGTGGTGCGCGCGCCCGCCCACTGGAGCGTTGGCGAAACGATTGATTTCCTACGCAGCCATGATGATCTGCCGGAACAGTTTTACCATGTGATCCTTGTCGATCCGCGCATGAAACCAACAGGTTACGTGACCTTGGGTCGCCTGCTGGGATCGCCCCGCGCCACCAAACTTGCCGACCTGACCGAGGACAGCTTTCGCACCTTCCGCTATGATCAGGACGAAGAGGACGTGGCCTATGCGTTCAACCAGTATCACCTGATTTCCGCGCCTGTTGTGGATGGCGACGACCGCCTTGTCGGGGTGATCACGATTGACGATGCGATGATCGTTCTGGACGAGGAACACGAGGAGGATATCCTGCGCCTTGCCGGTGTCGGCGAGGGCAGCCTGACCGACCGCGTGATCGAAACCACCCGCCAGCGCTTTCCGTGGCTGGCGGTCAACCTTGTGACGGCCATTCTGGCCAGTCTGGTGATTTCCCTGTTCGAGGACGTGATCGCAGGCTTTGTCGCGCTGGCCGTGCTGATGCCGATTGTCGCGTCGATGGGTGGCAATGCTGGCACGCAGTCGCTGACTGTGGCCGTGCGCGCCATTGCCACGCGCGATTTGACCGGTGCAAACGTCTGGCGCGTGATCCGGCGCGAGGTCTTTGTGGGCTGCGTGAACGGCGTGATTTTTGCCGTTGTGATGGGGGCTGTCGGCATGTTCTGGTTCGGTTCACCGATGCTGGGTGTGGTGATTGGCGTGGCGATGATCATCAACCTGATCGTGGCCGGATTGGCAGGCACGGTGATCCCTGTTGCCTTGGAAAAACTGGGCGTTGATCCGGCGCTTGCCTCGGGTGCCTTTGTAACAACGGTTACGGATGTCGTTGGTTTCTTTGCCTTTCTTGGGTTGGCGGCAGTGGTGTTGCTGTGACTGACCTGACGGCGATCAAGGCGCAGGCGCGCAAGGCCGCCTTTGCACGGCGCAAGCTGGCCCATGACAGTGGCGCAGGCCACGCAGGGTATTTGTCCGAAGTTCTGGCCGGATATCGCGGTGTGCCTTTGTCGGGCTACATGGCGATGCGCACTGAAATCGACCCGACAGCGGCGATGGCCGAGGCGGCGGCACACGGCCCCGTTTGCGTGCCGGTCATCATCGGCAAAGGCCAGCCGCTAAAGTTTCGCGCATGGGAGCCGGATTGCGACATGATCGCAGGCGAATTTGGCGCACAGGTGCCTGCCAGTGGTGATTGGATCACGCCGGAAATCCTGATTGTGCCGCTGGTGGCTTTCAGCCGCGCAGGCGGGCGGCTGGGCTATGGCGGCGGGTTTTATGACCGCACGCTGGAAGGGCTGCGCGCGCAGCGTGGAACGCTGGCCATCGGATTTGCCTATGCAGACCAAGAGGATGACAACCTGCCGCTGGAACCCACTGATCAACCGCTTGATCTGATCGTCACCGAACGCGGCGTGATAGAGGTGGGCAAGTGACCCCCGAAATTGCCGCCGTCCTTGATGCCCAGCCTGCGTTAACGGCACAGGGCATGGCGCGTTTGCGTGATCTGATCCTTGAAACGGCAGTAAGTGATCCGCGCGTCGGCCCCCTAAGCGAAAGCCTGAAATGGGGCCAGCCTGCCTTTCGCCCCAAAGCGGCAAACACCGGCACGACCCTGCGCGTGGCGGCCCACAAGGATGCCGCCTTTGCCCTTTATGCACCCTGTTCCACGACCGTGATCCCGACCCACGCAGAACGCTTTGCAGGAGCGGACAGGATCGACGGCACCCGCGCGATCCTGTTCGATCATCCCGACCAGATCGACGCGGACCGTCTGCGTCTGACGATCCTGCACGGGCTGACCTACTTTCTATAATTCACTTGCGCTTGGGCGGCGCGATTGCTTTACGCACATGCATGCGAATTTTGTTTCTTGGCGATGTCATGGGCCGTGCGGGACGCACGGCGATCACCACCCACCTGCCGCGCCTGCGCGATGAATGGCGGCTGGATTTTGTCGTGGTGAACGGCGAAAACGCGACCGGCGGCATGGGCCTGTCGGGTGCACATGCCAAGGTATTGCTGGACGCAGGCGCCGATGTGCTGACCCTTGGCGATCATGCCTTTGATCAAAAGGACATGATGGCGTTTATCGACAGTGAACCGCGCATCATTCGCCCGCTGAACTATTCCAAAGCCGCACCCGGTGTCGGCGCGCGGGTGTTCAACGCGGCAGGCGGGCGCAAGGTTCTGGTTGCCCAGGTGCTGGGGCAGGTGTTCATGAAACGCCCGTTTGACGATCCGTTTTCGGCTGTTGACGGGGTGCTGCGCCAGCATCCGATGGGGGGCATGGTGCAGGCCAGCCTGATTGACGTGCACTGCGAGGCCACCAGCGAAAAGATGGCGATGGGCCATTTCTGCGACGGGCGCGCCAGCATCGTGGTCGGCACCCACACCCATGTGCCCACGGCCGATGCGATGGTGCTGTCCGGCGGCACTGCCTATCAGACCGATGCAGGCATGTGCGGCGATTACAATTCCGTCATTGGCATGGAAAAAACCGAACCCCTGCGCCGTTTCATCACCGGAATGCCCAAAGACCGGTTTTCCCCCGCGCCCGATGAGGCAACCCTGTCAGGCCTGTTCGTGGTCACTGATGATCGCACGGGCAAGGCGACGCGCGCGGAAATGATCCGCACGGGCGGGCGCTTGCAACAGGCCGCGCCGGCCTAATCCGCTTGCGCCGCTGCGCGCTTGACGCGAAACTGGGGACGCGCAACAGGATGACGCTTGATGATTGAACTCTTTTCGGTCTCGCCCATGGGGCAGGCGGTTTTGACCCTCACGGTCGTCGGCATCATGTTCGTGCTGTTCCTGCGCGAAACTTTTCCGACCGAAGTCGTGGCCATCGCCGGTGTGGCCCTGATGCTGATCAGCGGCGTGTTGCCCTATCAGGACGCGCTGAACGTGCTGTCCAACCCCGCGCCCTGGACCATCGCGGCGATGTTTATCGTCATGGGTGCATTGGTGCGCACAGGCGCGCTTGAGGCGCTGACCAAGGTGGCTGAACGCAACGCCAAAACGCGGCCTGCGCTGGCCTTGGGCGGGTTGATGGCCTTTGTTGTGCTGTCATCGGCGATTGTGTCGAATACGCCCGTGGTCGTCGTGATGATCCCGGTCTTTGTGCAACTGGCCCGCACGATGGGCTTGTCTGCCTCCAAGCTGTTGATCCCGCTCAGTTACGCCGCGATCCTTGGTGGCACACTGACCCTGATCGGCACCTCCACGAACCTGCTGGTCGATGGTGTGGCGCGCGCCCAAGGGCTGGCGGCGTTCACGATTTTCGAGGTGACACCGCTGGGCATCATTCTGGTGATCTGGGGCATGATCTATCTGCGGTTCATCGCGCCGCGCCTTTTGCCCGACCGCGACAGCATGGCCAACCTGCTGTCGGACAAGTCCAAGATGCGGTTCTTTACCGAGGCCGTGATCCCCCCCGAAAGTAACCTGATCGGGCGTGAAGTGACGGGCGTGCAACTGTTCAAACGTGATGGTGTGCGCCTGATCGATGTGGTGCGCGGCGATGCATCCTTGCGGCGCGACCTTGCGGGCGTGACCTTGCAGGTGGGTGATCGGGTAGTGCTGCGCACGGCGATGACAGAACTGTTGTCACTGCAGGCAACCAAGGAATTGAAGCGCGTCGATCAGCTGTCAGCGGTGGAAACATC
This sequence comes from Octadecabacter sp. R77987, assembly GCF_042466115.1. NCBI lineage: Bacteria > Pseudomonadati > Pseudomonadota > Alphaproteobacteria > Rhodobacterales > Roseobacteraceae > Octadecabacter > Octadecabacter sp. R77987. The sequence continues at coordinate 1,105,800 of NZ_JAXHBQ010000001.1, read as the reverse complement.
CACCGTCGAGGTGTTGATCACGCCGGGGTGCAAGATGGTCGGCCGCACCCTTGGTGCGCTGCGTCTGCGCCGCCGCTACGGTGTTTACACGCTGGCCGTGCACCGCCGGAACCAGAACATCGGACGTCAGTTGGATGATTTGGTTGTGCGCGTTGGCGATACGCTCCTGCTTGAAGGTGCACCCGAAGATATCCAGCGTCTGGCCAGCGATATGGACATGGTTGACGTATCGCACCCTTCGGCCCGTGCGTTCCGGCGCAGCCATGCGCCGATTGTCGTTGCCGCGCTTTTGGGGATTGTCGCGCTGGCCGCATTCGGGGTCGCGCCGATCTTTTTCCTGGCGGTGCTGGCCGTCGCGCTGGTGCTTGTGACCCGCTGCATCGACGCGGACGAGGCATTTTCCTTTATTGATGGCCGGTTGTTGGCGCTGATTTTTTCGATGCTGGCCATTGGCGCCGCGCTCGAGGCATCGGGCGCGGTTGCCCTGATCGTCAGCGGCCTTGCGCCCGCCTTGCAGATGTTGCCGCCGTTCCTGATTATCTGGGCGATTTACCTGCTGACATCCATCCTGACCGAAATGGTGTCCAACAACGCCGTGGCGGTGGTGATCACCCCCATTGCCATCGGGTTGGCCACGGCGATGGGCCTTGATCCGCGCCCGCTGGTGGTGGCTGTCATGGTCGCAGCAAGCGCCAGTTTCGCAACACCCATCGGCTATCAGACCAACACGCTGGTCTATGGCCCCGGCGGGTATAAATTCAGTGATTTCCTGCGTGTCGGCATTCCGTTGAACCTGTCCATCGGGATGCTGGCAAGTGCCGTGATCCCGTTCATCTGGCCGCTTTATCCGTAGCGTTCCACGAACCGTTGCAGGATCAGTTCCGGTGTTGTGACATCGGCGGCGCGGCACATGGCGATCAGGTCATCCGCCTCGGACGGGTCAAAATACCCTTTGTCCTTATAAAGCCTGATGCGGGTTTCAAAGCCTGCGGCGTCGGCTTCGGGGTGGAATTGCGTGGCGTAAACGTTGCTGCCATGGCGGATCATCTGGAACGGGCAGGCGGGGCCGGCGACCAGATGGGTGCAACCCTGTGGCAGGTCTTGAACCGCTTCCTTGTGGCCGACGAAAGCGTCAAATTCGCGTGGCAGGCCGGACAACAGCGGATCGGCCCGCCCCGCGTCCGTCAAGGTGCAGGGTGTGGCGCCGACGGGTTCGCCGTAGCGGTCCTTGCTGACAGTGGCACCCAGATGATGCGCCAGAATGCCGATCCCGTAACAGCAGCCCATGAACGGATGATCCAGTGTCGTGATCTGCGGCATCAGCGACAGGCAGGCGCCTTCGATCCGTGCTTCTTGCAGGGTCTTGTCGGCGGGCGCATCGCTGACGCAGCCGGGGCCGCCACCGACGATCACACCGGCATAGTCACGCACGTCCAGCCCCTGTGGCAGGTCTTCGCAATCAAGCCGGATGCGGTGTGTGTCGCCCGCCGCCAGCCCTCCCTTGCGCAGGATTGCGGCGTATTCATCTTCGCTGGCTTCGGTTTCGGGGCGCAGTTGCAGGATCAGGAACTTGGTCATCTAAAGCGGCCAGAATACAAGGATTGACGGGATCGACACGGCGACCACTAGAATTTCCAGCGGCAGCCCCATACGCCAGTAATCGCCAAAGCCATAGCCGCCGGGACCAAGGATCAACGTGTTGTTCTTGTGCCCGATTGGCGTCAGGAACGCGCAGGATGCCGCCACGGCCACGGCCATCAGGAACGGGTCAGGCGATACGTTCAGCGTCTGCGCCATCTGGATGCCAACGGGGGCGGCGACGATGGTGGTGGCTGTGTTGTTGAGCACATCCGACAGCGTCATCGTCACGACCATCAGCACCGTCAGGATCATCCATGGCGCCATGCCCGCCGTGAGGCTGACCAGCCAGCCCGCGATCAGTTCGGTGCCACCGGATGTTTCCAGCGCCGCGCCCAGCGGGATCATTGATCCCAGCAGGACGACAACGGGCCATTCGATGTGGTGGTAGAGTTCGGACAGGGGGACGATCTTTGCCAGGACATAGGCGACGACGACCAATCCCAGCGCGATGGGCAGGTAGATTAGCCCGAAACTGGCCAGCGCCACGGCCCCGCCAAACAACCCGATCGCCAACCAGACCTTGCTGTCGGCGGTCACGGCCAGACCACGGTCTGCAAGGGGCAGACACCCCAGCCAATCGGTCACGTCGGCGGCATTGTCTTCGGGGGTCAGCAGCAGCAGGATATCGCCCGCACGGATCTGCGTCTTGCGCAGGTTGGTGCGGATCGCCTTGCCTTGACGCGAGATGCCCATCAGCACCGTGCGCTGGCGCCACGACAGGCCAATGGCCTGTGCGGTCTTGCCGTTGATCCGGGCCTCGGAGGGGACCACAACCTCGATCACGGACAGGCCTGCGCCATCGGCTTTCAACAGGTCCTCGCGCGTGTCATCGGCAAAGTTCAGCGACAGGGCGGCACGAAATTCGTCCAAAGCTTCGGGCGCCGCTTCGAGGACCAGCGCGTCACCGGCGTTGATCTTGATATTGCGCGCGGTGCCATAGCGGCGCTTGCCGTCGCGGATCATCCCAAGAATGGCGACATCATTCTTTTCGGCGATCTCGTAAAGGTCAATTACCCGTTTGCCGATATGTTTGCTGCCGTCCGGCACCGTCAGTTCAGCGATGTAATCTGTCACGTTTTCAAGGGCCTGTGCAGCGCTTGGGCCGTCTTTTTGCGGGATCAGCCGCCAGCCGATCAGGGCGACAAACAGCAGGCCGGCAATTGCCGTCACTGCACCCACGGGCGCGAAATCAAACATCTTGAAGGGAGCGCCAAGGCTTTCCTGCCGGATCGCGGCAATGATGATATTGGGTGGTGTGCCGATCAGCGTGACCATGCCGCCAAGGATCGTCGCGAATGACAGCGGCATTAGTGACAGGCTGGGTGCGCGCCCCGCCTTGCGCGCGGTCTGCACGTCCACCGGCATCAGCAAGGCAAGGGCCGCGACGTTGTTCATGAAGGCCGAAAGCACGCCGCCGATCCCGCCCATGATGGCGATATGCGCGCCAAGGCTGCGGGTGCTGTCCACCAGCGTGCGGGTGATCAGATAAACCGCGCCGGACCGCACCAGACCGGCCGAAACCACAAGCACCAAAGCGACGATAATCGTGGCGGGATGGCCAAAGCCGCTGAAGGCATCCTTGGTCGGGACCACGCCCAGCACCACGCCGATCAGCAGCGCCGCAAAGGCCACAAGATCATAGCGGAACCTGCCCCAAAGCAACATGCCGAACACGGACCCGAACAGGGTAAAGAGGATGATTTGATCTGTTGTCATAGCACAGGTGTAACGCGGGGCGAGGTGCGAAAACAGGGCAAAATCGCGATATGGAAACCGTATGGAAAGCGTATGGAAACCGTATGGGTGTGGTATGGCGCGCCGGGGATTGCAGCCCCCTGCCTGACTGCCATATAGAGACGCAGATATCGCAATTCGGGAGAGCACCCATGGCCGGCCACTCAAAATGGGCAAACATTCAGCACCGCAAGGGACGGCAGGACAAACTGCGCTCCAAGCTGTTTTCCAAGCTGGCCAAAGAAATCACCGTGGCCGCCAAGATGGGCGACCCCGACCCCGACAAGAACCCGCGCCTGCGTCTGGCCGTCAAGGAAGCGAAATCATCGTCCGTGCCCAAGGATGTGATCGACCGCGCGATCAAGAAATCCCAAGGTGGTGACGCCGAAAACTACGACGAAATCCGCTATGAAGGCTACGGCCCCGGCGGCGTGGCCGTGATCGTCGAGGCGATGACCGACAACCGCAATCGCACCGCATCCACCGTGCGGTCGACGTTTTCCAAGAACGGCGGAAACCTGGGCGAAACCGGCAGCGTGGGTTTCATGTTCGACCGCAAGGGGCAGGTGATCTACCCCGCTTCCGTGGGCGACGCCGATACCGTGATGATGGCCGCCATCGAAGCGGGCGCCGAGGATTGCGAAAGCACGGATGAAAACCATGTCATTATCTGCGCCGACACGGACCTGAACGAAGTCTCCACTGCGCTCGAGGCCGCCTTGGGCGAGTCGGAATCAACCAAGCTGATCTGGCAACCCAATATGCAGACCGACCTTGATCTGGACGGGCTGACCAAGCTGATGAAGCTGGTGGATGCGCTGGAAGATGATGACGATATCCAGACGGTCACGACCAATCTGGACGCGTCCGACGAGGTGATGGAAGCCTTTGCCAATGGCTAGGGCGTTTGGGGGCAGAATGCACCGCGCGCCCGTCACGGGGGTGGCGGCTGTTGAACGTAGTTAACTTGAGTGGCGGCTTTGCGGACAAAGCTGAACTGCGCAGATGCGGCTTTTGCTGACGCAGCATTTGCTCGCATGTGTGGAAGCTTGATGGCTGCTACGTATCTGGGACTGCTGCTCCCGAAAACCTGACAATGGAAGGGATACAGCTCCGACATCTCGACGCACGTGCCTTTTCATATCAAGAAGTCCCGCTGCGATTTTTGGGCGACATGAAGTTGGTTCATTTGACGGACGACGTGAGTAATGAGCTTCGAGTATCGGTGTCTCGGTAAGTGTTGACGCGATGGCTATGACGCCGCGCAGAATCATGCGGGTTAGTCCGCAACCACGTCGAATTGACTGCCCTCTTTTTGAATGCCCCCCCTCAGCCCGCGCTCTGACGCGCATCGTCGCCGTTTGAAGTGAGGACGGCTCGGACGTTTATTTGGCACTGAAATCAAAAGAGAAACGTTCCCTTTCGCCTGCTGTGAGTTATCGCAAGGCCCACTGTCAGTTTCACAATATGAAATTGAACACGACATTATGAAATTTTGTTGCTAAAAAGATTCAGATCAACAACCGTAAAGGAGGGAGGACAATGACTGTGAAGCATGAACAATCACAAGCATTCGGATCGAAAGGTGCTGATGGCGGCGCCCAAACCGATGTGGCGAGTGAAGGCCGTGTTTCGGGTGCTCGCCAGATACAATCCGTGGCTCGTGCGCTTGATATTGTCGAAGTTTTGGCGAGCGAGCATGAAGGATTGGCCCTGTCTGATTTGGCAGACCGTCTGGGCCTGAATGCGTCGACTTGCCATCATCTGATTTCTACGCTTGTCGCCCGAGGGTATGTCGAGCGTTTGGGGCGAAGCCGTGGCTATGTGATTGGCCGCAAGGTCCGCGAACTCGTAGAGCTTGAGGATAGCCTTTATGGCCCTGAAGTGCTTCTCAAGAGGGATCTTCGCGATCTGGGCGAGAAGCTTGGCCTTACTGTGCAACTGGCCATCATGGCTGAAACATCTCTTTTGACCAAGCTTCGGTTCGCGTCAGCCGACGTGGTAGATTCATTTCTTGAGCCGGACGAAATCACCAAGATGACCGCGCTGCATGCGACGGCGACCGGTAAGGCAATTCTGGCTTGGTTGCCTGAAGTTGAACTTGTTCGGGTGATCTCGGCCAATGGTCTGACGCGATACACGGACAAGACGATTACAAGCCTGGCCGGGTTGATCGAAGAACTGCGACTGGTCCGTCGCCGCGGCTATTCGATCGACGATGAAGAATTGAAAAGCGGTGTGGTTTGCTTGGGGGCGGCCCTGCGGGACGGGGGCGGTGCAATCGTCGGTTCCATTTCTGCGTCGGGACCCGCTGAACACTTGACCGGAGACTACCGCGGGACGGTTGCCAGAAAGATGGCCGAGGCCGGGGTTGAGTTCTCAAGGCGCTTGAGAGCGGCGAAGCAATAAATCGAAGATTTCTAAATCAACTGGAGGAAGACAGAATGGCGATGCCAAAGAATGTGACCGTAAGCTCGGACTACCCTATTCCAGACAAGATGAAAGCATGGGTTCTTGGAAACCCGGGCGAGATTTCACTTGAGGACAAGGACGTTCCGACGCCGGAAAAAGCCGAAGTGCTTGTGCGCATTGACGCAGTGGCCATTTGTGCGACTGATCTTGAAATCATTCACCATGGTCCGCCGGCGCAGATCCATGGCGGTGATCCGTTCAACAAGAACTTCACGCCGGGCCACGAATACATGGGCACAGTGGTGGCCTTGGGGCCAGGTGTCGACGAATACGAAATCGGCGAGCGTGTCACGGTCGAGATTCACGCAGGCTGTGGCCAGTGCAAACGTTGTCGGGCGGGGATGTATACGTCCTGCCACAACTACGGCAAGAATTACGGCGATGTGGACAAGGGCCACCGCGCCAACGGGTTCACGACCGATGGTGGTTTTGCCGAATACGCGGTGAACAATATCAACACGTTGGTTCATGTCGCGGACACGATGTCAGACGAAGAGGCCACTTTGGTGGTGACCGCTGGCACCGCGATGTACGGCCTGACAGAGCTGGGCGGACTGGTTGCAGGTGAAAGCGTAGTGGTCACGGGGCCAGGTCCAATCGGACTGATGGGTGCAGCCGTCGCCAAGGCGCTTGGCGCGCAGCCTGTGATCCTGACAGGCACACGGGACAATCGCCTTGAGATCGGCAAGCAGCTTGGCGCGGATCATGTGATCAACGTGCGCAACGAAGATGTCGTCGAGAAGGTAAGGGAACTGACCGGCGGCAAAGGTGTCGATTACGTTGTCGAATGCGCTGGCGCGCCGGACGGGACCAATCAGGCGGCACAGATGCTGAACCGTGGCGGCAAGATCTGCCTGGCTGCGTTCCCGCACAAGCCCGACGAAGTGGATGTGGCTTACTTGGTGCGCAATAACATCTACCTCTACGGCATTCGTGGCGAAGGTAAGACAGCGACCCATCGCGCCGAGGCGTATATGCGCCAGAAGCGGTTCGATGCGACCCTGATCCACACGCACACCTTCGACATGGCCGACCTTCAAGAAGCCCTTCGTTACGCGAAGGACCGTGTTGAAGACGCGATCAAGGTGGTTGTGAAGAACAAGCACGCCGCAGCGAACAAGGTCGCCGCGGAATAAGCCGTAGCACACAGGGAGACGAGTTATGTTGACTTACGATGACTATCATTTGCCAACTAATCTTCGGGATGCATTGAACCTTTGGTCAAATGCGCCCGAGGGCAGCAGGCTCGTCTCCGGTGCGACGGATATCCTGCCTTGGGCCCGCGAGGGCCGGGCGGGGGATGTTCATATCCCGTCTTTCGTTGATGTGACGCGCATTGAAGAGTTCAACGGACATACCGTCAGCAATGGCCGCGTTCGGCTTGGCGCGAACGTCGTTTATCAGGACTTTCTGACAGACGCGACGCTGCGCCATTTGCTGCCGTGCATGCCGTATTGCTCTATCTGGTTTGCGGACGACCAAATTCGCGAACAGGCGACACTGGCAGGAAACCTTGCCAATGCGTCACCGGTGGCCGATGGCACACCGCCCGCCGCGGCGCTGAACGCTGTGCTTGAGCTGTCGCGCCTTGAGGGCGACGAGATCAAGACTCGTGAGGTGGGCGTTTCCGAATTTATAACCGGGCCCGGTCGCACGGTGATTGAACCCGGCGAGATTATTTCGTCCGTATCGCTGGATGCGATGGCCGGATACGGCGGGTCCTTCCAAAAGGTCGGGCAACGCAGGTCTCTGGTCATTTCCGTCGCGTGTTGTGCGGCTCTCGTGCGGGCTTGCCGCGACGGGAGAGTGTTCGAGGATGTCCGACTGGCCCTTGGCGGCGTTGGCCCCAAACCCATGCGGTTGAACACAATTGAAGCCAAGCTGCGCGGTGAAAAGATTTCGCGTCGGTCAATCAATGAAGCGGCACAGCTTGCCGCCGACGAGGTCGCGTCGCGCAGCCGCCAAGAATATCGCCGCAGCGTCGTTGTGGGGTTCGTTCAGGCGGCCATCGAAGAGGCGTTGGACGATCAACCGGATGTCGACATCAAATTCGAAGACCTAGGGGAGACAGCAAATGTCTAAGTTCAAGATCGACCTTGAAGTGAACAATCGCAAGATTTCGAAAGAAACCGATACGCACAAACGTCTTCTGGATTTCCTGCGCGATGACCTGAACCTGACGGGAACCAAGGAGGGTTGTGGCGCGGGCGAATGCGGCACGTGCTCGGTTTTTGTTGATGGCAAGTTGGTGAAGTCCTGCCTTATGCCGGTCGCCAAGGCGTCCGGAGCGAAAATCGAGACGATCGAGGGCCTTGCCGTGCCCGGTGAATTGACCCCGATGCAAAAGGCGTTCCACAAGACGGGTGCCAGCCAGTGTGGATATTGCATTCCAGGAATGGTGATGGCGGCGACGTCGGCGTTGCGCGAAAACCCTGATGCCGGGATCGAAGAGATCAAGGAGCGTCTGGGCGGCAACATTTGTCGCTGCACGGGTTACACCAAGATCTTCGAAGCTGTCGAGTTGGCGAAAGCCGTGATCGCCGGCGACATGACCGAAGAGCACCTCGAAGAAGAAGCTGTGGGAACCTCATATATCGGGCACAACGTTCGCCGGCTGGATGCGCCCTCAAAGGTCTCTGGTCGTCTGCGGTATGCGGCCGACATGAAGATGCCGGAAATGTTGCAAATGCAGGTTCTGCGGTCACCGCACCCGCATGCCAACATCGTCTCGATCGATACGAGCGAGGCGGACGCGATGGAGGGCGTGGTATGCGTGATTACCTCTGACGATGTTCCGGCTGAAACGGATGGTTTTGGCGTGTTCGTCCATGACCAGCCGATCATGGCGCGGGGCAAGGTTCGCCATGTCGGCGAGGCGGTTGCAGCGGTTGCGGCGGAAGATCTGGTGACGGCGCGACGTGCGCTTGCCAAGATCAAGGTCGTTTACGAGGAGTTGCCAGGGGTGTTTGACCCCGAAGATGCGATGAAAAAGGGCGCGGCCGTCGTTCACGACTACGCTGAAGACAACATCGTCAAGCATATCCCAGTCAGAAAAGGTGATATCGAGGCGGGGTTCGCCAATGCGGATATCGTTTTGGAAGACCACTTTTCGACCCAGCAGGTTGAACACGCCTATTTGGAGCCGGAAGCCGGAATTGCCTATGTCGATCCCGATGATGTGGTGGTGGTGATTTCGCCCTCCCAGAACATCACGCACCACCGGCACATGCTGGCCCACATCCTTGGGAAACCCATCAACAAGGTTCGCTTTATTATGAGCCCTGTGGGCGGTGGATTTGGCGGCAAGGAAGACATGATCTACCAAGGGATGCTGGCCCTTGTCGCGATGAAAACCCATCGTCCTGTGCAACTGAACTTCACCCGCGAAGAAAGCATCATCGCATCTGCCAAGCGGCACCCGTCGCGGGTCCACTACAAGATGGGCTTGAAATGGAACGGCGAAATTACCGCGATCCAGTTCAAGATGATATCGGATGGCGGCGCCTACGGGATGTCGAGCGAGGGTGTCATGCGCAAGGCGGCGATCCTGTCCTGTGGCCCTTATGCGGTGGACAACCTGAGCGTCGATACCACGGCCGTTTACACCAACAACACACCGTCCGGCGCATTCCGCACCTTTGGCGGCATGCAGGCACAATTCGCCACCGAAAGCATGATGGACATGGCCGCGGAAGCACTTGAAATGGATCCGTTTGAGATCCGCCGCGTCAATATGATGAAGATCGGTTCGACGACCCATACCCAGCACAAGCTGACGGCAGCTTCGCTGGACCGATGCCTGGATGCCGCTGAAAAAGAGGCGCGTTGGGAGAAAGGGACGCCAAACGTTCGCGGATCCAAACGAGCCGACTTGGGGGGTGATGACACACGCGCGCCGTGCACATTGGGCGCACGCTTCTCGCATGAAAAGAAATCCGGCACAGAGAGGGTCGCCTGATGGAACGGAAACTTCGTGGCCGTGGAATGGCGGCTAGCTGGTATGGAATTGCGCGAACAGCGACGATTGACCGAGCAGGTGCCTGGGCGGAACTGGATGACGGGGGCACGGCCAAGATCGTAACCGGCGTGACCGAGATCGGCGAAGGTATCTTGACGCTTCTTGCCCAGGTTGCGGCAGACGAGTTGGGTATCAAGCCATCGGAAGTCACGATCGGGGACAACGATACCGCGCGCTCCCCCGAAGCGGCCCACGCAGGTGCAACCCGCCAAACCTACATGATCGGCAACTCCGTTCATTTGGCGGCGCGGGAAGCAAAGAAACACCTGTTCGAGCAACTGGCCGATCATTGGGAAGTCGAGATTGACACTTTGCAGTCCTTTGACGGGGAAGTCTGGTCAAACGACACCAATTTGCGGATCACGATGGAGGAGGCCGTCGCCATTTGTAAGGCCCGTGGCGTTGTTCCCGTTGGGTCGGCGTCGTTCACGGCGCATGGTACAGGGCTTGATCCCGTCGATGGATCCGGCAGCCCGTGGCAAACCTATGTTTTCGGAACCCAGGTCGCCGAAGTCGAGGTGGATACTTACACAGGTGAGGTTCAGGTTCTCGGTATCTGGGCGGTTCACGATGTAGGCCGCGCAATCAACCCGCGCGGGGTTGAAGGGCAGATCGAAGGCGGCGTGGTTCAAGGCCTCGGGCAAGCCCTGATGGAAGACTACGAAATGGTGGATGGTCACACGACGACCCACGGCTTTGCGAAATACATCCTTCCGACCTCGCTCGATATTCCTCAGATCAACTGCACGCTTGTTGAGGATCATGATCCGCTTAGCCCACTGGGAGCAAAGGGCATTGGCGAGCCAGCACTGGTGCCCACGGCACCGGCGATCATGAACGCCATTTACGATGCGATCGGTGTTCGGATGAAATCTTTGCCGGCTACACCCGAAAAAATTCTTCATGCGTTGAAATACAAAACGCCTGGGCGCGAGCAATACGTGCAAGCTGCGCGTGAACTGCGCGCCCAAGCACATCGAACGTAAGACGTCGACGAGGCATGTCATAGGAGGTGGCGTGCGGGAAATACCAAATACAAAAGGGAGGAAACTATGATTAATTCATTGAAAATAAAGGGCCTTGTTGCGGCATCTGCTGCTGCGGCACTGATGGTCTTTGCAGCACCTGCTAAGGCAGAGTATCCTGAAAAGCCGGTTGAGATGACGGTTCTGTTCGGCGGTACGGCCAACACGATTGCACAGCTTCTGTCCGAATTGATGTCGGAAGAGCTTGGCCAGCCAGTGGTTCCCGTAGACCGCAAAGGCGGCGGCGGAGCCGTGGGATATTCGTTCCTGCAAAGTGCTGCGGCAGACGGCTACAATATCGTTTGGAATTCCAATTCGATCAACACGTCCTTTCACACGGGGCGGATCCCGTTTGACTATACGGCGTTCACACCAATCGCACGGGTTTCAGTTGAAATCCCCGCTTTGGCCGTGAACTCGTCAACGGAATGGACATCACTTGATGACATGATCGCTGCGGCCAACGAGTCCGGTGAGAAGTTGCGCGTCGGGATTTCGGGCAAGGGGTCGTTTACCCACCTGACATCAGCGGCGTTGTTTGACGCGATGGGAATGACCGATCAGGTCATTTACATTTCCTACGGTGACGGGCGTGCTCCGGTCGAACTTCTCGCAGGACGGATCGATGCGGCAATTCAATGGCCTGGCCAGTTCGCGTCTTATGCAGAGACAGGTGAGCTTACGGTTTTGGCCGTGACGGGCGAGGAACGCGCCGAGGTTCTATCAGACGTTCCGACTGCGCAAGAGCAAGGGTTCGACGTGAACATCACCATGTGGCGTGGGCTTGCGGCGCCTGCCGGGACGCCCGACGAGGCCATTGCGGCTTTGGAAGAAGCGGCCCGCAATGCTGTCGAAAGCGAACGCTTTATTGAGGCATCCCAAAACGTCGGTTTCGCACGCGCGTTTCTCGGCCACGAGGCTTTTGGGGAACTCATCGCAAGCGATGATGCCTTCTATGGCGAGCTCCTGACTGAATTGGGCATGGCCCAGTAAGCAAACCTGACCGCAGGAGCAGTTAAAATGACTGGTCGAATTCATAGCATTGTACTGGGGCTGATCTTACTCACCCTGTCCGGTTTCTGGATTTGGCTGGTCATTGATACAATCCCAAAGGGGTTTGGCGACGGCGATATCGGACCGAGAGCGTTCCCGCTGATGTTTGGGATAATCCTTTGCGTGCTTTCGATACTCTTGCTGGCGAAAACGCTTCTGGTGAACCGCACGCGGCCAGTGCCGGACGAGAGTGACGACGGTTTCATCTTTGCCATTAGATGGACGCCCGCCGTACTCGTTTTCATTGAGATCGCCGCGTATGGGTTTCTGCTTCAGACTTGCGGATTTGTGATCGCGACGCCGGTAATCGTTTTGTTTGTCATGATCGTGAATTTGAGAATTACATCCCCGAAACTTCTTCTGGGGATGTCCATAGGGGTGACCGGTTCGTGCTGGTTCATCTTTGAAAAGGTCCTTGGCATCTACCTTGCCAACGGCAGTTGGATCAATCTCGGGTAATCAAAAATGGAATACTTCTTGAGTGCCTTCGCGCTTGCGTTGACGCCTATGTCGATTGCCGCGATCGGGCTTGGAGCTTTGGTTGGATTGATCTTTGGATCTATTCCGGGCCTGACGTTTACAGTCGCGCTTGCTTTGGCCCTGCCCATTTCGTTCAGCATGGACACCGTGCCCGCCATCGGCTTGCTGCTTGGAACCTATATTGGCGGCATGACCGGCGGTTCTGTCTCCGCAATTCTGTTGGGTATTCCGGGAACGCCATCGGCGGCAGCAACCGTACTTGACGGACACCCGATGACCCGAAATGGCGATGCGTCAATTGCATTGGGAACAGCCGTTATCGTTTCCGTGTTTGGCGGGATTTTCAGCCTTATCATCATGATCGTTTCGGTCGACATCGTCTCGAAGGTTGCGATCAGTTTCGGCCCGGCGGAAATCTTCGCGCTGGTGTTATTCGGGTTTTCGACGATCTGCGGCCTGTGTGGTCGATCGTTGATCAAGGGTTTGATCAGCGGTGTTTTGGGCCTGATGATCATGACGATCGGGCTGGACGCCATTGAAGGTGTCCCGCGAATGACGTTTGGCAGCGTTAATATGCTTCAGGGCGTCAATCTGCTTGTCGCGTTGATAGGGCTCTTTGCGGTGCCTTTCATCATCGAAGCACTGGGGGAACGTTCGGATCCGGCTTCCAAAGCGACAAAAATCGTCAACGTAAAGCCTGAATTACCGTCGTTTCGGCTCCTGTTCAGGAACGTCTGGCTCATGATCCGATGCTCGTTCATCGGGACGGGTATTGGGGCGATCCCTGGAACAGGCGGCGCGATCGCTTCTTTTCTGGCCTATGATCATGCAAAGCGGTTTTCCAAGAAGCCAGAGACTTTTGGCAAGGGAAATATCGAAGGGGTCATTGCGCCCGAAACGGCGAACAATGCTGTCACGGGCGGCACGTTGATCCCCTTGTTGTCATTGGGCATTCCCGGCGACCCCGCCACGGCGATTGTCCTTGCAGGTCTGATGATCCACGGACTTGTGCCTGGACCAGCCTTGTTCATGAACAATGCGGCAGAAGTGTATGGCGTCTATATCGCTGTGGTTATCGCCTATGTTTGGGTGTTGGGGCTACAGCTTTTGGGCATCCGCGTGTTTGTGCATGTTTTGCGTGTGCCCCGCGACATCCTTGCGGTTGTTGTTCTGGTCCTCTGCACGATCGGCGCATATTCCATCCGAAACTCACCCTTCGATATTTACGCGATGGCCGTGATTGGGGTCGCCGCTTATGTCCTCGTGGCTGTTCGCATCCCGATCACCCCGATCATTCTTGGGATGGTGCTGGGGCCGACTTTGGAAAACGAATTTCGCACCGCGATGATGCTCTCCGAAGGCAGCGCCGACATCTTCTACACATCTCCGACTGTTCTTGTCTTCTTCGGTCTTGCTGGGTTGGTCATCCTTTTCCAGGGCTTGAGCGAACTGAAAATCAGTCGACGTAACAAACAAAACGCTGGAGTTTCAGATGCTTGATAAATCCCGAGAACCCGAACAACTCGAAAAAGAGATGCGTGCCCGCGCGGCAAAGATCATGGCAAGTGGAACTGTCGACATCTTGGCGACGCCGCAGAACGGCGGCATCATCGAGTTGACGCTTTCCGAGGCATTGGTTGTGGCGCTGCTCAAGCAGAAGGTGACCCAGTTTTACGCGATCTTTGGGCATGGTTCGACTGACCTGGGCGAGGTTCTGCGACTCTATCACGAAGAAGGTGTGCTGAGCGTTATCAACTGCCGAAACGAAGTGGAAATGGCCCACGCAGCGACAGCGTACGCGTGGGTGCATGGCAAGACGCCCGCAGTCGTGACCTCGATCGGGCCGGGCGGGTTGCAGGCGATGGCTGGCTCACTTGCGGCTGCGTCAAACGGGGTCGGCGTTTACCACATTTATGGCGATGAAACGACCAACGGCGAAGGCTACAACATGCAGCAGATCCCGAAGCGGGAGCAGGCCATCTTTGGCAAGCTCGGTGCGCTTGTCGGGCAGTCCTATACGCTGCAGACACCTGGCGCGTTGCGCGATTGTATGCGTCGCGGAACGGCTTGCGTGCATCATCCTTACAAGGCCAGCCCGTTCTTTATCATGCTGCCGATCAACACGCAGCCGCAGGTCACGCAAGTCAACTTGGCGACCCTGCCGCCGCCGCAGAAATTCCCGGTGCAGGCTCCGGCCAATATCAGTGCCTATGACGAGGCGGTCACGTTCATGCGCAGCCACGCCAAGATCGTCGTCAAGGCGGGTGGCGGAACGCGGGCCCACTATAAGGCATTGCGGCGTTTCGTGTTCAAGGCCGGATTGCCGGTTGTTCTCTCACCCGGCTCGTCCGGGGTGCTAATGGATGCCCATGTCCAGAATATGCATGTGGGCGGATCAAAAGGGTCGATCAGCGGCAACTATGCGATGCGCGAAGCCGAAGGCGTCATCGTGATCGGCAGCCGTGGTGTTTGTCAGGCGGATTGTTCCGGCGTCGGGTATCCGAATGCCACTGGCGTTCTCAACATCAACGGCGATCTGGACGATCTGGCGCATTACGCAAATACAATCGCTTTGCCGGGTGACATTACATCGGTTCTGGATTGCCTTGTGTCCGCGATGGGTGAAAACACGGGCGCAGAGCTGCGCCGTGACTGGGTGCGCGATTGTGCGGCTGCCAAGGACGAATGGACGGCCTTCAAGCAGAAGCGCCTTGATGCGGCACCAATCAAAGATGACGTCTGGAAGCAGTCGGTTTTGACCCAGCCTGCGGCGATTCATACGGTATCGACCTTTGCCAATGCGAAGGGCGCAATCAAATTCTTCGATGCCGGTGACGTGCAGGCAAACGGGTTCCAGATTGTCGAAGATGACGCGCCGGGCCAGACCTACACGGAAACGGGCGCATCTTTCATGGGCTTTTCTGGGTCGGCGCTGCTTGGATCAGCCTATGTTGATGGGGCGAAATACGGCATCGCCTTTACCGGTGACGGATCGTTCATGATGAACCCCCAGATCCTGATTGATGGTGTCGAACACGGAGTGCGCGGCATGATCGCCTTGTTCGACAATCGACGGATGGCCGCCATCACCGGCCTGCAGTACGACCAATACGGCCACGAGTTCAAAACCAACGACTCCGTCGCCGTAGACTACGTTGCAATGGCCGGGTCCGTGAGCGGCGTCAAAGCTGTGCACGCCGGAACCACAAAGGAAACGCTGCAATCCGCCCTTGAAGAAGCCTACGCACACGATGGTTTGTCGCTTGTTCACATTCCGGTCTACGCCGGTCGAGACCCCATCGCCGGAATGGGGGCATACGGGTCATGGAATGTCGGCAACTGGGTCGATGACGTTCAAGCCGCCTACCTGAAATCCAAAATCTAAGGAACATCCTATGTATGATGACCTAAACCTCTATATCGACGGGGAATGGCGCGGCGCGTCTGACAAATCGACCAAGCCGGTCACCGACCCCGCGACCGAGGATACCTTGGGAACCATTGCAGCTGCGACGGAGGCCGACATTGATGCGGCTCTTTCGGCGGCGCAGCGTGGGTTCGAGGTGTGGCGCAAGACGGGCACATGGGAACGCGCAGCCATTATTCGCAAGGCCGCCGACTTGATCCGCGAACGGGTGGACGAGATCGCAGTCGCGATGTCCCTTGAGACGGGCAAACCCTTGGCCGAGGCCAAAGGCGAAACCGGTGCCGCAGCCGACCAATTCGAATGGTATTCCGAAGAAACCAAACGCATCTATGGTCAGATCATCGGATCGCGCACGCAGGACAGCCGCATGGCCGTCATCATGCAGCCCGTCGGTGTGGTTGCGGCCTTCTCGGCTTGGAACTTTCCGGCCCTTTTGCCGGCACGCAAGATTGCAGCGGCGCTTGGTGCGGGTTGTTCAATTATCATCAAGCCAGCAGGTGAGACGCCGGCGTCTTGTGCGGCGTTGATCCAGGCCTGTCATGATGCGGGCGTTCCAAAAGGTGTTGTGAATTTCGTGACGGGCAGCTCTGGGCAGATCGCCTCGCAGCTGATCCGGTCGCCGATTGTGCGCAAGGTGACGGTCACGGGGTCTGTTCCCGTCGGCAAGCAAATCCTGTCGCTCGCAGCGGAAGGGGTAAAGAAGGTTTCGATGGAATTGGGCGGGCACGGACCCGTCGTCATCTTTGAAGATTACGATCCGATCGAGGCGGCAAACGTCTGTGCGCCGACCAAGTTCCGCAACTGCGGGCAGGTCTGCATTTCACCAACGCGGTTTTACGTTCATGAGAGCAACTACGACGCCTTCGCCGGTCGCTTCGCCGAGATCGCAAAGTCGCTCAAGGTCGGGCGTGGCATGGACGAAGGCGTTCAGGTGGGACCAATGGCCAATCAACGCGGGCTGGAGGCCATACAGGATATGACGCAGGACGCGATCAGTCGCGGTGCGGAACTCCTTGCGGGTGGGCAGGCACCGTCAGGATCAAATGCAGGGTTCTTCATGGAACCAACGGTTCTGGGCCGCGTGCCCGACGATGCCAAAGTGATGAACGAAGAACCATTCGGCCCGATTGCACCCATCACCACGTTCACCGACTACGACGAGGTGATGAGACGGGCCAATTCGCTGCCCTTTGGTCTGGCGGGGTACGTTTTCTCGAACAACCTATCGCTCGCGACCCGCGCCTATGAAGACCTTGAAGTCGGCATGGTGGGCGTGAACGAGATGCTGCTTGCCACGGCCGAAGCACCCTTTGGTGGGGTGAAGGAAAGTGGGATGGGCCGCGAAGGCGGATCCTTCGGAATTCAGGACTACCTTGATCCGAAATACGTAAAAATCAAACTCTCGGAGACATCGCATGGGTGACGAAAAAGCGACGGGTCTTTCACGCGGGCTAACAAACTACGGCGACAAGGATTTTTCGATCTATTTGCGAAATTCCTTTGCATCCTCCATGGGCTATTCGCGCGAGGTTCTGAAGAAGCCGATTGTCGGCATCGCGAACAGTTTTTCCGGTTTCAATAACTGCCACCGGCACTTCCCTGAACTGCTCGAGGCCGTCAAACGTGGCGTCTTGCTGGGCGGCGGGCTTCCTATCGAGTTTCCGACGATTTCTCTGGGCGAAGTCTTTCTAAGCCCGACGAGCCTCAAATTCCGCAACCTGATGTCGATGGACACAGAGGAAATGGTGCGCGCTCAGCCGATGGATGCGGTCGTGCTGATGGGCGGCTGCGACAAGACGGTGCCTGCGCAGCTGATGGGTGCGGCCTCTGCAGACCTACCGGCTGTTCAACTGGTGGCGGGCCCGATGATGACGTCGCGCTACGGCGAAGAACGGCTGGGTGCCTGCACCGATTGCCGCCGCTTCTGGGGCAAGTACCGCGCCGGTGACGTCAGCACCGAACAAATCAACGATATCGAGGGGCGCTTGGCGACGACCGCTGGCACATGTGCTGTTATGGGAACGGCCTCGACGATGGCCTGCATTGCAGAAACCCTTGGCATGTCGTTACCCGGAACAGCGGCGATCCCCGCTGTGCATGCCGACCGTCTGCGAGCCGCCGAGGCCTCTGGGCGGGCGGCGGCCAACATGATCGACCAGCCCATCCGCCCCAGCGAAGTCATTACCGAGAAATCGGTCGAAAACGCGCTGCGAATGCTTTTGGCGCTGGGTGGTTCGACGAACGCGATTGTTCACCTTACGGCGGTCGCGGGGCGGCTCGGAATCAAGGTCTCGCTCGAAAAGATGAACGCGTTGTCCGATACGACGCCGGTGCTGGTGAACCTCAAGCCCGTCGGTGAGCACTATATGGAAGACTTCTTCTTTGCTGGCGGCGTCGGTGCGGTTCTGCGCGAGCTTAAGCCGCTGTTGCATCTGGATACTTTGACAGTAGCTGGCGAAACGCTGGGCGACCGGCTTGAACGGGATCCGGGTTATGTTGATCACCGCGTTATAGCCAAGGCGGATGCCCCGCTTGAACCACAAGGCGGGCTGGTCGGGCTGTTTGGCAACCTTGCCCCGCGCGGAGCGGTCCTGAAACGATCCGCTGCCGATGAAACACTGTTCGAAAAGACGGGCAGGGCGGTTGTGTTCAACTCGCTCGAGGACTTGGCGAACCGCGTTGATGATCCCGACCTTGATATCACGCGGGATGATTTCATGGTGCTTCAGAACGCCGGACCCAAAAGCGCGTCCGGCATGCCGGAAGCTGGTTATCTGCCGATCCCGAAAAAGCTGAGCGCCCAAGGGGTGAAGGACATGGTGCGCATTTCCGATGCGCGGATGTCTGGCACGGCATTCGGGACAATTGTTCTGCATGTTGCACCGGAAGCGTCCGTTGGTGGACCGCTGGCGCTGG
This sequence comes from Octadecabacter sp. R77987, assembly GCF_042466115.1. NCBI lineage: Bacteria > Pseudomonadati > Pseudomonadota > Alphaproteobacteria > Rhodobacterales > Roseobacteraceae > Octadecabacter > Octadecabacter sp. R77987. The sequence continues at coordinate 1,087,034 of NZ_JAXHBQ010000001.1, read as the reverse complement.
TGCGCAATGGCGACCAGATCAAGCTATCGGTCAAGGACAAGTCGATTGACCTGCTGGTCAGTGACGAGGAACTGGCGCGCCGGAAATCCGAATGGAAAAGCGAAAACGTGCCGGCCGAAATGCGGCGCGGCTACGACAGGCTTTATGCCAGTGAAGTATCTCAGGCGGATGAAGGGTGCGATTTCGCGTTCCTTCAGCCAATTGATTTTAAATCAGACTCCTAGTTCGAGGCAGACGTATGAGAATTGGAACACCAAAGGAAGTTTTTGATGGGGAGAACCGCGTTGCGATGACGCCGGCTTCTGCACTTGAGTTGCAAAAGCTGGGTCATGACTGCGTGATCGAGACCAAGGCGGGGGCGGCGGCCGGTTTCTCGGACAAGGATTATAGGGAGGCTGGTGTCGAGGTCATCAAGACGGCGGATGCCCTCTGGAAGGCCGCCGACATCATCGCCAAGGTCCGCGTGCCGGATGAAGGGGAGATGAAGCGTCTGCGGGCTGATCAGACGTTGATCTCGTTCTTTTCGCCTGTGGCCGACGAGGCCAAAATGCAGGCCGCCGCCAAGAAGGGCGCGACGGTTGTGGCGATGGAAATGGTGCCGCGCATCAGTCGCGCGCAAAAGATGGACGCGCTGTCCTCCATGGCCAATATCGCCGGTTATCGCGCCGTGATCGAGGCGGGCAACAATTTCGGCCGTTTCTTTACCGGCCAGATCACGGCGGCGGGCAAGGTGCCCCCGGCCAAGGTTCTGGTGGTCGGTGCAGGTGTCGCCGGATTGGCCGCGATCGGCACGGCCACTAGCCTCGGCGCGATCACCTATGCCTTCGATGTGCGCCCCGAAGTGGCCGAACAGGTCGAAAGCATGGGCGCCGAGTTCGTGTTCCTTGATTTCGAGGAAGAACAGCAGGATGGCGCGGCCACGGGTGGCTACGCCGCCGTGTCATCCCCCGAATTCCGCGAGGCACAGCTTGCCAAGTTCCGCGAGCTGGCCCCCGAAGTGGACATCGTCATCACCACGGCGCTGATCCCCAACCGCGAAGCGCCCGAACTGTGGACGCCCGATATGGTCGCGGCGATGAAGCCCGGATCGGTGATTGTCGATCTGGCCGCGGAAAAGGGCGGCAACTGCAAGCTGACCGTTGCGGACGAAAAGATCGTCACCGACAACGGCGTGACCATCATTGGTTACACCGATTTCCCGTCGCGCATGGCCGCGCAGGCATCCACGCTTTATGCCACCAACATCCGCCACATGATGACCGACCTGACCCCCGAAAAGGACGGACAGATCAATCACGACATGGAAGATGATGTGATCCGCGGCGCAACGGTGGCGTTCAAACACGAGATCACATTCCCGCCACCCCCGCCCAAGGTGCAGGCCATCGCGGCCAAGCCCAAGGCGGCCGTTGTCGAACTGACAGCCGAAGAAAAGCGCGCAAACGAAATCGCCGCCTTCAAGGCACAGACCCGCAATCAGGTCACTTTGCTGGCCGTGGGTGCGGCGCTGTTGCTGGGGGTCGGCCTTGTGGCCCCTGCCAGCTTCATGCAGCATTTTATCGTCTTCGTTCTGGCGGTGTTCGTCGGCTTTCAGGTCATCTGGGGCGTGGCACACAGCCTGCACACCCCGCTGATGGCCGTGACCAACGCGATCTCGTCAATCATCATCCTCGGCGCGCTGATGCAGATCGGATCGGGGTCATTTCTGGTGATCCTGCTGGCCGCACTGGCAGTGTTCATGACGGGCATCAACATTTTCGGCGGTTTCCTGGTCACACGGCGGATGCTCGCCATGTTCCAGAAATCCTAAGGGGGCGGATCAATGGAATTCGGTTTCACAACAGCGGCTTATGTGGTCGCAGCGGTTCTTTTCATCCTCTCGCTGGGCGGTCTTTCGGGACAGGAAAGCGCGAAACGCGCGGTCTGGTATGGTATTGTCGGTATGGCTTTGGCCGTGGCGGCCACGCTGGTCGGGCCGGGGGCGGGCTATTGGCTGCTGTCGATCCTGCTGATCGCGGGTGGCGGGGCCATCGGCTATCAGCTGGCCACACGGGTGCAGATGACGCAGATGCCCGAACTGGTCGCGGCGATGCACAGCCTTGTGGGCCTTGCGGCGGTGTTTGTCGGCTTGATCGCCCATATCGAACTGACCCGTGTGCTGGGCATGACAGGCGACGAACGTGTAGCCCTTGACGGCTTCGCGGCCCTGCTGGCCCACAAGGACGGCGTGGAAATCAGCATCCTGCGGGTTGAACTGTTCCTTGGTATCTTCATTGGTGCAATCACCTTTACCGGGTCCGTCATTGCCTATGGCAAACTGGCGGGGCGCGTTGATTCAGCTGCGAAAAAACTGCCCGGCGGGCATGTGCTGAACGCGGCCGCGGCGGCGATTTCGCTGCTTTGCCTGATCTGGTATTTCAACAGTGGCGCTTTTTTCCCGCTGTTCCTGATGACGCTGGCGGCTTTGTTCATCGGCTACCACCTGATCATGGGCATCGGCGGCGCGGACATGCCCGTCGTGGTGTCGATGCTGAACAGCTACTCCGGCTGGGCGGCAGCTGCCATCGGCTTTAGCCTTGGCAACGATCTGCTGATAGTGGTCGGCGCGTTGGTGGGCTCCTCCGGTGCGATCCTGTCCTACATCATGTGCAAGGCGATGAACCGCAGTTTCGTTTCGGTGATTTTGGGCGGCTTTGGCGGCGCGGCTGGCCCGCAGATGGAAGTCGAGGGCGAACAGGTCGCGATTGAGGCTGATGGCGTGGCCGCGGCCTTGAACGAGGCCGACAGCGTCATCATCATCCCCGGCTACGGAATGGCCGTCGCGCAAGCGCAGCAGGGCGTGGCTGAACTGGTCCGCAAACTGCGTGCCAAGGGCAAGAACGTGCGCTTCGCGATCCACCCCGTCGCGGGGCGCTTGCCCGGCCATATGAACGTGCTGCTGGCCGAGGCCAAGGTGCCCTATGACATCGTCATGGAGATGGACGAAATCAACGAAGATTTCCCCAATACCGACGTGGCCATCGTGATCGGGTCCAACGACATCGTGAACCCCGCCGCACAGGACGATCCCAACAGCCCCATCGCCGGCATGCCGGTGCTGGAATGCTGGAAGGCCAAGCAGGTGTTTGTGTCCAAACGCGGGCAAGGCACTGGCTATTCCGGCATCGAAAACCCGCTGTTTTTCAAGGAGAACACACGGATGTTTTACGGTGACGCCAAGGCAAGCTTGGATAAGCTGCTCGCGTTGGTGTCTTGATGGAAACACGCCTCGCCCATGGCCAGACCCGCGAGAAAGGCCGCCTCAAAGGGGCGAGGCAGAAATGCGTCTGTTTGACCTTGATGACGCGCCAACCGCAAATAGTCACATGGTTGGCCTCGTCGATGATGCCGCCTTATGGCACACGTCCAAGCGCGATTGGGGATATCTGATGTTATCCGGATTTGACTTGCGCCGAGGGGCCAACCTGCGGATACCCAAAACCAGAAAAAGAGGAGAATGCCATGAAGTACATTGTCTATGTTAGCCAAGCTGCAAAGGCGTTTTCTACGGAGGAACTGGCAGGGCTTCTGACGCACAGCCGCGAGAGGAATTCTGCGGATGGCATTTCAGGGTTGCTCATCTATCGCTACAATGCTGATTTCAAACGGGGAAACTTCCTTCAAGTGCTGGAAGGATCGCACGAGGCGCTGGATGATGTATGGCGCAGGATTTCCGGCGACCCCCGGCACCACACCATTATCGTCTTGGATGAAGGGCAAACCGATGAGCGCATGTTCGGCGAATGGTCCATGGGTTTCCGCAGCGTGGATGCCAGCGATTTGGCAAAGTTTGCTGGGTTTTCCGAACTTGGAAGTGATGAATTCTGGAAAAACGTAAAAGAACGCTCGGTGCCGGATGCTTTGGTGACGTTACGCAGCTTTTATGACGGCGTATGAGGCAACTGGCAGAACGCCGGCGCACTCGGCCTTGCGCGGGGGCTTGGATCGCCGCGCGCTAGCGGATCATATCCGTCAGAAATTGGGGGAAACGTGCTTAAGAATGCAATTCCCCTAGAACGCGCACCGCTGGAAGCGTGTTTGTTCGACGACGATCCCTGCGTCCTCGCAATCATTGTCGGGACAGAGGGGCCGTCCTATCGGCCGCTCGGGGCGATGATGGCGATATTCCAAACGCGACCATCGGTTGGCTCCTTGTCATCAGGCTGCGTTGAAGCCGACATAAAACTGCACGCGCTCGAATGCCTCAATTCCGGCAAACCCAATGTGGTTCGCTATGGTCTTGGTTCACCCTATTTGGACATCGTGCTTCCATGTGGCGGCGGACTTCAGATCCTGCTCCTCCCCAACCCGTGCCGTGAAACCATTCAAGGCGTCTTGCACGCTACAATACGGGATCGCAGAACCTGCACTTTAAACATACAGATGCAGTCCGGCGACATGAGTATGACTATCGAAGGTGCCCCCGTGCCCTCGGCGTCCGTCGTCAGTTTGACATTGGAGCCGGAGCCGAGGTTCCTGGTGTTTGGCAAAGGCCCGGAGGCGGTCGCGTTCACCGCACTCGCGCAATCTACCGGCTACGAAACGACCCTGTTATCACCAGACCCTGAAACGCTGGAACACGCACAGAACGTGGCGTGCCAAACCGTTGAACTGGCGCGCCCGGAAATCCCTGCTTCGGTCTCTATTGATAAAAGGACCGCAGTCGTCTTGTTCTTTCACGACCATGATTGGGAGCCGCCAATCCTCAAGCGCGCGCTTACAACTCCGGCATATTATATCGGTGCACAGGGGAGTGCGCGTGCCCGCGACAATCGGGATATGGCGCTCAGATCGGCGGGCGTTTCGCACGATGAACTTGCGCGAATTCGGGGACCAATTGGACTCATCAACTCGGCGCGGGATTCCAGAACGCTCGCCATTTCCGTGCTTGCCGAGATCGTTTCGTTGGAGCGTTCGTCGTAAACCTGCTCAAACGTAGGTGCGAGTTAATCACCGCTAGACCGCTGAAAAGCGCCTTGGCAAGGGGAATGGCCTAAACCGGATCGCCTATCGAAAGTGCCGACCTAAATCGCTCGTTAGAACGCAAAGCGATCGTAAAGCCAGTTTCGCCCAACGGTAGCAAAGCCCCGCACCTTGCTCATGCGCCCAGGAAACAACACTGCGGCTTGCCCGAACGGCGGCTTGTCTCGCCGCGCTGTGGCGACGGTATTTGCGGGGTTGCAGCGATGGTTTCTCTGCGCGCGCGCGGTAAATTCTCGATGAGTCCGCAGTGGGCTCATTGCCGGCCTTCGCTGCAAAGTGCTTGAATGTCCGCTTGGTGCGGGCTGGTTGCTTTGCCAAACGCGCCTTCCGACTTAGCAAACCACCATCACCGCTTCAAATGTCACGTTGATCCCTGCCGCGCGTAGGCGGGTGATTTCATCAGCCAGTCCGGGCGAGAATTCGGGGTTTCCGACCGTCACTTCGCGCAGGTTCGGGATAGTGAGCAGGACTGACAGGTCTGTGGTCGGGATTGCGTCGATATTCAGCACTTCGAGGCTAGGGTGATTGCGCAGGGCGCTTAGGTCGCGCACCTGCGAGTTGCTGATGTCGAGCCGTTTCAGGTTGGGCATGTCGCGTGCGAAAACCACATTCGGGATCGGCGTGCGCCCGATTGCCAGTTCCTCAAGTCCCGTCAACTGGCGCAGCACGCGGTAGTCATCTGTGCGCACACCCTGCATGTGAAGCAGGCGCAGGTTGGGAAAACCGGCCAGTGGGGACAGGTCTGTCACGGGCGTGTGGCCGATGTGGATTTCCTCAAGCGCGGTTAACGGTGTCAGCACGGACAGATCATCAAAGCCCGTGTAGCTGATCATCACCGCGCCCAGGTGGGTCATGCCGGACAGGGCGCTGTAGTCGGGCAAGTTGATGCTATCAAGGTTCAGGGTCGCGCAACTGGTCGCCACGCAATCGGCGATGGCCGCAGCTCCGCGTTCTTGCGGTGTCTGGCTGGCCGGTTCCATCTGGCAACTGCCAAGGGCCACAACCGTGGCGGCGCAGGCCAGCCCGCGGGCAATGGCGGTGATTTCGGCTGCAAACATGACAATCCCCTTGGTTGCTACCCGCGACTGTCGCCAAGGCAGTGCGGTAAGGCAAGTCGGGAATTACTGACCCTCTTGCAGGCGGGGGTTTAGTGGGATCATCTGCAAGGATGAATGCGCCCGCAAAATCCCCGCTGATCGGTATCGTCTGGATGGTCTTGACGGGTCTGAATTTTGTCGCGGTCACGGCGATTGTGAAACATGTGGGAAGTGCGATCCCACCTGCGCAGGCTGCGTTCTTGCGCTATGCTTTAGGGCTCGTGTTCTTGCTGCCGATGATCCGCCCCATTCTGGCGGCGCATCTGACGCGCAGGCAGGTGAAACTGTTCGCCCTGCGCGGGGTTGTGCACACGCTGGCCGTCATCCTGTGGTTCTACGCGATGACGCAGATCCCCCTCGCCGAGGTGACGGCGATGAATTATCTGACGCCCGTCTATGTGACCATCGGCGCGGCGCTGTTTCTGGGCGAGGCTTTGCCGCCACGCCGCTTGGCGGCTGTTGTCGTGGCGCTGATCGGGGCTGCGATCATCCTGCGACCCGGATTGCGGGCGGTCGAGTTTGGCCATATTGCCATGTTGTTTACCGCGCTGGCGTTCGCCGTTGGGTATCTGGTCGCGAAACGCCTGTCCGGCGAAGTATCCGCCCCCGTGGTTGTCGGGATGTTGTCGGTGACGGTCACCATCGGGCTGTTTCCCTTCGCCTTGATGGATTGGGTCACGCCCACGTGGACCGACATCGGCTGGCTGTTTTTGGTCGCCTGCTTTGCCACGGCGGGGCATTATTGCATGACGCTGGCCTTTGCCGCGGCGCCCTTGACGGTGACGCAGCCGGTGACGTTCTTGCAACTGATTTGGTCCGTGGCGGTGGGGGCGCTGGTGTTTGACGAAGGGGTTGATGGCTGGGTGATTTTCGGCGGGGCCGTGATCATGGCTTCGGTCAGTTTTATCACATGGCGCGAGGCGCGCGCACGGCGTATAGTGACGCCGCCCGTTCCTGCAACCAAGTAGGAATCAACGCTGTCAGTTTTGGGGTAACATGTCGCTGCCACCCGGCTTTCTTGATGAATTGCGCAACCGGCTGAGTATCTCTCAGGTCGTCGGGCGCAAGGTCATGTGGGATACGCGCAAGTCCAATCAGGGCAAGGGTGACATGTGGGCGCCGTGCCCCTTTCATCAGGAAAAAAGCGCGTCTTTCCATGTGGATGACCGCAAGGGATTTTATTACTGCTTTGGCTGTCATGCCAAGGGCGATGCGATTTCATTCGTGCGCGAAACCGAAAATGTCGGGTTCATGGAGGCGGTGGAAATACTGGCGCGCGAGGCGGGGATGCCCGTGCCGGAACGTGACCCGCAAGCGCAGCAAAAGGCGGATCGCCGGACGCAACTGGCCGATGTTATGGAACAGGCGGTTCAGTTTTTCCGCCTTCAGCTGAAAACCGGCGGCGGTGCAGCGGCGCGCGATTATCTGGCAGGGCGCGGCCAGCCCGAGGGTTGGCTGGACCGCTGGGAAATCGGCTTTGCCCCCGATGGTTGGCAAGGGTTGTGGGATCATCTGACGGGCAAGGGTGTCACCGAAGATCTGATTATGGGTTGCGGGCTGGCCAAGGACAGCCAGCAGGGCAAGAAGCCCTATGACACCTTTCGCAACCGCATCATGTTCCCGATCCGCGATGCGCGGGGGCGCTGCATTGCCTTTGGTGGCCGCGCGATGGACCCCAACGACAAGGCGAAATACCTGAATTCGCCGGAAACGGAATTGTTCGACAAGGGCCGCAGCCTTTATAATCACGGCCCCGCCCGCGAGGCGGCGGGCAAGGGCCAGCCGCTGATCGTCGCCGAAGGCTATATGGATGTGATCGCGCTGTCCGAGGCGGGCTTTGGCGCGGTTGTGGCCCCCCTTGGCACGGCGATCACCGAAAACCAGTTGCAGATGCTGTGGCGTGTCGCGCCCGAACCGATCATCGCGCTGGATGGCGATACGGCGGGCCTGCGCGCGGCGATGCGCCTGATTGATCTGGTGCTGCCATTGCTTGAGGCGGGGCAGTCGTTGCGCTTTGCCCTGATGCCCGAAGGGCAAGACCCCGATGATCTGATACGCGGGCAGGGGGCGGGGGCGATGCGTGCGGCATTGGACAAGGCGATGCCGATGGTTGAATTGCTGTGGCAACGCGAAACCGAGGATCGCGTTTTCGACAGCCCAGAACGCAAGGCGGCGCTGGATAAGGCGCTGCGCGACAAGATAAAACTGATCCGCGATCCATCGGTTCGCAACCACTATGGCCAGGCGATCAAGGATATGCGCTGGCAGTTGTTCAGCCCGCGCCGCGATGCGCCGCAAAAGGGCGGTCGCGGCAAATGGCAGCCACCCGGCGTGCCACACCAAAGCACCAAAGCGTCACTGCTGGCGATTGGCGGCACAGGTGAGGATTACCTGCGCGAGGCGGTGATTCTGGCGACACTGATCGCAAATCCGCAGGTCTTGGGCGGGTTCTGGGGGGCGGTTGAACGGATGGGATGTTCCGGCCCCGATCACGGAATCATCCGCGATGCGATCCTGCGCCACGGCGAAGCGCCCGATGTGCGGGCCGCGATTGAAGCCGAAATCGGGCCGGATGCTCTTGCAAAGCTGTTCACCCAAGCCCATGTGGCCATATCACCGGCTGTGCGCCGCCCTGACAATGGTGAGGTTGCCAAGATGTGTCTGGCCGAAGAACTGGCCAAATTAAGTGCGCGGCGCGGCCATCTGCACGAAATCCAGGAGGCGATTGAAGACCTGTCATCCGATGTTGCCGACGAACGCCTGACGACCCGACTGGCGCAATCACGCGATGCGATGAACCGCGCGGGCAAGCTGGACGATGACGATAGCGCCGAATTCGACACCGGTGCGAACGGTGCGCTGCTGAACAAGGACGAACGCAGCGCATTTGATCGACTTTTGGAGCAGATCACCTTTGAAAAGGGTCGTGCGCGCCCTAAGTAGCGGGTCTGGCAACAGATCAAAAGAATCAGGGGGTATCGCCTTGCGAATCACCCCCGCAACAGGTTGATTCGGACACAGGCGAATCACCGAATCACTTCCACGGGCGTCAGCCCTGCCGCAAGGAGCCCCACATGGCCGCGAAAGACAACGATGACCGCAAAGTGGACGAAGGTGACATTTCCCTTGATATGAGCCAGGCGGCCGTCAAAAAGATGATCGCCGAGGCGCGCGAGCGTGGCTATATCACCTATGATCAGCTGAACGCCGTGCTGCCCCCAGAACAGGTCAGCAGCGACCAGATCGAAGACGTGATGTCGATGCTGTCGGAAATGGGCATTCAGGTCACCGAGGAAGAAGAAAGCGAAGAAGTCGACGACGACGGCAAGGGCCGTGACGTCGCCACCACCGGCGGGCCGCGCGAAATTGCGCTGGCAGGGGCCGATAACGAAAAGCTGGATCGCACGGACGATCCGGTGCGGATGTATCTGCGCGAAATGGGCAGCGTTGAACTGCTGTCGCGCGAGGGCGAGATCGCCATCGCCAAACGTATCGAAGCCGGCCGCAACACGATGATCCTCGGGCTTTGCGAAAGCCCGCTGACCTTCCAGGCGATCACGATCTGGCGCGACGAACTGCTGTCCGAGGACATTTTGCTGCGCGACGTGATCGACCTTGAAACCACATTTGGCGACCAGTTGGATGATGATGCCGAGGGCACGGCGCCCGTGGTTGACGGCGCCGAAGCTGGCAACGACGAAAAAGATGACAAGCCCGAGCTGGACGCAGACGGCAACCCGATCGCCAAGGATGACGACGACGAGGATGACGACGAGCAGGCCAATATGTCGCTCGCCGCGATGGAGGCCGCGCTGAAACCGCGCGTGCTGGAAACGCTTGACCTGATCGCGCGTGACTTTGCCAAACTGTCGGATATGCAGGACGCGCGGATTTCGGCGCAGCTGAACGAAGACTCCAGTTTTACCGACAAGGCCGAAAAGAAATACCAGAAGCTGCGCTCGGAAATTGTGGAACTGGTGAATTCGCTTCACCTTCACAACAACCGTATCGAAGCGCTGATCGACCAGCTTTACGGCATCAACCGCCGGATCATGCAGATCGACAGCAACATGGTAAAACTGGCCGATCAGGCCCGCATCAACCGCCGCGAATTTGTCGAGGCTTACCGTGGCCGCGAACTGGATCCCAACTGGCTTGAGGATATGGCCGAAAAGGCCGGTCGCGGCTGGCAGGCCTTTATTGAACGCTCCACCGACAAGGTCGAGGACCTGCGCGCTGAAATGGCCCAGGTCGGCCAGTATGTCGGCGTTGATATTACCGAATTCCGCCGCATCGTGCAGCAGGTTCAAAAGGGCGAAAAAGAGGCCCGTCAGGCCAAGAAGGAAATGGTCGAGGCGAACCTGCGACTGGTCATTTCCATTGCCAAGAAATACACGAACCGCGGCTTGCAATTCCTTGATCTTATTCAGGAAGGCAACATCGGTCTGATGAAGGCCGTGGATAAATTCGAATACCGTCGCGGCTATAAGTTCAGCACCTATGCGACGTGGTGGATCCGTCAGGCAATCACCCGTTCCATCGCCGATCAGGCCCGCACGATCCGCATTCCGGTGCACATGATCGAAACGATCAACAAGCTGGTGCGCACAGGCCGCCAGATGCTGCACGAAATCGGCCGCGAACCGACCCCCGAAGAACTGGCCGAAAAGCTGCAAATGCCGCTGGAAAAGGTCCGCAAGGTGATGAAGATCGCCAAGGAGCCGATTTCACTGGAAACCCCGATTGGCGACGAGGAAGACAGCCAGCTGGGTGATTTCATCGAGGACAAGAATGCGGTTCTGCCGCTGGATTCGGCCATTCAGGAAAACCTCAAGGAAACCACCACACGGGTGCTGGCGTCGTTGACCCCACGCGAGGAACGTGTGCTGCGGATGCGCTTTGGCATCGGGATGAACACCGACCACACGCTGGAAGAAGTCGGCCAGCAGTTCAGCGTCACCCGCGAACGCATCCGCCAGATCGAAGCCAAGGCGCTGCGCAAGTTGAAGCACCCGTCGCGCAGTCGCAAGTTGCGTAGCTTCCTCGATCAGTAGGATTTCGGGCGCTGCGGCGCCCGTTCTTACCCCAACAACGCGCCCGGTTCGGGGCAGCTAGTCACATCGCGCAACACGCGGGTGGTGATGTAACGCCCGCTGCCAAATCCGCTGGCAAAGATGTAACCATCGCCGTTGCGATAGACCTGAAAGCACGATGGCGCTGGATCGCCGTTGGGTGGGTAGGAAAAACAGGCCTGCCCCAAGGTGTCGACTTCCAGCAACCCTTGCTGTGAATAGGGCTGCGGGTCGTCCGCGTTCACGGTGCGATAAACGGTCAGCCCCGAAGGTTCGATGCATTCGTCCCAGTCAAAGCCCAGCGTGTCCGTGACCCCGAACATATGCACGCCGAACAATTCATCGCGGACCTCTTGCGCGGTCATGATGGCGATGGGTTCGCCAGTTGCGGCGTTTGCACCAAGCGCAAGGATCAGTGCCAGCAGTCGTGTGGTCATGTCAGCCTCGTTCGTGTCGGGATCATGTTTGCCCAAAACCCGCGCCAATGGCCAGCCATAAGGGCTGTTGTGCAAAAGACTCAAAACTCCGGAAAATGCTGTTTTGGCAAAGGTCTTGCGCTGAAATGGCCAGGTGTTGGCTTATGTTGGCTTCTGATGGATCAACCATCACCCCCGGACATAAGGGGACACCCTCCATGAAGGATATAACCATGGCAGACGCAAAAACCCCGCTCACAGACGAGCAACGCCAGCGCCGTCGGGTCGGTCGCACACTTGGTCGCGGTCAGTGGCTTGCGCTTTACAAAGAAGCGAACCCCGAAGCCAGCAAGGAAGAATTGAAGGACGCATGGACCGCCGTGCGCAAGGAGCAGACGCGCCTTGGCATGCGGATGCTGAAAACGCTGGAAAAGAACGGCTATATGGTTGTCGAAAACCCAGAGGTGGCGAAAGCCGCCTAAGCGTTACGGACTGCCGCGCGCCGCGCGGCAGTCACCCCAATCCATCGGGGTAAAACCGCGCCAGTTCCGATTTCAGTGGTGCAAGATGCGCGTCATAGCGCCGCCAGCGTTGCATGGATGTTTTATAAACCGGCTGACGCACTTGCCAGACCGATAGTGTGCGCGCGCGGTTCGCGCTGTTTTGAAAATCAAGACAGGCGGGATCCCAGTCCAGCCCCAGAAAGTCGATGACGCGGCGCGCGGTGCCTTCGGTGTCGGCCACGGTATCTTCGTAGTGCACATCCATGATTTCGATGGGCAGAACGGTGGCCCAGTGTTTCATCAAACGGTCGTATTCGCAGTAGTAGCGGCCCAGATCGGCAAGGTCGCGGGTATAGCTGTGCCACGGTGACAGGGGCTGCATGTAGCAGGACACGCAGTTGTCCATAGGATCGCGGCGCGCGTGCAGGACACGGCCCTTGGGGAACATGCGGGCAAAAACACCAAGCAATTCAAAGTTGTGCAGTTTCTTGTCAACGATCCGTTGTGCCTTTGGGGCAGCTTTGCGCATTTCGCTGAGATATCTCTGGGCCAGGATTTCGCTGTCTTTTTGCGTCAGCCCCTTGGTCATGCGTGCAAGGGCCGGTCCGTCATGTTCGGGAAGCTTGAGGTCGCGCATCATGTTGGAAAGGACGGAGCTTTCCCCGACGCCCGCGATCATTGGATGTGATGTAAGCACCTGTTCAAGCAAAGTGCTGCCGGACCGTGGCATACCGACAATCAGAACCGGCGTTTCATCTTGCGAACCGCCTGTGCCGAAATAGGCGGCAGGCGTGACTGCATCAATCTGGGCGCTGACGAAGCGGTGATAGTTCGCACCTTCATGCAGCAGGTTTTCAGCCTGTTTTGAACGGGCATAAAGCGTGAATGCATCGTCATGCGCGCCCATGTCGTCGCGCGCCTTGGCCAGCATCGACAGCGCCTTGGCCTGATCACGTTGCGACAGTTTGGCGATGTTTGGCACGATCTGGTCACGCAAGTGGTGATACATCGGATCGTCCTCGGCCATCTTGCCGGTCAGACCATAGATACTGTGCACCATCAGATTGTCGGGCTTTTGCGCAAAAATCTCGCGGCACAGGGCGCGCGCGTCTTCCATCTGGCCCGCCGCACGGTAAACGGTTGCAAGTTGCAGCCGCGATTGCAAATGGTCGGGGCGGATCGCAAGCGAGGCTTGCACGGCCGAAATTGCATCCTCGTGGCGGTCCATCTGGTGATAGATGCTTGAGGCGACATACAAGACATCCGGGTTGCGCGGGGCAAAGGCGCGTGCCCGCTTCAGGTGCTTCAACGCCGTGTCAAAGCGTTTCAGCTTGCAGGCGGCTTCGGCGACTTCCAGATGGGCGCGGGCGGATTTCGGCATCACCTTGACTGCCCGTTCTCCGGCGATTTGCGCGCGCGTGAAATCATGAGTGACGCGGTTGTGCAATTGCGCAAGCGCCACAAGAACGGCCTCGTCGCGCGGACGTTTCTTGTGCTCGCTTTCCAGCAGGCGCACCGCATCGTTCACGCGCCCCGCTTTGACCAGCGCGTTCAGTTGCGTCGAGATTGTATTGGGTGTGCCGGCCATCTTGCCCTCGCGATTGCTTGGTTCGTGAAAAACCATGTCTGGGCGCGGCAATCAAGGTAGCCTTGCAAAGCCACGGGTGTGCGGGCAGTTTTGCTGCGTGACCATAAAGGACAGATCATGCCCCTTACAGACGCCCAAACCAGTGCGATTGCCCATGTGAAGGGGGCGGCGGATGATCTTTCGCAAGGCTGTGCGACGATTTTCGGCTATGGCGAAACGGCGTGGCGTGAATACCGTTCGGCGGCGTGGTATGTGGACCGGCTGCGCGCCGAAGGGTTCGACGTAGAGGAAGGCAGCGGCGGGATGCCGACGGCGTTTTGTGCGCAGTGGTCCAATGGCGCTGGCCCCGTGGTGGGCATGTATGCGGAATACGATGCGGTGCCAGCCAACTGTCAGGCCGCCGATGTGATGCGTGCGCCCCGCGATGGGCTGGACTATGCCGCGGGCGGCCACACCGACCCGCATTCGGCGCTGGGCATGGCGGGCCTTGGCGGGCTGCTGGCCACCAAGGCGGCGATGGAAAAGCACGGGATCAAGGGTGGCTTGCGCTTCACCGGTGAACCTGCGGAAAAGGTGCGCGGGTCCAAACCGATCCATGCGGCCAAGGGATATTATGACGGGCTGGCGGGGATGCTGTCGTTCCATCCGTTCTATATGCTGCCCATGTGCAATACGGTGCGCTGGGACACGCACTGTGGTGCCGCTTATTCGATGATATACCGGTTTATCTGTGACGCGCCTGAAACGTGGGGCGCACGAGATGGCGCCCCGATCCCGCAAAGCCACAGCGACGTGCGCGCGCCGGGGGCCAATGATGCGCTGGTGATGATGTATCAATCGGCGCGGTTCTTGCGGGATTCCATGCTGTCCCATCAGGGGGGCTGGTCGATTTCCGAAAGCATCCTGTCGACGGGGCAGGCGACCGCCGACAACCTGCCCGCAACGCTGGCTGATATCCAATACATGATGCGCGTGCCGACGATTGCGATGGCCGAACGGGTAACGGCGCAACTGGATGCTTCGGCGCAAAGTGCGGCGGCGGCAACGGGCTGTCGGGTTGAACGCCACTGGGTCTGCAAATCGCGCCACGGGCTGGCCAATCACGCGATGGCGGGCATGGTCTGGGATCAAATTCAAACAGTTGGCGCGCCTGCTTGGGATGCGGCGGCCAAGGATATCATGCGGCAGGTGCAGGAAAACTGCGGCGTGACGGGGATGGATGATCCGATCCTACCGGAATGTGAAACACTGATGTCCCCGCAAGAGGCCGAGGCGATCCTGCGCCGCGATCTGCCGCCTTCACAACTGAATTCCACGTCTGATGACTATACCGATATGACATGGCATGCCCCCACCGCGCGGTTCTATATTGCCCGTCCGGCCCTGCGTGGTGGCCCCTATCCGGCCTGGGCGATGAATGCCTTGGGCGGGATACCAGCGACGATTGATCCGATGGTGCAATGCGCTGCCAAGGTGCTGGCGCTATCTGCGCTGCGCCTGCTTGAGGACGCAGAGGCGCGCAATGCTGCGATGGCAGAGTTTACCCGCCGCAAGGCTGAAGGTGACACGCCGCCGCTGTGTGACTACGATCCGCCCATTGATTTCAAATGGCCCGAATACGTGGAAACACCACGGGGCTTTGGCTGGCATATTCCATCGGGGTGATTTGATGTTGCGTGTTTTTCCGTTTCTGTTTTTGGCGGCCCCTGTGCTGGCCGATTGCCCACCGCAGGGCGACACGTTCCTGTCCTGCACGATCCTTGAGACCGGAAAGCAGCTTGAGGTCTGCGTTGACGGTGGCGATGCGCTTTACGCCTACGGGCCTGCGGGGCAGGTGCCGGAACTGGCGATGCGGGTCAGCATTCGTGCTCTGGATTATCGCCCATGGCCCGGTGCGGGAAGCACGATCTGGGAAGAAGTGAGTTTCGAGCGCGGCGATTACTTTTACGTTGTTTTTGGTGGGGTAAGCCGCGAACCCTCTGAAACGACGGATGAAATTATCAGCACCGCCTTGGGTGGGTTCGAGGTGTATGTCGGCGAAAGCTTCGTGACACGCGGGGCCTGCATACCGGAAACGGTAGTGTTCCCGTGGACCGACGCCCTGTCGCGCGGCAAGCGCGCAGCGGGGCTGGAGTGGAGCTTGGGCGGTGGCTGGGAGTGGATCGGGCAAAACTGAATCCCAAAGGTCACGCTGATGCCCCATCATCTTGGGGCGTAAATTGCGGGCTACCCAAGACCTGCTGTTGCCCCTATAGTGGTGCCAATAAATGGGGCAAAGACCCCAGAGGCAGAGACGAGGACAGAATATGCGTTGCCCCTTTTGCGGAAACGTCGACACACAAGTGAAAGATTCACGCCCCGCCGAAGATCACGTTGCGATCCGGCGCAGGCGCTTTTGCCCGGCCTGTGGCGGGCGGTTTACCACCTATGAACGCGTGCAATTGCGCGATCTGGTGGTGATCAAATCCAACGGACGACGCGAAGATTTCGACCGTGACAAGCTGGAACGCTCGGTCCGCATTTCGCTGCAAAAGCGCCCCGTGGAACCCGAACGCATGGACCAGATGATCAGCGGCATCGTGCGCCGTCTGGAAAGCATGGGCGAAACCGATATTCCGTCCGGCACCATCGGCGAGATCGTGATGGAAAGCCTCGCGCGGATCGACACGGTTGCCTATGTGCGATTTGCCAGCGTTTACAAGAACTTCCAAGCCGCAGACGATTTCGACAAATTCGTCAGCGAACTGCGCCCAGACGCCAAACCGGACGAGTGACCCACACCCGACACATGGCGCACGCCCTGACCTTGGGGCGGCGCGGCATGGGGCGGGTCTGGCCCAATCCGGCTGTTGGCTGTGTGATTGTGGCCGATGGCCGTGTGGTTGGTCGCGGCTGGACAGCGGATGGCGGACGTCCGCACGCGGAAACGATTGCACTGGCGCAGGCGGGCGATGCGGTGCGCGGGGCCACCGCCTATGTCACCCTTGAACCCTGTTCCCATCATGGCAAGACGCCCCCCTGTGCCGAAGCATTGATCGCGGCGGGCGTGGCGCGTGTTGTGGTCGCGCTGGGCGATCCCGATCCGCGTGTGGCGGGGCGGGGGATTGCAGCGTTGCAGGCGGCGGGGATCGAGGTGATCACCGATGTTTGCGCCGATCAGGCGCGCGCCGATCATGCGGGTTTTTTGGCGCGTGTGGTCGCGGGCCGCCCCTTTCTGACACTGAAACTGGCGTCCAGCTTTGACGGGCGCATTGCCACGGCCACAGGCGAAAGCCAGTGGATCACGGGGGCCGATGCGCGCCGCGCGGTGCACGCCCTGCGCGCGCGTCATGACGCGGTGATGGTTGGTGCGGGCACTGCGCGCGCGGATGACCCGACCCTGACCGTGCGCGGCATTGGCGTGACCCGCCAGCCGGTGCGGGTGGTTGTTTCGGGGCGGCTTGATCTGCCGGTGGACAGCGCATTGCTGCGCAGTCTGGACGTGGCCCCGCTATGGATTTGCCACGGGGGTGATGTGGCGGACAAGGATGTCGCTGCGTGGGAAAAGCGCGGGGCGGTGATGCTGCCCTGTGGGTCAGCGGCGGACGTGATGGCGCAACTGGGCGCGGCGGGCCTGACGCGGGTGTTGTGCGAAGGCGGGGGCAGCCTTGCGGCATCACTGGTGCAGGCGGATGTGGTGGACCAGTTGGTTGGTTTCAGCGCCGGAGTGGCGCTTGGGGCTGACGGGACGCCCGCGATTGGCGCGCTGGGGGTAAAGCGGCTCGGTGATGCGCCGCGTTTCGTGCTGGTGGATCACAGGCGCATCGGTGCTGACTTGATGCACACTTGGCAGCGCGCCTAGCGCCAAAACGTGGCGTAACTTGCAAATAACCCTTGGAGTTTTGCCAGCGCCCGATTGGCGCGCGACGGGCGCGGCAGATCGCCATTGGCCAGCCGTTCAACCACCACCTCGACAGGGCAGGGCAGGTTGGTCTGCGGGTCGAAATACCGTGGATAATCAATAAGAACGGCGTGGGTCAGGGCCGTCAGATCAGGAAAGGCCGTGCGGCGTGTGACGGGGGCGGCGCGGTCATCGGTCAGCCCCCATCCGGCGTAAAACGGCGTGCCCAGACAGGTCACGCGCTTGCCGCGCAACAGCGCCTCGAACCCCAGTGTTGATGTCATGGTCCAGACCTCGTCCACCGCGTCCAAAGCGGTGATCGGGTCGGTTTGCGTCAGCACGGCATCGGCAATGTCGCCCGCATCGGGGACCGCACCATCGCGCAGGCCTGCCTCCACATCGGGGTGGGGTTTATAGAGGATCACCGCTGCCGGATTGGCCTTGCGGGCGGCCAGCAACAGGTCGCGGTTGGTGCGCACATCCGCTGCGCCAAGCCGGATCGAGGCATCATCCTCGACCTGACCGGGCACAAGGATGCGCCGCCCTGCGGGCAGGCCGGCGGGCAGGGTGGTTTGCGCCGACAGGTTGTATTTCGTCAGCCGGTTTTGCGTCAGGCGGGCGATCAGCCGGTCGGCGCGGACGCGGGCCGCTTCGGGCAGGTCGGCGCTGGCGTTGATCAGGTCTTCAAGGCAGCTGGGTTCGCTTGGATCGTAATAAATGCCCAGATCATCAAGCACCAGCGACAACGGCGCGATCAGATCCGCGCCCAGCCCGCGCGAACGCAGAAAACCATCTTCGACCTGCACGGCCCCATCGTGGCCAGTAGATTTTCCGGCCCAGACCATAAGCCCGCGTCCGTCTTTGGCGGCGCGTGCCACGGCGCGGGCGGGATCGTTTTCAAACACCATGCGGCGGTGCTGGCCGAACACCTTTTGCAGCGGTGCGCGTTTCCACAGGCGCATGCCTGCGGCGACCCATCCCTGATGATCGTCACGCCAGGCGCGGGCCTGTGCCGCCAGCGTTTCAATCGCCACCTCCAGCGTGCAAAGCCTGTCGCGGTAGGGGTCATACCATGTGGGATAAAGGATCATCGCCCCGGCAAAAAGCTGCGCGCGGGTCAGCTTGCGTTGGCGACGATCCAGCGGCTTGCGATCATCGCTCAGACCCCAGCCCATGTAGAACGGCTGGCCAAAGACCACGGGTTTATGGCCCATCTGGATCGCCTCGAACCCCATTTGCGAGGACACGGTGTAAACAGCCACGGCCCCTTCAAACAGCGCCCAAGGGGACACGGGCGTGTCAAATAGCGAAATGCGGTCGGTGCAGTCATCAACGGTGAAGTAGCCATCGCGATGCCCGCCTGTGGTTTCGGGGTGGGTCTTGATCAGGATGCGCGCGCTTGGGTGTTCCTCTTGCGCGTAATACAGCATCTCTCGGAAGGTATTGAGATCAGCGCCGCTTGCCTTGACCGAGGCATCATTGCGGGTCTGGTCAATCACCACCACATAGCCCGGTTCGGGGGCAGGGGTGGCAGGGTCAAAGGCGTTGTATTTGGACAGGTGCAGGCGCTGGAGTTCGCCCATGCAGTCGCGTGCGCGGTTCAAAAGGGCGGTGTCATCCAGTGGATCATCGCGCAGGATCAGTTCCAGATCGCTGGGGGTGGATGGGTCAAAGTGCACACCGTGGCTGTCCAGATGCAGGCCAAGGGGCGGTTCACCGCTGCGCCCCGGCAGGACCGAGCGCAGGAATGCATCCTCGACCCGCAAGACGGGCGTTTGGGTGCGGTTGGCCACGGCTTCGCCCCGCCCTGACGTGGGGGATTGGCCCCAGACGCCGACCATATCCTTGCCGGAGGGTTTGCCAAGGCGGATGTCGTATCCGGCCAGTGTCAGGATACGGCGCACGCGCGATTGGGTCAGAAAACCGCCGTTATAAACGTAAAGCCGCCGCAGGGTTTCCCCCGCGGCGGCCCGGATTTGGGTGTCAGCCATTAGTTGCCAGCAAGGCCCTGAACCGCATTGGCCGAGTTCAGCGAACCCGTTGCTGCGGCGATTGCCTTGTTGAACTGCGTGAACGGCGCTTCGGTCACATAGACGGTATCGCCGTCACGGATCGCGAAATCGCGGGCCATGAACATGCCATTTGGTCGTGTCAGATCAAGGACATAGACAACACGCTGCGTGCCGACCAGATCGTTGCGGCCGACCAGTTGACGGGCGATTTCTTCGGGTTCGTTGCGGAACACGAATACGCCTGTCGGGTCAGCCACGGCGCTGGAAAGGCCACCGACCGTTGCCAGGGCCTCGATCGCGGAAATGGTCTGGCTTTCAAAGGGCACGCGGTTTTGCGTGCCTGTCGCGCCAAGGGCGGTGAATGTGCGGGTGTCCTGTTCGACAATGATCCGGTCACCGCCGCGCAGGGCGATATCATGGCCGGGGTGATCATACAGGTCTTCAAACCAGATCGAGCCGCTGTGATCGCCGCGCACGACTGTCACCTGGGCAATATCGGGTTCCACGACAACGCCACCGGCGCGCGCCAGCATGGCCGACAACGTGCGGGTGGGGCGCTCAATCGCATAGACGCCTTGGGCGCCGACGGCCCCGACGATGGATACGGTTGATCCGTCACCGGCCAAGCGGCGCACCTGCACCTGCGGGTCGGGCGTTTCATCGTTGAGTTTTTCGCTGATCAACCGGCGGATCGCTTCGGGGGTGTTGCCCGCGGCGCGGATGCGGCCGGCGTAGGGCACAAAGATAAAGCCTGCGCCGTCAACCTGCACTTCTTCCAGCACGGTTGCGTTCTGTCCTGTGGGGACCAACAGGCCATCGTCGACATTTTCCCAGATCGTCAGACCCAGCACATCACCGGGGCGGATCGTGTCAGACCCGACAAGGGCTGCGTCACGAAAGCCTGCCGAGAATGCCAACGCAGGGGTCACACCTGCGATGCGGTTGACCCGATCATTGACTGTCAGCACGAATGCGTCGCCGTCCTCGAGGACGACCCCGAGAAGATTTCGTTTTTGTTTGGCCCGGACCGCGGCAAGCCACAGGAGGACACAAGGCCCAATACTGCCACGATGGCCACGCCCTTGGACAGGCGCGTCACTAGGGTTTTCACTGCTCCGGTCTCCTCGACCTTGTTATTAACTGCCTCAGTTTTTCTTTTAATCTACTGGAATCGTGGCGGCTTTGCTAGCCATAGGTCTTGTGGTTGGCGGATTGGTGGACGCAACTGTTGCTATGCTGCCGCGATTGTCAGGTGGTATCGCAACCCCTTGTGGCTGTCACGTCACAACGCGCAACTGCTGGCGTGGTGCGGCGGTGCCCGAGCGCAGCGCATCATAGGGATCGTCGGGCGCAAGCATAAGGTCGACCACTTGCCGCATCAGCTGACGGCGCCCGCGCGCCGAATAGAACCCGCCCGCAACTTGTGACGTTTCCAGCAAGAAGCGGCGGTAATCCTTATAGGCACGATTGTCGGGGCGGCCGGGCTGCGCGAAAAAGTCGGGCAGCGGATCGGTCGAGACAAATTCCGGTTTCGCATAGACCGCCTTGCCAAACACCTTGAGCGGGATCCCGCGCCACAACACCTGCTGCGCGGCGGTGGAATTGACGGTGACGGCGGTGCGCGCGTGATCAAGCAGGCGGGCCAGTTTGCCGCCTCGGACATAGTGCACGCGGGCCTTGACGCCGTTTTCGCGGGCCAGTCGGCGAATGATCTTGCGGATCGGCGAACGCCCGTTTTCCAGTGGATGCGCCTTGAAAACAAGGTGGTGGTGTTGCGGCGCGCCCTTGGCAAAGCCAGAAATCACCAGATCCAGAAATTCTTCCATCCGCGTAAAGGGGCTGTGCATCTGGAAACTGGCGTCATGTTCCAGTTGCAGCAGGGCCAGGTGATAGGGAAAGCCGCCGTATTTGATCCGCGCGGTGGCGATGATCCGGTCCAGCGCGATCAGCGGCATCAGCAGCAGACGTTTGGTGTAAAGCATCGTTTCACGGGCCACGGGCAATTCACGGTGCCGTTTGAAATTGCGATAATCGCCGTTCCGGAACATCACGAACCAATGGTAAAGCGCGCCGTAAAAGACGTGCTGGCGCATGTCGCCCCAATGGGCGGGTGCCTCTGGGACGTCCAGATCGGACATCTCAAGCGCGCGCTGCATCTGCGGTATGGTCATATCCATCAGGCGGGAATTGCCGTTGGTGCCGCCCCGTTCATAGGTCACCCAATAGGGGCGCATATAGCCTTCCTCGAAGACATGCACCGTCAGGCCCGCCGCCTTGGCCTCAGCAACGGCCTGTGCGTGGATCGGGCGGGTATCGCCATAAAGCACGATATCGGTGATTTTTCTGTCCGTGATCAGTGACTTGAAGGTCGCGGGCCATTCATCAGGCGTGCCGCGAAAGGGGATGTAGGTGGAGGGCGTGAACCAGAACGCGCGATCACCGGCGTTGAACCCCACGCGCCACGTTTGCGCCCCCGCCGCGCGCAACATGCGCGACAGCCGGTGGAAAAAGGGCCCGTGCGGCCCCTGTAGGAACAAAAAGCGTCTGGTGGTGTCCTGGGTCACGATACCGCCCACAATCCTCTGATACAGTTCCTAATTGGTAAACCTGTGATTTGGCAACATTAAGGCGCGCGCTCGGACCTTGCCCAGTCGGGGGCAATTGGCTAGGTCTGGGCCAAGCAAACAAGGGGAAGATATGTTCACCGGCATCATCACCGACATTGGCGAAGTTCTTGAGGTGGAACAGCGTGGCGACCTGCGCGCGCGGATCGGCACAGCCTATGACATCGCGGGCATTGATATTGGTGCGTCGATTGCCTGTGACGGGGTGTGTCTGACGGTGATCGCGCTGGGCAAGACCCCGCAAAACTGGTTCGATGTGGAAATATCCGCCGAAACCGTCAGCAAGACCAACATCGGCCGCAACGGCTGGCCGGTGGGCAAGCGGATCAATCTGGAACGCGCTTTGAAGGTGGGTGACGAGTTGGGCGGGCATATCGCTCGGGCCATGTGGATGGCGTGGCCGAGGTGATCGGCCTGGCCGAGGAGGGCGACAGCACCCGCGTGACCCTGCGTGCACCCGGTGATCTGGCGCGGTTCATCGCGCCCAAGGGATCGGTGGCGCTGAATGGCACGTCCTTGACCGTGAACGAGGTGGATGGGGCGGATTTCGGCATCAATTTCATCCCGCATACGAAACAGGCAACCACATGGGGCGCGGTGGTGCTGGGCGATCATGTGAACCTCGAGATCGACACGATGGCGCGTTATGTCGCGCGGCTGCGCGAATGGGACTAGCGGGGCGGGTGGGTTGAAACCCACCTTACGGGGTGTCGCGCTTGTTGGCCTAGGCAAAGGGTGTTCGGCGGCTCGCGGGTTGGCGATCTGACAGCGCCGCTATGGCACTTTATGGTAGCCGCGTTCATCTTCCCTGACCGAAGTTCGCTTTGCTGGCATATCGCCGACCCATGGGCCGCCGATCGCCCGGCGCCTTCGGCTTGATTCCGGGCGTGAACCCGATTTCCACCTTCCGCGACGCCCCGTAAGGTGGGTCTTGACCCACGCCCCCTTTCCTTGGGCCGCGCAAACCGCTAGCAAGCGCGCAACTGCCAAGGATGATCCCATGACCCAAGCCTTTGAACAGCCCGGACCCGTCGAGGAAGACTGGCGTGATGCCATTTCCAGCGTCGAGGAAATCATTGACGATGCCCGCAACGGCCGGATGTTCATCCTTGTCGATCACGAGGATCGCGAGAACGAGGGCGATCTGGTGATCCCCGCGCAGATGGCCACGCCTGACGCGATTAATTTCATGGCCAAACACGGGCGCGGACTGATCTGCCTGTCCATGCCCGGCGCGCGGATTGATGCCTTGGGTTTGCCGCTCATGTCGACCTATAATTCCAGCCGCCACGAAACGGCCTTTACCGTCAGTATCGAGGCCCGCGAAGGCGTCAGCACCGGCATTTCCGCCCATGACCGTGCCCTGACCGTGGCCGTGGCGATTGACGGCACCAAAGGGGCTGCCGATATCGCCACGCCGGGCCATGTGTTCCCGCTGCGCGCCCGCGATGGTGGCGTGCTGGTGCGCGCTGGCCATACCGAAGCGGCTGTTGATGTGGCCCGTCTGGCCGGTCTGAACCCCAGCGGCGTGATCTGCGAAATCATGAACGAAGATGGCACCATGTCGCGCCTGCCCGAACTGGTGGCCTTTGCCCAGTTGCACAACCTGAAAATCGGCACGATCAGCGATCTGATCGCCTATCGCCGCCGCCACGACAACCTTGTGAAAGTGCGCGACGAGCAGGTGATCCAAAGCGAATTTGGCGGTGAGTGGACCCTGCGCATTTTCACGGATGAAACCCAAGGGGCCGAACATCTGGCGCTGATCAAGGGCGATATTTCCGGCGACGATCCGGTTTTGGTGCGGATGCATGCGATGGACCCGCTGCTGGATGTGGTGGGCACCGGTGGCAAGGGGCGCGCGCGCGAATTTGGCGATGCGATGACCCTGATCGCCGCCGAAGGGCGCGGCGTGCTGGTGCTGCTGCGTGATCTGCACATGAAACTGGCCGCCGCCGACGAAGTTTCGCCCCAGACCCTGCGCCAATACGGGCTGGGCGCGCAAATCCTGTCCTCGCTGGGTCTGTCGCAAATTACCTTGCTGACCAATTCGCCCAAACCCAAGGTTGTCGGGCTTGACGCCTACGGGCTGGAAATTGTCGGCACCCGCAAAATCTCGGAGATAAGCTAGTGGCTGGACCGTCCCATTACATCATGCCCCGCGCGGAATTTGATAAACCCGTCAAGGTTTTGATCGTCGCCTCGCCCTATTACAAGGACATCAGCGATAACCAGATCGCCGGTGCGGTCGCTGAATTAGATGCGGTGGGCGCGGGCCATGACATCGTGCATGTGCCCGGTGCACTGGAAATTCCCACGGCCATCGGCATCGCCGAACGCCTGAGCAATTTTGACGGTTATGTCGCGCTGGGCTGTGTCATTCGTGGTGAAACGACCCACTATGACACCGTTTGCAACGACAGCAGCCGCGCCTTGCAACTGCTTGGTTTGCAAGGGCTTTGTATCGGTAACGGCATCCTCACGGTGGAAAACTATGCACAGGCCGCCGTGCGCGCCGACCCCAAGGACCAGAACAAGGGGGGCGGCGCTGCGGCTGCGGCCTTGCACCTGATTGCGCTGACCCGTAAGTGGGGCAACTCTGGTCAAAGCGTCGGCTTTGCCAGCGATATTCTTTTGGCGGGTGGCAAGACGACAGCATGACGATTTCAGGCAACCAGAAACGCAAGATGCGTTCGGCCAGTCGGCTCTATGCGGTGCAGGCGCTGTTCCAGATGGAACAGTCGGGCCAGACCGTTGATGCGGTCATGCGCGAATTCGAGGACCACCGTTTTGGCGCCGTTTACGAGGGAGACGAGATGGCCGAGGGCGATGTGGACACCTTTCGCGCGATCATGCAGGACGCGGTCAACAATCAAGCCAAGATTGACCAGATGACCGACCGCGCGCTGGTCGCAAAATGGCCCATCGGGCGCATTGATCCGACCCTGCGCGCCCTGTTCCGCGCCGCCGGCGCCGAGATGATTGGCAAGGACACACCCCCCAAGGTTGCTATTGTCGAATACGTGGATGTGGCGCGTGCGTTTTTTCCCGAAAGCAAGGAGCCGCAATTCGTGAACGGCGTGCTTGATCACATGGCCCAGAGGCGAAACCCGACGCGTTCTAGGGCGGGAATTCCGGGGCCAAGCCGCAAGCGCCTGGCCAGCGGTTCCCACCATATTCGGCCAATTCTGGCCACCCCGCCGCGTCATCCCGCCACCCCCACTGGAATTGCACAGCGCACAGGACTACCCTTGACCCACAAGGAGTGCAGCCATGTCACAGCGCAACGGTCCAAATCTGATCCAGATGTATATCAAGCATTGCATCATAGGCTTTGTCGCTTCGGCGATCTTTGTCGGGATGCTGTTTGCCTTTGATGTGGGCGGGTTGTGGCGGCTTGTGTCGGGATCATCCATCGGCATTGTTGCGGCGCTGATGCTCTGGGTCTTTAACGGGATCGTTTTTGCCGGTGTGCAGTTCGGTATCGCCATCATGAACATGGGCGAGGACGATGATGACGACGACAAGGGCCACCATGGCCGCGTTGGCCTGCATGTGCCGGTGCCTGTGCGGGTTGATCGCCACTAAATTACTGAAAATACAGGAGATATGTCATGAGCGATCCAGATTTTCGCCACGATGAAGCTATTGCCCGCCACGCCAGACGGTTTCGCACGCTTGGCCTGATCCTGATGGTTCTGGGCGTGCTGGCGATCCTGTTTCCGCTGTTTGCCAGCATCGCGATCAAGGTGATGATCGGCTGGTTCCTGTTGCTGACGGGCGGGGCGGTGTTTTTCTATGCCTTCCAGACGCGCGACTGGTCGTCGGCGATTTTCAGCGGGTTGGTGGGGGTGTTGCACCTTGCCGCCGGTGTGTATCTGGCGTTTTTCCCGCTGACCGGATTGATCGGGCTGACCGTGTTATTGGCCATTGTTTTCCTGATTCAGGGCGGGTTTGAAACGGCGATCGGGCTGCGCACCCGGCCCATGCGCGGCTGGGGCTGGCTTGTGGCCAGTGGCATTGCGGCGGGCGTTGTTGGCCTGTTGTTGCTGATCGGTTTGCCCGGCACGGCCTCATGGGCCATCGGCCTGCTGGTCGGGATCAATTTCCTGACTTCGGGTGTGTCGTTCTGGGCGTTGTCGCGCGCAGTTCAATAACACCATGCCCGGAATCAAGCCACGTTCGATACCGTGAACGAAGATGAACGCGGCAGCTATAAAGTGCCAAACGGCAACGTCTTATCGCCAACCCACAGGCCGACGATCGCCCGTCTTGGATTGTAATTGGGTGCGGTTGGTGGCGGGAACCGCGGCATCCGTCAGGGTATGTATTCCCGAGGACCTGTATGTACAGGTGGTAGCCAGGTAACGAAGCCAGGGCCACGACAGCGCCAGCCACCTCGGATTTGCGTAAGGCCACTGGAATTATCCCAGGCGACGTGAAGCGCAGAAACCCGCCACTGCTTTAGGTAGGGTGCTTTGCGCGATCCGGCAAGGGGTGTCGTTAGCCCTGCGCGTCGTTGCGCAACAGCCAGCCGTTGGGGCCGACGATATCCTTAGGCAGGAACTGTGCGAGCTGTTCGAGCACGCCAACGGCAAGCAGGCTTAGGGTGACTTGAAAGAATGTAACGTCTTGAAACAGTGTCATGGCAGGTATCCCCTTTTGGTGTTGGGGGACTTGTGACGGGCAAGCGCGGCAGGAGTGTGACGCTGCAATGGCGTGACGCAGGGTCACTTGTCACGATTTCGACCAAGTTGTGTCGGTTAGTCGCCCGGTTGCAATTCGTTGCGCAAGCGCACAAAGTGACCATCCCAGCCACTATCAAGTGCGAGCGACAGGTAAAACATGTCCTCGGTTCCGGGAAGCCCTTGGTGGTTAAGCGACAAGCGCGTTCCACCTGCCACAGATTCAAGCGTCCATGTGACGGTGCTGATGGTGTCGGGCATGTGCGGGATCGTGAAGGTGTATTCCAGTAGGTCATGAGGTCGCGCATTTGTCACCGTGCCCCAAAGCAGTTTATCGCCGCTCTCGGTGCCGAACATTTCAAATGATTCACCTAGTGTCAGCGTGTTCTTGGGTTTGTGAAACCAAATGCCCAGTTTTTCAGGGTCAGTCAGATAGTCCCAGACAGTTGTCTTGTCGGCGCGCAGGAAGATCGTTTTGGTGAGGGAGTTCGTGGTCATTTCGATTCCTTTTCGATGGCAGTCTTAAGGGCTGCAAGGCGGTGATCCCAGAAGGCATCAAAGAACGAGAGCCAATCAAGGACGGGGGCCATGCCCTGTAGGTCAAGCGCGTTCAGTTTCTCGCGCCCCTTTGGACGCACCTGGATAAGGCCGCCATCGCTGAGCACGGTCAGGTGCTTTTTGACCGCGGCGCGGGTCATGTCGAAATTCTCGGCGACTTGCGCGATTGTCTTTTCACCGCCACGTAGCATCAACAGGATGTCGCGACGGGTCGGATCGGCGAGGGCGCGAAAGATAGGTTGGTTGTTGGTCATCGGCGTCTCATATGATACAAAAAGGTTTCACTTAAATATGATACCAAATAGTATTATGTCAAGCATCCTTTCTGCCTCTTGACCGATGTTCACCTATTGTTCATGTTTGCGTCTATGCAGCAGGATGTCACCACCGATACCCTTTTGGAGGCGATGCAGCCCGGACAGCGCCTTGCGCGCGGGGTGTGCCGGCACTTGCTGGGCCATAATTTCGTCAGCGTCGAGGAACTGGTGCCCGCACCCGGCCTGCGTGTCGATGTCATGGCGCTTGGCCCCAGGGGCGAGGTCTGGGTGATCGAGTGCAAGTCCAGCCGCGCGGATTACCAGTCCGACAGCAAATGGCAGGGTTATCTGGCGTGGTGCGACCGCTTTTTCTGGGCGGTCGACAGTGATTTTCCAACTGATCTTTTGCCCGACGACACAGGGCTGATCATCGCCGATGCCTATGACGCGGAAATCCTGCGGATGGGGCCGGAAAGCAAACTGGCACCGGCACGGCGCAAGGTGATGGTGCAGAAATTCGCGCGCACCACGGCGCTGCGGTTGCAAGCCCTGCGCGATCCGCGCCCCAGCATTGCCTTTAGCCTTGCGCAGCCATAGCGGGCGCTTTCAGCAGCCTGTCGCGATCCCGCGCCAGAAGGGCCGCGCCGCGAAAATGGCCCACATCGGACAGGGCGTTCATCACTTCGTCAAGTTGATCAAGGCCCGCATCGGTGTTCTCGTGTAGCAGCGCCAATGCGTCTTGGCCAAGGGCGGTCAGGCGGTCGACCGGGGCATCATCGACGCCGAAATCGGTTGCGGCATTGGCGAAACAACGGCGCGCATCGGTGATTTGCGCGGGTTCACCCATAAGCGGGCCAAGACAGCGGCGCGCGATCCCTTCCTGCAGGGTGGCGGTGGCGCGATAGAACTGCGCGTCATCCCCGCTCCAGCAATCGGCGGCGGCGATAATGTCGTTCAGCGCGTCCTGCATCAGCAGGGCATCGCCATCGAGCGCCGCCAAGGCGCGCCGTGTCATCCCCCGGTTCAGCACGGTCATCGCCCATTGGCCTTCGTGGACCTTGCGTTTGCGCAGTTGCAGCGATGTTTCGATTGCTGCGAGGGATTCCGCCAGAATGTCGCGGTTTTCTTCCCATTCGCCAAGGGTGCGCAGGGCGGTTGCGCGGTTCATCTGCGTCATTGCCCACGCAGGGGACCGGGTGTCGGCGCGCCGGATTTCCAGCGCGTGATCATATGCGGCAATCGCGCGGGTCAGCCGGTCATTGCCCGGTTCGCGGATCGCCAGCGCGTGCAACGAATTGGCAAGGTTCATCTGCGCCTTGGCCCAAAGTTCGGGTTGCGAGGTCTTGGGCCAGTTGCTGATTGCCTCCTCGAATGCGGCAACAGCCCCTAGCAGATGGCGCGGCCCCGCTTCGCGCTCGCCGCGGGTGTGCAAGATTATGCCAAGGTAATTCAATGCGGTGCCAGCCTGTGTGCGGTCAGAGGCGCGGGCCTGCATGGCCTGGGCCAAGGCGCCTGCCACGGCCAGATCAATCATCGCGCCGCCATCGCGCCCCTTTAGATACCATTCCATCCAGACCTTGCCGATGGTGTCGAAATCGGCGTGGCCACCGGCCTCGATATCGGCGATCTTGACTAGACGCGCGGCGGCCGACACGGCGTCACGTGCCAGCATATCCTGTGCAAGCCCCGCATTCAGCAGCCGGACCATGCGGGTCTTGTGCGCGGTTTCCTCGGCAGCCATGGCGGCGTTTAGCCCCAGCACCGCCTGATCATGCGCACCTTCGGCTGACAGGCGGGCGGCACCGGCGATGGCGTCATCTTCGTCGCTCGCACCCGCTTGCACGGAAATGGCGATTTCCACCGCCTTGGCCAGTTCACGAAACGCCTGCGCAGGGTTGTCGATGTCGGCGGCGATGCGTTTGGCAAGGCCGATGAGGGCCGTGTCACTGATCCCGCTTTCGCGCGCCTTGGCGGATTGTTCACTGGTGCGGATCTGGTCAAGCAACAGCGCCTCGACCCGATCAAAACGGGTGGCAAGGGTCGCCTCGACCCGGTCAAGCTGGTTCAGCAGGTCCGTCCAAAGGGCCGGCGCGATCTTGGCTGTGTATTCGGGGATCGTCACCAGATAGCTGTAGGCCTTGAACGTCAGGTTCCACAGGAACTTGCGTGCCAACGCGGCCTCGTGGTCGCGAGGATTGCGGTTGGCATAGACGGCGGGCAAGGCGGCTTCGGCCTTTTCCAGCAACAGGTCGGCCATGCGTTCGCCGTCCAGCCGCTGTGCGACCACCTCGGCGGGGCGCAGTTTGATCAGGGGCAGGACCGCATCAAAGCTGGTCAGCGCGCTTTCGCGCATGTCATCGGTGGCGTGGCTGGCGCGGGGTGCCCATGCCTGCCAGTCTTTTTCGATTTGCTTGCGGAATTGCGCCAGCACGTGTTCGGCGCTTTTGCGTTTTTCGTCGGACAGATGGGCGATCAGGTTGCCCGCCCCCAGCGAGGTTTGCACCGTGCCGGGCGGGGGAACAACGCCAGTGCCTGCCGAAACCGCAAAAATCGACGCCCCCATCAGGATCGTCGAGAAATTGCCCAAGGCTTCGCCTGTTTTGAATAGTCGAAACATCCCGTCCCCCGCCATTCAAGGTGGCAGGGCCAAGGGGGGGCTGGCAAGGGGTAACTTCCCCTCACGTCAGCCTTTTACTTGATCAAACGCGCAGCTTTGGCGGCGGTGATGATTTCTTCGGCGATTTCGACGGCTTCGTCGGGGTCAAAGTCCATGGGGATTTCGATGCCGTTGCCTTCGACGAAAATGCGCACCATGCCGTGATCGGTCGGGCCGATTTGCAGGTTGGCTTCGATGTCGCGTTCGGTGTCGATGCCCATGGTGGCCTCCGGTCTGGTGTGGGGATGGCTTAGCGCGGGGCGGACAGGATTGGCAAGAGGCGCGCTGCGCAGACGGCTGCACAATTGGCGCAACTGGTGGCTTGCAATCGCGGGGCTGGGGCGCTAAATCCCCCACGTGTGCCGCCTTAGCTCAGTTGGTTAGAGCACTGGTTTGTGGAACCAGGGGTCCCCCGTTCAAGCCGGGGAGGCGGTACCATCCCCACTTTGCTGGATCGGCGTTCGTCTGGCGCAATTCGCCGGAGCGGGTCATGCCCCCCTTACTGACCACATTGCTGATTTCGGGTCTTGGTGTGGGCACCTTCAAAGTGCTTCATCTGCCGCTGCCGTGGCTGCTTGGGCCGATGCTGGGGTGTCTGATCGCGGCGCTGATCGGGGTTCCGTTGCGCGGTGCGCCCCGTGCCAGCACGATCATGCGCACGATCCTGGGTGTTGCCGTGGGCGCGACGATCACACCGGCGCTGTTTGGCCAGTTGGGCACGATGATCTGGACGCTGGCGCTGATGCCGGTGCTGGTGATCTGCATCGGCGCTGTGGGCTATCCGTTCTTTCGCCGCATGTTCGGGTTTGATCATGCCACTGCGTTCTATTCGGCGATGCCCGGCGGATTGCAGGATATGCTGCTGTTTGGCGAGGAAGCGGGCGGCGATGTGCGCGCGCTGTCCCTGATCCACGCCACCCGCGTGTTGATCGTGGTGACGCTGCTGCCATTTGTTTTTGCCTATTGGTTCGGGGCGGATTTGAACGCGCCGGTGGGCGCGCCGTTCACATCTGTGCCGCCTTTGGAGTTGGCGATCATGATCGCCGCCGGATTGGTCGGCTGGCAGGGTGCCAAGGCCATCGGGATGTTTGGTGCATCGATTCTGGGTCCGTTGTTCCTGACGGCGGCACTGTCGCTGTCGGGCATCATCCACTTTCGCCCACCCGCCGAGGCGATACAGGCGGCGCAGTTTTTCATCGGCTTTACGGTGGGCGTGAAATACGCCGGTATCAGCTGGCGCGAATTACGCGTCGATGTGACAGCGGGGGTCGGATATACGCTGATCATTCTGGTGATTTCGACAGTGTTTGCGGCTGCTGTGATCCAGATGGGATGGCTGCCCGTGACCGAAGCCTTGCTGGCCTTTTCTCCCGGCGGGCAGGCGGAAATGGCGATTGTCGCGCTGGTCGCAGGGGCGGATGCGGCGGTTGTCGTGGCGCATCACCTGATCAGGATCGTGTTCGTGATCTTGGGCGCGCCATTCCTTAGCAAACTGGCGCGGCGCAGTTAATTCACGTCCAGTTCCGCGACCAAAGCTGCCCAGCTTGCCCCGTGCATATCACGGTCGGCCACAGTCCCTTGGATCGCAGGGCGTGGCAGGCTGAATTTCACCACGTTCAGATCAGGAATATCAAAGCGTTTGATCTGGTCGGGCGTGGTTTGGAACAGTTGCGCGATGCGGTCGGTTGAGACACCATCGCGCACCCGCGCAAAGGCGTCCGGCGATCCGCAGAAGATATCCACGGTCAGCCAGAACGGCCCCGCGTTCTTGCTGCGCACCTTTTCGACGATCTGGCCCAGTTCAGACATCGCGCACCTCTAGCGTGAACGCCTCCATCGGATCGCGCAGCGTCAGCACGTGGTTGAGACAGAATTCGTAGGCCGCCCCGCGGTCAATCTCGGCGGGGGAAAACGGGAAAGCAAATGTCGGCTGTTCCTCGGCCTGCGTCAGGGGATGGTGCAGCAGGTAGGGGTTCAGCAGTTTGGCAATGTCGTTGGCGGTGGCCTGATCGGGGGCGGTGACAATGGCCATCACGCCTGCTTCGGTCAGGTCGGCGGGCCGGTTTTCCAGCGCGCCAAGGGTGGCGTCCTGCCCGATGATGCGCAGGTCCAGCCGATAGTCGATCTCGCCCAAACGATCCGTCACTTTGGCGGCATGTTTCACCGCAATATCATCGCACCACGCCTTCGCGTTCGCCACATAGCGGCGGTCGCGCAACAGGGCCATGATCACGGTTTGATAGCCGGTGATCCGCGCGCCTTCCAACTTGACCGTGTAGCGATCGGAAGGCACCCAGACGGAGCCTTCAACGCGCACGCGGGTATCGTCCAATGCGGTGTATTTCGCGCCTGTCACGTCCAGATGCCCGCCCGGTTCAAACAGGATGAACGGGTCGGAGTTTTCGTAAAGCATATGCGCGCTGACCGTGTGGGGCGTGGCATGCGCGCCATCGGCCATCGGGGTAACGACAAATGCGGTGTCGTCGAAATCGACCAGAATCACGCCCGACTGCGGGTTGGTGGCACAAAGCGCGCCGCATTCGCCAACCTTGGCCCCGTGCCACGCGGCCCCTGTGTGGCAGCCGCGCAAGATCGGCAGGGCGGCGATGATGGCGGTGTCGGTGGTGCGCCCCGCGATGACGATATCCGCGCCCGTGTCCAGCGCAGCCGCGATCTGTTCGGCCCCCGCAAGGGCCACGATGTGGGTGCAATCGTCGATCACGCCCGCGTCGATGGCGGGCGCGTGGGGCAGCGGCGTGATGTCGCCCGCTGCCAGTGCGGACTTGATGCGCGCGGCGGGTTGGCCCGATTTCAGGACGGCGATTTTGGCGGATTGGCCCAGTTCGGCCAGAATTTCCACGGTGATGTCATAAAGCCAATCCACGGCGCTATCGGCCCCGCAGGTGCCAGCCGTGCCGATCACCAGTGGCACACCCGCCACGGCGCGCGCTTCGATCAGCCCGCGCCATTCGGCCTTGGTCGCGGCGCGGGCGTATTTTGACACGCCCCGCCCCAGATAGGATGGGCCGCTGTCCGTTGATCCGCCGTCGATTGCGATCAGGTCGGGTTTGGCCGCGACAGCACGATCAAGCGCCGCCTTGTCATAGCCCAACCCAAGGGCACCGGAAGGCACCAGAATGCGCACCATCAGTCGGTCACCGCTTGGGGCTTCTTGATGAACTTGCGCAGGAAGATCGGCGCGAAAAAGCCCAAGACTGCGGCAATCAACAGGCCAAGTGCAATCAGCGACAGGTCGGTCGGGTCGCTGGGTCTGGTATAGATCAGCCCCCATGCGCTGCCGTCCGACAGGACCATTGCATCGCGAAGTTGTTTTTCCATCTGATGCCCCAACAGGATGCCCAAAATGACAGGCACAGTTGGTATATCCAGTTTGCGCAGTAGATAGCCCAGCACACCAAAGGCAACGACCAGCAACAGGTCAAAATAGCTGCCTGTCAGGGAATAGATGCCGACAAAGCTGATCATCGTCACACCAGGCAACAGAATTGCGGGAGGCACCTGCAAGACGTGCACAAAGATTTTGACCATCGGCACGTTCATGAACAGCAGCACAAAGTTTGCGATCAAAAGCGAGGCAATCAACCCCCAGACCACATCGGGACGTTCTGTAAACAGCGTCGGCCCCGGCGTGATGTTGAGCGTGACAAGCACGGCCAGCAGCACAGCAGTCGTGCCCGACCCCGGTACACCCAGCGTCAGCATCGGCACCAGCGCGCCACCGGCGGCGGCGTTATTGCCAGCCTCGGGGGCGGCGACACCCTTGGGCACACCTGTGCCGAAACCGCCTTTTTCACCCGAAATGGATTTCTCCATCATATAGGTCATGAAACTGCCCAGACTGGCCCCTGCACCGGGCAGAACGCCTGCGAAAAATCCCACAAAGCTTGAGCGCAGCATGGTCCAGCGGGTCGCCCAGATATCACCCCATGGCACGCGGACCTTGCCCACCAGCACCCCCACAGCCGAGGATTTCCCGTGGCTTTCGATGAAAAAGAAAATCTCGGACACGGCGAACAGCCCGACGATGGCGACCAGAAAGTCGATGCCGTCATAAAGGTGCAGGTTGCCGCCCGTCAGGCGCGGCAGGCCCGAGTTCGGATCAAGGCCGATCATCGCGATCATCAGGCCGATACAGGAGGCCAGCGCCGCCTTGGCCTGATTGTTGCTGGAAATGCCGCCCAGCGTGGCAAAGGCCAGCAGATAAAGCGCAAAGTATTCACCGGGGCCGAATTCATAGGCCACACGGCTAAGAAGCGGGGCCAGCAGCATCAACCCGATTGTGGCCAGCAAGGCACCGACAAAACTGGCCACACCGGAAATCACCAGCGCATCGCTGGCACGCCCGTTCTTGGCCATCGGATAGCCGTCAAGGGTGGTCATCAGGGCCGGTTCATCGCCGGGAATGTTCAGCAGGATCGAACTGATCCGCCCGCCATACATCGCGCCGTAGTAGATCGCCGTGAGCAGGACGAGGGCAGGCACCGCGCCAAGGCCCAGCGAAAAGGTGATCGGGATCATGATCGCCACACCGTTGCTGGGGCCAAGCCCCGGAAGCGCGCCGACAATGGTGCCGATAAAGCACCCCAGCACCGCTAGCATCAACGTGTAGGGCGACAGTGCGATGGAAAAGCCAAGCGCGAGGTTGTCGACGAGTTCCATCAGAACCACCCCTTTGGAAAGGCCACAAGGCCCAGATCAAGAATGAATTTGAACAGCACGAACAACCCGACCGACAGGCCCAGCCCCGTGAGGGCAGCCAAGACGGGCTTGGGGTTGATCTGATAGCTTAGCGCGCCAGCGACAATGGCTGTCGGGATCAGGAAACCCAGCGGTTTGAGCGCATAGGCATAGACCACCAGCAATCCGATCGAGATGAAGATCGACACGACCGTCCACATCGCGGGCCAGCCCGGTTCTTCGTCGGGGCGCAGGATCATCACCACGCAGCAGATGATGGCGATGGATGCCACACCGATCGGAAAGGCCTTGGAGCCAATCGGATCGGCAAGAAAGCTGACCTGAATTTGCAGGGCGCTCGCGATATACGCGAGCGCCACACAAATCATGGCCAGACCAAAAATGCGGTCTGACAGGCGTGCCATCTTACTGGATCACACCGATTTCGCGGGACAGTTCCTCGGTCGAGGCCACGACACCGTCAATCCACGACTGGAAGTCACCACCAACTTTGGTGAACGGTGCCAGACCGTTGTCGATCATGGCCTGCTGCCATTCGTCACTTGCAGCAACAGCGGCCAGACGATCGGCCCAGACCTGGAACTGCTCGTCCGAGATGTCCTTTGGCACGTAAAGGCCACGCCAGTTCACGGCGACCACGTCATAGCCCTGTTCCATCGCGGTGGGGATGTCCTCGAAGCCGGGCACGCGCTCTTCGGTCAGAACGGCCAGCACACGCACTTCGCCCGCTTCGATAAAGCCGACGATTTCAGACATGTCGCCTGTCATCGCCTGGGTAAAGCCACCGACAGTCTGGGTGATCGCGTCTGCGCCACCGTCCACACCGATGTATTTGATCTGCGTGATGTCTTCGAGGCCGGCGGCCTTGAGGATTTGCAGCGGCTTGAGGTGGTCAAACCCGCCAACGGCAGAGCCGCCGGCAAAAGCAACCGAACCCGGATCGGCCAGTGCGGCTTCGACCAGATCGTTCAGCGTCTGGAATTCGCTGTCAGCGGCAACGACGATCACGCCCGGATCGGCACCGATTGCCCCGACGAAACGCACCTGATCGGCGGTCGCACCGCCATAGGCGTTTTGTGCAAGACGGGTCGTGGTCGCCGATGAGGCCGCGATGATCAGATCAGCGTCCGAGCTGCGTTCCGTCACAACATGGCTGAAGGCCAGACCACCGCCTGCGCCCGCCATGTTCGTGACTTGCACGGGGCTGTCGACTTCGCCGATATCAAACAGGATCTTGCCGATCTGGCGGCAGGTGAAATCCCAGCCGCCGCCGGGGTTGGCAGGCGCGATGCACTCGGCCGCCATGGCGGATGTGCCAAGGGTCATGATGGCGCCGGTGAACAGCGCCTTGAAAGTGGTTTTCATGGTGTGTCTCCTCCCAGAGATCGTTGCGGGGCCGTTCCGATTGCGACGGCCCCTTGCAGACGGTCAGGTTTTCGCTTCAACCTGACACGAACCTGTCACGGGCGGAAAATAGGCAAAGGGGGGGCGATGCGTTTTTTGTTGGTCGAAGACAATGCCGACCTCGCGCAGTCGGTCCAGCAACGTCTGAGTATGGATGGCCACGGGGTTGATTGGGCGGCGACCCTGGAAAGCGCCGAAGATCATCTGGGATCGGCGAGTTATGATCTGATCTTGCTGGACATCATGCTGCCGGACGGTGACGGGCGTGATTTTCTGGCCGCGCACAGGCGCGCCAAACGCGACACGCCGGTGATCATCATGACGGCGCGGTCATCGGTGTCCGACAGGGTTGCATTGCTTGATAGCGGCGCGGATGATTATGTGACAAAACCCTTTGATTTCGCCGAGTTAGAGGCGCGTGTTCGCGCAGTTTTGCGCCGCCGTTCGGGCGTGGCACAGACCATGCGCAGCTATGGCGATCTGGTGTTTGATCCGCTGAGCGCGACCGTAACAGTGAACGGGACAGCGCGCGATTTGCGCAACCGCGAATTGCGCCTGTTCGAGGTCTTGCTGTCCGCGCCCGACCGCATCTTTTCCAAGGCGCAGCTTTATGACCGGCTGTTTTCTTACGCCGAATCTGTCAGCGACAATGCCATCGAAGTGTATGTCGGTCGCCTGCGCCGCAAACTTGAGGGGAGTGCGGCGCGGATCGAAACGGTGCGTGGTGTCGGCTACCGGCTGACCCAGACATGAGTCGCGCGCGCCGTCCCGCCCCATCAATTCGCCAGCGACTTGTGGTGCAACTGGTGGTGGTTGCGGCGCTGTTGTCGGGGCTTTTGTATCTGTCGGTGCGCACCGTGGCCGACGCCGCTGTCGAAACCACGCAAGACAGCATCCTGGGCGCGGCGACCACGACCATCGCCGAGGAAATTCGCGGCGGCGAGGACGGGATCGAGGTCGATATTCCTTACACGGCATTTTCCATGCTGGGCGCGATTGGTCAGGACCGCGTGTTTTACCGTGTCATGGTCGGGGACGAGACGATAACCGGCTATGATGACCTGCCACCGCCCGACGGGGCCGCGGCCACCCTTGAGCCGCGCTATTACACACGCAGCTTTCGGGACGTCGAGTTGCGGATCGCCGCTGTGTCGCGCACGGTGCTGGTGGACGGGCGCGCTGTGGAAACGGTGATATTGGTTGGCCAGACGCGGCAGGGGCAGGCGGCGATCGTCGCGACCATGGCAAACCGTGCGGCGGCGCTGGGGCTGGGGTTCTTTGTCGTGGCGACCTTGCTGTCCATTGTTACGGCAGGCACGGTGTTGCGTCCGGTCAACCGGCTGGCCGAGGCCGTAGGGCGGCGCGGCCCGCAGGACCTGCGCCCGATCCACCGCGATGTGCCGCGCGAACTGGCGCCGTTTGTCACCGCCCTGAACGGCTTTATCACCCGTCTGGGCGGGGCCTTGTCGCGCACTGAAACCTTTATCGCTGAAGCCGCGCATCATATCCGCACGCCCCTTGCGACAGTGCGCGCGCAGGCGGAAATCGCCCTGCGCCAGACCGATGATGACGCGACCCGCGCCGCGCTGCGCAGCGTTGTGCGCGCCGTCGATGGATCGGCGCGATCCGCCGGCCAGCTGCTGGATCACGCGACTGTTGTTTATCGCACGGACCAGCGCACTGATGAACGCCTTGATCTGGGCGCGCTGACCCGCGATATCGCCCGCACCTTTGAACCCACCGCCGACCTGCGCGAAATCGCGATTGCGCTGGATGTGCCGGACACGCCCGTTTCTGTCACAGGGGATCGGTTGTTGCTGGAAAGTGCGCTGCGCAACCTGATTGATAATGCGATCAAATACGGCGCGCCCGACACGCAAGTGGAAATTTCACTGACGACCGCAGACGGGGCGGCGCGCATCTGTGTCCTGGACCGTGGGCGCGGGCTGTCGGGCGCGAAGGCGTTGACGGGGCGGTTTCAGCGCGGCGAAAATGTGGGTGATATCGTCGGGTCCGGCCTTGGGCTGACCATCGTCCAAGAGGTCGCCCATGCCCAAGGCGGCACCTTTGATATTGTGAACCGCGAAGGGGGTGGCGCATGCGCAATCTTGCAATTCCCGCTGTCCTGAGCGTTGTTCTGTTCTGTTGGGCAGCGCTGGTCAGTGCCTTTGACATCGAGGAGGACACGCTGTTTCCCGGTGATGGCACTGGCGGCGAACTGCGGATCCTGTCCACCACCGACACGGTCATTTTCGCACCGCTTTTGCACGCCTTTCAGGTGACGCGCCCCGATGTGTCGATCCGCTATACCGTGGCCAGCAGCCGCGAAGTTTACCGCGCCCTTTACGAGGAAGACGCGGGTTATGATCTGGCGATTTCTTCGGCGATGGATTTGCAGATGAAGCTGGCAAACGACGGATTTGCACAAAGCTGGCGCGGGGCGGGGGCGCTGGATTGGCCGGTCTGGGCCATGTGGCAGGATCGGCTGTTTGCCTTTACGCAGGAACCGGTCGTGTTGATTGTCTCGCGCGCGGGGTTGGGCGATTTGCCCATGCCGCGCACCCGTCAGGACATGATCAACCTGATGCGCGATCACGCGGATGTCTTTCAAGGCCGCATTGGCACCTATGATCCGACCCAATCGGGGGCGGGCTATCTGTTTGCCACGCAGGATGCACGCCAGTCCGATACCTTCTGGCGGCTGGCCGAAGTCATGGGCGGGATGCACCCGCGCCTTTATGCGGCATCGGGTGACATGATCGCGGATTTGCAGGCAGGCGAATTGGTCATGGCCTATAACGTGCTGGGCAGCTACGCCGAGGCGCGGCTGGATGCGGACGCGGACGCGACGATTGTGGCTTTGGAGGATTTCACGCTGACATTGCTGCGCACGGCGTTGATCCCGCAGCAGGCCCCGTCGCCAGAACTGGGCGGCGCGTTCCTGGGGTTCATGTTGTCAGTGGACGGACAGCGCATCATCGCCAGCGAAACCGGATTGCCAGCAATTGACGAGGCTGCATTGGCGGCAGGGCCGCACTTGCGCCCGATCCGTCTGGGGCCGGGCTTGCTGGTATTTGTCGATCCGTTGAAACGCCAGCGCTTCCTGGATGAATGGCGCGCGGCGGTGCAGCAACCTAGCGATCAACCGTGATCGTCTGGCGCAGGGCACCCGTGCCCTGATCAAAGATCAGGATGGTGTCGGCGTCCGTGACCACGGCGAACCAGTCGCTGCCTTGGGTGAAAGCGGTGGCATTTACACCGGCGGGCAATGTGACGCGGTCGGGCAGGGCGACCGGATCGCCACCAAAGCGCATGACAAACAGCCCGATCAGCACTATGAAGCCCAAAATCATCACGCCGGTCAGCACAAAGACCATGCCGCGCAGCAGTTTCAGGCTGGCAGGCAGTTGCGTTTCTTCAGGAGCATGTTCCATGGGTGCGTCCCGCCAGATTGTCGGTTTCCAGATCGCGGCTGACCCGCCTGCACGCCTTGATAAGGCGCTTTCGCGGGATGTGCCAGACGCGGCATCGCTGTCGCGCTCGCGTCTTGCGCGGATGATCCCGGCAGGCGAGGTCACGGTGAACGGCGTGGTTGTGACGGACCCACGCGCCAAGGTGGCCGAGGGCGATGCGATTGAAGTGACCGTCGAAGTGGCTGCTGATAGCCATATCAGCGCCGAGGACATCCCGCTGGAGGTGGTGTTCGAGGACGCCGACCTGATCGTCATCAACAAACCGGCGGGCATGGTCGTGCATCCGGCCCCCGGATCGCCCGGTGGCACGCTGGTCAACGCGCTGTTGCATCATTGCGGCGACAGCCTGTCGGGCGTGGGCGGCGAAAAACGCCCCGGTATCGTGCACCGGATCGACAAGGATACCAGCGGGCTGTTGGTCGTTGCCAAGTCCGACAAGGCCCATCACGGGCTGGCCGCGCAGTTTGAAAAGCACACCGTCGTGCGCCACTATCACGCCCTGTGTTACGGCGCGCCTGATGCCAATGATCCACGTCTGCGCGGCGTGCGGGGGACCAATTTCGAGGCGGGCAATATCCTGAAAATCTCAACGCAACTGGCCCGTCATAAACATGATCGCCAGCGTCAGGCCGTCGTCTGGAACAGCGGGCGGCACGCGGTCACACGCTCGCGGATATTAGAAACCTTCGGTGTGACGCCTGTGGCGGCGCTCATTGAATGCTGGCTGGAAACCGGCCGCACCCACCAAATTCGCGTGCACATGGCCCATGTGGGCCATGCGCTGATCGGTGATCCGACCTATGGTGGCAAGCGCAAGCTGTCCAACAAGGCCGTGCGCGAAGATGCAGTGCAGG
Source organism: Octadecabacter sp. R77987 (assembly GCF_042466115.1). Taxonomy (NCBI): domain Bacteria; kingdom Pseudomonadati; phylum Pseudomonadota; class Alphaproteobacteria; order Rhodobacterales; family Roseobacteraceae; genus Octadecabacter; species Octadecabacter sp. R77987. The sequence continues at coordinate 1,046,214 of NZ_JAXHBQ010000001.1, read as the reverse complement.
CGGTGCGCGAATTCCCGCGTCAGGCACTTCATGCGGCCAGTCTGGGGTTTGTGCATCCGGTGAGCGGTGAAAACCTGCATTTTACTGCGCCTTTGCCTGCTGATATGGTCGGCTTGCATGACATTCTGCGCAAACCGGTCTGAAACACGCAATCGCATGTGCGTGAGCGCGCAGAAACATTCCTCGCAATCCGACGGAGCGATGTTCATATCTCGTTTAACAAATTGCGGCACACGGTCTTGAAACGGATCGTTAGCGCCACCAAATAGATGTTAAGCCCGTAAACATTGGGAGGGACAAGAATGAGTAATGTAAGCAGCTATGCCAACCTGCCGGCCCCGTCGCCAGAGCAAGGTTTGAACCGCTATATGCAGGATATCCGCAAGTTTCCGATGCTTGAGCCGGAAGAAGAATACATGCTGGCAAAGCGCTGGGTGGATCACGAAGACACTGAAGCGGCGCACAAGATGGTCACATCGCACCTGCGTCTGGCGGCCAAGATTGCCATGGGCTATCGCGGCTATGGCCTGCCGCAAGCCGAGGTGATTTCCGAAGCCAACGTGGGCCTGATGCAGGCCGTGAAGCGTTTCGACCCTGAAAAGGGGTTCCGTCTGGCGACCTATGCCATGTGGTGGATCCGTGCGAGCATTCAGGAATATGTCCTGCGCTCGTGGTCGATGGTCAAACTTGGCACGACATCCGCGCAGAAAAAGCTGTTTTTCAACCTGCGCAAGGCGAAAAACCGCATTGGAGCATTGGAAGAAGGCGATCTGCGCCCTGAAAACGTCGAACGGATTGCCCATGATCTGGGCGTGACCGAGGATGAAGTGATTTCGATGAACCGCCGTTTGTCGGGCGGGGATGCCTCGCTCAACGCTACTGTCGGGTCCGAAGGCGAAGGCACAATGCAATGGCAGGACTGGCTTGAGGATGAAAGCGCTGATCAGGCGGGCGACTACGAGGAACGCGACGAGCTGGAATCGCGCCGCGAACTGCTGGCCGAGGCGATGGATGTGCTGAACGAACGCGAAAAGGATATCCTTGTGCAGCGCCGTTTGCAGGACAAGGCGGTAACGCTTGAAGACCTGTCGGGCCAATATGATGTCAGCCGCGAACGCATTCGCCAGATCGAAGTGCGCGCCTTTGAAAAGCTGCAAAAACGGATGCGCGAGCTGGCCCGCGAAAAGGGCATGCTGGAAAACGCTTGATTTGAACGCCCCCCGCCCGGAAACTGGCGGGGGTTTTCACATGGGGGGTCAGATGGCAGGCGGATGGGCGCGCGATGGCGCAGTCAGCGAACAGATCGAAGCCTCGATCGGCGACGAGTTGGCCCGCCTCAAGGCGCGCCGCCAGCCCGTCGGCGAAAGCCTGACCCATTGCGCGGAATGCGACGAACCAATCCCCGAAAAACGCCGCACGGCCTTGCCCGGTGTAAAGTTGTGCGTTGACTGCCAGCAGGAACGCGATGGTGCCCACAAGGCGCGCGGCGGGATCAACCGGCGCGGGTCAAAAGACAGCCAGTTGAAGTAACGCCACCTTGCCAATCGTGGCGCGCCCTGCAAGATTTGAGACCTGATCAAAGAGGGCGTATCACATGAGCAAGACCATTCGCTGGGGCATTCTGGGGGCTTCCAAATTCGCCCGCGAACAGATGGGGCCGGCCATTCACGCCGCCCGTGGTGCGCAGCTTGCGGCACTTGCCAGCACATCGCCTGAAAAAAGCGCAGGCTTTGCCGCCTATGTGCCCGACTTGCGGGTCCACGGCAGTTATGACGCCCTGCTGGCCGATCCCGACATCGACGCGGTCTATATTCCGCTGCCCAATCATTTGCATGTGGAATGGTCCAAACGTGCGCTAAAGGCGGGCAAACACGTGCTGTGCGAAAAACCCATCGCCATGCAGGCCAGCGATATCGACGATCTGATTGCCCTGCGTGACGCCACAGGCTTGCATATCGCCGAAGCCTATATGATCGTGCATCATCCCCAGTGGCAGCGTGCCCGCGAACTGGTGCGCACCGGCGCGATTGGCAGGCTGATGCACGTTGAGGGGACGTTTTGCTATAACAATGCCGCCGATCCCGACAACGTGCGCCAAAAGCCGGAGCTGGGTGGCGGCGGCATCCCTGACATCGGCGTCTATACCTACGGCGCGACGCGCTGGGTGACGGGGCAGGAGCCTCTGGCGATTACCCATGCCGATCTGACCTTTGAAAACGGCGTGGATGTGGTGGCGCGGGTGTCCGCCCGCTTTGACGGGTTCAGCGCGCATTGGGTCAATTCCATGCGGATGCATCCCATTCAGGACATGGCCTTTGTTGGCGATCAGGGGATCGTGAAACTGACCGCGCCGTTCAATCCGCAAGTGTTTGGCGAGGCGCGGGTGGAACTGCATCAGGACGGGCTGGCGGTGCGGGTTGAACGCTTTCCAAACGCGAATCATTATATCAATCAGGTCGAGGCCTTTGGCGAAACGATCCGCAGTGGCGCGGATTATGCCTGGCCTCTGGAACAGGCGCGCGGCACACAGGCGATGATCGACGCTGTCTTTGCCAAGGGGGGACAAGGCAATGAATGACGAAAACGAAAGCGATTTTGAAAGCATCTGGATGCGACTGGTCTGGATGATCGTGATCGCGGTGATGCTGTCGGCGTCCCAAACCGTGCTGGGTGTGATCACCGTTTTGCAATTCATCATCATGGTGTTCAACAAACGCGAACCCAATGAAACGCTGGCTGAATTTGGCACGACTTTGGGTGTTTGGATGGCCAAAGCCGTGCGGTATCAGACGGCCGCAAGCGAGGTGAAACCCTGGCCCTGGACGGAGTTGGACTGAAAGTCCAACGCCCCACCCGTTTGCCAACTTCTTTAGCGCCGCGCCTTAACCCAACGCCAAAGCGGCACCACATCAAGTGCGGCCACGGCAATGCCCAGCGGGATCATCCAGAAGCCGACAACGGGCAGAAAGCCGACGATGCCGCAGCAGATCAGCACGATCCCCAGCAATAGGCGCAGGCCCGCAGGCACCCGCTGGCGGACACGGACTTGCGCGCGTCTGATACGGTTTCGGATTGAGTGTTTCATGGTGTTGTTAGCCCCAACCGCATGAAGCTAGGGCCGATCGGTACTGATGCGTGCGTGTCCGTCCGCATCTCTTGTAAGCATAGGCAGCGGTCGCACCCAAAAGGCAGCCAGCCCCTGTGCCGAGAACCCGAGGCCAACTTCGAAGTTATTTGCGGGGTCAGATTCAACCTCAATACGGCAAGTCAAGATTGTCGAAAGTCGGCCTTGTGTTTGAGCAGCCCGCCAGTAGCAGTTTCTCGCACGGCCATCGAAGTTTGATACCTTTATCGCTTCTAGGCGTTCGCGTAGTACTCGTGGCTCATAGTTCTGTTCAGGAATCGTCACCTGACAGGCGAAATTATCATTCAGACCAATTCTCAAAGAAGCCTGTGCAGGCCCTGCAATGGACTGGAGAGTTGAAACGAATTCAGCCTCAGTCAGTCGCCTATTTGCAATAACCGCATCTATGCAGGGATCAAAAACCTCCAAAGCCATCCCGCTTAGGTCAACGATGCGCGGTTGATCCTCAGTGTTTCGAGTGACGACCCAGAACAAGATCAGGAGCACAGTCGCGGATGATGCCAGTAGTATAAAGCGCCTCGGGATCACTCCTCCAACGCCTCCAACTCATCAATGAAGCCTTCGATCATTGACAGGCCTTTGTCCCAGAACGCGGGGTCCGAAGCGTCTAGCCCGAAGGGGGCCAGCAGGTCTTTGTGGTGCTTTGATCCGCCCGCTTTGAGCATGTCGAAGTATTTGTCCTTAAAGCTCTCGCCGCTCTCCTCGTAAACCGCATAAAGCGCGTTCACGAGGCCATCGCCAAAGGCATAGGCATAGACGTAGAACGGCGAGTGGACGAAGTGCGGGATGTAGGCCCAGAAGCGTTCATAGCCTTCCGCATAGTCGAATACGGGGCCAAGGCTTTCGGCCTGCACGGACATCCAGAGCGCGTTGATGTCATCCGGCGTCAGTTCGCCCTGCGCGCGGGCGGCGTGGAGTTTGCATTCAAAGTCGTAAAACGCGATCTGGCGCACGACGGTGTTGATCATGTCTTCGACCTTGCCTGCCAGCAGGACTTTGCGTTCGTCCTTGTCTTTGGCCTGTTCCAGCAGTTTGCGGAACGTCAGCATTTCACCGAAGACAGACGCGGTTTCGGCCAGTGTCAGCGGCGTCGAGGACAGGAGTTCACCCTGACCTGCAGCCAGTACCTGATGCACGCCGTGGCCCAGCTCGTGTGCCAGCGTCATCACGTCACGCGGTTTGCCAAGGTAGTTCAGCATCACATAGGGGTGCACGGTGGTGACCGTGGGGTGCGCAAAAGCGCCCGGTGCCTTGCCCGGTTTCACGCCTGCATCAATCCAGCCCTTGTCAAAGAAGGGTTTGGCCAGTTCGGCCATGCGCGGGTCAAAAGCGCCGTAGGCATCCATGACTGTGGCGCGGGCCTCGGTCCAGTCAACAAGCCGTTCGCTTTCCATCGGCAGGGGCGCGTTGCGGTCCCAGACCTGCATCGTTTCAAGGCCTAACCATTTGGCTTTCAACGCGTAATAGCGGTGCGACAGGCGCGGGTAGGCGGCGACCACGGCGTTGCGCAAGGCCTCGACGACTTCGGGTTCCACGTGGTTGGCAAGGTGGCGGCCGGTCTGCGGTGTGGGCATGCCGCGCCAGCGGTCCTCGATCTCTTTTTCCTTGGCCAGCGTGTTGTGAACGCGCGCAAAGGTGGGCAGGTGGTCACCAAAGACATGGGCGATTTCACGCATCGCCGCCTCGCGCTTGTTGCGGTCCTGTTCGGTCAGCAGGTTCAGCGCGCCTTCGATGTTCAATTCGTCGCCGTTGATCGTGAAGGTCAGGCCGGCGATGGTTTCATCAAACAGGCGGTTCCACGCGGCGGCCCCGACAGTGGATTGATCGTGCAGGAACTTTTCCAGTTCGTCGGACAGTTGATAGGGGCGCATGGCGCGCATCCGGTCAAACACCGGTTTGTAACGGGCAAGATCGGCGTTTTCGGACAGGCGCGCGGCCACTTGATCATCCTCAAGCCGGTTGAATTCAAGGCCGTAGAACACCAGCGGGGTGGTGAATGCGGTGATCTTGTCCTGCATGTCGGACATGAATTTGGCGCGCTCCGCGTCCGTGGTCTGCTGGTAATAGCGCAGGCCAGCAAAGGACATCAGCCGCCCCGTGATCACGTCGATCTGTTCATAGCGCTTGACCGCTTCGAGCAAGGCATCGGCGTCCAAACCGGCCAGTTTCCCTTCGTAGTCGCGGGCGAAGTCGGTGCAGGCCTGTTCGATCCAATCCATGTCGCGTTTCAGTTCGGGGGCGTCCGTGGCGGGATAAAGATCGGTCAGATCCCATTCGGGCAGGTCGCCAAAGGGGGTGCTACCGTTGTGTTGCGCGTCATAGGTCGGGGTTTTCATGCGGGCCTCTTTGCTTGGGTTTGCATCTACATAGGCGCGGGGGCGGCGGGTTGAAACCGCTGGAGCCTCCGGCGGGAGTATTTCTGAACAAAAGAAGTCAGCGGAAGAACAGGGTGTCCGGGTTTGTGACAAGAATTTGCTGGCGGTGGTCCGGGTCCGGTACAGCGCGGTGAAAGGCATCAAGCAACGCGCTGGCGTGGGGCATCTTCGCATCGGCCAGCATCAGGTGCGGCCAGTCGCTGCCCCAGAGGCAACGGGCTGGGTTGGCGGCAACCAATGCTGCGACATGGGCATCGGCGGTGTCATAAGGTGCGTCGCACAGCCGGTAGAGCGCGGAGAGTTTGACGTAGGCGCGCCCTGTGCCCACCAGTCGCAGCAGGGTCTGGAAGCCGGGTTCGTTGATCCCTGCGGACAGGTCGGGCCAGCCAAGGTGATCAATCACCAGCGGGCAGGGCAGGGCGACGATATCGGCGGCGATGTCGGCGATATGCTTATGCGCATTCAGCAGCATCTGGATATGCAGCCCGCGATCTGCCAGTGCGGGTGCAAGTTTGCGCGCGCCCTCCCATGTGAGGATCCCGCCGTGGACGTAATTGAGGCGCAGGGCGGCCATCTGGTTGGTGGCGAAATGGTCAAGGTCGGCCATGGTGGCGGTGTCGGGCAGCAGGCCCACCCCTTTGAAATTGCGCCCCATTTCGCGCAGGGTGGCGAATGTGACGCTGTTATCCGCGCCGTAAAGGATCGAATGGACGATGACGCCGCGGGTGAAGCCCAAGGTGTCGAGATGCGTGCGATACAGATCAAGGTAGCCTTGGAAATCGGGGCCCGGTGCCGGGTCTTCGACACGACCTTCCCAAAGCGGAAAATCGGCAGGCGCGCCGACAAGGTGAACATGTGTATCGCAGGCCCCTGCAGGGGCTTTAGTCTGCGGCGCGGTTGCGGGCGGGGGCAGGGTGGCGTGGGGCATGGCATGTCCTTTTGGCGCGTTTGTTTCGCAAATTGCGGCGCGCGTCCAGCATTTGCCCCGTTGCGCTGGCCCGTTGTCTGTGCTGCCTTGTGCCAAAGCAGGAGGACCACATGCGCACAGCACAATTGAGGCACCGAATTCTGGCGGTCGACAATCTTGCCGGCACATTCGTGAAAACACCCGAGGTGACGGTGGTCGAGGTGCTGGCGCGCTCGGGCCTTGATTTCATCTGTCTTGACGGCGAACACGCGGCTTTTGATCGTGGGCGGCTGGATGCCTGTCTGGCGGTGTGCCGCGCGATGGATTTTCCCGCATTGGTGCGGATATCGTCGGCGTCTGAGGAAAACGTGCTGATGGCGCTGGACGCAGGGGCGGTCGGGATCGTCGTGCCGCATGTGGACAGCGTGGAAAAGGCTGAAAAGCTGGCCAAGGCGGCGCATTTCGGCGATGGCGGGCGTGGCTTTGCCGGGTCGACGCGCTGGGCCGGATTTGCCACGCGCGCAATGGGGGATGTGCTGGATCAGGATGCCCAGACCATCGTGATTGCCCAGATCGAGGAACCCGCGGGTGTTGAAGCCTGCGAAGGTATCGCCGCGATTGACGGGATTGATGCACTGTTTGCCGGGCCTGCGGACCTGTCGGTGGGCTATGGTCATCGCAGTCAGGACAACCCGGATTTGCCAAAGGCGCTAGAGCGGATCGGTAAGGCCTGCGCGGCGCATGGCAAAGGCTATGTGTCTTGGGTGCCCGACGGGGCCAAGGCGCAGGAATGGGCGGCCTACGGGATGAACGTGTTCGTTGTCGCGTCAGAACATACCTGGATGCGGCAGGGCGCGGCCAGCGCCGCCGCCGCCGTTCACGCCATCACGGACGCATGAGCGTCAAACAACGCGCAGGCCTGATCAAACACCAGTTTGCGCGTTTCGGGCGTTTCCATCATCACTTCGTGGCGGGCGTGCGGGATCATCACCAGTTCGCCCTGTGGCCACTTGCGCATCCGCGCAACGATCCGGTCGGGATCGACGATCTGTTCTTCGCTGCCCAGAAACGTCACACAAGGCAGTTTCGGCGAAGCACGTTGCGACAACCCGCGCATTTCGCGCAGGGATTCATTCAGCCAGTGCAGCGATGCGCCGCCCAGTGAAAATTCGGGGTGGGCGATAAGCTGGGCTTTCATGTAATCAAACATGTCGCGGTCGCTGGTCAGCGTGTTTTCGCTGAAATCCACCTTTTCGATATAGCTGTCAGATACCTGCCCCGGCGCAAAAGCGTGGCTGAACCCCAGCGAGCGGCTGACCGTGGACAGCCCCCATGCCAGCGGACGCAACGGGGCCGCCATCTGGATGCCCCACATGGGCGCGGAAAAACACGCGGTTGCCACAGGCAGGTCTTCGTAAAGAGAACGCAGCCCGATGCAGCCGCCCATGGAATGGCCGATCAGGTGGAACGGTTCGGGCAGGCCAATGGCGCGGGCGTGGGCCACGGCGGCTTGGGCATCAAGCTGGTAATCCTCGAAGCGGCCCACATGGCCCACGGCGGGGTTGTCGTGCACGCGGTCGGCGATGCCCTGACCGCGCCAGTCGATTGCCAGCGCAGCATAGCCGCGCTGCGCCAGATCACGCGCCGCGCGGCCATATTTTTCGATGTATTCCGTGCGGCCGGGGAAAAGCAGGACCGTTCCCTTGGCCGATGCCAGCGGCCAGTGGCCGACGCGAATCCGGTGGCCATCAGCACAGCGCAACCAGTGGGCCACACCGCCGTCAGGGCCGTCCGCGATATCGGCAAAGAAAGGGGCCTGCTCCATGTCGCTTAGCCCAAGACGCCGGCGAGTTTCATCGCCAGACCCATATCGCCGTCAACCGACAGCTTGCCTGTCATGAAGGCGGCGGTGGCATTCTGTTCGCCTTCAAGGATCGCCTGAAATGTTTCGGCGCTGGCTGACAGGGTCACATCGGCGTCGTCGTCACCGGCGCGCGCGCCCGATCCGTCGATGATGATGCTGCCTTCATCCTCGATGTCGAATTTCGCGGTGCCGTCAAAGCCCGCGCCGTCCATCTTTTCGTTCAGGGCCGCTACGGCCTTGGTCACAACGTCGCTCATATTTCTGTCATCCTTTGTCAGTTTGCCCGAACGCCTCTGGTCACGGGCGCTGTGTGCGTTACACTATGGGCATGATGACACGCAGCTTCAAATGTATCGTTACGGCATTCGCGATGGTAGTCGGGGTTTCCTTACCTTTGGCCGCCGACGAGGCGCGTCTGGACGAGCTGTTAGAGCAATTAAAACAGGCGGATGAGGCGACATTCCAGTGGATCGAGGATCGCATCTTTGAAGAATGGAGCAAGAGCGGATCACCGGCCATGGACCTGTTGTTGCAGCGCGGGCAAGACGCGCTTGAGGCGGGCGAACCGGCTGTTGCGCTTGAGCATCTGACAGCGCTGGTTGATCATGCGCCGGATTTTGCCGAAGCCTATAATGCGCGGGCCAATGCCTATTATACCTTGGGGTTGATCGGCCCCGCGATTGACGATCTGCGCCAGGCGCTGGTGCTGAACCCGCGTCACTTCGGGGCGCTGTTGGGCTTTGGTTTCATGCTTGAGGAAATGGGGCGCGAGGACGAAGCGCTCGAGGTTTATCGTCAGGTGCAGGCGATCCATCCGATGGCCCCCGAAGTTGGCATCGCGATTGACCGGCTGGCCCGGAAATTCGAGGGACAGGCGCTTTAACGCGTCTGCGCATGGCCCCTATGCATGATTCAGCCCGCATTGCGGCCGTTCTTGGCCCGACGAATACCGGCAAGACCCATTACGCGATTGAACGGATGCTGGCCCATCGCACGGGCGTCATCGGCCTGCCGCTGCGATTGTTGGCGCGCGAGGTCTATGACCGGATCGTTGCCGTTCGCGGCCCGTCTGTCGTGGCGCTGGTGACGGGCGAGGAACGCATCGTGCCGCCGCGCGCCGCCTATTGGGTCTGCACCGTCGAGGCGATGCCCGAAGGGATGGGCTGTGATTTTCTGGCGATTGACGAAATCCAGCTTTGTGGCGATCTTGAGCGGGGACATGTGTTCACCGACCGGTTGCTGCACGCCCGCGGGTTACACGAAACGCTGTTTCTGGGCGCAGACACGATGCGCCATGCGATTTCGGTCATGGTGCCCGAAGCGGAATTCATTCGTCGCGAACGGATGTCGACACTGACCTACGCAGGTTCCAAAAAGATAAGCCGGATGCCCGGACGCGCCGCCATAGTCGGGTTTTCGGTAGATAACGTCTATGCCATCGCCGAACTGCTGCGCCGTCAAAAGGGCGGGGCGGCGGTGGTGATGGGCGCGCTGTCGCCGCGCACCCGCAATGCCCAAGTGGAAATGTATCAAAACGGCGATGTGGACTATCTGGTGGCCACGGATGCCATCGGCATGGGGCTGAACCTTGATATCAATCACGTTGCCTTTTCGTCGCTGACCAAATTTGACGGGCGGCGGATGCGCCCGCTGGCCCCCGAAGAACTGGCGCAGATCGCGGGACGGGCAGGGCGGCACATGTCGCACGGCAGTTTCGGCGTGACGGGCGAGGCCGAGGAGCCGGATCAGCATGTCATCGACGCGATCACCAACCACACCTTTCGCCCCGTGCAAAAGCTGCAGTGGCGCAACGCGCGGCTGCAATTTGGCAGTGTTGACCGGCTGATCCAGACGCTTGAGATGCGCACAGATGATGATCTACTGACCCGCGTGCGCGAAAGCGACGATCTGGCGGCGCTAAAATCGCTGGCCGGTGACGCCGAGGTGTGCGCCCGTGCCAGTGACGGGCCATCGGTGAAACTGCTGTGGGATGTCTGCCGCATCCCCGATTTCCGCGGGATCAGCCGCGGTGAACACGCAGGCCTTTTGACCCAGATCTACAACTTCCTGCACCAGTCGGGCCGTGTCCCTGACGACTGGATCGCGCGGCAGGTCAAACGCATTGATCGCAGTGACGGCGACATTGATACCCTGTCCAAACGGTTGGCATATATCCGCACATGGACCTATGTGGCGCAGCGCAAAGGCTGGGTCGGGGACGAATCCCATTGGCGTGAGGCGACGCGCGCGGTAGAAGACCGCTTGTCGGATGCCCTGCACGGGGCGCTGACCCAACGATTTGTGGACCGGCGGACATCTGTCTTGCTTCGCCGGCTCAAGCAGAAGGAGAGCCTTGTGGCCGAGGTGAACGACAAAGGTGAAGTGAGCGTCGAGGGCGAATACGTCGGACGTTTGGAAGGTTTCCGGTTCCGTCAGGACAAATCCGGCAGCCCCGACGAGGCGAAAACACTGCGCCAAGCGTCTGAACAGGCGCTTGCACCGCATTTCCATCTGCGCGCGGACCGGTTCTATAACGCGCCCGACACCGAGATTGATTTCACTGAACAGGGCGGCCTGATGTGGGGCAGTGATGCGGTGGGCAAGCTGGTGGCTGGCGCCGACCCGCTGAAACCCGCAGCGCAGGCATTTGTCGACGACGAGGCGGGCGCGGATGTGGCCGCCAAGGTGCAGCGCCGTTTGCAGCACTTTATCGACCGCAAGATCGCCACCGCATTTGAACCGATGATCAACATGCAGCGTGACGAAACCCTCACCGGTCTGGCACGTGGGTTTGCGTTCCGCATGATCGAAGGGTTCGGCCTTTTGACCCGCGCCGAGGTGGCCGAGGACGTCAAGGCGCTGGATCAGGATGCGCGCGGCGCGCTGCGCAAACACGGCATCCGGTTTGGTCAGTTCACGATCTTTATGCCCTTGCTTTTGAAACCCGCGCCGACCCGTCTTCGCCTTGTTTTGTGGAGCCTTGCCAAAAGCTTGCAGGAATTTCCAGAAAGCCCGCCCCCCGGTCTGGTGACTGTGCCATCGGTCAAGGATGCGCCAGAAGGGTATTACACGATGGCTGGTTATCGCGCTGCGGGTGAACGCGCGATCCGCATTGATATGCTGGAACGCCTGGCCGATATGCTGCGGGGCGAAAACACCCGCGCAGGGTTCGAGGCCAAAGCGGATATGCTGTCGATCACCGGCATGACGCTGGAACAATTCGCGGGTCTGATGCAGGGTCTGGGATATGCCGCAGAAAAGGGCGAACGCGTCAAGGTAAAGGCCGCGCAAGACCCCAGGGAACTGCCCGAACCTGCGCCACAGGAAGCGCCCGTGGAAACGCCGGTGGAAACGCCGGCGCAGCCCGATGAAACACCCGCCGAACAACCCGCCGAGGTGCCAGCTGACGCGCCTGCGGAGATGCCCGACGATACAGGCTTGGCCGAAGACGCCCCGGAAATGGAGGTGTTCTATACCTTCACATGGGGCGCGCGCGCACCGCGCAATCAGGGCCGCCGCCCGCAAGGAGACAAACCCCGCGCCAAAGGCAAACCCCGCGGCAAATCCGACGGGGGCAAGCCGCAAAACCGCGGCCCGAAATCCGTATCGGCCCGACCACCCAAGCCGGAAAAGAAGATTGATCCGGACAACCCCTTTGCCGCCGCCCTGTCGGGTTTCAAAACCGATTGAGCGATCAACGCGACACGATCCGGATCGACAAATGGCTGTGGCACGCGCGATTCTTCAAGACGCGCGGGCTGGCCACCAAAACCGTGGCCGCAGGCAAGGTGCGGGTCGATGGCGCGCCCGTCAGCAAACCCGCGCGCATGGTCGGGGCGGGCGATGTGCTGACATTCGCCAAGGAAAAAGATGTCAAGGTCGTGAAAATTATCGCGATCGGTGCGCGTCGTGGGCCAGCACCCGAAGCCCAAGCGCTATATGAGGATTTGTCGCCCGCGCCTGTCGTGGACGAGGTCAAGGCGCAGAACGCTGGTCCTGCGCATCCGCGGTATGAAGGGAAGGGCCGCCACAATCGCAAGGAACGCGCAAACCTCGCGTCCCTCAAGCGCGACATGGGGTCATCCCGTCTTGAATGAGAGACGCGTCTGGACTAGCTAGGCGGCAAAGAAGGATAGACGTGCCATGACATATATCGTCAACGACAATTGCATTGCCTGCAAATATACAGACTGCGTCGAAGTCTGCCCTGTGGATTGTTTCTACGAGGGTGAAAACATGCTGGTGATCCACCCTGACGAATGTATCGACTGCGGCGTTTGCGAACCCGAGTGCCCCGCCGATGCGATCCGCCCCGATACCGAACCCGACATGGAAAAATGGGTCGAGTTCAACCGCAAGTATTCCGAAATGTGGCCGGTCATCATCACCAAGAAAGACCAGCTTCCCGGTGCCGATGAAATGGATGGCAAGCCGGGCAAGATCGAGCTGTTCTCGGAAAAACCGGGCGAGGGCGGCTAAGGCCGCGATTCGCCGCGCTGCGGTGTGACGTGACGTTCAAATTGCCGCAAAGCGCCCTGAAAAACATGGTATTTCACCGGTTGCTGCATTGCGGCGCTTTGTTTGGGCTGTTTTTTGTGATATGGTATCGCCAATGCTGCACGATTATTGATCTTATCTGCGCCTCAAACACCTGCTGGTGACGCTGTCACTTGCGGGTTTTTTGTCGGCTCGGGTCAAGATGTCTGGAAGGGACGCCCATGAGCAAGTCGAAGAAAAATGAATTCCGCCCCAATGATTTCGTCGTTTATCCGGCGCATGGGGTTGGCAAGATTGTGTCAATCGAGAAGGACGAAGTTGCCGGTTTTGAACTGGAGCTTTTTGTCATTGCGTTCGAAAAAGACAAGATGACCCTGCGGGTGCCCACAAACAAGGCCACCGAAGTGGGGATGCGCGGGCTGTCGTCGCCCGATATCGTGGCGCATGCGATGAAAACCCTGCGCGGCAAGGCCAAGGTCAAAAAGGCCATGTGGTCGCGCCGCGCGCAGGAATACGAGCAAAAGATCAATTCGGGCGATTTGATCGCGATTGCCGAAGTGGTGCGCGATTTGCACCGTGCCGATGACCAGCGCGAGCAAAGCTATTCCGAGCGCCAGCTTTATGAAGCCGCGCTTGAGCGTCTGACCCGCGAGATTGCCGCCGTTGGCAACGGTGACGAAGGCGATGCGGCCAAGGAAATCGGCGACGTGCTGATCAGCCGCGCCGCCTGATCCGACCGGTTTGGAAAATGAAAAAGCCGCGCCAAGTGCGCGGCTTTTGCTGTTTTTACGTGTCTGTGTTGCAGCGTGAGCCCGCCTGTTGTTGCGGTGCGCCGGTTGCGGGGGCGGCGAGAGTATTTTTGAACAAAAGAAGTTAAAGCGCGCGCCAGCCGATATCGTTGCGGTTAAACCCTTCGGGCCAGTCGATCTGGTCGATCATCGCATAGGCCCGCGCGTGCGCCTGTTCGAGCGTATCGCCCCGCGCCGTGATATTGAGGACGCGCCCGCCACTTGCGGTGATCTGGCCGTTTTTTTCCGTGGTGCCCGCGTGAAAGGCCATGTGGTATGAATCTTCGGGCAGGTTGTCCAGCCCATTGATCACGCTGCCTTTTTCGTAAGCACCGGGGTAGCCATTCGCGGCCATGACCACCGTCAGCGCGTGATCTTGCGCCCAGTTTACCTGTATCTCGGCCAGCCGCCCCTGGGCACAGGCCAGCATCAGATCAAGTGCCTGCGCGCCCAGCCGCATCATAAGCACCTGACATTCGGGATCGCCAAAGCGGCAGTTGTATTCGACCAGCCGGGGTTGGCCGTCCTTGATCATCAGCCCGGCATAAAGGATGCCCTGATAGGGTGCGCCGCGCCCTGCCATTTCGGCCAGTGTGGGGCGAATGATTTCGTTCATGGCTTTGGCGGCGATTTCATCTGTCAGGACAGGTGCGGGGGAATAGGCGCCCATGCCGCCGGTGTTTGGACCTTGATCGCCGTCAAAGGCGCGTTTGTGGTCTTGGGCGGTGCCGATGGGCAGGGCGGTTTCGCCGTCGCACAGGATAAAGAACGAGGCTTCCTCGCCCTCCATGAATTCTTCGATCACGACTTCGGCGCCTGCATCGCCGAATTCGCCGCCAAACATGTCGTCGATTGCGGCCAGCGCGGTGGCAAGGTCCATCGCCACGACCACGCCTTTGCCTGCGGCAAGGCCATCTGCCTTGATCACGATGGGTGCGCCCTGTTTTTCGACATAGGCGCGGGCCGGGGCGGCTTGCACAAATCGCGCATAGGCCGCGGTGGGGGCTTTTGCTGCGTCGCAAACAGATTTTGTAAAGAACTTGGACGCTTCAAGCTGGGCGGCAGCGGCAGAAGGTCCGAAAACTGTAAGCCCCGCATCGCGTAAACGGTCGGCAACACCGGCGGCAAGGGGTGCTTCTGGTCCGATAATGACAAATTCGATGGTATTTTCGGCGGCGAAAGTGGCAACCGCGTCACCATCGTTGATGTTGATATCGGCGCATTCGGCGATCTGCGCGATACCCGCGTTTCCGGGCGCGACGATCAGTCGGTCGCATTTCGGATTCTGTTTCACGGCCCACGCAAGGCTGTGTTCGCGACCGCCGCCGCCCAAAATCAGGATATTCATGGATGCCCCCGCTTTCCCTTGGTTGATCGGCGTTCTAAGGTCGCGGGCAAAGCAGCACAAGGCAAAGCATGGACCTGATCGACGATCCCGAAGCGGCGGGCAATGCGCCCGAATTCACGGTGTCCGAGATTTCGGGTGCCGTGAAGCGCACGATCGAGGGCGAATTCGGTTTCGTGCGCGTCAAGGGCGAGGTCGGGCGCGTGTCGCGGCCGCGTTCGGGGCATGTTTATCTCGACCTCAAGGATGATCGCGCGGTGCTGTCGGGCGTCATTTGGAAGGGGCGCGCGCAGGGCCTGGTGACGCAGCCCGAGGAGGGGATGGAAGTTGTCGCCACCGGCAAGCTGACCACATTCCCCGGCCAGTCGAAATACCAGATGGTGATTGAAGACATCGCGCCAGCGGGGGTCGGCGCGCTGATGGCGATGCTGGACAAGCGCAAGAAGGCGCTTGAGGCCGAGGGGCTGTTTGCGGCCGAGCGCAAGCGCGCTTTGCCTTATCTGCCCGAAGTGATCGGGGTGATCACATCACCCAGCGGCGCGGTCATTCGCGATATTTTGCATCGCCTGCGCGACCGGTTTCCGCGCAAGGTGCTGGTCTGGCCTGTGGCGGTGCAGGGTCAGCAATGTGCGCCCGATGTGGCCCGTGCGATTGCCGGTTTCAACGCGATGACGCCGGGGGGCAGCCTGCCGCGCCCTGATCTGATTATCGTCGCGCGCGGCGGCGGGTCGATCGAGGATCTCTGGGGATTCAACGAGGAAATCGTCGCCCGTGCCGCGGCGGCGTCGGACATCCCGCTGATTTCGGCAGTGGGCCATGAAACCGATACGACCCTGATTGATTACGTGAGCGACCGGCGCGCGCCGACGCCAACAGCGGCGGCGGAACTGGCCGTGCCGGTGCGCATGGAATTGCTGGCCTGGGTCGGTGATCAGGACGCGCGTTTGACCCGCGCATTGACGGGCGGGATTGCGGCGCGTGATCAACGGTTTCGTGATTTGGCCCGCGCGCTGCCCAAGCCCGATATGCTGGTAGAACAGGCGCGCCAACGTCTTGATTACTGGGATGAAAAACTGGACGCAGCGCTACGCGGTGTGGTCCAGAAACGCGGGTTGCGGTTGACACAAGTGTCCGGTGCATTGCGTCCGTCACTGCTGGCGGCGCGCGTGGATCGTGCCCGCGAAACGGCGGCGGCGCAAGGCGCGCGTCTGGCCCCGGCCCTGGCGCGTGTGACCCGCGACAGTGCGCGTGATTTCGCGCGCCTCGCCCCGCGATTGCGCCCTGATGCGGTGGTGCAGATGATGGCGGCGCGGGCGGATGCCTTGCGGGTTTGGACAGGCCGGATGGCACGCGCGGCCGTTGCACAGGAACATCGCCGCCGCACGCGCCTTGATGGGCTGGACCGCCTGCGCGAAACGCTGGGCTATCGCGAGACCCTCAAGCGAGGCTATGCGGTCGTGCGTGGGGATGGTGATGTGGTGACGGGTGTGAAATCGGCCAGGGCGGCGCAGGCGCTTGAGATCGAATTTGCGGATGGACGCTATGATTTGTCGGGCAAGACGCCGAGACAAAGCAAAGCGAAAAAAGACCCGCCACCTGATCAGGGCAGTTTGTTTTAGGGCTTCGCCACCCATTCATCGGCGCGCGGGTCCATCACGCGCCGCCAAAGGCGCGGATACAGCGCAACGCACGCCATCACAGGCAGCGAACGAGGCAACATCGGCGCATCGGTGGGCAGTTCCAGTGCGGGATAGGGCCGCGCTGGGTGCGCGTGGTGGTCCGAATGACGCGGGGCGTTCAGCATCAGCGCGGATGAAAACCAATGCGGCGTGTTCCAGGAATGGCGCGCACCAACGGGCACAGGTTTGCCATTACCACCAATCGCCCGCGTCAGCCCGTAGTGCTGCACGTAGTCCGACATCAAAAGCTGTGTTTGCGCGAAACCGGCCAGCGCCAGCAGGGCAGGGATGCCCCATGGCCCGCCGATCACGGCGGCGGCGGCCAGCATCAAAGCTGCACCAAGGATATATGTCACATAGGGGTGCTGCCAGCGGGGTTTGCCGGCGCGTTCCAGACGCGCGCTTTCCACGGTGGCCCCTTGGCGGAACGATCCGCGCCATGCCCGCCACATGAACCGGTAGAGGCTTTCGCCGCGCCGCGCGGAACTGGGATCGCTGCGGGTCGCCACATGCACGTGATGCACCAGGGGATGCGCGGATGTGTGATGCCCGAACAGCACCGAAATATAGACCCATTTGCCCAGTGTGTGCAGGACCCTTGAGGACCGGTGGATCAACTCGTGGGCGTTGGAATTGCTGACCTGGCCCATGAACAACCCGGCGGCGGCAAAGGTCGCCAGCTTCTCAAAGGGGTTCAGCCAGTCGCGCGTCAGGGTCACGATCATCAGCGCCAGCAGGGCGAAATGCGCCAGCGCGAGCGCCACGGACAGCCTGTCGGCCTCGGGGAATTCGCGGTCCGCGCCTCCCGGTGCGCTGGCGTAGTGCACGAATTCGTCCAGTGATGCGGTGATCGCGGTGAGATAGGCCAGTGCTGCAACGGCCCACCAGCCCCCGAAAAGGGCGGCGGCGGCAATCAATGCGGGTGCCGTCAGGGTGACGGCGGTAAAAAGGATCATCTGGCGTGACATTGCGGCCCCTGATTTGGTTGCCCATGATATAGCACAGGAAAATGGCGGGCCTAGGGCGGGTCTGCGCAACCTTGGGGGCAGGGATGGCACAACTGGCATTTGGCGTGGCGGCGGGCCTGTCGCTGATGTTCTGGCTGGGGTTTTGCGCGCGCGGGCCAAGCTGGGTGAAATCACTGGTCAAGACAGCATCAGTTGCATTGCTAGCGATGGCTGCTTTGGCTGCGGGCGGGCCGGTTTGGTTGATCGCGGCTCTTGCGCTTGGTGCGCTTGGCGACTTCTGCTTGTCGCGCCACGGGGAGCGATGGTTCTTGGGCGGTGTCGCGGCGTTTGCTATTGCGCATCTGGCTTATGTTGTTTTGTTTCAACAGGTTGTGGGGTTTGATCTGGCGCTGATCGTGCAGGGTTGGCGCGCCTCTGTCTTCGTGGCCCTGATTGCCTTTGCAGCCGTGATGGCGCGTTTGCTGTGGCCGCGCACGGGCGCGCTTCGTATGCCGGTCATGATTTATCTCTGCATCATTATCGCCATGGGATTGGCTGCGCTGGCCCTGCCGGTGGTTGGATTTGCCATGTTCGCCGCGCTGCTTTTCATCATCTCGGATGCGGTTCTGGCGGCTGAATTGTTCCTGATCCCGCAGGGCCACCGGGCCCATTTTCGCACGCCTTACGTGGTTTGGGCGACATATTGGGGCGCGCAGGCGCTGTTTTGCTGGGTATTTGCGCTGGCCTAGGCTTCCATATCGGGCGCGGGGGGATTAGGTGGAACGGGCAAGGTTAGTCCAAGGGTTCCCATGTCCTTTTTCAAAAAGCTGAAAGACAAGCTGTTCAAATCCTCGTCCAAGATCGAGGAGGGGCTGGATGCCATCGTCGAGGACGGTGGCGAGGAAGAAGAAGTCGAGGTCGGGCAAGAGGTTGATACGGCTGCCATAGAGGCGGCTGAGGCGGCTGAGGCTGCGCGCGTTGCCGCCGAGGACGCGGCGCGCGAACAGGCGGAACGGGCCGCGCGAGAGGCGGCGCGCGACGCTGCACAACGGGCCGAAGCCGAAAGGGTTGAGGCCGAGAGGGTTGCCGCAGAAAAGGCCGAGGCCGAACGGATTGCCGCAGAACAGGCCGAGCGGGTCGCGGCGGAAAGGCTTGCCGCGGAAACGGCCGCACGGGAAGCGGCGCAGGCGGCTAAGGACAAGGCCGAAGCCGAGGCCTTGGCCAAGGCGCAAGCCGCGGCAGACGCCGCCGAAGTAGCAAGGTTGCGGGCTGAAAAGGCTGCGCGCGAGGAAGCCGAACGCGCCGCCGAGGCCGAACGCGCTGCCAAGGCCGAACAACAAGCCGCTGCCGCCCGTGCTGCCGCGGAAAAACGATTGGCCGATGAGGCCCAAGCGGCAGAAGCTGCCCGTTTGGCCGAAGAAAAACGTTTGGCTGAAGAAGCGCGACTGGCCGAGGAAGCCTTGGCCGCCGAACAAGCCCGCGCCGCTGCCGAGGCCCGCGCCGCGCAGGAGGCTGCTGCGCAAGAGGCTGAAAAGCCGCAAGAGCCTGCCCCCGTTCCCATGGAACCCGCCGTTGATCTGCTTGATGACACGCCCGACGAACCCGCCAAAAAGGCTGGCATCTTTGGTCGTTTGCTTGGGCGTGGTGAAAAGAAAACCGTGGTCCGGCGCGAGCTGGACGATGATATGCTGGAACGCCTCGAGGAGCTGTTGATCACCGCTGACATGGGCGTCGACACGGCCCTGCGCGTCACCGCGAACATGGCCGAAGGGCGCTTTGGCAAGAAGCTTTCCGTGCAGGAAATCAAAGAGTTGCTGGCCGCCGAAGTGACCCGCATCATGGAACCGGTCGCGCGACCCATGCCGCTTTACCCCAAGAAACCGCAGGTGGTTCTGGTGGTCGGCGTCAACGGTTCGGGCAAGACCACGACCATCGGCAAGCTGGCCAGCCAGTTCCGCGCCGCTGGAAAATCCGTGGTGATCGCCGCCGGTGACACATTCCGCGCCGCCGCTGTGGAACAGTTACAGGTTTGGGGGGATCGCGCGGGCGTGCCGGTTCTGACAGCGCCCGAAGGGTCTGATCCGGCCTCGCTGGCCTATGACGCGATGGAAAAGGCCGCCGCCGATGGCGCGGACCTGTTGATGATCGACACGGCGGGGCGTTTGCAAAACCGCGCCGACCTGATGGAAGAACTGTCGAAAATCGTGCGCGTGATCCGCAAGAAAGACCCCGATGCGCCGCATAACACCCTGCTGGTGCTTGATGCGACAACGGGGCAGAACGCGTTGAACCAGGTCAAGGTGTTTCAGGAATTGGCCGATGTCAGCGGCCTTGTCATGACCAAACTTGACGGCACGGCCAAGGGCGGCGTGCTGGTGGCCTTGGCGGATAAATTCGGCCTGCCGATCCATGCCATTGGGGTGGGCGAACAAATTGATGATTTGTCGCCCTTTGATCCACAGGAATTTGCCGCCGCATTGACGGGATTGGACCAATGAAAAAGCTACTGATCACAGCCGCCTTGCTGGCAGGAACGCAGGCCGGCGCCTTTGGCCGGATGAGCATGTCCGATTGCAGCGAATCTTGGGAGGCCTTCAACCTGTTGATGAACGAAGGCGACACAACCGACCGCCGTCTTGGGGCATCGGTGCGGGTGACGCCGCAGGGCTGGTGCGCGGTGCGGGGCAGCGATCCGGTATTCGGCGAGTCGCGCTTTGACGACATGACGTGGCGCGCCGAAGACATCGCGCGCTTTATCAATGAGGGCATCCCGCCGCTGGCGCTGGAGTTTGCCGTGACTGGGCTGGACCCCGACGAGTTGGAGGGCGGTGTTGTAAACACCGCGCGCCCGTCGTTGCGGTTGTGGGCCGTGTTGCGCCAACTCCCGAATTCGGGTCAGGTGATCGTTGAACGGGCCGAATTCGGGTCTGATGCGGGCGATTTGATCGCAGGGTCGATGGTGTTTGAACGGGTTTTCCTGTCGTCCAAGTCGATGATGCAGGTCAGCATGGGATCGGTCGCGTTCAAGGCGGGGTTGTTTGAAATGACGCTTTCGGGCGAGCATGAAAACCCCTTTGGATTTGGCGGCGACATGGCGATGCGCGGCAGCCCTGATGCGCAGCGCGCGGCGGCGTTCGACCTGATCTCGCAACTGCCAGACGGGTTTGTGGATGATGCGAGCCGTGCGGAAATCACCGGCTTTGCCGGTGAATTGCCGCGCCCAAAGGGGCGGCTTGAGCTGTCACTGGATTCCGAGGCCGGATTTGGCCTTATGCAGGTCGGTGTCTTCGCAGCGATGGAGTGGGTTGATACCGTTGAAAACGGCGGCCTTGCGGTGCTGCTTGACGGTATGACCCTTGGTGCTGACTGGTCCCCTGCCACGGGGCAGACGGACTAGGCAAACATGGGCGATTGGCTGGTCAGTATCGCGGGCACGCCGCAGGGCGCGCAGCTGGCAACGGTGCTGGCGCTGGTGTCGGCCATGGCGCATGCAGTGTTCGGGGCGCTGCAAAAGGGCAAGCACGATCCGTGGTTGATGCGCGGGTCAATCGACGGCTGGCTGGTCGTGATATCGGCCCCTGTTGCACTGTTTGTCGTGCCCTGGCCGAACGGGCAGACCTTTGCCATTCTTGCAGGCGCGCTGGTCATCCATTTTGCCTATAAGGTGACAGTGGCGATGGCCTATGAACGCGCCGCCTATACGGTCGTCTATCCGGTCATTCGCGGCACGGGGCCGCTGGTGACGGTGCTGGCCGCATCGGTGCTGTTTCACGAACATTTCACGCCTGCGCAATGGGCCGGAGTCGCCTGCCTTTCGGGCGCTATGCTGTTGCTTGCCCTGCGCAATCTGGGCGAGGAAACGCTGGATCGGCGCGGTTTGCAGATCGGGCTGGTCTGGGCATTGCTGGGCGGGATGACGGTGGCGCTTTATACGGTTTACGATGCCTGGGGCATCCGCCAGTCGGCCAATCCGTTCACCTTTCTGGCGTGGTTCTTTTTCATCACGGCGCTGGATTTCCCGCTAATCGCCTGGGCACGTGTGCGCCGTTACGGCGCACCTGGTGGCATCGGGTCGCTTTTGCGGCGCGGGGCGGCGGGGGCGGTCATAGCATGGGTCAGTTTTGGCGGTGTCATGCTGGCCACGCGGCTGGACAAGGTGGGCGAGGCGGCGGTGCTGCGCGAAACCTCGACGGTGTTCGCGGCGCTGATCGGCTGGTTCATCCTGGGCGAAAAGGTTGGCCCGCGGCGATTGTTCCTGATGGGCCTGATCGCTTTGGGGGCTGTTATTGTGGAAATGGGCGGATAAAAGGCTGACATGACAGAACGCAAAATCAACCCCGTCCTGAAACAGACCCTTGAACTGGGGCCGACAATCGCCTTTTTCCTGATCTACATCTGGATCAAGGACGAGACATATACCTTTGCCGGCACTGATTATTCCGGCTTTATCGTCGCTGCGCTGGTGCTGATCCCGCTGTTGCTGGGGGCGATGGCGGTGCTATGGGCCTTGACCCGCAAGATCAGCCGCATGCAGGTGTTTACCGCCTTCATGGTGATCTTTTTCGGCGGCCTGACAGCGTGGTTCAATGACGAGACATTCTTCAAGATGAAAACGACGATCGTTTATGGTGTTTTCGCTGCGATCCTCGGGTTTGGTCTGCTGCGCGGGCGCTCGTTTCTGGAATATGTCATGGGGGAATTCCTGCCCATGCAGATGGAGGGCTGGATGATCTTTACCCGCCGGATCGTCTGGATGTTTCTGGCCATGGCCGTGGCCAACGAAGTGATCTGGCGCACGATGAGCGAGGCGACATGGGTCACGCTGGAGACCTTTGCCTTTCCGGCTGCGCTGATCGTGTTCATGTGGTCGCAGATATACGCGCTACAGCATTTCCTGATCGAAGCGGATGAAAGCAAAAGCGACTGACGTGTTCTTGACCCCACGCCGCACTGGGCGTAATGACGCGATGTGGCGATTTGTTACCGGATTGCGGGCCACGTTAAACATGCCGCTAAAAGGGTGAGGGATGAACAGCCCGATACCTGACCGGTGTCGGGTTTTTTTGTGCCAAGGGGACAGACACATGGCAGACTGGGATAAACGCACCAAGGCAGTGCACACGGGCACGCGCCGCAGCCAGTATGGCGAGCTGAGCGAGGCGATTTTTCTCACCCAAGGGTTTGTTTATCCGAGTGCCGAGGACGCCGAAGCACGGTTCCTGAAATCAGGTGACGACGAATTCATCTATGCCCGCTACGGCAACCCGACCGTGCGCATGTTCGAGGACCGTCTAGCGGCCCTTTTGGGTTACGAAGACTGCTTTGCCTGCAATTCCGGCATGTCGGCCGTCAGTGGCGCGCTGATGGCACTACTGAAAGCGGGCGATCATGTTGTTTCATCACGCGCGCTGTTTGGATCCTGCCTTTATGTGCTTGAAGACATCCTTGCGCGGTTCGGCGTTGAAATCACGCTGGTGGACGGCACGGATAACGCGGCATGGGACGCAGCCATTCGCGCCGACACGCGGCTGGTGTTCTTTGAGAGCATTTCAAACCCGACACTGGAAGTGGTCGATATGCGCCATGTGGTAAAGGCCGCGCACAAGGTCGGCGCGCTGGTGCTGGCCGATGATGCCATGGCCACGCCCGTTTATTCCTATGCGCGCGATTGCGGGGCCGATCTGGCGCTTGTGTCCACGACAAAACACATCGACGGGCAGGGCCGGGTGCTGGGCGGGGCGATTTGCGGATCGCGTGAATTGATCCGCGGACCGATCGAGGCTTATGTCAAACACACCGGCGGGGCGATGAACCCTTTTGCGGCTTGGACCCACCTCAAGGCGTTGGAAACGCTGGATTTGCGGGTGCGCGCGCAGGCGGCAGCGGCGGTGCAGGTGGCCAATGCCTTGGCGGGCCATCCGAAACTGACAACCCTGCGCTACCCGACCCACGGCGATCACCCGCAACAGGCGCTGGCGCTGGCGCAGGCCGACAGCGGCGGCACCGTGCTGGCCTTTGAAATTGCCGGCGGGCGGGACGCCTGTTTCAAGTTCCTGAATGCGCTTGAGGTTTTCACGATTTCCAACAACTTTGCCGATGCCAAATCCATCGTCACGCACCCTGCAACCACGACCCATCAACGCCTGCCACAGGACCAAAAGGACATTTTGGGCATTTCCATGGGGTTGGTGCGCCTGTCAGTGGGGCTGGAACACCCCGATGATTTGATTGCCGATTTGCTGGCAGCACTTGATAAGGTGTGAAAGCGCGCGCCTGCGTGCTAGGCTGCTGCTTCTTGCGTGAAAGGCCCAGATATGACTGATCCAAAAGATGCTTTTCAGCGTAATCTGAATGACTTCGTTGGAAAACTGTCACGTGACGCCCGTATCAACGGCACCACGTCAAAGGGGGACGCCATGAACATTCACCAGCCCGATATGGACCGCACGCCCAGCCGTGCCGAGGCCGAGGATGCGCTGGCATTGTTGCGCCGCTGGGCTGCGGATGCCAGCGCCGAAGAGGTCGCGACCCTTGATCCGCTGGTGTCGCGCCTGATCCCCGGATCGGAATTGCCCAACTACCCGGCTTTGGCGCGCGCCTATCCCGAAGATTTCGCGGTGGACGAGGCCTATCGCGCCATGCTGCCTGATTTGCAAAACGGCCCATCCAGTCTGATCCGCGGAGCACAGCGGCAAATCCAGCACGTCGGGATCAGCAATTTCCGCCTGCCCATCCGGTTCCACACCCGTGACAACGGCGACCTGACGCTGGAAACCAGCGTGACCGGCACTGTTAGCCTTGAGGCGGAAAAGAAGGGCATCAACATGTCCCGCATCATGCGCACCTTTTACAAGCACGCGGGCGAGACATTCAGTTTCGAGGTGATCGAACGCGCGCTTGAGGCCTACAAGGCCGATCTGGACAGTTTTGACGCCCGTATCCAGATGCGGTTTTCCTTCCCCGTGCAGGTGCAAAGCCTGCGGTCGGGGCTGGAGGGGTTCCAGTATTACGACATCGCGCTGGAGTTGATCGAACAGAAGGGTGTCGCGAAAAAGATCGTGCATCTGGATTACGTTTATTCCAGCACCTGCCCTTGTTCGCTGGAACTATCCGAACATGCCCGCCAGTTTCGCGGGCAGTTGGCGACACCCCATTCGCAGCGATCTGTCGCGCGGATTTCCGTGGAACTGGAGCAGGATGCGCCCTGCCTGTGGTTCGAGGATCTGATTGATATCTGCCGCGCGGCTGTTCCGACCGAAACGCAAGTCATGGTCAAACGCGAGGATGAACAGGCCTTTGCCGAACTGAACGCCGCCAACCCGATTTTCGTCGAGGATGCAGCGCGATCGTTTTGCGAAAAACTGCAACAGGATCAACGCATTCGCGATTTCCGTGTGGTCGCCAGCCATCAGGAAAGCCTGCACAGCCATGACGCCGTGTCGGTCTTGACCGAGGGCGACACATTCGCCGCCGACAGCCTTGACCCCAAGCTGTTCGCGACCCTTTTCCACGTGGGCTAGGCCGTCAGGGCCGCCTGCAACTGTGTCAGCGTTACCGCCCCGTAAGCGGCGTTTGCATGCAGGATGTCATCTTTGGGTTGCTTGTGGCGATCTTCGCGGGCAAGCCGCATCGCGCCGTTGGTAAATGGTTCAGCCGTCAGGATGTGCTGGGCGCGGGTGTCATCAGGCTGCGCCAGAAACGTGATGCCAGTTTCAGCCAGCATATCTGTCACCACGCGATCAAAGCGCGCCGACAGGGCCGCGCCGTCCCCCTTTTTCAAAATGCGCAAGTGACCGGTGGTCAGCTTCTTGCCCCCCAGCAACACACGTTCGCCAACCCGTGGCTGGCTTAGGACATAGATCGGCAAATCGGGCGCCGCATCGCGAATTTTTTCAGCAAGGCGCGCGCCGATCGTTTTTGCGACTTCGGCCCGCAGGCAGGTATCAAACAGGCTGGGTGACACAAGGCGCTCGCGCATCTGTGCGGGGTCTTGCAACGCGGCAAGCGAGGGCAAACCAAGCCAGCGTGCATCCTTATAAAGCACCGAAGCCAGATTGAAGGTGATCTGGCATCCGGAAATCGCAACCGCGTCACATGCTGCAAGATCAAGGTCTTGCAGCTTATTCAAGGTCGCAAATGTGCGTATGGCCGCCTCGGAGGCCGGGCGCAGGATGCCATCTGTGATATCGGTTTCCAAAAGCTGGTTCTTGTGCGCGCCAACAAAGGTGATGTTCATGTCAGGCCATGCATCAGGCGTGTCGCGCAAGGCAAATTTCTGGGCGGCAAGGTGGGAGTTGCCGAACATGACGATGCGTTTTGTCATTTGGCAAAGGCATCCAGCAGCAGTTCATCGCAAACCGGATCGTCTTCATCGTCCTGCGCTGCGGGGGCAGGGGTGTTGGTAACAAGTTGTGGTGCAAGGCCGTGTGCCGCCAGGAAAACCTGCATCACCTGCGCGACACCTTCGGGGCGCACGGAGCGTTTATTGTCGCCAAACCATGGGCCGCCAACTGCGTGCGACGTGATGATTTCATAGGACGGGAAATAGTCGATATCCGTGAAATTCGCGACAGCCTCGCCCGCGGCGGCACGCAAAACGGCTTTGGAATAGGTCGTGGCGGGCACCACATGGGTCTGCGCGGCGGTCGCCGTCAGGGGAACAGGCGACACCGTCAGCAATACCCGCATTCCGGGGTTAAAGCCCAGCAACAGGTCGCGCATCCGCACCAGATCGGCCAGCACCTCGGCGTGGGTAAAGTTGCGAAAACGGTGCGCGTTGGCGTCAAACGTGCCTGCGACCGTGCCCGGACACATGGGGAAAACACGTTTGGTTTCGATGTCTTCCCAGCATTCGGTCAGGCCAAGGGTAAAGATGAACACATCCGTGTTGCGCAGCATCTGTGCCGTGCGTGCAAGGTGGTATCCACGGTGAAACAGCACCTCTTGCACCGTTTCCAACCCTTCAGGTTCGACGGTGGGGCGAAACGCATCGACAAAGCGCGCGCCCTTGGCCCAGACAAATCGCGGATCGGGTGCGCCATCTGTCATGTCCTGCAACAGCTGCACCATCTGGCGGGCGGTGTAGATATTACCATAGCGGCCTGAAAACAGACCGTAGCCAAACGTTTTGCAGATGGTTTCGTCCATTGTCACAGGGCGCGGTTCGGCATCAAGCACGTTGACGCCTGCGCCGCGCAAGGCCTGCGCGATATGCTGCGCAAAGCAGCTTCCGGCGGTCGCGACCCGCGTTTTCGCGCTCACAAGGAACTTTGGCACATGCAGTTGCGCCAGGCCGTCTGCCGTCGTGCCCGTGCGCCAAAATGCCTGTGAAGGAAGGTTTTCGTAAGGGTGCGACACAGAATTCTCCCGGCGGCGACAAGGCGCTCTGTGTGGAATTTACCATTGAATTTCAGGCGGGTCCACCGGGGCGCGGACCAGACAAAGGCGAGTCGCGCTTGACAGCCACGGGCGGGCAGGCCAACCCTGCGCCATGTTCGATATACGCCCCGTGGGATATGTTATTGGCTTGCTGGTCTGCGCCCTTGGGGTGACGATGCTGGCCCCTTTGCTTGCCGATTTGGTCGCGGGCAACGGCCATTGGCCCGCGTTTCTGGAAAGCTCGGTCATTACGGTGCTGTGTGGCGGGTTTATCGCGCTGTCCTGCGCCAATGGCGTGTCTTCGGGGCTCAATATCCGCCAGACGTTCATGCTGACCACGCTGGTGTGGTTTACGCTGCCATTGTTCGGCTCGCTCCCGTTCATGATCGGCGCGACCGAGGCGAATTTTACAGATGCGTTTTTCGAGGCCATGTCGGGGCTGACGACGACCGGATCAACGGTGATTGTCGGGCTGGATGGATTGCCGGATGGACTAAAGCTGTGGCGCGGCGTCTTGCAGTGGCTGGGCGGGATCGGGATCATCGTTGTGGCGATGGTGTTCCTGCCCGAACTCAAGGTCGGCGGGATGCAAATTTTCCGCTCCGAAGCCTTTGATACAATGGGAAAAATTCTGCCCCGCGCGACCGAGATTTCCAGCAATATTTCTGTGGTCTATGTCGGGATAACACTGGCCTGCGCGTTGGCCTATGCGGCCACGGGGATGAATGCCTTTGATGCGCTTGTGCACGCGATGACGACGGTGTCGACGGGGGGCATGGCCAATTACGACAACTCGTTCGGGCATTTTGGTGGCGGGGCGCATTATGTGGCCTCGGTCTTTATGGTGCTCGCGGCGCTACCGTTCGTGCGTTACGTGCAGCTGATTTCCGGCACCGCGCAGCCGCTGTTTCGCGACAGCCAGATCAGGGTGTTCCTGACGGTGATCCTTGTGATTGTCGTGGTGATGACCCTGTTCTTATGGCGCACCTTTCACGGGGTCGAGGAAATCGCCTTTCGCGAGGCCCTGTTCAACGTCACCTCGATCATGACAGGCACGGGCTATGCCAGCGCCGATTACATGGCTTGGGGATCGTTCGCTGTGGTGATGTTCTTTTTCATCGGATTGATCGGTGGCTGCGCGGGATCGACCTCGTGTTCGATCAAGGTGTTCCGGTATCAGTTGCTGTTCACGTCGATAAAGGCGCAGGTGCGCAAGATCCACTCGCCCCACGGGGTGTTTACGCCGCGCTATGACGGGCGTCCTGTGGGCGAGGATGTGTTGAATTCGGTCATGGCGTTCTTTGTGGCTTTCCTTGTGTCGATGGGGGTGATTGCGGTGCTGTTGGGGCTGACGGGCCTTGATTTCATCACCTCGATATCCGGCGCGGCCACCGCATTGGCCAATGTCGGCCCCGGTTTGGGAACCGAAATCGGACCGGCGGGCAACTTCGCGGGCCTGAACGATGCGGCAAAGTGGATTTTGTCCATCGCCATGCTGGTTGGACGGCTTGAGGTGATGGTCGTCTTTACGATGCTCACTTGGCAATTCTGGAGAGTTTGATGTCTGAAAGCCCCCCTGAACGCCCTCTAGGTGCGCAAATCTCGCATATGCTGAAATCGCGCGGCGTGGATGTGATTTTCGGCATTCCGGGGGTGCACAATCAGGAAATGTATCGCGGGATCGAGGAGGCAGGAATTACACATGTCCTTGCGCGCCACGAACAGGGCGCGGGGTTCATGGCCGATGGCTATGCGCGCGCCACGGGGCGGCCCGGCGTGGCCTATGTGATCACGGGACCGGGGCTGTGCAATACCCTGACGCCACTGGGGCAGGCCTATTCGGATTCGGTGCCGGTGCTGGCGATTTCCAGCTGTCTGGGTGAAACGGCGGCGACACGCGGCCAGTTGCACCAGATGAAGGATCAGGAAGGGGCGGCGCGCACGGTCTGTGACTGGTCCGAAACGGCGCGCACGGCCGATGCAGCCTATGCGCTGATTGATCGCGCGTTGATGGAATTCCAAAGCGCGCGCCCCCGACCCAAGCATATCAGCGTGCCAATACCGCTGTTGCAAGCGCGGGCCGCGGGTCATGATCCGGCACCTTTGCCAACCGCGCCGCTTCCCAAGGCGTCTGGCACACAGGTCACGGATCTGGCAGCGCAGATACGGGCGGCGAAACGCCCGCTGTTTATCTTTGGCGGCGGGGCCAAGGGGATTGATTTCGCAGCACCGCTATTGGCGCGATGGCAGGCGGCCAGCCTGACCACCTATGCGGGGCGCGGGATCGTGCCGGCCGATGCACCGCTGCATTTCGGTGCCTATCTGGCGCGCGGGTCCAGTGCCGATATGATCGGGCAGGCCGATCTGGTGATCGCGCTTGGCACGGAACTGTCCGAGGTTGACCTTTGGCGCGACAAGCTGGGCCATTCCGGCACATTGGTGCGCGTCGATATCGACCCGCAGGTGCTGAGTGATCGGCACCGCGCTGACGTGACGGTCCTTGGGGATTGTGCGGCATTGCTGGCCGATCTGGGCGCCGCATTGCCTGACACGGGCGCCACCGATTGGGATGCAGGGGCCGTGGCCAAACAGCGCCACATGTGGCGCGCCGAAATCATGACTGAGCGCCCCGGGATCGTCCCTGTTGCCGATGCCTTGCGCGCGGCCTTGCCCGCCGACACCATGATCTATTCCGACATGACCCAGTTCGCCTATGCCGCCAAGGAAATCTGGCCGATGGCGCGCGCGGGCCACTGGCACCATCCCTATGGGTTTGGCACGCTGGGGTATGCACTGCCTGCGGCGATTGGTGGGGCTGTGGCGCGCAGAGGGCTGCCAACGGTGGCGATTGCCGGTGACTATGGCTTTCAGTTTACGCTGCAGGAACTGGGCGTGGCCGTGGAACTGGGCCTGCCCCTGCCGATCATCGTCTGGGACAACGGCAAGCTGGGCGAGATCGAGGCGAGCATGGTGCGCGCACAGATTGCGCCCAACGCGGTGATCCAGCGCAACCCCGATTTCATTATGCTGGCGCGGGCCTATGGGGCCTATACGGCCGCGCCCGGATCTCTGGATGCCTTGCAAAAAGATGTGACCAAAGCGCTGGCCGCAGATGGGCCAACGCTGATCTATGTCACATCGGATATTGCCGGGGCGTAACCTGGGTCTTGACCCAGGCTACCCTAGTCGTCCCAGCAACTGACCAGCACGGTCACATCGGCGGCCATCAACGTCATCATTTCCGGTGTCATATAGGCAACGCTGTCAGTGGTTTGCAGGCTGATCCCGGCGCCCTGCAAAGAGGCGATGATCTGGTCGGCATCGACGCTAAAACTGACTTCGGGCGGCAGGATCTGTCCGTTCAGCGGCACCTTGGGCAAAAGCATCCCCAGCACCGCACCACCGTTGTCAAAGACCGGCCCGCCCGCGTCACCCGGCTGGGCATAGATCGCGAGGCGTTTCACTTCTTCCTCGCCGTTCAACCCGCGAATGTCAGCGAGCGTGCCAAACGTCAGGGACGGCGTCGACAACACGCCTCCATAGGGAAAACCCGCCACGGCCACATCCGACGTCAGGCGCGGCACACCGGTTTGCAATTGGGCGACCTGCACAGGGGCCAAGGCCGTATCAGGGCGCACAACGGCGATCCCCAGCGCGTCGTCGCGGTGCACGACCGCTGCGTCATATTCGGCGTTGATCGTGATGGACGAACATTCATCCACGGCCTCGACGGTTGTCAGCACGTCACCGCGCGCGTCGATAAAGAAACCGGAACGGGCCACACGTGGCTTGCGGATTTCCAGACCGGCAATCAGGTCGATCGCCTGATCTTCATCAGGCGCGGCGATGGCCGGATCAAGCACCCCGTCAACAGTGTTAAAGCTGGCCTTCATTTCATCCAGAATTCGCGTGCGGCGTTCTTCGTCGCCCGCAGGCCAGATCAGGCTAAAGCCCTTGATCTGCCCGTCGTCCAGCCGCGCGAAGGTATAGGAGGCAATTTCATCGTCGATGCCGTTGATTTCAAAAGAGCGATCAGTGCGGCTTCGTTCACCCTCGGCGGGGATCATCGCAAGGGTTTGCAGAATTTCGTAAAGCCCGAAAAGGCGAGTCTGATCGCCTTCCTGTGAAATCAGCAATACGCGGGCGTCGACCTCGCCCTTGGGATCAAAGCGGGCAAATGGCGGTTCGTATTCGGCAAATTCAACCACGCCGGTGGGGATGCTGATTTCGATGCCACTGGCATCGTCGCGCACGGTCTGCAGGTTCATCCCTTCAAGGACTGCGTTGTAATCATTCAGCAATTCGGCGCGTTGCAGGGTGGTTAGCACGCCCGTGACCTCGAAATTCTTGGATTCCTGCCAGGCGGACATCGCCGCGCGGGTGCCACGGCCATAAGACCCGTCGATCGCCGCATTGTAATAACCGGCCCATTTCAGTGCCACTTGCAGCAATTGCTTGGCTTCGCGGTCAAGTTCCGCTTCGCTGGCGCGGGCCTCTCGGACGGTCTCATCGGGAACGGGGACCGGATCGGGTTCGACCTCGATGACTTCCGCAATATCGGGTTCCTGAACCTCAGGTTCAGTTGTTTCGGCTATTTCCGCATCATTATCAACGTCATTGCCCGGTATCGGTTGCGCGGCCGTTGCCGCGCCCACACCCACGGGCCAGAACTGTTGTTGAAAGCGGCTACCGTCGGCGATGAAACTGTCGCGCGGGATCGCACCGGCATTGCGCAGGTCGCGCAGCACGGTTTCGGCGTCTTGGGGGGTATAGGGGCCAAGGGCAATGCCATACCAGCCGGACCCAAGATAATACCCGTTCACGTTCTCAAGACTGCCCGCATAGGCGCGCACGCGGCTTTGTGCGCCGTTCAGGGTTGGTTGGGCCTCCACCTGGACCCAAACGATGTCTTGTGCATATGCGCTGCTGGAAATGAATGTTGTGAATAGAAGTGCTGAAAGTGCCGTTCTCATACTTGTCCCGAACCCGTTGAATCTGTTGTCCCATGGCCCGCGCCCTGCGGATTGGCGCAGACATTAGCAGACCACGGCCTGCGTGCATCAAGAATCTGAACGGTTTTGATCGGGATTGCCCTTTGGATCGCCTGCGCTGTCTGATTGACCCGCGCCGCCTGCGCGCCTATTGAACGCGCAAAGCTTTGACGAGGGCGGATATGGCCGACAAACCACGCAGTTTCCAAGAGATCATCCTGCGGCTGCAAACCTATTGGGCCGCCAAAGGCTGCGCGATCCTGCAACCCTATGACATGGAGGTCGGGGCAGGGACGTTTCACCCTGCGACCACCTTGCGTTCCTTGGGGTCCAAGGCATGGGCCGCGGCCTATGTGCAGCCCTCGCGCCGCCCCACGGACGGGCGCTATGGCGAAAACCCGAACCGTTTGCAGCACTATTATCAGTATCAGGTGCTGATCAAACCCAGCCCGCCGGATTTGCAGGACCTTTACCTTGGGTCGTTGCAGGCCATCGGTATTGATGCCGCGCTGCACGATATCCGCTTTGTCGAGGACGACTGGGAGTCGCCAACGCTGGGCGCTTGGGGTCTTGGCTGGGAAGTCTGGTGTGACGGCATGGAAGTCAGCCAGTTCACCTATTTCCAGCAGGTGGGCGGGCACGATTGCCACCCTGTATCGGGCGAACTGACCTATGGTCTGGAACGTCTGGCGATGTATGTGCTGGGCGTCGATCACGTGATGGACATGCCCTTCAACGACCCGGATGCGCCTATCGCCTTGAAATATGGCGATGTTTTCCTGCAAACCGAACAGGAATACGCGCGCTGGAACTTTGACGTGGCCGATACAGACACCCTGTTGCGCCACTTCGAGGATGCCGAGGCCGAATGCCAGCGTATTCTGGACGCCCCTGCCGTTGACCCGAAAACCGGTGCGAAAATCATCATGGCGCATCCCGCCTATGATCAGGCGATCAAGGCCTCGCATTTGTTTAACCTTTTGGATGCGCGCGGCGTGATTTCTGTCACTGAACGTCAGGCCTATATCGGGCGGGTGCGCACGCTGACAAAGCTTTGCGCCGATGCCTTTGTGCAAACCGAAGCGGGCGGCGCTGCCGCATGACCCCGATCCGTATCGCAATCATAGGAATTCTCATGTCTGCCATTATCGCTGGCTTTGCCATGTATTATCTTCAGGTCTATGCCTACTACGACAAGGTTACGACCGAAGATGTTGGAGAAGTGCAACTTGTTTCGGTAATTTCGGGCCAATCCGAGCCAATTTTGTTCGAAAACTTCAAGGCGATTGACAGCGACAGCAGCCCGATCCGGTTTCGCGCCTGCTTTGATACGCCGCTGTCGCAGGCGATGTTGACGGAAACCTACACGATCCTGCCGCAGGCTGAACCGCTTGTCGCGCCATCGTGGTTTGACTGCTTTGATGCCCGCGAAATTGGCGAAGCCTTAGAAAGTGGCGATGCCATCGCATTCATGGGCGTCGAAAACATCAGCTACGGAATTGACCGGATCGTGGCGATCATGCCTGACGGGCGCGGGTTTTCCTGGCACCAGATCAACGCCTGCGGCGAAACCGTGTTTGATGGCAATCCGGCCCCCGAAGGCTGCCCACCTGCACCGGAAAGGGTCCAGTAATGCCTGATCTTCTGATTGAGCTGTTCTCCGAGGAAATCCCTGCGCGCATGCAGGCCAAAGCCGCCGCCGATCTGCAAAAGCTGGTCACGGACGGGCTGGTTGAGGCTGGCTTGACCTATGCGGGCGCGGCTGCGTTTCACACGCCGCGCCGATTGACGCTGTCAGTGTCCGGTTTGTCGGACTTCACACCAAAGATTAAGAACGAGCGCAAAGGACCGCCTGTTGATGCACCCGAGAGTGCCGTATTCGGGTTCATGCGTAGTATCGGCTGGGAAGCGCCAAACTCATGGTATGCCGAGAAACTTGAGGCGTTGAAGGCGGGCGAGGGAATCTATTCCGAGGATAGTGCCTCGTTTATAATAGCGAGAGAGGTCAAAGGGAAAAAGCTACTTTTCGCCACCCTAGAATACCCCCAACGTGCAGCGAGTGCCGTTGTCGCCGAGGTGCTGGACACGACGATCCGCAATTTCCCATGGCCGAAATCCATGCGCTGGGGCGCGGGCGCCTTGCGCTGGGTGCGTCCGCTGCATTCGATTCTGTGCATTTTATCTGACGAGGCAGGGGCCGAAGTCGTGCCGCTGGATGTGGACGGGATCGTGGCTGGCAACACCACACGCGGGCACCGGTTCATGGGGCCGGATGCTTTTTCCGTCACCGGATTTGACGATTACGAGGCCAAGCTGAAACGCGCCAAGGTGATCCTGCGCGCGGATGAACGCGCCGAGATGATCTGGCACGAGGCCACCAATCAGGCCTTTGCCCAAGGGCTTGAGGTGGTCGCGGACAATGGCCTGCTGGCCGAGGTCGCGGGGCTGGTTGAATGGCCTGTCGTTTTGCTGGGCGAGATTGGCGCGGATTACTTGAACTTGCCGCCGGAAGTCCTTCAAACCTCTATGAAAGAGCATCAGAAGTTCTTTTCCGTGCGCAACGGGAAATCAGGCCGGATCGAGAAATTTGTAACCGTGGCCAATATCGAAACCGCCGATCAGGGCGCGACCATTCTGGCGGGTAATCAAAAGGTGCTGTCGGCCCGTTTGGCGGATGCGAAGTTTTTCTGGGAGAACGATCTGCGTGTCGCCAAGGACGGGATGAAGAGTTGGCTGCAATCCCTTGAAAACGTGACGTTTCACAACAAGCTGGGATCTCAGGCCGCGCGGATTGAACGCATTGCCGCGCTGGTCAAGGACATCGCGCCACTGGTCGGGGCCGATGCGGCGCTGGCCGAACAGGCCGCACGTGTGGCCAAGGCTGATCTGTCATCGGAAATGGTCTATGAATTCCCCGAACTTCAAGGGCTTATGGGGCGTTATTACAGTGCCGAGGCTGGGTTTGATCCGGCGGTAGCAGCGGCGTGCGAAGAACACTATTCCCCCCTTGGCCCCACCGACGACGTGCCCACCGCGCCTGTGTCCGTGGCCGTAGCACTGGCCGACAAGATTGACCTGTTGACAGGCTTCTGGACGATTGATGAAAAACCCACAGGGTCGAAAGACCCGTTTGCGCTGCGCCGCGCGGCGCTGGGGGTTATTCGGTTGGTTTTGGAAAATGGAAAGCGACTGTCAACCAAGTTGACCATCGAGAAGGGTCTTGCAAAACAGCACTGGTTGGAAGCACTTTCTGGAGCTCACGCAAATATCGAAAATGAAGTCGCTCGAATCCAAGAAAAACTTGCGGATTCAAATTATGTAGGTTCCCTATTGGGCGGCCTTAGGGACGATCTGGAACAGGAGTTGCCAGTAATCGCTGAGGCAGAAGCCAAAGCACGAAATGAGCTGGAAAGGTATGTTGAGTATCTCAAAGATGCTCCCGCCGACCTCCTTTCCTTCTTCCACGACCGGCTCAAGGTGTTCCTGCGTGACGAGGGCATCCGCCACGATGTCATCGACGCCTGTCTTGCCATGCCCGCCAACGATGATCTGACCTTGCTGGTGAACCGTGCGCGGGCCTTGCAGGCATTCTTGCAAACGGATGACGGTGAGAACCTGTTGCAGGGCTTCAAGCGCGCCAACAACATCCTGACCCAAGCCGAAGAAAAGGACGGGGTTGAGTATTCGTTCGGCGCGGATGTGAAGTTTGCTGAACACGCCAGCGAAAAAGCGCTGTTCGCCGCCCTCGACAAAGCCGAAAAAACCATCACCCCCGCGATGGAGGCCGAGGATTTCGGCGCGGCGATGACGGCGATGGCGTCCTTGCGCGCGCCGATCGATGCGTTCTTTACCGATGTGCAGGTCAATGCAGACAGTTCGGTGGTGCGGCGCAATCGCTTGAACCTGCTTAGCCGGATTCGCACGATTTGTGCCGCAGTGGCTGATTTGACAGTCATTGAGGGCTAGGTTTCCCTTGTGATAGGGCGCGGCAGGTCTATGCTGCGCCCACACAAAGTAGGTGCCGCAGTGCAGAAAATCGTGACCCTCAAGGAAGTGACGTTGATCACACCGACCGCATCCATGGATGCAACGGTGCATGGCGGGCGCGCGAAATGCCTGCAACGGCTGGTGCGCCTTGATATGCCGGTGCCGACCACTGTCGCGATTTCGTTTCAGGCGGTGCACGGTATCGCCATGGGGCGGATGCCCGATGTGGCGAAAATCCTGTCGCATTTTGGTGATGCGCCTTTGGTGTCCGTGCGCCCCAGCAGCCAGGACCCCGATTGGGGCGGGCCGGGTGCGATCCTCAATATCGGGATGAATGATGCGCGCTACGCCGCCATGCGCGACACCATGGGCGAAACGGCCGCCGCCGCGCTGTATCTGCGGTTTATCCAGTGTTACGCCGAACATGTGGCGCGTCTGGACCCTGAATCGTTCCACCTGCCCGATACTCCCAACGGCGATACCCTGCGCGAGTTTCTGGCCACCTACGAGGCCGAAACCGACGAGGAGTTCCCGCAAGACCCGCAAGAGCAGCTGGCCGAGGTGTTGCGCAGTATGGCGCGCGCATGGGAAGGCACGACAGCCCGCCTTTTGCGTCAGGCCAAGGGCGCACCTGCGGATGCGGGCCTTGGGCTGGTGGTGCAGGCAATGGCGCTGGGGGTTGGTGCAGGGGAATGCGGCGCAGGGGTTGTGCAGTTTGTCGATGCCACGACCGGCGCACCCAGCGTGATTGGCCGCTACCAAAGCCAGGCGCAGGGCCGCGATGCCCTAAGCGACAAGGATCGCGCGATCTATCTGACCAAGGACAAGCGGGGTGCATCGCTTGAAGATATCTGCCCCGATGCCTTTGCCGAACTGATCCGCTTTGGCAGCTTGGCGCGCAAGCACCTGCGCGAGGAAATGCAGATCGAATTCACCATTCAGAACGGGCAGTTGCTTATTCTGGACGGGGTGCGGGTGCAGCGATCGTCACGTGCGGTGGTGCGGGTTGCGGTTGATCTGGCCAATGATGGCGTGATCCCGCGCGAAGAGGCCGTGATGCGTGTGCCGCCTTCGGCCCTGTCGGAAATGCTGCACCGTCAGGTCAATCCGGGCGCCAAGCGCGACCTGATCGTGCGCGGGATTGCCGCCAGTCCCGGTGCAGCCACGGGCCGGATCGTGTTTTCATCAAACGAGGCGCAGGCCAGTGCCGCGCGTGGCGAGGCCTGCATTCTGGTGCGCCGTGAAACCACACCCGAGGACATTCGCGGAATGCATGCGGCCAATGGTGTGCTGACGATGCGCGGCGGTGTCACCAGCCACGCGGCGGTGATTGGCCGTGGGTTGGGTTTGCCTTGTGTCGTGGGCGCGTCCGATCTGGAAATCAACGCCAAGAAACACGCGATCATCGCCCCGGACGGACGCAGCTTTGCCGAAGGGGACGTCATTACCGTGGATGGCACCACGGGCGATATTCTGTCCGGTGAGCCGGCGATGCTTGAGGCGGCCCTCGATGATTGGTTCCGCACGCTGCTGACATGGGCCGAGGAGTTTTGCGATATCGGCATCCGCGCCAATGCCGACACCCCTGCCGATGCCCAGACCGCGCGCAATTTCGACGCGCAGGGGATCGGCTTGTGCCGCACCGAGCACATGTTCTTTGACGGCGACCGTCTGGGCGTCATGCGCGAGATGATCTTTGCCGATGATGCAGATGATCGCCGCGCCGTGCTTGAGCGTTTGTTGCCCATGCAGCGCAGTGATTTCGTTGAATTGTTCAAGATCATGCAGGGGTTGCCGGTGTGCATTCGCCTGTTCGATCCGCCCTTGCATGAATTCCTGCCATCCGACAAGGCAGGCATGCGCGATCTGGCCGAAGGGCTGGATTTGCACCTCTCCGAGGTCATGGCCCGCGTTGCCGCGCTTGAGGAATACAACCCCATGCTGGGGATGCGGGGCGTGCGGCTGGGCATCAGCGTGCCAGAAATATACGATATGCAGGCCCGTGCCATTTTCGAGGCAACAGTCGCGGCGTCACGCAAGGGCGCCCCTGTCGAACCCGAAGTGATGATCCCGCTGGTCAGCGCGGTCCGCGAGGTGGAACTGGTCAAGACCCGCATTGATGCGGTCGCGGCGGCTGTCAAGGCGGAAACCGGTGTCGATTTCAGCTATCGGCTGGGCGTGATGGTGGAAACCCCGCGTGCGGCACTGCGCGCCGAGGACATTGCCCAGCACGCGGCCTTTATGTCGTTTGGCACGAATGACCTGACCCAGATGACATACGGGTTGTCGCGCGACGATGCGGGGCGGTTCATGTCGTCCTATGTGCGCCAGGGCGTTTACGTCGAAGACCCGTTTCACACGCTGGACGTTGAGGGTGTTGGCGAACTGCTGTCGATCGGGGCGGAACGTGGGCGCAAAGGCAACAAAGACATCGTTTTGTCGATCTGCGGCGAACATGGCGGAAGCCGTGCCGCGATTGCGTTTTGCCGTGCGCGGGGATTCGATTATGTGTCCTGTTCACCGTTTCGTGTGCCTGTTGCGCGATTATCCGCCGCTCAACTCGCTATTTCCAAATCGGAAACAATCTAGGGCTAGGGGCGATTTGCGCCTATCTTTCTAGGGGTTGTGTGTGGTTTGCGATCCGTTGCCGATGGGCATCGGTCAGGGCGCAACACTGCCGCCCCAAGGGTGGACCGATGCCTTATTTTCGCCTAGATCGCCCCCTGCCTGTGCGGGGCTGGACCGCATGGAATATTGGGTATGGGATATGCGGACCGTATTGGGACGATTGACACGCGCGGCTGGTTTGGCTGCCTTGGTTGCACTGACAGGTGCCACTGCGCAAGCTGACGATCTGCTGGCAAGCCGCCTTGGGGCGGTGCTTGGGCAGGAACGCGAAGCCCTGCGTGTCGTCCCGTCGTCCCGTATGGCGGCCCTCACGGCCCCA
The DNA here is from genome assembly GCF_042466115.1 of Octadecabacter sp. R77987. Taxonomy (NCBI): domain Bacteria; kingdom Pseudomonadati; phylum Pseudomonadota; class Alphaproteobacteria; order Rhodobacterales; family Roseobacteraceae; genus Octadecabacter; species Octadecabacter sp. R77987. The sequence continues at coordinate 1,007,364 of NZ_JAXHBQ010000001.1, read as the reverse complement.
CCCCCCGCCGAAGCCCGCAACATTCAGACCGGTCCTTTGGTCGTATCCTATGATCGTGCGTTTCTGGCCGGCCAACCCCGCGCCAGCGGTGGTGCCGAATGGGAATGTCTGTCCGAGGCGCTTTACTTCGAGGCGCGCGGCGAAAGCGTGCGTGGCATGTTTGCCGTGGCCGAAGTGATCCTGAACCGTGTCGATAGCCGGGCTTACCCCAATTCGATCTGTGCTGTGGTCAATCAGGGAACGGGGCGTCGCTATGCCTGCCAGTTCACATATACTTGCGATGGCAACGCCGAAACGATCCACGAACCCGCCGCTTGGGCGCGCGTTGGCAAGGTTGCCCGCCTGATGGTTGATGGTGCGCCGCGCGAATTGACCGCGGGCGCGACCCATTATCACACCAAGGCGGTCAGCCCGTCATGGGCGCGCCGGTTCCCGCGCACAGCCAGCATCGGGTCGCACTATTTCTATCGTCAGCCGACGCGCACCGCGTCCAACTAGTCGCGATTGGCCCAAGGGCGGCGCATCCCTGCGCTTGCGATAGGGCGCGCGGCTTAGTATGCGGCAAGTGCTGCTGCTGATAAGGATCGCGCCATGCCATCGGATACCCGCCTTGCCTTTGCCCATCCATCGGAAAGGGCCGAAGCAACCGCGCCCGAAGGGGCTGATGGCCTGCGCGACCGGATATCCTTGCGCGATTACGTGACCGAAGTTGAAATCGGCGCCTTTCAGGCCGAACGCGGCACCTTGCAGCGGATCAGTTTCAATGTGGTGGTCGAGGTCGAACCCCTGCGCGGCCCCGTGGATGACGATGTGGATCGCATCCTGTCCTATGATCGCGTGACCGAGGCCATTCAGTTCGAGTTACAGGCCGAACGTCTGAACCTGCTTGAGACCCTCGCCGCGCGTGTGGCCGAACGCATCCTTCTGGAACCCCAAGCCCTGCGCGTTTTTGTGCGGATCGAAAAGCTGGACCGTGGCCCCGGTGCCTTGGGTGTGGAAATTGTGCGCAGTGCAGACGGGGCGATGCCTGCGGGTGTGGAACTGGTTGATGTGCCCCATCCCCGCCTGTTGTTCCTGAGCAACGCGGCGATTGCCGCGCCACATCTGGCCGGATGGATCGACCAGCTGGCTGGCGATGCGCCCTTGATCATCTGCGTAGGGGCCAGCGATGTCGCAGCCCCGCAGGCGGGGGCGGCCATGGCACAGCGCCGGATTGATTTGCTGGCCATTGAACAAAACGCATGGGTGCTGGCGGGGCGCGACAAACGCTGCGTGGTCGTTGGCACCCGGACCGAACTGGACTGGGCCATGAAAAACGGCCAGATTCTGTGTTTGGGCACCATCCAAGATCGTGCTGGATGCCGTTGATGGCCCCAGTGCGAGCCCGCGTGATGCCCTCGCACTTGCCGCTTGGTTTGCCGGTGAACTGCAAGCGGCGGAACTGCTGGTGGTCGGGGCGGACGCGCCCAGCGCCAGCGTCCCGACCCGCGCCACCGCCGTGACCGAGGCCCGCCTTTGACCAGCTATTACCGCCCCATTCTGCACAGCGATCCGCACCGCCCCGATGGCGCGTTGACGCTGGCGGGCGGGTGGCTGTGGTTTACCCATGTCGAGGTTCTGGAACGCGGACAGGGCGGCCGCCTTGTGCTGGCGCAGGACGTGCCTGCCGCGGTGCGTGATCGCCTGACTACGCCGCGTGCCGATGTGGCGGGGCTGGCGCTGGATACCCCGCGCATCATGGGCATCCTTAACGTCACGCCTGACAGCTTTTCCGATGGTGGGCTGTTTGACGATCCGGCGGCGGCCTTGGCCCATGCCCGCGCGATGGAAGCGGTGGGCGCGGATATTCTGGACATCGGTGGCGAAAGCACGCGCCCCGGTGCTGCCGAAGTTTGTGTGGACGATGAAGTGGCCCGCACCGCGCCGGTGATCGCCGCCATCCGTGCGGGCAGCGCCGTGCCGATATCTATCGACACGCGCAAGGCACCGGTGGCACAGGCGGCAATCGCGGCGGGAGCCAGCATGGTCAACGACGTGGCCGCGTTCACTTATGATCCGGCTTTGGCCGATGTCACGGCAAAGGCGCAGGTGCCGGTCTGCCTGATGCATGCGCAGGGCGATCCCGAAACCATGCAGGCCGATCCACGCTATGATGACGTATTGCTGGATGTTTACGATTTCCTTGAGGCGCGTATCGCCATGGCCGAAGCCGCTGGCATTGCGCGCAACCAGATCATCATCGACCCCGGCATCGGCTTTGGTAAGACCTTGCAACATAACGTGACGCTTTTGCGCGGACTTTCCCTCTATCATAGCCTTGGCTGCGCCATTTTACTGGGCGCATCGCGCAAGCGGTTTATCGGCACCCTTGGTCATGCGCCCGATGCGCAGGACAGGGTGGCGGGATCGGTGGCGGTGGCGTTGCACGGTGTGGCGCAGGGCGTGCAAATCTTGCGCGTTCATGATACGAAAGAAACAAGGCAGGCGCTGAACCTGCACATGGCAATGAGCGGGCAAGCATCTGATGGCTAAGAAACTTTTCGGAACCGACGGGATACGTGGCACGGCAAACAAATGGCCGATGACCGCGGAAAACGCATTGCAAATCGGCGCCGCGGCGGGGCGGTATTTCCGCAATGACGGCAGCAATGGCCACCGTGTCGTGATCGGCAAGGACACGCGGCTGTCGGGCTATATGTTTGAAAACGCGCTAACGGCGGGCTTGACCAGCACCGGCATGAACGTGTTGTTGCTGGGGCCAATTCCGACGCCTGCCGTGGGGCTGTTGACAACCTCCATGCGCGCGGATGTGGGCATCATGATCAGCGCCAGCCACAATCCGCACCACGACAACGGCATCAAGTTTTTTGGCCCTGACGGGTTCAAGCTGTCGGACGCGGCCGAGGCCGAGATCGAGGCACTGATTGCCGGTGACATCCTGCCGGTGCAGCCCAACAATATCGGCCGCGCGAAACGCATTGATGACGGGCGTTTCCGCTATGCAGAGCGGCTGAAATCAACCTTTCCACACGGCATGCGGCTTGATGGTCTCAAGGTCGTGATTGATTGCGCCAATGGTGCGGCACACCGCGTTGCGCCCGAAGTCCTGTGGGAGCTGGGGGCAGAAGTGATCCCTGTGGGGGTCAGCCCGAACGGGTTCAACATCAACGAAGGTTGCGGATCGACCAATACGCGTGCGGCGGCGGAAACCATCGTGGCACACGGCGCGCATGTTGGCATTTGTCTTGATGGAGACGCCGACCGGATCATGATCATCGACGAAAAGGGCGTTGTGGCGGACGGCGACCAGATCATGGCGCTGTTTGCAACGCGCTGGGCGGCGCAGGGGCGGCTGGCCCATGATACGCTTGTGGCCACTGTCATGTCGAACCTCGGGCTGGAAAACTTTCTTGAAAGCAAAGGCTTGCACCTTAAACGCACCGCTGTGGGCGACCGCCATGTCGTATCCGAGATGCGCAGCGGCGGCTATAATCTGGGTGGCGAGCAATCCGGCCATATCGTGATGACGGACTATGGCACCACAGGTGATGGTCTGGCGGCGGGCTTGCAGTTTCTGGCGGCGATGATCGAAACAGGCGCACCGGCATCCGCCCTTGCGCGCAATTTTGACACCGTGCCGCAGATGCTGAAAAACGTGCGCTTCAATGACGGGCAGGACCCGCTGGGTGCGGCGTCTGTAAAATCTGCGATTACCGCCGCCGAGACTGCGGTGCAGGGCCGTGGCCGTATCCTGATCCGCAAGTCCGGCACCGAACCGCTGATCCGCGTGATGGCCGAATGTGATGATGACGGGCTGCTGACCCAGGTCGTTGACGGGATCGTTGCGGAAATTTCTGCTGTTACAGCAGCTTAGCGGCGCGCGAACAACCGGCGCAGCCCTGCCCATTGGCTGACCAGCAAGCCGGCAAGGATCAGTGCGAGGGCGGCAAAGAACCTTAGCGGCAGGACTTCGGACAGCACCAGCGTGCCAAACACAACCGACCAAAGCGGAACCTGGTAATTCACCAGCGTCATGAACACCGATCCGGCGGTGCGGATTGTTTGCACCCGCAACAGGGCGGCAAAGGCGGTGGGCACCAAGCCAAGAAATATGATCGCATAGCCCGCGCGCCCTTGGGGCCATGTGGGCAGCCCTTCGATCACCAGCATCGCCGGGATCAGGCAGGCGGACCCCACAACAAGCGTCAAAGCCGCCATTGAAATGCTGTCGACAGGCGGGCAGCGCCGCGTCAAAACCGAACTGACCGCATAGGATAGCGAAGCCGCGATACAGGCAAGTTGTGCAAGCGGTTCAATGCCCTGGCCGATCCGGAACACGCCGGGGCCGATCAACACGGTCGCACCTGTAAATCCGATGATCACACCGATCGTCTTGCGCGCGCTCATCTTTTCGTCGGTGAACAGGTGCGCAAGGGGCAGAACAAACAGCGGCAGGGCGGCCATGGAAATGCCCGCAAACGCCGAGGGCACATATTGCTGCCCCCATGACAGCAGGGCAAAGGGTAGGGCGGTGTTCAGCGCGCCGATAATGACAAGATAACCCCACACGCTGCGCCCCGTTGGCATGGGGCGCCCCATGACCCGCATCAGGATCAACAGGGAAAGCGCCCCCAGCGTGGTGCGCGCGCAGGCAACCGTCAGCGGGCCGAACCCTTCAAGCGCCATGGCGACAACCATGAATGTGCCGCCCCAGATCACGCCAAGTGCGGCGATGGACAGCCAGTTTGAAAGGGTGGGGTGCGTTGTCATGGATGCTTTGGACCAGAGGCGCGGTGGGTTGTCTAGGTGGAATGGGCGGGCAGGGCGATCTGGAAATACCCGGCGCCTGTCGCATTGCACCTGCAGGCCGGAATCAAGGCCGCAGGCCGCCGGTCTGATCGACGGCCCGCCCGACGGGTCGGCGATTTGGCCAGCCTTGCGCGATACCGCCGGGGAAGATGCATTTGGCCACCATAAAGCGCCAGACAGCTATGGTGCATCGCCCACCCACGGCCCGCCGATCAGACCGTCTGGCGTTTGGTTATCCAGAAGAACAAACACGAAGGCGGGTCAAAACGAGAAAGGCCGCCCGAAGCGGGCGGCCCATGGCGTGGGATATGAACGGCCCTAGTTCTTGGCTTTGTCCACCATCTTGCCAGCGGAAATCCACGGCATCATGTCGCGCAGTTTCTGGCCGACCTGTTCGATCTGGTGTTCGTCGTTGGAACGGCGTGACGCCTTGATCGTGGGCTGGCCCACGGCGTTTTCCAGCATGAAGTCACGCACGAATTTGCCGGTCTGGATGTCGGTCAGAACTGCCTTCATCCGCGCCTTGGTCTCGTTGTAGGGCAGGATGCGCGGGCCCGATACATACTGGCCGTATTCGGCCGTGTTCGAGATCGAGTAATCCATGTTGGCGATGCCGCCTTCATAGATCAGGTCGACGATCAGCTTCACCTCGTGCAGGCACTCGAAATAGGCCATTTCCGGCTCGTAGCCTGCCTCGACCAGCGTTTCGAACCCCATACGGATCAGTTCGACCAGACCACCGCACAGCACGGCCTGTTCGCCGAAAAGGTCGGTTTCGCATTCCTGACGGAAGTTGGTTTCGATGATGCCGGAACGCCCGCCACCGATCGCCGAACAATAGGACAGGCCGATTTCATGCGCCTTGCCGGATGCGTCGGTGTCCACGGCGATCAGGCAGGGCACGCCGCCGCCTTTGGTGTATTCGCCGCGCACGGTGTGGCCGGGGCCCTTGGGGGCCATCATGATAACGTCGACGCCCTCTTTGGGTTCGATCAGGCCAAAGTGCACGTTCAACCCGTGGGCAAACGCAATCGCGGCACCCGGCTTGATATTGTCATGCACATATTTCTTGTAGGTTTCGGCCTGCAATTCGTCGGGCATGGTGAACATGATCACATCGCACCAGGCTGCAGCCTCGGCAATGCCCATGACCTTGAGGCCTTCGCCTTCGGCCTTTTTCGCACTGGGAGAGCCTTCGCGCAGGGCGACGACAAGGTTTTTCGCGCCGCTATCGCGCAGGTTCAGGGCGTGGGCGTGGCCTTGGGAACCATAGCCAAGGATCGCGACTTTCTTGTCCTTGATCAGGTTCACATCGCAGTCACGGTCATAATAAACGCGCATGGGTTTATCCTTTGTTGAGTTGCATTGGCGTGCTTATGCACCCCTGTTGCGTGGTTGGCGAGTGGTGTTTTTTGAGTTGTATTGGCCAAGATGAAGTTGTTATGCGTTTTTTTGGAAAATCACGGGATTATCATGCTTGATGACATTGATCGTCGCCTGCTGCGCCAGATGCAGGCCGACCCGACCCTGACCGCGGCCGATCTGGCGGCGCGTGCAGGCGTTTCCGCGTTAAAGGCGCAGCGCCGTCTGGGGCGGTTGCACGAACAGGGTATCCTGACGGGTCAGCACGCAGTGATCAACTGGCGCGCACTTGGCTACGGGGTGACGGTGTCGCTGCGCATCACGCTGGACAAGACACAGGCGCGTGCCTTTGATGATTTCCTGACGGCGGCGCGCGGGATTGCAGAAGTGACTGAAATCCAGACCTTTCTGGGCCGTGTCGATGTGCGCTTATCGGTCATTGCCCGCGACATGCGCCATTACCAGCAGATCTATCGTGACAGCATTCTGGCGCTGCCGCACATGGCCGATATCGAGGCCTTGATGACCGTCGCGACCCTTTATGATGATGAAAGCCTGCCGCTGTGATTGATCTGGATGACACGGACCGCGCGATCCTGCGCGCCTTGCAGCGCGATGCCACGCAATCGGCCGCCGCTTTGGGCGGGCGGATCGGCCTAAGCCAGCCGGCCACGTGGCGGCGTATCAAACGGCTGCGTGACGGCGGCGTGATCAAGGGGCGGCGCGTGGCGCTGGACGCGGAAAAGCTGGGGTTCGGTGTGACGGTGTTTCTGGGTGTCAAACTGGCGACCAAGGGGCAGGTTTCATTGGAAGATTTTGAACGCGCCGTGACGGCGATTCCCGAAGTGCAACTGGTTGAACATGTGCTGGGCCTTTATGATTACCGCCTGCGGGTTGTCGCCCGCGATCTGGCGGATTTCGAGCGCGTGTTGCGCCGCCGCGTGATGACATTGCCCGGTGTGGGAAACGTCGAGGCGAATGTGCTGCTCAGCGAGGAGCGTTTGGCGGGGCCGTTGTGAATCCGCTTTCGCTGCCGCGCACGGACGTTAAGATATGCGCAACCCAAGAACAGGAGCCAAAATCATGTCCAGCCCCGTTGATCCCGATGGCCTGATGGAATTCAGTGTCGTGTTTACCGACCGCAGCCTGAACCATATGTCCAAGGCGTTTCAGGGTGTCATGAATGACATCAACGGGATGCTGAAAGATGTCTATAAGGCCGACGCGGTGGCGATTGTGCCCGGTGGCGGCACCTACGGGATGGAGGCTGTGGCGCGCCAGTTTGGCCGTGATGCCCACGCGTTGATCGTGCGCAACGGCTGGTTTTCCTATCGCTGGAGCCAGATTTTCGATGCCGGTCAGTTCACGGCACAAACCACTGTGTTCAAGGCCCGCCAGACCGGTAACGACAGCCGCGCGCCCTTTGCCCCCGCGCCGATTGCCGAAGTGACAGCGGCGATCCGCGACGCCAAGCCGGATGTGGTGTTCGCGCCGCATGTGGAAACCAGCGCGGGGATCATCCTGCCCGATGACTACATCACCGCATTGGCCGCTGCCGCACACGAAGTTGGCGCGTTGATGGTGCTGGATTGTATCGCGTCCGGTTGTGTCTGGGTCGATATGGCCGCCACGGGTGTGGATGTGCTGATTTCCGCGCCGCAAAAGGGCTGGTCATCCACGCCTGCCGCCGGATTGGTCATGCTGTCGGCCCGCGCCGTTGAACGGATGGAGAAAACCGCTTCGGACAGTTTCGCACTGGACTTGAAAAAGTGGCATTCGATCATGCAGGCCTATGAAAACGGCGGCCATGCCTATCACGCGACCATGCCCACTGACAGCCTGCGCGCATTCCGTGACACGATGGTGGAAAGCCGCGATTTCGGCTTTGACCGTCTGCGCGCGGCGCAATGGGCGCTGGGGGACGGGGTGCGGGCGTATTTTTCCGCCAAAGGCATCAAATCCGTGGCCGCGGATGGCTTTGGCGCGCCCGGAGTCGTGGTCAGCTATACGGACGATGGCGATGTGCAAAACGGGTCGAAATTTGCCGCGCTGGGGATGCAGATTGCCGCCGGTGTGCCGCTTCAATGTGATGAACCCGCCGACTTCAAGACGTTCCGTATTGGCCTGTTCGGGCTGGATAAGCTCTATGATGTTGACGCCACGCTGGCACGGTTCAAGGCGGTGGCCGATCAGGTGTTGTGACCCTTGGCACCCAGCCCCATTTGCATCAGCGTCTTGCGCAGGGGGGCGACGGAATAAAGCGCCTCGATCCCCTTGGCGCGCAGGTCTCGCAGCATCGGCGATCCGGCGATTGATGCGCGGTTGAGCGCATCGACACCTTTGACCCGCAGCACCACTTCGGGGTGGCGGCGGGCGTGGTAGGCATCCAGCATTTTGCGATCGCCAAGGTCGGCGCGGCGCTCCAGTGCAAGGTCCAGCAGACATGTCATATCGGCCAGCGACATGTTCAGCCCCTGCGCGCCGATGGGCGGAACCACATGCGCGGCCTCGGCCACGAGGGCAACCCGTTCGGCCGACATCCGGTCAGCGCGTTGGCTGATGATCGGCCAGACCATGCGGCGTGACGCAAGTGTGAGGGGGCCGTAGGTTCCCGCGGAGCGCGCAGTGGCTTCGGCCTCGAAGGCAGCAGTGTCGAGCGCGGCCAATCGCTGCGCCGCGGGCCCGTGTTCCATCCAGACCACGGCCGAGCAAGGTTTGCCATCCAGATCGGGCAGGGGGACCAGCGTGAAGGGGCCGCCGGTGCGATGCACCTCGGTCGAAACGTTGTCATGGGGGGCGTCGTGGGTCACGGCAAAGGTCACCGCCTTTTGGCCATAGCGCGTTGTCTTTACGTCTATTCCCACGGCGTGGCGCACGGGGCTGTCACGCCCGTCAGCGGCGATGACCAGCCGCGCACGCACCTGCGCGCCGTCTGACAATGTCACCAGCGCTTCGCCCTCGCGGGTCAGCAGGGATTTGAACCCGACACCTGCGCGAAAATCGACCGTGTCCAGTTCGCCCAGCCGCGCGACCATTTCGCGGCGCAGCAACCAGTTTGACAGGTTCCAACCGAACGGCGCGTCGGAAATATCGGCGGCGTTGAAATCGCGCGTCACACGCGGTTCGGACACTTCGCCGCCCGCATCAACGATCCGCATCACCTGCAAGGGCGCGGCAAAGGGCGCAAGCCGGTCCCACAGCCCCGCGCGGTCCAGCAAATCGCGGGCCGGTTGCAGAAATGCGGTGGTGCGCAGATCGGCACCCGCAGCGCCTTCTTCGGTCACGGGCGGGGCCGGATCGACGCAGATCACGCGGAACCCCGCACTGCCAAAGGCCGCGGCGGCCGTCAGCCCCGCAACCCCGCCGCCGGAAATCAGGATGTCAGTGTCTTGCCGGTCCATGGCCCAGACATAGGCCCGTGTTCAGGGCGGGGAAAGGGGTGTCAGACCAACTGCGACAAGAAAGCGGTCAGATCATCGGTGTGGTGATGGATGTGATCGGCCGGATGGGGGGCAGGAGCCACATGCACCGTGCGCATCCCCATGGCGTGCGGCGCGGCAAGGTTGCGCATGTCATCCTCGAACATCGCGCCCTGTCGCGCATCCAGCCCGTCCAGCGCAAAAACGGCCTCGAACGCGGCCTGTTCGGGTTTGGGGCGGAAACCGGCGTGTTCGACGCCGTAAACTGAATCGAAAAGCCCGTCCAGACCACGCGCCGCCAGCACCCGCTGCGCGTAGGGTTCGCTGCCGTTGGTATAGACGATCCGCCGCCCCGGTAGGGCGCGGATATGCGCGGCCAGATCGGGCGCTTTTTCAAGGTGGGACAGGTCAATATCGTGGACTGCGCCCAGATAGGGGAGGGGATCGACATCGTGTTCGGCCATCAGCCCCGCCAGTGTCGTGCCGTATGTGCGCCAGTAGTGTTCGCGCAGGTGATCTGCGCGTGCGGCATCCACACCAAGTGCTGCCTGCACCCAAGCGGTCATGCGCACCTCGATCTGGTCAAACAGACGGGCGCCGGGCGGATAAAGCGTGTTGTCCAGATCAAAGACCCAAGCGCGCACATGTGAAAACGAAGCTGCAACCATGGCGCGACCCTAGGGCGCGCGGCGCGGGGTCGCAATCGCTTTGCCTTGATTGGCGGGGCCGCGCGGGGGTAGGGTATGCAGATTGAACACAAGTGAGCCGCATGCCTGATCCAAACACCCCGCAAAGGGACGCCTATGCCCTGATCCTCGAGGCGATTGATACCGGGCTTTATCGCCCCGGTGATCGACTGGTTGAAAATGAACTGGCGGATCGGTTCGGCGTCTCGCGCACGCCTATCCGCGAGGCATTGCAACGGCTTGAGACACAAAGCCTGCTGACGCGCGATGGCCGATCCCTGATCGTGGCGTCACTGGATCACAACCAGCTGGCCGAACTTTATGTTGTGCGTGGTGAATTGGAAGGGCTGGCGGCCCGACTGGCGGCGCGCCATGCCAACCCCGAGGAAGTGCGCGTGCTGCGCGACATGCTTGAGGCCGACCGCGCCCTTGTGGATGATCCGGCGGCGCTGAGCCGTGCCAACAAGCGGTTTCACAAGCAGATCCATCTGGCCAGCCATAACCGGTTTCTGGTGCAGCAGCTTGATCTGGTGCATCGCTCCATGGCCTTGCTGGCGACAACATCCCTGTCGGCGGCGGGGCGTCCCGAAGGCACGCTTGAAGAACACGCCGCCATTGTCGCGGCGATCGAGGCGGGGGATGGCGATGCGGCGGCGGCAGCGCTGCGCGATCACATCTCGAAGGCCTTTGTTACCCGTCTGAAACTGGACGCCGAGAAGGTCGAGGCGGCAGAGTAGCCGTTTCGTTCAGCCCCTTGAGAACGCCATGTTCGGTCTTGTCCCAGTAAAAGGGCTGGGTCGCCAGTTCCAGCACACCCTTGTATGCGGCGATTGCGGCCAGCGGGAAATAGACGTGCAGCGTGGGTGTCCATTTCATCAGGCGTGGCTTTCCGGCACTTTTGACGGCCACCATCGACACCGCGATGTTGATGAGTTCCGACAGCAGAAACACGCCACCCAAGCCCCAGAATGCCCATGTGGGCAGCACCCCGACCAGCGGATGCGGCAACCCGAAGGCGACCAGCCAGAACGACCACAAGACCGGCATGAGGATAAACTGCGACAGGGTTCCGGCAAACAACAGTTGCACCCCAAAGAACCGCCACGCCCCCAGTTCGCGCAGCAATTTCCCGGGGTTACGCATGTGCACGCCATAGGTGATGCTATAGCCCTTGAGCCAGCGCGACCGTTGCTTGACCCAAGGCCAGACGCGGGCGTTTGGTTCTTCCTCGGTCACGGATGCAATCAATTCGGTGCGATAGCCGTGCCGTGCGAGACGAATGCCCAGATCGGCATCTTCGGTCACGTTATGGGCGTCCCAGCCACCCAGTTCCTCAAGAACCGTGCGGCGCATGAACAGGGTTGTGCCACCCAGGGGAATGACCAGTCCCAGACGTTGCAGGCCGGGCAACATCACGCGAAACCACGTGGCGTATTCAACGGCAAAGCAGCGTGACAGCCAGTTGGTTTCGCAGTCATAGAAATCCAGCACCCCTTGCAGACAGGCGACCTGCGGACCACGCTGGGCAAAGCGTTCAACGACCTTGCGAATCTGGTCGGGGGCGGGGGCATCTTCGGCGTCATAGACGCCGATGATCGTGCCGCGTGCGAAATTCAGGGCGTAGTTCAAGGCGCGCGGTTTGGTTTTCAACAGCCCGTAGGGCACCATGATCGGCCTGATCCACGGCGGCAGCGTGGCGCGGGCCACGGCGGCCCGCGTCATGTGATCGTCTTCTTCAAGGATCAGGCAGACATCCAGCAATTCGCGCGGATAATCGAGCGCCGCAAGCCGACCGATCAGCGCGCGCGCCACGTCCTGTTCGTGAAACAGCGGCACAAGGATTGTGACAACGGGCAGGCGCGCGGGTGTCGGGTTGGCGGGTGTGTTTTCGGGGGCGCGGGCGCGCAGATGCATCACACCTGCCGTCGCCTTGAGCGCGGTATTGAGAACCAGCGTCAGCACCGCCCAGGCACACAGCGCGCCAAAGGTTGCCGCCGGCCAATGTAGCGCTGCGGCCAGCAGGCCGAACAATGCCGCCAGCCCGAAGTTGCGCGCTGTGCGACGGTTCCACGTGCGGCAGCTTTGGGCGGCAGGCACACGCGATTCCGCCTGTCGGATCAAGGGCATGTCACAGGCCAGTTTGACTGCCCGATGCAAGAGCGGTTCGGTCGTGACAGCCATGCGCACCGGGCCGAACAGCACCCGCAGGGCATCGCGATGACGCGGGAAAAGGTCGGGGCGAGTGGTCAGCACCAGTGTGCTGCCGCCGGTGTTGCGGATCGGCAAAAGCCCGTGTTTGAGGCAAACCGCAACACCCAGTTTGTGAATCAGGCGCCGGTCAATCTGTTCACGGGTCGGATCAACCAGCGTTGTTTTTGCGGCCTCGGCTTCGGCGCGCGCCACGGTATCGGCGGGCAGGTTGAGCTGGTTGCGCAGCACATCGGAAACACGCACCGCCGCGGTGTTGGCGCGGTCGGTTTCCTGCAACAGGCGGCGCGCTGATATCAGCCCCTGTGCCTGCAACACCTCCCCCACCGACAAGGGCTGTGCCAGCCGTTGCGCGCGGTTAGGCGCAGCATTTTTGGCGCGGGCATGGCCCACGGTCGCGTCTGATTTCAGTGCCATTGCCTACACCGTTTCTGTCCCGGATTTCACCTTGGGGCAGGGGTGGTTAACAGGCCGTTAAATATGATTGTGATCGGGCAAATTATGCCGCGCGCACGGCCATCGCTGCGGCGAAGCGTTCAAACAGATAGTAGCTGTCCATCGGGCCGGGGCTGGCTTCGGGGTGGTATTGCACGCTGAAAACCGGACGGTCGGCCATGGCGATTCCACAGTTGGAGCCGTCAAACAACGACACATGGGTTTCGCGCACACCTTCGGGCAGGGTCTGGCTGTCCACGGTAAAGCCGTGGTTCATGCTGGTGATTTCCACCTTGTTGGTGTCGTAGTCTTTGACGGGGTGGTTGGCGCCGTGGTGGCCGTGGTTCATCTTGATGGTTTTTGCGCCCAAGGCCAATGCAAGCATCTGATGGCCAAGGCAAATCCCGAAAACCGGCAGGTCGGTTGTATCCAGCACCTGCTTGATCATCGGCACGGCATAAACGCCGGTTGCCGCCGGATCGCCGGGGCCGTTGGACAGGAACACGCCGTCAGGGTTCAGGGCCAGCACATCCTGCGCGGTGGCCGTGGCGGGCAGGACAGTCACGTCACAACCGGCACTGGCAAGGCAGCGCAGGATGTTGCGTTTTGCGCCGTAATCAATCGCGACGACTTTGTATTTTGGGGCGTTCTGCGGCTTGTAGCCTTCGGGCCAGGCCCAGCGCATTTCGTTCCAGTGGTAGGATTGTGCGCAGGTCACATCCTTGGCCAGATCAAGCCCTTCAAGGCCGGCAAAGCCGCGCGCGGCCTGCACAAGTGCATCCAGATCAAAGTTCCCTTCGGGATCATGGGCAAGCGCCACATGCGGCGCGCCCTGCTGGCGGATTGCGCGGGTCAGGCGGCGGGTATCGACGCCGCCGATGCCGATGCGCCCGCGCCGTTCCAGCCAGACCGTCAGTTCTTCGGTCGCGCGCCAGTTGCTGGATTGGGTCGGGTCCCATTTGACAACCATGCCCGCCGCGACCGGATCGGCGGTTTCATCGTCTTCGGGGGTGACGCCTGTATTGCCGATATGGGGAAATGTGAACGTCACGACCTGACCGGCATAGGATGGGTCGGTCATGATTTCCTGATAGCCGGTCATGGCGGTGTTGAAACAAAGTTCGGCAATGGTTTGCCCGGCGGCCCCGAACCCTTTGCCGTAGAACACCGTGCCGTCTGCCAGAACAAGGCAGGCTGTGGGTTTGCTGGATTGACTGGTCATGGCAACAGATCCCCCGATGCGCCCATAGTCGGGCCAAACTTGGCGATACCTAAGGTTGGGGCAGGGGCGGGTCAAGGGTTGATCGGCGCGTATGGGGGCCAATTTGACGTTGCGACGCGGCCCGTTGTCAGCGCGCAATTGTCGCGGTAATGTCGCAGTCTTGTTACCGCTCACATCAGGGAACCATCGATGGAAATGCGTGAACGGGTCTCAACGGCCCTGAAAGAGGCGATGAAGGCAAAAGATGCCGACCGCCTGTCGACACTTCGTTTGATCAATGCCGCCATTAAGGACCGTGAAATCGCCGCCCGTGGCACGGGTGATGATGATGCAGTCACGGATGATGAGGTGCTGGGAATCCTTGGCAAGATGGTCAAGCAGCGCCAGGAAAGCGCGCGCGCCTACGAAGAAGGCGGGCGGCTGGAACTGGCCGAAAAGGAACAATCGGAAATCGGCATCATCGAGGAATTCCTGCCGCGTCAGTTGGACGAGGATGAAAGTGCGGCAGCAATTGATGCTGCCATTTCCAAGGTTGGCGCACAAAGCGTGCGTGACATGGGCAAGGTCATGGGGATCTTGAAAAAGAAATACACCGGCCAGATGGATTTTGGCCGCGTCGGCCCGATGGTCAAGGACCGCTTGGGTTAGGGCGGCGCAACACCCGTCCGTCCAACACGATCAAGCCCAGCGCCAGCATTGCAAGGCCGGCGTAAACATTGGGGGACAGCACCTCGTTCAGCACCACCGCGCCTAGCACGATCGACACAGGCGGGATCAGCAGGGTCACGATCATCGTGTTGGCGGCCCCTGCCGAGGCAAGGATGCGATAGTAAAGCAGATATGCGCCCGCTGTCGCAAAGATCACGTAATAGGCAATTGCGCCCGCAGCTTGCCAGCCGATGTCAAAGCGCGGCATCCCGTCGATCAGCAAGGCCGCAGGCACCATCACCAGCGACGATCCCGTCAGCATCCCCGCGGCCGCCACCTGTGGTGATAGCCCCGTAAGGCGCAGCCGCGCCCAGATGCTGGCAAAGGCATAGGATATCGTGCCGCCGATCACCGCCAGTTGCGCAAGGCTGCGCATGTCGAAATCGCGCAAACTGTCCAACCCGATTGCTACCGCAACGCCTGCAAACCCTAGCGCGATGCCGATGGATTTTCGCAGGGTCAGCCGTTCGTCTGCCAGGATCAGTGCTGCCAGCAGCGCGCCAAAAATCGCCGTGCCTGCGTTGAACACGGATGTGAGACCTGTGGGGATGTGCAACTGCCCCCAGGCCATCAGCGAAAACGGGATCACGTTGTTGAGCAGTCCCATGAGCAGGAATCCGGCCCAGATGCGCGGATCGCGCGGCACAGGCAGGCGGGCCACGGCCACGTAACCCCACAGGATCAGCGCGGCCCAGAACACGCGATGGGCGACGGATGTGACAAAGCCGACTTCGTTCAGGGCCAGCCGGATCGCAAGAAAGCTGCCGCCCCAGATCAAACCCAGAAGGGCAAGTTCGATCCATGTGCGGGTTGGGATGCTGCGTGTCATGGGGTGACGCTAGCCGCGGGGTCGCGGTGTTGCGACCCGAAACATGCGGTTATCGCCCTTGGCAGATGTCGCGTTGAGTATTTTTGAACAAAAGAAGTGGGGCGTCAGGAATTGGCCAGTGCGCGGCGCAATTCACCCAGCAGGGCGCGCCTTTCGGGCGGGCTTAGGAATGCGCCGATTTCAACCTCGCGCGGGCCGCCCTTGAGGGTGAGGTAAAAGGGGACGGGGCCGCTAACTTCGTGCATTTCAACGCGCACCCAATGGGGGTTTGCCTCCCAGGTTTGGGTGGGTTTGCGCGGGGTGTGGCGGGTCAGGGTGACGCGGTCCTGCCAGATTTTCAGGTCTTCGCGCTGTTCGCCGTCGCTGTAACTGCGGTTCAGGGCAAGCCAGACGCCCGCCAGCATTGCCAGCAGGAACGGCAGCAGCGCCCAGACCACCGGAGACCCAAGGACCGCGAGCAGGGGCAGTGTGATCAGCGCCGCTGTGGCCGCGATGAAGACCACGAAATCGCGGCGCAACAGTGAACGGTAGGGCCAGAGATGCAGTTCTGCCTGTGGTGCATCCGGCGCCCCGCGTGGTGTGATCCATTCATAGGGCATCAGCGGCGCAACCGCGCGATGGCCGACCAGAGCATCAGTGCGACGATCGTCAAGAACGTTGCAGCGGCGACCCCTGCGAGGGTGTTTTGGATGGCGATGGGCAGGGCCATGGCTTCTTCATAGTCGATGAAACGACGTCGCATGCCGCGCCGGACGAAGATTGTATCGACCAATGGCAGCCCAAGGACCGACAAGTGCAGCACCCAGAACAACGTCTTTGCAATGCGTTGGTGGCGCAGCGCGTCCCAGCGGGTCAGCACCCACAGGATAAAGCCGATTCCGCCAAACAGCAGGGCGGGGGTGAACAGAACCATCCCGTTTGCGACCACATAATAGGTATCGTGATAGCTGCCATCGACGTCCTGATCCGAAAGCGTGACCGTCCGCAGGACCATTTGCGCCGCATCCGGTGGCAGGATCGTGACGAGCCAGACACCGGCGGCGATCAATCCGTAAATCGCGGCGACGCCCAGCGACAGTCCTGCCGCCCCAGTGCCGCGCCAGTGCAGCCAGACGGGCACCGCCAGCATGATGCCAAGCCAGAGAATAAGCATCTATCGCCCCTTACGAAAAAGGCCCCGGCGTTTCCGCCGAGGCCCCGATATTTTGTAGCCTCAGGCCCAGTTAGTGGGCGTGGCCCTTGTCCCAATCGCTTTGCTTGGGAAGGGTTTCAAAGGTGTGTTCAGGCGGCGGGGATGGCAGTGTCCATTCCAGCGTGTCCGCATATTCGTTCCATGGGTTCGCCGGTGCTGTGCGTTTCGCAAAGATCAGCACGTAGAACAGCACCACGATGAAGAACACGAAGGATGCAAACGACAGGAAGGCGCCCCAGCTACTGATATAGTTCCAATAGGCGAAGGCCTCGGGGTAGTCGATGTAGCGGCGAGGCATGCCCTGACGACCCAGGAAGTGTTGTGGGAAGAAGGTCACGTTGGCACCGATGAACATCGCCCAGAAGTGGATCTTGCCCGCCCATTCCGGCAGCATCTTGCCCGAGAATTTGGGCATGTAGAAATAGATACCGGCAAAGATACCAAACACGGCACCCAGGCTCATCACATAGTGGAAGTGCGCGACCACATAGTAGGTGTCGTGATAGGCGCGATCGACGCCGGCCTGCGACAGAACAATCCCTGTCACCCCACCCACGGTGAACAGGA
Organism: Octadecabacter sp. R77987; assembly: GCF_042466115.1. Taxonomy (NCBI): domain Bacteria; kingdom Pseudomonadati; phylum Pseudomonadota; class Alphaproteobacteria; order Rhodobacterales; family Roseobacteraceae; genus Octadecabacter; species Octadecabacter sp. R77987. Next base: position 989,927 of record NZ_JAXHBQ010000001.1, on the reverse strand, counting down.
ACAGGAAGCCGAAGGCCCAAAGCATTGGCGTCTTGAACTCGACCGAACCGCCCCACATGGTGGCGATCCAGCTAAAGATTTTCACACCCGTGGGCACCGCGATGACCATCGTCGCCAGCATGAAGTAGGATTGCTGGGTCAGCGACATGCCGACCGTATACATGTGGTGCGCCCAGACGACGAAGCCCAGAACACCGATTGCAACCATCGCGTAAACCATCGGCAGATAGCCAAAGATCGGCTTTTTGCTGAAGGTCGCGATGACATGGCTGATGATCCCGAAGGCGGGGATGATGATGATGTAAACTTCGGGGTGACCGAAGAACCACAGGATGTGCTGATAGAGGATCGGATCACCGCCGCCGGCCGGATCAAAGAAGGCCGTGCCAAAGTTACGGTCCATCAGCAGCATGGTGATCGCGCCTGCCAGAACGGGCAGGGCCAAAAGGATCAGCCATGCGGTCACGAAGATCGACCAGCTGAACAGTGGCACCTTGTGCAGGGTCATGCCCGGCGCGCGCATGTTCAGGAAGGTGGTGATCATGTTGATCGCACCAAGGATCGACGAGGCACCGGAAACGTGCACCGCAAAGATCGCAAGGTCCATCGACATGCCGGCCTCGTTCGTCGAAAGCGGCGGATAAAGCACCCAGCCCACACCCGAGCCCAATTGCCCGTTGCCACCGGGCGCCAGAAGCGAGGCGACGCCAAGCGACACACCGGCCACGAACATCCAGAACGACAGGTTGTTCAGACGCGGGAACGCCATGTCAGGCGCGCCGATTTGCAATGGCATCAGGTAGTTACCGAAACCGCCAAACAGCGCGGGAATAACCACGAAGAACATCATCAGCACGCCGTGATAGGTGATCATGACGTTCCAAAGGTGGCCGTTGGGGGTGCATTCGCTGGCCGCGGCAGCGGTAAAGCGTGCGCCTTCAAGGCACATGTATTGCACGCCCGGCTCCATGAGCTCCATGCGCATATAGACGGTGAACAGCACCGAGATGAAACCAACCGCACCGGACACAAACAGGTAAAGAATCCCGATGTCTTTATGGTTGGTGGACATGAACCAGCGGGTAAAGAATCCGCGCTCGTCGTGATGTTCTTGCCCGTGGATGGCTGCGTCTGCCATGTGGCACTCCCCGTTTTTGACTGCGTTTCAGGCGGCACGAGTCGCACGCATGCCGCTGTATTGATACTTGTTCTAGTGCGTGGCGCAGGGTTCGGCAACTATGGATGCACCGGAAATGGTGGGTAAAATTGGCGCAGGCACACCCCGCAGCAACTGGGGGGATGTTGCGGGGTGTGATCTGTGTCTGCGGCAGGTGCCGATGGTGGGTTTGTAAAACGATTCTGGCAGGCGCGACTTTGCGCTAGATCAAATGCGATGCGCTAGCCGCGCGGCCATTTCGACAGTTCGACATCGTCGATACAAATCTCGTTAGCGCCGCCATAGCCGTCCTTGATATCAAGGTTCAGAGTCACGCGGGTGATCGTGCGGGTAATTTGCGACCAGTCGCCGTCTTCCTCCCACCAAAGCGCACCGATGGGCACGCTGATGTCTTCGAACGGCAAGTCATTGTAGGAACTTAGGCTTTCATATCTAATCGCGCTGCCGTGCGGGCTGTGCAGAGTGATAACCACGGGCCATTGTGTCGTGCCGGTGTAATAGGCACGAAAGGCAAAATGGCCGCCGGTGCCGCCCCAGTCGCCAAGGAATTCGGGTGGCAGGTCCACCGTCAGATCACCGCGTTCGTTGTCAATCAGGCAAAGCGCTTGCGTGCGGTCCACCCGTAGCGCGTCTGGGCCGTCATTGGCTGCCCAGCCTTGTGCGCCGTCGGCGAAATCCTCGGTCACGATGATGGGCGGGCCAAGGCCGTGAAAGCGCAGGTTGCTTGCGTTTTGCGCAACGCGTGGTGCGCGCCATCCGGTGAATGCCAGCGGGGCGGTGGCGGCAAACCCTGTGTATCCAAAGCCGCGATGCGCCATGCTGTCGGTCGTGGTTGTCGCGGGGGCCGCCCAGCCTGCAAATGTCAAAGCGGCAACCGGATCAGGGGCCGCGGCCCAACCCGCAAACGCCAATGGTCCGCCGGGTGGCGGTGCAGTATTGCGCCAGCCGTTGAAACTGAGTTGCGCGGTCGATGTGTCGCGCCTGTCGCCCCATCCCGCAAATCCCAGTTGTGCTGTTTCTGCGTCAGGCGCGGCCCAGCCGACAAAGGTCAGTGCCCGCGTTTGCGCCGGGCCTTCGGCGCCATAGCCCGCAAATGCAAGCCCCTCCGTGACCACTGTGTCACCGGCCCAGCCGCGGAAGGCCAGCGGTGACGTGGCCTGTGCAGTGGCGGCTTTCCATCCGGTGAATGTCAGGGCAGGCGTGTCGGTCTGGGCGCTGCCTGTGCTGGCCAGCGTGATCCAGACCGCAGATGCGGTCAGCGCCCGCAAGAGCCGCGGTGACACCTATTCGGCCCCGCTGTCGGGCAGGATCACGGTGCCATCCTCGTTAAAGCTAAGCCCTTCGCGCTGAAAGGTGACTTCGACTCGCCCTTCGGAACCGGGAAAGCGGCAATGGGCAACGCTCACCCCACCGGACTCGCCGCAATTCTCGGGGCGGCGGAAACGGATTCTCGAGGGATTCTTCCATCTCGTCGTCAGCCGACATGATATCCAGGCTGCACGTTCCCGAAGCCCAGGCGTCGATGTAGTAGCCGGGAAATGCCTCGACGGTGACGACAACATCGCCGGAATACCCCTCGAGCGTGGTCACGATATTGAAAAAGTCATCGTTCTCGCTGACGAGATTGTATCGTCGCTCCTGTTCCGTCGGGTCGACCGCGTCAATCAGAAAGGTCTGGCCAAGCCCAAAGGGTTCGCCATCGCCCGAACGCACTTCACAAGCGACCGACACGGCAAAAACGTCTTGTGTCAGGTCGGACAGGCTGACCGGTACGGTCACGTCCAGCGTGTTTTTTGTCTCGGTGTCCTGCGCGACAGCCGTGTTTGCCCCAAGGGCAAGTGCGACCCCAAGGATCATCGTCAAGTTTTGCATTATTGGTCCCCCATCACCCGACGCCCCCACGCGCCGATCCGTCATTCTAGCAGCGTTTCGGGTAATCACCAAATGCCGGTCAGGTGCAGCTGCGCGCGGTCATCACCCGATCAAACGTCTTGCGCAGGGCCACGTCCACGTCATCCATCGTCACGGGCAGGCCCAGATCGACCAGTGATGTCACCCCGTGTTCGGTGATCCCGCAGGGGACGATACCGCTGAAATGATCAAGGTCCGGTTCGACGTTGATCGACAGCCCGTGAAAGCTGACCCATTTGCGCAGGCGGATGCCAAGGGCGGCGATCTTGTCCTCTTGGGGTTGGCCAAGGGCGGTCAGGGGTTTGTCGTGGCGCTGCACCCAGACACCCACGCGGCCCTGCCTGATTTCGCCCTGCACGTTGAATTCGGCGAGGGCGGCAATGATCCATGCCTCAAGATCGCGCACGAAACAGCGCACGTCGCGGCCCCGTTCAGCAACATTCAGCATCGTGTAGGCCACGCGTTGGCCCGGTCCGTGATAGGTATATTGCCCGCCGCGTTTGCTGTCGTAGACAGGAAAGCGGTCGGGGTCGGTCAGGTCAGCGGGTTTGGCGCTGGTGCCGGCGGTGTAAAGGGGCGGGTGTTCGACCAGCCAGATACATTCCTCGGCCTCGCCCGCGGCGATGGCGGCGGCGCGGGTCTCCATGAAATCCACGGCGGTGGCATAATCGGTCAGGCCTGTCGTTGTGATCCATTCGACCATGGGCGTTCAGGGCAGCAGCCCCGCCTCCTTGATTGCAGGGACATAACGGCGGCTGACGGGGATGTCCGGCCCGTGGGTCATTGTCAGGATCGCGCGGTCGCCCTTGCGGTGCGCTGCGCTGACCTGATCGACGGCGACCCAATGGGAACGATGCACCTGTATGCCCGCTGTCGCGCCAACCTCGCGTATGGCATCGCCAAGGCGCAGCAGCACCAGATCCTCGCCCTTGGTCGTGCGGATGCGGACGTAATGATCCTCGACCGATAGGGCGACCAGCGGGGCGCGTTTGTCAGGCGGTAGGCGGTCGAGCAGGGGCGGCGTTGCGGCGGTGGCCGCGGCGGGGGTCATCTGCCGATCCACCACTTGCAGGACAATGGTGACGATCAGGGCAATCGCAAAGACATTGACGAAAAACGGCACCGCCTCGGCCCAGCCGGGCCAATAGCCAAAGGTGGCAAGGTTGATCCCCAGCACGGCGATCAGCACGGCGCAGCCCGTCAGCGCGGCCGCCGCCAGCGTGGCCGGAACCGGCGACAGACGCGGACCAAGGTGGCGCTGCACCCAGTTCGTCGCCAGATATCCAAGCGCATATGTGGCAGAGACCGTCACGAGCCAATAGATAACGCGCGGCCCAAGGCGCAAGCGGTCCTCGGTGCCGAATGGTCCGGCCACGCCCAGCACCGCCGCGATCCCTGCCAACACGACCCATGTGGCCGGATGGCTGAAATGCGCCCGCCATTGGCGAAGCGTGGAATGCGGGACGCTGTCGTTCACGAAGGTTTCCTGTGTGTTTGCGTATCGGGCATGGGCGCGTTGCCGCGACCCTGACAAGACATAGGCAATCCAGACCGAACTGCCAACGAGGAACCGCCATGACACTTGCGCCGCTGACTGACGCCCCTGTGCAAATCCAAATCCACGTGATCGCCGCCTTGATTTCGATCCTGCTGGGGCCGCTGGTGCTGTATCGCCGCCGCCGCGACCGGGTCCACAAGATCGCAGGGTATGCATGGATTGTGGCGATGCTGACGGTTGCGACATCGTCGTGGTTCATTTCGTCCTTCGCCGTGATCGGCCCGTTCAGCCCGATCCACGGCTTTGCCCTGCTGACCTACTGGTCGGTTTACAGCGGCATGCGCCATATCCTCGCGCGCCGCATCACCGCCCATCAGGCGGTTCTGCGCAGCCTTTACTGGAATGGCCTGCTGATTGCAGGGCTGGCGAACTTTCTGCCCGGACGCGCGATGAATATCGTGTTCTTTGACGGGGCAGGCGTGCTGGGCTGGGGCGTGATCGCGCTGGGCGGTGTTGCCCTGATCATGCGCGCCACAGGGGTGTGGCAATCGCGCGCGCAGCCTGCCGTCTGAATTGCGTCACAAGCCCTCTTGCGGTGTGGTGCAGCATTGTCTAAAGACCCGCCAAGCCCTGACTTGCGGTCGTGGCGGAATTGGTAGACGCGCAGCGTTGAGGTCGCTGTTCTGTAACAAGAGTGAGGGTTCGAGTCCCTCCGACCGCACCATTGCCCCCTTGAACATCGTGAAACAGAAAAAGGGGCGCCCGAAGGCACCCCGATCACATCGCATTCCCGGGACCAGCTTATTCGATAACGCTGCCGGTGACTGCCATCCAGTCATCATAGCGCGGGATGTCGATGCGGCGGGCGTTGCGCGCGGCGCCGTCGCCGCCAAAGGCCATCGTCACGCCCAGTTCGATGCGCTGTTCGATGGCGGTGTCGTCTTCGCCACCCTGATAATAATCACCCGCGATGTAGCGGCCATAGACCGACATGCCGTCGATGTTCAGATCATAACGCACACCCAGCGATGCCGACTGGATTGTTGCCGGATCGTCGTCGCCGTCCATGATGCCTTCGCCGTAGGTATAGCCCAGTTCGACGTTCAGACGGTCCGAAATATCGTAACCACCGGAGATCGAAAAGGTGGTCAGGTCCCTTACGGCGTCGTTGCCATCCGATCCGTTCTCGTCTGGCGACAGGTAACCAAGCGCGCCCTGCACATAGATTTGTGGCGAAACGTCGTAGGTGCCGCCGACCAAGGCAAACTGACGGGTCGCAGTGCCGTCCCCGGCCTCTTCAAAGACCTGACCGATAATACCTTCGGCCTCGATTGCGCCGAACGCGCGCGCGGCGCGCAGGGCGATCATCCGGCTTGAGAACAGCCCGTCATAGCCGCCATCGCCGGATTCCGACCGCACGCCGTAGTCCAGTTCGTAGCGCATGCCATTGTCAGCCTGAAAGCCGACAAAACCCTGAAGGGCGATGCCCGTTCCGGTGCCTTCGGGACTGCCGTTATCGGTGATGTCCGCCGAGCCAAAACCGAATGAAAGGGTGCCGTATTGTTCTGCCTGAGCCATCGTTGATGCAAGCGCAACGGCCGTCGATATAAGTAGCGTGGACTTGAAAGTCATTTTAATTCCCCAAAAAAATTTGAACAAAATTTCACTTAGTAAGCAGTTCCAAGATAATCGAATTGGACAGAATACTAAAGCCGGGCCGGGTCGCGGCGCGCACCCTGTGGCTGATTTGCCATGCGTGGAAAGCCGCACGCATTGTGATGAACCCATTTACCTGTGTGGCGCGTCAGAACGATCAAACAATGGTTCGCAACAAAGGGTCCGCGCTGTGCTGTGTGATATCCCGTAAGATTCGCCTGGGTGGGCCGCATTTGCAGGTGTCAGGCCGATCTTTTGGGGGTATGGCACATCGAAAAATTCGCGGCTTGCGGTCGGATGTCCCGCATTGACGCGAAAATCTTTCACTTTCGCCCGTCAAACGGGAAATTATTTGCATATTGACCCGCGTGCACCATGTTTGCGGAAACATTTTTTCTTTCCAGTTGCAATGTGGCGGTGGCTTTGTTTGTCTTACGTCTGACAAGGTGGAACAATCCGCCGGCAAACGGGGAGATGCGTGTTGGCCGATGGCACAACCGAAAACGCGTTCGTTGAATTCGACCGCGTTCAGAAAAGCTACGATGGCGAAGTGCTTGTCGTAAAAGACCTTAACCTGTCGATGCCCAAGGGCGAGTTTCTGACAATGCTTGGGCCATCGGGGTCCGGCAAGACAACCTGCCTGATGATGCTGGCAGGGTTTGAAACCGCAACGCATGGCGATATTCGCCTTGATGGTGTGTCGATCAACAACATTCCACCGCACAAGCGCGGCATTGGCATGGTGTTCCAGAACTATGCGCTGTTTCCGCATATGACGGTGGGTGAAAACCTCGCGTTTCCGCTTGAAGTGCGCAAGATCGGCAAGTCCGACCGCGAAGAAAAGGTCAAGCGCGCGCTGGATATGGTGCAGATGGGCCATTTCGCCGGTCGCCGTCCGGCCCAGCTTTCGGGCGGGCAACAGCAGCGGATCGCGCTGGCGCGCGCGCTGGTGTTTGAACCCGAACTGGTGCTGATGGACGAACCGCTTGGCGCGCTGGACAAGCAGTTGCGTGAAACCTTGCAGTTCGAGATTACCCATCTGGCGCACCGTCTGGGGATTACCGTTGTTTACGTGACCCACGACCAGACCGAAGCCCTGACAATGTCTGACCGTGTGGCCGTGTTCGATGATGGCCGCATTCAGCAGCTGGCCCCGCCAGACAAGCTTTATGAGGAACCGGAAAACAGCTTCGTGGCGCAGTTCATCGGTGAGAACAACACGATGGAAGGTGCCGTCACCGAAATCAGGGGTGATGTCTGTTCCGTGAAACTGGACAGCGGCGATATCATCGACGCCAAGCCGGTCAATGTGACGAAAGTCGGCGAGCGCACGAAAGTGTCGATCCGCCCCGAACGGGTCGAGATCGACAAGTCGCGCCTTCAAAAGAACGCCCATACCCTCAAGGCCGAGGTGCTGGAGTTCGTTTACATGGGCGATATTTTCCGCACTCGTTTGCAGGTTGCCGGAATGGATGATTTCATCATCAAGACACGCAACGCGCCTGATCAGGTCCGCCTTGAACCGGGCACCCAGATCGACATCGGCTGGTTGCCACAAGATTGCCGCGCGCTCGACGCCTAAGGTCAGTGCGCGAACATACGGGGATGCCGCCGCCCGGAGGCACCCCCGACAGTTCTTAACCGGGTTAACTAACGGGAGAATACGAATGAAATTCACCAAAGCACTTATGGCAACAACGGCGCTGACCGTTGCAGGCTCGATGGCCGCTGCCGAAGGCCACATGGCCAGCGAAATGACCATCGTCAGCTGGGGTGGCGCCTATCAGTCCAGCCAGACGAACGCCTATTTCACGCCCTACACTGAAATGAACGAAGGCGTGACGATCATCACCGACGAAAGCTCGGCCGAGGCTGTGACCAAGCTGCGCGCGATGTCCGAAGCGGGCAACGTGACATGGGATGTGGTTGATGTTGTCGCCGCAGACGCCATGCGCCTGTGCGATGAAGGTCTGGCACTGGAAATCAACGCCGACGAACAGCTGGCACCTGCGCCCGATGGCACGCCCGCGTCCGAGGACTTTGGCGACCTGATCGTCAGCGACTGCTTTATTCCGCAGATTGTCTATTCGACGACATTCGGCTATCGCACCGACCTGATCGACCAGCCCACAAGCGTCTGTGACATCTTCGACACCGAAGCGTTCCCCGGCCAGCGCGCCCTTGAAAAGCGCCCGATCGGCAACCTTGAATGGGCGCTGATCTGTGACGGCGTGGACATCGCCGACGTTTATGACGTGCTTGAAACCGAAGAAGGTGTGGCGCGCGCATTTGCCAAGCTCGACACCATCAAGGACAGCACGGTCTGGTGGTCTGCCGGTGCGGAAACACCGCAGCTTCTGGCGGATGGCGAAGTCGTGATGGGCTCGACCTACAACGGTCGTCTGTTCGCCGCGATTGCAGAGCAGGGCCAGCCGATCGGCATGCTGTGGGATTGGCAGATGTTCGACCTTGACGGTTGGATCATCCCTGCTGGCCTTTCGCCCGAACGTGAAGCCCGCGCGCTGGACTTCATCTACTTTGCCACCGACACCCAGCGTCTTGCTGATCAGGCCAAGTATATCTCTTACGGTCCTGCACGTCAGTCGTCTGCCCCACTGGTTGGTGACCACGCCGAGCTGGGTATCGCTATGGCACCACACATGCCAACCGATCCAGCCAACGCTGTGAACACCTTCCTGTTCAACTACAAATGGTGGGCCAGCTACCGCGATGATCTGGACGCACAGTTCCAGGCATGGTTGCTGCAGTAATCTGATTTCGGCGGGGGGCTTTGCGGCCCCTCGCCATCCTTGTTTTTGATAAACGGCGCGCCGTTTTTCCAAGACAAGACAATGACGCCAAACACGGCGCGCCAAGACCGACAGGGGACCCAGATGGCCGAGACCCACACCGATGCAAACGGACTCGTGCTTGCCGCAGACGGCACGCCGCTCAAGCAAAGCCTGCGCAGGGCGCTGCGGGCGCAAAAAACCCGCGCGCTGCTGCTGATCGCCCCTTTGCTGTTGTTCATCCTGATCAGTTTCGTGCTTCCGATTGGCGAAATGCTGTTGCGCTCGGTCCAGAACAAGGCCGGTACGTCCTATATTCCCGATATCATCCCCAATGTGGTGCAAACCCTTGAAGACTGGGACCCCGCGAGCGGGGAAATGCCGCCCGAAGCGGTCTATCGTGCGATGGCCATCGACCTTGCCACCGCATTCGAGGATCGCAATCACACGCAGTTGGGCCGCCGTTTCAACTATGAAACCCCCGGCATGTCGTCGCTGTTCCGCAAGTCGGGCCGCCCCGTGTCACGTTGGGATATCGAAACCGATGGCCCCTTCCGCGAGGCGTTTCTGGATATCGACGACGATTGGGGCAACATCGAATACTGGGCCACGATTCAGGCCAATTCAGGGTATTACACCGGCGGATATTTCCTTGCGGCGGTGGATGCGCAACGCACCTCCGAAGGCATCACGATGAAGGACCCCGATCAGCGGGTTTATCAAAAGCTGATGGTGCGCACGCTTTGGCTTAGCTTTGTGATTACGGTATGCACGCTGGCGCTGGGCTATCCGGTGGCGTGGCTGTTGGCAGACCTGCCGGCGCGCACGTCCAACCTGTTGCTGATCCTTGTGTTATTGCCGTTCTGGACATCATTGCTGGTGCGCACCTCGGCGTGGAAAATCCTGCTGCAACAACAAGGGGTGATCAATGATTTCTGGATCGCGCTGGGCTTTGCCGAACGATTATCACTGATCAACAACCAGTTGGGTGTGATCATCGCGATGACGCATATCTTGCTGCCTTTCATGATCCTGCCGCTTTATTCGGTGATGAAGACGATCCCGCCGTCCTACCTGCGCGCGGCCAAATCGCTGGGCGCGACAAATACCACCGCATTCATCCGCGTCTATTTCCCGCAGACCACGCCGGGGATCGGGGCGGGGGCGCTGCTCGTGTTCATTCTTGCGGTTGGCTATTTCATCACGCCTGAACTGGTGGGTGGGGCCGACGGCACATTCATCTCGAACCGGATCTACTATCAGTTCTCAAGTTCGGGGAACTGGGGGCTGGCCGCCGCACTTGGCACGCTGATGCTGCTGGTCGTGCTGATCCTGTATTACATCTACGACAAACTTGTCGGTGTCGATAACGTGAAGTTGGGATAGATCATGGCAACCACACTCCAACCCTATGCCACACTTGGGCAACGCATCTGGTTCTACGCATTCCGCGTGATCTGCGGGCTGATCTTTTTCTACCTGATCTTTCCGGTGCTGGTGATCATTCCGCTGTCGTTCAACGCACAGGACTTTTTCACCTTCACGCCGGAAATGCTGCGGTTTGATCCGGCAGGGTATTCGCTGAAACACTACCGTGATTTTCTTGGGGCGAACGGTGATTATTCGTGGCTTCAAGCCCTTGGCAATTCATTCAGGATCGCACCGCTGGCTACTCTGATCGCCGTTTCGTTCGGCACCTTGGCCGCAATCGGGCTGACCCAGCCGCACGTGCCCTTCAAACGACAGATCACCGCGCTGCTGATTTCACCGATGATTGTGCCGTTGATCATCACCTCGGCGGGCATGTTCTTTTTCTACGCCAATATCGGCCTGCAAGGCACGTTCATGGGCGTGGTGCTGGCGCACGCCGCCCTTGGTATTCCCTTCGTGATTATCACGGTGACGGCGACGCTTTCGTCGTTTGATACATCGCTCACACGTGCGGCGGCCAATATGGGTGCGGACCCAGTGACCACGTTCTTCCGCGTGCAGATGCCGCTGATCCTGCCCGGCGTGATTTCGGGTGGGTTGTTTGCGTTCATCACCTCGTTTGATGAAGTGATCGTGGTGCTGCTGGTCGGTTCGGCCGGTCAGAAAACCCTGCCGTGGCAGATGTTCCTTGGCCTGCGCGAACAGATCAGCCCGACCATTCTGGCCGTGGCGACGATCCTTGTTGTGATCTCGATCTGCTTGCTGACGACTGTGGAATTGCTGCGCCGCCGGTCCGAACGTCTGCGGGGGATGTCGCCCAGCTAGGGCAGGACGGTCAGCCAGAACAGCGCCGTGAAAATGGTCAGCCCCGTGCCAATCAGCACGGCGCTGGCCGCCACGCGCCGCGCCGCGCCATACATGTTCGCGAACACATAGGCGTTGATGCCCGGTGCCATGGCGGCCGTGACCACGGCGCTGCGCAATGCATCGCGCGCCAGTCCGGTCATGCCGCCCATGCTCCAGACAATCGCCGGATGCAGCAACAGTGACACGGCGCAGACAAACAGGATCGCGCGCAAATCACCTTCGGGGCGGTAGCGATACAGCACACCGCCAAGCCCGAACAAGGCCGCAGGCAGGGCCGCGCGCACCATCAGATCAAGCGCTTCGGTCAGCACTCCAGGCAGCGGGATATTGCCAAGGTTTACCGCGAACCCAAGGGCGATGCCGATGATCAGCGCATTTGAAAACATCGCCCGCGCCACGGTGCGGGGCAGGGTGCGCATCGGTTTGCCGCGCGCACGCACGATCTCCATCACGGTGATACCCACGCCATAGCAAAACGGCGAATGCAGCGCGATAATCGCGTAATTCGCGGTCAGCCCGTCCGGCCCATAGGCACGCTCAGTGATCGGCAGACCCAGCAACAGCGAATTGGAAAACAGACAGCAAAAGCCGATGGCCACGCTGTCCTCCCAACTGCGGTTGAACAGCAGCCGCGCCCCGATCAGCCCGACGATGAATCCCGCCAGCGCGCCGGTGTAAAAGCTGGCCAGCAAAGACAGATCAAAGTTCGGCCCCAGATCTAGTGTGGAAATAGCACGGAACAGCAGGGCGGGTATCGCGAATTTCTGGGTAAACACCATGAGGCCATCGACGCCCGCATCGCTGAACAACCCGCGCCAGACCGCCAGATAGCCGAACCCGATAACGATAAAGACTGGCAGGATGACGCTGGTCAGATCACCCATCTAGACGTCGAACCGCAGGGTCATGCCGTCATAGGCGGGGGTTATGTTTTCGGGCGTTTCGGCCGCGATCGTGTCGTGATCCAGATCAATGTGCATATTGGTCAGCACCGCATGGCGCGGCTTGACCCGTGCGATCCAGTCCAGCGTGCGCGCAAGATGCGCATGGGTCGGGTGCGGATCGCGGCGCAGGGCATCGACGATCCAGGTGTCAAGTTTGTCCAGCATCGGCCAGACATCATCGGGAATGTCGGACACATCGGGAAGGTAGGCCAGATCGTTGATCCGGAACCCCAGCGCGTCAATGTTGCCGTGTTCCACTTCGAATGGCGTCAGGGTGATATCACCACCGGCGCCGGAAATGGTGGTGGGGCCGGTGATTGTGTTCAGCTCGCAGATCGGCGGATATGACGATCCCTTGGGCTGCACAAAGGCATAGCCGAAGCGGGCCAGAAGCTGGTTGCCGGTTTCGCCGTCCGCCCAGACTTGCAGGCGTTGGCGCATGTTGAAAACAACCATGCGCAAGTCATCCAGTCCGTGCACATGATCGGCGTGGGAATGGGTGTAGATCACCGCGTCCAATTCGCCTACTTCGGCGGCCAGCAGTTGCTGGCGCAGATCGGGCGAGGTGTCGATCAGCACGCGGGTGGTACCGTTTGTGTCGTGGCGGCTGACCAGCGCGGAACAGCGCGTGCGCGCATTGCGCGGGTTGGTCGGGTCACAATCACCCCAATGCCCGCCCAGACGCGGCACGCCGCCCGATGATCCACAGCCCAGAATGCGAAATTCAAGCGTGGCCATTACGCCGCCTTCCAGTTTGCGGCCTTGGTAAACAGCCGGTCGAAGTTCGCGGTGGTCTGCGCGGCGAAAGTGTCGAAATCCACGCCCAACACCTCGGCCCCGATGCGGGCGGTGTCGGCCGTGTAGGCCGGTTCGTTGCGCCGCCCACGGTGGGGCTTGGGCGCAAGATAGGGGCTGTCGGTTTCCACCAGTACGCGGTCCAGCGGGGCGGCGGCAAAGATGTCGCGCAGGTCCTGACTTTTGGGGAAGGTCGCGATGCCGGACATGGACAGATAGAACCCTAGGTCAAGCATGGCGCGCGCCAGTTCGGCGCTGCTGGAAAAGCAATGCATGACGCAAGTGAACGGCTTGGCCTTGAACCCTTCGGTCAGGATTTCGGCCATGTCATCATCGGATGCGCGGTTGTGGATGATCAGCGGCAGGCCGGTTTCCTGCGCCGCCGCGATATGGATGCGCAGCGATTGTTTCTGCACATCCGCACTTTCGGCGGTGTAGTGATAATCAAGGCCGCTTTCGCCAATCCCGACCATCTTCGGGTGCTGTGCGATGGCCACCAGTTCATCGACAGTTGCCATCGGTTCGTCGGCCGCACTCATCGGGTGGGTGCCCGCGGCGTAAAAGACTGGATCGTAGGTTTCGGCCAGTGCGCGCACAGTCGGTTCATTGCGCAGACGGGTGCAAATCGTGACCATCCGCGTGACGCCAGCATCGGCCGCGCGCGCGATCAGTGCCGCGTGTTCCCCGTCGAAATCGGGAAAGTCGATATGGCAGTGGCTGTCAACAAGGGTGGTCATAGGCGCCTTCAGGCTTTGACGGCCTTTCTTGCCGTGGCTTCGATCTTGAAAATCATATCAAGGATCAACGCCGCAGGGTCAAGGTTGACCGCCCGCCCGTGACGCGAGCGTGCAGTAAGATCCTGCCCCAGTTGCGCCCACATCCGCGCCGCGCGATCCGTGGGCGAGAGTTTCGCAAGCAACAGAGCTTCGTGCGGTGCGGCCTGGGTCGCGGGCGGGCCGGAAATGCCGGCGTGCGCCGTGCGCGACAGGAACCGATCCACCAGATCAAGGGTCATTGCAAAGCGCACCTCGGCCCCCTTGCCTGCACAGGAATTGGCCAGTGAAAGGGCGATCTGGCGGTCCGCATCGGGCAGGGTGCCAAACAGCTTTACCAAATCCCCGTAAAGCGCCAGTCCATCGTGCTGCAACAGGCGCACCGCTTCGCCGACCGACCCGCCCGAGAGCGTCGCCAGACTTTCGGCGTTGGGCACATCAATGCCGGCCTGATGCAGGGCCGCGGCCATATCGTCGTGCCCCAGGGGTGCGCAGCGCAGCACGCGACAGCGCGACCGGATCGTCGGCAACAGCCCCGAGGGCTGATGCGAAACAAGGATGAAAGTGGTGTTCGCGGGGGGTTCTTCAAGTTCCTTGAGGATCGAGTTGGCGACGGTGCGGTTCATCTCGTCGGCGCAGTCAATGATGATGACTCGCCGCCCACCTTCGGTTGCGCGCATGTGCAGGAACGCCTTGAGCGTGTTGGGCCCATCGTCATGGCCACACAGGGCCGCCAGTGTAATGTCCTGTTGCAGCGCGGTTTCGGTCTTGTTCATCACGCGGCGCAACACATAAAGCCGTGGGTGCGCGCCCGATTGCACAAGGCGGGCGTCCGCGTTTTCCGGCGATACAGCCAGCGATGTGGGGGGCGGTGGGGTTTCGTCAAAAAGGCCCGCATCAGCGGGCGGTTCGGCCAGCAGGAAGGTCGCGATCTTCCACGCCAGCGTGGCTTTGCCCACACCTTGTGGCCCCGTAATCAACCAGCCCGAATGCAACCGGCCTGTGGTGTAGGCATGTAGAAAATCTGCTTCGGCACTCGATTGGCCGAACAGCGTCTGGGTTTCGCGCGGGTGCGGTGCGCCTGTGATCTGGTCTGGGCGCGGGGGGTCTTGTTCGCCGCTCATGGTGTGCGCATCGCCACATGGGCGGCGATTTCGCTGGCGATTTGCGCCGGGTCGCGCCCGCCATCAACCACCACACAACGTTCGGGAAAACTATGGGCCAGCGACAGGAACCCGTGGCGCAGGGTTTCCTGAAAGCCAAGGCCGAAATCCTCGAAACGGTCCTCGCCGGATTTGCGGGCAAGGCCACGGTGCAGGGCTTGGGCCGGGTCCATGTCGATGATGAACGTCAGGTCCGGGTCGCGCCCGATCATCAATGCGTGCAATTGATCGACAGTGGCGCGCAGGTCGCCCCGCGTGGCACCCTGATAGACGCGGGTGCTGTCGGCAAAGCGGTCGCAGATCACGGTGCGCCCCGCATCAAGCGCGGGCAGGATCGTTTTTTCCAGATGGTCGCGCCGCGCGGCATTGAACAATAGCAGTTCGGTTTCGGCTGACCAGCGGTCAGGATCGCCGGTCAGGACAAGCTGGCGGATTTCCTCGGCGCCGGCACTGCCACCCGGTTCGCGGGTCACGACAGGATCGCCGCCAAGGTCGCGCAGCCGGTCGGCCAGCAGACGGGTTTGCGTGGACTTGCCCGACCCGTCGATGCCTTCAAATGTGACAAACAACCCCTGCGTGGCCACTGCGCCTAGGCCTCGGTCGCGGGGGCGCCAACGCCCAGCTTGCCCAGAACAACCTGAAAGGCCGTGCGCAAACGCGTGGAAAAGCCGCCCTTGGCCACATCGGATTCCGCAACAAGTGGCAGGCGGGTTTCTGGCAGGCCGTCAAGCGTGATAACCAGTTCGCCAAGTTGATCGCCAGCGGCAATCGGAGCAGTGATCGGACCGGTATAAACCACCTCGGCACGCAGGTCAGCCGCTGCGATCGTGGGCACGAGCAACGACAGGTCTTCGGCCAGCGTCAGCCCAACTAGGGGGGCTTCGCCCATCCAGACCTCGGCTTCGGCAATGCGGGTGCCAGCGCGCGACACATCGCGCTGGGTGAATTGGCGGAAGGCCCAGTTGACAATGTTTTCCGCCTCTTCTGCGCGGGCTTGGGCGGTATCAAGGCCCGACAGGACAAACACGATCCGGCGATCACCCTGTTTTGCCGAACCGACAAGGCCGTAACCAGCTTCCGAAGTATGGCCGGTTTTCAATCCATCCGCGCCAATCCCAAGGCCAAGCAGGGGGTTGCGGTTGCGGGTATTGGCGGGGTGTTCGCCGTCATAGTCAAATTCCTGCTCGGCGAAAAGCGGATAGAACGTCGGATAATCCAGGATCAGCCGGTTCGCCAAAACGCCCAGATCATGGGCCGACATGCGGTGGCCCGCGGCGGGCCAGCCGTTGGAATTGGTAAATGTCGAATGCATCATGCCCATGGCTTGGGCGCGCACGGTCATGGATTGTGCGAAACCGGCCTCGGTCCCGTTGGGCGACAGGGCCTCGGCGATGACGCAGGATGCATCGTTTCCAGACAGCACGATGATTCCGCGCAACAGATCCTCGACACTGACACGGTCGGTCGTATCAAGAAACATCGTCGATCCGGTATAGTCCATGCAGTGCTGCGAGACGCGCAGTTCTTCCGAAACAGAAAGATTACCCGCTGCAATGGCCTCGAAGGCCATGTAGATCGTCATCAGCTTGGACATGGACGCAGGCGGGATCGGCTCGTCGGCGTTTTTCGACAGCAAGACGGTGCCGGTTGTCTGGTCGATGACATAGGCCGCACCTGCGCGGGTTTCAAAGGACTGGGCCGCAGCCGACAAAGTGCCGGCCGCCAGAAATCCGGCAGCGATCAATCCATGGACAGTCAAACGGGCGAGCATTTTGCGCATCCTTTCGGTTCGATCAGTTGGTCACGAAATAGGCATCCGAAAAGCCCTGTGCCTTGACCTTTTCCAGCAGTTCGGCGCGTTCGGCAGCCGAACTGGCCGGGCCAACGATGACGCGCCAGAACGGGCGTCCCTGACTTTCCTGTTCAAGCACGGTCGGCACGATCCCCGTGGCGCGCATCCGGTCGGCCGTGCCCGTGGCATTGGCCTCGATGCTGAAAATTCCGATCTGGATGAAGGGCTTTTCAAGGTCAGAGGGCGCGCGCGGGGCAGGGGCGGCAACCGGCGCGGGGGCCGCTGCGGCTGTGGTTTCTGCGGCATCAATTGCGGCGGCGGCACCGGCAATGGGATCAAGCGGTGTTTCTTCGATCGGCGCGGCGGCAATATCGCTGGGTTCGGCGAAATCGGTCACGGCGTCGGTGGTGGGGGCCACGGGGGCTTCCTCGCGGCGCAGCGCTGTGACGTTCAGATCAGCAGGTGCACCCGCAAGCATTTCAAGCGCGGTTGCCGCATCAGAGGACACCTGCAGGGCGGGGCCGTTGCTGTCACGTTCACGCCGGAAAAGTGCGCCGATCACAAAGGTGCCGTTGGCATCGTTGCGGATGATGACACGCTCGGGGTCTTGCACGTCAGGGTGGGCGACCCAAACCCCGCCAAGCGAGGGGCGACCGTCCCACAAGCCGGGTTCGGTGACTTGGAAAACTTCGGGGGCTTCGACGTCACGTTCGACCAATTCGACGCTGCGGGTTGTTGCCTCGCCGGTTTCTCCGGCGCGCTCTGCGCCACCACCTGCAAAAATGAATTGCCCGTTGTCGTCACAACCGGCGATCGTCAAGGCCACTGCAATGGCGGCGGGAAACTTGAAATTTATCAGCCGTTTGAATGGTTTGCCCGACATGACTTGCCCCTTTGTTTGCACCTGTTTTCAAGCGCGTGACCGTTGACCGGCCGTTAATGCCCGTTCGGGAACAGCAAAAACCTGTCCCGTTACGGGCGACAATAGCGTTGCATGGTGTGTTTTGAAAGGCTTGCGGCAGCCCGATCGGCGGATTTCCCCAAGTCGTGATGGCACTTTGATTGACCTTCCCGAATCGCGCCAACCATACTAAGGGTGCGCCCGACGGAGACTTGGCAGAGTGGTCGAATGCACCGGTCTTGAAAACCGACGAGGGTGAAAGTCCTCCCAGGGTTCGAATCCCTGAGTCTCCGCCACCCACACCCCTTTGATGATGACCGAGCAACAAGGGCCGGAAAACCGTGTGGTTTTCGTATCATCGCGCGGCGATTACTGCTCGCGGAAGGCGCGGTTCATGCTGTCGCTGATGGGCTTCATCAGATACTGGAAAAAGGTGCGTTCCTCGGTCTGGATCATGATTTCGGCGGGCATGCCCGGGGTCGGGGTAAAGCCGCGCACGCGGTCCAGTTGTTCAGGCGGCACGGATACGCGCGCCACATACACTTCTTGCGCCATTTCCTGACTGCGATCGACAATGCTGTCGGCCGAGACATAAAACACCTCGCCCAGCAGAACAGGCGTTGTGCGCGCGTTCAATCCGGTCAGGCGCACGGTCGCTTCCTGTCCTTTTTGCACAACGTCCACTTCGGTGCGCGGGATGCTGACCTCGATGATCAGCGGTTCGCCTGCGGGCAGGATTTCGGCGATTGCCTTGCCGCTTTCGATCACGCCGCCCGCCGTGTGGTAGTGCAGGGTGACGATCGTGCCAGAGACGGGCGCGACAACCTCGGAGCGGCTAAGGATGTTTTCGGCGCGACGCACCTGTTCGCGCACACTTTCCAGTTCCGATTGCACCACCTGCAGTTCATCCAGTGCGGCCCCTTGGCGTTCGCTGATCGTCTGGGCGATCTGCGCCTCGTAGCGCTGGGTGACTTCGGTGATTTCGTCGATTTCGGCTGTCAGACGTCCGATCTGCCCCTCGGCCTCGGCCATTGCGCGCCGGATCGTGTTCACCTCCGAGCGGCGAATGAGACCGCGCTCAAGCAGCTGTTCCTTGGCGGTCATGTCTTCGCGCAGGATGTCAAGCTGCGTGCGCGTGGAAATCAGCTGGTAGTCATAGCCCGTTGCGCGCACGGTCAATGCTTCGATGCTTTGTTCCAGAAGCGAAATATCGTTGTGCAACTGGCGCGCCGCCGCATCGAATGTGACCTTTTGCGCATCAAGCATCGACGCGATGGCGTAATCCGAGCGCAGCGCTTCGATATGGGCGGGAAAGACAAGCGCTGTTGCGCCGCCATGTTCGGCCAGAATGCGCGCCTCCATGGCTTCAAGACGAACCTGGCGCAGGAAAAGCTCGCGTTCGGTGGCAAGGGCCGCGGTTTCATCGAGCAGCAAAAGGGGCTGTCCTTCGACGACGGTGTCGCCTTCCTCGACCAGGATTTCGTGGATGATGCCGCCCTCAAGGTGCTGCACGATCTTGTTGCGTCCCGTGGCCACAAAGCTGCCCTGCGCGATGACGGCGGCGGCAAGGGGCGCGCGCAGGGCCCATGCCCCGAACCCCCCGAATGTAAGAATAAACAGCAGGATCCCGAATGTGATGTGTTTGGTGACCGAGCGGGGCACATCGGCATACCATTCAGCGGGTTCGGCATAGATCGTCACATTGGTCATGCTATTGGCCCCCCTGACCACCTTGGGCGGGCGGCAAGTTCCCCCCCGCGTTGCGCTGTGCCAGTTGTTCCAGCACTTGCTGGCGATGGCCGAACATCGCGATATTGCCGTCAGCCATCAGCATGATTTTATCGACCACCGACAGCAGGGACGGCTTTTGCGTGATGACAACCACGGTGATCCCATGTTCGCCCGCATGTTTGATCGCGGTGGCAAGGGCGCGGTCCCCCGCCGTATCAAGGTTCGAGTTCGGTTCATCGAGCACAAGAAACCGCGGGTTGCCGAAAAAGGCGCGCGCAAGTGCGATACGCTGTTTCTGACCACCCGACAGGGGCGATCCATCCGCCTGCACCATGGTCTCATAGCCGTGTGGCAGCATCGCGATCATGTCGTGCACATCGGCCAGCATCGCGGCGTGATAGACGTCTTCGTCCTTGGCATCGGCCCGCATCCGCGCGATGTTGGCCTTGATCGAACCGGGGAACAGCTGCACGTCTTGCGGCAGATAACCGATGTTTTCGCCCAGCTGGCGGGTATCCCAGTTGCGCAGGTCCATCAGATCAAGGCGCACATTGCCGGACGTTGGCAGAATCGACCCGACCAGCATCTTGCCCAGCGTGGTCTTGCCCGCGCCCGAATTGCCGATCACCCCCAGTGAATCGCCGGGGTTCAGCGAAAACGTCAGCCCGTTCAGGATCACCTGTTTGGTGCCTGCGGGAACGAACAACAGGCGTTCGACATTCAGCCGCCCTTCGGGGTTTGGCAGCACGAGCTTTTCAAACCGCTGCACCGAATTGTGCATCAGCGATTTCACCCGATCATAGGCGCCGCGTGACAGGATAAAGCCGTTCCAGCCTTCGATGGAGCCTTCAATCGGGGCAAGCGCGCGACCGGCGATGATCGACGCTGCAATCACCATCCCGCCGGTGATTTCGCCCTGAATGGCCAGAAATGCGCCCCAGCCCAGCATGGCAATCTGCGTCAGCAAGCGCGCGGCACGCGACACGGCGGCCCATGCGATATTGCGATCCTGCGCCTTGACCTGTGCGCGCAGGGAATTGGCAGTGTCCTTGCCCCAAAGCGCCACCGCCTCGGGGACCATGGCCAGCGCATTGATGATCTGGCTGTTGCGGGTCATGGAATCGAGGTGCATGTTGGCATGGCTTTGCGCGATATTGGCCTCGGCAAAGGGTTTTGCGGTGGCCTTCTGGTTGATCAGGGCGATGACCATCAGCACCAGCGAGGTGGCGATCACGATCATCCCCAAATGTGGATGCACAAGGAAGATCGCGAGGATGAACAAGGGCGCAAAGGGCACATCCAGAAACGAAATCAAGGTGCCCGATGTCAGGAACCCGCGCAGTTGCTGCAAGTCACCCAATGTCTGATATTGTCGCCCGTTGTCTTGCAGGGATGCATGCGCGGCGGCACTCAGGACTGGCGCGCCCAGGCGCACCGCAACCTCGACGGCTGTGCGCATCAGGATAAAGCGGCGCACCGCGTCAAAGATGGATTGCATCACCACCGCGCCGACAATCACCATCGTCAACATCACGAGTGTATCAAGCGACCGGCTGGTCAGCACACGGTCGGAAATCTGGAACAGATAAATCGGAATCGCCAGCACCAGCAGGTTTGTTGCGCAGGTCAGCAACATGACAAAGCCAAGGTTGCGTTTGACCACGCGGGTGCCCGCATTCAGTTGTTGCAGGAATTGATCAGGGGCCGCGCGTTTGTGAAAACTTTGCGACCCGCCGCCGCCGCCGCCGCCACCTTTGCCTCCACCGGTTGTGCTGGGGGGCTGGCCGCCACCGGCCTGTTTCATGATCGGACCGGTATCGCCCTCGATCTGTTCGCCGCCCAAGCCCTTGGCCGATGTGCGTTTGCTTTCAAACATCGTCTGCTGTTCGGGTTCGGCGCGCTGGTCGGGGGTTAGGGGCAGGGGGTCTGTGCGCCGCGCCTCGGACGGGGACTTCGCAGCCTGGGGGCTGGTTACTTCGTCGCTCTGTGAGTGGGGCGCGGCGCGTTCGAAACGCTTGGGGTCATCAAAAGTCATTCTATGAAATATCCTATCAGGCAAGCATCGTTTGCATCATGTCAGACGAAGCATTGCTTTCGGCAGAGGTCGCCGTGATCGGCACATCGACGGGGCCGTTGTCAGGTGTCAGCATGTCATCGGCCAGAAATACGACCGCTTCGGATGCAAGGGCGGGCATGTTGACACCCAGCGGATCCGCATCGGTGTCGATCAATTCGGCCTGATAAAGCAGGGCATCGTCGTAAACATCGCCGCCCACCATCACGTTTGAATCAACGCCATAGTCGGTGATGCCCGCAAGATTGATCGCGGCATTTGACCCTGCGACCACATTGACCTCGCCACCAGTTTGGGCTGCGAAATCATCAAGTGCCAGATGCACCTGATCGCTGTCGCCCAGCACGTTGGTTTGTTCAATCCAGTTGATCGTCGTGAAATCGCCTTCGATATACAGGACGCGCAGGATGTCGATGCCTTCAAAGACGCTGTCGTGCGCAACGCTTTCGCCAATCGTGCCGCCTGCGGCAAAGTCTTCGGCGGCACTTGCAAAGTTACCCTGCATCTCGCCGTAGGCATCAACACCAAGGCTGCTGATCGTTGCGCCGTTGAACAGAAGGTTGTCGCCACCCTGCATCGTGGTGGGCGCGATGCCTGAATAGGTCATCGTGTCGTTGTCGATCATCACGTTGATCTGGTTGATCCAGTTGATCGAAATCATGCTGCCGCCGACAATGATCAGGTCATAGCCAAAGCCCAGTTCGGACAGGTCGGCAAGGTTGATCACCGTGTTGTCGCCCAGCCCGATATAGGTGTTGGCGGCGCTGAAACTGATTTCGGCAATGTCGTTGTCGGTTTGGAATGTGTATTGCGACACCTGATTGACGCTGATCAGATCGCCATCAATCCGTGTCACGGCCCAGTTCCACGGCAGGACGGGATTGGCCGCGTCGTCCGTGCTTTCGGCACCGTCTTCGGGCACCGGGGCCGTGCTTGTGAAATCAAAGGTTGCTGCGTTCATTGCCACGGATCCGGCAACCTCGCCGATGCTGCCAAGGTCATGATTGACCAGCACATTGACCTGCGAGATCACGTCCAGATTCACTACGTCACCCATCACGGCAATGACCGGCGCGTCCAGCCAAGCGGACGAAATCACCACTTCGTTGACGACAAGGTTGGCCCCCGTCACGACTAGATGACCGTCATCAACGTCAAACATGCTGTCGTCGGTGCCACTGCCCAGCCCCTCGAACGGGTCGGGGAATTCGTGGTCACCGGCGCTATCAACTGTCGCATCGTTTGCCGCCTCTGGGTCGTCCTCGACCATGAAAGCAGGCATCAATTCTTCAAGGTCCGGCGCGTCTTCGGCCAATTCACCGTTCACATGCAAGCCAATGGCATCGACACCGTGCAACACGGTGGCCGCAACACCTGTAAGTGTGGTCGCCGCGACAGCGCCAACATGGGTATGCAGGGCAATGGCATCTTCGGTTGCTGTGTCACCAGGGACGATCATCTTGGCCGTGACAGGGGCTGCGATGGCAGCGGCAATCATCTCGTATTGCTGCAACTCGGCCAGAAAAACGGCGGGGTCAACGAACTCCATCCCGGTATCGGTCATGCGCAATACATCGTTGTCGTAAAGATGAGCGGTTTGATAGGTCAGCGTCACAACGCTTGCGGGTGGTTCCAGCGTCAGAAGCGGCCGGCCCGCGCCATAAAGTGGAAATGCGGCGGGCACCGAGTGCGATACCAATCCGAAAAACGGCGACTGATACCAGACAGGGAACATTGCATCAAAGAACAGTGGATCAGGTGCGCCAACAAACGGACCTTCGGGTGCAAGGGGGACATAGACCAGACCGGGATTGAAATCGCCAAGGTCGTATTTGGCGTTGAACCGCAGGGCCACAGCATCCGTGTCATTCAGATCAGGATCCTTGGCGGCCAGCGCCTTGAACTTGTCATAGACATCGCGCATCCGTTCTTCTTCGAGCGTGATGTGAAAAATGCCGATCATATGCGCGACCATTTCGGTCACTTTGTCCATTAACATCGCAGCCTCGCTTTGACTTCTAATGGTGATCCGCGCGTGAGTTCATGGAAAATTCATCGTCACGCGGGCTTGGTCGTCATAAAAAAGAACTTGGCCATAAATCGTCTGTTGTGTGTGTTCGGGCCCGACAGTGCCGGGCCCGAACGGGTGTTTAACTAGCGCCTATGCGCCATCGCCATCGTCGCCGATGTAGCTGGAGCTGAACGAGCCGCCGACAACTGTCATATCGACAGTGTTGCCCAGCACGTTTGCACCTTGCACGATGGTCTGGTTGAACGCCGAGGTGTCGATCTGCGACGCGGCCGAAGCAAAGCTCTCGCCGGTGACGTAACCGTCGTCGCCGTTGCCCGAGCCCCACTGACCGGCGTTGCCGCCGTCACCGCCGCCACCGACGGCTGCGTGTCCGCCTGCGCCGCCCATGCCGCCACCAACGTGTGCGCCACCAGCTGCTGCGCTACCGCCGAAGCCGTGGCCGGTATCACCGCCCCAAGCCTGGCCGCCGTAGCCGGAACCACCATCACCGCCAGCGGCTTGATTGTGGCCACCGTTGCCGCCCGTGTGGTTGGACGCGCCAGAGTGTGCACCGGCGTTGCCGCCGTCACCTGCGCCGACGTTGCCGGATGTTCCGGTGCCCATGCCGGCACCCATGCCGCCAGAAATTGCACCGGCTGCACCACCGTCACCGCTTGCGCCCAGACCAGCGCCAATTCCGCCGGCATTTGCATCGGCGTCAGCCATTCCGGTGGAGCCGTTGTTGGCACCTGCGACACCAAGACCAAGCAGGCCAAGACCCGCACCGATCGCACCGGCATCGCCCATGTTGCTGCTGTCAGCACCAGCGCCTGCTGCGCCAAGTCCTGCACCAACGCCACCGGCATTCCCGGAGTCGCCGCCATCGGCAAGCGCACCCGACAGACCAAGGCCAGAGCCCATGCCCGCCGCAAGTGATGCGCCGTGTCCACCGTCACCGGCAGTCGAGGTTGCACCGGACGATGCACCACCAAGGCCAAGGCCTACGCCGACAGCTGTGGCGCTTGCGCCATTACCACCGGCTCCGCCTGTGGCGTTTGCGTTGCCGCCGTTGCCGCTTGTGCCACCGGCTGCCAGAGCAATCCCGCCCCCGCCGATACCACCATGCGCCTGACCGCCATTGGCGTCAGCCCATCCGTCAGCATCTCCGCCATCAGCATCTGCACCGATGCCATCGTCGGCTTCAGCGGTGCCACCGATCGAGGTGTTGATCTGGTGCATCGTGCCGTTGTTGTCGACGCTTCCAAGGTGATCATTGTCGACCAGATTGTTGGTCTGCGTGTTCACCGTGGCCGCATCGTTGCCCAACCCGAAGACCGCGTCGTTCAGGAAGTCGCTGACATTCACGTCATCGCCGGGGCTGTAGTCGATGTTGCCTTTGGCCATGATGAAATCGCCCGCGGTGGACCCTTGGCCCAGATCGATGTCGGCAAAGTCGTCATCGGTGGGTTCCCAACCTGTCATGCCGATGTCGACGCCCACGTGGACGGTCGTATCGGAGGTGTTGGAATTGTGGTTGCCGTTCAGGTTGGCGTTCCCGTTCAGGTTGCCATTGCCATTCAGGTTGCCGTTGCCATTGGCGCTGGCACTTGTGTTGGTGCTGGCGTTGTAGTTCCCGTTTCCGTTCAGGTTTCCGTTGCCATTCAGGTTGCCGTTGCCATTGCCGTTCCCGTTGTGATTGTCGTTATCACTGGTGGACGACTGGTGTTGGCCCTGGCCTTGACCCTGCGCTTGAAGCTGGGCCTGAAGTTCGGCCTGCGCCTGAAGCTGGTCTTGATCCTGCTCCTGGTCCTGATGGCCACCGCCACCCATGGGTGGGAAAATGAAATTGTTGTTCTTACCAGACATTTTGGTATCTCCGTAAATGACATCTACGGGATCGCCACTCTATCAAAAGCGATCAACGTGCAGATGTGTTTTGAAATTTTGATTGGTTTGTCGGGCCGTCGGACGAAAAACTTCGGTCCAAGGTTCACCCGCAATTGGCTGTGCTATTTTTCGATAAGCAGTCCCCCCAAAGTAGATTCGTTTTCATGGGCTGGAACCGGACGATCCGGGGTAATTCCCCTGCCGGTCTGCGGCCCTGACAACCGCGATTTGCGATCACCGCCACCTCAAAATTGCGTGACCCTTCTAGCTTTGCCAAAAGTGGGGCGACCGAATAGCTAGACAAAGGGTTTAGGTGCGAAATTTGCCGTTAAATATTTGTTTTGTTTTGGAAATTTGGCACAAGGCCAGAATTGCGTTACCGCAAACATATCGATTCGATCAGGGGGGATTAGGTTTGGAAAAACACTGTGTGATCAGTTGCCTAGACCGCATGTCTTTTTAGATAGGCGGACATTAGCCGAAAGATGTGTTAGCGTAAGCCATTGGTATGGTTTGCCTGACTGGCAATATACCGTTTCGCGGCTTATTCTGGTCGCAGTGAATAAAGAGTAATCAAGTGTAGGGATGCGGAGTTTCAATGGCAGTATTTCGCGCCATAACGCATCCCTGAATGACACCAACTATTTACAAAGCGATGTCATTTCTTGTTCCGGGTGATGATGCAACATTTTTCAGTCGAAGGCGTCAAACCGGAAAGTGATTTCTGAACTGACGCTGCAATTTGAAACACTAATCAATTAGATTCTTTGGGGGGGTCTTTGAGATGTTTATTGGTTCTGAATCGAACGAAAAAACCGAAAGCGGTATTTTCGTCGGTAGTCCGCTTGATTTTTCGGATACCGTGCTGCGGCTCGCGGATATGGAAATGCCTTGCTTGGGGTTCTCGCGCGCCGCATCTTTGAACGAACTGCTGTTCATCAGCGACAACCGGGCTGCGTCCGTTTGTATCATCATCATTGATGAAACCATGATGGACGCACTAACCGAGGTCATGCCCGAAATGCGTGCGCGATTCCCGTCTGCCAATATCGTCATGGCCTTTCGCGATGACACCATCGCGCGGCGGTTGATTGACGTTGTCAGTGACAGCCCGCAATTGGGTCAGGTCGCATTGCTGCCGATGAAACTGCATGTGGACAGCTGGCTTTCGGTGCTGCGGCTGCTGGTGTGCGGTGAAAACTACGTGCCAGCCGATCTGGTGGTTAAGGCTCCGGTTGCCAAGTCGCCGCCGGCACCAGAAAACCACGCCGAAGATGCCGCGGCGGTGCATCTGACGGAACGCGAAATGCAGGTGCTGCGGTCGGCGGCGGAAGGCAAGCAAAACAAGACCATCGCCGATGAACTCAAGCTGTCGCAGCACACCGTCAAGCTGCACATGCACCACATCATCGCAAAACTTGGCGTCCATAATCGGACCGAAGCGGCGGTCTGGCTCTTGGGCCATGGGCAAACCGGTCATTGAAATGGACCGGCAAACAGCCCCAATCGATTTCGACGATTTCCTGCTGCTGATCGGCAAGCTGAACTACACCTGGACCAATACCGAAAGCCTGTTGATCCATCTGATCGCGGGCCTGTCGGGCATGGACAAGGACATCGCCACAGTCGTTTTTCTGACACTCAACACATCGCGCGCGCGGATCGACATGGTTGAACGGCTGTCCAAACTTGATCGTGTCGCAGCGGCGGAACGCGACCGGACGCTGGCACTGACCAAGCGGATTCAGAACCAATCGGCCCTGCGCAATCGCTATAACCATTGCATCTATGCCTTTGACAGCGAAGGGGGCAATCCGCGCTCGATCCTGATGCGGATCGCGGACCGCAAGGACAAGCTGATGATGGGGCAGATCAACGATCTGGACGCCGAGGCAGCTGACAACATCAAGGCGGCCATCACCGAACTTGGCGCGATCAACCGTGACATCTGGCAGGCCGTCAGCGATTTCGGCTACCCGCAGTAGCCCGCGCTAGGGCCGGTAAAGTCCCGCAACCAACCCTTCAGCCAGCCTTTGCAGATCGGCGGGGGCCGTGCCGGGCGGTTGGGGTGGCCCGTAATGCAGGTCATATGCGCCGCCAAGTTTGGCAAACAGTTCCGACGCATAGCGCAGGGATGCCACGGCGCGTCCGAAATCATCGTTTCCGCCAGACAGGATGCGCGCCAGTTTTCGCGTCCGGTAGTAATGTCGCGAATTGCGTGCGTTGATTGATGCAGGCACGATCGGCGCGCCGCTGGCTGCTGACATGCGCGTTATGCCTGTCCGCCACGGTGGTTCAATCAGGACCCCGCAAGCCATATCCGGCACACGCCCCGATCCGAACACCAGCAATGCGCCAGCGGCGTCCAGATGCGCCTGCATCCCCTCGCGGGTGTGGCGCGCGGTCAGCACGTTATCCTTGCGGTCCAGATCGACGGCGATGATCCGGTCCGCGCCCAGAAAGCGTTCGGCCTCGCGGTTGGCCACGACCTTGAGGTCGGGACGGTGATCAAGCAAGACACCCGCATGGGCGATGAAATCAAAGGTGCCGATAGGGTGGGTGGCGCCGATGACAACGGCACCTCGTGCGGGGATATGTTCAAGCCCGTGAGCCCGTAAATCCGTCCCGCCGTTTCGCGCCAGCAATGCCGTCACAAGATCGCGCCCTGTGCGCCCGTCCAGATCAATCAGGACCTGTTCGGTTTCGCGCAGTGCAAAGAATGACTGCCCCGTGGCGATGCGATTGACAGCATCCACCGACGACATCAGCCCGCGCAATGCCCGCAGTCGCAGCCCGGCTCCATGGGGAATGCGCAACCGCGCGCGCAAAAGTTCGTCCATCGGGTTGGTGCTGTTGGATTTAATCAATGTGTGCTTTGGATAATTGTTAGGGGTTCGCGTGGCCTTGACCTATCATGGCCACATCGCGCCCTGTGGCAAGAGCAGGGTGCAATGCGTGGGTAAGGGCAGGGGAACACCATGAACGGACAGGATGTGACCGGCATTGACGCGGTCATGCTGAATTTTTCGCCGACAAGCCTGCAAGTTCTGAATGCGGTTCTGGCGATCGTGATGTTTTCCATCGCGATTGATTTGAAACTGGCGGATTTCAACAGGTTGATCCGCGCGCCCAAATCCTTGCTGACGGGGTTGTTCTCGCAGTTTCTGATCCTGCCTGCCCTGACTTTTTGTATCGTTTTGATCACCACGCCGCCGCCGTCGATTGCGCTGGGGTTGATGCTAGTTGCGGCGTGTCCGGGGGGGAACATTTCAAACTTCATTACCTACCGCGCGGGCGGGAACGCCGCGCTTTCAGTGTCGATGACGGCCTTCGCGACCGTCATAGCGATTTTTCTGACACCGTTCAATATCGCGCTTTGGGGCAGCCTTTATGCACCAACCCGCGCGATCCTGCGCGAAACATCCATTGATCCGGTGTCGGTTGCCGTGACGGTCGGGATCATGCTGGTGCTGCCATTGTGCCTTGGTGTGCTGCTGAACATGAAACGCCCCGATGTGACGGCACGGTTGCGCACGCCGTTGCAGTTTTTGTCGATGGGGATTTTCGTTGCCTTTGTGGTTCTGGCGCTGGCGGCGAACTGGACGTTGTTCCTGCAATTTGCCGGGGCGGTGGCGCTGCTGGTCTTGTTGCACAACGCCGTTGCCCTGGGTGGTGGCTATGTGACGGCGACAGTGATGGGCCTGTCCCGCTTTGATCGCCGCGCCGTTATGATCGAAACTGGCATCCAGAACTCCGGCCTTGGATTGATCCTGATCTTCGGGTTTTTCAGCGGCTTGGGCGGGATGGCTGTTGTCGCCGCGTTTTGGGGGATTTGGCACGCGATTTCCGGCATTCTGCTGGCGATCTATCTGGCGCGCAGCAAAGTTACCTAGCGCGTGCAACGCGGCGCAGTGCAAAATATGTGGCAGGCGGGCCGACAATTTCAAAGAATACGGTCGCGGCGATCGTCAGGGTCATGATCAAGGCCTCCCATTCCGGCAGGGTTTCGGCGGCGACCAGCGCCATGCCCACGGCAACACCGGCCTGGGGCATCAGCGCAGGACCATAGGCATGGGCATGGGTGGCGGGCACGCGGCCAAGACGTTCGCCAATTTCGCCCCCTGCAATGCGTGACACGATCCGCAGCGCCATATAGGTCAGCGCGATCCAGCCCATCGACATCAGGGCGTCCACCTTTAGTGAAGCACCGGCAAGAATGAAAAACAGCAACATGAACGGCCATTCGATGTTTTCGATTTCGTGAAAGGCGCGCGCGTGGTGGCGTGCCAGATTTGCGATCAACGCACCTGCCGTCATGCCCGCCACAAGGAACGACACCTCGAGCCAGATTGCGATGCCAGCCGTCAGGAAGACAACGCCGATGGCTTCGGTCTGGAGGGGTTCACCTGCCTTGAGCCGACCCGTCAGAAACGCCGAAGGCACACCGATACATATCCCCAGCAAAACTGCACCGCCAATATCACGCCCTGCACCAATCAGAGGACCGGCCCAGCCACCCGATTGATCGACAAGTGCAAGGCAGAGGCTGAACATGATCAAGCCCCAAACATCGTCAATCGCGACGATCCCGCTAAGCGTTTCACTGAATCCGTTGCGGATACCGGACTGGCGGATCACATCGGCGATTGCGGCCGGATCGGTTGCCGTGGCAATCGCCCCGAGGATCAGCGCAAGGCGCGGATCCATCCCCATCAAGGACAGACCCACCCAGACAATCGCGGTCGTCGCAAGAACGACACTTAGGGAAATCGCGGTAATCGCCCGCCCGTGGCGCGCCAGATTCTCGCGGGTCAATTCGCCACCCAGCAGGAAGGCAACCATCGTCAGCGCAACATCGGATATAGGGGCAAACCACTGCGCAGATGCGTCGGGCAGCAGGCCAAGGCCCGCAGGCCCCACCGCAAGACCCAGCAGCAAAAGCAGCGTGACACGGGGCAGCCGCGTGTAGCGCCCGACCTGATCTGCCACCAGCCCGCCAAGGAAAAGCACGCCAAGCGTGATCAACAAGAGCGTATGATCCATCCCGTGCGGTCCCTTTGCGGCGGTGTCCCGCGTGGCCGGTTCGGGCCACGCGGATATCGCGTTATCTCAGCAGGTTGAGAGCGTCCATGTCGATGCCCAAGGGGCCGCTTAGATCCGCGATCGAGTCGTATAGCAGCTCGAGCGCGTAGTGCGGGTTGTGCGCATAGTTGCCCGGATCGGCTGTGACCAGCTTCCAGTTATAGGCGGCACGCAGACTGCGCGGCGTCCAACCGCTGTAGGCCACGGCGCGCCCATCGCTTTCATCGGCAACCCCGTCACCATTCACATCGGCAAAGAAGTAAGGATACCGGTTGCCGTCATAAACCATCGGCGCGCCCGCGACATCGGATGCATAGGCCTTGACCGTGTCCAAAAGCAGCGCGGCATTGGCCTGAATGTCCGAGCGAATACCCACCGAGGTATCACCGCTGCCATCATAGCTTTGGCGTGCGATGCGGATGTCCTGCGGGCTGTCACCCTGGTGACAGGTCAGGCAGGGTTCAAACGCGACCTCCAAAGTGTGGGGTTCGTGGCAGGAGTTGCAGGTGGACACGGGACGCGCATGAAAGAACCGACCGGAATAGTCGCGCCCGTCATAGTGATAGCCAGCGCCGCCGTATCCGCCCAACCATGTGGCCGCAGCCGTGGCGTAGTGTGGGTTCACAAAACGCAATTCGGCGTTTGGTGTGTCCTCGTCCATGTCGGTGATCGCCGCGCGCACGGTGACACCCGCAGTGCGCCCCTGATGGCAGGTCATGCAGGACGCTTCGACGCCCTGAACGGGATGCATCAGCCCGGATGGAAAGGCGACCTCGGTGATCTCGGCAAGGCCTGCGTTGTGGCAGGTGCCGCAATCGACGACACCGCCCACATCAATTGGCGCTTCGACAACACCCGGCTCGCTTCCGTCAAGACCGTGAAATGCGCGGAACCCTTCGCCCGCGTGGCAGGTCGCGCAGGCGGGGGCGATTTCCTCGTCCTCGTCCCAGTGCCGAAAGGCTTCGGCGGCGGCGTCGGCATGGGCCGAACGAAACCAGTTGGTGATCGCCTCGTCATTGTCGATCTTGATATCTGCCGGAGTGAAAGGTCCGGTTTGTGGCAGGGCAAACGGGATCGTCTCCGCGCCCTCGGCCATATCATCATCGGCGCTTTGGCTGACAACACCGCGTGCATCAAAGACAAGGATCAACACCAAAGTCAGGGCCAAAATACTGGCGCAAATCTGCGAGAAATACTTCATGAGTGAGTCTCCGCTCCTGTGGTAATGTGTCGCTTTATTATAATCACAAACCTGTTATCGTAACAGAGACATATTGTAACACTTTGGCGGTTTTCCCTGTAAAAAAAGGGGTAACGCAAGAGAGAACCTATGCTGCTCCTCATGTTCGGTTCAGGCCTGACACCGCAATTCCGTTCGCCACCCGTTGATGCGTCCGCGCCTGAAACGGTGATCACCCAAGAGGCCGGGATTCGCACTTCGGTCGGTCAGACGTTGCGGGTTACGTCACTTGTGGAAGAAGGCGAACTGGTTGCGCAGGGCGCGCCGCTTGCCTGTTTGCGCGATGCACCCGCTGTGCAGTTTGTCGCGCCCATGGCCGGGCGCGTTGCGCGGATATCGCTGCAGCCGGGGCGCAAACTTGCCGAGATTGTGCTTTTTGCCGAAACGGGTGGTGATGTGGTGCAACACCCCACCAAAGACGCCACGACAGACACAGGTTTGCGCGCATTGATGCAGGCAGCTGGCCTGTGGCCGTGGTTGCGCAGGCGTCCGTTTGGCGGGATGCCTGCCGTGGATGAACGTCCGGTCGCGATCATTGTCATGGCCGCTGATACGCGCCCCTTTGCGCCCGATCCACAGCTTGCGCTGGCGGGGCGGCAGGCGGCATTTGCGCGCGGTCTGCAGGCGTTGACCCTGTTGACGGACGGCCCCGTTTTCCTGTGCCAGCACACAGGTGCCGCGCGCCTTGATACACCCGACAGGGTGCAGATTGTCGATACCGGCATGCGCCACCCGCAAGGGGCGGCGGGGATGCGTGTTCACGCGCTTGCGCCCGCGTCGATTGACGCGCCCGTCTGGGATATCCACGCCGAAGATGTGGCGGCCTTGGGTGATCTGCTGGATACCGGCGTTTTGCCGATGACGCGCCTTGTGCGTATTGCGGGCGCGGGGTTGCGCGACAGCAGGTTGGTCCATACCCAAGCCGGGGCGGACCTGCGCGAACTGACCCAACGGGCTGTCGAACCGGGCGCGCATGTATTGCTGTCGGGTTCGCCGCTTGACGGGCACGAGGCCCATTGGCTCGCGCCGCGCCACCGGCAGGTTACGGTCTTGCCGCGCGTTCAAAAGGGCAGTGCACCACATTGGTTCAAGGCGGCGCTGACGCAATCGGCCCTGCCCAAACCGGTGATCCCGACTGCGGCCCTGACGCAGGCCTTTGGCGGCGCGCTCCCGGCTGTGGCTTTCGTGCGTGCCCTAAGCGCGGGCGACGACGAAACCGCGATGAAACTGGGAGTGCTGTCGCTGTTGGAGGAAGACCTTGCTTTGGCCGACTATGTGCTGGGCGGGCAGGCCCATCTGAGCGACCTTTTGCGCGGCATGCTTGACCGTATTCGCACGGAGTTTGCAGTATGACGCGGGGGTTGTGGGATCGTGAAACCGTGGCATTGATGCTGCTGGCGACCTACCTGCCGCTGGCGCTGTTTTGGCTGCTTTACGGCGGGGCCGAGGCGCTGGGCCGCTTGGGGATTGCTGTGCTGGTGATGGCCGTCTGGCACCTGATTTTCATGCTGGCGCGCGCGCAACCGCCGTCTTTGGCCGCGCTGATCACGGCGCTTGCCGTTGCGATGTTGGCCCCGCAAGATTTGGGCGTGTTGCGCCTTGTGCTGGGGATCAGCTTTGGCGTGGTCATGGGCGAGCTTGTGTTCGGCGGCTGGGGTCGCAACGTGGTTAATCCCGCGACCGTGACACTATCCTTTTTGGGCTTCGGATTTCCCGGATTTGGCTGGCCCGGCTTTGACGATCCGGTGATCTGGGCGGCAATCCCGGCGGCGTTGATCGGCATCGCCACGGGTGTCTTGCCCTTCGCCGTTCTCGCGGGGGCACTGTTGGTTGGCGTCGGTGTTTACGGCGCTGGCGTTCCGCTTGACGGTGATGTTTTGCCCATCGCCGGATTGGTGCTGGTGCTGCTGGTGGCCGATCCCGTCACCAGTGCGGCAACCGGACTTGGCCGCTGGCTGAACGGCGCGGTTTATGGCGGCCTTGTGCTGTTATTCGCAACAGGCTGGGGCGGGGCGGCACCTGTGCAAATCGCGGTCGCGGCGGCGCTGCTGACCTCGCTGGCAACACCCCTTTTGGATGAAATCGCGGTCGCCCTTTGGATCGCAAACCGCAGGAGACGTCATGGCCGGAACTGATTGGAACCCGTGGCGCCGTTTGCTTGCGCTTCCCAACGAAAGCCGCACGAAAACGGTGATTGTGGCCTTTCTTGTGTCGGCCGTTTGTGCTGTGCTGGTCAGCAGTGCAACGGTCGTGTTGCGCCCGATCCAGACGGCCAACCGCGCCGCCGAAGAACAGGCGCGCATCAGCGATCTGGTGCGCGGCATTCCGGGAATGTCGGCGCTGCTGGAACAATCGGGCGGCACCCTGTCCACCGTCGTGATTGACCTTGATCGCGGGCGCGCCGCCCAAGATGTGACCACTGAAACGCTTGAGGCGGCCCTTGCCGATCAGGCGAACTGGTCAGTTCTGGATGCAGGCGACGATCTTGCCGGACTTGGCCAGCGGCCCAATTACGCACAGGTCTTTTTGCTGCGCGAGGGCGCGGATATTTCCCTGATCCTGCTGCCAGTTGCCGGCCAAGGTTATGGTGGGCGGATTGATGCAATCGTCGCGCTGCACGGTGACATGAACACCATCGCGGGCATCGCCGTGACCCAACATTCCGAAACGCCGGGTCTGGGAGGGCGGATCGAAGACCCGTCATGGCAGGCGGGCTTTCCCGGCACATTAATGCGCGATGATAGTGGCGATGTGCGCTTTAATGTGGCGCGGGGCACGGCCACGACCGAGTTCGAGGTGGACGGCATTACAGGGGCTACCCGCACCAGCAATGGCGTGACACGGATGATGCGGTTCTGGCTGGGACCGCAGGGGTATGGCCCGCTGCTTGATGCGATCGGGCGCGGGGAATTCTGATGGCCGAACGTCTGTCATTCTGGTCAACCCTGACCGCGCCGCTGATCAGGCAGAACCCTGTGACCTTGCAGATTTTGGGCATCTGTTCGGCGCTGGCGGTGACAACGACACT
Source organism: Octadecabacter sp. R77987 (assembly GCF_042466115.1). NCBI lineage: Bacteria > Pseudomonadati > Pseudomonadota > Alphaproteobacteria > Rhodobacterales > Roseobacteraceae > Octadecabacter > Octadecabacter sp. R77987. The sequence continues at coordinate 955,177 of NZ_JAXHBQ010000001.1, read as the reverse complement.
GGCCACGGCGCTTACCATGTCGGTGTCGCTGACGGTCGTGCTGACGCTGGCGGCGGGCATTATCAGCGTGATCCGGCGCCATATCCCCGACACGATCCGTCTGATCGTGCAGATCGTCATCGTTGCCTCGCTGGTGATCGTGATCGACCAGATCTTGCAGGCCTATTTCGCCGATATCAGCCGCGCGCTGTCGGTCTATGTCGGTCTGATTACCACCAACTGTCTGGTGCTGGGGCGGACCGAAGCCTATGCGCGCTTTCACGCGCCTGTCCCGTCGATGGTTGATGCGTTCGGGAACGGGCTTGGTTATTCGCTGGTGCTGATCGTGATCGGGGCAATCCGCGAATTGTTTGGCAAGGGAGAACTGTTTGGCGCGCAGGTTCTGCCGCTTGCGGACGAAGGCGGCTGGTTCACACCGCTCAGCCTGATGTTGCTGGCCCCTTCGGCCTTCTTTCTGCTTGGCGGGCTTGTATGGGCGGTGCGTAGCCTGCGCACCGAACAGGCAGAACCACCTGATCATACGCCGCCCGTTGCGAGGCCTGCGGAATGAACGAAGCGTGGTCCTTTTTCCTGTTCGCGGCTTTTGTCGACAACATGCCGCTGACCCTGTTTTTGGGGCTGTGCACCTTTCTGGCCCTGTCGCGCCGCAGCGAAAGCGCGCTGGGGCTGGGCATCGCCATGACGGGTGTCTTGGGGGTGACTGTGCCGCTGAACCACCTGATTTATCAGTGGCTGCTGGCACCCGGCGCATGGAGCTGGGCAGGCTATCCCGATCTTGATCTGTCCTATCTGGCGCTGATTGCTTTCATCGGCGTGATCGCCGCGACGGTCCAACTATTGGAAATGCTGCTGGATCGGTTCTTCCCTGCCATCCACGCGGCATTCGGTGTGTTCCTGCCCCTTTTGACTGTGCAATGCGCGATCCTTGCAGGCAGCCTGTTCATGGTCGAACGCAACTACACCCTTGGGGAATTGGCCATTTTCGGGCTGGGTAGCGGCTTTGGCTTTGCCGTGGCCGTTGTCATGCTAAGCGCGATCCGCGCGCGGCTGTCTTATGCTGATCTGCCTACGGGTCTGCGTGGGCTGGGCATCGCGTTCATTCTGACAGGGCTGATGTCGCTTGGGTTCGCGTCCTTTGCACAGATGGCGGCTGCGCCATGACGGAAATCCTGATCGGCAGTCTGATTATTGCGGCCCTTGTGGTGGGCTTGGCCATCGGCCTGCTGGTCGTGCGGCGCAAGCTGGTGCCGCAGGGCAATATTGATGTGAGCGTGAACGACACGATGCATATCGCCACACAGCGCGGCAATAAACTGCTGGATGTTTTGCACAATGCCGAGGTCCGTATTCCCGCAGCGTGTGGCGGGTCGGGCACCTGCGGGTTGTGCCGCGTGACCGTGACGGGCGCGGGCGCAGGCGAACCGCAAGCGACCGAACGCGGCGTGCTGTCGCCCAAGGAACGCCGCGCCCATGTGCGTCTTGCCTGCCAGACCACGCTGCGCGGGGATTGCGCTGTGACGGTCCCTGATGACATCCTTAGCGCGGGGGGCGGCGTGACCTGCACCGTCGCGTCCACCCGCATGTTGGCGCCCCTGATCCGCGAGATCGTGCTTGATCTGCCTGCCGACCAGCCCGGCACATTCCGCGCGGGCGATTTCATGCAAATCACGGCACCCGCCTACCAGCTTGATTTCAAGTCCCTGACCATCGCGCCGGAATTTCAGGATGCATGGGACATGAATGGTTGGCAGGCGCTGTCGGTCACATCAGACACGGACGTCACCCGCGCTTATTCGCTTGCCAGCCGGCCACAGGATGTAGGGAAAGCTGTGTTCAACATCCGTCTTGCCGTGCCACCTGCCGGGCGCGAAGGGGATATTCCGCCGGGCATCGTGTCCTCGTGGCTGTTTTCGCTCCAAAAGGGTGACGCGGTCACTGCATCGGGTCCGTTCGGGGATTTCCATATCCAGCCGACCAAGCGCGATATGATCTTTGTCGGCGGTGGTGTGGGCATGGCCCCCTTGCGGGCGATGATCCATCAGGAGCTTGGCAAGGGGACGACCCGAAACATCCGCTTTTTCTATGGTGCGCGCACGGCGGCCGATCTGTTTTATAGCGACGAGTTCGCGGCACTGGCAAGGGCGCACAAGACCTTTGCCTGGACGCCTGCGCTGTCGGACCCCGCGCCGGGTGATCGCTGGACCGGTGCGACAGGTTTCATTCACGAAATGCTGGGGGATGACATGCGCAAGCATCCCGCACCCGAAGACTGCGAATACTATCTGTGTGGCCCGCCGGTGATGATCTCGGCCGTGCTGGCAACGCTTGAACGCCTGGGTGTGGAACCGCGCGCGATCTTTTTTGACGACTTTGGAGGCTAGGACATGGTTGAGCGACAGTTTCTTGCGACACGCCGCGCCGCCCTTGGCATGATTGGCGCAGCCGTTGTGTTGCCGCGTATGGCAGGGGCGACCACGGGGGGGATAGCAGGCGCAGCCTTTGGCACAACATGGCAGATCAGCGGGGCATTGGCGGCCGATCTTGAAGGGTTGCGCCCGCAGATTGACGCCTTGTTCGCCGCGATTGATGCGCAGATGTCACCCTGGCGCGCCGATAGCGCATTAAGCCGGTTCAACGCCATGGAGGCAGGGGCTTTGGCCGTTGATCCCGAAACCCTGCATGTCACCCGTGCGGCGCTGGCACTTGCTGATGCCAGCAACGGCGCGTTCGACCCCACGGTCGGCCCGCTGGTTGCGCGTTGGGGATTTGGCCCGATTGCAGGTGGTGCGACACCTGATTGGCGGGGTTTGCAGGTTGGCGGTGCATCAATTGGCAAGACGCGCGATGATCTGACGCTGGACCTGTGCGGGATCGCCAAAGGGCGCGCGCTTGACGGGGCAGTCGATCTGGCGCGGCGCGCAGGGTTTGACAATCTGCTGTTTGATCTTGGCGGCGAACTGCGCGCGCTGGGTCAGCACCCATCGGGACGTGACTGGCAGGTTGCAGTGCAACATCCGCGGCCCGCCCATGCGCCTGCCGCGACCCTGCGGCTAAAGCAGGGACAGGCGGTTGCGACATCGGGCCTGCGCACGCAAAGCTTTGTTCTGAACGGACACACCTATGGCCACATTATCGACCCCGCCGCGCAAGCCCCCGCTGATGCAGGGCTGTTGTCTGTCACAGTCCTTGCCGATGATGCGATGACGGCTGATGGTTGGGCCACGGCGCTGTTTGCGGCAGGGGCAACGGGCGGGCCCGACCTGGCGCGGGCGAACAGCATTTCAGCGTTGTTTCTGGTGCAGGATGGCAGTGCGATGACACGGGTTGTGACAGGCCAGATCGCGGGCCAGTTGTCATGAGAAAGGACCGATCCTGATGGAAATCCTGTTTGCGATCCTTGTCTTTGGCCTTGCTGCGGTCGGGCTTGGGCTGGGGCTGACCTTGGGGCGTGGTCCGGTAAAAACAAGCTGCGGTGCCACGGCGGGCCTGCGCAAGGACCGCTGCGAGGATTGCCCGCTGCGCCGCATCGCCGGGGAGGGTGCGAAATGACGCAATACCGTGTGGCGGACATCCTGCGCGATGATACGCCAACCCTGACACCCGAAATGGCAATCCGGCGCGCGGCGACACTGCTGGTTGACGCGCGCGCAGCGGCCGCCGTTGTGGTTGGCGCGGATGGCCGCCTTGAGGGGATCCTGACGCAAAAGGACTGTTTCAAACCCGCCCTCCACGCCAGTTACTATCAGGAATGGACGGGGCGCGTTGCCGACCGGATGTCGCGCGATGTGGTCAGCGTCAATCTGAACGACGATGTTGTTGCCGTGGCCGAGATGTTTTTGAAACATCCCCACCGTGTTTTTCCTGTGATGGACGGGACCAGAATCGCAGGGCTTGTGCATCGGGCGGATGTTTTGGCGCTTTTGCTGCGCATTGGCTAGGTCGTCTGCGCGAAGCCTTCGATCAGGTGTTTCAGCCCCAATCGCGCGCCGACGAAAATCGCGGCAAAGGTCAGCGGGGCCGAAAAGGCCAGCAGCGAAAATGCCGACAGGCCCTGACCGATGCTACAGCCCAAAGCCACAGCCGCGCCAGCACCCATCATCGCCGCGCCGAAAATCTGGCGGCGCAATTCGCGCGGGTCCTCGCAGGCTTCCCAGCGGAAATGGCCCTTGATCAGGCTGCCGATGAATGCACCCGTCCAAACACCCGCGACCGATCCGATCCCAAAGCTGAGTGTCTGCCCCGAGGCGGTCATTGCATACAGCATCGTTTCGCCCAGCGGGGCCGAAAAGGTGTGCGACACAACGGGTGTGCCATCAAATCCGTTGGCCGTGATCCAGCTTGTGAAAACCCAAGCGCTGGTGATCGCGATCCCCACGACCACGGACCAGAACATTGCGGCCTTGCTGGCGCGAATTGATGCGGCCCCAAGGGCCAGTGCGATCAAGCCGATACCGATGGCAACGCCAATCGCCCAGACAGGCAAGCCGCTGACATTGCTGATCAGATAGGCGATGCTTTGTGGCGTGTCTGCCGGTCCCGGTGGCGGGAAGATCAACACGCGCAGCCATGCAAACGGGCCGGAAATGGTGGCATAGGCCGCCAGCCCCATCACCACGACAATCACGAACGAGCGCAGATCGCCGCCACCCAACCGCGCCAGCGCGCCAAAGCCGCAGTTGCCGGCCATGGCCATCCCGTAGCCAAACACCAGCCCGCCCGCGATTGCGGCAAGGGGGGCGGTGGTCTGGTTGATGTAGAACGACGATGTGGGCGTGACCCAGCCAAGCGCAACACAGGCGAATGTGGCCAAAACAGCAGTGCCAATCGCCAGCACCCACATGCGCATCCGCACATCGTTGCCACCATATGCGTAGTCTTCGATCGCACCTAACGTGCAAAACCGGCCCAGCCGTGCGGCAAGGCCCAGCAGGATACCCCCGAACACGCCTGCAAGTGCTGCGACATTGCCGTCACCCCAAGCATCAAGCATGGTGAATCCTCCCGTTTGAGGGCCGACCATACACAAATTGCTGGCAGGTCAGTCCGTCTTGCAAAACAGATCGTAAACAACTGATATGATCCGCTTGCAGCGATCATCCGTCAAGCTGTAGTAGATCGCCTTGCCATCGCGGCGCGGTTGCACCAGCCCTTCAAGGCGCAGTCGACCCAGTTGCTGGGACACGGCCGCCTGACGGGCCGACAGCAGGCGTTCCAGCTCGGCCACGGACTTTTCACCCGTCGCCAGGTGGCACAGGATCAGCAAACGCCCCTCGTGACCGATCGCCTTGAGGAAATTCGTCGCATTGGTTGCGTTCTCGACCATCTGGTCGATTTCAGCTTCGCTCAGGCTGTCGTCTAGAACTGGCAAACTCATCTATCGTGTCCGATCCCCATGAAATTGCGCCTCGCTTATAGAAAACCACACTTCCTGACGAGGGCGCGCAGGAATAAAATCACAAACTGTGTCACTGCGCACGCGGTTGCGTGTCGCCGCGCAATTCAAAGGCGACGCCATTGCGCTCAAGCATCATTCCCAACAGTCCCCAAAAGAAATCTTCGCCCGGATATCCCTCAAGACGTGACATTTCGGTGCCGTCAATCAACAAGACAAAGGTCGGCGTAAAATTGATGGCGCGTTCCAGCGTGATGTCATCGGGGATCGGGTCGGTAATATCGACACGGCGCAGCGGGGCGGCGGCACCTTCGCCGGTCTTGTCGTAGATCGGGGCGACATCGCGGTTCCATGCGGCGCACCAGATGCAGCCGGGTTCCTCAGCCATCATCAGGATCGTTTCGCCGCGTGCAGCCATGGGCAGCGCCATGACCAAGCCCAGCGCGACGATGTGAAAAAGGCTAGTCAAACGCTTATGCATTCACGTATCGTAATGTGAATCAATATCCGTTTCAAGGAATCCCGACATGCAAGAGATCACCTATTTCGGCGCTGTGATCGCCGGGCTCTTGTCATTCTTTACGCCCTGCATCCTGCCGATGGTGCCGTTCTACCTTAGTTATATGGCGGGCATTTCCATGAATGAACTGCGCGGCGAGGATGATTTTCCACCGGGCACCCAGCGTAAACTGGTGATTTCGGCCATCGCCTTTGCCCTTGGGGTGACGACGATTTTTGTGTTGCTGGGCATGGGTGCGACAGCGGTCGGTGGCGCGTTCGGGCAATGGAAGCAGGAGCTTAGCTATGTGGCGGCGGCAATTCTGTTGCTGTTCGGTCTGCATTTTCTTGGAGTCGTGCGCATCCCGCTGCTTTACCGCGAAGCCCGCGTTGAAAGCACGGCAGCACCTTCCAACATCCTGGGCGCATACCTGATGGGGCTAGCATTCGGTTTTGGCTGGACGCCCTGCGTGGGTCCGGCGCTTGCGTCGATCCTGTTCATGGCCGGCAGTTTGGGCAATATCTGGGAGGGTGGGGCGCTGTTGTTCGTTTACGGCATCGCGATGACCTCGCCGTTTATTGTCGCGGCGCTGTTTGCCCGCCCGTTTCTGGGCTGGGCGCAGCGCAACCGGAAATATCTGGGCATGGTGGAAAAGGCGATGGGCGTGATGCTGATCCTCTTTGCCATTCTGATTGCCACCAATTCGGTCAACTACATCGCCCAGTGGCTGATCGAAACCTTCCCAAGTTTTGCAACCATCGGATAAAGGAGACTTGACCATGTTCCGCACCACACTTGCCGCCCTTGCCCTGATCGCAACGCCGCTGTTTGCGGCCGAACTTGGCGATGACGGGCTGCATGATGCCGACTGGATCCAGGAAACGTTCAAAGACCTGCGCGAGGATCTGGCAGATGCCAATGACCAAGGCAAAACGCTGTTGGTCATGATCGAACAACGTGGCTGTATATACTGCTCGCGGATGCATGAAACAGTCTATCCTGACCCCGAAATCAATGCCGCCCTGCATGACAGTTTTTTCGTCGTGCAAATCAACATGTTCGGTGATGTCGAAGTCACCGATTTTGACGGCGAAGTGATGGCCGAGAAAGATATCGTGCGGCGCTGGAATGCGCAGTTCACACCCACACTGATGTTCTTCCCGCCCGAGGTGGCCGAGGATGCCACCGCCAGTCAGGCTGCAATCGTCACGATGCCCGGTGCATTCGGCAAGTGGACGACTCTGAAATCTGCTCAACTGGATTCGCGAAGGCCACTACCTGACCGACGAAACATTTCAACGTTACCACGCACGAATCCTGCAAGAACGCGGAATCGTTGAGTAAAAATCGGCCTTCACATAGTCATATTCAAATAGTTGATTTTTTATGTTGCGAGTCTGCGAATTGGTGGACTACGGTATGCCAAGAGGATCGAAGACCCAGGGAGAGACCATGAACAGGATTTTACTTTCGGCATTCGCCGCGAGCTTTGGCACGCTCGCCATGGCTGAAACCGCGCCAAGTGACGTCGCGTTTGGCGATTACGGGCAGGTTGAAATGTCCGTGTCCGGAACAGCTGGCGACCCTGCTGCCGGACTTGAAATTATGGTCAACCGCGGCAAGGGCAACTGCATTGCCTGCCATCAGGTCACAGCGCTTGACGACTATCCGTTCCACGGCGAAGTCGGCCCCTCGCTTGACGGGGCTGGCGCACGTTGGGAGGAGGCTGACTTGCGCGGCATCGTGGCCAACGCCAAGATGGTTTTCCCCGACACGGTCATGCCCGCGTTTTACATGGTCGACGGCTTTAACCGCCCCGGCAACGGCTATACCGGCAAGGCCGCCGAAGGTCCGCTTGACCCGATCTTGACCGCGCAGGAAATCGAAGATGTGGTCGCTTACCTCATGACGCTGCAAGACTACTAAACGCAGCCAGACGCTACAGGAGACAGCATGAGCTTTACACGCAGAGAGACGCTTTTGATGGCGATGGGCACCGCATTCGCGGCTGTCGTGCCATTCAAGGCATTCGCAGATGTCGACGCTGACATCGCCGCATTCACGGGTGGCGCCGAAGTCGGCACAGGCGGGATCACGTTGATCGCGCCGGAAATCGCTGAAAACGGCAACACGGTGCCAATCGAAGTCGACGCACCCGGTGCCGTTTCAATCATGGTGCTTGCCACCGGCAACCCGACACCCGCCGTGGGCACGTTCAACTTTGGCCCGCTGGCGGGCGCGCAGCACGCCTCGACGCGGATCCGCCTTGCCGGAACGCAGGACGTTGTCGCAATCGCGAAAATGCCCGACGGGTCGTTCGTTCAGGCCTCGCAAGAGGTGAAAGTCACAATCGGCGGCTGCGGCGGCTAACAGGAGCAACGACACATGGCAGATAACGTAACACCCCGCGTCCGCGTTCCACGCGACGCCACCGCTGGCGAGACGATCACGATCAAGACGCTGATCTCGCACCCGATGGAATCGGGCCAGCGCAAAGACGGTGACGGCAACGTCATTCCACGGTCGATCATCAACCGCTTCACCTGCGAATTTGACGGTGAAATGGTGATTGATGTGACACTTGAACCCGCCATTTCCACGAACCCGTTTCTGGAATTCGAAGCGGTTGTGCCGGAAAGCGGCACCTTTGTCTTTACCTGGTATGACGACGATGGCGACATCTACACCGACAGCAAAGACATCGCAGTCAACTAGGTTACTTGTCCAGGGAGGGGCGAAAATGAAAAAAACACTACTGTCCGCAAGTGCCGTGTGTCTCGCTATGGCCGTCCCCTTTGGGCCGGCAATGGCTGACGAAGATGCCGATCTGGTCATCAACGGTGAAATCGAAATCACGGTGCGCGCACCGGCACCCGCCCACATGGACGGGACCGGGATTAGCGAGATCATGTCGGGATGGGTATTCCGCTCGACGGAAACCCAGGCCTTTGAAATGGATGATTTCGAGAACCCCGGCATGATCTTTACCGAGGCGGCGATTGAATCGTGGAATACCGTCGAAGGCGAAGCAGGCGAGTCCTGCGCAAGCTGCCATGGCGCACCCGAAGATATGGCCGGAATCAGCGCAGTTTATCCGCGCTGGAACGAAGGCGCCGGTGAAGTGCGCACCATGACAATGCAGATCAACGGGTGCCGCACGGAACAGATGGGCGCCGAAGAATGGGCCTATGACAAGGACGAAATGCTGAACATGACGGCGCTTTTGGCATCAGTGTCCCGCGGGATGTCGGTGGATGTTGCGATAGACGGTCCGGCACAGGACGCATGGGAGCTGGGGCGCGAGTTGTATTATACCCGTAACGGTCAGCTTGATCTGTCCTGCGCATCCTGTCACGAGCAGAACTACGGCAACCTGATCCGCGCTGACCATCTTAGCATGGGCATGATCAACGGCTTTCCGACCTATCGTTTGAAAAATGCACGGTTGAATGGTGTGCATTCGCGTTTCCGTGGCTGCATTCGCGACACGCGCGCGGAAACCTATGCGGTTGGCAGCCCCGAATTTGTCGCGCTTGAACTATACGTGGCGTCACGCGGCAACGGTCTGTCGGTCGAAGGTCCGTCGGTCCGCAACTAGAACACGGGAAGGCCCGCGGCGCATCTGCGTTCGCGGGCTTTCTTTCACTTAATATATTCAGCTTTACGAATGTGATGGCTGGGAACCGAGGTAAGCACATGATCTCACGGCGCGATTTTCTACAGGCCAGCGTGGCCGCCAGTGCAATCATCGGCACGTCCGGGTTTGGCAACTGGGGCCGTTTGGCCGCGCAGCAGGCGCTGACCCAGGATCAACTGCTGGAGTTCGAGACCTTTGGAAACGTGTCGCTGATCCATGTCACCGATATTCACGCGCAGCTGAAACCGATCTATTTCCGCGAGCCGGAAATCAATCTGGGGGTCGGCAATAACAAGGGCGCTGTGCCCCATATCACGGGTGCCGATTTCCGCCGCGCTTATGGTATCGACGACGGCAGCCCGTCTCATTACGCCCTGACATACAACGATTTTTCCGCGCTTGCCCAAAGCTATGGCAAGATGGGCGGGATGGATCGTGTCGCAACGGTCGTGAACCAGATCCGCGCCGCGCGCCCTGACGCCTTGCTGCTGGATGGCGGCGATACGTGGCATGGGTCCTACACCTGTTATCAAACCGAAGGGCAGGACGTGGTCAATGTCATGAACATGCTCAAGCCCGATGCGATGACATTCCACTGGGAATTTACGCTTGGGTCGGATCGCGTGCGCGACATTGTTGGTGAATTGCCGTTTGCAGCGCTTGGCCAGAACATCTTTGACGCCGAATGGGATGAACCATCGGAAGACTTCCAGCCCTATAAGTTCTTTGAACGGGGCGGCGTGAAGATCGCCGTGATCGGGCAGGCTTTCCCCTATATGCCCATCGCCAACCCCGGTTGGATGTTCCCTGAATACTCGTTTGGTATCCGTGACCAGCGGATGCAGGAAATGGTCGATGAAGTGCGCGTTATGGGGGCCGAACTGGTGGTCTGCCTGTCGCACAACGGCTTTGATGTGGACAAGGCGATGGCAGGCCGTGTGACAGGGATTGATGTGATCCTTGCGGGCCACACCCATGATGCGCTGCCTGAACCGGTGCTGATCAACGACACGATCATCATCGCATCGGGGTCGAACGGCAAATTCGTCAGCCGCGTCGATCTGGACGTGCGCGATGGCCGCATGATGGGCTTTCGCCACAAGCTGATCCCGATTTTTTCCGATGTGATCGCGCCCGATGCCGACGTGGCGGCTGTCATCGACGAACAGCGTGCGCCATTCGAGGCCGAGCTGAGTGAAGTCTTGGGCAAAACGGCTGACGACACGCTGCTTTATCGCCGCGGCAACTTTAACGGATCGTGGGATGACCTGATCTGTGACGCGCTGATCCAGGAACGTGATGCCGATATCGCCATGTCCCCCGGCGTGCGCTGGGGTCCGTCGATTCTGCCGGGGCAGGACATCACCCGCGAAGACCTGTGGAACGTCACCTCGATGACCTATCCCAATGCCTACCGCACTGAAATGACAGGTGAATTCATTCATACCATCATGGAAGACGTGGCCGATAACCTGTTCAACGAAGACCCTTATTACCAGCAGGGTGGCGACATGGTGCGTGTTGGTGGCATGGGCTACCGGATCGACATCAACAAGCCGATTGGCGAACGGATCAGCAATCTGACGCTGCTCGAATCCGGCGAAACGCTGGACCCTGCCAAGACCTACGTGGTCGCAGGCTGGGCATCGGTCAACGAAGGGACCGAAGGCCCGCCGATCTGGGACGTGGTCGAGAATTACATCAAGAACAAAGGCACCGTCAGCGTGGCACCGAATACAAGTGTCGACGTGGTCGGCGCATAAGGAGGCAAGTAAGAATGGATGATTTCGCAAAAACATCCCGCCGGGCATTTCTGCGCGGCAGCGCCGCAGTTGCCGCTGGCGCGGTCGCAGGCCAGGCGGTTGCGCAAGACGTGCCCGATCCGAAAATCACCGAGTTGCAGGACTGGGCCTCGTATCTTGGGGTCGGCGTCGACGAAACGCCCTATGGTCTGCCCATCCGTTTTGAAGCGGACGTGGTGCGCCGCAACGTCGAATGGCTGACCGCATCGCCGATTTCGTCGATCAACTTTACGCCTATTCACGCGTTGGACGGCACAATCACACCGCAGGGTTGCGCGTTTGAGCGCCACCATTCTGGCGCGATCGAGCTGAGCAAGGACGACTATCGTTTGATGATCAACGGTCTTGTTGATCGCGAGCTGGTCTTTACTTACGCCGATCTGGAACGCCTGCCGCGCGAAAACCACGTCTATTTCTGCGAATGTGCCGCCAATACCGGCATGGAATGGGCTGGCGCGCAGTTGAACGGCGCGCAATTCACCCACGGCATGATTCACAACATGGAATACACCGGCGTGCCGCTGCGCACCCTGCTGGCCGAGGCCGGTGCCGATATGTCTGCCGACAAATGGGTCTATGTGGAAGGGGCGGATGCCTCGTCCAATGGCCGCTCGATCCCGATGGAAAAGGCGCTCGATGATGTGCTGGTGGCCTTCAAAGCCAACGGCGAGGCCCTGCGCATGGAGCACGGCTATCCGGTGCGCCTTGTCGTTCCCGGTTGGGAAGGCAACATGTGGGTCAAATGGATCCGCCGGATCGAAGTGACCGACGCCGCCGTGGAAAGCCGTGAAGAAACGTCAAAATACACCGATGTCTACGAGAACGGCGTTGCGCGAAAATGGACGTGGGTCATGGATGCAAAATCCGTCATCACGTCCCCAAGCCCGCAAATGCCGATCACACATGGCACCGGACCACTGGTTGTTTCCGGCCTTGCGTGGTCCGGCCACGGCAAGATCACACGGGTTGATGTGTCAATCGACGGCGGTGCCAATTGGCAGACCGCACGACTGGGCAAACAGGGCGACGCCAAGGCGCTGACCCGCTTCTATCTGGACATGGATTGGGACGGCAGCCCGATGCTGTTGCAATCACGTGCCATTGACGAAACCGGCTATGTCCAACCGACCAAGGACCAGCTCCGCGAAAGCCGCGGCGAAAACTCGGTCTATCACAACAACTGCATCCAAACCTGGTTTGTGAACGAAGAAGGGATCGCCGAGAATGTCGAAGTCTCTTAACTTATTTCTTCCCGCACTGGGTGGCACCGCGATGCTGATTGCACTGGCCTATGGCCTGTCGACGCGGACCTATCAGGACCAGACGGTGGCGAGCCTTGAAACGCAACTCGCGCAGAAGGACGCCTCGGTCACGGGTGCCCTTGCGCAGGCGCAAGACGCCCAAGACCAGATCGCGCAGCTTTTGGCCGAGCGTGACGCATTGCAAGCCGCGGTTGCAAGTGGCGGCGGGTTGACCGAACCTGCGCCAGCGTCCGAGGCTGCTTACAATCTTGGGCGCGCAGCCCTGCCCGAGGAGGTTGCCGCGTGGAACGTTGATGTTCTGCCGGACGGGCGCGGTTTGCCCGAAGGCAGTGGCGACGTCTGGACAGGTGAAGAGCTGTTCGTCGAGAACTGCGCAGCCTGCCACGGCGATTTTGCCGAAGGCGTGGACAATTGGCCGGTGCTGGCTGGCGGGTTTGACACGCTGGCAAATGCCGACCCGGTCAAGACTGTCGGGTCATATTGGCCTTACCTGTCGACGGTGTGGGACTATTCCCATCGTTCAATGCCCTTTGGCAACGCAGGTAGCCTAAGCGCCGATGATACCTATGCCATCGTCGCCTACATCCTCTACTCCAATAACCTTGTCGATGATGATTTCGAGCTGAGCCACGAAAACTTCCTTGATGTCGAAATGCCCAATGCTGGCGGCTTTGTTGTCGATGACCGCGCCGAGCGGGAGTATGCGCAGTGGAGCGGCGAGCCTTGCATGGAAAACTGCAAGGAGACGGTCGAGATCACGATGCGGGCGACATTCCTTGACGTGACCCCGGAAGAAGAGGGCGCCGAAGAAGAGGCCGCCGTGCAAGAGGTGATCGAAGAAACGCCAATCGAGAGCGAAATGGCGACCGACGCGCCGCAAGTGGCCGAAGCGGTTGAAGCAGACCTTGACCCCGCGCTTGTCGCAGCGGGCGAAGGGGCATTCCGCCAGTGCCGCGCGTGTCACCAAGTGGGCGAGGATGCCCGCAATGGCACCGGTCCGCAGCTGAACGGCATTTTGGGCCGCACGGTCGGTGCGGTCGAGGGTTTCCGGTATTCGACGGTATTTGCCGAAGCCAATGCCGCAGGCGAGATGTGGGATGCCGAGAGTTTCGCCGCATTCCTCACGGATCCGCGCGGCGCGCGGCCCGGCACAAAGATGGTGTTCCGCGGGGTGCGTGACGCGGCCGAAATCGACGGATTGATCGCCTATATTGAAAGTGTTTCATCGCCATGACCCGGTTCGCCCTCCCAGCGTTTGCATTTGTGATGTGCGTGCTTGGCACGGGCGCTGCAAATGCCGACGCGGGCGGCGATCCTGAACGCGGGGCCGAACTGTTTTCGAAATGTGCAAGCTGCCACCAGGTCGGGGCAGGGGCTGAACATGCCGTTGGTCCGCACCTGAATGGCATCTTTGACCGCGCGGCCGCCCACGCCGAGGGCTTCCGCTATTCCGAAGGGTTGCTGCGGGCCGCGACAAACGGGCTGACGTGGAACTTTGACACGCTGGATGCCTATCTCGAAAACCCGCGCGCGCTTGTCTCGCGCACGCGGATGAATTTTGCAGGGCTGTCCGATCAGCAAGACCGCGATGATATCGTCGCCTATTTACGCACCTTTTCGGCCAGTCCGATCAACATCCCCGAATCCGCACCAACGGCTGTGGCGGTTGACCACGAGGTCGCGCCTGAAATCCTCGCGATTGTGGGCGATCCGGCTTACGGGGAATACCTGTCAGGCGAATGCACATCCTGCCATCAGGCCAGTGGTGACGCCTCGGGCATTCCCAGCATCACCAATTGGCCAGCCGCGTATTTCGTCACCGCAATGCATGCCTACAAGGACAATGTGCGCACGCACCCTGTCATGCAGATGATGGCGCAGCGCCTGTCAAACGAGGAGATTGCAGCGCTCGCTGCGTATTTCGAAGACATCGAATAATCGGTGCCACCTAGGGAGGAAGACATGAAATTCAACAGACGCGCTTTTCTTGGAACGATTGCCGCAACCGGTGCGCTTGCCGCGCCCATGGTCAGGGCCGCTGCACACGGGCGACCGCGAGTTGTTGTCGTTGGTGGCGGGGCAGGCGGGGCCACGGCCGCGCGCTATATCGCCAAAGATAGCAATGGTGAAATTGACGTGACGCTGATCGAACCCTCGCGCCACTATTACACCTGCTTTTTCTCGAACCTGTATCTGGGTGGCTTTCGCACGATCGAAAGCCTTGGCCATTCTTACGGCGGATTGGCGGCAAACTACGGGATCAATGTTGTGCACGACTGGGCCGTTGGCGTGGACCGTGACGCAAAAACCGTGGCCACAGCTGGCGGTTACACCATCCCCTATGATCGCCTGATCCTGTCGCCCGGCATTGATTTCGTCGATGGCGCGGTGCCCGGTTGGGATGTCAGCGCGCAAAACAGGATGCCCCATGCCTACAAGGCCGGATCGCAGTCTGAGTTGCTGCGCGCGCAGATCGAATCCATGCCACAGGGCGGCACCTATGCGATGGTCGCGCCGCCCAACCCGTTCCGCTGCCCCCCCGGCCCCTACGAGCGGATCAGCATGGTCGCGCATATGCTCAAGGACATAAACCCGACCGCCAAAATCCTGATCGCCGACCCCAAAGAGGCGTTTTCCAAGCAAGGCCTGTTCGAGGAAGGCTGGAACACCCACTACGCTGGCATGATCGAACGGATCGGTCCTGATTTCGGTGGTGCCAATGTCGAAGTCGACCCCGAAGCCATGACCCTAAGCATCGACGGCCAAGTGACCGACGTCGATGTCTGCAACGTCATTCCGGCGATGAAAGCAGGCCGGATCGCCGAACTTGCCGGCATCACCGAAGGCAACTGGGCGCCGGTGAATGCGGCTGATCTGTCTTCCAAGATGGATGAAAACATCCACGTCTTGGGCGATGCCTGTGCGCAGGGTGACATGCCGAAATCCGGTTTTTCGGCCAATTCCCAAGCCAAAGTTTGCGCCAACGCGGTGCGCGGTGCGCTGACCGGATCAACAGTGTTCCCCGCGCGCTTTGCCAATACCTGCTGGTCGCTGATTGATACCAATGACGGTGTCAAAGTCGGCGCCACATACGAGGCCACGGACGAAAAGATCGCCAAGGTCGACGGGTTCATCAGCGAAACCGGTGAAAGCAGCGAGGTGCGCCAGGCCACCTACGAGGAATCGCTGGGTTGGTATGATGGCATCGCCGCTGACATGTTCGGCTAAACGCATCGGGCCTTGATTTCGCGCAAGGCCCGATCATCGACACCGCGTTAGACTGCGGTGTCACTATGGAGGACTTGAAATGAAACGTTTTCTACTTGCGGCCTGTTTGGGCTTTGTCAGTTCGTTTGCCACTGCCCAAGAGGCGAGTGTTTATCCCTTTGATGGGACGTTTGAGGACGCCACGTTTTCGGTGGAAACCGCGATTGTCGGCAAGGGTCTGGTGATTGATTACGTCAGCCACACGGGCGACATGCTGAACCGCACGGGCGCTGACGTTGGCAGCGACGTCGAAATCTTTGCGGGCGCCGATATCTTTCTGTTCTGCTCGGCAACCCTGTCGCGTGAGGTGATGGAAGCCGATCACATGAACATCGCCCACTGCCCCTACGGTATCTTTGTCACCGAACGGAATGGCGAGGTCATGATTGGCCATCGCAACTATCCCGAGGGCGAAATGCAAAAGGTTCAGGCGTTGCTGGATGAGATTGTTCAAGACGCCCTTGGAGGATAAAACCGCCGATGAACTACACCGACTTTTTTAACGCGCAGCTGACAAGCTTGCGCGACGAAGGCAACTACCGCGTCTTTGCCGATCTTGCGCGGGAGCGGGGTGCGTTTCCGCGGGCGGCCAATCATCTGGGTGATGTGGTGCGCCCTGTCACGATCTGGTGTTCCAATGATTATCTTGGGATGGGCCAGCACCCCAAGGTGCTGGACGCGATGCACGATGCGCTCGACAAGGTCGGCGCGGGCGCAGGCGGCACCCGCAACATCTCTGGCACGACCCATCATCACGTTTTGCTGGAACGCGAGCTGGCCGATCTGCACGGCAAGGAAGACGCGTTGCTGTTCACCAGCGGTTATGTTTCCAACTGGGCGGCCCTTGGCACTTTGGCGTCGAAAATCCCGAACTGCCTTGTGCTGTCGGACGCGCTGAACCACGCGAGCATGATCGAAGGCATCCGCCATTCACGGGCCGAGCGTCAGATCTGGAAACACAACGATCTGGCCGACTTGGAGGCGAAACTTGCCGCGCAGCCGCTGGACCGCCCAAAACTGATCGCCTTTGAATCCGTCTATTCGATGGACGGGGACATCGCCCCGATCCGCGAGATTTGCGATCTGGCCGACAAATACAACGCGATGACCTATCTGGACGAGGTGCACGCCGTGGGCATGTATGGCCCGCGCGGCGGCGGGATTGCCGAACGCGAAGGGCTGATGGACCGGATCACCGTGATCGAAGGGACGCTGGGCAAGGCCTTTGGCGTGGTCGGCGGCTATATCGCGGGCAGTGCCGCGGTCTGCGATTTTGTGCGCTCGTTCGCGAGCGGGTTCATCTTTACGACCGCCCTGCCACCTGCCGTGGCGGCGGGCGCTTGTGCCTCGATCCGCCACCTCAAGCAATCCAATATCGAACGCGAAGGCCAGCAGGCCCGTGTGGCACAGGTGCGCGCACGCCTTGAAGCGGCGGGAATCCCGCATATCGACAACCCCAGCCACATCATTCCGGTGATGGTGGGCGATCCGGTGAAATGCAAATACCTGTCGGACGTGCTGATGGACCGGTTCGGCATCTACATCCAGCCGATCAACTATCCGACCGTGCCCAAAGGCACCGAACGGCTGCGCATCACCCCGTCGCCCGTGCATAGCCAGGCCGATATCGACGCCCTGGTCGGCGCGCTGGAAACACTCTGGGCACAGTGCCAACTGGCGCGTTTGCCCATGGCGGCGCAGTAGGGTTTGATCTCGCGCAAGGCGGGCTTTTGCGGCTGTGCTAGGTCAGGCAAAACTGGGGTCTGATATGGAAAACCTGTTAGAGACATTTGGCGAAGGAACGATCCTGACCGCGTTGGGCCTGATTGTCGGGATCGTGTTTGGCGCGGCGGCCTATCAGTCGCGGTTTTGTCTGCGTGCCGCCACGGTCGAAGTTGCCGACGGGCAATGGGGCGGGCGTTTTGCGATCTGGCTGGTGGCCTTTTTTGCGGCCTTGTTTGCTGTGCAACTGGCGATCACGCTGGGCTGGCTGAACGTGGTTGATGCGCGCCAGCTTGCCAATGTCGGCAGCATGTCCGGCGCGGTCATTGGCGGGTTGATGTTTGGCATCGGCATGATCCTTGCGCGCGGATGCGCCAGCCGATTGCTGGTTCTGTCAGCCACAGGAAACCTGCGCGCGATGCTGACAGGGCTGGTGCTGACGATCGTCGCGCAGGCCTCGCTGACCGGTGTTCTGGCGCCCGTGCGCGAAACACTGTCCACGCTGTGGGCCGTGCCGGGGGGCACATCGCGTGATCTGCTGGCCTTGGTCGGGATCACGGCGCCCATCGCAGCTGCATTGGCTGCGCTGTGCCTGTCGGCTGCGTTGGTATTCGCGTCGCGCAAGGGCGTTGCATTGTCATGGATCACAAGTGCCGCTTTTGTCGGGCTTGCGGTCGCAGGGGGCTGGGTCGGCACCTATCAGGTGGCGCAGGCCTCGTTCGAGGTGGTGGGGATCACATCGGTGACATTCACGGGGCCATCGACAGATACGTTGATGGCGCTGGTCAATGCGCCCAATCCGCCGCTGGGTTTCGGGCTTGGGCTTGTGCCGGGCGTGTTCATTGGCGCGGGCACGGCTGCGGTTCTGACCGGGGGCTTTCACATCGAACGGTTTGGCGCGGACACGCCGATGGAACGCTACATGATCGGCGCGGTCCTGATGGGGTTCGGGTCAATGCTGGCGGGTGGCTGCGCGGTTGGTGCGGGCATGTCGGGGGGCGCGATCTTTTCGCTGACAGCATGGGTTGCCGTGGGCTGCATGTGGATCGGTGCCGTGGCCACGCACACGCTGCTGCGCAAGGGGCGCGGCACTGCGGCGGCTGTGGTTTAGTCCTGCACGAAGCGATAGGCGCTGCCCGCCTTTTCAACCCGCCCGATCCCCGTGTCGGGCAGATGAAAGCCCAGGATTTGCATCTGTTCATGGGCAAGCTGGTCCAGCAGGGCCACACGCGTGGCAACACCTTGATCGGCATCCTGATCCGAACCGGATCTCCAGTCGGGGTGATCAAACGCAAGGTGATGATTGCCGATGCAATCGCCAAGGATCATGATCGCCTCGCTTCCCTGGCGCACCTCGAACGCCATGTGCCCCGGTGTGTGCCCAAAGGTTGCGCGCGCGGCAACGCCGGGCAGGATTTCCGCACCGTCACCAAAGAATGTCACCTGATCTGCGATCCGCGCCAGACGCCGCGCGGCCCCGACGGCAAAGGTCGTGCGGCCTGCGTCGATTGTGTTCACGGTATCGGGATCGGTCCAGTAGTCCCATTCGGCTTGACCCATCATGTAACTGGCATTGGCAAACAGCAGATCGTCGAAATCATCCACCAGCCCCCAGATGTGATCAGGGTGGGCGTGGGTGAACACCACATCGGTGATGTCATCCGGGCCAAGGCCGGCGGCGTCAAGCGCATCCAGCAAGAAGCCTGCACTGCTCATGAATTCGGGGCCGGCACCGACATCAAACAGGATGTTGCGGGTGTCGGTTTGTAGCAGCGTGACGTTGCAGGGTGGCGTCAGGGTGTCGCCAAACCCATAGTGTTGCGTGACAGCCGCGCGCTGATCGTCGGGGACATGTTCCAGCGTCATAGACAGCGGCAGCGTCAGTGCACCATCCGACAGCGATGTCAGGGTAAACACGCCAAGGCTGGTCTGCGCCATGCTTGCACGCAGGGGTGCGAAACCGCTGGCGATGCCCGCCGCTGCAAGGGTTGTGAAACGTCGCCGCGTGAGGGTCATGGTGCCACCTTTACGTATTCAG
Organism: Octadecabacter sp. R77987; assembly: GCF_042466115.1. Lineage (NCBI taxonomy): Bacteria > Pseudomonadati > Pseudomonadota > Alphaproteobacteria > Rhodobacterales > Roseobacteraceae > Octadecabacter > Octadecabacter sp. R77987. The sequence continues at coordinate 935,558 of NZ_JAXHBQ010000001.1, read as the reverse complement.
TTAATAGAATGTGTAAAGAAAAACCCGGTAGCATGTCAATCAAAGGGATGGGCAGGCACAGGGCAACAACCCCGCAAAAAAGACGGCGCGCGACCTTTCCATTCCCGAAATTCTGCGTATGCAGGCGGCAACGCATGTTAGCGCAAGCATAACCGGCAGGGCAGGGTTGCCCGCAATCTGGCAAAGGGAAAACCAATGGCGAGCAAAGACTGGTGGCGCGGGTCCGTCACGTATCAGATTTATCCGCGATCCTTTCAGGACAGCGATAACGACGGCGTGGGTGATATCAAGGGGATCACCCAGCGGCTGGACTATATCGCCGACCTTGGGGTTGATGCGATTTGGCTCTCGCCGATCTTTACCTCGCCCATGGCCGACATGGGGTATGACGTGTCCGATTATCTTGATATCGACCCGTCGTTCGGCACGCTGGCGGATTTTGACGCGATGGTGGCACGCGCACACGAACTTGGCCTCAAGGTGATCGTTGATCAGGTGATTTCCCATTCATCCGACCAGCATCCGTTCTTTCAGGAAAGCAAGTCCAGCCGCGATAACCCGCGCGCCGATTGGTATGTCTGGGCCGATCCCAAACCCGATGGCACACCGCCCACCAACTGGCAGGCGATCTTTGGTGGCCCCGCATGGGAGTGGGAGCCGCGCCGCAAGCAATACTATTTCCACAACTTCCTGAAACAGCAGCCCGACCTGAATTTCCACAATCCGGCGGTGCAGGATTACATGCTGGATACGATGCGGTTCTGGCTGGATCGGGGGGTGGACGGCTTCCGCCTTGATACGGTGAATTTCTATTTCCACGATCGACTGTTGCGCGACGATCCGGCGGATTTCAAACCGGAATCCCGCACCGCGCACAGCACCTACGGGATGCAGTATCACATCTTTTCCAAGAACCAGCCCGAGAACCTGGTGTTTCTGCAACGCATGCGTGCGCTTTTGGACGAATACGATGACCGCACCCTTGTGGGTGAAGTCGGCGAAAGCCACCACGCCATTGAGATCATGGGGAAATATACGACCAATCATCGCCTGCACATGGCCTATTCGTTCGAGATGCTAAGCCCGAAATTCAGCGCGGGTCACTTTCGCGATCTGATCACCGAGTTTTTCGAGGATGCACCGGACGGCTGGCCCTGCTGGGCGTTTTCCAACCACGATGTGCCGCGCCACGTGTCGCGCTGGTTTTCCAAGGCGGTTGATCAGGATGCGCTCGCCAAACAGGCTGGTGCGTTGTTGTTGTCGCTGCAAGGGTCGATCTGCCTGTATCAGGGCGAAGAACTGGGCCAGACCGACACGGACCTGTCATACGACGAACTGACCGATCCACAGGGGTTGATGTTCTGGCCCGAAGACAAGGGCCGCGATGGCTGTCGCACACCGATGGTCTGGGATGAAAACGCACCCAATGCAGGGTTTTCGGATGCAAATGCCACGTGGCTACCCGTCAAACCTGCGCAATCCAGCCGTGCGGTTGCAGCGCAACTGGCGGATGAAAACTCGGTCCATGGGTTCTACAAGGACATGCTGGCCCTGCGCCGCGCCGAGCCTGACCTGCGCGAGGGCAACACCACATTCTTGCCTTCGGACGAACCGGTTCTGGCATTTGCGCGCGGCGAGGGTCTGGTCTGTGTGTTCAATCTGTCGGCGTCCGAGGTTGAATTCACGCTGCCCGTTGCGGCTGATCCGATCCTGCAGCGCAATGCCGAAATACGGAATGGCACAAGAGTTGCATTGTCCGGCAGCGGCTTTGTGATTGCACGGCTGCAACACCATACTGTTGCGTAACCGCAAGGCAGCCCTGCAAAATAGGCGGGTGCTGTTTTGCGCCGCTTACGATACTGATAGCGCTATCAGCCTGCACGATTCCGTGCGGGCCTTTAGAAAAAGACGAGCATGCTTGATACCCATATGACCGCCGCCACTGATATTTCCCTTCCCGATCTTGAGGCGTTTCAGGCGCAAATCCTGTCGCACCTGCGCACGTCCGTCGGGAAAAACCCAGCGCACGCAACGCCTTATGACTGGCGCATGTCCTTGTCGCTTACGTTGCGTGATATGGTGGTTGATCCGTGGTTCAAAAGCACCCAAGCCACCTACGAGGCCAAGGGCAAGCGTGTCTATTACTTGTCGATGGAATTCCTGATCGGCCGCCTGATCGAGGATGTGGCCGTCAACATGGGGGTCGAAGACCTTGCTGCGCAGGCGATGACGGGTCTGGGGCAGGATTATTCCAGGATTGTTGCCGATGAACCCGACGCCGCACTTGGCAATGGCGGGCTTGGCCGTCTGGCCGCCTGTTTCCTTGATAGCCTGTCGACCCTTGGAATCCCCGCCTACGGCTACGGTATCCGCTATGAACACGGGTTGTTTGAACAGCATTTTCAGGATGGACAGCAGATTGAAACTGCCGAAGGCTGGCTGAACCAGCGCCACGTCTGGGAATTTGAACGCCCCGAAGTGGCCTATCCCATCGGTTTTGGTGGCCATGTGGCAGAACAGGATGGCGCATCCGTGTGGCACGCCGGTGAAACCGTGATCGCGCTGGCCTATGACACGCCGATCGTCGGCTGGCAGAAGAAATGGGCCAACACCCTGCGCCTGTGGGCGGCCAAACCCACGGTGCTGTTCGATTTGGACAGCTTTAATCGCGGCGATTACATCAGCGCCAGTGCGCCCGAGGCCTTGGCGCGGACAATTTCGCGGGTGCTTTACCCCGATGATACGACCGACCAGGGCAAGGAATTGCGCCTGAAGCAGGAGTACTTTTTCACCGCTGCATCGCTGCGCGACATTCTGCGCCGTTTCAAATCGGAAGGGCACGATCTGCGCAAACTGTCCGATTTCGTGGCGATCCAGTTGAACGACACGCACCCTGCGATTGCCGGGCCGGAACTGGTGCGCATTCTTGTGGACCTGCACGGGTTCGATATGGACGCGGCGATTGCCACGGCGCAATCCTGTCTTGGCTATACCAACCACACCCTGTTGCCCGAGGCGCTCGAGGCATGGCCCGAACACCTGTTTTCGCGGGTTCTGCCGCGCCACTACCAGATCATTCAGGAGATTCAGGCCCGCGTGCTGGCCCCTGTGACCGATGATATTCACATCATCGAACATGGCACCGTGCGCATGGGCGAACTGGCCTTTGCCATGGCGCACAAGGTCAATGGCGTCTCCGCGCTGCATACGGGACTGGTCAAGGAAACCGTGTTCGCGGGGCTACATCAGGCTTTTCCCGACCGGATCGTGAACCAAACCAATGGCGTCACACCCCGGCGTTGGCTTTATACCTGCAACCCCGCCCTGAGCGGGCTGATAACCGACACCATTGGCACCGGTTGGGTCGATGATCTGGAACGGCTTTCAGGGCTTGAAGCCAATGTGGACGACAGCGCATTTCAAGACGCATTCCGCGCTGCCAAACGCGCCAACAAGGTGGCCATGTCCGACTGGCTGGTGGCACGGGGCGGGGCTGCGCTGAACCCCGACGCGATGTTTGATATCCAGATCAAGCGGATCCATGAATACAAGCGCCAGTTCATGAATATCCTTGAAACCATCGCCCTGTGGAACGACATCCGCGACAATCCCGACGCCAACTGGACGCCCCGCGTCAAGGTGTTCGGCGGCAAGGCGGCACCGGGTTACGCCGTGGCCAAGGATATTATCCGCCTGATCAACGATGTGGCCGCGACCATCAACAACGATCCGGCCACACGCGATTATTTGCAGGTGGTTTTCCCCGAAAACTATAACGTCTCCATGGCCGAAGTGCTGATCCCCGCCGCCGATCTGTCGGAACAGATTTCGACGGCCGGCAAGGAAGCATCGGGCACCGGCAACATGAAACTGGGCCTGAACGGCGCGCCAACCATCGGCACGCTGGACGGGGCCAACGTGGAAATCCGCGAGCACGTGGGGGCGGACAACTTTTTCCTGTTCGGCCTGACCGCCGCCGAAATCACCGAGCGCCGCAGCATGCACGGATATGCCCGCACCGCAATCGAGGCCAGCCCGCGCCTGATGCGCGTGCTTGCGCAGATGGCCGAAGGGCGGTTTTCGGGCGGCGACACGGGGCGCTATGCAGGGTTGCTGACAAACATCTGGGATCACGACTACTTCTGCGTCAGTCTTGATTTCGACACCTATTACGACATGCAACGCACAGTGGACGCCGCGTTCCGCGATGTGCCACATTGGTCCAGAATGGCGGCGCTGAACACCGCGCGGCTGGGCTGGTTCTCGTCTGATCGCACGATCAAGGGCTATGCCAAGGACATCTGGGATACGCGCTCGCTGTTGAAATAATCGGGGAAGTCATGGATCAGGCCGCAATCGACCGTATCACGTCAGGCACCCATTCAGACCCGTTTTCGGTGCTGGGGCTGCACGCGGTCGACGGGGTTCTGACCCTGCGCGCGTTTCTGCCGGAGGTGGATAGCGTGACGGCACTTGATGCCAAAACGGGCCGCAAGATCACCGATCTGACACATGTTGCTGGCGGCGTCTGGGAAGGGCGCGCGCCGCGCCGCAAGACCCGCTTTGCCTATCGGTTTCGGATCGCCAAAAACGGCCACACATGGGAACAGGGTGATCCTTATGCATTCGGCCCGGTCTTGGGTGAAATGGACGAACACCTGATCAACGAAGGGGCGCACCGTGCGCTTTGGCAGGTTTTGGGTGCCCATGTTATGACCCACGAAGGCGTGCAGGGTACGCATTTTGCCGTCTGGGCCCCCAATGCGCGCCGCGTGTCCGTGATTGGGGATTTCAATGGCTGGGACGGGCGGCGCAACCCCATGCGCCAGCGCGGCCAGACGGGTGTCTGGGAAATCTTCATGCCGGGCTTGGGCGAGGGGGAGGCGTATAAATACGAACTGCATGACCAGCAGGGCAACCTTCTGCCCGCCAAGGCTGATCCGTTCGGATTTGGCGCGGAACATCCGCCGAAAACCGCATCCGTCGTGCGCGACCTGCGCGGGTTTGACTGGCCCGATGATGCATGGATGAGGCGCCGCGCGGCGGCCCATCGCACCGATCAGCCAATATCGGTTTACGAGGTCCATCTGGGATCGTGGAAGCAGGTGGCCGAGGATGGCAACCGCCCGCTGTCCTATCTGGAATTTGCCACGCAGTTGGTCGATTACGCGCGTGACATGGGGTTCACCCATATCGAACTGATGCCCGTGTCCGAATTCCCGTTTGACGGGTCGTGGGGCTATCAGCCGGTGGGCCTTTACGCGCCGACGATCCGCTTTGGCACGCCGGACGAGTTTCGCACCTTTGTGGCGGCCTGTCACACCGCTGACATCGGCCTGATCCTTGACTGGGTGCCGGGCCATTTTCCCGAAGACCCGCACGGGCTGGGCAATTTCGACGGCACGCCGTTGTATGAACACGCTGACCGCAAGGAAGGGTTTCACCCCGATTGGCAGACGCTGGTTTACAACTACGGGCGGCGCGAAGTGTCGAACTACCTGATGGCCAACGCCTTGTATTGGTTGAAAGAACACCACATCGACGGGCTGCGTGTCGATGCTGTGGCGTCGATGCTTTATCGGGATTATTCGCGCAAGGAAGGCGAATGGATTCCCAACGAACACGGCGGGCGCGAGAACCTTGAAGCGATCGCCTTTCTGCAACGGGTCAACGAAGTGTCATACGGCGAAGTGTCCGGCATCACCACGATCGCCGAAGAATCCACCGCCTTTCCCGGCGTGACGGGGATGACATCGGGCGGCGGCCTTGGGTTCGGATTCAAATGGAACATGGGCTGGATGAACGACACCCTGTCCTACATGGCCGAAGACCCGATCAACCGCAAATATCACCACTCCAAGATGACATTCGGGCTGGTTTACGGGTTCTCGGAAAACTTCATGCTGCCGCTTAGCCATGACGAAGTCGTGCACGGCAAAGGGTCGCTGCTGGATAAAATGCCGGGGCAGGGGGCAGACAAATTAGCCAACCTGCGCGCCTATTACGGGTTCATGTGGGGGCATCCGGGCAAGAAGCTGTTGTTCATGGGCTGCGAATTTGCCCAAGGCGCGGAGTGGAACCACAATGCCAGCCTTGACTGGCACCTGCTGGAGAATGATCTGCACCGTGGTGTGCAAAATCTGGTGCGTGACCTGAACCACGTTTACCGCGACACCCCCGCGCTGCACCAGTTGGATTGCAAGCCCGAAGGCTTTGAATGGGTTGAAGAAAACGCCTCCGAGGAGTCGGTTTTTGCGTGGCTGCGCCATGGAAAAGACGGCGAAGCCCCGGTGCTGGTCGTCTGCAATATGACACCGGTTGAACGCACGGGCCGTCGCGTGGGTGTGCCGAAAACCGGCCACTGGCGCGAGATATTCAACAGCGACGCAACGCCCTATGGCGGCGGCGGGCGTGGCAATCTGGGCGGGGTCGATGCCGAATTGGTCGCGGCATCCGGGCGGGGGCAATCACTGTCACTCACATTGCCGCCGCTTAGCACGATCATGCTGCGCTGGGAGGCGTAGTTTCCGGCGCGATTGCGCCTTTGAGGGAGGACAGGATGGAAAACGAAACACAACGGCTTGCACAGCAATCCATGGCGTTTGTTCTGGCAGGGGGGCGCGGCAGCCGATTGTATGAACTGACCGATATTCGTGCCAAACCGGCGATGTATTTTGGCGGTAAGACCCGCATCATCGACTTTGCCCTGTCCAATGCTGTCAATTCCGGCATTCGCCGCATCGGTGTGGCGACGCAATACAAGGCGCATTCCCTGATCCGTCACCTGCAACGCGGCTGGAGCTTTTTTCGCGCCGAGCGGAACGAGAGCCTTGATATCCTGCCCGCATCCCAGCAAATGAACGATGAAAACTGGTATAAGGGCACGGCAGACGCCGTCGCGCAAAACATTGATATTATTCGTGGATATGGCCCCAAGTATATCATCATTCTGGCTGGTGATCACATCTACAAGCAGGATTATTCCATCATGATCAAACACCACGTCGAAAGTGGTGCGGATGTGACTGTGGGCTGTATCGAAGTGCCGCGGATGGAGGCAACCGGCTTTGGCGTGATGAAGGTTGATGGCAACGACAAGATTCTTGATTTCGTCGAAAAGCCAAAAGACCCTCCTGCGATGCCCGAAAACCCGGACATGGCGCTGGCGAGCATGGGTATTTATGTGTTCGAGACGGAATATCTGTGCAAACTGCTGGAAAAGGACCGCGATGATCCTGACTCCAGCCATGATTTCGGCGGTGATATCGTCCCGCAGATCGTGCGTGATGGTCTGGCGGTGGCGCATCCCTTCAGCCGGTCCTGCGTGCGCAGCGGCATCGAAAAGGAACCCTATTGGCGCGATGTCGGGACGGTCGATGCGTTCTGGCAGGCCAATGTGGACCTGACGGATTTTGAACCGAAACTGGACCTTTACAACAACGACTGGCCGATCTGGACCTATTCGGAACTCACGCCGCCTGCGAAATTCATTCACAACGAAGAAGGGCGGCGCGGCCACGCAGTTTCGTCGATGGTGGCGGGGGGCTGTATCATTTCCGGCTCCTACCTTTATCGCTGCATGATGTATACCGGCGTGCGCACCCATTCGTTTGCGCAACTCGAAGGGGTCGTGGCCATGCCCTATGTCGAAATCGGGCGCAATGCGCGGTTGAAAAACGTGGTGATTGATCGCGGCGTGAAAATCCCCGAAGGGCTGATTGTCGGCGAGGATGCCAAGGCCGATGATGACAGGTTCCGCCGCACGGACAGCGGCATTTGCCTGATCACCCAACCGATGATTGATGCACTGGAAAGCTGACGTGAATATCCTTTTTGTGGCGTCCGAATGTGCGCCTTTCGTGAAGACCGGCGGCCTGGCCGATGTGATTGGCGCTGTGCCGAAATCGCTGGCACCTTTGGGTGGGGATGTCCGCATTCTGCTGCCGGCCTATCCGGCACTGGCCGCGCAAGTGGCCAAAGGTGCAAGGGTTCTGACGTTTGACGATCTGTTCGGCGGCCCGGCCCGTGTGGTTGCGGTGCAGGAAGCGGGGCTGAACCTGCTGCTGCTGGATGCGCCGCATTTGTTTGACCGGGCTGGCAATATCTATCTGGATGGCAATGGTAACGACTGGGGCGACAATTACCTGCGCTTTGGTGCGCTGTCATGGGTTGGTGCGCAGATTGCAACAGGCGCCTTGGACGGTTGGCAACCCGATGTGGTCAACGCCCATGACTGGCAGGCGGGGCTGGTGCCTGCGTATTTGCGCGCGCAGGATGGGCCGACACCACCGGTTGTTTTGACGGTGCATAACATCGCGTTTCAAGGCGTGTTCGGCGCCGATTGTATCGCTGCGCTGCGCCTTGATCCGGCGCTGTTCACGCAGGATGGCTATGAATACTGGGGCAAGGTCAGCTTTCTGAAGGGCGGGCTGGCCATGGCCGACAAGATCACCACCGTCAGCCCGACCTATGCCCGCGAATTGATGCTGCCTGAATTTGGTGCGGGGCTGGACGGGGTGCTGAACGCCCGCAAGGCTGATCTGACTGGTATCCTGAACGGCATTGATCTGGATGTCTGGAATCCGGCAGATGACGCGGCCCTGCCTGTGCCTTACACGTCCAAGACATTGAAAAAGAAAGCACAAAGCCGCGCCGCGCTTTGCACCCGTTTCGGGATTGATGCCAGCGACGATGCGCCGGTGTTTTGCGTGGTCAGCCGCCTTACCGAACAAAAGGGGCTGGACATGTTGCTTGAATGTTTGCCTGTTCTGACAGGCGCGGGCGCGCGTCTTGCGGTGCTGGGCACCGGCGACAAACGGTTCGAGACCGGCTTTGTTGACGCCGCGCGCCGTTATGGCGGGCAGGTCGGCACGATCATCGGATATGACGAAACCCTGTCGCACCTGATGCAGGGTGGGGCCGATGCGATCCTGATCCCGTCGCGGTTTGAACCCTGCGGGCTGACGCAGCTTTACGGACTGCGCTATGGCACGATTCCGGTTGTTGCGCGCACGGGCGGGCTGGCTGATACGGTGATTGATGCGAACCCTGCCGCGCTGTCGACGGGCTGTGCCACGGGCGTGCAGTTTTCGCCCGTGACGGTCGCGGGGTTGGCGGCAGCGATCCTGCGCACCTGCGATCTGTTTCGTGACCGCGCCAGATGGGCGGACATGATGCGCCGCGCGATGGCGCATCCCGTGGGCTGGGATCAATCGGCGCGCGATTATATGGCGCTTTATCAGGGGCTTGTATGATCAGCGCTGGCACGCCGCACCGTTTGGGTGCGCATCATACGGGTGCGGGCGTGAATTTCGCCGTGTTTTCCGAACACGCCAGCAAGATTGAACTGTGCCTTTTTTCCCCTGACGGACAAACCGAAACAGCGCGCATTCCCCTGCCCGAAAAGTCGGGTCCGGTGTGGCATGGTTTCGTGCCCGATTTGGCGATCGGCACGCTATATGGCTTCCGCGCGCATGGCCCCTTTGCGCCCGAACAGGGGCACCGGTTCAATCCGCACAAACTGCTGCTTGATCCCTATACCCGCGAGGTGCACGGGAGCTGGCAGCCGGTCGATGCGTTGTTCGGCTATGATCCGGCAAATTCGGCCAAAGACCTGTCATTGGGTACTGAGGACAGTGGGCCATATGTGCCAAAATCGGTGGTTTCCGATCCAGCGCTGTTTGCGCCCGTCACACCTGACCCGCTGCCCGACACCCCGTGCGATCTAATCTACGAGGCCCATGTCAAAGGCCTGACGCAGGAATGCCAGTCCGTTCCCGATACCCTGCGCGGCACCTACGAGGGGATCGCCAGTGACGCGATGATCGCGCATTATCAACGGCTTGGGGTCAAGTCGGTTGAACTGCTGCCGGTCCATGCCCTGGTTGACGAAACCTTTCTGCAGGGGCGCGGGCTGACCAACTACTGGGGCTATAATTCCATCGGTTTTTTTGCCGCCGAACCTCGTTACTTTGGACCTGACGGTATCAAGGGCTTTCGCGCAATGGTTGCAAAGCTGCGCCGCGCTGGGATATCGGTGATCCTGGACGTGGTTTACAACCACACAGCCGAGGGCGATCAGAACGGTCCGACCTTGTGCTTTCGCGGCCTTGATAACGCATCATACTATCGCCTGAACGCGGGCCAGCCGCGCTATTACGCCAATGATGCCGGCACGGGGAACACGCTGGACCTGTCACATCCGTTCGTGTTGCGCATGGTCATGGATAGCCTGCGGTTTTGGGTCGAATGCATGGGTGTGTCGGGTTTTCGGTTCGATCTGGCCACGACGCTGGGGCGCGAAGATCACGGGTTCGATCCGCGTGGCGGGTTCTTTGACGCGCTGTTGCAGGATCCGGTGCTGTCACAGGTGCAACTGATTGCCGAACCTTGGGATATCGGGCCGGGCGGGTATCGATTGGGCGAATTTCCGTACCGGTTCGCTGAATGGAATGACCGCTACCGCGACACCCTGCGCCGCTACTGGCGCGGCGATGATCACGCCACCCAAGACTTGGCGGCAGGCTTGCTTGGGACGGCCGAAAGGTTCGATCGGGCAGGACGGTCGGCCGCGTCATCGGTGAACTTCGTCACTTCGCATGACGGGTTCACGCTGGCTGATGTGACCCGATACAGCCGCCGCCACAATCAGGCCAACAAGGAAAGCAACAAGGACGGGCATCACGCCAACTACAGTGATAATTGCGGCGTTGAAGGCCCCAGCGACGATCCTGCGATCATCGCAAAACGCGCGCAACGCCAGCGCAACATTCTGGCAACCCTGTTCCTGTCCCAAGGCACACCGATGCTGCTGGCGGGTGATGAAATGGGCAATTCGCAGGGCGGAAACAATAACGCCTATTGTCAGGACAACCCGATTGGCTGGATCAACTGGGCGGGGGGCGATCAGGGCTTGGCAGATTTCGTTGCGCGCCTTTCGGCGTTTCGGTCCGCGCACCCTGCGTTGCATCAGAAACGGTTCTTGCACGGTGCGCCCCGCGCCCAAGACAACCTGCCCGATGTGGTCTGGAGCGACTTTCAGGGAGAGCCGCTGGAATGGCGCGATCCCGGATTGGCCAGTTTTACCCTTGTCGTGCGCGGCGCGGCTGAAATGCCAGCGGGTGGTGATGATCCTGCACCTGTGTTCATGGTTTTCAACCGCGATGGTGATGCGCAGGATGCGGTCGTGCCACCTGCGCAGGACGGCTATGAATGGGTCTGCCAGATTGATACGTTTCACCCGTCTGCCGCGAACTGGCCCGTGACGGATGGGTTCATCCGTGTGCAGGGGCAAACTGTTGTCGCCCTTGCACTGGCCCCGAAAGGAGACTGACATGATCGTCACCACCACACCATTCGCGGGCCAGAAACCCGGCACATCGGGCCTGCGCAAGAAGACGCGGGTGTTCATGCAGCCGCATTATCTGGCGAACTTCGTGCAGGCGGTTTTCAACGGCATTGGCGGGGTCGCAGGCAAGACCTTGGTCGTGGGCGGGGACGGGCGGTTTTATAACGTTCAGGCGATCCAGATCATCTTGAAGATGGCTGCAGCTAATGGCGTTGCGCGGGTCATTGTCGGGCAAAACGGGTTGCTGTCCACGCCCGCTGCATCCCATTTGATCCGGCTGAATGACACGGACGGCGGGCTGATCCTGTCGGCCAGCCACAATCCGGGTGGCGAAGATGAAGATTTCGGCATCAAATACAATGGTGCCAACGGTGGCCCCGCGCCCGAAAGCGTCACGGATGCGATTTTCGCGCAGACAGAAACCCTGACGCAATATCAGATGCTTGATGCGGGCGATGTTGACCTTGGCGTGCGGGGGGGCTCCACGCTGGGGACAATGACTGTCAGCGTGGTTGACCCCGTGAGCGACTACAGCGCGCTGATGGAAACCCTGTTTGATTTCGACGCGATCCGCGCCTTGTTCGCGGGTGGTTTCACGCTGTGTTTCGATGCGATGCATGCGGTCACCGGCCCCTATGCCACCGCGATTTTGGAGGGGACGTTGGGCGCACCCGAAGGGTCGGTGATCAATGCCACGCCCTTGCCGGATTTTGGCGGCGGCCATCCTGATCCAAACCCGGTCTGGGCGCATGAATTGATGGACCGGATGACAGGTGCAAATGCCCCCGATTTCGGCGCGGCGTCAGACGGGGACGGGGACCGGAACATGATCGTCGGGCGCGGTGCTTATGTGACACCGTCTGACAGTCTGGCCGTGCTGGCGGCCAACGCCCATCTGGCGCGCGGGTATTCCGGCGGGCTGGCGGGCGTGGCCCGTTCGATGCCCACAAGCGGGGCGGTGGACCGTGTGGCAAATGCCATGGGAATCGCGCTGTTTGAAACGCCCACGGGTTGGAAATTCTTTGGCAATCTTCTCGATTCCGGTCAAGCCACCCTTTGTGGCGAGGAAAGTGCCGGCACCGGATCAAACCACATTCGCGAAAAGGACGGGCTTTGGGCGGTGCTGTTGTGGCTCAATATCTTGGCGGTGCGCCAGCAATCCGTAGCCGAGGTGATGGCCGATCACTGGGGGGAATTCGGGCGCAATTTCTATTCGCGCTATGATTACGAGGCTGTGGCCAGTGACGCCGCCGATGCAATGGTTGCGCGCCTGCGCGACAACATGAATACCTTGAAGGGGCAGGTTCACGGCGAACTGACCGTGACGAGCGCAGATGAATTCGCCTATGACGATCCGGTCGACGGATCGCACAGCGCAGGGCAAGGATTGCGGCTGTGGTTTGACGGAGGCTACCGTGCGGTGATCCGCCTGTCAGGCACCGGCACCGAAGGCGCGACAATCCGCGTGTATCTGGAACGGGCCGTTGATGGGGCAGGGGTAGAATTTGCCGATACGGCCGCCGCCCTTGCGCCTTTGGTCCAAGCGGTCTTGTCGGTCACGCAACTGGCCGAAATAACCGGGCGCACAGGCCCCGATGTGATCACCTAGGCGCGCAACCAGACGCTGCCAAAGGGGTGCAATGTGACCGTCCCGCCATGGGTGTCGCCGGTCAGAAGATCGGTGCTGTCACCTCCGTCGACAGTCACCATCTGCGGCTGGTTGGTAAAATTGCAAAGGCAAGTCACATTGCGATCATCGCCTTGGCGGACATAGGCAACGACACCCGCAACACCGCTGTCAACGATCCGCGTGGGGTTTTGCGCGGCCAGCTGCGGCGTGGCTTTGCGCACCGCCAGAATGTGGTGCAAATCGTGGTAGATGCGCGCATGCGGCGCGCTTTGACCGGCCAGATCGCCCGCCTTGTCCCAATCCATCGCGGGGCGATGCATCCAGCGCCCGTCATCCACGCGGGTCGGGTCATCCAGATAGCTGTGATCGTTCAACAATCCCAATTCGTCCCCCATATAAATCAACGGGATACCACCAAAAGACGCGATCAGGGTATGGCCCAATCTGATCCGCGCGATGGCAGTGTCGATTGCCGCTTGGTCGCCACTTTCCAGCGCAGATTCCAGCCCCGCAAGGCTGGCAAATGACCCGTTGGTGCGGCGGTCTCCGGTTGCTGCGTTCGCCTGAAAATCCGCACCGCGCGCAGGGCTACCCAGAAAGCTGCCCGCATAAAAATCGGCTAGAAAGTTGCGATGCGCCGGGGCGGACATATGCGGGATATGGGCGGCGTCTTCCTCGGTGATGGCCCAGCCGATATCGTCGTGGCAGCGGATATAGGTGGCAAAACTGGCGCGCCGGAAGCTTTCAGGGAAATGGCTGCGCAACACATGGGTCATCAACCGCGTGTCACCGGATGCAAGGGCCGACCAGTACTGCACCATCAGACTGTTGTGATAGGCCAGCTGGCTAACCCGCCCCGCATGGCGTCCCGTCCCCAGATAGGGCACCAGATCGGCGGGCCCGACAATCGCTTCGGCCTTGTGGATGACAGCCGGGGCGGCGACACGGGTGGCTTGGGTCAGCGCCTGCAAAATGTCGTGGACTTCGGGCAGGTTCTGGCAGCCTGTGCCCATCCGTTTCCACATGAAGGCGACCGCATCAAGGCGGAACACCTCGACGCCCTTGTTGGCCAGAAACAGGATCGTATCTAGGATCGCGAGGAACACTTCGGGATTTTCCCAGTTCAGATCCCATTGATATTCGTTGAAGGTGGTCCAGACCCATTTGCCCATATCGGGGTAGTAGGTGAAATTGCCCGGTGCCTGCGCGGGAAAGATTTCGACCAGCGTTCGTTCGTATTGTTTGGGCAGCGTGTCGTCATCGAACATCCGGTAGAACGCCTGATAAAACGGATCGCCCGCGCGCGCCTTTTGCGCCCATTCGTGTTCCTTGGCGGTGTGGTTCAGCACCATGTCGATGCAAGGGCTGATTCCGGCCGCGCGCAGGGACAGGTTGGCAGACTGGAAATCCGCCATGCTGCCCAGATCGGGATTGATGCGGCGGTAATCCTTGACCGCATAGCCCCCGTCCGATTGCCCCGCGCGCGGCATCAGGCAGGGCATCATATGCGCATAAGTTACGCCAAGGTCTTGCAAGTAGGGGATATGTGCGGGCAGGTTTTTCAGCCGTCCTGCGAATTTGTCGATATAGAACACATAGCCGACCATATCCTGCGACAGGAACCAGTCGGGGTTCAGATCGCGGACCAGATCAAGGCGGCGCAGATCGGCAGGGCGCGCGCGCCAGTGTTTTTGCAGCAGATCGCGCGTGCGATCGAGCAGCGTTTCAGGGGCAATCACGCCGCCATATAGCCGCGTCAGCGGGCCGATCAGATCACGCTGACCACGCTCCCAACGCAGGGCAAACAGCGCGGCGGTGGTCATGTCTGTGCGGGTCGCTGCTTTGGCCACGAACAAGTCTTTCTGCGCGAAATTTCAGTCCTGTTAGCGCGTCACATTAGGGGAATCCAGCCGCTTTGCCCATGAAAATCCGCGATATGACACCGGATTTGCGCACAACATTAAGCATTGAAAAGAGGGGATAATTACTTTTGAACCTTGTTCAAGGTATGGAAAGCCGCTATTTGAACGGGATGCGGGGCGCAATAGCTTGCCCCGAATGAACCAACGACCGGAAAGCGCCGATATGCAGATCAAGATTGCAGGAACAGGGCGGGCATTGCCACACAAGGCAGTTCCATCATCCGCTTGGGACGCGCGCCTTGGATTGGAAAGCGGCCACCTTGAAACGGCGACAGGCGTGGCCATGCGCCATGTCTGCGAAGGCGAAAGCCAGGTTGATCTGGCTGTCACGGCCTGCACAAACGCACTGGCCAATGCTGGCCTGACGGCCAGCGAGGTCGGGTTGGTGATCGGGGCGCAGGCCGTGCCCTATCAACCAATTCCCGCAACAGCCCCGCTGGTGATGCAGCGCCTGGGTTTTGCGGACGGTCAGGCGGCGGGGTTCGATGTGAACGCAACCTGCCTCAGCTTTGTCACGGCGCTTGAACAGGCTGCGATGGCGGTGGACACGGGGCGCGTGTCAGCCGCGCTGGTGTTTTCATCCGAAATCGCATCGCGTGCGCTGCCTTGGGACAGCCAGCCGGAAATCGCCGCTCTGTTTGGCGACGGGGCAGGCGCGGCTGTGATCACCCGCGCCGATGCGGGTGGTGTTGTCGCGACCCTGATGCGCACGTTTCCAAGCGGCTATGACGACTGTGCGATCGGGGCGGGCGGCACACGGTTCGATTTTCACGAAACGCCGGATGAATTCGCGGCCCATGCGCGTTTCCAGATGGATGGCCGCAGGTTGTTCCGGCTCACGTCGGTGCATTTCCGCGGCTTTGTCGATGATTTGCTGGCGCGGGCCGGTTGGGGCGTGGATGACGTGGACCTGATCGTGCCCCATCAGGCCAGCCCCTTTGCGCTGGGCCACATGATCCGTCAAACGGGGTTTGCGGCTGACCGTGTCGTCAATATCGCCGCCGAAGTTGGCAACCAGATTGCCGCCTCGATCCCTTTTGGGCTGGATGTTGCCCGGCGTGACGGGCGGATGCGCGGCAAGGTTTTGTTGCTGGGCACATCTGCGGGAGTGTCGTTTGGCGGCCTCGCGCTTGAGGTTGCATAATGGATCGGGTTCTGGTCACGGGGGCGACGGGGTTTCTGGGTGGTGCGCTGCTGGCGCGACTGTCCCAATCGGGTACCCCTGCGGTCGGGATCGGGCGAGATCCCGACCGGATCGCCGCCTTGCGCAACCTTGGGTTTCAGATGGTCGCCCATGACATTTCGCAGCCCCTTTCCGACATTCCCGACATTGACGCAGTCGTACATTGCGCCGCCCTGTCTGCGCCATTCGGTCGCCGACAGGCCTTTGTCGCTGCGAATGTGACGGGCACGCAAAACATTGCCGATTTCGCCGCCGCGCGCGGGATTGAACGGGTGGTGCATATCTCCTCGCCGACCGTGGGGTTTGCTTTTGCCGATCAGCTGGATCAACGCGAGGATGCGCCGCTGCCGCCCCCCGTGAACCACTACGCCGCGACCAAGGCGGCGGGCGAAACACTGATCCGAAGGCATCTGCCAAAGGCCGTGATCCTGCGCCCGCGCGGCATTTACGGCGCGGGCGACACGGCGTTGTTGCCACGGGTCTTGCGCGCAGCCAAGGCGCGCCCCTTGCCGTTGTTTCGTGACGGTGCGGCGCGCATTGATCTGACTCATGTGGATGACGTGGTGAGTGCCATTCTGGCCGCATTGGATGCACCCGATGCGCAAGGCACCACGCTGAATGTGTCAGGCGGCGAGGTGATTGCAGTGCGCGATATCGTTGATCAAGCCTGCGCGCGGGCTGGCATAACGCCGCGTTGGCGCGCGGCAAGGCTGTGGCCGATGATGCAGGCGGCGCGGTTGATCGAGGGGGTCGCGCACCTGCGCAGCACCCCGCGCGAACCGCTTGTTACACGCTATGGTTTGGGCCTGTTCGCCTATGCGCAAAGTCTGGATATTTCAGCGGCAAGGCGTGTCATGGGTTGGCAACCCCAGGTGACCTTCGCCCAAGGGTTGGATCGCACTTTCGGGGAAGGCGCATGATAACTCCGCGGTTCTTCAACGCGGCCATGGTGCCTGCGAACCGGCGGTTCGTGCAGGCGGGCGCGCACTTTGCGCGCCTGCGCCTGCCGGTCCGTTGGGGGCTGTTCCAGCATCCTGTCGCAGGCTGGGTGATGATCGACACAGGCTATACGCCCGCCGCTGTCAGCGCGCAGGGCAGGTCACTGGGTTTGCGCGCCTATGGGGCCGCTTTGCGCCCGCAGCTCTTGGCCACGGGGCAACCTGATGCGGTCCTCGCGCGCCTTGGCTTGCGGCCTGCTGACATCGGGCTGGTCATTGTCACGCATTTCCACGCTGATCATGTGTCGGGCCTGCGCGATTTTCCGCAGGCGCGGTTCATTGCAGCTTATGGCGCTGTGCGCGCACGCGGCTACCTTGCGAATATGCGCCACGGGGTGTTTGCGGAACTCCTGCCACCGGATTTTGATGCGCGGATGGCGGACGTGGCTGGGCTTGAAGTGATTGAACGCGCCGGTGTCAGGGGCGGCGATATGTTTGGTGACGGCAGCGTTTTGACGGTTCCGTTGCCAGGGCATGCCAAGGGCCATTTCGGTCTGTTGTTTCCCGATCTTGAGCGCCCGTTTCTTTATGCTGTTGATGCGGCATGGGTGCGCGCGGCGATCATGCAAGACGCCGCCCCCGGCTTTCCGGCGCGTCTGATTTCGGATGACCATGCTGCGGGGCTTGAAACCGCGCGGCGCTTGCGTGATTTTGTGGCGCAGGGGGGCGAATTTGGCCTGTGTCATGACCCGGCACCGATGCTTTATGACGGCCCGGCACAGTGATGTTGCGTCATGCCATATCGGCCTTTGTGCAAACCCGCTGGGTGTCGCGCCGCCGGTCGCGCGGGGCGTTTGTGCGCTGGCAGGATCATGCGGTTGCACGCTGGATGTCACGCGATGTGCGCCGCGTGAAGTTCTATGAGCAAGCTACTGATTTCGCGTCCCTTCCGGTGATCGACAAGGCAACCGTCATGGGCGATTTCGCCGCGTTCAACACTGTGGGACTTGATGCCGGTCAGGGTTGGAAAATCGTCAAGGGCGCGCCTGCGCCCAAGGGTCTGATCGTTGGCGCCAGCACCGGCACCAGCGGCAATCGCGGGCTGTTTGTGATCTCGGAAGTCGAAAGTTTTCGCTGGCTTGGCACGCTGCTGGCCAAGGCCATGCCGGATATGTTGTGGCGGCGTCAGCGCGTGGCGATTGTCCTGCCGCAAACCACCACGCTTTACGACAGTGCGCGCCGTTCTGGCCGGATTGATCTGCGGTTCTTTGCGCTAAGCGAAGGGCCGGATGCTTGGCGCGCGCAGATCGAAAGTTTCGCTCCGACGGTCATTGTCGCGCCGCCGAAAATCCTGCGACATTTTGCCGAAACCGGCTTTGCGCTTGCACCGCGCCGGGTTTTCGCCGCTGCCGAAACCCTTGATCCGCCTGACAGGCCGGTGATCGAGGCCGCGTTCGGCCCCCTGCGCCAGATCTACATGGCGACCGAAGGGTTGCTGGGGGTCAGCTGTGCCCACGGCACCCTGCATCTGGCCGAGGACAGCACCAAGTTCGAATTTGAATCGGTAGGTGATGGGCTGGTCAGCCCCCTGATCACCACGTTTCGCCGCACCACGCAGATCATGGCGCGCTACCGGATGAACGATTTGTTGCGCCTTGCAGATCGCCCGTGCCCCTGTGGTTCGCCCCTGCAAGCGGTCGCTGAAATCGTCGGGCGGATGGATGATGTGTTTCGCTTTGACGGCGGGGTGATCGTCACGCCGGATGTGTTGCGCAATGCGGCGCTGAACGCGGATCGCCGCATAGATGATTTCCGGCTGGTGCAACGGGGCGGCACGGTGGTTCTGACCCTGCGTGATGAACTGGATGATCGTGCCGCTGCGGCTGCGTTGACGGCGGTGTGCGACCTGCTGGATGCGCGCGGCACAGGCGTGCAGGTCAGGCTGGAACGTGGCCCGCTGCCGCTTGATCCTGTGCGCAAGCTGCGCCGCGTGGAACGCATCAAGGGGGCGGCATAATGGACCGTGTGGCCAATGATGCAGCCAAGGTGACGGCCCTTGTGGATATGTTCAACAGTGCGCCCAACCGCGACCTGATCCGCAATCTGGTGGTGTCGATGTCAGCCGAGGACATCGGCGGGCGTTGCTTTCCGGTCAGCCATAATGATCGCGGGTCGGCGACCTGTTATATCAACTGCCCCAGCACGGCTTATATCGCCTATGCCATTGATGAAACGCGCAATTTCATGTCTGCACCGCTGGTGCAAACCGGTGTCGTGGGCTTGATCCGTGCGTGCGCGCCGTTGGTGCGCGCCAGCGGGTTGGACCATCAGGTGCAGGTGAACAACTGGCTTTACTCAACCAATCCGGTGCCGTTGATTGATCGCACTTTGGCGGCGGAAATTCGTGATGCAATGGTGGCGCGGAACCCGACCCGCGCGGTGGTGATCCGCTCGCTCAATGACATCGCCGATGGGGCCAGCATTGCGGCGCTGCGCAGTGAAGGGTTCATCATGCTGCCCGCCCGCCAGCTTTATATCTTTCCAGCCGATGGCGGCACACAAAAGATGCAAAACAACATGAAGGCCGACCGCACTTTGCTGCGCAAAACGCCCTATCATCTGGCCGAGGATGGCAGTTTCACCAGCACCGATTACGCCCGCGCCGAGCAGCTTTATAACATGCTCTACCTTGACAAATACACGCCCCTGAACCCGCAATACACCGCCCGCTATCTGGCGGATATGCACGCCCGCGGGATCCTGCAACTGCGTGGGTTGCGCGATGATAAGGGCAGGCTTGTCGCGGTGACGGGGCTGTTTGAAAACGGCCGCACGCTGACCCAGCCGATTGTCGGATATGACACCACGCTGACCCTGCGCGCCGGGCTTTACCGGATGGTCATGGCCATGGCGCAGGATCACGCGATTGCGCGGGGGTTGTTTTTCAACATGAGTGCGGGGGCGGGCGCGTTCAAACGCCGCCGTGGTGCCATGCCGGCCATCGAATACAGTGCCGTTTATGCGCGCCATTTGCCCCGCCGCCAACGTGCCGCAATCCGCGCGATGCAGGGCATTCTGGCGGGTATCGGTATCCCCCTTTTGAAAAGGTTCGAGCTATGAGCGATCACTGGCAAGCGGTTGCGCTGTCGCGCGATGTAACCACGAAACCCCTGCGCGTGATGCTGGACGGCGCACCAATTGTGCTGTTTCGCGGGGATGATGGGTTGGCTGCCATGACCGACCGATGCCCGCACCGTCTGGTGGAACTGTCCAAGGGGCGCGTGGTGAATGGCGAGATCGAGTGCCCCTATCACGGCTGGCGTTTTGGCGGGGACGGGCAGTGCACCGCGATCCCCGGACACTTGGGTGATACGCCACGTTACCGCGTGAAAACCTATCGTGTGGTCGAGGCCGAAGGCGCGATTTTCGTCAGCGCTGGCGCGCCTGCCGATCCGCCCTATACCCACGCAATGGCAGGTCAGGATGTGATTGTGCGCAGAGTGCGCAGTTCCACGCAATCGACACTGATTGACGCGGCTGAAAACATTCTGGACGCCACCCATACACACTACACCCACAAGGGATTGCTGCGCGGGCTGTCATCGAAACGGCAAGTGGTCGATGTGGCCGTGCAGGGCGGCGAAGGCTGGGTCGAGGCCGTTTATACCGGCGAGGATAAACAGCAGGGGGCCGTGTCGAAATTGCTGGAAGGGCAGCGGGTCAAAACCGTAGGCCGCTATCGCCATCCCGGCATCGCCGAGCTGGAATACTGGGGGCCCAAGGGGCTGGCGCTGGCGACCACGTTTCACCTGCGTCAAGTCGATGCGCGCACCGTCGAAGGGGTCGGGTTTCTGGTCGGCCCGCGCGGGGGGCTGCTGGATTACCTCAAGGCGTTGGCGTTCCGGCCCATGTTCAAACTGGCGCTGGAACAGGACCGTCGTGTGCTGCGATCCGCCAGTGACAATGCCGCCCTTTCGCCGGATGCACGCGCGGTTGTCGGGCCGCTGGATTTCCTGCGCAACGACATCGCCGCAATCATCGACGGGCGGTTGCCAGCCCCGCCCAGCACCCATCAGATCGCACTTTGATCGGGTCCGTTCCATTCGATATCGCGGGTCGATGCGGCTTGCAGGCTGATCCGGTCGCGCAAGGCAATCGCGATGATCTCCGCAAAGGCACGCCATTGCCCGCGCGAGGGGGCCGGGTCGCCTTTCCACGCAAGGAAATTGTCAGCGGCACGCAGGTCGCGCCAGAAATGGCGTAGGGTGCCGGGGCGCAACCCGTAAACCCACATGGCCAGTGGCAGGGTCTGCGACGAGGTCACATCAGGCGCGATCGGTATCCCATCCATTGCGCCAAGGAAGCCCTTGGGATCACGAAAGAAATGCACCCCGCTGGTCGCGCGCGGATTGCATTCAAGGGGCAGGGCCATGCCATCGGCGGTGCGGATGAAATCAAACGATATCTGCCCGTGCCAGCCCGTTTTAGCCACATAGGTCTGCACGAAATTCCGCACCGCCGGATCATCAACAGGGCGCAGGTATATTCCCGCCCCCTGACCCGCGCGGTAAGGCGTTGTGTATTGTGAGAGTGCCGTCAGCTTGCCATCCACGGCCGCGGCGTAGGCACAGATTTCCTGCCCAGAAACAAAGGCTTGGGCGACCCAGGGCGCGGCGGGCGTGGGGGTGATTGCGTCCAGTGCGCGCGCTTTTGGGCGGATCAGAACTTGCGAGGCAAAGCGCGACCAGACGGGTTTGAAAACGAAATCCCCTGCCACATCGCGCAGGGCGACCAATTCATCGCGCGACCGGATCAAATGGGTGTCGGGCACGTCCAGCCCCTTGGCCGCGGCCTGCCTCACAA
This sequence comes from Octadecabacter sp. R77987, assembly GCF_042466115.1. NCBI lineage: Bacteria > Pseudomonadati > Pseudomonadota > Alphaproteobacteria > Rhodobacterales > Roseobacteraceae > Octadecabacter > Octadecabacter sp. R77987. Next base: position 913,675 of record NZ_JAXHBQ010000001.1, on the reverse strand, counting down.
AGGTATATTTGTCATGGGCATCGCGCAGACGGTCCATCGGTGGGGCAAAAAGCGGGCAGGGCATCTGTTCCCAGATCTGGGCCAGATAAAACACCTCCTCGCAAGTCGGGATTACCAACTTGATGCCTTCCTGCGCAATCAGATCACGCAGTGCTGCCGTGTAGCCTGCCAGATCAAAACGCGGTGCGGGCAGCTGCACGTAGCGCGCGCAAGCGACACTGCGCGCCGCAAAGGGATGCGCAAGGCTGTCGGCCAAGATCACGCGCTGGCCCGCATCATGTAGCAGGCGCGCAAGATGCAAGGCCGTGGGCGCGCGGGCGCCGGTGATCAGAACAGTGTGGTTCATGCCCCCACCTTAGGGACGCGACACCGCCTTGACCTCAAGAAAATCATGGATGCCGTGGGCACCGCCCTCGCGACCGATCCCTGACATCTTGTAGCCGCCAAACGGGCTGCCCCAGTTGATGTCCGACCCGTTGATATGCACCATGCCCGCGCGCAGCCGCGCGGCAACCCGCGTGGCACGATCAGGGTCGCCGGTCTGCACATAGGCGGACAGACCATAGGGCGTGTCGTTGGCGATCTTGATGGCGTCGTCTTCATCCGCAAAGGGGATCATCGCCAGCACGGGGCCGAACACTTCCTCGCGCGCGATCACCATGTCGTTGGTCACATCGCTGAAGATCGTCGGGCGGGTATAGTGGCCGATGTTGAACCCTTCGGGCTTGCCCAAGCCGCCAACCAGCAGGGTTGCACCATCGTCGATGCCTGCCTGTATCAGCGTTTGCACGCGGTCGTATTGCAACTGGCTGACCTGCGGGCCGATATGGTCGCCTGCCTTGTCCGGCGTGTCGACCTTTTGTGCCGCGCCTGCGTCCCGCGCAACTTCCACGGCGCGATCATAGACCGTGCGTTCCACCAGCATACGGGTCGGGGCGTTGCAGGACTGTCCGGTGTTCTGGAAACAGGCGGTGATGCCTTCGCGCACGGCCGTGTCCACGTCAGCATCGGCAAAAATCAGGTTGGGGGATTTGCCGCCCAATTCAAGACTGACGCGTTTCACGGTCGCGGCCGCATCGCGGCTGACGGCGGTGCCGCCCCGCGTCGATCCGGTGAACGACATCATGTCAACGCCTTCGTGGCGCGACAGGGCCGCGCCCACAACCGGGCCTTCGCCGTTCACAAGGTTGAACACGCCCTTGGGCACGCCTGCTTCTTCCAGCACTTCGGCATAGAGCATCGCATCCAATGGTGTCAGCTCGCTGGGTTTCAGCACCATCGTGCAGCCTGCGGCCAGCGCGGGCAGCACCTTGAGGACGATCTGGTTGATCGGCCAGTTCCACGGGGTGATAAGGCCACAAACACCCACGGCCTCGTGCAGCAGGGTGTCGCCATTGGGGCTGACCTCGGAAAACTCCATCCGTTTCAGCGCGTCCAGCACCCCGTCCAGATGGCCGAGACCGACACCCGCTTGCGACCCGTGCGCCAGATCGCGGGGCGCGCCCATTTCGGCGCTGATCAGATCGCCGAATTCGCTGATCCTGCGCTTGTAAACCGCGCGGATAGATTCCAGCAGGGCGATGCGATCATCCTTGCTGGTGCGCGAAAACCCGTCAAAGGCCGCGCGCGCCGCGGCAACAGCGTTGTCCACGTCCGCCTCGCTGCCCATGGAAATCATCGCCAGCACATCAAGGTTTGCGGGGTTTTCGACGGGAAAGTCGTTGGGTGCGACGGGATCGACCCATGCGCCGTTGATGTAGAAATGTCGTTTGTCTTGGATGGTCATGCCAGCCTCCTTAGAACCTGTCGCGTAAACTATACCACAGCATTGCCGCCACCAGCAGGGGGGCGCGCAGGGCCATGCCGCCGGGGAACCGCTGTGTCGGGACATCGGCCATCAGATCGAACTGTTCGGCCTGTCCCTGCATCGCCAATGCGGCCAGTTTCCCGCCCAAGGTTGCCATGGCAACACCGTGGCCGCTATAGCCGCTGGCGGTCAGGATATTGCCGTGCAGGCGCGCAAAATGCGGCATCCGGTTCATGGTGATCCCAAGGGTGCCGCCCCAGGCATAGTCGATCTTGACGTCGCGCAGCTGCGGGTAAATCTGCGTCATCGGCTTGCGAACCAGCGCGGCAATGTCGCGCGGGAACTTGTAGCCATAACTTTCGCCGCCGCCAAACAGCATCCGGCGATCTTCGGACAGGCGGAAATAGTTGATCACGAATTTGCTGTCGCCCACGGCGTGATTGTCGCGGATTAGCCCGCGCGCGGTGGTTTCGTCCAAGGGTTCGGTCGCGGCGATGAAATTGTTGATCGGCATGACGCGCGCGGCCACTTGGCCATCCAGCCCGCCCAGATAACCATTACAGGCCAACAGAACATGATCGGCGCTGATCACGGCATCGGTGCTGGTGACGGTTGCAGGGGCGCCCTGTGTCACGCCTGTTACCTTGGTGTTTTCGTAAATCCGCACGCCCGCATCCACGCAGGCCCGCGCCAGCCCCAAGGCATAGCGCAAGGGGTGCAAATGCCCGCCGCCCATGTCCAAAGCGCCGCCATGATAGGCGGGCGATCCGACCAGTTCGCGCAGTTCATCGCGCTCCAGCGCGCGGATCTGGTCATAGCCGTATTCGGTGTTCAACTTGTCCACATAGGCGTGGGTGTGGGGCACGTATCGGGCGCGATGATCGGCCTCGATGATGCCGCTGGTCCAGCCGCAATCCATTTTGTGCGTGTCGATCAGGTCGCGCACCAGCGCCACGGAATCCAGTGATAAATCCCAAAGCGCTCGCGCACGGTCCTTGCCGACCATGCCTTCCAGATCGTCCTGACCCACACGCTGGCCCACGCCGACCTGCCCGCCATTGCGCCCCGATGCGCCAAAGCCGACGCGGTGTGCGTCAAGCAGTGCCACATCAAATCCGGCCTGCGCCAGATGCAGCGCCGCCGACAGCCCCGTGAACCCGGCACCAACAACGCAAACGTCCGCGCGCAACGCACCCTTGGCCGCGTCAAACGGGGGCAGGGGCGTGGCGGTAGCCGCGTAATAGGACGCGGGGTATTCCCCCTGCCGGTCGTTGGCTGTCAGGATATCAAGCGCCATTCAGCCCGCCACGTTCATACCATGGGCCTTGATCTCGGCGTAGGTTTTATCAAGCGCAATCACCGCGCGGTCGATCAGGGTATTCACCTCGTCGCGGGTGATGACCAACGGCGGGGAAATGATCATCCGATCACCCACATGACGCATGACCAACCCACCGTTAAAGCAATGTTCACGACAGATATACCCGACAGTGCCAGCATCCGTGGCAAAGGGCGCGCGGTTTGCCTTGTCAGGCGTGAGGGCGATTGACCCCATCATGCCGACAATGCGGGCCTCGCCCACCATCGGATGATCGGCCAATGCCTCCCACTTGGATTTCAGATAGGGGCCGATGTCGTCACGCACGTAATCGACAATCTTTTCTTCCTCAAGGATGCGCAGGTTTTCTAGCGCAACAGCGGCGGCAACCGGATGGCCGGAATAGGTATAGCCGTGGTTGAAATCACCGACATTGGCGATGGCATCGGCGATATGATCGGCGACAAGCGATCCGCCAATCGGCTGATAGCCCGACGACAGCCCCTTGGCGATCGTCATGATGTCGGGGCGAATGCCCATTGTCTGGCTGCCAAACCAACGGCCCGTGCGCCCGAAACCGCAAATCACCTCGTCGGCGATCAGCAGGATGTCGTGGGCATCACAGATACGCTGGATTTCGGGCCAGTAGGTTTCGGGCGGGACAATCACACCACCCGCACCCTGCACCGGTTCGGCGATAAAGGCGGCGACATTGTCTTCGCCCAGATCGTGGATGGCCTTTTCCAACTGGCGGGCGCGTTCCAGCCCGAAGTCTTCGGGGGACATGTCACCGCCCTCGCTATACCAGTTGGGCTGGTCGATGTGATGGACACCGGACACGACGCCGCCCTGCGCGTGCATCCCCGACATGCCGCCAAGGCTGGACGCGCCGAGGGTCGATCCGTGATAGCCGTTGTGACGCGCGATGATCGTCTGTTTCGTTGGCTTGCCCATCACCTGCCAGTAGTGGCGCACAAGGCGGATGTTCGTGTCGTTTGCTTCGGATCCTGATCCGGCGAAAAAGACGTTGTTGATGTGGTCCGGTGCCAGTTCTGCCAGTTTCGTGGACAGGGCAATCGCGGGCACATGGGTCGTTTGGAAAAACGTGTTGTAGTAGGGCAGTTCGCGCATCTGGCGGGCGGCGGCCTCGGCCAGTTCGTCGCGGCCATAGCCGACATTGACGCACCACAGGCCCGCCATGGCGTCCAGCATCTGGTTGCCTTCGCTATCGGTCAGCGTCACGCCCTTGGCCTGCGTGATCACCCGCGCGCCCTTGGTGGCCAGTTCACCATTATCGGTAAAGGGGTGCATGTGGTGGGCGGCGTCCAGCGCCTGAAGTTCGGCAGTGGGCATGTGGTTGGTGATCATGTTCATCGCAATCCCTTTCTGATGTATCGGCGCATCGTGATTTGATCACGTCTGGCAGGGTGCAGATTTCACGTCACACCGCGCGCGTCCGGCAATTTGGAGCGATGATATGGGTTGGTCGGGTGCTGTCAATGAAATTTGATCAAATTATTGCGCAGAAAGGTCCGCGCGAATATGTTCGTGGCCTTGCGCGATGTCGGCGGCGATGGCGGCTGCCACACCTGCCGGGTTTCCCGCGCGCATCTCGTGAAGCGCGGCGTCGTGCATGTCGGGCAGGTTCTGCGTGCCGATTCGCCCGCAGACCACCCGCAGGGAAGGTCCGACCCGCAGCCAAAGGCCCGCTGCCATGCCCGCCAGAATCTGCGCATCGGCCGCATCGTAAAGCACGCTGTGAAAGGTGTGATTGTGTTCCAGATAGCCACGGATATCGCCCTGCTGGATGGCGCTGTTCAAGGCGGTGTCAATCTGTGTCAGCTGGTCGATCAGACCCTTGGTCATCTGCGCCGTGGCCAAGGCTGCCAGATGTGGTTCGATCTGCGCGCGCGCAAATGACAGCTGGTCCAACTGCCCCAGATCAAGAACGGGCACCGCAATTCGCCTGTTTCCCTTGGCTTCCAGTGCGCCCTCGGCCGTCAAGCGGCGGATTGCTTCGCGCACCGGCGTGATGCCCGTGCCAAGGCTGGCAACAAGGCCCTGGATGGTGACGGGTTGGCCCGGTGCAAGCTCTCCGAACAGAACCATATCGCGCAGGGCGCGGTAGGTCAGTTCATGAGCGGGCGGGTTCGCCTTGGTGGCTTCGGATTGGTCTTTCATCGGCGTGCTGAAATCCTGTGCATGGGTCTGCGCTTTGGTGCGGGCGGCCAAACTGCCTAAACAACGATATTGCATTATGGTGCCAAATTTGATCACATTTGCAAAGTGAAAGGGCACAAGCCCCTCGGAATCTCAACGGGAGAACCACAATGAACAAGTATATGCTGTCGATCGCGGCCACTGCGGTTATCGCTGCCGGTGCAGTCAGCGCCGAAGAAGTGCGCGTCTATAACTGGTCCGATTACATCGACGAAGAATTGCTGACCCAGTTCGAGGAAGAAACCGGTATCGACCTGATCTATGACGTGTTTGATTCGAACGAAGTGCTTGAAACCAAGATGCTTGCGGGCGGGTCGGGGTATGACATCGTTGTGCCATCGGGCACATTCCTGCAACGCCAGATCACCGCCGGTGCCTTTCAGCCGCTTGATTACGACATGCTGCCAAATTCGGGCAACCTGTGGGACGTCATTCAGGCGCGCACCGACCAGTATGACCCCGGCAACCTGTATGCGATCAACTACATGTGGGGCACGACCGGCCTTGGCGTGAACATCGGCAAGGTGACCGAAGCGCTTGGTGAAGATGCCCCCATGGATTCGCTCTCGCTGATCTTTGATCCGGCCAATATGGAAAAGCTGGCCGATTGCGGCGTTCATTTCCTTGATGCGCCTGTCGAACTTGTCCCTGCCGCGCTGGCCTATATCGGTGAAGACCCCGACAGCCAGGACCCTGATGTGATCGCGCTGGCCGAACCGGTGCTGGCCGCCGTGCAGCCCTATGTGACCAAATTCCACAGCTCGGAATACATCAACGCACTGGCCAATGGTGACATCTGCGTCGCTTTCGGCTGGTCCGGTGACATCCTGCAAGCCCGTGATCGCGCCGCCGAGGCCGAGAATGGCGTGGAAATCGCTTATAATGCGCCGACCGAAGGGGCGCTGATGTGGTTTGACATGATGGCCATTCCGGCGGATGCGCCAAACCCCGAAGGCGCACACAAGTTCCTTGATTTCATCATGGATGCGCAGAACATGGCAGCCGCGTCGAACTATGTTTACTACGCCAACGGCAACTTTGCCTCGCAGGAGTTTCTGGTCGAGGACGTGATTGGCGACACGGCAATCTATCCTGACGCGGCAACGCTGGAAAACCTTTATACGACACGCCCCTATGATGCGCGCGTGCAGCGCGTGGTCACACGGATGTGGACACGCATCAAGTCAGGCACCTAAACTGACCCTGGCCCGGACCAACTGCTGGTCCGGGCACCTTTAGAATAGGCTGCCAACATGCCCGTAAATGAAAAAGACGTCTTTGCCCCTTGGGAAGATGCAAGCGCCAAGCCGTTGATCAAGTTTGAAAATGTGACAAAGCGCTTTGGTGATTTTGTTGCGATTGATGACCTGACGCTGGATATTTACCCGCAAGAGTTCTTTGCGCTTCTTGGCCCTTCGGGCTGCGGCAAGACGACGATGATGCGGATGCTGGCGGGTTTTGAAAACGCCACGACCGGCAAGATCAGCATTGATGGTGTGGACGTGGGCAAACTGCCCCCCAACAAACGCGCTGTGAACATGATGTTCCAGTCCTACGCGCTGTTTCCGCATCTGTCGGTCTATGACAACATCGCTTTTGGTTTGAAACGCGACAAGATGCCAAAGGATCAGATCGCCACGCGGGTTGACGAAATGCTGCGTCTGACCCGGCTGGAAAAACTGGCACGGCGCAAACCGCATCAGGTGTCGGGCGGGCAACGCCAGCGGATCGCGCTGGCGCGGTCACTGGCCAAGGCACCGAAACTGCTGTTGCTGGACGAACCGCTGGGCGCGCTGGACAAAAAGCTGCGTCAGGACACGCAGTTTGAACTGATGGATATTCAGGAAAAGACCGGCACCACATTCGTGATCGTGACCCACGACCAGGAAGAGGCGATGACTGTCGCCTCGCGCATCGCGGTCATGGACGAAGGGCGGATTGTGCAGATCGAAACGCCCGACCGCATCTATGAAAACCCCAATTCCGTTTACGTGGCCGATTTCATCGGTGACGTGAACATCATCGAAGGCAACGTCAGCCCGCAAGAAGGCGATGTGCACCACATCCACTGGGCCGAAGGGCAGGCGCCCATCATCGGCCATGCCGAACAGCGCATCACCGAGGGCACACGCGGCTATTACGCGATCCGTCCCGAAAAGGTGGCGATTTCCGCGGAACGTCCGGCCGACCGGGCCAATGCGATGCAGGGCAAGGTTCTGGACATTGCCTATCTTGGCAACGTGTCCACCTATCACGTCGAATTGCCGACCGGAAATGTCGTCAAGGCACAGGCGACCAACTCGCGCCGCATTTCGCGCCGTGACATCACCTGGGAAGATACCGTTTGGCTGTCGTGGACCGACACCGCCGGTATCATCCTCACGCAGTAGGGGCGGGACATGAATTTCCGCCGCATTTTCCTGATTGCCGTGCCCTATCTGTGGCTGGCCGCGCTGTTTCTGGTGCCCTTCGGGATCGTGCTGAAAATCTCGCTTTCGGATGGTGCGCTGGCCATTCCGCCCTACACGCCGACGCTTGATTTTTCCCAAGGCTGGGCGGGGATACGTGACTTTTTCAGCCAACTTGATTTCGAGAATTTCGCGTTTCTGGCCAGTGACGCGCTTTATTGGAAGGCCTATCTTTCAAGCCTGCAAATCGCCTTTATCTCGACGACGGCGACCCTGCTGGTGGGCTATCCCATTGCCTATGGCATGGCGCGCGCAGCGCCTGAATGGCGCCCGACCTTGATGATGCTGATCATCCTGCCGTTCTGGACCAGTTTCCTGATCCGCGTTTACGCGTGGATCGGCATTCTCAGCAACGAAGGGTTCCTGAACCAGATCTTGCTGGGCATTGGGGTGATTGATCAGCCGTTGGCGATCCTGAACACCAACATGGCCGTCTATATCGGCATTGTTTACACTTATCTGCCCTTCATGGTGCTGCCCATCTACGCGGCATTGGAAAAGATGGACGAAAGCCTGCTGGAAGCCGCCGAAGATTTGGGCTGTTCGCGCCTGTCGGCCTTTTGGCTGGTGACAATCCCGCTGTCCAAGGCGGGCATTATTGCCGGTTGTTTCCTTGTGTTCATTCCGGCGCTGGGCGAATTTGTCATTCCGTCGATCCTTGGCGGGTCGGAAACCCTGATGATCGGCAAGGTGTTGTGGGAAGAATTCTTTAACAACCGTGACTGGCCCGTGGCTTCGGCGGTGGCGGTGATCCTGCTGTTGATCCTGATCGTGCCCATCGTGCTGTTCCAGCGCAACGAGCAGAAACAGCGGGAGGCCGAGGGATGAGACGTTTCTCATGGTTCAATGCCACGGCGCTGACGCTGGGTTTCGCATTCCTGTATCTGCCGATGATCATCCTGATCATCTACAGCTTCAATGAATTGCGTCTTGTGACCGTCTGGGCCGGCTTTTCGACCAAATGGTATGGCGAACTGTTCCAGAACGAGGCCTTCCTGAGCGCGGCCTGGGTCACGATCAAGGTGGCGTTCTGGTCGTCCACATTCGCGACGATCCTTGGCACCATGGCGGCCTATGTGCTGGTGCGCGGCGGGCGGTTTCTGGGGCGCACGCTGTTTTCGGGGATGATCTATGCCCCGCTTGTGATGCCCGAAGTGATCACCGGCCTGTCGCTGCTGCTGCTGTTCATCGCCATCGGGCTGGACCGCGGTGTCATGACGATCGTGCTGGCCCATGCGACATTTTCGATGTGCTATGTGTCGGTTGTCGTGTCGTCCCGTCTTGCCAGTTTCGACCGCTCGGTCGAAGAAGCCGCCCTTGATCTGGGGTGCAGCCCGTTTGATGCTTTCCGCCTCGTTACACTGCCTATCATTGCGCCTGCGGTGATTTCGGGTTGGCTCTTGGCCTTTACCCTGTCACTGGATGATCTGGTGATTGCGTCCTTCACCTCGGGGCCGTCCTCGACCACCTTGCCGATCCGGATTTTCAGCGCTGTGCGCTTGGGTGTCACGCCCGAAATCAACGCCTTGTCCACGATCATGATCGGCATCGTCACGGTCGGCGTCATCACGGCCTCACTTGTCTCCAAGCGCGCGATGACCCGTCGGGCAGCGGACGAACGGAAAGCGGAACAAAATGACTGATTTCGAGGCCGAGTATAAGGCCTATTGCAAGGAGTTCGGCGAACCGGACCGGATCGAGCTGATGCTGTGTGACATCAACGCCGTGCTGCGCGGCAAGTGGTTGCCCGGCGATCAGGTCAACAAATTCGAACAAGGCACCGTGCGGCTGCCGCTGTCCACCTATGCGCCCAACATCCTTGGCACCGAGGTCGAGGCCACGGGCCTTGGCATCCTGATCGGCGATCCTGACGGGGTGATCGTCCCGATTGCGGGCAGTCTAAAGAATATGCCCTGGGCCGAGGGCAACGTGGCCCAGGTCCTGGTGGAAATGGTTGACGAGGAGGGCAAGCTAAGCACCCTGTCGACCCGCTATCACCTGCAGGACGTGGCAGAACGGTTCGCCGCCAAGGGGCTGACCCCCGTTGTTGCAACCGAGCTTGAATTCTACATCGTGCAAAAACGTGACGAAAGCACCGATCCGCCAACCCCGCCCGAAGGGCTGCCCGATGCGCAGAACTATGACCTTGAGGTGCTCAACCACTCCGAAGCGATCCTGACGGAAATCCTCGATTCCGCGCGCGCGCAAGGACTGGCGACAGATACCCTCATCGCCGAATATGGCCCCGGCCAGTTCGAGGTGAATTTCCACCACACCGACAACGTGCTGGAAGCCGCCGACACAGCGCTGCTGTTCAAACGCATGGTGCTGGCGATCGTCGACAAACACGGGTTCGAGGCCACGTTCATGGCCAAACCCTACGCCGATGAACCGGGCAGCGGGATGCATGTGCATGCCTCGGTTCTAGACATGAACGGCAAGAACATCTTTGCCTCATTGGTCGAAGACGAGGTGTCAGATACCCTCAAAAAGGCCGTGGCCGGAACGCTGGCGACCATGCGCGACGCGCAGGCGATCTTTGCGCCGCATATGAATTCATACCGCCGGTTCCAGCCTAATAGCTTTGCCCCATCGGCGCCCGATTGGGGCGTGGACCATCGTGGCGCGGGTATTCGCCTGCCCGAAGTCAACGGCATGGGCGCGCGTCTGGAACACCGCATCAGCGGCGCGGATGTGAACCCCTATCTGGTGCTGGCGGCCGTGCTGGGTGGCATGCTTTACGGGTTGGAAAACGACTGCCCGCTGCCACTGCCGCTGGATGATGATAATTCAAGCGAATCCGAAGTGCTGACCCACGACTGGACCACAGCCGTGGAATACTTTGCCGGATCCGATTTCATCGCCGATATCTTTGGCGAGGATTACCGCCATATCTATGCCGCCGTTCGCCGTGACGAGATTGGCGCGCTGGCCTCGATCATTACCTCGGTGGAATATCGCTATTACCTTAGCCGCCTTTAGGGTTTGACATGTCCAACCTGACCGACCGCATCGCACAGGGGCGCGGGGATCAACCCGCCGATATCGTGCTGCGCGGCGGGCGGGTGTTTGATGTGGTGACGGGCGCGTTTCTGGACGGGGACGTTGCAATTTGCGGCGATACGATTGTCGGAACATGTGCCGGTTATGAAGGGAAACAGGTTGTCGATGTGACGGGCCTGACCCTGGTGCCCGGCTTTATCGACACGCATCTGCATATCGAAAGCAGCCTTGTCACCCCGTTTGAATTTGACCGTCTGGTCACGCCTTTGGGTGTCACCACGGCGATCTGCGACCCGCACGAGATTGCCAATGTGCTGGGTGTGGCGGGGATTGATTATTTTCTGCAAGCGGCACTGAAAACCGTGCTGGATATTCGCGTCAACCTGTCGTCCTGCGTGCCTTCGACCGATATGGAAACCGCGGGCGCACGGATCGAGGCCGATGATCTTATCCCGCTTATGGACCACCCGGCGGTGATCGGGCTGGCCGAGGTGATGAACTACCCCGGCGTGATCCACCGTGATGCGGGATTGATGGCCAAACTGGATGCATTCGCAGGCCGCCATATTGATGGCCATGCGCCGATGCTGTCGGGGCGCGATCTGAACGCCTATATCGCCGCCGGCATCCGCACCGAACACGAGGCGACCTCGGCGGATGAAGCCCGCGAAAAGCTGCAAAAGGGGATGCGCGTTCTGATCCGCGAAGGGTCTGTCAGCAAGGATATGGACGCGCTGCTGCCCCTGCTGGATGAACGGACATCGCCCTACATGTGCCTGTGCACCGATGACCGGAACCCGCTTGATATCGGCGAACATGGCCACCTTGATTTCGTGATCCGCACGGCGATTGCACGCGGCGTGCCGCCCTTGGCGATCTATCGCGCCGCCAGCCTGTCAGCGGCCGAGGCGTTCGGGCTCAAGGATCGTGGCCAGATCGCACCGGGCAAACGGGCGGATATCGTGGCGCTGGGAAGTTTGCAAAACTGTGACGCGCAGATCGTGTTCTGCGGTGGTGTGCAGGTGGGGCAGGCAGCGTTTGACGCACGCAAAATCACACCACCCATCGGGCGCGCGTCGGTCAAGGCGCCCGCCGTCACCGCGCGCGATTTTCGCAATACCTCGAACAAAAGCGACACCGATGTGATCGGCATCCTGCCCGGCAAGATCATTACCGAACACCTGCATTACGACATCGCCATTACCGACGGCGACAAGGCGGCAGATCTGACCCGTGATCTGGTGAAAATCGCCGTGGTGGAACGCCACGGGATCAACGGCAATATCGCCACGGGGTTCGTGCAGGGGTTCGGGTTGCAGCGCGGCGCGATTGCCTCGACCGTCTGTCACGACCATCACAACATCGCCTGTGTCGGCGTGAATGATGCGGATATGGCGCTCGCGGCCACGCGGCTGGGCGAACTTGAGGGCGGGTTCGTTGTGGTCGCGGATGGCAAGGTGCTGGCGGAACTCGCACTGCCGGTTGCGGGGTTGATGAGCCTTGAACCCTTTGAAGTCGTGCGCGCCGCTTTGGAGGACTTGCGCACAGCTGCGCGCAGCCTTGGCGTCACGCTGGAAGAGCCGTTCTTGCAACTGGCCTTTCTGGCGCTACCCGTCATCCCGATGCTGAAAATCACCGATCGCGGGCTGGTGGATGTCGCCAAGTTCGAGATTATCGCCTGACGGGCGTGGGTTGAAACCCACCTTACCCGTCAGCCTGTAAGGTGGGTCAAGACCCACCCGCGCCCAACTGGTGATGGGCGTCATATTGCGACAGGAACACGTCGCCCGTCAGCTCATCCAGGAAATGCGAGCGCTGCAACCGGTCCATCACCGGCCCCTTCACTTCGGACAGATGCAGGCGCATGCCAAGATCGCGCAGCCGCGCATTGATTGCCTCGAGGCTTTCCAGCGCGGACATGTCAATCTCGTTGATTGCCGAACACATGATCACCACATCGGTCAGGTTCTTGTCCGTTATCACGCGATCATAAACATAATCCTCAAGATAGCGGGCATTGGCAAAATACAGGCTTTCGTCGATCCGCAGGGTCAAAAGGGTGGGAAATGTCATGACCTTGTGACGCTTGATGTTGCGGAAATGCTGGGTGCCCGCCACAAGCCCCACCTCGGCGATATGCGGCTTGGACGATGTATAAAGATGCAGAAAGATCGAGATGATCACACCCGCCGATACACCCACTTCTACCCCGAACCCAAGGGTCAGCAGGATCGTCGTCAACACCGCCAGAAAGTCAGCGCGCGAATACCCCCATGTGCGTTTCAGGATGCCGAAATCCACCAGTGACAGCACCGCGACGATGATCGTAGCGGCAAGCGTGGCCTTTGGCAGGAAAAAGATCAGCGGGGTCAGGGCAAGGGCCGCAATGGCCAGCCCGATGGCAGTGTAGGCACCGGCGGCAGGGGTTTCCGCACCCGCATCAAAGTTCACGACCGAGCGTGAAAACCCGCCCGTCACCGGATACCCGCCCGTAAAGGCCGCCCCGATATTGGCCGCCCCCAGACCGATCAGTTCCTGATCGGGATCAATGCGTTGGCGTTTCTTGGCCGCAAGGGTTTGCGCCACGGAAATGGATTCCACAAAGCCAATGATCGAAATCAGCAATGCAGGGACGAACAAGGCCTGCACCAGATCAAGCGAGAGGTTTGGCATGGTCAGGGGCGGCAAGCTTTGGGGCACCGCGCCGACGATTTTAACGCCCTGTGCGTCTAGCCCAAACAGCCAGACAACAGCAGTGGTGACGACCACGGCGGCGACAGGACCCGCCTTGGTGCCGATATCGGCCATGCGTTTGGAAAGGCCAAGCGCCAGCAACATCGGTTTCAGCCCCTTGCGGACCCAGAACAGGAACGCGGTGGCGCTTGCGCCGATGACCAGCGTGATCAGGTTGGTGTCGGGCAGGTGTTGCCACAGGCTTTCGATCAGGTGGATCAGCGTATGCCCGCCCGCGTCGACCCCAAGGATATGTTTCAACTGGCTGGCGGCGATCAGCACGCCCGAAGCGGTGATAAAACCGGCAATCACAGGGTGGGACAGGAAGTTGGCAAGGAACCCCAGCCGGAAAACGCCCATCAGCAGCAGGATACCACCCGACAGCGCCGCAAGGGTGATCGCGGCGGCGATATAGCCCGCCGTGCCCGCTTCGGCGACGTTGCCAATTGCAGCGGCTGTCATCAATGACACGACCGCCACAGGTCCAACGGCCAGCGCGCGGCTGGTGCCGAAAATCGCATACAGCATGATCGGCGCGATTGATGCGTAAAGCCCCATTTCCGCTGGCAATCCCGCCAGCAACGCATAGGCCAGCGACTGCGGGATCAGCATGATCGTCACGATCAGCGCGGCGATCAGGTCATTGGACAGGGCCTCGCGATCATAGGTGCGACCCCAGTCAAGGATAGGCAAATAGCGGGCAAGGGGGCGGGACATAGGCGGCTTTCATCGGGGCAGGGCCACGCGGCCCCGCCAGCAGGAGTGATCTGGATTGCGAGTTAACTGGCCGAGATTTTTTCCGGCTTGGCCAACCATTCACGGCCCCGCAGCATGGCTTTCCAATAGACCGGCGGGAGGATCTTTTCCTTGAGCAACCAGGCTGCGCGGGTCGGTTTTGTGCCGTCGATCACCCATGTCGGGAAACTGGGCAGCAAGGTGCCGCCATAACCGAATTCCGCCAGCACGATCTTGCCCCGTTCCACCGTCAGCGGACATGACCCATAACCGTTATACTGCGCCGCTGCGGATTTGCCGTTGATATCGGCAACCACATTGTTGGCGACCACAGGCGCTTGCATCCGCGCGGCGGCAGCCGTTTTGGCGTTGGGCGCGTTCATCACATCGCCCAGTGACCAGATGTTGTCGTATTCGGTGTGGCGCAGGGTGGCCTGATCCACGTCGACCCAACCGGCAGCATCCGCCAGCGGCGAAACACGGATGAAATCGGGCGCGGTCTGTGGCGGCGTGACGTGCATCATGTCGAATTCCACCGCGATGCGTTCCACGGGTGTGTCGGGCTTGGCCACGTCGAACCATGCGGTTTTGGCAGGGCCATCGACGGCGACAAGGTTGTGGAAAAAGTTCAGGTCGGCGCCGTATTTCTGCACGTATTGTTCCAGTGCAGGCACGTAGTCCTTGACGCCGAACAGCACACCACCCGCATTCATGAACTGGATGTCGATGTTATCAAGCACACCCTGACGGAACCAGTGATCACCGGACAGATACATCGCCTTTTGTGGCGCACCTGCGCATTTGATCGGCATGGGCGGCTGGGTAAACAACGCGCGGCCCTGTTTCATGCCGCTGACCAGATCCCATGTGTAAGGGGCCAGATCATAACGATAATTCGAGGTCACGCCGTTCTTGCCCAGTGTATCCACCAGCCCGTCAACCTTGTGCCAGTCCAGTTTCAGGCCGGGACAGACGATCAGGCGTTTGTATTTCACCACACGACACCCATCAAGGATCACCGCGTTGTCCTTGGGCTCAAAGGCGGCCACGGCGGATTTGATCCAGTGCACGCCGCGCGGGATCAGGCTGGCCATGGTTTTCGCAGTGGATTGCGCATCAAAGATGCCGCCGCCAACCATCGTCCAGCCGGGTTGGTAATAGTGGACATCGGCAGGGTCGATCACTGCGATGTTCAGTCCAAGGGTGCGGGATTCAATGCTGGATGCCACGGCGATCCCAGCCGCACCGGCCCCGACAATCACGACGTCATAGGACGCATCGGCGCGGTCGGTGGGCGTCTTGCCGCCATTGACGATCCGGCGGACAACGCCCGCCATATCGTATCCGGCGGATTTGGTTGCCGCCAGAATATCCGCCACGCTCAGGGTCGTGGCCTGCGACAGCGACCACAGCGTGGCCGAGCGGGTGCCCGTGCGGCAATAGGCCAGCACCGGCTTTGGAAGCTGATCCATCGCCGCGCCAAAGGCATCGGCGTCCGTGTCCAGCACCTTGCCGGCCACGACAGGAACATAGCGCGCCTCAAGACCAACCGCCTTGGCCGCGGCTTCGATTTCCTCGAATGTCGGCTGGTCGGCGCCTTCACCATCGGGGCGGTTGCACACGACCGCACGATAGCCCTGATCAGCGATCTTTTGCAGATCACGGGCCAGAATTTGCGGGCTGACCGACAAGGTCGCATTGATGGCGCGCAGGTCCATTGGGGCTCTCCTTACAGGGCGTTCACAGGCACTTTGAGCATCGGGTTACCGTCCTTGTCCGTTGGCACCTCGCCCGCGCGCATGTTCACTTGCAGGGACGGGATGATCAGCTTGGGCATGTCCAGAACCGCGTCCCGTTCGGTGCGGAATTTCACGAACTCGGCACGCGATTTGCCGCCGCCCACATGGATGTTGTGGGCCTTTTCATCACCCACGGTGGTTTCCCACTGAATGTCACGGCCATTGGGGCCATAATCGTGGCACATGAACAGGCGCATGTCGTCGGGCAGGGCCAGCACCTTTTGAATGCTGTCAAACAGCGTGCCAGCGTCACCACCGGGAAAATCGGCGCGGGCCGATCCGCCGTCGGGCATGAACAGAGTGTCGCCCGTAAAGGCGGCGTTGCCCATCACATGCACCATGCAGGCAGGTGTGTGGCCGGGGGTGTAGATCGCGGTGACGTCCATGTTGCCGACCTGATAGCTGTCGCCATCCTTGAACAGGGCGTCGAACTGGCTGCCGTCGCGCTGGAATTCGGTGCCTTCGTTGAACACTTTGCCAAAGGTGTCCTGCACGACCATGATCTGGTCGCCGATGCCGATCTTGCCGCCCAGCTGCTGCTGGATGTAGGGCGCGGCCGACAGGTGGTCGGCATGAACATGGGTTTCGATGATCCATTGCAGATCAAGCCCCTTGTCGCGGATATAGGCGATCATCATATCGGCGTGGTCATAGGTGATCCGCCCTGCGGCGTAATCAATGTCCATGACACTATCGACCACGGCACAGGCGTTGCTGGTCGGGTCTTTGACCACATAGGAAATGGTGTTAGTCGCTTCGTCAAAAAAGGCTTCGACCTCGGGTTTGACGTCCATATGAATGGGATAGTTGCTCATGGTGTCCTCCGGTTAGTGTGCTTTGGTGACGGCGCGGTTGACCATCATCGCGCCAAGGCCCTTGGCCGCAAAGATGCCCGCGATCAGCGCAGCGGTGAAAATGAAAACGTCTGTATTGCCGGTGCCAAGGGCAGGCAGGGCGCCACCGGGGCAAAAGCCCGCGATGCCCCAGCCGATCCCGAATACCAGGCTCCCGCCAACCAGTTTGGCGTCAATCTTGCTGTTGGATGGCAGGTGGAATTTCTGGTCCATCACGGGGGCAGGGCGTTTCAGCACCAGCCGGTAGCCGATGAAGGCGACAATCACCGCACCGCCCATGACAAACGCTAGGCTGGGATCCCATGTGCCTGCAAAATCAAAGAAGTTCAGGACTTTGGCGGGGTTGGCCATGCCCGAAATCGAAATGCCAACGCCAAAGACAAGGCCGATCAGATAGGTTGAAAGAAGACGCATCTGGTTATCCTCCGATCACGTGGCGAATGACATAGACGGTGATCGCCGTGCCAATCATGAAACTGGCCGTGGCGGCAACGGATCTGCGCGACAGGCGCGCCATGCCGCAAACACCGTGGCCCGACGTGCAGCCCGCCCCCCAGGTGACGCCCATGCCGACGATAAAGCCACCGATGATCATCATCGTCGTGGTGATCGGCACTTCGACTGCAGGCATTTCGCCGGTGAACAGCAGATAGACCAGCGGGCCAGTGACCATGCCGGCCAGAATGGCGGCACGCCATGCCCAGTCCTGGCCGTCGTTGGGTTGCAGAAAGCCGGCCAGAATGCCGGTGGCCCCAAAGATGCGCCCAAGGGTCAACATCAGCAGAACCGAGGCAAGGCCGATAAGCCCACCCCCGAACAGCGATTGATAAGGTGTAAAGTCGGTCATGTGTCGGTGTCCTGTTGCAGCTGGGGCACGTGGCACGGGCAGAATCGCCCGTTCCGGTGCGTTATGCGGAAATCTAAGCATATCGTCGGTGACAATGTCACACATTAGATAAGTGAAATGTATTTACGTGGCGGCAGGTTTCAAGTGGCGCTTTGCGCAAGGCCGTTCAGACCCGCCAAATCGGTCACCGTGATCGCGCCGCGCGTCTGGCTGACCCAACCGCGGCGGTGAAATTCCTGCAACTGGCGTGAAATCACTTCGCGCGCGGTGCCCAGTTCGGCCGCCATCTGTTGATGGGTGGCATTGATCACCTGATCCGAGCCTGCCAGTTCCAGCAACCGCTGGGCAAGGCGGATGTCGACACGGTGAAAGGCGATTTCCTCGATCACGACGAACAGGTCGGTGATCCGACGGCTATAGGCCGAAAACACAAACTGGCGAAAGGTCTTGGACTGCGAAATCAGATCGTCAAACACTGTGCGCGGGATCGCGACCGCCTGCACATCGGTTTCGGCAATCCCTTCGGCGCTGTAGTCTTCATAGGCCAGCAGGCAGGCCGTGGTCAGCACACAGCTTTCGCCTGCATGGACACGATAAAGCACGATCTCGCGCCCCTGTTCCGAGGTTTGTTGCACCCGCACCGTGCCATCCAGCAGCAGCAACAGGTTTTCGGGCGCCTTGCCGGGGCCAAAGATCACCGTGTCGCGTGGCACTGACACGATCACGGCCCGCGCTGTCAGAATATCGCGGATTGGTGTTTCAAGGGACGCAAGTCCGGTAAAGCGCGAAATCCAATCCATTGCGGTGTCCTTTCGGGAGTGATCCCATGCATTTAATGGCCGTGCGGGCAGGGTGCAATCCTGCCCGGCCGCCGCTGGGCGTGTCGTGCTTGCCGTGTGGGGCGGCGTTTGCGCGCTTGCACATAAGCGCGTGACACCGCACATATGCGCCAAATTGGTCACCTGCCGGAGAATCCACATGACCCTGTCCCGCCGCGCCCTGTTGGGCAGCACCCTTGCCGCAACCCTTTTCGCTGGCGCTGCCATGGCGCAAGAGGTCACGTTGCGCCTGCACCAGTTCCTGCCCGCCACATCGGTGGTGCCCGCCGAAATTCTGGATGTCTGGGCCGACAAGGTCGAGGCCGACAGCGACGGACGCATCGAAATCCAGCGCTTTCCGTCCATGCAGTTGGGCGGCACCCCGCCACAGCTTTATGACCAGGCCGTCGATGGCGTGGCCGATATCATCTGGACGGTAGCGGGTTATACGCCGGGCCGGTTTCCCCATGCCGAGGTCATGGAACTGCCCTTCATGATGACCAACGCCGAGGCATCTTCGCGTGCGTTCTGGGAATTGGCCGAAGAGCACATGCTGGATGCAGATTTCGCTGACGTAAAGGTGCTGGCCCTGTGGGTGCACGGCCCCGGCGTGTTGCACACCAACCGCCCGATCACCGACATTGCCGATCTGGACGGGCTGAAACTGCGCGCACCGTCCCGCACCACGACGATGCTGTTTCAGGCGCTGGGTGCCACGGCGGTGGGCATGCCCGTGCCAGCGGTGCCCGAAGCCCTGTCCAAGGGCGTGATCGACGGCGCAGCCCTGCCATGGGAAGTGACCGAAGCGTTGCGCGTGCATGAACTTGTCGACAACCACACCGAATTCGGCGATGCGTCGATCTACACGCTCGCCTTTGTTTTCGCAATGAATCTGGATGCTTACAACGCGCTGCCTGATGATCTGAAAGCGGTGATCGACGCTAATTCGGGTCTTGAGTTTTCCGCCTTTGCCGGCCGCACCCACCAGGCGTTTGACGCGCCCGTGCGTGACGTCGCCGTGGCCGAAGGCAACACGATCATCACACTGTCCCCTGATCAGGTGGACGACTGGCGCGCGGCGGCAGCGCCGACCGTGGACACATGGATCGGTGAAATGAATGACCGCGGCATCGACGGCGCGGCACTGGTCGATCAGGCCCGCGCATTGATCGCCAAACACACGGACGCGCAATAGGGCGGCGCCATCGGGGCAGGGATGCTGCATCGGATCATGATGACACTGGCCACGGCCATGGCCCTGCTTGGCGGGGCCGTGCTGCTGTGCCTGATCGGGATCGTCGGGATTTCGGTGCTTGGGTTGCAGATCAACGGGTTCGCCCATCTGGACTGGCTGGAAACAGCCGCCCCGCGCGTGGCCGCATGGCTGCTGGGCACGGGCGTTGGCCCGCTGACGGGCGATTACGAACTGGTCGCGGCGGGCGCGGCCTTTGCCATCTTTGCCTTTCTGCCGATCTGTCAGATCACCGGCGGGCATGCCACGGTCGATATTCTGGCCGACACGTTTCCACCGCAAATCCAGCGCGTGCTGATTGCGTTCTGGGAAGTGATCCTTGCCGCGACGCTCATCCTGATCGCTGCGCGCCTGAGCGTCGGCACCTTTGATAAACTGGGCAATGGCGAAACCAGTTACCTGATCCAGTTTCCCGTCTGGTGGTCTTACGCCGCCAGCAGCATTGCCGCCTGGATCGCGGCACTGGTCGGCATTTACTGTGCGGCGTGGCGCATTATGCAGGTGCGGGGATGAACGCGCTTGATCTGGCCGCATGGTCGTTCCCGGCGTTCCTGTTGATGATCGCCCTGCGCGCGCCCATCGGGCTGGCAATGCTGATCTGCGGGCTGGGCGGCACGTATCTGGTCACGGGATCGCCCAACATGGTGCTGGCCCGCCTCAAGGGGGACACCTACACGACATTCGCCAACTATGACCTGACGGTGGTGCCGTTCTTTTTGCTGATGGGGCAGTTTGCGTCCCATTCGGGGATGTCGGCGGCACTGTTTCGCGCGGCGGCGGCGTTTCTGGGGCATCGCAAGGGCGGGGTGGCAATGGCGGCCGTGGGGGCCTGCGGCGGGTTCGGCGCGATCTGCGGATCATCACTGGCCACAGCCGCCACGATGGGGCGCGTGGCCCTGCCGGAATTGCGCCGCTATGGCTACGAGGGGGGCTTTGCAAGCGCGGCGCTGGCGGCGGGCGGCACCCTTGGCATCCTGATCCCGCCTTCGGTGATCCTTGTGATCTATGCCACGCTGACCCAGCAAAACATCGCCGAATTGTTCGTCGCCGCCGTGGTGCCGGGGATTATCGCGGCCCTTGGTTACATGGCGGTGATCGCGATTTACGTGCGCGTGGTGCCGCACAGCGCAGGCGCGCGCGCGGCCCTGCCATGGGGCGACCGGATGCGCGCATTGGGTGATGTCTGGCCCGTCCTGCTGGTGTTCCTGCTGGTGGTCGGCGGCATCTATCGCGGCTGGTTCACGCCCACGGACGGGGCGGCGATTGGTGCGCTGGCCACGGGGGTGATTGCGGCCATCACCGGCCGGTTGGGCTGGGCGGGCCTGCGGGCCTGCCTGCTGGCCATGGCCAAGCAAACGGCGATGATCTTTTTCATCATTCTGGGGGCCGCGTTTTATCGCGGGTTCCTTGCACTGGCGCAGGTTCCGCAGGAATTGACCGAACTGGTGGCGCAATACGCCTTTGCGCCGATGACCGTCCTGCTGATCGTGCTGGTGTTCTATCTGGTGATGGGCTGCCTGATGGACAGCCTGTCGATGATCCTGCTGACGATCCCTATTTTCTGGCCTGTGATCAGTGGCTTGGACTTTGGCCTTTCGCCTGATCACCTTGCGATATGGTTCGGTATTCTGGTGCTGATCACCGTCGAAGTCGGGCTGATCACGCCACCTGTGGGCCTGAACCTGTTCGTCATTCACAAGATCGACGGGGCAACGCCCATGGGGCGCACATTCCGCGCGGTGCTGCCTTTCGTTGCGTCCGATGTGGTGCGGGTGGCGGTGCTGGTGGCCTTTCCGGCGATCACGCTTTTTGCGATCCCCTAGGCGCGGTTCAGGATGATATCAGCCGGACGCGAATGGTCGATCACGGCCTGCGCATTGGGGATATCGTTGCTTTCGGCGCGCCGTTTGGCGGCAGGGCTGCTTAGGCCATGTGACAACCAGCGCTGGATCAGGCGCGCACGCAAATCGGCGATTGGCACATCAAGCATCACCGTCAGATCCCACAGCGGTTGCAACTGGTCCCACGGCGATGTTTCCATCAACAGGTAGTTCCCTTCGGCGAGAATGACCTGACAGTCGTGCGGCACAATTTCGGCACCGGCAATTGCAATGTCACGGGCGCGGTCAAACACCGGGATGGCCACATCCCCGCCGCCGCGCAACCGATTGACCATATGCACGAAACCGTTCCCGTCAAAGGTTTCGGGCGCGCCCTTGCGGGCCAAAATACCGCGCGTTTGCAAGATGGCGTTATCCAGATGGAACCCGTCCATCGGCACCACAGCGGCGCTGCATTTCTGCCCTGTCAGACGGCGCGCGACCTCGGCGGCAAGGGTGGATTTCCCGCTGGCGGGCGCGCCGCAAATGGCAACCATCAAGCGGGTTTTGCCCGCGCGCATGTCGTGGACGCGTTCAGCAATTTCGTTCACTTGTGCGGTGACGTTGATCATGTGCGAGGCAATCCTGTTTTCCCCCAAGCTACTGGTTCTCGCCGCGCCGTGCGAGAGGAAACTCGGCACCGCACGAATATCCGCCGATATCAGACATCCAGCTTGCGCGCGGCCTCTTTGCGGGCAAAGGGTTTCATGCGCGCGCCGTATTGCTCAAGAAATCCGCGCACGCGATCAGGATCGTGTTTTGACAGGTCGCGCAGCCACCACGCCACGGCCTTCTGGATGAACCATTCAGGATCGTCCACATAGCCCGCCACCCAGCCAAGCACCTGTTCACGAATGGCAATTTCATCCGGCTTGGGGTTGTTCTGTTTGGTCCAGGGCAGGGTCATCACCAGCGCGGCGCGGCGTGTCCACATGTGATCCGATGTTGTCCAGGTGACCAGTTCCTGCACCCGTTCCGGCTGCCAGACCAGACGTTTCTGCCCTGCGATGCTGGCATGATCCGCGACAGCCCAAGCATCAAAATCCGGCACCCACGCGGTGATCAAATTCCACGCGGCGCTGTCATCAGGGCGGATGCGCGCCTGGGTCAGCAGTTTGGCGGCAGCAATGCGGGCCTCGTGGATATTGCTGCGCCATAACCCATCGGCCAGTGCCACGCGGGCGGGGGCGTCCAGCGCGGCGCGCCAGTCTTTCACAGCCGCATCAATCGCCGGGTTGGCAACGCCCAGATAGGGGCGGTCGGCCTTGTGATACCGCGCCATTTCAACGGCCTTGCCCGCATCCGCGGTCGTGCGCAACTGATCAAGGGCGGCTTCTGGTGTCAACGGGATAACTGGTGGGTCAGATGCGCCTTGACCACGGGCCATTCGGGCGCGGTGATCGAATAGACGGCCGTGTCGCGGATCGTGCCGTTGGCCAGCACCATATGCGCGCGCAGAATCCCATCGAACTGCGCGCCAAGGCGTTCTATCGCGCGGCGCGACTGGGTGTTCAGGCGATGCGTGCGAAATTCAACGGCGATACACGCCAGATGATCGAACGCATGGCCCAGCAACAGCAGCTTTGCCTCGGTATTGAGCGGCGTGCGCTGCACGCTTGGCCCCAGCCACGTTGATCCGATTTCGACCCGCTTGTTCACGGCGTCCGTGTTCATATAGGTCGTCATGCCCACGGGCGTGCCATCGGGCGTCATCACCGTAAAGGGCTGCATATTGGTCAGGGACAACCGGCGATCAATCTCGGCTGTCATCCCGTCAGGCGCGGGGATACTCGTGTACCAAAGCGGCCCCAGATCGGCCGCCGCGCGGGCCAATGCGGATGCGTGATCTTGCGACAGGGGCGCAAGGATCACATGTTCGCCCGACAACGTGACAGGGGCGGGCCATGTCATTCGACAGTAACCGATTTGGCCAGATTGCGCGGCTGATCCACATCCGTGCCCTTGGCGACAGCCGTATGATAGGCCAGCAATTGCGCCGGGATCGCGTAAAGGATCGGGGCAAGGAACGGATCGACTTCGGGCATGATGATGGTCTCCCAAACGCCATCTCCGGCCTCGGTGGCCCCCTTTTTGTCGGTGATCAGCAAGACCTGCCCACCGCGCGCCATGACCTCTTGCATGTTGCTGATGGTCTTGTCGAACAGGGCGTCGCGCGGGGCCATGACGATGACGGGAACATGTTCATCAACCAGCGCGATGGGGCCGTGCTTCAGTTCACCTGATGCATAAGCTTCGGCGTGTATATAGCTGATTTCCTTAAGTTTAAGCGCGCCTTCAAGGGCAAGCGGATACATCGGGCCGCGGCCCAGAAACAGGATATCACGGGCCTCGGCCAGCTTGCGCGAAATGGACTGGCTGCGCGCCTCGATCCCCAGGGCGGCGTTCATCAGGCCGGGCATTGCGCGCAGGTTGTCCGCCATCTGCGTGGCCGTGGCCGCGTCGATCCGCTCACGGTCGGTTGCCGCCTTGATCGCCATCATCGCCAGCACCGTCAACTGGCAGGTAAACGCCTTGGTCGAGGCCACGCCGATTTCCGCACCGGCCAGAATTGGCAGGGGCAAATCGCTTTCGCGCGCGATCGAACTTTCGGGGACATTGACCACACTGACAATCTTTTCCGCCTTGCCCGCGCAGTAGCGCAGGGCCGCCAATGTGTCTGCCGTTTCGCCCGACTGGCTGACAAACAGGGCGACTGTGCCTTTGGTGATCGGCGGTTCGCGGTAGCGGAACTCCGATGCCACATCGACCTCGACTGGGATGCCCGCCAGCTGTTCAAACCAGTATTTCGCGGTGAGGCAGGCATAGAACGCCGTGCCGCAGGCGACCATGGTCAGACGGTCAATCTGCGTGAAATCAAGGCCGGGTTCGGGCAGGGTCACGCTGCCATCCTCGGCCAGATAATGACGCAACGCGCCGGTCAGAACGGTGGGTTGTTCGGCAATTTCCTTGGCCATGAAGTGTTTGTGGCCGCCCTTGTCGATCATTGCCGTGTCGATCTGGATCACACGCATGTCGCGGTTGGCCAATTGCCCCGCCGCATCGCGGATTTCCACGGAATTGCGGGTGACAACGGCCCAATCGCCTTCGTCAAGATAGGTGATCCGGTCGGTCATCGGTGCCAGCGCGATGGCGTCCGACCCGACGAACATTTCGCCATCCCCATGGCCGATGGCCAGCGGAGACCCTTTGCGCGCCGCGATCAGCAGGTCGTCTTCGCCATCAAACAGGAAACACAACGCATAAGCCCCTTCAAGGCGCGCAATGGTTTGTTCGGCGGCGTCACGGGGGGCAAGCCCTTGATCCATATAGGATTGTGCCAGAAGGGCGACAGTTTCGGTATCGGTGTCCGTGCCGTGTGTGATCCCCTTTTCGGCCAGTTCGGCGCGCAGTTCACGGAAATTTTCGATGATCCCGTTATGGACGACAGCGACCTTGCCCGCCTGATGCGGGTGGGCGTTGTTGACGTTGGGTGCGCCGTGCGTGGCCCAGCGGGTGTGGCCGATACCCGATTTGCCCGCCAGCGGATCATAGACCAGCGCATCCTGCAGGTTCACCAGCTTGCCCACAGCGCGGCGACGATCAAGGTGGCCGTCTTGCACAGTGGCAATTCCGGCGCTGTCATAGCCGCGATATTCCAGCCGTTTCAGCGCCTCAACCAGAATTGGGCCTGCCTCGTGATTACCCAAGACACCTACAATACCACACATTTTCAGGCTCCTTTAGCGGCTTTCGCCTTCTTGGAATTTAACTTTTCGAACATTCGCTTGGCGAGGCCTTGCCGGGTTTCTTGCGGCGTGCGCGACAGGGCCATCGCCTCGGCGGGCACGTCGCGGGTGATCACGGATCCGCTGGCGGTCATGGAATCGTCGCCCAGTTTGACAGGCGCCACCAGCATCGTGTTGGACCCCACAAACACCCGTGCGCCGATGTCCGTGCGGTGCTTGAACACGCCGTCATAGTTGCAGGTGATGGTGCCCGCGCCGATATTCGTCGCGGCACCCACGGTCGCATCACCGATATAGGACAGGTGATTGACCTTGGCGCCTTCAGCAATCTGCGCGTTTTTCACTTCAACAAAGTTGCCGATTTTCACGCCATCGGCCAGTTCCGTGCCGGGGCGCAGGCGGGCATAAGGGCCAACCACCGCATCGCGGCTGACATGGCAACCTTCAAGGTGCGAAAAGGCGCGGATCGTCGCGCCGCTTTCGATCGTTACACCGGGGCCGAACACCACGTTCGGTTCGATCACGGCATCGCGCCCGATCACGGTGTCATGGGCGAAATAGACAGTTTCAGGGGCCTGCAAGGTCACACCATCGGCCAGCACCTCGGCCCGGCGCGCGGATTGAAACGCGCCTTCGGCCACGGCCAGTTCGGCGCGCGAATTGATGCCCATGGTTTCGGCCTCGTCACAGCGCACGACGGTCGCAGACAGCCCGCGCGCCCGCGCGATTTCAACGATATCGGTGAGGTAGTATTCACCGGCGGCATTGTCGTTTTTCACCAAGGCGACCAGTTCAAACAACGTGGCGGCATCGGCTGCAACAACGCCGCTGTTACAAAGGCTTATGGCGCGTTCTTCATCCGCTGCTTCTTTGAACTCGACGATTTTTTCCAGTGTATCGCCTGCTGTCACAAGCCGCCCGTAGCGCCCCGGATCAGCCGCATCAAACCCCAGCACGACCACGTCGTGAAACTGCCGCGCGGCGGCCATTGCTGTCAGGGTTTCGGGGCGGATGAACGGTGTGTCACCATAAAGGACAATCGCATCGCCCGCGAAGTCCGCCAGTGCGCTGCGGGCCTGTGCCACGCCATGGCCCGTGCCCAGCTGCTCGGCCTGCAAGACCACCTCGGCGCGCGCGTCCCAGCCTTGGGCGGCTTTGCCAACGGCCTCGGCCCCATGGCCTGCCACGATGACCGTGCGGTCGGGTTCAAGGCTCGCGCCCGATTTCATTGCGTGGATCAGCATCGGCGCGCCCGCGATCTGGTGCAGCACCTTGGGCATTTCGCTGTTCATGCGCGTGCCCATGCCTGCTGCAAGGATAATCAGTGCCGTTGCCATGCCATTTCCCTCAAGTTCTTTGCGCCCCTTCTAACGTGGCACCGTATCAACGCAAGGGTTAGGGCTTCACATCAGGTGACGCATCGTTACAGATGGCGTGAAACCGCAAACGGAGGGGCCGATGCGCACCGTCATTTTCGATCTGGACGGCACATTGGCCGATACAAGCGGCGATCTGATTGCGGCGGCCAACAGTTGCTTTCGCGGACTGGGCCTGGGCGATTTGCTTGATCCGGTGGTGGATGCGGGCACAGCGCTAAAGGGCGGGCGGGCGATGCTGACCTTGGGGTTTTCGCGCGTGGACGGATTTGGCGAGGATGAAATCCTGCGCCAGTATCCGCTGCTGCTGGACGCATATAGCCGTGATATCGACAGGCACACCGTCCTTTATGATGGCGCGATGGAGGCCGTGGAAACCCTGCGGGAAAATGGCTATGCCGTTGGAATTGCAACGAATAAACCCGAAGGGCTGGCCGATACCCTGTTGCGGCGCCTGGGCGCGCGCGGTGCGTTCGCCTCGCTCATCGGGGCGGATACGTTGTCAGTGCGCAAGCCCGATCCCGAACATCTGTTCGAGGCGGTGCGCCGTGCCGGGGGTGATGTATCCCGCTGCTGTTTGATTGGCGACACGGCGACGGATCACAGCACCGCGCGCAATGCCGGTGTGCCGTCAGTTCTGGTCACGTTCGGCCCTGCCAAGGCGGATGTGATCGCGATGAAACCGGACGGTTTGCTGGATCATTTCAGGGACTTGCCCGCGATGGTTCAGGGTTTGATTGGCTGAAACAACAGATCAGTCAGGGCGATCAGCGGCGCAGTATCAAGCGCGCTGATCGCCGCATCAATCGCCGATGTTCGCGCATCCCCCAGAACGGGACCAGCGTAGGTGTGAAACTTCGCAGCCAGTTCATCGGGTGTGGGCGGCGCGGTGTGGTCCCAGCGCGGTTGCATCCAATCGCTTTGCACCGCGCGCCCGTCCGCCAATTCCAGCGTCACCCGCGCAAGGCGGGTGTTGGGGAACGCGGCGTTGGCGGCGGTATCTTCGGTCATGACCAATGTTTGTGACAGGCGCAGGATTTCGGGATCGCACAGCGCATCATCGGTAATGTCTGCGGGCGTGACGTCGCCGCGCACCAGTGCCACGGCGCAGGGGAATGACGTGGAATACTGTGCATCTTCAGTGGTTTGCGGGGTTGCCGTGGCAAGGCGCACCGCCTCGTGAAACGTCTCGACGGTGATGCGCGTGACGTCGGAGGCATTCAATCCATGGGCGCGGCGCAGGGCCAAGACGCCTTCAATCGGGGCCTGCGCCCAGCGGCAGACGGGGTAGGGTTTGTAGTATTGTTCCAGCCCGTACCAGCGCGTGCCGATATCGGCCCAGTATTGCGGCGCGTCCTCGACCGTGATGGCAGGCGCGCCGGTAAAGCCGCTTTTGGCAAGATATGCCGCCGAGAACTCCCGCCATCGCGCCCCAGCCTGACCCGTCCTTGACCATGGTGGGGTGATCAATGCAGCGCATCATCTGGCTGCGCGGCCCGTGGTATTCGGCGATCCCCAGCGCGTGGCGCGTCTGGTCGCGCGTCAGCCCCATCAGGCGCGCGCAGGCCGCCGTCGCCGTAACCGCACCCCAACTGCCCGATGTATGATAATCGGCGCAGGTGGCGTGCTGCGCGATGGCGGCGCGCGCACCGAATTCATAGCCCATGGCAAGGGTTGCGAGGAATTCCTGCCCTGACGTGCCACATTCATGCGCCACGGGCAGCATCGCGGCGAACAGGGGGCAACCGATATGCCCCTTGGAGGGATTGAACCCGTCGTGTCCGTCCAATGCGTCAATCGTCATGCCTGTGGCCAGGGCCACACCCGCCGCGCTGGCGCTGCGGGTATCAAACAGCATCGGTTGAGCGCCGCCGAACTGGTCGGCGGCATGGGCGCGGATCATGGCTGACAGGCGCGTGCCCATGCCCCCTGCGGCCACGCCGATCAGGTCGCGCAGCGCCAGTTTGGTTTGTGCCTGCACGGGGGCGGGCAGGGCGGCCCAGTGCAGGTCGTGGATCAGGTCAAGCGGTGTCATATGGCCAGCCTTGCCACGCCCATGCCTGCGCGCATGTTCGTTTGCGACATCGCAGCCATTGACGCGCGCCAAAGCCCGCCGCAATGTTGCGCCATGAGCGAGATTTTCAAAGGCAGCTTCACCCAGCAGGAACCGATCCCGGACGAGGCGATCGCCGCCGCACTGGCCGTGATGCAAAGCGGACGTTTGCACCGTTATAACACCGTTGCGGGGGAGGTCGCCGAGGCTGCGCTGCTGGAAGAAGAATTCGCCGCGCAGGTCGGGGCGAAATACTGCCTTGCGGTGGCATCGGGCGGCTATGCGATGACCACGGCCATGCGTGCCTGTGGTGTCAAAGCAGGCGATCACGTTCTGACCAATGCCTTTACGCTGGCCCCTGTTCCGGGCGCGATTGCCAGCCTTGGCGCGGTGCCTGTGTTTGTGGGGGTGACGACCGATCTGGTGATTGATCTGGATGATCTGGCCGCCAAGCTGGATCAGGCGCAGGTGTTGTTGCTGTCACATATGCGCGGGCATATCTGTGACATGGATGCGCTTATGGCGATGTGCAACGCGGCTGGCGTGACGGTGATCGAGGATTGCGCGCATACCATGGGCGCATCATGGAACGGGGTGCCCAGCGGGCGGCATGGCCGCTTTGGCTGCTATTCCACACAGACCTACAAACACGTCAATTCCGGCGAGGGTGGCTTGCTGGTCACTGATGACGCCGAAGGCATGGCGCGCGCGATCATGTTGTCTGGCAGCTATATGCTGTTTGAACGTCACCGCGCAGCGCCCCCGCCCGAAACCTTCAAAGATATCAAATACGAAATGCCCAATGTGTCGGGGCGGATGGACAACCTGCGCGCCGCGATCCTGCGTCCGCAGTTGCGCCGTCTGGACGACCAGGCAGCGAAGTGGAATGCGCGCTACTCTGTGCTGGAACAGGGGCTGGCTGACACATCGGGGCTGACCCTGATTGACCGCCCCGCAAAGGAACACTTTGTCGCTTCGTCCTTTCAGTTTCTGCTGCTGGATTGGTCAGCCGGGGCCGTGCGCGATGTGATCGCGCGCTGCCTGCATCGCGGGGTCGAATTGAAATGGTTTGGCGCGGCTGAACCCGCGGGTTTTACCAGCCGCTATGACAGTTGGCGCTATGCCCCAAGCACACCAATGCCCGCCAGCGACCGTGTGCTGGCGGGGATCATTGATCTGCGGCTGCCGCTGACCTTTAGCCTTGAGGATTGCGCCCAGATCGCGCGGATCATCCGCGCCGAAGTCAGCGCAGTCTATCAGGCTGCCGCGCCCTAAAGGATCAGGTTGCCAAGCGTCAGATCGGCTTCGACAGTTCCGATGACCAGAACCGAGCCACTGCCGCCCAGTGCCGCAAGGTCCAGCAGCCAACCGTCGTTCGTGTCAGTGCCCGCCGCCTGAACCGCGCCGATTGTCGCGGCGCTAAAGGCCGACAGGTCAAGAAAATCAAGGCCGGCGTTAAAGTCCGTCACGGTATCGTTGCCGTTGGTGATGTTGAACACGAACGTATCCCCGGCAAGGCCCCCGGTCAGCATATCATCGCCCGCGCCGCCGTTCAGCACATCGACACCGCCTTCGCCGTCGATCGTGTCGTTGCCATCGCCGCCATAGATTTCGTCGTTGAAGGTGCCGCCATCAATCGTGTCGTCGCCGCGCCCCCCAAAGATATCATCCGATCCGCCAAAGCCGTTGATCACATCGTCGCCGTCACCGCCATAAACCAGATCAAGACCCGCGCCGGCCTGAATATCATCATTGCCGGTGCCGCCATAGATCGTGTCAGTGGCCAATCCGCCGTCGATCAGATCGTCGCCGTCGCCGCCCCAGATTTCGTCCTGGCCGCCGTCACCACTTAGGTCGTCGTCACCTGCGCCGCCTTTCAGGTCATCATTGCCATCGCCGCCGATCAAAACGTCATGGCCTTCGCCGCCAAACAGCTCGTCCGCCGCAGCGCCGCCGTCCAACGTGTCATCGCCCGCGCCGCCGAACAGATCGTCACCGCTCGCGCCGCCAAACAGGGCATCGTTGCCGTTGCCGCCACGCAGCACGTCAATGCCATCGTCGCCCCACATGGAATCCTCGCCGTCGCCACCGAACAAGGTGTCTCGATCGTCGCCGCCATACATGAAATCATCGCCTTCACCGCCACGCAGCAGGTCATCGCCTTCGTCGCCGGCCAGCAGATCCTCGCCGTCGCGGCCTTTGATGTCGTCGCCGTCAAGGCCGCCGTAAATCGTGTCGATTCCATCGCCACCATAGATCGTGTCGACGCCGCCACCGCCAAGGATCGACCCCGCCACAGTTGCGGTTCCATAGCCGAAATACACATCGTTCGCACCGCCCAGATCGACGTTTCCGGTCACCGCACCCCCGTCATGGTTCTTGAACGTCTGAATGCTTTCGCCCAGCATGACGTTGCCGACCATCAGGCCATGATTGTTAATTGTGATTAGGTTCGCGTTGTTGTTTTCGATTGCAGTGTCAGCGCCACTGAGGGTGCCGTAATTGGTGAATTTGATGTTGTTTGCGAAGGAGCCAAAATAGACGGCAGCCTGGTTTCCGGTATATGTGACGGTGTTCGAGGGCGGATCGCCAATGATGTCCCCGTAGTTGATGAAATCAGCGTTACCATCGTCAAAATAGAGGCCCACAGCCCCCGAAATCGTGCCGTGATTGACGCCGATCCCGTTTTCAAGCCCCAGATAGGCACCGTAGGTGTAGCCCTGGATGCTGCCGTAATTCTGGAAGCCGAAACCATCGCTGACAGTAAAGGTTGCCTGAACGCCTATATTTTCAAACGAGATAATCGTGCCGTGGTTAACAAGGGACGACCCGTCGGATGTTGTCAGAAAAATGACGCCTTGCGATTGCGACGCCAGATAGGCCTCGGCGCCGACAATGACGTCCGAGTTTTCCCCACCGATTTCAAGCGCGCTTACTTCGGCGTAGACGTCGCCCAGAACAAGCAGGTCCATCTCGACCGCCGCTGCATCGGAGGTTATTCCATCACCGGGCGAGAAAATGGTGTCATCTGCTTCGAGGACATAAAATTCGCCGTCGAAGATGTCGTATTCAGTAACCTGTGAACCAATGGACGTGGGCATGGTGGAAACTCCTTATTTTAAAATAGGGCATCGCACGCCAAACGCGTGTTCATAGCCGGGATGAAATTGTTGCCCGAATGGGCGCTATAAAATGTGAGTGGGTGTGGCATGGATTTCGCCGCACAGGTCATTAATGGGGTCAGGCTAGCGCAAATTTCAGCATCTGATCAAGTCAGGTGCGCCTTACCTTGTGGCGCAAGTGACCGGGCGCGGGCTAGGCCGCGCTGTCGCAGACCCAGACGACCTTGCCCAAAATCCGATAGGGCACCTTTTCGTCGCCGCGCAGCACCCGCATGGGGCGGTTGTCTTGGGTGACGGCCAGCAGATCGGGCGCGGGGGTTTCAAGGCGCGCGTAATGCAGCACCCCGCGGTCGGTCGCGCAGAAAATGCCCTGGCCGTCGGGGGTGACCTGGCTGGCGTCGATCAGCGTCAGCGCGCCTTTGCGCAGCGCAGGTGACATGGCATCGTCCAATACGGGCGCAAAGCTCAGGTGTTCGGGGACCAGATCGCGCGCGGCCACCCAGGCGCGCGACAGGGCCACGGGCGCTGTGCCCTGAAACTGCGGGCTTGCGGCGCGGTGATAGGGGATGGGCAGGAATCCGGCGCGCAGGGCTTCGCGCGGGCCGGTGGGGTTGGTGGTGGCCGCTTCGCCAAACCCCGCTTGCACTGTCGGCGCCGCGCGTTCAGGCCCAAAGTAGAATTCAAGGTCCAGCACTGCCGCCAGCTTTTGCAGGGCGGCCGCGTTATAGCGTTTGTCGGTGCCCGTGTCGGCGCGCATGTTCTTGATCAGGGAGGGGTTACCAACGGCCAGCCGCGAGGCCGCAGCGGCAGTGATGCCCTTGCGCTGCAAAGCCTTGTCGATTGCGTCCAAGATCGGGTCCATCCTGCCCGTTAACCTTAAAGTCAATTTTCAGGCAATGGTGTCCATTTATGGCTTTATACTAAAGGTCACTTTCAGCTATGTTTCGGGTGTGGGTAAACAGTGGCGGGACCGAATAAGAATGACGGATCAAGGTGATAGCGATCTGGCCGTGGCGGCACGCGCCTATGATGAAATCCGTCAGTTGCGGCGCAAGGCGCGCCTTTACCACGAAATCCTGCAAGGCGGCGAAGGTGGTGACCCCGAAGGGCGTGCGCAGGCTGCGTTTCAAGAGGTTGTGACACGTTTGCTTGGCTGCCTTTTTGCCTTTTCCGAAGATGGCCACGAGGACAGGATTGCCGCCCTTCTGGCCACGCAGGCCGGGGATGGCAAAGGTCGTTGACCACCGCTGCGCAGGGCTTTAGGCCTTGAGGGGGCGTTCATAAGCGCCGCTAACCCAGCCGCAGCGCGAGGAATGCCGTGTTCACCGCATCTATGCAGTTCGATCTGGGCGAGGATACCAACGCCCTGCGTGATATGGTCCATTCATGGGCACAGGATCGCGTCAAACCCCGCGCCGCAGCGATTGACCGAGACAACTGTTTTCCCGCCGACCTGTGGCGCGAAATGGGCGATCTGGGCCTGCTGGGCATCACCGTTCCCGAAGAACTGGGCGGGTCCGGCATGTCCTATCTGGCGCATACAGTCGCCATCGAGGAAATCGCGCGGGCCAGCGCATCTGTGGCTTTGTCTTATGGGGCGCACTCCAACCTGTGTGTCAATCAGATCAAGCTGAACGGAAATGATGAACAAAAGGCAAAGTATCTGCCCGGACTGATTTCCGGTGATCATGTGGGCGCGCTGGCCATGTCCGAAGCGGGGGCCGGATCGGATGTTGTTGCCATGTCGCTGCGCGCCGAAAAGCGCAATGATCACTATCGCCTGAACGGCAACAAATACTGGATCACCAACGGGCCGGATGCCGACACGCTGGTGGTTTACGCCAAGACCGATCCGCAGGCAGGCGCCAAGGGGATCACCGCCTTTATCGTTGAAAAATCCATGACGGGTTTCAGCACCTCGCCGCATTTTGACAAGCTGGGGATGCGCGGATCGAACACGGCTGAATTGGTGTTCCAAGCCGTTGAAGTTCCAATGGAAAACGTGCTGGGCGAGGAGGGGCGCGGCGTGCGCGTTCTGATGTCGGGCCTTGATTATGAACGGGTTGTTTTGGCAGGGATCGGCACGGGGATCGTGGCCGCCTGTCTGGATGAAATCATGCCTTACCTCGCGCAGCGCAAACAGTTTGGCCAGCCCATCGGCAGCTTTCAACTGATGCAGGGCAAGATCGCTGATATGTATACCGCGCTTAATTCCGCGCGCGCCTATGTTTACGCGGTCGCCAAGGCCTGCGATGCAGGCACCGTCACCCGCCAGGACGCCGCCGCCTGCTGTCTTTACGCCAGCGAACAGGCGATGGTGCAGGCCCACCAAGCCGTGCAAGCCATGGGCGGCGCGGGCTTCATGGCCGACGCCCCCGTCGCGCGCCTGTTCCGCGATGCCAAACTGATGGAAATCGGCGCGGGCACGAGCGAAATCCGCCGCATGCTCGTGGGCCGCGAGATGATGGGGGCGATGGGGTAAATGGCCATATGGAAAGCGTATGGAAAGCGTATGGCAGGCGTATGGCTGGTGTGTGGGTTTGTCCTTGCCGCTTGGCCCGCCGCGGCGCAGGACTTCGCGATTGATGCCCATTTGATCGACCGTTGCCTTGCCATTCAGGATGATCCGATGGTCTGCGTCGGGCGGCAGGCGGATGCCTGTATTCAGCGCAACGGTGGTGGTGCAGACATGATCATCGGCGTGTGTCAGGAAAACGAAACGGCCGTTTGGGATGCGACCCTGAACCGGACCTACGCCGAACTGTTGCGGTTGGTCCAAGCCGAACAGGAAATGGACGTGGGCTATGCCCCCAACCAGCTGACCGATGCGGTGCGCCAGATGCAGCGGTCGTGGATCAAGTACCGTGATGACACCTGCGGTGTGGCCTTGGCCCGCGAGATGCCGTTCGGGTCTGCTGCCGGGCCTGCGGCTAGCGGCTGCATGATGCGCGAAACCGCGCGGCAGTTCTTTCAGCTGAACTATATCGCGGGGCAGTATCGTTGATGATGGAGAAATTGCAGTGAGAACCGCGATCGCCCTGATCCTTGTGGCAGGTGCCGCCCAAAGCGAACCGGCACCCGACATCGCGCGGCTTTCGCATTACATGGAACCGGTCGCGGGGTGTTTTGATGCGGCACCGGATTTTGATGCCGCCAAGGCCTGCATCGCGGTGCAGTCCGGCGTCTGCATGGACATCGAACAGGACGGTTATTCAACTTTCGGCATGTCAAATTGCGTGCGGGCGGAAACCGTTGCATGGGATGAACTGCTGAATGTCGAATACGCCATGACACGTGATCGCGCCCGCAGCTGGGACGCCAGCGAGACCCAGCCGGAATACGCCGTACGCGCCGGTGCGCTGCTGGACGCGCAGCGCGTGTGGATTACCTTTCGTGATGCGGAATGTGCGTTAGCCTATACGGAATTCGGCGCCGGGTCGATGCGCACGCTCAGCTACACAGGCTGCGCACTTGATATGACGGCCGAGCGCGCGATTGCCCTGCGGTTCATGTTTCAGGAGATGTGAGGGATGACGGATTACACAGGCCTGAAGGCGCTATTCATCAACACTACGTTGAAAAAACAGCCCGACGAAAGCCACACCAAGCTGCTGCTGAACGCAAGTGCCAACATCATGGCGGCCGCAGGCGTTCACGTCGATCATATCCACATGCTGTCCCACGATGTGCCCCCCGGCGTTTATCCGGATATGTCCGCACATGGTTGGGACCACGATGACTGGCCCGCCCTCTGGCCGCGCGTGCTGGCCGCCGATATTCTGGTGATCGGCACCCCGATCTGGCTGGGCGAGGAAAGCAGCGTCTGCCGTGTGCTGATCGAGCGGCTGTATGGGATGAGCGGTGAGTTGAACGACAAGGGCCAGTCGGTGTTTTACGGCAAGGTCGGCGGCACGATCGTCACCGGCAACGAGGATGGCATCAAACATGTGGCGATGACCACCGGATTTGCCCTGTCGCATCTGGGCTATACCATCCCGCCGCAAGCCGATTGCGGCTGGATCGGCGAAGCGGGGCCGGGACCGTCTTATGGCGATGACCTGGACGGCACGCGCGCCGGTTTCGACAACGCGTTCACCCAGCGCAACACCACGATCATGTCGTGGAACCTGATGCATGTGGCGCATCTTTTACGCGGTGGTATCCCCAACGAAGGCAATGACAGGCGCGCACTGGGCGAGGGTGTCGATTTGAACCACGACAATCCGGAGTATCGCAGTTGAGCCGTGATGCGCACATCCAAGCCCTTGAAGTTGTGGCCGAAGCTGCCGCAACCGCTGCCTTGGGTGGCGGCGAAAAATCCCGTGCCCGCCATGTCGCGCGGGGCAAGATGTTGCCGCGCGACCGCGTGGCGAACCTGCTGGATGCGGGCAGCCCGTTTCTGGAAATCGGCGCGACGGCGGGGCACGGCATGTATGACGGCGCAGCCCCCTGTGGTGGTCTGATAGCAGGTGTCGGCAAGATCAACGGTGTCGATTGCATGGTCCTGTGCAACGATGCCACCGTAAAGGGCGGCACCTATTATCCGATCACCGTCAAAAAGCACCTGCGCGCGCAGGAGATTGCGGCGCAGTGTCAGTTACCTTGTGTTTATCTGGTGGACAGCGGCGGGGCGAACCTGCCCAATCAGGACGAGGTATTCCCCGACCGCGACCATTTCGGGCGCATCTTTTACAATCAGGCGCAGATGTCGGCGGCGGGTATTCCACAGATTGCCGTGGTCATGGGGTCTTGCACGGCGGGGGGTGCCTATGTGCCGGCGATGGCCGATGTGTCGATCATCGTAAAGGATCAGGGGACGATCTTTCTGGCAGGCCCGCCCTTGGTCAAGGCCGCCACGGGCGAGGTTGTGACAGCCGAAGATCTGGGCGGCGGTGATGTGCACACGCGTCTGTCCGGCGTGGCCGATTATCTGGCCGAGGATGACGCCCATGCGCTGGCGCTTGCGCGTCAGGCGATGGCGTCTTGTGGTGGCGTGATCAAACCCCGCCCAACGGGCGATGCGCCTGCCAAAAGCATGGATGATCTGTTCGATGTGATCCCCGCCGACCTGCGCACGCCCTATGATGTGTGCGAGGTGATTGCGCGTATCGTCGATGGATCAAAGTTTGACGAATTCAAGGCGCGGTTTGGCGACACGCTGGTTACGGGGTTCGCCCACATCGAAGGAATGGCCTGCGGTATTGTCGCCAACAACGGCGTGCTGTTTTCGCAAGCGGCGCAAAAGGGTGCGCATTTCGTGGAACTGTGCAGCCAGCGCCGTATCCCGCTGATATTCCTGCAAAACATCACCGGCTTCATGGTCGGGCGCGAATACGAAAACGAAGGTATCGCGCGCCATGGTGCCAAGATGGTGACGGCTGTGGCCACGACATCCGTGCCCAAGATCACCATGGTGATTGGCGGGTCATATGGTGCGGGCAATTACGGCATGGCGGGGCGCGCCTATTCCCCGAATTTCATGTGGTCATGGCCCACCTCGCGCACCGCTGTGATGGGCGGCGAACAGGCGGCGGGGGTCCTCGCCACCGTGAAACGCGACGGGATCGAACGTGCCGGTGGGGAATGGACGCCCGAGGAAGAAGCGGCATTCAAACAGCCCACGCTGGATATGTTCGAGGAGCAATCCCACCCTCTTTATGCCTCAGCGCGCCTTTGGGATGATGGCGTGATCGACCCGCGCAAATCGCGCGCTGTTTTGGCGCTGTCGCTGGCTGCGTCGCTCAATGCGCCAATCAAGGAGACACGTTTCGGCGTGTTCAGGATGTGATGACCGACAACAACGAACGCCCCGATGCCTATTCCGGAATCCCTTGGGTGAATGTGACGCCGCAGCAGGCCCGCGCACTGCCGCAAGGCAATCTGGGGTTGATCCTGTATCTGATCATCGCCTATCTGATCGTGACGGGGCTGTTCAAACTTTGGGCGTTCAGTGCCGCGGGTTATCCGTTGGGGGTGATCGTGTTGGGCGCGGCCCTGCCGATCCTCACGGGCCTGGGCCTTTGGGCGCGGATGCCTTGGGCGATTATCGTTGCGATCATCATGGCAGGGTTCACGCTTTATGCCTTTGCGCGCAATGTCGGGACTGACCCCAGTTTCCTGCTGCTGGCTGATGCGTTGGTCGCCGTTGGCATGATCTTTTATCTGGTCGAGGGGGATCGCCCGAACCTGATCTACCGCCACCGCTATCGCAAGTATTCGGCGGTGAAGGACGAGTGATGTTCACCCGCATCCTCATCGCCAATCGCGGGGAAATCGCCTGCCGGATCATTCGCACGGCCCGCGCGCTGGGCGTGGAATCGGTGGCCGTCTATTCCGATGCGGATGCGGGAGCGCTTCATGTGCGGATGGCCGACCACGCCGTGCATATTGGCGGGGCCGCGCCTGCCGACAGCTATCTGCGCGGTGACCGGATTATCAAGGCGGCGCTTGAGATGGGCGCAGAGGCGATCCATCCGGGCTATGGATTCCTGTCGGAAAATCCCGATTTTGTTGCAGCCGTCGAAGCTGCGGGTCTGGTGTTCATCGGCCCCAGCGCTGAGGCGATCCGCGCGATGGGTCTCAAAGACGCCGCCAAGGCGCTGATGGAACAGGCCGGTGTGCCGGTCGTGCCGGGCTATCACGGGACCGATCAGGGTAATGCGCTGTTGGCAGGTAAGGCCGCAGAGGTCGGCTATCCGGTGATGATCAAGGCCGTGGCGGGCGGTGGCGGCAAGGGGATGCGGCTGGTCGACACGGCAGCCGATTTCCAAGAGGCGCTGGCCAGCGCGCGGGCCGAGGCCCGCACCGCTTTTGGCAATGACGCTGTGTTGATCGAGAAATACATCCAGCACCCCCGCCATATCGAAGTGCAGGTGTTTGGAGACGGTGCGGACGCCGTGCATCTGTTTGAACGCGATTGTTCCCTGCAACGCCGCCATCAAAAGGTGATCGAGGAAGCCCCTGCACCGGGCATGACCGACGCTGTGCGCGCGGCCATGGGCGCGGCGGCAGTGCGCGCGGCGCAGGCCATCGGCTACAAGGGCGCAGGCACCGTGGAATTCATCGTTGACGGGTCGGACGGGCTGCGCGTGGACGGGTTCTGGTTCATGGAGATGAACACCCGCCTGCAAGTCGAACACCCCGTGACCGAGGCCATTACCGGCGTTGATCTGGTGGACTGGCAGTTGCGCGTGGCCGCAGGGCAGGGGCTGCCCGCCACGCAAAACGATCTGATCATCACCGGTCATGCATTCGAGGCGCGGCTTTATGCCGAGGATGTGGCGGGCGGGTTCCTGCCTGCCACCGGAACGCTGGCGCATCTGGCCTTTCCTGACGGGGTGCGCGCCGATAGCGGCGTGGAAACCGGCGACAAGATCACGCCGTTTTATGATCCGATGATTGCCAAGGTAATCACCCATGGCCCTGATCGTGACGCGGCACTGGGTGCCTTGTCGCGGGGTTTGGGCGCGACAGAGGTGGCGGGCACGGTGACGAACCTCGCCTTTCTGAAGGCCTTGGCCGATCACGCCGGATTTCGCGCGGGGAACGTGGATACCGGCCTGATTGCACGCGACATTGACGGGTTGGTGGCGCAGAACGATGCGCCGCCCGAGGTTGTCGCGCAGGCGGTTTTGGCTGCTGCCGATCTTGGTAATGGGCCGCTAGTGGGATTTACCCTGTGGGAGCCGCTGACCCGTGCGGTTGACCTGCGCTTGAATGGCGAAGGTATTGCAGCGGCTCTCATGGTGCAGGCTGAAACTGCAACGGTGGCTTGGGGTGATCAATCGGTCCTTGTCGGGCCAAATGCCAAGATGCGCGCCCATCTGCGCCACGGCGACCAGATCACCGTTTTCGGCGCGCCCACCTATGTGTTTACGATCCCCGATCCGCTGGCCCGCGCCGGTGATGCCGCAGCGGGCGGCGACCGTGTGATCGCGCCGATGCCGGGCCTCGTGCAATCGGTGGCCGTGGCAGCGGGTGACAGCGTGGCAGCGGGCGAT
The DNA here is from genome assembly GCF_042466115.1 of Octadecabacter sp. R77987. Taxonomy (NCBI): domain Bacteria; kingdom Pseudomonadati; phylum Pseudomonadota; class Alphaproteobacteria; order Rhodobacterales; family Roseobacteraceae; genus Octadecabacter; species Octadecabacter sp. R77987. The sequence goes on along the minus strand of NZ_JAXHBQ010000001.1, from coordinate 873,644 downwards.
CGCCTGTGCGTGCTTGAAGCGATGAAGATGGAATATGTGCTGCGCGCGCCCCGCGACGGGGTTGTGGCCGAAGTGGCGGCCAAACCGGGCGATCAGGTTGCAGCCGGTGCCACGCTTGTTACGCTGGAGGGCGAAAGCGAGGGCACATGATCCGCCTGCACCACTGTCACCAGACCCGATCAATGCGCACGCTTTGGTTACTGCACGAATTGGAACTTGATTTCGAAGTTGCCCTTTATGCGTTCGATCAGACCCTGCGCATGGATGCCTTTCGCGCGCTCAACCCGTTGGGGCGCGTTCCGGTTCTGGAAATTGACGGCGAGGTGATGACCGAAACCGGCGCGATCACACAATACCTGTGCGAACGGTTTGACGAATTTGCGTTGGGCCGTGACGTCGATGATCTGGACCGGATGGACTGGCTGGTTTGGGTGCATTTTGCCGAAACCGTCAGCCAGCATGTGGCCGCGCTGACCCAGCAACACATCATCCTGCGCGAGGATTACATGCGCAGCCCAACCGTCATGCAGCTTGAGGCAAAACGGATCGGCAAATGTCTGGAACTGATCGAAGGGCGGCTGTCCACGCCGGTGGAAAACCGCGACTATCTGCTGACCAGCGGCTTTAGCGCGGCCGATATTTCTGTCGGGCAGGCGGTCTATATGGCGCGCCATTTCGTGCATCTTGATCCCTATCCCGAGGTGGCGAAATGGTATGAACGCATCACCGAACGCCCCACGTTCCAACTGTGCCTGCCCCCCGACGAAGGCCGTCTTTACCGGCGCGACTTTTATCCCCCGTGGGAAGGATGACGCGCGCCAGCTTTGGCCAGTTGGTGCTGTGGTCGCTGGCAGCCGCCGCGATCATCTGGGTCGCGCTGGCCATGCAAAGCCGCACCACTGGCGTGAACGAGGCGTGTTACGGACCGCTGACGGACGAGTTTATCGCCAATATGTATCGGGTGCGGGGCGGGACGTTTGCAGTGTCGCTGCTGGTGTCCGTGCCGCTGGTCTGGATGATCCTGCGCGGGTTGGACGACCGGCGCGCGTGGTTCTGGATTGGCGGGGCGTTCCTGGTCTGGAAACTGTTCAGCGCGATCAGCAACGCATGGGCCTCGCCGCAATGCTGGGAACCTTATGAAAACGACGCGCCCTTTTGGAACGAAGGGTTTGCCGGGCTGACATGGCTGTTGCAACCACTGGCGTTCATGGTGTTCAGCGCGCTGCTGATCATCGTTCTGGCGGTCATGTGGGGCAGGTGGGTATGGGAAAGGGTTACGGGTGCGCGCAATTCATGCAATTGAAACGCAAAACACGCCCCTGCGCCCGTTGACCCTTTGGGCGCGCAGGGATAAACCCGACCCCAACATGCGGGCTGATATCGTGCGGTCCGATTGAACAGGAGCCTGCCACCGTGAGCGATCTTCTTCGGGAATACCTGCCGATCCTTATTTTTCTTGGGCTTGCGATTGGAATCGGCCTTGTGCTGATTTTGGCCGCCGCCGTGGTCGCCGTGCGCCATCCCGATCCTGAAAAGGTGTCGGCCTATGAATGCGGGTTCAACGCGTTTGACGATGCGCGGATGAAATTCGATGTGCGGTTCTATCTGGTCGCCATCCTGTTCATCATTTTCGATCTGGAAATCGCGTTTCTGTTCCCCTGGGCCGTGGCCTTTGCCGATATTTCCATGGTCGGGTTCTGGTCGATGATGGTGTTCCTTGGGGTGCTGACGATCGGCTTTGCCTACGAATGGAAAAAGGGAGCGTTGGAATGGGTGTAGTGGCAGGCGCGAATACCGCTGGCGGTGATCCTGAATTTGCAACCCAGACCCTGAACCGCGAGTTGCAGGACAAGGGGTTCCTTGTGACCAGCACCGCCGACATGATCAACTGGGCGCGCACGGGGTCCTTGCACTGGATGACCTTCGGTCTGGCCTGCTGCGCGGTTGAAATGATGCACACCTCGATGCCGCGCTATGACGCTGAACGGTTCGGGATCGCGCCGCGCGCCAGTCCGCGCCAGTCCGATCTGATGATCGTTGCTGGCACCCTGACCAACAAGATGGCCCCCGCCCTGCGCAAGGTCTATGACCAGATGCCGGAACCGCGCTATGTGATCTCGATGGGGTCATGTGCCAATGGCGGCGGATATTACCACTACAGCTATAGCGTTGTGCGCGGCTGTGACCGGATCGTGCCCGTGGACGTTTACGTTCCCGGCTGCCCGCCCACTGCCGAAGCCCTGCTTTATGGCCTGCTGCAACTTCAGCGCAAAATTCGCCGCACTGGCACCATCGTCCGCTAGGGCGACGTGGAAAGGACTGCCTTCATGTCTGAAGCGATGAACGACCTTGGAACCCACCTTGAGCTGAAACGCCCCGATTGCGTGCTCAGCTGGGCCGTGGCCCACGGCGAACTGACCGTCGAGGTTGCACCCGCCAATATCGCCGGTTTCGTCGAATTTCTGAAGGTTGACCAGACCTGCAAGTTCAACAGCCTGATTGATATCACGGCTGTGGATTACCCCGGTCGCGCGAAACGGTTCGACGTGGTTTACCACTTCCTGTCGATGTATCAGAACCACCGCATCCGCTTGCGCATTCAGGTGCGCGAGGAAGATCTGGTGCCATCGATCATCGATGTGCACCCCAGCGCCAACTGGTTTGAACGCGAAGTGTTCGACATGTTCGGCATCCTGTTTTCCGGCCACCCCGATCTGCGGCGCATCCTGACGGATTACGGTTTCCGTGGCTATCCGCTGCGCAAGGATTTCCCGACAACCGGTTATACCGAAGTGCGTTACGACGAGGCGCAAAAGCGCGTGGTCTATGAGCCCGTGTCGCTGGTGCAGGAATACCGCCAGTTTGATTTCATGTCACCGTGGGAGGGGGCCGAATACATCCTTCCGGGTGATGAAAAGACGAAAGAGGGTGCGAAATGATGGACGGCGATATCCGCGTGAACACCTATGATGACGGATCGGTGGATGCCCAGACGGGCGAGCAGAAGATCCGTAACTTCAACATCAACTTTGGTCCGCAACACCCTGCGGCGCACGGCGTTTTGCGCTTGGTGCTGGAACTGGACGGCGAGATTGTCGAGCGTTGCGATCCGCACATCGGCTTGCTGCACCGTGGCACTGAAAAGCTGATGGAAAGCCGCACCTATCTGCAGAACCTGCCGTATTTCGACCGCCTCGATTATGTCGCGCCGATGAATCAGGAACACGCGTGGTGTCTGGCCATCGAAAAACTGACAGGCACCGAAGTTCCGCGCCGCGCCAGCCTGATCCGCGTCCTTTATTCCGAAATCGGCCGAGTGCTGAACCACCTGCTGAACGTCACCACGCAGGCGATGGACGTCGGCGCACTGACGCCGCCGGTCTGGGGTTTCGAGGAACGCGAACAGTTGATGGTGTTCTATGAGCGCGCCTGTGGTGCGCGCCTGCACGCCGCCTATTTCCGCCCCGGCGGGGTGCATCAAGACCTGCCCGAAGGGTTGCTGGAAGATATCGAGGCATGGGCCGATCAGTTCATGGATAACTTCATGGTCAACCTTGACGGGTTGCTGACAGAAAACCGCATTTTCAAACAGCGTAACGTCGATATCGGCATTATCACCGAACAGGATATTCTGGATTGGGGTTATAGTGGCGTGATGGTGCGCGGGTCGGGCCTTGCATGGGATTTGCGCCGCGCGCAGCCTTATGAATGCTACGACGAGTTTGATTTCCAGATCCCCGTGGGCAAGAACGGCGATTGCTATGATCGCTATCTGGTCCGCATGGAGGAAATGCGTCAATCCGTGTCGATCATCCGTCAGGCCTGCGCCAAGCTGAAAGTCGAAAAGGGTGATATCATGGCGCGCGGCAAGATGACCCCACCCAGCCGTGGCGAGATGAAGACGTCCATGGAAGCGCTGATCCACCACTTCAAACTTTATACCGAAGGGTTCCACGTGCCTGCGGGCGAGGTTTACGCCGCTGTCGAGGCCCCAAAGGGCGAATTCGGCGTCTATCTGGTGGCCGATGGCACCAACAAACCCTACCGCGCCAAACTGCGCGCGCCGGGCTATCTGCACCTGCAATCCATGGACCATGTGGCGGGTGGGCACCAGCTTGCCGATGTGGCCGCCATCATCGGCACGATGGATATCGTGTTCGGGGAGGTTGACCGGTGATCACCGCCGCAATCCAAGTTTTGACGCGCATTGATCTGCGCCTTCTTTTTCTGACCGGAGTCAACTGATGCTTCGCCGCCTTTACCACGACCAACCTGCCAGTTTCGCCTTTTCCCCTGCCAATCAGGCATGGGCCGAAGGGCAGATCGCGAAATACCCCCAAGGGCGTCAGGCCTCTGCGATCATTCCGCTGCTATGGCGTGCGCAGGAGCAGGAAGGCTGGTTGACCCGCGCCGCCATCGAACATGTGTCGGGCATGCTGGATCTGGCGTTCATTCGCGGCCTCGAAGTGGCGTCTTTCTACTTTATGTTCCAGTTGCAACCGGTTGGAAGCGTTGCCCATATCCAGATTTGCGGCACCCTGTCCTGCATGATCTGCGGGGCCGAAGATTTGGTCGCCGTCTGCCGCGAAAAGATCGCCGACAAGGCGCATGCCCTGTCCGATGATGGCAAGTTCAGCTGGGAAGAGGTGGAATGTCTGGGGTCTTGCGCCAACGCGCCCATGGCCCAGATCGGCAAGGACTATTACGAAGACCTGACCGCCGCGCGCCTGTCCGAAATCATTGATGAACTGGCGGCGGGCAAGGTGCCAACCCCCGGTCCGCAGAACGGGCGTTTTGCCGCCGAACCGCTAAAAGGTCTGACCAGCCTGAAAGACAATGACAGCGGGCGGTATCAATATAACGCATCCGTGCAACTGGCGACGGATATTGGTGATACGGTGAAACGCATTGATGGCACCGAAGTGCCGCTGCTGACCCCGTGGATATCCACATCGGCCAAGGGTCGCACACAGCCGCCCGCCGCCAAGCCAACCAGCGCCAAGGCCGCCAAAAAGGCCGCACCCAAGCCCGCTGCCAAGGTGCCTGCCGACAAGACCGGCGTGACCAAGCAGGAGGCGCAGGCGACATCGGCTGCCAAGCCCGCCGTGGGGGCCGCGAGCGAAAAGAAGCCCCGCACAATGGGAACCCCCCGCAAGACCGGCGCAGATGATCTGCAACGGATCAGCGGCGTTGGCCCCAAGCTGGAAGGCACCCTGAATGACATGGGGTTCTGGCATTTTGACCAGATCGCCAAGTGGGGCGCGGGCGAAATCGCGTGGGTTGATTCCCGCCTGAAATTCAAAGGCCGCATCGAACGTGATGATTGGGTCGCCCAAGCATCGAAACTGGCCGCTGAAAAGTAAGGCAAATCCGCTCGTTTGCGGCAATTGTGGCCAGATTGATACGATATTTGGTGTTGTGGGGCGGTTTTACTACCTTGCTTTGTGTTTTTACGCTAAGCAGGGCGCATAAAGCCGCACGACAACGTTGCGGCGTGAACGGTAATACACAAGGGATGTGACGAGATGGCTTCGACGAACAATAGCTGCAAGACCTGGTGCTGGGTGATCGGCGCAATTTTGGGCCTGCTGGCCTTTTTCTGGGCCAATGGCCAGTGGCCCTTTATCGTGGCGCTGCTGATCGGCATCATTGTCGGTGTCGGGTTGGCCTGGCTGCTGGCAACGTTCTTTTGCAAGGGCAGCGCGGTAAGCACATCTGCCGGGGCAGGCACTGCAGGCGCATCCGCACCATCGGCGACGCCACCAACAGCGGCACCTACCAAACCTGCAGCACTGGCAACCGGCGGTGCGGCAACTACATCGGCGACCACGGCGATGCCTTCGGTCCCTGCGACCCCCAAAGCAGACGCCAAGCCGAAGGCGGCGGCGAAACCGGCAACCGCAAAAGCGGCCAAGCCAGCGGCGAAACCTGCTGCCAAGGCTTCCAAGCCCGCTGCGAAGACTGCGAAACCTGCTGCCAAGGCGGCTAAACCAGCTGCGAAGGCTGCGAAACCTGCTGCCGCGAAGGGAGCCAAACCTGCCGCAAAGCCCGCCGCCGCGAAAGCTGCCAAGCCTGCTGCCGCCAAACCGGCCGCGGCGAAACCGGCACGCAAACCTGTCGCCGCTGATGGCAAGCCCGAAACCCTGACCAAGGCCCGCGCAGGCGGTGCTGACGATCTCAAGATGCTCAAAGGCGTCGGGCCGGGCCTTGAAAAGACCCTGAACGAGTTGGGCTTTTACCACTTTGATCAGGTCGCCAGCTGGCGCAAACAAGAAGTCGAATGGGTCGATTCACGCCTGAAATTCAAGGGCCGGATCGAACGTGACGAATGGATCAAGCAGGCCAAGACCCTTGCCAAGGGTGGCAAGACCGCTTTTTCCGAGAAAGCCAAAAAAGAAGGCACTTACAAGAAGTAAGCTGCTGAACATACCCTAGGATTTGCCCCGCCCCGACATCGGGCGGGGCAGACAAGGATTTCCGTGACACGCCCAACAGATCCCGCAATCGCCAGACAGGCCCGTATGGCGGCGATCGTCATCGCGGCATCGGGCATTTTGGCGATCATTGCGCCAATGCTGGTCACCGGACTGGGCCTTGCCCCCCGATACGAGATTTTGTTTTACCTGTTCTCGCTTGCGGGGTTCATTTGGTCTCTGGTTGTCACGTATAAAATCTGGCAAAAGACCCGCAAGTAGGCGCAACGCGCGCAAGATTGCAAAAGGACCCGCAGGATGCTCAAGGATCAGGATCGTATCTTTACCAATCTTTACGGCATGCACGACCGCACCCTGAAAGGTGCAAAGTCGCGCGGGCATTGGGACGGGACGGCCAAGATCATCCAGAACGGACGCGACTGGATCATCGACCAGATGAAGGCCTCGGGGTTGCGCGGGCGTGGTGGTGCGGGCTTTCCGACGGGCCTGAAATGGTCGTTCATGCCAAAGGAAAGCGATGGTCGCCCTGCCTATCTGGTGGTGAACGCGGACGAATCGGAACCGGGCACCTGCAAGGACCGTGAAATCATGCGTCACGATCCGCACACGCTGATCGAGGGCTGCCTGATCGCGTCCTTCGCGATGAACGCCAACGCCTGCTACATCTACATTCGCGGCGAATACATCCGCGAAAAAGAAGCGCTGCAAGCCGCCATCGACGAAGCCTATGCAGCAGGGCTATTGGGTAAGAACGCGGCCAAGTCCGGCTGGGATTTTGATCTGTATCTGCATCACGGGGCAGGCGCCTATATTTGCGGCGAGGAAACCGCGCTGCTGGAATCCCTTGAGGGGAAAAAGGGCATGCCACGGATGAAGCCGCCGTTCCCTGCCGGTGCCGGTCTTTATGGCTGCCCGACCACTGTGAACAACGTCGAATCGATTGCCGTGGTGCCGACCATTCTGCGGCGCGGTGCGGACTGGTTTGCCGGCATGGGCCGCCCCAACAACGCGGGCACGAAACTGTTTGCGATCAGCGGCCATGTGAACAACCCCTGCGTCGTCGAAGAAGAGATGAGCATCAGCTTCGAGGAGCTGATCGAGAAACACTGCGGCGGCATTCGCGGCGGTTGGGACAACCTCAAGGCCGTGATTCCGGGCGGGTCGTCTGTGCCATGCGTGCGCGGTGAAAACATGCGCGACGCGGTGATGGATTTCGATGCGCTCAAGGAAAAGGGATCGTCCCTTGGCACGGCGGCGGTGATCGTCATGGATCAGTCCACCGACATGATCAAGGCGATCTGGCGTTTGTCCAAGTTCTACAAGCACGAATCCTGTGGCCAGTGCACGCCATGTCGCGAAGGCACGGGCTGGATGATGCGGGTCATGGACCGACTGGTAAAGGGCGAGGCCGATGTGGCCGAAATCGACATGTTGCTGGATGTGACCAAACAGGTTGAGGGCCACACGATTTGCGCCCTTGGCGATGCGGCGGCCTGGCCCATTCAGGGGTTGATCAAGAACTTCCGCGACGAGATCGAAGACCGTATCAAGCATAAACGTGGATTGGTTGCTGCCGAGTGAAGACGCTTAAATTTACGTCAATGCAATACGGCCTGTTTGTTGCGGGCGTCTTGTTGATGGTCGTGTTGCTCTGGCCCTCCAAAACCCCGATCCCCGAAGGTGTCACGCGCGAGTCGGCCCTGGCCGATGCACGCGCATGCGCGGCTGCGGCGGATACGGCGCTGATTTTCTATGACAATTGTTCGTTCCTGCAGGATTTCGATCCTGATCAGGTCGCCGATGCACAGCCACAATGCCGCGCCCAGTTTGAACAGTTGCGCGCCTTTTCCTCGGACCGCGTGCGCGGCGAAATGGACCGCGAGGCCGCCGTTTCCGGCGCGGTCACGGATGTGCAGCGCGCGCGTGCCGACCTTAGCGCGCAAGTGGCGCGCGAGACGCAAAGCGGTGACATCGACCCCGATGATGTCTGGTGCTCGCTTTATGATGAAACGGCGCTTGAAAACAGCCCGCTGGGTGCCGCCATTCGCGGGATGGCCGGGCGCCTGAACCCCTAGGAGGACGCGATGCATCTGGCAGAACTGAATGTTGGCCGCTTGCTTGCCCCCACCGATGATCCCCGCGTTGCGGAATTCATGGACAACCTTGACCGTATCAACGGCCTTGGCAAACGGATGCCGGGGTTCGTGTGGATGATGGAAGGGTCAGGCGAACCGGGTGTCGGCAACACCGAAAACATGATTGATGGCGATCCGCAGTATGTGCCGAACCTGACGGTGTGGGAATCGGTCGAAACACTCGAAAAATTCGTCTGGGGCACGTTGCACAAGCAGTTCTTTGCGCGCCGTGCCGAATGGTTCGAGGTTCTGGGGGATATGCAGTTTGTGATGTGGTGGGTGCCAGAGGGGCACAAGCCAACGCTGGCCGAAGCGCTGGCGCGCCTTGAGATGCGCCGCGCAAATGGCGACAGCGATGAGGCCTTTGGCTGGGAATGGCTGAAAGAGGCACAGATGTATAAAACCCATCGTGCCAGCAGATCAGCGAAAAACCACTGAAAACATTGGGATTTCGCGGCTGATATTGTATATCAACGGGGTTTGGCCGACATGGATCGGGACAGTGCCGCAGATCGGCGCCCCATCGGAGACGCAAAAATGAATCGTTTAATTCCGCTTGCCCTTGGCCTGACCATCAGCGCCACGGCCGCACTTGCCAATCCGCCGCTGCGCGATGTGGCGCATGTGCGCGAAGGATTGATCACGGCAGGGATGGCCATTGAACTGGGCGACAACTGCGCGGATGTGTCGGTGCGGATGCTGCGTGGGCTGAACTATCTCAACGGTCTCAAGTCCCATGCCCGCGGCCTTGGCTATACCGACGATCAAATCGAAGCCTATGTGGATGATCGCGCCGAAAAAGCCCGCCTTGAAGGCATTGCGCGCGCGCGGCTTGCCGAACTGGGTGCGGTGACGGGGCAGGGCGAAACCTATTGCACCGTGGCACGGGACCAGATCAGCCAGGGCACCGCCGTGGGACGCTTGTTGCGCTAGATTGGCACAGGTTTTTTCCTGACATTTAGGCCGCTTCCCGCTGGCATTGGCGGGCGCGGCGCGCTAGAACGCCTCCAACTGCGGTTCGGGGGCGTCCTTGTATGCGCCCGTGCCGGATTAACCGGAATACGGGGACAGGTGCCATGTCCGATCTGCGCAAGATCATCATTGACGAAAAAGAGGTCGAAGTTGAGGGGGCAATGACCCTGATACAGGCCTGCGAACAGGCGGGCGTTGAAATCCCGCGGTTCTGTTATCACGAGCGTCTGTCCATCGCGGGCAACTGCCGCATGTGTCTGGTCGAGGTCGTCGGCGGCCCGCCCAAACCCGCCGCAAGCTGTGCGATGCAGGTGCGTGACCTGCGCCCCGGCCCCGAAGGCCAGCCCCCTGTTGTGAAAACCAACAGCCCCATGGTCAAAAAGGCCCGTGAAGGCGTGATGGAATTCCTGCTGATCAACCACCCGCTGGATTGCCCGATCTGCGATCAGGGCGGCGAGTGTGATTTGCAGGATCAGGCGATGGCGTATGGCGTCGATTTTTCCCGCTTCCGCGAACCCAAGCGCGCGACCGAGGATCTGGACCTCGGCCCCCTGGTTGAAACCCACATGACGCGCTGCATTTCCTGCACCCGCTGTGTGCGTTTCACCACCGAAGTTGCAGGCATTCACCAGATGGGCCAGACCGGCCGTGGTGAAGATGCCGAGATTACGTCTTACTTGGGCGAGACGCTGGACAGCAACATGCAGGGCAACATCATTGATCTGTGCCCCGTCGGCGCGCTGGTCAGCAAGCCTTATGCCTTTACTGCCCGTCCTTGGGAGTTGACCAAGACCGAAAGCATCGACGTGATGGATGCCCTTGGTGCGAACATCCGCGTGGATACCAAGGGGCGCGAAGTCATGCGGTTTTTGCCGCGCAACCATGACGGCGTGAACGAGGAATGGATTTCCGACAAGACACGCTTTGTCTGGGACGGCTTGCGCCGCCAGCGTCTTGACACGCCCTACATCCGCGAAGGCGGCAAGCTGCGCGCGGCGACATGGCCCGAGGCGCTGGCCGCTGCGGCTACGGCGATGAAAGGCAAGAACGTTGCGGGCTTGGTCGGTGATCTTGCTCCGGTTGAGGCCGCCTATGCGCTGAAACAGATGATCGAGGGGCAGGGCGGCAACGTCGAGTGCCGCACTGACGGTGCGAAACTGCCTGCGGGGAATCGCAGCGGCTATGTCGGCACCGCGGCGATCGAGGATATCGACGCTGCGAAATATGTCCTGTGGATCGGCACGAATCCTGTGCTGGAATCACCGGTTCTGAACGCGCGTGTGCGCAAGGCATGGACCCGTGGATGCAACGTCGATCTGATTGGCGCGCCTGTCGATCTGACCTATGACTACAACCACAAGGGCACGGATCGCGCGGCGCTTGACAAGTTGATGGGCACGAAGCCGACCAAGGACATCGTGGACAATCCGTCTGTGGTGATCATCGGCCAAGGCGCGCTGCGCGAAGCTGATGGCGAAGCCGTTCTGGCCGCTGCGATGGCAATTTGCGAAGCGTCCGGTTCCAAGCTGATGGTCCTGCACACCGCCGCGTCCCGCGTGGGCGCGATGGATGTAGGGGCTGTGACGGATGGTGGCATGGCCGCTGCAGTGGACGGGGCCGATGTGGTTTACAACCTTGGCGCTGACGAAGTTGACGTGGCTGCTGGGCCATTTGTGATTTACCAAGGGTCGCACGGGGATCGCGGGGCGCACCGCGCCGATATCATCCTGCCCGCCGCTGCCTATACCGAAGAAAACGGGCTGTTCGTGAACACCGAAGGCCGTCCGCAACTGGCCATGCGCGCCAGCTTTGCCCCCGGTCAGGCCAAGGAAAACTGGGCCATCCTGCGCGCGCTGTCCGCCGAATTGGACGCGACACTCCCCTACGATTCACTCGCAGCCCTGCGAACTGCGCTGATCGCGGACGTCCCGCATCTGGCGGATATCGACGTGGTGGCGGAAAACGACTGGCAGCCATTGAAGACGAAAAAGCTGGGCAAGGCCGATTTCGTCAATGCGGTGACAGATTTCTACCTGACCAACCCGATTGCACGGGCCAGCACGCTGATGGCTGAACTCAGCGCAAACGCCAAAGCGCGCAAATCCGCACCGCTGGCCGCTGAGTGATCCGCGCAGGCCTCATATCCCTTGTGGCACTGGCCGGCTGCACGGTGGCGGATGCGCCAGCCGTGGCCCAAGGCCCGTTCAATCCCGCCTATGCGGGCGTGGAAACGCGGCTGCTGGATGGCGATCTGGTGAATTTTCGTGTCGCCATGCAGGGCGCGCGCGGGGCCGAGGATGTGAGCAAATACGCCGAATGTGCCGCCGCCCAATATGCGCTGATCCGTGGTTACGGATTTGCCCGCCACGTGCGCACGCAGGTGGACGAACAGGGTGGAATCTGGCGCGCGGATGCTGTTTACACGATCTCGCCAGCCCTGCCGCGGGGCCTGCGCACAATTGACGCCGAAGTGACTGTCGCAGATTGCGGCACCAACGGCATACCGACGGTCTGAGGGGACTGAACTATGGTTGAATTCTTTACCACGACGAACCTTGGGATTGTCTTGCTGATTATCGGGCAATGTCTGCTGGTTCTGGTCCCGCTTTTGGTTGCGCTGGCGTTTTTGATGTATGCCGACCGCAAGGTCTGGGCCGCCGTGCAGATGCGCAAAGGGCCAAACGTGGTGGGCGTGTTCGGGTTGCTGCAATCCTTCGCCGACTTCCTGAAATACATCGTCAAAGAAATCGTTGTGCCTGCGGGTGCGGACAAGTTTGTGTTCTTCCTCGCGCCGATGATCACCTTTGTGATGGCCGTGATCGCATGGGTCGTGATTCCGTGGAATGACGGCTGGGTGATCGCCGATCTGAACGTCGCGATCCTGTATGTGATGGCTGTGTCGTCACTTGAAGTTTACGGCGTGATCATGGGCGGCTGGGCGTCGAACTCGAAATACCCGTTCCTTGGTTCGCTGCGCTCTGCCGCGCAGATGATTTCCTATGAGGTCAGCCTTGGGTTGATCATCATCGGCATTATCATCTCCACAGGGTCGTTGAATTTCGGTGATATCGTCGCCGCGCAGGACGGGTCATATGGCATCTTTAGCTGGTATTGGCTGCCGCACTTCCCGATGATGTTCCTGTTCTTTATCAGTGCCTTGGCCGAAACAAACCGCCCGCCGTTCGACCTTCCCGAAGCGGAAAGCGAACTGGTCGCGGGGTATCAGGTTGAATATTCATCCACGCCCTTCCTGCTGTTCATGATCGGCGAATTGATGGCCGTCGTGCTGATGTGCGCGCTGGTGTCGTTGCTGTTCCTTGGCGGCTGGTTGTCACCCATTCCGGGCCTGCCCGACGGTATCCTGTGGCTGATCGGCAAGATGCTGTTTGCCTTCTTCATCTTTGCGATGATCAAGGCGATCACCCCGCGCTACCGCTATGACCAGTTGATGCGCCTGGGCTGGAAAGTCTTCCTGCCGATGTCGCTTTTCTGGGTCGTGCTGGTAAGCTTCTTGGCGAAATTCGAATTGTTCGGCGGCGCTTATGCCCGCTGGGCGGTAGGAGGCTGATATGACCCAGATGGATTACACCCGCGCTGCGAAATACTTCCTGCTGGTGGATTTTGCCAAGGGGTTCGGGCTGGGGCTGAAGTATTTCTTTTCGCCCAAGGCCACGCTGAACTACCCGCATGAAAAGGGCCCACTTAGCCCCCGTTTCCGTGGTGAACATGCGCTGCGCCGTTATCCGAATGGCGAGGAACGCTGCATTGCCTGTAAACTGTGCGAGGCGATTTGCCCCGCCCAAGCCATCACCATTGACGCCGAACCGCGCGATGATGGCTCGCGCCGCACCACACGCTACGACATCGACATGACCAAATGCATCTACTGCGGCTTCTGCCAAGAGGCCTGCCCCGTGGATGCGATTGTCGAGGGGCCGAATTTTGAATTCAGCACCGAAACCCGTGAAGAGCTGTATTACGACAAGGAAAAACTGCTGGACAACGGCGACCGCTGGGAAGCCGAAATTGCCCGCAACCTCGAATTGGACGCACCCTACCGATGAGTGATGAAAACCCCTTTGAAGCGATGATGAAGGCTGGTCAGGAATGGGCCAAGTCGATGAATCCAGCGCTGGAAAAATTCACCGCCGGTGATTTTGAAGGGATGTTCCCGACCATGCCCAAAGACATGATGGAACAATTCATGGGCAAGGGGATGAACCCCGAAGGGCTGGACGCCAAGACGAAATTATTGCTGACGCTGCAAGGGCTTACCGTTCAGGGGGCCGTGGCCGAGGCGCAGATCAAACTGACCGTGCGCCACGCCATCGAAGCGGGTGCGACACAAACCGAAGTCGCCGAGACCATCGCCCTTGCGGGGATGTTCGGCGGCGTGCCGGCAATGACCAAGGCGATGGAACTGGCCAATGCGGTCATGAAGAAGGACGACGCGACATGACACCACTTGTGATGGCCTTTTACCTTTTTGCAGTCAGCACGATCACCGGTGGATTGATGACCGTGGTGAGCCGCAATCCGGTGCACTCGGTCCTGTGGCTGATCCTTGCGTTCCTGTCCTCGGCGGGCTTGTTCGTGCTGCTGGGCGCAGAATTTGTCGCGATGTTGTTGATCATCGTCTATGTGGGCGCGGTCGCGGTGTTGTTCCTGTTTGTCGTGATGATGCTGGACATCGACTTTGCCGAACTCAAGGCGGAAATGACCCGCTATATGCCGCTCGCGCTGCTGATCGGCGTGGTGATCCTGATGCAACTGGCGCTGGCCTTTGGCGCGTGGGATTATTCGGACGGGTTCGCGGAACGTGTGGCCGCCCCTGCGGGCGAGATGCACAATACCAAAGCGTTGGGCATGCTGATTTATGACAAATATATCATGCTGTTCCAGCTTGCCGGCCTGATCCTGCTGGTTGCCATGATCGGCGCGATTGTCCTGACGTTGCGCCACCGCGTGGACATCAAGCGCCAGGATATCGTCGGCCAGATGATGCGCGATCCGGCCAAGGCGATGGAACTGAAAGACGTGAAACCGGGGCAGGGGCTGTGAAGACAACCGCGCTCATATCCCTGCTGGCCGTTCTGGCTGTCAGTGGCCGTGCCGAGGCGATCGTGGTGCCGCCTTCGTGCAGCTTTGACGCGCGCGCGCAGCAGATCACCGACATGGGGCGTGGGCAGTTTGATGTCTATCCCAACGATGTGGGCAACGGTTTCGTGTCCTCGATGATTTATGATGCGGACGCGGGCGAGACGGCGATTTTGCAAAGCTGCACCACGGGCGACTACCTGATCGTGGCTTATAGCGAGGATCAGATCGACGCTGTCACGCCGATCTACGAAGAAATGGTTTACGGCCGCGGCCAATACACCCTGCGCCAGATCGGCGAGGCGCTCGGCGCACTCGGCGCCGCCGCGCGTTTGGGGCAAAACGACATGGGCGATTGCGCCTGTGACATCTATTACGGGACGGACGAATGATGCGCGGTCTGGCCAATGTGATGGAAGTGAACGACGTGAAAGCGGGGTGGGGGCTGTGATGCAATTCGCGAACCTAAGACTGTCAGTTTTGACCGGTATCTTGTTGGGATTGGCCTCTTCGGCTGCCTCGGTGGCTCTGTCTGATTGCGATCGTTTGACAATGTCCCACCACGCGGGCGAGTTCGAGCATCGAGATATTGGCGGTGGATATGTGGCATTCGAGGGTTTTTGGTCAGTTCCCGGAATGGGCGGATACGCCTTTCTGTCAGTAACGGATTGCGCGAAGGGCAACGAACTGAGGGTGGTAACAAAACGAAACTCACCCGACGTTTCGTTTAACGTTGAAACTGAAGTACTTGCGGTCTTTGAGGCTGCCCTCGTTTCTTCGACCGAATACAGTCTTCTGACGCTTTCGAATCTATTTAGGCATGACTTTCCAGATCAGGTTCACGTTTCGCAACGCCACGAAGCCAGTTGTGGCTGTTTGGCTGTATATCCAAATCGTACCGCAAGAGCGGACTACGACGTCCTCCCTCGCATCTTTGAAGACAATGACGGAGTCATCCAATGATCGGACTTGAACATTATCTCACGGTGGCTGCGGCCCTGTTTGTCATTGGCATCTTTGGCCTGTTTCTGAACCGCAAGAATGTGATCATCCTGCTGATGAGCATCGAATTGATGCTGCTGGCGGTGAATATCAACTTGGTCGCGTTCTCCAGCTTTCTGGGTGATCTGGTCGGGCAGGTGTTTACCCTGTTCGTGCTGACCGTCGCCGCCGCCGAGGCCGCGATTGGCCTTGCGATCCTTGTTTGTTTCTTCCGCACCCGCGGGACCATCGACGTTGAAGACGTCAACGTGATGAAGGGCTAAATACATGGAAACCATCATCCTATTCGCCCCGCTGGTTGGCGCCATTATCGGCGGTTTCTTCTGGAAGGTTATCGGCGAGACGGCTGCGCAATGGCTGACCACGGGTCTGTTGTTCCTGTCGTGTTTCCTGTCGTGGATCGTGTTCCTTGGCCATGACGGTGTGACGGAAACCATCCACCTGATGAACTGGATCCAGTCGGGCACACTGGATACATCCTGGGCCATTCGCATGGACCGTCTGACCGCGATCATGCTGATCGTGATCACGACCGTTTCGGCGTTGGTCCACCTTTATTCCTTCGGCTACATGGCCCATGACGAAAACTTTGGCGAGGCCAAGTATAAGGCCCGCTTCTTTGCCTATCTGAGCCTTTTCACGTTCACGATGTTGATGCTGGTGACGGCCGATAACCTTGTGCAGTTGTTTTTTGGCTGGGAGGGCGTGGGCCTCGCATCCTATCTGCTGATCGGGTTCTATTACCGCAAGCCAAGTGCGAATGCCGCCGCGATCAAGGCGTTCGTCGTCAACCGTGTGGGCGACGTTGGGCTGGCGCTGGCGATGATGGCACTGTTCTTTACGGTCGATAGCATCCGCTTTGACGATATCTTTGCCGCCGCACCGCGGCTGGCTGAAATGGAACTGACGTTCCTGTGGACAAGCTGGAACGCGGCCAACCTGATTGCATTCCTGTTGTTCGTCGGTGCGATGGGCAAGTCGGCGCAGCTGTTCCTGCACACATGGCTACCCGACGCGATGGAAGGCCCGACGCCCGTGTCGGCCCTGATCCACGCCGCGACAATGGTGACGGCGGGTGTTTTCCTGATTTGCCGCATGTCGCCGCTGATGGAATTTGCCCCCGAAACGCAAAGCTTCATCGTCTTTATGGGCGCAAGCACGGCCTTTGTTGCCGCGACGATCGGCCTTGTGCAAAACGACATCAAGCGCGTCATCGCCTATTCAACGATGTCGCAGCTTGGCTATATGTTCGTGGCGGCGGGCCTTGGGGTTTATTCGGTCGCGATGTTCCACCTGCTGACCCACGCGTTTTTCAAGGCGATGTTGTTCCTTGGGGCCGGTTCGGTGATCCACGGGATGCACCACGAACAGGACATGCGCAATTACGGCGGCTTGCGTAAAAAGCTGCCAATGACATTCTGGGCGATGATGATCGGCACGCTGGCGATCACGGGCGTGGGTATTCCGCTGCTGTATATCGGCTTTCCTGTCGGCTTTGCTGGCTTCGTGTCCAAGGATGCGATCATCGAAAGCGCCTATGCGGGCGGCGGTGGTTATGGTTTCTGGATGCTGGTTGTCGCAGCGCTGTTCACATCATTCTATAGCTGGCGGCTGATGTTCCTGACGTTCTATGGCACGCCGCGCGGTGACAAGCACACCCACGAACACGCCCATGAATCCCCCAAGGTGATGCTGATCCCGCTGGCCGTGCTGGCCTTTGGCGCGGTTTTCTCGGGGATGGTGTTTTACAAGCCGTTTTTCGGGAATGCAAAATATGTGGGCCAGTATTTCGGTGTGGAATACGCCGAAGCGGGTGCGCATGGCGATGATCATGGCGAAGAAGCCGTTGCGGATGATCACGGTGAAGCGGCCGGGGACGATCACGGCGAGACCCACTATGTCTTTGCCGGTCAGCCGGGGCAGGGTGCGATCTATGTCGCCCCCGAAAACACCACGCTGGACGATGCCCATCAGGTGCCTGTCTGGGTCAAGCTGTCGCCTTTTGTTGCGATGTTGCTGGGCCTGATCACCGCCTACTGGTTCTATATCGTCAATCCGTCCCTGCCGCGTCGTTTGGCGGACGTGCAGCGTCCGCTCTATAACTTCCTGCTCAACAAGTGGTATTTCGACGAGATTTACGATTTCATTTTCGTGCGTCCCGCCAAGGCCGTGGGCCGTATCCTGTGGCAGCGCGGCGATGGCAATGTCATTGATGGCGGCATCAACGGGGTCGCCCTTGGGATTATCCCGCTGCTGACCCGTTTCGCGGGCCGGATGCAAACCGGATACGTGTTCACTTACGTCTTTGCCATGGTTGTGGGGATCGCGATTATCCTCACCTATGTCACGCTGACCGGAGGGTATAACTGATGGAAAACCTCCTTTCGATTGTGACGTTCATTCCGTTGCTGGCGGCCGCAATTCTGGCCCTGTTCCTGCGCGGTGACGACAAGGACGCGCAGCGCAACGCCAAATGGGTGGCCATGGCCGCCACCGTAATGACGTTCTTTGTGTCGCTGTTCATCCTGTTCGGGTTCGACCCGCAAAACACCGGTTTCCAGTTCGTCGAGGAACGCGACTGGCTGCTGGGCTTGCAATACAAGATGGGCGTTGATGGCATTTCGATCCTTTTCGTCATGCTGACCACGTTCCTGATGCCGCTGGTGATTGCGTCCTGTTGGGATGTGAAAACCCGCGTCAAGGAATACATGATCGCCTTCCTGATCCTTGAAACACTGATGCTGGGCGTGTTCATGGCGCTGGATCTGGTGCTGTTCTACGTCTTCTTCGAGGCGGGTCTGATCCCGATGTTCCTGATCATCGGTATCTGGGGCGGCAAGGACCGTATTTATGCGTCCTTCAAGTTCTTCCTTTATACCTTCCTTGGTTCGGTGCTGATGTTGGTGGCAATGGTCGCCATGTTCACAGACGCGGGCACCACGGATATCGTCACCCTGCTGACCCATGATTTTGGCAGCGAGAGTTTCAGCCTGCTGGGCATTCATGTGGTCGGGGGCATGCAAACCCTGATGTGGCTGGCCTTCTTTGCCTCCTTTGCCGTCAAGATGCCCATGTGGCCGGTGCATACGTGGCTTCCCGATGCGCACGTGCAGGCACCCACCGCCGGGTCGGTCGTGCTGGCGGCGATCCTGCTGAAAATGGGTGGCTACGGTTTCTTGCGGTTCAGCTTGCCGATGTTCCCTGTCGGGACCGAGGTGCTGGGCACCATGGTGCTGTGGCTGTCGGCCATCGCCATCGTTTACACGTCCCTGGTCGCCCTTGTGCAGCAGGACATGAAGAAGCTGATCGCCTATTCATCGGTCGCCCACATGGGATACGTGACGATGGGGATTTTCGCCGTGAACCAGCAAGGGATCGACGGCGCGATCTTTCAGATGATCAGCCACGGTTTCATTTCCGGCGCGCTGTTCCTGTGCGTTGGCGTGATCTATGACCGGATGCATACCCGCGACATTGATGCTTATGGCGGCCTTGTGAACAAGATGCCGGTCTATGCGCTGATCTTCATGTTCTTCACCATGGCCAACGTGGGCCTGCCGGGTACATCCGGGTTTGTCGGGGAATTCCTCACACTGGTCGGTGTGTTCCAAGCCAACACCTGGGTGGCGCTGTTTGCCGCGTCAGGCGTGATCCTGTCGGCGGCCTATGCGCTGTGGCTTTATCGCCGCGTGGTGATGGGTGATCTGATCAAGGAAAGCCTGCGCTCCATCACGGACATGACCCGCCGCGAGCGTTTGATCTTTGCACCATTGGTGGTGATGACCCTTTTGCTGGGTGTCTATCCCAGCCTTGTGACAGACATTATCGGCCCCAGCGTGCAAGCGCTGATCGGGCGTGTGGACACAGCGCAGGCGGCTTTTGATGCCGCCAGCCAGTTGGCTCAGAATTAAGGAAGTGAACGGATGATTTCTGTTGATATGCAAACCGTCCTCCCCGAAATCGCGCTTGCGGTCTTTGCCATGCTGGCCCTGATGGCTGGCGTTTACACGGGCAAGGACAAGACCGCACCACTGATGGTCTGGGTGACGTCGGGGGTGTTCGTGCTTTTGGCCGCCGTGATCGGCTATGGCGGCAAAGGCACGACAACCGCCTTTGGCGGCATGTTCGTCGATGACGCATTCGCCCGCTTTGCCAAGGTGACGATCCTGTTGTCCGCCGCCGCCGTCCTGCTGATGTCGCAGGACTACATGACCAAACGTGGCCTTTTGCGGTTCGAATATCCGCTGCTGGTGGCCCTGTCGGTTGTCGGCATGATGGTGATGGTCAGCGCCGGTGATCTGATGGCGCTTTACATGGGCCTCGAACTGCAATCGCTGGCCCTTTATGTGGTGGCATCCCTGCGCCGCGATAGCGTGAAATCGACCGAGGCGGGCCTCAAATACTTCGTGCTTGGCGCGCTGTCGTCGGGTCTGTTGCTTTACGGTGCCTCGCTTACCTACGGCTTTGCGGGCACGACCCTGTTCACCGGGATCATCGCTGCCGCAGATGGTGGCGTGTCCTTGGGCCTGTTGTTTGGTGTGGTGTTCATGCTGGCCGGTTTCGCCTTCAAGGTCAGCGCCGCGCCCTTCCACATGTGGACACCTGACGTCTATGAAGGCTCGCCCACGCCAGTCACCGCATTCTTTGCCACGGCCCCCAAGGTCGCCGCGATGGGCCTGTTTGCCCGTGTCGTGCATGACGCATTCGGCGGGATCGTCGGCGACTGGCAGCAGATCGTGGCCTTCCTGTCGGTGATTTCCATGTTCCTTGGTGCGATTGCGGCGATCGGGCAGACCAACATCAAACGTCTGATGGCCTATTCGTCCATCGCCCACATGGGGTTCGCCCTGATGGGGCTGGCCGCTGGCACCGCGTTCGGTGTGCAGGCGATGCTGATCTACATGGCGATCTACGTGACGATGAATATCGGCACATTCGCCTTCATCCTGTCGATGGAACGTGATGGCCGCCCTGTCACCGACATTGCGTCGCTGAACCAATACGCCAAGGCTGAACCGCTCAAGGCGCTGGCCGTGTTGTTGCTGATGTTCTCGCTTGCTGGTGTGCCGCCGCTGGTGGGCTTTTTCGGCAAGTTCTACGTGCTGCGCGCTGCCTATGACGCGGGTCTTGGCTGGTTGGCCGTGGCGGGTGTTGTGGCTTCGGTGATCGGTGCGTTCTATTACCTGCGCATCGTGTTCTACATGTATTTCGGCGCGGAACAGGACGAACCGCTGGATCGCGGGATGCCGCCGGTCTTGTGGGGGTTCCTTGTGGTGAGCGCTGCGATCATGCTGGTCGGGATCGTGAACTTGTTCGGAATCGAAACGCTGGCCGAAGCGGCGTCGTTGGCTCTTGTCAACTGATCTGACCCCGCTTTGGGATACACCTGAAACAGCGCAATTCTGGCCCTTGGGCTATGGGCGTGTCGTGCTGGACGAGGTGGACAGCACGATGGCCCATG
Organism: Octadecabacter sp. R77987; assembly: GCF_042466115.1. NCBI lineage: Bacteria > Pseudomonadati > Pseudomonadota > Alphaproteobacteria > Rhodobacterales > Roseobacteraceae > Octadecabacter > Octadecabacter sp. R77987. The sequence goes on along the minus strand of NZ_JAXHBQ010000001.1, from coordinate 852,543 downwards.
CGCGCCGTATCGCGCCTGACACTGCGGGCCACACATGGATCATGGCAAAACGCCAGACGGCGGCACATGGGCGGCGGGGCCGTCCCTGGGCCTCGGCTGATGGGAACTTTGCCGCGACATTGCTGTTGCGGGTGTCCTGCGATCCGGCGCAGGCGGCGTTGCGGTCGTTCCTCATGGCGGTGGCCCTGCGCCAGACCCTTGCCATGTCTGTGCCCGCAGATCAGCTTGCCAACAAATGGCCCAACGATGTGCTGCTATCGGGCGGCAAGGTCGCGGGTATCTTGCTGGAAAGCATCGGGCGAGGCGGGCAGGTTGATTATCTGTCAATCGGTGTTGGCGTGAACCTTGCCACCGCCCCTTTACCAGATCAGGTCGAGGCGGGTGCGTTCCGGCCCACGGCACTGGCCGCACATGGGGCCAGTGTCAGCCCGCAGGATTTCCTGTTCTGGCTGGCCAGTCACTTTGCTGATCAGGAACGCCTGTTTCGCGAGCTTGGTTTTGACCCGATCCGCCGTATCTGGCTGTCCCACGCTGCGCGCCTTGGCGATGTGATCACCGCACGCACCATGCGCGCGGAAATCACCGGCACGTTCGAGACCGTGGACGAAGCCGGAAACCTCGTGCTTTTGACACCCGAAGGGCGCACTGCTATCGCGGCGGCTGATGTATATTTCTAAAGGGGCGGCAAATGCTTCTGGCTATTGATTGCGGCAACACGAATACGGTCTTTTCCATCTGGGACGGGCAGAAATTCCTGTGCACGATGCGCACCTCGACCCACCATGGCCGCACGGCGGACGCCTATTTCACGTGGTTCACGACGCTGGTGCAGCACTATGGCATTACGCCCGACATCTCGGATGTGATCATTTCGTCCACCGTGCCGCGCGTGGTGTTCAACCTGCGTGTGTTCTGCGAGCGGTTCTTTCAGTGCCGTCCCATGGTTGTTGGCAAGCCCGACTGCAAGCTGCCGGTGCCGCCGCGCGTTGATGCGGGCGTGCGCCCCGGGCCTGACCGTCTGGCCAATGCCGCCGGTGCCTTTGATCGCCACGGCGGATCTGTGGTGGTCGTTGATTTCGGCACGGCCACCAATTTCGATGTGGTCGCCGAAGACGGTGCCTATATCGGCGGGGTGATTTCCCCCGGTGTGAACCTGAGCCTTGAGGCTTTGGCCGCCGGTGCCGCCGCCTTGCCGCACGTCGATGTATCCCAGCCCGCCAAGGTGATCGGCACCAATACGGTCGATTGCATCCAGTCGGGGGTGTTTTGGGGTTACACCGGTCTCATTGAAGGGCTAACAGCGCGCATCAAGGCCGAATACGGCCACCCCATGAAGGTTGTCGGCACGGGCGGCCTTGCGCCCCTGTTTGCGCAGGGCGACCACCTGTTTGACGTGATCGAAGACGATCTGACGATGCACGGCCTGACCGTCATCCACCAATATAACAAGGATAATCCATGAGCAGTAACCGTTTGATCTACCTTCCTCTGGGCGGGGCGGGCGAGATCGGGATGAATTGCTATGTCTATGGCTATGGCAAGCCCGATCAGGAACGGCTGATTGTCGTTGATCTGGGCGTGACCTTTCCCGATATGGACACGACACCGGGCGTGGACCTGATCCTGCCCGATATTTCGTGGCTCGAGGCACGGCGCGACCGGATCGAGGCGATCTTCATCACCCACGCGCACGAAGATCACGTGGGCGCAGTTGGCCACACATGGGAACGTCTTGGCGCGCCGGTCTATGCGCGTGCGTTCACGGCCAATATCGCGCGGCGCAAGATGTCGGAACACGGGTATTCCGATGACAGCGTGACGGTCGTGAACAAATGGCCCGACACGGTGCAGGCGGGACCGTTTTCTGTAGGGTTCCTGCCGATCAGCCACTCGATCCCTGAAAGCAGTGCTCTTGTGATCGACAGCCCCGACGGGCGGGTGCTGCACACCGGTGATTTCAAGATTGATACAACGCCAGTTGTTGGCGAACCCTTTGATCATGACCTGTGGCGCAAGGTGTCCAAGGACGGCGTGCGTGCGCTGGTCTGTGACAGCACCAATATCTTTTCGCCGCACGCGGGCCGCTCCGAAGCATCCGTTGGCCCCGAGATTGAAAAGCTGATGCGCGAGATGTCGGGGATGGTCGTGGCGACCACTTTTGCGTCAAACATCGCGCGTCTGAAAACGCTGGCGCAGGCGGCAGATCGCGCGGGGCGTTCGGTTTGCCTGTTGGGGCGCGCCATGCGCCGCATGACCGAAGCCGCAAGCGAAGTCGGCATCCTGCACGATTTCCCAAGCACCATTTCGCCCGAAGATGCGCTGAACGTGCCGCGCGAAAACCTGATGCTGCTGGTCACCGGATCGCAGGGCGAAAGGCGCGCGGCATCGGCGCAATTGGCAAATGGCAAATACATGGGGCTGACCATGAAGGAAGGCGATACCTTCCTGTTCAGCTCGAAAACGATCCCCGGCAATGAACGCGGCGTGATCCGCATCATGAACCAGTTTTCGGAAATGGGCGTTGATATCATTGACGATTCTTCGGGGCTTTATCATGTGTCGGGTCACGCCAACCGCCCTGACATCGAAGAAATGCACGATATCGTCAAACCGCAGATTGTGATCCCGATGCACGGTGAACACCGCCACCTGCGCGAACACGTGAAGATTGCGCAAGGCAAGGGATTGGCCGGTGTCGTTGCCGTGAACGGCATGATGATTGATCTGTCCGGCAACGCCCCGCGCGTCGCCGAATACATCGACACAGGGCGCACCTATCTGGACGGCACCGTGCAGTACGGCGCGATGGACGGGATCGTGCGCGACCGGATTCGCATGGCGCTGAACGGCCATGTGATTGTCACGACGATTATCGACGAGGAGGGCGAGCCCTTGGGCGATCCGTGGTGCGAAGTCATGGGCCTGCCCGAAATGGGCCGCAACAACGCGCCGCTGGTCGATGTGCTGGAACAGGACCTATCGCAATTCATGAACCGCGCCGCCGACAAGACGCTGGCCAGTGACGACGCGCTGGAGAAAGAACTGCGCAAGATCGCGCGTGGATCGGCCATGTCCGAGATCGGCAAAAAGCCCGAAGTGACGGTGGTGATTTCGCGGTTGAGCTAGCGTTTATCGACAGACCGGAATCAAGCCGCAGGCGCCGGTCAGACCGTCTGGCACTTGGGCAAACGGACAACAAAAAGGGCGGGGCCATCCGGTACCCGCCCTGCGTCTTGTTCGTTGGCTGCGTTTAACCCTTGCGCCGCTCGTCAAAGCTCATCGCGATGAAATCGGGGGCATCGTCGCCCATGCCGGCCGCGCGATTGTTGTTGTCGTTGCGGGGTTTGCTGCGCCCGCGCTCTGGCTTGTCAGCCTTCTTTTCAGCGGCTTTTTCGACTGGCTTCTCGGCCGGTTTTTCGGCCACAGGTTCCGCCTTTGGCGCGTCATCCTTTGGCGCATCGGATTTGCGCGACCGCGTGCGTGTCCGCTTTTTAGGTTCTTCGGCTTTTTCCTCGGCCTTGGGGGCACTGCCACCCATCGGATTGTCCAGACGCGGGATCGCTGACTGCACAAGGCGTTCCACATCTTCAAGGTTTTTTTCGTCGCGCGGCACGCAGATCATCATCGTGGTGCCAAGCTTGCCCGCGCGGCCCGTGCGCCCGATCCGGTGCACGTAATCTTCGGCGTGGCTGGGCACATCAAAGTTGAACACATGGCTGACGTTTGGCACATCAAGCCCGCGCGCGGCTACATCTGACGCCACAAGAAAGCGCAGGGTGCCATCGCGGAATTCCTGCAGGGTGCGGGTGCGGTGTGACTGGTCGAGATCGCCATGGATTGGCGCGGCGTCAAACCCGTGTTTCTTCATGGATTTGGCAACAACATCCACATCGACCTTGCGGTTGCAAAAGATGATACCGTTGCGGCAGTTTTCGCCTTCGCTTTGGATCAGGGCGCGCAGCAGGGCACGCTTTTCGGTGGCTTCGCGATCCTTGCGGCTGCCTTTGAACATGACCACGCCCTGGGTGATGTTTTCGCCGGTCGTCGCGGCGCGGGCCACTTCGATGCGGGCAGGGTTGGACAGGAACGTATTGGTGATCCGCTCGATCTCCGGTGCCATGGTGGCGCTAAAGAAAAACGTCTGGCGCGTAAAAGGGGTAAGGCCGAAAATGCGTTCGATATCAGGGATAAAGCCCATATCAAGCATGCGGTCGGCCTCGTCCACGACCATGATTTTCACATCCGACAGGATCAGTTTGCCGCGTTCGAAATGGTCCAGAAGGCGGCCCGGCGTGGCGATCAGCACATCAACGCCCTTGTCGATCAGAAGGTCCTGTTCCTTGAACGACACGCCGCCGATCAGCAGCGCCTTGGTCAGCTTGGTATATTTGGCATAGGCATCGAAATTTTCAGCGACCTGCGCGGCCAGTTCCCGTGTCGGGCAAAGCACAAGGCTGCGCGGCATGCGCGCACGGGCGCGGCCACGGCGCAGCAGCGAAATCATCGGCATGGTAAAGGCAGCCGTCTTGCCGGTGCCCGTCTGGGCAATGCCCAACACATCGCGACCTTCAAGGGCGGGGGGGATCGCACCCGCCTGAATGGGCGTGGGCGTTTCATAGCCGGTGTCGACAATAGCCTTGAGAACCTTGGGATCAAGATTGAGATCGGAAAATTTGGTCATGTAGCCCTTTCGCGTTTTGCGGCTGTTATGGCCGCAAACCTGCGCGGCCCGCCCGGCCAGATTGCCGGTGCGTTCGATCTGTGGATGCTTTAGGCGCTGCGGCGCAGAACGTCAAGTTTATAAGGCAGCGGGGCAGGTTAGGTGCCAAAGCTGTGATGCAGTTTCGGTGAATACCCTGCGGCCAGAACATCAAGGTTGGGTTGCGGTGTCAGACATATCGCCCGCCCCGATGGCCGCGCGCTTGGCGCGCTGTATCCGGCTGGGGTAAAGGGGTGGACCTGTGCGCCTGCGATCAGATGCGGCTGCTGGCCATGCAGGATCATCGCACCGTCGGGAAGGGCGTCAGAATCGTGCATGACATGGCGCAATGCCCGCGCGCCGGGGATCGTGCGGGCGCGGTGCAGCGCGGCGTCCATCTGCGGCGCGGTGTTTCGTGTGCCATATGCCCCCGCCCACGCCGTGCAATAGCGGGCGTAATCTGCGCGCCGACAATAGGCGCAGGGGCGGTGTCCGGCGGCCAGCGCCACGGCCTCGTCCAGAAAGAACAGTTCGGTCCAGTTGCGCCCCGTCATCACCGTGCGCTTGCGCCCCTGCCAATCAAGCGTGCAACAAATCCACGCGCGATGTTTCCACAGGGCCGCGCCCATCTGGCGATCAGCCGTGTGCAGGATCCCGCGATTGCCCGTAAACGTGCCGCGCGCCGGATGGGCAATGATCTGCCCGTCCGGTTGCACGCGGTTTTGCAGGGGCATCAGACCATCATTTCCTTGGTCGCTGTCAGGCTCACATCGGGGTAATCGCGCGCGACGCGGTCGATGTCCCATTGCAAGCGGGTCAGGTAAACCACGTCGCCGTCGTTGTCGGTGGCGATGTGTTGTTTGTTGGCGGCGGCGAACTTGTCGACGTCCGCTTTGTTGCCCTGCACCCAGCGGGCGCTGGTGAATTGCGACTGATCAAACCGGACGGGCAGGCCGTATTCCAGCTCGATCCGTGACGCCAGAACCTCGAATTGCAGCGCGCCAACCACGCCGACGATAAACCCCGACCCAAAGGTCGGTTTGAACACTTTCGCGGCGCCTTCTTCGGCGAATTGCATCAGGGCTTTTTCAAGGTGTTTGGCCTTCATCGGGTCGCCCGCGCGCACGCCTTGCAGCAGTTCGGGCGCGAATGACGGGATACCGGTGACGCGCAGGGCTTCGCCTTCGGTCAGGGTGTCGCCAATGCGCAATTGCCCGTGGTTGGGGATGCCGATGATGTCGCCCGCCCATGCCTCCTCGGCCAACTCGCGATCCGAGGCGAGGAACAGCACGGGGTTGGAAATCGCCATCTGTTTCTTGGAGCGCACATGGGTCAGTTTCATGCCGCGCAGGAAGTGTCCCGATGCCAGACGCACAAAGGCCACGCGGTCGCGGTGCTTGGGGTCCATGTTCGCCTGCACCTTGAAGACAAAGCCGGACACCTTTGTTTCTTCGGGCAAAATCTCGCGCGGGGTGGCGCGTTGGGGTTGCGGTTCGGGGCCATAGGTGGCGATCCCGTCCATCAGTTCCTGCACGCCGAACGAATTCATGGCCGAGCCGAACCAGATCGGCGTCATTGACCCGTTCAGCAGCGCCGCGGGATCAAGGGCGGGCAGCAATTCGCGCGCCATTTCGATTTCTTCAAGGAATTTTTCCAGTAAGTGCGCAGGCACCAGTTCGGCCAGTTTCGGATCGTCCAGCCCGTTGATTTCGACCGATTCCGCAACCTTGTTGCGATCGGCGCGGTCCATCAGGTGTAGTTTGTCCTGCAAGATGTCGTAACAGCCGATAAATTCGCGCCCGACCCCGATAGGCCATGACGCAGGGGTCACGTCAATTGCCAGATTTTCTTGAATTTCGTCAATGATATCAAACGTGTCGCGGCTTTCGCGGTCCATCTTGTTACAAAAAGTCAGGATCGGCAGGTCGCGCAGCCGGCAGACCTCGAACAGTTTTTGCGTCTGGCTTTCCACACCCTTGGCCCCGTCGATCACCATCACGGCGGCGTCCACGGCCGTCAGGGTGCGGTAGGTATCCTCGGAAAAGTCCGAGTGACCGGGCGTGTCCACCAAATTGAACCGGAAAGTCTTGAAATCAAACGACATAGCTGACGCAGACACGGAAATCCCGCGGTCTTTTTCCATCTGCATGAAGTCGGAACGGGTGCGCCGTGCCTCGCCCTTGGCGCGCACCTGACCGGCCATCTGGATCGCGCCACCATAAAGCAGGAACTTTTCAGTCAGCGTCGTTTTGCCCGCATCCGGGTGCGAGATGATCGCAAAGGTCCGGCGGCGGGCAATTTCGGCGGGAAGGGCGGGGCGGTTTGTCATGGCGCGGCTATAGCGGGGCGCCGTGGCGGGGGCAAGATGCCTAGCTGCTGGATGCCCGCCGTAACAGCGCAACAGCGTCACGTTTGGTCAGCAGGCTTTCGGTCACTTCATAGTCGTTGTGCTGGCGGTCGCGGTGCGTGTCGATAGGTGCGCCGGTCGGCAATGCGCCGCGTGTGCGCGGATCAATCAGCAAGGTTTCGGCTGCGATCCCTTCGGCATAGACGATCTGGTGATCGTCAAACAGCAGTTGGAAATAGTCCACGAAACCGCCATCGCGCTGGAATACCGTATCGCCATTTATCAGGTGGCGCACCTTGATCAGCACCTCGGCGCGGCCCGCGCCAAGGGTGTCCTCGCGCTGATAGACGAAAATGCGGTGGTCGGGGCTCAGCACCAGATCATGAGCGTTGAACAGCGTGTCCTTGCGGATCACAACCGGCGCAAATGCCCCGACGGCGCGCAGGGTTGTCTGGCCGATCCAGCGCACAGATTGCGGGCCATCATCGCGGGTCAGGACACGGTCGCCGACCTGCAAATCCTCGACCGGGCGCTGTTCGCCCGAGGCAAGCGTGATGCGGGTGCCGCGCGTGAACGACACGCAGGCTACTTCGGAAAAGCGGCTGGTGGCAGCGTGGCGGTCAACGCCAACAAGCCGGTAATTGGTGTCCGATGACAGGGTCGCAAGCGGCAGCAAATAGGTATCGGCCACATCGCCGTCTTCAACCTCGACGAATACCAGCGCTTCGATGGTGGTGCTGTCGGGGGCCATCAGGGTGACGCAGCAATCTAGATAAAGGTCATTGCCAGCCGTGCCCTGCGGGGTGTCCTGATGCAGGATGAAACGGGTCGGCGCATCTGTCATCAACGCCATCAAAGGCAGGCGGTCGGCGCCATCGGCCAGCTGATAGATGTCGTCCATTACCAGTTCGTCGGCAAATGTGATTGCATCGCCTTCGGCCACACCATCAGTCACGCGAAACTGCGCTGCGGGATAGACCTGCAACGACTGGGGCGCGGACGGGTTGGCCTTGGACATGAAAACACTCACTTTGTTGAACCTGCTAACCCCATTAACCTAAAAAGGAAATGCGGCGCAAAGGCGTCAAATCCCGGACCAGTTGACGGCGTTTGTTGCAAAACATGCAAGGGCGACTTAGGCAGGATCAACGCAATTGAAAAGGGCTTAGCATGGATCTGGGAATCAAGGGTAAACGGGCGCTGGTCTGTGCCGCGTCCAAGGGCTTGGGGCTGGGCTGTGCGCGCGCGCTGGCGGCGGCAGGTGTCGATCTGGTGATGAACGCGCGCGGGGTTGACGCGCTAGAGGCTGCCGCCGATGCGATCCGCACGGAGTTCGGTGTCAAGGTGGTTACGGTCGCGGCGGATATCGCCAGCGCAACGGGGCAGGCGGATGTGCTGAAGGCGGCGCAGGGCGTTGATATCCTTGTCACAAACGCCGGTGGCCCCCCGCCCGGTATGTGGTCGGATTGGGATCGCGACGATTTTATTGCTGCACTGGATGCCAATATGCTGGCGCCGATTGCCCTGATGAAAGCGCTGCTGCCGGACATGCAGAAACAGGGTTGGGGCCGCGTGGTGAACATCACCTCGCAGTCGGTGAAATCGCCGATTGCGGTGCTGGGCCTGTCCAATGCGGCGCGGGCCGGTCTGACGGGCTATGTGGCGGGCACATCGCGCCAGGTTGCCCCTGACGGGGTGACGATCAACAACATGTTGCCGGGGATTCATGCCACGGACCGCGCGATCAGCCTTGATACCGGCGTCAGCACGCAACAGGGCATTTCGATGGATCAGGCCCGCGCGCAACGCGAAGCGACGATACCCGCGCGCCGCTATGGCACGGCGGATGAATTCGGGGCGATGTGCGCATTCTTGTGCTCGCAACACGCTGGATTCATCGTCGGGCAGAACATTTTGCTGGATGGCGGCGCGGTGAATGCGACACTCTGAGTCTTGCCGATCAGGGCGGGGGTTGATACCACGCCCTGTGATTACCCGATAAGATCACTCGGAATTAGGCGGCAGTGTGACACAGACCCCCAGATTGCAGATCACCAACCTGGCGCGCAGCTTTGACGGACGCGCGGTTGTGGATGATGTATCGCTTTCGGTGATGCCGGGGCAGGTGACATGCTTGCTGGGGCCATCGGGCTGCGGCAAGTCCACGACCCTGCGCATGATCGCGGGCGTGGAAATGCAGGACAGCGGGTCGATCCATGTAGATGGCAAGCTGGTCTGTGACACCGTGTTTCGCGTGCCGCCCGAAGCGCGCTCGATCGGGTTGATGTTTCAGGATTTCGCGCTGTTTCCGCATCTGGACGTTGGCCGCAACGTGGCGTTTGGCCTGAAGGGGCCGCAGGCCGAGGTGCGCGCAAGGGTCGCCGCGCTGCTGGACCGTGTTGGCATGACGCGCCACATGGACGCCTATCCGCATCAGCTTTCGGGGGGTGAACAGCAACGTGTCGCGCTGGCCCGTGCGCTGGCCCCGCGTCCGCGCATCATGTTGATGGACGAACCGTTTTCCGGTCTTGATGACCGTCTGCGCGATGATATCCGCGATGAAACCCTTGAAGTGCTGAAAGACGAAAGCACCGCCGTGCTGCTGGTCACCCACGAACCGGGCGAGGCGATGCGCATGGCCGATGAAATTGCGCTGATGCGCGATGGCAAGATCGTGCAGCAGGGCGCGCCCTATAACATCTACAACACCCCGACCGACAAGCAGGCGGCAGGTTTTTTCAGCGATATCAATGTGATTTCGGGCGATGTGCATGGCGCGCTGGTGCAGACGCCCTTTGGCCAGTTTCTTGCGCCCGGGATTGCGGATGGCACAGCGGTGGATATCGTCACGCGCCCCCAGCACATCAAGATCGACTTTGATCGCGACGGGCGCGGCCCCAACCCGACCATCGCCGAGGGCACGCCTGCGCGCGGGGTCGTTGAACGTGCGCGTTTCATGGGCAGTGAAAGCCTTGTGGAATTTCGCATGGATTACGACGGATCGCGGCTCAAGGCGCTGATCCCGTCGGTGTTCCTGCCACAGGTCGGCACGCCGCTTTGGATCATGATACGGCGCGACCGCTGTTTCGTGTTTGCGCGCACCTAGCCCGCATAATCGGCGAGCGATTTCCCCGTTTCATTGACGAACAGACTGGGCAGGACGCGCAGGGCACTGATCTGGTCGATGCGCAGATCGGCAAAGCCCTTGGTGGTTTCGCACCAGACCACGCAGGTCCACAACCGGCCCCAATAATCCAGCTTGAGGGGGCGCACGGTGCGGTCCGCGCCGTCATGGGTAATTGCCAGTTTCTGGCGCGAGCGCATCGCCTGTCGCATGATCGGCAGGTGCCGGAACCCACGCGCGGCATCGGCAAACGGATAGACCGCAAAGCCAAAGCTGGCGGGGGCCTTGCTGCGGTCTTCGGGCAGCACGGCGCCGATTTTGGCTGACAGGCTTTGCCCGGCGCTGCGCAGGTCCGGATCGTTGGCTTGACCAAGGCCCGCGATGGCAAGATGCAGCGCTTCGACCTCGGCCATGGTCAGGTTGAGCGGGGGAAGGGTGATGGCGGCGGTGACGCGGTAGCCCGTGCCGCGCTCGCCCTCGATCGGGACACCGGACGCGGCCAGCGTTTCCATATCGCGATAGATCGTGCGCAGGGACACCCCCGTGGCGCTTGCGATGTCGCCTGCGCGGTGCAGGTCACCATCGCGCAAAAGCTGGACGATCTGCATGAGTTGGTCGGCACGGCGCATCTTGATCTCCTTTCAGGCAAGTTTTGACAGAAAACTGACAGTTGACAAGTTTTTGTCACTAAATCAGCAAAACCCTTGCAAAAAAGGGGTTTGCCGCGCATTTTCGGGCTTCCATTGCCGCGTTGCAGCGCTTATCTAAGTGCCTGACTTAGACTTGGGCCGGACATTCCGCCCCCTACGGGAGAGTTTCACATGCTTAACAATATCGGCCTACCGGGCCTTCTTTTGATCGCCGTTGTCGTGTTGGTTCTGTTTGGCCGCGGCAAGATTTCATCGCTTATGGGCGAAGTGGGCAAGGGCATCACCGCCTTCAAGAAAGGCGTGGATGATTCCACCAAAGAGATTGACGAGCAGGCCGAGTCCGCCCGCGATGTCACCCCCGAGGAAGACAAAGACAAGGCCTGAGCGCCTGTGACCTAAGCAAAGGGTACGCCTATGTTCGGCCTTGGCTGGAGCGAGTTAATGGTGGTCGGCATCGTGGCGCTGATCGTGGTCGGCCCCAAGGATTTGCCCGTGCTGTTCAAGACGGTCGGGCAGTTTGTGGGCAAGGCCAAGGGCATGGCGCGCGAGTTTTCCAGCGCAATGAACGCTGCCGCCGATCAGGCCGGTGTCAGCGAAATCCAGAAAACCCTGAATGCGGCCGCCAACCCCAAGAAATTCGGCGCCGACAAAATTCGCGAGGCCAGCGGCATGGGGGCGGCCAAGGCCGGTCCGGCCACTACGGCCCTGTCCAAGGAACGCCAGGAAGCCCGCGCCAAGATCGACGAAGCGATGGCCAAGGCCGCCACAGAGCGCAAGGCACGCGAGGAGGCCGAGGCAGAGGCGGAAACAGCCAAGCCGGCCGCGAAGAAGCCAGCAGCAAAGAAGCCAGCGGCAAAGAAACCAGCGGCAAAGAAAACGCCCGCCAAGAAACCAGCAGCCAAGAAAACGCCCGCCAAGAAACCGGCAACCAAGAAACCTGCCGCGAAAAAGCCCGCAGCCCCCAAAGGTGACTCATGAGCGCGACGGACGAGATTGAAGACTCCAGCGCCCCGCTGATCGAACATCTGGCTGAATTGCGCACGCGGCTGATGCGGTCAGCGATGGCTTTCGTTGTTGGGATGGTAATTTGTTTTACCGTCTGGAACCCAATCTTTAATTTCCTGACCGAACCGCTTTGTTCAACTATGGCAGCACGTGGACAAGAGGATTGCGGGCTAATTCTGATTGCTCTTCAAGAGGGCTTTTTCGTAGCAGTTTCTATATCGCTTCTTGGTGGCCTCATTCTTTCATTCCCAGTAATCAGCTATCAAATGTGGCGCTTTGTTGCGCCGGGTCTCTATAAGAACGAAAAGGGCGCGTTTCTGCCCTTCCTGATCGCTTCACCGTTCATGTTTTTCCTTGGCGCATCGTTTGCTTTCTATGTCGTTACACCGCTTGCTTTTGATTTCTTCTTGGGCTTCCAGCAACCTGGGACGTTAAGCGGTGACACTGAAGTCGAAAGCGGAGGCATCGCCGCGATCGCATTTCAGGGTTCGGCGCAATCTTACCTTAACCTTACGATCAAGTTCATTGTCGCTTTCGGAATGTGTTTCCAGCTTCCAGTGCTGCTGACCCTCTTGGGAAAAGCTGGATTGGTCAGTTCGGTAGGTTTGAAGAATGTGCGCAAATATGCGGTTGTCGGGATACTTTTGCTTGCTGCACTGGTTACGCCACCGGATGTTATCACGCAGGTCATTCTGTTTGTTGTGGTTTACGGTCTCTATGAAATCTCGATCCAACTTGTGAAGCGTGTCGAGCGTGGCAAAGACAAGCGTGCCCGCGAGGAAGGCATCATCGCAGAGGGCGAAAGCCTGTTTGACGAGGATTTCGGTGACGAGGAGCTGGAAGAGGAGCCGGAGCCGTGAGCAAAAAGGTCCTGCGCCGCATCGCCGATGCGCTGGACCGCATGGCGCCTGCACCGCTTGCCGCGCCTGATTTTGCTGCTGCGCCTGCCTTTGTCTGGCACACCGATCCTGACCGACTGGAACCTGTGCAACAGGTCAACCGCGTGGACCTGTCACTGCTGGTGGGTGTGAACCGTTCGCGTGATACCTTACTGGAAAACACAGCGCAGTTTGCCCGTGGATTGCCTGCCAACAACGCCCTTTTGTGGGGCGCGCGTGGCATGGGAAAGTCGAGTCTTGTCAAGGCGATACACGGCGCGCTTTATCCAGAGCATGAACATCTGAAAATCGTCGAAGTGCAGCGTGAAGACCTGCCCAGTATCGGCCGCTGTCTGGCGCTGCTGCGGGGCCGCGCGGAACGCTTTATCCTGTTTTGCGACGATCTGTCATTTGGCCATGACGATGCACATTATAAATCCCTCAAGGCGGTGCTGGATGGCGGGATCGAGGGTCGGCCCGCGAATGTCGTGCTTTATGCCACATCGAACCGCCGCCACCTGATGCCGCGTGACATGATTGAAAACGAACGCCAGACCGCGATTTCGCCAAGCGAGGCGGTCGAGGAAAAGGTGTCGCTGTCAGACAGGTTCGGGCTGTGGCTGGGGTTCCACCCTTGTGATCAGGACGAATATCTGGCGATGATCCGTGGCTATTGCGATGCCTACGGCGTTGAAATCACAGATGAAACCCTGCGCGCCGAAGCGATTGAATGGCAGGCCACGCGCGGATCCCGTTCGGGGCGCGTGGCCTGGCAGTATTTCACCGATCTGGCGGGACGTCAGGGCGTCCAGATTTAGGGCAGGTAATCTGTCGGATCGACGCTTTCCAACCCGTCACGCACCTCGAAATGCACGAAACTGGGGCTGCCCTCGCGCACGGTGGCGATGGTTTGCCCTTGGGTCACGCTATCGTCCTTGGACACGCGCAAGCCGTCAAGATTGGTGTAAACCGTCAGGATATTGCCGGTGTGTTTGATCACGACGATGGCGATGCCGTTGGTATCGGTCGTCACAGCGGCGACGGTGCCGGCGGCGGCGGCCTTGACGGGCGTGCCGGCGGGCACGCCGATGTCGATGCCTTCGTTGCGGCCACGGGCATATTCACGAATTATGCTGCCCTGCACCGGATAGATGAACGGCGCGCTGGTGGCAGGTGTTGTCGTGCGCTCGCCCAGATCGGGCGCGGGCGGGGCAACAACGGGCGCAGCCGCTGCGGTGGTGTCATCGTCGGGCAGGGGTTCGGCGGCACTGGGTGGCACGGGTGTCGCGCTGCCGGTGCCGGGTTCTTCGACCATAGGTGTGGTCGCGGGCGGCGTTGCGCCAGCAACCGGGATCAGCACAAACTGCCCTTCACGCAGGGCCAGATCAGCGCCAAGGCCGTTCCAGTCCGACAGGCTGCGCACCGGCACATCATAAAGCCGGGCGATGGAATAGGCGGTTTCGCCGCGCGCCACACGGTGGCGGATCGGTTCACTGCCGGTTTGGGGGGCGGGCGTTGTTGCGGGTTGCGCCACTGGTTCTTGCGGGCCTGCGCGGTCAATCGCGGCACCGGCAAGGGTTGTCACATCAATCGCCGAGGGCTGGATCGGGCCGGTCATGACCGCGCCGGTTGCAGGCGAGGGTTCGGCGACACGGTTTGGCAGGGCGATGATTTCATCGCGGCGCAGCGGCACATCGGGATTGATGCCGTTATAGCTTGCCAGTTCTTCGGCGTTCAGACCAAGGCGGTCCGCAACCATACGCGCGGTTTCACCGCGTTCGGCGACGACCACCTGATAATTGGGATAGGAAATCACGCCGCGGTCGTCGGGACGCGGGCGCGCGGTGATGTTTTGCGCCGCCGCCGAGGTATCAAGCCCGCCACCGCCAAGATCACGCAGGTCAATGTCGAAATTGCCATCGGCGTCGCAGGCAGCCACCAAGGCGATGGCGCAACCGGCCAGCATCAGCTTGGCCTTGGACGTAAGGGGGCGGGGCGTGAATGTCGCCATGGTCTGCAATCCTCATCTACGCGACCCTTTTGGGCCGTCATTATTTTCTGTCGTCAGTCCTGCCCGATACCTTCCAGCAAAGGCACAAACCGAACCGGTCGCAATTCGTCATAGTCAAAGCCTGTATCCGTGCGTGTCACGCGGATCAGGCTTTGAACCGCGTCAGACTGGCCAACGGGCACGACCATGATACCCCCGATCCGCAGTTGCGCCAAGAGGGGGCCGGGCGGGTCCTCGGCGGCGGCGGTCACAAGGATGCGATCAAAGGGGGCCTGATCGGGCAATCCATGGCTGCCATCGGCGGTAAAGGCGGTGATATTGGTGATATCGGCAGCGTCGAAAATGGCGCGGGCCTCGGTGACCAGACGCTTGTAGCGATCCACCGTATAGACCCGCCGCGCAAGGTGGGACAGGATCATCGCCTGATAACCGGACCCGGTGCCGACCTCCAGAACCTTGTCGCGCGGCTGCACGTTCAGCGCCTGCGTCATCAGCCCCACGACAGACGGCTGGCTGATCGTCTGGCCACAGGAAATCGGCAGGGGCATGTCCTCGTAGGCGCGATCAGCAAAGTGGCCACGCACGAACAGGGCACGATCGGTCTTTTCCATCGCCGTCAGGGTGCGCTTGTCCGTCACGCCCTTTGAGCGCAGCTTGAACAGGAACTGCATTTTGGTTTCGGCGGTATGGCTCACCCCAGACGCTCCTGTAGGGTCGCGATGGTGTCATGGGCCGTAAGATCAGCGCGCATTGGGGTTATGGCGATATATCCGTCCAGACAGGCCGCGGAATCGGTGCCTTGTGCGGTGGGGATATGCTGGGGGCCACCCTTGACCCACAGAAACTTGCGCCCCGAGGGCGCGTGGTGCGGTTCGACGCTGAAAAACGTGTCCTTGCGATAGCCTTGGGTGGTGACGGCGCGGCCCTTGACGGCCGATGCGGGCACAGGCGGAAAGTTGACGTTGTAGAACAGGCGGTAATCTTCGGTGTCCCAGATGCCCTGATCCAGCAGCGCACGCACGGTGGCGGTGCCGTGCTGCACGGCGGCCTCGAACGGGTCATCCAGGCTGGCATTGTCGGGGCCAAAAAACTGCGACAGGGCGATGGCGGGGATGCCCTGCAACGCGGCCTCGATCGCGGCGCCGATGGTGCCGGAATAAAGCGTGTTTTCGGCGGCGTTATTGCCACGGTTCACGCCAGACAGCACCAGATCTGGCGCACCGTCCGACATCACATCGTAAAGCCCTGCAAGCACGCAATCGGCGGGCGATCCTTCGGCGGCAAACCGCTTGTCAGACAATTCGGCGATCATCATCGGGTGGGTATAGCTGATGCAGTGACCCACGCCGGATTGTTCAAAGGCGGGCGCGACGACCCAGACTTCGCCGCCCACGCCAGCAATGTCGCGCGCGATGGCTTCAAGCACGACCAATCCGGGGGCGTTGATCCCGTCGTCATTTGTTACAAGAATACGCATGGTTTCGCCCCTTTTCCCCTACCTAAGCGAGGGCGCGCAGGGCGGCAAGCGGTCGCGCGCTTGCGCGGCACTTACGGCCCAAAGCGTGGCCTGTGGGACTCAGGCGGGATCAAGGATTTCAGGCAGCAGCCGCGCGGCCTCGGCGCGGATGTCGGCCAGTGGCGCGCGGTCCTCGCCCGGATAGAACCGCGCACGGGTGCCCGTTGGCATGGGCTTGGGTGACAGGATGCGCACATCGGGGCCGGTTTTCACCAATTCCGCCTGCCAAGACCGCGCCAGAGCTATCTGTGCGCCCTTGGTTGCGCCGTAGCTGCCAAAGAACGGATTGCCCGCTTGGGGATCGTCAAAGAACACGGCGCGGCCCTTTTCGCCCAAAAGGGGCGTCACATAGGAAATCAAACGCGAGGTGGCTGTCAGGTTGATCGCCACGCTTTTGTCAAAGTCCTTTTCCGCGATGTGTGATGCAGGCGCGAGGGGCGCGCCGTGGATGGCCGTGTGCACCCAAAGATCAAGGCTGCCCCAGCGATCAAAGATCGAACGGCAGAGCGTTTGCATGGCTGGATCGGTGGAAATATCCATCGGAGCCAGTGTCGATTGCCCGCCCGCCGCCTTGATCCGGTCGTCAAGTTCTTCCAGCGCGCCAGTGGTGCGGCCAACGGCGATGATGTGATGGGTCCGGGCCAGCGCCAGTGCCAGTGCCGCGCCAAGGCCACGTGATGCGCCGGTGATCAATGCGGTTTTCATGGGGTTCCCTTTTTCGCCGGTTTGCGGGGTTTGCTGGCCGGTGTCCCGTTGTGCTGCACGCGCAGTTCTGCGCGCGCGGCGTCCAGATCACCGGTTGCGCCGATCCAGTCGCACATCCGGTCGAAATCGGGACCGATGTTTTCCAGCGTCATGTCCATCTTGTGGGTCTTGTCGCGCAGGAACAGGTCGATGTTCTGCGTGACCGTGTCCACGTAATCGCGGCAATATTCGATCAGTTTCGTCTTGGGCGCGCGCTGTTTTGAGCGGGCAAGGATATCGTTGCGATAGGCCTTGAGGATGCCCTGATTGGCGCGTTTGGCGAAACTTTGCGCCGTGGCTTCGGGCGCCCGCGTGAGGTGGATATAGGCGGCGTTGTCGCCCCATTCCCGCTCAAGCCGCCCCAGCAACCACGCAAGGCGGTTGTCGATTGCGATGTGGTGATCCGGGATATTGAACCGCTCGGGGCCGGTCAGGTGGGTCTTTGCCTCGTGATCCGAGGTGTAATTGTCCAGATGCGCGGTGGCGCGCGACAGTGTCATCGACCCGCAACGCCCCGTGCAAAGCACAAAGATGCGGGTCGGCGTTGAAACGGGTTTGGACTTGCGAAACATGCCCCGTGAATAGGACGCCGCGCGCGGGGCGGCAACCCCGTCTAGCGGCCCGGTTGATCAAGTGTCCAGCGTTGGCCTTCGTGTGCGAAAATGACCCGCCCTTCGTCAATGGCAATGATTTCGCCACCGTTCAGCGTGTCACCCAAAGTCATCCGCTGCACGTCACCATTGGCCAGCCTGATCAGGGCCAGCGGCCCTTGGGCGCGCAGCACCGTGCCAAGCAGCACGGCCCGGTCCAGCGGGATCGGCGTGTCGGCGCGGGCAAGGGCCGCGACGTTGACAGGGGTTTGGTTCGACATTGGTCCATCCTTCAAAGAAGGCGGGCAAATGTCAGGGATGCTGCGGCGCAGCAACAGTCACGCGGCAACACCGGAAAAACCGGCGAAAATGCGCTTATTCGGCGGCTGTTTTCATCTGGAAACCCGTTTCCAGCATGTCAGAAGGCGCCACAGGGTATTCGCCGCTGAAACAGGCATCGCAGTATTGCGGCTGGTTAGGATCACGCCCTTTTGCTTCGCCGACGGCGCGATACAGCCCGTCAAGGCTGATGAATTTGAGGCTGTCGACCTGCAAGTGGTCGCGCATTTCATCCTCGGACATGGTGGCGGCCAGCAGCTTTTCGCGCTGGGGCGTATCTACCCCGTAAAAGCAGGGCCATGCGGTGGGCGGGCTGGCGATGCGGAAATGCACCTCGGCCGCGCCCGCATCAAGGATCATTTCCTTGATCTTGCGGCTGGTCGTGCCGCGCACCACGCTGTCATCGACCAAAATCACCCGCTTGCCCTTGATCAGGGCGCGGTTGACGTTGAGTTTCAGGCGCACACCCATGTTGCGGATCTGTTCGGTGGGTTCGATGAAGGTGCGGCCCATATACTGGTTGCGGATGATCCCCATCGCGTAGGGAATGCCGCTTTGCAGCGAATAACCGATGGCGGCGGGGGTGCCGCTGTCAGGCACGGGGCAGACCAGATCTGCCTCAACGGGTGCTTCCTTGGCCAGTTCGCGGCCGATTGCCTCGCGGGTTTCATAGACGCTTCGCCCGCCAAGGATGCTGTCGGGGCGGCTGAAATAGACGTGTTCAAAGATGCAAAAACGGGGTTTGGCAGGGCGGAAGGGAAAGTGGCTTTCGACGCCCTTGGCGGTGATCACCACCATTTCGCCGGGCGCGATTTCGCGTTCAAATTCCGCGCCGATGATGTCCAGGGCGCAGGTTTCCGACGACAGCGCCCAGCCGTCACCAATCCGGCCCAGCACCAGCGGGCGCACACCCAACGGGTCGCGGCAGCCAATCAGTTTGGTGCGGGTCATTGCGACCACGGAAAATGCGCCTTCGACCTTGCGCAGGGCTTCTTCCATACGGTCGGGAATCTGGCGGCCCATCGAACGCGCCATCAGGTGAATGATGCATTCGCTGTCGCTGGAAGATTGAAAGATCGAGCCGCGTTCGATCAACTCGCGGCGCAGGGCAATGGCGTTGGTGATATTGCCGTTATGGGCAATCGCCGCGCCACCCATGGAAAATTCGCCAAAGAACGGCTGCACATCGCGGATCGCGGTTTGCCCCTTTGATCCGGCGGTGGAATAGCGCACATGGCCGATGGCAATGTCACCGGGCAGGGTTTCCATCAGTTTCTGGCTGGTAAAACTGTCGCGCACATAGCCGAACCGGCGGGCCTGCGAAAAACCGGCGTCAGCGTCGTGCGACACGATACCGCCTGCTTCCTGGCCACGGTGTTGCAGCGCGTGCAGGCCAAGGGCGACAAAGTTGGCTGCATCCGCCACGCCGACAACGCCGAACACGCCGCATTCCTCTTTCAGTTTATCGTCATCAAAAGGATGGGCGGGGGGCATTTGCAGCGCGTGATTGTCACTTGGCACGGGAGGGCAGCTCCGAATCCGAGGGTTTCGCTTGCCCCCGTCTTAGTCGGTTGGGCGGGCAGTGTCACGAAACTATCACGTTGGTGTGGTTGTTACTCGACCGCGCCGCAGCCACCGACAAGCTGTTCGTATTGCGTGGTGATCCAGCCCAGCGCGGCTTCGGGGTCGCGGTCGCCGATCTGGCCGGTCATCCGGCCGAACACGGCCTTGGCGCGGCTGTCTTCGACCATTGCGATGTCCTGCGCCGTGAGCACGGTTTCATAGACGAAAAAGGCCACCGCAACGAGCAGGATGCCGCGAAAGACACCGAACAGGAACCCTACGCCCTGATCAAGCCCGCCAAGGGCCGAGCGCTGCACGAGGCTGGAAAACAGCGGCGTAAAGATCGAAAAAATCACCAGCGCCACGGCAAAGACGGCGGCAAAGGCGGCAATGATGCTCAACTCGCAGCTGTCACCGATGAAATCACCCACCACGGGGATCTGGCGGATCAACGGCTGCACCTGATCGGCAAAGATAAAGGCAAGGATCGTCGCGCCGATCCAGCCGGCGATCGCCATTGCCTCGCGCACAAAGCCGCGTGAATAGGCCAGCAGCGCGGACAGCACGATGAGAATGGCAACGACGCCGTCGATAATGGTGAAGCTATCCATGTGTCTTTCCTTGCGCGGCGCTAGCGTTCGCCAAATATCTGTTCCACGAAAGCGGGCAAGTCCTCCATCGAGCGCAGGGTCAGGCCGCCATCCCCGCTGCGTTTCTTTTGCGTCGGGGTGATGGCTTGGGTAAAACCAAGTTTTTGCGCCTCTTTCAATCTATTTTCGGTCTGGGACACGGGGCGAAGGGCACCTGAGAGGCTGATTTCGCCAAAAACAACACAGTCTGGCGGCAAAGCGGCGTCTTCCCGCGCAGAAATCAGTGCCGCTGCCACGGCCAGATCGGCGGCCGGTTCGGTGACGCGCAGGCCACCGGCAACGTTCAGATAGACGTCCAACCCCGTGAACGGCACGCCGCAGCGCGCCTCGAGGACGGCCAAGATCATTGCCAGACGCCCGCCATCCCAGCCCACGACCGTGCGGCGCGGTTGGGAATGGGGCGAGGGGGCGACAAGCGCCTGAAATTCGCACAAGACCGGGCGCGACCCTTCGATCCCCGCAAACACCACCGATCCCGGTGCAGGCTTGCCCCGCTCTGACAGAAACAGCGCGCTGGGGTTCTTGACCTCGGCCAGCCCCTTGCCGGTCATTTCAAACACGCCGATTTCATCCGCTGGACCAAAGCGGTTCTTGACCGAGCGCAGGATTCGGAACTGATGGCCGCGCTCGCCCTCGAAATAAAGCACAGTGTCGACCATGTGTTCGACCACGCGTGGCCCCGCGATCGCGCCTTCCTTGGTGACATGGCCGACCATGACCACAGCGATGCCCTTGCGTTTGGCGAATGTGGTCAGTTCATGGGCCGAGGCGCGCACCTGACTGACAGACCCCGGCGCGCTTTCGACGTTGTCGGCCCACATGGTCTGGATCGAATCGATGATCGCCAGATCGGGTTTTTCGGTTTCCAGCGTGGTCAGGATATCGCGCAGGTTGGTTTCGCTGGCCAGCATTACGGGGCTTTCTGTCAGCCCCAGACGGCGCGCGCGCATCTGCACCTGTGCCGCGGATTCCTCGCCCAGATATAAATCACCCTCAGGCCATTGCGGGCAAAACGCGCAGCCGCCTGCAACAGCAGGGTGGATTTGCCGATGCCCGGATCGCCGCCCACCAGCAATGCACTGGCCGCGACCAAACCGCCGCCCAGCACACGATCAAGTTCATCGACGCCCGACATGGTGCGGGGCGGTTCGGCCTCTTGCGTGGCAAGATCTGTCAGTTTGATCGCATTGCCGCGTTTGCCGCCAAGGGTTTTCTTGGCCGGACCTGCGGCGGACAGGGGTTGGGATTCTTCAATGGAGTTCCACGCGCCGCAGCTTTCGCAGCGCCCGGACCATTTGGTGAAGCTGGCCGCGCATTTGGCGCAGGTGAATGCAGGTTCTTTTGCCATGTTCTACTTTTGTCCCAAGGGCGCGTGTGTGGCAAGTGCCGGATGCCTCCGGCGGGGATATTTTTGGCAAGATGAGATGTTACTTTTTTAAGGCCCGCATGGTGAGCGTTGAAATGGCGATGCTGGCGAGGATGCAGGCGGTGAATAGATAGAGGCCCCACGCCGTTTCGACCTTGGCCCAGCCCACGCCTTTGACGACGACGATATAAAGCGCGATCAAGAAGATATCGGCCATCGCCAGTTTGCCCATATAGGACAGCACCGGCAGCACTTTGCGGCGCAACAGGCCGAAATGCACCAGCGCGAGGCCGATGGTTTTCAGGTAGGGCGCAAAAAGGGCGAATCCGGTGACGAGGAGGGCCAATGCGACATCACTTTCCCACAACGACTGCAGGCCTGATATGACGCTGATTTCCGAGAGGCCAAACAGCGGCAGCAGGCCCGCGCGCATCAGTGGCGCGAACCACGCAACCGGGAACAGGACCAACAGGATCAGGTTAAGATAGCGCAGCGCGATCATCATGGGAAACTATGTGGCGGGGATGGCGCGCCTGCGCAAGGGCTACTCGGCCGCCGGACGTTCACCCAAAGGCACGACATTGGCGCTGTCACGACCAAGGCTGTAGCCAAGGGCGGGCAGGGTCGCTTCAAGCTGTTCTTCAAGCTGTGACAACTGGCTGGCGACCACGCTTTCCTCCAGTTCGACCTGCTGCGACCATTTGCGGATTTCACGGCAGGCGTGCAAGGCCTCGACGATCTTTTGTTGCTGGCTTTCGGCCTCTTCCTGACGTTGGCGCAGGAAGGTTTTGGCGCGGGCGACTTTTTCGTCGGAATAGACATCGGCCAAGTGGCGCGATTGCTTGCTCATCTGTGCGGCCAGTTCAAGAACCTCGTTTTCAAGCGTGCCAAGTTCGGGGTGATCGCGCAGGTAGGCAAGGCGTTCACGCACGGCGTCAAATTCGGAACTGAGGGTGAAGACACCAGCGCGATCGGCCGTGTGGCACAGGTGATAGGCGCGGGCCACGTCATCCATCGACAGGCTAAAGTCGCGGTGGCTGTGTTCAAGCGTCAGGATCCGGCGCGAGCTGGGGATAAAAAAGGCAAGCGACACCAGTAAAAAGGTCACGGCGATTTGCACGATCTGGCCCGCAGCGGGGACGTGCCATGCGCCGAACTGTGCTTCAAAGGTCAGCCAAGGGGCCAAGCCAAGCGCGCAGACAATCGTGTAGCCAACGACCGCCAGCGCCAAGGCGATGATGCTGAACAGTGCGACACCGTGGAGCGCGCGTTGGATGCCGAACATGGCAGATCGTACAGACACAGGTCAGTCCCCCCAGACGTTGACGTGAAGCCTTAGGATAAGCGATTAACCATATGTCGCCAAAGGGGAAATTCGTGTGCCGTGCCGCAATTGCGGTTTCGTGACTTTGTCGCGGGTGCGTGGGGCGGGTGATTATTGCCGACCACGACAGCGGGTTTCGGCGAAAAACCGCTTATCCCATTGGGGTTTACGCGGGGTTCGGGTCATCGGGTGGTGCCGTAAAAGGCGCGATGCAGGTCGCACGTCGTGCACATATTTTTGCCACGGTCTTGGGGGCAAAAGGGCAGTTTGGCGCGATAATCCCATGGTTTCAGGCGGCATTGTCGCCAGATCGGCAACACATCTGATTCGGCGTTACCGCACTGCGGCAATCGGCCCCTCGGCGCGGCCATGGATGAACTGCTGCACATAGGGATCGTCCGTTGAGTCCAGATCGTTGATCGGGCCGCACCAGCGCACCTTGCCGTCATGCAGCATCGCCACCTGATCGGCGATGGCACGCACGGATGTCATATCGTGGGTGATTGTTACGGCTGTTGCGCCCATTTCGGTGACGATTTCGCGGATCAGGTCGTTGATCACGCCGGCCATGATCGGATCAAGGCCGGTGGTGGGTTCGTCGAAAAAGATGATTTCGGGATCAGCGGCGATGGCGCGCGCAAGGCCAACACGTTTTTGCATACCCCCCGACAGTTCGGCGGGCAGGCGATCAGCCACATCCGCGTCCAAACCCACACGGCGCAGTTTGTCGATGGCGACAGCGCGTGCCTGATCCCAAGGCTGCGCAAGCGATCCGCGCAGCAGGCGAAAGGCGACGTTTTGCCAGACAGGCAGGCTGTCAAACAGGGCGGCCCCCTGAAACAACATGCCGAAACGCGCAAGAAACGCATCCCGGTCTGCCTGCGTGACATCAGCGCCGTCAACTTCGATGGTGCCGCTTTCGGGCGTGACCAACCCCAGCACCGATTTGATCAGCACGGATTTGCCGGTGCCTGACCCGCCGATAACGACCATGGACTGCCCCTTGGGCACATGCAGGTTCACGCCGCGCAGCACGTGGTTGCTGCCAAAGGATTTATGAACATCGGTAAGGCGGATCATGCTGAAAAGAACGCCTCTGTCAGAAGGAAATTCGCGGCCAGGATCAGCACGGCGGCAGCCACGACAGACCCTTTGGTGGCGCGGCCCACGCCCATCGCGCCGCGCGCGGAATTCATGCCGTAATAACACCCCATCAAGGCCGCGATAAACCCGAACACCGCCCCCTTGACCAGCGAGGACACCACATCGCGCACCTCAAGGAAATCGGCGGTGTTTTGCAGATAGGCGGAGGCGTTGAAGCCCAGCCGCTGCGTGCCAACGACATAGCCGCCGAAAATGCCGATCACATCGCCCACACCAACCAGCACCGGCATCATCAGCGTTGCGGCCAGCACGCGCGGCAGGGTCAGGTATTTCATCGGGTGCGTGGACAGGGTGACAAGCGCATCAATCTGTTCCGTGACCTTCATCGTGGCGATTTCGGCGGCGATGGAGGACGTGACCCGCGCCGCGATCATCAGGCCCACCAACACGGGCCCAAGCTCGCGCACCATGCCGATGGCCACGATCTGGGGCACCACGGCCTCGGCTGAAAAACGTGCGCTGCCGGCGTAGATCTGCAAGGCCAGCGCGCCGCCGGTGAAAAAGGCGGTCAGGCCCACAACCGGCAGGGAAAAATATCCGATCTGCATCAGGGCATGGCCGAACTCGCGCGGGTAAAACGGCGGGCGCGCAAGGTGGCTTAGGGTCTGCGCGGTAAAGATCACGACCCGCCCGATAGCGGCAAACATCGCCAGCACGGCCGCACCGAGAGAGGCAAGAAACCGCATCATCCGCCCGCATAGCGGCGTGCGTAACGCGGCCCCAAGGAAGTCAGGATTTCATAACCGATGGTGCCGGCAAGGGCGGCAAGGTCATCAACGGTTTGGGTGGCGTTCAGCAGCGAAAGGGATTGCGGTGCTTCGGCCAGATCGGTCACATCGACGCCCATCAGGTCCATCGAGACACGCCCCACCAGCGGGCAGGGCTGATCGCCATGCCATAGGGTCACTTTGTCCGACAAGGCGCGCAACACCCCGTCCGCATAGCCTGTGGACAGGGTGGCGATGCGGCTGTCGCGCGCGGCGGTCCAGCTGTTGCCATAGCCCACGGTTTCGCCTGCTTCCACATCGCGGATTTGCACGACCGGCAGGTCCAGATGGGCCACGGCGCGCGCATCCCCAAAGGGCGCGCCGCCATAAAGGCCGACACCGGGGCGGGTCAGGTCAAAGTGGTATTGCGGCCCCAGCAAAATGCCGCCCGTCGCTGCCAGCGAACGCGGCACCGAAATACCATCGGTCATCAGGTGAAACTGCGCCAGCTGCTGCGCGTTCATCGGATGGTCGGGGTCATCGGCGCAGGCCAGATGCGACATGACCAGCGTCGGCCCCGCCCCAATCGCCGTCTCGGCAATCGCGGCCCATTCGCCGATTTCCATGCCCAGCCGGTTCATCCCTGTATCAAGCTGGATGCCAAACGGATGGCCCGGCAGGCTTTCGAAATGGCGCGTGACCTGGCCGATGGAATTGAGCATCGGCGTCAACATCAGATCGGCGATCATTTCGGTGTCGCCGCGCATATGGCCGCTGAACACGCAGATTTCCGCATTGGGGCCAAGGGCCTGGCGCACGGCGGCACCTTCCTCGGCGACGGCGACGAAAAACTTGCGCGCACCGGCCTTGGCCAGGGCGCGCGCCACTTTCGCAGCCCCCAGCCCATAGCCATCCGCCTTGACCACGGCGGCGGTTTCAACATCCGACATCGCATCAAGCGCGCGCCAGTTGCCCACGAGGGCGTCAACATCAACTGTAAGGGAACCTGTGCTCATGGGCGTTGTTTTGACAGGCGGGCGGGCAAGGTCAAGGGCAAAGGGTCAGTTGCCTTATCGCGCGCGCGGTGGGCCTTCGGGCGGGCGATCTATCAGGCGCTCGATCTCGGCCATGGTGTTGGCGGGCAGGGGGCCATGCGCCAGCGCCCCGACCAGATCGGCGACCTGCGCGGGCGTGCGCATGCCCGGCACGGGGATCGCGCCTGCGTGACGCGCCCATAGCCAGCCGATTGCGCCCTGCGCCAGCGTGCGCCCGCCGACTGTCAGGCAGGACCGGATCGCCGCAAGGCGATGGGCATAATGCGGGGTCATGCGCCGCCCCGTGAACCAATCCATATTGTCGTTTTCACGGGCGCGCACATCATTTGCAGGCACTTCGGTATCAGGTGTGATCCGCCCGCCCAGCAGGCCCATCGCCAGTGGTGAGCGGATCAGCGCGGTTGCCTTAATGTCCGACATCGCCGCGCTGATCTGTTCTGCGGCAAAGAATACGTTGGCCGCGTATTCCACCGCGCCAAACCCGTCGCGGTCCGCATAAGCGCGGGCCTTGTCGGGGAAATCGGTGCTCCAGCCGAATGCGCGGATCTGGCCCTGCGCGTGCAGATCTGCCAGCAGGTCGAACACCGGCGCGGCCTCGGCCACGGAGAATTCGTTCGGGTGCACCAGTGCAAGGTCGATCACATCGCGGCGCAGGCGCTTGCGCGAGGCATCAAAGGCAGTGCGGATCGCGGCGGGATCAGTGACAAGACCGGTGATCTGGCGTGTGGCCGGATCAATGCCGATTCCGACCTTGGTGACGATCCGCGCATCGGGTTTGTCGGCCAACACCTCGCCCAACAGGGTTTCCGAATGGCCACAGCCATAGGCCTGCGCTGTATCGAAAAGCCGCAACCCCGCATCATAGGCCGCAAGAAGCGTCGCGCGCGAAGTATCGTCATCAGACGCGCCCCAGCCCACAGGATCGTCGCCTGCGTAAAACGGTCCGCCAATGGCCCAGCAGCCCATGCCAAGGGCGGGAAGGGGCGTGTCGTTCCAGTCTGTCGTGCTGTGCATTGGGTCAATCCTTTCCATAGATCGCGATTTTTTTCGCAAGGTAGGCGGCGCAGGCGTCAAGATCGGCGCGTTTGCCGGCCAGCCGCGCGGCGTGGGCCGCCAGCAGGTTGCGACGCATGATTTCCTGCGCACGGGTTTCTGCATCCGGTCCGTGGGCCGAGCGGGCAAAGGCCGTCATATCCGCCAGCGGCATTCCGGTGCGGCGCAGGCGGCCAAGCGTGACCAGCCAGTCGATTGCATCCGGCGTGAACACCCGCCAGCCGCGTCCGTCCCGCGGAATGGGGGGCAACAGCCCCTCTTTTTCGTAGAACCGGATCGTGTCGATACTTAGCCCCGACAGCGCGGCGATTTCTGCGATTGTCATGACGGTCCCTTTGCGTGATGGACCGTCGATAACAGGCTGGAGTCACTCCAGGTCAAGCGGTTTATGCAGTCATTCCGGCAGGGGTGTGGTAAGATTGTAATCTGTGCGTTCCTGCGGCGTCAGCAAGTAAATCTCGTCGGGCGGGGTCGCCATGGCGGGCTGCATGATCCGCAGATCAACGCCCATGTCATCAAGATAGCCGACCACCTCGGCCTGACCGCGCTGGATGTCCTCGACCGCCAGAAAGGCCGGCAGGACGGTGTTTTCGTCAAAGAAGTGCTGATGCACACCCAGCCACGCGTCATCTTCGGCAATCCGCGCGGTGCCTGCGGCAAAGATATAGGGGCAGGCGGACAGGCAGATATCGCTGGCGGTCAGCCGCGTGGTCACATCGAGATCACGCAGGGCGCGGCCAATTTCGAGCGCGTCATACACCGATCCGCCGGGGCTGTTCAGAAACACGACCTGCGGCGCGTCGTTCAGGGCAAGCGCATCGGCGAAACGTTCCGCGTCACCTGCCTCGATCGCGCCTGTCAGGGTCAGGGCGGGGGTGTCCTCCCATGTGATGAATTCAAACGCGAGGCGGGTGGGCATATCCGTGTTGGCTGGCACAGGGCGCGTGCCGGGATTGGGCGCACGGGTGGGCACATCGCGCGGGCTAAAGCGGCGGGTCTGATCGCCGGGGCTGGCAGGCTGAGTCAGGGCGGGCGCATCCGAGGGCGCGATCAGACGGCCAAGGCTTGGCAACAGATCAGCGCCAAACAGGATCGCGGCGATGCCCAGTTGCACAATCAAGACGGCCTGAATGATCCGCTTGGCCTGAAACGGCTTGTCGTCTTGCACGTCTGTAGGCAGGTCTGGCGGCG
Organism: Octadecabacter sp. R77987; assembly: GCF_042466115.1. Classification (NCBI taxonomy): domain Bacteria; kingdom Pseudomonadati; phylum Pseudomonadota; class Alphaproteobacteria; order Rhodobacterales; family Roseobacteraceae; genus Octadecabacter; species Octadecabacter sp. R77987. Next base: position 824,567 of record NZ_JAXHBQ010000001.1, on the reverse strand, counting down.
CGGTCATGTGTCTTTGGGTTTGTCTGGTGGAACGGGCTGCGTTGGGCGATCCATCACCCCTTCGACATCGCGCAGTGCAACGATGGCGGTACGCAATTCGGCCAGTGTCATCATGTCCTCGTTTGCGGCCCCCTCGCGGCCCGACCTGATGGCGGCTTGGGTGACCATGACGATGAACACCAGCACGGCAGGCAACAGATCAATCGCGATGGCACCCGCCCAGCTTGGGACAAAGTTTTCGGCGTATTTGATCACCGCATCGGCCGTTGAAATCGGCGTATAGGTAATCTCTTGCGGCGGGGCCATGCCCAGCACGCCTTGCGCGGCCACTTGCAGGGTTTCGGCGCGCTGGCCCAGCACGGTCAGCACCGCCGTGATGGTGGCCTGCTGGTCTTGGCGGTTGGCATCGGTGCTGCCATCCAGTTGCGGCAGCACGACCGAGGCCGACAGGTCTTGCGCGGCCCGTTCGACCAGCGGGGCGACGGACAGTTGGCGCAATTGCGTGATGATATTGGCCAGCCGCACCGCATCTTCGGAAAACTGGACCGAGCGTGCATCAACGGGCCCGGGTTCGACCGTCAGGGCGCGCATCCGCGACAGGATCGCGTTGCCTTCGTCAAAGGCGGCGTCAACCAGCGGCTGCTGGCTGGCAATCTGCGCCTCAAGGCCGGCCAGTTCATCGGATTTCTGCCGCAAGAGGCGAAACACGGCGCCTTGCCCCGCGATGCCAGACAACTGGCCCGTGGCCTCTTGTTCGCCCAGATCGTCGAAACTTTGGCGCACGCGGGCCACATCACGCTCCAGCCCCTGCGCTGCCACGGCCACCGCATTGGCGCGTTCCAGCGCGCCCTGATAATCTTGCACGGTTTTCGCCAAATGCTGTTCCACGGCGGCAGCACCAGCCAAAGCAGCCGCATTCAGCCAGGATGACATGGCGATGATCGCGCAACTGCCTAGCAACATGGAGGCGAGCAAGCCGATGCGCGCGCCTGCCGTGCGCACGGCAGGCAATAGGCGCATGAGGTAGGACCAGAACACGAAGATCGCCACAGACACGGCCACGGAATAGGCCATCGCCGCAAAAAAGCTGAGCGCGCCGGTGTCATCCAGCAGGGACGAGACACCAAGATAGGTGTAAATCCCTGATGCCACGGCCAGAATCCCCAGCGCAGTGCCGGTGATCGTATCCAGCCATGTCAGATGGTTTTCAAGTTCACGGGCATAGCGCACGCCGCGTTCCTGTGCGGCGGATGTGCGGGGGTCTTGGTCGTCGTCCATGGGGCTCTCCAGCAGGGTCGGCCCAGTTTAGGGGGCAACTTGCCAGATGCAACGCGCAATCAGAAATTGCCGCCGCCGCTGTCCTGCTGCCAAGGTTTGACCAGATTGCCAAAGCGGGTGAATTGCGCCTCGAACGACAGTTCGACCGTGCCGATGGGGCCGTGGCGCTGCTTGCCGATGATGACTTCGGCCTTGCCATGCAGGCGGTCCATTTCCTCTTGCCAAACGGCGACCTTGTCCAACTCGTGATCGGCGGGCTTTTCGCGTTCTTTATAATATTCGCCGCGATAGACGAACATGACCACATCGGCGTCCTGCTCGATTGATCCTGATTCACGCAGATCGGACAGCTGCGGGCGCTTGTCCTCGCGGGATTCGACCTGACGCGACAGCTGTGACAGGGCGATAACCGGAATTTGCAATTCCTTGGCGATCGCCTTGAGGCCCATGGAAATTTCACCGATTTCCTGCACGCGGTTTTCCGAGGTGCCGCGCACAAGCTGCAAATAGTCGACGATCAGCAGGTCCAGCCCGTGGGTGCGTTTCAGGCGGCGGGCGCGGGCGGCCAACTGGCTGATCGGGATCGCGGCGGTATCGTCGATAAACAGCGGGCAGGCCTCGAGCGACTTGGCGGCATCGACGAAACGGCGGAATTCCACCTCGTCCATGTCGCCTTGGCGGATCTTGTGGCTGGAAATTTCCGAGGCTTCGGCGAGGATACGGCCCGCCAACTGTTCGGCAGACATTTCAAGGCTGAAAAACCCGACAACGCCGCCGTCCACGGCCCCCTCGGACCCATCGGTCAGCTTGCCCTTTTTATAGGCTTTGGCGACGTTGTAGGCGATATTGGTCGCCAGCGAGGTTTTGCCCATCGACGGGCGACCCGCCAAGATCAACAGATCGGACTTGTGCAAACCACCCAGCATCCGGTCCATGTCGGCCAGATCAGTGGCGACACCGGCAAGGCCACCTTCGCGCTGATAGGCGGCGTTAGCGACATTAACAGCGTCCGTTACAGCCTTGAGAAAGCTTTGAAATCCGCTTTCCGTGGTGCCTTGTTCCGCAAGGCGGTAAAGTTCCTGTTCGGCCTCGACGATCTGTTCTTTGGGTTCGCTGTCGATGTCGACCGACGCAGCCTTGGCGGCGATGTCGCGGCCCACCTGGATCAGCTCGCGGCGCACCGAAAAGTCATAGATCATCTGCGCGTAATCGCGCGCGGCAAAGGCCGAAATCGCCGCGCCAGCAAGGCGCGCCAGATAGGCAGGCCCACCGAGTTCTTTTAGCCCTTCGTCGTCTTCCAGAAATGCCTTGAGCGTGACAGGCGAGGCGAGGTTGTTCTTGGCAATCCGGCTTGCGGCCGTTTCAAATATGCGCGCGTGGACGGGATCGTAGAAATGTTTCGGGCCGATGATGCTGGCGATGCGGTCAAAGATGTCGTTGTTGGTCAGGATCGCGCCCAGCAGTTGTTGTTCGGCCTCGATCGAGTGGGGCATGGAGTCCGCGTTCGCGCCTTCGACACCTGTCGCGTTGAATGTGGTGATCTCGTTCATGCTGCCCTCGCCCCTGGTCGTCCTGTCCGTGCCGGACCGGATACAACGCCCGCGCGGCGGGGGCAAAATGTATGTTTCTGTGGATAGCTTTTCCGCACCCGCCAAGGCCCAGATATTGCGCCTGCGCGCTGCGTTCTGTCAACATCTGCGGTGGGCGCGGGCGTTAACCTTGCGGAAAGATTGGCGAGTTTTTTCTACGCACCCGCCCGTGCGGCGGACCATGCGGCGGGATCGCCAAGATACGATTCGACTTCGGCAAGGGTTTCGGGCGTAAAATGCCCTTGTGCCTTGGCCTCGGCCAGCACGTCCCACCATGTGCACAGGTGCAGAAGTTGCACGCCGTGATCGCCCAGCGTTTTCTCGACGCCGTCAAAGATGCCGTAATAGAAGATCACCGCCGTGGCGTTGCAGGTTGCGCCGGTGTCGCGGATTGCATCGACGAACGACAGCTTGCTGCCTCCGTCTGTTGTCAGATCCTCGACCAGCAGCACGCGCTGGCCTTCGGTCATGACCCCTTCGATGCGGGCATTGCGCCCGTAACCCTTTGGTTTCTTGCGCACATATGTCATTGGCAGGGCCATGCGTTCGGCCACCATCGCGCCAAAGGGGATGCCGGCGGTTTCGCCACCTGCGATGTTGTCGAAGGCTTCGAAACCGCATTCGCGCATGACGGTCACGGTCAGAAAATCCATGAGGGTCGTGCGAATACGCGGAAAGGAAATCAGCTTGCGACAGTCGATATATGTCGGTGCCTGCTTGCCGCTGGCGTGGGTAAATGGTTCGTCCGCGTTGAACGAAATCGCCTCGATTTCCAGCAGCATACGGGCTGTCAGGCGCGCCATTTCGTCTTTGGTCGGGAAACTTGTCGGGATCATCTGCGCGGTCCTGTAGCGTCAGGTTTCCACATGCCAATGCAGCGGAAAACCGGGATTGAAAAGTGTCACAGGGCCTTCGCCCGTGTCGATATGGGCGGGGTAGTCAACGGGCGCCCCGCGCACAAGCGTGATCGTGTCCTCGGACGCAGGCAAACCATAGAACGCAGGACCGTTGAGGGATGCAAATGCCTCGAGTTGCGACAATTTTCGTGCCGCATCAAAGACTTCGGCAAGGCATGACATTGTGTTGGTCGCCGAAAACACCCCTGCGCAACCGCATTCCTGCAGTTTGCGCGCATCGGTGTGGGGCGCGGAATCGGTGCCAAGGAAAAACCGTTTGTCGCCAGATATCGCGGCCTGCACCAGCGCCACACGATGCTTTTCGCGTTTGGCCACGGGCAGGCAGTAGTAATGCGGGCGGATGCCACCGGCAAGGATATGATTGCGGTTGATGATCAGGTGGTGCGTGGTGATCGTGGCGGCCAGATTTTTTGAACTGTCGCGCACGTAATCTACGGCGTTTTGCGTGGTCACATGTTCCATGACGACACGCAGGTCGGGCGTTTTCTTGCGGATCGGTTTCAGGACCTTGTCGATGAACGCCGCCTCGCGGTCGAAAATGTCGATGTCGGGGTCGGTGACTTCGCCGTGCACACAAAGCGGCATACCGATCTCGGCCATGGTTTCCAGCACCGGGCGGACCTTGTCGAAATCGGCGACACCGCTGGCGGAATTGGTTGTTGCGCCTGCGGGGTAAAGTTTCACGGCCGTGGCAATGCCATCGGCGTGGGCGCGGGCCACATCGGCCGGATCGGTGTCTTCGGTCAGGTAAAGCGTCATCAGCGGTTGGAACGCCATGCCATCGGGCAGGGCGGCCATGATCCGGTCGCGGTAGGCGGCGGCATGGGCTGCCGTGACAACGGGTGGCACCAGATTGGGCATGATGATTGCTCGGCCAAAGTGGCGGGCAGATTCGGGCAACACGCCTTGCAGCATCGCCCCGTCACGCAGGTGCAAATGCCAATCGTCTGGGCGGCGGATCGTCAGGCGGTCTATGATCTTTGGGCTCATGGGAACCGATTACACCCAAGTGGACGTTCTGACCAGAGGGCGTGTCTTTTCCCCCCGCGCGGCGCGACCGGTGTGCTAGGATGGGTGCAACAAACGGAGAGTGACATGTTCGGATTCATTATCGCAATCGTTGGCGGCTTTGTGACGCCTTACCTTGATGCCCCCGTTGCGCGGCCATTGGCCAAGCTGGTGTCGCCGCTTTTTGCGGTCGCGGAAAGTGAGCATCGCTTGCTGAGCTTCATGGTCGTGTTGGTCGCGGTCGGGGGTCTGGCGCGGGTGTTTTACAGTGGCACACCGTTCTGGATCGCGATCGGGCTGGTGTTGGGTTACTTTGCGGCCCGGATCGTCGCGGGCGCGCAAAAACTACTCGCCGACCGGCGCGGCTAGGGCATCAAGTTCTTCCAGCTTGCGGCGGAACAGCGGGCGCTGGCGCTCGCGCAGCACAAATTCACAGACGCGGCGGGTCAGGTCGGGCCGCGCGCGGTTTTCGGTGATGTGCAGCAGGGCGCGCAAATAGGGCAGGTGGCTTTGGCGCTTGCGATAAAGGCGCGCAAATGCGGCCGCTGTCAGTTTGCCATCCATCGCCGCGACGATCATGGGGGCCAGCAGGTGCATCCCCGCCAGATCCCGTTCAATCGTATCGCCCAGATTTGGCACGCGAAGTTTCGTGACATTGGATTTGGTGAACATCGCCGCATGCATGGCATCCAACTGCTGGCGCGGATCATAGACGATTGTGGCGCGGTCCACCGCGTCGATCATATCAGGCGCATAGCCGTATCTGTCGGTAAATGACGTGCGGCGCATCTTGCGAAAACGGTCGTCCCATTCGGTGACGCGCGGATCAAGGGTGGCAAAGGGGCGCAATGCCAGAACCTGCGCGCCAGGGGCTGCAACCGAATAGGCCGCAGCGGCGTAACCACCCATGCCCGCACCGTAAAACAGCACCGAATCGAAGTCCTCGAAGAAGCCGTCATCGACCAGCCGATCAAAATATCCGTAAACATACCGGTCACGGAACCAGCTGTTTTTCGTTGCCAGAATCGCCAGATGCGACCAGCCTTCTTCGCGCACAAAGGTGAACCCGATCGGTTCTTCGTCGTGGTTCAGCTTGTGAGCGGTGTTGACCGTTTCAAATGTCACCAGCAGTTTTGTGCCTTCGTCGATGAAGGCGGCCATGTGATCGGGACCAAGGTTTTCAAAATAGCCGTATTCCTCGGCCACGTCCTCAAGCTGGGCCAGCCATTCATCCTGGCCAAGATCGGTGAGGTCGGCATCAAACTTGCTGGCAGCGTCTTTCATCACACTCTTTCCTGTCACGGGCTGGCCCCTTGTTGCGCCCATTTGCGGCGAAACTTGGCAAGGGGATAGCCCTTTTTGCGACCGTTAGAAAAAGGCCTGCAATCCGGTCTGCGCCCGCCCCAGAATAAGCGCATGAACGTCGTGCGTGCCCTCATAGGTATTTACCGTTTCAAGGTTTATCATATGGCGCATCACTTGGAAATCTTCTGCAATTCCGTTGCCGCCGTGCATGTCGCGGGCGTGGCGGGCGATGTCGAGCGCCTTGCCGCAGTTGTTGCGCTTCATCATTGAGATCATTTCGGGCGCGGCGGTGTGGTCCTCCATCAGGCGCCCCACCCGCAGTGACCCTTGCAGGCCTAAGGTGATTTCGGTTTGCATGTCGGCCAGTTTTTTCTGGAAAAGCTGGGTTTGCGCCAGCGGCTTGTTGAATTGCTTGCGGTCCAGCCCGTATTGACGTGCGGCGTGCCAGCAGGCCTCGGCCGCGCCCATGACGCCCCAGCTGATGCCGTAACGCGCGCGGTTGAGACAGCCGAACGGACCCTTGAGGCCTTGGACATTGGGCAGCAGCGCATCTTCGCCGACTTCCACGCCGTCCATGACGATTTCACCGGTGATTGAGGCACGCAGGGACAGTTTGCCGCCGATTTTTGGCGCAGACAGCCCCTTCATGCCCTTTTCCAGAACAAAGCCGCGAATCTTGCCTTCGTGCGCATCGGACTTGGCCCAGATCACAAACACATCAGCGATAGGACTATTGGAAATCCACATCTTTGATCCGCTGATCTTGTAGCCCGTCGCGGTCTTTTCCGCGCGGGTTTTCATGCCACCCGGGTCACTGCCTGCGTCGGGTTCGGTCAGCCCGAAACAGCCGATCAGCGTGCCAGCGGCCAAACCGGGCAGGTATTTTTGCCGTTGTTCATCAGAGCCATAGGCGTGGATCGGATACATCACCAAGGACGATTGCACCGACATCATCGACCGATAGCCGCTATCGACCCGCTCAATCTCGCGCGCAACAAGGCCGTAGGTGACATAACCCGCGCCCAGCCCGCCGTATTCCTCGGGGATGGTCAGGCCCAGCAGGCCCGCATCGCCCATCTCGCGGAAAATGCCCGCATCGGTTTCTGCGTTGCTGTAGGCGGCTGTAACGCGTGGTTGCAGGGACGTCTGGGCGAATGTGTTGGCTGCGTCGCGCAGCATCCGTTCATCTTCGGTCAACTGACCCTCAAGATGGAAAGGATCAGCCCAGTCAAACGGGCCAAGGTCGGGTTTATCAAGGGCGGTCATCGGGAACTCCTGTGCGTGCTTTGCCCAAGTCCTAGCGGCTCGCAGGGGAAGGGGCAATGCGACCCTCTTGCAGGTCATGACTGGTCATTCGCCAATGGCGCCCCTATCTAAACCTATCCGTTCAGAAGAAAGCCGAAATATGCGCCGCCTGCCCAAAACCGCTGCCAACCTCAACAACGAACAACTGAACGGGATGCGCACGATCCGGCGGGTTGTTCCCTATCTGTGGCCCGACGGGCAGGCATGGGTGAAGCGCCGTGTGGTCATGGCGCTGGTCGTGCTGTTTCTGGCGAAACTGATCGCGGTGGGCACGCCCCTGTTTTACAAGGGCGCGGTGGACAGTCTGGCCGGTGAAGACGGTGGATCGTCGGCCCTGTTTCTGGCGATGGGGGCCGTGGGGCTGACGCTGGCCTATGGTATGGCGCGGCTGATGAATGTCGGGTTCCAACAGTTGCGGGACGTGATATTCGCGCGGGTCGGGCAGCGCGCGTTGCGCCAGTTGGCGCTTGAGACATTCACCCATATCCACCGCCTGTCCATGCGCTATCACATCACCCGCAAGACCGGCGGGTTAAGCCGGATCATCGAACGCGGTGTGAAGGGCGTGGAATTCCTGCTGCGGTTCCTGTTGTTCAGTATCGGCCCGCTGATCCTTGAACTGCTGATGATTTCGGTGGTTTTGTTTTTCCTGTTCGATGTCTGGTATCTGGCCGTCGTGGTTGTCACCATCGCGCTTTATGTCTGGTTTACGTTCCGTGTCACCGAATGGCGCGTGAAGATCCGCAAGGAAATGAACGATCAGGATACGGACGCAAACCAAAAGGCGATCGACAGCCTGCTGAATTTTGAAACGGTCAAGTATTTCGGCGCCGAGGCGCGCGAGGCCGCACGATATGACGGGGCGATGGCGCAGTATGAACAGGCTGCGCTGAAAACCAACTACACGCTTGGGTTCCTGAACTTTGGCCAATCGCTGCTGATCACTGGCGGGCTGGTCGCGGTGATGATCATGGCCGCCGTGGGCGTGCAAAACGGTGTGCTGACGGTCGGTGATTTCGTCATGGTCAACGCCTATATGATCCAGATCACCATGCCGCTGAACTTTCTGGGTACGGTTTACCGCGAAATTCGCCAAGCCTTGGTCGATATGGGGCAGATGTTCGATTTGTTAGAGCAACCGTCCGAAGTGACTGATAAATCGGGTGCGGATGTTCTAAATGTGCAAGGCGGTGAAGTGGAGCTGGACGACGTATTGTTCGGATATGACGCCGCGCGCCCGATTTTGAAGGGCGTCAGCCTCAAGGTCGGCGCGGGTCAGACCGTGGCGATTGTCGGGTCTAGTGGTTCGGGAAAATCCACCATCGGGCGGCTGCTGTTCCGGTTCTATGATGTGAACGGCGGGGCGTTGAAAATCGACGGGCAGGACGTGCGCGACGTAACGCAACACAGCCTGCACGCCCAGATCGGCGTGGTGCCGCAGGACACGGTGCTGTTCAACGACACGATCCTTTACAATATCGCCTACGGGCGCGCTGATGCCACACGGTCCGAGATCGAAGCCGCCGCCAAGGCCGCCAAGATTCATGATTTCATCCAAAGCCTGCCCGACGGATACGAAACCACAGTGGGCGAGAGGGGCCTCAAGCTGTCAGGCGGTGAAAAACAGCGGGTCGGGATTGCCCGCACCCTGCTGAAAAACCCGCCGATCCTGCTGCTGGACGAAGCCACCAGCGCGCTGGACACGGAAACCGAAATGGAAATCCAGGCCGAGCTTAAGGCGATGGGGCAGGGCCGCACGGTCATTACCATCGCCCACCGCCTGTCCACCATTGCCGATGCCGACCGGATCGTCGTGCTGGAAAACGGCGTGATCGTCGAAGAAGGCACCCATGATGCGCTGCTGGCCAAGGGGGATCGCTATGCCCAACTGTGGAACAGGCAGCAACAGGAAGAAGCCGCCTGAGGGTGATTGCCAAGTCGTGCGTTGCGGCGTAGCAGGGCAGTTCCCACCTAAGAGGTTACGATGCTGCGCTTTGCCCTGATCCTTGGTCTTTTGTCTGCCGTTGGCCCCTTTGCCATCGACATGTATCTGCCCGCCTTGCCGATGATCGAGGGCGATCTGGGGGCAAGTGTCGCGGCCACACAGATGACGCTGACTGCCTATTTCATCGCCTTTGGTCTGGCCCAACTGGTCTATGGCCCGTGGTCCGATCAGGTCGGGCGTAAGCCGCCGTTGTATCTGGGGCTAGGAATTTTTGCAGTGGCAACAGTGGGTTGCGCGCTGTCCCCCAGCATCGGTTGGTTGATTGCGTTCCGCGCGATGCAGGGGCTGGGCGGGGCTGTGCTGATGGTCGTGCCGCGCGCGATCATTCGGGATCGTTACACCGGCGTCGAGGGCACCAAACTGATGGCCATGGTCATGCTGGTGATCTCCGTCTCGCCGATGCTGGCGCCCTTGGCGGGCAGCGGGTTGCTATTGGTCGGTGGCTGGCGGTTGCTGTTTTGGGCAATGTTCGCGGCGGCAGGGGCCAGCCTGCTGGTCACGGCCTTTGCGTTTCGCGAAACTCTTGCGCCAGATATGCGGGTGCCGATCAATTTCGCAAACCTGCGCCGTGGTGCGCTTGTCTTGCTGCGCGATCCGGTGTTCATGGGGCTGACGATGATCGGCGGCTTTGGCATGGCCAGTTTCTTTGTGTTCCTTGCCAATGCGGCCTTTGTTTACACCGATCAATTCGGGCTGACACCCACAGGCTTCAGCATCGCGTTTGCGGTCAACGCCATCGGCTTTTTCGGTGCGTCACAGGCAGCGGGTCCGCTGGGCGCGCGCTTTGGTATGGTGGCGGTGATGCGCAATGCGATCATTGGCTTTGCGCTGATCACGGCGGCGTTGACGCTGGTTGTCGCGCTGGGCGGTGGCACGCTTTATGTGATCATCGCCGGGCTGGCGCTGGGCAATGCCTGCCTTGGGCTGGTGATCCCGACGACGATGGTCATGGCGCTGGATGACCACGGCGATATTGCCGGCCTCGCGTCATCCCTTGGTGGCACCCTGCAAATGCTGGTGGGCGGCGTGATGATGGTGCTGTCGGCGCAGTTCTTCAACGGCACGGCCCTGCCGATGGTCGCCGCGATTGCGCTCTGCGCGCTGGCAGCACTTGGTCTGTCGCTCTGGATCATGGGGCGGGTGGGGCAACCGTCGGCTGCAACCTGATCATAGCGGCCGCCCCAGGACAGGGCGGCCCCTTTTTACTGCTGTGTCACATCCGCCGTATGAGGCGTGACAGCAGGGCCAGGCCGAACAAAACCAAGAAGATGAAAAAGAGAATCTGCGCGATACCGGCGGAAGCCGAGGCGATGCCGCCAAAGCCTACGAACGCCTGCGACAATCGCGATGATAAGGAATGTAGCAGCCCAATAGAGCATGATGGTTCTCCTTTTTTCAGACACGGCAATTGTGCCGTGGGACGCCCCCTATATGGGATGGAAAATGCATATTTCCAGTGATAAACTTGAAATCCAAGCCCTTGGCACATAGCTCCAATGTCATCATTCATGACTGAAAGGAGATCGTACAATGGCGACGACAACCAAAGATGAAGTCAAGAACGCCACCGTGACCCAGAAGGATTTGGCGGAGCAGATCGAACGCATCAAAGAGGATGTTTCTGATCTGACATCGCTTCTGGCCGAGACCGGATCGCAAAAGGCCCAAGACGCAAAAGCCGCCGCGCGCGCACGTGCAAGTGAGGCGGGCAAGCAGGCGCAGGACCTTGGCATCCAGACGCAGGATTTTGTTGCCGCACGGCCCGGCGTCGCCTTGGGTGTTGCGGCAGGCCTCGGCTTTCTGGTCGGATTCATGGGCGGCCGCAAATGATCGCCGCATATTTCGAAGCAAAGGCTGCTCGGGTGCTTGACTGGGCGGCCTACGGTGGTGCAGGCACGCTGTTGGTATTGTCCGGCGTCGGGCTTTTGGCCACCGCCGGATTGATCGTGCTTAGCGAGTTGGTTGGCTGGCCGCTTGCGCTGACCATCGTCGGGACGTCCCTGAGTGGTGCTGGCCTTGTCATGGTCGGACTTTCACGATCCGCTGACCCCAAACCAGCCCCGCGCAGGCCCGAAGCCGAAGCAGAGGGCGCGGCAATGGTGCAGGCGTTCTTGCAAGGTGTTCAGACCGGCACGGCGGCCAAGGCGGCGCGCTAAGACGCTATTCAGCCGCCTTGAGCGGGGTATCGGGCACCATTTCGGGGGCAGGGCTCGTGAACGGGTCTTCGCCCCAGAGGATCTCCGGCGCGCGCACCCGTTTGGCATCGCGTTCCAACGCCCAGTCCTGCGCCGCGCGGCTGCCACGGCCCAGCGACAGTTTCGCCAGCAGTTGCCCGCCCCAGCGCGCGTAGGTCGTCACCCAGACCCGCAGCGCCAGCATCGAGGGCGTGAACACCAGTGTCAGCACCGTGGCGATCCCAAGGCCGAACACAACAGCCGTGGCCAACTGTTTCCACCAAAGCGCGGTGGGGCTGTCGATGCTGAACCCGCCGTTGATGAAATCAAGCGAAAGCCCGAACATCATCGGCGCCAGGCCCGCCATGGTGGTGATCGTGGTCAGCAGCACGGGGCGAATGCGGTCTTCGGCTGTCCGCGTGATCGCCTCGGTCCGCGGCATGTATTTTTCGTATTCCTGATAGGTGTCGATCAGCACGATGTTGTTGTTCACCACGATCCCCGCAAGGGCGACGATCCCCGTGCCGGTCATGATGATACTGAACGCCTGATCCATCACCAGCATGCCGATCAGCACGCCTGTGGTGGACAAAACGACCGCCAGCAGCACAAGGACCGAGTTGTAAAAGCTGTTGAATTGCGCCAGCAGGATGATGAACATCAGTGCCAAGGCACCGGCAAAGGCGGTCATCAGAAACGCCTGACTTTCCTCTTGTTCTTGTGCATCCCCCGTCCATTCAAAGCCGATCCCAGCAGGCAGGTTGCCCGGTGTTTCCAGCCACTGCGTCAACACCGCGATACGTTCGTTGGGGTTCACGACCGTCTGCACCAGCGTGCCATCGGCGATCTGGTCTTGCACGGCGCTGTCAGTCTCGGCCGCCGCAGCTGTGGTGACGCGAAATTCGCCAGTGTCGGGGTCGGTCAGCTTTACAAGGTCGCTTTCCACGCCCGCCTTGACGTCAAAATAGCGTTCCTGATCAATGCGGTTGATCTGCGCCAGTTTCGGCACGGCCGTGCGGGTGATGAAATTGGACAGGGGCACAAGGCCTGCCTGCGTGCGCACGCGCAAGGAATCCAGCGTAGACAACACACGGTCCTGTTCGGGCAGGCGCACGCGGATGTCGATCTGTTCATCGCCGCCTTCGGGTGTGTAGCTGCCCAGCATGATGCCGCGGGTGATCAGCTGCACCATACCGCCCACGGTGGCCACATCGGCACCATACCGGCCCGCCTTTTCCACATCGACGCTGATTTCCCAATCAATACCGGGCAGGGGGCGGCTGTCTTCGATCACTGTCAGGCCGGGGGTGTCCTCGAACAGGATGCGCGCGGCGTCCGTGGCGGCCAGCAGTTGGTCCCAATCATTGCCCGTCAGGCGCAGGTGCAGCGGTTTCGCGGCCCCCGGACCCATCGACAGGTTCAGGATTTCGGTGCGGATACCGGGGATTGTGTCCAGTTTCGCTTGCAGCGTCGCCATGACGACATCACCGTCCAGTTCTTCCAGCGTGATTTCGCCCTCGTGAGTGCGCGCATAATCGGGGCGGTCCTCCCACGGGATCAGTTCGATCTGCAACTGGCCAATGGCGTCACCGGGGCCACCTGCACCGGCAGTGTTCTGGTTCAACCCGCCCGCACCGGCAAAGGCAAACACCGTCTGCACACCGGGCGTATCCAGCGCCATTTGTTCCGCCATCATCACGATCGCGTCTTTTTCGGGCAGGGACAGGTTGCCGCGCGCCTGCACGTAGACGATGGCCTGTTCGGGTTCGCTTTCGACAAAGAATTCAACGCCGTTGTTGTTCGCGCCAAAGTAGCCAAAGACCGAGACGACGATAAAGCCGATCGCGCCGATACTGACCAATGGCATGATCGGGTTGCCGGCAATCGCGTTTATCACCCAACCAAAGGGCGAGCGGCGATAGCCTGCCTTGATGCGCTTGGCCTGACGGTGAACGCGCACGGACCCAACGGTGATCGACGTGGCGATCGCCCCAAGGAAAAACACGATCATCCCCGGAAGCGAGGCGACAAAACCGTCTGTTTGCACGGCCTCGCCAGACAGGTAGGCGGGGTTCAGAACCATCATCGCGCCGATAAACACCAGCAGCATCGACGGCACGACCAACACCGCGCGCAGCCACCACGGCGCGATGCGGCGCAACCCGTCCGAGGCATAGCCGAATGTCCGGCTCATCCGCCCTGTGACACCGCCCAGCACGGGCAGATAGATCAGCGCGACGATCAGCGAGGCCGAGAGCACGAAAATCAGCGTGACGGGCAGCATGCCCATGAATTGCCCCGGCACACCGGGCCAGAACAGCATCGGCAGGAAGGCACAAAGCGTCGTGGCAGTGGAACTGACGATGGGCCAGAACATGCGCTTGGCCGCCTCGACATAGGCGTGCATCGGGCCGACACCTTCGCGGATGCGTTTGTCGGCGTATTCCACGACCACAATCGCCCCGTCCACCAGCATCCCCACGGCGAGGATCAGACCGAACATGACGATGTTTGAAATGGTGATATCCATGACCGCGAGCAGGGCAAAGCACAGCAGGAATGATGTCGGGATCGAAAAGCCGACCAGCAGGGCGGGGCGGGTGCCAAGGGCGGCCAGCACGACGATCATCACCAGCGCGATGGCCGTCAGCACCGAGCCTTCCAACTGGCTGACCATTGACGCCACGTTGCGGCTTTGGTCATTCGAGGTTCCGACCTGAACGGCAACCTGCAAATCCTCGGGCCAAGTGGCCTGTTCGGCGGCCACAGCCTCGCGCACCAGCGCGGACGTATCAATCAAGTTGAACCCACGCCGTTTCACCACCTGCAAGGCCACGGTGTTGACGCCATCAAAGCGCGCAACGCTTTGGCGGTCTTCAAACGTGAGGCGGATTTCGGCAAGATCACCAAGGGTGACAACGCGGTCGCCATTGGTTTTGACAGGCAGGCCGTAAACATCAAGCGCGTCATCGAACGACGATGGAATCTTGACGGAAAACGCCCCCTGCGGGCTGTCCACTTCGCCTGCGGCAATCAGCAGGTTGTTGTTGTTCACAACGTTGATCAATTCGCCAGCGGTGACGTTATAGGCTTCAAGTCGCAGGGGGTCGATCAGCACTTCCAGCATCTCGGCGCGCTCCCCTGTGAGGGAGGCTTCAAGCACGGCGTCGATGCCTTCGATCCGGTCCTGAAGGTCCTTGGCCACGTCCAGAAGCATCCGTTCGGGCACATCGCCCGTCAGGTTGATGATGATGATCGGAAACTCGGAAAAGTTGATTTCATTGATGGAATACTGATCGGCCCCGTCGGGAAACTGGGCTTCGGCATTGTTCATGGCATCGCGCACATCGGCCATGATCGTGGTCTTGTCCCAGCCGAATTCAAACTCCAGCGCGACGCCGGCATAGCCTTCGGCGGCAGTGGCCGTCATGGTTTTCAGACCGTCCAGATCGGACAGTTCGGATTCCATCGGTTTGACCAGCAGGGTTTCGCTGTCTTCGGCGGAAATGCCGGGGAAGGGGACCGATACGAACAGGACCGGAATTTCAATGTCGGGCTCGCCCTCCTTGGGCAGGCCCACATAGGCAAAGCCCCCCGCCAGCAGCGACAGGACAATAAAGGCCATGACCATCCGCGCGCGGGAGGCGGCGATATCAACCAGTTTGATCATCCGTCCACCTCTTGAAAGGTGGGCGCGATGGCGACACCGTCGATCACATATTCCTGCCCGATGATGATCACATCGACCGTTTCAGGCAGGCCCGCAACCCAGACGCCATCAACCGTGTCACGCAGCAAGGTGACGGGCAGGAACTGCGCCGTGTTTTCGGGCGTGACCACGCGAATGCCCAACGCGCCGTCATTATTCAGCGTCAAGGACGACTGGCGCAAAAGATGCGCCTTTTGCCCGTCCGAAGCGACGATGATTTCCGCCGTCTGCCCGTCGCGGATCGCAAGATCGGCGTTGGGCACTTCGATCTCGACGCGGAAGGTGCGGGTGGTTTCATCAGCCGAGCGGGACAGGAACGTCACGCGCCCCGCCACTTCGGCCCCCGACGCAAGGCGGGCACCGGCCATGGCCCCGACCGTGACCTTGTTGACGTCGATTTCGGGCACGAAGCCGACCAGTTTGATCGGATCAAGCTGGATGATGGTTGCGCAGGCGGCCCCCGGTTGCAGCAGACTGCCCAGTTCAGCGGTATCGGTTTCCAGCAAACCGCTAAAGGGCGCTGTGATCGTCAGGTTCTCGATTTCCTTTTCGGCGGCCTGCACGGCGGCTTGGGCCAATTCAATCCCTGCCTGCGCGGAAATGACGCCCGAATTGGCGCGTTGCACACCGGCAAGTGCGGCCTCGCGGGTGGCTTCGGCGCTGACCAGACGGGTTTCGGATGCGAAACCGTCCTCGCTTAGCTGGCGGGCGGCGTTGACGTTGATATCGGCCTCGCGCACGCGGGCCTGCGCTTCGACAACGGCGGCCTGGGCTTCGGGAACGCGGCCCTCGGCCTCGCCCAGACGGGCGCGGGCCTCGGCCAGACGGGAGGCGCGGGTGCCCGGATCAAGTTCGCACATGATGTCGCCTGCGTTGACGAACGACCCCTTGCGCAGCGGATCGGAAACCACCTGACCCGTGGTTTCGGCGCGCACATCAACCTGTCGGGCCGCTTCGGTGCGGCCACGCATAATTACGGCACTATCAATGGTTTGGGCGGTGGATGTCATGGCAACAACCGACACGGTGCGCGCCGGTTCAGCCGTTTCCACGACCGTTTCGGTTTCGGGTGCGGACTCTGACTGGGCAAAGGCCAGGAGCGTATCGCGGTGAAACACCAGCAAGAACAAAAAGGCTGTCACCAGAATGGCGGTGAGGATGGGCATCAGTTTCATTCGGGCCTCGATGTTGTGCGGTTGCGGTGCAATGCACCACCGTTTTGAATTCTTACAGGTTATACTCTGAACCGGTTAGTTTAGATTAGTCTTATTTGCAAGAATTTCCAAAGGAAGCGTGAACACTGCTGACAGCTGTTGCAGGGGGGTTTGCAAGGGGCCATGCTTCGCGTTAAGACATGCGCTAATTCAAGGCGCTTGAGGACAAAAAATGAGCAACAACGAAAGCTTTATCGACGAAGTCACCGAAGAGGTGCGCCGCGATCAGTTGTTCATGTATTTGCGCCGTTATGGCTGGATTGCCGTGGCCTGTGTGCTGGTGCTGGTGGGCGGTGCTGCGTTCAACGAATATCGCAAGGCATCCGAAGCGGCGACCGCGCAGGCCCTGGGTGATGCCGTGTTCGCCGCCCTTGAAAACGATGATGCCGCAGATCGCGCCACGGCCTTGGCTGCGATTGATGTCGCTGGCCCCGCTGGCGCTGTTGCAGGTTTGCTTGAAGCCGCCGCATTGCAGGAAACCGGTGATGTTGCGGGCGCTGCGGCGCAATTGGACGCGATTGCCACTGATCCAGAGGTCGCGCCGATCTATCGTGATCTGGCCAGCCTCAAGTCGCTGATGTTGCAGGCCGATACGATGGATGCGGACACGCGCCGCGCGGCACTGGACGCGCTGGCCGTGCCGGGTGCGCCGTTCCGTCTGCTGGCGCTGGAACAGATTGCCTTTACGCATGTGGCCGCCGGTGACAACGCCGCAGCCATCGAAACTCTCAACGCGGTTCTTGAGGATGCGGAAATCACGCGGGGCTTGCGTGATCGGGCGCAAAGCTTGATTGTGGCCTTGGGTGGCGATTTGGACGGCGCGACAGACGCAGGCCAATAGGTAACGACGGGCGGAGCAGTAACGTGAAAACACGACAAAGATTTATCGGTGCGGCGATGGCCCTAGGTGTGCTGGCCGCCTGTGGCGAACAGGATGTGATCCTGTCGGGCGAACGCCTTGATATACGTGACGGGATGGCAGGCGCGGCGATCGACGAGGCCGTTGAACTGCGCGCCTTCGCGATGCCAGCCACCACGACAAACGGCGATTGGACCCACCGCAATGGCGGACCGCAGCACCCCGGTGGGCATCTGGCCCTTGGTGGCGCGCTGACGCAGGTCTTTGCTGTCAATATCGGGCAGGGCGACGGGCGCCGCGCCCGCATCACTGCCGATCCCGTGGTGGCCGGTGGTGTGATCTATACGTTGGACGCGGGCGCGCAGGTCGCCGCCGTTACCACGGCTGGCGCGCTGGCCTGGACCCGCGATCTGACCCCGCCGACCGACAACAGCCGCGATGCATCGGGTGGTGGGTTGGCCGTGGCGGGCAACCGCGTTCTGGTCAGCACCGGCTTTGGCGAGGTCAGCGCGCTGGATGCGGCGACAGGCGCTGTTGTCTGGACTCAGGATCTGGATGCCCCCGGTGGTGCGGCACCGACCGTAGCCAACGGGTTGGTTTACGTTGTTGCGCGCGACAGCCGTGTCTGGGCGCTTGAACTGGACAGCGGCCGGATCCGCTGGCAGTTGAACGGCACACCGGGTGGCGCGAACTTCTCGGGCGGGGCAGGTGCTGCGGTTGGCGATGGCATCGCCGTGTTCCCATTCCCGTCAGGCGAGGTCCTTGCGGCCTTCCCCGAAGGGGGCTTGCGCCGCTGGTCCACCGTTGTGACAGGGCAGCGCCGTGGCAGTGCCGCCGCGACTGTATCGGACATTTCCGGCGATCCGGTGATTGCGGGTGATACGGTATATGTTGGCAACTTCTCGGGCCGCGTGGCGGCGCTGGATATCGCCAATGGTGATCGCATCTGGACCGCCACAGAAGGCACGACCGGCCCTGTCTGGGCGGCTGGCAGTTCGCTGTTCATGGTCAACGATCTGAATGAATTACTGCGTCTTGATGCTGGCGACGGCAGCGTCTTATGGCGCACAGCGTTGCCGCAGTTTGTCGAAGGGCGCACACGCCGCCAGAAAACCCTGCATGCCCATTACGGCCCTGTGCTGGCCGGTGGTCGGTTGATCGTGGCCTCCTCGGATGGTGCCTTGCGCCAGTTCAACCCCGAAACCGGTGCCTTGATCGGGCAGGTTGCCTTGCCCGGTGGTGCCGCAAGCGCACCCGTTGTCGCGGGCCAGACCCTTTATGTGGTGAACAAGCGCGGGCAACTTCTGGCTTTCCGTTAGTCGCGGAAAGGTGTATCGCCCCCGTCTGATCAACCGGAGCCGGTAGAAGATGAGCTTTACACTCGCCATTGTGGGGCGCCCGAATGTGGGCAAATCCACGCTGTTCAATCGCCTTGTGGGCAAGAAGCTGGCGCTGGTCGATGACCAGCCCGGTGTCACCCGCGATCTGCGCGAAGGGGCCGCGCGTCTGGGCGATCTGCGTTTCACGGTGATTGATACCGCCGGTCTGGAAGAAGCCACGGACGAAAGCCTCCAGGGCCGGATGCGCAAGCTGACCGAACGGGCCGTTGAAATGGCCGATGTCTGCCTGTTCATGATTGATGCGCGTGTGGGTGTCTTGCCCGCCGACCAGATGTTCGCCGAAATCCTGCGCAAGAAAAACGCGCATGTGATTTTGGCCGCCAACAAGGGCGAGGGGCGCGCCGCCGACAATACCATCCTCGAGGCCTATGCCCTTGGCCTTGGCGAACCCCTGCGCCTGTCCGCCGAACACGGCGAGGGCATGGGCGAATTGCTGGATATGCTGCGCCCGATTTCCGAGGAATTTGCCGAACGCGCCGCCGCCGATGCGCCCGAAACAGATGTGGATGTCTCAGAAGATGACGACGACGGCCCGCGCGTGCCGACCAAGGCACGCCCCTTGCAGGTGGCCGTTGTGGGGCGCCCCAACGCCGGCAAATCCACCCTGATCAACAAGATCATCGGCGAGGATCGCCTGCTCACCGGCCCCGAGGCGGGGATCACCCGTGACGCGATTTCGGTGATGACGGAATGGGGCGATGTGCCGGTGCGGATTTTCGACACGGCTGGCATGCGCAAACGCGCCAAGGTGCAGGAAAAGCTGGAAAAACTGTCGGTCAGTGACGGGTTGCGCGCGGTGAAGTTCGCCGAAGTGGTCGTGGTGCTGCTGGATGTGGAAATCCCGTTTGAACAGCAGGACTTGCGGATTGCCGATCTGGCGGAACGCGAGGGGCGCGCGGTGGTTGTTGCTGTGAACAAATGGGACCTTGAGGACGAAAAGCAGGACAAGCTGAAAGACCTGCGCGAATCCTTTGAACGGCTGTTGCCGCAGTTGCGCGGCGCGCCGCTGATCACGGTTTCCGCCAAGACGGGCCGCGGCCTTGACCGGTTGCAACAGGCGATCATGAAGGCGCATGAGGTCTGGAACCGCCGTGTGACCACGGCGCAGTTGAACCGCTGGCTGACGGGGATGCTGGAACAGCACCCGCCGCCCGCACCTTCGGGGCGGCGCATCAAGCTGCGCTACATGACCCAGGTGAAAACCCGCCCGCCCGGTTTCGTGGTGATGTGCAGCCTGCCCGACAAGCTGCCCGAAAGCTATAACCGCTATCTGGTCAATGGCTTGCGCGAGGATTTTGACATGCCCGGCACGCCGATCCGGCTGCACATGCGCAGCCAGTCAGACGCAAACCCCTATAAAGACAAGAAAAAGAAGAAGCCGTCACGCCTGACCAAACATCTGGATAAATACGGCAATCGCGGCGATTAGGCCGCGCGCAGGTTCACTACGTTCAGGGCGATAAGGATGGCAATGCCGACCAAGGCGGCGGTGCTGACCAGCGCCGATGGACCCGCAACGATGATGCCAATCAGCGCCCAGATCACGGCGGCGCTGTATTCGGGTGCGCCTTTGCGCATTTGTTGCACGGCAATCGCGATGATCGACGCCCCCGCGATGCAGATCAGCGCCCAGCCAAAGCTGTCGGTCAGCAGGCCGTATCCAGCGGCCGTGCTGCCCAGTGAAACGAATCCCGCCGCCGTCAGCCACCCCGCATAAAGCGCGACAGGGGCCTGCGCCCACCAGCGGTCTGCGTGCGGCGCGCGGATCAGCGCGGCGATGGCAAAACCGGCCATGCCCCAGATCACCGCTGTTGCCCAGATCGCGCTGGCATTGGCGATGGCCAGCCATGGCGTGCCAAGGGCAAGGCTGATGATCAGCGGCGCGCGCATCGCGTTCCACGCCGGATCGTCGGCGCGTTTCCAGATGCCGAACCCCGCCGACACCACCAACCAGCCGTAAATCAGCCCCCAGATCGAAAAGGCATAGCCTGCGGGCTGCACCGGCGGATCGGTCTGCGGGATCGGCAGTTGATCTTCGCGAAAGCCCATGAACGGGTCCGTGAAGGCAGGCGAGATCACGAAGGTGATCGTCAGGATCAGGGTGGCGAGGGCGTGCAAATTTTTCATACGTTTTTTACGCGCAAGGGGGCGGTTTGGTTCACGGAAAGTCAGGATTTGCCGACTTGACCCAAGGGCAAGGCGCGGGCGACCTTGTGGCAAAGGGGGCCACCATGAAACGCATCGCCATTTTCATCGACGGGACGTGGAACCGCCCCGACGCCCAGCATCCGACCAATGTAGTGCGCCTTGCGCGCTGTGTGCGTCACCGTGCGGACGGCGGGATGCCGCAGATGGTGATCTATTCGCCCGGTGTGGGATCGGGGCGGGGCAACAATGCGCTTGCGCGGCGCATGGATCGCACGCTGGGTGGTGCACTGGGCTGGGGGCTGACGGATATCATCGCCGACGCCTATCGCAATTTGGTGTTCGCCTATGAGCCCGGCGATGAAATCTGCGTGTTCGGATTTTCGCGCGGGGCCTTTGCTGCGCGCTCGCTTGTGGGGATGATCCGGTCCTGCGGGATCGCGCCACGCGCGCATCTTGCGCGTCTGCCCGAAGCGCTCGCGCGTTACATTTCCCGCGACAAGGCAACGCACCCCGGATCCGACGACAGCCACGCATGGCGCGAGGATTTCGCGCCCGACACGGCCACCAGCCTGCGTGAAATGGCCTGGCGCGACAAACACGGCAAGGGTAGCGCGGGCGTCATTGATCTGCGCATTGCCTACCTTGGAGTCTGGGACACGGTCAGCGCGTTGGGATTGCCCGCGTTTTTGCCTTTTGCGGACCGGTTCAACCGGCAATACAGGTTCCATGACGCCAAACTGTCGTCGATGGTGCTGGCCGCGCGCCACGCCATCGCACTGGACGAAAGGCGCCGCACATTTCCGTCCTATCCGTGGGGTAACATGCCGGAATTGAACGAAGAATATGAACATTTCGTGCCGACCTACATGCAGCAGTGGTTTGCGGGCAATCACGGGTCCGTAGGTGGCGGGGGCAACCGGATCGGACTGTCGTCGATTGCGCTCAACTGGGTGGCGATGGGGGCCGAAAACGCGGGGCTGGCGATAGACTGGCAAGCGCTGGATCGCGTGGCGCATGATTTTGATCCGCTTGATCCGCTGGATAACAAATTCGGGCCTGTGGGATTGTCGGGCGCAATGCTGAACCTGATTGAACGCGACCGCGCAGGGCCGGCCGATTTGTCTGAAGTCAGTGTTGCGGCGATTGACCGGTTTCGGGCCGATGACAGCTACCGGCCCAAATCACTGGATCGCGTGTATCACCAGATGTTCGACATGCCGGACGATCAATATGCACGGATGCGCGCGGCGCGCGTGATGGCCGAAGGCGGCAACACGCACCGCCTTGGGCAGATTTCGCGACCCCGTTAGGCCAGTTCGCCGTTCGCTGTGATGCGGGTTTTGCCGCGCAGATAGGGGTGCAGGACGGCGGGCAGGGTGACGCTTCCGTCCTCTTGCTGACCGTTTTCCAGCACTGCGATCAGGCAGCGCCCCACGGCCAGACCGGACCCGTTCAGCGTGTGCACGAACTGCGGTTTGCCCCCGTCGGCAGGTTTGAAACGGGCGTTCATCCGGCGCGCCTGAAAATCACCCGTGGTCGAAACCGAGCTGATCTCGCGGTAGGCATTCTGACCGGGCAACCAGGCTTCGATGTCATAGGTGCGGCGCGCGCCGAATCCGATGTCACCGGCGCACAGGATCACCGTGCGATAGGGGATGTTCAGGCGTTCCAGCAGGTCCTCGGCGCAACGCAGCATGCGTTTTTGTTCGGCGTCCAATTCATCGGGGTGGGTGACGCTGACCATTTCGACCTTTTCGAACTGGTGCTGGCGCAACATGCCTGACGTGTCACGCCCCGCGCTGCCCGCTTCCGAGCGGAAACATAAGCTGTGGGCGGTGTAGCGCCGTGGCAGATAGTTTTCCTCGATCACGTGACCGGCGGCGATATAGGTTAGCGGCACTTCGGAGGTCGGGATCAGCCACATGCCTTCCTCGGTGCGATAGCTGTCACCGCCGAACTTTGGCAGCTTGTCGGTGCCATACATCGCCTCGTCGCGCACAAGCACGGGCGGGTTGGTTTCCGTCAGCCCGTTTTCATCCACGTGCACGTCGATCATGAACTGCGCCAGCGCGCGGTGCACACGGGCCACGGCACCGGACAATAGCACGAAACGGCTGCCCGACATTTTCGCGGCGGTTTCAAAATCCATCGACGGCTGAACGGCGGGAATGTCATAGTGCTCAAGGGCTTGGAAGGTGAAGTTGCGCGGTTCGCCCCAGCGGGTCACCTCGACGTTGTCGTTTTCGTCGGCCCCGTCTGGCACATCGTCGGCCAGCACGTTTGGGATCACGGCCAATGCCGCCGTCAGGCGTTCATCCTCGGCTTTGGCTTCGTCGTTCAGGCGCGCAATCTCGGCCTTTTTGTCCGCCACGAGCGCACGCAGGCGTTCAAATTCAGCCTCGTCGCCGCGCCCCTTGGCGGCGCCGACTTCCTTGGCGGCCTTATTGGCTTCGGCCTGTGCGGTTTCAGCGGCCTGGATTTTCGCGCGGCGCGCTTCGTCCATCGCCAACAGGTCGGACGATACAGGCGCATCCCCGCGACGGGATTGGGCCGCGTCAAAAGCGGCGGGATTTTCGCGGATTGTGCGGATGTCGTGCATCGGAATGCTCCTGAGGATTGCGAATTTGCTATGCGCCCCCATATGCCCCAAAGGACGCGCGCTGTGAACAGTGAAAACTGCCACGCGCAGCGTTGCCATTCCGACAGGCGCAACCTAATGTGCCGCGACTTTGCGGGAGGTGCCCGCGACACAGACAAAGGACGTTCCCATGCAAGGCATTGGCCAATTCATCCCGCTCATCCTGATTTTCGGGATCATGTATTTCCTTTTGATCCGTCCGCAGCAGAAAAAGCTGAAAGAACATCAGGCGATGGTTGCGGCCCTGCGCCGTGGTGATCAGATCGTGACCCAAGGCGGGATTCTGGGCAAAGTGACCAAGGTCAAGGATGACGGCGAAGTCGAAGTGGAAATCGCCAAGGGCGTGAACGTGCGCGTCGTGCGTTCGACCATCGCCACAGTCGTGAACAAGACCGAACCGGCAGCCGCCAACAGCTAAGTCTTGGGGGCCGCCGCGTGCGCCACGTTTTGACATTGATGGTTGCGGGTCTGATGGCCACGGGCGGGGCGGCGTTGGCTGCGCCGCTTGATCCGTCAATGGTCTTGCAAGCTTGTGGCATGACGCGCGTGACGCTTGGCCCCGTTGGCGCGGCAAGCCATCTTGAAACGATCAAGGCGATGGATGTCGTGGCGAACCGAGCCGGACCCGACCATGCGCTTGTGACCCCAGATGAAAAGATCGAGCTTTGGTTTCCAGTCGGCACGTTTGATCCCGTGCAGTTGGATGCCGCCCTTGTGCGCGGCGCGCTGTCGTTTCAGCAGGTTCGGGCCACGGGCCTGATCACCGATCTGACGATTGCCGATAATGCGCAGGTGATCCTGCCGGATGCGGATGGCACCGGTTATCTGCTCGAGGCCGAGGCGGTGATCGACAACGCGATGATCTCGGATGCGCAGGTGATCTTCGATATGGACGGCGCGCCGGTTGTTGCGTTCCGCTTTACCGAGGCTGGCAGCGCGGCCTTTGGTCAATACACGACCGATCATGTGGGCGAGGCATTTGCGATTGTTTATGACCGCCGTGTGTTAAGCGCGCCGATCATTCAGTCGCCGATTTATGGCGGATCGGGCATCATCACAGAAAATTTCACGGCCACCGAGGCGGAAAATCTGGCAATGACACTGCGGTCAGGTGCGTTGCCGGTGGACCTTGTGGTTGAAAACATTCAAGAGGTCGCAGGGACGGCACCGGACAGTGATCTGTGTCAGGGCCAAGCGGCAGAGTAGGACGAACAGGCATGTTGCAGATTGATCTTTGGAAACGCGTGACCATTTGGTTGGTCGTGGCAGTGGGCCTGTTGCTGGCCCTGCCCAACGGGTTTTATGAACGGGTCGAGACCCGCAATGACGCTGTCGCTTCGATCGAGGCGGGGATTACATCGGCGGAGCTTGAGGCCGAGGCGGGCACCTGGCCCGGCTTCCTGCCCTCTGGTCTGGTCAACCTTGGTCTTGATCTGCGTGGTGGGGCGCATTTGCTGGCACAGGTGCAGGTTGAAGACGTGTATGGCCCCCGCATGGATGCCTTCTGGCCGGAAGTGCGCGATGTGCTGGCCGCGGAACGTGACACGGTGGGCTTTGTCACCCGCGAAGACAGCCCTGCCGATACCCTGCGCGTCAAAATCTCGAACGTCGACGGCATTGCCCGCGCGCTGGAACTGGTCCGCGGCTTGGCGACACCTGTCACCACGCTGACGGGGGCAGGGGCCGCCGATATCGACGTGCTGGCCGACGGGGATGAATTGATCATCACCCTGAGCGAGGCTGAAAAAGCCGCCACCGACCAGCGCACCGTGCAGCAATCGCTGGAAATCATCCGCCGCCGGATTGACGAGGTCGGCACGCGCGAACCGTCAATCCAGCGTCAAGGAACGGATCGCATTCTTATTCAGGTGCCCGGTGTGGGGTCTGCGCAGGAAATCAAAGACCTGATCGGCACCACCGCGCAACTGACATTCCAGCCGGTTGTGGGCCGCACGACTGATGGCACGACTGCGCCGGGATCGGGCAATGTCATCATCCCAAGCATCGACGAAGAAGGCGTGTTCTATATCCTTGAACGCGCCGCTGTCGTGACGGGCGAAGAACTGGTCGATGCGCAGCCGGCGTTTGACCAGAACGGACGCCCTGCCGTGAATTTCCGCTTTAACGCCACGGGTGCACGCAAGTTCGGGGACTACACGGCTGAAAACATCGGCTCGCCCTTTGCGATCGTGCTTGACGCCGAGGTGATCAGCGCGCCGACAATCCAAAGCCACATTGCGGGCGGATCGGGCATTATCACAGGCCGTTTCACGGTTGAGGAATCGACCAATCTGGCGGTGTTGCTGCGCGCCGGTGCGCTGCCCGCCGAACTAACATTCCTGGAAGAACGCACCATCGGGCCGGAGTTGGGTCAGGACAGCATTGATGCGGGCACGATTGCCTGTATCGTCGCCTTTGGTGCGGTGCTGATTTACATGGTGTTGTCCTACGGGCTGTTTGGCGTCTTTGCCAATATCGCCCTGCTGGTGAACGTAGGGCTGATTTTCGGCCTCTTGTCATTGATCGGCGCGACGCTGACATTGCCCGGGATTGCGGGGATCGTGCTGACTATCGGGATGGCGGTCGATGCCAACGTGCTGGTGTTTGAACGTATCCGCGAGGAACTCAAAACCGCCAAAGGGCCGGCGCGTGCGATTGATCTGGGTTACGAAAAGGCCCTGTCGGCGATCATCGACGCCAATATCACCACATTCATCACCGCCGTGATCCTGTTCGTCATGGGGTCCGGCCCCGTGCGCGGGTTTTCGATCACGCTGGGGCTTGGCATCCTCACATCCGTATTCACGGCCATCTTCGTCACGCGTCTGCTGATCGTGATGTGGTTTGAACGCCGCCGTCCCAAGACAATCGAGGTTTGATCAGATGCGTCTAAGATTAGTTCCGAAAGAAACCAACTGGGATTTCTTTAGCCGCGGCAAGATGTGGCTGGGTATTTCCGGCGTCATGGTGGTGATCGCCTTTGTGTCGTTCCTGATCCAGGGGCTGAATTATGGTATCGACTTTTCCGGTGGCACAACGATCCGCGCAGAAAGCACGACGGCTGTGGATGTGGGTGTGCTGCGCGCCGCCCTTGATCCGCTTGACCTTGGGGATGTGTCGATCACCGAAGTGTTCGATCCGACCTTTGGCCCTGATCAGAACGTGGTGTCGATTACCATTCAAGCGACCGAGGGGCATGAGTCCGTCACGACCGACATGATCACCGCCGTGGGGCAGGCGCTCTTGGCTGTGGATGAAGGGCTGCAACTGCCGTTCAGTTCCGTCGAATCTGTTGGCCCTACGGTGTCGGGCGAATTGATCCAGACGGCTGCGCTTGCGGTGATCCTCGCCATCACGGCGGTGCTGATCTACATCTGGCTGCGGTTTGAATGGCAGTTCGCGCTGGGCGCGGTGGTGGCACTGATCCACGATGTTGTCCTGACCATCGGTGTCTTTTCCGAACTGCAAATCCGCTTTGATCTGGCGATTATCGCCGCGTTGCTGACCATCGTCGGCTATTCGCTGAACGATACTGTGGTTGTCTTTGACCGGGTGCGCGAGAACCTGATCAAATACAAGAAGATGAGCCTCAAGGACGTGTTGAACATGTCCATCAACGAGACCCTGTCGCGCACGTTCATGACGTCGGCCACGACCCTGATTGCGCTGATCGCCCTTTATGTTCTGGGCGGCGATGTGATCCGCGGGTTCGTGTTCGCGATGATCTGGGGTGTGATTGTCGGGACTTACAGTTCGATCTTTGTTGCCTCGACCACGTTGTTGGTGCTGGGTGTGAAACGCGACTGGTCCAAACCGGACGCGACCAGCGGCACGCAATTTGGCAATATCGACTCTTAGGTTCTGGCGCTAGGGTGCGCCCCGGCGCCGGGCCACTGTCGGTGCGTCAAAGTTGTGGGGCGCGGTCGTGATCGAAGGTTTCTGGTGGTTGTTCCTGACGATTGGTGTCGCGGGAATCGTGCGCGGTTTTACCGGTTTTGGCACGGCGCTGATCTTTGTCCCCGTGGCAGGGCGGTTTTTGCCTGCATCGGACGTGATCATCCTGATTACCCTGACCGGTTTGGCCAGCACCTCCGCCCTGTTGCCGCGTGCATGGGGGCAGGGCAACCGGCGCGAGGTTGCGCTGCTGTTGGTCGCCGCCTTGCCGACGGTGCCGGTCGGCATCTGGGCGATGGGCTGGCTTGACGATGTGATCGTGCGCTGGATCGTCGCGGGCGTGGCAGGGGGCACGCTGTTGTCGCTGATGACGGGGCTGCGCTATGACGGGCGGATCGGCTGGGCCGGATTGCTGGGTATCGGCGCGCTTGCGGGATTGGTTGGCGGGATGACCGGACTGACGGGGCCGGTGATTATCATTGCCTATCTGGCCAGCCGCCACGGCGCCCAAGAGGTCCGCGCCAACACGATCCTGTTCCTCGCGGGGCTGGATTTGGTGATCTTTGCCAATCTCATGTTCGGTGGGCAGGTTGCCTGGGCGCTTGTCTGGGTCGCGGCGCTGCTGTCGATCCCCTATTTCACGACAACCCTGCTCGGCCAGTCGCTGTTTGATCCGCGACACGAGCGCCTGTATAGGTCGGCAGCATATGGCGTGATTGCACTGGCGGTTCTGACGGGGCTGCCGATCTGGGGGTAAACCGATGCGGCTGAACGAAATCCAGTATGACAATGCCAAACCCATCGAAGGGTATGGCCCCGGTTTCTTTCGCATCGGTGGCGAGGTCGTGAAGGGCCCCGTGATCGTTGACGCCAAGGGCGTCGCGGGCTGGGGCGGATACAGCGATACCGCGCCGCTGCTGGCGATGGTTGGCGCAGTGGATGTTGTGTTTATCGGCACAGGCGCGGACACGGCCCATATCCCCGCAGACTTGCGCGCCGCATTGGAGGACGCAGGTATCGGTGTCGAGGCGATGGCCACACCCGCCGCCTGCCGCACCTATAACGTGCTGCTGTCGGAAGGGCGGCGCGTGGCGCTTGCCCTTATTCCGGTGTGATCCGGCTTTCCTGTGGCGGGCCAATCGGCTAAGCCGTTTTCCATGATGTTATCTGTTGAAAATCTGACCTGCGCGCGCGGCGGCGTGCCCGTGCTGGCGGGCGTGTCCTTTGCGCTGGACGCGGGGCAGGCGCTGGTGCTGCGCGGCCCCAATGGCTGCGGCAAGACCACATTGCTGCGCACGCTGGCAGGGTTGCAGCCCCCGCTGTCCGGCAGCGTGACTTTTCCCGAAGACGAAGGCGCCTATGCCAGCCACGCCGACGGGATCAAAACGCAGTTGAGCGTGACTGAAAATCTGGCGTTCTGGGCCGATGTGCACGGGCACCCCTTGCCGGACGACATTTTCGCGACCTTCGATCTGGAGGATCTGCGCGACCGTGCTGCCGATACCCTGTCAGCCGGGCAAAAGCGCCGCCTTGGGCTAGCGCGCCTTGGGGTGATCGGACGCAAGGTCTTGTTTCTGGACGAACCGACTGTATCGCTTGACGGGTTTTCCGTGCGCATGTTCGCCGATTTCCTGCGGGATCGTCACCTTGCACAGGGCGGTGTCGCAGTGATTGCCACGCATATCGACCTTGGCCTTGATGCCCCCGAACTGGACCTGACGCCGTTTCGTGCAGACGAAACAACTGCGGGCGGCAGTGACGAGGCGTTTTTGTGATCGCCCTGCTGCGCCGCGACTTGCGCCTTGCGGTGCGGGCAGGGGGCGGCTTTGGCCTTGGCCTTGCGTTCTTTTTGATCGTGATCGTGCTGGTGCCCTTTGGCGTTGGCCCCGAAGCATCTGTGCTGACCCGTATCGCGCCGGGCATCCTGTGGGTCGCGGCGCTGCTGGCCGCACTTTTGTCACTGGATCGCATTTTCGCGCTGGATCACGAGGATGGATCGCTGCCCTTGCTGGCCACCTCGCCGATCCCGCTGGAAGGGGTGGCGCTGACCAAAGGCGTTGCGCATTGGCTGACCACCGGGTTGCCGCTGACATTGGCCGCGCCTGCGCTGGGGTTTCTGCTGAACCTCGCACCCGCTGCCTATCCCTATCTGCTGGGCTCACTGGCGCTGGGCACGCCCGCGCTGTCTATGATCGGCACATTCGGGGCGGCGCTCACGGTGGGTATCCGGCGGGGCGGTTTGCTGCTGTCACTGCTGGTGCTGCCGCTTTATGTGCCTACACTGATTTTCGGGGCCGAAGCGGTGCGCCTTGGGGCTGACGGTCTGTCGGCGACCGTGCCAATGGCCATGCTTTCGGGGATCACGCTGTTTGCCTTTGCGCTGCTACCCTTTGCCACGGCGGCGGCGCTGCGCGTCAACTTGCGGTGATTACGCTTGAGGCTGGCGTGACAGATAGGTAATCAGATCACATGTCATTTTGGGAATATGCCAATCCGAAGAAGTTCATCGCGACCACGACGCGCATATTGCCGTGGACCTTCGCGATTGCGGCCCTGTGCCTGATTGTCGGGCTGGTCTGGGGGTTCTTTTTCACGCCTGACGATTTCCGGCAGGGATCGACCGTCAAGATCATCTATCTGCACGTGCCTGCGGCGATGATGGCGATCAACGTCTGGGGGATGATGCTGGTCACGTCCTTGGTCTGGCTGATCCGGCGGCACCATGTATCGGCATTGGCTGCGCGTGCAGCCGCTCCCATCGGGATCACGATGACGCTGATTGCCTTGGTGACCGGCGCGATCTGGGGCCAGCCGATGTGGGGCACGTGGTGGGCCTGGGATCCGCGCCTGACATCCTTCCTGATCCTGTTCCTGTTCTACCTTGGCTACATGGCCCTGTGGGAGGCGATTGACGACCCCGACACCGCCGCCGATCTGACTTCGGTGCTGTGCATTGTCGGGTCGGTCTTTGCCTTTTTGTCCCGGTTCGCCGTGCAGTTCTGGAATCAGGGGCTGCATCAGGCCGAAAGCGTGTCCCTGTGGGAATGGGTGTTCAACGTGATCGCGCGGTTCTTTGCTTTCGTGTGGAATTCGATATTTGGCGCTGAAGAGGTGATCGAAGTCGCCGCGCGCGAGGAAAACGTATCGAACGTGTTTTTCGTGCCGCTGTTGATTTGCATGATCGGTTTTGTGGTGCTGTTCGTTGCACTGGTGTTCCAGCGCACCAATACCGAAATCCGGGTGCGCCGTATCCGCGCCCTTGAAGCGCGCGCAAGGAGGGGCTGATGGACCTGTTTCCCAACCTGATCGACGCAATTAGCAACTTTCTCGGCCTTGGCAAATACGGGCTTGAAGTGCTGAGTTCCTATGTCATCTCGCTTGCGATGCTGGGCCTGCTGGTCTGGCTCAGTGCCCGACGTGCCAGGCGGGTGGCTGCGCAACTGGCCGCGATCGAGGCCCATGCGAAAGACAGCGCTGATGGCTAGACTGTCACCCCTGATGATCCTGCCGCCGCTGGTTTTCGCCGGGCTGGCGGGGCTGTTTGTGGCCGGAATGCAGCGCGAAAACAGTCAGGAAATTCCTTCGGCGCTGGCGGGGCAGACGGCCCCCGCACTGACCCTGATCACCCTTGGTGATCTGCCTGTGCTGGATAGCGACGTGCTGGCTGACGGCGAGGTCAAACTGGTGAATTTCTGGGCCAGCTGGTGCGCGCCCTGCCGTGTGGAACACCCCAACCTCGCGGCCCTCGCGGCGGAAGGGATCCCCGTCTATGGCATCAATTACAAGGACGCGCCGGACAATGCCCTGGCGTTTCTGGATGAACTGGGCGATCCCTACACCGCGGTCGGTGGGGACCCCCAGGGCGCGACCTCGCTGAACTGGGGTGTTTATGGCGTGCCGGAAACGTTCCTTGTGGACGGGGACGGCACGATCATCATGCGGGTTGCCGGACCGGTGACGCAGCGCGCAATTCAAGGCCGGCTGCGCCCTGCACTGGACGAGGCCTTGCGGTGACCAAACCGCTCACCTGTTTCAAGAGCTATGATGTGCGCGGGCGCCTTGGCGTCGATCTGGACGACACGA
Source organism: Octadecabacter sp. R77987 (assembly GCF_042466115.1). Taxonomy (NCBI): domain Bacteria; kingdom Pseudomonadati; phylum Pseudomonadota; class Alphaproteobacteria; order Rhodobacterales; family Roseobacteraceae; genus Octadecabacter; species Octadecabacter sp. R77987. The sequence continues at coordinate 793,041 of NZ_JAXHBQ010000001.1, read as the reverse complement.
TCGCCTACCGGATCGGGCGTGCATTCGGGCAGGTGTTCGGGCCGGGCACCTTTGTAACAGGGCGGGACGTGCGCGAAAGTTCGGCCAGCTTGCAAGATGCACTGATTGCGGGGCTGATGGCGCAGGGCTGCACCGCGCTTGATATCGGGTTGTGCGGCACCGAAGAAGTCTATTTCGCGACCGATCACCTGAACGCGGATGGCGGACTGATGGTCACGGCCTCGCACAACCCGATTGATTACAACGGCATCAAGATGGTGCGGCAAGGCGCGCGCCCGATCGCTGCTGATACAGGGCTGGCGCAAGTTCAGGCGCTGGCCGAGGCGGATGATTTCGGCCCCGCGCAACCGGGCGCGCGTGAACAGGCCAACCCGCGCGCCGCCTATGTCGCCCATGTGGCGGGCTATGTGGACACAGGAGGTTTACGCCCCCTGCGCATTCTTGTGAACGCGGGAAACGGCGCGGCAGGGCCGACCTTTGACGCGCTTGCGGACGCACTGGAAGTGCCGTGGGACTGGCTGCGGATGCACCATACGCCCGATGGAACATTCCCCAATGGCATTCCCAACCCGCTGTTAGCTGACAATCAGCCGATAACCTCCGCCGCAGTGCTGCGTGAACGGGCCGACCTTGGCATCGCCTGGGACGGTGATTTCGACCGGTGCTTTTTCTTTGATGAAACCGGTGCGTTCATTGACGGCGAATATGTGGTGGCGCTGCTGGCACAGGCTTTTCTGGCCAAGGAACCGGGCGCACGGATCGTCTATGACCCGCGGGTGATCTGGAACACGCAGGCGGTTGTCGCGGCGGGGGGGGGGCGCGCGATCATGTCGCGCACGGGGCACGCACACCTCAAGGCGCTGATGCGTGAACACGATGCGGCTTACGGTGGCGAGATGTCGGCGCACCACTATTTCCGCAGTTTCATGTATTGCGACAGCGGCATGATCCCGGCACTGCTGGTGGCCGAACTTGTCGCGCGCTCCGATGTGCCCCTGTCAAAAATGGTTGCCGACATGCGCGCCGCCTTCCCGTCATCGGGTGAAATCAATTTCAAGATCAACGATGTGGAGGGTGCGATTGCAGCCTTCGAGGCACGCCACCTGCCGCGTGCAAATCACGTCGACCGCCTTGACGGCCTTAGCCTTGATATGGGGCAATGGCGGGTCAACCTGCGCCGCTCAAATACCGAGGCGCTGCTGCGCCTTAATGTGGAAACTCGCGGTGATCGCGCGTTGCTTGACACCAAGGTCGCCGAAATATCGGATATGATCACCGGTTTCTAGCGCATTTCATCTTGCCGGAAATACCTCCGCCGGAGGCACAAATAAAAAAGTCGCGCCCCGAAGGGCGCGACCGTTTTCTTGATCAATGGCGGTGTCTAGGCCGCTTTGGCCAGATTGCGCAGCACGTAGTGCAGCACGCCGCCGTGTTCAATGTATTCGATCTCGATCGCCGTATCGATGCGGCACTTGAGGGTGATGTTCTTGACGCTGCCATCGGCCATCGTGATTTCGCAGGGCACCTCTTGCAGCGGTTTGATCGTATCCAGACCGGAAATTGATACCGTTTCCTCACCGGTCAGGCCCAGCGACTTGCGGGTGTCGCCCGCGGTAAATTCAAACGGGATAACGCCCATCCCGACAAGGTTCGAGCGGTGAATGCGTTCAAAACTTTCGGCGATCACGGCCTTGACGCCCAGCAGGGCAGTGCCCTTGGCCGCCCAGTCGCGCGATGATCCTGCACCGTATTGTTCGCCACCGAAAATCACCAGCGGTGTGCCAGCCTCCTGATGGGCCATGGCTGCATCAAAGATGCTGGTCTGTTCGCCGTCCGGCCCAAGGGTGTAGCCGCCTTCGACGCCATCCAGCATTTCGTTCTTGATGCGGATATTGGCGAATGTGCCGCGCATCATGATCTCGTGGTTGCCACGGCGCGACCCGTAGGAGTTGAACTCGCGCGGCTGCACCTGCCGTTCGGTCAGATACTGTCCGGCGGGGCTGGTGGTTGTGAACGAACCGGCCGGCGAAATGTGGTCGGTCGTGATCATGTCACCCAGAACCGCCAGCACTTTGGCCCCTTCAAGGTTGGTGATCACGCCGGGATCCTTGCTCATCCCCTGGAAATACGGCGGGTTCTGCACATAGGTTGATGTGGGCGGCCAGTCGTAGGTTTCGCTGTCGGTTGTTTCCACGCCCTGCCACTTGTCGTCGCCCTTGAAGACATCGGCGTATTTGCTTTGGAATGCCTCGCGGGTGACGGTCGCTTCAACCAGTTCGGCGACTTCCTGCGACGTGGGCCAGATGTCTTTCAGATAGACATCATTGCCGTCCTTGTCCTGCCCCAGCGGGTCATTGACCAGGTCGATGTTCATGTCACCGGCCAACGCATAGGCCACGACAAGTGGCGGCGAGGCAAGGTAGTTGGCGCGCACGTCAGGCGAAATGCGCCCCTCAAAGTTGCGGTTGCCCGACAGGACCGAGGTGGCGATGATATCGCCGTCGTTGATCGCCTCGGAAAGTTCCGTCTGGATCGGGCCCGAATTGCCGATGCAGGTGGTGCAGCCATAGCCCACAAGGTTGAACCCGATCGCGTCCAGATCGTCTTGCAGGTTCGCGGCCTCAAGATAGGCCGACACCACTTGCGATCCGGGCGCAAGCGAGGTTTTCACCCAAGGCTTGCGGGTCAGGCCCAGTGCGCGCGCCTTGCGTGCCACCAATCCGGCCCCGATCATCACATAGGGGTTGGAGGTGTTGGTGCAGGACGTGATCGAGGCGATGACGATCGTGCCATCGTGGATCGTGTAATCCTCGCCCTTGACCTTGGCGCGTTTGTGTTTGCCGATATCGCCGGGGATGTCGCGTGGCGCTTGGGCACCGCCCTCGCCATACCAGTCGGCCTTGTCTTCCTGATCGGCAGACCATTCCTTGCGCTGGCCCGAGATATATTCCCCGAAAGTCTTGGCTGCCGCATCCAGTGCCACATAATCCTGCGGGCGCTTGGGGCCAGAGATGGCCGGCACGATCGTGCCCATGTCAAGCGACAGCGTGCTGGTGTAGATCGGTGCGTAATCCGCATCGCGCCACATGCCGTTTTCCTTGGCGTAGGCTTCGACCAATGCAATCCGGTCTTCGTCGCGCCCTGTGTTGCGCATGTAGCGCAGGGTTTCGCCGTCAATCGGGAAAAAGCCGCAGGTCGCGCCGTATTCGGGGGCCATATTGGCGATGGTTGCGCGGTCGGCCAGCGGCAGGTGATCAAGTCCTTCGCCGTAGAATTCGACGAATTTACCGACAACACCCTTGGCGCGCAGCATTTCAACGACCTTCAGCACAAGGTCGGTGCCTGTGGTGCCTTCCATCATCCGGCCTGTGAGTTCAAAGCCGACGACTTCGGGGATCAGCATGGAAATTGGTTGGCCCAGCATAGCGGCTTCGGCCTCGATCCCGCCAACGCCCCAGCCAAGAACCGCCATGCCGTTGACCATTGTGGTGTGGCTGTCAGTGCCGACCAATGTATCAGGGTATGCAACCTGTTCGCCGTTCTGGTCCGCGTCGGTCCAGACGGTTTGCGCCAGATATTCAAGGTTCACCTGATGGCAGATACCGGTGCCCGGGGGGACAACGCGGAAGTTGTTGAACGCCGACTGGCCCCACTTGAGGAAGGTGTAGCGTTCCATGTTGCGTTCGTATTCGCGGTCCACGTTCATTTGGAACGCGCGCGGATTGCCAAACTCGTCGATCATCACCGAGTGGTCGATCACCAGATCAACGGGGTTGAGCGGGTTAATCTGTTCGGCCTTGCCACCAAGGGCAACAATCCCGTCGCGCATCGCCGCGAGGTCCACAACAGCCGGAACGCCGGTGAAATCCTGCATCAGTACGCGGGCAGGGCGGTAAGCAATCTCGCGCGGGTTCTGGCCACCTTTGGCGCCCCATTCGGCAAATGCCTTGATGTCGTCAACGCTGACGGTCTTGCCGTCCTCAAAGCGCAGCATGTTTTCCAGCACGACCTTGAGGGCGGCGGGCAAGCGGGAGAAATCACCAAGACCTGCGTCCTGGGCGGCTTTGATCGAGTAATAGGCGATGGACTGGTCGCCAACGGTCAGGGTCTTGCGGGTTTTTGCGGAATCATGGCCAACGGTAATGGGCATAAGGCTCCCTTTCATAACAAGGTGGCTGGGGTCTTGCGGTGCTTTTGCCCCAAGGGAAAGCGTCATTCAAGGGGCGGTTCGGGTTTTTGTATACCATTGCACACAATCTTTTCCAAGGGGGGATCCCGTGGCGGGATGCGCTGCGCTGACGCAGGGGCGTGCAAAAGATGACACACACTTCGCAATTGGTTGATTGGCCATCGCGAAGGGGCTGCGTTAGGACAGGTGCAACACAATGCAAAGGGATGACATGCGCAAGGTTCTTATATTGCTCGTCTGGGGTGTCACGATGGCCCTTGGCGGTGTCGCATCGGCGCAGAATAATCCGGTTGTAGTGGAACTTTATACCTCGCAGGGGTGTTCGTCGTGCCCGCCTGCGGATGAAATGCTGCATGATCTGGCGGGGCGCGACGGGGTGATCGCGCTGGCGCTGCATGTGGATTACTGGGATTACATCGGCTGGGCCGACAGCTTTGCCGATCCGGCCTACACCGCGCGCCAGCAACGCTACGGCGCGGCGGCCGGGCATCGCACGATCTATACGCCGCAGTTCATCATCGGCGGGCTGGATCATGTTGTCGGTGCCAAGGCGATGGATGTGGCCGATGCCATACGCGCCAATGCGGCACGGCCCAGCGGCGTGACATTGCAGATTTCGCGCAGCGGCAACCGGTTGCAGATTTCCGGCGCAGCAACACAGCGCGCGGCGATGGTCGTGCAGGTCGTGCGTTACACACCGCAGGAAAGCGTTGATATCCACCGCGGCGAAAATGCCGGTGAACGGATCACCTATGCCAATATCGTCAACGACTGGCGCGCGGTGGGCGAATGGGACGGGCGTGCACCGCTTGATATGCAGGCTAATGTTGCAGGGAATGCACCGATCGTTGTGATCGTGCAGGAACGCGGACCGGGCCGGATTCTGGCGGCGGCGCAACTGCGTTAATCTTCCTCCTCCTCGGTCGAAACAAGGGTGATTTCGCCGGCGTCCACAGCCTCGCGGATCGCGGCGACAACGGCGTTCATCGCGCTTTCCCCGTCTGATTTCTTGACCTTGCCGCGTTCACCCATTTCTTCGCGCAAACTGTCGGCCATGCGCTGCGACATGTTCGCAAGGACAAAGTCCGCGCTTTCCGCGTCCTGACCACCCGAAGCCGTCGCGGCGGCCAAGGCGGTCACCAGATCGGCGTTGTCGACGTTGCGAATGACCTTGGGCACATCGCCTGCGGCCAGCCGCGTGGTGATGTCAGGAAAGGTAAAGATGGCCTTGCGCACATCATCAGCGAATCCGGCGTCTTCGTCGACCAATCCGGCCAGCACGGAATCGCGCGTGGCGGCTGCGACCGAATTCAGGATCGCGCCGACACGCTGCACGGGCGGCTGCGCAAAGACCGGCGCTTGCGTGCCTGCATATTGGTTGGCCAGTGCCGCGCCGATCCGGGCCACGGCATCGGGTGTAATCGCGCTGGTGCGCGAGATTGCAAAGGCAATGCGGCGCGCACGTTCACCGGGGATCAGGCCCATCAGTTCGGCCGCTTTGGCCACGGGCAGCTTTGACATCAACACCGCGCAAACTTCGAGCGCTTCACCGGTGGCAATGGCCCGCAAATCGGACGGGGACATGGCGATAACCTGCGCCCAGGGATCGCCCCCATTGGATTTTGACGCTTCTTCGCGTAGCCGCGCGGCCGTGGCAGGGCTGATCTGCCCATCAAGGGCGTGCAGGGCTTTTTCAACCCCACCGGGCGCGGTCAGGGCCACCGATTCAAGATCGCGGGTGAATTCGGCGGCGACTTGCAGCAAGGTTGTGCGGTCAATCGTGCGCATCGCCCCCAGTTCGCGTGTCAAGCGCAGTTGCGTTTCTTCGGGCAGGGACGATAGCGACAGGCGCTGTCCCTCGGCCAACAGCATTTGCACAACCATCGCCGCCTTGCGGCTGCGGGAAACAGTTTCGTCGATTTGCGTCATTGCGGCATCCATTGGGGAACTGCCGCCATATCAGCATGATTTCATGAATGAAGTGTGATCAGCGCTGCGGGTCAGGCACTCGGATGGGTGAATTTTACCGACATTTCCTGCAAGTAGTCGCGCAAGTCATCGCTCATCCCGTCCTTGTTGGCGGTCAGCTTGTGAAGTTCGGCAAGGGCGTCACCCAGACTGGCGATTTCGGCGTCGGTGAATTCGCGTTCGGAGCGTGCAAACCCCGCAACGCTGCGGCTGCCACCATCCTCGATCGCGCTGGCAATGCCAAAGTTCATGCCAAAGCCGCGGGACTGCTCGATGATGCCAAATTCATCCTCGGCTTCCAGTTCGGACCAGCGAATCGCACCGTTTTGGGCGAATCCCCAGCGCACAATCGGGTCTTTCATGACCATACCCTGTTCGGAATACCGGTCAGTCCAGGCCTTGGGATAGGTCTGAAACAGAAAATCGGGTGTCGTGAACCGGATATGAAAGGCAATCGCAAACCCAGAAGGGCTTGCAGATTGTAGTGACGTAAGGATACGTTTTATTTCAGTTTTTTGGTCCATTAGCGTGCCAGCACTCGCTTTTAGGTTGCCTGCGTCAGCCTGATTGCAATAGTGTATCGCGAAGGGGCACAGTAACATAGTGTGTAGATGTTTGGCATTCTAATTGACAGCCATTTCCCAGTTCCCACCCCGCCAAGGAGCCCGATATGACAGGTCTGATCAGCCAGACCGATATCGCTGCAATTGCGCCAGCAGGGTATTACATCGCCTTGCGCGTCGGTTTTGCGTTTCCGCTTGAGGAAAAGAATGCGCTGCCCGCGGATTGGGTCGAACACTATACGACCCAGCGTTTCATGCTGCATGATCCTGTGATCCGCTGGATTTACACCAACACTGGCGCAATCCGGTGGAGCGAAATCGCGCTGGACGATCCGATGCGTGTAATGCAGCAGGCCCATGCGTTCGGGCTACGGTTTGGCTGCGCGATCGCCTGTTTTGACGGAAATGCCGAAGGGCAGCGATCTTTCGGGTCATTCGTGCGCGGCGACCGCGAGTTCAATTCAGCCGAAATCGCCGTGCTGCGCGCCTATGTGACGCGGCTGCACCACGACAAAGCGCCGCCAACCAATCTGACGAACGCCGAAATCGAAGCGCTGCGCATGGTCAAGGAAGGCAAGCGTCTCAAGGAAATTGCCCATGTGATTGGCGTGTCCGAAGGGGCGATCAAACAACGGCTGCGCAACGCCAAGCTGAAACTGGCCGCCAAGACCAGCGCACAGGCCGCCGCGACGGCCAGTGAATTTGGCCTGATCTAGTATTTGGCAAGGAAAACACCCCGCCAATTCATCAGAAATACGACACAACGTATGATTGTGGTTAACAACGGCTTGGTGCGCGGGCTAAATGGACTCTCCATAAAGGAGAGTAATCATGGAAAATATCACGTTTGAATTGTCAACGGCCCATCAGTTCGGGTCGGCCTATTTCGACTATCTTGCCCTGCGCAAGAAATTCTTTGTCGATAACCTTGGCTGGACAATCCCCCACAACGACAGTGTGGAAATGGACCAATACGACAATCCGCTGGCGCGTTATTCGCTGGTATTGAAGGATGGCAAGGTGATCGCGGGTGCGCGCGCCATGTCGACGATGGCCCATTGGGGGGATCACACCTATATGTTGCGCGATGCGCAGATGGGCAAGCTGGGCACAATCCCCAAGATGCTGGACGAAGAAATTGCCGATCCAAAAGTCTGGGAATGCACGCGTCTGGTGATCGCGGACGAGGTCAAATCCATGCGCGAGCGCACGACCTGTCTGGCACTGATTCTTGATGGCTTGGTGCAGATGGCCGAACGGGAAGGTGCGGAAACGCTGATTTCCCTGTCAAACCTGTGGCTGCTGCGGGTGTTGCGCAAGCTGGGCTATGACGCCGCCCTGATGTGCGACCCCTATGTCAACGCTGACGATGGCCACAAATACGCTGTGATGAGCATCCAGACCATGCCCACCCTGCAAGAGCTGCCCCGCGCGACCCACCGTCCGCAAACCGCAGCCGTTCATGCGCCGGCCGTTTAGGCGCGTGGCATCGACCGGCCTGTCCTCCGGGGGGTGAGACAGGCGCGGTGCGGGATCAATCGCCAAAGACGCGTTTGAAAATCGTGTCCACGTGTTTGGTGTGGTAATCGAGGTTGAAATTCTCGTTGATCGCATCGACACCAAGGGCCGCGACAACATCCTTGTCGGCCAGTAATTCTTCGCGGAAATCGGTGCGTTCTTCCCAGACCTTGAGCGCGTTGCGCTGCACCATCGCATAGGCGTCCTCGCGGCTGACACCGGCCTGTGTAAGGGCCAGCAGCACACGTTGCGACATCACAAGACCGGGAAATTTATTCATGTTATCAAGCATGTTATCAGGAAAGATCAGCATCTTGTCGATCACGCCTGTCAACCGGTGCAGGGCAAAATCAAGGGTGATCGTCGCATCCGGCCCGATCGCGCGTTCCACACTGGAATGGCTGATATCGCGTTCGTGCCACAGGGCCACGTTTTCCATCGCCGGCACAACGGCCATACGCACAAGTCGCGCCAATCCGGTCAGGTTTTCGGTTAGCACGGGGTTCTTTTTATGCGGCATCGCGCTTGAGCCTTTTTGACCCATGGAAAAGAACTCGGCCCCCTCAAGCACTTCGGTGCGCTGCATGTGGCGGATTTCGGTGGCGACATTTTCGATGCTGGACGCGATCACGCCAAGGGTGGCAAAGAACATCGCGTGACGGTCACGCGGAATGACTTGGGTGCTGATCGGTTCGGGGCGCAGGCCCAGTTTTTCGCAGACGTGGTCTTCGACGGCGGGGTCGATATTGGCGAAGGTGCCAACCGCGCCGGAAATAGCGCCGGTGGCGATTTCCCAACGGGCCTTTTCCAGACGGTTCTTGTTGCGATCCATTTCCGCGTAAAAGCGCGCGAACGTCAGGCCCATTGTGGTGGGTTCGGCGTGGATGCCGTGGCTGCGGCCCACGCGCACGGTCATCTTGTGTTCCATCGCGCGCTTTTTCAGCGCCGCCAGCAGGGCGTCCATATCCGCCAGCAGGATGTCGGCAGCGCGCACCAGTTGCACGTTCAGACAGGTATCAAGCACATCCGAGGAGGTCATGCCCTGATGCACAAAGCGGGCCTCGTCGCTGCCCACGTGTTCGGCCAGATGGGTCAGGAAGGCGATGACATCGTGTTTGGTCACGGCCTCGATTTCGTCAATGCGGGCCACGTCGAATTCGACGTCTTTGGCCTTCCAGACCGCATCGGCGTTTTCGCGCGGGATCACACCGATATTGGCCATGGCATCAAGGGCGTGGGCCTCGATTTCATACCAGATGCGGAATTTCGTCGCCGGCTCCCAGATTTGAACCATGTCGGGACGGGAATAGCGGGGGATCATAGGGCAGCCTTTTGATTTGGGTCCGGGGTTGGCTTGGGTCATAAGGGGCGCGGACGCGGGCCACAAGGTTGCGCTGCGGCAAATCGGGGGATGACATGCAGGTCTTGGCGGATTTCGAGGGCAGGTGGCAGTTCACGCGCGAGATTACCCACGCCGATGGCACCGTGGCGCGGGCGCGGGGCGCGGCGGATTTCACGCCTGCGCGCGGCGGGCTGGCCTACCTTGAGACTGGCGAGATTGAGGTGGGCGGGCAGGCGCTGGCGTTCGAGAGGGCGTATCACTGGCAGGCCGATCTGTCGGTGCATTTTGAGGACGGGCGGTTTTTTCATGCGGTTCCAGCGATTGGCGGACAGGCGACGCATTTCTGCGACCCTGATACCTATGTGGTGACATATGATTTTGCGGATTGGCCGGAATGGACGGTTAAATGGGCGGTTTCCGGCCCCAACAAGGACTACATCATGCGCACGGTCTATCGCCCTGTTAGCGCTTAGCGCTTGCACGGACGCCGCCGCTGGGGCAATTAAGGGGCAACGCAATTAACCGACAGGAGAGCGGCACATGGCCCTCACGATGAAGACACAAGTCTTAGGCGAAGCATTCGGCGCACAGACAGGCAATGCCCTGCGCATCAAACAGGTGGCGATGGTTGTGCTGGGGATTGCGGCGCTGATCGTTGCCGCCAAAATCCGGTTTCCCATGTGGCCTGTGCCTGCAACGATGCAGACATTTGCGGTGCTGACGATTGGCGCATCCTTTGGCCTGCGCCTGAGCCTTGTGACGCTTTTGGGCTATATGACGCTGGGTGCCATCGGGTTTAACGTGTTCACCGGATCCTCGGCCGATCTGAACGGGATCGCTTATATGATGGGCGCCACGGGTGGCTATCTGGTTGGTTTCGTCGTTGCTTCGGCCGTCATGGCGATGCTGGCGCGCGCGGGCTGGGATCGCAGCTTTGGCAAGATGGCAGCGGCGATGCTGCTGGGCAATGTGATTATCTATGCATTCGGCCTGCCCTGGATGGCTTATTTGTTCCTTGAAAGCAAAGGTGCAGCATGGGTGATGCAGTGGGGTCTGACCAACTTTGTCGTGTTTGATGCGCTGAAACTGGCGCTGGCGGCGGTGATGTTCCCGATGATCTGGAAACTGATTGGCGATGCACGCAACTAAGCAGTTCTGACTGTTGTGAAATTGTGGGGCGCAGCCGTTGGCTGCGCCCCGTTTTTATTCCGGTGACATGTGGCTGGTCCGAGCCAATCGCGGCGCGGTTCGCGCTGTGTTGAAAAATGCGCCTCCGGCGGGAGGTATTTTTGAACAAAAGAAGTTAGGGCGCGAGGTCTGTGGTGATGTGTGAGCTGCGTTCCAGCGTGCGGTGCACCGGGCATTTGTCCGCGATTTCCAGCAGTTTTTGCCGCTGTGCGTCACTCAGGTCGCCCGAGAGGGTGATAAGGCGCGCGAAGCTGTCCACCTTGGCGTCAGACTGCGCTGCCGCGTCCTGCGCGTGGACCTTGTCGTGGGTGACATCGACACTGACATGGGTCAGCGGCCAGCCCTTGCGCCGTGCATACATGCGGATTGTCATCGAGGTGCAGGCCCCAAGCCCCGCGCCAAGGAAGCCATAGGGTGACATGCCGCGGTTGGTGCCGCCGTAAGCCAGCGGTTCATCGGCGAGCGCGTGATGGTGCGGGCCGGACTGGACGTCTTGCAAGAAACCTGCCGGGTCGGCCTCGGAGACCCGCAGCACCCCTTCGGGAACGCCGATGGGCGGGGCGGGGGCATGCAGGTCAAGGTAGCGTTTGGACCAGCTGGCGATCACATCGGCGGCGTATTCCGCATCTTGTGGACTGGTGATCAGGTGGTCGGCATTATCGAGCGTCACGAAGCTTTTGGGATGGCGCGCGGCGAGGAAAATCTCGGATGCGTTGTCGATCCCCACGGTGTCGTCAGTGGGTGAATGGAGCACGAGGAGTGCCGCCTTGAGCTTTGATATCGCGGGGAAAAGTTCGCCGTTCGCCACATCGTCGATAAACTGCTGGCCGATTTTGAAGGGGCGTCCGCCAAGGCTGACCTGTGCCACGCCGTGGGTCATGATATCAGGCAGGGCATCGGCGAAATTATGGGTGACATGGGCGGGATCATAGGGCGCGCCGATGGTGACCACGGCCTTGATGCCCTTCATGTCCGGTGCGGCCTTGAGGACGGCGGCCCCGCCAAGCGAATGGCCGATCAGAAGCGAAGGCGACATGCCACGTTCATCCAAAGCTGCGCAGGCTGCCATGATATCCTGCACATTTGTAGTGAAGTTTGTGTTTGAAAACTCGCCCTTGGAATGGCCCAGCCCTGTGAAGTCGAACCGCAGCACCGCAATTCCCATCGCCGCAAGACGGGCAGAAATGCGCCGCGCTGCGGGAATATCCTTGGAACAGGTAAAGCAATGGGCGAAAAGCGCTGTGGCCAAGTGCGGCCCGTCGGGCAGATCAAGGCGCGCAGCAAGGGTGTGGCCGGAATGGCCTTGAAATGTGAGGCGTTCGGTTGGCATGGCAGGTCTTTCGTTGGTGCCTGCCCAAACTGGCGGGTGGCGTGGTGCGGGGCAAGGGATGTGACGGCTGCGTCACGGGAAGGTGAGAAAGATGATGCGCGATTTCGCCCGGATCGGTGTTGTGGCCCTTGGCGGTCTGTTGATTGCCAGCTTTGGTGGCGACCTTCACCCGGTCGGAGATTCGCTGGCCGTGTTTCGTGTGGCGATGCTTGGCGCGCTGCTGGTGCTGGCGGTTGCGGTCTGGCGCTGGCGGATTGCGCAGGGTGCGATTGCCGTCTGTGCGGTCTTGATCGGGTCAAACATTGCCCAAGGGATGCCTGACAGGCTGGATCAGCCCGCCGATCTGGTGATCTATCAGAAGAATCTGTTGTATCTGACACGCGACAGGGCGGGGTTTGTCGATGATGTTATCGCATCAGATGCGGATTTCGTGACCTTGCAAGAAGTCAGCGCCGGAAACTGGCATCTGCTGGATGATCTGCGCGCGCACTACCCCTATCAACTGTCCTGTGATGTGGGCGAGGTTGGTGGTGTCGCGGTGCTGTCGCGCTGGCCTGTGGTGGGTGACGCCTGTTATCGCAGCCGCGGGCTGGCGGCGGGGGTGTTTGATCGCAATGGCCTGCAGGTGCGTGTCATTGGCCTGCATCTGCAATGGCCCTGGCCACGGCGACAGGCGGCACATGTGGATGCGCTGATGGCCGATCTCACCGCCCATTCAGCGGATGTGACGCTGGTGGGGGGGGATTTCAACATGGTGCCTTCGGGGCGATCCGTGGCGCGGATCGCAGCCGCCACGGGAACGCAGCGCATCGGTCATGTGGAGCGCACGTTCGAGGTGCTGGGCTATCCGATTGCGATTGATCACGTGCTGGCCAGCGAAGGCACGGTGGGCACGGTTGATGTCCGGCCCCGTTTGGGTTCGGACCATTTTGGTGTCGTTGCGCGGATCGCGTTGCCCTAACGCCCCATCAAGGCATCATCGAACGGATAGGTCGTGAGGTTTTCATAGCCGTCCTCGGTGATCAGAACCTGGTCTTCCAGCTTGATCGTGAAATCACCGCCGACCGCGCCGACCGCAGCTTCGACGCAGAGCGTCATGCCCGGTTGCAGTTCATAATCGAACGCGCCTTCGACCATTTTGTCGGGGTAGGCGATCAGCGGCCATTCATCACACAGCCCAACGCCGTGCATCAGGCAGCCGTATTTTTGCGCCTGAAACTGGTCGTCCAACACATGGGTATTGCGTGACAGGTCTTGCATGTTCACGCCGGGGCGTAGCATTTCCATGTTGGTCTGGATATGTTCGACAGCGTGTTGCATCGCGTAAACCATATCGGGGCGCGGTTTTTGCGGGCCGATCCACCACGAGCGGCTGATGTCGATGCAAATGCCATAGGCGCCGATCAGGTCGGTATCAAAGCTGATGATCTCGTTCTTTTGGGTGATGCGGGGCCCGCATTCCTGAAACCACGGGTTAGTGCGTGGCCCCGATGCCAGCAGCCGCGTTTCGATCCATTCACCGCCACGGCGGATGTTTTCGGCGTGCAGGACGGCCCAGATATCATCTTCGGATGTGGTGCCGTTGCCGGCGTTTTCGCGCGCGAAATCCTCCATCAGGCGCACGGTGGTTTCGCAGGCGTGGTTGGCGCAGCGCATCGCCTTGATTTCGTCCGGTCCCTTGATGGAGCGGGCCTTTTCGGTCAGTTCCTCGCCCTCCATCACGTCAATCCCTGCGCCGATCAGGGCGCGGTAGCCGGGCACCATGATCTTGTCGACGGCAAGGCGCATGTTGCCGCTGGAATGTTCGCGCAAAAGGTCGATGATTTCGGGGACAAAGGCATCGGCGGCCTGATCATTCTTGTCACCGTTCGAGAAATAGAACATCGACGCGCCAGAGCGCTGTTCGCGCACCAGCGGGTTGAAGGTGCTGAGGAAGGGCGAATTTTTATAGTCCCAGATCACCATGTAGCCATCGGCGCAGACCAGCACGGCGCGGAACGGATTATGGGTGTTCCAAAGCTGCATATTGGTGCTGTCGGTCGCGTAGCGGATGTTGAGCGGGTCAAACATCAGCACGCCGCCATAGTCGCGATCAATCACATGCTGCGTCAGGCGTTTGTGGCGATAGGCGCGCAGGGCCTGCAGGTCGGGGAGTTCCAGACCCGCCGCAGCCCATTCGGCAAAGGCCAGTTGGGTCGGGCCAATCTCGATCCGGTCGGCATCGTTGGGGGTGTTGTCGCCAAGGGTGGCGCCACGGGTCGGGTCGATCTTGCGGGTATCGCGATAGTGGGTATTCATGGCAGTCCTCCCTGATGCGCATATGCTGGGGCGGGGATTTGGCCGTGTCAGGTCTGAAATCGACATTCGGGAGGTTCGTTTTTGACAAATCGCGATCTATTGCGTCCGATCTTGCAGTCAGTGATGCCCGAGGACCTGCGCGAAGTGGCGGCGGCACGGTTGCCCGCAATGCGCCCTGTCGATGACTGGCTGCGCGTTGATGATGCCTATAGCGCGCAACTGGCGCTCAAGGCGGATCTGATTGCAGATCGGCGCGATTCTGTGATTGCGGTCTGTGACGGGGCGGGGGCAGCCTTGGATGAATTGCTGGGCCATGTGGTGGACCACTTGCCCGACGGGTTTGCCGTATCGGGTGAAATGGTCACGCGGCCAGACGGGGTGACTGTTGCCATTGATCGCGGTGATCCGCTGCTGACCCTGTCCCAGATCGTGCAGGAAGACCTGTGTATCTTGCAAAAGCAGGGCGATGAACATGTGTTGACGGCGGCGCTGCTGTGTTTTCCGTCAAGCTGGACGCTGGCACAAAAGATCGGCAAGCCGCTGGGCGCGATCCATGTGCCGGTTGCCGAATACGACGACAATATCGCGCGCCGTGTGCAGCGGCTGTTTGATGGCGTGCAAGTCGGGCGGCCCCTGTGGCGCGCCAATTTCCTGCGCTATGACGAAGCCGCCTTGCACCAACCGCGCCGCGAGGACGACCCGCGCCCCGTTGGCGGGCCGGATGCACAGTTTGAACGCAGCGAACGCCAAACCGTGCTGCGCCTGCCGCAAACGGCTTCGGTGGTGTTTTCGATCCATGTGAGTGTGGTGGCGCTGTAGCGTTGCGAGCCGTGCATCGGCGGACCGCGGGGTGGCGATCCGACATTGAGGTATGGCAGTTAATGGTTGCTCGGCACGTCCTTCCCTTCAGCTTCGCGCCTGTGCCAACCAAATCGCCAGCCCGGCGGGGCGGTCTGTCGATGCAAGGCGGCCTGCGGCCTTGTCTTTGTGCGACCTACGTCGGGCCACACAATAAAAAAGGCGCCCTCAATGGGGCGCCTTTTCCGTTATATGTCAGCTAATTAGCAGCTGTAATACATCTTGTATTCGATCGGGTGTGGTGTGTGCTCGTAGGCATAAACCTCTTCCCACTTCAGACCCATGTAGCCTTCAAGCTGGCCTTTGGTAAACACGTTGCCTGCGAGCAGGAATTCGTGATCGGCTTCCAGTGCTTCAAGCGCTTCGCGCAGCGACCCGCAAACGGTTGGGATTTCTGCAAGCTCTTCTGGTGGCAGATCGTAAAGATCCTTGTCGGATGCCGGGCCCGGATCGATCTTGTTCTTGATACCGTCAAGGCCGGCCATCAGCAGGGCAGCAAAGCACAGGTAGGGGTTTGCGGCCGGATCGGGGAAGCGGGCCTCGACGCGCTTGGCCTTGGGGGATTCAGACCATGGAATACGCACGCAGCCCGACCGGTTACGGGCCGAATAGGCGCGCAGCACGGGGGCTTCGAAACCGGGAATCAGACGCTTGTATGAATTTGTCGCGGGGTTTGTGATCGCGTTCAACGCCTTGGCGTGCTTCAGGATGCCGCCGATGAAATACAGCGCGTCCTGCGACAGGTCGGCGTATTTGTCGCCTGCAAACAAGGGCTTGCCGTCTTTCCAGATCGACATGTTCACATGCATCCCGGTGCCGTTATCGCCCGAGATCGGCTTGGGCATAAAGGTCGCGGATTTGCCGTAAGCCTGGGCGACGTTGTGGATGACGTATTTGTATTTCTGCAACTCGTCCGCCTGATGCGTCAGCGTGCCGAAAATCAGGCCCAACTCGTGCTGGCAAGACGCCACTTCGTGGTGGTGCTTGTCGACCTTCATTCCCATGCGCTTCATGGTCGAGAGCATTTCGCTGCGGATGTCCTGCGCATCGTCAATCGGGTTCACAGGGAAATAGCCGCCCTTGACGCCCGGACGGTGGCCCGTGTTGCCCATTTCATACTGGGTGTCGGTGTTCCATGCGGCGTCGATTGCATCGACTTCGTAGGACACCTTGTTCGAGGTCACGGCAAAGCGCACGTCGTCAAACAGGAAGAACTCCGCCTCGGGACCGCAATAGAACGTGTCGCCGATACCGGTGGATTTCAGATAGGCCTCGGCCTTTTCGGCGGTACCGCGCGGATCGCGGTCATAGGGTTCCAGCGTGTCGGGTTCGACCACGGTGCAGTGGATGCAGACCGTTTTTTCAGCATAGAACGGGTCAACATAGGCGCTTGATGCGTCAGGGATCAGTTTCATGTCGGACTGGTCAATGGATTTCCAGCCGGCAATCGACGAGCCATCAAACATAAAGCCTTCTTCGAGAAAATCCTCGTCGACTTCGTCCTTGATCAGCGTCACGTGCTGAAGCTTGCCTTTCGGGTCGGTGAAGCGGATGTCGACGTATTCGATATCCTCGTCATTGATCATCTTGATCAGGTCAGCATTGTTCATTTGGGTCTGTCCCCTTGGATAGGTTTGGGTTGAGAATTAAAGCGCGTCTTCGCCGGATTCAGAGGTCCGGATGCGAATGGCTTGTTCGATGGTCGAGACGAAAATCTTGCCGTCCCCGATCTTGTCTGTTTTTGCCGCGCCGATGATCGCTTCGATGGCGGCGTCGACCTGATCGTCGGCCAGCACCACTTCAAGTTTCACCTTGGGCAGGAAATCCACCACGTATTCCGCGCCACGATACAGTTCTGTGTGGCCTTTCTGGCGGCCAAAGCCCTTGACTTCGACCACGGACAGGCCTTGCACGCCGACCTCTTGCAAGGCTTCCTTGACCTCGTCGAGCTTGAAAGGCTTGATGATCGCTTCGATCTTTTTCATGGCGCGCGACTCCCGATATGCTTGCGTTACTGGCGAAAGACCACTTCCGGTCGGGAGGCACAATTGGGTAGGGTCGGGGGAAGGGTGCGGCATTTGGCGAAATGCAGGCTGTGCCTAAAAATTGTGCAGATCGCCCACTGATCGGGCGGAATTGAATCGCGAAAGTGCAAAGAAGTGACCCAATTGCTGACCGCTGCCCAAATGCGCGCCACTGAACAGGCGGCGATTGCGTCCGGTTCCGTGACAGGACTGGACCTGATGGAACGGGCCGGGCGCGGGGTCGTGGATGCCGTGTTTGACGAATGGCCGGAACTGGCCGCCACAGCGCACCGCGCGGTTGTTTTGTGTGGGCCGGGCAACAACGGCGGTGACGGGTTTGTCGTGGCGCGATTGTTGCGGGCGTGGGGCTGGGAGGTGGCGGTGTGTCTTTACGGGGACGCCGCGAAACTGCCGTCTGATGCAAAGGTGAATTACGAACGTTGGTGCGAGATGGGCGCGGTATCGACCAACCCGCCGGCAAAGACCGACGCCGACCTGATCGTTGATGCCCTGTTTGGCACGGGATTGACCCGCGCCCTTGATGGGGCGGCGCAAGACTGGCTGGTATCGGTGGGCACAGCGCGGGTGGTTGCGCTTGATTTGCCTTCGGGGGTGTGTTCGGACAGTGGCAAGGTTTTGGGCAGTGGGGCAGGCGCGCGCGCAGATCTTACGGTGACATTTCACAGCTTGAAGCCGGGGCATCTGCTGGCCGCGGGGCCGGATAGATCAGGCAAGGTGGTGATTGCGGACATTGGTCTTGCGGGTTGCCCGACGCCGCCGCGCGAGATTGCGCATTGCATCAATGGTCCTACGCCCGGCATTTCCAAGTTTGCAGGTGCGCATAAATATACCCACGGCCATGCCCTGATCCTTGCTGGCCCCGCGACCAAGACCGGCGCGGCGCGTCTGGCGGCCCGTGGCGCGTTGCGGATCGGGGCGGGGCTGGTGACGGTGGGGGCGCCCACTGATGCGCTGGCGGAATGCGCCGCGCACCTGACCGCGGTGATGCTGACGGGGGTGCAGGACGGCGATGCCCTGGCGCATGTGTTGCGCGACGATCGGATCAATGCGCTGTGTCTGGGGCCGGGCTTGGGGGTGGAGCGCGCGGCGGATTTGGTGGCGGTGGCGCTGGGGCATTCGCACCCCGGCCAAGGCAACGGTGCCCCAGAGGTCCCGGATCAGGTCCGGGACGTGCAGCATACCCGCGCCTGTGTGCTGGATGCGGATGCCTTGAGCGCGTTTGGTGACGATCCGGCGTCACTGTTTGCGATGTTGCACGCCACATGCGTCCTGACGCCCCACGCCGGTGAATTCGCCCGTCTGTTCCCTGATATCGCGGAAAAGCTGAACGCGCCTGCCATAACCGGCCCTGCTTATTCCAAGGTGGATGCGACGCGGGATGCCGCCAAGCGCGCGGGCTGTGTGGTGCTGTTCAAGGGGGCGGATACGGTGATTGCTGATCCCGACGGGCGGTGCGTTGTCAATTCCGCCACCTGTGCACGCGCTGCGCCGTGGCTGGCAACGGCGGGGTCCGGCGATGTGCTGGCGGGTTTCATCACGGGATTGTTGGCGCGCGGCTTTGGCGCGATGCAAGCGGCACAAGCGGCGGCGTGGCTGCATGTGGAGTGCGCGCTGTCATTCGGCCCGGGTCTGATCGCCGAAGACGTTCCCGAAGAACTTCCCAAGGTTTTCAGAGGCTTGGGACTCTAACCTCATCTTGCCAAAAATATCTGCGCCGCAGGCAAAACGCCGCCCTCTTGGGGGCGGCGCGTTCAGCAGAAAATTCATAAATTTCAGTGTGGTGTGGTCGCAACCTCAAGCCCGTCCGCATAGACGATATGCGGGCGATCAAAGACCAGCTCGTGCAGTTTCACGCGACGCTTGGCACCTTCGCTGACGAATTCACCGTCGATCAGGCGGCGGGCGGGAACTGTCGCCTCGGCCTCGCCGAACAGGGCTTCGGCGCGCCAGTCGCGGATATGCACCAAGGCTTCGGGGGATACCATCATGTCACGGTCGGGGCGGGTATGGCCCAGCGAACCGGCCTTGATGTGGATCGGCGCGATTTCCACGGTTTTTGTTTCGATGCTCAGCAGAACGGCCATGCCGCTGTCGCGGGTAATCACGCGATCACCGATTGTGAGGTGTTCCACCGGAATTTCGCCGTCCAGCGTCATCACGGTTGTGCCGGTCATCAGGCCGGTCAGGCCCGTTGTGTTGACAGGCGCGATTGTCTTTGTGTCTTCAAATCCCAGGTGCATGGCGTTTCTCGCTCTAGCTGATTGTATCTGCCTCAATCTTTTGCAGCAGAATATGGCAAGAAAACGTTACTGTCGTGCCCTTTTTGGTGTGATTGCGGGGCAACAACCTGTCCTGTGGCCAAAATGACTCCGTGACGGGACGGGTAAACCCCAGTAGAGTCAAAGACATAACAAAAAATGGGGCCGAGCAGGCCGCACTGACATGGCAAAATTTGATTTCTGGGCGCTGGGCGAGGCGTCCGTCACCGTATCCGGTGGCGGGCAGCTTGATGGTGTCACGCAGGGCGATGGCAGTCATCTGATGGGGCTGTCGATCACGCTCACGTCCAACAACTGGGAAAATATCGACGTCAAAGGCAACAACACGAACTTTGACGATAACGGCACCCAGCAAAAGCTGGACGGCAATCAGACGTTTGACGGTGTCAGCTACAGCAAGAACACCGATATCGAGGCCGAATACCAGATGACCCTGCGCGATCCCGCGACTGGGATCGAGTATCAGGCAATCGCTGTGAACTTTCACAATTCGTCGCCGGCCTATGCCACGATCGAAGGGATCGCCTTTGTTGATGTTTTTCCGCCGGTCGGGGTTGCGCTGACGGTTGTCGCCACAGCCGAAGGGCCGGGGGATTATGGCCAGCCGTCGGTTGCGGCAGGCGATCTGGCGATCCCCTGTTTCACGCCCGACACGATGATCGACACGCCGGAAGGTCCGCGCGCGGTGCAGGATTTGGCTGTCGGTGATCTGGTTACAACACTGGATCACGGCCCGCAGCCCTTGCGCTGGGTCGGGCATTCGCCGGTCAGCAGCCTGCGCATGGCCCTGCACCCTGAATTATGCCCGATCCTGATCAAGGCCCATGCTTTTGGCCGCAATCACCCGAACCGCGACATGCTGGTCTCGCCGCAGCACCGCATTCTGATTGAAGGCTGGCGCGCCGAGATGTTATTTGGCGAGGCGCAGGTGCTGGTCGCGGCCAAGCATTTGATCAATGACACAACCGTGCGGCGGGCAGGGGTTGCATCGACCACCTATATCCATCTGCAATGCGATGCCCACGAGGTGCTGATCTCGGACGGGCTGGCCACCGAAAGCTTCAATCCCGGCCCGGTCATAATGGCGTCAATGCCTGACGATTGTCGTGCGGAACTGCAGCTCTTGTTCCCCGATTGCGATTTGCTGACCCGCGCGCCGCTGCCTGCGGCCCGCCCGTTGCTGGGTGGGCGTGACGCGGCATTGCTTATCGCCTGATTGGCGTTCTTTTCCTCTCGCATCCCGCGCGCGCCTTTGCTAAGAGCGGCGCAAGTTTGGGGTGGGCGTTGCCTGCCCCTTAAAGATATGCGGGTGTGGCGGAATTGGTAGACGCACCAGATTTAGGTTCTGGCGCCGCGAGGCGTGGGGGTTCGAGTCCCTTCACCCGCACCAGATGACAAAGAAAAGGACGATAACATGCAGGTCAACGAGACCCTGAACGAAGGCCTCAAGCGCGGCTATACGATCACCGTCACCGCCGCCGAGCTGGACGCGAAAGTCAACGACAAGCTGAAAGAAGCCCAGCCCGAAGTCGAGATGAAGGGGTTTCGCAAGGGCAAGGTGCCCATGGCGCTGCTGAAAAAGCAGTTCGGCCCGCGTATCCTTGGCGAAGCGATGCAGGAAAGCATTGATGGCGCCATGTCCGAGCATCTGGAAAAGTCCGGTGACCGCCCCGCGGCCCAGCCCGAAATGAAGATGACAAACGACGACTGGAAAGAGGGCGACGATGTGATCGTTGACGTTTCTTATGAAACGCTGCCCGAAGTTCCCGACGTTGATTTTGGCAAGATCAAGCTGGAGCGTATGGTCGTGAAGGCTGATGATGCTTCTGTCAAAGAAGCGTTGGAAAATCTGGCCGAGACCGTCAAGAACTTTGAAGACCGCAAGAAAGGCTCCAAGGCGAAAGACGGCGATCAGGTTGTGATCGACTTCCTTGGCAAGGTTGACGGCGAACCGTTTGAAGGTGGTGCAGCCGAAGATTATCCGCTGACCCTTGGCTCCAATTCGTTCATCCCCGGTTTCGAGGAACAGCTGGTCGGCGTGAAGGAAGGCGACGAAAAGAACGTCGAAGTGTCCTTCCCCGAAGAATATCAGGCCGAGCATCTGGCCGGCAAAGCCGCCGTATTCGAGTGCAAGATCAAGGCCGTCAAGGAACCCAAGGCGGCCAAGGTCGATGACGAGATGGCCAAGCAGTTCGGTGCCGAAGATCTGGCAGCCCTCAAGGTGCAGATCACGGAACGTCTGGAAGCCGAATACAGCGGTGCGGCCCGTGCCGTGACCAAGCGCGCGCTGCTTGATGCGCTGGACAAGGCCGTCAAGTTTGAACTGCCCCCGTCGCTGGTTGATGCCGAAGCGGGTCAGATCGCACACCAGCTGTGGCACGAGGAAAACCCCGATGTCGAGGGCCATGATCACCCCGAGATTGAAGCGACCAAGGAACACACCAAGCTGGCCGAGCGCCGCGTGAAGCTGGGCCTGTTGCTGGCCGAAATCGGTCAGAAGGCCGAAGTGCAGGTCACGGACGCCGAAATGACCCAAGCCATCATGAACCAGGCCCGCCAGTATCCTGGTCAGGAACGCCAGTTCTTTGAGTTCGTGCAGCAGAACCCGCAGATGCAACAGCAGATGCGCGCACCGATCTTTGAAGACAAGGTTGTTGATCACATCTTTGAACAGGCCAAAGTGACCGACAAGGATGCCAGCAAGGACGATCTGCAAAAGGCTGTCGAGAAGCTTGAGGAGGAGTGATCCTCGGACGTTTAGCGAAATCTGGGCCGCTCCTGAAAGGGGGCGGCCTTTTTCGTGAAAGGGGCTACGGGCGTGTCGCGGCAGGTAGTTGGACGAGCAAGCTAGGGGATATGAAATCCCAACAATCTGTCCGCCTTTTTGCAGCTAGTGTTGTTTTTCGCAACGCTCGCTTTGCGGACGAAGTGGACATTCCCGTGTTTGCGCGACTGTAAACAACAATCGCAACCGGCGCGCATGCGCCATGCCCGACCTCCCCCACGGGAGGGCATATTGCAACTTCTGATGTGCATGGAGCGTTTGTTTAACTTTTAAACTATGGCCACTACAAAACCGCGAGCCCCTCCCGAGGTCGGGCATGGCGCATGCGCGCCTATGTCCCGTTAGGGCTCAAAGCGGACATTTGCCCCCCTGAGGCATTGTTCCTGTCGTAACGAGCCGCCAATCCTGTTTCACTCAATAAAAAAAGTGACACCTGCGGCCAGTTCAAGCCCGCTAATTTCGTGGCGGCGTTGTTCGCCGTCGTCAAAGGTCAGCGTCAGGGCAGGGCTGGTGTGATAGCGCAGCTCGCTCCAGACGCGGGCGCGGCCGTCGGCGCTGGCGCGTGCGGCGCGCAAGGACAGGGCGGCGTGAGGCAGGGTCTCGCGCTGGTGGGTGGTTGCGGTGCCGTGGCGCAGGGTGACATCAGTGCGGGCAAGGCCGACCCCGACCCCCAGATCAAGCGACCAGTTGCCTTGCTGCACAACGGGTGTGGAGAGGGTCACGAGGGTGCGGGTTGTGCGGATTTGGGCGCCGCGATCAAGGCTTGCGGCCCAGGCGCGACCATCAGAGGCGGTATCGACGGCCGAGGGGGCGTCACGATGCAGGGACAGGCTCGCGGCAACGGGGCGGCCCGCCACTGTCAGGGCGTTGTGGCGCGTCACTTCAATAAATGCCGTGCCGCCTTGCCCGGTCAGGCTGTAGTGCGGTCCGCTGCCCATGCCTTGGAATTCGTGCTTGTCAAAACTGATGCCGCCGCCAAGTGACAGAGACGTTTCAGCAATCGCGGGCGTTGTCAGGGCGCAGGCCAAAAGGACCAGCGCAAGCCGGAGCCTGTTCATTCGATTTCCGATCTGCCCCCGATGCGGCATGCGGGCCGCAGGGTGGTTCTAGCCGCCGCATCCGCGTGGCGCGAGAAATAGATGAACAAATGGTTAAGGCTGGTGGGCGGCTGGTCCGGATTGCATCATTGCGATCGGGCTTGGCGCACGCGCGCTCATTGCGTTGCTTTGGTGTGATTGCGTCGCTGTCAGCGACCAAGACTTCTGCCGGAACCGACCGCACCCAAAGCCACGCACCTTGCCGCAATTGCCACTGCGAAATCCATTTCGGTTGTTCAGTTGACCACCCGTTCCGCCACGCGCGTTCCGTCAGACAGGCCGGACGAGGGGTAAAGGATCACGCGGTCGCCTTCGGACAGGCCGCTAATGACCTGCGCTTCTATGCCGTTGTTGGGGCCGAGCTCGATGGTGCGAAGTTGCGCTGATCCATCGGCCACGACAAACACCGCCCAGAGATCGCGACTGCGGAACAGGGCGCTGGCGGGAACGATCAAGGTATCTTCGGCGCGCCAGACTACAATTCTGGTTTCCACGCGGAACCCGTGCCCCAGTCCGGTAAAGTCCCTGGACGGGCTGTTGAAGGCAATGACGGCATTGACGCGTTGTTCTTCCACACCCAATGCAGAGAACTGCGTAATGCCAAACGGATCGACGCGCGACACTTCGCCTGCAAGCTCGGCCGGGCCGCCCCAATCGGCGATGATGACAGGGTCGCCTACCGTGACCTGCACGGCATCCGTTGACAAAAGTTCGACCACCACTTCCAGATCATTTTCGATGTTGCCGATCTCCATGATGGGCGTCCCGGCAGGCAGCGATGTTTCACTTTCCTGAATGACGCGCAGAATGCGGCCGTCTGCCGGCGCAAAGAGCGGAATATCATCGTCGGTCGTTCCGATTGCAGCTGCCAGACGGGGGTCGTCAAAGCTGATCAGTTCGGCCTGGGCGTTCGCGATTTCGGCTTCACGCATTGAAATTGCCGCCTCTGCCGTATCGACATTTGCTTCTGCCACGCGCGCGGCCTGTTGCGCGCCGTCCAAGGCCGCACGGCTTGAGATGCCGCGTTCGACAAGCTGTCGGGTTCGGGCCAGTTCCGTGTCGGCCAGATCACGATAGGCCAGCGCGGCGTTCAGATCGGCCTGGGCCACGCGAAGGGCCGCTTGCGCGGCTGTCACAACGGCCTGTGCCTGTTCACGGGTGCGCACGTCCAGCGCGGCGGGGTTGGTCGGGCGCATATGGGCCACAACGGTTTCGCCGCGCACGACCGGATCGCCGGGTTGCACGCTGACACGTTGCAACTGTCCGGCGACAGGCGTCGATACCACATAGGCGTCACGCACCCGCGTGCGGCCTTCTTCGTCAATCGTCAGCTGCATGGTTCCACGCGCGACCTGGCCCATGTCCACCATCGTTGGCTGCGGCCAGAAGGCAACCGTCAGCGCACCACCAACCAACAATAGGGTTGCGGTGGTCAGGATCAGACGGGAACGTTTCTTTGCTTTCGCCATGACGGCTACTCCCTTGTTTTCAGGGCCGAGACGAGTTCCGCCCGGTCGATATCGCGTTTTACCAGCCA
This sequence comes from Octadecabacter sp. R77987, assembly GCF_042466115.1. Lineage (NCBI taxonomy): Bacteria > Pseudomonadati > Pseudomonadota > Alphaproteobacteria > Rhodobacterales > Roseobacteraceae > Octadecabacter > Octadecabacter sp. R77987. The sequence continues at coordinate 768,044 of NZ_JAXHBQ010000001.1, read as the reverse complement.
GCCGGACGCGACGGCGGCTCCCAGAACGACCGTCGCGGCAAACCCATAGCTTGCCGGGTCGAAGATCGCAGGGATCTGATAAAGTTCACTGGAAAATCCCGCAGCGATGCCGAAGGACAGATAATACCCAAGCGCACCCCCGACCGGCAATGCGACCAGCGTGACGATGGCCAGTTCGCCCAGCAACACGAAAGCGGCTTCGCCTTTGGTGAAGCCGATAACGCGAAGGCTGGCCAGATCGCGGGACCGTTCTGCATAGGCGATACGGGCCGCATTATAGACGATCCCGAAGGTGATCACGAAGGCGATGGCCCCCATGACATAGCGGATTGCGCCCGCGCCGGTGTTCATCAGGGTTTGGAAGGCGGTTTCCGCCTGGGCTTTCAGGCTGACGCCCGCAACACGCGGCATATCCTGCAAGGCAGTGTAGATGTCGGTAGCATAGGCCGCGTCGATGGACAAATAGGCGCCCGAGACGCGGTTGGGTTCGCGCAGGGTGCGGTTCAGCGCGGCGAGGTTCATGTAGGCGGGTGATCCCAGCAGGCTTTCGGCGACGGCGGTGACAGGGACTTGCAGCACCGGCTGGCGGCCTTCGCGGACTTCAACGGCAAGCGTGTCACCGGGCCGGATGTCGAGTTTTGTTGCCAGTGCGGTGGACAGAACAATGCCACCGTTTCCCAACGGAAGATCGACCAGATCGCTGTCCAGCGCGCGGCTGAGGCGCGCGCCCTCGGTCAAACCGCTGATCACCCCGCGATGTGTTGCAAGGCCATTGCGCAGCACGGCGGGCACATGGCGCACGGGTTCGACGAACAAGACACCGTCCATCCGCCGCAAATTGAAGATCGTGGTTTCGGACGCGGCATGAGTGAAGGTCACGGTCACGTCACTGCGGTCGATGACGTTGAAGGTCAGATCTATCGTTCGGTCAAAGCCCGCATAGATCGTGATCATGGACACGCTGAGCGCCATGCCGCAGGCAATGCCGATCATCGCGCCGGCCATGCGCGCTGGCTGGCGCATAATGCGGCGCAAGACCATGCGCGACGGTTGATCAAGAAAGCGGTTCAGCGCGTGACCGATGGTGCCTGTGCGACTGTAATCGGCAGGCGCGGGCGCGCGCATGGCTGCGGCAGGGGTCAGGGCAAAGACGCTGCGCAAAACCAGCAGGCCACCCGCCGAGGCCGAAAGGATACTGACGCTGACGCCGGTGACAAAGGAGGCCGGATCAAGCTGGAACACCAGAAACGGGAACTTGAAGTAGGCGACATAGACCTGGATCAGCGCCCGCCCGCCAGCGATACCCATCAGGCAGCCCGCCAGCGCACCGCCGGTGGCAATGGCCAGCACAAGTTTGAAATAATGCGTGCCAACCTCGCCGTTGGTGTATCCAAAGGCTTTCATCAGGCCGATTTCTTCGCGTTCGGACTGCACCATGCGGTTGATCACGATATAAAGAAGAAACGCCGCCACAGCGAGAAAGATGGGGGGCACCCCCACGGCGGCGGCCTCCAACCCACCGATTTCCTCGCTTACAAGTTGGTTCGAGGCCTGATCGGCCAGCGGATAGGCACCTGTGCCACCATAAGGATCAAGAATGCGATCAACGGCGGCCATTACCGCATCCACGTTTGCGCCACGCGCGAGTGAAACAAGTGCCTCGTTGAAGGCGCCACCCATGTCATAGGCCGCCGCCAGCGCAGAGCGGCTCATCCAGATCACGCCGAAACGGGCATCGTCGGGGATCAGTTCGCCCGGTGCCGTCGTATAAAGAAACTCGGGCGCCTGCGCGAGACCGACAACCTGAAAGCTGCGTCTTGCGCCATTCATCGTTGCCTTGATCTGATCACCGGGGCGGATGTCGTGGGCACGGGCGAAGGCCTCGAGGAACAGTATTTCGTCTGCGTGATCGCTGTCGATCATCCTGCCGTCGGTCAGGAAGACATCGTTCAGGCGGGGTGCGCGCAAATCGGGCAGGGAGACCGCCTGCGCCTGCACGGGCAGATCGAACCCCGCCACGTCGATCAGGGCGGCACCCACCACGCGCGGTTCGACCGCGCTGACGCCATCAATGGATTCAAGCCGTGTCGCCATGCGGTCGGGTGCGCGGGTGACGGGCGCAAAGACCTCGGCCAGGCGATACCGTTCGTAATAGGCGGCGCGGGTCTCGTTGAGCGAAGTTACCAACCCCTGCATCATCACCAGCATGCCGACACCAACTGCGATGACAATGCCGATGGCAAAGGCCTGTCCCTTCATGCGCCACAGATCGCGCAGGAGTTTATGGTCAAGCGGGCTCACCAGGTGATCTCGTCGGGGGTCAGCTTTTCCTTGTTGACCACGACTTCGCGGATGCCCCCATCAGCGAAATGGATCACCCGGTCGGCCATCGCCGCCTGCGCAGCCGCGTGGGTTACGATCAGAACGGTCGCTCCCAGCTTTTCGTTCACGTCTTTCAACACGTTCAGCACGGCGCGACCTGTTGTGCTGTCAAGCGCGCCAGTGGGTTCATCGCAAAACAGCACTGTGGGGTTCTTGGCAACGGCGCGCGCGATGGCGACCCGCTGCTGTTCGCCACCCGAAAGCTGCGCGGGAAAGTGATCAACCCGTTCGCGCAGACCAACCATCGCCAGCGCTTCGTCAGGGTCCATCGGATCACGCGCAATCTCGGTCACCAACTCGACGTTTTCGCGCGCGGTCAAGCTTGGCATCAGGTTGTAGAACTGAAAGACGAAGCCCACATGGTCACGCCGATAGCGGGTCAGTTGTTTGTCGTTCATTTCCGATAGGTTCTGATCCTGGAAGCAGGCGTCTCCTTCGGTCGCACGGTCCAATCCGCCGATGATATTCAACAGGGTCGATTTGCCGCTACCCGATGGCCCCAGCAGCACGACAATTTCCCCTTGCGGTATCTCAAGATCGACGCCGCGCAGCGCGTGAACGGCCGAGCGCCCTTCACCGTAAACCTTGGTGATGCCTTTGGTAGAAAAGGTATTCCGGACCATTGTCATCCTGACGTTCATTTATGGCTGAACATACTGGACAGATAAGGCGCGTGGGGCTAGCTTGTCAACAACTGGCCATGGCAGGAGACGTGACGTGAAAAAGACCGAACCGATCAAGTCCGCTGACGATGCGCGTTCAGACTTTATCGAGAAGATCGGGATGATTGCCCAATCCGAAGGGCTGCCGCGCACAGCGGGCCGTGTTCTGGCCTTGCTGCTTTATGATGGCGAGCGGGTTTCCTTCGGTCAGCTTGCGACGGCGCTGCAAGTCAGCCGAGGCAGTATCAGTTCCAGCGTTCGCATGCTTGAAAGCCAGCAGTTGATCAAACGTGTCGCCAAAGCAGGCGACCGGCAAGACTATTTTCAGGTTGTCGAGAATGCCTTTGTGAACATGGTAGAAGCATCAGCCACACGGGCACGCCTTGCGGCTGCGGACATCAAGGAAACATTGAACGAAATCCCGTTGTCGCAAGCCGGGGCGCGCGAACGTGTCGCCAGCTACATCGCTTTTTATCGCGCAATGGATGACGGGCTTAGCGCAACCGCCCAAGCCTTGAAAAAAGGCGTTTAGTCGCAAGGCCACTAGTTTGCGCCACGAAAGCGGCTCTTGATCCACCAGCAGGCGATTGCGACCATGATCACCCCGTGCACAGACCTTGTCGCAACGGTTGTTGTGGGGGCGGTTTTGGTCGGCATTGCATGACATTGCGCGCGGACCGGACCTTGGCGATCCGCGGTTTTGGCGTGGAAACGGGCGACATGTGACACCAACGCACGAATTAAGGTCTGGCGATACCGGCAGATTTCGGCTTAGCTTGGCGTATATTTTGGACTGAGAGGGGAAATTATGAAACGTATTCTTATCGCTGTGTTTGCATTTATGAGTTTGGGCACCGCCGCAATGGCCTGTCCCGACTATTCACAATGGGGTGCGGAAAGCTATCGGGTGACCGGACAGCAAATGTATCAGGAACGCACGTTCCGCGTGACGGCGGGTGGCCAGAACTATATCTGGAACTGCCCAAACATCCGTCCGGGAACGGATACCGGCGCGGGCTATTTTACCACCGCACCGGATTTTTCGTTCGAGATGTCGGGCATGGGGGGCTATCAGCTGGTCATTAGTGTTGTGAGCCGGTGTGACAGCGCGTTGTTGATCAACACCTCGTCGGCCAACTGGTATTATGACGATGATGACAACGGCAACCTTGACCCGCGTATCGTGCTGACACGTCCGGCGAACGGCATTCTGGATGTCTGGGTCGGCACCTATGACGGTGAATACTGTGACGCGGTTCTGTCGTTGGAAACGTTTCGGCGGTAGGGTTCATCGAAACCAAAAGTCGGGCCGATCTGTTGTCTCAGGTCGGCCCCTTTTTTTGCGGTCATGTGTTGACCCGGCCCGGAATCGAGCCGCAGGCGCCGGGCGATCGGCGGCCCGTCCGGCGGGTCGGCGATTTGCTGACCGCACACTCAGCAGTGACGGAAGATGACCGTGGCTGCCATAAAGTGCCATAGCGGCGCGGTTGTTTCGCCAACCCACGGGCTGCCGATGGCCCTTTTTCGTGGCCTAAAGCGTGATGCGGAACAGGGCAAAGCCGCTGTCGGAACTGCCTGCTTCTTCGATCGCCACACCCGGCACATCGCTGGCATAGCCCGTGCCCGCCGGGCCCGTTTCAAAGATCACCGTGGTGTCTTGCATTGGCACGAAGGTCCAGTTGCCATCGGCGCGCGGGCTGACGGTGCCCTGTTCGACGATATAGCGCACGATCACATCGCGGTTGGTATCCGGCCCTTCAAAGATCACCGTGTCACCCATTGCCCCCGGGAAACTGCCGCCGCCACTGGCGCGGTAGTTGTTGGTGGCAATGACGAACTGCTGATCCGGTTCAATCGGTGCGCCGTCATACATCAGATCGACGATCCGGTTTGTATCGGCGTTGACCACCGCACCGTCACGGTCAAACATCGGCGGCTGTGACAGGTCGATGCGATAGGTCACGCCATCGATCACATCAAAGTTGTAGCTGGGGAAATCGGGGTTGAGCAGGGTCGCGTCTGTCGCGCCTGCCGCGACCTGATTGAACATGCCCGCACTGCGTTCCAGCCAGTTCTTGACGTCTGCGCCTGTGACCAGCACCGCGCGCACGGTGTTGGGGTAAAGGTAAAGGTCGGCGACGTTCTTGATCGCCACAGCCCCCACAGGCACGTCCGTATAGTATTCGGGGCCACCACGGCCACCGGCCTTAAAGGGGGCGGCAGCAGACAGGATCGGAAGGCCCTCGTATTCGGTGCCTTCCATCATCTGCGCGATATACCATGTTTGGGCGTTGGACACGATCTGCACCGATGGATCGTCTGCTACCAGCGCAAAGTAGCTGTGCAGTGCCGCATCGGTCATGCCCACGGCGCGGCGCACATAGGCCAGTGTTTCGTCGTGTTCGGTCTGGACCGAGGCCAGCACGGCTTCGTTGCTTTCCACCAGAGGCGTGATCGAGCGGTCCTCTTCGCGGCGCGAAATGGGCCGCGCTTCGGCGGTGTGGGACAGGATGCGCCAGCTGTCGCCATCACGTTCCAGCATCAGGTCAAGCAGGCCCATGTGGCTGCCCCAGAACCCGCCCATCACGGCGGGTTTGCCCATCAGCGTGCCGGCGGCCACATCGACGCCTGCGTAGTCCTTATAGGTCGATGACGGGAACACAAGGTGGCTGTGCCCCGTCAGGATCGCGTCGATCCCGTCAACGGCAGCGAGAGGCACGGAAGCGTTTTCCATCCCGTCCGTGTGATCGGCTGATCCGATGCCCGAGTGGCTAAGGGCGATGATGATGTCGGCCCCTTGTTCCTTCATCTGCGGAACGTAAGCACGGGCGGTTTCGATGATGTCGCGGGCCTGCACGTTGCCTTCGAGGTGCTTGCGATCCCAGTTCATGATTTGTGGTGGCACAAAGCCGATCAGCCCGATGCGGATCGGGTGTTCGTCGCCATTGCCGTCGGTGATCGTGCGATCAAGGATGACGTAGGGCGGCACCAGTGTGTCGTCGGCAGTGGGGCTGGCGCCCATGGTCTTGGCGACGTTGGCGGACACAATCGGGAACTGCGCACCTGCGACGGACTTCATCAAGAAGTCGAGGCCGTAGTTGAATTCGTGGTTGCCAAGGGTCGAGGCGTCAAACCCCAGCGTGTTCATTGCTTGAATGACGGGGTGGGTATCGCCCTCGGCCATGCCGCGTTCATAGGCGATGTAATCGCCCATCGGGTTGCCTTGGAGGAAATCGCCGTTGTCGAGCAGGATCGAATTGGTCGACTCCGCGCGCACATCGCCGATGATCGACGCGGTGCGGGCAAGGCCGACCGTATCGACGGGTTTGTCGGCGTAATAATCATAGGGAAAGACATGCACGTGCAGGTCGGTCGTCTCCATGATGCGCAGATGCGCCTGATTGGCCTGTGCGCTAACGGAAAACGGATGCAGCGCGATAAAGCCTGCGGTTCCAGCCAGAAAGCCGCGACGGTTGAGTGTAAGTGGCATGGTATTTCCCCCAAATGTTATTGATGGGGAAAGTTTAGCACCGTGTCCGTAACAGGCGCATGGCATTTGTCATGGCACGGCCAGATCGGCCAGATTTCGCACAAGTGGGGAGATGGCTGGTTTGCGAGACGAAGTGGACATTCCCGTGTTTGCGCGACTGTAAACAACAATCGCAACCGGCGCGCATGCGCCATGCCCGACCTCCCCCACGGGAGGGCATATTGCAACTTCTGATGTGCATGGAGCGTTTGTTTAACTTTTAAACTATGGCCACTACAAAACCGCGAGCCCCTCCCGAGGTCGGGCATGGCGCATGCGCGCCTATGTCCCGTTAGGGCTCAAATCGGACATTGCCCAAAGAAAAAGCCGCGCCTGTAATGGCGCGGCTTTGATCTTGGGGACGGTGGCGCCTCTAGGCGTCTTCGTCGTCCGATGCGGCTTCGTCTTCGGCTGCGGGCGCGGGGGCCGCGGCGTCGTCGCCAAAGTCTTCCATGCCAGCGGCACCGATATCGTCGAACAGTTCCTGAATTTCAAATTCAGCGGCTGCTTCTTCTTCGGCGGCCAGTTCGGCGATGGATTTACCAGCGGCTTGCAGTTCGGCTTCTTCCACAGAACGGGCCACGTTGAGCTGGATTTCGCACTCGACTTCGGGGTGAAGCGAGACGGTGACGGCGTGCAGCCCCAGTTCCTTGATCGCGCCTTGCAGGATGACCTGTTTCTTGTCGACCGAGAAACCGGCCTCGGTGGCGGCTTCGGCGGCGTCACGGGTGGTGACAGAGCCGTAGAGGTTGCCGCCGTCGGATGCAGACCGAATCACGATGAAGGTTTCACCGTCCAGTTTTGCAGCCAGCGCATCGGCCTCTTTCTTGGTTTCAAGGTTGCGCGCTTCCATCTGGGCCTTCTCGGCTTCAAAGCGGGCAAGGTTGGCATCGTTGACGCGCAGGGCTTTGCCTTGGGGCAAAAGGAAGTTACGGGCGTAACCTTCTTTGACCGAGACGACTTCGCCCATTTGGCCAAGTTTCGCGACGCGCTCAAGTAGGATGATTTGCATGTGCTTTCTCCTTACTTCACGGCGTAGGGCAGCAGGGCAAGAAACCGTGCGCGTTTGATGGCACGGGCCAGCGCACGCTGGTTCTTGGCGCCAACGGCGGTGATGCGGGACGGCACGATCTTGCCACGCTCGGAAATGTAGCGCTGCAGGGTGCGTGTGTCTTTGTAGTCGATCTTGGGGGCGTTATCGCCCTCAAAGGGATCAGACTTACGGCGACGGAAAAATGGTTTGGTAGCCATGGGTTATGGTCCTTTCCTGATCTAACTTAGCGGCGTTCGCGGCGGTCGCCACGTTCGTCACGCTTTTGCATCTGAACGCTGGGGCCTTCTTCGTGGGCATCGACCTTGATGGTCAGCACACGCATGACATCGTCATGCAGGCGCATCAGACGCTCCATTTCCTGAATAGCCGTTGCGGGTGCATCGGTGCGCAGGAAGGCATAGTGGCCCTTGCGGTTCTTGTTGATCTTGTAGGCCATCGTTTTGACGCCCCAGTATTCGTTCTCGAGCAATTTGCCGCCATTGTCGGCAAGAACGGTTCCGAAGTGTTCGATCAGGCTTTCGGCTTGCGTGTTGGACAGGTCCTGACGCGCAATCATAACATGCTCATACAGCGGCATGCGGTCTCCATTCATTCATATCGGCGCATTTCAAAGGGCGGGGGGTGATCCTTTTGCACCCCACCCACGAGAGACTGCGCAGTTCATAAAACTTTGCAAAAGGTAGCGGCCTTATACATGGGCGCGGGACGGGTGCAAGCGTTGTGATGTGCGGCCTGCTTTGCCCAATCCTTAACGAAACATTACCTTCTCGGCGCCGCGCGTCTGCCCCGTTTCTGCCCTGATTGCCACCCAGCATAGGGTCAACGCAAAAACGATGGGTGACAGACATGACTGCAATGCCAAGCTTTGACGCTTTTGACCGTTCCGACATGAAAGTGGGCCGCGCGCCATCGTCGCGCAATGCCGTGAGTGTCGACGAAACCTACTGGGGTTATATCATCAAACCGACAACCCGCACGCCGACCCGTGTATTGATCATGCAGGGTGCTGCGTGGTTCATGGCTGTGGTCTTTGCGATTTCGGCCTTGGGCCTGTGGATCATGCCAGGTGCCGCTTTTGGTGGTGATGTCGTGACCATGAAACTGATCGCGTCCATCGTCATGGCGGGCCTGTCTCTGATGCTGCTGAATTTTGCCAGCCGCGGCACGCAGGTCGAAATCCAGGTTGATACCGCCCTTGGCGAGGTGCGCGAAGTTGTGCGCAACCGTGCTGGCCGCAGCAACCTTGTGGGTCGTTACGGGTTCGATGCAATCGGCGCGGTCTATCTAGACCGTGGCGTGACCCAAAGCCGCCTGCTGATGGCCTATCGCAATTCGCCTGAAACGATTGAAGTCGTCACAGGCGCCACGCACGAACTGGACGCGCTGCGCAACCGTTTGGGCCGTGATTTGATCATCACCAACGAGGTGCGCCCTGATCATCACCCCAAGGCCGTGCCGACATTTGCATCGGCTGCCTGATCGCATCGACATTTTGGAAACAAGGGGGTGGCCAGTGGCCGCCAGCCCCTTGCGGTAAATGATGCATGTTAGACTCCGCAGGGGGTTCGGAGCGGCAATGGCCGCTTCGAGCCCCAACTGACGCTTGCTTTGGGAGGCAGACCCGCCCGGAATCAAGGCGCAGCCGCCGGGCGATCGTCGGCCCGTCCCCACGGGTCGGCGATTTTGCCAACCGCGCGCGATGCCGGTCCGGAAGATGTGCTTGGCCACCATCAAGCGCCATAGCGGCACCGACTTATCGCCAACCCACGGGCCGCCGACCGCCCTGCTTATTGACGTTTGGCAACGGCAGCAAAGTCCGCACAGCCGACAATCGTCGCATCCTCCTCTCGAAAAAATCTTCAGGAGGTGGATATTTATCATCGTGTTGCCCTGAACAGCACTCAGTTCAGTGCTGCATCATCCACTGCAAAGGGGTGGCCGGTGGCCGCCCCTTTTGTTTTTGAACAGGGTCTGTTCGGATTTGCGGAGTTTGTCCGGGCGCGCGGGCACAGTAGGTGTCTGGAAATTCAACCAACCCGAAGGACCACAGATATGATCTCCAAGTTTATTGCCCCGGCCGCCCTTGCCACAGCAATGTTCGCGACACCCGCGCTGGCCGCTCCCGAAGCCTATGTTCTGGATTCCAGCCACAGCCAGATCGTGTTCAGCTATGACCACCTTGGCTATTCCACGACTTACGGGATGTTTTCCGGTTTCGCGGGCGAGATCGCCTTTGACGCCGAAGATCCTGCCGCGTCCTCGGTCACGGTGTCCATGCCCGTCACCAGCATGATGACAGGCTGGGAAGCGCGGTTTGAGCACTTTATGTCAGGCGATTTCTTTGGCGCGGATGCCGAGGAGATGGTGACGTTCACATCCACAGGGATCGAGGTCACGGGCGACAACACCGCGCTGATCACCGGTGATCTGACGCTGAATGGTGTGACCAAATCGGTCGTGCTGGACGCCGTGTTGAACCAGGCGGGAAATCATCCGATGGCGGAAAAGCCCTGGGCGGGCTTTGATGCGACGACAACGCTGCTGCGTTCGGATTTCAATGTCGGGGCCTTTGCACCGTTCGTGGGCGATGAAGTCAGCGTGATGATTTCCATCGAGGCCATGAAGGCGGAGTAAGCCCGTCACCTGCACGAATGGGGCCGCGCGGTGAAGATCGCGCGGCCCTTTTTTTATTGAGTGGTGCGCGTGGCTGTCAGCGCGATATTCACATCAACGGCAAAGCCAAGGTTGTTTTCCTCGGGCATGTTGTCACCGATCCCAAAGGTGCGCCGGTCCAGCGTTATGGCGGCCGTCATGGTTGCGGTGTCATCCTCCAGCACCAGCGCGAAGGGTAGGGCGACAGGGGCGCTGGCCCCTTTCAGGGTCAGCGTGCCGTTGGCGCTGTAGGCTTCGGCGTTTCGCGTGATCGGTGCGGTGAATGTCGCGGTGGGGTGTGTGGCCGCATCAAAGAAATCCGCGCCCATCGCCTGATCGGTGACGGATCCAAGTGTCAGCGAATTGATGGCAATGGTGACTGTGACCTCACCCGCGTCTTGCGTGGCGGATTCGTCAAAGGTGATCGCGGCGGTCCAGTCGGCAAATGTTCCCGTGACGGGGCTGCCAAACTGGGTGACGGTGATGGAGAGGGTGCCGTCCTGAACTGTCCAATCGGATGCGACTTGGGTCAGGGCTGTGGGCGCAGGTTCATCGTTGTGCGGGGCGAAAAAGCCCAGTGATGTGCCGATCCCCAACGCGATGGCATAGACGCCGGCCGCCCCAAGGAGTGGCAAGAGCCCGTGTTTGGGACCGGCCATTCCCCCTGTGGTGGTCCCGAACCACATGCGCAGCAAGGTGACGTCCTTGTCGACAAGGTGGTGTTTCAATGCGCCCGCGACATGCAGGACGATCGACAGCACCATGACCCGTTCAAACAGGAAATGCAAAGTCGCAAAGGTTGCGGACAGGGATTCATCCTTGGGCACAAAGGGCAGGGACTGGCCGAAGGGCCAGAAGATCGGTGCGAAACCAGTGCTGGCGGCGTGGTGAATCCAGCCTGTCAGCGGCACCAGCACCAGCGAGGCATAAAGCAGCCAGTGGACGGTGTCCGCCAGAAAGGTTTCGGCGCGCCGTTCGGGATGCAGGCCCGCGGGTTTGGTCTGGGTCAGCGCCCAGACGATCCGCGCAAGGGCAGTGAAAAAGATCGTCACGCCCACGGTTTTGTGCAGCGAGAACAGCAGTGCCTTGCGCGACAGTTCCGCATCGGTGGCAAAGGGCGCGTCATGGGCGAATATCCCAAGGGGAATCACGGTGACGATCAGCAAGGCGGTAAGCCAGTGAAAACCCTTGGTGACAGATCCGTAGCGGGTGGCGGTGTTTGTGGCGGGCATGGCGTATCCTTTGATTTGCCCCAATGAACCCTGCGCCGAACGCTGGCGCAATCGGCGATCATGCGTGCGGGTCTGTGCATCTGCGCACTTTCTTGTGCTGTGGGCGCGGGCAGGCTAGGTATTCACAAAACAAAAAGGGAGAGGCCGCGATGCGGGCATTTGTATTTCCGGGGCAGGGTGCGCAGACCATCGGCATGGGCAAGGCATTGGCCGATGCCTATCCTGCCGCGCGCGCGGTGTTTGACGAAGTTGACGAGGCGCTGGGCGAAAAGCTGTCCACGCTGATATGGGAGGGCGACATTGCCGATCTGACCCTGACAGCCAACGCCCAACCTGCATTGATGGCCACATCACTGGCCGCGATGCGCGCGCTTGAGGCCGAAGGCGTGACGATCGCGGCGGCGTCGTTTGTGGCGGGGCATTCGCTGGGCGAATACTCCGCACTGGCGGCGGCTGGTGCCCTGAGTATTGCGGATACCGCCCGCCTGCTGCGGATACGTGGCAAGGCGATGCAGGACGCGGTGCCGGTTGGTGTTGGCGCCATGGCGGCGCTACTGGGCTTGGATTTCGAGACAGCCAAGGCGGTGGCCGAGGAAGCCGCACAGGGCGAGGTCTGTCAGGCGGCCAATGATAACGATCCGTCGCAGGTTGTTGTGTCGGGCCACAAGGCTGCTGTTGAGCGCGCACTGGTCATCGCCAAGGAAAAGGGTGCCAAGCGGGCCCTGCTGCTACCCGTCAGCGCGCCGTTCCATTCGGCCCTGATGGCCCCTGCCGCTGATGTGATGGCGCAGGCTTTGGCAGATGTTGCGATTGCCGCGCCCAAGGTGCCGCTTGTTGCCAATGTGCGCGCCGAAGCGGTGAGCGATGTGGACACGATCCGCGCATTGCTGGTTGAACAGGTCACCGGGTCTGTGCGCTGGCGCGAGAGTGTCATGTGGATGGGCACACAGGGCGTGACCGAGGCCTGGGAGATCGGAGCGGGCAAGGCGCTGTCCGGCATGATCAAGCGGATCAACCGCGACATTGAAACCCGCGCCGTAGGTGGGCCCGAAGATGTGGCAGCAGCCGCCGCGCTTGCTTAATGTAGAGAATGAAGAAAGAAAACCATATGTTTGATTTGACAGGAAAAAATGCGCTGGTGACAGGGGCGTCTGGCGGTATTGGTGGCGAGATCGCTAAGGCGTTGCACGGGGCTGGCGCAACGGTGGGCCTAAGCGGCACGCGGGTTGAACCGCTCGAGGCTTTGGCTGCGGAACTGGGTGAACGGGCGCATGTGCTGTCGTGCAATTTGAGTGATGCCGAGGCCGTGACCAACCTACCCAAGCAGGCGATTGAAGCGATGGGATCGGTTGATGTGCTGGTGAATAACGCCGGAATCACTCGCGATAATCTGTTCATGCGCATGTCGGACGAAGAATGGGCGCAGGTGATCGAGGTAAACCTGACCAGCACCATGCGTCTGTGTCGTGGTGTCATGCGCGGCATGATGAAGGCGCGTTGGGGCCGGATTATCAACATTTCGTCCATCGTTGGGACTACGGGTAATCCGGGGCAGGCCAATTACGCGGCCTCCAAGGCAGGTATGGTCGGAATGAGCAAATCTATAGCTTACGAGGTTGCCAGCCGCGGGATCACTGTAAATTGCATTGCGCCGGGCTTTATTGCGACGGCAATGACGGATGCGCTGACGAACGAGCAGAAAGACAAAATCAACGTGCAAATCCCTGCGGGCCGTATGGGGACGCCAGAAGAAATTGCTGCGGCTGCACTCTATCTGGCAAGTCCGCAGGCGGGTTATGTCACCGGTGCGACCTTGCATGTGAATGGCGGTATGGCCATGTTGTGATGACCCCAAGCGGGGAATTGAAAGCGTTTGCCTTGGCGGAAATCTCTGCTAAAGGGGGCGCAGATTTGCCGGAAGGCGCGCATGCGCGCAGTCGGTTTCGCCCCAACGCCGGGGTACAAGAGCCGCCCTGCGGGGCAACGCAAAACGGGCGCAAGCCCAGCACTATGTAAGGAATAAACATGAGCGACGTTGCAGATCGTGTGCGCAAAATCGTAGTTGAGCACTTGGGTGTGGAAGAAGACAAGGTTGTTGAAAACGCCTCGTTCATCGACGACCTGGGGGCGGACAGCCTTGATACCGTTGAACTGGTCATGGCCTTTGAAGAAGAATTCGGGATCGAAATCCCTGATGATGCCGCCGAAACAATTCAGTCGTTCGGTGATGCGGTCAAGTTTATCTCTGAAGCGTCCTAAGCTTTCGCAGACACAATTGCGGGAACGGCGTCCAATCGGGCGCCGTTTTTGTATGTAAAGGGCAGGAATCCGCCGTGCCCTTGCCCTTGCCCATTGGCAGTCGCCTGCGGTATCACGGGGCCAATGAAACCCAGAAGGTAAGGGCAGAATATGCGCCGAGTAGTCGTCACGGGATTGGGATTGGTCACACCATTGGCTGATGGTGTTGAAGAAAGCTGGAAACGTATTCTGGATGGCCAGTCCGGTGCCGGTCCGATCACGCAGTTCGATCCCGAAGGGTTTGCGACCACATATGCCTGCGAGGTCAAGCATGGCGATGGCAGCGATGGCACGTTTGACGCGGCCAAATACATGGAGCCCAAGGAGCAGCGCAAGGTAGATACGTTCATTCTTTATGGCATGGCTGCGGCGCAGCAGGCCGTCGAGGATTCCGGCTGGGCGCCGGAAACCGAGGAACAGTTCAATCGCACGGGCGTGTTGGCAGGATCGGGTATTGGCGGGCTGAATTCCATCGCGCAAACCGCTGTCATGATGAAGGAAAAGGGGCCGCGCCGCGTGTCGCCGTTCTTTGTTCCCGGTGCCTTGATCAACCTGATCTCCGGCCAGATCGCCATCAAATACGGGTTCAAGGGCCCAAACCACGCGGTTGTCACGGCCTGTTCCACGGGGGCGCATGCCATGGGCGATGCCGCGCGGATCATCAAATACGGCGCGGCCGATGTGATGATTGCCGGCGGGGCCGAAGCGACGATTTGCGAGATTGGCATTGCCGGGTTCAACGCCTGCAAGGCGCTATCCACCAAACGCGCCGATGATCCCAAGGCCGCAAGCCGCCCCTATGACGCGGATCGTGACGGGTTTGTCATGGGCGAGGGTGCGGGTATGGTCGTGTTGGAAGAATATGAACACGCCAAGGCGCGCGGTGCCAAGATTTACGCCGAGGTGCTGGGCTATGGCATGTCGGGTGATGCCTATCACATCACCGCCCCATCGGAAGATGGCGAGGGCGGCGAGCGGTCAATGCGCGCGGCACTTGAGGATGCGGGGTTGGAACCCAAGGATCTGGATTACATCAACGCTCATGGCACCAGCACGATGGCCGATACCATCGAATTGGGCGCGGTCGAGCGGATGATGGGGGATCACGCGGGCAAGGTCACGATGTCGTCGACCAAGTCGATGACGGGGCACTTGCTGGGCGCGGCTGGCGCGATTGAGGGGATTTTTGCGATCCTTGCGATCCGTGATCAGGTGGCCCCGCCAACGATCAATCTGGACAACCCTGCCGTTGAAACGAAGGTTGATCTGGCCCCCAACAAAAAAGTTGAGCGCGAGATCAACGTGGCCCTGTCCAACAGTTTCGGGTTTGGCGGCACCAATGCCAGCGTGCTGTTCGGGAAAGTCCGTTAGATGTGGAAGCATATCGCGGCCAACGGGCTGACGTTTCTGATAGTGGCGCTGTTCCTTGTGGGCGGCGTCATTCTTTGGGGGATGAACGAGTATTCCGCTGAAGGGCCGCTTGATCAGGCGATTTGCCTCAATGTCGCGGACGGGTCGAACATGCGCCGCGTCAGTGAAACGCTTGCCGAGCAGGGTGCGATCAAGTCACCGGCGATTTTTCGCATGGGATCGGATTATTCCGAGCGCACATCGCAGTTGAAGGCGGGGAGTTTTCTGGTGCCGGAAGGTGCCTCGATGGAAGATATCGTGGGTATCGTGACGGGGACGGGGCGCAGCACTTGCGGCACCGAAGTGGTCTATCGCATCGGTGTTGTGCGCAATCAGGTGCAAATCCGCGAGCTTGATCCTGCAACCAACCGCTATGTTGAACTGGCCGAGTTTGACCCTGCGGGTGAGGAAATACCAAGCGTTTTTGCCACGGTCCGCGAGGCGGGGGATACCCAGTATCGTGTGGTTCTGGCCGAGGGTGTGACCAGCTGGCAGGCGATGATGGCGCTGAATGGCATTGATGTGCTGACCGGCGAGATTGGCGAAACGCCCGCCGAAGGGTCGCTTGCGCCGGACAGTTATGAATTTGCGCCGGGCGATGATGTGACCGAGATTCTGGAGAAGATGATTGCGGCGCAGGCTGCGTTTCTGGCCGAGGCCTGGGCCAATCGCGTGGATGGGTTGCCGTTGGAAACTCCAGAGGAGGCGTTGATTCTGGCATCTATTGTCGAGAAGGAAACCGGCGGCTATGACGAGGTTGGCACCGTGGCCAGCGTGTTTGAAAACCGCTTGTTGCAGGGGATGCCGTTGCAGACCGACCCGACGGTGATTTACGGCATTACCAATGGCGAAGGCATTTTGGGCCGCGGCTTGCGCCAAAGCGAGCTGCGCGCCGAGACACCCTATAACACCTATGTCATCAATGGTCTGCCACCAACCCCGATCGCCAATCCGGGGCGGGCAAGCATCGAGGCGGTGATGAACCCCGAAGAAACCGATTACATCTTCTTTGTTGCCAAGACCTTGAACCCTGCGGACGGGCACAATTTTGCGGTGACGCTGGATGAACACAACGCCAACGTGGCCCTTTATCGCGCCCTTGAGGCGGCGGCAGCAGAGTAGGCTGGCGTTAACAAAACGTAATGATTGCGGGCGCTTAGGGCGCGCTTGCAATTGACAGATCGCACGGTCCCGTGTAGAACTTGTGCCATGCTAGAAGAAGCATAACGCGGCCTTTGGGTAATCCCCCAAGGGCCGTTTTGCGTTTCGCTCGCGTGGCGGATTCCCCAATAGGGATCATCATCACATGACTGAAAACACCGCCGGCCCCGAGGCCGACGCAAGAACTGCTGCTGAACGTGTCGAGGAGGCTAGGCAGCTTTATCGCAGTATCAATACGACGCTTACCAAGATGCTTAAACGCCTTGAAGACGGCGACATGAGCGAACTGCACAATTTGCACGGCAAGCTGGGCGAGTTGGAAAAACAAATGGGGCGTCTTTCAGAGTTGG
The DNA here is from genome assembly GCF_042466115.1 of Octadecabacter sp. R77987. Lineage (NCBI taxonomy): Bacteria > Pseudomonadati > Pseudomonadota > Alphaproteobacteria > Rhodobacterales > Roseobacteraceae > Octadecabacter > Octadecabacter sp. R77987. The sequence continues at coordinate 751,314 of NZ_JAXHBQ010000001.1, read as the reverse complement.
AGCTGAAATATGAACACGCCTATGGAGACGGGACACGCCCTGACGAGATCGACTTTGACGCCATCCGACATCAGATCGGGTGCCGCCTTGGTCGCCTCAGCACCTGTTGCGGCGCAGAGGGACTTTCTGGAAGCGTTGAGTGAGGCAGAGCTGCTGGCGCTGCCGTATTTGTTCGAGTTTTGGGCATTGGACCACCAAGTGCCGCCCGTTGGGGACTGGCGGACATGGGTGATTTTGGGTGGACGTGGTGCGGGTAAAACCCGTGCCGGTGCCGAATGGGTCAGATCAATGGTCGAAGGATCGCGGCCACAAGACAAGGGGGCGGCGCGGCGCGTCGCCCTCATCGGGGAAACGATTGAACAGACCCGCGAGGTGATGGTGTTTGGTGAGAGCGGGATTTTGGCCTGTTCGCCACCCGATCGCCGTCCCGAATGGATTGCCGGACGGCGGATGCTGGTCTGGCCCAACGGGGCCGAGGCGCGGATATATTCCGCTCATGACCCCGAAAGTTTACGCGGGCCGCAGTTTGATGCGGTCTGGGCCGATGAACTGGCCAAATGGAAGCGCGCCGAGGAGGCGTGGGATATGTTGCAGTTCGGCTTGCGGTTAGGGGATCATCCGCGCGCTTGCGTGACGACAACGCCGCGCAATGTGGGCGTGCTGCGTGATTTGCTGGCGCGTGCCAGCACGGTCAGCACCCATGCGCCGACCGAGGCGAACCGCGCCTATCTGGCGGATAGTTTCCTGGAAGAAGTGCAGGCGCGCTATGCCGGCACGCGGCTGGGTCGTCAGGAACTGGACGGTGTATTGCTGGCCGAGGCCGAGGGCGCGCTGTGGACATCGGCCGCGTTGCAGGCCGCGCAGGTGGATGGGTTGCCTGTGATGGACCGGATTGTCGTGGCGGTGGACCCGCCTGTTACGGGGCATAAGGGGTCGGATGCCTGCGGCATCGTGGTCGTGGGCGCTGTGACGCAGGGGCCACCGCAGGACTGGCGCGCCTATGTGATCGAGGATGCGACCGTTTCGGCGGCCTCCCCCAGTGAATGGGCGCGCGCGGCCGTGGCGGCGATGCAGCGGCATGGTGCGTCCCGTTTGGTGGCCGAGGTCAATCAGGGCGGTGATCTTGTGGAATCGGTCGTGCGCCAGATTGATCCGATGGTGTCGTATCGCGGGGTGCGCGCCAGCCGTGGCAAGGTGGCGCGCGCCGAACCGGTGGCGGCCTTGTATGAGCAGGGGCGGGTGTTTCATGCGCGGGGCTTGGATGCGCTTGAGGACCAGATGTGCCTGATGAGCGCACGCGGGTTTGATGGCAGCGGTAGCCCCGATCGGGTCGATGCGCTGGTCTGGGCGCTGCAAGAGGTGATGATTGATCCGGCGGCGCATTGGCGGCGGCCACGGTTAAGGGTGCTGGAGTAGGGCCTTGCTATTCAGAATGACGAACGTCCGCTGACTTTGGCCTTTGCATCATGAACCCAACAAAACGAAGAACCGGACCATTGCGCCTTTCGCAGCGAAGGCCGGGTTGAGCCCAGAACGACCGTTGCAGCGGGAGTCAGACCGCCCGGAATCAAGGCGCAGCCGCCGGGCGATCGTCGGCCCGTCTCCACGGGTCGGCGATTTTGCCGACCGTGCATGATACTGGTCCGAAAGATGTGCTTGGCCACCATAAAGCGCCAAAGCGGTAACGTTGTATCGCCAACCCACGGGCCGCCGACCGCCCTGCTTATTGACGTTTGGCAACGGCAGCAAAGTCCGCATTCCGGCCATTGATCCCGCCCGCCGCGTAAGTCGGGTCTGGGTCGGACATGCACGACGTTTGGGTATTACGGCGGGGGCGCTTCTTGGCGGACTTTGGAACATCAGCCGCGTCGTATAAAAGATGCGCGACGTTTCGCACGCAATGGATCGTTCGGACGTCAGCAAGGTAGCACCCGACCACCTTGGTTTACCAAAGACACGTCACCGGTTTGGTGGGCGCAACAGCACCGTACGGTGCCTTTCACGCTTCGTAATCAATTCGCGGCATTTTCCTTTCATGGAACGCAGGGACTGTCGGGCAAAGCGGCAGGAGCGAGGAGATATTGATGTTTGATTTTCTGAAACGCCCCGACGCTGACAAGGCGGAGACGGCCCCCGAGGCCAAGGCGTCTGCCACGGGCAAGATTGCCGCCTGGGGCGCATCAGGGCGTGTGGCCTGGAGCCCGCGTGATGTGGTGTCGCTGACCCGCACGGGGTTTACGGGCAATCCGATTGGCTTTCGCGCGGTGAAACTGATTGCCGAGGCGGCGGCGGCTTTGCCGTTGGTCTTGCAGGACCGCACGCGCCGTTATGATACGCATCCACTGTTGGACCTGATCGCCCGCCCGAACGGCGCGCAGGGTCGTGCGGAACTTTTTGAGGCGCTGTATGGGCAGTTGCTGTTGACCGGGAACGCCTATCTTGAAGGTGTCGCGGGTGACGCGTTGCCTGTGGAAATGCATGTGCTGCGCAGTGACCGGATGAGCCTTGTGCCCGGCGCGGATGGCTGGCCCGTGGCCTATGAATACAACGTCAACGGGCGCAAGCACCGCTTTGATCTGGGGGACGGCCCTGCGCCGGTTTGCCATATCAAGAGCTTTCACCCGCAGGACGATCATTACGGGTTCAGCCCGATGCAGGCGGCGGCGAGTGCGGTTGATGTGCACAACGCGGCGTCGCGCTGGTCCAAGGCGTTGCTGGATAATGCGGCGCGCCCAAGTGGTGCGATCATCTATCGCGGCGCGGACGGGCAGGCGGCGCTGAGTGCAGATCAATACGACCGCCTGCTGAGCGAGATGGAAAGCCAGCATCAGGGCGCGCGCAATGCGGGCCGGCCGATGTTGTTGGAAGGTGGTCTGGACTGGAAACCGATGGGCTTCAGCCCGTCCGATATGGAGTTCCAGAAAACCAAGGAAGCCGCCGCGCGCGAGATTGCGATTGCCTACGGTGTGCCGCCGATGATTTTGGGCATTCCGGGGGACGCGACCTATGCCAACTACCAAGAGGCCAACCGCGCGTTTTATCGTCTGACTGTGCTGCCGTTGGTGCAGCGTGTCACGGGGGCTGTGGGTGATTGGCTGTCTGACTATACAGGCGAGTGGGCCGAGTTGCGTCCCGATCTGGATCAGGTGCCGGCCTTGGGGGCCGAGCGCGAGGCGCAGTGGCGCCGTGTGGGGGATGCCACATTCCTGACGGACGCGGAAAAGCGCGCGTTGTTGGGTCTGCCAAGTCTTGAGGTTGGCGATGGCACATGAACCGCGACGCTATGGTCTGGAAAGTTTCGCCTGCGCGCCGGGCATGCGGATCGAGGCGCTGGAGCAGCTCAATACCGTGCAGCTGGCGCAGGTTCAGGCCCAGGTGGACCGGATCGAGGCTCAGTTGGAACGGATCGAACGGCGCACATGGATCGCGGTGTTCGGCGTGGTGGTGATGGTGGTGCTTGCAGGTGCGCAGCATCTGATCAGCGCCCCTGTCTAGGATGGAGAGAATGATGGATTTGGAACACAAGTATTGCCAGTTGGGCGGCACGATTGACGTGACCGACGGCACGGTGATTTCCGGCTATGCGTCCTTGTTTGGCAAGTGTGATCAGGGCGGTGATGTGGTCGAGGCGGGGGCTTATCTGGGCTCGCTTGCGCGGCTGAAAACCAAGGGCGGCAGCGTCAAGATGCTGTGGCAGCACGATCCGTCCCAGCCGATTGGCGTGTGGGACGAGGTCCGCGAGGACGCGAGGGGATTGTGGGTCAAGGGGCGCATTCTGACGGATGTGGCCCGCGGCCGCGAGGCGGCGGCGCTGATCGGTGCGGGGGCGATTGACGGACTGTCGATTGGTTATCGCACGGTGCGCGCCACCAAGGGCGACAAGGGCGGACGCCGCTTGTCCGAGCTGGAGCTTTGGGAGGTGTCGCTTGTGACCTTCCCCATGCTTCCCGATGCGCGCGTGGGCGCCAAGGGGGATGACCCTGCGGCAGACGCGATGCGCGAACTGGCGGCGGTGTTTGAAGATGCACGCAGCCTGCTGGGCGGGCCGATGCCCGACTAGCCGAAACCCATCAACACGAAGGACAGATTGATGAGCAAACCCGAGACCAAATCTCGGGCCGGGGAAGACGTGTCTCCGGCCAAAGAACTGAAATCCGCGATGGCGGGTTTCATGAACGACTTCAAAGACTTCTCAGACGGCATTCATGCCAAGTTTCAAAAGCAGGACGAACGAATGAACAAGTTGGATCGCAAGACAATGACTGCGGGCGCACGCCCCGCGCTGGCCGCTGCCGCAAGCATGGAAGCCCCCCACCAGAAGGCGTTCGCTGCCTATCTGCGTTCGGGTGACGATGATGCGCTGCGTGGTCTGGAAATGGAAGGCAAGGCGCTGTCGACAGCCGTGGCCGCCGATGGTGGCTATCTGGTTGACCCGCAGACATCCGAAACCGTCAATGGGGTGCTGAGCAGCACTGCGTCTATCCGCGCGATTGCCAATGTGGTGGCCGTTGATGCGACATCCTATGACGTGCTGGTCGATCACACCGAAATGGGCGCTGGCTGGGCCACGGAAACCGATCCGTCGGTTGAAACCGGCACGCCTGTCATTGACCGTATCACCATCCCGCTGCACGAGCTTTCGGCCCTGCCAAAAGCATCGCAGCGTCTGCTGGACGATAGCGCGTTCGACATCGAAGGCTGGCTGGCTGGCCGGATCGCCGACAAGTTCGCCCGTTCTGAAGCGTCTGCGTTCATCAATGGTGACGGCATCGACAAGCCCGCCGGTTTCCTGACCGCCACATCTGTCGATAACGACACATGGACCTGGGGCAATCTGGGCTATGTGCCCACCGGCACCGATGGCGATTTTGACGCCGTGAACCCCGGCGATGCGGTGATTGATCTGGTTTACGCCCTTGGTGCGCAATACCGCGCCAATGCGTCTTTCGTGATGAATTCGAAAACAGCCGGTGCCGTGCGCAAGCTGAAAGACAACGATGGTCGTTTCCTGTGGTCCGACAGTCTGGCCGCGGGCGAGCCTGCGCGTCTGCTGGGCTATCCGGTGCTGATCGCCGAGGACATGCCTGATGTGGGTTCGGACGCGACTGCCATTGCCTTTGGTGATTTTGGTGCGGGCTACACGGTTGCCGAACGCCCTGATCTGCGCGTGCTGCGTGATCCGTTCAGCGCCAAGCCGCATGTGTTGTTCTATGCAACCAAGCGCGTGGGTGGCGGGATCAGCGATTATGCCGCGATCAAGCTGCTGAAGTTCTCGGTCGCCTAAGGCGTCCGAGCGAGGGGTGTCGCTGCCCGTTCGGGCGGCGGCATGACCCGGACACGTGTCCAACAAAAGGCGCGTTGTCTAGCTGTTCCCTTCCGTCCGAGCAATGCGGCGGGGTGCGTGTCCGGGTTCAATCACGAAATCAGGCCGGTTTGCGGAGTAATTCCATGATGTTAGTCGAAGAGACCACAGTGCCACCAAGCGCACTTCCGGTCACCCAGTTCAAAGACCACCTACGCCTTGGATCGGGGTTTTCCGACGATGGTTTGCAGGACGGTCTGCTTGAAAGTTTCCTGCGTGCCGCCATGGCCGCAATCGAGGCGCGCACAGGCAAGATCCTGATCGAGCGCGAGTTTAGCTGGACCCTGACGGCCTGGCGCGACACGGGCCAGCAGGCCCTGCCTGTCGCCCCCGTCAGCGCCATTTCCGAGGTTGTCACGATCTCGCGCCTTGGGGATGAAACGGTTGCCAGCGCAGCGGGTTATCGGCTTGAGCCGGATATGCAGCGCCCCTGTCTTGTGGCCACGGGGGGCATGTTGCCTGCGGTGCCGCTAGCGGGGTCGGTGCGGGTTGGTTTCCTTGCAGGCTTTGGTCCTGACTGGTCCGATCTGCCGGCCGATCTGGCGCAGGCTGTGATGATGCTGGCGGCCCATTACCACGAATATCGCCATGAAACGGCGTTTGGTGGGGGGTGCATGCCTTTTGGTGTCAGCGCCTTGATCGAACGCTATCGCACGGTGCGTCTGTTCGGCGGTGGCCGCTCATGAAGGTGCCGCATCTGAACCGCAGGCTGGTGCTTGAGGCGCCGGTGCGTGTGGCTGACGGGGCGGGTGGTTACACCCAAAGCTGGCAGGCCCTTGGCACGCATTATGCCGAAGTCACGGCGCGCACGGGGCGTGAGAAAGCCGGTGTCGCGGTGCCGCTGTCGCGGGTTGCTTATCGCATCGTCGTGCGCGCGGGGCTGGTGGGCGCTTCGTCGCGCCCCTTGCCGGAACAGCGGTTTCGCGACGGGTCGCGCGTGTTCAACATCTTGGCGGTCGCCGAGGCGGACGCAAGCGGGCGCTATCTGACCTGCACCGCAGAAGAGGAGAATGTCACATGAGTTATGGCGTGGCAGAGGCCCTTCAGACGGCCGTTTACCAGCAGCTGGTCGCGGATGTGACGCTGGCCGGATTGGTCGGCACGGCGATCTATGACGCACTGCCCACGGGCACGCTACCGTCGATCTATGTGGCCCTTGGCCCCGAGATTGCGCGGGACCGGTCCGACAAGACGGGCGGCGGGGCAGAACATGAATTCACCGTGTCCATCGTCACCGATGGCGCGGGGTTTGCGGCGGCCAAGACGGCAGCGGCGGCCGTGTCAGATGCGCTGGTCGATGCGGACCTGACACTGGCACGCGGCGTGCTTGTGTCGTGCAATTTCTACAAGGCCACGGCGGCCCGCGTGGGCACAGGTGATGTGCGCCGCATCAACATGATTTTCCGCGCCCGCGTCGACGACGTGTAGCGCCATATTTAACCAACCGGAGATACGGATATGACAGCCCAGAACGGTAAGGATCTTTTGATCAAGATCGACATGACAGGCAACGGTTTCTTTGAAACGGCTGCCGGATTGCGCGCCTCGCGCATCAGTTTCAACGCCGAAAGCGTTGATGTGACCAGCCTGGAAAGTGCGGGCGGGTGGCGCGAATTGCTGGGCGGTGCGGGCGTGAAAAGTGCCGCCATCAGCGGGTCGGGCGTATTCAAGGACGAAGCCACGGACGAACGCGCGCGCCAGATCTTCTTTGACGGGGAAACGCCGGATTTTCAGGTGATCATTCCCGATTTCGGCACTGTCGAAGGCGCGTTTCAGGTGACGTCCATTGAATACGCTGGATCCCACAATGGCGAGGCGACCTATGAAATGTCGCTGGCATCCGCAGGGCAGCTGACCTTTACGGCGGCGATCTGATGGCGAACCCCTATGCGGGCGAAGTGGTGCTGCACGTTGATGGTGTCGCGTGCACTTGCAAGCTCACGCTGGGGGCATTGGCCGAGCTGGAGGCCGCCCTTGGTGCCAACACGCTGGTCGCTTTGGTTGAACGCTTTGAGGGTGGCGCGTTTTCCAGCCGCGATGTGATGGCCTTGCTTGTGGCGGGTCTGCGCGGTGGCGGGTGGCGCGGTGATGCGGGTGATCTGCTGAGTGCGGAAATCGCCGGCGGGCCTGTGGGCGCGGCCAAGGTTGCTGCCGAATTGCTGGCGCGTGCGTTTGCGCCGCCCTCATGAGCGGCTTTGACTGGCCCGCCTTGATGCGCGCGGGGATGCGCGGGGCGGGATTGCGCCCTGCGGAGTTTTGGGCGCTGACGCCAGCGGAATTGCTGATTTTGCTGGGCGCGGGGACGGGGGAAGCACCGATGGCCCGCGCCCGCCTGCAAGAACTAAGCCGGGCATTCCCGGACGAAGGAGCAAAAGATGGACGAGATTGAACGCCTTGGCGAGTTGGATACCGAAGTGGCTGCCCTTGAGCAGACCCTGGGGGATGCCAGCCAGATGACGGCGGCTTTTGGCGGGCAGCTGCGCGAGATGCAGGGCACGCTGGGTCAGACGACCCGCGATCTGGGCAATCTGGAACGCGGCTTTTCCGGCGGGCTGAAACGCGCCTTTGACGGGATGGTGCTGGACGGGATGAAGCTGTCGGATGCCTTGGGCGTCGTTGCCAAGGCGATGGTGGACACGACCTATAACGCTGCCGTGCGCCCTGTGACCGATCACTTTGGCGGGCTGCTGGCGAACGGGGTCAATTCGATCGTGTCGGGGCTGATGCCGTTTGAAAACGGCGCGCCCTTTAGTCAGGGCCGCGTGATGCCCTTTGCCCGTGGCGGTGTGCTGTCGGGGCCAGTCAGTTTCCCGATGCGCGGCGGCACGGGCCTGATGGGCGAGGCAGGGCCGGAGGCGATCATGCCGCTGTCACGCGGGGCTGATGGCCGCTTGGGTGTGCGCGCGGCGGGCGGCGGCGGGGCCGTCAATATCACCATGAATATCAGCACGCCGGACGTGCAGGGCTTTCAACGCTCGCAAGGCCAGATTGCCGCGCAGATGTCGCGCGCATTGGGCCGTGGCCAGCGTAACCGGTAAGGGGAACAAAGATGTCATTTCACGAAATTCGCTTTCCGGCGTCGCTTAGTTTCGGGTCCATTGGCGGGCCGGAACGGCGCACCGAAGTTGTCACCCTTGATAACGGGTTCGAGGAACGCAACACGCCATGGGCCCATTCACGCCGCCGCTATGATGCGGGGCTTGGCCTGCGGTCTTTGGACGATGTCGAAGCGCTGATCGCGTTCTTCGAGGCGCGTCAGGGGCAGCTTTACGGGTTTCGCTGGAAGGACTGGGGCGATTTCAAATCCAGCCTGCCTTCGGGCGATGTTTCGCCTTTGGATCAACCACTTGGGGTGGGTGACGAGGTTGCGGACACGTTTCAGCTGATCAAGTGCTATGGTTCGGCCGGGATTATCTATGACCGCCCGATCAGAAAACCTGTGGAAGGCACGGTCAAGGTTGCGGTCAGTGGTGACCCGCAACAGGAAAGTATTGATTATGACGTGGATCTGACCACCGGATTGGTCACGTTCGCGCATCCGCCCGATGTTGGCGCCGAAATCACCGCAGGGTTCGAATTTGATGTGCCGGTGCGCTTTGACACCGACCGCATTCAATCCTCGGTGGCCAGCTTCCATGCGGGTGATGTGCCCGATGTGCCGGTGGTCGAGGTGCGGGTATGAGCGCGCTGCTGGATCATCTGGCCGGTGGGCTGACAACCGTTTGCCGTTGCTGGGCCGTAGTGCGCCGCGATGGTGTGACCTTTGGTTTTACGGATCATGACCGCGCGTTGGACTTTGACGGGATCAGCTTTCGCCCTGATGCGGGTATGTCTGCGCGCGCGATTGCGCAGGGCACGGGGCTGGCGGTGGACAACACCGAAGCCATGGGCGTGCTGTCGGACAGCGCGATCACCGAGGCCGATATCGACGCGGGCCGTTTTGACGGGGCCGAAGTGCGGGCGTGGCTGGTGAACTGGCGCGATGTGTCGGCGCGGATGCTGCGGTTTCGCGGCACGATCGGCGAATTGCGCCGCGCGGGTGGGGCATTCCACGCCGATCTGCGCGGGTTGAGCGAGGCGCTGAACCAGCCGCAGGGGCGGGTTTATCAGAAACCCTGTGCCGCCGTGCTGGGTGATGGCACCTGCCGGTTTGACATGAATACCGCGGGCTACCTGTCTGAACGTGCAGCGGAAATTGTTGATAACGCCCAAGAGTTCCGCTTTGCGGGGTTTGATGATTTTTCGCCCGAGTGGTTCACGCGGGGGCGTTTCACGGTGACATCGGGCGCGGCCAAGGGGTTGGTTGGGCTGATCAAGCGCGACCGGTTCGAGGGCAGCCAACGGGTGCTGACCCTGTGGCAACCACTGCGCGCGGATGTGGCCACCGGTGACATGCTGCGCATCGAGGCGGGCTGTGACAAGCGCAGCGAAACCTGTCGGCTGAAGTTCGACAACTTTGTAAATTTTCAAGGCTTTCCGGACATTCCGGGCGAGGACTGGTTGATGAGTGTCCCGTCCCAGGGCGGCAACAACACCGGCGGGAGCCTGCGCGGATGAGCGATGCAATCGTTACGACCGCGCGCGGCTGGATCGGCACGCCCTATCATCATCAGGCTGCGACCAAGGGTGCGGGCTGTGATTGCCTTGGGCTGATCCGCGGGGTCTGGGCCGAAATTCTGGGTGATCTGCCCGAACCTGTGCCGCCCTATGTCCCCGATTGGGACGAACCGCAGGGGCGCGAGGTTCTGTTGGCGGCCTGTCGCCGTTTGCTGGTGGCGACGCCTGACGTGGCATTGGGCGATGTGATCGTGTTCCGGATGCGTGCAGGCAGTGTCGCCAAACATCTGGGCATCCAATCGCGCATTGGCGCTGATGCCGCGTTTATTCATTCATTTCAGGGGCATGGCGTGGTCGAAAGCGGCCTGACGGCCCCCTGGCAGCGGCGCATCGCGGCGCGGTTTGCCTTTCCGACAAGGGGATAAAACATGGCGACGATTGTTCTTTCTGCGGCGGGCATGGCCCTTGGCGGGTCCATTGGCGGGTCGGTTCTGGGGCTGTCTGCGGCGGCGATTGGCCGTGCGGCGGGGGCATCCCTTGGACGTATGGTCGATCAGCGCCTGATGGGGGCGGGCAGCGAGCCTGTTGAAACCGGCCGCGTTGACCGGTTTCGCCTGACGGGTGCCAGCGAAGGCGCGGCGCTGCCTGCGGTCTTCGGGCGGATGCGCGTGGCGGGGCAGGTCATTTGGGCCACCCGTTTCCAAGAGGATGTGCGCCGTTCAGGCGGTGGCAAGGGGGCGCCCCCACGCCCCGCGACGACCAGTTTTTCCTATTCGGTCAGCCTTGCGATTGCCCTTTGCGAGGGCGAGATCACCCGTGTGGGCCGCGTTTGGGCGGATGGCGTTGAGGTGGCGCGCGATGATCTGAACATGCGCGTCTATGCAGGCACGTCCGACCAACTGCCCGACCCCAAGATCGAGGCCGTCGAGGGCACAGGGCTGGCCCCGGCCTATCGTGGCGTAGCCTATGTGGTGTTCGAGGATCTAAGCCTGTCCCAATTTGGCAACCGCGTGCCGCAGTTTACATTCGAGGTCGTGCGCAGGGGCGCGGATCAGGCCCCCGATGGCGCGGCTGATCTGGCGCAGGCGGTGCGTGGTGTCGCGCTGGTGCCGGGCACGGGTGAATACGGGTTGGCAACGACGCCGGTCTATCGCAGTGACACATTCGGCGCGCAGGTAGCTTTGAACATCAACTCGCCCTCGGGCAAGTCAGATTTCGCCACCTCGGTTGCGACGATGGAAGAAGAATTGCCCAACTGCGGGTCGGTGTCGCTTGTTGTGTCGTGGTTCGGCAATGATCTGCGCTGTGGCGATTGCACCCTGCGGCCCAAGGTCGAGTCTGTCGACGGCGACCCAAGTGCGATGCCTTGGGAGGTGTCGGGGCTGGTGCGCTCGGCAGCGGACCTGACGCCGCAGGTTGATGACAGGCCGGTCTATGGCGGCACGCCGACGGATGCGTCGGTGATCGAGGCGATCGAGGATCTCGAGCGCGCGCAACAAATCGGTGGTGTTCTATCCGTTCATTCTGATGGATCAGCTTGGCAGCAACGGTTTGCCGGACCCCTGGACAGGCGCAGATGATCAGCCGGCCTTGCCATGGCGCGGGCGGGTGACATTGTCGGCGGCGCCGGGGCAGGCGGGATCGCCTGATCAGACAGGCGGGGCGGATATTGAGGTTGCGGCGTTTTTTGGTGCCGCACAGCCGGGTGATTTCACGCCTTCGGGCAGCACTGTCAGCTATAGCGGTCCGCCGGAATGGTCCTATCGCCGGTTCATCCTGCATTACGCGCATCTCTGTGCGATGGCGGGCGGTGTTGATGCGTTTTGTATCGGCTCTGAGATGCGGTCATTGACGCAAATTCGCGGGGCAAGCGGGTTTCCGGCTGTCGATGCGATGCGCGCGCTGGCCGCGGATGTGCGCTCTATTCTGGGACCATATTGCAAGATCGGCTACGCGGCGGATTGGTCCGAATACCATGGCTATCAACCGGTTGGCACGGGCGACAAGCTGTTCCATCTTGATCCGCTTTGGGCTGACCCGAACGTCAATTTCATCGGTATCGACAACTATATGCCGCTGTCGGACTGGCGCGATGGCGAGGATCACGCGGATGCGAGCGCGGGGTCGATCTATAACCTTGATTACCTGCGCGGCAACGTCGCGGGCGGCGAAGGCTATGACTGGTATTACCACTCGCCCGAGGCGCGCGATGCGCAAATCCGCACGCCCATTTCCGATCATTGGGGTGAAGACTGGGTCTGGCGCTACAAGGACCTGCAGGGCTGGTGGGGCAATGCGCACCACGACCGAGTTGATGGTCAGCGCAGTGACACACCGACCGAATGGGTGCCCCAAAGCAAGCCGATCTGGTTTACCGAAATCGGCTGTGGTGCGATTGACAAGGGTGCGAACGAACCCAATCGGTTCTATGATCCCAAATCATCGGAAAGCGGTTTGCCGCATTATTCCAATGGCTTGCGCGACGATCTTATGCAGATGCAATATCTGCGCGCGGTGCATTCGTATTACGGCGACCCGGCGAACAACCCGCTGTCGTCCACCTATGGCTACCGCATGGTGGATCTGTCGCGCACGCATGTTTGGGCGTGGGATACGCGGCCCTATCCGTTCTTTCCTTCCAATCAGGAATTGTGGTCGGATGGTGCGAACTACCCCAAAGGGCATTGGATCAACGGGCGCGCATCGGCGCAGGCCTTGTCGTCGGTTGTAGCGCGGATTTGCATCAAGTCCGGCGTGGAAGCCTTTGATGTTTCACGACTTTATGGTCATGTGCGGGGCTTTGTGTTGCGCGATGTCGAAGCGGGGCGCGCCGCCTTGCAACCTTTGATGCTGGCCTACGGCTTTGATGCGGTGGAACGCGACGGCGTGCTGCATTTCATCACCCGCATTGCATCGGGCGGTGTGCCACTTGAGGCAGGGAAACTGGCCGTCACAGCTGAAATTGACAGCGCAATCGAACGCCAACGCGCACCTGTGGCCGAACTGGCGGGCCGTATCCGGCTTGGGTTCATCGAAGCCGATGGCGACTATGAAATCCGCGCGAGCGAGGCGGTTTTCCCTGATGATGACACGCTAAGCGTCTCGCAGTCAGAGCTGCCGCTGGTTCTGACCCAGGGCGAGGGCCGCCGCATCGCCGAACGCTGGCTGAGCGAGGCGCGCGTGGCCCGTGACACGGCCCGTTTTGCCTTGCCGCCGTCGCGCGCAGGTGTCGGTGCTGGTGATGTTGTTCAACTTGATGGGGCGGGCGGTGCCGCGCTTTATCGGGTGGATCGGGTCGAACTGACGGACAAGCAGATGATCGACGCGGTGCGGATCGAACCCGAAACCTACCGCGCCCATGATGGTGGCGACACGGTGATCGGGATGCGCCCGTTTGTGGCGCCTGTGCCGGTCGAGGCGATGTTCCTTGATCTGCCGCTTCTGAGCGGAGACGAAGTGCCGCACGCGCCCCATGTGGCCATGACGGGCGTGCCGTGGCCGGGGTCTGTCGCGCTGTATAGTGCGGCACAGGATAGTGACTATGGCTTGAACACTTTGGTGTCGCAGGCGTCGATCATCGGGGTCACGCAAACGGCGATGTTTGCCGCACCTGCGGGGCGCTGGGATCGTGGTGCCGCGCTGCGCGTCAAGCTGGTGTCGGGGTCATTGACCAGTCGCAGCACGGCGGATGTGCTGGCGGGAGCGAACCTTGCCGCGATTGGCGATGGCGGCGCGGACAGTTGGGAAGTGTTTCAGTTCGTCGAGGCGGAACTTGTTGCGCCGGATACATATGACCTGCGATTGCGTTTGCGCGGGCAGGCGGGCAGCGATGGCGTGATGCCTGCGGATTGGCCCGTCGGGTCGCGGTTCGTGCTGCTTGACGGGCGGCCCGAACAGATCGAACTGGCCGCTGCGGCGCGCGGTGTCGCACGCCATTTCCGCTATGGTCCAGCGCAAAAGGCGATGGACGATCCGGCCTATCGCTACCGTGTTGATGCGTTTCAGGGCAACGGGTTGCGCCCATATCCGGTTGCGCATTTGCGCAGCGATGGTGCGGCGGATGCGACATTTACCTGGGTGCGGCGCACGCGGGTCGATGGCGATACCTGGGACGGGCTGGATGTGCCATTGGGCGAGGCAAGCGAGCTTTACACCGTGCAGGTGATTGTCGGCGGCGCCGTGGTGCGCGATGTGCAGGTCAACACGCCAAGCTGGACCTATCCGGCGGCGCTGGCGGCGGCGGACGGTGCCTTGGCTGGCTACCGCGTCGAGGTCGCACAGGTGTCGGACCGTTACGGCGCGGGGCCAGCCCGTGCACTGGTGATCGACAGCTGATGCGTGGCGTTCTGGTCGGGGATCTGGAATATGCGGTGGCGGCGCTTCTGGCGCAGCCGCCCGATATCTGGAATCAGATCGCCGCCGAGATGATCACGCAGGCCCATACGGCCGATTGCACCCGCAAGAAAACCGGGCGCGCGCATCCGCAGTTTGGCACGGGGTCGCTGATGTCAGCGGCGGCCAAACGGGACCGCGCGCGCCGGGCTGATCGCTGTGACAGCCCATATTGCGAGGCGCTGGCGTGTTTGCTGCGTGCCTTGGATGCGTGGCGTGCCGACCCTAGCCGCGGGTGCAGGACAAACAGCGCGGCACTGTCGGGTCTGCGTCCAGACGGGCGCGATCAAGATCATCGCCGCAATCGCTGCAATAACCGTATTCCCCGTCATCCATCCGCGCCAAAGCAGCCGTGATCCGCTGGCGCTGGGTTGCACGCCGCCCGGCTTGCGCCTTGGCCACCGCCTGATTTTGCAAGGCGTCCATCCGCGACAGCCGCCCAACTGCCTGTTGATCCAGCGTCACGGTTTTCTGGCCATCGCGGCCAAGTGCATCTTCGCCGTCCAGTGCGGCCAGTGCAGCCCTTAGCGCGGCGCGGTAGTTGGCCAATTCGCTTTCATTCATTTCTGTGGCCCTGTCGATCACGGGTTTATTCTTGGCCAAAGGTGCCTATCTGGTCTAAGACAAACACGAAAGTGAGGGTATCACCATGGCCAATCCGCGCGCAAAGCTAAGCGAAGTCGATCCTGTTTGGTCGCGTATCTGCAAAGAGGCCGAGGCCGCGATAGCAGACGAGCCGTTGATGGGCGGACTTGTGCACACGTCCGTGTTGCACCACGGGTCGCTGGAATGTGCGCTGGCCTACCGCATTTCGATGAAGCTTGCCTCGCCGGAAATGTCCGACCAGATGTTGCGCGAAATTGCCGACGAAGCCTACCTGGATGACCCGAAACTGGCCGATGCAGCGCGCGCCGATCTGATGGCGATCCTTGATCGTGATCCGGCGTGCCACCGGTATTTGCAGCCGCTGTTGTTCTTCAAGGGCTTTCAGGCGGTGCAGGCCTATCGGCTGGGTCATTGGCTCTGGCAAAAGGGGCGGCGCGATCTGGCGTACTACGTGCAGATGCGCGTCTCCGAAATTTTCGGGATCGACATTCACCCCGCCGCGACCATCGGCAAGGGGCTGATGATCGACCACGCCCATTCCATCGTGATCGGTGAAACGGCGGTGGTGGGCGACAATGTGTCGATGCTGCATTCCGTGACGCTGGGCGGCACCGGCAAGGAAGAAGAAGACCGCCACCCCAAGATCAAGGACGGTGTGCTGATCGGGGCAGGGGCCAAGGTGTTGGGCAACATAACCGTTGGCGCGTGCAGCCGGATCGCGGCCGGGTCGGTCGTGTTGATGGATGTGCCAGCCTGCAAGACCGTCGCGGGCGTGCCTGCGCGGATCGTGGGCGAGGCAGGGTGCGATCAGCCGTCCGTGTCGATGGATCAACTGCTGCACGACAAGGCGGAGGACCAGACCCGCGATTGACCCAAGTGCAAGTCGGTCTGATTGGCGGCCCGTGGGTGGGCGATCTGACGTGGCTGACATGGCACTTTATGGTGGCCAAACACATCGTTCGTTTCCAAGGGGCGCGCGGCTGGCCAAATCGCCGACCCGTCGTCGGGCGGGCCGCCGATCAGACCGGCGGCCTACGGCCTTGATTCCGGTCTGTGACTTACACACTCAACTGGTCAAACGCTTCCAGCGCCTTGGCCCCATACATGAACGACGGGCCACCGCCCATCATCATGCAGACACCCACGGCCTCGACCACTTCCTCGCGCGTGGCACCCGCCTTGATCGCCGCCTTGACGTGAAAGCCGATGCAATCGCCGCACTGTTTGGCAATGCCGATGGACAGGGCGATCAGCTCCTTTTCCTTCATCCCCAGCGCACCCGGTCGCATGGTTCCGGCGTGCATCCCGCCAAATGCCTTGGTGGCGTCAGGGTGTGCGGCGCGCACGGCGTCAAGGTTGGCGTTGGTGGTGGCAAGTTCGGCTTTCCAGTCCATGGTCTTCTCCGGTTTGTTTGGTCGGGCTTAGGCCGGACGGCGCCGTGACGCCTTGCGCCAGATCAACAAAAAACGCCCCCGTGGTGACACGAGGGCGATTGTCAGGAATGGGCGGGCTCTTTAGGCCAGCATCATCATCGGGTTCTCAAGGTTTTCCTTGATCGCGTTCAGCAGGTTCGCCCCCAGCGCGCCGTCAATCACACGGTGATCGACCGACAGGGTGGTGGACATGACCGTGGCCACAGCCAGTTCGCCATCCGCACCAACCACGGGTTTCTTGACGCCCGCGCCGACCGCGAGGATTGCGCCATGTGGCGGGTTGATGATCGCGTCGAAATTGTCAATCCCAAACATGCCCAAGTTGGAAATCGCAAAGCTGCCACCGACATATTCATGCGGCGCCAGTTTGCCATCGCGGGCGCGCCCGGCCAAGTCTTTCATCTGTGCCGACAGGGCCGAAAGTGATTTGTTTTCAGCGTCTTGCAGAACAGGTGTGAACAACCCACCTTCAACGGCAACCGCCACGGCCACATCGGATGCGGTGAACTTCAGTGTCCGGTCACCGGCCCAGACGGCGTTGGCTTCGGGGACCGATTGCAGCGCCAAGGCGCAGGCCTTGATCACGAAATCATTGACCGAAAGCTTGACGCCTTTGGCCTCCAACTGCTTGTTGAGCTGGCTGCGGAACTTCAGCAGCGCGTCCAATTGAATGTCGCGGCGCAGATAGAAGTGCGGCACCGATTGTTTCGCTTCGGTCAGGCGGGCGGCAACCGTCTTGCGCATCCCGTTCAGCTTGACCTCCTCAAACTCGCGGCCTTCATACATCTTGATGACAGTTTCGGTGCTTGGGCCAGCGGCCATCGCAGCGCCTTTGGCCGCGGCAGGCGCAGCAGCCGCGGCAGGTGCGGCGGCAGCCTGATCGGGCTTGGCAGCTTCCACATCGACCTTGATGATGCGTCCATGCGGGCCTGATCCGTTGACATTGGCCAGATCAAGCCCCTTGTCGGCGGCAATCCGGCGCGCCAGCGGGGTTGCAAAGATACGCTTGCCATCGTCACCTTTGGGCGCGGCAGGGGCAGCAGCGGCAGGTGTTGCAGCGGCTGCGGCGGTTTCGGCCTTGGGTGCTTCCTTGACCGTGTCGGCGGCGGCAGGCGCGCTGGCCTCGCCAATATCGTCCGCACTTTCCCCATCTTCCAGCAACACGGCGATGGGGGTGTTCACTTTGACGCCTTCACTGCCTTCTTCGATCAAAATCTTGCCGATCACACCTTCATCGACGGCTTCGAATTCCATCGTCGCCTTGTCGGTTTCGATCTCGGCCAAAAGGTCGCCGCTGGATACGGTATCGCCTTCCTTGACCAGCCATTTCGCCAGCGTGCCTTCCTCCATCGTGGGGGACAGGGCGGGCATCAGAATTTCTGTTGGCATTGCGCGATCTCCTTAGCGGTAAGTCACTTGCTTCACAGCATCGACGATTTCGTCGACAGTGATCAGCGCGTGCTTTTCAAGGTTGGCGGCATAGGGCATCGGCACGTCCTTGCCGGTGCAGTTGATCACGGGGGCGTCCAGATAATCGAACGCTTCCTGCATGATCACGTTGCTGACATAGCCGCCGACGCTGCCTTGCGGCCAGCCTTCTTCGACGGTGATGCAGCGGTTGGTTTTCTGCACCGATGCGATGACCGTGGCCGTGTCCATCGGGCGCAGGGTGCGCAGGTTGACGACTTCGGCGCTGACGCCATCCGCGGCCAGCTTTTCAGCCGCTTTCAACGCATGGCCGACACCGACACCAAAGCTGACGATGGTCACATCGTCACCGGCGCGTTCGATCTTGGCCTTGCCAAAGGGAATGGTGAAATCATCCAGATCAGGCACATCGAATGTCTGGCCATACATCAGTTCGTTCTCAAGGAAGATCACCGGGTTCGGATCGCGGATCGCAGTTTTCAGCAACCCTTTGGCGTCTTCTGCCGAATAGGGCATCGCCACTTTCAGGCCGGGCACCTGCATATACCACGCGGCATAGCACTGGCTGTGCTGCGCGCCCACACGGGCGGCGGCACCGTTGGCCCCACGGAACACAATCGGCGCACCCATCTGACCGCCGGACATATACAATGTCTTGGCCGCCGAGTTGATGATTTGGTCCATCGCCTGCATGGCGAAGTTGAAGGTCATGAATTCGACGATGGGTTTCAGACCGCCAAAGGACGCACCCACAGCAATGCCGGTAAAGCCGTGTTCGGTGATTGGCGTATCAATCACGCGCTTGGCACCGAATTCGTCCAGCAGGCCTTGGCTGATCTTGTAGGCACCCTGGTATTCGGCGACTTCTTCACCCATCAGAAACACCGTGTCATCAGCGCGCATTTCTTCGGCCATGGCGGAATTGAGCGCCTCGCGCACCGTCATCTGCTTCATCGCCGTGCCTTCGGGATAATCGGGCGATGTGTTGGCTTGCACCGGGGCAGGGGCAGCGGCTTGGGCCGCGGGGGCCGCTTCTTCCTTAGGTGCTTCGTCTGCTTTAGCGGCAGGTGCACTCGATACACTGTCAGCGGCCGAGGCATCCTCGCCTTCTTCCAGCAGCACGGCGATGGGCGTGTTCACTTTGACGTCTTCGGTGCCTTCCGCGATCAGGATCTTGCCGATCACACCCTCGTCGGTGGCTTCGAATTCCATCGTCGCCTTGTCGGTTTCGATTTCGGCCATGATGTCGCCGCTTGCAACGGTGTCACCTTCCTTGACCAGCCATTTGGCCAGCGTGCCTTCTTCCATGGTGGGCGAGAGGGCGGGCATGAGAATTTCAGTAGCCATTGTTCAAGCCTCCTGCGGAATTTCTTTGGCGTAAATATCGGTCCACAGTTCTTCCAACTGCGGTTCGGGGCTTTCCTTGGCGAACTCGGCGCTTTCGTTGACGATCGCCTTGATCTCCTTGTCGATCGCTTTCAGATCATCCTCACTCGCGTGTTTGCCCGTCAGCAGCATGTCGCGGATGTGATCGATTGGGTCACGTTCCTCGCGCATTTTCTGCACCTCGTCGCGGGTGCGATATTTCGCTGGGTCCGACATGGAATGGCCGCGATAGCGATAGGTTTTCACTTCAAGGATATAGGGGCCTTTGCCCGCGCGGCAGTGGGCCACGGCCTTTTCGCCAGCCGCCTTGACGGCCAGCACGTCCATTCCGTCTACTTCTTCGCCCTCGATGCCATAGGCGGCACCGCGTTCCCACAGGGAGGGGGATTTCGTGGAGCGTTTGACAGATGTGCCCATCGCGTAGCCGTTGTTTTCAATGACGAAAATCACTGGCAGCATCCAGAGTTCAGCCATGTTGTAGGTCTCGTAAACCTGGCCCTGGTTGGCAGCGCCATCGCCGAAATAGGCGAATGTCACGCGGTCGTTGCCAAGGTATTTGTCAGCGAATGCCAGACCCGCACCCAGCGGCACCTGCGCGGCAACAATGCCGTGGCCGCCGTAGAAATGCTTTTCCTTGCTGAACATGTGCATCGAGCCGCCCTTGCCGGCGGAATAGCCACCCTCGCGACCTGTCAGTTCGGCCATGACGCCCTTGGGGTCCATGCCACAGGCCAGCATATGGCCGTGGTCGCGGTAGGATGTGACGCGCTTGTCGCCTTCGTCCGCTGCGGCCTCAAGGCCGACAACAACGGCCTCTTGACCGATATAAAGGTGACAGAAGCCGCCGATCAGGCCCATGCCATACAACTGGCCAGCCTTTTCTTCGAATCGACGGATCAGCAGCATTTCACGGTAATGCCCCAGCAGTTCTTCGGCAGAAACGTTTGGTTTCTTTGCAGATTTCTTGGCGGCCATGGGTCCTCCCTTTCGGTGACGCAAATATAGTTTAGCGTTAAACTATCTATTACAACACCCGAACCCATTTTACGAGGGGCAATCTGACCATAGGTCAACGGACACGCGAAAACCCGCGTTGCACTGGCTGCATGGCAGGTGTTTAGTGGGGGGATGAAATGGAAAATCCGACAGGAAGCTGAAGGTGACGAACCCGCGATTGCCCAAGTGACGGCGGCAGCCTTTGCGGGCAAGCCTTATGCCGACGGGAACGAGGCGGACCTGCCCGCCAAGCTGCGCAGTGCGGGGGCGCTGGTGCTGTCACTGGTCGCGGTGCAGGGAAAAACCATCATCGGCCATGTCGCCCTGTCACCTGCGCGGATTGGCGATACGAAATGCCTCGGCCTTGGCCCCGTGTCCGTGCATCCCGACATGCAGGGCCGCGGCATTGGCTCGGCATTGGTCAATCACGCGCTTGCGGTGGCAGGGGCCTATGGGCGCGGTGGCGTGGCGCTCACAGGTGATCCGGCGTTTTATGGGCGGTTGGGATTTGTGCAGGACGGGGACGTCACCTATCAGGGGATGCCGTCAAAGCACGTGCAAATCGCGGGTTTTGCCGACCCACCCAAGGGTGATCTGCAGTTTCACGCAGCGTTTAACGAATAACAATCTCATCGGCGCGGATCATTCCCAACATATCGCGGGCCTGCTGGTCCAGCAGGTCCAGATCAAGGTAAGTGTCAGACAGGCGACGGGTGAGGTTTTCCAGCCGCGCGACATCGGCCTGCAACAGCGCCAGTTCATCACGCAGGACACGCGCCTCGGCGTCGATTTCGGCGCGCTTGAACACACCATAATCCCCCTGCACGGCGGCAAAGGTGAAATAAAACGCCAGCATCACCATACCGGCAAAGAATAGAAGAACACCCATGGCAGGGCGCGTGCGTCTGGTCATTTGTCTGCCTCACTGTCACCTCTGACGGGTAACTGGACACAGATTCGCACATCTGATTCGCTTTGTGAATCCCTCTCGTTCATAAATATGTAAAAGTTTCGGGGGCCCCATGGATATCACACTGCTCAAGACGTTCCTTGAAGTGGCCGCATCCGGGTCGTTCGTGGCTTCGGCGGACCGGCTATATGTCACGCAGTCGGCCGTGTCGTTGCGCATTCAGCGGCTTGAGGATTCACTGGGCAAGCCGCTGTTCACACGCTCACGGGCAGGGGCGGAACTGACCAGCGCGGGGCGCGAGTTTGAAAAATACGCCCTGTCGATGATCCGCGTCTGGGAGGAAGCCCGCCAGCAGGTCGCCATTCCCGAAGGCTATACCCGCAGCCTGACGATCGGTGCGCAGTATTCGCTTTGGCCGCGCCTGGGGTTTCGTTGGGTCGATGCGTTGCAGGCACGGTTGCCTGACCTGAATGTGCGCGCCGAACTGGGGATGCCTGACCGTCTGACACGCTTTTTGATGGAAGGGGTGATGCAGGCGGGGCTGCTTTACATGCCGCAACTGCGACCGGGATTGCTGGCCGAACAGATATTGGCCGAAGAACTGGTGATGGTGGCAACATTTCCCGATGCCGCGGTGGAAACGATTTATGACGACTATGTTTTCATTGATTGGGGGTCGGAGTTTGTGGTGGCCCATGCCAAGGAACTTCCCGACCTTACCAACCCCGGCCTGACGTTTGCATTGGGGGCGCTGGCGGGCGAATACGTGCTGAACCGGCGTGCGGCGGCCTATTTGCCTGCGCGTTACGTCAAGGTGCACCTTGATAGCGGGCGGATGTTCCTTGTGCCGGACGCCCCGCGCTTTCCCTATCCGGTCTGGGCGGTTTGGCGCGAAGACCTTGATCCCGCGATCAAGCAGGCCGCGCGCGCCACCCTCTTGACCATCGCCAAAGGGGCCGAGGCCGCAGGCGCGTCCGTGATCGATGCACTGCGCGACATCAGCGAGGACCATATCGTCGAGGTTCTGGGCGACGATCATCTTCAATAAGCAATACTCGCGCAAACCACAATTATTTTGAATTTCACTAATGCATAGGGCGCGCCTATCTCTCCCTCAGCAGAGATGCTCCCGTCTCATAAAGAGTGCGGGTCACACCTTCTTTGGGAAAGGAAGACCCTATGAAACTGAATATCTTTACCGCTGCCGTGATCAGCGCATTCGTTGCCTCTGCGGCTGTGGCCCAGACAACGACATTTGACAACGCAGGTGCCGCCGAAGGCGCCATCGACGATCTGGAAGAGCAGATTGCCGAAGATTCCGAGCGCGACATCGGCCGTTTCGGCAACGAAGGCCGCGCTGTGGGCACCTATGGGTCGGTCGCCCTGCGCCTAACCTCAACATCCAATGACGGCGACACATCCTCGGACGTGGGTGTGGGCATGCGCTATGGCTGGTATGACGGCGTCAACGGCTTTGACACCAACCTGGCCTACGCCTTTGGCGAAGAAAATGGCGTCACAACCGAAAACACATTGCTGGCCGGTATCGACTACCGCCGCGACCTGTCGCCTGCGTTCTTTGCCTATGGTCAGGCCGATCTGTCCATGGACCGCCTGACAACAACACCTGACGAATACACCCAAGACCTGTTCGTGGGTGCCGGTGTGGGCTATCGCCTGTATAACAGCAACGATTTCCAGTGGTCGGTTCAGGCCGGTCCCGGTTACCGTGTTGCCGAAGTCGTTGGCGGTGCAGAAGTGTCAGAAGCTGCGGCATCCGTGTCCAGCAACCTATTCTACAGCATCAGCGACACCGTGTTTGTGTCCAATGACACCGACATCATCTATTCGGAATACGCGACAACCATGTCCAACGATCTGGCGCTGAACGTTGCCTTGTCCGAAACCCTGTCGTTGCGCACATCCTATGCGACCCGGTTCAACGACCTGACCGATACCAGCTTCAAGGACGCTGAAAACACATTCGGCATGTCGGTGGTTTATAACTTCAACTAATCCCTGGCTTGCATTCCCAGGAGGCATGCCCTCGCATGTCATGGTCCAGTTGAGCGGGAAAGGGGCGGAGAAATCCGCCCCTTTTTCGCATGGATAGACGGTGTCACGTGTTCGCCGATAAAATCGCGCCGTTTAGTGACTGACAACCAACGCCCGCGGCTGGCGCAGTGTTCTCCAGAGCCAGAACAGCATCAAAAGCACGATTGCCAGTTCGGGCAGCGACAATACCCCGAGTCCTGCACGGCTTGCGGAAACGCGTTCGCCCCCGGTCCGGTAAAGGCCGATCCTGCCGCGATGAAAAAGCCGATGCACATCCGCAAAAGATGCTGGGCGATCCGGTGTCTGTTTGAAATCCGTGTCCCGATCGTCATGCGCACATCACCACCAAAGGCGATCGCCGCCATGCCAAACAGGAAAAAGTAATCCCCGGCCGCAAAGCCGAACAAACGCGCGTCCGGCAATGTTGTGGCGTGCCAGCCTGCGGCGAAAAGCGCGGCCGCATTGAGGGCATTTAGAACGGCGATTGCGATGAACCATCTTTTTGCGCCACGCGCGCGGATGCGCACAGCCAAGACACCGCTGGCCACCAGGGTCGCCCCAAGGATCCCTGCGTGAAATGTGATCCAGAACGTTTCGTATTTGAGCGCCCCAAGGATCGCACCCAGCACCGATGCCACCCCCATGCTGATGACAAAAACGCGGCCAGCGCTCACATGAACCTTGCGCCCTTTGCGCGATCCAAGGGCGATGGCGCCCACGATGACGGCCAAAGTGCCAAGCGTTACATGTGCCAGAAGTGCGATTACATCCAAAGTGACCATATCCTATCCTTTCGGTTTTGTTGATTTGGCCAAGCTTTACGCAGCCTCACGATGTCCTGTCGTCCGCGCATGACGGCGAGGACATACCGTTGCGCATTTTTAGGACCAGTGGCTGCGTTGATGATCTGGTTGAAACCGGCTTAATAAGGAACATGGCAAACGTTGCTGTTCTGAACTCTTGCCGGACTATGTCTTGGCATTGCCCTCACCGGGCTCTCTGGCGTTGTGTTGCGACACGGCGGCCTGCGCGAACGGCTCAGCCTTGGGCTGGTCTATATTGCGTTCATCGGAATGATCGCACTTCCGATCGTCCAATCCTTTGCCCAAGGTGCGTTGATCAACTACATGCCGCTGTTGCTGGTCATGCTGCTGGCGCTGCCGCCGGCCTTTTATCACTTCATCGCGGCCAAGACTGCCGCGCCATCGCCCGCGCATGTCCCGTGGCGTGATCTGGCATTGCCGCTGGCGGGCGGCGCGGTGTGCATCGGTTACTGGATTCTCCCCAAGCAGGCCAAAGTGACCATGTTGATATCCGGCGAATTGCCTGCGGGGATATTGCCCGCAATCCTCGCCCTGGCGACGTTTGTGCTGATCTTGGTCTGGTTCATCGCGTCCTTCGCATACCTTGTCGCGATACTGTGCCGTCTCACGGCATACCGCGCCCATGTCCGGCAACTTTATTCGAATGTCGAAAAGCGGGATTTACGTTGGGTCAATGTGGTCATGGTCCTGCTCGTATTGATCTGGGCAGCAGGGGCGTTTTCGCTGGCGGACGAAAACTTTGCCGATGGCGCCTTGTTCATCGAGGAGCTTTTTCTTGTTCTGATCGCATGCGGCTTGTTGGTCTTGAACATTTTTGCCCCAGCCACGCCGCCAGACCTGAACCTTGCAGCCGAGGAAGACGCGCCAGACCTCAAATATGCGCGCTCAGCACTCACGGCTGATCACGCGGCAAAGCTGGCCGAGCGAGTTGAAACAGCGATGCGAAAAAATGCGCTATATCTTGACCCCGGCTTGTCGCTGCAAAAACTGTCCCAACAGGTGGGCGCGCTGCCAAACCAGGTGTCACAAACCCTCAATCAAGAGATCGGCGAAACCTTCTTTGACTTTGTTGCACGCTGGCGGATAGAGGCGTCCAAGCCGCTGATCGCGGCGGGCGATGCGTCGGTGCTCGCCGTTGCACTGGAGGTTGGTTTCAACTCGCGCTCGACCTTCTACAAAGCCTTCAAACGTGAAACGGGCCTGACACCGAAAGGCTATCGCGCCTCTCAACAGAACTTCGCTTGAAAGCAGCCTGCATTTGACGCGCGGCAACCGTAACACTGGCCACAAAACAGGCCTCCGCGGCAGCAATTCTCAAGCGCGCTTGACCCCAGCGCACCTTACCCGGCGATGGACGCGCGGTAGATGCTGTCGATGGTTTCGGCGATCATGGCGTTGAACGCGTCATCGCTTTGCTGGGCTGACAATCCTTCGGTCAGGGCGCGGCTGAAGGAGGCGATGACGCCTTTGTTGCGGGCCAGTCTTGCGTTGGCTTCGTCGCGCGAATAGCCGCCCGACAGGGCCACGACCTGCATCACCTTGGAATGGTTGACTAGCGGCGCATAGTGGTTGTCCACCTCGGGCAGGGTCAGCTTCAGCATCACTTGCTGCCCGTCCGGCACCGCGTCCAGATGGCGCATCAGTTCGGCCAGCAGCAGGTCTTCGGCTTCGGCCTTGTCGGCAATCGAAATCGTCACTTCGGGTTCAAGGATCGGCACCATATCATGTGCCAGCACCTGCGCGCCCACGTCAAACTGCTGCGCGACAATGGCCGCGACACCCTTGGGGTTGGCCGCCTGAATGACTGACCGTTCCTTGGTGCCAAACACGCCCAAGCCATGCGCGCGGGTCAGCAGATCATCCAGACCGGGCATCGGTTTCATCAACTGCACGCCATCAGCTTCGGCCTCCAACCCCTTGTCGATCTTCAAGAATGGCACGACGCCTTGATCTTCCCACAAGGCCTGCGCGGCAGGCTTGCCGCCAAATTCGCGGTCCATCGTCATTTCAAAAAGGATCGCGCCCAAAATCTTGTCGCCGTTGAAGGCAGGTGAGGCGACGATCCGCGCGCGCATGGCGTGGATCAGGTCGAACATTTCCGCGTCATTGCTGAACTGGTCCTCACTCACGCCATAAAGCCCCAGCGCCTTGGGTGTTGACCCGCCACTTTGGTCCAGCGCGGCGATAAAGCCCTGACCACTGCGGATTTTGTCGGCTTGGCTCTGGTTTGGCATGGTTCGATCCCCTTGGGTTGCGTTGCATCTGGTTTAGGCGAGGGGGCAATGCCTCGCAAGTTCGGTTGCGCTAACTGCGCGCATTCACCCCAGTGCGGCGACACCGGGCAGGGTCTTGCCCTCCATCCATTCCAGGAAGGCACCGCCCGCGGTGGAGATATAGGTGAAATCATCCGCCGCACCCGCCTGATTCAGGGCCGCGACCGTGTCACCACCCCCCGCGACCGATACCAGCTTTCCCGCCTTGGACAATTCGGCGGCCTTGCGCGCGGCGGCGTTGGTCGCTGCATCAAACGGTTCGATTTCGAATGCGCCAAGCGGGCCGTTCCAGACCAGCGTTTTCGCGTTGTCCAGCACGGTGCTGATATAGGCGACCGTTTCAGGACCGGCGTCCAAAATCATTGCATCGGCAGGGCAGGCGTCAGGGGGCAGCACTTCGCTGGCCGCGCCCGCCTTGAATTCACGGGCCACGACGATGTCGCGGGGCAGGATGATTTCACAGCCCGCCGCGTCTGCCTTTTTCAGAATGTCACGCGCCGTGTCGGCCAGATCGTGTTCGCACAGCGATTTGCCCACGTCGATCCCTTGGGCGGCCAGAAACGTGTTGGCCATGCCGCCGCCGATCACCAGATGATCAACCTTGGTCACAAGGTTGCCCAGCAGGTCCAGTTTGGTCGAAACCTTGGCCCCACCAACCAAAGCAACGACAGGCCGGTCAGGTGTTCCCAGCGCCTTTTCCAGCGCACCCAGTTCCTCGGCCATCAACCGCCCCGCGCAGGCTGGCAGCAGACGCGCCAAGGCTTCGGTGCTGGCATGGGCGCGGTGGGCGGCGGAAAAGGCATCGTTGCAATAGACATCGCCAAGACCGGCCAGACGGGCGGCGAAATCGGCATCGTTCTTTTCCTCACCCGGATTGAACCGCAGGTTTTCCAGCAGAAGCACCTCGTCTTCATCCATCTCGGCAACAGCCGCGGCGTAATCGCTGTCCACGAATGTCACGGGCTGGCCCAGCACGTCCGATACGGCCTGCGCGACATGTTCCAGCGACATTTCCGGCACGACCTTGCCCTTGGGGCGGCCAAAGTGGGCCATCAGGATCACCTTGCCACCCGCCGCCTGAATGTCATCCACCGTCGGCACGATCCGGTCGATGCGGGTTGTGTCGGTGACGCGGCCATCTTCGACGGGAACATTGATATCCACGCGCACCAGCACGCGCTTGCCGTTCAGGTCCATGTCATCAAGGGTCTTCCACGCCATATCAGCCTCCGGTTTTGCGGGTTTGTGCCTAAGTGAACCCCCAAGCGCGCGGCGTCAACTGCACCGCTTGGCAATCGGCGCGCGGGCGCATAGTGTCCGCGCGAATTACCAGCTTAGGAGCGCCACAATGGCCGAGATCAAAGACCCCGAAAACACCATCCTGATGGAACTGACTGGCGGCACCGTCACCATTGCCCTGCTGCCCGATGTGGCGCCCAAACATGTGGAACGCATGAAGGAATTGGCCCGTGCGGGTGCCTATGACAACGTGGCCTTTCACCGGGTGATTGACGGCTTCATGGCGCAGACGGGCGACGTGCAGCACGCGAACATGGAACAAGACTACAATCCCGGTCGCGCCGGCACGGGCGGGTCCGATCTGGCTGATCTTCCGGCTGAATTTTCCAAAATTCCCCACGCGCGCGGCAGCCTTGGCGCGGCCCGTTCGGCCAACCCCAATTCGGCCAACAGCCAGTTTTTCATCAACTTCAAGGACAACGATTTCCTGAACGGCCAATACACCGTTTACGGACAGGTCGTTTCCGGCATGGAACACGTGGACGCCATCGCCAAGGGCGAACCGCCCGCAAACCCCGACCGGATGATCAGCGTCAAGGTTGCCGCTGATGGCTAATCGCGCGGTTCTTGCGGTCTTGCTGGCGGGTCTTGCGGCCGCGGCCTATTTCTTTGTCATCTCGCCACGTGGTGACGCACCCGTGCCAGATGCGGAGGTTGCCGATATCGTCGCCCCCGAGGTCGAGACCGCACCAGAGACCGAGACCGCACCGGCACCCGCAACAGGGGCGGTGCAGGGAATCGGCCTTGAGATCGACGTGACCGGCGCAGCAAACGGCACCATTGTCATCGACCTGTTCGAGGATGTGGCACCAGCGCATGTGGCGCAGATCACCGCACTTGCCGCCGAAGGGGCCTATGACGAGGTGGTGTTTCATCGCGTGATCGAAGGGTTCATGGCCCAGACGGGTGATGTGCAGTTCGGGCGCATGGGGCAGGATATGCGTCAGGCGGGCATGGGCGGCTCTGATCGTCCCGACCTGCCGCTTGAAGCCTCGGACGCGCTGTCGTTTGAACGCGGCACGGTGGGGATGGCCCGCTCGCAAGACCCCAATTCGGCCAACAGCCAGTTCTTTATCATGTTCGCGCCTGCGTCCCATCTGGATGGCGGCTATACCATCGTCGGCAAGGTGGTGTCCGGTCTGGACGTGCTCGATGCGATCAAGCGCGGGCAGGGCGCCAATGGCGCCGTGATCGGTGCGCCCGACATGATGTCGGCGGTGCGCGTGATCCAATAACCCCGCTCACCCCCCTGTCACGTTCCTGTCAGGGGGGTAGCTTTGGCGCGGCGGTGCGGCCATCCTGACCCAAAGGAGACCGCCCATGCGCATGTTTGCTGTTGCCCTCACCCTGATCGCCGGCACGGCCAGCGCCAGCCCCGAATTCTGGGAGCGCGAATGGCCCGACACGGATTTCACCACCACGACCATCACCGACTGGACCGAAATCATGTCGGGCGGCCCGCCCAAGGACGGGATTCCCGCGCTGTCGGACCCGTCTTTTCTGGCGGTGGCCGATGAAAGCACGCTGCAAGACCGCGAACCGGTGATCACGCTGGAAATCGACGGGCAAACCCCGCGCGCCTACCCGATCCGCTATTTGATCTGGCACGAGATCGTCAATGATGTGGTCGGCGATGTGCCTGTGGCGGTGACGTTCTGCCCGCTGTGCAATTCCGGCATCACCTTTGATCGGCGCACCGATGCGGGGGTCTTGGAATTTGGCGTGTCGGGCAAGCTGCGCATGTCGGATATGGTGATGTATGACCGCCAGACCGAAAGCTGGTGGCAACAGGCCGTGGGCGAAGCGATTGTGGGCGATCTGACGGGAACCGAGCTGCAAACCCTGCCAAGCTGGATGGAAAGCTGGGCGCAGTTTGTGGCCCGCAACCCCGACGGGCTGGTGATGGCGCGCCCGAACGCACGCCGCCCCTACGGCGAAAACCCCTATGTGCAATACGACAGTTCGTTCCGCCCCTTCCTGTTTTCCGGCGAATTGCCGCCCCATGACATTCCCGCACTGGCCCGCGTGATCCGTGTGGGTGATCGGGCCTGGCCGATGACGCGCATCGCCGATGCGGGCGAACTGCGCGAGGACGGCGTGGTCCTGTCGTGGCAGGCCGGTCAGGCATCCGCCCTTGATACGGACCGGATCGCGGCGGGGCGTGATGTGGGCACCGTGCGGGTGCGCGACGCGGCGGGCAACGATCTGGCCCATGACGTCATGTTCGCCTTTGCCTTTCATGCCTTCTGGCCCGAAGGGACGTGGATGCTGGAATAACCGCCGCGCCTGGCCGAGAGATGCGCCTCCGGCGGGAGGTATTTTTGAACAAAAGAAGCCCTAGGTGCCGCAGAATGTGCGGGCGACTTTTTCGTCTGTCGTCGGTGGGCGGGCGAAAGTTTCGTTCGCCGTGAAGGGCTGCGTCACGGCCGCAAGCATGGCGTGGAACGGCGCGTCATCACCGGCGACTGCCGCCTGAATGGCCGCCTCGATCCGGTGCAGGCGGGGGATGACTTGCGGGTTGGTTCGGGCCATCTGCGCGGTGTCGGGATTTTGATCCAGCCAGCGGGATTTCCATGCATCAAAGCCAGTGCGGTCGATGAACTGGTCGCGCGCATCATCACGGGGCAGGGCGGCAAAGCTGTTGGTGAAATCCGCACCGTCCTGCGCCATCAACGCCAGCAGGTCGTCGATCAGTTGCGGGTCGGCGTTTTCCAGTCCCAGCTTGGCGCTGAAGATCGCATGTTGCGCTGCCGCAAACAGATCGGGAAAGCGGTTGATGATCGCGGTGAACCGGTCAATCGCCGCCGCCTGATCGGGCATCAGCGGCACCAGTGACGTGGCAAATTGCGCGATGTTCCAATGGGCGAGCTTTGGCTGGTTACTGTAGGCATAACGCCCCTGTTGGTCGATGGTCGAAAACACCGTGTCGGGATGGTAGCTGTCCATCATCGCGCAGGGGCCATAATCAATCGTTTCACCCGTGACGGACACGTTGTCGGTATTCATCACCCCGTGGATGAACCCCAGCCCCATCCATTTGGCCACCAGATCGGCCTGTCGCTGCATGACCTGTTCCAGCAGGTCGGCAGGGCCGCCGGCCTTCGGGAAGTGGCGCGCGATGGTATAATCGGTCAGGGTTTGCAGGGCATCACGATCGCCGCGTGCGGCAAAGAATTGAAAGGTGCCCACACGGATATGACTGGCCGCGGTGCGGGTCAGCACGGCGCCCGGAAGGGCGGTTTCGCGCTGCACGGTTTCGCCCGTGCGCACGGCAGCCAGCGCGCGGGTGGTCGGCACGCCGATGGCATGCATTGCCTCGCTCATCAGGTATTCGCGCAAGACCGGCCCAAGCCATGCGCGCCCGTCACCACTGCGCGAAAACGGGGTGCGCCCAGACCCTTTCAGCTGAATGTCGTGGCGGGTGCCGTCGGGGGCGATGACTTCGCCCAGCAACAGCGCGCGCCCGTCGCCCAGTTGCGGGCTCCACCCGCCGAACTGGTGGCCGGCATAGGCCTGCGCCAGCGGGTCCGCGCCTTCGGGTGTGGCATTGCCGGAAAACAGCGCGGCGGCCTCTGCGTCAGTCAAACCGCTGCTGTCGATGCCAAGATCGCGGGCCAAATCATGGTTGAATTTGATCAACGCGGGCGCAGCCACCCGCACCGCCGGTTGGCGCGCATAAAAGCGGTCGGGCAGGGCGGCGTAACTGTTGTCAAAGGGGATATGTATCATGGGGCTGATATAGGTGCTAAAGCCGCCGTGTCATCAGGCAGTATTGATCGCGCAAGGCAAATCCTGCCTTTTCATACAAGCGCTGGGTCGCGGCATCGTCGCGCTTGACACTCGAGATGCAGCGCCGTGACACCGGCCCCTTGCAGCGCCTTGCCAACGGCGATCAGGGTTTCGGTGCCGATCCCGCGCTTGCGCACCGAGGGGCGGATGTAGATTTCATCGACAAAGCTGTCCATGCCGCCAAATTCCAGCGACCAGCCGAATGTCACCACCACATAGCCGATGGGCGCGCGGGCGGGGCCGAACAGATAGGCCGCGCCAAGGGGCGATCCTTCCAGCAGCGGGGCCAAACCGGCACGGCGCATTGCGTCATCGCTGGCGATGCCCATTTCCTCGTGAAAGCGCGCCACAAGCGTCAGCAGGGTGTCAAGGTCAGCAGGCGTGGCAAGGTGGATGGCGGTGGACATTTGGATGCTCTTTTGCGGGACGTCCGTGCGACACTAACGCCGCGCGTCAGGAAAGGACAGGCGGGGCATGCGCGCAGTTTCCGCCATTTTCGTGTCGCCGCCGAACAAGACGCGCGCCACCTGCAATTCTTCAATGGACTGCAAAGAGGAGAGCAAGATGCAGCATATCGGCGCAGACTATATCAACCTTGCAACCTATCCAATCAACCAAGATGGCACCGCGCGCACCCAAGTGCTGGCGAAAGTGCGCGATGACCTTGCGCGCGATGGCTGCGCTGTCTTGAAAGGGTTTCTCACCCCTGCCGGTATTGCAGCCCTGACCCAAGAAGCCGACAGCGTAGCCGACAAAGGCCACAAGTCCTTTAGCAAGACTAACGCCTATTTCACCAAGGACGACCCGAACCTGCCGGCCGATGACCCGCGCCGCCAGTTCTTTGACCGTTCCAACGCGTTCATCCCGGCCGATAATTTTGCCACTGACGGGCCGCTGCGCACCGTGCATGATTTCGACGGGTTTGACCGGTTCATTCAGGATTGTCTGCAAGAGGAAAAGTTCTATCGCTACGCCGACCCGCTGGCAGATGTGATCGTGAACATGGCCGGCGAAGGCAACGGGTTTCCCTGGCATTTTGACACCAACAATTTCACGGTGACCCTGGCGATCCAGAATGCCGAGGAAGGCGGAGCGTTCGAATATGCCCCGCGCATCCGGGTGCAGGACGAAAACTTTGCCGAAGTTGCTCGCGTGCTGGACGGAACATCGGACAGGGTGCATGTGTTGCATCTGGAACCGGGCGATCTGCAACTGTTTTGCGGGCGCTATTCCTTGCACCGCGTCGCGCCGCTCAAGGGGGATCGCCCGCGCTATGTCGCAATATTCTCGTATGTGCAAGAACCCGGCATGGTGGGCAGCGTCGCGCGGACCATGCAGCTTTATGGTCGCGTCCTGCCAATTCATGAAAAACGGGCGGGGTTGCGGGCAGACAGTTATATCGACTGAGGGCCTTTGGGGCGAATGAAGGACGGCAAAATGACTTTGACCATGACGTCGTCAATTGACTTGAACACCAAGAACCGGACGTTCGATCAAAGCGCAGCAAAGAGCAGGTTTGAGCCCGAAGTGACTGAGTTGCTGCAGAGCGGCGAACGGCCGCTTTGCAAGTCTCGCCTTGCGAAGTCGCCAGGCACTTTCGTTGGTAGCTTGAAGCTATGCCAATTGTTTTATGCGCATCTCATCCAGAACCGCTACAAATTTCTGAAGATCAAAACCCTCAGCCAGAGCACGCTCAAATAGCGCTTGCTGGGTTTCAGGCGCGAGCCCACCTTTGGGGGGATCGCGGTCCAAATTGGTCGGGAATGAATATCCTTCTGCAGACGCAGAAATTGCAGCCTTTAGGTCTGAAACGCCCAATGTGCCGTTCTGATGTGCGGCCATCGCATGGGGATAAAGCAATTTGCACATCTTTGCGCGATCCACCGTTTCCATGGCACGCCCGAAGGCGGACGACACCTGCAACAAGTTGGCCATGCGGTGAATGTCACCGCTCGAATTTGCACCGGCCGCATGAAAGAGCGCCGGATTGAAGAAAAGTGCATCCCCTTTCGCAAGCGGCAATTGAACACAACGCTCTTCAAACAGCGCCCTAAAATCGTCCCGTCGCCACGCGGCATATCCCGCGCGATAGAGCTGCGAGAATGGCAACAGCTTTGTGGGGCCGCTTTCGGTCGGCATGTCACAATGCGCGACAGCCCCCTGCAAGGTCAAAGCAGGCGAGAGGTCATGAACATGCGCCGGATACTCCGCACCGATTTCAGCCGTTTGAAAGCCAAGGTGATAGTCTCTGTGTGCTTGTTGGGCCGCACCACCGGGATGAACCAGATTGATCTGTGCTGTCATTTGGTAGTTGGGGCCAAGCCATGCCTCGCACACCGCGGCGATAGAGGTATTTGCGAAATACCGCAAAAATACACCCGGAGATTCTTCGCAGAGTTTCTGCAAGGAGTTCCATATCCTGTCATTTGACCCCGACGCCGCGAAATGGTCACCGCCGCCGCCGCTTGCCAGTTTTTCAGTGGCGATTATCTGCTCGTAGATCGCGGTGGCCTCGTCAAGAACGACAGTATCGGCGTAGGCCCCGCGCAGAACCAGAACACCCGCGCCCGCCTGAAGGACACGCGCCCACTCGGCCATAATTGTCCGGCGTCGATTTTTGTCCTCAAGCGATGGGCGCAATCTGGACATGTCATAAATTGGGGTATTCTTTTGGATGTCGTCTGCGTTCGGAACGGTTGATGCGTTTGCAGTTCGATCGATAAGCACGGTGAATGCATTCAGATCACACGCCGCGCTATCGAAATATCCTGCATCAGTTTCGATATGGTTCTTCATTGAATGTCTCCCTGTGTTTCACTCAATGTGCAGCAATGAAACCTTGATTGGTTCCCCAAAAGACATCAGAAACACATCAAATGACACATAGGTTTCCACTCAAAGAAATTGCGAGACAGTCCGGGCTCAGCACCGCGACGATTGACCGTGCAATACACAATCGCGCGAATGTCAGTCCGCAAACCAAGGCACGTGTTGCCGCCGCCATTTCGGAACTCGAAGGACAAGAGGCACAATTGGCCGCCCGTGGGCGACGTTTGTTTTTTGATTTTTTGATCGAAGCGCCAACCCGCTTTAGCCGCGAAGTACAGCACGCCACTGAACATGTGTTACCAGGTCTTGGAAGCGCCGTGTGCCGTCCAAGGTTTCAAGCGCAAGAGATTATGAGCGAAGATGATGTCACCGAGGCTTTGTTGCGCATCGCCAAACGTGGCAGCCATGGCGTGTGCATCAAAGCGCGTGATCTGCCGAACATCAGAGCAGCAGTGGATCAATTGATCGCGTCAGGCATTCCTGTGGTCACGTTGGTCACTGATCTGACCACGACGAAGCGGCTTGCCTATGTTGGCCTTGATAATCAGAGCGCAGGCCGCACGGCGGCCTATTTGATTGCGAAAACAATCGGCGACGTTGAAGGAACTGTCCTGACCTCCAGAAGCAATGATCGGTTTTTGGGGGAGGAAGAGCGAGAAGTGGCGTTCAAGGCCACGCTGGCCCAGCTGTGTCCAAACCTGCGCATCATGGATGCAAGTGGGGGCAGCGGCGTACATTTTGAAACATCGCGCATCATGCAAGGTGCTG
Organism: Octadecabacter sp. R77987; assembly: GCF_042466115.1. NCBI lineage: Bacteria > Pseudomonadati > Pseudomonadota > Alphaproteobacteria > Rhodobacterales > Roseobacteraceae > Octadecabacter > Octadecabacter sp. R77987. The sequence goes on along the minus strand of NZ_JAXHBQ010000001.1, from coordinate 716,407 downwards.
TCGCAGGCATGGGCCAAATACGTGCCGTATATTCTATGGGTGGCGGCAACACGGCGATTTTGAATGCCCTCGAACATCACGGGTCAATGCCTGATGTTTATGTGGCTCATGATCTGGATAACGACAACAGACGGCTGATCGAAGAGGGGCGTCTTAGCTTTGTATTGCACCATGACCTTCGAGTTGATTTGCAAAACGCGTTCCAAGCTTTCTTGCATCATCACAAACTCATGTCCGTACCGCTTCATACAAACGCAACTCATATTCAGGTTGTAACTCCCGAGAATGTTCCACCTCTCAACAGGCGTCTCTAAAAGCGGACGATTGCGCAGCCGCAGCGAAATGGCGATTCGTCCGCAAACCCGAAAACTCTAGTACCGGGTTGGGCGTCCGCTTTGGCTTGGAAATGCGCGGCCTTGGGCGCGCCTTGTTCAGGTGCGCAGCTACCCCGATGCGGCTTTGCCTGCCGTCACCCAAGGCGTGCCAGCCTGTCAGCCAACAGCCCAAAGAACGCATCCGCATCGACGTCTTTCATGAACAGCGCATTGGGGCCACGGTCAGTGACGCGCCACCAGTCGGCGACGGTCATGCCGCGGGTCAACGCGGACCGGGTTTCAATTTCCACGTTGATGTGGCGGCCGCGGAACAGATCGGGCCGGATCAGATAGGCAATGACACAAGGGTCATGCAGGGGCGCGCCCTGACTGCCATATTTTTCCTTGTCGAAGCGCTCGAAAAAGTCGGTCCATGCGGCGACCATATGGCCCACCTGCGTGTCCATCTTGCGAAAGGCCGCCACATGAGCGGGCGTGGTCAGCGCCTTGTGGGTCACGTCGAGCGGCATCACCACCAGCGGCACACCGGCACGAAACACGATGTCGGCCGCTTCGGGATCGACGTAGATGTTGAATTCCGCCGCCGGGGTGATGTTGCCGCCCTCGAAAAATCCACCTCCCATCAGGACAATTTCCTGCACGCGGTCAATGATATCGGGGGCGCGTTGGAACGCCGTCGCGATATTGGTCAGCGGTCCCAGCGGGCAAAGCGTGACCGTGCCCGACGGTTCGGCGCGCAGGGTATCGATAATAAAATCTACGCCGTGCCGGTCTTGCAGGGGCATAGTCGGGTCGGCCATCTGCGGGCCGTCCAGCCCTGTCTTGCCATGCACATGTTCGGCCGTGACCAGCGTGTGGTGCAGTGGCCTGTCGCAGCCAGCAAAAACGGGCACATCGGTCTTGCCCGCCAGTTCACACACGATCCGCGCGTTTTTCTGGGTCAGGGGCAGGGGGACATTGCCGGCAACGGCCACCACACCCAACACGTCAATGTCTTCGGGCGAGGCCAGCGCCAAAAGGATTGCGACCGCGTCATCCTGTCCGGGGTCCGTGTCGATGATGATCTTGCGTGCGCTCATGTTGGTCTCCTGTGGTGTTGGGGTCAGGAAATCAGGAACAGGAAAGGGATGCCAGTGGAAAGAGGCGCGCTTGCGCCAAGCCCGACCTCGGGAGGCCACGCAATCAGGTTTGACCGTTGTTTGTAATGCAACATGTGTGTGGTGCGCAGCGTTCGTTGCAGGAAAGCCCTCCCGTGGGGGAGGTCGGGCTTGGCGCATGCGCGCCGGGGTGCAATGCGAACCTACGGCGTGAGGAACCTTTCCACACGGTGGGCTTGCGACGTGTTTGCGGACTGGTTGCCCCCGTCAAACCCGCCCGTGCACGGCCAGCCGCGCATGCAGCGCGTCCGTGTCGGGGTGGCCCATTTCCAGCGCATAGATATAGGCGTGGGTCAGGTAAAAGCAGCTGGCGTCGATGTCATTGGTCACGCTGCCTGCCTCACCGTAAAGCGTGACAAGCGCGCGGCGGTCGTCGCGGGCGTGGGCGGCCAGAAGACGGTCGTCCAGATCGCTCATTCTGCCGCCTGTGCCCTTGCGCGGTGGGACTGAATGCAACCGGCAACCCAATCGTGAAAACAATGAGTTGGCCCGTCCATGGCAGGGCTGAAACGGCCGCCGTCAAAGGATGGGGCAGCGCGCCCCTTTTGCATGCCCTCGACCACGAAAATGTCCTCCTCGAACACGCCGCGCCACAGATGGGCGTTGCGCGCGCGCATGTCCTCGCTGACCTGCGGGTCGGCGTAATACAGGTGCACATGTTCGGTGGTCGTGGTCTGGGTATTGGGTTCCAGAATGATCACAAAGGTGTGGTCACGCTGCGCACCCAGCAGCACGTTGGGATAGATGGCGACATATTCCGCGCCCGTATCCCATTTGTCCGAAAGGTTCGCAAAATCGGGGAACACCATGTCATCGGGCCCTTTCAACTGGCGGTAAACCAGCGTGCCCTGGCCCGAGTACTTGCCCTTTTGTTCGATGTGATAGTGATCCTCGAGGCGGGAATAGCTGTTCAGACCGGGGTGAATCCACGGCAGGTGATAGCTTTCGCAGTAGTTTTCCACGGCCAGCTTGAAATTGGTTTCAACCTTCAGATCAAAGCGGCTGTCCGCACCGCCGTGATACATGGGCTGGTCAAACTCGCGCCAGCGGTCCAGCAGATCGGCGTGGACCACTTCAAACGGGTCGGCCTTGCCGTCGATATTGATGAACACGGTGTCAAACCAGATATGGCTGCGCACCTCGTTCAGCCCCAGATCGTCCTTGACGATGGCGGGGTGGGTGTTGTGGCCCGCACCGCCCACATGGGGTGTGCTGACCAGCTTGCCGGCGGTGGAATAGCACCAGCTGTGATAGGGGCAGCGGATCGCACCCTCGATCTTTTTGGGTTCGCTCACCAGAATCATGCCACGATGGCGGCAGATGTTTTCAAAGACACGGACCTGCCCCTCGCGGTCGCGGATCAGCAGCAGCGGAATGCCGGCAAATTCCATCGGCACCGCATCGCCGTTTTCCGGCACATCGGCTGCAACGGCGAGTCCGGACCAGCTTGCAAACAGGACCGCGTGCTTTTCTTCCTCGAACATCGCCGGGTCAACGTAGTGGGCATTGGACAACCCGTGCGCGGTTTCAAGCGGCGCGCGGACAGCGGACAAATCAGACGGATGCGTGGCCATGGCAGGATTCCCTCATGCAAAAGATGGCCAATTTTAGCAGCAGAGCGGGGCAAACGCGCAGTCTGTGCGCGACTTGCGCAATCCCCACCGCGACATCGTTTCGGCAAAGCCTTGCGCAAAATCCCCATGCGGATGGGTCACATCTGGCCGATGCAATTTGATCGGCGAAACGGCGCAAGGGGCGGGGTGCAAAATGCGCGCAAGGCCGCGCGGATTTGCCATTTTCGCACCACCTGATAGCATGTGATCAGGGCAAACCCTTATCTGGGCCATGAAGACGATGCAGTCTTCAAACCATGTCCTAAAAGGAGACGACGAAATGACTTCCAAGTTCAAGATCGTGACGCCCGTCCTTGTCCTTCTCGCAGCCCCTGCCTTTGCGCAGGAAATGGATGCGGCGATCGACGTGAACGGGGACGGGATGTATTCCTTCCCCGAACTTCAGGCGGTTGACGGCGAACTGACCGAGGACACGTTCACCGTGATGGACGTCAACGGTGACGGCCTGCTTGATGCCGAGGAAGTGGCCGCTGCAACAGATGCGGGCCTCATGCCAATGGCTGACGGCTAACGAATTATGCGCCCCCGCCGCGACGGCGGTGGGGGCTGCACCTTCAGGCGAAATCCACGCCGCGCGCCAGTGCCGCAACACCCGTGCGCGCCATTTCCACCAGACCGATCGGGCGCATCAGGTCGGCAAAGGCGTCGATCTTTTCCGGCGTGCCGGTGATTTCAAAGACAAACAATTCCAGGGTGCTATCCACCACATTGGCGCGGAAGATATCCGCCAGACGCAGGGCCTCGACCCGCGCGTCACCTTTGCCTGCGACCTTGAACAGCGCCAATTCGCGTTCCACGCTGGCGCCTTCGACGGTCAGGTCATGCACCTCGTAAACCGACACGATCCGACCCAGCTGCGCCTTGATCTGTTCGATCACCTGCGGCGTGCCGGTGGTGACGATGGTAATGCGCGAGCGATGCCCTTCATGGTCAATCTCGGCCACGGTCAGGCTTTCGATGTTATAGCCGCGCCCTGCAAACAGCCCGATGACCCGCGCCAGCACACCGGGCTCGTTTTCCACGACCACAGCCAGCGTGTGCCGTTCAATCACCTCCGAGAAGGTGGGGCGCAGGTTATAGGCGGAATGACTCGTCGCGCCTTTTTTGATTTTGAGTGGGGACATGGGGCTAGTCCTTTAGTTGGCTGCCGTGCAGCGGAAATTTCGATCGGGGCTGTCTTGTTTGGCGATGACTAACATTCGAGAGCATACGGCTTCATTGTTGGCGTAGCCGACAAGCAGTATCATTTTTTCCCATCCAATGACGGTTTCCATCTCCAGCCACTGATCAGGGACACCTAGCATCCCACGTGGCAACTGCCTGACAAACTCCGCGAGGATCGTTTCCTTGTCATCAAATGAAACGTCGGCCTGGGCATAACTGGAGAGGCTGGCAAGTGAAGAAACTAAGCATGCACCAAATATCCTGATCACACCAACACGCTCCCCTTAGCATCAATCGCACCAGAGGTGCTTGCATCACCCAGCAGCATTTCGTTGTGGGCTTTGCCGGAGGGGATCATCGGGAAGCAGTTTTCGTGCTTTTCCACCAGACAGTCGAACAGGACCGGTCCGTCGTGGTTCAGCATTTCCATAATCGCATCGTCCAGATCGGCAGGGTCGTGGCACTGGATGCCCTTGGCCCCGAATGCCTCGGCCAGTTTCACGAAATCGGGCAGGGATTCAGACCAGCTCGACGAATACCGCTCGCCGTGCAGCAATTCCTGCCACTGGCGCACCATGCCAAGGCGTTCATTGTTCAGGATAAACTGTTTGACGGGTAGGCCGTATTGCATGGCCGTACCCAGTTCCTGCATGTTCATCAGCCATGACGCTTCACCGGCGATGTTGATCACCAGCGCGTCGGGGTGGGCCATCTGCACGCCAATCGACGCGGGGTGACCATAGCCCATCGTGCCAAGGCCACCGGATGTCATCCAGCGGTTCGGGTCTTCAAAGCCCAGATATTGCGCGGCCCACATCTGGTGCTGGCCCACTTCGGTGCAGATATAACGGTCGTGGTCCTTGGTCAGCGCCTCAAGCCGTGCCAGCGCATGCTGCGGCTTGATCACCTTGCCCTTTTGTTCAAACTTCAGGCAGTCGACCTTTTGCCATTCCCTGATCTGATCCCACCATTTGCCGACAGCCTCGGCATTGGTTTTGCGACCACCCGATTTCCAGACCTTCAGCAAATCCTCAAGCACATGGGCCACATCGCCCAAGATCGGGATATCGACGCGGATCACTTTGTTGATCGACGAGGCATCAATGTCGATATGCGCCTTGGTGGATTTCGGGCTGAAGGCATCAATGCGCCCGGTGATCCGGTCATCAAAGCGCGCGCCGATGTTGATCATCAGATCGCAGTCGTGCATCGCCATGTTGGCCTCGTACAACCCGTGCATCCCCAGCATGCCCAGCCATTTGTCGCCAGAGGCGGGGTAGGCGCCAAGGCCCATCAGGGTCGAGGTGATCGGAAAGCCCGTGGCCTCGACCAGTTCGCGCAGCAGCTGGCTGGCGGCAGGGCCGGAGTTGATCACGCCACCGCCGGTGTAGAACACAGGGCGCTTCGCCTTTTCCATCGCGCGGGCCAGTTCGGTGATCGAGTCGATATCGCCTTTCACCTGCGGGGCGTAGTGGCTCTTGCGTTTGGCTTTTTCCATGTAGGCGCCCGTGGCAAACTGCACATCTTTGGGGATGTCGATCAAAACGGGGCCGGGGCGGCCCGACATGGCCACATGAAACGCCTCGTGGATCACGCCCGCCAGCTTGTCGGTTTCCTTCACCAGCCAGTTATGTTTGGTGCAGGGGCGGGTGATGCCCACGGTGTCGGCCTCTTGAAAGGCATCGGACCCGATCATGAAGGTCGGAACCTGCCCCGTCAGCACGATAATCGGGATACTATCCATCAAGGCATCGGTCAGTCCCGTCACCGCATTGGTCGCGCCAGGGCCGGATGTCACCAGCGCCACACCGGGTTTGCCGGTCGCGCGCGCATAGCCTTCGGCGGCATGGACCGCGCCCTGTTCGTGGCGCACCAAGACGTGGCGGATTTCGTTTTGCTGAAAGATCTCGTCATAGATCGGTAGGACAGCACCACCGGGATATCCAAAGACGACATCCACACCCTGATCCTTCAGGGCTTGGACTACCATTTTCGCTCCGGTCATTTGACGTGTCATCGTGTTTTCCTATCTCTGACGTCTTTATCGTTTGGCATAAAAAAGCCCCCGAGGTTTCGGGGGCGCATGGGAACCTGTCTGGGTAAACCGTTACCGGCCCATGCGCGATTTTCCTACGACGACTAGAATGTGTGTCATTCCTTGGGGTCCTTCATATGCGTGCGCAGACTTTATGCATGCGCGGCAAGGGGGGTCAACAGGCGGATTGGAGAAAAGTTCGTCTGAGGGCGCTTTTTCGCAACATTCTTACAGGCGGGCGCCCTTGGGGCATTGTGTTGAGCACTCCCGCGCGCACCGATTGTTTTCGATCCGGAAACAGTCGATCCGTAAGACGGGCCGCAACGCGGTTCAAGGCAGAAAAACCTTTCAATTTCATTGACTCCTGCTGGATCGGCCCGCAATTTTGACGGGTAACGAGTTTCTATGGGGGTAGAACATGGCCTTTGATATCCTGACACCGCTGCAAGCGACCGACACCGCATTTCCGGGCGGCGCGCAGACCTACGTCAACAATCTGCTTGCGCCGGATGTGGCGAACCTTGATGCCGATGGCGGATCGCTAAGTGTGGCCGAAACGGCTGACGGTATTGTTGTCAGTTACACCGCCGCCGATGGCACGGTTACGGACACCCCCGTCGATCTGCCCGCCGGTTACGGCCTGACGACGGTCCTTGATATCTACGCCGACGATCCGGTGGAAGAAACCGCCCAGCCTGCGGTGTTCGGCCTTGGGCTGGATAGCTGGCTTTTGCCGATCGACGGGCAGGGCAACAACCCCGCCGGATTCCTGCAGATCGAGATTGGGGGGGATGGCACCGCGAACGTGCTGGCCACCGACACCAGCACCGCGTCTGATGCATTCACTGTGGCACCTGACCAAAGCGGTCTTGTCTTGCAGGTCATGGGCGACGGGCGCGTGGCCTACGGGTTCGAGGGCGATAGCAGCTTTGGCATTCTGTCCGAGCAGAACGGCGTGCTTGTGGCAGATGCGGTCTTTGCGTCCGGCAATGACGGCTGGCAGGCGCATTTCATTGCGCTCGACAACGGCGAGTCGCTGGGCATTTTCCAGAATGCAACGGGCCTTGAGACAACATTGGACATCACGCAATACGATCCGCAAGGCAACTCGATGGCGTTTGAAGCCTTCTTTGCCAGCGAAGCCTTGGATTTCGACGACCTCCAGATTGCCGCGCAGATCACCGACGAAGGCGAACTGGCGCTGTTCTACACAGGTCTGTAAGATGGCGAACAGGTCACGTTGGAACGGGTCATTGACCTGCTGCCCGATGCCGATCTGGTCTTTGACCAAGGCACCGAAGGCGATGATACGGTCATGCTGGACGATGCCGATAACGTTTATGACGCGCTGGGCGGGGACGACACGATCAAAGGTGGCGGCGGACGCGACGAACTGAATGGCGGTGACGGCAACGATAGTCTTGATGGCGGTGCGGGCGATGACGGGATTACCGACAGCTACTTTGGCGGAAGCACCGGCGATGTGGTCAGCACCGGCGGTTTGTTCGGTGGCGCGGGCGATGACAGCCTGAACGGGCGTGATGGTGTCGATTATCTGGACGGCGGGGCGGGCAATGACGATCTGCGCGGCGGCGATGGTGATGACGAACGCTTTGGCGGCAGTTCCGACGCGTATGGCGGGCTGTTTGGTGGCGAAGGTGATGATTTCATCCGTGGCAACCACGGTCGCGACGACATGTATGGCGGCGCGGGCAATGACGATATGAACGGCGGTTATGGCGACGACCGTGTTGATGGTGGCGAAGGTGACGACAAGGTGTCGGGTTTTGACGGCCTTGACCGGCTTTATGGTGACGCGGGCAACGACCGGATGCACGGCGGGCGCGGTGATGACTTTCTGTATGGCGGCGACGATAATGATGTCCTGATCGGGGCTGAAGGCGACGATGTCCTGAGCGGCGACGCGGGCGACGACCTCCTGATCGGTGGCGATGGCAACGATACCTTCTCTTTCGCTGTCGGCACGCGCGAGACCGAGGACGCACCTTTGGACGCAGTCGACAACGGCACTGACACGATCAAGGATTTCACAAGTGGCGAAGACAAGATCGCGCTTCAGTCCCAGGTCTATGATTATCCCGGCGCGGGAGGGGACGCGGAATTTGACGATTACGTCCCGCCACCGCCCGCCCTGACCTTCGACGATATCTTTTTGTCGCAAGAGGACAGTGTGGCGATCATTCAGGCGGGGGAAACGACGATCCGGTTGAACGGTGTCGATGCAGATGATCTGAGCGAGGACGATTTTATCTTCGGGATTTGACGCTGGCGACTCGCGGTGATGTGTCGTTTCTGAATTGGAAACAGTTGATAAGGCACGGCTTTCAATCGCGATAAGCTAAAAGGGCAACTTGCCGAACCCTTGCTGATCTGTGACTGTTAATCATTGATTAACGATTGCGCCATTTCGCGCGACACATAGGCCTGGGGGGGCACACTATGACACTACTCGCTGATTTTGTGAACGCACGTATCGCGGATGGGGCGGTGATTGGTGCGACAATCACCATTGAACTGGACGACGGCACCGAAGTGTTCCTGTGGCAGGAACAAGCGGAGTTTGACGAAGATACCTATGACCTTGGGCTGACGATCATCGGCGCGGACGGTCATGTGCGCGTGTCCGACGGGGATGAATTTGCATGGATCGGGCCGGGCATGTCGGCTGACAGCCTGTTGCAGGTGGTCGATATTCCCGCCGACAGTTTCGTGCAGCCGGGCGCAGGCCAGGTTGGCTTTGCCGTTGAATATGACAGCACTGACATCGAAGGGTCGATTGTGCGGATGGACCTTGTGGTTGATCCGGTTGCCGACAATCTGATCGACGTGGGGCTGACACCGATTGCCGCGTTTTCCGAGATCGAACTGCTGGAAGATGGCGATCCGGCAATCATTGGCACCCCATTCAAGGACCAGATATTTGGCCGCGATGGCGATGACCTGATCTATGGCAAGGACGGGCACGACTTTATTTCCGGCGGATCGGGTGACGATGAAATCCATGGTGGCGCAGGCGGGGATTCCCTGCATGGCAATACCGGCGATGACGTGATCAAGGGCAACAAGGGCGATGATTTCATCAAGGGCCACACCGGCCACGACTATCTTCAGGGTGGCGAAGGTAACGATCATATTTCCGGTGGCATGGGCAACGACAGCGTTTACGGCGACAAGAACAATGACACGCTTTATGGCTACCGTGGCGAAGACAACCTGCATGGCGGTGACGGCAACGACAGCCTTTTTGGTGGCGCGGGCGCCGATAGCCTGCACGGCAACAAGGGTCACGACATCATCTATGGCGGCGGCCAGAACGATTTCATCCGTGGGGATGCGGGGGCCGACACGCTGTTTGGCGGGATTGGCCGCGACATAATCTATGGCGGGCTTGGCAATGACGAAATTGACGGCGGCGCCAGCAGCGACCGAATCCTGGGCGGCTATGGCAACGATGTGATCAAGGGCGGCAGTGGCTGGGACACGGTTTACGGCGGCGAAGGCAGTGACAGTGTCGCGGGCGGCTGGGGCAACGACTATATCAATACCGCGGGCAACCTGAACGACTTTGGCATCAGCGGCAGCCCTGATCGCGGCTATCCGGGTCTGTTTGCTGCGGATGATGATCCCGATGACGACGCCGACATCGTGCGCGGTGGCCAGGGCCATGACACGATCATCACCGGCGATGACGGCGACCTTGCGACAGGTGGCATGGGTAATGATTTCATTGACGGTGGCTTTGACGACGACACGCTGAACGGCAACGCGGGCAATGACACGATCATCGGCGGTGAAGGGTCCGATCTGATCCGCGGCGGGGCTGGCAATGACACGATCTATGCCGGTCTTGATCCGTCCTTCCCCGATCTGTTGAACGTGCCTGATGATGCCGGTGATCTGGTGACAGACAACGGCCAGGATATCGTCTGGGGCGGCAGCGGCGATGATACGATCTATGGCGCGGATGACGACGACACGCTTTATGGCGGCAGCGGCGATGACATGCTGCAAGGCGGGATCGACGACGACATGCTGACCGGCGGGCAGGGCAATGACGTGTTCGGCTTTGGCGCAGGCGATGGCAGTGACACGATCACCGACTTTACCAGCGGCGCGGACAAGATCGCGCTGACCGGTTTCGAGGGTTTGACGTTCGATGACATTTTCCTCAGCCAGGACGACAGTGCCGCCGTAATCGCGGCGGGCGATGTGACAATCCGGCTTGAGAATGCAGATGCCGACGACCTGAACGAATCCGACTTCATTTTCTAGGGCGTTTGCGGGGTGCCGATGGTGCCCCGCCGCCGACGGGAAAGGTCACGCAAAGTCACCTCCGAATCGTTCCCGTTACAAGCGCCTTATTTTTAGGCCGTTTTCGTACTGATCCGCGCAACTGCGACATGTTGGCGCTATCAGAGTGCCAAATTGGTAAGATTTTTTTACGATTTCGGCAAAGTTGGCGATTTAGGGTATTCAAATGAAGACAGTGTGTCGCTAGGCTTTGGCCAGTCTTAGGACGTTTTGCCTCCGGGAGGGGGGCAGAACTTTGCACACTCGGGAGGACCTAAATGGATCGTCGTTCTTTTCTTAAAACATCAGCGCTTGGTGGCACCGCTGCCGCAGCCACAACACTGGCTGCACCGGCTTACGCGCAGGGCAACCGCACACTGACCATGGTGACATCCGTCCCCGACGGGTTCGCCGTGTTCGACGATGCGGCCGTGCACTTTGCCGAGCTTGTCAACGCAGGCACCGGTGGCGCGCTGACCATCGACAAAAAACCCGCCGGTTCGCTTGTGGGCGCCTTCGAGGTGTTTGACGCCGTGTCCGCAGGGCAGGCTGATATCTACCACTCGGCAGATTACTACTTTGGCGGCCAGCACCCCGGCTTCTATTTCTTCACGGCTGTGCCTTTCGGTGCGACCGCGCAGGAACTGGCAACGTGGTATTACCACGGTGGCGGCGCTGAACTGCACGACGAGTTGGGCCAGATCTTTGGGTTGAAATCGTTCCTTGCCGGGAATACCGGCGCGCAGCCCGGCGGTTGGTTCCGCAAGGAAATCAACTCGGCTGACGACCTTCAGGGTCTGAAGTTCCGTATGCCCGGTCTTGGTGGCAAGGCGCTGGGACTGACAGGCGCATCCGTGCAGAACGTGCCCGGCGGCGAAATCTATCAGGCGCTGTCGTCCGGCGCGATTGATGGTGCCGAATGGATCGGCCCGTTTGCCGATGAACGTCTTGGCCTGCAGGAAGTCTGTGAATTCTACTACACAGGCGGCATGCACGAGCCGGGGTCGGCCCTGACCGCATCCTTCAACCGTGATGTCTGGGACAGCCTGTCCCCCGAGCATCAGTCGATTGTCGACAGCGCAGCCGCGGCGACCCACCAGTGGAGCCTGACCCAGTCGCACGCCAACAATGGTGCGGCACTTGATCGTCTGGTTGCCGGTGGCACCAAGGTGATGCAGTTCCCCAATGACGTTTGGGATGCACTTGCCGTTGGCGCGAAAGAGGCGCTGGACGAGTTCATGGGCGACGAGCTTTATGCCCGTATCCGTGCCAGCTTTGATGCATCGGTCGCGTCCTCCTCGGCGTGGATCCGCCAGTCGGATCAGGCCTTTACGGATCAACGCACACGGATCAACGGCTAAGCCGCAAGCGATGCCAATCAATCCAGCCCCCGCCACGGTGGGGGCTGGTTTCGCGCAGCCACAGCCAGCGTGCTGTGTGGCGCACCTTGAATTTCCAGTTTTGGGGGCACGAGCCAGATGGAAGAAGAAGTCCTGACAGGATTTTGGCCGGTGTATGACACCTGGTTGATCCAGAACATCACCGCCCTCGAAGGTTACGGGGCCTTGGGTTGGTTTTTTGGCAATCTGATCGAAGCCCTTTACAACATCATCTTTGCCCTTACCCATCCGGCCATGTGGCTGGACTGGCTGTCCTGGGCCAACACCACCGAAGACAAGGAATCGCTGATGCGGTTCATCTATTACGGTGCCTCGGTCGAACTGTTCTTTGCGGTCTTCGTTCTGTTCCTGATCGTGACCACGGTCGGGCTGTTCCGCAACCGTTTCATGTGGGGCTGCGTGCGCGCCCTTGAAGGGTTCGCCAACACGGTCGGGCGCTTTTTTGCATGGGCCGGCCTGTTGATGGTGCTGCAACAGATCGTCATCATCTTTATGCAGCGGGTCTTTGCGGTCGCGGAAATCAGCCTTGGGTTCGGCGCGGTCTTTACCAAAGACGTCAGCTGGTGGGCCGAGGAACTCAAGTTTTATAACGCTTTGATCGTCTGCATGTGCGCCACCTACACGTTTGTGCAGGGCGGGCATGTGCGGGTCGATCTGGTGTATGCCGCCGTCAGCCACGGCAAGAAACGCATGATCGACATGTTCGGCAGTCTGTTTTTCATGATCCCGGCGGCGGTGCTGACGTGGATGTATGGCTGGTTCTTCATGTGGCGCCATCTGGTGGTGCCCAACCCGTCGGCATCCGATACGCTGGAGCGGTTGATCACCAAGGCGCGCGCCCTGCGCTGGAACGTGGAAACCATCGGGTTCAGCCCGAACGGGTTCAACGCCTATTTCCTGTTCAAGGTGCTGCTTGTGACCTTCACATTGATGGTGATGTTGCAGGCCGTCGCGTTCTTTTACCGCTCGTATCTTGAGTGGAAAGAGGGGCCTGACAGCGAAGGCAAGTATCTCGACAAAGACAGTTTGGGTGACGCGCAAGCCGAACTCGTGGCCGAAATTCACTAATTCAAAGGCAGAACCCTAATGATCTTCGGACTTGATGGCGTCGAAATTGGCCTGATTATCGTGTTCCTGTGTTTGTTCGCAGGCATCCTTTCGGGCTTTCCCGTCGCGTTTTCCATCGGTGGCTCTGCGGTCATCTCGTTTGCGATCATTGCCGCGCTGGATAGTGGCGGCTACCTGATCCATCAGGCGATTGACAAAAGCACGCCGGAATATGCCGCGCTGATTGCCGAAGGGGTCAAACCGGAAAACATATCGGTATTCAGGTTCTCTGACCTGCCAAGGCTTGCCGAACCTGTGTTCGTGCAGGGCTGGGAAATGGCACTGGATCGCAACGTGTCCTTTATCGTCAACCGCATGAACGAACGGGTTCTGGCGGGGCAGTCCATCGAAACGCTGCTGGCCGTGCTGATGTTCGTGATGATGGGGATCACGTTGGAACGCTCGCGGATTGCCGACGATCTGCTGACCACGATGAGCCGGGTTTTCGGCCCGCTGCCCGGTGGTCTGGCCGTGTCGGTTGTTGTTGTGGGGGCGTTCCTTGCGGCCTCAACCGGTATCGTCGGGGCGACCGTTGTGACCATGGGCCTGCTGTCGCTGCCAACGATGTTGCGCAACGGCTATTCGCCGTCACTGGCCACAGGTGTGATTGCGGCATCCGGCACCTTGGGTCAAATCATCCCGCCATCCATTGTGATCGTTCTGCTTGGCACTTTGGCGGGGGATATCTATTCCGCCGCGCAAGAATCCCGCGCGATTGCCGCGGGCTGCACAGACGCGCTGACATACCTTGGCGAACCGGCGGTGGTGTCGGTGGGGACGCTGTTTCAGGCGGCGCTGTTGCCCGGTATCTTGCTGGCATTCCTTTATGCGGCCTATGCCTTTGGGTATGCGCTGTTCAACCCGACCCATGCACCCGCTGTCCACGTCGAGGGCGGCCAAAGCAGCGGTGTGACCCGCAGCGAAGGGCTGACATGGTTCGTGCTTGCGCCCGTCGGGTTGATTGTGGGCGTGATCCTGATGGGCAATATCGGGCTGGTCGGGTCGCAATCCATTATCGTTGACACTTATTCCGACACGGGCGAGTCCGCGAGCCTGCGCACCAATGTGGGCGAGGACTGCGCCGCCGCGATGATCGAACTGCACGGCCAAGAGGCCTGGGATACCGCGCTGGCGCAACAGGCGGTGATTGACGAAGCCGGGGGCGTCGAACAAGCCCACCAGTTTACCGACGACGAACGTCAGGCGCTGGTCGATGAAAAGGTCGCCAACGCACCTTGGATCGGCACAGGGATCGCGATTTTGGCGTTGCTGATGGCGCTGGTGTTGACAACGGCGCGCGGCGTGATGCCAGCCGCCGATCCACGCCCGCTGATCATTGGCGCGGCCGGTGTGGTGCTGATGCTGTTGGTTGATGTGTTGTTTATCGGGGCGCTGACATCGCCCGGCATGACGACGATCCTGATCGCCATTCCATTGCTGATCATCTTTTACGGTCTGCGTGACGGGGTGAAACGACTGGCGCAGAACGAATTGCTGCGTGTCGTGTTCCCGCCGCTGGTGCTGATCGTTGCGGTGCTGGGTTCGATCCTTGGCGGGATCACCAACCCGACACCGGCTGCCGCCCTTGGGGCCGGTGGTGCGATCATGCTGGCCGCCTTTCGCAAGCTGAAAGATCAGGAACGGTCGGGCAACATCATCCTGCTGGGCACCGCTGCTGTTGCGCTGATGCTGATTGTCGGTGTGAACTTCGACATGCGGTTGGGTCAGGGCACGGTGGCGGTTGAAGATTACATCGCCTACCTCGTCGCCTTTGGCGCGTTCCTCTATGCCTGTTTCTCGATGGGGTATGCGCTTTGGGTGCTGCTGTCGGGCGGTGTCCTGTCGCCGGTCGTGCGCGAAACGGCCAAGGTCACGTCGATGGTGTTCACCATTCTGATCGGCTCGCAGATGCTGAACCTTGTGGTGATTTCCTTTGGTGGTGAACACTATATCCAGCAGTTCCTGCGCAGTTTCGACAATGAATGGCAGGTGTTCTTTGTGGTCATGTTGGTGCTGTTCGTGCTGGGCTTCGTGCTTGATTTCCTTGAAATCATCTACATCGTGATCCCGATTGTCGGCCCCGTGATCTATGGCGGCACGATGGACCCGAAATGGGTAACGATCATGATCGCCGTGAACCTGCAAACCAGCTTCCTCACGCCGCCCTTTGGCTTTGCGCTGTTCTATCTGCGCGGGGTTGCCCCACCCGAAGTGACGACCGGCCACATCTACAAGGGTGTGCTGCCGTTTGTGCTGATCCAGGTGGTGGGGCTGGCATTGCTGACCCTGTTCCCCGGCGTGGTGACGATTGTGCCGAACCTGATCAACTAGGTTTCAAACCCCGCACGGAAGGCCGCAGGCCGCCGTGGATCGTCAGGCCGCCCCGCCGGGCTGGCGATTTGGCTGATGTGGGTGCGACGCTGAAATGTGGGACCGTGCTTGGCGACCATCAAGTGCCAGCCAGCAAGATTTGATCGCCATCTCGCGGCCTGCCAATGCAAGGCTTGCGTTGCGCGCCGCCGATCCCGCGTTCCTAGACGCTCCGGCTGCCCGGCAGGCTGATCTGCGCGACCTGTTCGGCAATCGGTGCAACCGAAAGGGGATGGGTATCCGCTTCGTATTGCGCGGGATCGCCAATGTCCTGCCACGCGCCCTTGCGGTAAATCTCAAGCCCTTTGAACTTGGCTTTGTAGTCCATCTTGGGGCTGCCGGGCACCCAATAGCCAAGGTAAACATAAGGCAGGCCCATTTCGCGCGCGATGGCGATGTGATCAAGGATCAGATAGGTGCCAAGGCTGTGTTTTTGCCGTTCCGGGGCAAAGAACGAGTAAACCATGCTCAGGCCATCATCCAGAATATCGGTCAGGCACACTGCTGCCATTCCGTCATAGCCGTCATCTGGCGCGTCCGGGTCGGTGTATTCGATCAGACGGGTGCGCACGGGCGTTTCCTCGACCATGGCGGCAAATTCAAACAGATCCATATCGGCCATGCCGCCGGTGGCATGGCGGCTGTCCAGATAATCGCGAAACAGCTGGAACTGTTCTTCGGTGGCCCAAGGCGACATGGCGCGGCGTTGCAAATGGCCATTGCGCTTGTCGACACGGCGCTGGCTGCGCGAGGGCGCAAAATCGGCCACGCGGATACGGGCCGACAGACAGGCGCTGCATTCCGCACAGGACGGGCGATAAAGGACATTTTGCGAACGCCGGAAGCCCTGCTTTGACAGGCTGTCGTTCAACTGCTCGGCCCCTTCGCCTTGCAGGGCCGTGAACAGCTTGCGCTCCATGCGCCCGTCAAGGTAGGGGCACGGTTGCGGGGCCGTCACGTAAAACTGCGGCGCAATGGGAAGCGTGTGGCGCATATCATCCTGTTCGCGAGTGTTCAGCGCAGGTTAACAACGGATGATCGCCGCGCCAACCCCGCCATTTTCGGCGGGTCAGGCCATGCGGTTCAGCATCGCCGTGCCCAGAACAGCATCGCTCAGGCCCTGCTTTCGCGGGTTCACGGCCATCAGGATGATCGACACCAATTGCAGCGGGGCCATCGCCATCGACACGTAATATCCCAACGTGTGCAGCATGGCCGTCTGGCCCGACAGGCGCAGCCCGTCATCTTCGCGCAATTCGATCGCCATCAGGCGCATCCCCCAGGTGGCCGATCCTGACGCAAGCGTGGACCAGCGATAAAGAAAGCCGATCACGAACATCAGAAAAGGGAAGTAAAACACGGCCGTAAAGGCCGTAAACGGCGTGGCGATCAGCGCAAGGATCACCACCAGCGTCACATCCGCGATCCACGCCACCAGGCGTTTGCGGTTCACGCTGGCGTAAAATTCGGGGTAGCGTTGCGGGTCGGGCAGGGCTGTGGTCGGGGCCATGGCGGCGGTCATCTGGTTGGTCCTTTGTAAAAGATGTGGTTGACGCCCCTCGCATGTGCAAGGGGCGGGTCAGATCAGGTGCCGGATCAGGCGCCAGATCAGGCGTCGTCGTCGATCATTGGGCGCTTGGCGCGCGCATCCATGAAATCGTCGAATTCGGATTTGTCTTTGGCATCGCGCAGACGCGTCAGGAACCCTTCGAAATTCTGCTGCTCGATTTCCAAACGCTCAAGCATATCAGCGCGGTAGGCGTCAAAGTTCGCGTTACCGGAACTGGTCGCGGCGGCCTTTTGTGCTGTCGTTGGCACCAGCGATTTCACCGCTTCATCCAGATTGCGCGGGGCGGCAGATGGCGTGCCCGTCGGGGCAAATCCGCCACGCCATGCCAGGATCAGGGCGATCAGGATACCGGCGGGCCAGAACACGTTCAGCGCGACAATCGTGACGGGAATGGCGAAGGCCGCGAACAGAAGGGTTGACAGAACCTGCACCGCGACCGGCATCGGCGCCGGATCGGCAGGGCGGGCGGAAAGATCAAAATTCTCGGCGGTCATGGTCATCGGATTTGTCCCTGTTGTAGATGGTGTGGTGACAGGGTGCCGCGCGATTACGGGGCACCCTGTGCGCGACCTAGGCGGCGTCGTCTTCGTCGGTGTCGTCTTCGCTCGGTCGTTTGGCACGGTCTTCCATGAATTGGTCGAACTCGGCCTTGTCCTTGGCGTCGCGCAGACGTTCAAGAAAGCTCTCGAAGTTCTGCTGTTCTTCTTCAAGGCGGCGCAGGGTTTCGGTTTTATAGGCGTCAAATGCCGTGTTGCCGGACGATTTCATCGTCGTGCGCAGATGGGAATGTGCGTGGCGCCGTGTGGCGCATTTGCCAGAAAACATGCGTTTGCTCCAGATCATATAGGCTAGCAGGGCAAGGCCGACAGGCCAGAAAACGATAAAGCCAAGGACCATTGCGGCGATCCATGCACCTTTGCCACGCTCATCAAGCCAGGCCTCGGTGCGGGCGAAAAAGCCACCCGAACGCACTTCGCGTGCGTAGGGCGCGTTATAGTCGATGTTGGTGGACGAGGTGGTCATCAGGGTGCTCCATGCTGTGTTTGCGTTGATGTGAATGCTTTTCACATTACAGCAGATGGGGCGGGTCTGTGGAACCTTCAAGAGGGCATGTAAATGTTTTTTACATTATTCCGAAGTCAGACAACCCGGACCCGCCGTGATGTTGCTTGGTCCAGCGGCAATCAGTTCGCCGGCATTATCCCAATACCCATCATCCTCGCCCATCTGCGCAAAGTAGTTATAGCGCTCAATCAGGGCCGCGCGTTGCTCGGGCGCATCAAGGGCATATGGGGCTCTTATGATCGTGCTCAGGGTCACCATATCAGCGACTGTCGCTGTGGCGAGGGTCTTGTGCAGCCGTCCGTCAAGCGCGGCGATGATGCCGATACAGTTACCGCCGTAATCCGTTGACTGAATGAAAAGCGAAAGAATTTCATCGTGCGTGAATGCTTCGGCCAAGGCGTCAACCGTGCGTTCCCGCGCGGCCATCCAAGCTTCGTCATCCGGATCGCGCGGCGTGATGCGGCGCGCAAGATCGGTTGTGATACGTGATGCGATGGCGGGGTAGGCGTAGAAATTCCTGTCCTCGGCAATAAATGTCGGGGTTACGATGTCTTGTGGAAAGATGATTGCAGGATCAAGACCGTTGTCACGCACCAACACGCGGACATCCTCTTGCGCGTCTAGCGCCCATAGCATCGCCATCGCAGCAACGATTGCAAACAGCGCTAGCAAAATTCTCGGTCTCATAGCACCCACACATCACGTGCCGCATCGTGCCAAGCTTTTGGGCGATTGACCAGCCCCGCGTGCGCTTACATGGTGGCGCCATGACATTTGCATCCCGCATGACCCGCGCGCCCCGCGCATTCGATCCTGACCGTGGGGCGGACGGGTTGGCGCATGTGCAAGGGATCGACGCGGGCCTGCACGTTCTGATCCATGGGGCGGCAGGGTGCAGCCCGTACTTGCTGGGGCTTGTGGCCGTGGAAGGCGCGTGGCTGACCGAGAATATCAACACGCCCGAAGCGGCCCGCGACGCCATTCTGGCCGATGTGGTGCAACTGTCGCACGCCGATCTGGAACAGGGCTTGCGCACCGCCAAGCGCCGCATGGCGCTGCTGGTGGCACTGGCCGATCTGGGCGGGGTGTGGCCCTTGGAAACCGTCACCCGCGCGATCACCGATCTGGCTGACGGGGCGGTTGATATCTGCATCCGCCGTCTTGTCGCCGCCGAAATCGCCCGCGGGAAACTGCCGGGAATGACCGAGGATGATGCGCAAACCGCCGCCGGGATGGTCGCCCTGTCGATGGGCAAGCAGGGCGCTTATGAACTCAACTACTCCAGCGATATCGACCTGATCTGCCTGTTCGATGAAACCCGCTTTGATCCCGATGATTACCATGATGCCCGCGCCGCCTTTATCCGTGTGACCCGCAAGATGACGGCGATCCTGTCCGACCTTGGCGCAGGCGGCTATGTGTTTCGCACCGATCTGCGCCTGCGTCCCGATGCCAGCGTCACGCCTGTTTGCCTGTCGATGGAAACGGCCGAACGCTATTACGAAAGCGTCGGGCGCACATGGGAACGCGCCGCCTATATCAAGGCGCGCGCGGCGGCGGGCGACATCGCGGCGGGCGAGGGGTTTTTGAAAACTCTCACCCCCTTCGTGTGGCGCAAGCACCTTGATTTCGCCGCCATTCAGGATGCCCACGACATGCGCCTGCGGATCCGCGATCACAAGGGGCTGGGCGGTGAGCTGACCTTGCCCGGCCACAACATGAAGCTGGGCCGTGGTGGCATTCGCGAGATCGAGTTTTTCACCCAGACCCGCCAGTTGATCGCCGGTGGGCGCGACCCGTCCTTGCGCGCGCGCGGCACCTGCGACGGGCTGGATGCACTGGTGGCTGCGGGCTGGGTGCCTGATGATACCGCGCAGACCCTGCAAACCCATTACCGCGCCCACCGCGAGGTCGAACACCGGCTGCAAATGATCAACGATGCGCAGACGCACGACCTGCCCCCGGACGATGCAGGGTTTGACCGTCTGGCCGCCTTTATGGGCATGGCGCGCGCCGATCTGGAACGCGACCTGCGTGACCGCCTTGACGAGGTCCACACCCTGACCGAAGGGTTCTTTGCCCCCGGACAGGCTGATGTCGCGCCCGTGGATGACTTTGGCGAGGAGATCACAGCGCGGTGGCTGACCTATCCGGCGCTGCGCTCGGACAGGGCTGTGCGGATCTTTCGACGTTTGCGCCCGGAACTCATGTCGCGCCTGCAAGAGGCGGCCCGCCCCGACGAGGCCCTGTTGCAGTTTGACGGGTTTCTGGCGGGCTTGCCTGCGGGGGTGCAGCTGTTTTCCCTGTTCGAGGCCAATCCGCAACTGACGCAGTTGATCGTCGATATCGCCGCCACCGCCCCCGCCCTGGCGCAGTATCTGTCGCAAAACGCCAGCGTCTTTGATGCGGTGATCGGCGGTGATTTCTTTGCGCCTTGGCCTGATGTGGCAGGCTTACAGGCCAGTTTTGATGCGGCCCTTGACGGGGTGGGTGATTACGAGGGCCGCCTTGACATGGCGCGCCGCTGGGCCAAGGAATGGCACTTTCGCATCGGTGTGCATCACCTGCGCGGGCTGATCGACGGCGGCGCGGCGGGTCGCCAGTATGCGCAGCTGGCGCAGGTGGTCGTGGCAGGGTTGTGGCCGCATGTTCTGGCCCAGTTCGAAGCCAGGCACGGGCAGGTGCAGGGGCGCGGCGCGGCCGTGATCGCGATGGGGTCGCTTGGGGCGGGACGGCTGAATGCCATGTCCGATCTGGACCTGATCGTGATCTATGACGCGGATGGCAATGGTGAATCCGATGGGCCGAAACCGCTTGCGACACGCGCCTATTTTGCCCGCCTCACACAAGCGCTGGTCACGGCCCTGTCGGCGCAGATGCCCGAGGGGCGGCTATACGAGGTGGACATGCGCCTGCGTCCGTCGGGGCGTGCGGGGCCGGTGGCCACATCGCTGACCGCATTTGAAACCTATCAGCGTTCCGAGGCCTGGACATGGGAGCACCTTGCCCTGACCCGCGCGCGTGCCATCGCGGGCGCGCCCGATCTTTTGGCTGACGTCGAGGCTGCGCGCCTGTCCGTGCTGGCCGACAAGGCGGCGGGCGAAACTGTGCTGGCCGATGTGGCAGACATGCGTGCGCGGATTGCCGCCGCGAAACCGCCGCAAGGCGCGTGGGATGCCAAGATCGGCGCAGGCCGCTTGCAAGACATCGAATTGCTGGCACAAACCGCCTGTCTGCGCGCGGGCTGCGGCGAAACCGGGTTGGATGCACAATTGCAGGCCGGAATTGGCTGGTTAAGCGCCGCAGATAGCGCAGCGCTGGCGCAGGGTTACGCGCTTTTCTGGCGCTTGCAGGCCGCTGCACGTCTTTTGACGGGCGGCGCGCTTGATCCGGCAGACCTGGGCGAGGGCGGCGTGCGCTTCATCCTGCGCGAAACGGGCATGGAAAACACCGACGCCCTTGCCGCCGCAATGGCCGAGGCCGCCGAAACATCAGGCGCGATCATCGCGCGATACCTGGAAGGAACGACAGATGGCGCGTGACCCGCTGGACCCCAAGGGGCTGATCCGCGAGGCCTTTCGCATCGACGGGATCGGCGCGCCGGAATGCCGCTCGATTTTCCTGGATTGGGCGCTGTCACTGCCTGCGGGGGCTGATCCCAAGGACAGCATCCGCACGATGCTGGCGCAATATGGCGACCAACCCGCAGATCATCCGATGACGCTGACCCTGCACGAAGGGTTGGCCGACATCGCCCCCGCCGCGCGGCGCGGCGGGCGGGCAGGGCGCTTGCGGGGTGATTAGCGCGGCAGTGCCGCAGCCTCGGCGGCCAATGCCGTAATCGCGGCCCAGTCCTGTGCGGCGA
This sequence comes from Octadecabacter sp. R77987, assembly GCF_042466115.1. Taxonomy (NCBI): domain Bacteria; kingdom Pseudomonadati; phylum Pseudomonadota; class Alphaproteobacteria; order Rhodobacterales; family Roseobacteraceae; genus Octadecabacter; species Octadecabacter sp. R77987. Next base: position 694,394 of record NZ_JAXHBQ010000001.1, on the reverse strand, counting down.
CAAGGTTCGCAGGTGCGACCCATGATCCGCCCACGCAAACCGTATTGGACAGCGACAGGTATTCATTGGCGTTTTTCAGGCCGACGCCGCCCGTGGGGCAGAATTTCACCTGCGGGATCGGCGCGCCGATCGCCTTGAGGGCAGGTGCGCCGCCGTTCGCTTCGGCGGGAAAGAATTTCTGCACGCTATAGCCGCGTTCCAGCAGGCGCATGGCTTCGGTGGCGGTGGCCGCACCGGGCAGCAGCGGCAGGTCATTGGCCTCGCAGGCGTCAAGCAGCCGGTCGGTCGCGCCCGGCGCCACGCCGAATGTCGCGCCCGCAGCCTTGGCGTTTTCCACGTCCTTGGGTGTCAGCAACGTGCCAGCCCCCACAACCCCGCCGTCAACGCTTGCCATTTCGCGGATCACGTCCAAAGCGGCAGGCGTGCGCAGGGTGACTTCGAGGGCGGGCAAGCCACCCGCCACCAGCGCGCGCGCCAGATCGGCTGCGATGCTTGCATCATCAACCACCAGCACAGGCACGACAGGGGCCAGAAGGCAGGTTTGCAAGGTCAGTTCAGAGGCATGTTGCGGGGTCATCGGTTTGGTCCTGATATTGTGCGTTTGGCCAAACGGGGCCTTTGGCGAAAGTTGATGTGGAAGTAAGCGGGCGGTCAAACGACACATCCGGCCCCTTGGTCCGAAAGGCCGACATTTTTGCGGAACATGTCGAACAGCTCGCGCCCGACACCGTTGCCATTGCCCGAAAGGTCGGCGGGCGCGGGGGTGCGGCCCGAAAGGTCCGCAAGGGTTTCCAGCGTGCCCTTGGTTGCATCAAGGCGGATCATGTCGCCATCGCGCAGCAGCGACAGCGGGCCGCCATCTGCCGCTTCGGGGCAAACGTGGATCGCCGCAGGCACCTTGCCCGACGCACCCGACATGCGCCCGTCCGTGACCAGCGCGACCTTCAGGCCGCGATCCTGCAGCACGGCCAGCGTTGGTGTCAGGCTGTGCAGTTCGGGCATGCCGTTTGATTTCGGCCCCTGAAAGCGCACGATGACAACGGTGTCCTCGGTAAATTCACCGGCTTTGAAGGCGTCCTTGACGGCTTCCTGCGTGTGGAAAATCCGCGCTTTGGCCTCGATGATGTGGCGTTCTTCGGCCACCGCGCTGATCTTGATCACGCCGCGCCCCAGATTGCCCGACAGTTGCACCAGCCCGCCATGGGCGTGGAACGGATCGCTGACAGGGCGCAGGATCTTGTCGTTCAGGGTTTCGCGCGTGCCAGCGCGGTAGCTGACGCGCCCGTCTTTCAACACAGGTTCCTGCGTATAAAGCGACAGCCCGTCGCCCGCCACGGTGCGCACATCGTCGTGCAGCAACCCTGCGTTCAGCAATTCGCCGATCATATAGCCAAGCCCGCCAGCGGCGTGGAAATGGTTCACATCGGCCAGCCCGTTGGGATAGACCTTGGCCATCAAAGGGGTCACTTCGGACAGATCGGCGAAATCCTCAAGGTCGATGATCACACCCGCCGCCTTGGCCATGGCCGGCAGGTGCAGCACAAGGTTGGTGGACCCGCCTGTGGCCATCAGCCCGACAAGCCCGTTCACGAATGCCTTTTCGTCCAACACCTCGCTGACGGGGGTGTAGTTGTTGCCCAATGCGGTGATTTCCAGCGCGCGGGCAGTCGCGGCACGGGTCAGCGCCTCGCGCAGGTCGGTGCCGGGGTTGACGAAAGATGCGCCGGGCAGGTGCAGCCCCATGAATTCCATCAGCATCTGGTTGCTGTTGGCCGTGCCGTAGAATGTGCAGGTGCCGGGGCCGTGGTAGCTGGCCATTTCGGCCTTCATCAGTTCGGCGCGGCCCACTTCGCCGCTGGCGAATTGCTGGCGCACTTTGGCTTTTTCGTCGTTGGGAAGGCCGCTGACCATCGGCCCCGCAGGCATGAACACGGAGGGGATATAGCCAAAGGTTGCGGCGGCGATCACCAGACCGGGCACGATCTTGTCGCAGACCCCCAGATAGGCGGCCGCGTCAAAGACGTTGTGCGACAGACCAACGGCGGCGGCCAGTGCGATCACATCGCGCGAAAACAGCGACAGCTCCATGCCGGTCTGGCCTTGGGTCACTCCATCGCACATGGCCGGAACCCCACCGGCAACCTGTGCCGTGGCGCCCGCGGCGCGGGCGGCTTCGCGGATGATATCGGGGTAGGTTTCAAACGGCTGATGGGCGCTCAGCATGTCATTATAGGCCGTGATGATCCCGAGGTTGGGCGCGCGATCCGCAACCAGTGTGTCCTTGTCCTTCCCCATCGCCGCATAGGCATGGGCTTGATTGCCACAGGTCATGTGGGCGCGGCGCGGGCCTTCGGCTGCGGCAGACGCCATACGATCCAGATAGGTCGCGCGCGGGCCTGCGCTGCGGGCGATGATGCGGTCTGTGACGGCTTTGATGGTGGGGTTCAGTGCCATGGTGCTCTTTCTGCGCAAGGTTTGTGCGGTCATTACCATAAATAGTTAGCGCTAACAACACGGGAATCATGACAAGAATGACGCAAAAGTCGATCGCGCGTGTCGTGCAATCGCCCTGTGATTTCCCTGAAACCGTCGCGCGCTTGTCCCATTCCCGCCCGATTTGAGGGGGAAGTTAACAACATCCTAATGGGGGTAAACCGCATAAGGGCGCAAAGCCCGGAGGTAGCGAAATGAAAATGTTGAAAATGATTGCTTTGGGCGCATTGGCACTGGGTGTGGCAGGTTGCGCGAACATGGAAACCGTGACGCGCAATGCGCCGCTGGACGTGGCACAGGTCGCAGCACCCGAGGTGCAGGAACAGCGTGACTATTCCGTGCAGGCCATCCGCTTTGCCATTCCCGATGACCTGCGTGTTTCCGAGGCCAACAGCTATTACCCGATCGCCGATATCGTGTGGCGTGGCGATGCCCTGGGCAACCGCCGTGAACAGATCGCCGCGATCTTCCAGACATCCATCGAGGCAGGCACCGCCGATCTGGCCGGTGAAACCGCCGTGATCGTTGATGTGACCCTGCACCGGTTCCATTCCCTGACCGAGCGCACGCGCTACACGGTGGGTGGCGTGCATTCGATCAAGTTCGACCTGACCATCCGCGATGCCGAAACCGGCGCCATCATCGAAGGGCCGCAGCGCATCAGCGCCGATCTGGCCGCTTTGGGTGGACGCGCGGCGATCCATGCCGATCAGACGGGCCAGGGCCAGAAGGTGCGGATCACGACTCACCTGACGCAGGTTTTCAACGATCTGCTGACAGGCCCCGTGGGTGCATTCCCCGCCGAAGACGGGCACGCGGCTGGCAACAGCTAAGGCCCCTTCCACAGATCAAACGAACAGGGTAGGAGGGCTGCATGACGCAGCCCTCCTTTCCGCCTGTCCGCCTGTTACCCAAAGCCAATGCGCGCGCCGTGCGCCATGGGTTCCCGTGGGTTTACGCAAACGAAGCCGTGCTTGACCGCCGCACCAAGGGGATGGCCGCTGGCACCATTACCACACTGGAGGACAGCGAGCGTCGCCCGATGGGCGTTGTTGCCGTCAACCCCGCGTCCAAGATCATTTTCCGGATGCTGGATCAGACCCCCGATGCGGTGATTGATCAGGGCTGGCTTGAAACGCGCATTGCGCGGGCCTTGGTGCACCGCGACCGCATTTATGACGCGCCGTTTTACCGCCTTGTCCATGCGGAATCCGATGGTCTGCCCGGTGTTGTCATCGACCGTTTTGGCGATACGGCCGTGGTGCAACCCAACGCGGCATGGGCCGAAACGCTGATTGAACCACTGGCCGCCGCGCTGGCATCGGTCACAGGTGTCACGACGATCATCAAGAACGGCACTGGGCGCGCCCGCAGCCTTGAAGGGCTTGCCGAAGAAACCACCGTTTTGCTTGGCACCGCACCTGACGCGGCGATCCCCGTGCCGATGAATGGCGCGACCTATATGGCCGATGTGATGGGCGGGCAGAAAACCGGCCTGTTCTTTGATCAGCGCCCCAACCACGCCTTTGCCGCCAGCCTGTCGCGCGGCGCACGGGTGCTCGATGTGTTCAGCCATGTGGGGGGCTTTTCGCTGGCGGCCTTGGCCAATGGCGCGGCCTCGGCGCTGGCCGTTGACGGGTCAGCGCCGGCCTTGGATCTGGCATCGGCAGGGGCCAAGGCATCCGGCGTTGCGGACCGGTTTGAAACACGCCAAGGCGATGCCTTTGATGTGCTGGCGGCATTGGGTGACGAAGGCGCGCAGTTCGATGTGGTCATCTGTGACCCGCCCGCTTTTGCGCCCTCAAAGAACGCCTTGGAGGCCGGATTGCGCGCCTATGAACGGGTCGCACGCCTTGCCGCGCCCTTGGTCGCGGATGGCGGCTATCTGGTCTTGTGTTCTTGTTCGCACGCGGCGGATCTGACGAAATTCCGCAACGCATCTGCGCGCGGCATTGGCCGTGGCGGGCGACGCGGGGTGATCGTCAATACCGGATCGGCAGGGCCGGATCACCCGTTGCTGCCGCAACTGGCCGAAAGCGGCTACCTCAAGGCGCTGACGTTCCGGTTGTGAGGGTCCTGATCGACGCCTGCGTGTTGTATCCGACGGTCATGCGCGAGGTTGTGCTGGGCGTGGCCGAAACGGGGGTGTTTCAGGTGCGCTGGTCGGACCGCATATTGGAAGAATGGGCGCGCGCGGCGCGCAAGATCGGCCCCGAAGGCGAAGTGATCGCGCGGGGCGAAATATCGTTACTTTCCAGTCGCTTTGCGGATGCAGTTGTTCCCCAGCACGGCGGTTTGGAGGCGCGGTTGTGGCTGCCCGATCCGGCGGATGTGCATGTTCTGGCCGCGGCAATTGCCGGGTCGTGCGATACCATCCTGACAATGAACGCCAAGGATTTCCCCCGCAATATACTTGAAGAAGAAGGGCTAAGCCGTTGTGATCCCGATGGTTTCCTGCGCGATTTGCTGGCGGATCACCCCGACCTTGTGCGCCCCGTTGCCGAACGTGTGCTGGCCGAAGCACGCCGGTTGTCGGGGTCGGACTGGACCATGCGCGCCCTGATGAAAAAGGCACGCCTGCCACGGTTCGGCAAGGCGCTTACGGCTTAAGCCACTTTGCTTCGTTGGCCTCGATCGCGGCGATGCGCTCGGCGGTTTTGGGATGGCTCATCAGCCATGCGGCCTGTTTGGCACCGCGCGCGCCCGTCAGCTTTTCCAGCTTTGTAAACAATGACTTCTGCGGCGAAGTTCCGATACCGGCCTTGACCAAAAGGGCGCTGGCATAGGCATCGGCCTCGTATTCATCCTGACGCGACAGGCGCGCGGCCAGCAGGGTCATCAACCCGTTTGCGATGAACGGCCCGACGAATGGCACAAAGCGGCCGATCACCATCATCAAGGCAGCGCGCATGGCGTTCTGGCTGGAAAAATCAATCATCCGGCGGCGGGAATGCCCCAGCGCCACATGGCCCAATTCATGGGCGATGACGCTGGACATTTCCTCGGCTGTGACCTCGCCCGCGCGATATTTGTTGAAAAAACCACGGGTGATGAAAATGCGCCCATCAGGGGCGGCCAGCCCGTTCACCGGGTCGACTTCATAGATATGCACCTTGATGCGCGCCAGATCGAGGGCATCCGCCATGCGATCCATCAACGTTTTCAGGTGTGGATCAGCCAGTTCAGTCGATTTGCTATCCAGCTCGCGCGCAGTGCGCCAGACCGAAAAGCGATACATCGCAAGGCCGTAAAGAACGGCCAACAATATCGGGGTGAACTTCAACATATGCTAGATATGGGGCGCATGGGGCACGGAACAAGTCACCGCGTTAGCAGCGCAAGCGGCTGGCGCGACAGGCGTTTACAGCCCTGATCCGTCACAAGCACAGAATGGCCCAGCGTCATCGCAAGGCCACTGTCACTGTCCATCAGGATCATATGCAGGAAAAACACCTGTCCGGCCAGCATCAGCAGCGGATTGCCTTCGTAAAACATCGGGAAATCGACCCAGATCGGGTTATAGACCGCGCCCATGCCATAGCCGCAGGCCTGCAAGCGCGCGTGGCTAAGGCCGCGGGCGTCAAACACCTTGGCATGGGCGGCGTAAACATCGCCCATCGGTGCGCCCGGTTTGATGGCGGTTTCGCAGGCGATAATCGCTTCGGCGCAGGCCTCGTGCATGCGTTTGTGGACGTCCTGGGGCGCGCCAATCACCACCGTGCGCATCATTGCCGCGTGATAGCGGGCATAGGTGCCGGACCATTCCAGCGTCAACTGGTCGCTGGAATCAAGGTGGCGTCGCCCCGAATAGTAACGGCACAGCAATGCGCCTGCGCCAGATCCAATGATGAATTCATTGCCCGCATAATCGCCGCCGCCCTTGAAAACAGCGCCCTGCATTGCCGCCAGAATGTCGCCTTCAAACGCGCCGGCATGGGTCGCCTCCAGCCCTGCATCCAGCGCATCATCCGACAGGCTGGCCGCGCGGCGGTGCATGGCGATTTCGGCGGGTGATTTGATGCGGCGCAGGGCGCGGATCAGGTCCGAGTGATCCAGCAGATCGGGCAGGGCAGCCCGCAAACGCTGGCCATTTCGGTCGGTCAGGCCCGCGGTGTCGCTTTCGAACCCGACCGGCCCGCTAATACCAAGATCGGTCAACAATCCAGCCAGATCACCCGCCGGATCGCAGCCTTCGTATTCGGGCCAGATGTGAATGTGATCGTCCGCCAGCGTCGATGTATATTGGGCTTGCCGCAAGTCGGGCATCCGCGTCAGCAAGTGAATATCGCCCTGCGCCGTCAGCACCATCGCCTGAAACATCGCAAAGCCAAAGGTGTCATAGCCCGTCAGCCACAGGTGGCTTTCGGGCGCGAACATCAGCAAGGCGTCCAGCCCTGCGCCCTTCACGGCCTGTGTCGCGCGGGCTTGGCGGGCGGTGTATTCGGCGGCGTCAAAATGGAGTGTCATAGGGTGACGGTCGGGCGAAAACACTGTTGCGTCAAGTGCGATTGCCAAGCCGGCCCTTGGCCAACTGATGCGTCTTGTAATGGGCGGGCACGCGCAACAGCCGTTCAAGGAATGCTTGATCGGGGAAGCCCGCAAGAAACTGGGTAAAGTTCTCAACGATACCAATGTGTTCCCCATCATATTTAATGTGACTTACGGTGTCGTGCGGCGCGACCTCGCCGCCCTGCAAGACCCGCGCATAGGCACCGGGGCGCGCCGCTTTGTGGAACATCTTGACGCCTTTTGGATCACCGATACGGGCGGCAAAGGTGACGCAGGGAATGCGTGGCGCAGTGATTTGCAGCGTGACGTCACCGATCACCAGCAGATCGCCAAGGGCCAGATCGGCGCTGCACAGCCCCTCGACCAACAGGTTTTCGCCAAAGAACCCTGCGGGAAGATCGCGCCCCAGATGGTCAGCCCACCACACCCGATCACCTTCGCCAAAGATATAGACCGCCTGATCCGGGCCGCCGTGGTTGGCGCGATCAACGATCGTGTCACCAACCAGCCCGGTTTCCCCCACCGTCACACCACCGGCCTGCGGCACCTTGAAATGCCCCGTCATGCCCGATTTCGTGGCAATCGGCTGTGCAGCACCAATACATGTTGCCAAGACCCTCATCGCACCGGCTTTCGGCTTGCCCGCCACAGCCACCACCCCAACCCGATCACCAGCACCATAGCGGTGACGAACCCGCTCGCATTGCCCAAAACGCCCGACACGGCGGTAATACTGTCGGCAAAGCTGTAACCAAGCCCGACATAAAGCCCGACCCAGACGATTTCGCCCGCGATCCCCCAAAGGGCAAAGCGCGGCCAGGAATATCCGGTCAGCCCGCAGACATAGTTCATGTAGGGGCCCAGGGGTGCGACAAGCCAACAGGAAAAGAACACCGATGGCCCGCCGCGTTCGCCCAGGAACCGCGCTGCACGTGTCAACAGTTGCGCGCGCCGTGGGCTGCGTGTCAGCCAGCCGCGCGCGCCCATTCCGAGCCGACGCGCGCCCCAATAGCCCGTGTTGTCACCCAGCACCGCGCCGGAAAACGCCGCCGCGGCTACGGCTGCAAGCGACAGATCGCCCGTTGCCGCGAAACCGCCCGATGCCAGCATCAGCAACGACGAAGGCACGGGCAGGGCAAGACAGCTCAGGAAGGTGACGATAAAGACGATCCGCACCCCGTAGTCCGCCACCAATCCCAGAACGAAATCAGCCACCGTTGCCATCCTCTTGGGTGGCTCGCCATGCTTTTGCGGCGGCGTCGATGCGGGCTTGAAGCTCCGCGAGGGTCAGCCCGTTTTCAGCGGCAATCCGGTCAAGCGAAATGCGGCGCGGGGCGGCGTCCTGTTCAAGGAAGAGGGCAGGGCCAATCACTTCGGGCGGGAGCTGATAGGACATCGCCACGTAGCGAGGCGACATCCAGCCTGCCAGCGGCTGATCCTGATGGGCAGGGTCGTTCCAGTAAAGCCATGCGGATACCGTTTTGAATCCGAAAAAACCCAGTGCGCCAAGTGCGATGACAAAGGCGATCAGGGCAATCTTCTGCGTGCGCCACAGCCGTTTGATCATGTCAGTGCCTTCATCCCGCGTGAAATTCCTTCCAGCGTCATCGGCACCATGCGGTCGGGGCCGAAAAGTTCGCGGATCATGGCGATGGATTGGGTATAGGGCCAGTAGCGTTCGGGTAGGGGGTTGATCCACAGGTGATTGGGCCATTGTTCGCGTGCGCGGGTCAGCCAGACCTGTCCGGCTTCCTCGTTCCAGTGTTCGTTGGCCCCGCCCGGCACTGCAATTTCAAAGGGTGACATGCTGGCATCACCGACAAAGATGCATTTGTAATCAGACCCGTAGGTGCGCAGCACGTCCCACGTGGGGATTTTCGCGCTCCAGCGGCGGGCGTTGTCGCGCCACACACCTTCGTAAAGGCAGTTGTGGAAATAGTAATATTCCAGATGTTTGAACTCGGCCCGCGCGGCGCTGAACAGTTCTTCGACCACGCGGATATGCGGGTCCATGCTGCCGCCCACGTCCAAGAATAACAGCACCTTGACGGCATTGCGCCGTTCGGGGCGGGTTTGCACATCCAGATAGCCGTGTTCGGCGGTGGCGCGAATGGTGCCATCCAGATCAAGTTCGTCATGCGCCCCGTCACGCGCCCAGGATCGCAGCCGTTTCAGCGCGATCTTGATGTTGCGGGTGCCCAACTCGACGGTGTCGTCAAGGTTTCGGAATTCGCGTTTGTCCCAGACTTTGACCGCGCGCTGGTGGCGGCTTTCGTCCTGACCAATGCGCACGCCTTCGGGGTTGTAGCCATAAGCACCAAAGGGCGAGGTGCCCGCAGTGCCGACCCATTTACTGCCCCCCTGATGGCGGCCTTGCTGTTCTTTCAGGCGTTCGCGCAGGGTGTCCATCAGTTTGTCGAACCCGCCAAGGGCGTCGATTTCGGCTTTTTCGTCGGCGCTCAGGTGTTTTTCAGCCAGCTTTTCCAGCCATTCGTGCGGAATATCGACCGCGTCCAGAACCTGTTCGGCACTGATGCTTTCCAGCCCTGCGAAACTGGTCGCAAAGGCGCGGTCGAACTTGTCGATATTGCGTTCGTCCTTGACCATGATCGTGCGGGCAAGGAAATAAAACGCCTCGGTGTCATAGGTCGCAAGGCCCGCGTGGACCCCTTCAAGAAAGCCAAGATATTCGCGCAACGACACCGGCACCCCATGGTCGCGCAAATTGGCAAAGAAGGGCAGGAACATCGCGTCAGCTATAGCTGCGTTCGATAAAGACCAACAAAAACAGACCGATGATGCCACAGATCAGCCCAAGGGACGCAGCCCATTGCGCCATATCGGCGGGCTTGCCGCCGCGCCGTTTCGCCATGAACGCCCCCGTAATTGCACCAATCAGAATGCCGGTCAGGGGAAAGATCATGAGGGTCAGCCTTATTTGGTCGGGTTCAGCCCCGCGATTTCGCGTTGGCGTGCGCGCACGTTGCGTTCAGAGCCAAATCCGTAGCGCGCCCATGCCAGACTGTCCAGTCGCACCGCTTCGGCCTCGCTATAACGGCCGGTCATTTCAAGGGCTTCGGCGCGGAACATCATCAGGGTCGCAAGAAGGGCGGCGTTTTGATGGGCGGCGGCCACAGGAATTGCGCGGTCAACGATGCTGAGCACGCTATCGGCATCACCAGCGGCCAAAGCAAAGGCGGCAATCTGCACGGCAACATGGGCCGAATGGATCTGGGTCAGGGGGCTGCGGCCATAAGCGTTCTGCGCAGCCTGAAAGGATGCCAGCGCAAGATCGGGGTTATAGCCGACCTGCAGGCGCCCGTAGGCATAATGGGCAAACCCGTCGCGCGTGCCGTCCCAGCGGAATGTCTGGGCAAGGGTGATCGCTTCGCGCGCGGCCTCGCGGCGGCGGTTCGGGGTGGCGCCGCTGGACAGGGCGGTTTCCATCGCGACGATCCAGTTGCGGGTCGTGTCATTGCGCGGTGCTGCGGGGCCGGATTGGCCGCCGGGGTTCAGGCGGGCAAGAATGGCAGGCAGCCGCGTTGCCACTTCACCGCGCGACATGCCGTTGCGCAGTTCTTCGGCGTAGTAGGCGCGCAGGATCAGCATATCAAAGCCGGTCAGGACGGCATGGATGTTGTCGTCGTTGAAAACGGAATCGGGCAGGCGATAAAGGTCATTGAGCGGGCCAAGCGCCTGTGCGATTTCTTCGTGCAGGCAATCGCGGATCTCCTGTGGGGCCACATCGGCGGGCACAAAGACAACAGCGCGGTCGCGGCGTTGCAGGGTTGTCCAGTCAACTTGCGGGGTGCGGCGCACCTGCTTGAATTCTTCCCACGACGAAATACGCGGCACCACGAAACAGGCGGCACGCGGCACGGCACGTTGCAATTCGGCGCGCGGCACGGCCTCGATGGTGATGGACGCGGTCGGCGCGCCGGTCATGAAGATGTCAATCCCCGCCTCGCTGCGGAAACGCCCCAGAAGGTTGCGCAGATCGGGCACCATGCTGGCAGGAACAGCGCCGGTGACACGCACCGAAATCGGCCCCTCGAAACGGGTCATGCGGGCAATTGGGCGGCCGCTTTCCATGCGAAAGGACAGATCAAGGAAGTCTTGCGCGATTTCGGCATTGGGCCGTGTCGGGCGGGCCGACCGCTGTGCGGCAAAGGTGCGCATCGGCGGCAATGTATCGGCCATGCCAAGCGCGCGCGCAGGGGGCGCGGATTGCGGCACAGGCGTGCAGCCCGTCATGAACGCAACAGAAATCGCCATCAGGCGGCGGGCCAAACGGTTCATTTGGCACCCCCAAGGGATGGCTGGCCCACAGACGGGGCGATGGTCGCTGTTTCGGTCCCCCACACCACACGGCCACGCTTCGCGTTTGACTGTGTAGGATGGCTTGCAACCGGCATTTTTGCCTTGGTCAAACCTGCTCTCCTCAAATCACAGTCCGAACCTGCCCGCGGACTGCGGCCCGAGTTAGGACAGATTGGGGCATTCCCATGGCCATCCTCGGACCCGTCCATAAGGCGCAGGTCAACGCGCAAAATCACGCAGAATATGCGCGCCAAAGGTGTGTTAAAGGTTAAGCGTGGCGGGAAAGACTCAGTCTTTTCGGCGCATTAGGGGGTCAGGGCGCAAAGGGCGCAAGATGTAGTGTCGCGCCTAACGCCCGCCCCGCGCCATGAAGGCCAGCCGCTCGAACAGATGCACGTCCTGTTCGTTTTTCAAAAGCGCGCCGTGCAGCTTGGGCAGGGCATTGGCCCCGTCACGTTTCAGGTCTTGGGCGGTCAAATCTTCGGCCAGCAGCAGCTTGAGCCAATCCAGAACTTCCGAGGTCGATGGCTTTTCTTCAGGCCCGCTTGGTCGCGCACTTCAAAGAACTGGGTGAGGGCCGTAGTCAACAAGGAGTCCTTGATGCCGGGATGATGGACTTCGACGATTTTGCGCATCGTGTCCATGTCGGGAAACCGGATGTAGTGAAAGAAACAGCGGCGCAAGAATGCGTCGGGCAGTTCCTTTTCATTATTGGAGGTGATGATCACGATCGGGCGCTGCACCGCGCGCACCGTTTCGCCGGTTTCGTAAACGTGAAATTCCATCCGATCCAGTTCCTGCAGCAGATCGTTGGGGAATTCGATATCGGCCTTGTCGATCTCATCAATCAACAGCACGACACGCCCTTTGGCGGCAAAGGCCTGCCATAACTTGCCCTTTTTGATGTAGTTGCCTACGTCATTGACGCGTTCGTCGCCCAGTTGGCTGTCGCGCAACCGGCTGACGGCATCGTATTCGTAAAGACCTTGCTGGGCGCGGGTTGTTGATTTGATGTGCCATTCGATCATCCGCAACCCAAGCGCCGCGCTCACCTGACGCGCCAGTTCCGTTTTACCTGTCCCGGGTTCGCCTTTGACCAGAAGCGGGCGTTCGAGTGTCACAGCCGCATTGACGGCCACGGTCAGATCGTCGGTTGCTACATAGCTGTCCGTTCCGGTGAAACGCATAAAATCCAAGCCTTTTCGTCGGTTACTTGCCGTTAACGATAACATCCCCGCGGCGCGGTTCAAGCGCCATCATTTTGCCGTCATGGGGGGTGACACTGGGCTGTCGAGGGGGTAAAGCATGCCGAAAGGAGGGCACCTGATGACAATTTCCGAGTCGCTTGCAGGGCCTGACCTGACCAAGGGAGCAAAAATGAAAAACGAAGTGTTCCTGCCGGACAACTATAGTCCCGCCGAAGATGAACCGTTCATGAACGACCGCCAGACCGAGTATTTCCGCCGCAAGCTGATTGCTTGGAAGGCCGACATCATGGAAGACAGCCGCGATACCGTGCAGGGCATGAAAGACAGCACCCGCAACATTCCCGATATTGCTGATCGCGCCTCTGAAGAAACCGATCGGGCGCTTGAATTGCGCACCCGCGACCGCGAACGCAAGCTGGTTGCCAAAATTGACGCCGCCCTGCGCCGGATCGAAGAAGGCGAATACGGCTATTGCGATATCACTGGCGAACCGATCAGCCTCAAGCGCCTTGATGCGCGCCCCATCGCCACCATGAGCCTTGAAGCGCAAGAACGCCACGAGCGCCGCGAAAAGGTGCATCGGGACGATTGATGTGACGGAATTGGCAACACATACAAGCGGCGGCTCCAATCAGGGCCGCCGCGTTTGCGTTGTGGGAGGCGGTTTGGGCGGCCTTGCGGCGGCGTTGGCCTTTGCGCGCCAGGGCGCGGATGTGCAGGTTTTCGAACAGGCACCCCGCATCGCCGAAGTGGGGGCCGGTATTCAGGTCACGCCCAACGGCGCGCGGGTTCTGTCGGCGCTTGGCCTTGATGATGCGCTGGCCGCACATAGTGTTGTCGCGCAAGCCGTCGAACCGATGGATGCGGTCACAGGGCGGCCCGTGACCCGTTTCGATCTGACCCGCCTTGACGGCCCGCCATACCGTTTTTTCCACCGTGCGGCGCTGATATCCCTGCTGATGGAGGCCTGCGTTGCCGCAGGCGTAAACATCCGCACGGATGCGCGCATCGACAGCACCTTGCCCGAGGGCGATCTGATTGTCGGCGCGGACGGGATCAATTCGCAGATCCGTGTGCGTCTGAATGGCGCGGATGATCCGTTCTTTACCGGGCAGGTGGCATGGCGCGCGGTTGTGAACATGGCGGACGCCGATCCGGTCGCGCGGATCTGGATGGCACCGGGGCGGCATGTCGTGACTTATCCGCTCAAGGGGGGGCGGCTGAATATCGTGGCGGTGCAGGCCCGTCAGCAATGGGCCGCCGAAGGCTGGCACCACGATGATGACGCTGGCAATTTGCGGCAGGCCTTTCGCGGGCTGTCGGGGCGGTTGCGCGCGATTCTGGATCAGGTCGAGGATGTGCGCCTGTGGGGGTTGTTTCGCCATCCGGTCGCACCGGTCTGGCACCAGGACAACATCGCGATCCTTGGGGATGCGGCCCATCCCACCCTGCCATTTCTGGCGCAGGGGGCCAATCTGGCGTTCGAGGATGCCTGGGCGCTGGCCGCCACATGTGCGGCGCACGCCGATCTGGCCACGGCCCTGCCAGCCTATCAGGCGCAGCGGCGCGACCGCGTGCAGCGCGCCATCACAGCCGCCAACGCGAACGCGCGAAACTATCACCTGTCAGGTGTTCAGCGCCGTGTGGCCCATCTGGGCCTGCGCACGATGGGCAGGGTCGCACCGCATGCGTTCCTTGGGCGGATGGACTGGCTTTATGGTTATGACGCAACCGCTTAGGCGGCGATATTAATCCAAACTGGCACGTGGTCTGACGGCTTGTCGCGCCCGCGCAGTTCGGCTTCGATCCAGCAATCTGTCAGCAGGTCGGCGCATTGTGGCGTCAGCAGGAAATGGTCGATGCGGATGCCATCATTGCGATCATAGGCGCCGGCTTGATAATCCCAGAAACTGTAGTGGCCATCGCCCTGCACACGGGCGCGGAAGGCTTCGGTAAAGCCCAGATTTTCGATCCGGCGGAATGCGGCGCGGCTTTCAAGGCGAAACAGCGCATCATCGCGCCATGCATCGGGGCGCTTTGCGTCCTCGGCTTGGGGAATAATGTTGTAATCTCCAGCCATTAGCGCGGGTTCTTCACGTTCCATCAGTTCCTTGGCACGGGCGTGAAGGCGCTCCATCCAGCGCAGTTTATAGTCATATTTCGGGCCCGGAGCGGGGTTGCCATTGGGCAGATACAGCCCGCAAATGCGCACAGCCTTGTCGCCGACGACTGTGGCCTCGATCCAGCGGGCTTCTTCGTCGTCAACACCTTCGCGCCCCGCGCCTGTGGCGTCGGGCAGGCCGCGCACCACATCTTCCAACGGGAATTTCGACAGGATCGCCACCCCGTTGAACCCTTTCTGGCCATGGGTTTCGACATTATATCCCATGTCTTCAAAGACTTCGCGCGGGAAGTTCGCATCGACAGATTTGATTTCCTGCAACAGGGCCACGTCCGGCGCGCTGTCGCGCAGCCAGTTCGCCAGCGCATCAATCCGCGCCTTGACCCCGTTGATATTGAATGTTGCGATTTTCATGAGCGGCCCCTGTTTGCGGTATTTTTGACCGACAGGGCGCGGTTGCACAACAGGCAAAGGGCCGACACCCGTGCGGTGCCGGCCCCAAAGTTGGAAAAAAGACGGATTAGCGGGCGAGCGTGATCACCTGATCGGCCACCGCATTGCCGTTGGCATCATACAGAACGGCGATCACATTTGTGACGGGGTGCGCGCCGACATTGACGGACACATTGGCGTTCGCGCCTGCATGGACCGCTGTTTCACCCAACAGCGCACCGGTTTCGCCGCCGTTGTAGCTAAAGATCTGCACGGTGCCATCGTTGGCGGCGCGCACAAGGCCGACCTCGATGTTGGAGGAGGTGTCCTGGATGCCTTGCTGAGCGAAGTAGTTGTAATCAGCCGCGCTTGCGACAGTGGCAACACCAAGGGATGCGATCAGGGCGAGGGCGATAGATGTGCGTTTCATGATAGTCTCCAGTTTTTTGGGGGGTGGCATGATTGCCACCGACAAGACTGATATAGTTATGGAATTTCTGAACTGAATAGTTCAGAAGGTTTGTTTTTGCACATCCATCAGGGCCGTTTTGCACAGAAGATTTCCGACGGAAATGCCTTCCCCGTCATTCATCTGCCAAGGGGTCATGCAGACACGAAAAACGCCGCAGCCTTGTCAGGCGCGGCGTCCGGTTTGTTCAAATTGGCAAGCCTACATCGAAAAGCTGACGCCGCAGCCACACGAACTGCTGGCATTGGGGTTTTCGATCACGAAACGCGCGCCGATCAGTTCTTCCGAGAAATCAATCACCGCATCGGCCAAAAAGGGCAGGGATATGGAATCCACCACCACCTTTTCGCCCGCACCTTCCAGCACCAGATCATCGTCCTTGGGGTCATCAAGGTCGATTTCATACTGGAATCCGCTGCATCCGCCCCCTTCGACGGCCACGCGCAGGGCTTTGCCCTGGGCGTTCGCGCCGATTTCGGCAAGGCGTTCAAAGGCGCGGGGGGTGACTTTGGGCGGGATCGTCAGCATCTGGGGGCCTATCGGTTTGCGTTCAAGTTGAATATAGGAACCACAGGCAGGGGCGGCAAGACCGCCCGACAAACCAAGACGAGGCATCGGCCATGGCAGCCCCCTATGCCTGCAATCCCGCCGGGACGCGGGGCAGGCTTTATCCCGAGGACGAGAGTGCGTTTCGTTCGCCCTTTCAGCGTGACCGCGACCGGATCATTCATGCAAGCGCCTTTCGGCGTCTGAAACACAAGACGCAAGTGTTCGTGGAACACGAGGGCGACTATTTTCGCACCCGCCTGACCCATTCGATCGAGGTTGCGCAGGTCGCGCGCACGATTTCCGGTGTTTTGGGGCTGGACGGTGCCCTGACCGAGGCCGTGGCGCTGGCCCATGATCTGGGTCACACCCCGTTCGGTCATACCGGCGAGGATGCGCTATCGGCCCTGATGGCCCCCTATGGCGGCTTTGATCACAATGCGCAGGCCATCCGCATCGTCACCAATCTGGAACGCCATTACGCCGAATGGGACGGGCTGAACCTGACATGGGAAACGCTGGAAGGGATCGCCAAGCATAATGGTCCGGTGGGTGATCCGGTGCCCTATGCCTTGGCCGACTACAACGCCCGTCACGATCTGGAACTGCACACCCATGCCAGCGGCGAGGCGCAGGTTGCGGCCCTGTCTGATGATATCGCCTATAACAACCACGATCTGCATGACGGGTTGCGCGCCGAACTGTTCGGCACCGATGATCTGCTGGAATTGCCCATCGTCGGCGACTGTTTCCGCGAAGTGGACGGCAAGTATCCGGGCCTGAATTATTATCGTCGCCGTCACGAGGCCCTGCGCCGGTTTTTTGGTATTCTGGTCGAAGATGTGATGGCCGTGAGCCGCGCCAATCTGGCCGATCTGAACCCGCAATCTGCCACCGATATCCGCAATGCAGGCCGGATGATGGTGCAGTTTTCACCAGCACTTTGGGCCGACCTCAAGGTGATCCGCAAGTTCCTGTTCACCCGCATGTATCGCGCCCCCGCCGTGGTGCAGATGCGCGCCGAGGTCACGCAGGTCGTGAATGACCTGTTCCCGCATTTCATGACGCAGCCCGAACACCTGCCCAAACAGTGGCGCAAGGATGTGGCCGATGCGGTGGATGAGGTCGCGCTGGCACGGATCGTCGCCGATTACATCGCCGGCATGACCGACCGCTTCGCGTTGGAAACCCACGCAAAGCTGATCGGCTAGGTCTGCAAGCCATGCGTTGACGCGGCGCGGGGCCGTGGTAAACCGCCCTGTGAACAATAGGAATAGCCCCGATGAACCTCTTTGCTGAAATCCGTGTGCTGGTGATCGACTGTCTTGATGCGCTTGTGGCGGACGGGCGCCTGCCTGCGGGTCTTGAAACTGGCGCTGTCACGGTCGAACCGCCCCGCGATGCAGCGCACGGGGATATGGCGACGAACGCGGCGATGGTGCTGGCGAAACCTGCGGGACTGAAACCGCGCGATATCGCCGATGCGCTGGCAGGCTTGCTGGCGGATGATCCGCGCATCACTGTCGCCGAGGTCGCGGGACCGGGCTTTTTGAACCTGCGGCTGGCCGCCGATGTCTGGCAAGGGATCGTGCGCGCTGCCCTCGCGGCGGATGGCTTTGGCCGCGCGACCATGGGGCAGGGGCAAAAGGTCAACGTTGAATATGTCTCGGCCAACCCGACCGGTCCGCTGCACGTGGGGCACACGCGCGGCGCGGTGTTTGGCGATGCGCTGGCCAGCCTGCTGGATTTCGCAGGATGGGACGTGACGCGCGAATACTACATCAACGATGGCGGCGCGCAGGTCGATGTCCTCGCGCGGTCTGTTTATCTGCGCTACTTGGAGGCGCACGGGCAGGCGGTGTCGTTCCCCGATGGCACCTATCCCGGCGACTATCTGATCGACACCGGCAAGGCGCTGAAAGCAAAGGCTGGCGATGCCTATGTGGGCCAGCCCGAAGATGTCTGGCTGGAAGAGGTCCGTGAATTTGCCACCGATGCGATGATGGCGCTGATCCGTGACGATCTGGCCGCGCTTGGTGTCACGATGGACAAGTTTTACAGTGAAAAGTCGCTTTATGGCACGGGGCTGATCGAAGCGGCGATTGCTGATCTTGACAGCAAGGGGCTGATCTACAAGGGCACGCTTGAGCCACCCAAGGGCAAGATGCCCGAAGACTGGGAGCCACGCGAACAGACCTTGTTCAAGTCAACCGAATTTGGTGATGACGTGGACCGCCCGATCATGAAGTCGGACGGCGCGTGGACCTATTTCGCACCCGATATCGCCTATCACTTTGACAAGGTGCAGCGTGGCTATGACCAGTTGATCGACGTCTTTGGCGCCGATCATGGCGGCTATGTCAAACGGATGAAAGCGGCTGTTGCCGCGCTGTCAGGTGGCAAGGTGCCGCTGGATATCAAGCTGACGCAGCTGGTGAAACTGTTCAAGAACGGCGAGCCCTTCAAGATGTCCAAGCGGGCAGGGACGTTCATCACCGTGCGCGATGTGGTCGATGCGGTGGGCAAGGACGTGACCCGCTTCCATATGCTGACGCGCAAGAACGACGCGCCCCTTGATTTCGATTTCGACAAGGTCACGGAACAGTCCAAGGACAACCCCGTGTTCTATGTGCAATATGCCCACGCGCGGATTGCCTCGGTGTTGCGCAAGGCAACCGAGGAGGGGATCGCCGTTGATGATGCCACACTGGCAGAGGCCGATTTGACCGGCCTGACCCATGCGGCCGAGCTGAAAGTGGCGCAAAAGATCGCCGAGTTCCCGCGTCTTGTGGAAATCGCTGCGCGCACCAATGAACCGCACAGGATCGCCTTTTATCTTTATGAAATGGCGTCGGAATTTCACGCGCTGTGGAACCGTGGCAATGATGATACCAGCCTGCGTTTCCTGCAAAGTGGTGATTCATCGGCAACACAATCCAAAATCGCGCTGATTCGCGCCGTCGCCGTTGTTATTTCGTCCGGTCTTGGTATTCTTGGCGTGACCCCAGCAGAAGAGATGCGCTAAAGCGCACGCGTCTGGGCGAGTGAGGCAAGAGAGACCTGCGGACGCCAATGGGCTGTCCAAAGCGGGCAGCGAGGCGATATGGCAGAGATTTCCTATGGTACTGCTGGCACGGGCAATGCGCCGCGTGCGGGCAAACTGGTCAATTACGCAGGCGCGGTGATGTCGCTGGCGCTTGTCGTGGGTGTTGGTGTCTGGGGCTACAAATTGCTGGTGCGCGATGTGACGGGTGTGCCTGTCGTGCGCGCCATGGAAGGGCCGATGCGTTCGGCGCCTGAAAACCCCGGCGGGGAAATTGCCCTGCACACCGGTCTTTCTGTCAACACCGTGCCGGCCCAGGGTGGCGTGGCGCCACCCGAAGATACGCTTGTGCTAGCCCCTGCGCAGCCCGCGCTGCCGCAAGAAGACCTTGAGGTCACGCCCACGGCCGAAGCCGCCGAAGTGATGCCCCAAGACCCGCTTGGCACCGTTGCCGAGGGTGAAGTTGCCGTTGTCGCCGAAGACGCGGAAACTGTCGCCCCTGCTGATCCCGACACGCCCCTTACCGTCGAGGAAGTGCTTGCATTGGCCGATCAGATTGCCGCTGGTGCCGCCCCGATGACAGACCTTGAAGAAGGTGAGGATACGCCGGTCGAGGTCGCCGTGGCCGGTGTCGTGCAAGCTGAAACGCCCGCGCCCCAAGCGCCGGTTGTCGCCGCCTCTGTGCCCGGCGTGGCCCGGTCCTTGCGTCCGCAACTGCGCCCCCAGGGCGGGTTCGCACCTGCTGTCGTGACCCCCGCCGTGGCCGAGGCCCCCGAAAGCGCGCCCGCCGAAGTCAATGAGGCCGTGATCCCCGCGGGCACCAAGCTGGTGCAACTGGGCGCCTTTGACAGCGCCGAGATTGCCGCGCGCGAATGGACCCGCCTGTCGGGCGAATTCAACGATTACATGGATGGCAAGGATCGCCTGATCCAGCGCGCCGAAAGTGGCGGGCGCACGTTCTACCGGCTGCGCGCCATGGGCTTTGCCGATCTGGCCGATGCGCGTCGTTTCTGTAGTGCATTGGTTGCCGAAGACGCCGCCTGTATCCCTGTCGTGGTCCGCTAAATGCCGCAGGGTGCGGTGATTTTCGGACCTGAAGGTCACGCTGTAACTGATTGGGAAAGATCGTTTTTCCGTGATTGCGATCCGCTTGGGTTCATTCTGTTTGCACGCAATGTCGACACGCCCGAACAGCTGCGCCGCCTGACAGCTGACCTGCGCGATACCGTGGGCCGTGACGCCCCGATTCTGATTGATCAGGAAGGTGGGCGGGTGCAGCGGATGCGCGCGCCGTATTGGCGCGAATACCTGCCGCCGCTGGATCAGATGGCCCTTGCGCACGACCCCTTGCGCGCCATGTATCTGCGCTATCTTTTGATTGCCCATGAATTGCGTGACGTTGGCATTGATGCCAATTGTGCGCCGATGGCCGATGTGGCTGACGCTGACACGCATCCCTTTCTGCGCAATCGCTGTTACGGGCAGGACGCAGACACCGTGATTGCAGCGTCCCGTGCCGTGGCCAATGGCCTGCTGGACGGTGGCGTGCTGCCCGTTTTGAAACACATCCCCGGCCATGGCCGCGCCCGCGTTGACAGCCACAAGGACTTGCCCCGCGTCACGGCGCGCCGTGCCGACCTTGAGGCGCAGGATTTTGCACCCTTCAAGGCGTTGAATGATCTTCCCATGGGCATGACCGCCCATATCGTGTTTGACGACATCGACCCGACCGCCCCCGCCACCACATCGCCCAAGATGATGCAGGTGATCCGCGAGGACATCGGCTTTGGCGGCTTGATCATGACCGACGATCTGTCGATGGAGGCTTTGGACGGTGATCTGGCGACCCGCGCCAGCGGTGCGATTGCCGCCGGATGTGACGTGGTTTTGCATTGCAACGGCCATGCGCGCGAAATGGAACAGGTGGCCGCTGCCAGCGGCAAACTGACACCCATCGCGCAGGCCCGCGCCGATGCCGCCCTTGCGACGCGTAAATCGCCAACACTGATTGACATTCCCGCCTTGGAAGCCGAATTTAACGGGCTTCTAGGCGAGGGGCCGCATGGCTGAGCAAGACCAGTTTCAGGAAGACGTGAACGACCGGCTTGCCGCCGAGGCGTTGATCGTTGACGTGGATGGCTATGAAGGCCCGCTTGATCTGTTGCTGATGCTGTCGCGCACGCAAAAGGTCGACCTGCGCCAGATTTCCGTGCTCGCACTGGCCGAACAATACCTCGGCTTTATCGAACGGGCTAAAGAATTGCGCATTGAACTGGCCGCCGATTATCTGGTCATGGCCGCCTGGCTGGCGTTCCTGAAATCGCGCCTGCTGTTGCCCCCTGATCCGGCCGAGGAAGGCCCATCGGGCGAGGAACTGGCTGCGCATCTGGCGTTCCAGTTGGAACGCTTGCAGGCCATGCGCGAAAGCGCGGCGAAACTGATGGCGCGCGACCAGAAGGGCCGTGATTTCTTTGCCCGTGGCATCACCGAAGATGTGGCCCGCGTGCGCCGCGTCACCTATACCGCGACCCTGTTGGACCTGATGCAGGGCTATGCGCGCATCCGCACCCGCGATGATTTCCGCCCCTTTACCATGGACCGCGATTCTGTGTTCACCATGGAGGAAGCCCTGGGGCGGATGCGCGGCTTGATCGGCTTTGCGGGCGAGTGGACCGATATCATGTCCTACCTGCCCGAGGGCTGGGAAATGGACCCCGCCAAGAAACGTTCGGCCACGGCCAGCACCTTTGCCGCCAGTCTGGAACTGGCCAAGGAAGGCCGCATCGAAATTCGTCAGGGCGAGATTTTCGCCCCCATCCAGATACGTAAGAAGTTGCCCACAGATGGTTGAAGTCAAAGAAGAAAGCCTGTTCGAGGCCCCGCCCCTGGCCGAACAGGAACGCATGGTCGAGGCGATTTTGTTTGCCACCGCCGATCCGGTCACCATCAAGGAGTTGGCGGGCCGGATGCCCCATGGCTGTGACCCCGCCGAGGCGCTGGTGCATCTGCGCAAACGCTATGACGGGCGCGGCGTGAACGTGATCAAGGTCGGCGATGCATGGGCCATTCGCACCGCCCCCGATCTGGGATTCCTGATGCAGAAAGAAACGATCGAGGTGCGCAAACTGTCGCGCGCGGCGATCGAAACGCTGGCCATCGTTGCCTATCACCAGCCCGTCACCCGCGCCGAGATCGAGGAAATCCGCGGCGTGTCGGTCAGCCGCGGCACCGTGGACCAGTTGATCGAAATGGAATGGATCCGGTTCGGGCGGCGCAAGATGACGCCGGGGCGGCCCGTGACCTTTGTGGTGACGCAGGAATTCCTTGATCACTTCGGCCTTGAAAACGCACGGGATTTACCGGGGCTCAAAGAACTGCGCTCGGCTGGATTGCTGGAAAACCGTCCGCCACCCGGCGCCGAGACCGGCGAAAGCGACGAGGACGAGGACCAGAGCGAGTTGTTCGAGGACGAATAACGCCACGAAATTGCCCAAAACCACTGCTAGCTGTCTCGTGATTTGGGATTCCGGGCGAAATGCGTTAGGTATCCCGCGAGGCAGAGCAAAGGACGCGCATATGAACGTCGACCGCATTATTTCCATGATCCTGCGCAAACTGGTGAACCGTGGCGTGAACAAGGGGATCAACATGGCCGCCAACCGTGGCCGCGACCCCAAGGATATGACCAAGGAAGAACGCCAGCAGGCCAAACAGGCCCGCGACAATACCAAACGCGGGCGTCAGGCCCTGCGCATGGGGCGCCGTATTGGCCGCTTCTGATTAATGCCATTTTAAGGCTGTTGCGCAATTATCGCCCCGACAAATTCCAGTCGGGGTGCCCATTTGACCAGTCTTTCAGCCAGTTACTCGATTGCCGATGCCGCCCGGTTCCGGTTGATACGGCAGGGGTTGCGGCTGCGCCGTCCGCTTGCGGCCTGTTCGTTGATCCTTGCCTTTCTGGCCCTGATCGAAACCTTCGCAGGTGTTGATGCGCTGTTGCGCCCAATCGCGGATGGGCCGGCCACACACCCGCTGACCGCACTGATGCTGCTGTCGCTTTCGGTTGGCGTGCTTTCGTTTCGCCATCATCAGCCCACGCCGGTCTGGCGCTATGTCTTGTCGGGCATCTGCCTGCTGATTGCTGGCGAACGCACCCTTGAAGGGTTCTTTCCCGCGTGGCAAAGCCTGTTGTCGGGCGGTCTTGAAACATGGGTTTTCCAACCACTTGCCGCCAATCTGCACGGTGAATTGGGCAGTGATACGGCCTTTGTCCTGACGATGCTATTTGCATCGGTGATCGTGCGGCGGCATTTCGGGCGGATCGGGCTGACGTTCAATCTGGTGGCAATCGCGGCGATCCTGAATGCCTTTGTCGGGATGAGCTATGGTCTGGAACTGTTTGACGGGCATATGTCCATGGCGACACTTTTGTCGCTGATCCCGCTGTCGCTTGCGGTGCTGACACTTTACTTGCACCGCCCGTTCGTGCGGGTGGCCTTGCTGTTGGGCGATGTGGGCAAACGCACGCGGATCATGATGATGGTCGGTTTTCTGGTGCCATGGGCCTGTGGGTTCGTGCTGCACCGCATGTTTCACGTGACCGAACGGATGGTTCCCGTCGAGACAATGATCATCAGCCTGATCATCTGGTGCATGGTTGGCACGGCGGTGCACTCCGGTGTCATTCAGGAACGGGTTGACCGCGCGCGACGCATGACGGAACGCAAGCTGGCGCGCATGGCCACCCATGATCCGCTGACCGGCATCCTGAACCGGCGCGGGTTGCATGACACGCTCGCGCAGCGCTGGGACATCTTCACCCGATCGGGTGTCGGCACGGGGATCGTGTTGATCGACCTTGATCACTTCAAGAAAATCAACGACCAGCTTGGCCATGACGAGGGGGACCGCATTCTTGCCAAGGTGGGCGAGGTGCTGCGCCCGCAATTCCGCCACGGCGATGTTCTGGGCCGGTGGGGCGGTGAGGAATTCATGCTGATCCTTGACACCGACGATCCTGAACGCCTGGCTGCGATCTGCGAACGTGTCCGTCTGGCGATTTCACGCATTCCTTTGAAAAGCGGCGGTGCGGCCGATGTGCACACCACCGTCAGCGCATCACTGGGCCTGAGCCAGTTCCTGCCCGGTGATATCGCAAACGGGGCTGCGATCAGGCGTGCGGATGAGGCGCTATATGCGGCCAAGGGGAGGGGGCGCAACTGTGTCGTGGCTTACGGCGGGCCCGATGCGCGCTGCGCCTAGGTCTTGAAATGCTTGGACAATTTCAGGCCTTGCCCCTGATAGTTCGAGGCAATCTCGCGGCCATAAAGCTGGGCGGGCACCTCGGACATGTGTTCATACACCAGCCGCCCGACGATCTGACCATGCTCCAGCACAAAAGGCGCCTCGTGGCAGCGCACCTCGAGCACGCCGCGTGACCCTTGGCCACCGGCACCGTCCCAGCCAAAACCGGGATCGAAAAAGCCCGCGTAATGCACGCGAAATTCGCCAACCATTGCCAGATAGGGGGCCATTTCGGCGGCTGTATCGGGCGGGATCGCAATCGCCTCGCGGCTGACCAGAATATAGAACGCGCCGGGATCAAGGATGATCCAGCCATCGGTTGTGCGCACTTCCTCCCAGAAATCGGCGGCGTGATAGTGGTTCAAAAGGCCCAGATCAATCACGCCCGTGTGCGGCTTGGCGCGGTATCCAACCAGATCATCACCGCGCGGTTTCAGATCAACCGAAAAGCCCAGACCATCGGAAATAACAGCGTCACCGTTCACGATCGGGGTTGTGGCGTGCAGCGCGCGCAGGTCCTCATCGCTGATCACGGTCTTGCCGACGCGGAAAATGATCTGGTTCAGCATCTGCCCCGCCGTGGCGATCACGGAAAAGGATTGCGGGCAGATTTCCACATAAAGCGGGCCGGTATAGCCATCGGGCACGCGATCAAATTCGGTGCCATGATCGGTGATGATGCGGGTCAGCAGATCAAGCCGCCCGATCGAGGATTTGGCACTGGCCGCCCCTGACGTTCCTGCGGGCAGGGCCAGGGATTCCATCAACGGCACCACATAGACACAGCCCTTTTCCAGCACCGCCCCATCGGACAGATCAATTGCGTGCATCTGGAAATCGGCCAGCCGGTCGCTGACCTTGCGCGACCGCCCCGCCAGAAAAGAGGCGCGCACGCGATAGGCAGTGGCCCCCAGCCGCAAGTCAAGCGACGCGGGCTGGATTTGGCCAGCGGTGATCGGCGTGCTGGCGCTGATCGCACCATCGGCAATCATCGTTGTCATTTGCCGGTCTGACAAAACGCCGGATTTGGCCATGGATGTTGCCCCCTTCAGCTGCGTGACAGCAAAACGCCCGCCGCGCGGATGCGCGAACGGGCGGTTATGTTGGTCGGGCTAGCAGGACTCGAACCTGCGACCTTCCGTCCCCCAGACGGACGCGCTACCAGGCTGCGCCATAGCCCGACTAAGGCGTCTTCATACTGGATTTTGGCCCATGGGCAAGCCGGAATTGTCATTTCTTTTGGCCGGTGCACGGGGCGGCGATTAGCTGCGCGCCATGCGGTCGCGCAGGGCCTCGAGGCGGGCCACAAGCGGGGCGATCTCTGCGGCGCGGCTGTGCAATGCATCGCGGTTCGCGCGCTGCAACAGCGGTTGCATCCGCGCGGGCAGATCGCTGTCATCATCGCCGGGATCGGGCGAGGGGGCAGGCGCGGCCGCAAGGTTGACCGACAGGGCGGGGCCAGGTGCCGCCTGGGGCATGGCCATGGGCACGACATTGTCGTCCGGGTCGGCGTTGGCCGCATCAAGGGCAGGTGTGGGGGCTTGTTCGGCTTCGACCACGGACGCGGGCGGTTCGCCAGCCAGTTCCGCAGGCGTCACATCCACCGCAGCACCGGGCTCTTGCCCCAGACCGGCAACATGCTTAACCCCTTGTTCGCGCAGTAATTTCTGCACACCTTTGATGGTCATGCCCTCGTCATGCAGCAGGGTCTTGATGCCACCCAGCAGCGCCATGTCATCGGGGCGGTAATAGCGCCGCCCACCGGCGCGTTTGACCGGTTTGATCTGGCTGAACTTGCTTTCCCAGAACCGCAGGACATGGGCAGGCGTATCAAGCCAGTCGGCGACTTCGCTGATGGTGCGGAACGCTTCGCGGGATTTTGCCACGCGCGCGCCCCCTAACCCTTGTTGCCAGCGGCAACGCGGTCTTTCATCAGGTGCGAGGGACGGAATGTCAGCACCCGGCGCGGGTGGATCGGAACCTCCTCGCCGGTCTTGGGATTGCGGCCGATGCGGGCCGCTTTGGCGCGCACCGAAAATGTCCCGAACGATGAAATCTTGACAGTTTCCCCGCGCACCAGCGCGTCGGAAATATGTGTCAGCACGCTTTCCACCAAGTCTGCGGAATCGTTGCGTGAAAGTCCTACCTCGGCATGAACGGCCTCGGCCAGATCCATGCGCGTGAGTGTCTTGTCGGCCATGTCAGTCCCCCTGTTTTGCGGGAACTGTAGGCGGGTTGCAATTTCAGAGTCAATATCAAGGGCTTGGCCCGTGCAATTAACAGGCCGGTAATCGCTACCAACGCAGCACGACCGCACCCCAGGCAAGCCCGCCGCCGATGGCTTCGGTGACGATCAGATCGCCGCGCTTGATTTGGCCATTGGCCACGCCCACCGACAGGGCCAGCGGGATGGAGGCGGCCGATGTATTGCCGTGATCCTGCACCGTGACAACAACGCGGTCCATGTCCACGCCCAGCTTTTTGGCGGTTGATTGAATGATGCGGATATTGGCCTGATGCGGCACCACCCAATCCACATCATCCGCCCCAAGACCGACCTTATCAAGGGCGGTGTGGGCGGTTTGCGCCAGCTTTTCAACAGCGTGGCGGAACACTTCCTTGCCCTGCATCCGCAGGACACCGGTGTTTTGTGTCGCCACCCCGCCGTCCACATAAAGCAGGTCGCGAAAGCGCCCGTCGGAATTGAGATCGGTGGCCAGAATGCCGCGGTCACCGGCATCGCCCGTGCCATCCGCGCCTTCCAGCACCACAGCGCCCGCGCCGTCACCAAACAGCACGCAGGTGGAACGATCCGTCCAATCCATGATCCGGCTGAAGGTTTCCGCACCGATCACCAACACGCGGTTGGCCTGACCCGACACAATCAGCGCGTTGGCATTGGCCAGTGCATAGACGAAACCGGCGCAAACCGCTTGCACATCAAAGGCATAGCCATGTTCGTTGCCGATATTGGCCTGCACCATCGTGGCCGCGGATGGAAAGGTATTGTCAGCGGTCGAGGTCGCCAGAATGATCGCGTCGATATCGCTGCCCGCCAGGCCTGCATGGTCCAGCGCGGCCTTGGCGGCATGGGTTGCAAGATCGGATGTGGTTTCGCCCTCGGCGGCGAAATGGCGGCGTTCGATCCCAGAACGGGCCTTGATCCATTCATCAGATGTGTCCAGCGTCGCCTCGAATTCGGCGTTCCTGACGATCCGCGCGGGGAGGTAATGCCCCACGCCTTTGACCACGGCGCGTCTTGTCATGTATTGCCCTTGCCTTTGGCGGCGTTGGGTGCCGCTTCCTCGGTAGTATCTTGGGCAAGTGAGGCGGCCGTTGCAACCCGTGCGGCCAGACGTTCCGAAAAGCCCGAGCGCGCCAGTTGATAGGCCAGCGACAGGGCGGCGGCGACACCGGTGGCATCCGCCGATCCGTGGCTTTTGATCACTGTGCCGTTCAGCCCCAGAAACACGCCGCCATTCACACCGCGTGGATCAATGCGTTTGCGCAAACGGCCAAGCGAGGTCATGGCCAGCAAGGCGGCGATGCGCGACAGCGGCGTTTTCTTGAAGGCCTCTTTCAAGAGGTCCGAGATCAGATTCGCCGTGCCTTCGCCGGTTTTCAGGGCCACATTGCCGGTAAATCCGTCCGTGACGATCACATCAACGCGGTCCGAGGGCAAATCACCGCCTTCGACGAATCCCACATATTCGAAATCGCCGCGCGGGGCGGCGCTGGCAATCAGATCGTGTGCCACTTTCAGTTCGGCGCGGCCTTTGTGTTCCTCGACGCCCACGTTCAGCAGGCCGACACGGGGGCGGGCAATACCCAGGCCGTTGCGTGCATAAGACGCGCCCATCAGGGCATAGGTCAGCAGATCGTCTTGGTCGGCGCGAATATCGGCGCCCGCATCCAGCATCACGTTGAATCCGGCAGGATTGCGCGACGGCCAGTAACAGGCGATGGCGGGGCGGTTCACGCCGTCAGCCTTGCGCAGGCGCAGCATTGATACCGCCATCAGCGCGCCGGTATTGCCGCAACTGACACAGACCGCGGCCGCGCCATCGCGCACGGCTTCGATTGCGGACCACATCGAGGTTTGCTTGCCATGGCGCATGACGTTGCTGGGCTTGTCGGACATGGCGACAACATCGGGCGCGTCATAAACGGTGACGCGGTCAGCGATCCGTTTCTTGGCAATCAGCGCCTCGAGTTTCGCCTTTTGGCCCGTGCAGAAGCGCGCGCGCATCGGGGTTTTCGCCCAGGAAACGCGCAAGGCCCGCAACGACGGTTGCAGGCCCTTTGTCGCCGCCCATGGCGTCAACACTTAAGATAACTGGCGTGCCGTGGTCCCCGCTGTGGGCCGCGCGCGGATCACTGTCCGTCGTCAGGGCGGGGGACATGTGGCTAGGCCGCGTCGTCGTCGAGATCGACCTCGGTGGTCATCGCCACGACTTCACGGTCGCCATAGTTGCCGCAAGAGGGGCAAACATGGTGCGGACGCTTCAGTTCGCCGCAGCTTGTGCATTCATTCGGGTTTGCGGCCACGAGTGAATCATGTGCGCGACGGTTGTTGCGGCGCGACTTGGATACTTTGTTCTGCTGGACAGCCATGTCACAACCTTTGATTTCGGGGGCGCGTGGCCCGTGTTTTCGCGCGCGTGGCGCAGCATTCCGGCGTCTTAGGGCATCTGGGCATGCCTATCAAGTCACCATATGAAAGAGGGCGCGAACATAGAGCGATTCCGCGCAAGCGCAACCATTTTTGCCAGCCCCCTGATGACGGGCTATTCGCCCTTGTTTTTCAGGGTATTGCGCAGGTCGGCAAGGCCCGCAAAGGGGCGGGTGTCTTCGTCGGTCATTGCCGCCTTGCCCGGTTCGGTAAAATTGGCGTTTTCGACGCTCGCCCCGTCGACGCGCGGATAGGCGGGCAGGGCAAGTGCCAGGCTTTCGGTCATGACCGCGGCCAGATCAAGGATGTCAGGCGCCTGTTCCACAGTGTCGTCTTCGGGCATTTCGATTTCGGCAGCCTCGATCGGGTCAAGCTGCGCCACATAGGACCGTGTCACCGTTTCATCAATCCGGGTCGTGACCGGATCAAGCGTGACAACGCAGGCCTGCACTACGGTCGCGCCAAGGTCAGCCTGCAAATGCCAGTCGCGCCGCCCGAGAGGCGACAGGGTGCCAACAAAGCGCAGCTTGCGGATCGCGCTGATCCCCAGCTCAGCGGCCAGTTTCTCACGCGCCGCCGCATCCGGTTCCAGCGCAATGCGGGTCTCGCGCCGGTTGGGCAGGTCCGACAGGCGGATTTGTGATGGCGTCTGGTCAGACATAAGCGCATCCATTCTTGAACAAGGGCCGTGACATGATGTAAGCCGGATAAAAGGCATCACAAGCCAAGGCAAGGGGTCACACATGAGCATTACAGGCGCAACGTTGCGACGACGCATTCTGCGCGGCACGTCCGTCCTTGCATTGGTCACGGTTGTTGGCTGCACGGCGCAGTTCCGCAATCACGGCTTTGCCCCTGATGACGGGCAGTTGTCCGAAGTTCTGGTTGGCGTCGATACCCGCGACACGGTTGCCGAAACGATCGGCGCGCCCACGGCGGGGGGCGTGTTGAATGACGGCGGGTATTACTATGTCCAAAGCCGCTGGCGTCATTTTGCCTATATGGCCCCGGCCGAGATTGAACGCGAAGTTGTGGCGATCACCTTTGACAGCGCCGGTGTCGTTGAAAACATCGAACGCTACGGGTTGCAGGACGGGCAGGTTGTGGCTTTGTCACGCCGCGTGACCCAAGACAACGTGCGCGACACCACCTTTATCCGCCAGTTGATGGGCGATATCGGGCGTTTTGACGCGGGCACGTTCCTTGGTGACGGTTAAGACGCTTTGTGCTTTGGGCGCTGCTGCCTAGGCTGGTGATATGGAAACCCTGAAACAGGATGTTGGCGCCGCTCTTTTGCACAAGGGGCGCTACGTTGCGCGGTTGGCTGCAGGTGCCGCCGATCTGCGCGCCACGCAGGCGCTGCGCTATCGCTGCTTTGTGGCGCGGGGCGGGGCCGGTGACGGGGTGGACAGCGACATTTTCGATGCGGCCTGCCAGCATGTGATGATAGAGGATCATGGTGGCGCGCTGGCCTGTTGTTTCCGTATCCTGCCGCTGACCAGCGGCGCTGAAATCCACACAAGCTATGCCGCGCAATTCTATGATTTATCACGGTTAAACGCGTTTGATGCCCCCATGGTCGAGGTTGGCCGTTTTTGCATATCCCCCGATGCCGCCGATAGTGATGTTCTGCGCGTGGCATGGGGTGCCTTGGCGCGGATCGTTGACGCGCGCGGCGTGAAAATGCTGTTCGGGTGTTCGTCCTTTGTGGGCGTTGATCCAACCCCTGCGCGCGAGGCTTTTGCGGTTCTGCGCGACAGGCACACAGCCCCCGCACAATGGCGCCCGCGCGTCAAATCGCCTGAATTTGTCGGTTTTGAAAGCTGCGGGCAGGTCGGTGATCGCTTGGCTGCGCTGCGTGCCATGCCGTCACTTTTGCGCAGCTATCTGGCGATGGGTGGCTGGGTCAGTGACCATGCGGTGATTGATCGCACGATGAACACGATGCATGTGTTTACGGGGCTGGAAATTGACGCGGTGCCGCCTGCGCGCGCGGCCGCGTTGCGCGCCCTCGCTAGGTAAACAGGCCCACGGGCGTGGCTGTCAGATCAGGAAAGATCGCGCTGGTGTCAGTGGTTTTCATGTGGCCTGACAGGATTTCCGCCAGCACCGCGCGGTAATCGGTTGTCACCGCCAGATCGGCCCCTTCTTCAAGCGCGTCATTGGCCAATCCGGGCCATTTCCCCAAAAGTCGCCCGCCGCGCGCTTGCGGCCCCAGCACCAGCATCGCGCCCGCGCGCCCGTGATCGGTGCCACCCGATGCGTTGGACCGCAGGCGGCGGCCAAATTCCGACATTACAACCACGCTCACATCCTGCTGGCGCGGCCCAAGATCGCGCCAGAATGCCATGAGGGTTTGTGACAATCCGCGCAGCAGCCCGTTGAATGCGCCGTTCTGGTCGGCGTGGGTGTCCCAGCCGCCATAATCCACTGTGGCCACACGCATCCCCAGATCGGCCTTGATGGCTTGCGCCACGGTCATCATCGGGCCGGACAGGGCGTTTTCGGGATAATCCACATCTGCCGCGTAGCCGCGATAATTGCCGCCATCGGGCGCCCAGAACCGCCCTTGCAACGTGTCCGACAGCATCAGCAGGTCCTGCGTTGTCGCGCCCAGATCGCCATGGTCGCCAAAGCCTGCAGCAAGGCGCGCGCGCAGGGCAGGCGACAGCCAGTGACCGGGCATCAGCGCCAGTTCCTCGATCTCCGGCGCGACGGCTGCACGCGATCCGCGCAGGGATTCGGGCATGTTCGTGCCCACGGCAAGGGCGGGCAGGGCGCCAGCGGGGTTGGTGGCGTTCAGCCAGCGGCCCAGCCAACCGCCATCGCCCACACCGGTGCTGGCGCGTTCAATGCGGGCCTCGGCGTCAAAATGGCTGCGCGTGGCCTCGATCAGGCCGGTGGCGTGCACGACCGACAGGTCGCCAGCGGTGAACAATTCGCCCAGTTCGCCCGCCAGCGGGTTCAGGCGGAAATCCACGTCCGCCAGCCCGTCACCCAGTTTGACGCCCGCGGAGTCGCCCGCGCGCGCCACGCGCAGGTCGGCAGGGCGGGCGGCAATGTAATCGGCGTCACCTGTCGGGCTGACGATATTGAGGGCATCCGCGCCGCCCCGCAGGAAGATCACAACAAGGACCGGATCAGCCATCACATCCCCCTAACGGTATAAAAACGCAGGCGAAATCGCCGCGAAGGCCAGCACGATCGCTGACAGATCGTGGCGGCTGCCCGCATCCATCGGCAAGGGTTCGTCCACCGCCACATCAATGCCTGCCAGCAAGGGCGCGGGGCCGCTTTGGGGCGCACCGAACATGCGCGTGTCCCAATGAGTGATCAGATCGCCGTAGGTCGCCACGCCTTCGGGCAGCTTGTCCGACAGCCGCGTCGTGGCGTTGCCGAACCAGTCGTCATGGGCGTAAACGGCTGTTTCCACCATCCGCAGGATCATAGTCGAACTGGTCCAGTCATGCGCGCGATCGGGGTGGCCGGTGGGCGGCGGATAGGTGTGCTGCTGCCAGCCCGCGCGCTGCAACTGCCAGTGAAACGCGGCTTCGGGTGCGGCGATTTTCGCGCCACTTGCACGGTAAAGGGCCGCCATGAATTCAAACGGGCGGCGCAGCTTGGTCGGGGGCGCGGCAAAGGCGGGATCAGCCACCAGCGTGCGGATCACCTGCGCGATCTGGTCGGGGGCTTGCGCGTGGGTCACGAACACATCGGCAAGGCGCTGGATCAGCGCCGGATCGGGATCGTCGGCCAGAAGCCGGCGCGCGATCTTTTCGCAGATGAACCGCGCCGTGGCAGGATGGGTGGCAAGGACATCGAGCACCTGTTCGCCATCCGCCAAAGGCGCGCGGTTGGGGGCCATTTCGCGCCCCAGCACCCGTTTCTGATAGGGATCGTGCCAACTGTCGACATAGTGGAACCTGCCGGTCATCGGCGCGTGCTGCCCGTCAGCCACCCAGCGCCCGTCGCCCACGGTCCAGCCGGTAAAGGCGCGCGCGACCTCGTAAACGTCTTCGTCGATATAGCCCACGGCAAGCCCGCTGGCGTCCTTTTCCACTTCGTCCCAACGGTTTGCGTGTTCGTTCAGGTAATTGGCCGCCCCCAGTGTGTGCAGTTCCAGCAATTCGCGGGCATAGTTTTCATTGGCAGGGCTGGCGCGGCTGTCGTCGTTATTGAGATAAACCAGCATCGTCGGCGATGTGGCCACGGCTCCCAGCATGGCGCGAAAGTTACCCAGGGCGTTGGCGCGTAACATCCTGTCGTAGCTTGGAAAAAAGATCGCGGTGTATTCGTCCTTGTGGGCGTGGACGTTGAAATGATCGTGCCAGAATTGCGTCATCACCTCGCGCAATTGCGCGGGTGCGTGCACCGCGCGCGTCAGCGAGGCGGCGATGACCTCGTTGGCGGGGCGCACCCGTTCTTCCCATGCAAACCCGCGCTCCCAGTCAATCAAGTGCAACAGGTCGGCGGGATCGGCGGCCAGCGTGCCAAGGGGGCGCATTTCGTCCAGTGCGCCCCATGAATTGCCCTCGCCGTCATCATCTTCGGCCTCGTATGCGATCCGCAGGGTCTGGCGGGCCAGTCCGGCCTCGAATGCATCGTCATAGGCGGACAGGTTCAGCTGATCCTCCAGCCAGCCGGATGTGCCGCGTTCCGCGACAATTGCGCGTTCAAGCGGGGTGGCGCCAAACGTCAGGCGATTAAGGAAGGTTTCGACAGGATCGGCGGTAGTCGTGCGGGCGCGCAGGGCATCGGGCGCAAGGGCGGCGGTGGCCGCTGTCGCCAGTAATGACAGATGAAACGCACGCCGAGTTAACACATCACGACCCCAAAACTGGACGCAGTTTAGCAGGGGTTTGGCAATTTACCCAAGGGCAGTTTTCACGGCTGGCCGACAATCGCCGATTACATGAAGCCCAGTTCAAGGCGGGCTTCGTCGCTCATCATTTCCATCCCCCATTGCGGCTCGAAGGTCATGGCCACATCAACCTGTTTCACACCGGGCAGGGGTTCGATCGCATCGGCGACCCAGCCGGGCATTTCACCGGCCACGGGGCACCCCGGTGCGGTCAGTGTCATGGTGACATTCACCTCGGAGGCCTCATTGATGTCGATCGTGTAGATCAACCCAAGGTCATAAATATTCACAGGAATTTCAGGGTCATAGACAGACCGGCAGGCCGCCACGATATCCTCGTAAAGCGGGTGGTCGGTGGTCGAGGGCGCGATCAGCGGGGTGCCTTCGATTTGCGTGTCCTGGTCGGTCATTGGGGCCTCATGTATTCCTGACTGTTCATATAGGGTTTAGGGGCGCGCGCGTAAAGGGCTGTCGCGGCCCCTTGGCAAATCCGCCGCAGTGCGCCAAGAGGACGGCATGACAAAACCATTCGCATTTGCCCTGAACGCCACTGACGGCAAGGCCCGCAGCGGTGTGATTTCCACGCCGCGCGGCGACATTCGCACACCTGCGTTCATGCCCGTTGGCACGGCCGCCACCGTCAAGGCGATGATGCCCGAAAGCGTCGCCGCGACGGGTGCCGACATTTTGCTGGGCAATACCTATCACCTGATGCTGCGCCCTACGGCCGAGCGGATCGCGCGTCTTGGCGGGCTGCACAGGTTCATGAACTGGGACAAGCCGATTTTAACTGATTCCGGCGGGTTTCAGGTGATGTCACTGGCCGAATTGCGCAAGCTGACCGAAAAGGGCGTGACGTTTCGCAGCCACATCGACGGGTCGCGGCACGAATTGACACCGGAACGGTCGATGGAAATTCAAAAACTCCTCGGCTCGGATATCGTCATGTGCTTTGACGAATGCCCTGCGTTGCCTGCCGACCGTGCGCGCATCGCGGAAAGCATGGCGCTTTCGATGCGGTGGGCGCAGCGGTCGCGCGATGCCTTCGGGGACAGGCCCGGCCATGCGCTGTTCGGCATTCAGCAAGGGGGCCTCGAACAGGATTTGCGCGCCGAAAGTGCGGCAGCCCTGACCGGCATCGGCTTTGATGGCTACGCCGTGGGTGGATTGGCCGTGGGCGAGGGGCAGGAGGCGATGTTTGCCTGTCTTGATTATGCGCCCGATCAACTGCCCACCGACAAGCCGCGCTATCTGATGGGGGTGGGCAAGCCCGATGATATTGTCGGCGCGGTGAAACGCGGGATCGACATGATGGATTGCGTGCTGCCGTCGCGCAGCGGGCGCACGGGGCAGGCGTTTACGCGGCGCGGAGTTCTTGAACATCAAGAACGCGCGCCACGCCGATGATCCGCGCCCTTTGGATGAAAACTGTGCCTGTCCGGCCTGTTCCAACTACAGCCGCGCCTACCTGCACCATGTGTTCCGGTCTCAGGAAATGATTTCAGGCATGCTGCTCACATGGCACAACCTGCGCTATTTTCAGGACATCATGCAGGGGATGCGCGATGCGATTGCGGCGGGGAGGTTCGCCGCCTGGGAGGCTGATTTCCAAGCAGGCCGCGCGCAGGGCGATATCGACCCGCTTTAGGCGGGCAGCGGCGGCGGCGTTTGCGCAGTGGCTTTGGGCCGTTCAAGATCGTTGAGATCGTCGTCCAGCATCCGCCCGTAAGTATCGTCAATCCAGTTCATCAGGGCCGCGCGAAGCGGATACTGCGCGGGTGTCATGGTGCGCGTGATTACACGTTTGCGGCCGGTATCGGTGATTTCCGTGCGCGCATAGCCGCGATGTTTTTCGGGATCATCGGACTGCGGCACATGCCACTGAAAGCCGATCCGGCGCGGTTCATCCAACTGGTCCAGCGTTTGGATTTCCTCGAGCAACGACGTGCCGTTGATGCGTTGCACAAGACGGCGCTGCATCGGGTCACCGTCGACATTTTCAAAGGTAACAAGATCGTTCTTGGCCAGCTTATCAATATGGGGCGGCGTGCCGATCACCCCGTCCCAGACCCGCTGTTGCGGCAGGCGGGTCTTGGCGCGTCCGGTCAGCGTGTGATCCTTGCGCATAAACCAGCGATCCAGAAATTGCGTCGTGTAAAGCAGCGACAGCAGGTTCATCGCCACAAAGGCCCAGATCGCGACGCGGGTCGTGATCTCGTGGAGTGACAGGCTGGGGATGAACTGACCGATCAGTGCAAGTGCGAACAGGCCCACGGCGGCGATTTCAATCGTAAAGCGCCACGGCGGGATGAGCAGTGACAAGATGGGCGCAAAGATGCCGATCCCCACCACAAAGGCCAGACCGGCAACCAGCGGCATTGGCACGCTGAACAGGCTGGTGCGCACGCCCCAGAATGTTGTTGCCCCCGCAAGGAACAAAAAGACGATCATCACCGCGTAACGGCGACGGTCGCGATAAAGGCGGCGGGCTAAAAGGCGCAGCATGGCGGGCTTTCTGACGTTGGGTTGGGCGTGTTTTCCCACGGGCATGTGTCGGTAACTTGATGGAAATCGGGCAGATCGGGGGCTTTTGCCACGCCCCGTGCGCTGCCTTATGGTCACCGCACCACATTCACGGAGGGCGACATGACCCAAGACCTTGATGCGAACAAAGCCAATGCAATCGCGTTTTATGATTTGATGTTCAATCAGTGCCAGCCGCGCGAGGCCATTGCCCGCTACGTGGGTGACGACTACATCCAGCACAACCCGCATGTGGCCGACGGGAAAGAGGCGTTTATCACTTATTTTGAACGCATGGCAGCCGAATACCCCGGCAAGATCACCCATTTCAAACGGGCGATTGCCGAGGGTGATCTTGTGGTGCTGCACTGCCACCAGATCTGGCCCGGAAGTGACGATTACGCAGGGATGGACATCTTTCGCTTTGATGAACTGGGCAAGATCGTCGAGCACTGGGATGTGCTTCAGGTGATCACTGATGGGTCAGCACACGACAACGGGTTGTTTTAGCCAATGAACACCGCTGCGATGGCCAAAACCGCAGGAACCGTCTGCACATATGCGATGCGGCGCGATACGGTTGCTGCGCCGTAGATGCCTGCCACGGCAACGCAGATCAGGAAGAAAAGCGCGACGTTTCGCGCCCATATGGCGTCTGAAATCAGCAGGGACCAGACCAGCCCTGCCGCCAGAAACCCGTTATACAGCCCTTGATTCGCCGCCATCGCCTTGGTGGGGGCGAACAGGTCTTTGGGGAATGATGCAAAAACCCGTGGTCCACGGCTTTCCCAAGCGAACATTTCAAACCAGCAGATATACGCGTGCAACAGTGCGATCATCGCGATCAGGATCAGGGCGAGCATGGACATGGCGGTGAACCCTTTCGTGCGGATTGCGCCAGCCTAATGGGTGCAATTGCGCAAGCCCAGCGAAAACACCGTCAAGCGCAAGATGCCCTAGCGAAACGGGCGCCAGTTCAGCATCCGCATGACCCATGGGCGCGGTTTGATCCGCAGTGTCACAAGTGTCGGGTCTGTGTTGCTACGCGGTTTGCGCCGTGATGGCGCCGGTTCGGGCGGACGTTCGGCGCGCAGGCGCGACTGACGCAGGGCGTTCAGCGTTTGGGTGTCCATGCCTGCAGGCGGTTTCCAGCGTTTTGGCACGGATTTGCGCATTTTTCCGAAATCGGGCGCATAGCCCCGCGCGGCGGCAAAGCTTGCCGATGCCCCCTTAAATTGGTCAATCAGGGCCAGCCGTTCGGATGGCGACAGGATCGTCTGCGCGTCCGGTTCGGGTGGCAGCGCGATGAACAGGTCGCGCAGCACCCTTTGGCGCTGCACTTCGTCGTCGATCAGGGTGTTGACGATACGTGCCGCTTCGGTTCCGTTGCGGCCGGCGGATGGATAGCGGGGAACATCCGGTAGGACGGCCATGTCGCGCGGCAACCCGCACAGGTTCACAAAGTCCAGCCACAGGCTGTTTGCCCCCACGGCCGTGTCGAAATCGCAAAAGGCCACGGGCTGTCCGGTCGCGGCCTCGATCGGCGCGAACAGGGCGGGCAGGTCGGTCAGCGGTGCGCCGTGATCCACCATGAATTCCTGCAGGGAACGGCTGCCCATGCGCCGCCCGTTGGCGACGATTTCCTTATAAAGCGCTTCGACGTAAACATCGGGCCGGCGCACGAAGGCGACCGCACGGATGGATCGGAACATGCCCAGATGCTCCATCAGCAATGGCAAAAGCGTGTCGCGGTCCCCGCTGAGCGGGAACAGCATGTTTTCACACGAAATAACAACGGTTTGCGCGTTGCTTTTGTTCACTTCGCGGCGCAGGTTCGCCCAGACATTGTGTTTCCCCGCTTCGCGCAGGCCGGTCACAAGGCCAAAGTGACCGGGCAATCCGCCTTGGCGGATCGTGTTGGTCTGATCCGGCTGCATCCCAGTGTGCGGGAACAGAATTCCATTTTGTAACAATGTCTTGCGGTAATGCACCAGATGGTGCTGCAAATAGGTTGATCCGGTCTTGTGCATGCCGAAATGCACGATCACATCGGCATTCACTGGGGCGGGCGGTTTGGCGCGCTTGGGTGCTTTGATTGCACGTGCGTTTTTCAGCATCGTTTGGGCGGCGGCAAAGTCGCCAATGCGCAGGGCCTTGTGCAGATCAAAGAACAAGGTGCGGCTGATGAACCCCAGGCGCGTGCGCATGCCGACGCGTGAAACATAGGTTAGCACGGGGTCGTCGAAAATGGCGTGGCCAAAGCTCTCGTGGCCCAACAGGCGCATGATCCGGTCGGCAAACTCGGCGTAGGCCGGATCGGCCCCCGCGACGATCGGGTCGATGATATCCATGTCCCAGATCAAGCGGCTGACGGTGTTGAACAGCTCGCGTTTTTCAAAGCGCGGGGGCAGGCGTTTGGCGTCGACTTCGGCGCGGATGTGGGTGAGGCACTTTTCGATCAGTTGCAGTTGCAGGCGATGGATGACCGGATCGGCGCGCGTGACGGAAATGGATCCGGCGCGCTGGCGCCAGACGCGGGCAGGGATGCCAAGGGTTGCGATCTTGCGCGCGGCCGTGACGGTGTGCAGCACGAACAAGCGGTCCTCGAATTTCGGTTGGTCCTCGTCAAAGCGCAGGTTGAATGCGTCGAGGAAATCGCGCCGATACAGGCTGGCCCATGACGATGTGATGAATTGCGATTCCTCGAAATGCAGCAGACCGGCGCCGATATTGGGCGCGTTGAACAACAGCCTGTCGCGGCGCAGAATTTCCAGTTCTGGGCTACCGGGGCGGCTGATGTAGCAGGGTGCATGGGTGATATCGGCACCGCTGTTTTCGGCCATTTGCAACTGCTGCGCCAACCCGTCGGTGACATAGTAATCGTCGCCATCCAGAAACCCGACCAATGGGGCCGTGGCCGCCGCAAGCCCAGTATTGCGTGCCGCCGACAACCCCTTGTTTTCAGGGTGATGCAGCACCTGAGCGGTGTCGGGCAGGTTCAGGCCATCAAAGTAGTCCGCGCTAAAGCTGTCGGGATTGTCATTGACGATGATCAACTCCAGATCGTCGATTGGCTGCGCCAGAACCGACCCGATTGCCATGTCGACAAAGGCTGTTTCGTCATAAAACGTGAGGATGATGGAAAGGCGCGCCATAAGGTCTGGTCAGCACCCGTTAGCTGATCGGGTCTTCGCCGCCATCGTCTGGTTCTTCATCCGTCTCGGAGGTGAACAAACCACTAAGTCCAAAAAGTACAGCGAGCAGGGCCAAAAAGGCCTCGATACCAGGCATTACGAATCTCCCCCGAGATGTATCCAAAATATTTAGCATTTTAAGGAAGTTAGAGGCAAGCGGCATGGTTGCAGCGCCTGTATGTGCACACGGCGCGTCGCGGCAAATTGTTCCAATTATTCCCACAAATGCCGTGATCGCGCCTTGCGCTGGCCCCGTGCAATAGGCACTCTGGCCCCCAGCATAAAAAGCGCCTTGATGGTTGAAACGATGGGGCATACCCCCACATCTAGTAACCAGAGAGGAGACGTGATGTTGCCGCCTGGCGGGGTATCACGTCTTGCCAAGAAAAGGATAAGAGCATGCAAGAGCCCCTCAGCGCGTCCTACCCCGTATTGCCATTGCGCGATATCGTGGTGTTTCCGCATATGATCGTCCCGCTGTTCGTGGGCCGTGAAAAGTCTGTCCGCGCTTTGGAAGAAGTGATGCAGGACGACAAGCAAATCCTGCTGTCCAGCCAGATCGACCCCGGTGTCGATGATCCGGCAAGTGACGGCATCTACAAGGCCGGTGTGCTGGCCAATGTGCTTCAACTGCTGAAACTGCCCGATGGCACCGTCAAGGTGCTGGTCGAAGGCATCAGCCGCGTGCGCATCACCCAGTATATCGACAACCCGAATTTCTTTGAGGCGAGTGCGGAATACCTGACCGAAATGCCCGGTGACGAGGACGTCACAGCGGCGCTGGTCCGCTCGGTCGCCAATGAGTTCGAGCGTTATTCCAAAGTCAAAAAGAACATCCCCGAGGAAGCTTTGGCCGCGGTGGGTGAAGCCAGCGAACCGGCCAAGCTGGCCGATCTGGTTGCAGGGCATCTGGGCATTGAAGTGGGCCAAAAGCAGGACCTGCTGGAAACCCTTTCTGTGTCCGATCGTCTGGAAAAGGTGTTCGGCCTGATGCAGGGCGAAATGTCCGTCCTGCAGGTCGAGAAAAAGATCAAGACCCGCGTCAAATCGCAGATGGAGCGCACCCAGCGCGAATACTATCTGAACGAACAGATGAAGGCGATCCAGAAGGAGTTGGGTGACGGCGAGGAGGGCGAGGGCGAGATTGCCGAGCTAGAGAACAAGATCGCCGCGACCAAGTTTTCCAAGGAAGCCCGCGATAAGGCCGAGGCCGAGCTGAAAAAGCTGAAAAACATGTCACCCATGTCGGCCGAGGCCACCGTGGTGCGCAACTATCTGGACTGGATGCTGTCGATCCCATGGGGCGTGAAATCGCGCACCAAAAAAGATCTGGGCCGCGCCGAGGCAATTCTTGACGCCGATCACTACGGGCTGGAAAAGGTCAAGGAACGCATCGTCGAATATCTGGCGGTGCAGCAACGCTCCAAAAAGCTGAAAGGCCCGATCATGTGCCTTGTCGGCCCGCCCGGTGTGGGTAAAACCAGCCTTGGCAAATCGGTCGCCAAGGCGACGGGGCGCGAGTTCATCCGCATCAGCCTTGGTGGTGTGCGCGACGAGAGCGAAATCCGCGGCCACCGCCGCACCTATATCGGGTCCATGCCCGGCAAGATCATTCAGGCGCTGAAAAAGGCGAAAACAACCAACCCCTTGATCCTGCTTGATGAAATCGACAAGATGGGGCAGGATTTCCGGGGCGATCCCGCATCTGCCATGCTGGAAGTGCTGGACCCTGAACAGAACGCCACCTTTGCCGATCACTACCTTGAGGTGGAATATGATCTGTCCAACGTGATGTTCCTGACCACCGCGAACTCCTACCGAATATCCCGGGCCTTTGCTGGACCGGATGGAGATCATTCCGCTGGCAGGCTACACCGAGGATGAAAAGGTCGAGATCGCCAAGCAGCACCTGCTGTCAAAGCAGATGAAAAACCACGGGCTGAAGCCGCGCGAGTTTGAACTGTCGGACGATGCCCTGCGCGAAATGGTGCGCACCTATACCCGCGAGGCCGGTGTGCGCAACCTTGAGCGCGAAATCGCCAAGGTTTCCCGCAAGGCCGTGACCAAGCTGGTCAAGAAAGAGGCCGAAAAGGTTGTCGTCACCGCTGACAATCTGGACGATTTCCTTGGCGTCAAGAAGTTCCGCTTTGGTCTGGCCGAAGAGACAGATCAGATCGGTGTCGTGACGGGGCTGGCCTATACCTCGGTCGGGGGTGAGTTGCTCAATATCGAAGCGCTGCGCCTGCCGGGCAAGGGGCGGATGAAGACCACCGGCAAGCTGGGCGATGTGATGAAGGAATCCATCGACGCGGCCAGCAGCTATGTGCGCTCCATCAGCCCGAAAATCGGGGTGAAACCGCCGAAATTCGACAAGCTGGATATCCACGTGCACGTCCCCGATGGCGCAACGCCCAAAGACGGCCCCAGTGCCGGTCTGGCCATGGTCACATCTATCGTGTCGGTGCTGACGCAGATCCCCGTGCGCAAGGATATCGCCATGACCGGCGAGGTGTCACTGCGCGGCAATGCCATGCCGATTGGCGGATTGAAGGAAAAACTTCTCGCGGCCCTGCGCGGCGGTATCAAGACGGTGCTGATCCCGCAGGAAAACGAAAAGGACCTCGTGGATATCCCAGACAACGTCAAAGACGGGATGACGATCATTCCGGTCAGCCACGTGTCGCAGGTGCTGGAACACGCGCTGGTCCGTCAGCCCGAAGCGATCGAATGGGATCAAGAGGCCGAGGATGAGGCCGCCGCCGCCGCCGCATTGAAATCAAGCGATGACGGGGCAGGGGCTGTGGCCCACTAAGGGCTGATCCCTGGACAACGCAAAAGGGCGCCCGCGCGGGCGCCCTTTTTCATGTTCAGGACTTGGCCAGCGCCACAAAGGCCACGAAAATCAGCGGGATGATCATGTCGGGCGATGACGATCCGGTGGTCGTGGCCGCGATATCGCCACTGTCCATTTCCATGATCGGGTCGGACATGCCGCCCGCCTGTGCAGATGTTGCAACACACAGCGCGATGGCGCTGATGATCGTTAGTTTGCGCATTTATCCCTCCCCAGGTTTTT
Source organism: Octadecabacter sp. R77987 (assembly GCF_042466115.1). Classification (NCBI taxonomy): domain Bacteria; kingdom Pseudomonadati; phylum Pseudomonadota; class Alphaproteobacteria; order Rhodobacterales; family Roseobacteraceae; genus Octadecabacter; species Octadecabacter sp. R77987. Next base: position 651,622 of record NZ_JAXHBQ010000001.1, on the reverse strand, counting down.
GCAGCACTGACGCTAGGAACGAAATTCAGGGGGGTCAAGCGGGCGGTCACTGGAAAATGCAACACTGGGCAATTTGACACGTGAACACGGTATCCAAGCCAGTTGTGACAGGCTATTGTTTCCATAGTCGAAACACTTGGAGGCCACCATGGCAACCCGCAAGACCACAACTGCCAAAAAGAGCACGACCGCAAAAAAGACCACCAAAACGGCGGCGAAAGCCACCACGTCCAAGGCAAAGACAACCGCTGCCAAGCCAAAGGCCGCGGCGATCAAGGCAACGCCGGCACCCGCGCCCGCGCCGACACCTACGGTTGTGGCATCGGCCACGCCCGTCGTGGCAGGCCCGACCGTGCGCAAGAAGGAACTGATCGACCGCGTCGTGCTGGAATCAGGCATGAAGAAAAAGGACGTCAAACCCGTGGTCGAGGCAATGCTGGCCGTTCTTGGCCGCAGCCTGTCGCAGGGCGAGGAAATGATCGCGCATCCTTTGGGCAAACTGAAAGTGAACCGCGAAAAGAATCTTCCCAACGGCAAGATGATGATCGTCAAGGTGCGCCAGAACGCCGAAACCGTCGCCACCAATGACCCTCTTGCAGAGGCTGCCGAGTAGGGCTAGAACGCCCGCCATCGGGTGATTAGCTCAGTGGTAGAGCGCTTCGTTCACATCGAAGATGTCAGGAGTTCAAATCTCTTATCACCCACCAGTTTTCGCGCGCCTGCCCAGCGGGGGCCGTCGCAGGGTGTAGAGAGCCTGACCAAACGCGCGTTTGCTGCGCAAGCCACGCTAGGTCAGGCGTTCAAATCTCTTATCACCCACCAGAATTCCCAGGCGCATCTGAAAGGGTGCGCCTTTTTTTGCGAGTGAGTGATGGACCTGCCCGAGCTTTATATCCTACGCCACGGCGAAACCGAATGGAACGCCGAGCATCGCATGCAAGGTGTGCTGGATTCGCCGCTGACCGCAAAGGGGCGTGCGCAGGCTGTTGCGATGGGCCGGATGCTGGCGGCCGCAGGGGTGACGGCAGACAGTCACGCGGTGATTTCCAGCCCGCAAGGCCGTGCACGCATAACGGCCGATCTGGTGGCCAAGGCATTTGTTGGTCAGGTGACGGTTGACGCCCGGTTGCGTGAAATTTCAGTCGGGGAATGGGGCGGGCTGACCCGTGCGCAGATCGAAGAAAAGTGGCCGGCCGCGCGCGCGGTCGACCATTTTCTGGATTTCTATGCCATGGCGCCGGGCGGGGACGGGTTCGATGCGATGTGGACCCGCGCACAGGATTTCCTGCGCACAGTGACAGCGCCGACAATTGTCGTCACCCATGGCATCACATCGCGTGTGCTGCGCACGGCTGCGATGGGCTATGGCATTGAAAGGCTTGATGAATTGCCCGGCGGGCAAGGGGTGATCTTTCGTCTGGCAAACGGCGAACACACAACCCTTGGCCAGCAGGGCTTGCAGCCCTGAAAAGACCGCGCTAAGAGGGCGCAACGGGTCGTTAGCTCAGTTGGTAGAGCGCTTCGTTTACACCGAAGATGTCGGGAGTTCGAGCCTCTCACGACCCACCACCCACCAATTTGCAAAGCAAATTTGTGGAGCGCGAGGCAGCGTTTCACTTTGGAAACGCGTTCGCGCAACCCTCAGTTCAAGCGCCACTTATTCCACCCGCTGTGCATCCCTGCACATCACCCCTCCATCCGCGCCTCTTGGTGCGCACGCCCGATGCGCTATATCGTGATGCAACAGGAGGAACGCGCATGTCTTGGAACCCCGCCCTTGATCCCGATTGCCCCACGGGCGACGCCGTCGACGCAATCGACACCGTGATCGTGCCACGCGCCCGTGATCTGGGTGGATTCGAGGTGCGCCGTGCCTTGCCAGCACCCAAGCGCCAGATGGTTGGCCCGTTCATCTTTTTCGATCAGATGGGACCGGCGGAATTTCTGACGGGACAGGGGATAGATGTGCGCCCGCACCCGCATATCGGGCTGGCCACGGTCACTTACCTGCATCAGGGGCGCATTCATCACCGTGACAGCCTGGGCACCGACCAGTGGATCACCCCCGGCGCTGTCAACCTGATGATGGCAGGCCACGGGATCACGCATTCCGAACGGATGGATGATGATGACCGGCCCGCCAGCCTGTTTGGCATCCAAAGCTGGATCGCCCTGCCAGAGGAGCGCGAGGATGATCCGGCCACCTTTATCCATGCGTCTGCGGCCGATCTGCCGGTGCTGGAGGGCGAGGGCAAGGAAGTGCGCCTGATCCTTGGCACGGCTTACGGCGAAACCGCGCCCGTCCAAACCCCGTCCGAGATGTTCTATCTGGATGCGACCCTTGCGGCGGGCGCGGCGATCCCGCTGCCCGACAACCACGAAGATCGCGGTGCCTATGTGCTGGAAGGCGCGGTTGATGTTGCCGGCCAGCGGTTTGACGCGGGGCGGATGATGGTGTTTCGCCCCGGTGATCAGGTCAGCCTGCGTGCGGGCGATCAGGGCGCGCGGATCATGTTGCTGGGCGGGGCCACCTTGAACGGGCCGCGCCATATCTGGTGGAATTTCGTGGCCTCAAGCCGCGACAAGATCGATGCGGCCAAGGAAGCATGGCGCGCCGGTGATTGGGCGAACGGGCGCTTTCAACTGCCCGCGGGCGATAATCAGGAACATATCCCGCTGCCAGAACGCCGCTCTTAACCCGAGGCTTGCACCACACGGCGGAAATTGCGGCTTTGCCATGTGGGCCAGCCCAGCATCTGTGACATGGTCGCAAAATGCAGGCCACGCCGCGTCAGCCCGTCCAGCGTGCGGGGCATCGCGTCGATCGTGCCACGGTGGATGTCATGGCTCAGGATGATTGACCCTGAATGCGAATGCCCAAGGATACGATCGGCCACCACATTGGCGCCGGGGCGGCGCCAGTCCTGCGGATCGACCGACCATAGCACCGTCGGCAGGGACCGCGCGGCATGCAGCATCAGGCGCTGGCGGCGGTTGAATGCGCCGTAGGGCGGGCGAAAGGTCACGGGCGGGCGGCCTGTGACCTGATAGATGGCGTCTGTCGTGCGATCAATCTCGCGCATCACCGCGCTGTCGGAATATCCGTCCAGAAACGGGTGCGACCAGCTGTGATTGCCGATTTCGTGGCCTTCGGCGGCGATACGGCGGGCGATATCGGGGTATTGCACCACACGGTTGCCGATCAGGTAGAAGGTTGCGCGCAGGTTGCGCGCGGCCAGCATATCAAGCAGGCGCGGCGTCAGGCTGGGGTGTGGCCCGTCATCGAATGTCATGGCCACCACCTGCGAGGGCGTGCGGATCGCGGTAATCGTTGCCGCGTCCCGCTCGACGATATCATCAGGCAGGGCAATCAGGGGCGTGGCGCGCACGGGGCCGGCCGCGACTGTCATGGCGGCAGCGCTTGCGGACAGAAATGTCCGACGAGATATCGTCATTCGTGACCCTCCCCAGGGTGGCATTTGTCGTGCGACAACATGCAAGATGGCGCAGAACGTGCTGCAATTCAAAGGTTTTTTGCACTCAATGAAATGTGGGTCAGGGGCTGTGGTGACGGGCTAAGAAAAATGCCGATGTTTTGGTGCGCTTCGCGCTTGACGGGGTGCAAGGTGCATCCTAGAAGGCAGGTCACGCTTGAGGACACCCTTGGGCGGGCAGTGAGCGGTTGTAGCTCAGTTGGTTAGAGTGCCGGCCTGTCACGCCGGAGGTCGCGGGTTCGAGCCCCGTCAACCGCGCCACACTGCCCCCTGACATGTCCGATGCGTGATGCGCGGTTGTAGCTCAGCTGGTTAGAGTGCCGGCCTGTCACGCCGGAGGTCGCGGGTTCGAGCCCCGTCAACCGCGCCACTTTTCCTTTGATTGATGGTGTTACATGGATTGCGACACGCACCGTGCATCGCCAGCCCGGCGGGGCGGCCTGTCGATGCACGGCGCCTGCGGCTTGATTCCGTGCTGGGGTTTAGAGCATGCGACAACATATTCCAATTTCGGCATGGATTATCCGTGCCACTGCCCTTATGTCATGGGAAACGAAAGGGCAGACCATGCATTTCCTAGATCAGATCCCGTGGAACCTTGCGATCCTCGCCGCACTTACCCTTGGTCTTGCGCCGTTCTTTCCCGAACCGCATATCTGGGAAAAGCTGAAGATGTTGTTCGCGGGCACGCTTAGCCGGCCCGTCGACATCTTTGATTTCCTGATGCACGCCGCGCCGTGGCTGTTGCTGCTGGCCAAGGTGGCGCGCGCGGCAGTGAAGGCCTAGTTGCGCAGGTCCGTCAGCACGGCATCCAGTTGCGGATCATCGCCCGCAAGCATGGCCGCCACATTGAACGGCGACACCACATCAGGCGGCACGCCGACCCGTTCAAACAGGCTCCCGTCGGCCGCGAAATAACGCTGGTGCGAAAAGCCAAGCACGAATCCGTTGGGTAGCTGCGCTTCCATGATGTCGGAATGCCCGCCTGCGGTCGGTTCGCCCACAACCGTGACCTGCGGCAATTCCCGCATCGCCATGGTGAAAATTTCGGCGGCACTGGCGGTATAACCGCTGGTCAGCAGGATCACAGGCTGGGTCAGGGCGCGCGGCCCCGCAGGTGTCACGGTGATGGTGAACGGGTCGCTGTATCCACTGGCGGTGCGCGTGACCTTGGTGCAGCACAGCACCGGTTCGGTCGCGAAAAATGCGCCGTAGGCAAGGCCCACACCATCTGACCCGCCGGGGTTCAGGCGCGCGTCAATCACGATGGCATCGGTGTTTTCCAAAGCCAAAGCGACCTCGGCAAAGCCGTCACCTGCCAGCCCGTCCTCGGATCCCAGCAGCCCCGGGTTCGCGCCCATATGCCGGATCAGGACATAGCCGATATTGCCCTCCAGAATGGCATATTCCAGCCCGGTGTTTTCAACGCTGTTCAATCCGCGCGCGCGCGCAACGTCCAGAAATTCGCTGCGCTCCTCGGCCCAATCCACGTGGGTTGCAGGGCTGAACCCGCGCGACAGCGATTGCGATATGATATAGGTATGCCCGTCGTCCAACGGCGACAGCACCTGCGTCATCAGATCAAATGTCGCAGCAAGGTCCAGATCGTCGGTGAACTGCGGCGCGAACTGGTCATAGCGCGCGGCCCAGTCGACCCCGTGCAGGTCAAAGAAGGCGTAGTTTTCGTTCATGACCGTCCAAAGCGCGTCAAAGTTTTCGCGCGGGGTGCCCGGTTGCGGGGTGGTGCCGCAATGATCGGGCAGGGCGGCGATGGGCGTGGCGGTGATCGGATTGATGGTGCCTTGCACGTTAATTGTCAGCACGCCGTCATTGGCGCTGAAATCCGCGTCCGCCAGCGCGCGCAGCGCAAGCGAATGGGCCGGACCGGACAGATACAGCAGGCATGTGGCGCTGTTCACCTCATAGACATTCAGCCCGAACGGCCCGATATCGAGCACCAACCCGTAACCGTCCGTTGCCCACAATCCACGCGCCGCGCGGTCGGGCATGAACACCGGCCAGCTTAGCGCCACCAGCGCCACCAGCGTGCCGATGCCCCAGAACGCCCAGTTCAGAGCCCGCTTGATCACGCCAGGGCGTCCAGAATGCGCGCCCAGCTGCGGATGCCCTTGTGGAAACTTTGCAAATCATACTTTTCGTTCGGGCTGTGAATGCGGTCGTCCTCTTGGGCATAGCCGACCAGCATCGCGTCCATGCCAAGGATATCCTTGAAGAATCCGGCAATCGGGATCGACCCGCCCATGCCGCTGAACACGGCCTCGCGGTTCCATTCATCCGACAGCGCCTGGCGGGCGGCCTCGAATTCGGGGCGGTCGGTGTTCATCACGGCGGCCTTTGATCCTTCCAGATCGTTGTCCCATGTGACGCGGGTGTCGGGGCGCAATTGGCCGCTCACATGGGCGCGTACCTTGTCACGCAGTTTGTCCGGGTCCATGTCGCCCACAAGGCGGCAGGTGATCTTGCAATGGGCCTGCGCCGGAATCACGGTTTTTGATCCAGCCCCCTGATAACCGCCCCACAGCCCGTTGATTTCCAATGTGGGGCGTGCCCATTGTTGTTCCAGCGTGGAATATCCCGCCTCGCCGCTGGCTTGGGTCAGGCCGGCATTGGCCAGATAATCGGCCTCGTCAAAGCCGCTGTTTTGCCACTGGCGCTTCAGGTTGTCGCCAATCTCGATCACGCCCTCATAGAACCCGTCCACCGTCACGCGGCCCGTATCATCGTGGAAACTGGCGATAATCCGGCTGATTTCGCGCAGCGGGTTCACGGCGGGGCCGCCGTAATGGCCCGAATGCAGGTCCATCGCGGGGCCGTGCAGGGTGAATTCGTCCTTGAGCATCCCGCGCAACTGGCTGGCAATGGATGGCACACCGGCGGCGACCATGCTGGTGTCGCAGATCAGCGCCAGATCGCAGGTAAGTTCGTCTTTGTGCGCCTCCATGAAGGGGATCAGCGAAGGCGAGCCGGATTCTTCCTCGCCCTCGAACAGGAAGGTCAGCTTGCAGGGCAGGGTGCCATGCACGGCCTTCCACGCGCGGCAGGCCTCGACAAAGGTCATCAACTGGCCCTTGTCATCGGATGCGCCGCGCCCGCGGATGACTTTGCCATTGGGCGTGTCGGCGATTTGCGGCTCGAACGGTGGCGTATCCCAAAGGTCAAGCGGATCAACAGGTTGCACATCGTAATGGCCATAAAACAGCAGGTGCGGCCCGTCACCGTCAAGGTGGCCGACGACCATCGGGTGCCCCGGCGTCTTGTGTTTGGTCACATCCACGCCCAGCGATTGCAGGTCGGCCACGAGCCAGTCGGCGGCCTTGTCCACGTCTGCCTTGAAGGCCGGATCGGTGCTGATGGATTGCAGGCGCAGGAAATCCATCAGGCGGTCAAGGGCGGCGTCAAGATCGGCGTCGATGCGCGACAGTACGGGGGTTAGGGACATGGGGTGCCTCCGGCAGTTTGGGTTTGGCGCGACCCTATCGTATGGCGGTGGCGTGTCCAGTGTTGCGGGTTGCGTTTGACTTGTCCGGCACCGCCGGACAGCCCCCGACCGCCCCCATGGGCGGGGGCTTCACCCCCACCCGCGGTCGGGGGCTGTCCTTCCTATGAAAGGTAGGCCCTCCAAGGAGCGGCAATTTGTAACGTGTTGCCCGACAGGGCAGGATTCTATATCACCCACAGGACCAATCTGCGCGGCACCTGTCGCGCGTGCTGCAAGAATTGGAAACGACCTTGGATTTTGACGCGCAACTTGATGCTGCCATCGCCCGCCTTCATCTGGAAGGGCGTTATCGCACGTTCATTGATATCGAACGCCAAAATGGCCAGTTTCCCCACGCGATCTGGCGCAAGGCCGATGGCAGCGAGCAGCCGATCACCGTCTGGTGCGGCAATGATTATCTGGGGATGGGGCAGCACCCCAAGGTGCTGGCGGCCATGCACGAAGCACTTGACGCCACAGGTGCGGGATCAGGTGGCACCCGCAACATTTCCGGCACGACCGTCTATCACAAACGCCTTGAGGGCGAGCTGGCCGACCTGCATGGCAAGGAGGCCGCGCTGTTGTTCACCAGCGCCTATATCGCCAATGACGCCACGCTTTCGACCCTGCCGCGCCTGTTTCCGGGGCTTGTGATCCTGTCTGACAGCCTGAACCACGCGTCAATGATCGAAGGGATTCGCCGCAACGGCGGGGCCAAGCGGATTTTCAAACATAACGATCTGGACGATCTGCGCGCGCAACTGGCCGCGCTGCCGCCCGAAGTGCCCAAGCTGATCGCCTTTGAATCGATCTATTCGATGGATGGCGACTTTGGCCCGATTGCCGAAATCTGTGACATCGCCGATGAATACGGCGCGCTGACCTATCTGGACGAAGTGCACGCCGTTGGCATGTATGGTCCGCGCGGTGGCGGTGTGGCCGAACGCGATGGTTTGTCCGACCGGATCGACATCATCAACGGCACCCTGGGCAAGGCTTTTGGCGTGATGGGCGGCTATATCGCCACCAGCGCAAAGATGGCCGATGCGGTGCGCTCCTACGCGCCGGGGTTCATATTCACCACGTCCTTGCCGCCCGCTGTGGCGGCAGGTGCCGCAGCGTCAGTGGCGCACCTCAAGCAGGATCAGGGGTTGCGCGACCAGCATCAGCAACAGGCAAAGGTGCTGAAAATGCGCCTCAAGGGGCTGGGCCTGCCGATCATTGATCACGGCAGCCACATCGTTCCTTTGATCGTGGGCGACCCGATCCATACCAAGAAATTGTCGGATATGTTGTTGGAAATGCACGGGATTTACGTGCAGCCGATCAACTTCCCCACGGTGCCGCGCGGCACCGAACGTCTGCGCTTTACGCCAAGCCCCGTGCATGGCCCGCGCGAGCTGGATGCACTGGTTACAGCGCTGGACGGTCTTTGGTCGCATTGTGCGCTGAATCGCGCCGAGCTTGCAGGCTAAAGAGTCTTCTGCAGGTGCACAAAGACTAAGGCTATGTTAAGAATGGTCAATAAGTCGCAGAATCCAGTCGATTCGATTCTGCAACGAATGGGGCAGATTGGAACGGGACCGGCGCATGATCCGCAGAGGCTTCAGACGCAATAAAGCGATTGAAGAAGTTGAATCCAAAGGATTTGACGCCTTTGACTTGCGGCTTGGCGACCTGATGCGCGGCGAACGCGCGACCATGGGGAAATCCCTGCTGGACGTGCAGCGCGAGCTGAAAATCAAGGCAGCCTATATCGCCGCCATTGAAAACGCTGACCCAACGGCATTCGACACACCCGGTTTCATCGCCGGATATGTGCGCTCCTACGCCCGTTACCTGAACATGGATCCCGACTGGGCGTTTGACACGTTCTGCGGCGAAAGCGGCTTTGCCACGGCGCACGGCATGTCGGCGGATGCGTCATCCGTCAAACCCACCCGCGAAGACCGCTTGAACCGCGCCGAAAAGGACATTTTCGCCGCGCCAGCCACCCCGTTCATTCCGGCGGGCGAGGCGATGTTTTCCCGCATTGAACCGGGTGCTATCGGGTCCGTGCTAGTGCTTGTGGCGCTGATCGGTGGCTTGGGCTATGGCGGCTATTCGGTGCTGCAGGAAGTGCAGCGCGTGCAACTGGCCCCCGTCGAAAACGCGCCCGTCGTGATTGCCGAAGTTGATCCGCTGGCCGGTGCCGGCGGCGACGAAGGCCCGTCAATTGCCGCACCGATGGATCAGGTTGCCGATATTGCGCTGCCATCTGCGGATGCGCTGGATCGCTTGTATCGCCCCCAGGCACTGGATGTGCCTGTGATGGAATCGCGTGATGCACCGATTGCATCACTTGACCCGTCCTCGATTGGAACCTTTGCCGATGTGGACAGCGAAACACTCGTGGCTGGTGCCGACCCGCGTGACATCGGCCCCGAAGGGGTCGTGACCGCAGGTGTCCAAGTCACCGAAGAGGCCGCCCCCGGTGTGCAACTGGTTGCGGTGCGCCCCGCGTGGGTGCGGGTGCGGGCCGCTGATGGCACGGTGATCTTTGAATCGATCATGAACGCCGGTGACACCTATGATGTGCCACAAACCGAAGATCCAGCGACCCTGCGCATTGGCGAAAGCGGCGCCGTCTATTTCGCGATGAATGGCACGCATTATGGCCCCGTTGGCCCGCGCGGATCGGTCAGTTCCAATGTCGCCCTGTCGGTCGATAGCCTGACCGAAACCTATGCGGTTGCGGATATCAGCGCCGACAACGATCTGGCCACTGTCGTGAACGTGGCCCAAGTCCAAATCGCCCAGTAACGGCCAAGTGTCGCGCCCCGTTGCCCATCGCGCGGTTGCGCCTTAGGTAGTGGGCTGCAAACAGTCAAAGGCCGCGCAATGTCCCTGAACCACATCCGCCCGTGGCGCAATATCTACCGCCGCAAAAGCCGCCAGATCATGGTGGGGAATGTGCCTGTTGGCGGCGATGCCCCGATTGCGGTGCAGACCATGACCAACACGCTGACAACGGACGTGGCGGGCACGATTGCGCAGGTGCAGGCGGCGGCCGAGGCAGGGGCCGATATTGTGCGGGTTTCCGTGCCCGACGAGGCCAGCAGCAAGGCGTTGAAGGAGATTTGCGCTGAAAGCCCCGTGCCGATCGTCGCCGACATCCATTTCCATTATAAACGCGGGATCGAGGCGGCGCAGGCGGGTGCGGCCTGCCTGCGTATCAACCCCGGCAACATCGGTGACGAAAGCCGCGTGAAAGAGGTCATTCAGGCCGCGCGCGATCACAATTGCTCTATCCGCATTGGGGTCAATGCTGGCAGCCTTGAACGCCACCTGCTTGAAAAATATGGCGAACCTTGTCCTGATGCGATGGTCGAAAGCGGGCTGGAACATATCCGTATCCTGCAAGACAACGATTTCCACAACTTCAAGATCAGCGTGAAGGCGTCCGATGTGTTCATGTCGGCCGCCGCCTATCAACAACTGGCCGAAGCGACCGATGCGCCGATCCATCTCGGGATAACCGAAGCGGGCGGGCTGGTCAGCGGCACAATCAAATCGGCGATCGGCCTTGGCAATCTGTTGTGGATGGGGATTGGCGACACGATCCGCGTCAGCCTGTCCGCCGATCCGGTCGAAGAAGTCAAAGTCGGCTTTGAAATCCTGAAATCACTGGGCCTGCGCCATCGCGGCGTGAACATCATTTCCTGCCCGTCCTGCGCCCGTCAGGGCTTTGATGTGATCAAAACAGTTGAAAAACTGGAAAAACGTCTAGAACATATCAAAACACCGATGAGCCTGAGCATCATCGGTTGTGTCGTCAACGGCCCCGGCGAGGCGCTGATGACGGATGTTGGTTTTACAGGTGGCGGTGCAGGGTCTGGAATGGTGTATCTCGCGGGGAAGCAAAGCCACAAGCTGGATAACGACCAGATGGTCGAACACATTGTTGAACAAGTTGAAAAACGCGCGGCCGAGATTGACGCCGCTGATGAAACGGCCCTGACCTGATTTCGTGACGGTGCAGGTTCCCCTCAATCGCCCTGACGCGGACCTGCCCTTTGACCTGACGGCGATCAAACGCGTCGACAGTTTCAGCAATCCCGAAGTGCGGTTCCGCATTCCGATACTTGTCGTGTCGGGGGCGATTGCCAGCTGGCTGATGGGTGATCTATCGCTGATGGTGATCATTCTTTGCTACGAGCTGAGCTTTGCCGTGCAGGTCTTTTATACGGGGCGCCTGCCGGCACGAGTGGGCCTGTGGCGGTTCGTGTCGGTCGTGGTGTTTGGCACGCTGACCCATGCGGCCCTGGTGTCGATCAGCATCTACATGTTTGCCCATCCTGACAGGGGTGCGCAGTTTGTCGGGCTGGCGTTGTTCTTTTCGCTTTCGCTGAACACCATTTCGCAGCGGGCGCGCGAGCCCACGTTGTTTTCAACCGATCTTTGGGCGCTTTGCATCGCGGTGGTCGTGATGATCTGGGTCGAGGTCAGTCGCAATGCCAACATGGCCGAGGTGGCGGTTATCGCGACAACTTTGGTGGCCCTGTGCATCTACACGGTGTCCTGCACCCTGGAGATCGGACGGTTCCGCAAAGGTTTTGATGCCGCACGCGAAGGCCAGCGCGCGGCGGACAAACAGCGCGCCATTGGTCAGCTGACGGGTGGGGTTGCCCATGATTTCAACAACTTGCTGACCGTTGTTCTGGGGAACCTCGAGTTGCGCCGTCATGTCACTGATCCGGTGGAACACGAGGCATTGTTGCAAGAGGCCGAGGCCGCGGCCCAACGCGGCGCCGACCTGACCAGCCAACTGCTGGCGTTTTCGCGCAGATCCAACCTAAGCGTGCGGCCAGCCACTGTCAGCGAGATATGCGAAGGCATTTCACCCCTCGTGATGCGCCTTTTGGGCGAAAGGCATCAGTTGGCCCGCGGCCACACCGATGGCCTTGCGCAGATCAATGTGGATGTTGGCAAGCTGCAATCTGTCTTGCTGAACCTTGTTTTGAATGCGCGCGATGCCTTGCCCGATGGCGGGATCGTCCATTTTTTCGCGCAAACCACAGATGCGCTTGATGTGCCAACTGTGACCCTGACGGTGCAGGACCATGGCACCGGGATCAGCAGCGCCGACATGGCCCATGTGTTCGAGCCATTCTTTACCACGAAACCGGTTGGCAAAGGATCGGGGCTGGGGCTGTCGATGGCCAAGGGGTTTGTCGAACAATCAGGCGGGCGGCTTGATCTGACCTCTCGCGAAGGGGCGGGGACGACGGTGGTGCTGCACTTTCCCGCACTTCCCGATTAGTACCAGCCGCCCATTTTGACCTGTGCTGCATCGCCGACCATCTCTGCAAATTCGGCCGGATCCTGTGTGCCGTTGTCGCGCCCGCGATAGTGGTAGGGATAGACATAGGTGGGGGCAAATGCGCGCACCGCATCAGCGGCGGCGGATGCGTCCATCGTAAATGGCAGGTTCATGCAGACGAAGGCCAGATCAATATCTTGCAACGCGCGCATTTCGGGGATGTCCTCGGTATCGCCGGAAATGTAGATTCGAAAGCCGTCGATCGTCAAAACATAGCCGTTATCACGGCCTTGCGGGTGAAAGTTCATCCGTTCAGGCGTGGTGTTATAGGCCGGGATCGCGTCGATTGCGATGTCCTGGAACGTGGTCTGTTCGCCGTTGGCGACCGCCGTGGCGCGGGTCTGGACATCACCGGGAAGCATCGCATGGACCGCCGGATTGGTCACAAGGCGGGTGTCGTCTGTTGAAATGCCGTCGATGATGGCCTGTTGGTAATGATCGCCGTGTTCATGGGTCACAAGGATCAGGTCCGGCTGGGGAAACGGCATGTATTTCAGGGTCGCGGCGACCGGATCAACACAAATCGTCTGCGTCGGTGCGGTGATCACGAACGACGCATGTTCAAGCGGGTGAATACCGATCTGGCCGTTGGCCGTTTCAAACATGTCACCGCCGTGTCCGGCAGCACGGGTTTGAAATGGCAGGACGGTTGTGACGCCAAGGGCGGCGCCGGTTTTCAAAACGTGTCTGCGTGTGATCATCTGGGCCTCCTGCTGTTTGCTTAGTAACAAACTAGCGCGGATCGGCCCGTTGTCATACGGGCATTACCCTTCGTCGCGGATTTGCGCGACGATCTGCTGCATCTGGTCCAGCGGCAGGTAGCCGCGCAGCATCTGGTCCTCGACGACAAAGGTTGGCGTGCCGCTGATGTTCATCCGTTGGCCCAGCAGGCGGTTTTCTTCAAGAACAGTGGTGACTTCGTCGCTGGACATGGTGGCGATGATCGCGTCCGTATCAAGCGCGAATGTTTCGGCCAGACGGGTCAGGCTGTCCTCGCTCACATCGGCGCGCATGGTCATCAGCGCGTCCGAGATGTTTTTGTAGGCCTCATCGCCGGCGACAATCTTGGTGGCTACGGCAAAGCGCGCGGCGACAACGGATTGTTCCCCAAGGATCGGATATTCCTTGGTGATGATGCGGATATTGCCATCGGTTTCAATCAGTTCGGCGATTTCGGGATGGGCGCGGCGGCAAAAGCCACAGCGGTAATCCATGAACTCAACCATGGTGATATCGCCTTCGGGGTTGCCCCAGACCAGCGAATGCCCGTCATTGTGCAGCGCATCCAGATTGGTCCGGGCAAGTTCCACGTCATTGGCGACCTGCGCCTGCTGCTCGCGCGCTTCCAGCACGCCGATGGCTTCCATCAGCACTTCGGGGTTGTCCAGCAGATAGGCGCGGATTTCATCGCGGAACGTCTGGCGTTCGGCGTCGGTCATCGCCTCCATGTCAAAGGCGGCGGTGCTGGTGGCAAGGCAAATGGCAAGGGCGCTGAGGACGTTTTTCAAGACAAGTCTCCGGTTATCGGGTTTGGGCAGCACTGATCACATCCTGCGCGCGCTGCCAAGGGGCAGAGCCACGGGCGAGTTGATCTGCCGCACGGGTTGCGTGCAGGGCGGCGTCATCCATCCGGCCTGCAAGGGCATAGCGTTCCGCCGTGGCAAGCGAGGCAAGGCCATTCTGGCCCGCACGCGCATAGGCCTGACCCAGATCGCGCAGGATTCGCCCGTCCAGCGGGTCGCGATCACGGGCGCGCTGCAAGGCCGCGACGGCCCGGCGCGTGCTGTCGGCGGTGTCCATTGCCAACAGGGCGCGGCCATAGCCCCCAAGGATCAGCGGTTCATTGGGGGCAAGGTTCACAGCGCGGCCATAGGCGTTGACGGCAGCGGCGGCTTGGCGGCTTTCCAGCAGGATTTGCCCGAACAGTTCGTGCAGAAAGGCATCGTTGGGGTTGGCGGCCAGCAGCGCCTGCATGATGCTGATGGCGCGCCCTGCGTCCGCTTGGCGGTGGTAGGCGACAGCACGGCGCATCTGCGCGACGGCGCTGGTGTCATTGCCCGTGCGCCGCAGGGTCCAGCTTGGGTTCTGTGTAAAGGCCGACAGCTTGCCTTGGGCGCGCGCGAACCAGTAATTCGCGCTTGATTGATCAGCGGGCGTGGCCGGATTGGCGGCGATCAACCCGCGCAGGGCGCGCAGCCGGTCACTGGTCAGCGGATGGGTGCGTGCATAGGGGTCCTGACGCCCGATCGACAATGCCTCTTGGCCGCGAAAGATTTCCAGCACTTCAAGGGCGGCATTGGGGTCAGCGCCTGCGCGCAGCATATAGCGCGTGCCTGACTGATCGGCGGCACTTTCCTCGGCGCGGGTATGGGCGAACAGATTGCGCTGGCTTGATCCGGCGATGCCTGCCGCCACGCCTGCCGCTGCATCGCCGCGCCCTGTGGACATGGCCACTGCCGCCGCAAGCGCCATGCCAAAGGCCGCCGTATTGCGCGAGGCGCGCATGTTGGTCAGCCGCCGCGTGATATGGCCGTTGGATATATGCGCCGCTTCATGGGCGATCACCGATTGCAACTGTCCGGCACTTTCCAGTTTCAGCAGCAGGCCCGAATGGATGAAAATCGCCCGCCCGTCGATCACAAAGGCATTGAGGCTGCGATCGTCGATGATCAGGATGCGCACGTTGCCCGGCGACAGCCCAGCGGCGCGCAGGATCGGCGCGGCCAGTTGTTCCAAGGCATGTTCGATGTCGGCGTCACGGATCAGGGTCACGGCGCGCGCGGGCTGCGCTGTGGCAAAGCCGATCACCATGGCAGCCAGCCAAAGGCGGAAAAGGTGCATTGACGCCTCCGGTTGGGGCAGGGCAAACAGAACCCAAGACTGGGCCAATCCCAGCAGCGGCAGGATAAGGGGCAGGGCATGCGAAACTCAACCCGTGGGGATGTCGATCCCTTTATTGTGATGGATGTGATGGAGGCTGCGCGCGCGGCCGAAAGCGCCGGACGTCATATTATCCACATGGAAGTGGGCCAGCCCGGCACGGGCGCGCCCCGCGGTGCGATTGCGCAGCTTACCGCCGAAATGACGGCGCAGCCTTTGGGCTATACTGTCGGGTTGGGAATGCCGGACCTGCGCGCCCGTATCGCGCGCCATTACGGCGATTGGTATGACGTTGATCTGAACCCTGATCGTGTGGTGATTACGTCCGGTGCATCCGGTGCGTTTTTGCTCGCGTTTACGGCGCTGTTTGATGCAGGTGCGCGCGTTGGTCTGGGCGAGCCATGCTATCCATCCTATCGCCAGATCCTGCGCGCCTTGTCGCTGGAACCTGTGGGGATTCCCACCGTAATGGCGAACCGTTTGCAGCCTGTCGGGGCGGATGTGGCTGCGCATGAACTGGACGGGCTGATCGTGGCCTCACCCGCCAATCCGTCCGGCACGATGCTGGGGCGCGATGATATTGCGGGTTTGTCGGCGGCTTGCGATGCGCGCGGGGCGGCGTTCATATCCGACGAGATTTATCACGGCATCGCATACGAGGCCAAAGCCGTCAGCGCGCTTGAAGTCACCGACGAAGTTTACGTGATCAATTCGTTTTCCAAGTATTTTTCCATGACGGGCTGGCGCGTGGGCTGGATGGTTGTGCCCGAAGATCACGTGCGCACGGTCGAGCGACTGGCGCAGAACATGTTCATCTGTGCCCCCCACGCCAGCCAGCAACTGGCCCTTGCGGCGATGGATTGCGCGCCGGAACTGGATGCAAACCTCGCCGTTTATGCAGCGAACCGCGAAATCGTGATGGCGGGCCTGCGTGCGGCCGGATTCACCCGCTTTGCCCCGCCGGACGGCGCGTTTTATGTCTATGTGGATGTCAGCGCGTTCACCGATGATGCCCGCGCCTTTGCCAGCGAAATTCTGGATCAGGCGGGCGTGGCCGTCACCCCCGGTCTTGATTTTGATCCGCTGCGCGGCCACCACTGGCTGCGGTTTTCCTATGCCCGTTCCAGTGACGACATGCGCGAAGGCATGGCGCGCCTGCAACGCTTTATGGTGGGGCGGGCGCAGGCGTGATAAGAACAGGCAAAAGCAGGTGAGAACACCCATGCAGGCGCGTCTATTATCCCGAATGATCGGCCCCGTGCTGGCGATTGCGCTGGCCTTTCCGGCTGTCGCGCAGGAATTTTCCGGCCTTGCCCGTCTGGACGTGGCGCAAAGTCAGGTGCGCGATACCTGGGGCGGCGTGGAACTTGAGCTGTTCCTGTCCCAGCCGGTGCCTTACCGCGTGTTCACGCTGGACGATCCGCGCCGCCTTGTGCTGGATTTCCGCGAGGTGGACTGGCGCGGGGCGACCCGCGCGGCGTTATTGAATGCCGATAGGGTCAGCGATTTGCGCTTTGGGGCGCTGCGCCCCGGTTGGTCACGCATGGTGCTTGATCTGGGCGAACCCCTGCGGGTTCGCGCCGCCGGCATGGCCGTGGACGCCACCGACGGCACGGCGCATATCACGGTGACGCTTGAGGGCACGGATGCCGACAGTTTTACTGCAACTGCGGGCGCGCCCAACGACCCTGATTGGGAATTCCTGATGGCGGCTGATCCGACCAGTGCTGCCGCACCACCACAGGACGATGGCATTCTGACGATTGTGATCGACCCCGGCCATGGCGGCATTGATCCGGGTGCCGAGCGCGACGGGCTGCAAGAGGCTGATTTGATGCTGCAATTGGGGCGCGAGGTTGCCGAGGCCCTGACCCGTGCAGGCGATATCAATGTGGTGCTGACCCGCGACAGTGACACCTTTGTGCCGCTTGAGGAACGTATCACCATTGCCCGCGCGGCACGGGCAGATGCGTTTATCTCGCTCCACGCAGATGCGTTGGAAGCCGATGATGCAACAGGGGCGTCGATCTACACGCTGACAGACGCGGCGGAAGGCGAAGCATCGCAACGCATGGCCGAACGTCATGACCGCGCCGATTTGCTGGCGGGGCTGGACCTGAGCGGGCAGGACGACACAGTCGCGACCGTGCTGATGGACCTTGCCCGCATTGAAACCGCCCCCAAGGGCGAACGACTGGCGCAGGCGCTGGTCGCGGGCTTGGGCGACACCGGTGCAACCCTCAATTCACGCCCCCGCCGCGAGGCGGTGCTGGCGGTCCTGAATGCGGCTGATTTTCCGTCTGTTCTGGTCGAGGTCGGCTTTTTGTCCAATGACCGGGATCGTGCTGCCCTTGTGACACCCGAAGGGCGCGCCAACCTTGTGGCAGGTATCGTTCTGGCCGTGCAACGCTGGGCCACAGCCGAGGCCGCGCTTGACCCGCTGGTGCGTCAGTAACGGCCTGTAAAACGTGCGAGCCAAATCGTGTGGCCGCCGCAGGCGGGGTCGTTGGCGACGTGTTTTATCACATCAAATCCGTGCCTTGCGAGACATTCTTCATAGTCGTCCGGCGCAAGGCTGGCGTGATAGACGGGTTCTTCACCAACCTGGCCGATGACTTCGCCCGCCGTATCGCCGCTGGTGAACATCAGCGCGGCGCGCGGGGCGGCATGGGCCGCAAAGGTGGCAAACATCGCCCGTTGGTCATCCGCTGACAGGTGGAAAAAGCTGTCCCACGCAAGGATCGCATCAAAGGGCACCCCAAGCGCAAGGCCGCGCATGTCGTCGTGATGCACGGTGGCATCGGGCAGGTTGGCGGCGAACAGATCGACCATCGGCACAGCGGCGTCCACACCCGTGACAGCCGCGCCCCGTTCCATCAGATAACTGGCGATCGGCTGGCCCGAACCGCAGCCCAGATCAAGGATTCGCCGCTGTTTCCCGTGCAGTGGCGTAAAGTCCAGCATCCGGTCCAACCAGCGTTTTTCCATCAGGGTGCGGTTGCGCAGCCGCGCCCAGTGTGGCGCGATGCGGGCGTAGGTGGCGATGATATCATCAGGTGTCATGGCACCGCACTTGGGCGCATGGCGCGCATTTGGCAAGCGCGCACGCAGATGTGTCCGGCCAAGTGGCGTTTATTGGCCGATCCGGTGCTTTGGGCTTTTGACCATCCTGCCGCTTGCCCATATAAGCAGGTGAAATCACGGGGGCGCGCGCAGTGCTACGCTTTATCATGTCTGTTCTGGGCGGTATCTTTTCGATGCTCACCCTTGGCCTGGCCATGGGCGCCCTGACGCTTGGCGCGATTTTCTATATGTATGGCCGTGACTTGCCGACATACGAGACTTTGGCCAACTATACCCCCAAGACCATCAGCCGGATCTATTCGGGCGAGGGCGAAATCATCGACGAATTCGCCACCGAACGCCGTCTGTTCAGCCCGGCCGAGGAAATACCCGACATTGTCAAACAGGCGTTCATTTCCGCCGAGGACAAGAATTTTTATGAACACGCCGGCTATGATGTGCGCGGTATGGCGGGTGCGCTTTATGATGCGGTTCGCTCGGGCGGGCGCGAGTTGCGCGGGGCTTCGACAATCACGCAGCAGGTGATGAAGAACTTCCTGCTGGACGGGTCCCGCACCGCAGAACGCAAGATTCAGGAAATCATTCTGGCCGCGCGGATCGAAGAATCCATGCCCAAGGAACGCATCCTTGAGCTATATTTGAACGAAATCGACCTTGGCGTGCGTAGTTTTGGTGTAACGGCCGCCGCGCAAAGCTATTTCAATAAACCGCTAGCGCAACTGACCATTGCCGAAGCCGCATTTCTGGCCGTCCACCCCAAGGCGCCCTATAGCTATCACCCCGTGCGTAACCGCGAGGCGGCGCTGGAACGGCGCGCCTTCATCCTCGAGGAAATGCACGAAAACGGTTATATCGACGATGCCCAATTGGCCGAGGCGCTGGCCGATCCGCTGCGCACCGTGCAGGGCGGCGATTTCCCCAGTTTCCGCTCTACGGTGCCACCGCGCGACTATTTTACCGATCAGGTGCGCCGCCAGATCGTGTCGGAACTGGGCGTTGATTCCGATTACTTCACCACTGCCGGGTATTCGATCCGCGCCACCGTGGAACCCGACATGCAAGAGGTCGCAACCGAAGCCCTGCGCCGCGCGCTGGAACAGTTTGACCGTGGGGTCGGGCGCTGGCGTGGCACCGGTCTGACGATTCCCGTCGACGAATTGGGCAGTGAAGAAAGCTGGCGCGCGGCACTGCGGTCCGTGCGCATCGCCCGCGATATCCATCTGGAAAACCAGTGGTATCCGGCTGTTGTGCTTGAGGTCGGTGACGAACAGTTGCGCCTTGGGATCGAAGATATCGGCGCGGACGAGCCCGAACAGGTTGTGCCGCGCCGTGACATCGAATGGATGCGTGGCAGTTTCGCCGAGAATTTCGAGATTGGTGATGTTGTCCATGTGCGCAAGATGACTGCTGACAGTGATGGCAGCTTTATTCGCTGGACCCTGCGCCAGGTGCCCGAAGTGCAGGGCGGCTTTATGGCGATGGACGTGAACACAGGGCGCGTGATTGCCATGCAGGGCGGCTTTTCGTTCCAGCATTCAGAGCTGAACCGCGCCACGCAGGCCTATCGCCAGCCCGGATCGTCGTTCAAACCCTTCGTCTATGCCGCCGCATTGGACAGTGGTTACACCCCCGCGACCATCGTCGTGGATGCGCCCATCGAAGTGCGCGCAGGCGGCGAAATCTGGCGTCCGATGAACGCCTCTGACCGGTTTTATGGCCCGACGCCTTTGCGCACTGGGATCGAACAGTCGCGCAACGTCATGACCGTGCGACTGGCCCAGGAGGTCGGTATGGATGTGATTGCCGATTATGCCGAACGCTTTGGCGTTTACGACAACATGAACGCCTATCTGTCCGCATCCTTGGGGTCCGAGGAAACCACGCTGTTCCGCATGGTCGCGGCCTATGCGATGTTTGCCAATGGTGGCGAGAGGGTGGAACCCACGCTGGTTGACCGCGTGCAGGACCGCTACGGCGCAACCGTCTATCAGCACGACCAGCGGGTCTGTAACGATTGCAACTCGGTCCTTTTGGAACCGGGCCGCGCGCCCGCGATTGTGTCAGACCGCGAACGGGTGATGAACGCCGTCACCGCCTATCAGCTGACCAGCATGATGCGCGGCGTTGTCGAACGCGGCACGGCGCGCAGCAGCGTCAACCTGCCCGTGCCGATTGCTGGTAAAACAGGCACCACCAACGATGGCAAGGACGTGTGGTTTGTTGGCTTTTCTTCCAACATCGTTGCCGGTTGCTATATCGGTTACGACACGCCGCGCAGCATGGGGCGCGGGGCATCGGGTGGTGGCATGTGCGGCCCCGTCTTCAATAGCTTTATGCAACAGGCGATCCAGCGCTATGGCGGCGGGAATTTCGACGTCCCCGAAGAATGCCAGTTCATCAATATCGACCGTTTCAGCGGTGCGCGTCTGCCTGACGGGGCCAGCGGCGACAATGTCGTGGCCGAATGTTTCCGCACGGGCGAAGAGCCGGTGTTTGGCATCACCTTTGACGGTGGTTTCGCCATGGCCGGTGATTTGCCCCTGTTTGACGAAGTGCGGTCCGCGCGTGAAGTCACCACATCAACCGGCGGCACAGCCACGGTGGGGCCGCAGGCAACCTTTGGCACGCTGTCGTCAGGCGGGCTTTACTAGGCCGCTTGCCCGTCCCACGCGGGCGGGCTATCACCCATCCCGACCCCATTGCTGGAAAGACCAAGCCCATGCGCGCCGAGACGCAAAACATCGTTGCCGCGATCGACAAGTCCCTTGATCTGCTGAAACAGCGGATGGATTGGGACACGGCGAAACACCGGCTGGAAGAATTCAATGCCCGCGTCGAAGACCCGACCCTGTGGGACGATCCGGCCGCGGCGCAAAAGCTGATGCGCGACCGGCAGATGCTGGTTGATGCGATTGCGACCTTTGAAACCATTGCGCAGGAAAAGACCGATCAGGTTGATATGATCGAGTTGGGCGAGATGGAGGACGACCAAGAGGTCGTGACCGAGGCCGAAGAAGCGCTGGCCAAGCTGGCCAAAACCGCTGCCACCAAGGAACTTGAGGCGCTGCTGGACGGCGAGGCCGATGGCAATGACACCTTCCTCGAGATCAACGCAGGTGCCGGTGGCACCGAAAGCTGCGACTGGGCCAATATGCTGGCGCGGATGTATGTCCGCTGGGCCGAAAAGAAGGGGTACAAGGTTGAATTGCAATCCGAAAGCCCCGGTGACGAAGCAGGGATCAAATCGGCCTCTTACAAGATCAGCGGGGCGAATGCCTATGGCTGGTTGAAATCGGAAAGCGGCGTGCACCGTCTGGTGCGGATCAGCCCGTTCGATAGTGCCGCCAAGCGCCACACGTCCTTTACTTCCGTCAAGGTTTATCCGGTGGTCGATGACAACATCGAAATCGAGGTGAATCCGGCTGATATCCGCATCGACACCTACCGGTCCAGCGGGGCAGGCGGGCAGCACGTCAACACCACGGATTCGGCCGTGCGGATCACCCACGCGCCCACCGGCATCGTCGTGACCAGTTCGGAAAAGTCGCAACACCAGAACCGCGATATCGCCATGAAGGCGCTGAAATCGCGGCTCTATCAGATCGAGCTAGATAAACGGTCCGCGCTCGTGAACGAAGCGCACGAAAATGCGGGCGATGCAGGCTGGGGCAACCAGATCCGCTCGTATGTCTTGCAGCCCTATCAAATGGTCAAAGACCTGCGCACCCGCTATGAAACCAGCGATACATCCGGCGTGCTGGATGGTGATCTGGATGCCTTCATGGCCGCGACATTGGCGATGGATGTGAGCGGCAAAAGCCGCGCCGAGGCCACGGCTGAGGACTAACCACGCCCGGAATCAAGCCACCAATCTCCCGTCTTGAGCCTGAACGCGGCAGGGCGCCTGCGGTTTGATTCCGTGCCAAGAGCCTATCGCCAAGGACTAATGCTTGACTTGAGGCCGCGGCACTGGCGAAATATTCCGAAAGGGGAATATCATGTCCGACGCCAGCGACCACATCGCCGCATCGCCACTGCCCGATATCGGGCAAGTGACCCTGTCCGAGCTTTGGGTGGTCCTCAAGGCGGGGATGTATGATTTCCGTCGTGCGCCGCAATTCGGGCTGTTCTTTAGCGCGGTCTATGTGCTGGGCGGGTTTTTCATGCTGTGGCTGGGGGCCGGGCATGTGACATGGACGCTGGCCACGTCGCTGGGATTCCCGCTGGCCGCCCCCTTTGCCGCCGTGGGTCTTTACGAGGTCAGCCGCCGTCTTGAGACCGATCAACCGCTGCACTGGCGCGATGTTCTGGGTGTGGTCTGGAACGAACGCACACGCCAGGTGCCGTGGATCGGGGCGATCATCGTGTTCTATTTCCTGTTCTGGACCTTCCTTGCGCACATGATTTTTGCCCTGTTCATGGGGCTGTCGACCATGACGAACGTCAGCCAAAGCTGGGAGGCGTTTCTGACACCCAACGGATTGACCATGATCGCGGTGGAACTGGGCGTGGGTGCGGTGCTGGCGTTCCTGCTGTTTTCGATCACGGTGGTCAGCCTGCCACTGGTGCTGGAAAAAGAGATCGATTTCATCAGCGCCATGATCCTGAGCTTTCGCACCGTGCAAGCGAACCTGCTGGTGATGCTGGTCTGGGCCGGGATCATCGCGGTGCTGTCACTGATTGCCCTTGCGCCGATGTTTCTGGGGCTGGTGATCGTGCTGCCGGTGTTGGGCCATGCCACATGGCACCTTTACCGGCGCGCGCTGTGTGATCGGGTCTAAAGCCAGCCAAATGCGCGTTTGATAACAGCCTGCGCATCCTTGACGGGTGCACCATGCGCCATGACAAGCGTGTTTGCGGGCCATGTGGTAATTGTTGCAAGGGCCGCGCGCGCCGCGCCACGATCGCGAAAGGCCAAGCGGAACTTGCGCGGCACGCTGGGTTCGGGCGCTGTCATCAGATCAAGACGGGCAACAACCGCGCGCCAGCCCGAGAACCAGTCACGCGGGAAATGCTGGATCAGATCGGTGAAAAGAACCGTGGCGCTGGCGCGATGAAAAAACACGACCTCGGTCGTGATCGCATTGCCTTGCAAAACGCATTGGTCAATCTGATCGGCCCAGTCAGGGCAGGGCGTGTCGTTCAGTGCATCGTCAAACACCAGATCGCTGCGCTTGGCCGGCAGCCCCGGCGCGCCATGGGTGCACGCGTGGGGATAGGCCGCTTGCCAGTCGCCCAGCGACATATGGTGCAGCGTGTTCGGGGCGATCAGATGGCGCACGGGGCCAAGGGCATCCACGGCGCTTTGCAACGCGGGCGTCAAGGCTATGGGTGACCAGACAAACAGCCCGCCATCAGCCAGGCGGATCACCACCATGCGGGTTGGATAGTGAAAACCAAGCGTGCTTTGGTGCGGCCCAAGCGCAGTCCAGATGTC
Source organism: Octadecabacter sp. R77987 (assembly GCF_042466115.1). NCBI lineage: Bacteria > Pseudomonadati > Pseudomonadota > Alphaproteobacteria > Rhodobacterales > Roseobacteraceae > Octadecabacter > Octadecabacter sp. R77987. The sequence continues at coordinate 627,866 of NZ_JAXHBQ010000001.1, read as the reverse complement.
AGGTCCAAGTTGGATCATCGCGCAACCCTCACAAAAAAGGCGCCGCGATTGCTCGGGCGCCCTTTGGGTAATGTCGTCGGTCGCCTAGGCCTTGTCCGCGGGCTTTGCGGGGGTCTTGCCATCGGTCTTGTTCAGCGGATCGTCCTGACGTTGCACCGACCCTTCAAAGTGGGCGCCTGATTCAATGGCGATGGTCTTGTGGATGATGTCACCCTCGACCCGCGCGGATGATGTCAGACGCACCTTGAGGCCGCGCACGGTGCCAATGATGCGGCCGTTCACGACCACATCGTCGGCAATGCATTCGCCCTTGACGGTTGCGCCTTCGCCGATGGTCAGCAGGTGGGCGCGGATGTCGCCGTCAACCTGACCTTCGATGTTGATGTCACCACTGGTTTTCAGGTTGCCCTTGATGTGCAGATCCGTTGACAGGATCGACGCAGGCGGCTTGGCCTTGGGCGCGGATGGCTTGAATTCCGTCGACGGCGCGCTGCTTGGCGTTGCGGATTTTGCCGCATCCGTCGATGGTGTTTTTGTGTCACCGGCGCTTGGGCCCGGCTCGTTGATTTTGCTTTTAGAAAACATCTTGTCCAGCTCTTATATAGATCATCGGGTTTACGGGGCGTCCGCCTACGCGGATTTCATAGTGCAGGTGCGGGCCAGTTGACCGTCCAGAATTGCCAATATCACCAATCCGGTCCCCGCGCGAGACTCTTTGTCCGACTTGCACGCGAATCCGGTTCTGGTGGGCATAGCGCGTCTCGATCCCGAACTCGTGCTGGATCTTGACCATGCGACCATAGCCCGAAGACCAGCCTGCGAAAGTCACAACACCGTCAGCGGGGGCATAAATCGGCGTGCCGATGGGGGCTGCAAAATCGGTGCCGTTGTGCATCCGGCCCCAGCGCTGGCCAAAGCCGGAGGTAAAGCGGTAGTTGTCCCGCACCGGAATATCAAATGGCGCGCGTTCGGCGGCAATGCGATAAAGGTTGATACGGTCAAGCCCGCCAAGGATCGCATTGGCCCGTTCGGTTTCGGGATCGTTGTCGCCGCCACGGGTGGAAAACTGGAACGGCATCAGCGGCCCACCGGTGCCCGAATAGCCACGGCGCGCGGCAGCCAGCAGATCATCGGGGTTCAGGCCAGCCGCGCGGAACATCCGGTCAAGCGGTTCAACCGACACGGTCATGGCTTCTTCGAGCTGGCGGAAAATCGCGTCGTTCTTTTCTTCAAGAAGGCGCAGGGCGAGTTCCATTTCAGCCGCGTGTTCGATGGCAAATTGCGCATCCGCTGCGATCAGGTCGCGTTCGGCGGCGGTGGTGGCAAGGGCATCGGCCAGCAGATCAACGGTGCCGCCGGTTTCGCTGCCGCCGGTGATTGCGGCGATTGATGTGCCGTCACCTTCAAGGGCGGCTGTCAGGGTCGCGGCCTCGTCGCGGGCGGCTTCGCGTTCCTGCATCGCGCGGCGCAACGTGGCCTGCACGACTTCGATACCGGTTTCCATTTCGCGGCGGCGGTCCTCGGAGGTGAGCAGTTCCGACTGCATGAGCGAGATTTGTTCAAGCGCGAGCGAGAAGCGTTCCTGTGCGGCCAATGCCTCGTCGGCGCGGCGGTCACGTTCCAGCGACAGGGCGTTCAGCCGTTCTTCATAGATCATCTGGTCGCGCAGGGCCTGTGCGCGGAAGTTGCCTGCCCCGATGGTATCCATCAGCAGGATCGCGGTGGCGATGATTGTCCAGGCAAGGGTGATCGCCCCGCCGGCCCAAGCCAGCAATTGCGTTTCCGAGCGCAGGCGAATGAAGCGTGTTTCCGTATCCGAGCGCAAGAATAGCCGCTTTTCGGGAAAGCGTTTTTCAAGCGCCCGATGCATCTTTTGAATGAGGCGTGATCGCACGTGTCTGTCCCTTTAGTTCCCGTCCCAAAGCACACACCAGCCCCCCAGCCCAAGGGTATGCCAGACGGTGTTAACGGGGTGGGGACTCTGCTGCAAGAAATTTGCGCAAAAATACGCGAATCCAGTGGGATATCGGGCACAATGGGCGAAAATGCGCCGACTGACCAAGGGGCAAGCGACCCGATTGGTTAACCGCGCGGTTTGCTTTCCCCGGCCAGGGGCCAGTAGAAATCGGGCGGAATGCCTGCCTCGGCGCGCTTTTCCTCGTTGAATGGCGGCTTGAGGGTGCTGTGGAAATAGCGGCGCACAAGGTCGTGGAACACGCCCGTCGGGTCCAGATCGTGCCGCCCGCACAGGAAATGGAACCATTTTGACCCGTAAGCCACGTGATGCACTTCTTCGCCGTAAATCACGTTGAGCGCATCAATCGCCTGTTGGTCCTTGGCCTGCTGGAAAATGCGGATCATGCCCGGCGTCACGTCCAGCCCGCGCGCCTCGAGCACCATCGGCACAACCGCCAGCCGCCCCATCAGATCATCTGCCGTATCTTCGGCGGCGCGCCACATGCCCGCGTGCGCGGGCAGCGCGCCATAGTGGCTGCCTTGTGCTTCAAGACAGTCGCACATCAGGTTGAAATGCTTGGATTCTTCGTCTGCCGACTTGACCCAGTCGTCATAGAAACCGATGGGCATCGGTGTGTCGGTAAAGCGCGCGATGATGTCCCAGTGCAGGTCCACGGCGTTCAGTTCGATATGGGCGACCGCGTGCAAAATGGCGATGCGCCCGTCCGGTGTGCCGGGCTTGCGGCGCGGCACATCACGCGGGTCCAGTAGCGCAGGCTGGTCGGGGCGTGCGGGCTGCATGGGCGGGGTGGCCTCGCCGATGGCCGGTGTTTCGCCTGCGGCGCGCGCAGCCTGCCACTGGGCGGCGTATTTGCGCGACAGGGCGGTCTTTTCGCGCCCGTCCGCCGTGCGCAACACCGCAACGGCCATTTCGGCAAGCGGCAGATCAACCAAGGGCCTGCTCCAGATCAGCGATCAGGTCGCCTGCATCCTCGATGCCGATGGACAGGCGCAGCAGGTTGGGCGGGATGCCGGTGTGCGGTTCAATGGTATGGCGGTGTTCCACAAGGCTTTCGACACCCCCCAGCGATGTGGCGCGGGTGAACAATTGCAGGCGGCCCGTCGCGCGCAGGGCATCCGCCGCATCACCTTTGACAAGGATCGACATCAGCCCGCCAAAGCCGCCATGCATCTGGCGCGCGGCAATTGCATGGCCGGGATGATCGGGCAGGCCGGGGTAATAAACGGCGTCGATTTTCGGGTGGGCGGCGAAATGGCTGGCGATGGTCATGGCACTTTCGCTCATCCGCGCCACACGCAGGGGCAGGGTGCGCATCCCGCGCAGCAGCAGCCACGCAGCAAAGGGGTTGATCACCGCGCCTGCATCGTGGCGGTCGGTGGCGATGGCCTGCCAGATCGGCGCATCGGGCGCGTTGGTGGCCAGCACGCCAGCCAGCACATCGGAATGCCCGTTGATCGCCTTGGTAGCCGAATGCATGACGATATCCGCGCCAAGATTCAGGGGCTGTGACAGGATGGGTGTTGCGGCGGTCGAGTCGACGACCAGCAAGCCGCCAGCGGCATGTGTCAGGTCAGCGGCGCGGACGATATCTGTGGTTTTCAGCCACGGGTTCGATGGCGTTTCAATGAATGTTATCTGCGGTTTATGGGCCGCAATTGATGTTTCAAGCTGGGCTGGGTCAGCCGTGTCGACCTCGTGCAGGGCCACGTCGCGCCGCGCACAGAAATCGCGCAACCACGCTGTCGTGCCCCAGTAAATACCCGATTGGGCCACGATATCGGCCCCCGCAGGCAGCGTGCGAAATACCGCCGCAATCGCCGCCATGCCCGAGGGAAACAGCAGCGCCGTTTCCGCCTGTTCCAGTTGCGCCAACACGCTTTCGCATTGGCGGGTGATGTCACTGTGGTCACGCGCATAGACATTGGCCGGGTCCAGCAGGGCATAGTCAGCGCCGCGTGCATAGGTCGTGGCCATGTTGAGGTCGGGGACCAACCCGCTTCCGCCATGGGCCGCGATGGTTGCCGGATCAAGATCGTTTTTGCCTGTCATGATACCCTCCGTTGGGTCTATGTCGGCAAATCCCGCACCAGACGCAAGCTAAAGCGCGCGCGCCGCCGCCAGCACCGCATCCACATGGCCGGGAACTTTGACCTTGCGCCAGACCTGCGCAATCCTGCCCGACGGGTCGATCAGAAAAGTCGCGCGTTCGATCCCCATATAGGTCTTGCCATACATGTTCTTTTCCACCCAGACGCCATAGCGTTCGCAGACATCGCCGTTTTCGTCCGACAACAGCGCCACGCCAAGGTTGTGTTTGTCGCGGAATTTGTCGTGCTTTTTGACGCTGTCCTTGGACACGCCCAGCACCACTGTGTTTGCGGCGGCAAACTCGGCGGTCATGTCGGTAAAGCCGATAGCCTCTTTGGTGCAGCCGGGGGTGTCGTCGCGCGGGTAGAAATAGAGCACGACATTCTGGCCGGCATAGTCCGACAGTGCGACCATATCACCGCCATCGCGGGGCAGGGTGATAGCAGGGGCGATATCGCCGATTTCAAGGGTGGGGTTGGACATTTCAGCACTCCTTTGCGCAGGGATGTTGTTTCGTGTTTTGTTTTAGGTCGCAACACGCGAATATAAAGGGATAAACATCGCCAAAGGCCGCAATGCACTGTTTTCATGACTGATCCGCAAACACCAGACGATCCGCCGCGCACACGGCGGATCAAAAAGCGCCATATCGCGCGCACGGTTGTGCTGTTGGCAGGGCTACCGGTGCTGTTCGGTGTGATCGGTGTGGTGATGATGCTGGGGCGCGAAATCACCGCGCCCACCTGGATCAAGACCCGCGTCGAGGCCCGCGTGGCCGAGGTGCTGGATGGGGCTAGCCTGCGGTTTGGCAAGATTTTCTTTACGGTCGGCACCGATTTGCATCCGCGTATCCGCCTCACGAATGCGGTGCTGCGCGACGGTGATGGCACCCCCATCGCCCGTTTCCCCGAGGTTGAAGGGCAGTTGTCGCCACGTGGGTTGATCCGGGGCGAAGTTCTGGCCCAGGAAGTGCATTTGCAAGGCGCGCAGATCAATCTGCGCCGTGCGGGCGATGGCACCGTTGCCGTGGCCTTTGGCGGTTCGGCGGCGACCGTGACCGAAGCGGCAAGCCTCACCGCTTTGCTGGACGAGTTCGATCAGGTGTTTGATCGTAGCGAACTGGCCGCGTTGGAACGGGTGCAGGCGGACGGGCTGATCGTGAATTTCGACGATGCCCGCGCGGGGCGCAGTTGGACGGTGGACGGTGGCCAGCTTGATCTTGATCTGCGGGGTGATCAGACGGCCCTGCGCGGCGAGGTCGCGCTGTTGTCGGGGCGGTCTTATGTGACGGTCATGTCGCTAAGCTATACCAGCCCGCGCCGGTCAAGTGCGGCCGATATCAGCCTTGAAATCACCGATGCGGCGGCGGTGGACCTTGCCACGCAATCACCGGCACTCAGTTGGCTGGCGGTGATCGAGGCCCCCATTTCCGCGACACTGCGTGCCAGCATTGACGAACAGGGCGCGCTTGGGCCACTGAATGCCCTGCTGGAAATCGGGCAGGGCGATCTGCGCCCGACCAACGCCACACGTCCGATCCGGTTTGATCAGGCGCGCACCTATCTGACCTTTGATCCGGTCACCGACGAAGTCACCTTTTCCTATATCAATGTGCAATCGGGCTGGGGCAGCTTTCAGGGGCAGGGCAACGCCTATCTGCGCGAGTTTTCCGATGGGTGGCCCGCCGCGATCCTTGCCCAGCTTAGCCTGAGCGAGATGCAGATCAATCCGGCGGGCATTTACGCACAGGCGCTCGATGTCGGCACGGCGATTGCGGATTTCCGCTTGCGACTTGATCCTTTTACGCTGACCCTTGGGCAGGCCGTCCTGCAGGATGAAAACCACCGCGCCACATTTCGCGGCGAGGTTCTGGCCGCGCCCGACGGCTGGCAGGTGTCGCTTGACGGGGCCATGGACAGCCTGTCACGCGATCGCCTGATGGCGGTCTGGCCCGCGCTAATGATCCCGCGCACCCGCGCATGGTTTGATGACAACCTGCTGGGCGCGGATTTTTCGGGCCTGCGTGCCGCGTTTCGCCTGCTGCCCGACCAACCGCCCGTTGTCAGCATCACCACCGAATTCGACGATCTGGACCTGCGCTATATCAAAGCCTTGCCGCCGATCACCGGCGGGCAGGGGTTGCTGACCTATGATGGCACGGCGCTGAGCGTGGCGCTGGATCGTGGTATCGTCACGCCGGCCGAAGGCGGGCGCATGGTGCTTGATGGTTCGACGTTCATCATTCCTGATGCGCGCATTCCCGAACCACCAGCGCAGGTGGATTTGCAGATTGCCAGCACGGTTACGGCGGCCCTTGCGATCCTGGATCACGAACCGTTCGGGTTTATCAGCAAGGCCGGTCTGGAAACGACCCTTGCGGACGGACGCGCGCAGATTGCGGCGCAGATCAACCTGCCACTGCGCAGCCGGGTCCCGCGCGAAGAAATCATCTATAGCGCCAGCGCGACCCTGCGGGATGTGCAAAGCAGCGTGCTGGTGCCGGGGCGGCGGTTGGCAGCATCCGAACTTGCGCTTGAGGCCGACAATGCGGGCATGGCGATCAGCGGCCCGCTGCGCATTGGCGCGGTGCCCGCCACGGTGCGCTGGCAACAGGCCTTTGGCCCCGACAACGGCGGGCGATCCACGCTCACCGGCAGTGTGGAACTGTCCCAGCGCTTTGCCGATGAATTCAACATCGGCCTGCCGCGCGGCACGATCAGCGGGGCGGCCACTGCGGATGTAACGATCAATCTGCGGCGCGATACGGCACCCGCATTCGAACTGGCCTCGTCGCTTAACGGGCTTGGGCTGCAACTGCCCGCCCTTGGCTGGCGCAAGGAGGCCGGCAGCCGCGGTGATTTGCGGGTTGCGGGCACCCTTGGCGCGGTGCCTGATGTTTCGTCGCTGTCGATCAATGCAGGCGGATTGCAGGCCGCAGGTGCGATCAGCATCAGCGCCAATGGCGGGCTGGACGCGGCGCGGTTTTCGCGGGTGCAGATGGGGGGCTGGCTGGATGCGCCGATAATCTTGCGCGGGCGCGGCGCGGGGCGGCCTGCGCTGGTCATGGTGGCGGGCGGTGTGCTTGACCTGCGCAACGCCGATTTTGGGGACAGCGGCGGGCAGGGTGGCCCGATGGAAATCGCGCTTGAGACATTGCAGATTTCCGAAGGCATTGCCCTGACCGATTTTCGCGGTGAATTTGACAGCGCGGGCGGCTTTTCCGGCGGCTTTGTCGCGCGTGTGAATGGCGGCGCGGCGGTGCAGGGCACGGTTGTGCCGCGCCGCGGTCGGTCGGCTGTGCGGATCGTCAGCGATGACGCAGGCGGTGTGTTTCGCGCCGCCGGATTGCTGCGCAACGCGCAGGGCGGCGCGATGGACCTGACATTGCTGCCCGCGGGCGGCGAGGGCAGTTATGACGGCACGCTGGCCGCGACAAACCTGCGGGTGCGTGATGCGCCGGCCCTGGCCGGATTGCTGAACGCGATCAGCGTGGTTGGCCTGTTGCAGCAGTTGGACGGGCAGGGGTTGGCCTTTTCCAATGTGGATGCGCAGTTTCGCATCACCCCCGACCGGATCATCATCACGCAATCCAGCGCCGTTGGCCCGGGCCTTGGGCTGTCGCTGGACGGGGTTTACCGGATGGCGGATCGCACCATGGATTTTCAGGGGGTTGTGTCGCCGATCTATTTGCTCAATGGCATCGGCAGCTTTTTGACCCGTCCGGGCGAGGGGTTCATCGGCTTTAACTTTACCCTGCGCGGCCCTGCCGATAGTGCGCGTATTGCGGTTAATCCCCTCAGTGCGCTGACACCGGGGATGTTCCGCGAGATTTTTCGCCGCCCGCCGCCGCAGGTCGGGCAATAGCGGCCTGAACAGGAGAGCGGCGTGAAGCTGAGTGACTTTGATTTCCAATTGCCCGACGACTTAATCGCCACGCGCCCTGTGACACCGCGCGGTGATGCGCGTTTGTTGCTGGCGGACGGGGAGGCCACGTGCGATCTGCATGTGCGTGATCTTGTGGATGTGCTGGGGGCGGGGGACCGGCTGGTGCTCAATGACACCAAGGTCATTCCAGCGCGGTTGTCAGGCGAACGCAGCCGCGAGTCCGCCCAAGGGGTCGTGACCGCCCGCATCGAAGTGACCCTGCTTGAGCCGCGCGCGGATGGCTGCTGGGCGGCGCTGATCAAGCCGCTGCGCAAGTTGAAAACTGGTGAAACGGTGGTGTTTTCACCTGATCTGTCCGCCGTTCTTGACGGGGTTGAAGACGGGCAAGGGCTGTTGCGTTTCAATCTGACGGGCGATGATTTTGATGCGGCTTTGGCCGATGCGGGTGCGATGCCGCTCCCGCCCTATATTGCCGCGAAACGCGCCGCGGATGACGCGGACAAAACCGACTATCAAACCGTATGGGCGCGCCATAAGGGGGCGGTCGCGGCCCCCACCGCATCCCTGCATCTGGACCGTGACATGCTGGATGCGCTGGCTGCCAAGGGCGTGCAGTTTACCTATGTGACCCTGCATGTGGGGGCGGGGACGTTTCTGCCCGTCAAGGTGGACGATATCGCCGATCACAAGATGCACTCCGAATGGGGGCATGTGAGCGCGCAGGCCGCCGACGAGATTAACGCGACCCGTGCATCGGGTGGACGCATCATTCCGGTTGGCACCACGGCCCTGCGCCTGATCGAAAGCGCGGCAAAGGGTGATGGTATCGCCCCGTGGGAAGGGCCGACGGACATTTTCATCACGCCCGGATTCAGCTTTCGAATCGCGGACGGGTTGATGACCAATTTCCACCTGCCCAAATCGACCTTGATGATGCTTGTGTCGGCCCTGATGGGCACCGCGCGCATCCGCGAGATTTACGCCCATGCCATTGCGCAGAACTACCGGTTTTTCTCGTATGGGGATGCATCGCTGCTTTTGCCAAAAGCGTGATCGGATTCACTGCAATTTAACGTGGACATGGCAAGGCGAACAGGCCAAGGGGGCGCTGTTGGTTGCTGGCATGTCGCGGATATGGGACAGGTCGGGGGGAACCGCAGTTAACCTTGGGTAAATGACGCCCGAAAGGGGACGAGATGATCAAAGTTCTTGGCACATCCTGGGCGTTGTTTCTGGGCATGTTCATGCTGATGGTCGGCAACGGCTTGCAGGGCACTTTGCTGGGCCTGCGCGGCGCGGCGGAAAATTTCAGCGCCTTCCAGATGTCATTTGTCATGTCGGCGTATTTCGTGGGTTTTCTGGGCGGGTCGCGGTTTGCACCGGAAATGATCCGCCGGGTGGGCCATGTGCGGGTCTTTGCCGCCCTTGGATCGACGATTTCGGCGGTGCTGATCCTTTACCCTGTGTTGCCCGAGGTTTGGGCCTGGACATTGGGGCGCGTGCTGATCGGGTTCTGCTTTTCCGGCGTTTATGTGACAGCTGAAAGCTGGCTCAACAATGCGGCGACAAATGAAACACGCGGGCAGGCCCTGTCGGTTTACATGATCGTGCAGATGGGCGGGATCGTCGCGGCGCAGGCGATCATCTCGCAAGGCGATGTGTCGGGCTTTACGTTGTTCATCATCCCGTCGGTGCTTGTGTCGCTGGCCTTTGCGCCAATCCTGCTGTCGGTGGTGCCGACACCGGCCTTTGACAGCACCAAGCCGATGCACCTGCGCGAGTTGATCGCGGCGTCGCCGCTGGCGTCCGTGGGGATGTTCCTGCTGGGCGGCGTCTATTCGGCGCAGTTTGGCATGGTCGCCGTTTACGGCACCGAAATCGGGCTGACCGTGGCGCAGGTGTCGATCCTTGTGTCGGTGATCTATATTAGCGCGCTTGTCTCGCAATACCCGATCGGCTGGTTGTCGGACCGGATGGACCGCCGTGTCCTGATTGTCGCGATGGGGGCTGTGGGGGCCGTTGGCGCGTTTCTGGCCGCGCTGTTGGGCGCGGGATCATTCGTGATGCTGATGATCGGGGCCGGCCTTGTGGGGGCAACATCGAACCCGCTTTATTCGCTGCTGATCGCCTATGCCAACGACTATCTTGAACACGAGGATATGGCCGCCGCCTCGGCCGGGTTCCTGTTTATCAACGGGGTCGGGGCGATTGCGGGGCCACTGGTGATCGGCTGGGGCATGGGGCTGATCGGGCCGCATGCCTTCTGGATGCTGATCACCGGGCTGATGGGCGCGATGGCGGTTTACGGCCTTTACCGGATGACGCGCCGCCCCACGGCTACCCCTGTCGAGGACATGGTGCCCTATACGCCGGTCTCGCCCACGTCCTCGCCCGTCCTCGCCGAGGTGGCGCAGGAAATCTACATTGACGCCGAAGAGCAACAGGAGAGCGAGGCTTTGGAAACTGAAAGGGTTGTCACAAAGCCATGAAACTGCAACGCTTTCATCACGCAAGGTCGCTTATTGAAGGGAGGAGGTTCCATGGTCACACCTGAGAACATCCTGACATACTGGTTTGACGAGGTTGGCCCCAAGGGCTGGTATGGTGGCGGCGCCGAGCTGGACAGCGAAATACGCGATAAATTCCTGCCCACCTGGCACGAGGCCCGCGATGGCGCCTGCGGATTGTGGCTGACCTATCCCGTTGGCACCCTTGCATATATCATTCTGACGGACCAGTTTCCGCGCAACATGTTCCGCGACGCGGGCGAGGCGTTCAGTTCCGACAAATCCGCGCGCGCGGCATCCAAGATTGCGATCAGCCGCGACTGGGATCTGAAAATCGGTGAACCGGCACGGCATTTCTTTTACATGCCGCTGGTGCATTCCGAAAACCTGATTGATCAGGACCGCGCCGTGCGCCTGATCCACAGTCGCATGTCCGAAGCAGGGGCCGAAAACCTGCGCCATGCGCGCGCGCACCGCGAAGTGATCCGCCTGTTCGGGCGTTTTCCGTTCCGCAACGCCGCCCTTGATCGCCCCAGCACCGCGGCCGAAACCAAATGGATGGCCGAAGGGGGCTATGCCGCTGCCCTGCGCGCTGTGGATAGTTCTGCCGCGGCCTGACCATACAATTTGAACTGTTTTTCTGCTGGCGTGCGGGCTGCGATTAATCTTGCGGCAAGCATTTCGCGCGAAAGTCCCCTATGTTCTAGGGATAGGTGCGCTGGTGAAACACGACAGAATTGACCAAGATGCCCCGGTGCCATCGTGGCAGGCCGGTCTTGATCTGCGCGATGACGATCATGCCGATCTGGCCACCGAAATCATGAACATCATGGAACAGGGGATTCTTGTCTGGTCGCAGGACGGCATTTGCGAACTGCACAATACCCGCATCTTCGATGTCCTCGAAATCAGCGGGGATGACCTGACCATTGGCACGGAACGGGATGAATTTCGCGACAAGGCCCTGTCGCACGGGCAGATCTCGGATGAAGACCGCGCAAATTCGGATGCGCGGATCAAGGCGCATCAGCCCTATTCGTTTGATCTTGTGCTGCCTTCGGGGCGGGTGGTTCTTTCCAGTGCACGGCCCGCGCGCGGCGGCGGCTATGTGGTGACGTTCACCGATGTCTCCGAAGCGCGGCGCGTCGCCCGTGACCTTGCCAACGCCAAGATCACGGCGGAAATGGCCGAAAGCCGCGCCAAGGATGTGTTGGCCACCGAACGCGCCCGCCAGGACGAGGCCAAGATGCTGGGCAACCTTGATGAATGGTTGCAGTCGTGCAAATCGCTCGATGAATTGTTCATGATCGTCACCAAGTTCATGGACAAACTGATCCCCGGCAGTGCCGGCGAACTTTATGTCTATTCCAACAGCCGTGATGTGCTGGATGGCATGTGCGCATGGCCCGCCGACCAGTTGCACGACCATATCGCGCCCGACAGTTGCTGGGCGCTGCGCCGTGGCCGCGCGTATGAATACGACGCGCAGGGCATGTGTTTTCCCTGCGACCACACCAAATCCGATGATGCGCCGGTCGCTGACGAATATATCTGCGTGCCGATTGTCGCCCATGGTGACACGGTCGGCCTGCTGCACATCCGCTTTGACAGTGACCACGCCGGGCATCTGCGTGACAGCGGCACATTTGCGGTGCGCTGCGGCGAACATATCTCCATGGCCATCGCCAACGTCAAACTGCGCGATGAACTGCATGATCAATCCATCCGCGATCCGCTGACCGGCCTGTATAACCGGCGCTATTTCATGGATGCGATGCGGCGCGAAATCTCGATCTGTGACCGCAAGAAACGCAGCTTTGGGCTGGTGTCGTTCGATGCGGACAAGTTCAAGAATTTCAACGACAACCACGGCCATGACGCGGGCGATATGGTGCTGCGCGCGATCGGGGAAAAACTGCGCGATGTGATGAACGACGGCGAGGTGTGCTGCCGCATCGGTGGCGAGGAATTTGCCGTTCTTGTCCCCAAGGCCGATCTGGCGCGCACGCTTGCACTGGCCGAAGACCTGCGCGAGGCGATTGCCGCCACGCAGGTGCGCTATCATGACGGGCCGCTGCCCCGTGTTACCATTTCGGCGGGCGTATCTGCCTTTCCCGACAGCGGAATGACGCCGCAATCCCTGCTCAAACGCGCCGACGAGGCACTGTATCGCGCCAAGGAAGCCGGGCGCAATACCGTCTGTCGCGCTGATGATGCGCCGGCACCTGGGGTTGCACGCAGGAAATAGCTGCCATGCCCTAAGGTCACTGGCAGGCGATTGCGAATTAGTTTAACGTCAAACTAGTTTTGCAATCCAAGGGAGGGGCACATGGCTGCCAGCAATTTCGATCTGATCGTTATCGGTGCCGGTCCGGGGGGCTATGTCGCGGCTATTCGCGGCGCGCAACTGGGGATGAAAGTCGCCATTGTCGAGCGTGAAAATCTGGGTGGCATCTGCCTGAACTGGGGCTGTATCCCGACCAAGGCGATGTTGCGCAGTTCCGAAGTGTTCCACCTGATGCATCGCGCCAAGGAATTCGGCCTGAAAGCCACCGGCGTCGATTACGATCTGGACGCCGTCGTCAAACGCTCGCGCGGGGTTGCGGGGCAGTTGTCGGGCGGCATCGGCCATCTGATGAAAAAGAACAAGGTCACCGTGTTCATGGGCGATGCGACCCTGCCCGCCAAGGGCAAGGTCAGCGTCAAGGCCGACAAGGGCACTGAAGAATTGACCGCGAAAAACATCGTTGTCGCCACCGGCGCACGCGCGCGTGAATTGCCGGGCTTGGAGGCGGACGGCGATCTGGTCTGGACATACCGCCACGCCCTGCAACCGCCGCGCATGCCCAAGAAATTGCTGGTCATCGGGTCCGGCGCGATTGGCATTGAATTCGCCAGTTTTTATAACACGCTGGGTGCCGACACGACCGTGGTCGAAGTGATGGACCGCGTGCTGCCCGTGGAGGACGCCGAAATCAGCGCCTTTGCCAAAAAGCAGTTCGTCAAGCAGGGCATGAAAATCATGGAGAAATCCATGGTCAAGCAGCTGGATCGCGCCAAGGGCAAGGTCACGGCCCATATCGAAACCGGCGGCAAGGTCGAAAAGATCGACTTTGATACGGTCATTTCCGCCGTTGGCATTGTCGGCAATGTCGAAGGTCTGGGCCTTGAGGAACTGGGCGTCAAGATTGATCGCAGCCATGTGGTGACGGATGAGTATTGCCGCACGGGCGTGGACGGGCTTTATGCCATCGGCGATATCGCCGGTGCGCCGTGGCTGGCGCACAAGGCCAGCCACGAAGGCGTGATGGTTGCCGATCTGATCGCGGGCAAACATGCCCATCCGGTCAAACCCGAAAGCATCGCAGGGTGCACCTATTGCCACCCGCAAATCGCCAGCGTCGGCTATACCGAGGCCAAGGCCAAAGAACTGGGCTATGACATTAAGGTCGGCCGCTTTCCGTTCATCGGCAACGGCAAGGCAATCGCATTGGGCGAATCCGAAGGCATGATCAAAACAGTGTTTGATGCGAAAACCGGCGAATTGCTGGGCGCGCATATGGTCGGTGCGGAAGTTACCGAACTGATCCAGGGCTATATCGTCGGGCGCCAGCTAGAGACCACCGAGGAAGATCTGATGAACACCGTCTTCCCGCATCCAACCCTGTCGGAAATGATGCATGAAAGCGTGCTGGACGCCTACGGGCGCGTGATCCACATGTAGGCCGACGCGCTTGGGCAAAAGGGAGGTCCTGACGGGCCCAGCCCCTTGCAGTAAATGATGCATGTGAGACCCCGCTGGGGGTTCGGAGTAGCAATGGCCGCTTCGAGCCCGAAGTGACGCTAGCTGGGGAAGGCTGGCCCGCCCGGAATCAAGGCGCAGCCGCCGGGCGATCGTCGGCCCGTCCCCACGGGTCGGCGATTTTGCCAACCGCGCACGATGCTGATCCGGAAGATGTGTGTGGCCACCATAAAGCGTCAAAGCGGCAACGTCGTATCGCCAACCCACGGGCCGCCGACCGCCCTGCTTATTGACGTTTGGCAACGGCAGCAAAGTCCCGCAAAGCCGACAATCATCACATCCACCTTTCGAAAAAATCTTCGGGAGGTGGATTTTTATCATCGTAGTGCCCTGAACGGCACTCATCTCAGTGCTGCATCATTTACTGCAAAGGTCGGTCCTGACGGGCCGCCCGTTTTATTAATCTGTCACAGTGATCAGCCGCGACCCGATGACCGTTGTGTCCTGACTCAGGAAATACCGGATTTCGTAAGTGCCCGGTGTTTCGGGCAAATCCAGGCGCACGGGGTTGCCAGAGCGGGTGTATTCATAGGTTTCATACCCCGTTTCCCCGATCACACCGATGCCGATGTAATCGTTGGGATAATCCGGCCCCATCCAGCCCACATCAACTGTCGTGCCTGCCTGCACCGTGTCCGGTGCCATGAACGCAACCTCGACCGGTGTGGTGGTGATGATCCGGCTGGCGGCGACCTCGCTGTCCTGACTAAGGTAATAACGGATTTCAAACGTGCCGGCCTCGGCAGGCATTTCCAGCATCAGCGGGCTGCCTTCGCGGGTGTAGGTGTAGTTGATATAACCGTTTTCGCCGATCTGGCTGACGGCGACATAATCGTTGTCATAATCCGGTCCGTCCCACATCACACCAACCAGCGCGCCCATGGGGGCCGTTTCGGGCGCATCCAGTGTGACGCTCAGCGCGGTCACGGCGATCGGGGCCGTTGCAATGACTTCGCTGTCCTGACTAAGAACATAGCGCAATTCGTAATCGCCCGGCGCGACCGGCATTTGCAGCATCAGCGGGCTGCCGTCTTTGGTGTAGGTGTAGTTGATGTAACCACGTTCGCCAATTTCGGCGACAGCGATGTAGTCGTTGTCATAATCCGGTCCGACCCATTCCACCGGCACACTCGCCCCTGCCGTAGCCGTGGCGGGGCCGCTGACACTGACGGCGATATCAGTCACCGTGATCGGGCGGGTGGCGATGACGGTGCTTTGCTGGCTCATCACATAGCGCAGCTCGTAGTCGCCGGGTTCTGTGGGCATGTCCACCTGTGTGGGGTTGCCGCGCGCGGTGTAGCCGTAGTTTTCGTAGCCGGTATCGCCGATGCGGGCCACGGCGATATAGTCGTTGCGATAATCCGGTCCGGTCCAGCCGATGTCGATCGTTGCGCCAACGGGGGCCGTGTCGGGGGCCATGATCGTTACATCAACGGGGGTAACGTCGAACGGATCGCCAATGGCCAGAACCTCGCTGCCCTGACTGCGCACATAGCGCAATTCGTAAGTGCCGGGCGTGGCTGGCATTTGCAGATCAAGCGGGCTGCCGTCCTTGGTATAGCTGTAGGTTTCATAGCCCCGTTCACCGGGGATCGACACGGCGATATAATCATTGTCTTCGTTCGGGCCGCTCCATTGCACGGGCACGGTGTCACCGATCAGCGCCGTGGCGGGGCCGCTGACGGTGGCGTCGGGCAGGGGGATGTCAAAGGGGATCGTGACCGTTACATCGCCCGCGCCTGACACGGTGAATGTGGCGTCTTGGGTCATTTCCTGCACCACCCATGTGGCGGTTGCGCGGTATGAGCCTTCCAGCAGGTCGATGTTGATCGGGTTGCCTTGCAAATCTTGGACGACCACGCCCGCATCATTGCTGACGGTCCAAAGAACATCGTCGGTGATCGACAGCCCGCCTTCGCCGATCGTGGCGCGGAAGGTGCCGTTGACGGTGATGATTTCGGGTTCTTGCGTGATGATATCCAGCGCGGCGGCCAGTTCATCGGCGTCACGCGCGGTGCGAAAGGTGCCACCGGTTTCATCGGCGATGCACTGCATCTGGCCCAAGGCTTCGGCGTCGGAAATATCAAAGCCGATCACATGGGCGGTAAAGTTGATCCCGGCTTCTTCCAGCAGGCGCGCGGCGGCGCAGGGGTCGGGATTGCAGGTTTCCACGCCGTCACTGACAAGGATCACCGTGGCGCTGTCTTCGGTATAGCGCAGGGCATTTGCGGCGGCGATCACGGCGTCTGTCATCGGTGTCTTGCCCAGCGGCTGGATGTTGGCCACGGCCTGCGCAATCGCATCGCGCGTGTCCAGATCGGGCGCGACCACGGTTTCAATGTCGGTGCAGTTGCCCCGTTCACGGTGTCCGTAAACCGTCAGCCCAAGGCGCTGATCCGCGGGCAGGGTTTGCAGCAGGTCCGTCACCACGTCCTGCGCGATGGTGATTTTCGCAACCCCGTCGATCTGCCCCCACATGGACCCGGACCCGTCCATCACAAGGATGGTGTTGGGGCGGTCCTGTGCGGCGAGGGTCACTGGCAACAACAGCAGGGCAAAAAGCAGGGTAATCAGGCGCATCATGAAATCCTCGGGTTCGTTGAATGCCCCTAGGGAAGCACAAGTGCGCGAGTCGGAAAAGGGCTGCGCGATGCGGGTCGGGAAATCCAGACCTGCCCGATGGCTGTTGATGTCAGCAGAAAACGCGCGTGTTCATGACATGTTCTTCTTTTTCGGTTGGCGGGGCGGGTCAGGTAAACTACATATTCACCACTGATCAGGGGGCCAGAATGCCAGAGCAACGATTCATCGAGGTGCGCGGTGCGCGTGAACACAACCTCAAGAACATCGACGTGGATATTCCGCGCGACCAACTGGTTGTGATTACAGGGCTTTCCGGCTCGGGCAAGTCCAGTCTGGCCTTTGACACGATCTATGCCGAAGGGCAGCGCCGCTACGTGGAATCGCTGTCGGCCTATGCGCGCCAGTTCCTTGATATGATGGAAAAGCCGGATGTGGATCACATTTCCGGCCTGTCGCCCGCGATTTCGATTGAACAAAAGACGACGAGCAAGAACCCCCGATCAACCGTCGGCACCGTGACCGAGATTTATGACTATATGCGCCTGCTGTTTGCGCGCGCGGGGACGCCGTTTTCCCCTGCAACCGGATTGCCCATCGAAGCACAACAGGTGCAGGACATGGTTGACCGTGTGATGGACATGGAAGAGGGCACGCGCGGCTATCTTTTGGCGCCGATCATCCGTGACCGCAAAGGCGAATATCGCAAGGAATTCCTTGAGTTACGCAAGCAGGGTTTCCAGCGCGTGAAGGTGGATGGCGAATTCTATGATCTCGACGAACCGCCCACGCTCGACAAGAAGTTCCGCCATGACATCGACGTGGTCGTTGACCGGATCGTTGTGCGCGAGGGGTTGGAAACGCGGCTGGCCGACAGTTTCCGCACCGCCCTTGATCTGGCCGACGGGATCACCGTGCTTGAGACCGCCCCCAAGGAGGGCGCGCCGGAGCGTATCACGTTCTCCGAAAATTTCGCCTGTCCCGTGTCCGGTTTCACCATCCCCGAAATCGAACCGCGCCTGTTTTCATTCAACGCGCCCTTTGGTGCCTGCCCCAGCTGTGACGGTTTGGGGGTGGAGCTGTTCTTTGACGAACGCCTTGTGGTGCCGGACCCGTCCCTGAAAATCTATGACGGCGCGCTGGCCCCGTGGCGCAAAGGAAAGTCGCCCTATTTTCTGCAAACCATCGAAGCGATTGCGAAACACTATGATTTCAACAAGAGCACGCGCTGGATGGACTTGCCGGAAAAGGTGCAGCAGGTGTTCCTTTACGGGTCGGGCGAGGAAGAGATCAAGTTCCGCTATGACGAAGGCGGGCGCGTCTATCAGGTGAGCCGCGCATTCGAAGGCGTGATTCCGAATATGGAACGCCGTTACCGCGAAACCGACAGCAACTGGATCCGCGAAGAATTTGAACGCTACCAGAACAACCGCCACTGCGGCACCTGCGAAGGCTATCGTCTGCGCCCCGAAGCGCTTGCAGTGAAAATCGCCGGATTGCACGTGGGGCAGGTGGTGCAGATGTCGATCCGCGAGGCGTTTGATTGGTGCGAAAGCGTGCCCGATCACCTGAGCAAGCAAAAGAACGAAGTGGCGCGCGCGATCCTCAAGGAAATCCGCGAACGGTTGGGGTTTCTCAACAATGTCGGCCTTGAATACCTGACCCTGTCGCGCAACGCCGGCACCCTGTCGGGGGGCGAGGCGCAGCGCATCCGGCTGGCCAGCCAGATCGGTTCGGGGCTGACGGGCGTTCTTTATGTGCTGGACGAACCCTCCATCGGGCTGCACCAGCGTGACAATTCCCGCCTGCTGACCACGCTGAAAAACCTGCGCGATCAAGGCAATACGGTGATTGTCGTGGAACACGACGAAGAAGCGATCCGCGAGGCGGACTATGTGTTCGATATCGGCCCCGGTGCCGGTGTCCACGGTGGCCAGATCATCGCGCGTGGCACGCCGCCGGAAATTGCCGCCAACCCCGACAGCATCACCGGCCAGTATCTGACGGGCACGCGCGAAATTCCGTTCAGCGCGACACGGCGCAAGGGCAACAAGAAAAAGGTCAGCGTCAAGAACGCGACCGGTAACAACCTGCGGGGCGTCGATGTGGATTTCCCGCTGGGCAAATTTGTCTGCGTGACGGGTGTGTCGGGCGGGGGCAAATCGACGCTGACCATCGAAACCCTGTTCAAGACGGCCAGCATGCGCCTGAACGGTGCACGCCAAACACCGGCACCCTGCGACCAGATCAAGGGGCTGGAACATCTGGACAAGGTCATCGACATTGACCAGCGCGCCATTGGCCGCACGCCACGATCCAACCCCGCGACCTATACGGGCGCCTTTACCCCGATCCGCGACTGGTTTGCCGGCCTGCCCGAGGCCAAGACCCGCGGTTACAAACCCGGCCGGTTCAGTTTCAACGTCAAGGGCGGGCGCTGCGAAGCCTGTCAGGGTGACGGTGTCATCAAGATCGAGATGCACTTTCTGCCCGATGTCTATGTGCAATGCGAGACATGCAAGGGCGCGCGCTATAACCGTGAAACCCTCGAAGTGCGTTTCAAAGGCAAAAGCATCGCGGACGTGTTGGATATGACCGTTGAAGACGCGCAGGACTTCTTCAAGGCGGTGCCCAGCATCCGCGAAAAAATGGACGCACTTGTGCGCGTGGGACTGGGCTATATCAAGGTCGGCCAGTCCGCGACGACCCTGTCAGGGGGCGAAGCGCAGCGCGTGAAACTGTCCAAGGAACTGGCAAAACGGTCCACCGGGCGCACGCTTTATATCTTGGATGAACCGACCACGGGTCTGCATTTCGAGGACACGAAAAAGCTGCTTGAGGTGCTGCACGAACTGGTCGATCAAGGCAATTCGGTGATTGTGATCGAACATAATCTGGACGTGGTGAAAACCGCCGACTGGATCATCGACATCGGCCCCGAAGGCGGGGACGGCGGCGGCATGGTTGTGGCCACAGGCACGCCGGAACAGGTGGCCGAAGTCAGCGAAAGTTACACCGGTCACTATCTGAAACCGATGCTACAGGCGAAAAAAGTGGCGGCCGAATAGGGCCAGCCCTATGCAGAAAATGGCGTAGTCACAGCGAACGGCAGCTTTGAGCCCATACCTACCAAACTTGCTCATGAGAATTCAGCCGAAACGTGCAGCAAAATTTAAGATTTGCTTAGAGGCTTCCGTTGCGTTTGCTTGAAGAAGGAAATGCGGCCCCTCAATCTCAAAAACATTCAAGGGAAAACTGTCGAAGTCTGATGCCATTCTTGAAGGGACCAGTCTATCATTTCGTGCGGACAAATAGATGGTCGGGGTATCAATGGCGATGAGCTGCTCAACTACATCGACCGTCAGAACTTCTCGCAATCGCCTCGCCAATGTCGATGCTGGAACGGTGTGCATCACTTGATTGAAGATCGTTGTAAACTCTGGTGTCGCCCACTTACCCATTAGAAAAGGTTGAGCCAGTCGCGACAACAAACGCGACCTAAGCGGAGCGATATCAACAAGGTAAGTTAGGAATCTTGGCACCTTGATTGGTGTCTTCGCAAACGTCGCAACAAACACCACACCTTGCAGTCCTGTCGGATTTTCAGAAGCAAGCATCACAGCGAGCGGACCAGAAAAAGATTCCGCAACGATGATGTAATCGTCAGCAGGCAATGCCGCTTGCGCTTTCGTTTTGAGATCTTGGTAACTGTATAGGTCTGGGGCGTATGGAACGACGATCACCTCATGGTAAGGTGCCAGCAGTTCTACAATATTGGACAGTAGTTTCCCCGTACCATCCAAGCCCGGCAAGATTAGTATTTTCATTCATGCTCAATACCGCTCTGAATCCTTGATCGCCAGTCCATATCGAACGGCAGCTAAGTCCGCTTAGCCGACATCCATCGCGGACATCTCCCAAAGATTTCTTCGGGAGATGTCTGCTCAAAATGGCGTCGTGCCAACAGGGCCGTGCGCCCCAAGCGGCATCATTTATTGCAAAGGGCGGCCGAATAAGGCCGCCAACTTTGGTTATTTCTTCATGGGGCAGGTGCTGATCCCAAAGACGGAATAGAGCGCGCAATTGCCCATCAGGCCAGTTGCCAGCGGCACGATGCCGATCAGGAACAGCCAGCGATAGCCCGCGTCGGGATAAATGAAGAAGCAGGCAAGCAGCGCAAGACCGACGACGACACGGATAAGACGGTCAATCTGACCAACGTTCTTCTTAAGCATGGGGGAACTCCTTTGATGCTTTGCCGTGATGTTAGCAGTGCGCCCGTCTTGCGTCGGTGACAAGGTCACAAATCGTGGCTGAATTCTTCGATCAAATGCGACACGACGGCGCGCATCTGTTCGGCGTGATCCGCGCCTGAATCGGCGGCGGCCTGTGCTACGGCGCGCTGACGGTCGGCACTGGTGCCCAGTTTAAGGATATCGCGTGCGGCCTCGACCTCGGTGGCGCATTTCAGCACGCCCGCGTCCTCGGCCACCAGTTCGATCATCTCGTCCAGAAGTTCGGGGAAGGGGATGATCTTGCCCTGACCAAAATCAATCAGGCCCTCGTTGATGCCATAGCGCTGCGCCCGCCAGCGGTTTTCGGCGACAAGGAAATTGTCATATTTGCGCCAGCGCTGGTTCTTGCGCCGCAACCGGTACAGCATCCGCGTCAGGCACTGGATCAGCGCGGCAATCGACAGGGTGTGTTCCAGCCGTGGCCCGACATCGCAAATGCGGGTTTCCAGCGTGGGAAAGCGCGACGAGGGCCGCAAATCCCACCAGATTTTTGAGGAATCCTCGATCACGCCAAGGTCAACCAGCGCCTGTACAGACCGTTCGTATTCGCCCCAACTATCCAGTTGTGGTGGCAAGCCCGTGCGCGGCAGATTGTCGAACACCGTCAGGCGATAAGAGGCAAGCCCCGTATCTTCGCCCTGCCAGAACGGCGAGGATGTGGAGAGCGCCAAAAGATGCGGCAGGAAATACGCCATCTGCCCCATCAGATCGGCGCGCAGCGGGTCATCGTTCAGCCCCACATGCACATGCATCCCGCAAATCAGCATCCGTCGCACGACGCCGCCCAGATCTTTGCGCAACTGGTTGTAGCGGTCTTTTTCGGTGTGGTGCTGTTGTTTCCAGTCTGCCAACGGGTGGCAAGAGGCCGCGATCGGCGCGAGGTTATACGCGGCGGCGACATCACGCACGGTTGTGCGCAGGCGTCTTAGATCGTCACGTGCTTCGTTGATGGTGGCACAGACTCCGGTGCCAATTTCGATCTGGCATTGCAGGTATTCGGGGCTGACCTGCCCGCCAAGGGCGGCTGTGCATTGATCCATCAAGGCATCCGGCGCCTTGGCCAGCATCAGCGAGTCGCGATCCACAAGGAGGTATTCCTCCTCGATGCCGATGGTGAAATCCGGTTCGCTCATGGCCGCGCCCTCCCTTGCGATTTAGCTTGGCGGGCGGATCGGCAAAACGCAATTCCAAATTCCGGCCTTATATTTTGCTTTTGACATATATCAATGACTCAACCTTCCAGTACTGGAAGGTTGGCCGCGCAACCAAAACAAAGGAGGCTTGCATGAAACGAATTCTTGCGGTGTTTGCGGTGATCATGGGCTTGGTGATGGGGCCAGTGATGGCACAGGAAGCGCCAGATGTGGGCGAGGGGCCGGGTCTGTTTATCAACCTGACCACCGATGACACATGGGCGGCGGCCAAGGCGATCAGCTTTGGGCATCAAAAGGCGCTTGAGAACG
This sequence comes from Octadecabacter sp. R77987, assembly GCF_042466115.1. Classification (NCBI taxonomy): domain Bacteria; kingdom Pseudomonadati; phylum Pseudomonadota; class Alphaproteobacteria; order Rhodobacterales; family Roseobacteraceae; genus Octadecabacter; species Octadecabacter sp. R77987. The sequence goes on along the minus strand of NZ_JAXHBQ010000001.1, from coordinate 605,268 downwards.
GCTATCGCGTCGCGATCTGGCTGAACGTCCGCGGCGTCTATCTGGCCGACGAAAAGCGCCCCAGCCATATTCACGGGCTAATGGCGCAAAGCGGCACGTCCATTCAGGACATGTTGCAGGCGTTTATCGCTGATGGCGGCACGGTCTTGATGTGTCAGGCCTGTTCTGCGGCTGCGGGCCTGACGATTGACGATTACATTGACGGTGTCGAGATGGGCAACTGGCCGACAATCGAGGCGTGGTTGTTTGACCCCGAGGTGCAGACCCTAAGCTGGTAACGCATCAACGAACGCCCCGTTTAATGCGGGGCGTTCCGGTACTAGCTCGCGCGGATCAGCCCCTGCATGGCAGGGTGAAAGTTGCATTTGTAGGCATGATCACCGGCTGCGGCGATGGTAATTTCGCCCGACTGCCCGTTGTTCAACCGCCCTGTGTCAAAGCTGCCGTCTTCGGCGGTGCCGGTGTGGGGCGCGTTGTCGGCATTGGTGAAAACAACCGTGTCACCAACGGCCACATCCAGCGTTTCGGGTTCAAACGCAAAGCCCTGGATCGTCACATTATGCGTTGCCGCATGGGCGCGCGTGCCAAAAAAGGCCAATGGTGCGGCAAGCAGCCCGCCCAGAAATGTCCGCCTGTCCATCGTGATCTTCATCGCAAACTCCTTTGGGTTAATGTGGCAAGTGTGCGGTGGATTGCGCGATGACGCAAGGCGCGGATCACGGGGGCGTGACCCGCACCAGAATGCTATTCCATCACCGGGATCGAAAACTCGCCGCCCTCTTTGATGCCCGAGGGCCAACGCGCGGTGACGGTTTTCGTCTTGGTGTAGAACTTGAAGGCATCCGGCCCATGCTGGTTCAGGTCGCCAAAGGCGGATTTCTTCCAGCCGCCAAAGGTGTGATAGGCCAGCGGCACGGGAATCGGCACGTTGATCCCGACCATGCCCACCTGCACACGCGCCGCGAAATCGCGCGCGGCGTCACCGTCACGGGTGAAAATCGCGGTGCCGTTGCCGTATTCGTGGTCGGTAGCCATGGCCAGCGCCTGTTCATAGCTTTCAGCGCGCACCGTCGACAGGACGGGGCCGAAAATTTCCTGCGTGTAGATGTCCATATCCGTGGTCACATGATCAAACAGGTGCGGCCCGACGAAAAAGCCGTCCTCGTAACCTTGCAGATTGAAATTGCGCCCGTCCACGACCAGCTTCGCGCCCTGATCGATACCGGTTTGCACCAGACGTTCGATATTGGCCTTGGCGGCCGCCGTCACGACGGGGCCGTAATCCACATCCTTGCCAGCAGTGTAAGGGCCGACTTTCAGCGCTTCGATCCGTGGGATCAGTTTGTCGATCAGACGATCCGCGGTGTCATTGCCCACGGCCACGGCCACGGAAATGGCCATGCAGCGTTCACCCGCCGCGCCGTATCCGGCACCCACAAGTGCGTCGGCCGCCTGATCCATGTCGGCATCGGGCATGATGATCATGTGGTTCTTAGCGCCGCCAAAACACTGCACGCGCTTGCCGTTGGCGCAGCCGCGCCCATAGATGTATTCGGCAATCGGCGTCGATCCGACAAAGCCGACCGACATGATGGCGGGGTGGTCAAGGATCGCGTCAACGCTGTCCTTGTCACCGTTCACCACTTGCAGGATGCCTTTGGGCAGGCCTGCTTCCTCCATCAGTTCGGCCAGCATCAGCGGCACAGAGGGATCGCGTTCGCTGGGTTTGAGGATAAACGCATTACCGCAGGCGATGGCGGGTGCGAACATCCACATCGGGATCATCGCCGGAAAGTTGAACGGAGTGATACCAGCGGTGACGCCAAGTGGTTGTTTCATCGAATAAATATCAATGCCGGGGCCAGCGCCATCGGTAAATTCACCTTTCAGCATCTGCGGCGCACCAATGCAGTATTCCACGACTTCAAGGCCGCGCTGCACATCGCCTGCGGCGTCTGGCAGGGTCTTGCCGTGTTCGCGCGACAGCGCCTCGGCCAGCTTGTCCATGTCGCGGTTCAAAAGGGTTACGAATTTCATCATCACGCGGGCGCGGCGCTGCGGGTTCACGGCGGCCCATGCGGGCTGTGCCTTGGCGGCGATTTCGACAGCGGTGTTCATTTCGTCCGCCGTGGCCAGCGGCACCTTGGCCTGCACCTCGCCTGTGGCGGGGTTGTAAACGTCGGCAAAGCGGCCAGACGTGCCTTTGACGTGCGCGCCGCCGATGTAATGGGTCAATTCCTGCATGGTGTCCTCCTTGGGTTGGCAGCATCATAGTCTTGCGTTTTTGTGGTGAAAAGCGCCAGTATGGCAAATCGGTTTTGCATTTTTGTAGGTATGGCGATGAACTGGGACGATGTGCGGATATTTCTGGCCGTGTCGCGCGCCGAGAGCCTCAGCGGGGCTGCGCCTGTGTTGCGCCTTGATCCGGCGACATTGGGGCGGCGGATTGCGCGGCTTGAAGATTCACTGGGCGGCGCATTATTCGTCAAATCGCCGCAAGGCTATGCGCTGACCGATCTTGGTGCGCGTCTGCGCGATCAGGCCGAAGGGGCCGAAACGGCGCTGACACCGGCGCTGCACGATCCATCGGGGCAGGGCGGCTTGACGGGTCAGATTCGCATCGGTGCGCCTGATGGGTGCGCCAATTTCCTGCTGCCACAAGTCTGCGCCGCGATCCAATCCGACAACCCAGCGCTTGATATTCAGGTGCTGGCCTTGCCGCGTGTTGTGAACCTCTCCAAGCGCGAAGCCGATATGGCGATCACCGTCAGCCCGCCCGATGCAGGGCGGCTGTCGGTGCAAAAGATCACCGATTATCACCTGCATCTGGCTGCACCCAAAGGCATGCAGTTTCAAACGCTTGCTGATCTGCGCGGGGAACGGATTGTCGGCTATATTCCCGATATGATCTTTGACAAGGAACTGGATTATCTTGGCGACATCGGCGCGCGCACGGTGCATCTGGCGTCAAATTCCGTGTCGGTGCAGTTGAATATGCTGCGGCAGGGCGGTGGTGTCGGGATCGTGCATGACTTTGCCATGCCCTTTGCGCCCGAACTGCAATTCGTGTTGCAAGACGCCCTGTCACTGACCCGCGCGTTCTATCTGGTGCGGCATCTGTCGGACCGCCGGTCCGACCGGCTGACCCGTTTTGCAGACCTGCTGATGGACGGCCTGCGCCGCGAAGTCGCGCGTCTGGAAGCACAGGCGCGCTTGACAGCAGGGGGCAAAAGCAAGGACGCTGGGTAAAAGCAAAAGGAGACTGCCATGATCGTGCAACAGATTCTGAAGTCCAAGGCTGATACCGGTGTGCTGACGCTCAAGCCCGGCGCGCTGGTTTCCGAAGCGGTTGCAGTGTTATCCGATAAGCGGATCGGCACGATTGTGGTGTCCGAAAGCGGCACAACGCCCGATGGTATTCTGTCGGAACGCGATATCGTGCGCGAACTTGGCAAGCGTGGCGCGGGCTGCATGGACGAACCCATCAGCACCCTGATGACGGCCAATCCCGTGACCTGCGGGCGCGATGACAGTGCTGACAAGGTGTTGGAAATGATGACAGAAGGGCGCTTTCGTCACCTGCCCGTGGTGCAGGACGGGGCGATGATCGGGCTGATTTCCATCGGTGACGTGGTCAAGGCGCGTCTTGCGGAACTGTCGATGGAAAAGGACGCGCTGCAAGGCATGATCATGGGCCACTAGCCCTTGCATTCCCGCGCGCAATAATGTTGCGTGCCACCTGACCAATTAACGAGGTGCACCATGCGCGTTGGGCTATATCCCGGCACATTTGATCCCGTCACCAACGGGCATATGGACATCATTCGCCGGGGTTGTTCGCTGGTGGACCGGCTTGTGATCGGTGTCGCGATCAACCGTGACAAGGGGCCGCTCTTCACCCTTGAAGAACGTGTGGCGATGATCGAGGCCGAGTGCGGTGCCATCGCGCGGGAAACCGGCACGGAAATCGTCGCCCATCCCTTTGACAACCTGCTGATTGATTGCGCCCGCGATGTGGGCGCAGGTGTGATCATCCGAGGCCTGCGCGCGGTGGCGGATTTCGAATATGAGTTTCAAATGGTCGGGATGAACCGTTCACTTGATAATTCAATTGAAACGGTGTTCCTGATGGCCGATGCGAAAAATCAGGCGATTGCGTCCAAACTGGTCAAGGAAATCGCCCGTCTGGGCGGGGATGTGACGAAATTTGTGCCATCTGCCGTCAAGGCGGCACTGACTGATCGCCTAACGTAAAAGCCGCCCCATAAGGCGGCTTTAAGTTCGATCTATAAGCGGTTGATCTTACAGGAATGATCCCATTTTTACCGCCGTGTCGGCCATCCGGTTCGAGAAACCCCATTCGTTGTCATACCATGTCAGGATGCGGCACATGTTGCCATCCATGACCTTGGTTTGATCGGTCGCAAAGATGCTGGAATGGGGATCGTGGTTGAAGTCACAGCTGACCAGCTTTTTGTCGGTGAACCCAAGGATACCTTTCAGGGGGCCGGCATTGGCAGCGGCGCGAATGATGTCGTTGATCTCGTCCGCGCTTGTGTCGCGCTTGGTTTCAAAGGTCAGGTCAACGACCGACACGTTGGGTGTGGGCACGCGGATCGCAACACCGTCAAGAATACCGTCCAGTTCGGGCAGGACAAGGCCCACGGCCTTGGCCGCACCGGTGCTGGTGGGGATCATCGACAGGGCGGCGGCGCGGGCGCGGTAAAGGTCCTTGTGCATCGTATCAAGGGTCGGCTGGTCACCGGTGTAGCTGTGCACCGTGGTCATGAAACCACGCTTGATCCCGATGGCGTCGTTCAACACCTTGGCCACGGGGGCAAGGCAGTTCGTGGTGCAGGAGGCATTCGAGACAACGATGTCATCGGCGCTCAGCAAGCCGTCATTTACGCCGTAAACGATTGTTTTATCAGCGTCTTTGCCGGGAGCCGAGATCAGGACACGCGACGATCCGTTTTCAAGGTGGGCCTGACAGGCTTCCTTGGAGGTGAAGATGCCGGTGCATTCCAGAACGATATCCACATCCGCCCAGGGCAGATCGGCAGGGTTGCGCAGGGCCGTGACCTTGATCGGGCCGCGGCCCACGTCGATTGTGTCTTCGGTGGTCGTGACGGGGTGGGGAAAGCGGCCATGCACAGAATCAAATTGCAGCAGGTGCGCGTTGGTTTCCACGGGACCCAGATCGTTGATCGCGACGACTTCAATATCGGTGCGCCCGCTTTCGATGATCGCGCGCAACACGTTGCGACCGATCCGTCCAAAACCGTTGATTGCTACTTTGACTGCCATGGGTCTGCCCTCGCTTTGCGAAACTGGAATGTCCACGCCGGTGTGGCCGGACTGTTGGCGCTAACATCGCCATTTTACGCCAAAGGTCAACCGCAGATCAACGCAAGTCTAGCGCCAGAAGGCAACGTATTCGATCAGGGCGGCAAATTCTCGCAACAGAAACAGGCCAGCCCCGATGCCGAACACGTAATGGTCCAGCACAAAGAAGGCGATAAGCAGAAGGGCAAGCCAAATGGCGATTTTGTTGGTCATAGCGCAGTGTTAGCCGCGCCGCCGCAGATTGGCAAAGGTTAGTGCATCAAGCGGCCCATGGCACCGGCCACATCGGCCATGCGCGCGCTGAAACCCCATTCATTGTCATACCATGCCAGCACCCGCACCGTGCGCCCGCCGACGACTTTGGTCTGGTCGGGGGCAAAGATGGTGGAATAGGGGGTGTGGTTGAAATCAATGCTGACCTTGGGTTCGGGATCATAGGACAGGACTGCGCCCATGTGACCGGCGGCGGCTTCGGCGACAACGGCGTTCACATCGGCCACGCTCACGTCTTTTGAGGCTTCGAAAGTCAGATCAACAGCGCTGACGTTTGGCGTGGGGACGCGCATGGCGGTGCCGTCCAGCCGTCCGGCCAGTTCCGGCAGGACTTCGCCCAGGGCCTTGGCGGCACCTGTGCTGGTCGGGATCATCGCCATGGCGGCGGCGCGGGCGCGATACAGATCATCGTGGCGGCGGTCCAGCGTGGGCTGATCGCCCGTATAGCTGTGGATCGTGGTCATGATGCCGCGTTCAATCCCGATGGCGTCATGCAATACCTTGGCCAATGGGGCCAGACAGTTGGTGGTGCAGGACCCGTTGCTGATCATCCGTTCATCGGCCAGCAAATCGCGGTGGTTCACGCCGTAAACAACCGTGCGGTCCACGTTTTTCGCGGGGGCCGAGATCAGCACTTTTTTCGCGCCGCGATCCAGATGCACGGCTGATTGCTGCCCATCATTGAATTTGCCGCTGCATTCCAGCACCACATCGACGCCACCCCAGTCCAGTTCGGTTGGTTCATAGGTCGACATCATGTCAATCGGGCCGCGCCCCAGATCAAGCGCGCCGTCACGCACGGTGACGGTGCCACCAAAGCGGCCATGGACACTGTCATAGCGCAGCAGGTGCGCGTTGGTTTCCACGGGGCCGGTGGCGTTGATCTTGACGACCTGCACATCATTGCGCGCCGATTTAAAGATATGTGCGAGCGTGCAACGGCCGATCCGGCCAAACCCATTGATACCAACTGTGACCGTCATGAAATGCCCTCGCTTGCCCAGTGTGAACTTTGGGGGCGGTATAGGCGGTCAGGCAGGCCGGACCAAGGAAAAATGTGATATTTGCCAATACGTTAGCGATAACAGTGCCGCAATGCAGCACGTTGGCGCTAACAGTTTGGACAGGGGCTTGGGATTTCGCGGCTGTGGTGCGTCAAAACGAATCTGCCCGTGTGCGCAATTGCGACAACGTATAGCTGGGGCGGATGCCTGCCTCGTCCTCGGGGACAAAGCCGCGATCGACCAGAACGCAGCCCTGACCGCAGACCTGCACGGTGTTGCGGTCACTGAAATCGACGCGCCAGACCCGCCCGCCTGGGGTGCTCACATAGCCGTTCAATCCGAAATCCCAGTCCGACAGCAAGTCGATGTCCGAGGGCACCTCGTTGTCATAATCGGGCCCGTATGCGCCATGGGTGTGATAGGACGCAAAGATACCTGAACCGGGGCGCGGCGCATCCATTTCGCAACTGGCGAATGTGCCGCCGCGCGGCGGGGTGGCGGTGATTTGCCCGTTGGGTTGCAGAATGAAAAAGCCGCACAGTTCACGCCGTTCAGCGAATGACTGGGCCTGGATGGTGTTCAGAAATGCCACGGCAAAGGCATCGGCCTGCGCTTCGGGCGGGCCAGGGACGGCGGAAACGGGTTGTCCGCCGCCTTTGACCGGTTGGGGCGGTGCGCCACAAGCGGCAAGCACCAACAGGATCAGGGGAACGAAAGCCGCAAGTTTCATTGGTTCGTTCCCCTTTGTGACTTAGCCAAGCAATGCTTTGACCTTATCAGCTGTTGCCTGCGCCGTGATCCCGAATTGCGCAAACAGTTCGGGCGCAGGGGCTGACGCGCCAAAGCCGTCCATGCCGATGAAACCGGCCTTGGCCTCGCGGCCCCGTTCACCCAGCAGCCATTTGTCCCAGCCAAGGCGCACGCCTGCCTCGATCGCGACCCGCACGGGGCCGCCAGGCAGGACGCGCTTGCGATAGCTGTCGTCCTGCGCTGCGAACAATTCCCAACATGGCATGGAAACCACGCGCACGCCGATCCCTTCGGCTTCGAGCAGATCGCGCGCTTCCATTGCCACAGACACTTCCGAACCGGTCGCCATCAGGATCGCCTGACGCTTGCCCGTTGCATCAGCCAGCACATAGGCGCCCTGGGCGGTCAGGTTCTTGTTCTTGTGATCATGACGCACGGTCGGCAAGCCCTGCCGTGACAGCGCCAGCACGGATGGCGTTGTTTTTGCGGTCAGCGCGCATTCCCATGCTTCGGCCACTTCAACAGCGTCCGCAGGGCGGAATACGTTCATGTTGGGTGTCGCGCGCAGCATGGCAAGGTGTTCAACCGGCTGGTGTGTTGGTCCGTCTTCGCCAAGCCCGATGCTGTCATGCGTCATGACGTAAACCGTGGGGACGGCCATCAGCGCCGACAGGCGCATCGCACCGCGCGCGTAATCGGTGAAACACATGAAGGTGCCCGAATAGGGGCGAATGCCGCCATGCAGGACCATACCGTTCATCGCCGCCGCCATACCGTGTTCGCGGATGCCATAGTGGATAAACCGGCCCGCGCGGTTATCAGGGTTGAACACGCCCAGATCGGCGGTTTTGGTGTTGTTCGATCCGGTCAGATCGGCCGAACCGCCGACAGTTTCCGGCATGATCGGGTTGATCACTTCCAGCGCCTTTTCCGAGGATGACCGTGTGGCCATTTTCGGGGCGCTTTCGCTCAACTGCTTTTTCAGGGCTTTGATCGTGGCTGTCAGTTTCTTTGGGGCGTCAAGTGCAAAGGCGCGGTTGAAATCGTCCTGCTTTGACTTGGGCAATTTGGCAAAGCCTGCTTCCCAGTCTGCGCGGGCCGCAGCACCGCGTGCGCCCATGGCTTCCCACTGGGATTTCACATCGGCAGGGATTTCAAACGGGCCGTGGGGCCAGCCATAGGCGTCTTTGGCAGCTTGCAACTGGTCGGCGTCGGTCAGCGCGCCGTGGCCTTTCGATGTGTCCTGTGCGGCGTGCCCCAGCGCGATATGTGTCTTGCAGGCAATCATTGACGGGCGCGGATCGGCCTTGGCGGCGGTGATGGCCGCGTCGATCGCATCGGGGTCGTGCCCGTCGATGGATTGCACATGCCAGCCCGAAGCCGCGAAACGGGCAGGCTGGTCTGTGATGTCGGCCAGATCGACGGTGCCGTCGATGGTGATGTTGTTATCGTCAAAGAACACGACCAGCTTGGACAGTTTTTGCATGCCCGCAAGGCCGATGGCCTCTTGGCTGACACCTTCCATCAGGCAGCCGTCACCGGCCATGACATAGGTGTGGTGGTTGATGGCCTTGGGGCCAAAACGGGCGCGCAAAATTTCTTCGGCGATGGCGAAACCAACCGCATTGGCAAGCCCCTGACCCAAGGGGCCTGTGGTCGTTTCAACGCCTGTGGCGTGGCCGTATTCGGGGTGGCCCGCGGTGATCGCGCCCCACTGGCGGAAATCCTTGAGCTGTTGCAGCGTCATGTCGGCGTAACCCGTTAGGTGCAGCAGCGAGTAAAGCAGCATGGACCCGTGGCCCGCCGACAGGATGAACCGGTCGCGATCAGGCCAAAGCGGGGCCTTTGGATCAAAGCGCAAATGATTTTCAAACAGGACCGTGGCAACATCGGCCATGCCCATGGGCATTCCGGAGTGGCCGGAGTTTGCAGCGGCGACAGCATCAAGTGTCAGGGTGCGGATGGCAGCGGCTTTCATCCAGTGGTCGGGGTGCGCTTTGCGCAATGCGTCAATATCCAAGGGGCCGGTCCTTATGCCATGTGATGTTGCTAGGGTCATAGCAGGCACCCCCCCAAGATCAAGCGCAGCTTGTGCATCGCTTCAAGGTCGCAGGCTAAAGGCTTATTCTGGAAGGGATATGCGCATTTGCGAGGCGGGCGGGGATGGCTTACGCTTTGCGTCAACCGGCGCGATTCGCAGACGCTTCAGTGATGTTGCGGGCCTGACTGCCATCTGGTGGTGCCAGTCCTGGCAGTGGTGCAAGTGCCGGCAAGATGTTCGCGCGTGCCGCCTTTGGCCAAGCGGACCACAAGAGGGACGGGCATATGAGTGAGATAGGCGAACTTGAAGGGCGGATTTCAGCCGCGCTTGACCGGATTCGACGCGGTGTCGAAAGCGGCGGGGCTGCCGCCCCAGCGGCGGGCACCGGCGAGATTGACAAGCTGAGCGACCAGTTGGCGCAGGAAAAGGATGCCAATGCGCAGCTTGAAGCGCGGGTGGCGGCCTTGAAGGAACGTCAGGACGGACAAATCAGCGGCATGAATGATGCGGTCGAGGGCTATCGCAAGACGGCCGAACAGACTGATCGCGACTTGCAGCGCCTGCGCCAAGTGAACGCCGAATTGCGCGATATCAACGATCAGTTGCGCAAGGCCGCCAGTGAAGGTGTCGCCGAACCCCATTTGATCAACAAGGCGATGCTGGCCGAGTTGGAAGCCCTGCGCGCCTCGCGCGCGGCCGACATCGCCGAGGTGGATGCGGTTCTCAACGAACTCAAGCCCCTGATTTCAGAGGAGGGCGCGTAATGCCACAGGTCGAAATTTCCATCGGTGGCCGCACGTTTGAAGTGGCCTGTCAGGAGGGCGAGGAGCACTTCCTGCACACCGCCGCAAATATGCTGGATATCGAAGCGACCAGCCTGTCCACCCAGATCGGACGGATGCCGGAATCGCGGATGTTGCTGATGTCGGGGCTGTTGCTGGCGGATAAAACGGCGGCGCTAGAGGACAAGGTGCGCGACGCCGAACGTCAGGCGGCGGACCTGCAAGCGCAGCTGGAGCGGATCGAAGGGCAGGGCGCGCCCAATCCGGTGCGCGTCGAGGTGCCGGTGGTTCCCACCGAAGTCACCGACACGCTGGCCGAACTGGCCGCACGCGCCGAAGCCTTGGCCGATACGGTCGAGGACAGGTTTGCGCAGGCACCTTCCAGCGCCGAATACTGAACACATCGGGCGGTGATTGGGGTAACCGCCCGTATTTTATTGTCAGTCGGCGTTGGCTTCGCGGATCTTGTCGGCAGCTTCTTTGTTGAACGCGACGCCCTCTTTTTCCAGAAGGGTATCAAGTTCGCCCGAGAGGGTCATTTCCGTGACGATGTCGCAGCCGCCGACGAATTCGCCTTTGACGTAAAGCTGCGGCACGGTGGGCCAGTCGGAATAATCCTTGATGCCCTGGCGCAGGGCTTCGTCGGCCAGCACGTTCACATCGGCAAATTCAACGCCCATGAAGTTCAACACGCCCGCCACGCGGGATGAAAACCCGCACTGGGGCATTTCCTTGGTGCCTTTCATGAACAGCACGACATCGTTGTTTGTGACGGTGTCTTTGATCTGGGCTTCGGTGGTCATGGTGTTTTCCTTTCGGGTGGCAGAGTTCCTCGAAACTCTGTGCGCAAATCTTCGATGAAGATTTGGCGTTATTCGGGGGCTTTCGTCGTCAAAGCCAATGCATGGAGTTCGCCGTTGCTGCCGTCCATCTTGCCCTTGAGTGCGGCATAGACGGCGCGTTGTTGCTGCACGCGGTTTTTGCCGCGAAAGCTTTCGTCGATCACTTCGGCGGCGAAATGCGCGCCGTCATCGCCCTGCACATTGATTTTGGCGTCAGGAAAGCTGGCGCGCAGCAGGGTTTCAATCTCGTGGGCGGTGATTGCCATGTGGGGCCTCGTTTTTTTGAAATGTAGGGCGGCGGCGGGCTGGCTGCAACCACCGGCGGCGTCCGTTATTTACGGGGTTGGCCTCCGGCGGGGATATTTATGGCAAGATGAGATTAGCCGATCACGTCAAAAAATCCTGTGCGGTAAAGCGTTGCAAGCTCGGCGAGGGGGGCGTGGCTGTGGCCGATGCGGACATCGTGACCGGTAAAGCGGCCAACGGTTGTGATTGGCACATCTGCCTGACCGGCGGCGACCATCAAGGCTTCTGCTTTGTCGAATGAACAGGCGATCAGGTAGCGCGCCTGATCTTCGCCAAAGCAAAACGGCGTAGCGTCATCGTCCAGCGTGACACCCACGTTGCCTGCTTCGGCCAGCTCAAAGGCGGCGAGGGCGAGGCCGCCGTCCGACAGATCGGTGCAGACATCGATCAGGCCGTGGTTGGCGCGGATGAAATCACCGTTGCGTTTTTCCGCTGCCAGATCGACGGTTGGCGCGTCGCCGTCTTCGCGGTGGAACACTTCGGCGAGCAGGGCGGATTGCCCAAGGTGGCCGTGGGTTTCGCCGATTAGCAGCGCCACATGGCCTTCGCGCACGGTGCCTGCGATCAGGTCGTCGGCGTGTTTGATCAGGCCCACAGCGCCGATGGTCGGTGTGGGCAGGATGCCGGTGCCATCTGTTTCATTATAAAGGCTGACGTTGCCCGACACGATTGGCATATCAAGGGCGATACAGGCCGCGCCGATCCCTTTGATCGCGCCGACGAATTGCCCCATGATTTCGGGCTTTTCGGGATTGCCGAAGTTCATGTTGTCGGTGGTGGCCAGCGGCGTTGCGCCCACCGCCGTGAGGTTGCGATAGGCCTCGGCCACCGCCTGTGCGCCGCCCATTTCGGGGTTGGCCTTGACGTAGCGGGGCGTCACATCGCTGGTAAAGGCGATGGATTTGTCGGTGCCGTGCACCCGCACGATCCCGGCGCCAAGGCCCGGCGTGCGCAGCGTATCGGCCATGACCTGGCTGTCGTATTGCTCGTAAACCCAGTGCTTGCTGGCGTAATTGGGTGCGGCCAGCAGGGCGCGCAGCCCGTCGATAGCGTCAACTTGTGGCACGTCCGACAGCGGGAGCGCGGCAGGCGTTTCCACCCAAGGCCGGTCGTATTCGGGGGCCGAGCCGGACAGAGTGGCCAATGGCAGATCGGCTTTGACCACGTTGTTGTGCATGACGATAAAGCGGTCCTCGGCGATGGTTTCACCGACGATGGCAAAATCGAGGTCCCATTTTTCGAACACGGCGCGGGCTTCGGCTTCAAGTTCGGGTTTGAGGACCATCAGCATCCGTTCCTGACTTTCGGACAGCATCATTTCATAGGCGGTCATGTTGTCTTCGCGTTGTGGCACGTCTTCGAGGGTCAGCTTGACGCCCAGCCCGCCTTTGTCACCCATTTCAACGGCAGAACAGGTCAGACCCGCGGCGCCCATGTCTTGGATCGAGATCACAGCACCTGTCGCCATCAGTTCCAGCGTGGCTTCCATCAGTCGTTTTTCGGTGAAGGGATCGCCGACCTGAACGGTGGGGCGTTTTTCCTCGATGGTGTCGTCAAATTCGGCCGAGGCCATTGTTGCGCCACCAACGCCGTCACGGCCGGTTTTTGCGCCAAGGTAAACCACGGGCATACCCACGCCGGAGGCGGCGGAATAGAAAATCTTGTCCGTATCCGCGAGGCCGGCGGCAAAGGCATTCACGAGACAGTTGCCATTATAGGCAGAATGGAACCGCACTTCGCCGCCCACGGTCGGCACACCGAAACAGTTGCCGTAACCGCCCACACCTTCGACCACGCCGTGCACAAGCTGGCGGGTTTTCGGGTGGCTTGGTTCGCCAAACGAGAGCGAATTCATTGCTGCAATCGGGCGCGCGCCCATGGTGAACACATCGCGCAGGATACCGCCCACGCCGGTGGCCGCACCCTGATAGGGTTCGATGTAGCTGGGGTGATTGTGGCTTTCCATTTTGAAAACAACGCATTGGCCGTCGCCGATATCAACGATACCGGCGTTTTCACCAGGGCCGCAGATCACTTGCGGGCCTGTTGTGGGCAGGGTGCGCAGCCACTTTTTCGAGGATTTGTAGGAACAGTGTTCGTTCCACATGGCCGAAAAGATGCCAAGTTCCGTGAAGGTCGGCTCGCGTCCGATGATCTCGAGGATGCGGGCATATTCGTCGTCCGACAAGCCATGTGCTGCGATCAATTCGGGGGTGATGGCCGGTTCTTGCATGGTGACTCGTTCCTTGGGGCGCTTGGGTCCGGTTCTTAGTCCAAGGGCGCGGGCGGGGAAAGGGGCGTTGGCGCGATTGACCCGGCCCGCGCAATCGGGTGTGCTGCGTGAAACAGGGGGTGCGCAATGACATCAGTTGAAAACCGGTATCGCGGGACGGGGCTATCGCTGGGCGTGCCTGCGGTCAGCATTGATGCGGCAGCACCTGCAGCCCTTTTGGCGCGCTGCCCCGAGGCGGGGGAAACGCCGCTGGTGCGCAGTGATGCGATTGCCGCGGCAGCGGGTGTTGCGCAGGTCTGGATCAAGGATGAACGTGCGCGCATGGGGCTGGGCAGCTTCAAGGCGCTGGGGGCGGCCTATGTGATTGCCCATGATGCCTGTGTGGCCGGTCTGGACATGGGCCAGCGTTGTTATGTCACGGCCAGTGCGGGCAATCACGGGCTGTCGGTGGCCGCTGGCGCGCGGGTGTTTGGTGCGCGCGCGGTTGTCTATCTGGCGGACACGGTGCCGGAAAGCTTCGCAGATCGTCTGCGCGGGCAGGGCGCGGATGTGGTGCGCGCCGGTGCAATATACGAGGACAGCATGGCGGCGGCATCTTTGGCGGCGTTGGACAATGGTTGGCAGCTGTTGTCGGACAGTTCGTGGGACGGGTATGTCGAAGTGCCACATCGTTTGATGGAGGGGTATCTGGTGCTGGCGGCAGAGATCGCCGCGCAGATGGACCAGCCCCCGACACATGTGTTCTTGCAGGCGGGCGTGGGGGGGCTGGCAGCCGCCACGGCCGCTTATCTGCGCCACATCTGGGGGGACGGCCCGCAGATGATCGTGGTGGAACCCCAAGCGGCACCGGCCTTATTGGACAGTATCTCGGCGGGGCGTTTCGTGGCGGCAAGCGGCCCTGCGTCCTGCATGGGGCGGCTTGATTGCAAGGAGGCGTCCCTGATCGCCTTGCAGGGACTTAGCCGTGATGCGGATGCGTTCATGACGATCAGCGAGGATCAGGCGCAGGCTGTCTTGCCGCTGCTGGCCGATGCCGGATTGGCGACAAGTGCGTCGGGCGGCGCGGGGGTTGCGGCGCTGATGGGTGTGCAGCTTGATCCAAGCGCGCGGGTGCTGTGCATTGTCAGCGAGGAACCCGCAGCGTGACGATTACCGCAACAGAATATCAGGCCCGCGTTGCGCGTGCGCAGGCGGGCATGACGGCGGCGGGACTTGGGGCGCTGTTGCTGACGACCGAGGCGGATGTCCGTTATTTCACAGGGTTCCTGACGCGGTTCTGGGAAAGCCCGACGCGGCCTTGGTATCTGGTAGTGCCCGCGCAGGGGAATCCGATTGCGGTGATCCCGTCGATTGGCGCGGCCCTGATGGGCAAGACGTGGATCAGCGATATCCGCACTTGGGTGTCGCCTGATCTGGTCGATGACGGGGTGTCGCTGTTGATTGCCACCTTGCGGGATATTGGCGGCGATATCGGCACGCCTTTCGGGTTGGAAAGCCATGCGCGGATGCCTTTGGCAGCGCTGGCGCAGGTGCAGGCGGCTGTCACGCTGCGCAGTGATCAGGGGATCGTTGCGGGGCTGCGGGCGGTGAAATCGCCTGCGGAAATTTCCAAGATCACCGCCAGTTGCGCGATTGCGGGGCGTGCCTTTGATCGGGTGCCGGAAATTGCGCGCAAAGGCGTGCCGCTGTCACATGTGTTTCGCGATTTCCAGCGGCTGTGCCTTGAAGAAGGGGCCGATTGGGTGCCCTACCTTGCGGGCGGTGTCGGGCGGTTGGGATATGACGATGTGATCTCGCCCGCCACCGACGAACCGCTGGCGCAGGGCGATGTGTTGATGTTGGACACGGGGCTGATCCGGGACGGGTATTTCTGCGATTATGATCGCAATTATGTGGTCGGCGCGGCTGATCCTTTGGCCGCTGATGGTTATGCCTGTTTGCTGGACGCCTGCGCGGCGGGTCGCGCGGCGGCAACTGTCGGGGCCACGGCGGCGGATGTGTTTCATGCGATGCACGCGGTGATCGCGCAGGGGCCGGGGGTGGCGGGCAACGATCCGGGGCGGCTGGGGCATGGGCTGGGGATGCAGCTGACCGAAGGGCTGTCGCTGATCCCGACGGACCAGACGCCGCTGGCCGCTGGCATGGTGATCACACTGGAACCGGGACTAACGCTTCCCGGTGGCGGCTATCTGGTGCACGAGGATAATTTCGTGATCGACCCGCAGGGCGCGCGCCAGATTTCGCCGCCCGCTTGGCCCGAATTGCGAAGGATTTGAACATGGGGCAGGTGTTCGACTATGATCTAGGAGCGCGCATTTCACCTGCGTTGGGGCTGATCCTGTTGCAGCCAGATGAAACGCTGGAACATGAAATTCGCAGCGTTCTGGGCACCGATGTCACACTGCATTGCACGCGGGTGCCAAGTGCACCAACGCTAAGCCGTGAAAGCCTTGCGCTGATGGAAAACCAACTGCCCGCAGCGGCTGCCCTGTTGCCCGATACGGCGTTCAGCGTGATCGGCTATGGCTGCACATCGGGCACATCGGTGATCGGGGCCGCAAAGGTCGCGGATATGGTGCAATCGGGGCGCCGCGCGGCTGGCGTGACGGATCCGTTGACGGCATTAATTGCGGCCTGCAAGCATCTGGAATTGCAAAATATTGCGTTGCTGACACCCTATGTGATCGACGTGTCGCAAGGCCTGCGCGATGTGCTGTCGGATGCGGGTGTCGCCACGCCCGTGTTCGGGTCATTCAACGAAGCCGAGGAGGCCCGTGTCGCGCGGATTGATGCGGCGTCCCTGATCCACGCTGCCACCACACTGGGGCAAAGCCCGGATGTGGACGCCGTGTTCCTGTCCTGCACTAATCTGCGCACGCTCGATATCTTGCGCCAGATCGGGGGTGCGATCGGCAAGCCGGCCTTGTCCAGCAATCAGGTGCTGATCTGGCACATGGCGCAGCTGGCGGGGATCAAGGTGGATTTGGCGCGGTTCGGGCCAGCCCTGTGACAGAAAAAAGCCGGGCACTAAGGCCCGGCGAAGTCCAACAGGGAGGTTGAAGTGATGAGCGTCTAAGCATCATCGCCTTCGAGAGATCAAATAGGTGGCACTTTCGAGTCGATCAACCCTTTGCGCCCGAAAGAAATGGCAAACCCGTTATGCATTTTTCGCATAGCTGAACAGGGCTAGTCGTCGTCGCCCTCTGCGCGGGCCTTGCGCCGCTGCGCGGTGATTTCGTCCTGAATGAAATCGCGGAATGCGGCGATGCGTTTGGACTGGCGCAGTTCTTCGGGATAGGCAAGGAAAACAGGCACTTCGCCGCTTTCCACATCGGGCAGGCAGCGCACGAGACCGGGAATGTCCTTGGTGACATAATCGGGCAGCACGCCAACCCCCAGATCGGACCGCACGGCCTGCAATACGCCGAAATAGTTGTTCACGTTCAATCGCTTGGGCGCGTCATAGCTGAGCAGCAACTGGACCAGTTGCGCCCCAGCCGTCACCTGCGCCGAGGCCGGATTCTGGCAGATCAGGCGGTGGTTGCCGATCTCGTCCATTTCATCAAGCGGCCCTGACCGATCAAGATAGGCCTGCGAGGCATAAAGGCGCATGCGCACCGACATCAGCCGCTTGCGGATCAGGTCGGCCTGCGACGGTTCCTTCATGCGGATGGCCACATCGGCCTCGCGCATGGGCAGATCCAGCACCCGTTCTTCCAGCATCAGGTCGATGTTCAGGTCGGGGTAGCGTTCATATAGTGCGGGCAGGCGCGGCGCGAGCCAAAGCGTGCCGAAACCTGTCGTGGTCGTGACGCGGAGTTCGCCAAACACTTCTTCTTCGCTGTCGCGAATGCGCGCGCTGGCGGCTTCCAGACGTTTGTTCATGGATTTGGTGGCGTCAAACAGCAATTCGCCCTGTTCGGTCAGGATCAATCCGCGCGCGTGGCGGTGAAACAGGGTGGTGTTGAGCGATTCTTCCAGCGCGCGCACCTGCCGCGACACCGCAGATTGGCTGAGGTGCAGGATGTCACCCGCGTGGGTGAGACTGCCCGCATCCGCGACCGCGTGAAAGATTCGTAGCTTGTCCCAGTCCATCCCGACACCATTGATATATTGTTACCGCTCACACTTCATGAGAGTTACCTAGCGTATTTGCACGGGTTCAAACAGGTGTGACAGGGGAATTTTCCGGTTTGTAGGTCAGCATTTTTGACCTATGCTTGCCGCAAGACGTTCTAATCGCATGGGAGGTGCGTGATGGGTCGCCAGGATATCTCGCTGAATGATCGCTTTGATTTGGAAAAGTCGCCGGTGCTGTTGAACGGCACGCAGGCGCTTGTGCGTTTGATGCTGATGCAGCGCGCGCGCGACGCAGCGGCGGGGTTGAACACGGCAGGCTACGTGACGGGCTATCGCGGATCGCCACTGGGGTCGGTGGACATGCAGATGCAGCGGGCCGAAAAGCTGCTGCATCAGGCGCAGATCACCTTCCAGCCGGGTTTGAACGAGGATCTGGCCGCCACGGCCCTGTGGGGCAGCCAGCAGGCCGAACTGCGCGGCGAAGGCAAATATGACGGCGTGTTTGGCTTGTGGTATGGCAAGGGGCCGGGGATTGACCGCTCGGGCGATGTGATGCGCCATGTGAACATGGCCGGCACGTCGCCACACGGCGGGGTGATCATGGCGATGGGCGACGATCACACCGGTGAAAGTTCAACCACGTTGCACCAGTCTGACTGGGCGATGGTTGACGCCTATATGCCGATCGTGTCACCCGCCGGTGTGCAGGAAATCCTTGATTTCGGGGCTTATGCCTATGCGTTGTCGCGCTTTGCCGGTGTTTGGGTTGGCCTGAAAACCATGAAAGACACAGTCGAGGTCACATCCGTTGTGGATGGCGATCCCCACCGGATGCAGTTTGTCACGCCTGATCTGGAATTGCCCGAGGGTGGCTTGAACATCCGCCTGATCGACACCCCCGTTGCCCAAGAGGCACGCATGATTGACCACAAACGCTTTGCCGCCGAAGCGTTCAGCCGTGCCAACAAGATGGACAAACGCGTCTGGGGGCAGCCCGGTGCGCGCATCGGGTTGGTCGCCGCGGGCAAGAACTGGCTTGATCTGGTGCACGCGCTTGATCTGTTGGGGATTGATGAACGTGACGCCGAACGGCTGGGCATCACGACCTACAAGGTCGGGCAGGTCTGGCCGCTGGATATGGTCGGGTTTCACGACTGGGCCGAAGGTCTGGACCTGATCATCGTCGTCGAGGAAAAGCGCAAGCTGATCGAGGTGCAGGTCAAGGAGGCGCTGTTTGATGACCGCGCGGGACGGCGTGTTTACGGTTGGCACAAGGGCAATTCCTATGTGAACGGGCGGCGCGAGGAACTGTTCCCGACCCGCTATGCGCTTGATCCGGTGATGATCGCGCAAAAGCTGGGCGAGGTGCTGATCGCGGAAGGCTGCGAGACGGACCGCATTCACGCGGGGCTGGCGCAGATCAGTGCCGCACAAGGCGCTGACAATGCACGCGATATCGTGGCGCGGCGGCCCTATTTCTGTTCCGGCTGCCCGCACAATACCAGCACCAAGGTGCCCGAAGGTGATCGTGCCTATGCCGGGATCGGCTGTCACTATCTGGTGCAATGGATGGACCGGAATACGGTCGGCTATACGCATATGGGTGGCGAGGGCGCGAACTGGGTTGGCGAAGCGCCGTTTTCCACCCGCGATCATGTGTTCCAGAACATCGGCGATGGCACATATAACCATTCCGGCGTGCAGGCGATCCGCTTTGCGGTGATGGCGGGGGTGAATATCACCTACAAGATCCTGTTCAATGACGCTGTTGCGATGACCGGCGGGCAGGGAAATGACGGCGGTTTGACGGCCGACCAGATTTGCCGCGAGTTGCTGGCGATGGGGGTTAAGAACGTCGCCTTGGTCTATGATGAAAAAGAGGAAATGGAATTCGGGTCATTTCCTGCGGGGATTACCCGCGATCCGCGCGCGAAACTGGATGCTGTGCAGGAAAGACTTAGCAAAACCAAGGGTGTATCGGCCATTGTTTATGTGCAAACCTGTGCCGCTGAAAAACGCCGCCGCCGCAAGCGCGGCGCCTTTCCCGATCCTGACAAACGTGTGTTTATCAATACGGATGTTTGCGAAGGCTGTGGTGATTGCGGGGTGCAATCCAACTGCGTGTCGATTGTGCCTGTGGACACGGAACTGGGCCGCAAGCGGGCAATTGACCAGTCCAGTTGCAACAAGGATTATTCCTGCGTGAACGGGTTTTGCCCGTCCTTTGTCACGGTCGAAGGGGCGCAAATCCGCAAGGAAGCCGCGACTGAACTGGTGCTGCCGGACATGCCAGACCCCGTGCTGCCCGCGATCAACGGCACCCACAATATCGTCATCACCGGTGTTGGGGGCACGGGTGTTGTGACCATCGGCGCGGTGCTGGCGATGGCGGCGCATCTTGATGGCAAGGGTGCCAGCATGATGGAAATGGCGGGAATGGCCCAGAAAGGTGGCGCCGTGCATCTGCATTGCCGACTTGCCAATGATCCAAGCGATATCAATGCGATACGGGTCGCTTTGGGCGAATGTGATACCTTGATCGGTGGCGATCTGGTGGTGTCAGCCGGGGCGATGACCCTGGGGTTGATGCAAACGGGGCGCACCAAGGGCGTTGTCAATTCCCACGAAATCATGACGGGTGATTTTACCCGCGACACGGATTTTCGCATTCCGTCCGATCAGCTTGCCCTTGCGCTTGAGGCGCGCTTGCGTGACGGGCTGGCGATGTTTGATGCAAGTGATCTGGCCAAAACGGCCATGGGCGACAGCATTTATTCCAACATGATGGTGTTTGGCGCGGCCTGGCAGATGGGGGCTGTGCCGCTGTCGGGCGATGCGATCCGCGAAGCGATCCGCCTGAACGGCACTGCGGTCGCGCGCAATCTGCGCGCCTTTGAAATTGGCCGCTGGGCCGTGCTGCACCCAGACGATGCGGGGCGGTTGGGGCAGGCGGATGTCGCGCAATTGCCCAAGACACCAGATGAAAAAATCGCCTTTCGCGCGGATCATTTACTGGCCTATCAGGGGCCGAAACTGGCGGCACGCTATCGTGATCTGGTCGCGCGGTTCACGGATGATGATCTGCGCAAGGCTGTCGCTTTGGGCTATCACAAGCTGTTGTCTTACAAGGATGAATACGAAGTTGCGCGCCTGCTGACACAGACCCGCGCCAAGGCCGAGGCCGAATTTGCCGGCGATCTGAAGCTGACCTATCACCTTGCCCCGCCAGTCTTGTCAGGCACGGCGTCCGATGGGCGCCCGAAAAAGCGGGCGTTCGGGGCTGCCTTTGCCAGACTGTTCCCGATTCTGGCCCGTCTCAAGGGGGTGCGCGGCACGCCGTTTGACCCCTTCGGGTATTCAGGCGAGCGCAGAATGGAGCGTGCCTTGATCACGCAATACGAAGCCGACATGGCCGAGGTGTTGAAAATCCTGCGCCCCGATACCCGTGACGCGGCGATTGCCTTGGCGCAATTGCCGTTGCAAATCAAGGGCTTCGGCCCCGTCAAAGCCAAAGCCGCGCAGGCGGCGGCCAAACGGCGCGAGGAATTGCTGGCGGTCTTGCGCGCGCCGGAAACACGCGCGGCGGCGCAATAGTTTTCAGTGTCATGGTTTTGCAAAGTTAAGTGGTTATCCCTTTGACATGCACTTATAAGTGCTCGCAGAGCAGACCAAAAAGCAGCCATGCCGCAAAGACAGATTGCCCGTGACATCAGCTATGCCAGTTCGGCCGCCACGCGGGGCGGGCGCGCTGTCATCCGCGTTCTGGAAAATACCACCGGCAGACTGCGCCTGATCCGCAAGGTGCGCGGCTATGATGACGAGGTCGCAGAGGGCGCGGATTTCTGGGAGGTGATCACGCGGCGCTATGGTCTGGACCTGAACGTGATCGGCGGCGATTTGGCGGATATTCCGGCCACTGGTCCCTTGGTTCTGGTCGCCAACCACCCGTATGGCATTCTGGACGGGTTGATGATGGGCCGCATTCTGTCGCAGCGCCGCGGCGGTGATTTCCGCATTCTGGCAAATGACGTGTTTTGCAAATCCCCTGATCTGGAACGGGTGATCCTGCCGATTTCCTTTGATGACACCAAGGAAGCGGCCAAGCTGAACCTTGAAACCCGCGCCGAGGCGCTGCGCTATCTGGCCGCGGGCGGGGCGATCGGTGTGTTTCCGGGGGGCACGGTTTCGACGGCGGCGCGCCCGTTTTCGCGCGCGATGGACCCAAGCTGGCGCACGTTCACGGCCAAGATGATCGTCAAAAGCGGGGCCACGGTGGTGCCGGTCTTTTTTGCCGGGTCCAACAGCCGGTTGTTCCAGCTGGCCAGTCATCTTCACGCGACCCTGCGACTTGGCATGTTGATTCGCGAATTTCGCGCCCGCGTCGGCCAGCCGGTCGATGTGGTTGTTGGCCAGCCTTTGGATGCATGCGCCTTGGCACCCTACCGGCACGACCCCAAAGCATGCATGGATTTCCTGCGCAAAGCCACGTATGAGCTTTCTCCAACGCCCGTGGCCACAGATGCGCTGGGGCACGAGTTTGACAGCAAGCAAAGGGCACGCAATGGCGGTCGGCATATTCGATAGCGGTTTGGGTGGGTTGACGGTTCTGGATGCGCTGCAAAAGCGTCTGCCGGATGTGCCGTTTGTCTATTACGGCGACAATGCCAATGCGCCTTACGGGGTGCGTGATGCCGATGATGTTTTTGCCCTGACCAAGGCCGCCGTTGAACACCTGTGGGATAATGGTTGCGATCTGGTGATCCTTGCCTGCAACACCGCAAGTGCGGCCGCCCTGCGCCGGATGCAAGAGGGCCACGTGCCAGACGGAAAGCGTGTGCTGGGCGTCTTTGTGCCCCTGATCGAGGCGCTGACCGAACGCCAGTGGGGCGACAATTCCCCGCCGCGCGAGGTAGCCATCAAGCATGTGGCGCTGTTTGCCACACCTGCGACCGTGTCCAGCCGCGCATTCCAGCGCGAGTTGGCGTTTCGCGCGATTGGTGTCGATGTGGAGGCCCAAGCCTGCGGCGGCGTTGTCGACGCGATTGAGGAGGGCGACATGATTTTGGCCGAAGCATTGGTGCGCAGCCATGTGGATGCCCTCAAGCGCAAGATGCCGTCGCCGGATGCGGCCGTGCTGGGCTGCACCCATTATCCGCTAATGGCGGATGTGTTCCAGCAGGCTTTGGGGCCTGAAGTGCGGGTGTTTTCGCAGGCCGAACTGGTTGCCGAAAGCCTTGCCGATTATCTGGGGCGGCGTCCTGAAATGATCGGTGGCGGTGAAAGCGCCTATCTGACCAGCGGCAAACCGGCCAAGGTATCAGACCGCGCCACGCAGTTCCTGCGCCGCGAAGTTGTTTTTACCGCCGCCTGAGGCAATCTGCGCGTTGAATCGGGGGCGCGGGCCCCCTAAATCCTGATCAGGAGCATCTATGACCAAATCCGTCGCCATCCTTGGGGCTTCCGGTTACACGGGCGCCGAACTTGTCCGCATCATCGCGGGCCATCCTGACATGGAAATCGCGGCCCTGTCGGCGGATCGCAAAGCGGGCATGGCGATGGCCGATGTATTCCCGCATCTGCGCCACTTGGACCTGCCGGAATTGCAAACCATGGACGCGATTGATTTCAGCGGGATTGATCTGGCCTTTGCCGCCTTGCCGCACGGATTGATGCATGCATTCGCCAAGTCCATGCCCGATCATTTGAAAGTGGTCGATCTGTCAGCTGATTTCCGGCTGCGTGACGCGGATGCCTATAAGGCATGGTATGGGCTGGATCACACGGCGATGGATTTGCAGCCCGACGTGGCCTTTGGCCTGCCCGAGTTTTATCGCGATGACATCGCGGATGCGCGGATCACCGCGAACACGGGGTGTTATGTAGCGACGACCTTGTTGCCGTTGATTCCGTTGTTGCGGGCTGGTGTGATCGCGCCGCAAGGCATTGTTGTTGATGCGAAATCCGGCGTGTCGGGCGCGGGACGTGCCCCGAACGAGGCTACATTGTTTTCCGAAGTGAACGAAGGGTTCAAGGCTTACGGCGTTGGTGCGCACCGCCATATGGGCGAGCTGGATCAGGAATTGTCGCTTGCGGCGGGCCGGCCTGTGACGGTCAGTTTCACGCCGCATCTGGTGCCGATGACGCGCGGGATGCAAGCGACGATTTATGCGGCGGGCGACGCGAACGCTGTGCATGATACGCTGGTTGCGGCCCATCAGGACGCGGCATTTGTCGACGTGCTGCCCATGGGTGAGGTGCCACAAGTGCAGCATGTGCGCGGGTCGAACCGGTGCCGGATCGGCGTGATCAAGGACCGGGTAAAGGACCGTGTGATCGTGATTTCCGTGCTGGACAATTTGATGAAAGGTGCGTCGGGGCAGGCGGTGCAAAACGCCAACCTGATGCTTGGACTGGATGAAAGGGCGGGGCTGATGATGGCACCGATGTTCCCGTAATGCGCGGGCTTAAGAAACAACGCCGGATTCAGGTGATCGTGCTGGCCTTTGTGGCGCTTGCGGGGTCAACGGCCCTGATCGGCTGGGCCATGTCGGACGGGATCAACTATTTCCGCTCGCCCAGCGAAGTGATCGCCGAACCGCCGCGCGAAACCGAAATGTTCCGCATGGGCGGGCTGGTGGCCGAAGGCAGCATCGTGCGCGGCAGTGGCACCGAGGTCTCTTTTGTCGTCACGGATGGCGGGGCCGAAATTCCGGTGACGTTTACGGGCATTCTGCCGGACCTGTTTGAAGAAGGTCAGGGCATGATCGGGCAGGGCCGCTACGTTGATGGCACCTTTGAAGCCGTTGAAATCCTTGCCAAACACGACGAGACCTATATGCCCAAAGAGGTCATCGACGCGTTGCAGGAACAGGGCGTTTACCAGACACCGGACGGTAGCTAGACCCCGCATTAACGTTTGCACGGCAGATTTTGTCCCGCATCACAGCGGGGCAGAGCATGCAGGACGTAACCCAAATCGCACAACAGATCGTCGCCCGTGAAGGCGGCTATGTGGATGATCCCGACGATCCGGGCGGGGCGACGAATTTCGGCGTGACCATCGGCACGATGCAGCGTCTTGGGCTTGATCTGAACCGCGACGGGCAGGTCGATCGGGAGGATGTCGCGGCCCTGACGCAACGCCAGGCAGTGGCGATTTTCGTGCAGCACTACTTTGAACGGCCGGGCATTGGCGCCTTGCCGATGGTATTGCAGCCATCCGTTTTTGATATGTATGTCAATGCCGGCACGAATGCGATCAAGATATTGCAGCGCCTTTTCAATGATATGCGAATCGAAGTTGATGTTGACGGCGTGATTGGCCCGCAGACGATTGCGGCGGCCAAACGGGCCGAGGCTGCCGCGCCCGATCATCTGGCGGATGCATACGGGATTGCGCGGCGCAATTATTATTACGCCTTGGGCGATGCGCGCCCCGCTAGCCGCAAATATGCGCGCCGCCGTGACGGTGGCAAGGGTGGCTGGATCACGCGGGCCGAAGAATTCATCTCGCCAAGGTATCACCTGACAGACGCGGCGCACCGCGCACGGGTGGCGCCGTGGGGTTGATCGGGCGGATTTTCAGCGCCGTGTTCGGGGACGGACGCAACATGATCGTCGAAACCGCGCAGGTGTTTCGCGAAAACGCCGAAGCCGCAGGCCAGCGCGGGGCGGATGTGAAACAACAAGCCATGCGCCAGTTCGCTGCGGAATTTGCCACGCCGCGGCGCGGGATGTTTGACCGGCTGGTTGATGCGCTGAACCGTTTGCCGCGCCCGATGCTGGCGTTCGGCACGCTGGGGCTGTTCGTCACGGCGATGGTTGATCCGATCTGGTTTGCCAGCCGGATGCAGGGAATAGCATTGGTGCCGGAACCGCTTTGGTGGCTGATGGGGGCGATTGTCAGCTTTTATTTTGGCGCGCGTCATCAGGCCGTTGGGCAGCAATTTCAACGCTCTATCGCGGAAACCGTGTCGCGTGCAGGCGAAGTGACGCGCAATATCCGCGCCCTTGATGCACTGGCGGCGGGCGCGCAATTGGCCCCGCCCGATCCGGTGGATGCGCGCGCCGATGGCAACCCCGCACTGGCAGACTGGCAGGCCCGCGATGACAGATGACTGGATGCGTGAAGTGGAAAAGCGGATCGCGAAACTGGAAATGCAGGCGGCCATTGAATCGGTGCACCGCGCCAATGTGGAGCAGCGCCTGTGCGCGATCGAGGACACGTTGAAATGGCTGGTGCGGTTGATCATCGGCACGTTGTTGATGGCGGCCATTGCCTATGCGTTGCGCGGCGGATTGTCGATCTAGCGGGCCTGCGCGGTTTTGCTGCACCTTTCAGCGCAGAAGTAAGCGGGTTTTGATTTTGCCTGCCGCGATCATGGGCTAGGTTGGGCGCATGATTACAGAACTTGGACATTTCGCACTGATTCTGGCCTTTGTGATCGCCATCGTGCAGATGGTCGTTCCCATGGTCGGCGCAGCAAAGGGCTGGCGCAACTGGATGGCCGTTGCCGAACCTGCGGCCACGGTGCAATTCATCCTTGTGGGGTTTTCCTTTGTGGCGCTCACATGGGCGTTCGTGACCTCGGATTTTTCGCTGCAACTGGTGTTTTTGAATTCGCACAGTGACAAGCCGATGATCTACAAAATCTCAGGCGTTTGGGGCAATCACGAAGGGTCAATGCTGTTGTGGCTGTTGATCCTGACGTTGTTCGGGGCCTGCGCGGCGTGGTTTGGCGGCAATCTGCCCGAACGTTTGCAGGCGCGGGTGCTGTCGGTGCAAGCCGCTGTTGGCGTTGCCTTTTTCGCGTTCATCCTGTTTACGTCCAACCCGTTTGCGCGCCTTGCAGAGCCACCCTTTGACGGGCAGGACCTGAACCCGTTGCTGCAAGACATGGGCTTGGCGTTTCACCCGCCGTTTCTTTACCTGGGCTATGTGGGCCTTTCCATGTCGTTCAGTTTTGCCGTCGCCGCCCTGATCGAGGGGCGCGTGGATGCGGCCTGGGGCCGGTGGGTGCGCCCCTGGACCTTGGCCGCTTGGCTGTTCCTGACCGTGGGCATCGCGCTTGGATCGTGGTGGGCTTATTACGAGCTTGGCTGGGGCGGCTTCTGGTTCTGGGATCCGGTTGAAAACGCGTCTTTCATGCCATGGTTGATCGCCACGGCCCTGCTGCATTCCGCCATCGTTGTGGAAAAGCGCGAGGCGCTGAAGGCCTGGACAATCCTGTTGGCGATCCTGGCGTTCGGCTTTTCGCTGCTGGGCACGTTTATTGTGCGCTCGGGGGTGCTGACCTCGGTGCATGCCTTCGCCAATGACCCTGAACGCGGCGTGTTCATTCTGGCGATCCTCGTGGTGTTTCTTGGCGGCGCGCTGACCCTGTTTGCGGCCCGCGTGCAGGCGCTGGAATCCAAGGGGGTGTTTGCCGCCGTCAGCCGCGAAAGCGGGATCGTGCTGAACAACATCTTGTTGTCGGTATCGGCGTTCGTGGTGTTTGTCGGCACGCTTTGGCCGCTGGTTGCCGAACTGCTGTTTGAACGCACCCTTTCGGTTGGTCCGCCGTTCTTTGATGCGGCGTTTTCGCCATTCATGGTGGTGTTGGCGCTGGTTTTGCCGATTGGCGCGATGCTGGCGTGGAAGCGGGGCAATATTGCCCGTGCGGCGCGTCCGCTTTGGCCTGCGGCCGTGCTGGCGATTGCGCTGTGCGGCCTTGCCTTTGCGATGCAAACGGGCCGGTCGGCCCTTGGGCCGATTGGTGTGTTGCTGGGCGTCTGGGTTGTGGCGGGCGCGGCGATTGATTTGTGGACGCGCACCGGGCGCGACAGCGTTGCGCATCGTTTTGGTCGCCTGACACGGTTGCCGCGCGCCGATTGGGGCAAGGCCGTGTCACATGCGGGCATGGGTATCACGATCTTTGCTGTGTCGGCCCTGACCGCGTGGCAGCAAGAGGATATCCGCGTGGCCGAAATCGGGGATCGTTTCACGGTTGGCGCCTTCGAGATTGAATTGCGCAGCGTCGAACGTGTTCAGGGCCCGAACTTTGTCGCCACGCAGGCGGAAATGCTGGCCTATCGCAACGGCCGCCTGATTGCTGATGTGTTTCCCGAAAAGCGGTTCTATCCGGTCGCGGCCATGCCCACGACCGAAGCCGGGATCGACAATGGCATCCTGCGTGACATCTATCTGGTGATCGGTGATCCGCAAGAGGGCGGCGGTTGGGCCGTGCGCACATATATCAAGCCCTTTGCCAACTGGATTTGGGGCGGTGCGATTTTCATGGCCATTGGCGGGCTGATTTCCCTGTCTGACCGGCGCTTGCGGGTTGCGGCGGGCGCGGCCAAGGCGCGCATGCGTGAGGTGCCTGCAGAATGAAACGGTTGCTGTTGATCGCCCTGTTGCTGGCCACGCCCGTGTTTGCGGTGCAGCCCGATGAAATTCTGGACGATCCGGTGCTGGAACAGCGCGCGCGCGATCTGTCGCAGGGCCTGCGCTGCCCCGTCTGCCGCAACGAAAGCATTGATGAATCCAACGCGGATCTGTCGCGTGATCTGCGGATATTGCTGCGCGAACGGCTGGTTGCGGGCGATACCGACAGCGAGGCAGTGCAGTTCATCGTGGACCGGTACGGCGAATATGTGCTGCTGCGCCCCGACAATACCGGCGCGAACCGTCTGCTGTGGGCGGCGGGGCCGGTGATGCTGATCCTTGCCTTGCTGATCGGCTTGCGTGTGGTGCGCGCCCGTGCCCGCGCAACGCCGGCGGCCGAGTTGGACGCCGACGAACAAAAGCGTCTGGACGAGATTTTACGCTCGTGACGCATGGTTTCGCTTTCCTGAACGGATCAGTTCAGTAGGGTGGCGCAAACTGTCAAAGGATCCCCCATGGACTATCAGGCCATCACCCTTGCTATCCGCGATGATATCGCCACGCTGACGCTGAACCGCCCTGACGTGATGAATGCGCTGAACACGCAAATGCGCGCTGAAATCACCCACGCGGTCAAGGATGCCTCAGCGCGTGCGCGCGTTTTGGTCATGACGGGGGCGGGGGCTGCGTTTTGTTCGGGGCAGGATCTGGGGGATGGCGGCAATGCGGCCAACCTTGATCTTGAGCGCACGCTGCGGGACGAATATGTGCCGATGTTGCGCGCCATCATGGACAGCCCGATCCCGACGATTGCCGCCGTGAACGGGGCGGCGGCGGGGGCTGGCGCGAACCTTGCGCTGGCCTTTGATGTGGTGATTGCGGCGGATGATGCGGTGTTTATCCAGGCCTTTGCGCGCATCGGCCTGATCCCCGATGCCGGTGGCACCTATTTCCTGCCCCGCCAGATCGGCATGGCCAAGGCCATGGGCGCGGCCCTGTTCGCCGACAAGATCACGGCGCAACAGGCCTGCGATTGGGGCATGATTTATGAAACCGTCCCGACCCGCGACTTTGCCGACCACTGGCAGGCCCGCGCCGCCCATCTGGCCAAGGGGCCGACAACGACCTACCGCCACATCAAGGATGCGATCCGCGGATCGTTTGAAAACACGCTGGACGATCAACTTGCGCTCGAGGCGCGCTTGCAAGGCGCCTGCGGCAAGACCCGCGATTTCAAAGAAGGCGTGCTGGCATTTCTGGAAAAGCGACCGGCGAATTACGAAGGCCGCTAGGCGCTTATAACACCCGTCGGCCCGAGAGATGTCCGGCAATGGTCCGTTTACCATCGTGTTGGTGGATCGCGATGTTCAGCCTGAGAATTGGCAGGGACAGCATCGCAATGACACTTGCGCGATCCGACATCGGCATGATCCAGTGTTTCCCCCAGCGCCCGTTGATTTTTTCCCAACTGGCGTGCGGGGCGCGGGCATCGTCAAACACAATGTAGATCGTGCAGGGTTCGGTCGTGTTCGGCACCACGGCGTCAAGCTTGACATAGTTGTCCGTCTTTCCGGTCGAACTGACCTGTGTCGCGGTATAGACCTCGCCCAGCGGGATCGAAATGCGCTGGAACTGATCGTCACCATTGTTGCGCGGCTCAATGCCAAACACCTCTTCGCACCATGCGATGAATTCATCCGGGAAATCGCTTTGGCTATCACCACCCATTTCACTCTCCATTTGATAACAATCGGGCGATGGTGCAGGCTGACTGCCCTTGGGTCAACCGCGCGGTAGCGCGAAATAGACGCTGTGCACCCAGACCCCGTTGATGCAGAAGGTGTTTTTCGCGCGGTGGGTTTCCTTGAACCCCAGTGAGGCGAGCAGGGAAATGGATGCGGCATTGTCGGGGTCAACATCGGCCGTCAGGGCAGGGGTGTCGGTCAGGGCAAAAAGGTAGGGGATGATCGCCTCCATCGCCTCGCGCGCGAAACCCTTGCCCCAGAATTCAGGGTGCAGGATGAACCCCACTTCGGGCATCGCATAGGCGCCGCCCTTGCCGATCACGCGGCCACGGCATTCCCAGACGAAATCGGTGCCTTCGTCCTTCATGGCCACCATATTGGCGACCCATTTGATTGTTTCGACCTTGCTGGCATGGGGCGGGGTGGACCAAAAGCGCATGGCGCGTGCATCGCTCAGGATGTCGCAAAATGCATCCACGTCATCCATCGTCGCAGGGCGCAGCAGCAACCGCTGCGTGCGCAGGACCGTCACAGCAAAAGGGCCGCGCGTTGGCGGCCCTGTGTGCGTTTAGCGATCTTCGATGTCGACATAGTCGCGGGCCGTGTCGCCCAGATACAACTGGCGTGGACGGCCGATTTTCAGCTGCGGATCGGCAAGCTGTTCCTTCCACTGGCTGACCCAGCCCACCGTGCGCGACATGGCAAAAATCGGCGTGAACATGGACGTGGGGAAACCCATCGCCTCGAGGATGATACCGGAATAGAAATCCACATTCGGGAACAGTTTCTTGTCGGCGAAATACGGATCGGCCAGTGCCTGTTTTTCCAGTTCCTTGGCGACTTGCAGGATCGGATTGTCCTCGACGCCCAAGAGGTCCAGCACCTCGTCGGCGGATTGTTTCAACACCGTCGCGCGCGGATCGAAGTTTTTATAAACGCGGTGTCCAAAGCCCATCAGGCGATAGCTGTCGTTCTTGTCCTTGGCGCGGGCGATGAATTCGGGAATGCGATCTACCGTGCCGATTTCCTTGAGCATCTCAAGACAGGCTTGATTTGCACCACCGTGGGCCGGCCCCCACAGGCAGGCAATGCCGGCGGCGATACAGGCAAAGGGGTTCGCACCCGAGGAGGAGGCCAAACGCACGGTCGAGGTCGAGGCGTTCTGTTCGTGATCGGCGTGCAGCGTGAAAATCCGGTCCATCGCGCGGGCCAGCACGGGGTTCACGTGATATTCTTCGGCAGGGACCGAAAAGCACATGTGCAGGAAGTTCGACGCATAATCGAGATCATTGCGCGGATACACAAACGGCTGGCCGATGGAGTATTTATAGGCCATCGCGGCAATCGTCGGCATTTTGGCGATCAGCCGGATGCTGGCCACTTCGCGCTGGTGTTCATCATTGATGTCGGTTGAATCGTGATAGAACGCCGACATCGCGCCCACCACGCCCACCATGGTCGCCATCGGGTGCGCATCGCGGCGGAACCCACGGAAAAACATGTGCATCTGTTCGTGGATCATCGTGTGATTGGTGATCAGTGCCTCGAATTTTTCGAGCGTCTGGGCCGAGGGCAGTTCACCGTAAAGCAGCAGGTAGCACACCTCGAGGTAGTGGGATTTCGCTGCCAACTGGTCAATCGGATAGCCGCGGTGCAGCAATTCGCCCTTGTCACCGTCGATAAAGGTGATCGTGCTGTCGCAGGCCGCTGTCGAGGTAAAGCCGGGATCGTAGGTGAACACACCGGCCTGTCCGTAAAGTTTGCGGATATCAATGACATCCGGTCCGGCTGACGGGGAGTGCAAGGGCAGATCGTAGGATTTGTCACCAATTTTCAGTGTCGCGGTCTTTGCTGTGTCAGCCATTCGGGTGCCCCTTTTTAGGTGGCGACGGAGGTTTACCGTCGCGGCGTGTTTTCGCGGTCAAAAACTGGTTAACGTCAAAGTATGACGAAAAGGTTTCAGCCCGCGGCGTCTTTCAGGCGGGCGAGTGTTTCGTCGCGCCCAAGGACAAGCATCATGTCGAAAACGCTGGGGGTTGCGGCACGCCCTGCAAGGGCGGCGCGCAATGGTCCGGCAAGCTTGCCAAGTGTCATCCCGTGCCCCTCGGCAAGGTCCGCCACGGCAGCCTCCAACGTCTCGCGGTTCCAGCTAGCATTTTGCAACTGCGGCGTCAATTCTTTCAGTATACCACGGGATACATCATCAAGGTTCCTGGCGGATTTCTCGTCCGGCACAATCGGGCGGTCCGCCAGCAAAAAATGTGCTTTATCAATGAGTTCCGGGAATGTTTTGGCCCGTTCCTTCAGGCAATACATCCCCCGCGACATGCGGTCACGCCGGGTGTCGTCCAGGGGGGTGGCACCCGTTGCTGCCAGGAAGTTTTCCAGTTCATGCAGCAGTGCAGCATCTGTTGCGGCTGCAATATGCTGACCGCAGATATTATCAAGCTTCTTGAAATCAAACCGCGAGGGCGATTTGCCGATCCCGTCCAGATCGAACCATGCGCGCGCCTGTTCATCGGTGAAAAACTCGTCGTCCCCGTGGCTCCACCCCAGACGGGTCAGATAGTTGCGCATACCCGCCGCCGGATAGCCCATCGCCTGATATTCGGCCGCACCCGTCGCGCCGTGGCGTTTTGACAGTTTTTTGCCGTCTGGTCCGAAAATCAGCGGGATATGCGCCAGCACTGGTTTGTCCCAGCCCATCGCATCATAGATCAGGTTCTGGCGAAAGGCATTGGCCAGGTGATCATCGCCGCGAATGATATGGGTCACGCCCATGTCGTGATCATCAACCACCACCGCCAGCATATAAACCGGCGTCCCGTCCGAGCGCAGCAGGATCATGTCGTCAAGTTGGTCGTTTTGCCATGTGACATCGCCCTGCACTGCGTCGTGCAAGGTTGTGGCGCCTTCGCGGGGGGCCTTGAGGCGCACCACATAAGGCAGATCGGGGTGATCCGCGTCCGCCACATCGCGCCAAGGCGAGCGATAAAGCGTCGAGGTTTTGGCTTCGCGGGCCTGTTCGCGAAAGGCTTCGATCTCGTCTTGGGTGGCGAAACACTTGTAAGCGGCCCCTTTGGCCAGCATTTCATGTGCCACGTCGGAATGGCGGGCGGCATTGGCGGCTTGCGAGGTCGGCTCACCGTCCCAATCCAGCCCCAGCCATGTCAGCCCGTCCAGAATGGCCTGCCGGTTTTCCGGGGTTGATCGGGTTTTGTCCGTATCCTCGATCCGCAGCAGGAACTTGCCACCACGCCCGCGCGCATAAAGCCAGTTGAACAACGCCGTGCGTGCGCCACCGATGTGCAGCGCACCCGTGGGCGAGGGGGCGAAACGGGTGACGACGGGGCGGTCGGACATGGGGAAATTAACCTTTCGCTAACCAAGACGGGCCTAAAGTCTGGCCTTGGGGATACTAAGGCGAGGGTCAGAGGACAAGTGGGCCTGACACAGCATTTGCAGGCGATGATCCTTGCGCAGCGCGGGCATATGTTTGGCTGGGTGCCTGTCGCGCTGGCCTGTGGCATCGGTTGGTATTTCACGGTGAAGGTCGAACCGGGGTTTGCGAGCTACGCTGTCGTGACGGTGGCAGGGGCGGCGGCGCTGGTTCTGGCGCGCTTTTTGCCGCTGATCCTGCGTCCATTGTGTTACTTTGTCGCCCTCGTGGCCCTCGGGTTTGTTCTTGCGGGGTCGCGCGCGCACCGTGTGGGCGAACCGGTGCTGGGCTGGCGCTATTATGGCCCGATAGAAGGGCGGATCGTGGCGATTGATCGCTCGGTCAGTGATGTGGCGCGTTTGACGCTGGATCGGGTGGTGCTGGCGCGTGTATCGCCCGATCGCACGCCGACCCGCGTGCGCGTCTCGCTGCATGGCGATAGGGCTTACATCACACCTGAACCGGGGATGGTGGTGATCCTGACGGGGCATCTGTCGCCGCCCTCTGGCCCGGTCGAGCCGGGCGGTTTCGATTTCCGGCGCATGGCGTGGTTTGATGGGCTGGGGGCCGTGGGCTATACGCGCACGCCGGTGTTGCAACTGGCCCCGACCGATGGTGCGGGCCTGTGGATTTACCAACAGCGCGTGGCCCTGTCCGCATGGGTCCAGCGCGCGATTCCGGGCGAGGCGGGGGCCTTTGCCGCCGCGATCATGACAGGGGATCGCGCGGCGATGGGGCAGGATACCCTGCGCGACTTGCGCGCGTCCAACCTTGCGCATTTGCTGGCGATATC
Source organism: Octadecabacter sp. R77987 (assembly GCF_042466115.1). Lineage (NCBI taxonomy): Bacteria > Pseudomonadati > Pseudomonadota > Alphaproteobacteria > Rhodobacterales > Roseobacteraceae > Octadecabacter > Octadecabacter sp. R77987. The sequence goes on along the minus strand of NZ_JAXHBQ010000001.1, from coordinate 571,268 downwards.
GGGCCTGCATATGGGGTTGTTGACAGGCTTTGTGTTCGCAGCGCTGCGGTATGGTCTTGCGCTGGTCCCTTATGTCGCCCTGCGCTGGCCCCTGCGCAAGATCGCGGCTGTTGTCGCCCTTGGCGTCGGGGCCGGATATCTGGCGTTGTCGGGCGGAAATGTCGCCACGGAACGCGCTTTTATCATGGTCGCGGTGATGTTCGTCGCAATCTTGTTGAACCGGCGCGCGTTGACCCTGCGCGCGGTGGCGATGGCAGCGGTGATCGTGCTGGTCTTGCGCCCAGAGGCGTTATCCGGCCCCGGTTTCCAGATGTCATTTGCCGCGACCACGGCGTTGGTCGCGGTGTTTGGAATGCTGCGTCGCGTTGATCAATCGCGCGTCCCGAAATGGGTGCGCGCGGTGGGCGCGGTTTTCGTGTCGTCACTTGTGGCAGGGCTGGCCACGGCCCCCTTTGCAGCGGCGCATTTCAACCAGTTCGCGCAGTTCGGGTTGATCGCCAATCTTCTGAGCGTGCCCTTGATGGGGGTCTTGGTCATGCCCGCTGCGGTTGTGGCGGTTTGCCTCGCGCCCTTGGGGTTGTCGCAGGTCGGGTTCGTGCCGATGGCTTGGGGGTTGCGCTGGATCTTGGGCGTCGCGGACCGTGTCGCCAATCTGGACGGGTCCGTCAGCCATGTGCGCGCGCCTGATCCTGCGGTTTTGCCGCTGATCGCCTTGGCAGGGTTGATTGTGGTGCTGTGGCAGGGGCGGTTGCGTTGGTCGGGGCTGGTTGTTGGGCTTTTGGCCGCGATGTTGTGGGCGCAGACGGAGCGCCCCGCCTTGCTCATCGCCGAAAGCGGCGGTTTGATTGGCGTGCTGGGGCCCGAAGGGCGCGATCTGAACAAGGCGCGCGGTGACGGGTTTTCCGCCGAAATCTGGCTTGAGAACGATGGTGCGCCTGTGACGCAGGACGCCGCCTTTGCGCGGGGCGGGATGGAGACCCAAGACAGGATCAGCCGTGCCATGCTGGGCGGGCAGCAGGTGTTGCATATGACAGGTGCGCGCAATCTGGCCGCGCTGACGGACTGCGGTGGTGCAGATATTCTTGTTACCAATCAGGAGGTTGCAGGCCGTTCTTGCACCATTGTCGACATCAACGCCCTGCGTCGTGACGGGGCAGTGGCGGGCCATGTGGTCGATGGCGCGCTGGTGCTGGAAACGGCACGCGCGCGCACCGGTGACAGGCTGTGGAACACGCCGGAATTGCGCAACGCCCTTGGGCCACGCCGCAATCTGTTCGCCTTCATGTCAGGTCAGTAAGACCGGATCAGCCCGACAAGCTTGCCCTGCACCTTGACCTGATCATCGCGGAACACGCGGGTTTCATAGGCGGGGTTGGCGGCTTCAAGCGCGATGGAGGCACCGTTGCGGCGATAGCGTTTCAGGGTCGCCTCGGCGTCCTCGACCAGTGCCACAACAATATCGCCATTATCGGCGTGGCTGGTTTCGCGCACGATCACTGTGTCGCCATCGTTAATACCGGCGTCGATCATCGAATCGCCTTTGACTTCAAGGGCATAGTGTTCGCCCGCGCCCAGCATCGACTGCGGCACGGCCACGTTGTGCGAGACTTCGGAAATCGCGGCGATGGGCACACCGGCGGCGATCCGGCCCATCACGGGCAATTCAACAGCGCCTGCGGTTTCAACGGGCATGGCGTTGTGGGGCGTGCTATCGGGGCGATCCCCGTCAATCACGCGCGGGGTAAAGCCGCTGGTGGCTTCGCCGCCCATCGATTCAGGTAGCTTGATAATTTCAAGTGCACGGGCGCGGTGGGCAAGGCGGCGGATAAAGCCACGTTCCTCAAGCGCCGTGATCAGCCGGTGGATGCCCGATTTCGAGCGCAGATCAAGCGCTTCTTTCATTTCGTCAAAGCTTGGGGGGACGCCATCGCGCTGCACCCGCTTCTGGATGAATTCCAACAGGTCGAGCTGTTTCTTGGTCAGCATGATGTTCTCCTGATCTGCATACGTTTTGCCTATGTTCTACGCATGTTCCCGTTTTGTGTCAACGGGGTCGTCAGAGCATCAGGATGTCGACCATTTCGCCAGTGTCTTGCGCCGGCCCGTTTGGTGGCTGCACGATCAGGCAATTCGCGTCAGACAAGACCGTGAGCAGCGAGCTGTCCTGTTTGTCGAAGGCGCGCGCGCCCTCGGCACTGACCACGCCGCGCAAATAGTGTTCGCGTGGGCCATTGGCGGCAAGGGGCGCGGCAAGGGACGCGGTGACACGCGGCGCAGGCATTCGCCCCAGCCCCAGCATCGCGCGGATCACCGGCACCACGAACACATGGCCGCAGACCATCGCCGACACCGGATTTCCGGGCAGGCCGATCATCATCGCCTCGCCCAGTTTGCCCGCCATCAGCGGCTTGCCGGGGCGCATAGCAACCTTATAGAACGCGCGGTCCATCCCAAGGCTTTCTGCTGCGGGACCAACCAGATCATGATCGCCGACCGAGGCCCCGCCAATCGTCAGGATCAGGTCTGCGCCACGGGCCAGATCGAACACCTGTTTGATTTCGTCCAAACTGTCACCGGCGATCGGCAGCAAGCGCGCCTCGGCCCCCGCCGCCGTGACCAGCGCGTGCAAGCCATAGCTGTTGGAGGCGATAATCTGGTCCGGCCCCGGCGTTTCACCGGGCTGCACCAATTCATCCCCCGTGGCGATAATCGCAACAACGGGGCGGCGCGTGACGGGGACGCGCGCGATGTTCATCGCCGCGATCAGCGCCACATCTGACGGGGTCAACACACGCGGGGCGGCCAGCGTGTCGCCGGTGCGAAAATCCGCCCCAAGCGGGCGGACGTTGAAGTTGTCGCTGGGTTGATCCGTCACGGTGATCCGGTCGCCTGCGCGGGTGACGTCTTCCTGAATGATCACGCGGTCGGCCCCGGCGGGCAGGGGCGCGCCCGTGAAAATGCGCGCAGCCTGACCTGCGCCAACGGTGCCGTCAAACCCGTGCCCAGCGGCAGATTCCCCGATCACATCCAGCGTTGCGCCAAGGGCCACATCGCCACTGCGCACCGCGTAGCCATCCATCGCCGAGGCGGAAAACGGCGGCTGGTCACGGCGCGCCTGCAGGGGCTGGGCAAGGGTGCGCCCCGCCGCTTGGGTCAGTGGCACCTCTTCGGTGTCCAGTGGCACAACCAGATCAAACAGGGCGTTCAGGGCATCCGCGACGGGGATCAGCATTCAAACCGCCCCGATTTTCCGCCGTCTTTCAGGGTCACGCGGATGCCGCCGATCACCATGTCCTTTTGCACGGCCTTGACCATGTCGTGCACCGTAAGGGCGGCCACCGACACGGCTGTCAGCGCCTCCATTTCCACGCCGGTCTGGCCGGTGGTTTTCACGGTCGCGGTGATGCGCAGGCCGGGCAGGGTGTCGTCGGCCACCAGATCCACGGCGACCTTGGTGATAGGCAGCGGGTGGCACAGTGGGATCAGGTCGGCGGTCTTTTTCGCCCCCATGATCCCTGCAAGACGGGCGATGCCCAGCACATCGCCTTTGCCCGCGCGCCCCTCCTTGATGATTGCGAGGGTGGCGGGCGTCATGGTGATATGCCCCTCGGCCACGGCCACGCGATCGGTGAAGTCCTTGTCGGACACATCGACCATATGCGCATGCCCAGACCCGTCAAAATGGCTGAGTTTATCGCCCATTACATGCCCCCTGCGGTCAGCGGGTTGGCCAGCAGCGCACGGGTTGCCGCCGTGACATCATCCTGACGCATCAGGCTTTCGCCAATCAGGAAACAGCGCGCGCCATACATCGCCATGTCAGCCAGTTCCTTGGGCGTGGATAGCCCGCTTTCGCAGACGATCACCCGATCCGCAGGCACCAGTTTGGAAAGGGTGCGGGTGGTATCCAGGGTGGTTTCAAAGGTCTTGAGGTTGCGGTTGTTGATCCCCATCAGCGGCGATTTCAGGGCCGTTGCGCGTTCAAGTTCTTCAGCGTCATGCACCTCGATCAGCACGTCCATTCCCCAACCCGTGGCTGCGTCTTCCAGCTCGATCGCCTGCGTGTCGCTGACGCTGGCCATGATGATCAGGATGCAGTCGGCGCCCATCGCGCGGGCCTCGGCGACCTGATAGGTGTCATACATGAAGTCCTTGCGCAGCACGGGCAGATCGCAGGCATTGCGCGCGGCAATCAGATAGTCATCCGCGCCTTGAAATGACGGCGTATCGGTGAGGACCGACACGCAGGTCGCCCCGCCTGCGGCGTAGGCTTCGGCCAGCGCGGTGGGGTCGAAATCTTCGCGGATCAACCCCTTGGACGGGCTGGCCTTCTTGACTTCGGCGATCAGCCCGTATCCTTCACGACTGGCCTCGATCAGACGGTCGGCAAAGCCGCGGGTGGGGCTGGCGGCGCGGGCGGCGTCCTCGATGTCGGAAAGGGCGCGAGCCTCTTTGCGCGCGGCGACTTCCTCCAGCTTGTAGGCTTTGATCTTGTCGAGAATATCCATTCAACCCCCTTGGGTGATTTTGGCGAGAGTGGTGACGGCGCGTTTGGCTGCGCCGCTGTCGATGCTGTCGCGCGCGATCTCAACGCCCTCCTTGAGGGTGGTGGCGCGGTCGGCGATGATCAGGGCGGCGGCGGCGTTCAGCAGCACCGCATCGCGGTAAGCCCCCGTTTCACCACCCATCAAGGCCATGAGCGCCGCGCCGTTTTCCTGTGGCGATCCGCCAAGGATATCGCGCAACCGGTAGGCGGGCAGGCCCGCATCCTCGGGGTGGACTTCCATCGCGGTGATTGCGCCGTTTTTCAGCGCGGCCACGGCGGTGGTGCCGGTGATCGAGACCTCGTCCATGCCGTCATTGCCGTGCACGAGCCATGCCTTTTCGCTGCCAAGGTCCAGCAGGGTTTCGGCCATCGGAAAGATCAGATCGGGCGCAAAGGCACCTGTCAGCTGGCGTTTCACACCCGCCGGGTTGGTCAGCGGCCCAAGGATGTTGAAAATCGTTTTGCAGCCAAGTTCGGCGCGCACGGGGCCGACGTGTTTCATTGCCGGATGGTGCATCGGTGCCATCATGAACCCGATGCCTGCTTCGGCCAGCCCGCGCTGGACCACGTCAGGGCCAACCATCACGTCAATCCCGATCACATCGAGCGCATCCGCCGCGCCGGATTTCGACGACAGGTTGCGGTTGCCGTGTTTGGCGACCGGCACGCCAGCGCCTGCCACGACAAAGGCCGTGGCCGTGGAAATGTTCAGCGTGCCCAGCCCGTCACCGCCGGTGCCGACGATATCCATCGCGCCTTCGGGCGCTGTCACGGGCACGCATTTGGCACGCATTGCGGCAGCGGCGGCGGCGTATTCAGCAACACTTTCGCCGCGCGCCCGCATCGCCATCAGGAACCCGCCCACCTGCGCGGGCGTGGCCAGCCCGTCAAACAGCAGTTCGAACGCCAGATTGGCCTGCGCGCGCGACAACGGCCCCTCGGAGGCGGCGAAAATCAGCGGCTTCATCTTGTCGCTCATGCGGGGGTCCTTACCTTGGCCAGTTCAAGGAAATTGCCCAGCAGTTTATGGCCATGCTGCGAGGCGATGCTTTCGGGGTGGAACTGCACGCCGTGGATCGGCAGGGTTTTGTGTTGCAGGCCCATGATCGTGCCATCATCCAGTTCGGCCGTGATCTCAAGGCAGTCAGGCAGGGTGGCCCGTTCCACGATCAGGGAATGATAACGGGTGGCGTCAAACGGGCTGGGCAGGCCCGCGAACAGGCCCGTGCCGCTGTGTTTCATCGCGCCCATCTTGCCATGCACGATCTCGTGGCAGCGCACGACCTTGCCGCCAAACGCCTCGCCGATGGTTTGATGGCCCAGACAGACGCCCATCAACGGTGTCCTGGTTTCAGCCGCCGCCTGGGTCAGTACGAGGCATATTCCCGCCTGTGCGGGATCACACGGTCCGGGCGAGAGCAGGATTGCATCCGCGCCCATCCCCATCGCCTCTTGCACATCCAGCGCATCGTTGCGTTTCACGACGACTTCCGCGCCAAGTTCGCCCAGATAATGCACCAGATTATAGGTGAAACTGTCGTAGTTATCGATCAAAAGCAGCATATGGGGCCTTGCGCAAATTGGGGGCTACCGTCGCCCCTTGTGGTCGCGGTATAGTCTGGCGATACATGGGCCAAGGCGCAAGCAATCGTCAAGGTCCGAGGCGCCCCGAAACACAGGGCAAAGACGGCAGCGAGGCGGGCACGACGTGGGACGCGGATTTTTTCTTGGCATGTTTTCAGGCACATTCGTGTCGGCGATCGCGGTGGCGACAGCATCATTGATGGCACCGCAACCCGCTGGCAATGCGCCACCGGAACGCCCGCAAGTGGAAGCCCCCGAAGCTGCCAGCGGCGATGTCACGCCCGGCACCGCACCTGCCACCGTCGAGGCGATGGAGGATGGCCCGACCCTTGGCGTGGCCCCGACCGTTGACACGCCCAGCGCCGAAACCGATGCGCCGCTCGCCGATACCACCCCCGCCGATGTGCCAGAAACCGGTGCGATTGACACTGATCTGGGCACACCGGACACAGGCGGCGAAACCCCGCTTGTCGATCTGGACAGCACTGTTGAACCGGTCTTGCCCACACCGCAAAGCGTCGCGCCCGAAGTGCCACAGATCGAGGATGACATCACCCTGTCGACCGAACCGGCCCAGCCGGTTGCGCCCGTGGTTGTGGATGACAGCGCCTTTGCGGACCCTGCGGTCGCGGAAGTGGTAGAACCAGAAGCCGAGGCCGATCCCGAAGCCGAAGCGGGACCCGCGCCCGAAGCCGATCCCGAAGTCGATCCCGCGTCCGACACCGAACCCGCACCAGACACCGAAGCCGAAGAATTCGTGATCATCGACCTTGGCGATGATGCGCCGGTGATCGCGGATGACAGCCCCGACACAGGCGAAACCTTTGCCCCGGAACCCGCGCCGACATTCCAGTTGCAAGGCGATGCGGGTGCCCTGCCGACTGTCGATGACAGTGGCGTGATCATTCGCCGCCCCGGCACCGACGAAACCGAGGTCGCCGCAGAACAGCCCGAGGTGGGCTCCGGGCCGGCACTTGAACGCTTTGCCGCTACCCATGAAAATCCCGAAGGCAAACCGCTGTTGTCGATCATCCTGATGGATGATGACACGATGCCCGGCGCCTCGGCGGCATTGGCGGGCTTGCCATTCCCCGTGACCATCGCGCTTGATCCCAGTGTGGCGGGCGCAGCCGAGAAAATGGCGGCCTATCGCGCAGCGGGGCTCGAGGTTGCGGCCCTTGTGAACCTGCCGCGCGGTGCCGCCCCCAGTGACGTGGAAATCGCCTTTGCCGCCTATTTCGCGGCCTTGCCCGAAGCGGTGCTGGTGCTGGACGGGGGCGAGGGCGGATTGCAATCGGATGTGGCTGTCACCCGTCAGGCCATGGAGATTCTGGCAGCGGACGGGCGCGCGCTTGTGACCGTGTCGCGCGGGCTTAATCAGGCCGTGCGCGAGGCGGAACGGGCGCAGGTGCCAGCGGCTGTGGTTTACCGCGATCTGGACAGTGAAGGGCAGGATGCGCAGGTGATCCGCCGGTTCCTTGATCAGGCCGCGTTTCAGGCGCGCAAGGAAAGCGGGGTGATGCTGCTGGGCCGCCTGCGCCCCGACACGATTTCCGCACTGATACTCTGGGGCACGGCGAACCGGGCAGGGCAGGTGTCGGTCGCGCCTGCATCCGCGGTGTTGATGGCGCAGTAGGGCGGCGCACGTCAGCTGGTCACGCGCTCATCGCATCATCCCAATCATAGACGACAACGGCTTCGGTCTCGCGCGCGCTGAGGCTGCGATAGAGCGCGCGCGCCGGAACATTGTCGGTTTCGGTGGCAAGCCATATACCCCTGCATCCCCGTTCCCGCGCCAGCGCGATCAGCTTTTCACATAGCGTCGCGCCAATGCCCCGCCGCTGGTGGGGAGGGTTCACGCCCACCTCGTTCAGGAAAAAGGCAGGGTGCTTGTCAGGGTGGCGCAGCACCACGCCCGAAGCAAAGCCGATCACGGTGTCGCCCTGCATCGCAAAGATCAGTTCATGGCCGTCATCGGCCAAAAAGCCAGCCAGTTGATCCTGATCCACCGGATGATCGAAAACATCCGCCCGGGCGATCAGGTGGGCGTTGGTGTGATCAAGGTGATGATAGGACGGCGCGGTCATGCCCTGATCATAGGCGCGGTCAAGCTGCGGCGCAAAGGCGGCGTAAACCTGAACATGACAGGTCGCTGCATTCCCTGTGGCGTTGCCGCCATAAGCGCGCCCCGATGTCGCGCGTGTGGTTTGTTTATGGTTGGAACGCGGTGTTGTGGCGCAATCCCCGCAAGGCGACGTGCATCCGCACCCTGCCGCCAGCGTCACACGAACGAAATATCCAGCGCCAGTGCGGCCAGATCGAATCCGGCCGCGATCTGCAGCTCCAGCACGTCACCGCCCCCGAAATCAAAGCTCAGGATCGTGCCGGTGCCATTGGCGGTGGCGTAATCGGTGATGAATTGCGCGATATCGGTGGGGGCGGTGCCGCCCACAAGATCCGCATCAATCTGCAACTCGTCAAAGCCGGTGTCATACGCGTTGATCCGGTCCTGTTCGCTGCCCAGTTCAAAGATGAACACGTCCGGTCCGCTGCCCCCTGACAGGGTGTCGTCACCCGCACCACCTGTCAGCGTGTCGCGCGATGTTCCGCCATAGATCAGGTCATCGCCACCCATGCCGCGAATAAAGTCGCTGCCCGCCCCGCCGAAAATCTTATCATTGCCTGCGTCACCCTGGATGGTATCGCCATTGCCCTGACCATAAAGAATGTCATTCCCGTCACCGCCGGTGATCAGGTCGCTGCCGGACCCGCCAAAGGCCGTGTCATTGCCGCCCCCGCCATAGACCCCGTCACCGCCCCCCTGACCGCGCAACAGATCGTCACCGCCGCCGCCAAAGACCAGATCAGCCCCCGCCCCGCCCGAGGCGATCCCGCCATACGCGCCGACAATCAGCTGATCATCCCCGCCCTGTCCAAGCAGGGTGTTGCTGCCGGCATCGCCGTAGATGATATCGCTGTCGTTCCCGCCGGACAGGAGATCGTCCCCGTCGCCGCCATAAAGGGTGTCATTTCCGCCGCGTCCGCGCAGCGCATCGTTGTCAGCGCCGCCGTAAACCCGATCATTGCCGCTGCCAGCATCAAGCGTGTCGTTACCTGCGCTGCCATACAGGCTGTCATTGCCCGCAAAGGTGAATATCCGGTCGTCGCCGTTCTTGCCGTCGATGCTGTCGATCGTGCTGCCACGCAGTTCAATGACGTTGTCCTTGGAATTGCTGTTCAACTGGAACAGCGTCAGCGGATTGTTGGTCAGCGTCAGGTCTTCGAAATTCTTGATCTCGATCCCGGTGGCATAATAGCCGTCGACCGGATCGAAAAAGAAGATTGCGCCCGACTGCATATCCAGCAACACGATCTCAGAGCCAAAGTCGACGTTCATCACCAGCAGGTCATCGCCCTGTTCACCGTCCACAGTGGCACCCGTGGGGGCGATGCCATCGACACGGACGATATCATTTCCGTCGCCTGCTTCGATCAAACCGTTGAAATCATTGACGGACGAGGGCGAGGGCGCCAAGGTCACGTCAATGATGTCATCCCCGATCCCGCCATAGATCGTATCATTCAGCCCGTTGGAATACAGTGTGTCGTTGCCCGAACCGCCATAGATAAGATCACCGACATTGGCGGCATCCAGATAGCCATAGATCGTGTCGTCGCCGTTGCCGCCCGACAGGGTGCTTTGGTCATATCCCAATGTGCCGGTTGGCGTGACGCCGGTGTGGGACACATGCATCAACGCGTCTGCGCCGACTGGCATATGCGCACCTTCTTCGCCGGTGACACGGATGTAGTAGGTTCCCGCGGTGGTAAAGGTGTAGGACAGATACGCGTCATTGCTAAAGGTGCCACCTGATCCGGTGGACCCGGTGCCGCCGTCACTGATTTGCGAGCCGTCTTCAAGGGCCAGCTGTGTTGTGCCGTCAGTATCGTAAAGGATCAGTGCAGTGTCTTCGCTCCCGCCCCAGCCATCGCCGTAATCAATGTCGAATGTCACCGTGTCGCCCGCCGCCACGCTGACCGCCCAATACAACGGCCCGCCGTTGCCTTGGACAAAGACCATGGCCGAGGCGATGGCGTCATCGCCGGTTTCGGGGTTTGGCCGGATCAGCCAGCCACTGCTGCCGGCGGCGATATCCTGTGCCGCACCGGTCGTTGCGGCACCGTTTTGAAACACGGACGCGGTATCGGCATGCATCACATCGTTGCCATCACCCCCGTCCCAGTCACGGATACCGGATCCGATCGACCCGCCAAGGAACATATCGTCACCAGACGTGCCGGTTGCGCTGGTTTGTTGGTAATAAAGTGCCATATGCGTTCCCCATAAATGGGACAAATCAATAAAAACCGATGTCGCCTGCGAGGGTGCCAAGGTCGAACCCGCCCCCGTTTTGCAGCTCAAGTATGTCACCGCCGCCGAAATCGAAGGTCAGGATCGTGCCGGTGCCATTGGCGGTGGCGTAATCGGTGATGAACTGCGCGATATCGGTGGGGGCGGTGCCGCCCACCAGCGCCAGGTCAAACATCAGATCATCCAGCCCGACCTCGAAGGCATTGATCCGGTCCGCCTGATCACCCAGCGCAAAGACGAAATCATCGGCCCCGTTTCCGCCCGACAGGGTGTCGTTTCCCGCGCCCCCCGCCAGCACGTCTGCACCATTGCCGCCAAACAGGCGGTCATCGCCATCGCCGCCTTGCAGGTCGTCAAAGCCCGCGCCGCCAAACAGGCTGTCATGGCCGCCCGCGCCATCCAGCGTGTCGTTGTTGCCCTGCCCATAAAGGCGGTCCATGCCATCGCCACCTGTCATGTTATCATTGCCCGATCCGCCATAGATCGTGTCGTCACCGGTGCCGCCGTTGATTGAATCGTCATCACCCTGTCCAAGGATCAGGTCGTTGTCACCGTTGCCGAACAGGAAATCATCGCCTGTCCCGCCGGTCAGCTGGTCGTTGCCATCGCCACCGCTGACCTCGTCCGCGTCGCCCTGACCACGCAACACATCATCACCATCGCCGCCAAGCACGGCATCAGAGCCGACCCCGCCGTTGACAGTGTCGTCGCCGGTCCCACCATACAGTTCGTCGTTGCCGATCCCGCCCGAAAGCACATCGTTGCCGCCGCGGCCCTCGACCACATTGGTGCCGCCCGACATCTTGATCACGTTGCGCCCTTCGGTGCCACGGACACCCCAATCTGCATCGATCTGCGTGAACGAGAGCAGGTTTTCAAAGTTCGGGAGGCTGGCACCGGAGGGGACTCCAAAGTTAATGAGTTGCCCCAGTTCCAGATCGACGACAACGTTCCCGCCAAGCCAGCCCACCATGTGAATCGTGTCGATCCCTGCGCCACCATCAAGTGTTGCACTTGATCCGAAGCTGTCGATCATCAACGTGTCGTTGCCGTCTCCGCCATAGGCTGTGGCAGAGGTGTTGAAGGTGCCCGAGACATCCATGATATCATCGCCCGCACCGCCATAGAGCATGTCGCCATTGCCATCGGTGTGCAGATAGTCATCGCCGTCCCCGCCATAAAGCGTGTCCGTGCCCGCGCCACCATAGATCGTGTCGTTTCCTGCATCGCCATGCAGGATGTCATCGCCGGGTGCAGGGCTGCCGTTGCTGACGGCCTGCCCGGTCAGCGAGACGTTGATCACGGCGTTTTGCCCGGCGCCAAGGGGCGCATTGCCTGCGATCTGTTCAAGCGTCAGGTAATAGGTGCCCGCACTCGCAAAGGTATAGGTCAGATACGGGTCGCTGCCGCCCGACAAATCGCCGTTGCCCTCGTTTGTGCCGCCCGGCGTTGATGCACTGCTGGCGATCACCGTGGTGCCATCACTGTCGATCAGGCTCAGTTCGGTCGCGGCCGATCCGCCCCAACCAGCGCCGTAATCCACATCCAGCGTCAGGGTCTGGCCCGCCACCACGGTGACCGAATAATAATCCGGGGTCGCGTCCCCTTCGATGTAGATTGAAGTGTGGGGGATCGTGTCATTGCCGATGTCCGGATTGGAGGCCGTGCTCCATGCGCCCAGCGATGCGGTCAGATCATAGGCATTGGCGATAGAGTTTCCGCCAGTCAGCGCAAAGAAGAAATCGTAATCGCCGAAAATGACATCATCGCCGCCACCGCCGTAGATCAGGTGATGTGGCCCCCAGGACGGGTGGCCGACGATATAGTCATCCCCCGCGCCGCCAAACAGTGTTCCGTCAGAATAATAAAGTGTCATTGAAATACCCCCAAAAAACGGTGGTCACCGTGTCAACAAGGGGATGATAGGCGAAAAGGCCGATTTATCGAAGAAAAAGCTGAAAGGCCGGGAAAAATTGCCCTAGTTGCCACCGTCACGAAACATCGCCGCGTCGGCCGCGGCACGGCGGATCGCGTTGGATTTATGCACGGTCTCTTGGTATTCCGCCTCGGGGTCGCTGTCATAGACAACCCCGCCACCGGCCTGAATATAAAGCTTTTCATCCTTCAACACGGCGGTGCGCAAAGCGATGCACATGTCCATGTCGCCGTTGGCGGAAAAATAGCCACAGCCGCCGCCGTAAACGCCGCGCTTTTCGGGTTCCAGCTCGTCGATAATCTCCATCGCGCGGACCTTGGGGGCGCCTGATACGGTGCCTGCGGGCATGCCTGCGAAAAACGCGGACAGGGCGTCCTGATCCTCGGCCAGTTCGCCCACCACGTTGGACACGATATGCATCACGTGGCTGTAGCGTTCGACGATGAATTGCTCGGTCGGTTTGACGGTGCCGATCTTGGCCACGCGCCCCACATCGTTGCGCCCCAGATCAAGCAGCATCAGGTGTTCGGCCAGTTCTTTCTTGTCGGCCATCAGGTCAACTTCGTTGGCGTCATCCTCGGCCACGGTTGCGCCGCGCGGGCGGGTGCCGGCGATGGGCCGGATCGTGATTTCATTGCCAAAGACGCGCACCAGAATTTCGGGCGATGCACCGATCACCTGAAAGCCGCCAAAGTTGAAAAAGAACATGAACGGCGAGGGGTTCGTGCGGCGTAGCGAGCGATAAAGCGCAAAGGGCGGTTCGTGGAAATCCTGCGTCCAGCGCTGCGAAGGGACCACCTGAAAAATGTCGCCAGCACGGATATAGTCCTTGGCCTTTTCCACCGCCGCCAGATAATCGCCGTGGGCAAAGTTCGACACCGGCGCGCCAGCCTCGCGGGCCTGACCCAGCGCGCGGCTGTCCACGGCGGGGTTTTCCAGCGCGCGCTGCGCATCCATCACCCGTTCGGCGGCCTGTGCATAGGCGGCCTTGGCCGACAATCCGCTGGCCGCATATGCGGGGGCCACGAGGATCACATCGCCTTTGACACCGTCCAGCACAGCCACGACCGAGGGTCGCATCATCACGCCATCGGGCAGGCCCAGCGGGTCGGGGTTCATATCGGGCAGATGTTCCACAAGGCGGATCATGTCATAGCCCAGATAGCCGAACAGCCCCGCGCTGGCGGCAGGCAGATCGGCGGGCAGGTCGATGCGGCTTTCGGCGATCAGCGCGCGCAGGGTATCAAGCGGGTTGCCATCCAGCAGTGCAAAGCCGTCCTCGTCAAAACGGGCATTGCGGTTTACCTCGGACGTTGTGCCGTTGCAGCGCCAGATCAGATCGGGCTTCATGCCCACAATCGAATAGCGCCCGCGCACTTCGCCGCCCGTCACGCTTTCCAGCATGAACGCATCCTTGCCCGCGTTTGACAGTTTCAGCATCAAGGACACGGGCGTGTCCAGATCGGCGGCCAGACGGGTATAGACCACCTGATTTTCACCCGCGTCATAGCGGGCGGCAAAGCTGTCAAAATCGGGGGTGAGCGCCATCAGAACCGCCTATTGGAACGTTGCATGCACCGCGTTCACGGCGTTCTGGTTGATTTCGACATCCGTGCGGATCTGCACATCGCGGTTGAAGATTTCAAAGATATCCTGCGCGATGCCCGCGGCGGCGGTTTCGGCGATCTGGGCCTGCTGCGCGGCGACGGTCTCATCGGCCGTATCGGGTGCGGCGATGGCATCAAGACGCACGATGATCGCACCATTGCCCGCACGATCCACCACGGCGACATCGCCTGTGGCCATTTCAAACACCGACTCAAGGAACCCCGGTGGTGTGCCCTCGATAAAGCCACGGCGGGTCTGTCCGGCCTCGATGTTTGGCGACAGATCAAGCGTGGCAAGGTCGGTGTCAGCGTCGATCTGATCGGCCAGTGTGCGGGCCTGCGCCATCACCATGTCTTGGGTTTGGGCGGCTTCCCAAGCGGCGATCACATCGGCGCGCACCGTATCAAGCGGGCGCAGGGCAGGGGCGGTGACGGCATCGACTTGCAGGGCGAAAATCCCACCGTCTTCCAGTTCCAGCAGTTCGGGGAATGCGCCCGCATCCGTATTGCCCGCCGCATCGCGAAAGGCGGCGTAGGCGGCGATGCCATCGCTTGTTTCCACATCCCATTCCAGCGTGCCAAGTTGCATATCCGTGCGTTCGGCCAGATCGGCCAGTGTCGCGCCACCGGCCAGCAGATCGTTCACGCCATCAATGCTGTCCTCGATGATGCGGCGCGCACGCGCGGCGGCGCGTTCCTCGCGCAGGTCGTCGCGGGCCTCCTCGAATGTCACTTCCTGCGCGGCCAGAACCGCGTTCACACGAAACAGCGCCGGCCCAAGTGATGTATCAAGCGGGCCAACGACATCGCCCAGTTCAGCGGCGAAAACGGCCGGACCGGCGGTGCGCAACTCGGCCTCGTCCACATCGCCCATATCGACCTGGGCCAGGTCAAGGCCGCGTTCGCCGACCAGCCCTTCAAAATCGACCTCGCCTGCGGCCACACGGTCAGCGGCGGCCTGCGCGCGGTCGCCATCAGCGTAAACCAGACGTTCCACAAGACGGCGTTCCGCCTGCACGAAATCGGCGATGTTGTCGGCGTAGGCCTGGCGCAATTCTTCCTCGTCCACGGTCACATCATCCTGAATCATTTCCGGCGTCAGGCTGGCATAGGTGATGGTGCGGGTCTCAAGACTGGTAAAGGGGGCGGGATTGGCCTCGTAAAAGGCCGCGAGATCCGCATCAGAGGGTTCGGGCAGCGGTTCAGCCAGCATCGCGGCATCCACGACGGCCCATGTGAAACTGCGGCTTTCCCCGGCAAATTGCGCCAGCGCACTGGCAAAGGCATCCGGGCTTTGCACGCCTGATACGACTGCGCCCTGCAACAGGGTGCGGGCCATTTCCTCGCGCAGGCCGGTTTCAAACTCGGCTTCGTTCAGGCCCGCGCGGCGCAACGCCTCGGCATAACCTTCGCGGCTGAACGTATTGTCCACACCGCGAAACGCGGGGATTTGCAGCACCTGATCGCGCACGCGGTCATCCCCCACGGACAGGCCCAAAGCGCCTGCTTCGTTATCAAGGGCGCGGGTGGCGATGACCTGCGACAGCACCTGTTGGTCCAGCCCGATCGACTGCGCCTGCACGAAACTGATCGGCGTGCCGATCGTGGCCTCGAAACTGGCGATCTGGTCGCGCAGGGCGTTCTGGTAGTCACGCACCGCGATGTCCTTGTCGCCCACGGTGCCAAGGGTGCGCACGTTGCCCGAAAGCCCCGCTGCGCCAAAGCCCATCAGACCGACGAACAACAGGCCCAGAATGATCCAGACAAAGAAGCTTGATGTCTTGCTGCGTGCCATGTGGTTTTGTCCTGTATTCGCGCGGTTGTCGGCACTGTCTAAGTTGCCACGGGCGGGGGTGCAAGTAGTGGTCGGGCGGGGGGGTGTGGTTGCCGGTGTTGCCCAAGGTCTGCATGCGTCAAGCCCTCCCGTGGGGGAGGTCGGGCTTGGCGCATGCGCGCCGGTCAGGAACGCACAGGTTGATTTACAACAGCCGCGCGAACAGCGCACCAACCCCCGCGCGGTCAACATTGGCAAAGGCAATCCGCATCTGGCGCTGGCCTGCGGTGTTGTCAGACGGCATGAACATGGTGCCCGGCAGCATCAGCACGCCCGCATCGCGCACCAGTTTCGGCGCCAACCGGTCCGAAGGCATGTCATAGGGGTGCGTCACATAGGCGAAATAGGCACCACAACCCAGCAGTTCCCACCCCTTGTCTCCAAGTGCGCGAAAGCCTTCGGTGATCGCCGCACGCCGGTCAAGGATTTCGGCCCGTTCCCCCGCCAGCCACTGGCCTAGGTTCTGCATGCCCCACAGGGCGGCGCGTTGGCCGATCTGGTTGGGGCAGATGGCGACGGTATCCAGAAACTTTTCCGCCTCGGCCAGACGCGCCGCACTTGCGACCATCGCGCCAACGCGGTGGCCGGTCAGCCGGTAGGCCTTGGAAAAACTGTAAAGCTGGATCAGCGTATCGGCCCAGTCGGGATCGGTGAACAGATCGTGGGGCGCACCCGTCCGGCTGTCAAAATCGCGGTAGGTTTCGTCAATGATCAGGGCGATGCCACGGGACCGCGCCAGATCAAAGAACGCGCGCACCAGTTCGGCGGGATATTCCACACCACCGGGATTGTTTGGGGTCACAAGGACAATCGCGCGGGTGCGCGGCGTGATCAGGGCTTCGGCTGCTTCGGGGTCGGGCAGCAGTGTCGGACCGGTATCAAGCGCATTGCAACCCACCCCCGCCATATCCAGCCACATGCGGTGGTTGAAATAATAGGGCACCGGCAGGATCACATCATCGCCAGCGGTGCACAGGGTGGCGATGGTCGCGGCAAAGGCCTGATTGCAACCCGATGTAATTGCGACGTTTTCCGGCGCGATCTGCCCGCCATAGGCCGCAGACCATTGCTGCGCAACTTCGGCGCGCAAGGGATCATAACCCAGCACGGGGCCATAAAGATGCGCGTCCGGATCGCTCATCACCACGTCGGTCATGGCGCGCAGCATCGGTTCGGGCGGCGGGTCCACAGGGGCGGCTTGGGACACGTTGATTAGCGGACGATCAGCGGTGAATTCCACACCCTGCAACCAGCGCCGCGCCTCCATCACGGGGGGCGCAAAGGTGGACTGTGTGGCAGACAGTGTCTTCATCTTGGTCAATACAAATCCCCCCGGAGGGCCGTTTTCAGTCTTTCCCGCGATAGGGTTCAACATATTGCAGCGCCATGTCCCACGGGAAGAAAATCCATGTGTCTTGGGACACGCCGGTGATGAAGGTATCCACCATCGGCTCGCCTGCGGGTTTCGCGTAAACGGTGGCGAAATGCGCCTTTGGGTAAAGATCGCGGACCAGCTCCAGTGTCTTGCCGCTGTCCACCAGATCATCGACGATCAGGATGCCGGTGCCATCACCCATCATGTCTGCATCCGGCGATTTCAGGACCTTGGCGTCGCGGCGCTGATCGGCCGCGCCGCCGCCGGAATGATAGGACATCACCGAGATCGTATCGACCGTGCGGATGTCCAACTCGCGCGCCACGATCATCGCCGGCGCCATCCCGCCACGGGTGATTGCCACAACCGCTTTCCATGCGCCGTTGTCAGGGCCGTTTCCATCAAGCCGCCATGCCAGCGCACGGCTGTCGCGGTGGATTTGATCCCACGAGATGTGAAAGCCTTTTTCGTGGGGCAGGCGGTTGTCGGTCATGGCAGTATCCTTCGTTCAGCGCTTTGACGGGTCCTTTAGCACGGGCGCGTGGTGGGGAGTATGGTGAAAACGCGTCATGTGGCGCGCGACAGCAGCAACCGCATCCCCAGGGCGCCCATGACACAGGCCGCGGCGCGGTCCAGCACCCGTTTGGCGCGCAGATAGGTGGTGCGCGCGGTCGGCGTGGAAAACACCAGCGCAATCAGCGCATAAAGGACGATTTCAACGATCAGGTGGTTGGCTACGATCAGTGCCGCGTCATTTGGTGCAAGGCCGGCCGGAAAGATCACCACGATCACGGCCGCGGCAAACAGCACCGATTTCGGGTTTGCAAGGTTCACAAGGAACCCCGCAAGAAACGGATTGCCGCGCCTTTTGCGGGGTGTAGTCAGATCATCGGGCGCGTGGTGCCACAGCATCACCGCCAGATAGATCAGATAAAGCGCGCCACCCAGTTTCAGCGCACCAAACAGCCACGGAACGATCACAAACAGCGCCGACAGGCCCGCGAGGGCCGCCGTTGTCCAAAGGGCAGCCATGCAGGCCAGCCCCAACCCCGTGAGGATACCGCCACGCCGCCCCAGCACGATCGCATTGCGCACCGCCACCAGAAAAGCGGGTCCGGGGCTGGCCATGGCGGCCAGCAGCGTCAGGTTGAAAGCGACAAACTGGGCGGTCGTGATGTCGGTCACGCGCGGTTATTCCTTGGTCACATCCGGTGCGTCGACGGCCTTCATGCCGACCACGTGATAACCGGCATCCACGTGATGCACTTCGCCCGTCACAGCGCTGCCCAGATCCGACAGCAGGTAAAGCGCGGATTTGCCAACTTCGTCCTGTGTCACGGTGCGGCGCAGGGGGGCGTTATATTCGTTCCATTTCATGATCAGCCGGAAATCGCCGATGCCGCTGGCCGCCAGCGTCTTGATTGTGCCTGCGCTGATCGCATTGACGCGGATCGCGTCCTTGCCCAGATCTTCGGCCAGATAGCGCACCGAGGCCTCGAGTGCGGCCTTGGCCACGCCCATCACGTTATAATGTGGCATGACTTTCTCGGCGCCGTAATAGGTGAGCGTCAAGCATGAGCCGCCGGGGTTCATCATCGCCGCGGCGCGTTTCACGACGGCTGTGAACGAATAAACCGAGATATCCATCGACATCAGGAAATTCTCGCGCGAGGTATCAACATATCGGCCCCGCAATTCATTTTTGTCTGAAAAACCAATGGCATGGACGATGAAGTCCATCTTGCCCCATTTTGCCTCAAGCGCGGCAAACAGCGCGTCAACACTGTCCATGTCGCCTACATCACAGGGCAGCACCATGTCCGAGCCAAGCGAGGCCGCGAGGGGATCAACGCGTTTCTTGAGCGCCTCGCCCTGATAGGAAAACGCCAGTTCGGCGCCCGCATCGGCACAGGCTTTGGCAATGCCCCAAGCGATGGATTTATCGTTGGCAAGGCCCATGATCAGCCCGCGCTTACCTTGCATCAAATTGGAAGTCATAATGTCCCTCTCGCCGAAATGGGCGTTGTTTCGCATTGGTTTAGGCGATTGAATGGGTTGCATCAAGCCTATGCGCACGCCGCGTCAGACTTGTCGGATGCCCCGCGTCATATTACCTGCGACAAAAGAGGTGACTTCATGAGCGACAGAACAGGCATTTTTGCGGGCGACGATCCGTTTGCCATTGCGCGTGACTGGCTGGCCGAGGCCAAGGCCAGCGAACCCAATGATCCGAACGCGATTGCCCTGTCCACGGTCGATCAGGATGGGCTGCCCAACGCGCGGATGGTCCTGCTCAAGGACATCGAGACGGCGGCGTTTGTGTTTTACACAAATTACGACAGCGCCAAGGGGCAGGAACTGGCCGCATCGGGCAAGGCTGCCTTTGTGATGCACTGGAAATCCCTGCGCCGCCAGATTCGCGTGCGCGGGACCGTCACCCGCGAGGAGGGCGCGCAGGCAGACGCCTATTACAACTCGCGCTCGCTCAAAAGCCGGCTTGGGGCCTGGGCCTCGCACCAGTCACAGCCCCTGTCGTCGCGCGCGGCTTTGGTGGCCGAGGTCGCCAAGGTCACGGCGCAACATGGCACGCACCCGGCGCGCCCGCCGTTTTGGGGTGGTTTCAGAATCATTCCTTCGGAAATCGAGTTTTGGGCGGATGGCCCGTTTCGGTTGCACGACCGCTTTCGCTGGTCGCGCATAGGTGTAGATGACCCTTGGGAAATCAGCCGCCTGAACCCCTAATTTCACGCTTCGTGAAAATTCGTTAATACAATGCCCTTGAATATCTGGGCTTTTGTCGTGCAGACATGGTGTGGGACGCGCAGGGTTCGATGGGGACCATGTGCAAGGAATATCAATTGTTATGACTGAGAAAAAAGAGAACGAACATGTCCTTAAGGGACATGTTAAGTGGTTTGATCCCGGCAAGGGGTTCGGATTCGTGGTCGCTGATGACGGCGGGCCAGACATCTTGTTGCATGCGAATGTGCTGCGCAATTTTGGCCAGAGTTCGGTTGCCGATGGGGCGGCGATTGAACTGAGCGTGCTGGAAACAGACCGCGGGATGCAGGCCGTCGCGGTGTTTTCGATTGATACCGCCGACCTGCCCATCGGCGCGGGCCTGAGCGATTTTGCCGATATGGACCCCGAAGAAATGGCCCGTTCCCCTTTGGAGCCGGCGCGGGTAAAATGGTTCGACAAGGCCAAGGGTTTCGGCTTTGCCAATGTGTTTGGGTCAACCGAGGATGTGTTTGTGCACGTTGAGATTTTGCGTCAGTCCGGCCTTGCCGATCTGCTGCCCGGTGAAGCGGTGACGCTGCGGGTGATGGAAGGCAAACGCGGGCGCATGGCGACAGAAGTCCTGTCATGGGATGCAGCTTCAAAGGCTGCCAAGTGATCCGCGCCACGGCCCTGGTCTGCGCCCTTTTGGGGGCGGACATGGCTGCGGCAGCCTGTTCGGATCAGGCCGTGTCGATTCGTGGTGATTTCGGTCAGGCGCGGTTTCGCGTCGCTGTTGCCGACGATCCGGCAGAACGCGCCCAGGGCCTGATGAACGTCGAGTCCATGCCCGTGATGGAAGGCATGTTTTTCATCTACGAACGCCCGCAAAGCCCGCAATTCTGGATGCGCAACACATTGATCCCGCTGGATATGCTGTTTGCCGCACCTGACGGCACGATTACCCGCATTCACCGCGAGGCGATTCCGCTGGACGAAACCCCGATTCCGGGCGGGGAGGGCGTGCAAATGGTGCTTGAAGTGAATGGCGGCATGGCGGAACGGCTTGGGATCAGCGTTGGCGACCAGATGCAGCACCCGTCTTTTGGCATTGATGCAGTTTGGCCGTGCGAATAGTCGTTTTTGGTCTTTTCAAATCGGTTCACAGACCTTAGAGACACCCTTGGTTCGGGGCGTAGCGCAGCCTGGTAGCGCATCTGTTTTGGGAACAGAGGGTCGGGAGTTCGAATCTCTCCGCCCCGACCAAATTGACGACCAAGATCGTCACATCCCCCAAATATCGGCCAAAACCAGCGCATTCCTTTGGATTAATGCGGCGTTTTCATGCCGTTAGCTTTGCAAGTCTGGCTTGCCTGACTTTAACCATTTGGAAATACATTTTATAATTTGAATGCGTTGCAGGGCCACGATGGGTGAACATCGTTGTCGCCTTGGGCGCATTTTTGAAATTTCTTTTGGGGAGAAATGCCATGAATATCAAAGTTACTACAGCCCTTGCATCCGTCCTCGCCGTTGCGACAGCGCTGCCTGTTCTTGCCGAAACGCGCACGGCGCCCGGCGAATGGCAGCCCGAAAACGCGGCTGTCCTTGAAAAGCTTTATGGTTGCGATCCCAACGAGTGGGTTCGTGTGACATCGGAGGCAAGCGGCGAGACGCTTTACCTGAACAACTGGACCTGCCAGCCGGGCCGTTCAACGGATCGCGGCGGTAACACCTTTAGCGAGGTGACCGAGATCGAACCACCAATCGAAAGCGAAGGCTAGGTGTTTGCCCTGCGCTGAAGAAACCTGAACGATCCCGCCACACGGCGGGGCCGTTCGCCCCTCCATCAGGTCCGAATCGGACAGAGTTGACAGACCCGATGGCAATTTCTTAACATTCCGTTATTACGCGACATTTTTTGCGACCAACCATATTGGAGAAAATTGATGAAGACCTTTGTAACAGCCGCCTGCGCGGCAACTCTTGCGCTTACGACAACTTTTGCGGCCTTTGCCGAAACCCGCACGGAACCGGGCGAATGGCGCCCTGACAACGCCGACATTCTGGAAAACCGCTATGGCTGTGATCCCGATGAATGGACGCGTGCGGTTTCCGACATCGACGGTGAAACGCTTTATACCAACAACTGGACCTGTGATCCGGGGCGCGCAACGCCGCGCGGATCGCGGCCTTGCATCAACATCAAGTTCCTGGGCATCGAGTCCACGAAGGCAACTGCCAAGTGCTTTTACGGTAACATTCAAAGCGTCGAATAGGGGCGCGATCAATATTGTGTCGCGTGGTGGCCCGCCATCACGCGATGCAATGCTCAGCGATACTGAAACCTGCTTCTATCGCTGGCTCGTGACAGGTTTTCAGGCCTGCAGCACCCTTGCGGGCTATTTCGTTTGAACGGGTCGTCCGCCGGCGATCATCAGGATCTCGCGCAGTTCCGCCTCGAGGCGGGGATCACGCAGCCGCAGGCGGCGCACACCGCCATCGCGCTGCGGCACGCGGATATGCGTGTCGGCGGTCACGACATAGCCCGCACCCGATTGCGCCCCGCGAAACGCAAAGACATAGCGTGGCAGGTCTTCGACGGTGCCGTTGTGTTCAAGGATCAGCCCCGCCGCCGCCTGGGGTGTGGGCAGGGATTCGCAGCGGACCTCGTCGCGGTTGGGGCGCACGACGGTTTGTCCGGGTTCGTTGCAGGTAGCGGCCGCAGCAAAGAACAAGCGTTCGGGATAACCCGCAAAATAAGCCTGTTGCGCGCCGCCCCGCAGGGCGGCCGCGGTCGTTCCGGTTGCGGTGTCCGTGCAGGCGGTCAGGGCCAGAAGGGCAAATAGGGGGAAAAAGCGCATGACGGACTCCGTGACAATTTTTCAACATCTGACACATGGGGGCCATGGGGGAAAGCACTGGGCGCACGGCTCCCCGTTTGCGCCAACATCGCTGTGGGCCAAGTTCATGCGATGGGTCAGCTATATGGTGTAACCCTGCGGGTCGCTTGGGCTTTTTTGTGATCGGGTATTTGTTAACACTTTGTGGGTGCTTCTGTGGAGAAATCGGTGGAGGAATCGCGCGCTGTGGCGGGACATGGCGTTTCGGCTTTGGTCAACACAAAAGAATCAAAATTTAGTGAATATTTGCCGTTGACCCACTAGGGGTAGATGCGCCAGTTTGTGCAAGCCGACTGACAGCACACAACATATAGTGCAAACCGGCGCGGGACAAAGAACAACAGACATCCGGATCGCAAGACGATCCGCTGGAGCTTGTGCGTCAAATCGAGGCACGGGAACGGGTGAAATTTGTCAAACCTGCGCCATCAGCGGCCGATGCAACAGCATCGTGGACAAGGGATAGCGCTGCACAAGACAGCGCCAACGTGAGGCAAATGACGATGAAGATTGACCGTAATTTCACGAAAGCCGGACAAGACGCCTATGCAGAGCTGAATTTCAAATCAGCGACGTCCGAAATCCGAAATCCTGACGGCACCATCGTCTTCAAGCTTGAAAACTGCGAAATTCCCGAAGGTTGGAGCCAGGTGGCTTCCGATGTCATCGCGCAGAAGTATTTCCGCAAGGCGGGTGTCCCGTCAGAAATGAAGCGCGTCAAGGAAAAGGGCGTGCCGGAATTCCTGTGGCGCTCGGTTCCGGCCGATGGCGCAACCATGGGCGGCGAAACATCCGCCAAGCAGGTATTTGACCGCCTTGCCGGTGCATGGGCCTATTGGGGGTGGAAAGGTGGCTATTTCAGCACCGAAGCCGATGCACAGGCCTATTATGATGAAATGCGGTTCATGCTGGCCACGCAGCGCGCTGCGCCCAACAGCCCGCAGTGGTTCAATACCGGACTGCACTGGGCCTATGGCATCGACGGCCCCGCGCAGGGCCACCACTATGTTGATTACCAGACGGGCAAGCTGACCAAATCCACCTCGTCTTACGAACACCCCCAGCCACACGCCTGTTTCATCCAGTCGGTCGCTGACGATCTGGTCAACGACGGCGGCATCATGGACCTGTGGGTGCGCGAGGCGCGACTGTTCAAATACGGCTCCGGCACCGGCACGAACTTCTCCTCCCTGCGTGCCGCCGGTGAGAGCCTGTCGGGCGGGGGCAAGTCCTCGGGCCTGATGGGTTTCCTGAAAATCGGTGACAGGGCCGCAGGTGCGATCAAGTCGGGCGGCACCACACGGCGCGCCGCCAAGATGGTGATCGTCGATGCGGACCACCCCGACATCGAAGAATTCATCAACTGGAAGGTGCTGGAAGAACAGAAGGTCGCCAGCATCGTTGCGGGATCAAAAATGCACGAGCAAAAGCTCAATGGTATCTTTGCCGCGATCCGCACATGGGATGGTGCCGAGGCGGACGCCTATGACCCGTCGATCAACGAAGGTTTGAAAAGTGCAATTCGCGACGCGAAAAAGTCAATGATCCCCGAGACGTATATCAAGCGCGTGTTGGATTATGCAAAGCAGGGTCACACCAGCATCGAATTCCCGACCTATGATACCGATTGGGACTCCGAGGCCTACAATTCTGTTTCCGGCCAGAACTCCAACAACTCGATCCGCGTGACGGATGCGTTCCTCAAGGCTGTCGAACAGGACGGTGACTGGGATCTGATCAACCGCAAGAACGGCGAAGTTGACAAGACTATCAAGGCGCGCGACCTGTGGGAACAGGTGGGCCACGCCGCATGGGCCTGCGCCGATCCGGGCATCCAGTATCACGACACGGTCAACGATTGGCACACATGCCCCGAAGACGGCGCGATCCGCGGGTCCAACCCCTGCAGCGAATACATGTTCCTTGACGACACGGCCTGCAACCTGGCTTCGATGAACTTGCTGACCTTTTATAAGGACGGCGAATTTCAGGTCGAAGACTACATGCATGCGACCCGCCTGTGGACCGTGACGCTGGAAATCAGCGTGATGATGGCACAGTTTCCGTCCAAGGAAATCGCGCAGCGGTCTTATGATTTCCGCACGCTGGGTCTGGGCTATGCCAACATCGGCGGGCTGCTGATGAACATGGGGTTCGGCTATGACAGCGCCGAGGGGCGCGCCATGTGTGGTGCCCTGACCGCGATCATGACAGGTGTATCCTATGCCACATCCGCCGAAATGGCGGGCGAGCTGGGCGCGTTTCCGGGCTATGCCAAGAACGCCGACCACATGCTGCGGGTGATCCGCAACCACCGCAATGCCGCTTACGGCGCAACGGATGGGTATGAAAAGCTGGCGACAAAGCCGCTGGCGCTTGATCACGCCAACTGCCCCGATGCACGGCTTGTTGATCTGGCGATGGGCGCATGGGACGAAGCGTTGAAGCTGGGCGAAGTGCACGGCTATCGCAACGCGCAAGTCAGCGTCATTGCACCGACCGGCACGATCGGTCTGGTCATGGATTGCGACACCACCGGGATCGAGCCTGACTTTGCGCTGGTCAAATTCAAGAAACTTGCCGGTGGCGGCTATTTCAAGATCATCAACCAGTCGGTGCCAGCCGCCCTTGAAACCCTTGGTTACGGGTCCGCCCAGATCGAGGAAATCATCAGCTATGCGGTGGGCCACGGCACCATCGGCAACGCACCGGGCATCAACCACACCAGCCTGATCGGTCATGGCTTTGGCCCTGCGGAAATCGACAAGATCGAAGCCGCGCTGCCATCCGCGTTTGATATCCGTTTCGTGATGAACCAGTGGACGCTGGGCGAAGAGTTCTGCACCCAGACGCTGGGCATCCCTGCCGAAAAGCTGAACGACTCCACGTTCGACCTGCTGCGCCACCTTGGGTTCACACGCGCCGATGTGGAGGCCGCCAATGATCACGTCTGCGGAACCATGACGCTGGAAGGTGCGCCGCACCTCAAGACCGAACACTACTCTGTCTTTGACTGCGCCAACCCGTGTGGCAAGAAAGGCAAGCGTTTCCTGAGTGTTGACAGCCACATCTATATGATGGCCGCGGCCCAGTCGTTCATTTCCGGTGCGATTTCCAAGACGATCAACATGGCCAATGACGCCACGATCGAGGATTGCCAGAAGGCCTATGAACTGTCGTGGTCGCTGGGGATCAAGGCAAACGCACTCTATCGGGACGGATCAAAGCTGTCGCAGCCTCTGGCCGCCGCTTTGGTCGAGGATGACGACGAGGCAGCCGAAACCCTTGAAAGTGGCACAAACCACGAAAAGGCCGCGGTGCTGGCCGAAAAGATCGTCGAAAAGATCATCATCAAGGAAATCGTGCGCTCCAACCGCGAAAAGATGCCCCATCGCCGCAAGGGCTATACCCAAAAGGCGAATGTGGGCGGGCACAAGGTTTACCTGCGCACCGGCGAATACGAAGATGGCAGCCTTGGCGAGATTTTCATCGACATGCACAAGGAAGGTGCGGGTTTCCGCGCGATGATGAACAACTTTGCCATCGCCGTGTCCGTGGGCCTGCAATATGGCGTGCCGCTGGAAGAATTCGTTGATGCCTTTACCTTCACGAAGTTCGAACCGGCGGGGATGGTGCAGGGTAACGACAGCATCAAACAGGCAACGTCGATCCTTGATTACATCTTCCGCGAACTGGCTGTGTCCTATCTGGATCGCACCGATCTGGCGCATGTCAAACCCGAAGGGCATTCGTTTGATGATCTGGGGCGCGGCGAAGAAGAGGGCGTGTCCAACATTCAGGAAGTGTCGGAAAGTGCCGCATCACGCAGCCTTGAGGTGCTCAAGCAGATCAGCTCGACAGGGTATCTGCGCAAGCGTTTGCCCCAGGATCTGATGGTGCTGCAAGGCGGGGCCGGTGGCATGTCGCTGGGCAACGGGGCCGATCCTGTTGCCGCGCTGAACACGCTGGTACCCGAAGTGGCCAGCGGCGGTGTCGCGGTTGCGACCAGCACCACCGCGATGGCGACTGGCACGGTCAGCCTGACGGCGCGCGATAAGGCCAAGATGCAGGGCTACGAGGGCGAGGCTTGCGGCGAATGCGGCAACTACACCCTCGTGCGCAACGGCACATGCATGAAGTGCAACACCTGCGGCGGGACATCCGGCTGTAGCTAAATTCGGTCAAGGGGCGGGTGCGCTCGCCCCTTCACGACGTTCAGGCCGCAGGCAAAAAATCCGAGCGGTACAATAAATCGAGCCTGAACGGCGAGACTTAGCGGGGGGCTTCGGCTCCCCGTTTTTTATCTTGCGCCGGGTATGCGGGCGGATTGTGCGGTGTTTCGTTTCGAATTTGCTGCGCAAATCCGACCGACTGGGGTTTCACCCCAGACCCCAAGGGTATTTTCGGCGAGATGAAGCAGGGTAGGAGTTTGTTAACTGTGATGTGGTTGTTTGGGGATGCGGTACAGGCTGAGGAGCCGATGACCGTGCGAGGTGAAGCGTCTGAAATGGGCAATTCCCTTGGGGCGGGGCGCAACTGGTGTTTCATCTCGCCCCAAATACCCTCCGCCGGAGGCTCCGACAGATCAACCGGGAATGTCGAATCCGGCAGGCGCGAGGGTGAAGCCGGAAAACTGGAACCCCGGTGACACAGTGCAGCCCACCAGCGTCCAGTCGCCGGTTGTTTGCGCCGCTTGCCAGTGCCCTTGCGGGACGATGATTTGCGGTGCCTCGCCATTGATCAGGTCGGGGCCAAGGCGATGGGCCGATGCCGGCCCGTTGTCGTTGCTTGCCATACGCAGGAGTAGTGGCGCACCCGCATAATAGTGCCAGATTTCAACGGCATCGACGTGATGCCAGTGGCTTGCGCCGCCATCGCGCAGCAGAAAGTAGATGCAGGTGCCGGTCGGGCGGCCTTCGTTTTCGGCCACCCATGACTGGCGATAGAACCCGCCCTCGGGATGGGGGGCAAGGTTCAGCTGTGCGATGATCTGGTCAGCGGTCACTTGAGAATGCTGCGCCCTGCATAAGTCGCTGTTTCACCCAGCATTTCCTCGATCCGGATCAACTGGTTGTATTTTGCCAGCCGGTCCGAGCGCGAGAGCGAGCCGGTCTTGATCTGTCCGCAATTCGTCGCAACGGCCAGATCGGCAATGGTCGCATCCTCGGTTTCGCCAGACCGGTGCGACATCACGTTGGTGAACCGCGCACGGTGCGCCATGTCGACGGCTTGCAGCGTTTCGGTCAGCGTGCCGATCTGGTTGACCTTGACCAGCATGGAATTGGCGCTGCCCTTGGCGATGCCATCGGCCAGACGGGCAGGGTTGGTCACGAACAGGTCGTCACCGACCAGTTGCACCTTGTCGCCGATCTTGTCGGTCAGCATTTTCCAGCCGTCCCAGTCATCCTCGCTCATGCCGTCCTCGATGCTGATAATCGGATAATCGGCGGCCAGTTTCGCCAGATAATCGGCGTTTTCAGCAGAGGTCAGCGACACACCTTCGCCTTTCATCTCGTATTTGCCGCCCTTGTAGTATTCGGTCGCGGCGCAATCGAGCGCGAGGTAAACGTCGCTGCCCGGCGTATAGCCTGCCTTCTTGATCGAGGTCATGATGAAATCAAGCGCATCACGGGTGCTGGCCAGATTGGGGGCAAAGCCGCCTTCGTCGCCGATACCGGTGTTGTGGCCGGCCGCGCTCAGTTCCTTTTTGAGGGTGTGGAACACTTCGGCGCCCATGCGGATCGCTTCGCGGATGTTGTCCGCGGCCACGGGCATGATCATGAATTCCTGAATATCAATAGGATTATCAGCATGTTCGCCGCCGTTGATGATGTTCATCATCGGCACGGG
This sequence comes from Octadecabacter sp. R77987, assembly GCF_042466115.1. NCBI lineage: Bacteria > Pseudomonadati > Pseudomonadota > Alphaproteobacteria > Rhodobacterales > Roseobacteraceae > Octadecabacter > Octadecabacter sp. R77987. Next base: position 542,543 of record NZ_JAXHBQ010000001.1, on the reverse strand, counting down.
CAGCACCCGCGCGGATGTGCCGCCGATGTAGCGGAACAGGGGCTGTTCGCAGTAGTCAGCCGCCGCCTTGGCCACGGCCAGCGACACGCCCAGAATTGCGTTTGCCCCAAGACGGCCCTTGTTGGGGGTGCCGTCCAGTTCGATCATTGCCATGTCGACGGCAACCTGTTCGGTGGCGTCAAAGCCGACGATGGCCTCGGCGATTTCACCGTTAACGGCCTCGACCGCTTGCAACACGCCTTTGCCCATGTAGCGGGCCTTGTCGCCGTCACGTTTTTCGACAGCTTCATGCGCGCCGGTTGATGCGCCCGATGGCACAGCGGCGCGCCCCATTGTGCCGTCTTCAAGTGTCACATCGACCTCGACGGTGGGGTTGCCACGGCTGTCAAGAATTTCGCGGGCGTAAACGTCGATGATGATGCTCATGGCGGGGTCCTTTTGGGGTTTGTTAGCGCAAACAGGGTGCGATTCAACTTCCTATACCGCCTTGGCGGCCTTAGGGGAAGTGCGGCGCAAACGGGCTTCGCGCACAAGCGTGTAGATGCCCGATGCAATGACGATGGCCGCGCCCAGCAGCATGATACCGTCGGGCCGCTCGTTCAGCACGATCATGGCCAGAACAAGCGCAAAGACCAGCCGCGAATAGCGGAACGGGGCGACGATTGCGACATCACCGATCCGCGTGGCCGCGACGATCAGCAGATAGGCACCAACCCCGATCACGGCGCAGATGGCCAGACGGGCGAAATTGAGGGCGTCGGGTGTAACCCAGTCATGCCCCGTGGCCCACATCAGCAAAAATCCCGCAGGGGTGATTGCCGCAAAAGTGTGCAGCGACAGATGCAGCCCCGACATGCCCGTGGGCAGGGCGCGGGTGGCAATGTCGCGCCCGGCCAGGCCGATGGTGCCGATCACGGCCAGCAGTGACAGGGGATCGAACGCTTCAAGCCCCGGCCGGATGATCAGCAAAACACCGGCAAAGCCGATGCAGATCGCGCTCCACCGCCGCCAGCCCACGGCCTGACCCAGAAACAGTGCACCACCCAGTGTCACCACCAACGGGGCCGCCTGCAAAATCGCCGAGGCGGTCGAAAGCGGGATCAGAGTGATCGCCGTGACGAAACACAAGGATGCCCCCACATCCAACGCCGTGCGCAGCAGGACCAGCGGGTGCAGATAGGTATCCGTCCACAGGCGCGCGCCGCGCAGCCGCAAGATGGCCATGACGATCAGCGCACCACCGGCCGCCAACAGCGAGATGATTTGCCCGCTCGACATCACGGACGAGATCAGCTTGATAAACAGATCCTCGACCGCAAAGGCGGCCATGGCCGCGACCATCAAAAGGGCGCCGCGCAGGTTGTCCATCAGGGTTTGAGCCGGATCATCAACTGGCTGCCGTTCTGTCTGGTCTCGATCTGCGGGATCGCCTTGACCAGTGACGACAGTTTGCCGTGCCCATAGGTGCGCGTATCGAAATCGGGGTGGGCGGCCTGAATGGTGCTGCCGATCCCGCCAAGGTGATACCATTCATCATCCTGATCGCTTTTGGCGATGGCATCCCGAAAGAACTTCATCGCCTTGGACGCGGCGGGTGTTTTCGTTGTGGCGGCAGGCGTTTCGATCAGGTTTTCAATCAGGATAAAGCGGTTGCAGACGTTGCGCAGGCTGTCGGGCGTCTTGCCCTCGCCGATGCCGATCACAGTGCGCCCGTCCTCGCGCAGGCGGTTGGCAAGGGCGGTGAAATCACTGTCGGAGGACACAAGGACGAAACCGTCGAACTTGCCGCTGTGCAAAATATCCATCGCGTCGATCACAAGGCCGATGTCGCTGGCATTCTTGCCCTTGGTGTTGGCGGTTTCCTGTCGCGCGACCAGCCCAAGTGCCGGAATTTTCGCCGCCCAACCGCGCAAGCCGTCTGCCGACCAGTCGCCATAGACGCGCCGCAATGCCAGTTCACCGATCCGCGCGATCTCTTCAAGGATCGCCTCGGCGTGTTTGGCGGGCACATTGTCGGCGTCGATCAGGACAGCCAATAGGGGGCGGGGGTCGGCCATCAGCTGTCTTTCTTTTTGGGCACGCCGTAAAGTTCCAGCCGGTGCCCTTTCAACGTATAGCCCAGTTTCGCGGCGATCTTTTCCTGCAGGGCTTCGATTTCGGGGTCGACGAATTCGATCACCTCGCCGGAATTCATGTCGATCAGGTGGTCATGGTGTTCGCGGTCGGCCGTTTCGTAACGCGCGCGCCCGTCACCGAATTCGTGCTTTTCCAGAATGCCGGATTCCTCGAACAGCTTGACCGTGCGGTAAACCGTGGCCAGCGAAATGCGCGGATCGGCGGCACTGGCGCGGGCATAGAGTTCTTCCACATCGGGGTGGTCATCGGCGGCTTCCAGCACGCTGGCAATCGTGCGGCGCTGGTCGGTCATGCGCAGCCCGCTTGCCTCGCAGCGTGAAAGAATGTTGTCAGCCATCGCGCCTGTTCCTTTGCCCTGGGGCAGGTTTAGCGAAACAGGCGCGCGGTTGCCAGTGCACTTATTCCGCGATGGCCTGGGTGATGCACAGGGTGCCATCGGTTGGCGCAAGCACCACATCACCGCTGGCTTCTCGGGTGACGCGCACAGGGGCGGCAGGGCCGAAAAAGGCGGGCACATCGTCCAGAAGCGAGATTCGAAAGCGGTTCGCCTCGGTGCAGGCCGTGGGCAAGGCGGCAGGCAGTGCCGGCAGGATCATCGCCATAGTATAGCTGCCGGAATCGCCGCGATTGCAGGCGTTGTCACCCGAACAGTCAAGTTCGCGAAACCGAAAGACCAGTGTTATTTCGGACCCGCGCGCCATGTTGACCCACAGATCGTCCAGGCCATCGGGGCGGGGCGCGGCGATCCGCACCCGATCGGGATCGTCGATTTCAATGTAGGTGCCATTGCTGTCGCGCCCGCTTGCGGGGGTCAGCATCGCGGGGGTCAGCTCGAAGGTGTTGAATTCGCCTTCGGCACGCACCTCGACCCAGATGCGGTGCAGCTCGCCGATGCGGCTGCGTCTGTCGCCAGTCTTGCGCACGACAAATGTTGTCAGATCCTGCAGGTTGATCCGCAGGCTGTCGGGGGTGACGGTGTGGGTGTGGCTTTCGCTTAACAGGCCCGTGTGGTTGACGGACCAAGCGGTCAACGCACTGGCGCTGGCAATCAGCGCCGCGCAAGCAAGCGGTAGAACGGGTTTCATGGAAATCGCCTTTCACAAAGGATCAATCCGCGCAGCATAGCATATCCTGGGCACAGGCCCGTTACGGGTATTCCCGACCTGTCAAAGCCAGCGTTTCCAGCGCAACAAGGCCCAGCCCGCCAGAATGATCACGCCCATTGCGATGCACAGCGCCGCAAAGGCCCAAGGCTGATCGGCACCGGGCATGCCCGCCAGATTCACGCCAAACAGCCCCGTGATCACCCCAAGCGGCAAGAATATCCCCGCGATCACCGACAAGACATAGCTGTTGCGCCCCATGCGCGTGGTTTGGGCCATGTGCATATGATCGGCGAGGGCCGTGAGCCGTTCGCGGACTTCGTGCAGTTCCTCGTCGGTGCGGGTGGCGCGGTTGGCGCTGTCGCGCAAGGCTGCCCGCAGGGCGCGCGGGAACAGAGCGGTTTCAAGGCGCGCCAGATCATGCAGCGCGGCGGTCTGCGGCCCCACATGGCGGCGCAGCTTGATCACCTGGCGGCGCAACGGCGCCAGATCGGGCAAGGTGGGCGCGTCGCCCTCATAGACCGCATCCCCCATCGCATCGGCAAGGTCATCAAGCGCCAGCGAGGTGCTTTCGATCCGCGCCACAAGCCCCGTGGCAAGGGCCGCAACAAACGCCCCCACCGATGGTGGCGCAGCGTTGGCAAGGGCGGCCTGGCGCAGATCGTCCACCGCAAAGACGCGGCGGCGGCAATACCAAAGGCGCAGATCGGGGTTATCGCAGTTCGGGCGCGCGGCCCAGCCGTTCGGCCAGCCCAGCCACGGTCAGCCCCTGCACGATGATCGAAAAGATCACCACGATATAGGTGGCCGTCAGGATCAGCGGTTTCCATTCACCATCGGGCAGGGACAGCGCCAGCGCAACCGATATCCCGCCTTTCAGCCCGCCCCAGGTCATGATCGGGATCACCCCTTGGGAAAAGTCGCGAAACGGTTTCAGCATCAACACTGGCACGGACACGGCGGCCAGTCGGGCAAACAGCGCCAGCGCAATCGCCGCAAAGCCGGACCACAGATAGGATGTGTCAAAGGCCACGGCGAACACCTCGAATCCGATCATCAGGAACAGCACCGCGTTCAGGATTTCATCAACCAGTTTCCAGAAGGCATCGACATAGCGGCGGGTTTCTTCGGACATGCCGTGTTTCGTGCCGATATCGCCAATCAGCAGCCCCGCGCACACCGCCATGATCGGCGCGCTGACGTGCAGCCAGACGGCCAGTTCATAACCACCGAACGCAAGGCCTAGGGTAATCAGAACCTCAAGCGAATAATCATCAATGCGGCGCATCACGCGAAATGTCAGCCAGCCAAGGGTCAGGCCCAATGCGGCGCCGCCAAGGGCCTCTTGCACAAACAACTGTCCCGCAGCGGCCAGCCCCGATCCGTGTGCATCCCCGTGCGGAAAGGCCAGCCCGACCAGCACCAGAAATACCACATAGGCCACGCCATCGTTGAACAGGCTTTCACCGGCGATCTTGGTTTCAAGGGACTTGCGCAAATCCGCCTCGCGTAGCACGCCCAGCACGGCGACCGGATCGGTCGGGGAAATCAGCGACCCGAAGACCAGCGCGATCATCAGCGGCATCCCCGTCAGCCAGCTGAACCCGACCCCGACAATCGTGGTCGACAGGGCAATCCCCAGGGTCGCCATCAGCATCACCACGACCCATTCGCGCCGCAGATCGCACAGTTTCACATGCAAGGCACCGGCAAACAGCAACAGCCCCAGCATCCCTTCAAGCAGGGCATCGGAAAATTCAATCTCAAGCACTTGCGCGCGGATCGCTTCTTCGACCGTGAGGGCAGGGAAAAACCAGTCGGTGATGATAATGCCAAAGGACGCCAGCAGCGCGACCACCAGAATGCCAATCGCCGAGGGCAGGCGCAAAAACAGGTAGTTGATCGTGCCGAACGCCCCCGCCAGCACAATCAGGAGCGAGGTAATTTGCAGCAATGTCATGGGCTGTCCCGATCTGTTTGATCAGGCTCTAGCATGTGCCGCGTGCCGCGGCCAGCGCAACCCAAAGTCGGGCAGGCGCAGCCATGTGCCACCTGTTGCGCGCAGCGTTGCGCCCGCGCCAATCTTGAAGCGGGCAAGGCCAGGATTGGTCTGCGTGTCCACTGTCCCAAGGTCAAGCCGGACATGGCCCTGATCTGCCAGCCACGCCATTGCCGCATGCAGGATCAGGTTGTGTGCGCCTGTCGCACGCCCCTGCGGCCCGCTCCACCCCATATGATAGGTTGCAACTGGGCCATGGCACAGGAACAGCATGGCCGCGACAGGTGTCTGGCCGTCACGGGCCGTGATCACGCGCACCTGCGCGGGGTGTGCGGCCGCATAGGCCAGCGTGATCGCGGCGGGCAGGGCGCGATAACCACGCGCCTTTTGCTGGGCACGTTCGGCCAGCAAAAGCCAGCCATGTCTGTCGCTGTCAAAGATGTCATGTTGCAAGGTCAGCGGTGCCGACCGCGCCTTGACCAGCCGGTTGCGCCATTTTGGATGCATCGCGGCACAGAGATCGCCGCGCAGGTCCACCTCGGCCAGATGCGCCGCGCTGATGATCTGGTGAAACCCCGCGCCCTTGGGAATACCTTCGTTTGCATTGACGATCCGCAGGCCGCGTTTGCCAAGCGCGCGCAGCATGTCGCGGCGCAGGTGTGGCGGGGTATCCGCGCACCACACCGGCCCGCACGAGGCCAAGGCAACGCGCCCCAAGGGGCCAAACCTGCGCGAGATCAGCTGCACGTGGCCAATCCGGCGCGCACCATCTTGCAAGGCCAGACTGGTCACATCGCGGCCCATGCGCGCCAATGCATCCGCGAAAAACGGGTGTTGTTGCAGCGGCAAGATCGCGTCAGGCGGCGGGCGGGCAGGTTTCATGTCCATTGCCACCGTTAAGACAGTGGAAACCTAATGCGTGGTTAATGACCGCGTGAAAAAACGCGAATCCCAAGTTTACGGGCAGGTCGCGCCTGCGCCCAGGTTAACCCCCATTGGCGCGGCGCTGCTTGCCTTGGCGGTGGCGCTGCCCGCAGGGGCTGTGCTGGCACTGATCGACTGGCTTTAGCCCAGTTGCACCAGCGCGTGGCGCTTTTTGCCCGCCGACAGTTTCATCGGGCTGGCAAGGGCGCTTGCATCTACCATCAGTCCGGCATCGGTCAACGGTTCGTCATTTACCCGCGCACCGTTTTCAGCGATCAGGCGCTTGGCCTCCTTGCCGCTGCCCGCAAGGCCGGATTTCACGATCAATTGCACGATCGACATGCCATCGCCAAGGTCGGCCGCTGACAGGGTCAGCGTGGGCAGGTCATCACCTACACCGCCCTTTTCGAACACTTCACGTGCGGTTTCTTCGGCGGCGGCGGCAGCATCAGCTCCGTGCAGTAATGTTGTGACTTCATTGGCCAAAATGATCTTGGCCTCGTTGATGTCGGCGCCCTCCAGCGCGCCAAGACGGTCGCATTCCTCAAGCGGCATTTCAGTATAGAGCTTGAGGAACCGGCCAACATCCGCATCAGTCGTGTTGCGCCAGAACTGCCAGAATTCATAGGGCGCGACCATATCCGCGTTCAGCCATACGGCACCGTCCTGCGACTTGCCCATCTTCTTGCCATCGCTGGTGGTCAGCAAGGGTGACGTCAGCCCGTAAATCTCGTGATCAAGAACGCGGCGGGTCAGGTCGATCCCGTTGACGATATTGCCCCACTGGTCGCTGCCACCCATCTGGAGCAGACAGCCGTAACGGCGGTTTAGCTCAAGAAAATCATAGGCTTGCAGGATCATGTAGTTGAATTCAAGGAACGACAGCGACTGCTCACGATCCAGCCGCGATTTGACGCTTTCAAACGCAAGCATCCGGTTGACGGAAAAATGCCGCCCGATGTCACGCAGGAAATCAAGGTAGTTCAGCCCGTCCAGCCATTCGGCATTATTCAGCATCAGCGCCTTGTTCGGCGCGTCGGTGTCGTAATCAATATAGGCCGCGAACACCTGCTTGATCCCTGCGATATTGTCGTCGATCTGGTCGGGCGTCAGCAACGGGCGCTCATCGGCGCGAAAGCTGGGGTCGCCCACCTTCGTCGTCCCGCCCCCCATCAGGGTGATCGGCTGATGGCCGGTCTTTTGCAGCCAGCGCAGCATCATGATCTGGATCAGGCTGCCCACGTGCAGCGATTTGGCCGTGGCATCAAAGCCAATATAGGCAGGCACCACGCCCTTGCTGAACGCCTCGTCCAGCGCCTGATAATCCGTGCAATCGGCCAGAAAGCCGCGTTCAATCATGACGGTCATGAAATCGGATTTGGGGTGGTAGGTCATAGCTTGCCTCTGCATCGGGTTCGGGGCATCTATAAGGGGCAGTTTGGCCAAGGGAAAGTGCATGTTGAAATCTGGCACGGTGCGCGCCCTTGGGGCGATGTCTGGAACCTCGCTTGACGGGGTCGACGTGGCAGTGATCGACACGGACGGGCACAGCATTTCCGGCTTTGGCGACACGGGCTATCACCCCTATTCCAAGGCCGAGCGCACGGTTTTGCACGGCGCGCTGGGGCAATGGCAGAGTCAGGTCGGTGATGATGTTATCGCCTTGATCGAAGATACGCATGTCACCGCGATGGCGGGCTTCGAGGGCGTCGATCTGGCCGGGTTCCACGGCCAGACACTGGCCCATGATCCCGGCGGGCGCGGGACCCATCAAGCGGGCGACGGGCAGCGGATTGCCAACCGTCTGGGCCTGCCCGTGGTCTGGGATTTTCGCAGCGCGGATGTGCGCCTTGGCGGGCAGGGCGCGCCGCTTGCGCCGTTCTATCATTTCGCGCTGGCAAAATGGATCGGGGCAGACGGGCCGGTTGCATTCCTCAATCTTGGCGGGGTTGGCAATCTTACCTGGGTCGACCCGTCCAAACCCGTCCCAGAAAGTGACGGCGCGTTGCTCGCATTTGATACCGGCCCCGCGAATGCGCCGATCAACGATCTGATGCAGCAACGGCTGGGGCAACCCTATGACAAGGACGGCGAACTCGCCGCGCGCGGCACGGTCGTTACCGGCGCGCTCGAGCTGTTTCTGGACGATCCCTATTTCTACAAGATGCCGCCCAAGTCACTGGATCGCAACGCTTTTGACCAGATGTTGGACCTTGTGCGCGAGTTGGACGATGCGGATGCGGCCGCCACGATGACAGGCATGGCCGCCAGTGCGGTGATGCGCGCGATGGAACATTGTCCCGCACCGCCCGATCGCGTTTTGGTCTGCGGTGGCGGACGCAAAAACCCGACGATGATGGCGATGCTGCAAGCCGGGCTCGATTGCCCTGTGCAGCCGGTCGAGGACGCGGGCCTTGACGGTGACATGATCGAAGCACAGGCCTTTGCCTATCTGGCGGTGCGCGTGGCCAAGGGGCTGCCTACATCCTGCACCAGCACCACGGGCGTGCGCGCCGCTGTGGGCGGCGGAATCCTCAGCCGTCCTGATTGAGTATTTCCGAACAAAAGAAGTTAGGGTTGCGTTAACCATGCCACGTTAGGCTGGCGGCGCGGAACAGGCTGGAGAGCCGATGGCCGTAACAAGAGAAGGCCCCCCGAATACGCCGCGCGATTGACGGGGGGCTGATCCCTTCTTTTGTTCAAAAATACCTCTGGGGGAGTCGCGGAACGCGACGGGGGCAAGGCCCCCAAAAACCCCATTCAGCGCGGCAGGTGAATGGTGAACCGCGCGCGGATCGCGGCGTCCAGATCGGGGGCAAACTGCGCTGCGCTGGTGGTTGCAAGTATCCGTTCCTTGGTTGCAATCGCGTTTTCGATCAGGTCGGGTTTGTCCTTTTCCGCCCATTCCTTGGGTGACATCCGGTTGCCAAGTGCTGGGTAAACATGATCGCTTTCCATCCGGCCAAGGGTCTGTTCGGTGCCAAGGTAATGCCCCGGTCCCCCCAGACAGACCGCCCGCATCTGGTCCAGCGCAAGGGTTTCGTCGTCCACTTCGATCCCGCGCACGCAGCGCAGGGCCTGGCCGATCAAATCATCGCCCAAAATCAGGCTTTCATGGCAGAACCCCAGTAGCGAGGCATGCATGCCCGCAGCCTCGTAAACCATGTTCAACCCTGACAGCCCGGCCATGACGTTGGAACACATCTGTTCCCATCCCGCCTGCATGTCGGGCAGTTTGCTGTCGGCGATCCCTGCCGCCGCACCGCCCGGAAGGCCATAGAACCGGTGCATCTGCGCGCAGCCCGCTGTCAACAGCGCCTGTTCGCCCGACCCGCCGGTCATCGCGCCGGTGCGCAGGTCCAACCCGAAGGGCCAGGTGCCGAACACGGCCGGATGGCCGGGGGCCATGGCATTGACATAGACGATCCCGGCAAGGCATTCGGCCACGGCCTGCACGATCGCGCCGGCGATGGTTGATGGTGCTGTGGCGCCGGACATGCCCGCCGACAACAGCAGCACCGGCATGCCTGCGCGGATGCAGTTTTCCATCACCTCGCAGGCTTCGGTCGCAAAGCGCATGGGCGGCACCACAAAGCAGTTCGAATTGCTGAGGAAGGGGCGCGCGCGCCACGCGGCCTCGCCACCCGCGATCATGTGCAGCATGTCGATGCAGGGGGCCACATGGGCGGGTTCCACAAAGGAGGTGCCGATGTGTTTGGTGGTGCCGCTGGTCGTGGCATAGACGGTGTTGAGGTCCATTTCCAGGTTATCAAGGATATCGCGGCAGACCATGGGCCGTTGCAGGAAATGGATATTGTCGAGTGTGTCGACGATCCGCGCCGCGTCAAACAGATCCTGCACCGTGCTTTCGCGGTAGTTGCGCCCCGCAACATCGACCATATGCACCGCCGCGCCTGCGGTGCCGTAATGGACGCGGGTGCCTGACAGGTCCAGATCATGGGCCGGATCGCGCCCGCACAGCGTCACGTCGCGGTTTGCGATTGCCAGCATGTCCTCGACCAAAGCGCGGGGAAAACGGATGCGCCCGTCATCGCCCTGCACGGCCCCCGCGCCGGTCAGGATCGCCACGCCGCTGGGGGGCGCATCGGCCAGCCCGATCTCTTCAAGGGCGGTCAGGGCGGCGGCGTGGATGCGTGCCACATCGGCATCCGACAGGGGTTTGTATTGTCCGCCCGACAATCCGGGCCGCACGGGGCGCATATCATCGGACAGTTTGGCGGCGCGGCTGGCATGGCGCGCGGCGCGCCCACCCGAACGGGTCGGGCGCGGGGTCGGGTTCTTGGACGGGTAGGTGACATCGGTCATTTTCGGTCTCGCTTTTGTAAGGGGTCGTGACGGGCGGCTGTCAGCGCGCCTGTGGTCGCCCCCTTGCGGCGCGCCCGCGCCGTGCGCCGATCGTGCGCAAGACAATTCCGATGCAAGATGCAGGGTTTAGATGCACGGCGGACCTTCTTTCAAGCTGTGTCCAGCCTTGCGGCGAAGCCCCAGCGCGTCTTGCCCGTTTGCGACCCGTGGTCGCTTTTGGCCCATCGGCGGAATTCCGGTGCCATCGGCAGGAAGATGCCACCGCGATTTGCTGCGCTGCAAAGTGCCGAGCCATCCCGCCTGAACCGGCAGTTTGATGCCCAAACACCTAACGTTTCTGTGAGGTTATAGCCCCGCGCCGGTTTCGGCCCCAAGTGTCCCTTGCGCAGTCGGACTGGCTGGCTGCGACGAAATTCAACTTATGGATGGAGACATCAACATGCGCACGACACTTCTTGCAGGCCTTGCAACTTTCGCGCTCGCCGCGCCCGCCTTTGCCGGCGGTATGGACGAGCCAATCACCACACCGGCCCCGGCGCCGATGCCCGCCCCGATGCCGGTGGCATCCTCCGACTGGAGCGGGTTTTACGCCGGTGGATCGCTGGGGTATGGCGATGTCACGGGCAGCGCCACCCTTGGTGACGATGTGAACGGCGTCACCTACGGGATCCACGGCGGGTATCTTTACGACCTTGGCAACTATGTTGTCGGTGGCGAACTGGAATTCGAAGGTGGCAATATCACCGACGATGTCGCCGGTCTGGACGTTGACAGCGTCGCCCGCCTGAAGTTCCGTGCCGGTTATGATGCCGGTCAGTGGTTGCCTTACGTGACCATTGGTGCCGCGCAGCTGACGACCTCGGGTGCAATTGACGACAATGACACCGGCGCATTCTACGGCATCGGTGCCGATTATCAGGTCAGCGACCGGATGCGTGTGGGCGCAGAAGTCTTGCAGCATGAATTTGACGATTTTGCCGGCAGCGGCATCGACGTTGATGCCACGACACTGGCCGCGCGCGTGTCGTTCCAGTTCTAAGTGGTTCGCAGCGGGGCCGGATTTCCCCAAATCCTCCCCCCCAATTACATCCCCGCTGCAACAGAACGGCGCATCCCACCCGGTGCGCCGTTCGCATTTTCTGCGCTGATCGGCAGTTTATGGCCGCATTGCTTAGCGTGGGCTGGATCAGGCACCTTCTCCTCCTTTATCATGTGCCTATCGCCCTTCGGGTGTCTCCTTGGGGCAATTTCAAAAAGGAGAGATTTCATGTCAAAGCGTTTACTTGTTATCCCCGCCCTGTTGGGCGCCTGCCTTGCCACCAATGCATTCGCCGGTGGCTTGGCTGATCCCGTCATTCCTGTGCCAGTTGCACCCCCGCCCGCACCCGTGATCGGTGAATGGACGGGTTTTTATCTGGGTGGCCAATACGGCACCGGCCATCTGGAAGAAGTGCCAAACGGCGTTGATGAAAACGGCGCGATCTATGGTGTGCATGCCGGTTACATGTATGATTTCGGCGACTGGGTGCTGGGCGGCGAAGTTGACTATGACTGGACCGATATCGTGGACGAGGGCGCGATTGACGGCGCGCTGGATTACATCGCGCGCGCCAAGCTGCGGGTCGGCTATGATCTGGGTGATGCGTTGCCCTATTTCACGGCCGGTATGGCCCAGGCCCAGTTCAGCGATCCGGGCATCACGACAATCAGCGACACAGGTTATTTCTACGGGCTTGGTCTTGCCTATAAGGTGCGCCCGAATGTATTGGTCGGCGGGGAATACCTGCACCACGAGTTTGACGATTTCGACGGCACGGGGCTAAGCCCGACCGTCGATACCTTTAGTCTGCGGGTGTCATACGCGTTCTAGGAGTTGCGTGTGCCGGCGGCGGGTTACCATTTGCCGCTGGCGCCACCGTCTCCTGATTTGCCACCGCCGAATTTTTCGTCATCGTCGGGTTTGGCCGCAACCATCGGGATGACAAAGGGCGTTGCGGTTGTATGACCACACGACAGGCAAGTGATGCGGTTTTCGCCGCGTCCTTCGGCCATTTCGCTGGCCGCTTGCAGGGTGATGCGCTCGCGCTTTAATCCAGGCTTGCCGCATTGCGGGCAGGGTTCTTTGGCCAGACGCGCGGCGCGCACACGGCTCCAGCCGAACAGGCCCGCGATGATCGCACCGATCGGGCCAAGGATGGCCCAGATGCCAAGCCCGCCGCCTTCGCCACCGCCGCTTGATGGCCCGCCCGCATGAAACGGCGCAACGATGCGGGTGTTGATCCCGTCGATGCCGCTGGCAATTCCGGCGGCGAAATCGCCGTTGCGAAAGACCGGCAGGATATCTTCGTCAATCACGCGCGCTGCGGCACTGTCCCAGTCGCTGCCATAGGCATCGCCCAAGGTGATCGCCAGTTCGCGGTCATCGCGAAACACCAGCAGCAGCACACCTGTATCCGCGCCCTCTGCCCCGATGCCCCATGCATCGAACAGCGCCTTGCCATAGGTCTTGATGTCGGTGCCTTGGGCATAGAACTGCACCGATGACAGGGTCAGCAGCGTGACTTCGGCCCCCGTTTCGGTGCGCATGGTTTCAAGGGTTTCGGTCAGGCGGGCCGCGCTGGCGTCATCCAGCATTTCGGCGTAATCATTGACCAGACTGGTCGTGGGTGTGGGATAGGTTTGGGCGTCTGCACCCACGGTCAGCCCGAAAATCAGGCCCAAAACAGTGATAAATCGCAACATCGCATTATTCCTTTGTCAGTAATGCGTCCACGATACTCCCATTCATGCCATTTCCAAGGGGGTTAAAATCACCTGCGTCAAACATGGCCTTGGCCGCATCGTGAATGGTGCGGTGGGTGGCGCGCGCCAATGACGACCCAAGCGACAAGCGCGTCACGCCAATGGCGGCAAAATCGGCACGGCTTTGTGTGGCGTAGGGACCGGCCACAAGCGCGTTCACCGGCTTGTCGGTTTCAGCGACGATCCGCGCCAGATCATCCATGGTTGCAGGCAGGGGCGCATAAAGGCAATCCGCACCAGCTGCGGCAAAGGCTTGCAGACGCCGGAGCGCCTCGGTGATGTCATAGGCACCGATCATGATGCCATCGGCGCGGGCCGTCAGGATGAAGTCATGGGGCAAGGCGCGTGCGGCGGCAGCGGCAGCGCGGATTTTCGCGACCGCCAGATCAAAGCCATAGACGGTATCGCCGCCAAAGGGCACATCCTCGATGCAGATGCCCGCAAGACCGACCTGCGCAGCCATGCGCACGGTTTCGGCGGTGCCTTCGGGGGTGTCGCTATTGCCGTTCTCGAAATCACCCTGCACGGGAACGTTAACAGCCGCGACGATCTCAGCGGCGTGGGCCAGTGCCTGATCACGGGTCACGGTCCCGTCGGGCTGGCCAAGCGTGAAGGCATGGGCCGCCGACGATGTTGCAATGGCCTCTGCGCCCATGGCCGCCAGCATTCTGGCCGATCCGATATCCCATGCATTGGCAAGGATGAATGCACCGCCCTTGTCGTGTAGCGCGCGAAACTGTTGGCCCATGCTCATGCTGTTTCTCCTGTGGCAAGGGTTGCGGCAAAGCCGATCAACCGTGTCATTGCGTCAACGAAAACGTCATCATCCACGGTCATCGCCACGCGGATATGGCCTGCGGCCGCTGCGCCAAAGCTTTCACCGGGCATGACGGCGATCTGTTCACCGTCAAGCAGGGCGTTGCCGAAATCCTCGCCCGACATGCCCGTCGCGCGAATATCGAGCATCACATACATCGCGCCCTGGATCGGGGCGGCGTGCACCACGTTTTGTTTGGCCAGCAGGTCGCGCGTCAAAAGGCGGCGGCGGCGGAACGGGGCGGCGACCTGTTCTTCGACGCTCGCACCCTGACCCAGCGCAAAGGTGGCCGCGTCTTGAATATAGCCCGGCACGCCGTAAGTTGTGTGGGTGGACAGGGTGATCAGATAATCAATCACGTCTTCGGGGCCACAGACCCAGCCCACGCGGCTGCCGGTCATCGCGTGGCTTTTGGACATGGAGCCGACCACAAGCGTGCGCTGCGCCATGTCGGGCAGGGCGCGGGGCGAGATATGCGCGCCCTCCCAGATCTGGCTGTCATAGACTTCGTCCGAGATCAGCCACATGTCATTGTCGATCGTGGCGCGCGCTATCTCTTGCAGAGTGTCGGCGGTATAGACAGCACCTGTGGGGTTGTTGGGCGAATTGATCAGCAGGCTTTTGGCATGTGTTGCCTTGGCCGCGGTGTCAATATCTGCGCCGCGCGGCTGAAAGCCCCGTGCAGCCTCGGCTGGCACCGTTTGCGGGATGCCGCCCACGGCGCGGATCGTGCCGGGGTAGGTGGCGTAATAGGGGTCGATGAACAACCCTGTGTCGCCCGCGTCCAGCATCGCATTGTGGCTGGCAAACAGCGCCGATTGCCCGCCCGGCGTGATGGTAACGTTGCGCGCCGTTGTGGGCACGCCGCTTTGGGCGGTGATGCGCGCTGCCACGGCCTCGCGCAGGTCGCGCGTGCCGGGAATCGCCGCATAGCCGGTGTGGCCCGATCTGGCGGCCTCGTGCATGGCGTCCAATATGTCGGCGCTGGTGCGGATGTCGTGTTCGCCAACTGTCAGTTCGATGATTGGCGCACCTGCCTCTTTCAGCGCGCGGGCGCGAAAATACAGATCCCAGCCGCCCGAACCGCCGCCGGTGATGTCCTGGATACGTTGCGATAATTTCATTTGCGCAGGGAAGCCGTTTTGGCGCGGCAATGTCAATCCGCCGTGTCACCCATCAAATAGCGCGGGCCGGTGCCGTGGCGTGCCGCGCGGTCAGCCGGATTATAAAGCGCGCAGGTGTCCAGTGACAGGCAGCCGCAGCCGATGCAGCCATCCAGTTTGTCACGCAGGGTTTCAAGGGCGGCAATTCGCGCGTCGATGTCACGGCGAAAGCCTTTGGATATGCGGGTCCAGTCGGCGCGGCTGGGGGCCTTGTGGGCCGGAAGGCGCGCCAGATGTTGCGCGATATCGGACAGGGCAAACCCCATGCCCGTGGCCGCCATCACAAAGGACAGCCGCCGGATATCGGCGCGGCCATAGCGGCGATGCCCGCCCGCATTGCGCAGGGGCGCGACGATCCCGTGGGTTTCGTAAAAGCGGATCGCCGAGACAGCCAACCCCGTGCGCGCCGCCAGGTCACCAATGGAAAGCCCTGACATGAAAAACCTCTTGATCTCAAGTTAACTTGAGAAATTACACATGAGTCGTCAAGCAAAGGAGAACCCAATGGCACATCTGGAACACGTCAACGTCACCGTCGCCGACCCGCGCAAGACCGCCGCGCTGCTGGCCGATCTGTTTGGCTGGCACACCCGTTGGGAGGGCAGCGCAATCAACGGTGGTTTCACGGTGCATGTGGGCAGCGCTGACAGCTATGTGGCGCTTTATACCGGTCCGGCTGGCGGCAAGGACCAGATCGCGGCGGATAATTCGTATCTGCAACGCGGTGGGCTGAACCATATTGGCGTGGTGGTCGATGATCTGGACGCGGTGGAGGCCGCCGTGAAGGCGCGCGGGTTCACCCCGCACAACCATGGCGATTATGAACCCGG
Source organism: Octadecabacter sp. R77987 (assembly GCF_042466115.1). Taxonomy (NCBI): domain Bacteria; kingdom Pseudomonadati; phylum Pseudomonadota; class Alphaproteobacteria; order Rhodobacterales; family Roseobacteraceae; genus Octadecabacter; species Octadecabacter sp. R77987. The sequence goes on along the minus strand of NZ_JAXHBQ010000001.1, from coordinate 526,443 downwards.
ACGGCGGTTTTACTTCAACGATGCCGATGGGGTCGAGATCGAGGTGGTAAGTTACGCCTGAGGGCGTCGCCCGGCACGCGGGCAGGGGGGCGCTGCCCCCCGTCTGCGACTCCCCCCGGAGGTATTTTTGAACAAAAGAAGTTAAAGACTGTCGCGGGTTTTTTTGGGCAGGGACGCGCGGATGATGTCATAGGAGGTTTGCAGACGGTGGCGCAATTCGCCCAATGGCGCATCCAGCGAAACCAGCACCCATGAGCGGTGGAAATAGGGTGCCTTGGTCGCCGCGCCCGCGTCGATCAGCATTTGTGCGGTGTCCACGCTGTCGGTTTTCGTGCAGACCCCGTTGATCCGTTCGCCGTAAGTGGCGAACATCTTGCCGCCGACTTTCCACGAGTCCAGCTCGCCCTCGGTCGGGTCGGCGCGGGTGGCACCGGGGAAGCTGGCGCAGATGTCGTCGGCGGTTTGGCGGGTCATGGGTGTTGTCCTTTCGGGCGGGGCAGGCGGTAGTGGAATTCGTCGCTGGCGCTGCCTTTGAAAGGATCGGCGTTCGGGATCGTCGCGATGCGGGTGAAGCCAATCCGTTCGATCAGCGCGATTGACGCGGTGTTGCGGGTGTCGATCAGCGCGTCGATGGCCGGGGTTCGGGTGGTTGCGAAAGTGTCGGCGATCACTGCGCGGCAGCCTTCTGTTGCATAGCCTTTGGTTTGGTGCGGTGTCAGGATCATATAGGCAAGCAAGGACGGGGCGCGATCCATCACGGTGATTTGGATCGTGCCGATTGGCGTATCATTGGCAAAGGCTGTCCAGTTCAGCCAGCGTACTTGGCTGTCGTCCTCTGGGCCTGCGCAGAGTTGGGTGAAGCGCGCCCGCAGTGCGGCAATATCGGGGTAGGGGTCGTCGGGTTGAAAGGTATAGAGGGCGGGATCCGAAAGGCCTGCGAACAGCGCCGTTGCATGGTCGGGCGTAAGGGGTATGAGCGACAGTCGGGCGGTTTGGATCATGCGGCCAGCTTAGGGGCTGGTTGCGGGTTTGGCCAGATTCAGCGACTAGGTTTCTTGAAGCCAGCCATGTTCAACGAGAGCATCACGCACTTTTGCAAGGTCGTCGCTTTTCAAAGAAAAATGTGAGTCGTCTTCAAAGTTGACCCAGTCATCTGACGCCCAAATTATGACGCCATCGATCTTATTAGTGCTGCCGGCGAGTGCCAGATCGAGAACTCTTGCTGTCTTTGTGGGGCCCCAAGGCAATATAATACGCTTACTGTCGAAAACGCCGGATCGGGCGTAGATTTTGCGGGCCTTTCGAATAACTGGTGCATACTTTTTTGTTTCGTTTTGCGCCAAAATCAGCGTAAGCCCATCGCTGATTTCTATGGTCGTCTTTGTATTTCGTTGGAGAGGGGGCCAACGCCAGTAGTCGCTGTTTTGGCCTGATGTAACGCTCGCTCCGAGCAGAAACGCGAATACAAGCAGCAGAAATCTGGCGTCATCGCCAAAGAAGAACGTCATGAACGACAGTGCGGCGAGACCAAGAAAAAGATAGTTTAGAACAGGCCGTTTTTTCATTCTGAACGTTTACCCTTTGCCCTTTTACGCAATCCTAGGGGCTGGTTGCGGGTTTGGCCATGTTTTAGGATCGTCGGATGAGTGATCTGGATCAGATGTATGTCGCGCTGCTGCGCGGGGTGAATGTCGGGGGCAACAACAAGGTTTCCATGGCTGATTTACGCGTGCTTGCTGGTGGTCTGGGCTGGCAGGATGTGCGCAGCTATATCGCCAGTGGCAATCTTGTGTTTCGCGCCGCCGCGCCACGGGCGGCGGATTTACGCGCAGCGGTGGTGGCGCAGATGGGCATTGATGTGCCGGTGCAGATTGTCACGGGTGATACGCTGCGCCGCGCCCTGAATGATTGCCCATTCACGCCCGATGATCCGCGCCATGTGCATGTGTTCTTTGCCCTTGGCAGGGTTGATCTGGACGACGTGTGCCTTGCGGCCCTGTCCGCCCCACGCGAGGAGGTCAGGATCGCGCCCGATCTGGTCTGGTTGTTCGCGCCTGACGGGATCGGCCGTTCCAAACTGGCCGCGGGGATGGAAAAGGTCATGCGTTGCCCGCTGACCGCGCGCAACCTGCGCACGATCCAGACCCTTGTGGAAATGCTGGACGGATAGCGCGCCACCTGCTATCCCACCCCCATGAAGAGCATTTGTATCATCGCCTGCATCATTATCTGCTGACATTCGTCACGCGGGCCGCTCTTTCACGTTTATCCTGAACAGTTAAGTTGCTAAGTCCGCGGGCGAGAACCGTTCAAGGACTGACATGACAACGATCCGTTTGCACAACACCAAGACCCGCCGGAAAGAGGAGTTCATCCCCCTCGATCCTGAAAACGTGCGGATGTATGTCTGTGGCCCGACGGTCTATGACCGCGCCCATCTGGGCAATGCGCGCCCTGTGGTGGTGTTTGATGTGCTGTATCGGCTGCTGCGCCATGTGTATGGCGCCGATCACGTGACCTATGTGCGCAATTTCACCGATGTGGATGACAAGATCAACGCGCGCGCCGCCGCTACGGGGCGCGATATTCGCGACATCACCGACGAGACGATCGACTGGTATCATGCGGATATGGAGGCGCTTGGCACCCTGCGCCCCGATCAGGAACCCCGCGCGACCGAGTTTATCGCGCCGATGGTGGCGATGATCGCCGATCTGGTCGCCAAGGGGCACGCCTATGAGGCCGAGGGACATGTGCTGTTCGCGGTCGAGAGTTACGCGAATTATGGCGCGCTGTCGGGCCGGTCGATTGACGACATGATCGCTGGTGCGCGGGTCGAGGTCGCGCCCTACAAGCGCAATCCGATGGATTTCGTGCTGTGGAAGCCGTCGGATGATCAGACTCCGGGGTGGGATAGCCCCTGGGGCCGTGGCCGTCCGGGCTGGCATATCGAATGTTCCGCGATGAGTTACGAATTGCTCGGTGCGTCGTTTGATATTCACGGCGGCGGCAATGATTTGCAGTTCCCCCATCATGAAAACGAGATCGCCCAGTCGGCCTGCGCCCACCCCGAAGGGGAATTCGCGCGCTATTGGCTGCACAACGAGATGTTACAGGTTGAAGGTAAGAAGATGTCCAAGTCTTTGGGCAATTTCTTTACCGTGCGCGACCTGCTGGATCAGGGGGTTCCGGGCGAGGTGATCCGGTTCGTGATGCTGGGCACGCATTATGGCAAGCCGATGGATTGGACCGAGGTCAAGCGGGCCGAGGCCGAGGCGACGTTGCGCAAGTGGTATGGTGTCCTGCACAGTCACGGGATGACGCCCGATGCCGTTGCAGCGCTGAAAAAAGCGGGCAAATGGGTGATGGACTCCGAATTCCTTGGGGTTCTGGCCAATGATCTGAATACCCACGGCGCCATGGCGCGCCTGCATGTATTGGCCAAGGCGCGCACAGCCGCAGGGCTTGCACCGTTTGCGGTCGGGCTGGAAGTGTTGGGCCTGATCGACGATTGGACCGCTTTGCCTGCGCTTGCGGGTAAGGCTGTTGCAGAACGCGCGGTTGAGGGCTGGGTTGATGAGGTCGTGGTGAACCTCTTGGACAAGCGCCAAGCCGCACGCGCTGCCAAGGATTTCGCCACCGCCGATCAGGTGCGCGATCTGCTGAATGCGGCTGGCGTGCAGGTAACGGATGTCGCGGGGCAGGCCAGTTGGCAGCCCGGTCCCGATTTCGACCCGTCCAAACTGGAGGATTTGCGATGAAACCCGCCAAGATGCGCAACCGGCGCGGATGCGCCATGCCCGACCTCCCCCCAGGGAGGGCATTCGTTCACCCTGCGTTGCGCCTACGTGGGCGGGAGTTCGTTGAGTTACCCTTGCCCCTTGTTTGGACGACCCTCCCCAGGTCGGGCATGGCGCATCCGCTCGAGAGGACAGCACTATGACCAAACAACGCCTCTACCTTTACGACACAACCCTGCGGGACGGGCAGCAGACCCAAGGCGTGCAGTTTTCCACGTCGGAAAAGCAGCAGATCGCGCTGGTGCTTGATACTCTTGGTCTGGACTATATCGAAGGCGGCTGGCCGGGCGCGAACCCCACCGACAGCGATTTTTTCGACGCCGCGCCGAAAACCCGCGCCACGATGACCGCTTTTGGCATGACCAAACGCAGCGGCCGCTCGGCTGATAACGACGATGTGCTGGCCGCCGTGATGAACGCGAACACGCCCGCCGTCTGTCTGGTCGGCAAGACCCATGATTTCCACGTGACCACCGCCTTGGGCATCACGCTGGACGAGAACCTCGAGAACATCGCCGCATCCATCAAACATCTGGTCGCACAGGGGCGCGAGGCGCTGTTTGACGCGGAACATTTCTTTGACGGCTATAAGGCCAACCGCGACTATGCGCTGGCGGCGGTCAAGGCCGCCCATGACGCGGGCGCGCGCTGGATCGTGCTGTGCGATACCAATGGTGGCACCTTGCCCCACGAGATTGGCGCGATTGTTGCAGACGTGATCGCCAGCGGCATTGCCGGTGAAAACCTTGGTATCCACACCCATAACGACACCGAAAACGCCGTGGCCAATTCGCTGGCCGCAGTGGACGCGGGCGTGCGACAGGTGCAGGGGACGTTGAACGGGTTGGGCGAGCGCTGTGGCAATGCCAACCTCACCTCGCTGATCGCAACCTTCCTGCTGAAGGAACCCTATGCCAGCACGTTTGAAACCGGCGTGACGCCTGAGGCCCTGACGGGATTGCGCCGCGCCTCGCGTCTGCTGGATGATATCCTGAACCGCGTGCCGCAGAAACAGGCACCCTATGTGGGCGCCAGCGCCTTTGCCCATAAGGCGGGCTTGCACGCCAGCGCCATCGCCAAAGACCCGACAACCTATGAACATATTGACCCGGCTTTGGTCGGCAACACGCGCATCGTGCCGATGTCGAATCAAGCGGGGCAATCAAACCTGCGCGAACGGCTGGCGCGCGCGGGGCTGGACGTGAAAAAGGGCGATCCGGCCCTGACCCGCATTCTTGATCGTATCAAGGAGCAAGAGGCGCGCGGCTATTCCTATGACACCGCACAGGCGAGTTTCGAGCTGCTCGCGCGCGAAGAACTGGGGCTGCTGCCGACGTTTTTCGAGGTGAAACGCTACCGTGTCACGGTAGAACGCCGCCGCAACAAGCGCGGCAAGATGGTGTCGCTCTCCGAGGCCGTGGTCGTGGTGAAAATCAACGGCGAACGGATGCTGAATGTCAGCGAAAGCCAAGGGCCGGATGGCTCTGATCAAGGTCCGGTGAACGCGCTCTCGCGCGCGCTCTCCAAGGATCTTGGCCCCTATCAGGCGGTGATCGACGACATGCATCTGGTCGATTTCAAGGTGCGCATCACCAACGGCGGGACCGAGGCCGTGACCCGCGTCATCATCGACAGCGAAGACGGGCAGGGGCGTAGCTGGTCGACCGTGGGCGTCAGTGCCAACATCGTCGATGCGTCCTTTGACGCGCTGCTGGATGCGATCAACTGGAAACTGGTGCGGGACGGGGCCACGGCATGAGCCTGAACGCCTGCGCGGCACTGGTTGAAAAGGGCGATCCCGACCGGTTCCTCGCGGCGATGTCCTGCGCACCGGATGCGCGCGCGGTGCTGTTCCCGCTTTATGCCTTCAACCTTGAAGTGGCGCGCGCGCCTTGGGTGACGCGCGAACCGCTGATCGCCCAGATGCGCTTGCAATTCTGGCGTGACGCGGTGGGGGATGTGATTGCGGGCAAGCCTGCGCGCGCGCACGAAGTCGCGGGGCCGCTGGCGCGGGTGATTACCGCGCACAACCTGCCCGTATCGCTGTTTTCCACGCTGATCACCGCACGGGAATGGGATATCGACGGGGCGCCGTTTGCGGCCGAAGAAGACGTGATCGCGCATATTGACCGCGGGGCGGGATCACTGGTGGTGCTGGCCGCGTTGGCCTTGGGTGCCACGGCCAGTGACGAGGGCGACTTGCGCGAAGCTGCCATCGCCGGCGGCATCGCCAACTGGTTGCTGGCGGTGCCGGCGTTGACTGCGGCGGGGCGCGCACCGCTGGCCCATGAAACACTGGCCGAGGTGCGTAACCTCGCCGATTACGGGCTGGGGATGATCGCCAAACATCGGCGGCGCGATTTCGGTGCGGCCAAAGCGGCCCTACGCGCCAACTGGCGCGCCCGTGACCTGCTGCGCGCGGCGCGCAAAGACCCGCAGGCGGTGCCGGACGGGCGGCTTGGCACATCGGAATTCAGGCGCAGGTTTTCTTTGCTGACAACAGCTTGGCGGCGCTAGGCGGTTGCGCCACGCGGGCGCATCACGAGCCAGATCAGCGCCCCACCCGCAAGCGCCAGCAGCGGCACCATGGCGATGTTCACGGCTGTCCAGCCTTCCACGGCCGTGCCACCGGAACAGTTCATCAACCCGCCTGACGCAAGCGAGGCGACCGTGACCATACCAAAGACGATAAAGTCGTTCATGCCCTGCACGCGGCCCCGTTCGTGGGGTTTATAGGCGCTGGCCAGCATGGTCGTCGCGCCGATGAAGCCGAAATTCCACCCGATCCCAAGCAGGACAAGGGCAACAAAAAAGTGTTCCAGTTCAACGCCCATCAGCCCCACAGCCCCCGCTGCCCCAAGGATCGCGAGGCCCAGCGCGATAATGGTGCGGGTGCCGAAACGGGCAATCAGATGGCCGGTGAAAAACGACGGCACGAACATCGCCAAAACGTGCGCCGAGACGATGTCGGACGCATTGCCGGTGGTAAACCCGCAGCCGACCACGGCCAGCGGAGTCGAGGTCATCACAAGGTTCATCAGCGCATAGGCGACCATGGCGCAGATGATCGCCACAAGGATCACAGGATCGCGCAAGAGTTCACGGCGCGAACGGCTTTGCGGGCTGTCGGCACTCATCACCGGTGGTTTCGGGATGTCGAGGAAGATGAACATCAGCATGCCCACCGCGTTGATTGCGATGGCGACCATATAGGTGCCGACGAAAGGCACGGCGGTGATATCGGTTGTCACTTTCACCAGCTGCGGGCCGATGATCGCGGAAATCAAACCGCCTGCCATGACATAGGAAATCGCCTTGGGGCGGAAGGCTTCTGACGCGGTATCAGCCGCGGCAAAGCGGAAAAAACCCTGCGCGGACATATAGATACCCGTGAGGTAGCTACCAACAAGAAACAGGTAGAAATTGCCGATCGACAGGGCATAAGCACCGATCAGCGAGCCGATCATTCCGCCGATTGCTCCAACAAAGAACCCGAACCGCCGCCCGCGCAACTGCATCATATGAGACAGCCATGGCGCGGTCGTCATCGACCCGAACACGATCATCGAAATCGGCAGGGTCGCAAAACACAAGGACAGGCCCGCGTTGCGCGCAAGTTGTTGCCCCGCCAACCCGCCAATCACGAAAATCATCGTGATCTGGCTGCCCAGAAAGGCCTGCGCGGCCACAAGGATCGCCACGTTGCGTTTCGCCTTGGCGTCATCAATTTGGGTGTTCATTTCAGTCATGGTGCTAGCGGTAGCCCTGTTGCAGGGTCATGGCAAGACGCGGTCGATCAGGTGCGCAAAGCTGCCGCAGGCACAGCCCTTGCACAGACCCATATCGGGCAGGACTGTCCCTTCCGCATCCGTGGCGCGAAACAGGGGCGCGCCGCGCGCGTGCAGGGTGGTGGCGTAATGAAATTCGTGGCCCGCCCAGCGGCCTGCCAGGGGTCCATGATTGCCAAGGAGGTGGCGATAGCCAAGGTGCAGTTTGCGTCGTTGGAATGATGTCGCCAGATCAAGTAGTCCCAGCATCTGATGGGCGGTGCCGCTAGCATCTGTAATGCTTTGCCCCATCACCATGTATCCACCACATTCTCCATATATATCAGTATTTTCAGCGGCCTTCTTCATCTTTTGCATGAAGGTTGATGCGCCTGCGATCTGCCCCGCGTGCAATTCAGGATAGCCACCCGGAAGAAAGATGAAATCCGCCTCTTGCGGCCCTTCATCCGCCAGAGGCGAAAAGAACGTCAGCTCGGCCCCTGCGGCGCGCCAGTCGTCCAGAACATGCGGATAGGCAAAGGCAAAGGCCTGATCACGGGCGATGGCGATGCGCTGTGCGGGGGGCGGGATGCGCGCGGCTGATGTGGCAGCAATGGACTGCGCGGAGGCAGCCAGCGCCAGCAGCGCCTCCATGTCCAAGCTCGCGCCCATCACATCCGCCGCGCGGTCCAGATAGGTCTCAAGATCAGCGCGCTCACTTGCCTGCACCAACCCCAAATGGCGGGACGGGTGGGCAAGGGTGGCATCGCGTGGCACGATGCCAAGGATTGCGATATCCTCGAACGAAAGGGCATGGCGCAACATCGCCTCGTGGCGCGGCGATCCGACATTGTTGAGGATCACGCCAGCCACCTTGACGCTCGGATCATATGCCGCAAATCCGGCGACCAAGGGCGCAACCGATCCGGCCATTTTCGCACAATCCACCACCAGCACCACGGGCAGGGACAGGTGGCGCGCAAGGTCAGCCGTTGCGCCGCGCCCTGCCGGTGGTGCACCGTCAAACAGGCCCATTGCCCCCTCGACGATCAGATCGCCGTGGCCTGCGGCAAGCGCGTGCAAGCGGTCGGGCGTCATCGCCCAAGCGTCCAGATTGACACACGGCGCGCCTGATGCAGCCTCGTGAAAACGCGGATCAATGTAATCGGGGCCGGACTTGGCGGAATGGATGGTGGCACCCATCCGCGTGGCGGCGCGCAAAAAACCCAATGTTACCGTGGTCTTGCCCGATCCCGACGATGGCGCGGCAAAGATCAGCCCGCCCATCAGGCGCTCTCGGCGGGGCGTCCACGACCCAAGGGATCAAGGTTGCGCGGGGCGATGCCATCCGCCTGACCCTGCCAATCCAGCACTTGGCGCATCAACACGGACCGGCCCACGCAGATGATCGCGGGCGGTTCCAGACCGGCGGCGGCGATGTCATCAACGATGGTCCCAAGGGTGGTTTCCAGCACTTGCTGGTCGGCGGTCGTGGCGGTGGTGACAACAGCGACAGGTTCGCCCAAGGGGCGGCCAGCAGCGATCAGTTCCGCCGCAATCCGCGCGATATGTTTCATGCCCATGTAGATCACGATCACCTGCGATCCGGTGGCAATCGCCTTCCAATCAAGCGAGGATGTCACATCGCCCGACTGGTCATGCCCCGTCACGAACGTTACCGACTGGTTGACATCGCGGTGGGTGACGGGAATGCCCGCATAGGCCAGCCCGCCAATCCCTGCGGAAATACCGGGAATGATCCGCACGGGGATGTCGTGCTGCACAAGGGTCTGCGCCTCTTCGCCGCCGCGCCCGAACACGAAGGGATCGCCGCCCTTGAGGCGCAGCACCTTTTTGCCTGCGCGGGCCAGATCGACCAGATGCAGAGAAATGTCGCGCTGTTTGGCGGATGGTTTGCCACCGCGCTTGCCTGCATAGATGTGTTCGGCTTGGGGGGCCCAGTCCAGAATGGCCTCTTGCACCAGCGCGTCATAGATCACCACATCGGCCTGACGCAGGGCATTGAGCGCATGCAGCGTCAGCAGGCCCGGATCGCCGGGGCCAGCACCGCACAGCCAGACCCAACCGGGCTGCATTTGCGGCCAGTCATGGGTGGAAGGGAGGTGCGAGTTGCTCATCCATCGGTTATGGCCCGACATGGCGCGCAGTGAAAGGTGGCAAACGACACCGGATTGCGGATTGGCGGCATCGCCACGCGCGGTTAAGGTCGCGCCAATGACACGCAAGCCAACAGGGGAATTGCGCCGGGGCTGGACCACGGGCGCTTGTGCCACCGCCGCCACCAAGGCGGCGTTGATGCGTCTGTGGGGCGGACAGTTTCCCGAAACCGTGTCCATCACCTTGCCCAAGGGCGAAACACCGGCCTTTGCGCTTGAGCATATGGACGCAGGCGATGGCTGGGCCGAGGCAGGGATCATCAAGGACGCAGGCGATGACCCGGATGTGACCCACGGCGCGCTGATCATCGCGCGGGTGGCCGCCTCGGCAGGTGGTGTGGTTTTCTATGCGGGCGAGGGCGTGGGGACCGTGACCAAGGCAGGCCTGCCCATCGGTGTCGGTGAACCGGCGATCAACCCTGTGCCGCGTGCAATGATGGATGAAGTCGTTGCGGAACTTGCGGGCGACTATGGCCAGCCACCTGATATTTCCATCACGATCAGCATCCCCAACGGAGCTGAAATCGCGCAGAACACGTGGAACCCGCGGCTGGGGATCACCGGCGGGCTGTCGGTGCTGGGGACGACGGGCATCGTGCGCCCCTTTTCCTGTGCGGCCTGGATTGCATCAATCCATCGGGGTGTCGATGTGGCACGTGCCACGGGGCAGGCGCATGTGGCGGGCTGCACCGGCAACATGTCGGAACAAACCGTGCAGGCGCTGCACGGGCTGCCCGATCACGCCATGCTGGACATGGGGGATTTCGCGGGGGGCATGCTGAAATATCTGGCGCGCCATCCGGTTGCGCGTGTCACCATCGGAGGCGGGATCGGCAAGATCACCAAATTGGCGCAGGGGGCGGTTGATCTGCATTCCGGGCGCAGCCAGGTGGATTTCGCCGCCTTGGCCGCGATGATGGATGATCCGCGCCTTGCGCAGGCCAATTCCGCGCTTGAGGCCTACGAGATTGCAGGGTCAGCGCTGGCGCAGGCGGTGGCTGATCTGGCGCTTTCACGGCTGCGCGCCGGATATGACGGGATGGAATTTGACGTCGTGATCATTGATCGCGCGGGCCGGATCATCGGGCAGGCCGGGCCATGAAGGTCTTGCTGCTGGCAGGCACAAGCGAGGCCAAGAAGATCGCTTGGGGGCTGGTCGGGCAGGGGGTGAACGCCGTTGCCTCGCTGGCCGGTGCCACGCGCGATCCCGAACCGCTGCCGCTGCCGACCCGTGTGGGGGGCTTTGGCGGGGCAGACGGGTTCGCCGCTTTTCTGGCCGAGGCAGGGATCACGGCTGTCATCGACGCCACGCACCCTTTCGCGGCGCGGATCACAAACCGCACGGCGGCAATCTGTGCTGCGCGGAGTGTCCCCTATGTGCAGGTGCTGCGCCCGCCGTGGCAGGCGGGCAAGGGCGACACATGGACCGAGATCGCGACCCCGCAGGATGCTGCCAGTATCATTCCGCCCACGGCGACCGTGTTTCTGGCCACGGGGCGGCAGACCTTGAACCAGTTCGCAGGCCTGGAAGGGCGGCGCGTGATCTGCCGCCAGATTGATCCGCCTACCGCGCCTTTTCCGTTTGAAGGCGGTGAATTCGTCATCAGCCGTCCACCGTTTTCCGTGACGCGCGAGGAGGAATTGTTTCTGGCGCTTGGCGTCGACTGGCTGGTGGTGAAAAACGCGGGCGGCAAGGCCAGCGCCACCAAATTGACGGCGGCGCGCAATCTGGGGATACCGGTGGCGATGATCGCACGGCCCGCCATGCCTGACGCCGCGCGGGTTGAAACGCCGGCGCAGGCTTTGGCATGGGTTGCGGCCCTGTGACGGGGCGGATCATTCGCAGCGCGGCGTGTGTGGCCGAAGGGGCGGCGTGGCTTGCCGCGCGCGAGCCGCGCATCGCGCAGGCGCTGGAGCGCACCGGCCCGCTGCCCCTGCGCCTGAAACCCGAAGGGTTTGCCGAATTGCTGAGCGCGATCATGAGCCAACAGGTCAGTGTGGCCTCGGCCCGCGCGATACAAACGCGGCTGCAAGACGCCGGGCTGGACGATCCGGTGCGTGTGGCAAAGGCCAGCGCGGATGATCTGCGCGCCTGCGGTCTTTCACGCCAGAAGATCACATATGCCCACGCCCTTGCGCACGCGGGAATTGATTTTGACGGGCTGCGCGCCTTGCCCGATGCCGAAGTGATCAAGACCCTGACCGCCGTATCAGGCATCGGCCCGTGGACCGCGGAAATCTATGCGATGTTTTCCCTGGGTCGCGCCGATGTCTTTGCCCACGGAGATCTGGCGCTGCAAGAAGGCGCACGGATGCTGTTCGATCTGCCAACGCGACCCAGCGAAAAAGACATGCGGGCAATGGCTGTCGCATGGTCGCCGTGGCGATCGGTTGCGGCGCGCTTGCTCTGGGCTTACTACAAGCTGGAAAAGGACAGGGAAGGGATATCATGACACGTGCTTTGACTGCTGGACGCCGCGACCCCGTTTCGGGTGAAACCCGTTCCGCCGTGATATTCCTGCACGGTTATGGCGCCAATGGCGCTGACCTGCTGGGGCTGGCGGACCCTTTGGGCGAACATCTGCCCGACACGCTGTTTCTGGCCCCCGATGCGCCCGAAGATTGCGCCGGAAGCCCGATGGGGTTCCAGTGGTTCCCGATTCCGTGGATTGACGGGTCAAGCGAGGAAGAATCCATGGAGGGCATGGCCCGCGCCGTGGCTGATCTGGACGCCTTCCTTGACGGGGTGATGGTTGACGAAGACCTGCTGCCCGAACAGGTCATGGTGTTCGGCTTTTCCCAAGGGACGATGATGGCGCTGCATGTGCTGCCACGCCGCGAAGACCCGGTTGCGGGCATTTGCGCCTTTTCGGGCCGGTTGTTGCAGCCCGAGGTGTTGCAGGACGAATTGTTGTGCCGCCCACCGGTGTTGCTGGTGCACGGCGACAGCGATGATGTGGTGCCCCCCGAAAGCCTGCCACAAGCCGCCGAAGCCTTGCAGGGCGCGGGCTGGAAGGAAGTCTATGCCCATGTGATGAAAGGCACCGGCCACGGGATCGCCATGGACGGGCTGGAAGTGGCACTGGCGTTCATGCGCCAGCGGCTGGGCTATTCGTAAGCACGCGATTGCGCCGCGTGGCCGGCGTCGCGATTGAGTATTTTTGAACAAAAGAAGCCGGGGGTCCGCGCATGTCGGTTCGGTCATGGCACATCTGGGGCTTGCCAGATTGTCAGCCCTATATATAGTCAAGGCATGGCAGCGGAGGGGCCGCTGCGCGGGAGCCGGGCAAGACGTGATGGATGGCGATTTTAGAACGGACTTTGTGCGCGCGTCGGGCAAGCTGAAACAGCATCCGGCATTGGTTCTGAACGCCGATTACCGCCCGCTGTCCTATTACCCGCTGTCCCTGTGGCCATGGCAGGAAGCCGTCAAGGCCGCCTGGCTGGACCGGGTGGATATTGTCGCTGAATATGATGAATACGTGCACAGCCCCTCGACGGTGATCAGGATTCCCTCGGTGGTGGTGCTCAAGGACTATGTGAAACCTCAAAAGCGCGTGGCCTTCACGCGCTTTAATTTGTTTCTGCGGGATGAATTCTGTTGCCAGTATTGCGGTGCGCGGGGTGATCTGACCTTTGACCATGTGATCCCGCGGGCGGCGGGCGGTGTGACCAGTTGGCAAAACGTGGTCGCGGCCTGTTCGCGCTGCAATCTGCGCAAAGGCTCCAAAAGCCTGCGCCAGTCGGGGATGTCCCTGCGCAAACCGCCGCGCCCCCCGGGGGCCGAAGAGCTGCGCAATACCGGGCGCAAGTTTCCGCCCAACCACCTGCACGAACTCTTGGGTTGATTTTCTCTATTGGGATGCCGAGCTGGAAGCGTAGGGCTCGCACCCCCGAAATCCGGGGGCACGCGACCGCACCGCCAGATTTCGAACCCTTCGATCAGATGAGCGATATTTTCACCCAGAACCCTGCCGTGCAGTGCGCCCGCTTTGGGATCGGACTGTCCATCGACCGTGAAGGGTGTCAGGAAATGGTCGACCAATCACGCGGCCTGCTTGGGCGATTGGGCCAGGATCAAGACCGATTGCGCCATTTGCGTGCCGGTCTGCCCGTTCACGCGTGACGCGGGTGATTGACGGGATCGCCTATGGTATCGTCTGGCCACATCGGTGCGCGGGCGGGGAACACGCAAGCGTCTGAAACCGTCACAATGGTGGGCAAGTCTGCACGGGCGCAGTTGACCTGCCATCGCCCCCTGCGTATTGGGGTGGCGTTAGCGCTAACGAATTAGGAGCGGGCACATGGTCTCACGCGTTATTCCAACGGACGACTTTGATCTGGTGATCTTTGGCGGCACCGGCGATCTTGCGCGCCGCAAAATCCTGCCCGGCCTGTTCCGCCGCTTTCTGGCGGGGCAGATGCCAGACACATCACGGGTGATCGGTGCGGCGCGTTCGGACATGGACAGCGCCGGATACCGCGACATGATCCGCGCGGCGATTGCCGAATTCGGCGGTGCGGAAAAGCGCCAGAAAAAGGCGATCGAGGCTTTTGTCGCGCGGCTGGAGTATGTCACCGTTGATGCGATGGGCGAGGGTGGCTGGAAACCGCTGGCCAAGCTGATGCGCAAGGGTGTGGTGCGCGCCTTTTATTTTTCGGTCGGGCCGTCGCTGTTTGGTGCTTTGGCCGAACGGCTGCACAGCCACAAGATTGCCGATGCCAACAGCCGGATCGTGGTGGAAAAGCCCTTTGGCCGCGATCTGGCCAGTGCGCGCGAATTGAACGCCACGCTGGCCACGCATTTCGACGAGGGGCAGATTTACCGGATTGATCATTATCTGGGCAAGGAGACCGTGCAAAACCTGATGGCCGTGCGTTTTGGCAATATGCTGTTCGAACCGCTGTGGAACAATCACTACGTCGATCACATCCAGATCACGGTGGCCGAAACTGTCGGTGTGGGCGGGCGTGGCGGGTATTATGACAAATCGGGTGCGATGCGCGATATGGTGCAGAACCACCTGATGCAACTGCTGTGCCTGATCGCGATGGAAGCGCCGCACCAGTTTGATGCGGACGCGGTGCGCGACGAAAAGCTCAAGGTGATCCGCGCCCTGCAACCGCTTGACCCGCACCATCTGGTGCGTGGTCAGTATGACGCGACCGACAAGACTCCCAGCTATCGCGAGGATGCGGAAAATCCACGCAGCCACACGGAAAGCTTTATCGCCATGAAGGCGCATATTGCCAACTGGCGGTGGGCGGGTGTGCCGTTCTATTTGCGCACCGGCAAGCGGCTCAAGGCGCGCACCTCGGAAATTGTCGTTGTGTTCAAGGATCTGGGGCATTCGATCTTTGAGGGCGATGAAAAGCGCCACCGCAATATCCTGACCATTCAATTGCAGCCCAACGAGGGCATGAACCTGCAAGTGACGATCAAGGAGCCGGGGCCGGGGGGCATGCGCCTGATTGATGTGCCACTTGACATGACATTTGCCGATGCCCTGGGGCCGGATGCCGAGGATGTGCCGGATGCCTATGAACGGCTGATCATGGACGTGATCCGTGGCAACCAGACGCTGTTCATGCGCGGTGACGAGGTTGAGGCGGCCTGGGCCTGGACTGACCCGATCATTGAGGGCTGGCAGGCGCGCAACGACGTGCCCAAGCATTACGATACCGGGTCGGCCGGCCCCGAAGATGCGATGATGCTGATGCATCGTGACGGGCGCAAATGGCGTGAAATCAGGTAAGGTGGGTCCAGACCCACGTTACTGATCCGAAAAGGAACCACCATGGACCTGAAAGAATATGCCGACGCGGAAATGATGATGATGGATTTGGCCAACATCATTGCGGGCGAGTTGAAAGCGGCTTTGCTGCACGATGATACCGCCGCACTGGCCGTGCCCGGCGGCACCACGCCGGGGCCGATCTTTGATAGTCTGTGCGCCACCAATCTGGATTGGGCGCGTGTGCGCGTGATGCTGACCGATGAACGCTGGGTGCCTGAAAGCTCGGACCGTTCCAACACGCGGCTTTTGCGCCAGCGCCTGTTGGTGGATCGGGCAGCGGCGGCGACCTATGTGCCGCTTTATGCAGATGCGCCCAACCCCGAGGACAAGCTGGATGAATTGCAGGTCACCGTGGCTGAAAACCTGCCCCTGTCCGTCGTGTTGCTGGGGATGGGGGCGGATATGCACACGGCCTCTATCTTTCCGGGGGCGGATCGGTTGGATCAGGCCTTGCACGGGGACGATCTGTTGGTGGCCATGCGTGCACCGGGCGCACCTGAACCCCGCATCACACTGTCGGCCAAGGTGCTAAAAGGCGCGATGAAGCGCCATATCGTCATCATTGGCCGCGAAAAACGCGAAGCGCTTGAGCGCGCACGCGAATTGACACCCCAAGACGCACCTGTCGCTGCTGTATTGCGCGGCGCAACGGTGCATTGGGCAGAAGGGTAAGACTTATGTGGATTGCTTTGCGCGCGCATCACGGTGCGATCAAGGATCGTCGGTTTGAAACGCTGGTGGATGCTGCACGCGCCGCTGATTTCACCGTGCAGGCGGGCGATATGGTGCTGGATTACGCCAAGACCAATATCGACGAAACAGCGCGCAAGCTGTTGATTGATCTGCTGGATCAGGCCGGTGTCGCGGCCAAGCGGGACGCGATGTTCTCCGGTGCGCCGATCAATGAAACCGAAGGGCGCGCGGTGTTGCACACGGCCCTGCGCAATCTGGATGGCGGGCCGGTCATGGTGGACGGGGCCAATGTGATGGAGGGCGTGCTGGCCACGCTGGACCGGATGGGCAGCTTTGCCCGTGACGTGCGCAGCGGTGCCTTCACAGGGCAGGGCGGCCAGATCACCGATGTGGTCAATATCGGCATCGGCGGGTCCGACCTTGGCCCTGCGATGGCCGTGCGTGCGCTGGCCCCTTACCATGACGGGCCGCGCTGCCATTTCGTGTCCAACGTCGATCCGGCCGATATCGCGCAGGTGCTGCGCGGCTGTGATCCGGCGACGACGCTTGTGATCGTCGCGTCCAAGACCTTTACCACCATCGAAACCATGACCAACGCCCAGACCGCCAAGGCGTGGATGGGTGAAACCGTCGAAAATCCCGCCGCGCAGTTTGCCGCCCTGTCCACATCCGATGAAAAGACGATGGCCTTTGGCATTGATCCGTCCCGCGTGTTCGGGTTCGAGGATTGGGTTGGCGGGCGCTATTCCATGTGGGGGCCGATCGGGCTGTCGCTGATGATGGCGATCGGGCCGGATGCGTTCCGCGCTTTCCTGCGCGGCGCGCAAGCGATGGACACCCACTTCCGCGCGGCCGATTGGTCGGAAAACATGCCCGCGCTGCTTGCACTTGTGGGCATCTGGCATAATCAGGTTTGTGGCCACGCGACCCGCGCCGTGCTGCCCTATGATAACAATCTTGCGCGCCTGCCGGCCTATCTTCAGCAGCTTGAAATGGAAAGCAACGGCAAGGGCGTCAGCATGGATGGCGCCGATCTGACCGTGCAGTCCGGCCCCGTGGTTTGGGGCGAGCCGGGCACAAACGGCCAGCACGCCTTTTACCAATTGATCCACCAAGGCACCCGCGTGATCCCTTGCGAATTTCTGGTCGCGGCACGCGGTCACGAGGACGATCTGCACCACCAGCATCAGTTGCTGGTCGCCAACTGTCTGGCCCAATCCGAGGCGCTGATGAAGGGTCGCGATCTGGATACGGCGCGCGCCAAAGTGGCTGACAAATTCGCAGGCGACGAGCTGGAACGTCAGGCCCGCCACCGCGTCTTTCCGGGCAATCGCCCGTCCACCACACTGGCCTATCCGCAGCTTGACCCGTTCACGCTGGGCCAGATCATCGCGCTTTATGAACACCGCGTGTTTGTCGAAGGGGTTGTGCTGGGCATCAATTCCTATGACCAGTGGGGCGTGGAACTGGGCAAGGAACTGGCGACGGCCTTGCAGCCCGTGGTCGAGGGCACACAAAGTGCGGACGGGAAAGACGGATCGACGGCGGCATTGGTCGGATTCTTGCGCAACAACGGGGTGTAAGGTGGGTTGAAACCCACGTTACATTTGCACCGCGCCATCCCGATCAAGAAAGACCTGTCGCAGGGCATCTGACAGGGCGCGCTTGGAATTGTCAGCGTTCAACAGCACCACCAAGGCGGTGCCCGTGGTGGTGATTTGCCCGTTCACAAAGGTCGCGTATTCCATGGAAAAGCTGGTGTTGCGCATCGCCACGGTGCGCGCCACGTTGATATAGGGTGCACCCCGCATCACCTCGGCGCGGTAATCAAGGCCAACTGTTTTCACGACAAATTTCGGGTCCGGCCCGGCCAGGTCATAGAGCCCGTATTGTTCGAGATAGATCACCCGCAGGGTTTCATACCAGCGCAGATAAACCACGTTGTTGACGTGGTTCAGCGCGTCCAGTTCGCCAAAGCGTACACGATCCGCCATGCCGAATGTCCAGGGCGCGGGAATACCTGCATCGCGCAGGGCATCGGTGTGCAACGGGGTCAGAAAAGGGGGCATCGGTTGTCCAATCTCGGCATCGGATCGTGCTGGAGCGGGTAACGGGAATCGAACCCGTAACTGAAGCTTGGGAAGCTTTCGTGATACCTTTTCACCATACCCGCGCGCCTGTGGGTCAGATAAACGCGGGCGCGGGGGGCGTCAATGGCTCCCGTGCGTGCGGTCGTAAGCATTCGGCGCGGGGCGCTGATGTGCTGCGCGCGCGGTTTCACCGGGGTCATAAACTTCGATCAACAGCGGATAACAGGCCGCCACATCGGATGTGTGTTCGGCCGAACAATCCCCGCCCGGACAGGCGGACAACCCCACGGTCAGGTCAATCTCGGCCAGAAACTCAAGATAATCACCGGGCCGCACGGGGCTGGCCTTCATGAAATACTGGCCTGTGTCGCGGGTGAAGCCGGTGCACATGAAAACATTCAGCACATCGTGCACATGCGTTTCGGCCGCGTGCAGGGGCAGATCAAGGTGCGCTGCCAGCGCGCGTGTGAGGTTGGAATGGCAGCAATGGTGATACTGTGTGCCAGACAACAGCGCCCCCGTGTAAGGATCACAGCGCGTGCCGATCACATCATGGACGGACCCGCCGAATGCGTCGAATCCATACCAATCCAGCGTGTCGTCTGTGATCGTCGCCATGGGCCGCAACGTGGGAAAGGATGACCACATCCGATCCCCCGTTGACAGATGCGTGCCATGCAGCGCGCGGGTCTTGCCGGAATAAAACCGTTCCGACAGATCGGCGCTGTTCCAAAGGTTCAGATCACCCACCTGTGCACCTTGCGTTGAAACGATCCGAAAGAAACAGCCCGCAGGCACATCGATACACGCCGCATCGCGGGGCGGCACGGTGATCTCGGCTGATTTGGTTGCGGTTGCGCGCAGGGCTTTCAGCGCGGTCAGGTCCGGCGCGGGCAGGGTTTCGGGCGGATAGCAGATGACGGGCTGCACGGCCTTGCGCGTGTCGGCATCATCGGGGCGCGGGTGGTTTGGTTTGGTCAGCTTCATGGTGTCCAATCCCCGCGATCCAACCGGTATACCTTCCACGGCGCAGGCACTGGCCCCAGCGCCAGTTCCGCGTCATAGGCATGGCGCGCGCCCAGTTTCATCGTCGCCTTTTGCGAGCGGATGTTGGTCGGGTCGATGTGGAACCAGACCGCGTCGAAATCGGCAAAGGCATGGGCCAGCATCAGCCCCTTCATCGCGCGATTTACAGCACCACCCCAGTAGCGATGATCAAGGAAGGTAAAGCCGATGGAAATCGTGCCGGGCCTGTCGGGGGCGCTGTAATAGCGCGAACAACCGATGATCTCGCCTGTGGCGGTGTCGATCACCGCCAACGTCGCGCGGCTGGCCAGCAGCAGCTCGAAATAGGGGCGGAACACATCTGGTTTGTAGCGGTCGCGGGCAGGGTGGCCGGCCCAAGTTTCGGGGGCAGACGCAGCCCGATACAGCCCGTCATGATCATCACCCGTCAGGGGGCGCAAGGTTAGCGTGTCACCCGTCAAGGTCGGTTGCGCATCAAACCCCATCAGCGCCGCCTGCGCCGCCCGCCTTCGCCACCACCGCCCGTGTTAAAGGTGGTGGTCGGAAGCGTCACGATGGAATTGAGGATCGGGAAGGGCTCCACGGCATTGGGGATCGCGCTGGCGTTCACGAAATGCTCTTGGAAACGCGGCTCGATCGCGGTTTCGATCTTGTGGATGTCGCGCACGGTGCCTTCGATCTCGGTCCGTGCGGCGCGGTTCAGCAGGGCGATGCGCGCGCCGGTGCCTGCGGCGTTGCCAGCGGACGTGACCTTGTCCAAAGGCGCGTCGGGGATCATGCCCAGCACCATCGCGTGTTTCGTGCTGATATGTGCGCCGAATGCGCCTGCAAGCACGATCCGGTCCACCTTGTCGACGCCGAACTTATCCATCAAAAGGCGCGCGCCGGAATAAAGCGCGGCCTTGGCCATCTGGATTTCGCGGATATCGCGGTTGGTGACGGTGATCTTGGGGCCGCCATCGGCGCTGCCGTCATGGATCAGATAGGAATGGGTGCGCCCATCAACAAAAATGCGGTCGCTGCCGGTCTGTTCGGGTGAACCGATCAGGCCGGGCGCATCCAGCAGCCCCGCCATGCGCATTTCCGCGACAATTTCGATAATGCCGGACCCGCAAATGCCGGTGACACCGGTGGTGGCGATGGCATCGCTAAACCCGTCCTCGGTGGACCACAGATCACTGCCGATCACCTTGAAGCGGGGTTCCTTTGTGACGGGATCAATCTCGCAGCGTTCAATCGCACCGGGTGCGGCGCGCTGGCCACTGCTGATCTGTGCGCCCTCGAACGCAGGGCCGGTGGGCGAAGAACAGGCCAGCACCTTTTCGCGGTTGCCCAGCAGGATTTCGGCGTTGGTGCCAACATCGACAACAAGCACCAGATCGTCGGATTTGTCGGGTGCCTCGCTTAGGGCAACAGCCGCCGCGTCGGCCCCCACATGGCCCGCGATGCAGGGTAACAGGTAGGCGCGCGCGGCGGGGTGGATATCAAGACCCAGATCGCGGGCATTGAGGCGGATCGCGTCTGATGTGGCCAATGCAAAGGGCGCCTGACCCAATTCAAACGGATCAATCCCAAGGAACAGATGATGCATGACCGGATTGCAAACAAACACCGCGTCCATGATCAGGGTCTTGTCAATCGCGCCCTCGGCGGCGATCTGGTCAAACAAGGCGTTCATGCCCGCGCGCACCGCGTCCGTCATTTCGGCGGCACCTGTGGCATTCATCATGGAATAGCTGACCCTGCTCATCAGATCTTCGCCAAAGCGGATTTGCGGGTTCATGATGCCCGACGATGCAATCACCTCGCCCGAGCGCAGATCGCACAGATGCGCCGCGATCGTGGTCGAGCCCAGATCGACAGCCAGCCCGTAAACCGAACCTTCGTAGAATCCGGGCCAAAGATGCATGATGCGCGGCGGATCGCCGGTCCGGCCCTGATGCAGGGCGACCGTGACCTTCCATTCGCCCTTGCGCAGGATCGGTTGCATCACGCCCAGAATGTGCAGATCAGCCGTGACATCATCAATGTCCCACTGATCCTTGAGCGCCATGGCAAGGCGTTCCAGATCGCCGCTGGGGTCGTGCATGTCGGGTTCGTTCACGACCACATAATAAAGGCTGACCGTGGGGTCGAGGATGATATCGCGGGCCTCGGCCCGCTTGCGCACGACCTGTTTGTGGACCTGGCTTTCGGGGGGCACGTCAATCACCACATCGCCCTGCACCGAAGCCTGACAGCCCAGACGGCGGCCCTTTTTCAGCCCGCGCTTTTCGTCATAGCGGGCTTCGACCGCATTCCATTCCGACAGGGCGTTGTCATGGACGGTGACGCCGTGTTTGGAAAATTCGCCGTAAGACGGGGTAATCTGGCATTTGCTGCAAATCCCGCGCCCGCCGCAGACGCTGTCAAGGTCCACACCCAACTGGCGCGCCGCCGTCAGGATCGGGGTGCCCACGGGGAAATGCCCGCGCTTGCCCGAAGGTGTAAAGATAACAAGGGGATCGTTGGTCATGCCTGTTGGCCCTTTTGCAGGTGTCAGACCCACGATAGTGCATCGACCGTCAGGGGAAAGGGCGATCCCGTCATTTCGTCGCCTTATCGCGGCATTGCCCTTTCGTTCAGGGGGGAACCGTGCGATAGGCACGTGCCAAAGCCATCCATAGGAGCACTGATATGGAGATTCGCGAGGCCCTCACCTTTGATGATGTTTTGCTTGTGCCCGGCGCGTCCGCCGTTTTGCCCAGCACCGCCGATACGCGCACCCGCGTGACGCGCGACATTGCGATGAATATCCCGCTGCTCAGTTCCGCCATGGACACCGTGACCGAGGCGCGCATGGCGATTGCCATGGCGCAGGCCGGTGGCATCGGCGTGGTGCACAAGAACCTGAACATCGAAGAACAGGCCCGCGAGGTCCGCCGCGTCAAACGGTTTGAATCCGGGATTGTTTACAACCCCGTCACCCTGCGCCCAGATCAGACATTGGCCGAGGCGCGCGCGCTGGTCGAACGTTATAACTTTACCGGCTTTCCCGTGGTCGATGACAAGGGCCGCGTCATGGGCATCGTCACCAACCGCGACATGCGCTTTGCCACATCCGATGACCAGCCCGTGTCGACGATGATGACCAGCAGTGATCTGGCCGTGCTGCGCGAACCTGCCGACCGCGAAGAAGCGATTTCCCTGATGAAGGCGAAACGCATCGAAAAGCTGCTGATTACCGATGAAAAGGGCGTGTTGACGGGGCTTTTGACCCTCAAAGACACCGAACAGGCCGTGCTGAACCCGACCGCTTGCAAGGATGCGTTGGGCCGCTTGCGCGTGGCGGCGGCGACCTCTGTGGGTGATTCAGGGTTCGAGCGCAGCGAAGCGTTGATCGACGCGGGCGTTGACATCGTTGTGGTCGACACTGCGCATGGCCATTCCGAAGGGGTCCTGGCGGCTGTCGCACGGGTAAAGGCGTTGTCGAACAACGTGCAGATCATCGCCGGAAACGTGGCCACGGGTGACGCGACCAAGGCTCTCATTGACGCGGGCGCGGATGCGGTCAAGGTCGGGATTGGCCCCGGATCAATCTGCACCACGCGCATGGTCGCGGGCGTCGGCGTGCCACAGCTGACGGCGATCATGGATTGTGCGGCAGCGGCGGGCGATGTGCCGGTCATTGCTGACGGCGGTATCAAGTTTTCGGGCGATTTCGCCAAGGCGATCGCGGCGGGCGCATCCTGTGCGATGGTCGGGTCGATGATCGCCGGCACCGATGAATCCCCCGGAGAAGTTATTCTTTATCAAGGGCGTAGCTTTAAGTCTTATCGTGGCATGGGCAGCCTTGGTGCCATGGCGCGCGGCTCGGCTGACCGGTATTTCCAGAAAGACGCGGCCAGCGACAAACTGGTGCCGGAAGGGATCGAAGGGCAAGTGCCATACAAGGGATCGGCGGGCGCCGTGGTGCACCAGTTGGTCGGCGGTTTGCGTGCGGCGATGGGCTATACGGGCTGTGCCACGGTCGAATCCATGCGCAAGGACTGCAAATTCGTCAAGATCACCGGCGCGGGTCTGAAAGAAAGCCACGTGCATGACGTGCAGATTACGCGCGAGTCACCGAACTACCGGATCGGGTAGGGGTTTCAGTATGTTACGTGGCAAAGTTCAGGTCATGTCATGACACCTGCTGCCCGTGTCTCTGCGGCGATTGAAATCCTTGATCAGGTCATTTCCGGCGACGCGGCCGAACGCGCGCTGACCACATGGGCGCGCGGCAGTCGCTTTGCCGGTTCCAAGGATCGCGCGGCGGTGCGCGACCATGTTTTTGGTGCGCTCAGGTGCTGGCGGTCCTTTGCGTGGCTGGGCGGCGGTGATAGCGGGCGGGCGATCATGTTGGGTGCGTTGCGCGCCGCAAGTATCGACCCTGCAACCATTTTTACCGGTGAGGGCCATGCGCCGCCACTCCTTGGCCCGGACGATCACGCCGGTCAACCGCTGGATGCGGCCCCCTTGGCGGTGCGCGGCGACATGCCCGATTGGTTGATGGACCAGATCGTGGCAGACCTTGGTGATCAGGCTGAAACGGTTTGCGCCTTGTTGCGCCACCGCGCGGCGGTGCATCTGCGTGTGAACCTGTCACGCGCGCCCCGCGATCATGTTGCCCGGCTACTGGCCGAAGAAGGGATCGCGACGCAGCCGTTAAACAACGTGAAGACCGGATTGCAAGTGCTTGAAAACGAACGACGCGTTGCGCTTTCGACACCCTTTCTTGACGGGTTGATTGACCTGCAGGACAGTGCCTCGCAACAGGCCGTTGCGCGCTGCGCGATCACGTCCGACATGCGGGTGCTGGATTATTGCGCTGGTGGCGGTGGCAAGGCGCTGGCCATGGCGGATCGCGGCGCGCAGGTCTTTGCCCATGATATCGAACCAAAACGGATGGCCGACATTCCCGTGCGCGCGGCGCGTGCGGGCGTTAATATTTCCTGTCTTGAAACATTAGCTTTGACGCGTAACAGCCCGTTTAACATGGTGTTTTGTGATAGCCCTTGTTCTGGCAGCGGAACCTGGCGGCGTGCGCCCGAAGCAAAATGGCGGCTGACGCCTGACCGGTTGGCAGCCTTGAACACCATGCAGGATGACGTGCTTGATCAGGCGGCCGGACTGGTCGCGCCAGAGGGGCAGTTGATCTACGCGACCTGTTCGTTTCTCACGCTTGAAAATCGCGCGCGGATCGACAGTTTTTTGGCGCGCACGCCAGGTTGGCAGGTCGTTGATGAAATGCAGCTCTTGCCGAGTGCCGAACAGGATGGTTTCTACCTTGCGGTGTTGACCCGTAGGTAATTCGCAACCAATGGTTGCATATCGCATTGTTTTCCATAGTCTTGTCGCATCTTAAGCGCCGCTTAACACTTCTGGAGTGTGATGAGGGCGACGCGATTCGAGGCGGGACGACGTGACGCAAACAGACACCACTTTGACGGTTGATCAGAAACCGCGACGCAGTCTGGGCATCGGGCCCTGGCGTGTCGGCGTGCTTGCGCTGGTTGGCATGGGCTTTGTCGGTGCGGCCTATCTTGTGCCTGATCCCATGATCGGGCTGGGCGCGCAGGTTTGCGGCGCAACGCTGATTGCTTTGGCGGCTGTGTTTGCGCTGAAGGGTCTGCGTCGTAAATCGCGCCAAAGCATGATGGTAAAAACCGTATCCGGTTTTGTCGAAAATGACACAACCCCCAGTTTTGTTACCGACAGTGACGGCGAAATCAGCTATCGCAACCCCGCCGCCGCTGAACGGTTTCGCGCCCATGCGGTGGATACCCTTGGGTTCGCGTTTGGCGATCTGTTTGCCAATCCGGGTGCTGTCCTGTTTCGCTTGCAAAGCAAGGCACATGCCCTTGGCAGCGCGCGCGAAGATATCGTCACGCGGCGTGGCCACGTGCGCCTGTCCGTGCATCAGATTGACGACGCCGCCTATCTTTGGCGGCTTGAGGATCTGACTGACAAGGCGGGGGGCGGGCGTGCCGCCGATTCCCTTAGCCTGCCGATGCTGACGGCCGGACCGTCCGGCACGATCCTGTTCATGAACGAGGCGTTTCGCAGGCTTTTGGGCGGGCGGGCCAAATCGCTTGACAAGATATTTCCGCAGCTGCCTTTGGTGTCGGGGCAGGTGCACCGCGTTGATGCGGCCGATGGTCCGATCGAAAGCCTTGTAGCCGAGGTGAGCGGCAGCGGTGGACGGCGCGAAATCTATCTTCTGCCCGGCGGCGGGTCGACCGAAGAAACCCTGATGCCGGCCCTTGTGGGCAATGCCTGGGACGCGATCGAAGAACTGCCGGTTCCGCTTCTCAAGGTCGCCGCATCTGGCGAGGTGATCGCGTCCAACCGCGAGGCGCGGGTGTTGCTGCAATCCCCGATCACGGCGCAGACCCGCCTGTCCGACCTGCTTGAAGGGCTGGGGCGTCCGATTATCGACTGGCTTCAGGAAGCCGCCGAAGGACGCGGAAGCCTGACCCCGCAGTTCCTGCGCGGCACCGGCGCGCATCAGGACACATTCGTGCAGGTCTCGCTGAACCCCGCAGGCGAAAGCGATGACACGCATCTGATCGCCGTGCTTAACGATGTGACCGAACTCAAGACCCTGGAAAAGCAGTTCGTCCAAAGCCAGAAAATGCAGGCGATCGGCCAATTGGCGGGGGGTGTCGCCCATGATTTCAACAACCTCCTGACAGCGATTTCCGGGCATTGCGACCTGCTGTTGCTGCGCCATGATCAAGGTGATCAGGATTACAGCGATCTGGTGCAGATCCATCAGAACGCGAACCGCGCCGCGTCACTTGTGGGGCAGTTGCTGGCGTTCTCGCGCAAACAGAACCTGCGCCCCGAAGTGTTGGATCTGCGCGATACGCTGTCGGAAATGACCCATCTGCTGAACCGGCTTGTGGGTGAAAAGGTGCGCCTGACCCTGGATCACGACCCAAGCCTGTTGCCGATCCGTGCCGACAAACGCCAGCTTGAACAGGTGCTGATGAACCTTGTGGTCAACGCCCGTGATGCCTTGCCGCAGGGCGGTGAAATCCGTGTTGAAACCGAAAACGCAGTTCTGGACATGCCGCTGTCACGGGATCGTGCCACGGTGCCGCCGGGCAGCTATGTTGTGGTGCGGGTGATTGATGCGGGCACGGGAATTCCACCCGAAACCCTGCCCAAGATTTTCGAGCCGTTCTATACGACCAAACGCACGGGCGAGGGGACGGGCCTTGGTCTGTCGACCGCCTACGGGATCGTCAAACAGACCGGCGGGTTTATCTTTGCCGATAGCGAGGCTGGCGTTGGCACGACCTTCAGTCTTTATTTCCCAAGCCATGAAAAGCCTCTGGAAGTGCCGGTGCAAACCCCCGTGATCGAGGCGCAAGCGCCCCAGGCCCGCGCCGAAGGTGTGGTGCTGTTGGTCGAGGATGAAGCGCCGGTGCGCGCCTTTGCCAGCCGCGCCCTGCGTTTGCGCGGCTATACCGTGCTCGAGGCTGACTGCGCCGAAATGGCCCTGCATATGCTGGATGATCCCGATCTGCAGGTGGATATTTTCGTCACCGATGTGATCATGCCGGGCAAGGATGGCCCCACATGGGTGCGCGAGGCGCTGACCACCCGCCCCGATACCAAGGTTGTTTTCGTATCCGGCTACGCCGAGGATGCCTTTGGCGAAAACCAGGCGCAAATTCCCAATTCGGTATTCTTGCCAAAGCCGTTTTCGTTAAGTGATCTTACCACCACGGTGTCGCAACAGTTGCATTGATGGCGCACCGCGCGGCGTCACGG
Organism: Octadecabacter sp. R77987; assembly: GCF_042466115.1. Classification (NCBI taxonomy): domain Bacteria; kingdom Pseudomonadati; phylum Pseudomonadota; class Alphaproteobacteria; order Rhodobacterales; family Roseobacteraceae; genus Octadecabacter; species Octadecabacter sp. R77987. Next base: position 499,289 of record NZ_JAXHBQ010000001.1, on the reverse strand, counting down.
GGCGCGCGAACGCAGTTGCAGAGCGCGAAAATGGGTCGCCAACAATCCAAAAAAATCAGTGGCAGGCCGGACAAATGGCGCCGGATCATCGCGGCCGGTGCGATCAGGGTGCGCGGGCGCGATCAGGGTGCTGCGCCACCGCTATGCGCGCCAATCCCGCATGGACCGGCAAGGCGGTATCGCGCGGGGCGTTATCTGACAAATTGCGGCGCTGGAAATCAGTGTGGCATCGCCCGCGCCCGGTTACGCGCCTTGCAGCGCCACAAGATGGCAGGCCGATCCGGTCAGGGCTGCGTAATCATCCTCGATCACATGCACACCGAAATTGCCCATGAAACCGGCAAAACGGCCCTTGTCGCGAAACGCATCCGAAAACCCGAAGTCCTGCAAGTAAGGCGCAAAGGCCCGCGCCACACCGCCCACAAGGTAAACGCCCCCAAAAGGCAGCTGGATCAGCGACAGGTTCCCCGCGACCGTGCCAAGGATGCGGGTGAACAGCTGCGCGGCCTCGGTTGCGCGCGGGTCATCGCCGCTGGCACAGCTTTGCATGATGTCTTGCGCCTTGGCCTCGCGCGGGTCATTCGCTTCGGCGCCCAGAAATGCATAGACCCTCTCAAGCCCGCGCCCTGACAGCACGTCTTCGACCGCCGGAAACCCGTGCGCCGTGGACACATACTCGCACAGCGCAAGTTCGCGTGGCGTGCGGATCGGCAGGTTGGCATGGCCGCACTCGGAAGGGGGCACAAGGCGCACGCCGTTGCCCTCGAATACGGGTGCTGCGTTGAAACCGGTGCCGACACCGATGACCAGTTTGGCCGCCGCCGCCTTGGCCTTGGGTCCGGGAATGATCGTGCGGATATTGGCCGCGTCCAGATGCCCCAGGGCATGGCCCTGCGCCTGCAAATCGTTCAAAATCGCGACCGTTTCCGCCTTGGTCGCGCGCGCAAGCGTGTCCTTGTCGATCGCCCAGTCCAGATTTGTCATCGTCGCGCGCCCGTCACGCACTGGCCCCGCCACCGCAACACAGGCCGCCCTGGCGTCAACGCCACCTTCGTCAGCCACGTATTGGTGCAGCACGGTTTCCAGCCCGGCAAAATCGCTGTTGCGATAGCGCCGGATCGTGTCAGGCAAAACGCGCCGCCCGTCCGCAAGAGCCACACGGGTGTTCGTGCCACCAATATCGGCAACAAGGGCGAAGGCGTTGGCGGGGTGGGGCATGGTCCTGAATCCTGTGCGGCGTGGTGATGGCCGCCTGATACGGGGGAAATCGGACACGCTCAAGCCTTGCGCCCGCCTTGTGCACACAAATAACGCGGCCAAGCCTTTTGCGCGCGCGCCACTTGGCCTATGTGTGTCAAAACAATGCACGAGAGCGAGATGGCCAAGAAGCCGACCAAAAACACCAGCGGCCGTGGCCAGCGCGACCTGACCGTCAAGGTCAAGACCGCGCGCGGCCGCAAGCTGAGTTCAACGCTGTGGTTGCAGCGCCAGTTGAACGACCCCTATGTGAAACGCGCGCAGGCGGACGGGTATCGCGGGCGCGCAGCCTACAAGATACTGGAACTGGACGACAAATTCCGTTTTCTGGTGCCCGGCGCGCGGGTTGTCGACCTAGGCGCGGCGCCCGGTGGCTGGTGTCAGGTCGCCGTGCCGCGTGTCAATGCGCTGGGTGAGAAATCAGGCAAAGCGGTTGGCACGATCCTTGGGGTCGACCTGCAAGAAATGGAGCCGATCGCCGGATGCGACTTGCACCAGCTTGATTTCATGGAAGATGACGCCGACATCAAGGTCAAGGACTGGCTGGGCGGGCAGGCGGATGTTGTCATGTCGGACATGGCCGCCAGCGCATCGGGCCACAAACAGACCGATCACAACCGGATCATGGCCCTGTGCGAAGCGGCGGCGCATTTCGCCTTTGACGTGCTGAGCGAAGGCGGCACATTCGTCGCCAAGGTGCTGGCAGGCGGGGCCGAGGGTGATTTGCAAAAGCTGCTCAAGCAGAAATTCACCAAGGTCGTGCATGTGAAACCGCCGGCATCACGGTCCGACAGTTCGGAAAAATTCGTGATTGCCACGGGTTTTCGCGGCTAGGTGCCTTGTCGGACGGGCAAGGGGTTTCTATGGTCGGCGCAAGGCAATCAAGGGTGAATTCATGAGCAATCACAGCTGGTATTATGTGGTCGACGGCGCGCGGGTCGGTCCAGTTGAAGAAACCGAAATCACGCGGCTGGTGCAGGCCGGCACGATCACTGCGAATACCCTTGTGTGGCGCGAAGGACTGGATGGCTGGGTGCCTGCGTCTGATCATTTCAACATTGCGGCCGCCGGGTCGCCGCCGCCCATGCCGGACACTGCACCCCCGCAGGCCGCCATTCCCCACAGCCGCCCCGGCGTGCAACAGCCGCTTTACGAGGGCGCCCCCGCACGCGGGTTCGGCGAGGCGATCAATGTCTGTCTGAACAAATACGTCGATTTCAAAGGCCGGGCGAGCCGGTCCGAATATTGGTATTTCGTCCTGTTCACCTTTATTCTTGGGTTCGTCACTGGGCTGCTGGATGGGCTGCTTTTTCCTGGCAATGCTGTTTCGCCGCTCAATTCGCTGGTCTCGCTGGCGCTGTTCTTACCGGCGCTGGCCGTGGCCATGCGCCGCCTGCACGACACCAACCGCAGTGGCTGGTGGATCGGCGGATATTACCTTGGCATTCTGATATATGCGGTGATTGTCGGGGTTGTCATTGGAACCTCGACTTATGATGATCCCAGCGGTGGTATTCTTGCCTTCATCGGAATCGGCGCGATTGCCATCCTCGGCTTTACCATCACCTTGCTGGTGTTTTTCTGCCTGCGCGGCGATCCGGGGCCAAATCACTATGGCTAGGCCAGTGTGATACGGGTGCCCCAATCGGCGCAGGCATTGACCAGCCGTTCTGACGGGGCGGCATCCGTCACAAGGATGTCGGCCTGCATCAGCGAGCCGATGCGCACGGGCGCCTTGCGGGTGAATTTCGATGCATCCGCAACCACGATGGATTGCCGCGCCTGGGCCAGAATGGCGCGGCTGACATGCACCTCCTGGGCGTCGAAATCCAGCAGATCGCCTTCGGCGTCGATCGCAGAAGCACCGATCACGGCGTAATCGACCTTGAAGCGCTCAATGGCCATGGTCGCCAGATCCCCGACCAAACCGCCATCGGCGCGGCGCAACTGCCCCCCCGCGACGATCACATCGCAGCGTAGGTTTTGTGCCAGAATGTTGGCCACGTTCAGGTTATTGGTGACGACCATCAGGTCGCTATGATTGCGCAGGGCATGGGCCACGGATTTGGTGGTTGTGCCGATATTGAGAAACAGCGAGGCGCGATGCGGGATCAGGCGGGCCGTGGCGGCAGCGATGCGCGCCTTGGCCTCGCGGTGCAACGCGCGCCGGTCGCCATAGCCGATATTGCCAACGCCCGAGGCAGGCACAGCGCCGCCATGAATGCGTTCAAGCGCGCCGCTTTCGACAAGGGTGCGCAGATCGCGGCGGATCGTTTGCACCGTCACGCCCAGTTGGGCGGCAAGGGCTGTGGCGCTTACTTTGCCGCTCGCGCGGGTTTGCGCAAGAATTGCGGCGTGGCGGGACATGTTCGTTTCATCCATAAAGCGAACATGCCATACTGTGGTATTCGCTACAACACTGCCTTTATCGTGGTTCGTTTGGTTTTCGGTTTTGGAAACACGAACCTTACCCGTCACACGCCCTTGCGTCCCGCGCACCCGATGCCCATCACCGTTGCAGGAGGCGCGCAATATGACAACGCAGGCTGATTTTGATCTTGTCGTCATTGGTGGCGGCATTAACGGTGTCGGCATCGCCCGTGACGCGGCGGGGCGGGGCCTGCGCGTCGGGCTGGCGGAAATGAACGATTTGGCCAGCGCCACTTCAAGCGCGTCGACCAAGTTGTTTCATGGTGGTCTGCGCTATCTGGAGTTCTTTGAATTCGGGCTGGTGCGCAAGGCGCTGATCGAACGCGAGGTGCTGCTGCGCGCCATGCCCCATATCAGCTGGCCGATGCGGTTTGTGCTGCCGTTTCACAAGGACATGCGCTTTGAGGGGGACACGCCCACATCAAAGCTGTTGTCACTGGTCATGCCATGGATGAAGGGGCGCAGGCCCGCATGGCTGATCCGGCTGGGGCTGTTTCTATATGACAATCTGGGCGGGCGCGAGATATTGCCGGGCACTCGCACGCTTGATCTGGCCGTTGATCCGGCGGGCGTGCCGATCAAGGAAAAATTCCGCCGCGCCTGGGAGTATTCCGATTGCTGGATCGAGGATTCGCGCCTTGTGATATTGAATGCGCGTGATGCCGAGGATCGCGGCGCAACCATCATGACCCGCACCAAAGTGACCAGCGCAACCCGTGTTGACGGGCTGTGGCAGATCACCTTGGAGGGCGGAAAAACCCTGACGGCACGCGCGCTGGTCAATGCCGCCGGCCCATGGGTCGAGGATGTGGTGCGCGGCGTTGCGCGGCTGAACACATCCGAAGGCGTGCGCCTTGTGCGGGGCAGCCATATCGTCACGAAACGCCTGTTTGACCACGACAAAAGCTACTTCTTTCAGGGCGAGGATGGCCGGATCATTTTTGCCATTCCCTATGAAACCGACTTTACCCTGATCGGCACAACTGACAAGGAACACAGTGACTTGGGTGTCGTTCCTCATGCAACGGATGAAGAACAGGATTATCTTTGTGCCTTTGCATCCCAGTATTTTGAACGCGCGGTTACGCGGGCTGATGTGGTCTGGACCTATTCGGGCGTGCGCCCGCTTTATGATGACGGGGCGAAATCGGCCACGGCGGCCACGCGCGATTATGTGCTGTCGCTTGATGACAATGGCGCGCCCCTGCTGAACGTATTCGGCGGCAAGATCACGACCTATCGCAAGTTAGCGGAAAACGCGTTGAAGAAACTGACGCCGCTGATCGGCGGGACGGGCGTGTGGACAGCGGGCGTGCCGCTGCCCGGTGGCGATTTCAAGGTGGCGGACAAGCCTGCGCTGATCACCCGCTTGCAGGGTGATTACCCTTTCCTGACGCTACCTTGGGCGAAACGCCTGATCCGCGCCTATGGCACCGATGCTTGGGCCGTGCTGGGCGCGGCGAAATCCATGGCCGATCTGGGCGCTGATTTTGGTGCGACACTTACCGCGACCGAAGCGCGCTGGCTGATCACCCGTGAATATGCCCGCACCGCCGAGGATGTGATCTGGCGCCGCAGCAAACTGGGCCTTAGGCTGGACGAAAAACAGGTCGCGAAACTGGAAAGATTCATCACGGCCACGCTGAAAAAGGAGGGCAAGCAATGACCCATATTCTGGCAATTGATCAAGGCACGACATCCAGCCGCGCGATCATCTTTGATGCGGATATGGCCATTGTCGCGACCGCCCAAGAGGAATTCACCCAACATTTTCCCCAAAGCGGCTGGGTCGAACATGATGTCAGTGAAATCTGGTCAACTGTGGCTGCGACCTGTCGCGGGGCCATCGAAAAGGCAGGTCTGCGCACGGGTGATATCGCCGCGATTGGCATCACCAACCAGCGCGAAACCACCCTTGTCTGGGATCGCAAGACGGGCGCACCCGTGCACAACGCCATCGTCTGGCAAGACAGGCGCACGGCTGATTTTTGCGACACGCTCAAGGCAGAAGGGTTCGAGGCCGAAATCACCAAGCGCACGGGTCTGCTGGCCGATCCGTACTTTTCCGGCACCAAGGTGCATTATATCCTGAACACCGTTACGGGCGCGCAGGCGCGTGCGGACAGGGGTGAATTGCTGTTCGGCACAGTCGATAGTTACCTCATCTGGAAGCTGACGGGCGGCAAGGTCCACGCCACGGATGCGACCAATGCGGCGCGCACGATGCTTTACAATATCCGCGAGGGGCGCTGGGACGACACGATCTGCAAGCGTCTGAATATTCCGCAATCCATGCTCCCCGAGGTGCGCGATTGCGCGGCGGATTTCGGCGAAACCCGCGCCGATCTGTTTGGCGCGCCAATCCCGATCACAGGTGTTGCGGGCGATCAGCAGGCCGCGACCATCGGGCAGGCGTGTTTCAGTGCGGGCATGTTGAAATCCACCTATGGCACGGGCTGTTTTGCGCTGCTCAACACCGGCGACACGCTGGTGGAAAGCCGGAACCGGATGCTGGGCACGATTGCCTATCAGTTTGACGGGAAACCGACCTATGCGCTGGAAGGGTCGATCTTTATCGCAGGGGCCGTGGTGCAATGGCTGCGTGACGGGCTGCGGGTGATCCGTGCGGCGGGCGAAACCCAAGCGCTGGCCGAAAAGGCCGATCCGTCACAGGAATTGTATCTGGTGCCGGCCTTTACAGGTCTGGGTGCGCCCCATTGGGACGCAAATGCGCGCGGCGCGATTTACGGGCTGACGCGCAATTCGGGGCCTGCGGAATTTGCCCGTGCGGCGTTGGAAAGTGTCGGGTTCCAGACCCGCGATTTGCTGGAAGCCATGCATGCCGACTGGCCCGATGCGGGCGATGCAGGTGTGCTGCGTGTCGATGGCGGGATGAGTGCGTCGGACTGGTCCATGCAGTTTCTGTCCGACATCATCGGCGCGCCGGTGGATCGCCCCGAAGTGCTGGAAACGACGGCCTTGGGGGCCGCGTGGCTGGCGGGCATGCGCGCGGGTGTTTACCCCGATCAGGCGGGCTTTGCGCAATCATGGGCGCTGCAACGGCGGTTTGAACCGCAGATGGACAGTGCCACGCGCGAAAGACGCTACGCCGGCTGGAAGGATGCGGTTGGCCGCACCCTGACGCGCTAGATCGCCAGTGTGCAAACCTCGCGCCCGTGGGGCAAGGTTGTCAGCACGGTGCCTGCAGCCGTCTTGCGCAGGTCATAGCCATAGCCCTTGAGGCGGTGCTGCCATTCGCGGTCGGACACGCAGGATCTGCGCTCGGCCATCACAAAATCGCGCACCTGTGCGATGATCATCGGGTTGTTTGCTGTAAAGTGCATTGTTCAGTCTCCGTTACCAATTACGCTTCCTGACGGGGACTGTGCACAGACTTCATGTTCGCAATTCAGCGTGATTGGGGCAGACAAAGGGTCATTTCGGACGCGAATGTGGCGCTATTCTTCGGGGCCGCGCAGCAGGGACTGGCCGGTATAGACAAGGATCGCCATACCAACCGCCCCGCCCGCCGCAACCAGCAGCAAGACGATCACATCAATCGGCCCGCCCATGTCCGACAGGCGCGAATGGGTCATCGCCAGCACCAACCAGACCGCCAGCACCGCGCCCACGGGCATCGATAATTGCGCCCACAGGAACTTGTGCCAGCTGACGGCACGGTCACGCACCAGAACAAACAGGTAGGCACCTGTCACCAGCACGGCGGCGACAACCATCGCCCAGAACAATCCACGGCCAAAGATTTCCTCGAAGACCGCGATCAGGGTGGAAAATGTCATGTCTTTCATTGATCTGCTCCTTTACGCGCGGCCGCGCAGCATGGCGTTATAGGTGGCTTTCAGGGCGACTTCCTTCATCAGCCAGGAAATCCACAGTTCTTCAAGCGGGGCAATCAGGCCGGGGAAGGACGGGGTCAGGTCGTTGTTGTAGTCAAACTCGACTAGCATCGCGCGCCCCACCTTGGTGATCATCGGGCAGGACGTATAGCCGTTGTAGGTTTGCGTCGGGTCGGTGCCTGCGATGGCGCTGACGATCCCGTCCTCGACCACGGGCACCTGCCATTTCACGGATGCGGCAGTTTTGCCCTTGGGCACACCTGCCACATCACCTAGCGCCCAGATGTCGTCATAGCGCAGGTGACGCAGGCTGTATTGGTCACATTCAACCCAGCCTTGATCGGCCCATTTGTCGGCCCAAGACAAGCCCGACTGGCGGATAACGTCGGGCGCGCGTTGGGGCGGGATCACGTGGATATAGTCGTAATCCATGTCCACATCGAACCCGTCCTTGTCGGCGAATGTCGCGCGTTTTGCGCCCGCGTCGATGGATTTCAGGGTGTGCTGCATCTGCGTGTCAATCCCGCGATCACCAAACAGCATCCGCACCTTTTCCGCCACGATCGGCACGCCAAACAGCGATCCTTGCGGCGCGGCATAGATGAATTCCGCCTTGCCACGGTTGCCTGCGCGGCGCGTGATGTCATCAATCAGGAAGGTGTGTTTCAGCGGCGCACCGGCGCATTTCATTTCCGTTTCGGGGCGGGTGAACAGCCCGATGCCGCCTTCCTCGGTAAATTTGGCCGCGGCCTCCCATGTGCGGGCGGCGTAGTCGGGTCCGGCGTAAAGCGCGCCGATCCCGTTCTGCCCGACCATTTCAAGCGAAAAGCCGTCAATCGCGTCATGGTCAAGGATCAAGCCAGGCGCGACGACCAGATAGTCGTAAGTAAGGGAGGTGCCGCTGTCGGTGGTGACGGTTTTGGCGTCAGGGTCAATCGCGGCGGCCTTTTCGGCCACCAGCGTGACGCCGGATGGCAGCCAGTCGGTTGTTTGCGAGACCACATAGTTGGCCGGTTTCAATCCGGTGGCGACCAGTGACAGGCCCGGTTGATACAGGTGCTGGGGGCGGGGATCGAGCAGGGTAATATCGGCACCCTCAAGCCGTTTCACCAGCCGGTTTGCCAATGATGTGCCGCCCGCACCCGCACCGATGATCACGATCCGTGCATTGGTCGCGATCGGCGCGGCCTGCGTTGGCGACACGGACCCAAGCGCAAGACCACCAGCGGCCAGCCCCATGAACGCGCGGCGATCCAGTTTCAACGGTGATTTGGACATGGTGATCCCCCTTATGCCAGTCGTGCGATTATAACATAAGTAAATGAGGATATATTGATGTGGATCAAAGCTGCGCGGCGATTGGCCGGTGTTTCGCCGTGCCAAACCCGGCCGATAAACAGGCTGGTCAGGAAAACCTGACCCGCTTGTCATGGGATTAACATTGCTTAACGCAAGGTAAACGCCATACTCGCCTCCATCCTAAAGACGCAGGTTTCCTGCACATTCCAAGCGGCAACCCATTTGCTGCATCATAATTCTTTTTTGAAAACAGGGGTAACACAATGATTTTTGGATCACTTCTTGGCGACACACTGACCACATCCGCGGGCGGCGACATCATTTTTTCCTATACGGGCGATGACGATATCAGCAGCACGCATCTGAACACGAACCTGTTCGCCGGTGAAGGCGACGACATTCTGGATTCATCCGGTCTTTTTGTCTTTGCGGGCGGCACGGGCGACTTGCAACACAGTTTCGGCCAGTTCGGGGGCGAAGGCGATGATGACCACTTTGTCGACGTCAAAGTCGATACGGTCGAAGGCAATACCGTCAACGGCATTTTTTACGGCGATGGCGGCGATGACACGATGGATATTACCATTGCCGGCACGGCCACGGGCGGGGCCCCGGCAACTGTCGCTGTCCAGGCCGTTGTGGATGGCGGAAATGGTGATGACAATATGACCATCAGTGCCGGTTCCGGTGCCACCAGCACCGGCACGATCGACGTCGCCGTCACAGGCGGACGCGGCAGTGACACGATCTATGCAACGGCTTCGGATAGCGATTACACCGGCGACAGCACGAACGTCCTCGTCATTGATGGCGGGGCGGGCAATGACCAGATGACAGGCGCGGTCGGCCTGTTGGCGGGCAATAGCGCCGCTGCGAGCGATGTTAGCGGGGTCGTGCAGATGTTTGGCGGTTTTGGTCTTGATACGCTGACCACGTCGATCAATTCCAACACGCCTTTTGGCGCGAATGCGGATGTGACAGGTTCTGTCTTTGCTGACGGTGGCGGTGCCAATGACCAACTGACCAACAATATGACGGCAAGCGGCACCGCAGGTTCGATTTCCTATGATGCCAACCTGAATGGCGGCTTGGGCCTGGATACAATCAATTCCAACGTCAGCGCCAATGCGATCGGCGATGCCAATGGTTCGACCTTCATTGACGGTGGTGGTGGTGCGGATGACATCGACAGTATTCTGTCGGTCCTTGGCAGCACCGGCACGGCCACGGCCTTTCAGGAAATTCAGGGTGGGATTGGCGCGGATGATATCTATGGCCTCGTGCAGATCACCAACACCGGCGCGGGCAATACGGGCACCAACTCGATTGATGGCGGCAATGGCCATGACGTGATTGTCGGCGAGATTTTGGGACAGGGCGAGAACCACCTTTATGGCGGGATTGGCAACGACTCCATTACGTCGATCAGCGGGGCCGCGTTCGACGGTTCCGAGATCCACGAACTGCACGGCGGGAACGGAAATGATACGCTGACGGGCGGCGACGGGATTGACGATCTGTTTGGCGATTCCGGCAACGACACGCTGATCGCATCGCAATCCTTGCTGGGCATTGGGCACACAAATGCCGTGATGTATGGCGGGACAGGGGCCGATACCTTTGTGTTTGATCTGTCGGTGAACCAAAGCGTCAGCGATATTGGCGACTGGTCGGACACGCAGGATATCCTGCAATTCGTCGGGCTGGCCGATGGCGGCGCACCTGGCCTGGTCGATGATATCGACGCACTGGCCACGTTCGCCGACAACGGCAGCGACGTCACCGTCACTTTCGCGAGCGGAACCCTGATCAAGTTCGTGGGAATGGGCACCGGATCAATCAACAGCATCGGTGATCTGGTCACCGACCCCTTCGCGCAGCTGATCGCCTGATACACCCTGATAAACAGGCCAAAGCCCGTGCATCTCTGCGCGGGCTTTTTGGTTTGGGGCACGGATAATTGGCGGAGAGACAGGGATTCGAACCCTGGGAACCCTTTAGAGGCTCAACGGTTTTCGAAACCGTCCCGTTCGACCACTCCGGCACCTCTCCGCGCTGGGGTCAACGGGGGCGGACTTACTGCGCCGCCCCACGACGCGCAAGCAAAAAGGCGTGATCGGGCCCTAACTTCTGACATTTGCGTGCGGCCCCTTGGAAAGCCCGCCCGCGCACCATATCACTAGAGGCAACCCCAACCGGAAGGTTCGCCATGTTCACCCGCCTGATCACCGCCGCCGCCCTGACTGCATTCGCTTTCCCCGTAATCGCCCAGGACCAGACGCCCGAGGCGCAGTTGTTCGATGCCATCGGCATGGGCGATATTCTGGAAATCATGCGCGAGGAAGGCATCGCCTACGGTTTGCAGATTGATCAGGACATGCTGGGTGGATCGGGGGGCAGCGACTGGCGCGCAAGTGTCGAAACGATCTATGACGCCGAGCGGATGAAGGCCGCTGTGGGGGCGGAACTGACCAGCGCGCTTTACGGCATGGATGTCGCGCCGATGCTGGAATTCTTCACCTCTGATCTGGGGCAGGACATCATCAGCCTTGAGATCAGCGCGCGCCGCGCTTTTCTTGATGACGTGGTCGAGGATGCCAGCAAGGATGCCGCCGCCATTGCAAGCGCGCAGGAGACGCCGCGCTTTTTGCAAGTTGAACGATTTGCCGAGGCCAATGACCTGATCGAATCCAATGTGGTTGGCGGGATGAATTCCAACTTTGCCTTTTACATGGGGCTGATGGAGGGCGGCGCGCTGAACGGTGATATCAGCGAGGAACAGATCCTGACGGATGTATGGTCGCAAGAGGCCGAGATACGCCAGAACACGATGGAATGGGTCTATGCGTTCTCGCTTCTGGCCTATCAGCCGCTAAGTGACGATGATCTGGACGCCTATATTGCCTTTAGCGAAAGCCCGGCGGGGCAGGACTTGAACCGCGCGCTGTTTGCCGCCTTTGACGGGGTGTTCGAGGATATCAGCTTTGCGCTTGGGCGGGCCTCGGCGCGCTACATGGTGTCGCAAGAGCTGTAGGGCGGGAATTTTTTTATTCGCCTTGCCATATCACGCAACGCGGAGAGAGTGAACTTGAGCGTGTTTACGTAATAGCAAACAACGATCGCATCCGGCGCGCATGCGCCAAGCCCGACCTCCCCTCTGGGAGGGCTTTCAGTGAACGGCCGTTGCAGGTGATGCGAAAGACGTGACTCGAAGCATCTGCCGCGCTGATGTGCGAGGCCCTCCCGAGGTCGGGCTTGGCGTATCCGCGCCTGTGTCCCCAATGGGCGCCCGAAACTGCCGCGATCCATCACGTCACCAAACAATCGCACGCCGTGTCAGGTGCTTACGACCATGATCGCGACGATCAGCGCGTCGATGTTGGTTTCATAAAGCGCCAGATCGGATTGCAGTTGCAGCGTATGGGCTGGCCGGATCGAACGGGGCACGCGCGCGATATCAAAGGCCTGTTCCAATGTGGCGCCACCTCCGGCGCGGATATCGGCAATCAAGGCAGGGTGGTTGGTTTTGACAAATACCTCGACCCGCCCGCGCCGTTCATTGTAAACGCCGTTTTCAATCGCGGTGCCGATCCCCTGACCGGGCCACATCAGCGGATTGCCAAGGTGGTTTGCCTCGTCCGAGCAGGCGGCCATTGCAAGCATGCAAAGAAGGGCGGATTTACGCATATTGGTGCGCCTCTATGGGTTGACTTGTGGCAAGGATACGCAGATAAGCCGCCATCCGCACAAGTGACTTGTGTGGGCATAGCGAAAAACCGCCCGCTGGGCGCGCAGTCCACAGGTGGCCATTCCGGCCAAAAATGCCCCGCTGGGGGAACCTTAGTGACGCGGAAGATGAAGGAAAGACATATGTTTGCGGTTCTCAAAACCGGCGGCAAGCAGTATAAAGTTGCCTCGGGCGACGTTCTGCGTGTCGAAAAAATCGCCGCTGCGGCTGGCGAAAAGGTTCAATTCAACGACATTCTGATGGTTGGCACGACAGTTGGCGCGCCTTTGGTCAAGGACGCAGGCGTTCAGGCCGAGGTGATCGACCAGATCAAGGGCGAAAAGACGATCAACTTCGTCAAGCGCCGCCGCAAGCACGGCAGCCAGCGCACCAAGGGCCACCGTCAGCAACTGACGATCGTGCGCGTGACCGACATCCTTGAAAAAGGGGCCGACAAGTCGGGCGTCAAGGCGGCGATCGGTGGGGCCGGCTTTGAAGCCGTGATCGCCAAGTCGAACAAGAAATCCGTCAAGCCTGCCAAAGCCGAAAAGGCCGCAGCGCCCAAGCCCGCCGCCAAAAAGGCAGCCCCCAAGGCCGAGGCCAAAAAGGCAGAAGCCAAAGCCGAAACCAAAAAGGCCGCCCCAAAGAAGGCCGCTGAGAAATCCGCAGGTGCTGACGATCTGACACAGATCAGCGGTGTGGGTCCGGTTATCGTCAAAAAGCTGCATGCCGAAGGCGTGACAACCTTTGCCCAGATCGCAGCATGGACGCCCGAACAGGTTGCTGATATGGACGAGAAGCTGAACTTCAAAGGTCGCATCGACCGCGACGAGTGGTTGAAACAAGCCGCTGACCTCGCGAAATAAGGAGAGACACCAATGGCACATAAAAAAGCAGGCGGTTCATCCCGTAACGGTCGCGACTCCGCAGGGCGTCGCCTTGGCGTGAAAAAATACGGCGGCGAAGCTGTCATTCCCGGCAACATCATCGTGCGTCAGCGCGGCACGGTCAAATGGCCGGGCGAAGGTGTTGGCATGGGCCGTGACCACACGATCTTTGCAACCGTCGAAGGCAACGTGACCTTCCACAAAGGCCTCAAAGGTCGCACCTTTGTATCGGTTCTCCCCGTGGCGGAGGCCGCCGAGTAACCGAACCTCGCAAGCTGAAAAATTTCAGGGGGATCGGTGCAAACCGGTCCCCCTATCCTGTTGAGGAGGGCGTGTTGCCCGTTGCGATTGCCAATTTCACGCTGTTTGCCGCCAGTCAGGTGGCAACGCCCGGTCCGGCCAATATGGTCTTGCTGGCCACCGGCGCGCGTTTTGGTCTGCGCCGTGCCTTGCCGTTTGTGGCGGGGGTGGCCTTGGGCAAGCAGCTGATCATCTGGCCCATCGGCTTCGGGCTGATGACCCTGCAAGACACGGTGCCACTGTTGTTCACGGCGCTGAAATGGATCAGTGTTGCCTATATCCTATATCTGGCGTGGCGCGTGGCGGGCATGCGGCTGGGTGTTGGCAATGCATCTGACGCGCCGCCCGGTTTTGCCGCCGGACTGGCTGTGCATCCCCTGAACCCCAAGGCCTGGGCGATGATCGCCACAGGGTTCACCACATATGTCAGCGCCGGCACCCCGACCTTGCAAGCGACCGCGACCATCGCCATCTGTCTGTTATCGCTGCAATTCATCCTGCATCCGCTTTGGACCTTCGCAGGCGAGCGGATCGCGGCAAGCCTCGCCGGAACGGCGTCCGAACGTTACCTGATGTGGTCATTGGCCGCGCTCACAGTGTTATCAGTGCTCTTTGCGCTTTTCGGAGGAGGGAAAGCTGCATGATTATCGACAAGATTCCACCCCAACCGACCATCACGTCGGACCGCTTTGATCTGCGCCCCGTGCGGCGCAGCGACGCGGGTCTGATCGAACTCTACTGCGCCGATGAACGGGTCGCACGGATGACGCGCATTATTCCCCACCCGCTTCCCCCTGGCGCGACAGATGCCTTTGTGAAAATGGCGATGACGCCAGACACTGACGAGCAGGTCTGGGTGATTGACGGCAGCCAGCGCGACCATGCCGAGGTGATGGGCCTGATCACCCTCGAGGCCATGGACCGCCAGCAATCAGAGATCGGCTATTGGGTCGCGCCAGCCTTCTGGAATACCGGCATTGCGTCTGAAGCTGTGCGCACGCTCATCGCCGCCAACCCGCAAAACGCCCGCCAGATCTATGCCGAGGTGTTTCAGGACAACCCCGGATCGGCCCGCGTGCTGACGAACTGCGGTTTTGACTATCTGGGTGACGCCGAAGCCTTTAGTGTCGCGCGCGAGGCCACCGTGCCCACATGGACCTATGTGCTGAAAATGGACAGATGAAAGCGCCCACCCTGATCACTCCGCGTCTGACCCTGCGTGCCCTGCGCAAATCAGACGCGCCCGAGATTGCGCGCAAGATCGCGCCTTGGGGGGTGATCAAATGGCTGTCCGCGCCGCCGCATCCCTACAGGCTCGCCGATGCCAAGTGGTTCATCGACAATCAGGGGGATGGTGTGAACTGGGCGATTACCACCAACGATGCCTTTCTGGGGGTGATCGGGATGCCCGCTTTGGGTTTTTGGCTGGCGCAGGCCCATCAGGGCCGCGGATACATGAGCGAAGCCGCGCGCGCCGTGTTGAAATGGCATTTCGCGCGCAGCGACGACACGGTGATATCCGGCCACATGATCGGCAATCACGCCTCGCGTGCGGTGCTGCTGAAACTGGGGTTCACCGACACCCATGTCGCCGTGGAATTTGCCGAACCCCTGGGCGAAAATGTGCAGATGCAGCGCATGGCGCTGGCGGCGGATCAGTGGCGCGCATGATGAAAACGGCCCGTTTGACCCTGCGCCGGTTGTCGGGCAATGACGCGGATGCGTTGCACGCAATCATGTCCGACTGGCAGGTCGTGCGTCAGTTGGGCGGGTGGCCGTGGCCGCCGGACCCCGCGTTCACCCGTATGCGCTGTGACGATAACGCGACCAAACAGCGCGACATTTATGGTGTCCACCTGAATGGCGCACTGATCGGGACGGTGGGCACCCACAAGGCCGACCTGGGATATTGTTTTGCGCAGGGCCATTGGGGGCAGGGCTATGCGCGCGAAGCCAGCATTGCCGCGCTGGACAAGGCATTCACCGATGCCGATTGCAGCGTGATCACGGCCTCGGCCTGGGGCGACAACGATGCCTCGGTCCAGGTGTTGCAAAAGTTGGGATTTGTCGAAGGCACCCCCGAAACACAGCACGCCCTGGCGCGGGATGCGGCGACCCTGTGCCGGAAATTCACCCTGTCGCGCGCTGCGTGGCTTGAGGGCCGGGGCGCAATAGCGTATCGCCTGCAACGACCCAACCCGAAAGCCTGACCGATGAAATTCCTCGACCTGTGCAAAGTCTATATCCGGTCCGGCGGCGGCGGTGGCGGCTGCGTGTCATTCCGGCGCGAGAAGTTCATCGAATACGGTGGCCCCGATGGCGGTGATGGCGGGCGCGGTGGCGATGTGATCGCCGAGGCCGTTGAAGGCCTGAACACGCTGATTGATTTCCGCTACCAACAGCATTTCTTTGCCAAGAACGGCGTGCCCGGCATGGGCAGCCAGCGCACCGGTGCGGATGGTGACGATATCATCCTAAAGGTGCCGGTCGGCACGGAAATTCTGGATGAAGATCAGGAAACAGTGATTGCTGACCTCACCGAAGTGGGCCAACGGGTGGTGTTGGCCAAGGGCGGCAACGGCGGTTTTGGCAACCTGCATTTCAAATCCGCAACCAATCAGGCGCCGCGCCGCGCCAATCCCGGATTGCCGGGGATCGAGCGCACGATCTGGCTGCGCCTGAAACTGATTGCCGATGCGGGGCTTTTGGGCCTGCCCAATGCGGGCAAATCGACGTTTCTGGCCGCCACATCCAACGCGCGCCCCAAAATCGCCGATTATCCGTTCACGACCCTTGTGCCGAACCTTGGTGTGGTCGGGGTGGACGGCGTTGAATTTGTCGTCGCCGATATCCCCGGCCTGATCGAAGGGGCCAGCGAAGGGCGGGGTTTGGGTGATCTGTTCCTTGGCCATGTGGAACGCTGTGCGGTGCTGCTGCATCTGATTGACGGCACATCGGGCGATCCGGTGGGCGATTACACCACCATCATCACCGAGCTCGAGGCCTATGGCGGCGCGCTGGCCGACAAACCGCGCGTCACGGTGCTCAACAAGGTTGATGCGCTGGACGCCGAAGAACGCGCCTTTATCCGCGATGAAATCAAGGCGGCAACCGGTGTTGAATGCCTGCTGATGTCGGGCGTCAGCCGCGAGGGCACGACGGAGGTCTTGCGCGCCCTGCGGGACAAAATCGACAAGGACCGCCTGCGCGCCAAGATCGCGGCAGATGGTCCCAAAGAGGACGAAGAATGGCGTCCCTAGGCACTGCAAAACGGCTGGTCGTCAAGATCGGCTCGGCGCTGTTGGTGGACCGCGCGACAGGGGCGTTGCGCGTCGATTGGTTGCTGTCACTGGCGGCCGATGTGGCCGACCTGCGCAAGCGCGGCATTGATGTGGTGCTGGTGTCGTCGGGGTCCATCGCGCTGGGGCGCGGTGTTCTTGGCCTCCCTGCGAGCGACCTGCCGCTGGAACAATCGCAGGCGGCGGCGGCCGTTGGCCAGATCAGGCTGGCGCGCGCCTATGAAGATGCCCTTGCGCCCCATGGCATTGTCACCGCGCAAGTTCTTGTCACGCTTGAAGATTCCAGTGACCGGCGGCGCTATCTGAACAGCCGCGCAACAATGGAAACCCTGCTGTCACTTGGGGTGACGCCCATCGTCAACGAAAATGACACCATCGCAACCGACGAAATCCGTTATGGTGACAATGACCGTCTGGCGGCGCAGGTCGCGGTGACGGTCGGGGCTGACATGCTTGTGCTTTTGTCGGATGTGGACGGGTTTTACAACGGCAACCCCCAGGTCAATAGCGCCGCGCAACGCTATGATATCATTGAAAAGATAACGACGGAAATTGAGTTGCAAGCGGGTGATGCCGGGTCCGGTCTGTCCAAGGGCGGGATGAAAACGAAACTGATGGCGGCGCGGGTGGCAACGGATGCAGGCTGCGCCATGGCGATTACATTAGGATCGCCCCTGAACCCTTTGAAAGTGCTTGAAAATGGTGCGAACTCGACATGGTTCACAGCGCAAACCGACCCGCAGGCCGCACGCAAACGCTGGATCGGCGCAATGAAATCGCGCGGCACGGTGACGGTGGATGCCGGTGCAAGGGGGGCGCTGGCATCGGGCAAGAGCCTGCTGCCTGCCGGTGTCACGGCCGTCAGTGGAGATTTCGGGCGCGGCGATCCGGTTGAAATTCTTGGGGGCGATGGGGCGCATCTGGGCCTTGGCCTTGCGCGCTACACCGGCGACGAGGCGCGCCAGATCATGGGGCGGCGCACGGCTGACATTGAAACGCTACTGGGGTATGCGGGCCGCGCGGTGCTGATCCACCGCGATGATATGGTGACCTAAATGACTGATATTGCAGCACTTATGAAAGACATTGGCACCCGCGCCAAGGCGGCAGCGGCCGATCTGACCCATGCCAGTGCCGAACGCAAGCACGCCGCCCTGATCGGTGCGGCCGAACACGTCTGGGCCGACCGCGCGGTGATCATCGCCGCCAACGCCAAGGACATGGACTTTGCACGCGAAAAGGGCCTCAGCCCAGCGATGCTGGACCGCTTGATGTTGGACGAGGATCGCATTCGCGGGATCGTTGATGCCCTGCGCGCGGTGGCCGAACAGCCCGATCCCGTGGGTGAAACGCTGGCCGAGTGGGACATGGCGAGCGGGCTGCACATCAAGCGCGTGCGCACGCCGTTGGGCGTAATTGGTGTGATATATGAAAGCCGGCCCAACGTGACGGCGGATGCCGGTGCGCTGTGCCTGAAGGCTGGCAATGCGGTGATCCTGCGGGGCGGGTCGGAAAGCCTGCATTCCAGCGACACGATCCACGCCGCGATGGTCAAGGGGCTGGTTGATGCGGGCTTGCCTGCGGATGCGGTGCAGCTGGTGCCAACCCGTGACCGCGCCGCCGTCAGCGCCATGCTGACCATGACCGACACGATTGACGTGATCGTGCCGCGCGGTGGCAAGGGGTTGGTCGGGCTGGTGCAGCGCGAGGCGCGGGTGCCGGTCTTTGCCCATCTGGAAGGGATCGTGCATATCTACATCGACAAGAATGCCGATGCCGCCATGGCCCGCAAGGTCGTCATGAACGCCAAGACGCGGCGCACCGGGATTTGCGGCGCGGCCGAATGCCTGCTGGTGCATCGCGATGCCGCGGCATTGGGTCAGCAGATCGTTGATGATCTGATGGCGGCCGGGGTCGAAGTGCATGCGCAGGGGCTGAATGGGTCCGTTCAAGCAAGCGATGATGATTGGGGTATGGAATACCTTGACATGAAGATCGCCGCGAAAACCGTTGATAACATTGACGAAGCGATTGCGCATATCCGCACCTTCGGATCAAACCACACCGATTGCATCATCACCGAAGACGCGCAGGCGGTCGCGCAGTTTTTTGGGCGGCTCGACAGCGCGATCCTGATGCACAATGCCTCGACCCAGTTTGCGGACGGGGGTGAATTTGGCATGGGCGGCGAGATTGGCATCGCCACGGGCAAGATGCATGCGCGCGGGCCGGTGGGCGCGGCGCAGCTGACCAGCTTCAAATATCTGGTCAGCGGTGATGGCGCGGTGCGCCCCTAGAAACTTGCGGTGATCCGGCCTGTGTCATAGGTCAGCGACAGGCTGCGTTTCATGTCGTCCATCACTTCTGGGACCAGCGCGAATTGCACCAGCGCCGAGGACAGTGGAACGCGCGCCCGCGTGTTTGTCAGGCTGTCCCATAGATCGGTATCAATGTTCATCCGGTCGCTTTCACCGGTGATCAACCAGTCATCGCCCTGCAATTCAACTGTGATTTGCCCGCCAAAGGCCATGGCCGATTCGATGCACTGGATCAGCAGAAACGCCGCACGCACCGCGCGGCGCGGCAAATCACCCTGCGCGCGCCATTCATAGGCCAGACGCCCGCCACGGGACGCGGCCGAAAGTGTCGCAAGGATTTCCGCACGCGAAATCACCTGATCCGCGCTGGCGGCCCCGAACGCGATGCGAAAGAACCGCAGCCGCGCATTGGCGTTTTCCACGCTTTCGTTGATCAGTTGCAATTCCGGCCCTTCGGGGGCGCCGGACATGCCCAGCAGTTCAACACCGTTGCCAATCGCGCCCAAAGGGCTGACAAGGTCGTGACAGATGCGCGATGAAACCAGCGCGGAAATATCTGCGCGTGTCCTCATGCGGGCACCGGAAAGGACGAGATGGAGGGGATCAATGCGATACTGGAACCGGGGATGCTTGTGCGCCATCCCGCCCAGCCCGATTGGGGTGTCGGGCAGGTGCAATCCAACATCGGCACCCGCATAACCGTCAATTTTCGCGAAGTGGGCAAAGTTGTTATTGATGGCACGCGTGTAAGCCTGTCCATAGTGTCCCCCAAGGATGACGATTCAACTTAAGGTAGCAAGGATGCCACCCCTGTCAATCAAGTTGCATTCAAACTGGCGCGTGATGGTTGCCAAAGCGTTAACGCGCTCCTAGAAATTCCCTTCCCAATGGCAAAAATGCGATGACCAAGCCCCATATGCCTGTTTTCCAAACGCGTCTGGCCCGTGATGATGCCGATCTGATGGCGGCGTTGCGTCTGCGCTATGATGTGTTTGTGCGCGAATTGGGCGGGGATGGTCCGTTGGTCGATCATGATGCGCAGCTCGAGCGGGACCGGTTCGATCCGTTTTATGACCACCTTGTGCTGGTCGATGAAACGCGCCCGCAGGGTGATCACGTCGTCGGTGTTTACCGGTTGATGCAAGCGGGCGGCGCGGCGCGGGCGGGCCAGTTTTACTGCGAGGATGAATATGACCTGACGCCGTTGCGCACCGCAAATCGCAGGCTGCTTGAACTGGGCCGGTCCTGTCTGCATCGCGACTATCGCGGCGGCACGGCGATGTTTGAACTCTGGAGCGCGTTGGCCCGCTATGTCGCGGCCCATGACATCGACATCCTGTTCGGTGTCGCCAGTTTTCACGGCACCGACATCGCGGCGCTGGCGCAAGCCCTGTCACTGCTGCATCACCGCCACCTTGCACCGGCTGCGCTGCGGGTGCGCGCGCGCGCCTTCCAGCCGATGGACCTGATACCCGCCGATGCCATCGACCGCCCGCAAGCCCTGCGCGACACGCCCGCGTTGATCAAGGCCTACTTGCGCTTGGGCGGTTGCGTGGGCGAGGGGGCGTTCGTGGATCATGCCTTCAACACGACCGACGTTTGTCTGGTGATGGACACAGCCCAAATGAATGCACGCCAAACTGCGCTTTATGCCAAGGGCGCGCGCGGATGAGTGCGCCTTGGGACAGCGCCACCCATCCCCCCGAACTGACGCCGGGGCCGGGCGGCTGGTTGCGCGCGATTGCGCGCGGTCTGCCGCTGGCGGTGCTCGTGTTCGGCTGCCTGCTGATCCTGCTGCTTGTGCGGCTGATTGAGCGCCCGTTTTTCGGCCAGCGCCGCCCCGTGACGCCCTATATCACGCAATTCGTCTGTCGCAGCGCCTTTGCCCTGATGGGGATCACCTACCGCACCGAAGGCGCGGTCATGGATGGCCCCGGTGCCGTGGTTGCAAACCATTCGTCCTGGCTTGATATCTTTGCGTTGAATGCGCGCAAGCGGATCTACTTCGTCTCAAAGGCCGAGGTGGCCAAATGGCCCGGTATCGGCTGGCTGGCGCGTGCGACAGGCACGGTGTTCATCCAGCGTGATCGGCGCGAGGCGGCGGCGCAGGTCGCCATTTTTCAGGATCGTCTGGCGCTTGGGCACAAGCTGTTGTTTTTCCCCGAAGGAACATCAACGGACGGTCAGCGGGTCTTGGCGTTCAAACCGACCTTGTTTGCGGCCTTTTTCGCCGCGGGTTTGCGCGAAACCCTGATGATCCAGCCTGTCTCGGTTGTTTACCACGCGCCTGACGGGTGTGACGCGCGGTTTTACGGCTGGTGGGGGGATATGGATTTTGGCCCGCATCTTTTGGCCACACTGGCGGCGCGCCGTCAGGGCAGCGTCACGGTGATCTATCACGCACCCGTGCAGGTTGCAGATTTTGCCGATCGCAAGGCGCTGGCCCGTGCCTTGGAAACCTCTGTCCGCGACGGGGTTGTCAGGTCATTGCATCCCTGAACGCGCGCAGGGCGGCAGCGGGATCGTCACCGTGCCAGATTTCATCGCCAATGCCAAAGAAATCCGTGTGCGGGGCCAGCGCGCGGATCAGGTCCGTGTCCAACGCGCCTTCGGCGACAACGGGCACCTCGATCATCTGCGACCACCATTCGAACAGCTCAAGCCCGGCGCGGGTGCCGTCTCCCAGCGGCGTGTCCCCTACGGGGCCAAAGCTGACGTAATCGGCACCCAATTCGCCTGCGGTCATGCCGTCATGGCGCGAGGCGGCACAATAGGTGCCGACGATCGCGTCCTCGCCCAGATCCTTGCGGACCTGCCGCACAGAGCGGGCATGATCGGTCAGGTGCACACCGTCCAGCCCAAGCCGTTCCACCAGCATGATGTGGCTGTCGATCACCAGCGCGATGTCGCGGTCATGGGTCAGGGCGCGCAGGGCGTCTGCCGCCTTGGCGATCCGGTCTTCGTCGCGGCTGGCCAGTGACAGGCGCACGCAGGCCACATCAACCGAATCCAGACAGGCGGCCAGCCGGTCAGGAAAGGTGGACAGTTCGAACGCGGGGGGCGTGATCAGATAGATCTGCGGCAATTCGGGTGTTTCGTCGGTCATTCGCGTGATTCCGCTGCATTGATTTGTGCCGTTCTAACGGGCGCACACGGGTTTGGCTATCTTGCGTTGCAGGGGCGGGGCGCGTATCACGCGCCGACCCCAGCAAGGACACCCCATGCCGACCGATACGCCCCAACCCGCATTCGTGCTGATCCGCCCGCAAATGGGGGAAAACATCGGTGCTGCGGCCCGTGCCATGTGGAATTTCGGGCTGGACCGGATGCGCATTGTCGCCCCGCGCGACGGCTGGCCGAACCCGAATGCAACAGCCATGGCCAGCGGTGCGGGCAGGTTGCTGGACGCGGCGGTGATCTGCGCCGACACGCCCGCAGCACTGGCCGATTGCACCTATGTCTATGCCACCACGGCGCGGCCGCGCGGACTGACCAAACCTGTGTTGTCGCCAGAGGCGGCGATGCAGGAGGCCGCGGCCAAGATCGCCGCCGGTGGCAAGATCGCGGTGCTGTTCGGCCCCGAACGCGCGGGTATGGAAAACGAGGACATCGCGCGGGCCAACGCGATTATCTCGGTCCCCGTGAACCCCGATTTCCCCAGCCTGAATCTGGCGCAATGCGTGCTACTGACGGGCTATGAATGGCGCCGCGCCAGCGCGCAGGTCGTGGCATCGCGCGTTGACATGGCCCGTGATGGGGCCTGGGCCGAAAACGTCGAGATCGAAAAGCTGGCCGATCATTACGAGGACACGCTGGAAAAGGCGGGTTTCTTCTGGCCCGAGACCAAGGCCGATAGCATGAAGATGAACCTGCGCAATCTCTGGAGCCGGATGCCGCTGTCGCGCGCCGATGTGCAGATGCTGCACGGGGTGATGCGGCAGATGGTGCGCTGGAAGGACCGCGACTAGCGCCTTTGGCTGGTGTCGGGCCTCCGGCGGGAGGTATTTTTGAACAAAAGAAGCAGGGTGTTGCGCTTGCCTTGGTCAGGGGTGCGCAATAGCTTGCCCCAAAGACGGAGAGGCCGATGGCGCAGAAACCACGCAGCATTTTTGAAGAGGTCGCAAGCAGCGAGAAAGTCGCGCCTGTGGCCAAGGGCAGTATTGATCGCGGCGGGCAGGGTGCGCGCAGCGCGATCCGGCGCTGGCTGATGGTGCTGTTTGCGCTGGTTGTTGTGATGATCGCCGTGGGCGGGCTGACCCGTCTGACCGACAGTGGCTTGTCGATCACCGAATGGAAGCCCCTGTCAGGGTCGGTGCCCCCCTTGAGCGCGACCGATTGGGAGGCCGAATTTGCCGCCTACAAGCTGATCCCCGAATATACCGAACAGAACGCCGGAATGTCGCTGGCCGAATTCAAGGTGATCTATTGGTGGGAATGGGGCCATCGCCAGTTGGGCCGCTTTATCGGTCTGGTCTGGGCCATCGGGTTCGTTTGGTTCTGGGCGCGGGGGCAAATCCCGACCGGCTGGACAGGACGACTAGTCTTTGTCGGCGCGCTTGGCGGATTGCAGGGCGCTGTGGGCTGGTGGATGGTTTCCAGCGGGTTGCGCCCCGGCATGCTGGATGTTGCATCATACCGGCTGGCGATCCATCTGGGGCTCGCCTTTGTCATTCTAGGCTTCCTTGCATGGTATGCCATGTTGCTGGGCCGGCGCGAGGCCGATCTGATGCAGGCGCGCCGTGCGGGCGAGGCGCGTTTGTTTTCCATGTCCACCGGGCTGATGCATTTTGCATTCTTGCAAATCCTGCTGGGCGCGCTGGTTGCGGGCATTGATGCGGGGCGCAATTTCCCCACATGGCCCTTGATGGGGGACGGGTTTTTGCCGCCTGATCCTTTTGCCAACACCACTGTGCTGCGCGCCTTTTTCGAGGATGCGGGGCTGGTGCAGTTCATCCACCGGATGGCGGGCTATCTGTTGTTTGCCTTTGGCATCGTCGTCTGGCTGCGCGGGCGCAAATCGGCCAATGGCGCGTCCCGTTTCGCGTTCAATGCCGTGCTCGCGATGTTGTCCTTGCAGATGGTTCTTGGGATCGTCACGGTCCTTTATTCCGCGCCGGTTCATATCGCGATCGTGCACCAGATCGGGGCCGTGGCCCTGTGGGTGCTGATCATGCGTGGCCGTTATCTGGCGCGCTATCCGTTGCCACAATCCGTGAGGGGATAACCATGACCGCCTACAAAGACTTGATGGAATTCCAGCGCGAGACCGAAGCCTTGGGGCAGATTGCGGGCCGTCTTGGCTGGGATCAGGAAACCATGATGCCCCGCGCCGCTGCCGCGCAACGGGCCGAGGAAATGGCCGCGATCGAAAGCGTGCTGCATGCGCGGCGCACTGATCCGCGCGTGGGTGACTGGCTGGCCGCGGCCGAAACCAGCGGCGAGGTCGAGGTGGCCAATCTGCGCCACATCCGCCGCCAGTTCGAGCGCACCAGCAAGGTGCCCGCCCGTCTGGCCGCCGAAATCGCCCGCGTGACCAGTGCGGCCCAAGGCATCTGGGCCGAGGCCCGCGCTGCGGATGACTTTGCCGCCTTCGCCCCGACCCTGCGCGAGGTGCTGGCGCTCAAACGCGAGGAAGGCGCCGCGCTGGCCGCGGATGGCGATGTCTATGATGCGATGCTGGATGACTACGAACCGGGTGCCACGGCCGCCGAACTGTCCGCTATGTTCGATGCCCTGCGCCCGCGTCTGGTGGCGTTGCGCGCCGCCATTCTCGACCGGCCCGCGCCTGCGGGGGTAAGTGGCGAATTTGACGAAGGCGCGCAGATGAAACTGTCGCGCATGATCGCCAAGACCTTTGGTTACGACATGTCCAAGGGGCGCGTGGACAAGGCCGTGCATCCGTTTTCCAGCGGGTCGGGGACGGATGTGCGCATTACCACGCGCACCAATCCCCTCGACCCGTTCAATTGCATCTATTCGACCATTCACGAGGTCGGCCATGGCGCATACGAGCAAAACATCGACCCTGATTACCTGCTGACGCCTTTGGGGGCGGGGGTGTCGATGGGTGTGCATGAAAGCCAGTCGCGGATTTACGAAAACCAGTTGGGGCGCAGCCGCGCGTTCACAGGCTGGCTTTACGGGCAGATGCGCGATGCCTTTGGCGATTTCGGGATTGCCGATGAAGATGCGTTTTATGCCGTCGTGAACCGTGTCACCAACGGATATATCCGCACCGAAGCCGACGAGGTGCAGTATAATCTGCATGTGCTGCTGCGCTATGATCTTGAACGCGCGCTGGTTAGCCGTGACCTTGAGGTTGATGATCTTGAGGCGGCGTGGAACGACCGCTTTGCCGCCGATTTCGGCTTTGCCGTGGACAAGCCCAGCAACGGGGTCTTGCAGGATGTGCATTGGTCGGTCGGGCTGTTTGGCTATTTCCCGACCTACACGCTGGGCAACGTCTATGCGGGCTGTCTGCATGATGCGTTACGCGCGGCTGTGCCTGATCTGGATGATCAACTGGCCCAAGGGGATACGGCGCGCGCCACGGGCTGGCTGCGCCAGAACGTGCAGCGCCACGGCGGCCTGCATGAACCCCGCACGGTGATCGAGATGGCCAGCGGGGCCGCCCCCAGCGAGGGGCCATTGCTGTCCTATCTGGAAGGGAAATTCGGCGCGATCTACGGGCTGTGATCGCGCCTGACCGTCTGGCGCGCAGCGGGGCTGTTTGGGGTCTCGCCCTGGGGCAGACCCTTGGTTATGCCTGTCTTTACTATGTCTTTGGCGCGCTGATCATTGCGTGGCAGGCCGATCTGGGGTGGAGCAAATCCGCGCTGGCCCTTGGCCCGACCGTTGCCATTCTGATTGCTGCGGTGCTGGCCCCGGTGATGGGCCGATTGGTTGATCGCGGGGTTGGTGCATGGTTGTTGACAGGGGGCGCTGCCTTTGGCGCGCTGGCGCTTTTCACGCTGGGACGGATTGAAACGCAGGCACAGTATCTGGCCGCCTGGGCAATGATTGGCGTGGCGCAGGCGGCCTGCCTTTACGAGGTGTCATTCGCCTTTCTGGTGCGTCGGTTGGGGCCTTCTGCCCGTGCGGCAATCGTGCGCATCACCCTGATTGCCGGCTTTGCCGGCACGCTGGCCTTTCCGGCGGGGGCATTGCTGTCAGACGCCTTTGGCTGGCGCGGGGCAGTGACGGTGGCGGCCCTCGTGATGCTGTTTATCTTGATGCCCGTGCAGGGCTGGGCGGTGTTCCGGCTGCGCCGTGATGCACCTGTGCCAACGGTTGAAAGTGCTGCCGCTGACATGGCCGCCACGGCAACCGCCCTGCGCCGTCCGGCATTCTGGGCGCTGGGGGCTGCATTGGCGGCGATTGCGCTGGATCACTGGTTGCTGGTGCAATTCATGGTGCCCATTCTGGTGGAACAGGGGCACAGCCACGGGTTTGCGGTGGGGATTGCCGCGCTGATTGGTCCGGCGCAGGTGGCAGGGCGGCTGTTGTTGTTGACGATAGAAAAGTCGCTGTCCACAGGGCGCGCCATGCTGATTGCGCTGGCAGGGTTGTTCCTGGCCACCGGCCTGTTGATTTTCGCGGGCGTGGCCCCGTGGCTGGCGGTGGTCTTCGGGATCATGCACGGTGGCGCAATCGGGTCGATGACGATCCTGCGCCCTGTGGTCATTCAGGCGGTGTTGGGGCAGGCGGGGTATGGCGCGATTGCCGGGTTCATCCAGATCGGGCCGCTGCTGGCGGGGGCGGCTGCGCCGATCCTGGGCGCGGTCTTGCTGGCAGGTCCGGGGATCATGGGCGTGTTCGCGTTCAGCCTGTTCCTGTCGGGGGCTGCATTCCTTTTGGTGCGGGGTTTGCGGATTGTCGGGTAAGGTGGGTTGAAACCCACGTTACCCGTTCGGCCAATCGGGTGCGCGCTTTTCAAGGAAGGCGGTGATCCCCTCGTCGGTGTCACGTTCCATCATGTTCGTGACCATCACTTGTGCCGCATAAGCATAGGCATCCGCCGTGTCCATCTGCGCCTGCGCATAAAACGCCTGTTTGCCGATCCGCACGGCCTTGGCCAGTTTGCCGGCAACTGTTTCGGCCAGACCTTGTGTGGTTGCGGCAAGGTCGTCGTGTGGCACGGCGCGGTTGATCAACCCAAGGTGCAGCGCTTCGTCGGTGTCGATGAACCGCCCCGTGGTCAGCATTTCAAACGCAGCCTTGCGCCCGATATTGCGGGTGAGCGCAACCATGGGCGTGGAACAGAACAGCCCGATATTGACGCCATTGACGCCAAAGCGTGTCCCTTGCGCCGCCACCGCCATGTCGCAGGTGGCAACCAGTTGACAACCCGCCGCAGTGGCGATGCCGTGGGGCATGGCAATGACGGGCTGGGGGATCGACTGGATACGCAGCATCAGGGCGGCACATCGGTCGAACAGATCGGCAAAATAGGCCGCCCCGCCGTCATCTGCTGCGCGCCCGGCCTGCATTTCCTTCAGATCGTGGCCTGCGCAAAACGCCTTGCCTGCGCCCGACAGGATCACCGCGCGCACGGCAGTGTCATCGGCGATGTCATCCAGCGCGCCATGGAGTGCGGCCAGCATGGCGTCACTCAGCGCATTCAGCCGGTCAGGCGCGTTCATCCGCAGATGCGCCACGCCGTTGGTATCGGTTCTGTCCAGCATTGCGCGGCTCCTTGTGATTGCGGGCGTTTGCGGGCAAGTCTAGGCGCGCAACAGGGCAGAGGGAAGACATGGCATCAAAGATGGACAAAGCGGCGCTTGACGCCTTTCTGGTGCAGGAATTCCCGCAGGTCGCCAGCCAGTTCGCCGTCGAGGACGTGGGCGAGATGACCTTGACCCTGCGCCTGATTGCCGCCGAGCAACACCTGCGCCCGGGCGGCACAATATCAGGCCCGACAATGTTCGGGCTTGCGGATGTGGCCACGTATCTTGCGATTCTGGCGATGATCGGTCCGGCGGCGCTGACCGTCACCACCAACGGCAACATTGATTTCATGCGCAAACCAGCGGCGGGTGTTGATCTGCTGTGCACCGCAAGGGTGCTCAAGCTGGGGCGCGTCCTGGCCGTGGGGGATGCGCTGATCTTTGGCGAAGGACAGGCAGCGCCTGTGGCCCGCGCCGCTTTGACCTATTCCATTCCGCCACAATAGATGCCATTACCCTGATGTATTAAAGACTCAGGAGGCCGCCATGTCCGAATCCCAACGCCTTGCGCATTTCCCGATCACGTTCTTTGCCGTGGTGATGGGCCTTTTGGGGCTGGCACTGGCGCTGCATGCGACTGCGCCGATGGTGCCGCTGGCAGGAACTGTCGCGCCTTTTGCGCTGATCCTTGCGATGGCCGTTTTTGCCGTGATTGCAGTGTTTTACGTGGTGAAGTGGATGCGTCACCCCGCCGCCGTGCACGGCGAATGGAACCATCCGGTCAAGCTGGCGTTCTTTCCGACCGTGTCGATTTCGCTGTTGTTGCTGGCGGTGGCCTTGCGCGAAGGCAGCACCATGCTGGCAACCGCGTTCTGGATTGCGGGCGCGGCGCTGCAAGGCGGGCTGACGCTGGCGGTGGTGTCGAACTGGATCAGCCATCGGTCATTCCAAGTGGGGCACCTGACACCGGCGTGGTTCATTCCCGCGGTTGGCAATGTGATCGTGCCGATCGCGGGGGTGTCTTTGGGCTTTCCCGAACTGTCGTGGTTGTTCTTTTCCACCGGCATCATGTTCTGGGTGGTGCTGCTGACGCTGGTGATGAACCGGCTGATGTTTCACGATCCGATTCCGGCGCGTCTATTTCCCACGATGATGATCCTGATCGCGCCACCCGCCGTGGGCTTTGTCGGTTATATCGCGCTGGTCGGGCAGGTTGATCCATTTGCGCGTATCCTGATGAACCTTGGTTATCTCTTTGCCGCGCTGATGGTCGTGCAAGTGCCGAAAATTCTGCGCTTGCCCTTTGCGCTGTCGTTCTGGGCGCTGTCATTTCCGCTGGCCGCCCTGTCGATTGCCGCGGCGCGCTATGGCGCGTTGACGGGTGTTGCGGCGCATCAATGGATCGGGGCGGTGGTTTGCGGTGTCCTGGTCATCACAGTTGCGGGCCTGATTCTGCGCACAGTGCGCGCGATTATGCGCGGTGAGATTTGCCAACCGGAATAATCAGGCGATAATAATGGGGTAAAATAATACCGCATTTTTAACCCGCTGTTTTGTAACGGTTTTTAGCGGCACACGCCACTTGACTGCGCGCGCGAACCCTATAGAACACCCCAATCTTATTCTCCCAAGCTTTAAGGGCATACCGATGAAAACCTTCTCTGCTACTCCGGCAGACATCGACAAGAAATGGATCCTGATCGACGCCGAAGGCGTTGTTCTGGGCCGTCTTGCCGTTGTGATTGCGACCCGCCTGCGCGGCAAGCACAAGCCGTCTTTCACACCGCACATGGATATGGGCGACAACGTTATCGTCATCAACGCCGACAAGGTGCAGCTGACCGGCAACAAGCGTGACAAGCCGAACTACTGGCACACCGGCCACCCCGGCGGGATCAAGTCGAAAACAACCGGCGAAATCCTTGAAGGTGCACACCCCGAGCGTGTGGTGATGCAGGCCGTCAAGCGCATGTTGCCCGGCAACCGCCTGTCGCGTCAGCAGATGACACACCTGCGCGTCTTTGCAGGTAGCGAGCACGGCATGGAAGCCCAAAAGCCCGAAGTTCTGGACGTGAAATCCATGAACAAAAAGAACACGAGGACTGCATAATGGCCGATCAAGTGAACTCCCTCGAAGAGCTGGGCGCCGTGGCTGAAACTGTTGAGGCGGCTCCTGTCGTTGAAACCATCACCCGCGAACCCGTTCGCGACGATCTGGGCCGTGCCTATGCCACCGGCAAGCGCAAGGATGCGGTCGCCCGCGTCTGGATCAAGCCCGGTTCCGGCAAGGTGACTGTCAATGGTCGCGAAATGAAGGTCTATTTTGCACGCCCCGTGCTGCAAATGATCCTGCGCCAGCCGTTCTCGGTAGCCGGTGTCGCTGACCAGTTCGACGTCCAAGCCACCGTCAAAGGCGGCGGTCTGTCCGGTCAGGCCGGTGCGGTTAAGCACGGTATCTCCAAAGCGTTGCAGCTTTATGATCCAAGCTTGCGTGGCGCACTGAAGGCCGCTGGCTTCCTGACACGCGACAGCCGCGTTGTGGAACGTAAGAAATACGGCAAGGCCAAAGCCCGCAAGAGCTTCCAGTTCTCCAAGCGTTAAGTTTGGCGACATGGTTTTCGGAAAGGGCGCTCCGCTGGGGCGCCCTTTTTGTATGAGAAAGGGGCAGCGGCGGCCCGTGGGGCGGGCCGTCGCTGGCCCGGCGCCTGCGGCTTGATTCCGGGCCATGTTTAACCGCTACTCATCCCCCTTGATCAGCCCTAACCCGCGCAGGTAGATCCCGATGCCGCTTTCCAGCAGGTCTTCGGGGGGGAAGGGGCTTTTGGTGCCGGGGCTGCCGCGCGCGAAGAGTTCCACAACGCCGTGCGACATCGCCCAGATATGTGCTGAAAACATCTGCGGCGGCGGGCGTTTGTCGGCGGGGATGTGTTCGCTCAGATCTTCGGCGGCTTTTTCCAGCACACCCAGCGCGCGGGTGGCGGCGGCGTTCAGGGCAGGGGTGCGCTGGATCGAAATGCCGCTTTCAAACATCGCCACGTAATGCCCGGGAAAACGGCGTGCAAAGGCCAGATAGGCGCGGCCCGTGGATTCAAACGCGGCCAGCGCCGAGGGCTGGCCCTTGTCATAGGCGTGATCCAGCAGATCGGCGAAAATCTCGTAACCTTGCCGCGCGGCTTCGGCAATCAGATCTTCGCGGCCTTCAAAGTGGCGGTAAACGGCGGCAGGAGTTACGCCAGCCTCGCGCGCGGCCTCGGACAGGGTAAACCCTGTTGGCCCTTTGGTTTCGATCAGCCGCAGGGCCGCCGTGACCAGCGCCTCGCGCAGGTTACCGTGATGATAGCCCCGCTTGCTCACTTGCCGGTCCACAATTCGGGGCCGCCGGCGACCAAGGGATCGACCGCGCCAAGGGCATTCGCATTCTTGCGGGCATAGTCGATCTGGGTCAGCACGGCGCGGATCGCGTTGACGCGGGCGCGGCGCTTGTCATCGCTGCGCACAACAATCCACGGGGTCGTGCCGGTGTGGGTGCGGGTCAGCGTTTCACCAATCGCATCGGTATAAGCATCCCAGCGTTTCAACCCTTCCACGTCGATCCAGCTAAGCTTCCACTGTTTCAACGGGTCTTTCTCGCGGTCCAGAAAGCGTTGCAACTGTGCTGCACGATCCACGTTCAGCCAGATCTTGAAAACCATGATGCCTTCGTCCACCAGCATCTGTTCAAAGGGCACGACCTGCGTGAACCAGTGGTCGCGCTGTTTGGGCGTGCAGAAATCGAACACATGTTCGACCACGCCACGATTATACCACGAGCGGTCGAAGAACACGATTTCGCCCGCCGATGGCAGATGTTCGATGTAGCGCTGGAAATACCACTGGCCGGCTTCTTCTTCGGTGGGTTTGGACAGGGCCACGGCCCGCGCGCCACGCGGATTCAGGTTTTCGCGAAACCGCTTGATCGTGCCACCCTTGCCCGCCGCATCACGCCCCTCGAACACGATGGCGATGCGTGCGCCGGTTTCGCGCGCCCAGGCCTGCATCTTGACCAGTTCGATTTGCAGCGCCTCAAGCGCATCCTCGTAGTCACCTTTGTCCCAGCGTTCATCGTAGGGGTAATCGGTGGAAAGGATTTCGCCCTTTTTTGCGCCTTTGATTTCGGCGCGCACGGCGTCTGGGGCGGTGTCTTTGAAAAACGCGCTGATCGCGCCGTCAAATGGCAAGTCCATAAGATACTCCGGTGTTTTGGGCAGTATGGGGGGGACGGGCGGCTAGCGCAATCCGGACGCCACGGCGGCGCGGTCGATCGCTGCAATCACCACATCCGATGAGACATGGTGCGGCATATGCCCGACCCCATCAAGCACGGTAAGGGTCGCATGGGGCACCTGCCGCGACAGCGGGATCGAGTGGATTTCAAGCGGGACAATCGTGTCGGCGTCACCGTGGATGATTTCGACGGGAATCGTGATGTCGCCGTAGCGTTTGGACATTTCAACCACATGCGGGCGCAGGCTGTTTACCTGCCGCCCGTTGGCGCGAAACGCCGCGCGCCGCGTTGTCAGGGTCGCACCGACATAATGGGCATAGCCTTCGGGGGCGACTTGCGGGTCAAAGATGGAGGCGATATTGTCCTCGATCCGCTGCTGGCTGGCGAAGGCGGTGATCAGCGGCGGCAACATCGCGCCACCAAGGGCCGTGCCATTGATCCGGTAAAGTGCGCCCAGCCTGCCGGGCCAAGGGTTCGAGGGGGCGGCCACATTGATCACGGCGGCGATACTGTCGGGCCGTTCCAGCGCCCAAGCCAGCGCAATCGTGCCGCCGTAAGAATGGCCCAAGACGATAGGCTTGTCCGCGCCCAGTTGTGCAGCTGCGGCCTGAAGCATGATCGCCTGGTCGGCGGGGCTTTCGGCGGCGGTGTTGAACGGCCCGCCGAATTCATCGCTCGCGCGGTCGGTATAGCCCAGTCCGGGGCGGTCAAAGACAATGACGCGGTAGTCGTCCTTGACCTGATCGACAAAGGCAAAGGTGAAGTCGCGGGTATTGCCGCTTGCCCCATGGATCAACACCAGATCGGGGCCTTGGCCAGCCATAACGTAATGCACGCGCCGCCCGTCGACGGTCACAAAATCGCCCTCGGGCGGGTAATCGACCTCGGCCTGTGCTTCGTGCTGCGCGGCACGCTTGTTCACAAAGGTGCCACCTGCTGTCAGCAGGGCAAGGGCGGCGAGGGTGAGTTTAGTTGCCAATTTCATTCAAATCATAAGGTGTGGACTGATAAACTTCGGTCAGCCAATTACCATATAGGAGGTGCGCGTGACTTCTCCACCGGTTTTGCGGCGGTTTCGTCGGGTCATCGCCGGGATAATAGTTTTGCGGCACGTTGATCGGCGTGCCCGAGGCAACATCGCGATCATATTCTTCCTTCAAGGTGCCGCTGTCATATTCAAAGTGGTTAAAGATATAGAGCGCACGATGCGCGGGGTCTTCGACCAGACAGGGACCCGCATCAGGGCTGGTGATCAGGGTGCGCAGGCCGGTGGCGGCCGCGATTTCATCCTGACGCATTTCGGTCCATCGGCTGACGGGGATCACGCAATCGTCTGAAAAGCCACGCAAATACGGCGATGACGCATCGGTCACATGATGGCGGAAACAGCCGAACGCCTTGTGATCCAGCATGTGTTTCTTGACGCCACGAAAGTGATTGATCATCGCCATGCCACCCCAGCACACACCGAATGTGGAATGCACGTTGGTCTGGGTCCAGGCAAACACCTCGCGCAATTCGTCCCAATAGGTGACCTGATCAAAGGGCAGGTGTTCGATCGGTGCGCCGGTGATGATCAGCCCGTCGAAACGCTCGCCCTTTACTTGGGAAAACGGGCGGTAGAATTCTTCCATATGCTCGGCGGCGGTCGTCTTGACCTCGTGATCGCTCATCCGGATCAGGGTCAGTTCGATTTGCAGGGCCGTGGCGCCGATCAGACGGGCGAACTGGGTTTCTGTTTGGATTTTCTTGGGCATCAGATTGAGAAGGGCAATCCGCAGCGGGCGGATATCCTGACGCGCGGCCTGATCTTCGGACATGACATTCACGCCCTCGCGGGTGAGGACATCAAAGGCGGGGAGGTCGGAGGGAATCTTGATGGGCATATCGGTGCTTTCGGCGAAAGTGTCAGGGCGTTAGGCCGGCAGGGCGCGGGCGATCAGGGCGTCAAAATCCGCGGGGCTTTGCACATCAGCGATGTCTTCGGCCGTGACGGTGACACCCCAGCGCGACATTCGCTCATACAATGGCTGACGGTGCGCCAAGGCGCTGGCATAGGTCCAGCGAATGAAGTCATCTGGATTAACTTCATCTTCTTTCATGCTGTTTTCATTCAGGTATTTTTCCCAGCAGTCAGCCAGAAAATCAGGGCGATAGGCCATCGGCTTGGGTGCCTTGTCAAAGCGTCGCACCAGTTCGGCGGTGTGGGCGTCGCTGCCCTTGATCCAGACCATCAGGCAGTTCTGCGACAGCATCCGCATCAGCGGATCATCATCCGTGCCATCGACCCATTCACAGATCGACCCGCCGGTATCGCAAATGAAATGCGGGTAGCCATAAAGTGCCTGCGCGCGTTCGATGAAATGCGGCGTGTCGTTCAGGGCGGCAATCTCGGCGGCCTGAAACTGGGCCTGACGGCGCTTGAATTCGGCCATCGGCAGGCCGCCCTTGCCCGGTTTGCCCAGATATGTGGACACCGGCGTCAGGTTATCAAAGGTGATATTTGACCCGATATAGATACTGTCCGACAGCAGCATATCGCGCAGGAACGGCACCTGCATCGCCTGCCGTTTGGCATTGTCAGCGATCAACTCGCCCATATAGCGCGTACCGATGCGGTAATCGATGGAATAGTGAAACCAGTCGCCTTGCGCGCGCAGCATGTTGGATACATGGGTTTTGCCAAGGCCGGACATGCCAAAGAACAGCACCCGCTTTTGCGGGGCGTTCAGCCAGTCTGATGCGGTTTCATAAATCATGCCAGTTAGGTAGCGCGCGTGCCCCAGCCCTGCAACGAAAAAGCCCCGCCTGTTGGGGCGGGGCTGAATCCGGTGTGGTATTGGTGGCGCTTTAGTAGTTGTAGGCGACCTTGAGGCCGACAGCCACCGCCGAGTTGTCGGTGAAATCAGCCGGTCCGCCGCCAAATGGCGTGAAATCGGCAGTCGCGTCACCGATGTGAATGTAGCGGACACCACCTGAAACTTCTACGCCGCTGTCGAGCGTGTAGGCCGCCCCGACCTGAAGGCTGAGATTGCCGTCAGTTGGCGCGAAAGGCGAAGCGATGCCACCCTGTGCTGCTTCGTAACCAATGGTGATCGAACCCGAAAGGTTATCGGAAAAACGACGACCCACGCCGATATTGTAAGTCATGCCATCGTTGCTGGGTGCGTAGAACTGCCCTACTGCAGGGAAGCTCTCTGTCAACGAGGCCGCGGACCATTCAGCCCAGCGAATTGAGCCGAACACCAAAGTGTCCGCCGCAACACCCGTCTGGAAATCAAGGTTCACGGACTGGGGAAACGCAGCGACAAGCGTGGTTGGAGCCAAGACACCGTCGTGCGTAATTTCAATCGCACTGGAGTATGTCAGCGCAACCCGCAGCGCGATGTCGGGCCGTTCGTAGGCGGCACCGATGAGGTATCCCGTTCCGCTCGCGGGGTCATAGGTGTTCGAAAAGCCACCAAGTGTCAGTTCACCACTGGTTTGAAGGAAGCGAAGACCGGCATGGAACGAAATGTTCTCGTTCACTTCATAGCGACCGACCGCAGTAATGCCCAGGCTGTCGATAACGCCGGCGATGGGCAGACCAACGTAGGCAACATCGGCACCGTATGGCTGATCCACGATCAACGAAAGCGACAGGTTTTCGTCGAACTGATGCTTATAGGCGAACCCGAACTGGGTGTAGGACGGTGCCATATTCGCCCCGCCAAGCGCCGCTGACGACACGCTGGGCGTCACTGAACCAAAGCTCAGCTCGGCATAATTGCCCTCTTCGAAAATGACGCCGATGCTTTGACCGGAGCGGTCAAGCCCTGCGGCGAATGCGGAAGTTGTGGTCAGCAGCAGTGCTGCGCCGGTTGTCAAAAACTTGTTCATGGTCTCTTCCCTGTTTGCTGCGCGTGTGGGCGCGCAATTCCTCGTCCCTGACCAAGTGCTAGGGTGTGAATGACGTTTCGGTCAATTCTTTACGCAACGTCAGAGTTGTAATCGCGCCGTAGCGTTACTTTTGGGTGACGGGGGCCATCGGCCCGTGACCGAACCGGATATTGACGTAATTGCCCGCAAATATCAGCGCCGCACCAACGAAGACCAGTGGATCAAGTGCTTCGGCGTAAAACAGCGCGCCGACCACGGCAATCACCGGCAGGCGCACGAAATCCATCGGCATCACGACGCTGGCCGGTGCGATTTTCAGAGCCGATGTAAGGCAGAAATGCGCCAGCAACCCCGCGCAGCCGATCAGCACCAGCCACGGCAGGGTTTGCGCGCTTGGCAGGGCCATATCCCCGTCATATCCGGCACAGACCAGCCCGAACACCGCCTGCATCGCAGTGAGGTAAAACAGGATGCAGGTGATCGTTTCCGTGCGGGTCAGCCGCCGCGTCAGGATAGCCGTGATCCCGAACCCAACGGCACACAAGGCCGCTGCGATCAACCCCGCATTCAGCGGTGTCGCCCCCGGCTGTGCGACGATCAGGATCCCAACAAAGCCGATCATTGCGGATATCACGCCGACCCGCGTCAGCCGTTCGCCCAGGATCAGTGGCGATAGCATGATCACCCAGAGTGGTGTGGTGAATTCCAGCGCAAAGACCTGCGCCAGCGGGATCACCGTGATCGCAAAGAACCACAGGTTCTGCCCCGAAAAATGCGCCATGTTGCGGATCAGGTGCAGGCCAAGGTTGCGGCGGCTGATCTGGGGCAGGGTGCCGGCCGCACCGGCGACGATCAAGACGATGCACAGCCCGAACAGGCTGCGATAGGTCATGATTTCAAAGGTATCCAGATCAAAGCTGACCACACGCCCCGCGATCGCCATCGCCGTAAAGGACGCGATGGCGCCTGTCATCCAGAGCGCGGCTTGCAGGGGTGGTGACATGTGGGAACCCAAACTGTTTGCAACGATGTGCCACGGCGCGCGCGTTTAGGAAAGCCCGTTCGGATGCAAGGGGCGCTGCCCCCGTCCTTGCGGACTCCCCCGGAGGTATTTTTGAACAAAAGAAGCAGGTCAGTGCAGCCAGTCGATACGGTCGTCAGGCGGGATGCCA
The DNA here is from genome assembly GCF_042466115.1 of Octadecabacter sp. R77987. Taxonomy (NCBI): domain Bacteria; kingdom Pseudomonadati; phylum Pseudomonadota; class Alphaproteobacteria; order Rhodobacterales; family Roseobacteraceae; genus Octadecabacter; species Octadecabacter sp. R77987. The sequence continues at coordinate 461,934 of NZ_JAXHBQ010000001.1, read as the reverse complement.
AGGGCCCCACCCAGTGAATAGGCCGCCGCGCGCGCGCCGTTGAACCACAGGGCAAGCGTTTCGCGCAGGATGATCCCCTGGTTGATCCGCCCCGATGCAGGGTCGCGGCGCACCGGATTTGACATGACCAGCGTGATGTCGGGCTGGGCCAGCCCCAACTGCCACGCCGCCCAGCGGATCGAGGCCCAGCAGCGGGGCAGGTGGAAGCCTTCGGAAACGATGATGATGCGGCCTGCATCCGTAAGCGGCAGGGAAAAGAGGCCGTTTTGCAATGTTGATTGCGCGCGGGATTCTATGATCAGGTCAGCGGCTGGCACACCGAACGCTTGGGCCAGTGCGGCCATCTGACCTCCCGCACTAGGGCCATCGGGTGCGGCCACACCGCCTGTCGTCAGCACCTTGGGTGCGACACCGGCGGCATAAAGTTCAGCGCATCTTGCGACACGGTCGATGGTTGCGGGGGCAAGGGTGCCGTCACCCGTCATCCCCGCGCCGAAACAGATGATCACATCGGCGGGCGCAAGGTTGGCGCTGTCTGTTTCGGGCCAGAAAAGCACCCAGGCAAACACAAACCCATAGGTCAGCCCCCAGATGGCGCCACCCCACAACAGCAACCTGCGCAGCAGGCGGGTTACTCCCACTCGATCGTGCCGGGCGGTTTGCTGGTGATGTCATAGGTCACGCGGTTGATGCCCTGCACTTCGTTGATGATCCGCGTGGCGGTTTCACCAAGGAAATCATGAGTGAAGGGGTAGTAATCCGCGGTCATGCCATCGACAGACGTGACCGCGCGCAGGGCACAGGCGAAATCATAGGTGCGCCCGTCACCCATCACGCCAACCGTGCGCACGGGCAGGATCGCAACAAAGGCCTGCCAGATGTCGTCATATAGCCCGTGGCGGCGGATCTGGTCGATATAGACCGCATCGGCCTTGCGCAGGATGTCGAGCTTTTCGCGGGTGATCTCGCCGGGGCAGCGGATCGCAAGGCCCGGTCCGGGGAAGGGGTGACGGCCAATGAATGACGCAGGCAGGCCCAGTTCGTGGCCCAACGCGCGCACCTCGTCCTTGAACAGCTCGCGCAGGGGTTCGACCAGTTTCAGCCCCATCTTTTCGGGCAACCCGCCAACGTTGTGGTGGCTCTTGATCGTGACGGACGGGCCACCGGAAAACGACACGGATTCAATCACATCGGGGTAAAGCGTGCCCTGGGCGAGGAATTCGGCGCCTTCGATGTCATTGGCGTATTTCTGGAACACGTCGATGAACAGGCGGCCAATGATCTTGCGCTTGGTTTCCGGGTCGCTTTGGCCGTCAAGTTCGCCCAGAAACAAGTCCTGCTCGTCGGCGTGTATCAGTGGCATGTTATAGTGGTCGCGGAACATGGTGACGACTTCATCCGCCTCGTTCTGGCGCAGCAACCCGTGATCGACGAAGACGCAGGTCAGCTGATCACCGATCGCTTCGTGCAGCAGCACGGCGGCAACCGAACTGTCCACACCACCCGACAGGCCGCAGATCACCTTCTTGTCGCCCACTTCCTCGCGGATTTTGCGGATCGCCTCGTCGCGGTAAGCATCCATGGTCCAGTCACCGGTGAACCCTGCGTCCCGGACAAAGTTTTCATACAGTGTCTTGCCGTTGGGGGTGTGGTGCACCTCGGGGTGGAACTGCACTGCGTAAAACCGGCGTTCCAGATCGGCGGTGATCGCAAAAGGCGCGTTGGGCGAGGTGCCGTAAACCGCAAACCCCGGCGCGATGGCCGAGACATGGTCGCCGTGGCTCATCCAGACCTGTTCGCGTCCGTCAAGGAACCAGCCGTTCAGCAGATCAATGCGCTGATCATCGGGCGTGACATAGGCGCGGCCGAATTCGGCGGTGCCGTGGCCCCGTTCCACCTTGCCGCCCAGCATGTGCATCATGACCTGCTGGCCATAACAAATCCCCAGCACCGGCACGCCCAGATCAAAGACGCGCGCGGGCGGGCGCGGTGATCCGTCGTCGATTACACTGGCCGGACCACCCGACAGGATCACCGCCTTGGGGGCGAAATCGGCCAGAAAATCATCCGTCACGTTCTGATAGGGGTGAATTTCGCAATAGACGTTGAGTTCACGCAGACGGCGCGCAATCAGCTGCGTCACCTGAGAGCCAAAGTCGATGATCAAAAGGCGGTCGTGTTGGGCTTGAATATCCATGACGCCCTCGTAAATCGCCCACGGCACGGGCGCAAGATGCGGCGCGCACGCGCGATGTCGCTTTTACACCCCATGCGCCGCAAATCCGTGCAAGGTGCGGGGGGCGCGGGTGTAGGTTTTGTCCAAACAGATTCTATTGGGATGATCGCCATGACCGAAGCAGCAGCAGAACCAGCACGCGCAGGCCGCCGTGGACGCGGGGGCGGCGGGGCCGCGCGGCGCGCCGAACGCACGGCCGTTTCGGTGGAAACCGCCAAGTATATCCAGCGCAAGATTCCCAATTTTGAAATCCTTGACGAGGCGGCGCTGGACATCATCCAGGCCAACGCCGAACAGATCCTGGAAGAAATCGGCGTGGCTTTTGTTGACAACCCCGCCGCGCTTGAGCGCTGGAAGGCTGCGGGCGCTGACGTGAATGGCGAGCGCGTGCGCATCCCAAAGGGGTTGGCGCGCAAGTTGTGTGAAACCGCACCGTCGACCTTTACCCAGCACGCCCGCAATCCCGAACGCAACGTTGAAATCGGCGGTAAGAACCTTGTGCTGGCCCCTGTCTATGGCCCGCCGTTCGTGCGTGATGCCGCTGGCGGGCGGCGCTATGCCACGATCGCCGATTTCCAGAAATTCGTGAAGCTGGGCTATATGTCAAAGTGGCTGCATCATTCCGGCGGCACCGTCTGCGAACCCACCGATGTGCCGGTGAACAAGCGCCATCTGGATATGTTGCTGGCGCATATGACCTTGTCCGATAAACCCTTTATGGGGTCCGTGACCGAACCCGAACGCGCCCAGGACAGCATCGAGATGTGCGAGATCCTGTTTGGCAAGGAATTTGTAGCCGACAACACCGTGATGGTGAACCTGATCAACATCAACTCGCCGATGACGTTTGACGCAACGATGATGGGTGCTTTGGAGGTTTACGCCGCCCACAATCAGGCCTGCATCATTTCGCCCTTCATCGTTGGCGGGGCCATGGCGCCCGTGTCGGTTGCCGGCACCCTGACGCAGGTCTTTGCCGAAGTGCTGGCCGGTGTGGCCTATTCGCAGTTGATCCGCGCCGGTGCGCCTGTGATCATGGGGGCCTTCGTGACCTCGATCGACATGAACAGCGGCGCGCCCACCTTCGGCACACCCGAAGCGGCGCATATCACCTATGGGGCAGGGCAGTTGGCACGGCGCATGGGGTTGCCCTATCGCAGTGCAGGGTCGTTCTGCGGATCAAAGCTGCCTGATGCGCAGGCCGCCTATGAAACCGCCAACAGCCTGAACATGGGGCTGCTGGCAGGGGTGAACTTCATGCTGCATTCCTGCGGCTGGCTTGAAGGCGGGCTTGTCGCCAGCTTCGAGAAATTCGTCATGGACGCCGACCAGCTGGGCACGCTGCACCACCTGGCCAAGGGTGTCGAGATGGACGAGAATGCCCAAGCCCTTGACGCGATCCGCGAAGTGGGGCCGGGCGGGCACTATCTGGGCTGTGCGCATACGCAAGCGAACTTCAAGACCGCGTTCTGGCGCAGTGACCTGTTTGATTACAAACCCTTCGAGACATGGGACGAGGAAGGCGCGCGCGACACCCAGGCCCTTGCCAGCATTCGCGTGCAAAAAATGGTCGATACCTACGTCCAGCCGCCGCTTGATCCTGAAATCCATGCCGCCCTGACCGCCTATGTCGAGGCGAAAAAGGCCAGCATGCCCGACAGCTTTATGTAGGCACCAGCGTCGGGCGGGTCGTGGCGCGCAAGATCCGCGCCTCGCCCATGATGGCGATCAAAAGGTCCAGATGGCGGGCGATGCCGTATTCGGCCTGTTTGGCCACGCGTTGCCCGTCCATCACCGCTTCCAGTTCCAAAAGCATCATCAGCGCCTGCGCCGAACGGGGCAGGTGATCGGTGCGCAAGACACGGCGCAGGTGCCGTTCGCGATCGTATTCGTCAACCCCGAACCGGGCAGCGTTGACCAGCAGTTTCGGGCGCTCCAGTGCGCCAACCATCCCCAAGACATCCAACATTTGCAGCATCCTTTTGTTTCCAGCCTGTGGACAATCGCACAACCTATACGGGTGTTGCGCGAGGGCTAAAGGTTAAGAACGCTGCGGTTAAGAATGTTTATCATTTAGAAACAATGATGAACATACTGCTCATTGTTAACAAATCGGAAACTTTTTCAACCTTAGCTTGTGGATAACTTGCTGGAGTGCGCAGAGGGACCTGCGCATAAAATGGGGACAACATGCGGACTGAACCACGCTTAAGGGTTGCGCGGGTGCGGCCTGATTTCGTGCCAAAAGCGGTGCGTCACTATCTTGATCACACCGCGGCGGGCACATCCATTCGCGCCTTGGCCCGTGCTGCGGACGTTCACGCAAGCACGATTCTGCGACAGGTGCGCCGGATCGAAAACCGCCGTGACGATCCGCTGGTTGATGCAGCCCTGCGCCGGCTTTCCGAACACTCTGATGCAGCTTCGCTTTCGCAACAGGAGCCATGCATGACAAAGACCCCCCGCACGACCGCCCGTGAAGAACAGCAACGCATTGCGGCCGAATGCAGCCGCGCCCTGCGCCGTCTGATGGAAACCGGTGCGGTGCTGGCTGTGGCAAAGGACATGGAAATGGCCGTGGTGGTGCGCGATGCCCCCGATGGCAGCACCACACGCACCGCCGTGGTCGGACAGGACGTGGCGCAGGCGCTGGCGCTGAACGACTGGATCGCGACAGACGACCCCGATGCACGGATCGTGAAATATCGCGTGACAGCGGCAGGGCGCAACCAGTTGCGCGCCTTCATGGCCAATGATGAAAACCGTGCCACCGGCATGGCCGAAGCGCCCGCCAGTTTCGACCATGCGCGTGTTGCCGCCCCCGCCGAAAGCCCGCTTAACGGGTTGGCGCGGCGGCGCGACAAGGATGGCAAACCCTTTCTCAGCAGCGCCTTGGTGCGGGCGGGCGAACGCCTGCGCGAGGATTTTGAACTGGCGCAGATGGGGCCGCGCGTCACGCAGGACTGGGACAGTTTCCTGACTGCTGGCACAACGCGGACACACAGCGGCGCATCGGGCAATTCGCCTGCCGCTGCCGATGCGCGCGTCAAGGCGGCCCTTGCCGATCTTGGCCCGGGACTGGCGGATATCGCCCTGCGCTGCTGCTGTTTCCTTGAAGGGATGGAAACCACCGAAAAGCACATGGGCTGGTCGGCGCGATCAGGCAAGATCGTGCTGCGCATCGCCTTGCAACGTCTGCGCCTGCACTATGACAGTCTGGGGCAGGCGGGCAAAATGATCGGTTAACCCCCCACCAGCCAGCCCACACCGTAGGCCACTGCCGCACAGATGATCCCGACCAGCATGGTTTCCCCCATGGTGCGGGCAAGGCGTTCGCCCGTCGCGCTCCACCGTAGCAGGCCAAGGGCGGCAAGGGCCGACAGCGTTGCCCCGACCGATATCCAGAACGTGGTATCTGTCGGAGGCAGCACGAAATAGGGCACAAGCGGGATCACACCAAAGGCAAGAAACGCGACAAATGTGAAGCTGCCATTAATGGCAGGGGTATCGTCACGCGGATCGGCTTGGCCAAACTCATAGGTCATCATCAGGTCCGCCACGGCTTCGGGGTGGTCGCCAAGGGCAGAGGCAGTTTGCGCGGCAGTGTGTTCGGGTAAGCCGCGTTCCTGCAATATCTGTTGCAATTCGCGCAGTTCCTGTTCCGGGTCGTCCTGCAATGCGCGCATTTCGGCGCTGCGGCGCGCGTGATACATATCGCGCGCCGCGCGCCCTGACAAAAATTCACCAAGCCCCATCGACACCCCATCGGCAAAAAGGTTGGCAAGCCCAAAGACCAGCACCGCCAGCCCACCGATCTGCGCAACGCCTTCGGCGGCGGCCCCGGCAAAACCCGCGACAATCGCAAAGGTCGTGACGATCCCGTCATTGCCGCCATAGACGATCTGGCGCAGATATTCCTGCACAGCTGTTTGGCGATGGATATCGCGGCGGTGGGTCGTCCAGTTGATGGCCATTCGTGGCATCCTTTTATAGTGCGCCAATTATAGCGTGGCGCGCGACGAATGCACATGGCGCATGGCGGCAATGTCCCTCTTGGGCTTGCCGCGCAAATCCCCTAGTGTAAATCAAAGCGAACGTTCACGTGTGGGAGGAGCCACAAGATGCGCGATCTGAAAATTCCGGCACAGCGCCACCCTGAAAAGCAGCGCCGCCCCGATAGTGCCCAGCCCAAGAAACCTGACTGGATTCGCGTGAAAGCACCCGGTGGTGCGGGCTATGCCGATACCGCGCGCATCATGCGCGACAACAAGCTGACAACCGTCTGCGAGGAAGCGGGCTGTCCCAATGTGGGCGAATGCTGGTCCCAGGGCCATGCCACGATGATGATCATGGGCGAGGTTTGCACCCGCGCCTGCACCTTCTGCAATATCGCCACGGGCAAGCCGCCCGAGGATCTGGATATCTTTGAACCCGGTCGCGTGGCTGATGCCGTGAAAAAGCTGGGGCTGAACCACGTTGTGATCACCTCCGTGGACCGCGACGATATCGAGGACGGCGGGGCCGAGCATTTCGCCCAGACGATCCGCGCCATTCGCAAACAAGCGCCCGACACCACGATCGAAATCCTGACGCCGGACTTTATTCGCTGCGATCCTTCGGTGCTGGAAATCGTCGTCGAGGCGCGCCCGGACGTATTCAACCACAACCTTGAAACCGTGCCCGGCCTTTACCCCGAAGTGCGCCCCGGCGCGCGCTATTTCCATTCGCTGCGCCTGTTGCAGCGGGTCAAGGAACTGGACCCGACGATGTTCACCAAATCGGGTATCATGGTGGGCTTGGGCGAGGACAAGCAGGCCGTTGTGCAAGTCATGGAAGACATGCGCGCCGCCGACATCGACTTCCTGACCATCGGCCAATACCTGCAACCGACCCCGAAACACCACGCGGTTGACCGGTTCGTGACGCCTGACGAATTCAAGTCTTATGAAAAGACTGCCTATAACAAGGGGTTCTTGATGGTTTCGGCCACGCCGCTGACGCGCTCCAGCTATCACGCGGGCGATGATTTTGCGCGCCTTCGCGCGGCGCGGATAGCGAAACTGGGGGCGTGATCACTCCACCGCAGGCACGGCCTTGAGGTAGGCGGCAATCGCCGCGCGGTCGCTTTCGGGCAGGCGGGACGTGTTGGCGATGACATCGACCATTTCACCGCCCGCTGTGTCAAAGTCTGGGGTGAAGCCGCTGGTCAGGTATTCCACAATCTCGCCCTCGCTCCATGCCAGTTCACCCGCGGTGATGTTGGGAATGGTGCCTTCGCCGCCGGGGTGGGGCGCACCGGCCAGCCATTGCCCGCGCTGCAATCCGCCCAAGGCGTTGCGCGGCGTGTGACATTCGCCGCAATGGCCCAAGGCTTCGACCAGATAGCGGCCGCGCGTCACCTCTGCTGTCTGCTCACCCGCCAAGACCCATGCATCAGATGCGAACAGCAGTTTCCATCCTCCCAACGACCGCCGGATATTGAACGGGAACCCCACATCATGCGGCTGGCTGGCCACATCACTTGCGGGCAGGCTGCGCAGATGGGCGATCAAATCAACGATGTCCTGCGGATCGGCCTTGGCATAGGCGGTATAGGGAAAGGCCGGATAGTAATGCGCGCCAGCAGGGCTGACGCCGCGCATGATGGCATTTGCCAGATCATAATCGCTCCACCCGCCGATACCTGCCGCCGGATCGGGCGAAATATTTGGGGCGATAAAACTGCCAAAGTCGCTGGGGAACGCACGACCACCGGACAGGACGGGCATGTCAGTTGGTTCACTGTCGGGTGCGGTGTGGCAGGATGCGCAACCGGCCGCGGCAAAGACCAGCGCGCCGTGCGCGGCGTCCCCCTCACGCCCCGCAATCACGGCGGGATCAAGCGGGGTGGGGCGCGTCAGGAACCACGCGACCACACCGCCCAGAACCGCAAGCACCACACCGGTGCGGATCAACCGCCGCATGGTCTATTCGTTGCGCTGGCGGTATTCGCGGTGGCAGGCACCACAGGCACCACCAACCGGCCCGAACGCCGCCTTGAGCGCGTCCAGCCCATCACCGGCGACTCCTTCCAACCCCTGCGCGGCGGCCAGCAGATCAGCCTGATCGGCCATGAACCCATCCATGTCATCCCAGATCGCGGGCAGGGCGCGGCTGCCTTCGACAGACGTGTCGGACCCGTCCACCCAATAGCCCGCGTTGTTCACGCCGGCGAGCGCCACCAGGTTGCTGGCCGCGATCATCGCCGCCTCGGCGTCATAGCGGATCTTGTCCTGTGCCATGCCACCCAGCGTGCCAAGGTTGTGGGAATACAAGGTCATATGCGCCTGTCGCGCCTTCATCGCACTTGCGACTTCGGGGGCGATATGGCTCTCGGCCACCGCAAAGCCCGCAAGCGCAAGCGTCGATGTGGCAAGGAACAGCGAAAATCTGGTCATGGCAGCCTCCTTGGTTGAACGTGACCCAGCGTAACACAGGCCTAACCCAACCAATCAAGTATTTGCGAACAGGTTTGGTGCATGGACGCACAAAAACGCAGATGGTCGGCCTAGCGCACGACCCTAGGACGGCTGCTTTCCACCGCCATCCAGTCGGGAAAGCCGATCCAGCGTTCAATCCCCGCGATCACAAGGCAGATCACGATCACTGCGATCACTAGGATCACACGTTGCTGGCTGGGCGGGCGTTTGGCCCAGCGGGCCATTCGCAAAAGGTGGCGGACTTCACGCATGTGGGCAGAATGGCAGACACGGGCACAAAGCAAAAGGGCGCAAGTTGCCCTGCGCCCAGTCATCCAAAACGGGTGCGTCGCGTCCTAGAAGGTGTAACCGACTTCAAAGTTGTAAAGCGGATCGCCGCCACCACTGAACTGCGTGATATCGGCCCGCACGAAGGCACCGACATCAAAGGTGTATTGCCCGCCGATCCCGTAAACCTCTTGCGAGGTAACACCGTCGCCAATGTGCAGATAGGTCAGACCAGCCGCGAATTCGTCGTTCACCTGATATTCGCCTGTCAGGAAGATCGAGTTGAGGTCATCAGCGAAACCCGGATTCATCGTATAGCTGATCAGCCCGGAAAACGGCCCATTGGCGTATTTCGTGCCCAGCGAATAGCGCGCTTCCTGACCGGCACCAAGGCCGGACAGGGTTTCAAACACGGCGAATGGCGTGAAATTGCCTGCGTCATAGGACACGACACCGCCCGTCAGGGTTTCATCGGTGTTCTGCGAGCTGTGAACGCTGAGGCCAAACTGGACCTGACCGGCATTTCCATCATAGCGAAGCCCGTAAACTTCGTCGTCAGACACGAGGATGAGCGGCAAGATACTGCCGGCAAACTGTCCGAAGAAAAACATGGCGTCGGGGTTTTCGCCAAAGCGTGGACCATCAAGCAGGTCGCTGATCACCGACTTGGGGCGACCGAACTGCAAGGTGCCGGGACCCAGATCATAGGTCAGCCCGTAGTAAAATTCATCAATATTGGCCCCAAGGTCGTCAGAGGGGGCAATGGCTGCGTAGTCAATAAAATAGCCAAGGCCGGAACTGCCCGCGAACTGGCCCTGCACATTGAAATCAAGCGTGATATATTCAAAGTCACTGCTGGTATCGGAGACAATGCCGTACGAGATCGACCCTCCGAAATTCATATCCGGCCCGCTTTGTGCGGCGGCAGCGGTGGCGAAACAGGCGATGCCTGCGCAAATTGCGATTGTTTTCATGTCGTTGCCTCGTCTCAATGTCTGGATCAAAATGATTACGTAGGGTCATGCTACGGGGCCAGTCGCACTTCTCAAAGCGCCCGGCACCAGAAAATGGCTGCCTGTGACACAAAAACATGGGGTCTCGGCGGTATCCTGCCATTGCAGGATGCACAGCCGCCCTGCAGCGGCGCTTGCCTAGGTAAACCTCACCTTGCCGATGAAGGGCAGGTTGCGGTTGCGTTGGGCGTAGTCAATTCCATAGCCCACGACAAATTCATCGGGAATTTCAAAGCCCAGCCAATCGGCCTTGTAATCCACTTCGCGCCGCGTGGGTTTATCAAGCAGGGCGATGGATTTCAGCCGTGCGGGATGTTTTGTGCGCAAGTAATCGGTCACATGGGCCAGCGTGTGGCCGGTGTCGATGATATCCTCGACGACCAGCACATCGCGCCCCTCGATCTGGCCGCGCAGGTCCTTGAAGATGCGTACCTCGCGGCTGGATTCCATGGCGTCGCCGTAGGATGATGCCTCAAGGAAATCGACCTCGACGGGCAGGTCCAGCTCGCGCACCAGATCGGCGATGAACACGAACGATCCGCGCAGCAAGCCGACGACGACCAGCTTGTCGGTGCCCTTGAATTCGGCCTGAATATCGCGGGCCAGATCCTCGATCCGCGCGGCGATGGATTTCGCGCTGATCATTTCGTCGATGACATAAGATGAATGGTCGGGCGTGGTCATCGGTATCTCCGGTCATATAGGCCTGCGCTTTGTGTGTCATAAGTCGCGCGGGATGTGCAATGGGCTGGATTGGCGCACCAGATTGCCGTTAGGTAAATCACACAACCTGTGGTAGCTTTTTTCAGCATTGTTTGGGGGATGTTATGGCAGATACCGATCCGCTTGGCTTTTTGGTTGCGCCAATTTCGGCGATGATTGAACAGGTCGGGGCCAGTGTCGCGTCGGCCTCGGTTGAACTGAACCGGCAGCAACTGGCCGCCCTGCGCGACTACCCGACCGAATTGATCGAAGTAGGGCTGACCCCGACGATCTTTCACATGCAATCGGTCGAGGTCGAACTGAAGCTTGCCCTGCATCTTGAACCCGCCAAGGAGGCAAAGGACGACCGCGGCATCGGGCGCAAGGCATGGGACTTTATCATCGGGGCAACGCCAGTGAACGCCAACTACCAGAACGGTCAGGAATTCGATGTGAGCGGCGCATCCAGCCTGCGGATGCACTTTGCCCCCGGTCCGCCGCCGGGCGTTGACGATGCTTTGACAGATCAGTCGGGCGAGGGCCGCTAGCATGGCCAAACCCACGACACCCGCATCCGGTGACGGCCCGCTTGAGGTGCGCATCGTCGGCCTGTCCGATGATATCATCGCCACGCTGACCGGTCTGCAATCGCGCATCGCGGCGCTGGAAGAAAGTGACCACACACTGCGCGCGCAGATCGCCGCATTGGAAAGCAAGATCGCCGAACAGTCGCGCGGCCCGATGTTCGGGGCGACCGGCCCGGTGCTACCGCCCCAAGCCGATCCCGACACGCAGGTCGTCGCGGCGGGCGAACTGGCCGGGCAACTGGCCGCGGAAATTGCCCGCGCCCATCCCGAAGACGGCGCCTTCAGCCTTGATAACATCGAAATCGACATGGCCGGCGCGCTTGGCAAGGACGCCGACAATGTGATGCTGGGCGTGAACCCGCGTCAGGCGATGACAGGCGACACCGCAACCCGCGTCAAGTTCAGCCTGCGGCGGCGCACCCGTATTCAAAGCGTAGATTAGCACTAGACAGGAGAGATCATCATGAGCGTCGGACAAGAACTTCTTAACACCCCATTTCCCGAGATGGTTCAGAAACTGGCCATTGCCGTGGCCGAATCCCAGACCAAACTGGATATGAATTCAACCGCTGTCGCCAGCTATATGGCCGAGCAGATGATCACCCTGCCAGACCTGTCCGAACCCAGCAAGACCAAGACATTCTCGCTTGTGTCAATGGGGTTCCTGCCCACATTCTATGCGGTGCAAGAGGCCGAGATCGAAGTGAAGATGGCGATCACCATGGCCAAGACGACCGAAAAGAGCGGCAGTGCCAGCGCCAAGGGCGGTTGGGGGCCGTTTGCCGCCTCGGTCAATGCCTCCTATTCGTCGCGCTATGCCTATTCGCAGGAAGGGGCCAGCACCTTGCGCGTCAAACTTGCCCCTGCCGAGCCGCCGATCATCTTGCAGAAATACATGGAAGCGCTGACCGACAAGATGTCTGCCGATCTGCGCGCCGATCTTGAGGAAAAAGAACCCGCCACCAAGCCAACCAAGCCAAGCTAGGACTGCGACACCGGGTCCGTCCACTGCGCGCCGCCCTTGTATCGGGCGGCGTTTTGTCCGACACGGGGGGCAACGCAAGACGGAAAAATGCCCCATGCCGCAACACGCCGAAACCAAGTCGCTGCCCTATTCGCCCGACCAGATGTATGCGCTTGTAGCCGATGTGGCCCGCTATCCTGAATTTCTGCCGTGGACGGCGGCCGCGCGTATCCGCAGCACGACCGATCACGGTGATCACACGGTCATGCTGGCCGATCTGGTGATCAGCTTTAAGGTCTTTCGCGAAAAGTTCGGCAGCCGCGTGACGCTTTGGCCCGCCAAGCGCCAGATTGACACCGCCTATATCGACGGGCCGTTCAAGTATCTGGAAAGCACGTGGGTATTCACGCCCCACGATCAGGGCTGCGCTGTGTCGTTCGCGGTGGATTTTGAATTTCGCAACCGCCTGTTGCAGGGCGCGGCGGGGCTGTTTTTCAACGAGGCCATGCAGCGCGTTGTGCGGGCTTTTGAACAGCGCGCCGCCGATCTTTACGGGCAGGCCCGCTAAGGCCTGCCCAAAACTTTAGCTGTTCATGTCGTAGGCGCGTTCGCCGTGCACGGCCAGATCCAGCCCGTTGGTTTCCGCCTCTATATCGGCGCGCAGGGGTGTGACCGCTTTGACGATAAAGATCAGCGCAACCGTCACCACGGTTGTAAACACCCCGACAATCGCCAGACTGCCCAGCTGCGCCGCCCATGACCCAAGGCCGAAAACGGCGATCATGATCGTGCCGAAAATGCCGCCAACGCCGTGCACCGCAAACACATCCAGCGTGTCGTCGATCTTGAAGATGTTGCGGATCAGGGTCACGGCCTCTTGGCAGAGGATCCCTGCGACCGTGCCGATGGCCAGCGCCTCGACGGGGCCGACAAAACCGGATGCAGGCGTGATACTGGCCAGCCCCGCAATCGTGCCCGTGACAAGGCCCACGAGCGAGGCGCGGCCGAATTTGATTTTTTCCCAGAGCGCCCATGACAGCGAGGCAGCCGCCGCCGACAGATGCGTCACGGTGATGGCCATGGCGGCGCCACCATCGGCTGCCAGTTGCGACCCACCGTTGAACCCGAACCAGCCGACCCAAAGCATGGCCGCGCCGATCATCACCATGCCCGGATTATGGGGTGGGGTGGTGCGGTTGCGCCGTGGCCCAAGGAATACCGCAAGGATCAGCGCCGCAATGCCCGCGGTTTCATGCACGACGATCCCGCCGGCAAAGTCGCGCACGCCGGTGTCGCCAAAGATGCCCCCGTCTGCCAAAAACCCGCCGCCCCAGACCCAGTGCACCACAGGCGCATAGCACAACAGCATCCAAAGCGCCGAAAACAACAGCACGAAACCGAACCCGATCCGCTCCACATAGGCCCCGACGATCAGCGCGGGCGTGATGATCGCGAATGTCATCTGGAAGGCAAAGAAAAGCACCTCGGGCAGGGTGCCCGCCAATGTGTCTGCGTCAATGCCGTTCAGGAACATCTTGTCCAGCCCGCCCCAAACACCGCTAGTGCCGCTCCCGAACGCAATCGAATAGCCCGCGACCAGCCAAAGCACCGACATCAAACAGGCGATGGCATAGCAATGCATAAAGACGCTCAGCACGTTGCGCGCACGCACAAGCCCGCCGTAAAACAGCGCCAACCCCGGCAATGTCATGAAAAGAACCAGCGCCGTTGCGACGATGATCCATGCTGTGTCCGCTCCGTTCATATCCTGTCCCCTCTGAGATGATTGGGAGGTTGGGGCATGGCTGGCGACGAATAAAAAGGCACAACCGCGCAGATCGCGCCAATTTGGCAGGCAGTTTTTCAAACGCCGGTTTTTTAGGCAGTCTGGTCGGGGCTTGGCGCACAAACGGGCAGCGCCGAGTCGATGGCTTGTTGCAACAGCCCAAGCGCGTGGGTGGTTGCCGCCGCACGCACCTGAGCGCGCCCCAATGGGCCGAATTCGACGGTTTCGGTGTGGGTGTCACCGGCATGTGCGATCCCGAAACAAACGCGCCCTTCGGGTTTGTGATCGCTGCCGCCGGGCCCCGCGATACCGGTGATCGACACCGCAAGGCTTGCGTTGGAGTTGGCCAGCGCGCCCCGCGCCATTTCACCCGCGACCTGTTCGGACACAGCGCCATGGGCGTCCAGCGTGGCCTGCGCCACGTCCAGCATGGCCACCTTGGCGGCGTTGGAATAAGTGACAAATCCGCGCTCGAACACGTCCGAACTGCCTGCGATGTCTGTCAGCGCGGCGGCCACCAGCCCGCCAGTGCAGCTTTCGGCGGTGGCGATCATCAGCCCCTTGGCGCGGGCCGCGTCCATCAGGGCGGCTGCGCTCACATCATCACCTGATGATAGATCGAGGCCAGCGCCGCCACGCCGATCGCCGCGAACACCCCCGCGATCACATCATCCAGCATCACGCCGGTCGCGTTGTCCTTGCGGTCCGCCCAGCCGACAAAGCCCGGTTTGGTGATGTCGAACCAGCGGAACAATACAAAGGCGGCAACCCAACCGGGCCATAGGGTTTGCGGTGTGACACCCATCATCTGGATGCCATAGATCACCGGCAAAAGGGCGATCCACTGGCCGACCACTTCGTCGATCACAATCTCGGAGGGGTCGTGATTATCCTTGCCGGCAGTCATCCAGACGGTTGCATAGTAGCCCTTGATATAAGCGGCAGGGATTGCCAGCGCGAACAGCCAGAACCCGCCGATCATGTAGATCGCCCAGGCCATCGGCAGGGCCACCAGCGACCCCCAAGTGCCGGGTGCCGGTTTCAGGTGGCCCACGTAAAACACCGTTGCCGTGATATGCGCCCATTTGTCTTTCATGACTTCACCAGTGTTGCTGTGGCCATCGCCGCAATCCCTTCGCCGCGTCCTGTAAACCCAAGACGTTCGGACGTTGTCGCCTTGACGCTGATCCGGTCGGGATCAAGCCCCGTAATGTCCGCCACCCGCGCGCGCATCGCATCCGCATGGGGGCCGATTTTCGGAAATTCGCAGATTAGCGTGCAATCAATATGGGTGATCGTGAACCCCATGTTAGCGGCCAGTTCAACCGCATGGCGCAGGAACACGTGGCTTTCGCAGGCCTTCCATTGCGGATCAGAAGGCGGGAAATGCTGGCCGATGTCACCCCGCGCGAGGGCGCCGTAAATCGCATCCGTGATCGTGTGCAGGCCCACGTCAGCATCCGAATGCCCTTGCAATCCGCGACTGTGAGGGATCGCCACACCGCAGAGCATCACATGATCCCCGTCACCAAAGCGGTGCACGTCAAACCCGTTGCCGGTGCGAATATCCATATCTCGTCCCATCAGTTTTGCCGCCCGCGCGAAATCGTCCGGCTGGGTGATTTTCAGGTTGTCGGCATCACCCGCGACGATGGCCACATCCAGCCCCGCGGCGCGCGCCACTGCGACATCATCGGCGGCCTGACCGGCGAATGCGGCATGGGCCGCAAGGATCGCGCCATAGTGAAAGCCCTGCGGGGTCTGCGCACGATAAAGCCCCGCGCGATCCTGCGTGCCGGTGACCAGATCATCCGTGCCGGTCCACAGCGCGTCCGTCACGGGCAGGGCAGGGGCCGCACCTGTGTGGGTCGCCAGCGCGCCCTTCACGCGGGCAATCAGATCAGCGCTGACCAGCGGGCGGGCAGCATCATGGATCAGCACGTAATCGGGGGGATCAGCGGCAAGCGCGGCCAGCCCTGCCTGCACGGAGGCATCCCGCGTGTCACCGCCCGCGACCGCCCTGAGGCCCAGTGTGGCGGCGCGGTGCAGATCGTCACCGTGCAGCACTAGCACGATGTCATCGACATGGCCCGCAAAGGCGCGGATCGTATGGGCGATCACCGGTGCACCGCGCAAATCCTGCCACTGCTTGGGCAAAGCACCGCCCGCGCGGGTGCCGCGGCCTGCGGCGACGATAATGGCGGTGGTGCGCATCGGTTCAGCCTTTTGGTTCGCGCCTTTTGTAACCAGCGAAGGCAACAAGGGAAAGTAGGCGATGTATCTGCCCAAATTTTAGGCAGTTCTTGTTTCGCCGTCGTTTTATCGCGCCATTTCATTGTGCATTTCGCTTTTGCCGCGTAGATCAGGGATGCACAAGGATTAAGCACATGGTCAAAGCGCAGGCAAAACCGCAAGATATCCGGCTGGACAGCATGGCGCTGGCCCCCGCGATTGCGCTTGCGCCGCTTGCCGGCATCACCGATCTACCGTTTCGCCAACTGGTTGCCAGCTTTGGTGCGGGCTGGGTTGTTAGTGAAATGGTCGCCAGTCAGGAAATGGTGCAGGCGAAACCCGGCGTCCGCGAACGCGCCGAACTGGGTTTCGATCAGGCCAACACCGCAGTGCAACTGGCAGGGCGCGATGCGCATTGGATGGCCGAGGCCGCCCGCGTCGTGGCAGGCAACGGCGCGCGCATGATCGACATCAACATGGGCTGCCCCGCGAAAAAGGTCACAAACGGCTATTCCGGTTCGGCCCTGCTGCGCGATCTGGATCATGCGCTGACGTTGATCGACGCCGTGGTCGGTGCCGTCGACATCCCCGTGACGCTGAAAACCCGTCTTGGCTGGGATGACGATTTGCGCAATGCGCCCGAACTGGCGCGGCGCGCCGAAAGTGCGGGCATCCGCCTGATCACGATCCACGGGCGCACCCGCTGCCAGTTTTATAAAGGCAGCGCCGACTGGGCCGCTATCCGCGCCGTGGTGGACGCGGTGGATATTCCGGTGATCGCAAATGGCGACATTCAGGATGCCGATGATGCGCAAACGGCGCTTGATCAATCCGGCGCGCAGGGCGTGATGATCGGGCGGGGGGCGCAAGGGCGGCCTTGGGCGCTGGCGCAGGTTGCGAACGCGCTATGTGGCACGCCGCCACCCGATATTCCACAAGGCCAAGCGCGCGTTGATATGGTCGCGGGGCACTATGATGCGATGCTGTCGTTTTATGGAGCCACCCTTGGCGGGCGTGTCGCGCGCAAACATCTGGGCTGGTATATGGACGGGGCAGGGACGCCGCCCGCCCTGCGCAAACGTGTCCTGACCTGCACCGATCCGTCCCAGGTGCACGCCATGCTGGCCGATGCGGTGGCCGCATGAAGATTGACACACCCCTGTGGTATTCGCTGCCCGTGCCGACATTGCTGCTGGCCCCCGATGACACGATCAGCGACAGCAATCCGGCGGCCGAAAATTTTCTGAACCTGTCCTCCAAATCCCTGCTGGGTGCGCTGGTCTGGGACAAGGTGATGATTGATGCCCCCCTCGAGGATGCCTATGCCCGCGCCCGCGATCGCGGCACGATCCTGTCGGTCAATGACGTGGATGTGGGCAGCGGCGAACGCGCACCGATGCATTGCAACATCCAGTTTGCGCCGTTGCAGGGCAGTGACGGCTACATGCTGATGATGATTTCGCCGCGTGAAATTGCCGACCGGATCACGCAGCACGCGCAATCCACCAAGGCCGCGAAATCGGCGATCGGAATGGCGGAAATGCTGGCCCATGAAATCAAGAACCCGCTGGCGGGGATCACGGGGGCGGCACAACTGCTGTCGATGAATCTGAGCAGCGCAGATCAGGAACTGACCGATCTGATCGTCGAGGAATCGCGCCGCGTGGTCAAACTGCTGGAACAGGTCGAACAGTTCGGCAACCTGCGCCCGCCCATGCTGCAATCGGTGAATATCCACGATGTGCTGGACCGCGCGCGCCAGTCCGCCTCGGTGGGCTTTGGTGCGCATATGCTGCTGGTCGAGGATTATGATCCGTCGCTGCCGCACACGCTGGCGGACGGGGATCAGCTGTTGCAGGTGCTGCTGAACCTATTGAAGAACGCATCGCAAGCCTGCAAGGACGGCGGCGTGATCCGCCTGCGCAGCTATTACGAACCCTCGTTGCGGGTGCGGCGCGCGGATGGCACGATTGCCCGCCTGCCGCTGCAAATCGAAGTGATTGACGATGGGCCCGGCCTGCCGCCTGATCTGGCCCCGCATATCTTTGAACCTTTCGTGTCGGGGCGCGAAAACGGCACAGGCCTGGGCCTTGCGCTGGTGTCAAAGCTGATCTCGGACGTGGGCGGCTGGATCGGCGTTGAATCGACGCCGGGGCGGACCGTGTTTCGCATATCCCTGCCTGTTGCCACGCAAACCACCGGAGAAAACTGATGGATGGAACCGTTCTTGTTGCTGACGATGATCGCACGATCCGCACGGTATTGACGCAGGCACTGACGCGGGCCGGATGCAAGGTGCACGCCACGTCGTCGCTGGTGACGCTGATGCGCTGGGTCGAGGAAGGCAAAGGCGATCTGGTGATTTCCGATGTGGTCATGCCCGATGGCAACGGGCTGGAACAGCTGCCTAAGATCAGCGCTGCACGCCCCGGCCTGCCCGTGATCGTGATTTCGGCGCAAAACAACATCATGACGGCCATTCAGGCCGCCGAGGCCGAGGCCTATGATTACCTGCCCAAGCCCTTTGATCTGCCCGATCTGATGAAACGCTCGGCCCGCGCGCTCGAGGTGAAACGCCGCGCCGCACCTGCGCGCCCCGATGCACACGCCGCCAACGACGAATTGCCGCTGGTCGGGCGCACCCCGACAATGCAGGCGCTGTATCGGCTGGTGGCGCGGGTGATGAACACGGCCCTGCCGGTGCTGATCACCGGCGAAAGCGGCACGGGCAAAAGCCTGATCGCGCGCGCGGTGCATGATTTTTCCGATCGCCGGTCGCTGCCCTTCGTGGTGGCAAGTGCTGCGGATCTGCAAGGGATGGACGGCCCATCGTCGCTGTTGGCGCGCGCCAAGGGCGGCACGCTGGTGTTTGATGAAATCGCCGATCTTGCGGATACGGCGCAGGCGCGGATCGTGCGGATGCTGGACACCCTGGGCGACAACGCGCCGCGGATCATGGCCACATCACAGGTCGATCTGACCACGCGGATGGAGGAGGGCGGCTTTCGCGAGGATCTGTTCTATCGCATTGGCGGTGTGACGATTTCCGTGCCGTCCCTGCGCGAACGTGTCGACGATATTCCGCTGCTGGCCGATCACTTTCTGCTGCGCGCGGAACGCGATGGCGGATCGCTGCGCCGCCTTGCACCCGGCGCCATTGATCTGGCGCGCAACTACAGCTGGCCGGGCAATGTGCGCCAGTTGGAGAATGCGATTCGCCGGCTTGTGGCCACCGCGACCGAAGACGAGATCACCCTGGGCGAAATCGAAGCGGTGCTGGGCAACCAGCCAGCAACGGAGCCGATGCGCGGGGCGGCAGGCGAGGGCGACAAACTGTCGGCCAGTGTTGCCAAACACCTGCGGCGGTATTTCGATCTGCATGGCGGTGCCTTGCCGCCGCCGGGCCTTTATCAGCGGATTCTACGCGAGGTCGAGGCGCCGATGATCGAAATCGCCCTGGATGCGACAGGTGGAAATCAGGCGAAATGTGCTGATCTTCTGGGCATAAACCGCAATACCTTGCGAAAGAAGATCACCGAACTCGATATGCGCGTGACACGGCGGCGTAAATTGATGTAAAACCGCAACATAAGCGTGGCCAGCCTGCCGCAGACACAGTCTGTAGCGGTTAGGACCGCACATAGCGGTAACGGGGCAACGGCCCCACATCAAAGGGCGTGCAGGTGCAACGGTCCCTTCTGGGCATCAATTTGGCAAGGTTCAGTCGCTGGCGGCGCAAACGACCTGTGCAAAACGCCATGACATTGGGGCTGGTGCTGTTGGGGCCGATCCTGGCGGGGCTGACGATCACGATTCTGGGACCGCTGGACCAGACCGCAACGGCCCCGTCACTGCGGCTGATCCTGCTGGCCGATCTTGTCTATATTCTGGTGATTGCCGCATTGGTCCTGCAGCGGGTGATCGGGCTGATCATGGCGCGGCGCGCGCGGTCGGCGGGGTCGCGCTTGCATTTGCGCCTCACAGGCGTGTTCGCGTTGCTGGCATTGATCCCTACAGTTCTGGTCGCCGTTTTTGCGGTGCTGTCGATCAATGTGGGGCTTGAAGGCTGGTTCAGCGAAAGGGTGCGCAACGTTGTCGGCAATTCCCTGTCGGCCGCCGAAGCCTATGAAGAAGAACACCGTCAGGAATTGCGCCGCGATGGCTTGGGTCTTGCAGGGTTCCTGAACACGGAACGGCTCAAGACCTTTTTCATGAGCGATGGCGAAGTGCGCCAGGTGCTGGGCGCGGTCCAGCCGCAGATTGAACGCACCCTGACCGAAGTGTTCGTGATCGACGGCGCGGGCGAGATCAAGGCGCGCGGTGCGCGGTCCTATGAGTTTGGCTTTGAACAGCCCACAGCCGAGCAGATCGCGCAGGCCACCGCGGATGGTGTCGTCATCATCGAGGACTGGGACAACAACGAGTTTCGCGCGCTGATCCCGCTTGAAGCTTTTGTCGATCGCTATCTTTTCGTGACCCGCGAGGTCGATGGATCGGTGCTATCGCTGCTGGATGAAACGCAGGAAACCGTGGCGCTTTATGAACAGCTTGAATCCGATCGTGGGCGGCTCTTGTTTGAGTTTGGCTTGATTTACCTGGGTTTTGCGGTGATCCTGATCCTGGCCGCGATCTGGCTGGGGATTTGGTTTGCTGAACGCCTGTCGCGCCCGATTGGCCGGCTTGTGGGGGCATCCCAGCGCGTTGGTGGTGGCGATCTGGACGTGCGTGTCCCCGAAGAAACCGGTGACGATGAAATCGCGCAGCTGGGCCAGTATTTCAACCAGATGACCACGCAGTTGAAGGGCCAGCGCGAGGAACTGCTGGACAACACGCGCCAGATCGAACGCCGCCGCCGCCTGTTTGATTCCGTGCTTTCGTCGGTGTCGTCGGGTGTTGTCGGGCTTGATGCCGATGGCACGGTCGCCTTTGTGAACCGGTCGGGCGGGCGGTTGCTGGATATGGCGCAGGATCAGGAAGATGTGGCAATTGCCGTGGCCGTGCCCGAATTTGCGCCGCTGTTTGAACGGATGCGCGCAGGCGAACGCGATGCGGTGCAGGAACAGGTCAATCTGGTGCGCGGCGGGCAACAGGAAAGCCTGCTGGTGCGGATGGCCCCGCGGCGGCGCGATGATGGCACACTGGAAGGCTATGTTGTGGCCTTTGACGATGTGACCGATCTGGTCAGCGCGCAGCGCATGGCCGCATGGGGGGACGTGGCGCGCCGCATTGCCCACGAGATCAAGAACCCGCTCACGCCAATCCAGCTTAGTGCGGAACGCATCAAGCGCAAGTTTGCAGACCTTGTGGGCGATGATCACGAAGCGCTGGCGCAGATGACAGACGTAATTATCCGCCAAACCAATGACTTACGGCGCATTGTTGACGAGTTTTCCAAATTCGCGCGGATGCCGGAACCCGAACGCATGACCCATGATCTGGCTGCACTTGTGCGGGATGCGGTCCTGTTGCAGCAATCGGGCCAGCCCGATGTCAAAATCACATCCGATTTGCCGGATCGTCCGGTGATGGCTGATCTGGATAGCACGATGATCAGTCAGGCCCTGACGAACTTGATCAAGAACGCGGGCGAAGCCACTGAAACCTTGCAAGAAAACGGCGTTCCAAAGGGTTACAAGCCGCAGGTGCGCGTCGCGATGAAGGTGACGCCACAGGGCGCGCAGATCACCATCAGCGACAACGGCATTGGCCTGCCCGAAGACCGCGCGCGGTTGTTTGAACCCTATGTGACAACCCGCGAAAAGGGCACCGGCCTTGGCCTGCCCATCGTGAAAAAGATTATCGAAGAACACGGCGGCACCCTGCAATTGCAGGATGCAGACGCTTTTGACGCATCCAACCATCGCGGGGCGATGGCAGTGATTGACCTTCCGGTCCTGACCGCCGCCGCCCTGCCACACCAAGAAACCGCATGAGGACCAAAATGGGCGATATCCTGATAACCGACGACGAACGCGATATCCGCGAGCTGATTTCGGATATTCTCAAGGACGAAGGGTTTACCACGCGACTGGCCGCGAACTCTGATCAATGCATGTCGGAAATTGCCAAGGACGCACCGGCGCTGATGATCCTGGATATCTGGCTCAAGGATAGCCAGATGGACGGGATCGACATCCTGAAATCGGTGAAACGCGATCATCCCGATATCCCGATCGTGATCATTTCCGGCCACGGCAATATTGAAATCGCGGTCGCGGCGATCAAGCAGGGTGCGTATGATTTCATCGAAAAACCCTTTAATATCGACCAGTTGATGGTTGTGATCCGCCGCGCGATGGAAACATCACGCCTGCGCCGCGAGAACCTGCAACTGAAACGTGGCGATAGCGCAGGGGCGGATATGCTGGGCGACAGTGCGGCGTTCCGCACCTTGAAGTCCCAGCTGGACAAGGTCACGAAATCCAATGGCCGCGTCATGCTGACGGGGCCGGCGGGGGCAGGCAAGGAAATCGCGGCGCGCTATATCCACGCCAATTCCAACCGCGCCGCGGCGCCGTTTGTGACGGTCAGTTCGGCCTCGATTGAACCGGACCGCATGGAAGAAGTGCTGTTCGGGCGCGAAAGCCCGGAACGCGGTGTTGAAAAGGGCATGCTTGAGGAAGGCAACGGCGGGGTCGTTTACTTTGACGAAGTCGCGGATATGCCCCTTGGCACCCAGTCGAAAATCCTGCGGGTGCTGGTGGACCAGCAATTCCAGCGGGTCGGCGGCACCGGAAAAGTGCAGGTTGATTTGCGAGTTATTTCCAGCACAAACAAGGATTTGAACGCCGAAATTGAAGCAGGAAACTTCCGTCAGGAGCTGTATCACCGCCTGAACGTTGTGCCGATCCATGTGCCAAGTCTGGAAGAACGGCGCGAGGATATCCCGATGTTGGCCGAACATTTCATCGGCGTATTCAACAAGGTGCAGGGCCTTCCGCTGCGCAAACTGGCGGATGACGCGCGTGCCTTGCTGCAAACGATGTTGTGGCCCGGTAATGTGCGCCAGCTGAAGAACGTCGTGGAACGTGTTCTTATCCTTGGAGAAAATACCGACGAGATCACTGCCAAGGAACTGCCCAGCAACGAGGAACCCAGCAGTGGCGAAGACCGTGTGTTGCTGTCGGGCGGTCTTGCGACACTGCCCCTGCGCGAGGCGCGCGAATTGTTCGAGCGCGAATATCTGCTGACCCAGATCAACCGTTTTGGTGGCAATATCAGCCGCACCGCCAGCTTTGTCGGGATGGAGCGCAGCGCGCTGCACCGCAAGTTGAAATCGCTGGGGGTCGTGACCTCGAACAAGGCCGGTGCACGGGTCGCCCATATCGAAGAAGCCACGCAGGATGCAGGCGATTGACCGTGCCCGCACGATCAGGCACCACAGGCCAAGCACATGAGGGGCTGACATGAAGGTTATCATTTGCGGCGCGGGTCAGGTCGGCTGGCAGATCGCGCGCCATTTGTCGGGCGAGCGCAACGACGTCACGGTCGTAGACCACAACCCCGATCTGGTGCGCCGCGCCACCGATACGCTGGATGTGCAGGGTGTTGCGGGCCATGCCAGCTATCCCGACATTCTGGAACGCGCCGGTGCGCGCGATGCCGATATGATCATCGCCGCGACCCATAGTGACGAAGTGAACATGGTGACCTGTCAGGTGGCCCATTCGGTCTTTGCCATCCAGCGCAAGATCGCACGGCTGCGGGCGCAAAGCTATCTTGATGCGATCTATTCCGATCTGTATCGCCGCGATCACCTGCCGATTGATGTGGTCATCTCACCCGAAAAAGAAGTGGCCGAGGCTGCCTTGCAGCGTCTGTCGGCCCCCGCCGCCTTTGACACCGAGAGTTTCCTTGACGGCAAAGCGCAGCTTTTGGGGATCAATATCGCGCCCGATTGTCCGGTGATCAACACGCCCCTGCGCCAGTTGACCGATCTGTTTTCCACCCTTGATGCCATCGTTGTCGGCATCCGCCGGGACGGCACGCTGTTTGCGCCCGGTGCGGGAGATCAGATTTTCGCCGGTGATGAGGTTTACCTGTTTACCCGCACGGCTGACATGACCCGCACCCTCGAAATTTTCGGCAAAACCAACGAAAAGCAGGAACGGATCGTCATTATCGGTGGCGGCAATGTGGGGCTGGCGGTTGCGCGCGCGCTGGAGCAGCGCACCGACCGTGTCCGCGTGCGGGTGATCGAAAAGAACCGCCGCATCGCCGAGGACGCGGCCGATGCCCTTGAGCGCACGATCGTTTTGAATGGTGACGGTTTGGATGTGAACCTGTTGACCGAGGCCAATATCGCCGGTGCGGACGCCGTGCTGGCCGTCACGGATGACGACAAGACCAATCTGCTGGCCGCCGTGCGCGCCAAGGGGCTGGGCTGTCCGATGGCCATTTGCCTGACCAATGATCCCAGCCTTGTGCCGCTGATGGGCCCGCTCAATATCGACGCCTATATCAACCCGCGCGCCACGACCGTCAGCAGCATCTTGCGCCATATCCGCCACGGGCGCGTGCGGGGCGTCTATTCCATCGGAGACGCCGAAGCCGAGGTGATCGAGGCGCAGGTGCTGTCCACATCACCCATTTCCGGCCAGCGCATCCGCGACATTGATTTCCCCGAAGGCGTGCTGGTCGGCGCGGTCCTGAAAGGTGACAAACTGGTCAAACCCACCGCCGCATTGCGCATCGAAGAAGGCGATGTCATCGCGATTTTCTGCATGGCTGACGACGTGAGCGAGGTCGAGCGCCTGTTGCAGGTCTCGATCGACTTTTTCTGATGGCACTGCGGCTGACCGAATTTCCCTTTATCGTTCTGATGATGGGCATTGCGGCTTTGGCCATGATGGTGCCTGCGTTTTATGCTTTTTCGCTGGATGATTTTGCGGGCGCGCGCGCGTTCCTTTACAGTGCGATCCTGTTTACCCTGCTGTCGGTCCTGCTGGCGATTGCAACCCAGCATTATCGCCCCGCCAGCATTGCCCGCAGCCAGCTTGTGGCCTTGCTCACCGCGTTTTCCGTCTTGCCGGTCATGCTGGCCGTGCCATTCTACGAGGCCGTCAACACTCTGACATTCCGCGATGCCTGGTTTGAAATGGTGTCCAGTTTCACGACCACGGGCGCGACTTTGTTTGACAATCCGCGTGTGCTGACCCGTCCGCTGCATCTGTGGCGCGCGATGGTGGGCTGGATGGGCGGTTTGCTGATCTGGGTCGCGGCGGCGTCGATCCTGGCGCCGATGAACCTTGGCGGGTTCGAGGTGCGCGCCACGGCAACCGCGGGGCAGGGGCCCACCGACTTTCGCCAGATCGCGCGGATCGCCGACCCCTCCGAGCGCCTGACCCGTTTTGCCGCTCGGCTGGTGCCGCTTTACGCCGCGCTGACGGTTGTGCTTTGGCTGGGTCTGACGATCCTGGGCGAGGTGCCGTTTGTGGCGCTGTGCCATGCGATGTCGGTCATGGCGACCTCGGGGATATCACCGGTGGGCGGGCTGTTTTACAGCGGTGCGGGCATTGGCGGCGAAGTGCTGATCTTTTTGTTCATGCTGTTTGCCCTGTCGCGGTTGACCTTCGGGCGCGGGCTGATGGGCGAAGATCGCCAGAATGTATTTCATGACCCCGAATTCCGGCTTGGCATGACCTTGATCGTGATCTTGCCCGCCTTACTGTTCTTGCGTCACTGGATCGGCGCGACCGAAGCCAGCACCGGCATTGGTGAAATACAATCGGGCTTGCGCGCCCTGTGGGGCAGTATCTTTACGGTGATGTCATTCCTGACCACCACGGGTTTCGAATCCGCCAGTTGGCTGGGCGCTGCGAACTGGTCGGGCCTGCAAACACCGGGGTTGATCCTTGTGGGTCTGTCGATGATCGGTGGCGGCGTGGCCACCACGGCGGGCGGTGTGAAACTGCTGCGGGTCTATGCGCTTTACAAGCATTCGGAACGCGAACTTGAACGGCTGGTGCATCCCAATTCCGTGGGCGGGGCTGGGGCCGATGCGCGCCGTATCCGCAAGCAGGGCGCCTATATCGCATGGATCTTTTTCATGCTGTTTTCCATGTCCATTGCCGCCGTGATGGTTTTGCTGTCCCTGACGGGTGTGCAATTTGAAACGGCGATGGTGCTGGCCGTGGCGGCATTATCCACGACCGGTCCGCTGGCCGATGTGGGGGCCGAAGCCCCGATTTCCTATGCGGGCCTGACCGCTTTTGCCAAATACGTGCTGGCAGCGGCAATGGTTGTCGGGCGCCTTGAGGCGCTGGCGATCATCGCCCTGTTGAACCCCGAATTCTGGCGCCGTTAGCGGCGTTATTTTTCCTCTTTAATCTCGGCGCGGGGCGCGACATAATTGGGCGGATGGGAATGGCCGGTCCGCGGCCGCAAGAATAGAAGGGTTAGGCAATGGCCTCAGACAAACAGAACCTACAGGATGCGTTCCTCAATCATGTGCGCAAGGTGAAGGTTCCCGTTACAATCTTCCTGATCAACGGCGTGAAACTGCAAGGTGTGATCACCTGGTTTGACAGTTTTTGCGTGCTGCTGCGCCGCGATGGCCAAAGCCAGCTTGTCTATAAAAGCGCGATCAGCACCATCATGCCGGCCCAGCCGATCAGCCTATATGATGGCGAAGAAGGCTAGCAATGTCCGATGAACGGTCCGCCATGCGGGCCTATGTCCTGCACCCCGAACTCAAGGTAGCCGGATCAAAGCAAAGCGCAGAGCCCGCGCTGGCCGAGGCTGTGGCCCTTGGCGATGCCCTGCCTGATCTTGACGTGGTCGGCGCGGAAATCGTGCGCTTGCCGAAACTGCATCCCGGCATGCTGTTCGGCAAGGGCAAGATCGCCGAGCTGAAACAGCGCATTCATGACGCCGAGGCAGGGCTTGTCCTGATCGACGGTCCCGTGACACCCGTGCAGCAGCGCAATCTGGAGAAGGAATGGGGCGTCAAGCTGCTGGACCGCACCGGATTGATCCTTGAAATCTTCAGCGACCGCGCGCGCACCAAGGAAGGTGTGTTGCAGGTTGAAATGGCCGCACTCACCTATCAGCGCACCCGCCTTGTGCGGGCCTGGACCCACCTTGAACGCCAGCGCGGCGGATTGGGCTTTGTCGGTGGTCCCGGCGAAACCCAGATCGAGGCTGACAGGCGCGCGATTGATACGCAGTTGAACCGCCTGAAGGCCCAGCTAGCCAAGGTGCAGAAAACCCGCGCCCTGCACCGCGCGGGCCGTGCCAAGGTGCCGTTTCCGACCGTGGCCTTGGTCGGTTATACCAACGCGGGCAAATCGACCTTGTTCAACAAGATGACGGGCGCGGATGTTTTCGTCAAAGACATGCTGTTCGCCACGCTTGACCCGACCATGCGCAAGATTGAATTTCCCACCGGCGAGACGGTCATCTTTTCCGACACGGTCGGGTTCGTCAGCGATCTGCCCACCGAACTTGTCGCCGCCTTCCGTGCCACATTGGAAGAAGTGCTGGAGGCGGATGTGATCCTGCATGTGCGCGATATCAGCCATCCGCAAAGTCAGGATCAATGGGCCGAGGTCGTCACCATTTTGGGCGTGCTGGGAGTGTCCAAGGACACGCCCCAGATCGAGGTCTGGAACAAGATCGACAACCTGCCCGAAGACGAGGCCGAAGCGCTGCGCGTCACGGCCAAACGCACTGGCAAACATGTCACCTCCGCCGTGACAGGTGAAGGTGTCGCCGATCTGCTGGATCATGTGCTGGCCGAAACGACCGACCCGAAAACCCACGAAATGCTGCAAATCGGCTGGGACGATGCGGCCTCGCACGCGTTCCTGCACGAAATGGGCGTGGTGGATGCCAGCCGCGAAAATCCCGAAGGCTGGCAGGTTGATGTCACATGGTCACGGCGCGACCGCGACCGGTTCCACAAGAAACGGCGCGACCGGCGCTAGGATCATTGCGCGTCCGGTTCCAGCACCGTGACGCCCACTGCCGCCGCGCGCGCAAGGGCGGGATCAAGCGACATGGGGATATATTCGCCGCGCCGCCAAAGATCGCCCAGATCGTCATAGTAGCGTGACAGCGGGTGGCCCGATTGCCCCGTGGCCGTGACAAAGACCGAACTGTCGGGATCGGCAAAGTCATAAACCCCGCGATAGCCCGCCGCGTGGACATTCTGGAACGGAAACGGATCAACGCCAGATGTGCGGCCCCGTTGCAGGGTATTGTCGCCACCACTGGTGGATTGGCGGATGTTCACGAACCAATTGAGCACCGCAGCCTCGCCCAAAACAGGGTGGTCATGGGTCGCCTGATGGGCATCGCCCCAGCGCAGGCTTTCCAGCGCGCTGCCGTGATTTTGCGCAATCCACAACAGCGCATCATCAAGCGCAAGACGGGCAAGATCAGTGCAGGTTTCCACAGGTGCGGATTGCAGCACGTCACACCAGCGCGCGGCACCGCCCACATCGCGGTAAACCCGTTCGATGAACACCGGATCAACATGGGTAAACTCGCGCGACAGCCCGCCCAACTCGTCGCGGATCAGGCGATCCTGCAAGGCGCGCATCCAGGCGGCATAGATCAGCGGTTCGGGCAGATGTTCGTTCATCTCGCCGTTCCATTCGCTCAGCAGTTGCAGGGCAAGCTGGCGCTGGTGTTCGGGGGTGCCTTCGGGCGCGGCCTCGCCGGTGAACCACAGATCGGCCCCCACAAGCGGCAGCAGCGCGCGGGCGGTATAGCTGACGGTATCAAGCTGGGCCTCGATAAAGCTTTCACGGGTATGCACCTCGCGGACCTGCATCAGACGGCGCCAGCGGTTGATCCGCTGGGTATCGCCCCATTCAAAGGACACGTGGTTTGGAAAGGGGCGATCAACGATCTTGTTGTTGGTATTGCCGACGATCCCGCCCTCGGGGTTCACGAATTCAGGGTTGTCGGTATAGGGCAGGAGGCCCTGCCACTGGTTGGTCGGGATATAGCCATAGGTGGGCAGGCGACCTTGGGATTGATGGGCCGGATCGCGGGCGGGCATGGCACCGATCAGCTTCATGGCGATGCCGTTGCGATCGGCCATGGTCAGCACCTGCGAGGGCGCGATATAGCCCGCCGTGGCGGCAATCGCCTGACGGACATTGCGCGCGCGCATCAGGTCCATCGCGGCCGACACCGATGTGTCTTCGCGTGACAGGGCGGTCCAGGCCAGGGTGGTCACATGGCCGGGCGGGCGGATCGTGCCCAGATCAAACTGGTCGGGCGGGATCACGGGGCCGTTGCCGGTCCATTGCAACTGGATCGTGACAGCGGCGCTGTCGCGCACGCTGATGATACTGTCGCGGGTCTCGAAATCGGCCCAGCCATCGGCGGTGCGATACTGGTTGGCGTTTTGGGCGTTTACTTCTTCGATGAACACGTCCTGATCATCCAGATAGGACGATGTCAGCCCCCAGCCAAGATCGGAACTGCGCCCGATCATCACCACGGGCACACCGGGGATCGTGCCGCCAATGACACCGCCCGATTCAAGTTCAAGGCGCGCCAGATACCAGATCGTCGGGGCGGTCAGCCCAAGGTGGGGATCGTTGGCCAACAGTGTCGATCCGGTGGCCGACCGGCTGATACCCGCGGCCCAGGCGTTGGATGCCCCTGCCAGTTCACGCGGGCGCACGGGCGAGAGCGGATCAAAGGGCATGCGCATGTTTTGCGCGTAACGTGGCGCGCCCTCGATCAGGCTGGCATAGGCGGGCAGGGCGGCGGTGGGCGCTCCGGGCGCGTCGGGCAGGATATCGTTGATCCGTTCATCCCCCAGCACAAGCGAGGTGCGCGCGCGCAGCACTTCGTCCTCAAGATGCCCCGACAATTGCAGCGCCATGAGCTTCACAACGGCGATACTGTCAGCGGGCTGCCACGGCGCGACCGCGTGGTTGAACATCCACATTTCCGGCGCGCCGCGCCCGCGCGCACCGCTGTTGACTTCGGCCAGCCAGGCGTTGACACCGGCGGCGTATGCTTCAAGTGCGGCAGTGGTCGGGGCATCCTGCGCGGCCACGGACGCGCGCGCGGCCCCGTAAAGATCTAGGCGGCGCAGCAGTGTGTCGATGCGCAACGTGCGCTCGCCAAACAGTTCCGACAAACGCCCCTGTGCGGTGCGGCGCAACATGGTCATTTGCCACAACCGGTCTTGGGCATGAGCATAGCCAAGGGCAAAGAACACATCACCATCGGATTCCCCGAAAATATGCGGCACATTGGCGTGGTCGCGCACGATTTCCACAGGCGCTGTGATACCGCTGACGGCAAAGGTGCCTTCGTAATCGGGCAGCGAGCGCGAAGCGAAATAATATGCAAGCGCAAACACCGCCACGACCAGAACGATCAGGGCCGTGGCAAGCCGCAAAAGCCAGCGAAACAAAAGCGCCATAAGCCGGTTGTCCTTATGAGTTGACGTGGCCGTGGTGTCGGTATCATGGTCTGATTTCCACAAACCACGCGAGAGGGCAAGAGATGGCAAGAATTGGTTTCCTTGGATTGGGTGTCATGGGCTTTCCGATGGCGGGGCATTTGCAGGCCGCGGGCCACGATGTGACGGTTTACAATCGCACGGCGGCCAAGGCCGAGCTTTGGGTCGCGCAGCATGGTGGTGCGCTGGCGCAAACGCCTGCGATGGCCGCAAAGGGTGCTGATTTCGTGATGGCCTGCGTGGGCAATGACGACGATCTGCGCGGTGTCTGTCTGGGGGACGCGGGTGCCTTTGGCGGCATGGCTGCGGGCACGGTGTTTGTGGATCACACGACCGTGTCGGCGCAGGTGACACGCGACTTGCACGGGGTGGCGGCGCAGGCCGGGATCAGTTTCGTGGATGCGCCCATATCAGGCGGGCAGGCGGGCGCGGAAAATGGCGCCCTATCGGTGATGTGCGGTGGCGAAGCAGAGGCTTACGCACGCGCCGCACCCGTGATCGACGTTTACGCGAAAATCTGCAAACGGCTGGGCGAAAGCGGCGCTGGCCAGCTGACCAAGATGTGCAACCAGATTGCTATTGCGGGGTTGGTGCAGGGTTTGGCGGAATCGCTGCATTTCGCCCAGAAAGCCGGTCTTGATGGTGCGGCTGTGGTCGAGGTGATCAGCCAGGGCGCGGCGGGCAGCTGGCAGATGGCGAACCGCTATGAAACCATGTTGGCGGACCAGTTTGACCACGGCTTTGCGGTGGACTGGATGCGTAAGGATTTAGGCATCGTGCTGGATGCGGCGAATGAAACCGGTGCGAGCCTGCCTGTGACAGCCCTTGTTGATCAGTTCTACAAGGACGTGCAACGCATGGGCGGCGGGCGCTGGGATACATCGAGCCTGATCAAACGCCTGTCAGCGCTTGATTGATCCGGGGCGGGGGGCGCTGCCCCCGTCCTGGCGGACTCCCCCGGAGGTATTTTTGAACAAAAGAAGTTACTTTTCGGGGATCAATCCACGCGGGCTGAAGCGCAGCACCAGAAGCAGCACCACACCCATCGTCAGCAGGCGCATTTGCGCGGCTGATTCCAGTAGGTGGTCCTTGAGCCAGTAACCGTCTGTCATGCCCGCAGTCACGATATCCATGATCGCGCGGCCCGCCGGTTCCACCTGAATCCACAGGAACCAGATCAGGAAGCCGCCCAGCACAGCCCCGAAATTATTGCCCGATCCGCCGACGATCACCATCACCCAGACCAGAAAGGTAAAGCGCAGCGGCTGGTAAGAGCCCGGCGTCAGTTGGCCGTCAAGGGTTGTCATCATCGCACCGGCAATACCGCAGATCGCCGAGCCAAGGATAAAGATTTGCAGATGGCGCGCGGTGACATCCTTGCCCATGGCTTCGGCGGCGACCTCGTTGTCGCGGATCGCGCGCATCATCCGGCCCCAGGGGCTGTTGAGCGCCTTTTGCGCCAGCCATAGCAGGATGATCAACACGATGGCAAACAGGATGCCATAGGCGAATTTCACGTAAAGCGTCGAGGCGGTTGTCGGGTCCAGCCCGAAACTTGCGGCCCGGTCGATAAAGCCGGGATCCTGTTGCAGATCGACTTCGTAGGGAACGGGGCGGGGCAGGCCGATCACGTTTTTCACGCCGCGCGACAGCCAGTCTTCGTTTTTCATCACGGCAATGATGATTTCCGCGATGCCAAGGGTCGCAATCGCCAGATAGTCGCTGCGCAGCCCCAGCGCGGTTTTGCCGATGACCCAGGCAGCCCCGGCGGCCAGAATACCACCCACGGGCCATGCGATGATCACGGGCAGGTTCAACCCGCCAAGATAGCCGGTCGAGGCGGGATTGACCGCCTCGATCGCATCAACCGCCCCGTCAAAGACGTAACGAAACAGAAAGAACCCGCCCACAAGCACGGCCAGTGTCGCCCAGTTGCGCCCGCGCCCCTTGAGGCGCGTTTGCGTCAGGATCGCTGCTGCAACGGTGCCAGCCCCTAGGGCCAGGCCCAGCAGCACGCGCAACCCGCCTGCGGCCCATGCCTCGCCGGTGGGGGGCATCGAGACGATCACCGCCGCAAGGCCACCAAGGGCCACAAACCCCATCACACCGATGTTGAACAGCCCCGCGAACCCCCATTGCAGGTTCACGCCCAAAGCCATGATCGCACTGATCAGCCCCATGTTGAAAATC
The DNA here is from genome assembly GCF_042466115.1 of Octadecabacter sp. R77987. Taxonomy (NCBI): domain Bacteria; kingdom Pseudomonadati; phylum Pseudomonadota; class Alphaproteobacteria; order Rhodobacterales; family Roseobacteraceae; genus Octadecabacter; species Octadecabacter sp. R77987. Next base: position 429,044 of record NZ_JAXHBQ010000001.1, on the reverse strand, counting down.
AGCAGCGCCGAGTTCCAGCCCTGCACAAACCCCGTGCCGATAATCAGCAGCGCGACGGCACCAAAGAGGGCGATATTGCGAATGTTCACGGTCATACGGATTGTCCTTTGAAAAGCCCTGTGGGTCTGAACAACAGCACGATGATCAGGATCGCAAAGCTGACGGCGAATTTGTAATCGGTCGACATCAGCTGCACGAGGCTGTCGGGCGCAAGGCTTTCCGGCAGCCAGTAGCCCAGCACCTTTTTCCATGCGTAGGTGATTGTGACCTCAGAGAACGCGATGACGAAACCACCGGCGATGGCACCAAGCGGGTTGCCAAGCCCGCCGACGATGGCGCTGGCAAAGATCGGCAACAAAAGCTGGAAATAGGTGAAGGGTTTGAACGACTTGTCCAGCCCGTAAAGCACACCGGCAATCGTCGCCAGCCCCGCGACGATCAGCCATGTGACCATGACGACCCGTTCGGGGTTGATGCCTGACAGCAACGCCAGATCCTCGTTGTCGGAAAAGGCGCGCATGGATTTGCCGGTGCGTGTCTTGTTCAGGAACCAGAACAGCAAGGCAACGACCACAACAGCCGTCAGAACGGTCAGCCCTTGGGATGTGCGGATCGCCAACCCCTCATCAAGGCCGGTCAGTTCCTTGAAGGTGCGTGCGTTGATGATAAAGCGTTCGCCATCCAGAAAATTGCGATCCTCGGTGCCGATGAAAAAGCGCACGATGCCGTTCATCACGAACATCACGCCCATCGACACGATCACAAGGATCACGGGCGCGGCCTTTTGCTGGCGGTAGAACCTGTAGATCAGCCGGTCGGTGCCCAGCAGCAACAATGCGGTGCCCGCAATGCCAAAGGGCAGGGCCAGCAGGGCGGTGGGCAACGGCCCAAGACCCAGACCGATGTTTTGGAACAGCACCGTAAAGGCAATGGTGATCATCGTGCCGAATGCCATCGTGTCGCCATGGGCAAAGTTGGAAAACCGCAAGATGCCATAGATCAGCGTCACCCCAAGCGCGCCAATCGCAAGCTGCGCGCCATAAGCAAGGCCGGGGACAAACACAAAGTTGCCAAAGGTCACAAGGCCGTTCAGAAATTCCATGGCGGGGTCCGTTCAGTTGTCGCGCGGGTCATTACGGGTTGCCAATCGTGCAGGTGCCGGTCAGCGTATAGGTCGAAATACCCGACCCGCCGGACATATGGCCGACAAACTCGGCCGCGCCGTTGTCGGCGAATGTCATGATTTCGGTGCCTGCGGAATTGACGAAGTAAAAGTGGATCAACGCACCGCTTTCGCGCAGGAACCCTGTCGCCGAAAAGGTGCCGTTTTCGTAAAGCCCGGTCTGGGAATTCAGATCAAGCGTAAAGGTGTAATTGGGTTGCGAGGTCGGGTCGCAATCGCCATCGCTGTAGCACTGTGTTGGGAAAACGCATTCCTTGACAATGGTTTGCGCCTGCGTGGCAAGCGGGGCAAGGGCAAGACCCATCGCGAACATCGTGGCTTTCATCTTTATCCTCCCAGGAAACTTGCGCGCACTTCGGGGTCGGCCAGCAATTCCTTGCCGGTCCCTGTGTGGCCGTTGCGCCCCTGCACCAGAACATAGCCGTGATCGGCGATTTCCAGCGCCTGCCGCGCATTTTGTTCGACCATCAGGATCGGGATGCCTGTGCGGGCGACCTCGATGATGCGGTCAAACAATTCATCCATGACGATGGGCGACACACCGGCGGTCGGTTCGTCCAGCATCAGCACCTTGGGCTGGGTCATCAGCGCGCGGCCCACAGCGACCTGCTGGCGCTGCCCGCCCGACAGTTCACCCGCCGCCTGATAGCGCTTTTCCTTGAGGATCGGGAACAGGTCATAGATCTGCGCCATGGTATCGCGGAAATCGTCGCGCCGGATAAAGGCGCCCATTTCCAGATTTTCCTCGACCGTCATGGAGGTGAAGATGTTGCTGGTCTGCGGCACGAACCCCATGCCCTTGACCACGCGGTCCTGCGGCGACAGCGATGTGATGTCTTCGCCGTCAAGGCGCACCGATCCGCCGCGCATGTTCAGCATGCCGAACACGGCCTTCATGGCGGTGGATTTGCCCGCGCCATTGGGGCCGACGATCACGGCGATTTCGCCTTTTTCCACGGCAATCGTGCAGTCGTGCAAAATATCGGGGCCTTTGCCATAGCCGCCAGTCATGTTGTCGCCGATCAGAAAGGGGCCACCGGACGCTGGGGTTGCGCGGCCTTTGCGATCCGTGCCTTCGGCGGTGCCGCGCGCGCCCTGTTTGGCGATGCTGGCGTCCTTGTTGCCACGGTCGTCGTGATAGGGATTGTCGCTCATACGGCTGCCACCTGATCCTTGTTTTTCAGGCCTGTCCCAAGATAGGCCTCGATCACCTGTTCGTTGGCCTTGATTTCGGCCAGCGTGCCTTCGGCCAGCACCCGCCCTTCGGCCATGCAGATGACCGGATCACACAGGCGGCCGATGAAATCCATGTCGTGTTCGATCACCACAAAGGTATAACCGCGTTCCTTGTTGAGGCGGATAATCGCGTCACCGATGGTATTGAGAAGGGTGCGGTTCACGCCTGCGCCCACTTCGTCCAGAAACACGATCTTGGCGTCGACCATCATGGTGCGGCCCAGTTCCAGCAGCTTTTTCTGGCCGCCTGACACCTGACCCGCCTTGTGGTCGGACAGGTGTTCGATTGTGAGGAACTCCAGAACCTCGTCGGCCTTGGCGCGCAGGGCGCGTTCCTCATCGGCGATCCGCTTGCGGCCAAACCACGTGTTCCACAGGGTTTCGCCCGCTTGCCCGCCCGGCACCATCATCAGGTTCTCGCGGCACGACATGGATGAGAACTCGTGCGCGATCTGGAATGTGCGCAGCAAACCTTTGTGAAACAGCGTGTGGGGCGGCAGACCGGTAATGTCTTCGCCATCCATGGTCACACGACCGGACGTGGGTTTAAGAACGCCCGCTATCACATTGAAAAGGGTGGTTTTTCCCGCACCATTGGGGCCGATCAATCCGGTGATTGATCCCGGCTCAATGGTCAGGCTGGATCCGTCAACAGCATGAAAGCCACCGAAATGTTTGTGCAGGTCTTCAACGACAATCATGCGCTTTCCCCTGTCGGTCACCCTGTTGTCGGGCGTCCCGTTCCCCTGTTGCAAACGGCCCGAGGCGAAAACCCCGGGCCGCGCATTTTCAGTTCTCGCAGATCCTAGCGGAAACGCACCGTGTTGATCGCACCGTCGCCGATTTCGATCTCGCGGTAGTTACCAGCAGATTCACCGGCACCGATCAGTTCCACAGCCGTTGCGCCGACATAATCAATGTCGCCGCCACCGGCGAGGATTTCGATCGCCTTGGCCAGTTCGCCCGGGAAGATTTCTTCGCCCGGTGCGTTGGCCACGTCCATCACGTGATCCTTGAAGTCAGCCGAGGCAGACGATCCAGCCGCCGCCATGGACAGCATGATCAGCGCCGCTGCATCATAGCTTTCTGGCGAAAACGCGCCGGTGCCGTCGAAACCGGCGGCTTCGGCCAGACCAAGGAAGATTTCCGCGCCGTTGCTGTCGGTGCCGGGGAACTGCCCGAACGAGCCGTCAAGTGCGGAACCGATATCGTCGACCAGCTGCTGGCCGACCATGCCGTCGGGCAGAACGAAGGTATCAAATGCACCTGAATCGAGCGAGGACTGGATGATGCCCTTGCCGCCTTGGTCGGTATAACCGGCCACGACAAGCACTTCACCACCAGCCGAGGCCAGCGCGCCAACTTCAGCCGAATAGTCGGCCTTGCCGTCTTCGTGGGCGGCGTTGATCGTCACGGTGCCGCCTGCTTCGGTAAAGGCGGCTTCAAAGCTGTCAGCCAGACCCTTGCCATAGTCGTTGTTGGTATAGGTCAGCGCCACTTCGGTAATGCCGCGATCCATCAGGATATCGGTCATCACGACACCCTGACGGGCATCGGACGGGGCGGTGCGGAAGAACAGCCCGTCATCTTCGGCGGTCGACAGGCCGGGGGATGTGGCAGAGGGCGAAATCATCACCACGCCGTTGGGGCGGGCCACGTTTTGCAGGATCGCGCCGGTGACGCCGGAACAGTCAGCGCCCATGATGGCGTTGACGTTGTCGGATGTCACCAGGCGTTCGGCGGCTGCCGTGGCGGCTGCCGCGTCGATGCAGGTCGAATCCGCGCGCACGGGCGTGACGGTCGCGCCGCCAAGCAATGTGCCGGCTTCGTTGACTTCGGCAATCGCCATTTCAGCGCCCGCGCCCATGGCCGGCGTGATCGATTCCAGCGGGCCGGTAAAGCCGAGGATGATCCCGATTTTGACTTCTTCGGCGTGACCTTCGGCGAAAGCGGCGCCTGTCACGAGTGCGGTGGCAGCAGAGGCCAGCAGCAGTTTTTTCATTGGTAGTCTCCCTATTGGACTTGGTTATCCAGAGGTCAGACTACGCAGCGATTCGCAAAAAGGGAAGGTGGAACGCTGGGGCATTTGGCGTGAAAAACGCGGGTTTGCGGGTCAAACGCCTGCGATTGCCCGCCAAGCGCCAACAATTCACGCCTAGATTGAAAGCCGCGCAGCCTGCGCGCCCCGTTCGCGGTATGGCGTCGTGTTGTAATGCGCGCGGTAGCATTTGGAGAAATGCGAAGGCGAGGCAAAACCGCAGGCCAGCGCGACGTTGATCACGCTCATATCCGTTTGCATCAGCAGGTTGCGCGCCTTTTGCAGCCGCAATTCCATGTAATACCGCTTGGGCGATCTGTTCAGGTAGCGGCGAAACAGGCGTTCCAGCTGGCGCGTGGACATGCCCACATCGCGGGCCAGCACCGAGGGGCTGATCGGTTCTTCGATGTTTTGTTCCATCGCCTGAATGACGCGCGACAATTTGGGATGGCGCACGCCGATACGGGTGGGGATCGACAGACGCTGCGTGTCCTGATCGGTGCGGATACTGGAATAGATCAGCTGGTCGGCGACCGCATTGGCCAGATCCTCGCCGTGATCATCGGCGATAATTTTCAGCATCAGGTCAATGGACGCGGTGCCGCCCGCGGTGGTGATCCGGTTGCCGTCCACCACAAAGATGGATTTCGTCAGGGTCACGTCTTCGAATTCTTCGGCAAAACTGTCCTGATTTTCCCAATGAATCGTGGCCTTTTTCCCGTCCAGCAGGCCCGCCTTGGCCAGTGAATAGGCGGCGGTGCACAGCCCGCCCATGATGACACCACGCCGCGCCTCGCGCCGGATCCAGCTTAGCACCTTTTTGGTGGTGGCCGATTGCACATCAATGCCGCCACAGATCATCACCGTGTCGTCACGGCCCAGTTCTTCCAGATCGGCCTGCAGCTTGAATTCGGTGCCGTTCGAGCAGGTGACCGTATCGCCGCCTTCGCCGATCAAGGTCCAGCGATAGAGTTCCTGACCGGACATGCGGTTGGCGATCCGCAGGCTTTCCAGGGCGCTGGCAAAACACAGCATCGTAAAGTCCTGCAGCAGGACAAACACAAACCGGCGCGGCTTTTTGCCCGCCGTCTCGACTTCGACGATTTGTTGTTGGATATCCATTTGCGACTCTTTTGTGCGCTTTCAGGCGCGCGTTTCGGATGACCTGATCAGGTTTGCAAGCCCTTATCAAGCGCCAAGCATCGAAATCCAGCGCAAAAGCATCGCCTTTTGCCATTGGCCCTTGCGCCATGTCTGGCTATAAGCGATGCCTGATACCGCTAACCTTGGCGGACACTGGAAATACATACGGAGCAAACCCATGGCGGAATGGCAGAAATCGGATTGGCGCAACAAGCCACGGATCCAGATGCCCACATATACGGATGATGCAGCACTCAAGGCCGTCGAGGCCAAGCTGTCGTCATATCCGCCGCTGGTTTTCGCCGGTGAGGCGCGCCGCCTCAAGGCGCACCTTGCGGCTGTGTCGCGTGGTGATGCGTTCTTGTTGCAGGGCGGTGATTGCGCCGAGAGCTTTGCGGAGTTCAATGCCGACGGCATTCGCGACACCTTCAAGGTGATGCTGCAAATGGCAATGGTGCTGACCTACGGCGCCAAGGTGCCTGTCGTTAAGGTCGGCCGCATGGCAGGCCAGTTCGCCAAGCCACGCAGCGCCGATATGGAAGCCAAGGATGGCGTGGAACTGCCCAGCTACCGAGGCGATATCATCAACGAGCTTGATTTCACCCCCGAAGCAAGAATTCCCAACCCTGACAAGATGTTGCAGGCCTATCTTCAAGCTGCTGCAACCCTGAACTTGCTGCGCGCCTTTTCCACGGGCGGCTATGCCGACGTGCACAAGGTCCACGCCTGGACGCTGGGTTTCACCGAAGCCGACGAGGCCGAGAAATACCGCGAGATGGCCAACCGGATCAGCGACACGCTTGATTTCATGGAGGCCGCGGGCATCCGTAGCGAGGCGTCGCACGCGCTGGAAACTGTCGAATTCTACACCAGCCACGAAGCGCTGCTGCTGGAATACGAAGAAGCCCTGACGCGGCTGGACAGCACATCCGGCAAGTGGCTCGCTGGATCGGGCCATATGGTCTGGATCGGTGATCGCACCCGCCAGCCGGACGGCGCGCATGTGGAATTCTGCGCCGGTGTGCAGAACCCGATCGGGTTGAAATGCGGGCCAAGCATGACAACCGGCCACCTCAAGGCGCTGATGGCGAAACTGAATCCGGCCAACGAGGCGGGCCGCCTGACCCTGATCGCGCGCTTTGGTGCGGGGCAGGTGGGGGAACACCTGCCGCGTCTGGTCAAGGCTGTGCAGGAAGAAGGGGCCAACGTGGTCTGGACCTGCGATCCGATGCACGGCAACACGATCAAGTCGTCAACGGGCTACAAAACACGGCCCTTTGACAGCGTGCTGCGTGAAGTGCGCGAGTTTTTCGCGGTGCACAACGCCGAAGGCACCGTGCCTGGCGGCGTGCATTTTGAAATGACGGGCGCGGATGTGACCGAATGCACCGGTGGCGTGCGCGCGGTGACGGACGAGGACCTGTCGGACCGTTATCACACGGCCTGCGATCCGCGCCTCAATGCGTCACAGTCGCTGGAACTTGCGTTTCTTGTGGCCGAAGAACTGTCGGCGCGGCGTGGCGGCATGGCCGCAACAAAGGCAGGCTAGGCGTTATCGACCACCAGTTTCAGGGCCGGCCGCTGCGATGTGGCCGGCCTTTTGCGTGGCGTATCGGCAACCTTTGCCAATGTCGGGCGCTGGTCAATCGGCTGATAGCGACGCGCGCCATTGCCCATTTCAAAGCGGCGCGGCCCGCGCCCCAGATCGCCCTGCACCCACATCGCCCCCAGCGCGCGGGTGACATGGCCTTGATCATCGGCCAGCGGCAGCAACAACAAACGCCCCTTCAGCAACCGCCGCCCGATGCTGCGCGGTGACGTGATTGGCAATTCCACAAGGGCAGGGGTCGTGAACATCTGTTCCAATGCGCGGGTCAGATCGGCGCGTGCATGGGGCAGGAAAAACGTCGACAGGGGCATCCCCTGCGCATCCATGCCCAAACAGGCGTTGACCCGCTGACCCGACACACGCAAGCGCGCCACACCCGGCGCGACCCGCTGCACCAGAAACGTCGAGGGCAGGGCATGGTCGATTTTCATCGGGTCCACATCGCGCCGCATGGGCAGGTGACTGGCACGAAACAGGGCGTTCCAATAGGCCTCGACCGCGTTCAAACAGGCCCGCCCCGCGTCGTCACTATCGTCATGTTTGGTCAGATCAAGCATGGAAGTCCTTTCAACGCGGCGCGTGCCGCACTCATTAACACAGTGTTAATATCGCAGTTTTGCCAACAATTTTCATCAACCAAAGTCTTAAAAGGTTAATGGCGCGCGGCTTTGCCGGGTGTGGGGCTTGCCCCGTGGCGGTCATTGGCATTAGGTGCAGGCATCACAAACGAAAGGCCGCGCCCGTGATCAATTCAATGACCGCATTTGCCAGCCAACAGGGGGCCGAAGGTGCCGTCAGCTGGAGCGCCGAAGTGCGCGGCGTCAATGCGCGCGGCTTTGATCTGCGGCTGCGCCTGCCCGACGGGTTCGCCGCCCTCGAGGCGACCCTGCGCAAGGATGTCGCCGCCCGTATGACCCGCGGCAATGTCACGTTGAACCTGCGTCTGACCCGCGCGGAGGATGCCAACGCCTTGCAGTTGGACACCGCCCAGCTTGACCGCGTGTTGGCCGCCCTTGATCAGGTGCAGGAACGCGCCTTTGCCATGGGTGTGACCCTTGGCCAGCCCACGGCGGCGGATGTTCTGACGCAGCGCGGCGTTGTCACACAGGCCCGTGCGGATGAAACCGACAATACGGCGTTGATCGGGGTGCTGGCGGAAAACCTTGCCACGATGCTGGATGATTTCGCAGCGATGCGCGCCAGTGAAGGGGCAGCCTTGCAGGGCATCATCACGGCCCAGCTTGACCAGATCGCCAAACTGACCGAAGCCGCTGCCAGCGCCGCCCAGGATCGCCGCCCCGAGGTGCAAAAGAACCTGACGACCGCGTTGAAACGGGTGATGCAGGACGCCGATGATCTGGATCAGGGGCGCGTGGCCCAAGAACTGGCGCTGCTGGCCGTCAAGGCGGACGTGACCGAAGAAATCGACCGCCTGCGCAGCCATGTAAGTGCCGCGCGCGACCTGGTCAGTGCCGATGGCCCATCGGGGCGCAAGCTGGATTTTCTGGCGCAGGAGTTCAACCGCGAGGCCAATACCCTGTGTTCCAAGGCGCAATCCAGCGCGTTGACGGCGATTGGCCTTGATCTGAAGGCCGTGATCGACCAGATGCGCGAACAAATTCAAAACGTGGAGTAACCCTATGAAAAGACGTGGCTTATTGATCATCCTTTCGTCACCTTCGGGGGCCGGAAAATCAACGATGGCCAAGATGCTGCGCGCATGGGACGACACGATCGCATTTTCGGTATCCGCCACGACACGCCCCCCCCGCGCGGGCGAACAGGACGGGCGCGAATACCATTTCCGCACCCCCGCAGAATTCCAACACATGGTCGACACAGGCGAAATGCTTGAACACGCCGAGGTGTTTGACAACCTTTATGGCAGCCCCAAAGCCCCCGTGAAGGCGAATATGGGTGCGGGACAGGACACCCTGTTTGATATCGACTGGCAGGGCGGCCAGCAGATCCGCAACTCGTCGCTGGGCAACGATGTGGTGTCGATCTTTCTGTTGCCCCCGTCGATGGCCGCGCTTGAAAAACGTCTGCGTGATCGCGGGCAGGACAGCGACGCGGTGATCAACAACCGCATGGCGCAAAGTCTGGACGAGGTCAGCCACTGGGCCGAATACGATTACGTTCTGGTCAATGATGACGTGGAGCGCTGCGCCGCCGATGTGCGCGCGATCCTTGTGGCGGAACGCCTGCGCCGTGAACGTCAGGAGGGCCTGAACGATTTCGTGCGCGAGCTGCAAAACGAATTCGAGGGGCAGTGATGGCCCTTTACGCGCTTGATGATGATACCCCGCAGGTTGATGAAACCGCATGGATCGCACCTGATGCCAATCTGATCGGCAAGGTGACCTGCGCGCCCGACAGTTCGGTCTGGTTCGGTTGCACCCTGCGCGGCGACAACGAGATGATCACAGTGGGCGCGGGCAGCAATGTGCAGGAAAACAGTGTTCTGCACACCGATATGGGCTTTCCGTTGACGATTGGGGCGGGCTGCACGATTGGGCACAAGGCGATGCTGCACGGCTGTACGATCGGCGACAATTCCCTGATCGGGATGGGGGCGAGCGTGTTGAACGGGGCAGTGATTGGCAAGAACTGCCTGATCGGGGCAGGGGCGCTTGTGACCGAGGGCAAGGTGATCCCAGATGGCAGCCTTGTGATGGGCGCGCCGGGGCGGGTTGTGCGGGAACTGGACGCGGGCGCGATCAGTGGCCTGCGCGCCTCGGCCCTGTCATATCAGGAAAACGCGCGCCGTTTTCGGAAGGGTTTGCGCGCGCTTTAGGGGGTCAGCATCCCGTCTTCCAGGACCAGCACATCAAAGTCGATTTCGGGGCAGGCCTCGCAGACCTCGCGGCGCACGGCATCTGGATTGGGCAAATCGGTGGCCAGTGCGCGCAGGCGTCCGGTGAAGCCCAGATCCGCCAGCCTTTCGGCCAGATCAATCGCATCAAAGCCGTCACCCATCAGCGCGCAAAGCACCACATCAGGCGCAATCCGGCGCAGGGTTTGCGCTGTGACGTCACCATATCCCAGAAAGTGAAACCCCGGCATATGCGGCACGTCACGCCCCGCACCTGTCCATGCATTGTAGCGTCCGATCACCAGCATCACCGGTTTTTGCGCGTCAATTGTCGTCACACCCCCGTTCCCCTGTTCGTGTGATTGTGCCATGGAACTGTTGCAAACACATGAAAGCTTTGCGCAGGCAAACCAGTCGGGCTTACCATGCGATTCAAAAAGAGACACTTGCCTTATGGACCCTGTTAATGCGTGGTAATGCAACCCTGTTTCATTCAAGTAGTGGGCCATGAATCCTTTACAAATGATTAACGCCCTCATTCTCCCCGTGATCGTGATCGGTGCGGATGAACGTATTCTGGCGATGAATGACGCCGCGCAGGCGATGCTGGGGGCCGACGGCACGGGACTGCATTACATTACCGCCCTGCGCCAGCCGGCCTTGCTTGATGCAATTGAGGCCGTGCGCAGTGACGGCACCGCGCGCGCGACCCGCTACCTTGGCGATTCCCACGGGACCGAGACCACCTATCAGGTCCATGTGGCCCGCGCGCAGGACCTTGTCGTGCTGAGCTTTGAGAACACCACCGCCATTGCGGCCGCAGGGCAGATGCGGCGTGATTTTGTTGCCAATGTCAGCCACGAGATGCGCACGCCCCTGACCGCGATTTCCGGCTTTGTCGAAACCCTGCGCGGCCCGGCCAAAGACGATGCCGCGGCGCGCGAGCGCTTTCTTGGGATGATGCAGCAAGAGGCGGGGCGCCTGCAGCGGCTGGTGGATGACCTGCTGTCGCTGTCGCGCGTTGAAGACAGCGAACGCAATCGCCCGCAAACCCGTGTCAATCTGACCGAGCTTTGCCGGCGTACGGTTGCAGACCTGTCCCAACATGGCGCGGACAACAGAACGCTGGCTTTTGGTGCCCCCGATGATGATATCACCCTGCAGGGTGATGCGGATCAGTTGCGCCAGGTGCTGGTCAATTTGATCGAGAACGCCGTGAAATACGGCAGTCCGCATGTCGATATCATCCTGCATGCCCCCCGCCACGAGGCCCGCCTGCGCGGCACTGGCGTTCGGCTGGCGGTGCGCGATCAGGGCCCGGGAATCGAATCCCATCACATCGCGCGACTGACCGAACGGTTTTACCGCGTCGATTCCCACCGCGCGCGCGATGTGGGCGGCACAGGACTGGGGCTGGCGATCGTAAAACACATTCTGAACCGGCATCGCGGGCGGCTGGTGATTGACAGCGAGCCGGGGCAAGGCAGTGTTTTTACAGTGATTTTACCCGTCTTTTCGCCGGACGCATGATTAATTTTCGCGCTGCGCGCACTGTGTCATGAAACTTTTACATAAACGTCACAAAAGGTTTTTGCGCGGGGCCGAAAAGGGCCACACAGCGGCGGGATCGCCCGTCGCAAGACTGACACACAGGAGTTGCCCAATGTCATTCGCGAAAGTTACTGTATCCACCCTTGCCATCGTCGCGGCCAGCGCCGCCAGCGCCCGTGACAACGTGCAGGTTGCCGGTTCGTCCACTGTGCTGCCTTATGCGTCGATCGTGGCCGAAGCCTTCGGCGAAAACTTTGAATTCCCCACACCGGTCGTTGAATCGGGTGGATCATCTGCCGGTCTGGCCCGCTTCTGCGAGGGCGTCGGTGAAAACCAGATCGACATCGCCAATGCATCCCGCGCAATCCGCGAAAAGGAAATCACCGCCTGCGCCGAAAACGGCGTGACCGACATCATCGAAGTGCGGATCGGCTATGACGGGATCGTGTTTGCCTCCGACATCAACGGCGCGTCCTTTGAATTTGATCAAAGCGACTGGTTCCGCGCCCTGTCGCCCATGGTTCTGGTTGACGGCGCTGTTGTCGAAAACCCCTACACCATGTGGAACGAAGTGAACCCTGACTTCCCCGCGCAGGAAATCATGGCCTTTATCCCCGGCACCAAGCACGGCACCCGTGAAGTGTTCGAGGAAAAAGTGCTGGCCGTGGGCTGTGAAGAAACCGGCGCGATGGAAGCCATGATCGCCGGTGGCATGTCCGAAGACGACGCCGAAGACGCCTGTATCGCCGTGCGCACCGATGGTCTTTCCGTGGACATCGACGGGGACTACACCGAAACGCTGGCGCGTATCGGCGCAAACCCCAACGGCATCGGCGTGTTCGGGCTGGCGTTTTACGAAAACAACACCGACAAGCTGCAAGTTGCGACAATGGCGGGTGTTCAACCCACTGTGGACAGCATCTCGACCGGCGAATACCCGGTGTCACGTCCGCTGTTTTTCTATATCAAGGCGGCCCATATCGGCGTCATTCCCGGCCTCAAGGAATACGCGGCGTTCTTTGTCTCTGACGAAATCGCCGGGGCATGGGGGCCACTGGCACAATACGGTCTGGTATCCGATCCGGCCCTGGCCGAAACGCAGGCCATGATCGAAGCCGAACAAACAATGGGCAACTAGGCCCGACCTTGCGGGCGGCGCTGCGCCGCCCGCAAATTTGCTGCCAAGGACGGACAATAAATGCACGCCTTCTGGATCACTCTGCTTGTGCTTGCCATCGGGGCTGCATGTTTCGTATTGGGCCGGACACGCGCCCTTGCTTCGGCCGATGGCAACATCCGCAACCTGCACTCGCTTCCCGCCTATTATGGCTGGAACGCCGCGCTTTGGGCTGCCGGCCCCGCCATTCTGGTGCTGATTTGCTGGATGATCGCACAGCCTGTGATGATCAATCGTGTGGTCGCCCCCCTGATGGTCACTGACGCCGCCAGCGCAGGTTCGGGCGAATTGGGCCTGCTGATGAGCGATGTGCGCCGCGTGGCCGACGGGCTGGACCGGATCGTTGCATCGGGCACGATGTCTGCCCAGACGGTTCTGGCGCTTGACGTTGAAACGGGCGACCTGCGCGATACCCTTGCCAGCGCAGGTGTGGCCGTTGGCACGGATGTCTCTGCCGCGACCCTGAACGCCGCGCAGGAATACCGCGTGCAATCCGCGCGCTGGTTGCTGTGGCGCATGATCGTGGTGATTGCCGTGGCCGTGCTGGGCGGGCTTTGGGCCTTGCGCCAGACCGGGCGCGATTTTCGCGCGCGCAACAGCGTTGAAACCACGCTGCGCGGGTTGCTTGTCGGTGCCGCCTCGCTGGCGATCCTGACGACGGTCGGCATCGTCTTTGCGCTGATCTTTAACACGGTCGAATTTTTTCGCCTTTATCCGGCGGCTGATTTCTTTTTCGGCACGGTCTGGTCGCCCAGCTTTGGTGGCGGGTCGTCGCTTGGCATCCTGCCGCTGCTGTGGGGCACGCTGTATATTTCCGTCATCGCGCTGCTGGTTGCGGTGCCGATCGGGCTGTTCGCGGCCATTTACCTTTCGGAATACGCCAGCCCGCGGGTGCGCGCCTTTGCCAAACCCATGCTTGAGGTTCTGGCAGGCATTCCAACCATCGTTTACGGGTTGTTCGCGCTGTTGACGGTCGGCCCGCTGCTGGTCTCTGCCTTTGGCGACGGCGGTTTGTTTGGCGTCAACTGGATGCAGGGCGGCACGGCGGTGATGACGGCCGGACTGGTCATGGGCATCATGCTGATCCCGTTCGTGTCGTCGCTTTCGGACGATATCATCAACGCGGTGCCGCAGGCGATGCGTGACGGGTCACTGGGTCTTGGGGCGACGAAATCGGAAACGATCCGGCAGGTGGTTCTGCCCGCCGCCTTGCCCGGTATCGCCGGTGCGATCCTGCTGGCCGCATCCCGCGCGATTGGTGAAACCATGATCGTCGTTTTGGGGGCAGGGGCCGCCGCGCGCCTGGCAATGAACCCGTTCGAGGCCATGACCACTGTCACGGCCAAGATCGTCAGCCAGTTGACGGGCGATGCAGACTTTTCCTCGCCCGAGGCGCTGGTGGCCTTTTCACTGGGTATGACCCTGTTCGTGATCACACTGGGGCTGAACATCTTTGCCCTGTGGATCGTGCGCAGGTATCGGGAGCAATACGAATGACCGCCAGAACATCGCTGTTGACCATCGACGCGCGCACCCGCAAGCGCAACGCTGCCGAGACCCGCTTCAAGGCTTATGGCATCGCGGCATTGGCCGTGGGCCTGCTGTTCCTGATCGCCTTGCTGACGGCGATCATCAGCAACGGCACGGGCGCGTTCAAACAGACCTTCATCGCGCTGCCGGTCGAATTGCGCGCAGATATCCTTGACAAGGACGGCACGGGCGACCCCGACGTCATCGCAAAGGTGTCCACCTTTGGTTATGCGCCGCTGATCGGTATGGCGCTGGAACGGGCGGTGGATGACACGGGCGTTGACACCCCGCTGCCTGCCCAAGCCCTGTTGCAAATGGTTTCGGCCAGTGCGGCCGCGCAGATCCGCGATTTCGTGTTGGAAAACCCCGACCGCATTGGCGACACGGTTGAATTTCGCGTCCTCGCTGCGTCGCGTGTTGACGGTTATTTCAAGGACCGTGTGAGCCGCGAAAGCCTTGCGCGTGATCGCAATCTTGCGCCTGAACATCTGGACGTAGTGGATGCGCTGCAGGGGGCGGGGGTGATCGAGACATCCTTTAACGCGGCATTCATCTTTGGCGCGGATGCCTCTGAATCGCGCCCAGAACAGGCGGGCCTTGGGGTGTCGATGCTGGGGTCGCTGTTCATGATGCTGGTGGTGTTGCTGTTGTCGCTGCCCATTGGCGTGGCGGCGTCGATCTACCTCGAAGAATTCGCGCCCACCAACAAGTTCACAGACTTTATCGAAGTGAATATTTCCAACCTCGCCGCCGTGCCATCCATCGTGTTCGGTATCCTTGGGTTGGCGGTGTTCATCCAGTTCATGCACCTGCCGCAATCGGCCCCGCTGGTTGGCGGGCTGGTTCTGACGCTGATGACCTTGCCGACGATCATCATTTCCACGCGGGCCTCGCTGAAATCGGTGCCACCCAGCATCCGCGATGCGGCCCTTGGGGTCGGCGCGTCGAAAATGCAATCGGTGTTCCATCATGTGCTGCCCCTGGCCATGCCCGGCATTCTGACCGGCACGATCCTGGGGCTGGCGCAGGCCTTGGGTGAAACGGCACCGCTGTTGTTGATCGGCATGGTTGGCTATATCGCCACGAACACCCCCGACGGGCTGGCCGAGGGGTTTCTGGCGCCCAATTCCGCCATGCCCGCACAGATTTATGAATGGGCGAAACGGGCTGATCCGGCCTATTATGAACGCGCATGGGGCGGGATCATCATCCTGCTGGTATTCCTGATGGTGATGAACATCATCGCGATCCTGCTGCGCCGCCGCTTTGAACGCCGCTGGTAGGGGCAAGCAGATGAATGACATGCGCGTGATAACAAGGGCCGACACCATGACAGATACGAAAATTTCAGCCAAGGGCGTCGATGTCCATTACGGCGATACCCATGCGATCAAGGATGTGAATGTCGCGATTGCCGACAAGACCGTGACCGCATTCATCGGTCCGTCGGGCTGTGGCAAATCCACCTTCCTGCGGTGCCTGAACCGGATGAATGACACGATTGATGTTTGCCGCGTGACGGGCGACATTCGCATCGAAGACGAAGATATCTATGACAAGCGCGTGGACCCGGTGCAGCTGCGCGCCAAGGTCGGGATGGTGTTCCAGAAACCCAATCCGTTCCCGAAATCCATCTATGACAATGTGGCCTATGGCCCGCGTATTCACGGCCTTGCGCGCGGCAAATCGGACATGGACGATATCGTTGAACGCGCCCTGCGGCGTGGGGCCATCTGGGACGAGGTCAAGGACCGCCTGCACGCGCCGGGCACGGGCCTGTCGGGCGGGCAGCAACAGCGCCTTTGCATCGCGCGCGCCGTGGCCACCGAACCCGAAGTGCTGTTGATGGACGAACCGTGTTCCGCGCTTGATCCCATCGCCACCGCGCAGGTCGAGGAACTGATCGACGAATTGCGCGCGCAGTATTGTGTGGTGATCGTCACCCATTCGATGCAGCAGGCCGCCCGCGTCAGCCAGCGCACCGCCTTTTTCCACCTTGGTAGCCTTGTGGAATATGGCGACACCGACAAGATTTTCACCAATCCCGAAGACCCCCGCACGGAAAGCTATATTTCCGGCCGGATCGGCTAAGGAAGCATATCATGACCCAACATATCGCATCAGCCTACGACCGCGACCTTGAAGAAATTCAGGCCCTGATCATGAAAATGGGCGGGCTGGTCGAAGCTGCCATCATGGACGGGGCCGAAAGCCTTGAAACCCACGACATCGCGCTGGCCGAAAAGGTGCGGGCAGGGGACAGGGTGATCGACGCCCTTGAGGAACAGATCAACGAGGCCGCGGCCCGTGTCATTGCCCTACGCGCGCCCGTGTCCAAGGACCTGCGCGTGCTGCTTGCGACCGTAAAGTTGGCCGGCAGCCTTGAACGGGTCGGGGATTACGCAAAAAACATGGCCAAGCGCACCTCGGTGCTGGCGGAAATGCGCACGGTGAACGGCACCGAAGCCGCCCTGCGCCGCATGTCGCGCGAAGTGCGCGGGATGCTCAAGGATGCGCTGGATGCCTATCTGCGTGGCGATGCGGAACTGGCCGAATCCGTGCGCCAGCACGATCATGATGTCGATCAGATGTATAACGCGCTGTTTCGCGAGTTCCTGACCTTCATGATGGAAGATCCGCGCAATATCACCGCCTGCATGCATCTGCATTTCATCGCCAAGAACGTCGAACGCATGGGCGATCTGGTGACAAACATGGCCGAACAGGTGATCTATCTGGAAACCGGCGAAATGCCCGACGAGGCACGCCCCAAGGGCGACGATACCTCGGTCACGCTGATTGACGATGAAGGTGTCTAGGTGGCCCAACCTCACATCCTGATTGTCGAAGACGAAGCCGCGCAGCGCGAGGTGCTGCGCTATAACCTTGAATCCGAAAGCTTTCGCGTTTCAATGGCCGAAGACGGCGAACGCGCATTGGACAGCATCGCCGAGGACCGCCCCGATGTGATCGTGCTGGACTGGATGTTGCCGCATGTGTCGGGCATCGAGGTCTGCCGCCAGGTCAAGGCGCGCAGCGCCACGCGTGACATTGCCGTGATCATGTTGTCGGCCCGTTCCGAGGATATGGACAAGGTGCGCGGCCTTGAAACCGGCGCGGATGACTATGTGGCCAAACCCTATAGCGTGAACGAATTGATGGCGCGGGTGCGCGCGCAATTGCGCCGTGTGCGCCCCACAACGGTGGGGCAGGTGCTGACATTTGATGACATCTCGCTTGATGGGGAAACCCACCGCGTGACGCGCAGTGGCAAGACGCTCAAACTCGGCCCGACCGAATTTCGCCTGCTCGCGACCCTCATGGAAAAGCCGGGGCGGGTTTATAGCCGTGATCAACTGCTTGATCTGGTTTGGGGGCGCGACATCTATGTGGATACGCGCACCGTGGACGTGCATGTGGGCCGTTTGCGCAAGGTTCTGACCGCCCATGGCGGCCCTGATCCGCTGCGCACGGTGCGCGGTGCCGGTTACGCACTGGGGTAGGGCGCTTTTTGGCTGGATTTGATGCGCGGGTTGCGCCAGCCTTTCCCTGAACCCTAGGGAAAGTCGCACCATGCCAAGCACCCGCACCAGCCCGTCCTTTCTGGACGAAGAATACTACGCCCGCATCGCCAAGACCCGCGCCGCAATGGCGCGCGCGGGGGTTGATACGATCATTGTCAGCGACCCGTCCAACATGGCCTGGCTGACAGGCTATGACGGCTGGTCGTTCTATGTGCATCAGGCGGTGATTTTGGGGATGGAAGGTGATCCGCTGTGGTGGGGCCGCGCGATGGACGGCGCCGGTGCCCTGCGCACGGTTTACATGCCCGAAGACTGCGTGCACGGCTATGATGATACCTATGTGCAAAACCCCGACAAACACCCGATGGAGGATCTTTCGCGCCTGTTGGCAGATCACGGGATGGCGGCAGGGCGCATTGGCGTCGAACTGGACAATTATTATTTCAGTGCAGCGGCTTATGGATCACTCCTCAAGCATTGCGCGAAGGCGGAATTCACCGATACGACCGGTCTAGTGAATTGGCAGCGGGCTATCAAAAGCCCGACCGAAATCACCTATATGCGCCGCGCGGCGGAAATCGTCACCGCCATGCACGCGCGTATCGTCGACATCGCGGAACCGGGCTTGCCGAAAAACAAGCTGGTCGCGGAAATCTATCATCAGGGGATCAGCGGGGCGGGCGGCCACTGGGGTGATTATCCGGCGATTGTGCCCATGGCGCCGTCCGGATTGGACGCCACAGCGCCGCATCTCACATGGGATGACACGCCCTTGCGCACGGGTGAGGCGACGTTTTTCGAGATCGCAGGCGCGCATCGCCGCTATCAATGCCCGCAATCGCGCACGCTGTTCCTTGGGACGCCGCCGCAAAAGTATCTGGATGCCGAAAAAGCCGTGGCCGAGGCAACCGAGGCCGCGTTGGAGCAGGCCAGACCCGGACACCAGTGTCAGGACGTGGCGCGCGCCTTTAACACCACGCTGGCGCGACACGGCTTTGAAAAGGACAGTCGCTGTGGCTATGCGATCGGCATCAGCTATCCGCCGGACTGGGGCGAACGCACGATGTCGTTCCGCAGCGGCGACACATCGGTGATGCAAGACGGGATGACATTCCATTTCATGCCCGCACTTTGGCTCGACGATGGCGGGATCGAGATCACGGAACCGATCCTGATCACCGCGACAGGCCACGAACGGCTGTGCGAAACACCGGCAGGGCTGGTGGTGAAACCTTAGGTGTGATGCATAACGCACTGGCGGGGCAGCATTTTGTGGATAATGCTGTCAGACGAATTGCGGATGTCATTTTACGCATAATGAGTATTATGTAATTATGTAATATAACGATGGCCAGAAACCTGATAAACAATGCCCCACGCTTAAGAATTTGCGCCGCACAGGTTTAGTGCTAGGTTCCCCATACGTTACCTTGGATGGGATCCCGCGATGACAGCTTTTGTCGATCACCTCGATGCATTGACCAATGCGCAAAACGTCGAAGATCTTTGGGCGCTGCACACCAAGAAGATGGCGACCTATGGCTTTGACCGGCTGATCTATGGCTTTAGCCGCTATCTCACGTCCAACTCCTTGGGCGATCCGCAGGATTGGGTGATCCTGACGAACCACGGCGACGACTATATGAAGGTCTTCATTGACGACGGTCTGTATTGGCACGCGCCGATGCTGCGTTGGGCGCTGGAGAACGATGGCGCGTGTAGCTGGCGCTGGATGACAACACCGGGCCACCTGACCGCAGATGAAGAACGCGTGGCGCAGTTCAACCTCAAGATGGGTGTGACGGCCGGCTATACGATCAGTTTCAGGTCCGTGTCGCAGCGCGCCAAGGCGGCGATGGCGATCACCGCCAAGAAAGGCATGACGCAGGACGCCGTGGAACAGGTCTGGGTGCGCCATGGCACCGAGATTTCGGTGATGAGCAATGTGTTCCACCTGAAACTGCTTACCCTGCCCCATGCATCGCGCAACCTGACATCGCGCCAGCGCGAAGTGCTGCAATGGGTCGGTGATGGCAAGACAACGCAGGACATCGCGATCCTGCTGGAACTGACACCCGCGACGGTCGAAAAACACCTGCGCCTTGCGCGCGAGGCGCTTGATGTGGAAACCACCGCGCAGGCCGTGCTGAAGGCCGCGTTCTACAACCAGATGTTCATCATTGATCTCGACTGAACGCAGGTCTGACGCAGCTTTGTGATTTTTCCCCTTACGTCACACGACACAATCTGTCGCCAAAGGTAGGGATTCCCTGACTGTCTTTCCTTTGGGTCAAATGCGATTGTAACCTTGTTCCGTGAGTGGTGGCCTAAGGCCGGGAACAGCGGGTGAAACCCTTGTGATTTCAAGGCTCTTTCACCCGCATCCAAAAGCTGGCTGGGCGGGGTTTTCCTGACCCGTCCCGGTCAGCGCCCGTCTGGTTGTTGTCTCATCCCTGTAGCCAACTGGACAGTTACGGCGCTGCATCTCTCCCGGTGCAGCGCCTTTTTGATGCCGCGGATACAAAACGCCCGCCCGAACATGTCAGGCGGGCGTTGTTTGACGCGCAGGTGTTGTGGGCAACTTACCCCTTGAGGGTCTTTGCCACTTCGGCTGCGAAATCTTCTTCTTTCTTTTCGATGCCTTCGCCGACTTCAAGACGCACGAAACCTGTGATGGCAACGCCGGCTTCCTTGGCGGCTTCCTCGACGGTCTGATCGGGGTTCACCACATAGGCCTGACCCAGCAGTGTCACTTCGGAGAGGAATTTCTTCATCCGGCCGACGATCATCTTTTCGATCACCGCTTCGGGCTTGCCGCTTTCGCGGGCAATCTCGATCTGGACCTGCTTTTCCTTTTCCACCAGTTCGGGGTCAAGGTCGGCTTCGCTTAGCGATGCGGGGTTGGCGGCGGCGATGTGCATGGCGACCATCTTGCCGAATGCTTCGTTGTCGCCGTCAAGTGCGACCAGCACACCGATCTTGCCCATGCCATCGACAACGGCATTGTGGACGTAAGATACGACAGTGTTGCCCGAAACAGTGGCCATACGGCGCACCGACATGTTTTCACCGATTGTCGCGACCTTGGCGGTGACGACGTCGGCGACGGTCTTGCCACCCAGGTCAGCGGCCAGCAGTTCTTCGGTCGTGTTCACGCCCTTGGCCACTGCCGCGATGCTGGCAACCATGGCCTGGAAGTCGGCGTTCTTGCCAACAAAGTCGGTTTCCGAGTTCACTTCGACAGCAACGCCCTTGCCGCCTTCGACAGCAACCGCGACCAGACCTTCGGCAGCGGTGCGACCGGATTTCTTGGCGGCCTTGGCCAGACCTTTGGTGCGCAGCCAGTCAACGGCGGCTTCCATGTCGCCAGCGGTTTCGGTCAGCGCCTTCTTGGCGTCCATCATGCCTGCGCCGGTGGTGTCGCGCAGTTCTTTAACCATTGCAGCAGTGATTGCCATCTTTGGTCTCCTTGAAATTGAGAAGGGATCGGGCAGGTCTGTCCCCTGCCCGATTACAATGCCTGAACGCGCAGCTTAGTTGGCCGCGGCGTCTTCGGGTGCAGGTGCTGCGGCCTCTTCGGCGGCGGGTTCGGCGGCAACCTCTGCGACGTCCTCGGCCATCTGCTCCATCTCGCCCATATCGACGCCAGCGGCGCCCAGCTGTGCCGACATCCCGTCAAGGGCCGCACGGGCTGCCAGATCGGTGTAAAGCGCAATGGCGCGGGCTGCGTCATCGTTGCCGGGGATCACATAGTCGATGCCATCGGGCGAACAGTTGGTATCCACCACGGCCACAACCGGGATGCCCAGTTTCTTGGCTTCGGCGATGGCCAGATCTTCCTTGTTCACGTCGATGATAAAGATCAGGTCAGGCGTGCCGCCCATTTCGCGGATACCGCCCAAGGACGCTTCCAGCTTGCCCTGCTCGCGTTCCATGCCAAGGCGTTCTTTCTTGGTCAGACCTTCAAAGCCACGCTCGGAGGCTTCGTCAATCGCCTTGAGGCGCTGGATGGATTTAGACACGGTCTGCCAGTTGGTCAGCGTGCCGCCCAGCCAGCGGTGGTTCATGTAGAACTGTGCGGATTTTTCAGCAGCGTCCTTGATCGGGGCCTGCGCCTGACGCTTGGTGCCGACGAACAGAATGCGGCCGCCTTTGGCCACTGTGTCGCGGATCACGTTAAGCGCCTGGTCCAGCATCGGAACTGTCTGTGTCAG
Organism: Octadecabacter sp. R77987; assembly: GCF_042466115.1. Taxonomy (NCBI): domain Bacteria; kingdom Pseudomonadati; phylum Pseudomonadota; class Alphaproteobacteria; order Rhodobacterales; family Roseobacteraceae; genus Octadecabacter; species Octadecabacter sp. R77987. Next base: position 407,024 of record NZ_JAXHBQ010000001.1, on the reverse strand, counting down.
GTCCATGATGTGGATGCCGTTGCGGGCACCGTAGATGTATTGCTGCATCTTTGGGTTCCAGCGTTGCTTCTGGTGACCAAAGTGAACGCCTGCTTCCAAAAGCTGGCGCATGGAGAACTCGGGAAGAGCCATGTCCGTATTCCTTTCCGGTTTAGCCTCGGCGGGGGTATCATCACGGATCAAGTCCGGGACAACCGGTGGATGGTTTGGGATTTCTCCCCAAAACACCCGCCCCCGCCTGCGGGATTAAGTGCGCGCCGTATAGAACGGGTGTCACGGGGGCGCAAGAGCTTTGTTTGGCGGGGTTTGCGCGGAGGCGGGCCGCTGATCACCCGGCGCTTGCGGCTTGAATTCGGGCATGCCTTGCCGCACGGAAATGCCCTGATATACCACCGCCATGACCACCGTTGACCTGACCGAGGATTGCAGCCGTTGCGCCGCCCTGTGCTGTGCGGCCCTGCCGTTTGACAAGGGCGCGCAGTTTGCCATCGACAAACCCGCCGCCGCGCCCTGCCCCAATCTGTCAGCAAACGCGCGCTGCACGATCCATGCAGGGCTGGCAGATGCTGGGTTTGGCGGTTGTGTGGCGTTCACCTGCCACGGGGCGGGCCAGCGCGTCACCCAAGAGGTTTTCAACGGTCAGTCATGGCAGGATGAACCCAGCCTTGCCGCGCCGATGTTCAGCGCCTTTCAGGATGCCCTAAGGGTGCATAACCTGCTGATCCTGCTTGATGAAGCGGCCAAGCTACCCCTGCCCGACCCTGCTACCTGTGCCGCGTTGCGCGCCGAACTGACACCGGATGGCCCGATGACAACCGACTGGCTGCGCCACGTGCTGGCAGGCGATATCAACGCCCGCGTCATGGCCTATCTGCAATCCCTGCGCGATGTTGTCGGGCGCTAAAGAAACACCCGCTCCACGAACCAGTAAGCCCCGACAATCGCGATGGCCACGGACGCAGGCACTGCGACGATCCGCCGGTATGCATGCAACTGGTCGCGCAGGCGGACCGACAGCAGGCACAGGGCAAATACCGCAGCAAGGGGCACAAAGAACACCAGCGGCGACATTTCCAGCGTCTGCGTCAGTTGCGGCCACGACAGGAAGCACATGGCAACCGTGGCCAGCAGCAAGACTGCATACAGGACCGTGGCCTGCATGACCTCGTTGCGGCCCCGATCCACACGGATCGCCTGCACGACGCACAGGAACATCACGGCAATCACGAACAGCTGCCCCACTTCGACCCCGATGTTGAATCCGATCAGGGCGGGCACAAAGGCATAATCGGGCAGGCCGAATTCGGCCAACACGCTGGCAAACCCCAGACCATGCAACAGACCAAAGCCAAAGATGATCAGTGGCCGCCACGGGTTCAGCCCCTTGGCAAAGATGTTTTCCACGGCGACATAGACGATCGAAGCCGCGATCAGCGGTTCGACAATCGCGCCTGATACGTTGACATATCCCAACGCCGCCAGCGCCAGCGTGATCGTATGCGCCAGCGTGAACGCGCTGACCTGCCAGATCAACGGGCGCATCCGCGCGGCAAGGAAAAACAGGCCCAGAACAAACAGGATATGATCCAGCCCCTTGGGCACGATATGATCAAACCCCACAGGGATGTAATCGACAAAGGTTTGCCAGCCGCTGGCCTGATTACCACCGGCGATCTTGATCGGATCGGACAGTGCGCCACCCGCAAGATAGCCGTCATAGGGCGCATCTACACCCATCTGGCGCAGGACCAGCACGCCAAAGCGCGGCGCCCAGCCTACGGTCAGGGTTTCGGCCCCGTCGGGCAGCGGGGCGGTGATCACGAACGTCGAAGCGCGCACGACCTCCACATCGCCCACCGCGGGCACGGTCACGCTGGCAAGGGTCAGCGGAAGGTCTACACCATCGGCCTGTAGCGTGATCCCCCCCGCCATCTGCGGCCAGAAGGCAGTAAATTGCGCCGCCAGGTCATCGGGCGACAGCGCGCGCAGATTGTCATAGGCTGCGGCTTCGGGGGCGGCTTCGGTGTCCTCCAGCCCGTCCAGATCAATATCGGCAACGAAACTTTCCAGATTGGCGCTGATCGACAGGGTCACGGTGCCATCTTCGACGCTCAGGTCGCCGATTGCGGGCAGGACTTCGTGGGCCTGCGCCAATGACGCCATCGTGATCCACAGCGCGAGCGCGGTTGACATCACCGCCGCCAGGGACACCATAGGCTTGTTACCAAAGGAATTGATCATGCGCGCGCTCATCTTTCTATTCTCACTTCTTGCCGGTTCGGTGTCGGCGCACGAGTTCTGGCTGGAACCGCTTGCCTATCAGGTGCCGTCAGACGGTAGGCTTGAAGCCGAGATTGTCAACGGTCAAGCCTTTGAAGGGGTGGAACTTTCGTATCTGCCGCAACGGTTCGTGCGTTTCGAACAATTCGCGGGCCCGCGCGGATTGCCGGTGCAGGGGCGGCTTGGGTCACGACCTGCGTTGAATGCGGCGCCGCTGACCGAGGGGCTGAATGTGGTGATCTACCAGTCCACCACGGCCACCGTCACCTATGACGACTGGGCGAAATTCCAGCGGTTCGTCGATCACAAGGATTTTGGCGATGTGCGCAGTCTGCATGAAGCGCGCGCCCTGCCAGATGCCAATTTCCGCGAAGTCTATGGCCGCTATGCCAAGACCCTGATCAATGTGGGCGTTGGCGATGGCGCGGATATGCGCACGGGGCTGGAAACCGAATTTGTAGCCCTGACCAACCCCTACACGGATGATCTGTCCGCAGGCATGCGCGTGCAGGTGTTTTACGGGGATGATGTGCGTGCCGATACGCAGGTCGAGGTTTTCGACAAAGCCCCCGACGACACGGTCACTGTCACCTATTTGCGCACGGACGCAAACGGGATTGCCGTGGTGCCCGTGACGGCGGGCCATTCCTATATGCTGGATGCCGTCGTGCTGCGCGAACCCGGTGCAGACCTGGCCGCCAGCAGCAATGCCGTCTGGGAAACGCTTTGGGCGAATTTGACGTTTGCCGTGCCTGAATAGCCTTTGAATAATGCAGCACGGCAAAAATTTCTTTCTTGGACGGCACCGCCGGACAGCCCCCGACCGCCCCCATGGGCGGGGGCTTCTCCCCCACCCGCGGTCGGGGGCCGCCCTTTATCAGAGTCGTGAACTTATTGACGCCCGTCGATAGGCGCGCCAAAAGTTCGCCATGACAAACCAACCTGACATCCTGTGCATCGGATCGGTCCTGTGGGACGTGATCGGGCGATCCTCGAGCCATATGCGTGCGGGCAGTGATGTGCCGGGCCGGATCACCCGCCTACCCGGTGGTGTGGCGATGAATATCGCCATGACGCTGGTGCAATTCGGGATGCGCCCTGCCCTGCTCTCGTCCGTGGGCCGCGATGCCGAAGGTAACGAACTGGTCGCCGAATGCGACCGGATGGGCCTGAACACCGATTTCCTTTATCGCAGCGATGATCTGCCCACGGATGTCTATATGGCCGTCGAAGGGGCAAATGGGCTGATTGCCGCGATTGCCGATGCCCATTCACTGGAACAGGCGGGTGCGAAAATCCTGCGCCCGCTCTCGGATGGGCGCCTTGGCGACAGCGCACATCCGTTCAACGGCCCCGTGGCGCTGGATGGAAACCTGACCGAAGACCTGCTGCATGACATCGCCGCCTCGCCCCTGTTTGCCGCCGCTGACCTGCGGGTCGCGCCTGCGTCACCGGGCAAGGCCAAACGCCTGATGGCGCTGCGCAATCACCCCTCGGCCACGCTTTATGTGAACCTCGAGGAAGCCGGACTGCTATGCAACACCGTGTTTGACACGTCAGCCGCCGCCGCAACCGGATTGATCGCCCAAGGCGCGCACCGTGTGCTGGTGACAGACGGTGGCCGATCCGCCTCGGAAGCATCGGGCGACGACATCATCACCCAAACCCCGCCCGAAGTGCTGGTGACGCGTGTGACCGGTGCGGGCGACACCTTCATGGCGGCGCATATCGCAGCCGAAAGTGCCGGCGCAGATCGGGACACCGCCCTTGCACGCGCCCTGCGCGCCGCTGCCACCTATGTATCAGGAGAGACCCCGCGATGATCCACTATGCCCCCGACGTGGCCGCAGCCAAGGCCGCCGGTGCACCTATCGTCGCGCTGGAAAGCACGATCATTACCCACGGGATGCCCTATCCGCAGAACGTCGAAACCGCCCGTCTGGTCGAGGGCGACATTCGCGCGGGCGGGGCCGTGCCCGCCACCATCGCCGTGATCAAGGGTGTGCTGCACATCGGGCTGACAGATGACATGCTTGATGCGCTGGGACAGGCGCAGGACGTTGCCAAACTGTCGCGCGCCGATTTTGCCGCCTGCATCGCGCGCGGTGGCACAGGTGCCACAACCGTGGCCGCAACGATGATCGCGGCACGCATGGCGGGCATTCATGTATTCGCGACGGGCGGTATCGGCGGGGTGCATCGCGGTGCCGAAACCAGCTTTGACATCAGCGCCGATCTGCACGAACTGGCGCAAACGCCGGTGACGGTCGTGGCCGCCGGGGCCAAGGCCATTCTGGACCTGCCAAAAACCTATGAGGTGCTCGAAACCCTTGGCGTGCCGGTGATTGCCTTTGGGCAAGACAGCCTGCCCGCGTTCTGGTCCGCCACATCCGACCTGCCCGCGCCTTTGCGCATGGACAGCGCCGCCGAAATTTCCCGCGCCCATGTCCTGCGTGGCCAGATGGGCCTGCCCGGCGGCCAGATGATCGCCAATCCGATCCCTGCCGCTGATCAAATCCCTGCTGCAACACTCGCCCCCTTCATCAATCAGGCGCTGGCCGAGGCCGAGGCGCAGGGTATTGCCGCGAAATCCGTGACACCCTTCCTGCTGGCGCGCTTGTTTGAGTTGACCAAGGGTGCATCCCTGACCGCAAATATCGCGCTTGTGCGCAATAATGCGCGTCTGGCCGCGGAAATCGCCTGCGAAATGGCCAAGATCGCCGTCTAATCCCCGTGAAACGCAACTGCTCGCTTGTGACTGGCCTGCGCAGCACATAAATCGTAGGCCGACCAATACGGAAACGCGATATGACAAATACCCCTCCTGATCCCCACCGCCGCGGCCTGATCGCGCGCATTCGCGGGAATTTTCTGGCCGGTTTGATCATCATCGCACCCATTGGCCTGACGCTCTGGCTGATCTGGACGGTCGTGGGCTGGATCGATTCATGGGTCTGGCCGTTCGTGCCGCGCGGCTATCAGCCCGAAGAACTGGTCAACTGGGTCAACCAGATGATCCGCGGGCCCGAAGCCGAACGCATCAACGTCAACGTGCGCGGAATCGGTGTGTTCGTGTTCCTAGCCTTCACGGTCTTTGTCGGCTGGCTGGGCAAGGGGCTGATCGGGCGGTCGTTTCTGCGCTGGGGCGAGGGGTTCGTTGAACGCATGCCGGTTGTGCGTTCGATCTACAGCGGTGTGAAACAGATTGCCGAAACCGTGTTTTCCCAGCGCGACACATCCTTTGATAAGGCCTGCCTGATCGAATACCCGCGCAAGGGGATCTGGGCGATTGCCTTTATCAGCATCAACGCCAAGGGCGAAATCAAAAGCAAGATTCATGGCGACAAGGACATTGCGACCGTGTTTCTGCCGACCACGCCAAACCCCACGTCGGGTTTCCTGCTGTTCCTGCCCCGTGACGAGATATTCGAGCTGGACATGAGCGTCGAGGACGCCGCGAAACTGGTGATTTCCGCCGGGCTTGTCTATCCCAACGGCAAAGACCCGACCAAGCCGCCAGCGGTTGTCTAGCGCGTGCTTGCCCCTGCCCTGATCGGTTTTACCACGGCGTTTGCGCTGATCCTTGCGATTGGCGCGCAAAACGCCTTTGTGCTGCGTCAGGGATTGCTGCGCCAGCATGTGTTCTGGCTGTGCCTGTTCTGTGCCGCGTCCGATGCCTTGCTGATCACGGCGGGCGTCGTCGGGTTCGGCGTGATCGTGGCGCAATTCCCGTCCCTGCCCGTTGTCATGGCTTTGGGAGGCGCGGCATTCCTGTTTGCCTATGGCGCGATGCGGTTCTGGGCGGCGTGGAAGGGCGATTATGCGCTGACACTGGCGGGAAAATCCGCCAGCCTTGGGGTGACGCTGGCCACGGCGGCGGCATTCACATGGCTGAACCCGCATGTCTATCTGGACACGCTGGGGCTGATCGGCGCGATTTCGACGGATTTCACGGCACCGCGCGAAAAGCTGGCCTTTGGCATTGGCGCGGTCACATCGTCGTTCGTGTTTTTCTTTTCGCTGGGCTATGGCGCGCGCCTATTGGCCCCTGTCATGCAATCGGCCCGCGCCTGGCAGGTGCTGGACGTGATCATCGGCGTTGTGATGTGGGCGCTGGCGCTAAAGCTGCTGGCCTAGGAAAACATCGCCCGCAAATCGACCGTTTCGCGTTCGTTCAGATCATCAAAGTGATTGGTCAGAAAGGTATCCGCCGCCGCCTGCCCCGCCGCTTTCAATCGCGCCAGAACCACCGGTGTCGCCAGTGTTTTCGTTGCCACGTTCAGGTCATTCATCAGCGGATCGTCGGCAATCATATGCACCAGCACGCGTTTCATCTGTCCCTCGGCCACCTTGCCATCGGCAATCAGACGCTGGACAAATTCAATCGCGCGCAATTCGCGCAATAGCGATGAATTAAAGCTGATCTCGTTAATCCGGTTCTGGATGCTTTGCGGATCGTCGGGCAAGTCATCGCGCCACAGCGGGTTGATGTTCACCACCAGAATATCGTCGGGCAAATGCGCCTCGAACAGCGGAAACAGCGCCGGATTGCCGGTATATCCGCCATCCCAGAATGCTTCGCGCTGCCCCGTTACCGGATCGTCCATTTCGACGGCGCGAAACAGCGTCGGCAGGCAGGCCGAGGCCAGGATCGCATCCGGCACGATCTCGGCACCGGAAAAGACGCGGATCTTGCCGCTGCGCACGTTGGTGGCGCAGATATGCAGTTCGGGGCCGTGATCATCGCAGACCGCATCATAGTGAAACTGCGTGACAATCCGTTCCAGCGGGTTGGAAAACACCGTGCCAAAGCCATAGGGCGAAAACATCCGCGAGGCGGCATCAAAGGCGGCGTAAGCGGGTGAATAGGCCAGCGCCTGCGCCATGAACGGGGTTGCCGGACCAAAGGCCGCGACCCAATCAGTAAAGCCCGGCGCGCTGATCGCACCGATCTGTTCCCACAGCCAATCAAGGTTGGCGCGCGCGCCCTCACGTCCTTTTTCGATCATCCCCGCCTTGAGGGCCGCGCCATTCAGCGCCCCTGCCGAAGTGCCGGAAATCGCCGCAATCTCGATCCGGTCGTCCATAAGGATGCGATCCAGCACACCCCAGGTGAACGCCCCGTGCGCGCCGCCCCCTTGCAGACCAAGGTTGATGCGTTTCACAGCGCGGTCCAGCCGCCATCGACGCTGATCGTCGTGCCGGTGATCTGGGCGGCAGCATCGGAACACAGGAACACGGCGGTGCCGCCCAACTGTTCGACCGTGGCAAATTCCTTGGAGGGCTGGCGCGTCAGCATGACGTTCTTGATCACATCCTCGCGCGACATGTCGTATTCTTTCATCGTGTCGGGGATCTGGCTTTCGACCAAGGGTGTCAGCACATAGCCCGGACAGATCGCATTGCAGGTGATCGGTTCCTGCGCGGTTTCCAGTGCAGTTGTTTTCGACAGGCCGACGATCCCGTGCTTGGCCGCGATATAGGCGGACTTATAGGGCGACGCCGTGAGGCCATGGGCGCTGGCGATATTTATCACCCGCCCCCAGCCAGCCTTGCGCATCAGTGGCAGGGCCGCGGCCGTGGTATGAAACGCGGATGTGAGGTTGATCGCGATGATCGCGTCCCATTTTTCGGCCGGAAATTCGTCAATCGCGGCGACATGCTGGATACCGGCGTTGTTGATCAGGATATCGCATTTGCCCGCCCGCGCGATCAGGTCGCGACATTCATCGCCCTTGGACATATCCGCCTTGATATAGCGCGCGGTCACGCCCGTTTCCTTGGCGATGTCATTGGCCAGCGCGTGATCTTCGTCGCGATCGGTGAACGAGTTGAGCACAACATCCGCCCCCGCCCGCGCCATTTCCCACGCGATGCCCAGACCAATGCCCGAATTGCTGCCCGTAATGACGGCGGTTTTTCCTGAGAGTGTCATGAATGCCTCCTGTGCGTTGCGGGCAATCTGACATGCTGCACCTGCAAAGACCAGAATGGCGACATCACAATTCACAGACCCCCAAAAAGAAAAAAACGCCAGCACAAGGCTGGCGTTAAGTTATTGAGGCAGGTTTCATACAGGCAAGAAACCTATCGAGCAGTGCACTCTTTATAAGCAATCTGTCGCGTGTGTCCAAGCTAAAAGTTTGAAAACACTTGGAACCCTGTTTAGGCTGATCGCCAACAGGCACAGGGAATAAAGGGATTGTCTCCAAAATGGCCACAGAGTTTTTCACAGCCGCGCGCCGGATTGCCGCTACGGCAAGCATCGCGCTTTGCGCCACATTCGCGATCGCCGAACCCCAGCATGGCATAGCTATGTATGGGGACCCGGCCCTGCCACCAGATTTTGCGCATCTGCCCTATGCCAACCCCGGCGCGCCCAGTGGCGGGCGCATCGTCACCGCCGAGGTTGGCAGCTTTGACAGCCTCAATCCCTACATCCTCAAGGGGTCGGTCCCGTGGCAGCTGCGCTTCCTTACCGGAGAGAGCCTGATGGCGCGATCCTTGGATGAACCCTTCACGCTTTACGGTCTTTTGGCCGAATCGGTCGAGACCGGACCGAATCGCGAATGGGTCGAATTTACCCTGCGCGAGGAAGCCCGATTCTCGGACGGGAGCCCCGTCACGGTCGATGATGTGATCTGGTCCTATGAAACCCTCGGGACGGTCGGCCATCCGCGCTATCACGGGTTCTATGGCAAACTTGCCAGCATCGAAGCGACCGGCGAGCGCACGGTGCGCATGACCTTCAACACCGAGGACCGCGAGCTGGCCCTGCTGGCCGGTATCCGCCCGATCCTGCAAAAATCCCAGTGGGAGGGCATTGATTTCGCCGAAAGCGGTCTGGACGTGATCCCCACCACATCCGGCCCCTATCAGATCAGCGACTTCGAGGCGGGCCGTTTCCTGGAACTGACCCGCAACCCCGATTACTGGGGGTATGATGTCGTGCCGTTTGTGAACGGGCTATACAACCTTGATACGATCCGGCTGGAATTCTTTGGCGATGAAACCGCCGCGTTCGAGGCCTTCAAGGTCGGCGAGGTCAATTCCAACCGCGAATTCAACGTCGCCAAATGGGAAAGCCAGTATAACTTTGAAGCGATTACCGCAGGTGACGTTGTGCTGTCGGTCTTACCCCATGCGCGCCCCAGCGGGATCACCGGTTTCGTGATGAACACGCGCAGCCCGCAGTTTGCCGATATCCGCGTGCGCGATGCGATGATCCATGCCTTCAACTTTGAATTCATCAACGAGGCGATGACCGGAAGCGCGCAGCCGCGCATCACGTCCTATTTCAGCAACTCGCCGCTGGCGATGCTGGATGGCCCCGCCACGGGGCGCGTCGCCGAATTTCTGGAACCATTTGCCGATAGCATACCGGCGGACGCAATCAGCGGCTATGCCCTGCCCGTCGGGGACGGGTCCGAACGCAACCGTGCTGGCACTGCCGCCGCCCTCGATCTGATGGAACAGGCGGGTTACACGGTGCAGGACGGGGTGATGGCGGACGCCGATGGCAATCCGTTCACGTTTGAAATCCTGCTGGAATCGGGCAGCAGTGAAAATCAGGCGATCATCGACATGTATGTGCAGTCGCTGGAACGGATTGGCGTGACGCCCACGGTTGCCGTTGTCGACAGCGCGCAGGGCAAGGAACGCACTGACGCCTATGATTTCGACATGACCTATATGCGGCGCGGGTTGTCCCTGTCGCCCGGCAATGAACAGAACCTTTACTGGGGTTCGCTAGCTGCAAATGAACCGGGCGGGCGCAACCTGATGGGTGTGGAAAGTGCCGCGATTGACGCGATGATCGACCGCTTGCTGACCTCGCCATCCCAGGATGATTTTCTGGCCGCAACCCGTGCGTTGGACCGTCTGCTGACATCGGGGCGCTATGTGATCCCGATCTACCAGTGGAACATCAGCCGTATCGCTCACGACAAGAACCTGCATTTCCCCGACACCATGCCGATCTTTGGCGACTGGCCCGGCTGGCAGCCCGACGTGTGGTGGTACGAGGAAGGGTAAACAAGTGCGTGCCCGCGGGCGGTGCCTTTCGCATGATGCAACGCGGCCCGTTTGCACGATACAAAATCCAGCGGCACCCGAAGGAAACTTCGGGTGCTGCTTGCGTTGAACGTCGGCTGTGCGGATCAAAGCTGCCGTTTCTTATTCTCGCGTATTCGGATGCGGCTGATCCAGAACATTGGCGTCACGCCCGCGGATCTGGCCCGCATCTACACAAGAGAACCCGTCGCGAAGGCGCGCGGCTGTGTGATCGTCAGGGACCAAGCGGTCAACCGCGCGAATGTCCCGCCAGAACGTCATTTTGGCCAGCCAAGTATGTCTTCAGTCGGTCTTGCACCAACTTCAATTGCTGCGTTGTGTCCGTATCCACGTGATGGGCGACCCAGACAGGCACGCTGATCGGCGGCATGCGCGTCAGCTTCTTTAAACGCGCGTCGCCATCACCCACAAAACACGGCAATGCGGCAATGGCGCCAGAGTGCACCGCCAATTCGCGCAATGTCAGAAAACTGTCGCTGGCCGTTGTAAGCGTTTCGGGGTCAAGCTCTTCTGCCATCCATTTCGCCGCGACGGATCGTGACAGTGGCCCCGCCAAACCGTGCCATAAATCCGCATTTTCATCAGTCGCATAGGCCGCGAAACCGATCTTGCTAACCGCGTCACCCACCAGTTCTTCTGACAATTTGATGGCAGGGCGAACGACCAGATGCGCTTGTTCGCGGATCAAATCCAGATGGGTGTTGCTGCTAAGAAGCGTGACATTGCAGCGATGGTCTTCGCCGGTAATCTGGGCAGCGAAATCGGGCAGGACCAAGGCACAAAACGTATCGGTCGAGGTCATTCTCACATCGCCGCCCAATACGGCGCGCCCGCCGCTGGCAAGGCGGGCAACTTCATCCATCGCTGTCTGCGCCTCTTGCGCTGCGTCGATGACATGCGCCCGATCAGGCAACAGTTGATACCCCTTGCGGGTTCTCTCGAAAACCGGCGCCCCGTGGCGGTCCTCAAACGCGGCGACGTGGCGCAGAACGGTCGCGTGATTGACGCCAAGCTGTTTCGCAGCCCGTAATACTGAACCAGTTTCGGCAACTGTCAGCACGTAGCGCAGATCGTCCCAGTTTTCGTTGTGCATATTCAGGCACCCAATTGCGCAATTTTTCTCACTGTTGCCATATTTTCGAACAGCTACGCTCTGGGCAAGCCTTTTTCACGTCTCAAGGGAGTCCTTACACATGCGCATACCTTTCTTTGCCTGCCTTGCCGCTGCTGCCGTCTCGGTTGCCGCCTACGCTGTCGCGGATGGTCACATCAGCGACGAGCAAATTGAAACCTCCATCAAGGCCCGTCAGTCCCACATGCAGCTCTATTCGTTCCATATGGCGACACTGGGTGGAATGGCGCAGGATAAAATGCCTTATGACGCCGCCGCCGCATCTGCCGCCGCTGACAGCATTGTCGCTCTGACGACATTGTCCCAGTCCCGCTATTGGTTGCCGGGAAGCGACAGCGACTCCGTCGAAGGATCACGCGCACTTCCGGCGATCTGGGCAGAAGGTAGCGATGTTGGTGACAAGGGCGCCGCCCTCGTCGAAGCGGCATTGGCGATGCAGGAAGCTGCTGGAACCGACCTCGACGCCTTGAAAGCTGCAATGGGTCCGCTTGGCGGCGCATGTGGCGACTGTCATCGCAGCTATCGCGTGCGCAACGAATAAGACAGCCGCGCGATCGCCCAGACCGAACGGGCCATTCGCCGCATCGGATCAGGCCTTCACGATGGGCCTGCGCAATACCTGTCGCTTGCCTCGTTACGACTTGACGAAGCACTTGATGGGCAAGAAGCGCCATCCAAAGACGCGGGACTGGTGCGCGAAGCCCTCGATAAGGCGCTGGCGATGAGGGTTGAGGGCTTCATAAGGTGTCTCCTTGGACTGGTTTGGATGCCCTCAGGGTCTTTTGCCGCCGCGAAATTCAATACCGACGAAGGGCCGTGCAAATGCACGATTTGGTCTGATGGTGTGTCAGACCAATGGCCTAAAGGCTGCCCCGACGGCGCATGGTCGGCAGTAAATGGTTGTAACGCGAAACCTGCCCCGTCGCGGCCATACCAACGCGGTATTTCGAACACCGCTTTGCCGGACGCACCTTGGCCAAGCGCAACAACACATCTGCAACGCCGCGACCAATGGCCGACCTTGTCTCGACGATGAACATGTCCGATCCGGTCAAGGGTCAGCTTTGCGCTGCTCGCAGATTGCAGAAGCTGCCGCCAAGACGAAAACGATGATCACCGCGACGAACCCAAGTCCGGTGCCAAGCACGGAACAAATCACCGCAATCGCGATTGCCCCGAAGAAATAGCAGATTTCGATTTTGGAAATCGCTTCGGATCTCAGGCTGAACAGGGCCAGTTCAGTCATGTGGTCTTCCTATTCAACACGCGGACGCAGGCGGGGCACCTGTCATAAATCTTTTACAGAACTGTCACATTGCGGCACGCCAAAGACCCGCCTTGGGTCGGACCAAGGGCTGAAAACCAACAGGCTGCGCACCTCATTAATCCATACTTGCGATAACTTCGCTGGCATTGGATCACATGGGAACGTCATGGACTGTCGACCAAAGGCGCTCTTGCAGTCACAATGGGCCTAAACTCAGGTGGTCCGAAGACATGATCCGGAAATTTATAGCGACCAAAGGCAAGGTCATTTTTCAAGCCGGGCAGGAATGCCCGGGGTTCGTGATACTGTCCGAAGGCACGATCAAGGTCACGCTGTCCGGCACAAGCGGGCGCGAGGTCGTCCTATATCGTGTGAACCCGGGCGAAATCTGTCTGCAGACATTTTCCTGCCTAATAGATGCAAAAAACTACAGCGCCGAAGGCGTCGCAGAAACCGATCTGGAGGGGGAGCTGATCCCCGCAGACCAGTTCAAGACCCGCCTTGCCGATGACGCCGCATTCAGAAATCGGATCATGGCTTCGGTTGCCGCGCGCTTTTCCGACTATCAGTCGCTCGTTGAAGAGGTCGCCTTGACGCGCTTTGATGCACGCTTGGCACGGACACTGCTGCGTCTGGCGGACGGAGCGGGCGTTGTTGCCCTGTCGCATTCGGCTCTGGCAACCGAGACCGCCTCGGGGCGCGCCTACGTGACCCGTCGGTTGTCAGAATTCGTTCAGCAAGGACTGGTAGAACAGCTACCCAAAGGCGTCGCAATCCTCGATGAATCCGCTCTGCGTCAGGTCGCCGCAGACAGGCGGTGACACTGTCACCGCTGAAACGCGCGGGCTGTTGTTATGATATGCTATCAACTCTTGAAAGGAGATCATCAACATGACCAAGAATGAAGGAACTCTCGATCGTGCCTTGCGGGTCATTGTCGGCTTGGCATTGCTGTCACTTGTTTTCGTAGGCCCGCAAACTCTGTGGGGATTAATTGGCATCGTTCCGCTGGCAACGGGCCTTGTCGGAACCTGCCCGATCTATTCCGTTCTCGGGATCAGCACCTGCTCGATCAAAGGGTGATCTGGCGACGCGGATGAACAATGCGGCGGCCCCACAGATGCTTTGGGGCCGCTGCGCCTTGATTGCGGGCGGGCCAACATCACGCAGCGTCACCGCAGCCGACCTCAATCGTCATGCCGCACGTTGCATCTGTCTTTTGCGGTCGGTTGTGCTTTGCAAACGCCAGAGGTTGTGCCACGTTCTGTCGTGAAACCGCTACAAACATCCCCTATGGGAACCTTATGAATAACCTTGTCCCCTGCACCGGTCACGCGGTCCGCGCGATCCCGTTGGAATCTATCCTGAACGACCTTGGCACCGGGCGCCTGCGCGCCCATTGGCGGGGCGACGATCCTGTCGCCGAACCCGACTGGGACGCCGCATTTAAAACGGCCTGTGACAGCCTGAAAAAACGCGCCAAGACACTGCTGGCATTGCCGATTGAAACGATGGAAAAGGGCGCATTGCGCGCCACCCTGAACCGGATCGGCAAGCTGTGATGCGGCGGCTGTGCAGCGAATTCATCGGCACGGCGTTCCTGCTGATCGGCGTTGTCGGATCGGGGATCATGGGCGCGGCGCTGGCGCAGGGTAACGACGCGGTGGCCCTGCTGGCCAATGCCATTGCCACTGGATGCATCCTTTATGCGATCATCACCACGCTTGGCCCCATATCGGGGGCGCATTTCAACCCCGTGGTCACGCTTGCCTTTGCGCTGCGCGGTGAACATCACTGGCGCGATGTGGCCCCCTATATCGGGGCACAGATCGCCGGTGCAATCATCGGCGTCTGGCTGACACACCTGATGTTCGACATGTCGATCCTGCAGACCTCGACCACCATGCACCGCACAGGGCTGGGGCAATGGACCTCGGAAATCATCGCCACCCTTGGCCTGTTGTTCGTGATCTTTGGTGGTGTGCATCACCGCCCCGATGCGGTGCCCCCGCTTGTGGGCCTGTATATCACGGGGGCGTATTTCTTTACCTCATCGACCAGTTTTGCCAATCCGGCCGTCACGATCGCGCGCGGATTCAGTGATACATTTGCCGGTATCTACCCCGGCCATATCGCGATGTTCATCCTCATGCAGCTGGTCGGCCTTGGCCTTGCGCATCTGATCCTGCCGCGCCTGTTGCGCACCCTGCCCTGACTGCGGCCTTTTCACCAAGCCCTGATGTGATAGAGGGTGTCGCGCTGGCCGTGTCTGCTGGCAATTCATCGCCAGCCACAAGGGAAACACCGCCATGGTCAAGCTTGATATCATTTCCGACCCGATCTGCCCTTGGTGTTACATCGGCAAGGCCAATCTGGACGCCGCCCTGATCAAGGTGCCCGACCATCCGTTCACCATCGAATACCATCCTTTCCAGCTCAACCCCGACATGCCCGCAGGCGGCATGGACCGGCGCGAGTACCTTGAAACGAAATTCGGCGGCAAGGAGGGCGCGGTGCAGGCCTATGCCCCTGTGCTCGAGCGGGCCGAGGCCGCCGGGCTGGCGATCAATTTCGACGCGATCCAGACCACGCCCAACACCCTGAACGCGCACCGGCTGATCCATTGGGCAGGGATCGAGGGGCATCAGATTTTCGTGGTGCAGAAACTGTTCGAGGCCTATTTCGTCGAAGGGCGCGATATTGGCGACGCCGAAGTGCTGGCCGATGTGGCCGACAGCGCGGGTATGGACGCGGCCCTTGTGACCAAACTGCTGGCCAGTGACGCCGACATTGACGATATCCGCGCGCGCGATGTGCACAGCCGCAAGATGGGCGTGCAATCAGTGCCGACATTTATCGTCGCCCAAGCCCACGCGGTGCCGGGCGCACAACCAACCGAAACGTGGGACACCGTGATCGCCGAGATCATGGCGCAAATCGAAAACGCATGATCACGGCGCATCTGCCATCGGGCTATGTTCTGGGGCGGCTTTGGCCTGCCGCGCCGCTGGTTCTGCCTGCGGCCGTTCTAGGCGGCATATTGCCCGATTTCGATATGATCTGGTTTTATCTGGTCGATGATCGCGCATTTCACCACCACCGCTATTGGGTGCATATTCCTGCGTTCTGGGCGATTGTGGCCGTGGTTGCCCTGCCCCTTGTTGCCCTGTTTGCGCGCCGCTACCTGATGGCGGCATCGGCCTTTTTCGCTGCCCTGCTGTTGCACCTCTGCCTTGACACCATCGCAGGCGATATCCTGTGGCACTGGCCGTTTTCCAATCAATTCACCCATCTTGTGACGATCCCCGCGCGCTGGGACAACTGGGTGCTGAATTTCGTGCTGCACTGGGTCTTTGCCCTTGAACTGGCCATCTGGGCGCTGGCCGCCACGCTTTATCCGAGGCGCCCATGACACCGCCCACCGCCCGCCTGTCGCAACTGGAATTCGTGGCCCTGATCGCGATGATCATGGCGACGGTCGCCTTTTCCATTGATGCGATGTTGCCCGCCCTGCCCGCAATCGCCGCCGAACTGTCGCCCGATGCCCCCAACCGCGCGCAATTGATTGTCACGAGTTTTGTGTTGGGTATGGGGCTGGGCACGTTTTTTACCGGCCCGCTTTCGGATTGGTTCGGGCGCAAGCCGGTAATGATCGCAGGCGCGTTGATCTACTGCATCGCGGCTCTGTTTGCTTGGGCCGCGCCCACGCTAGAGGCATTGCTGGCCGCGCGACTGTTGATGGGGTTGGGGGCTGCCGGGCCCCGTGTTGTCGTGCAGGCGCTTGTGCGGGATCTTTATACCGGGCGCGATATGGCCCGGATCATGTCCTTTGCGATGCTGATCTTTGCACTTGTGCCGGCCCTTGCGCCGTCCATTGGCATGATCATCATTGCCTTCGCCGGATGGCATGCTGTTTTTCTGGCGTTTGTCGCGTTTTCCGGTGTCACGGTGGTCTGGCTTGGTCTTCGCCAGCCGGAAACCCTGACGCCGGCGTTGCGCCGCCCGCTCCGGTTTGGCCCGATCTTTGCGGCGGCGGGCGAAGTCCTGCGCCACCCGACGACCCGTTTGTCAATTTTCATTCAGACACTTGCGATGGGAATGCTGTTCGCTGTGATTTCCAGCACGCAGCAGGTATTTGACCTGACCTATGGACAAGGCGCGCAATTCCACTTGTGGTTTGGCGGGATCGCCATTCTCGCGGCCTCGGCCAGCCTGTTGAATGCGCGCATTGTCGGGCGGCTGGGGATGCGGCCGATCATCAAGGTGACGTTCCTGATGCAAGTGGGCGCATCGGCGCTGATGATCACGGCGGTGTTTGCCGGACTGCCAAACCAAATCGAGCTTTTGGTCTATGCGGCATGGACCCTTACGGTGTTCTTTCAGGTGGGTATGACATTGGGCAACCTGAACGCGTTGGCCATGGAACCGATGGGACATATCGCAGGCACGGCAGCCTCCGTGATCGTATCAGTGTCCACGATTGGCGCGGTCGCGATTGCCGCGCCCGTGGGGCTGGCCTTTGACGGAACACCACTGCCACTCGCCCTTGCTTGCATGATCTGCGCCGCGATTGCGTTCTGGCTGACAACGCTGATCCGGCGGGACAGCGACGGTTAAGGACAGCGGCGGCTGCAAAGGTTCTCGCAAGGAATTCCGTCACCATCCCCGTCACGGCGCGTGTGCCCGCAGACGCGCAGCTTGTAACAGGCTTCCTCGCAGCTTCTTATCTGGGTGCATGTGGTGTTGGAGCAGTTGAATGCCTGCACATTGCGCAGGTTTGCAAACAACGGATGGTCAAGCGTGACACGTGGTGGCGCGATCCCTTCCGCAGCGCCAACAGTCCCCGCCAGGACCAAACTGATAACCGCAAACGCCCGCATGACATGCCTCCGCCGGCCAAAGGTTAACGGTTCGTTAACGTTGCGCCCAGCTAATTCGGGCGCTTGTGTCGCTTTGACCACGCCGAACTTCTTTTGTTCAAAAAAACCTCCGGGGGGAGTCCTTCAGGACGGGGGGCAGCGCCCCCCACTCACCGCCCCAGCGTAAAGGGTCAGGCTTTGGATGTTCTTACGATATAGGCTGCAATCAACAATGAACTCACGATCGCAACGCTGAAAACGTAAACGGTTGCGCGATCCTTGATCTTAACCTTGGCGCCCAGAATTTTGATATTGATGACGTAGTCAGGTTCGGTAGGTGGCATGGCAGGCCCCGCTATGTGGTGTGCAAACATGCATCCATTATAGGCATCGCTCACACCAGCGTGAGTTTTTTGGAAATGCAGAAACAAAACAGGAACACGAATTGATGCCCGCAACATGCTGCGCCGGGTTGAATTGATGCACCTATATGCAGGCAGGCTAACGCATCGGAAAATCGACATATCAATTCTCGTGATGCCGATTCTGCACCGCGGCGCAGGTAAGTTGCCTTGTTTCGAATCGCTGGCTCAGCTCACCCTTTTGCTTTTTCCGCTTCCTTAACCTTCGCCGCCAGATCGCGGGCGATGCCGAAGGCGCCCTGAATTTTGTCGCGTTCCTTGGTCCAGTCGCGGCGGATGACAATCTTGTTGTCGCGCACCTTGGCCAGCCCGCGCTGGTCCTCGATAAATTCGACCAGCCCCTTGGGCGACACGAACTTGTCGTTGTGGAACTGGATCGTCGCACCCTTTGGCCCGCCATCCAGTTTGGCGATCCCTGCCCGTTTGCACATGGCCTTGATGCGCACGACCAGCATCAGCGTGTTCACCTCGCGCGGGAGCGTTCCGAACCGGTCGATCAATTCGGCGGCGAACCCTTCCAGTTCAACCTTTGTTGTCAGGTCCGACAGGCGGCGATAAAGGCCCAGACGCACATCCAGATCAGGCACGTAATCTTCGGGGATCAGCACCGGCACGCCCAGATTGATCTGCGGCGACCATTCGCCATCGTCTTGCAAGCCTTCGGCTTCGCCGGAACGTATCTTGGATATCTGTTCTTCCAGCATCTGCTGATAAAGTTCGTAACCAACCTCGTTGATCTGGCCGGATTGTTCTTCGCCCAGCAGGTTGCCCGCACCGCGAATATCCAGATCCTGACTGGCCAGCGTGAAGCCGGCCCCAAGGCTGTCGAGCGAACCGAGCACGCGCAGGCGTTTTTGCGCGGTGTCGGTCAGTTTCGCGCGTGGCTTGGTCGTAAGGTAAGCATAGGCGCGCGTTTTGCTGCGCCCTACCCGTCCGCGAATTTGATAAAGCTGCGCCAGCCCGAACATATCCGCGCGATGCACGATCATCGTGTTGGCCGTGGGAATATCGAGGCCGCTTTCGACAATCGTCGTGGCCAGCAGCACATCGTATTTGCCGTCATAAAAGGCGTTCATCCGGTCATCAAGTTCGCCTGCCGCCATCTGCCCCGTAGCGGTCACATAGGTCACTTCGGGCACCTGATCTTGCAGGAATGTTTCGATTTCCGGCAGGTCGGCAATGCGCGGCACCACAAAGAAGGACTGCCCGCCGCGATAGTGTTCGCGCAACAGTGCCTCGCGGATGGTGATCGTGTCAAACTCGGACACATAGGTGCGGATCGCCAGACGGTCGATGGGCGGTGTGCCGATAATCGACAGATCACGCACACCGGACAAACTTAGCTGCAAAGTCCGTGGGATAGGCGTCGCAGTTAATGTCAGCACATGCACATCCGTGCGCATCTGTTTCAGGCGTTCCTTGTGCTGGACGCCAAAGTGCTGTTCCTCGTCGATGACCAGCAAACCAAGGTTCTTGAACCGGATGGATTTGGCCAGCAAGGCATGGGTGCCGATGACGATATCCACTGTGCCGCGCGACAGGCCATCACGCGTGGCGGCGGCATCCTTTGCGCTCACAAAGCGCGACAAGGGTCTGACATTGATGGGAAAACCGCGAAAGCGTTCCGCGAACCCCTTGTAATGTTGCCGCGCCAACAACGTGGTCGGTGCGATGATTGCCACCTGCACACCCGACATGGCCGCCACGAACGCGGCGCGGATCGCCACTTCGGTCTTGCCAAATCCCACATCGCCGCAAACCAGCCGGTCCATGGGCCGCCCTGATGACAGGTCAACCAACACGTCCTCGATCGCCTGCAACTGGTCCTCGGTTTCCGCATAAGGGAAGCGCGCAAGGAACTGGTCCCACATGCCCTCGGGCGGGTCAAAAACGGGCGCGGTGCGCAGGGCACGCTCGGCAGCCACGCGGATCAGGCGTTCCGCCATCTGGCGGATACGCTCTTTCAGCTTGGCCTTTTTCGCCTGCCACGCGCCGCCGCCAAGTTTATCCAGCAACCCGACCTCGTGGCCAAATTTGCTAAGGAGTTCAATGTTTTCAACCGGCAGATACAGTTTCGTCTGTTCCGCATATTCCAGAAGCAGGCATTCATGCGCCGCGCCCAGTGCCGTGATCACCTCCATCCCCGTATAGCGCCCGACCCCGTGATCCACATGCACCACCAGATCGCCGGGCGTCAGGCTTTGGGTTTCGGTCAGGAAGTTGTCGGCGCGCTTTTTGCGCTTGGTCTGGCGGATCAGACGATCGCCCAGCACGTCCTGTTCCGAGACCACGGTAATACCCGGTGCGTCGAACCCGTGTTCCAGCGCCCAGACGGCCAGATGCACACCGCGTTTGCCCACGCGCGACATATCGGTGACGGGGATCGCTTCGGCCACGCCTTCGTCCTCGATCAGCCCCGTCAGGCGTTCGCGCGCGCCTTCGGAATAGCTGGCGATGACAACGGGACCATCTTCAAGTTTTGCTTTAATATGGGCAGCCAATGCACCGAAAAGGCTGATGTTTTCCTGCTGTCGTTCAGGTGAAAAATTGCGTCCGATCCGCCCGCCTGCATCAATCACACCTGCGCCGGTGGCCTGTGGCAGCGGGCTGAAGTGCAGCACACGGCGCGCGCCTATGGCGGCATTCCACGCGCCGTCATCCAGATAAAGGGTTTCCGGCGGCGCGGGCTTATAGACCGTATCCATATGCGACTTTTGCTGCATCGCCTCGCGGCGCGCATCGTATTGATCGGCAATCGCATCCCAGCGGGCCACGCGCTGCGCGGTGAACTGGTCATCCAGCGTGACGGTCGCATCGGGCAGATAATCAAACAGGGTTTCCAGATGATCATGGAAAAAGCCCAGCCAGTGTTCTTCACCTGCGTGTTTGCGCCCCGCGCTCACCGCCTCATACAGCGGATCGTCCGACCCTGCCGCGCCGAACGCGATGCGGTAATTCTGGCGGAACCGCGTGATCGCCGCCTCGTCCAGAATGATCTCGGAGACTGGGGCGAGTTCCACGCGGTCCAGTTTTTCAGTGGTGCGCTGTGTTGCCGGATCAAAGCGGCGCGCGCCGTCCAGAATATCGCCGAACAGATCAAGGCGCACAGGGCCGCTTTGCCCCGGCGGATAAACATCAATGATCCCGCCGCGCACGGCGTAATCACCGGCTTCCAGCACGGTCGGGCTTTGGGTGAACCCCATGCGCACGAGAAAGGATTTCAGCGCCGCCTCGTCAATGCGTTCGCCAACATCCGCTGTGAATGCCGCCTCGCGCAGGACCGCGCGCGCGGGCACCTTTTGGGTTGCCGCATTCAGCGTGGTCAGCAGGATAAACTGCGCCGGCATCCCCTGCACCAACCCCGCCAGCGTGGCCATGCGCGCAGCCGAAACATCGGCGTTGGGCGACACGCGATCAAAAGGCAGACAATCCCAACCCGGAAAGGTGATCACCGGCACCGCAGGCGCAAAAAACCGCAAGGCGGCCTGCATCGCGGCAAGGCGTTTGTCGTCGCGCGCGATATGCATGACCGGCGCGCCGGATGTTTCCATTTCCTGAACGACAAGGCGGGCGTCAAAGCCTTCGGGCGCACCCGATACGGTGATATGTGCAGGTTTTGCCACGGGTTTGACGCCTAGAATCCGGGGCCGACAGCAAGGTTTTGATACATCCCGAACATCGCCGTCACAAAGATCGAAATCATGCCGATCACCTGCGTCCAGATCCGGTGACGGTGCAGGCGGCGGTGCAAATCCTCGCCCACGGGTTCGTGCGTTTCAATAAGGCGCGCGGTGGACAGCGACAACATCCCCACCAGCGTCATCGGAAAGGCGATCAGGAACACGGCTTGGGCAAATTCGATGTCATAGACAAAGGCCAGCAGCGCCAGCGTGGTCAGCAGAAAGCAGATGAATCCCAGCAGCCAAAGCCCCGAAACGCGCCCGATATAAAGCAGGCGGTTGACGTTGATGCGCACCATGTCTTCAAGGTCGGCTTCGGCCTGCCCGCCATGTTTTTTCGCCCGTTGGATCAGGTCAAAGGGCACGCCCAGCACCCAATGGCTGGCCGATGACCAGACCACGGCCAAGCCGATCCAGAACCACAGGTTCGAGAACGATCGCATGTCGATCACTTCAAAGATCACTTGGGTCCAGTTCACGGCGCGCGCATGTCCAAATCAGTTTCGCGGGACACTAACGCCGCGCGCGGGCAATGCCCAGACTTGTGAGCGCACAAAATCCGTGGCAGGCCTAGGGGTGTGACCAGAAAGGCCCGCTCATGAAACCGACAGTTGCCCCCTTTCCCGCCGCGCGTCTGCGCCGGACCCGCAAATCGCCTGCCCTGCGGGCGCTGGTGCGCCAGAATGCCCTGTCGGCCGAGGATTTCATCTGGCCCGTATTCGTCATGGCCGGCAAGGACGCCGAAGAACCCGTGGCATCCATGCCCGGCGTGGTGCGCCGCACGGTTGACCGCGTGGCATTGGCGGCGCGCGAGGCGCAGGCGCTGGGCATCCCAGCGATCTGCATCTTTCCCTACACCGACGCGGCCAACCGCACGGAGGATTGCGCCGAAGCTTGGTCGCCCGACAACCTGACAAACCAAGCGATCCGCGCCATCAAGGACGCGGCGCCTGATATTGCGGTGATGACCGATATCGCTCTGGACCCCTATAATATCAACGGCCATGACGGGTTTGTCGTGGACGGAGAAATTGTCAATGACCGCACAGTTGATGCGCTCGTGAAAATGGCACTTGCGCAGGCCGATGCGGGCGCCGATATCCTTGGGCCGTCCGATATGATGGACGGGCGGATCGGCGCGATCCGCAGCGCGTTGGAAGGTGACGGGCATCACAGCGTTTCAATCCTGTCCTACGCGGCGAAATACGCCAGTGCGTTCTACGGGCCGTTTCGCGATGCGGTTGGGGCATCCGCAGCACTGACCGGCGACAAGAACACCTACCAGATGGACCCCGCCAATTCCGACGAGGCCCTGCGCCTTGTGCAGCGCGATCTGGCCGAGGGCGCGGATATGGTCATGGTCAAACCGGGCATGCCATACCTCGATATCTGCCGCCGCGTGAAAGACACCTTTGGTGCGCCGACATTTGCCTATCAGGTCAGCGGTGAATACGCGATGATTAGGGCGGCGGCGGCCAACGGCTGGCTGAATGGGGATGCGGTGATGCTGGAAAGCCTGATGGCGTTCAAACGCGCCGGATGTGACGGCATTCTGACCTATTTCGCCCCCGCTGCCGCGCGCCTTTTGGGCTGAAACCTGCGCAACTGCATCTAGGTGCTGACAGGGGGCGGATTACTGCCTATAGTGTCCCTCATAACGGTCAAAAAGGCCGACACGGCAGTAAATCAGGCACATCGAGGCAGCACCATGACACATCTCACACGACGCAATTTTGCTTTGGGGGCCGTTGCAGGCACATCCCTGGCCGCATGCGGCAACGGCATTGGCGGACGCGGGGCGGAAACGATCGACGCGCGCGTCGCTTCCACGCTGAACTATATGTATTCGCAATACCCCGGCACCCGTGATCTGGCGAGTAAATCGACAGGTATGCTGGTTATGCCGCTGATCACCGAAGCCGGTCTTGGGCTTGGTGCATCATATGGGCGCGGCGCGCTACGGGTTGGAGAAACATCGGTTGACTATTATTCCGTCACCGCCGCCAGTGCAGGCCTGCAAATTGGCGCGCAGCAATCCAGCCACGTATTGTTTTTCATGACGCAAGACGCGCTGATGGATTTTCGCCGCTCGGACGGGTGGGCGGCGGGCGCGGACCTTGAATACGCCCTGCTGGAACAAGGTGAATCCGTGCGCGCTGAAACTACGACATCGCTCGCGCCTGTGATCGCTGTGATCTTTGCCCAGACCGGCCTGCGCGTTGGCGCGACCCTGGAAGGCACGAAATACACGCGCATCATTCCCTAACGGCTTGGCAACGCTGTAAAATCAAGCCCGCAGGCGTTCGCCCATTGGATCAAATGGCGGGTCTGCCAGCACCACACCACGGTGCGCTTTTCCAAGGATCATCACGTCAACCGCATCGCCCACGCTGACCCCCTTCAGATAGCCCAAGGCAAGGCTCATGCCGACCGTGTAACCATATGTGCCGCTGGTCACGCGGCCCACAGGCGTGCCGTCAGGCAGGAACACCGGCTCGCCTCCGGTGGCATCGGCGCTGTCCACATCCTGCACATGGATCAGCGATAACACTTCACGTGATGCATTATCTTTGATCTGCATGTATGCTGATTTATTCAGAAAATCCTTTTCCAACTTGACCAGCCGGTCCAGCGCCACTTCCTGTGGCCAGTATTCGGGGCTGTATTCGCGCCCCCATGATCCATAGCCCTTTTCGACCCGCAGTGACATCAGCGCGCGGCTGCCCACCGGCCCTGCGCCCAGATCCTTGCCAGCCTCCAACAGCGCATCATAAAGGCGCAGCTGGTCGGCCTCGGCGCAGTGCAGCTCCCAGCCCAGATCGCCGGTAAACGACACGCGCAGGGCAATGACGCTGACTCCCGCAATCTCGATCCGTTGCGAGCGCATGAAGGGGAACGCATCGGTGGAAAGGTCGGCATTTGTCAGCTTTTGCAACAGCTTACGCGACAAAGGTCCGGCAATGTTAAAGCCGCACATCGCCTCGGTATGGCTTTCGAATGTGGTGCCATCGGGCAGCGGCACCTCTTTCCAGAACCGCTGGTGATAACGTTCGGCCATGCCCGATCCGATCACCATGAATTCATCCTCGGCCATTCGGGTGACGGTGAAATCACCGGCAATGCCGCCACGCACACCGATCAGCGGGGTCAGGCAGGACCGCCCGACCGCTTTGGGCATGTTATTGGCAAAGACTGCGTTCAGCCAATCAGCCGCCCCCGCACCCTTGCAGATGTATTTAGCAAAGTTGGAAATATCAATGATCCCAGCCGCTAGGCGCAGCATCTTACACTCGCGCCCGACGCTATCGAACCACGGTTGGCGGGTAAATCCGGCGCTGTCAGGCACATCGGCGTCAAAATACGCCGGATGTTCCCAGCCATAATTCAACCCGAACACCGCGCCCATTTCCTTTTGGCGTTCATAGACGGGGCGGACCCGCACAGGGCGGCCAGCCGCCCGTTCTTCACCAGGGAAGTGGATGCTGAAACGGTGCGCATATTGGTCGCCGACCCGCGCCTTGGTGAACGCTTTGTCAGCCCATTTGCCAAAGCGCGCCACGTCCCAGGCGAACATGTCGTAACGGCTTTCACCAGTGGTGATCCAATCGGCGGCCATCAGCCCCATGCCGCCCGACTGGCTAAAGCCCGGAATGATACCGTTGCAGCAGAAGTAGTTGCGCAGATCAGGGTGCGGGCCAAACAAGACATTACTGTCCGGCGACCAGATCATCGGCCCGTTGATCACCCGTTTGATGCCTGCCTCACCCACGGCGGGCACGCGGTCAATCGCGCGCATCATGTTGTCCTCGATCCGTTCCAGATCGTCGGCGAACAATTCGTGGCCGAACCCTTGCGGTGTGCCATCCTCGGCCCAGAACCGCACATCCTTTTCGTAGGCGCCGACCAGCAATCCCTGCCCTTCCTGGCGCAGATAGTATTCGCCGTCACGGTCGGCAACCGAAGGCAAGCGCCGGTCCATCGCGGCGATGTCAGCAATGGTTTCAGTGACGAAATACTGGTGTTCGGTCGGTTGCAGCGGCAATTCAATCCCCGCCAGCGCCGCCACTTCGCGCCCCCACAACCCGGCCGCATTCACGACCCAATCGGCGCGGATATCGCCCTTGGCCGTCTGCACGATCCAGCTACCATCGGGCTGTTGCAGCGTGCCGGTCACAGGGCAAAAGCGGATGATTTCCGCGCCCAACTGGCGCGCGCCGCTGGCATAGGCGTTGGTCACGCCGCTGGGGTCCACATTGCCGCCATCAGGTTCATACATGATGCAGCGGATGCCATCATAATTGACCAGCGGGTGCAGGCGCTCGGCCTCGTCGCGGCTGACCTCGTGGAAATTCATCCCGTAGAATTTGGCCTTGGCCGCTTGCAGGCGCAGCTGATGTTCGCGCGCCTCGGTCTGGGCCAGATACAGGCTGCCGGGCTGGAATACACCGCAACTTTGGCCAGTTTCCGCCTCGAGGTCATTATAAAGCTGCATCGTGTAGTGCTGGATGCGGCTGATATTCGTGCTGTCGTGCAATCCGTGGATATTGGCCGCTGCATGCCATGTTGACCCCGATGTCAGTTCGTCCCGTTCCAGCAAAACAACGTCCGTCCAGCCAGCCTTGGCCAGATGATAAAGGATCGAGCAGCCGATCACGCCGCCTCCGATGACGACAGCTTGGGCATGGGTGCGCATTGGGGTCTTTCCTGCGGTTGCGAATCTCGCTCCAGAGTGGCCCGCGCCATTGCCTGTCATTTGTATCAAGGCGACACTTCATGTCGTCATTGTGCTATCGCTTCGGGTGTGATCGCTTGCAATCTGTGCCAAACAACAGCGGAGCCCCCCCAATGAAAACCACCACCCAAGTTGCCGTGATCGGCGGGGGCGTCGTTGGCGCGTCAGTTTTGTATCATCTCACGAAACTGGGTTGGTCGGATGTGATGCTGCTGGAACGGTCCGAATTGACCAGCGGTTCCACGTGGCATGCCGCGGGCGGGTTTCACACCCTCAACGGTGACACGAACATGGCCGCGTTGCAGGGCTATACCATCAAGCTTTACAAGGAGTTGGAGGCGATCACCGGCATGTCCTGCGGGTTGCACCATGTGGGTGGTGTGACCTTGGCCGACAATCAGGACCGGTTCGATATGCTGGTCGCGGAACGGGCCAAGCACCGTTACATGGGGCTGGAAACCGAAATTGTCGGCCCTGCCGAAATCGCCAAGATCGCGCCGATTACCAATCTGGATGGCATTATCGGCGGGCTGTATGATCCGCTTGACGGCCACCTTGACCCAAGCGGCACCACCCACGCCTATGCCAAGGCCGCGCGGATGGGCGGGGCGACCATCGAATTGCACACAAAGGTGCTGGAAACCAACCCGCGCGCCGATGGCACATGGGATGTGGTTACCGACAAGGGCACGATCCACGCGGAACATGTGGTCAATGCCGCTGGTCTCTGGGCGCGCGAGGTGGCGGCGATGGCGGGCCACTACGTGCCGCTGCACCCGATGGAGCACCAGTATCTGATCACCGAGGAAACGCCCGAAATCTATGAACGGGACGTGGAACACCCCCATGTGATGGACCCCGCCGGCGAAAGCTATCTGCGTCAGGAAGGGCGCGGGCTGTGCATCGGATTTTATGAACAACCCTGTCGGCCTTGGGCCGTCGATGGCACCCCGTGGGAATTTGGCCACGAATTGCTGCCCGACAATCTGGACAAGATCGAGGATTCGGTCGCCTTTGCCTTCAACCGCTTTCCGGTGCTGGAACGCGCCGGCATCAAATCGGTGATCCACGGGCCGTTCACCTTTGCGCCCGATGGTAATCCGCTGGTCGGCCCCGTGCCGGGCCTGCGCAATTACTGGTCTGCCTGCGGTGTCATGGCCGGATTTTCGCAAGGCGGCGGCGTCGGGTTGATGCTGGCGCAGTGGATGGTCGACGGGGAATGCGAACGCGATGTCACGGCGATGGATGTGGGGCGCTATGGCAACTGGATTTCGCCCGGCTACACCCGCCCCAAGGTCGTGGAAAACTATCAGCGGCGTTTTTCCGTGTCCTACCCGAACGAAGAACTGCCCGCCGCACGCCCGCATCGCACCACGCCGATGTATGAGGTGTTTTCCGATCTGGGCGCGGTCTGGGGGCATCAGTTCGGTCTTGAGGTGGTGAACTACTTTGCCACGGGCGACGAACCAACCTTTGAAACCCCGTCATTCCGCCGCTCCAATGCGTTTGACGCCACCGCGCGCGAGGTGAAGAACGTGCGTCAAGCTGTTGGAATCAATGAGGTTCACAACTTTGGAAAGTTCGATGTGACGGGCCAGAATGCCCGCGCATGGCTTGACCGGATCATGGCCGGACGCATCCCCAAGGTGGGGCGGTTGTCCCTGACGCCGATGCTGTCACCCAAGGGGCGGCTTTTGGGGGATTTCACCGTGTCCTGTCTGGCCGAGGATCACTTTCGCCTGACAGCCAGCTATGGTGCGCAGGCGATCCATCAGCGCTGGTTTGATCTACATGTAGAACAGGGCGTAAGGGTCGAAAATATCAGCGATAAAGTGAACGGCTTCCAGATTGCGGGGCCGCGCGCGCGCGACTTATTGGCCGCCTGCACCCGCGATCCGGTTGATCTGGCGTTCCTTGATGTGCGCCCCATGGTGATCGGGCAGGTCAACACGCTGGTGCAGCGGGTCAGCTATACCGGCGATCTGGGCTACGAGATATACTGCGATCCGATGGATCAACGGCAGCTATGGCAAACCCTATGGGATGCGGGCCAGCCCATGGGGATCACGCCCTTCGGGATGCGGGCGATGATGTCGCTGCGACTGGACCGGTTTTTCGGATCGTGGCTGGCTGAATTTTCACCCGATTATACGGCGGCGGAAACCGGCATGGATCGTTTCATCAGCTTCAAGAAGAGCACCGATTTCATCGGGCGCGCCGCGGCCGAGGCGGAACGCGCCAATCCCCCAGCCCGCATATTGGCGGCCTTCGCGGTGGATGCGGATGATGCTGATGTCACCGCCTATGAACCGGTGTTCATTGATGGCACCGTGCAGGGGTTCTGCACTTCGGGCGGGTATTCGCACCATGCGGGCAAAAGCATCGCGCTTGCGCTGATCCCACGGGCCGAGGCGCATGAGGGCCGTAAGGTCCAGATCGAAATTCTGGGCGATCTGCGTGATGCGACGCTGATCACAACGCCGTTGTTTGATGCTGACGGGACGCGCATGCGCGGCTAGTCTGGCGGTATGATCCCGATCCTGATTTTGGCGGCGGGCGCGTCATCGCGCATGGGCCGCGATAAACTGCTGCTTGATATCGACGGCCAGCCAATGCTGCGCCGGATGGTGGATATTGCCGCCAGCGTCGGCCCTGTGTTCACCACCCTGCCCCCGCGCCCGCATGACCGCTATGGCGCGTTGACCGGAGCGTCTTGTATCCAGGTGCCGGTGGGGCAAACGGGCTTTGCCGCCAGCCTGCGCCATGGCATCGCCGCCCTACCCGCCCAGGCGGATGGCGTGCTGATCTTGCCCGCCGATATGCCCGACATCACGGCGGACGATCTGCGCGCCGTGATCAAGGCCAGCGCGGATCATCCCGAATGTCACATCTGGCGGGCCACCACGGAGGGTGGAAAACCCGGCCATCCGGTGCTGTTCGATGCCAGCATGTTCGATCTGTTCGCCGCACTTTTTGGCGACACGGGCGGCGCGGAAATCATCCGCAACTATCCCGAGCTGACCTTTAACGTGCCGCTGAACGGAAATCGGGCGCGCCGCGATATCGACACGCCCGAAGACTGGCAGGACTGGCTTAGAAACCGCTAGTTGGACAGCAGCTTTGCCTCGTGCTTTTTAAGAACCTTGCGCGCGGCGCTGAATGCGCCCGTGTCGCCTACACCGTCCAATTCGGGGAAAAGCCCCAAGATTTCAGAGCGTTGATCAGCGCCAATACCACGCATGGCATAGTCACCGGGCTGGAAACTTTCGCTCCAAGCACCGTCGGACAAGATTACTTCGTGGCGGTCAAACATCAGGTGGATGTAGGACACAGAGGCGGTTTCAACGCCGTCTATTCCGTCCATATCGGTCAGATGCTTGGCCGCGGACAGCACTTCGTTTTCACCGAAATACAAGTTCGCGCGCTCGCCCGTCATCAACAGACGGTGGTTGGGCGAAAGCAGCATATCGCGCGCAGGGAGATCAGGACCAAGCGCGCCAGCGCGTACCAGCACAGGCTGCCAATGTGGCATCAGAGCCAGTTCTGACGCGGTTACATCGCGCCGTCCGGCCCAGCGAATTTCCTGCATCCCGTTGTCACGGGTAAAGACCTTGTCGCCTGCGCGCAGGGTTTCGACAGCCACCTCGCCACGTGCGGTTGCAATCACGGTTCCGGGGGTGAAACAGGGAATGACGTTTTCGATTTCCGAGAAGTTGGCCTGCCCAGTGACATTACCATTGGCATCAAGGAAATTGACGACGCCGCTTTCGGGATCATTGGCATCAAAGATCACGCGCAGAGGACCGGAGCCCGTCAAATCGAGCGTGTCTTCATCGACGCCGCTTTCGCCGCCCTCAATCGTGTCGCCCGCCGTGATGCCGGTAAAGGTATCCTGATCACCGCCGCCAAAGAGCTCGTCATTTCCAGCGCCACCGCTGATGTTGTCCTGCCCGACGCCGCCGTAAACTTCATCGTCACCGTCGCCGCCCGATAGGCTGTCATCGCCGCCTTGGCCAAAGATCACGTCCTGACCGCTGCCGCCGTCAATCGTGTCATTGCCCGGCTCAATCGGTTCCACGACCACGTCATCAATCAGGTCGCCGTTCATCGAAAAACCCGATTGGGTCGAGCGTGTTTCCAGCGTGAATTCGATGCTGGTGCGGTCGTCAAACGAGGCCGAAAACCAGCTGTCCTGATCGTTGGGATTGTTGGTTTCGGTGCCTGCGGCTGTCACGGATCCGGGTGCGGTGGTGACGTTGAGCACCGAATCCGATGCCACGCCAAATTCGTTAAAGCTGTTTGCATCCAGCGTGACGCTTTCCTGGTCACCGGGGGAATTGCGATCAAGGTCATTGAAGGTCGCGGTCGAGTTCAGCGCCACGGGCTGGCCCGTTGCAGGATCGAAGAATTCCATGCGGAAGGTTGCGGTTTCGCCTTGCATTGATGCGCTGGAACCAAATCCGCTATTAAGCAAAATTTCAAAGCCGTTGCCGCCCGACAGGTCCACGTTCAGGTTGGGATTAGAGGTCGACACCAGCACCAGACGCGCTGAAATCGGTGTGCCGTCATCCAGTTGCGCGATGTTGCTGTAAACTGAAAAATCACCCGGATTGGCGTTGTTGTTACCGCTAGAGGAATCCGACACCAGATTGTTGATCGACAGGTTCAGTGGCGTCGCGTCATTGCCCGGCGCGGTGCCTGTGCCCTCGTCACCATAAAGGACGTCGTCGCCGCCACCGCCGGTGATGCTATCGTCGCCACCCTCGCCGGAAATCGTGTCTTGCCCGTTGAGGCCGGAAATCACGTCGTCTTCGGGTGTCCCCTGAAGAACATCGTTATTGGAGGTCCCAGTAATGGTGGCCATGGTGGTTCCTTTCGGCAGCTCAAAGGTCATCGCCACATCCCCCGATGCGACAAAACAAGATTAAGGCAATAACGACATAAATTTACGGGGAAAAGTCTGCAATGACGCCCGAAGGCGTGAATCGGCGCAAAAGTGGTTGGGATCACGCGATATTGTTTCCATTGACGAAACAACTACTGCGTGTACCCAATTGTTCACAAAAAAACGGGGACCGGTTTCCCGATCCCCGCCTTTCTTACTACGCCCGGTTCGGGCGGAGCTGCATATTATTTTACCAAGAGGCGTGCTTCGTGCTTTTTCAGCGCTTTGCGGGCCGACTGGTAATCTTCAAGGCCTTCCTTCGACTTCAGCTCGGGGAACAGTTCAAAGATTTCGTTGCGCTGGCTGTTGCCAATGCCTTTGAGGCTGTAATCGCCGGGCTGGAAGCTTTCGGTCCATGCGCCGTTTGACAGAACCACTTCGTGGCGGTCGCACATGAAGTGGATATAGGCGGTGCCCATCACGTCGATCTCGTGGATGCCGGCGCTGCCCACCAGATGCTTGGCAGCGGCCAACACTTCACGCTCTTCAAAGTAGAGCTGTGTCATGTCGTTGGCGACCAGCACGCGGTGGTTTGGCGATACCAGCATGTCACGTTCAGGCAGACCATTGCCCAGTGCACCGGCCTTGATCAGGATCGGCTTGAGGTGCGGGTTGGCAACCAGTTGCTTGCCCGTCATCTCTTTGCGACCCATCCAGCGAATTTCCTGGATGCCGTTGTCACGTGTGATGATCCGGTCGCCTTCGCGCAGATCCTCGACCAGACGCTCGCCTTTCGGGGTCGCGATCGTGGTGCCCGGCGTAAAGCAGGGGATCACGTTCTCGATTTCCGAGAAGGTCATGGTGGAGCCATCACCGAAGGTTACGGTGCCCGCCTCGGGATCGCCGTCAACATAGGTGATAAAGTCCACATCCGATCCGGTCAGGTCCAGCACGTCAACGTCGAGGCCATCGGCATCTTCGCCGCCGCGCACCACGTCACCGCCGTTGCCGCCAAGGAACAGATCGTCGCCAAAGCCACCTGTGACGGTGTCTTCGCCAGCGCCGCCTGTCAGCGTGTCGTCGCCGTCGTTGCCGGCAACCAGATCGTCGCCGTCACCACCGTTGACCACATCATCGCCAGCGCCACCGATCACGGAGTCGTCGCCGATACCACCGTCAAGGTCGTCATTGCCGTCGCCACCAAACAGGGTGTCGTCGCCTTGGCCACCGATCAGTTCATCGTCGCCTTCTTCGCCTTTCAGCAGGTCATCATCAACGCCGCCATCAAGGACATCATCGCCGGTGCCACCATACAGCGTGTCGTCGTCATCGGCACCAAAGATGGTGTCGTTGCCAGCGCCGCCGAACAGCGTGTCGTTGTTGTTGTCGGTGACAAGGTCGGGACCAAACGGGCCAGAGCCATCATCAGGCAGGTTCAACACATCGGGGAAGGATGGATCAAGGCCACCATAGATCAGGTCATCGCCGTCACCACCGTAGATTTCATCGTTGCCTTCGGAACCGATTACCGTGTCGTTGTCATCGCCAGCTTCGACATAGTCGTCGTCGATGCCCGCGTCGATCACATCGCGGCCTTCACCACCAAAGATCGTGTCGTTGTCGTCGCCGGTGCTGATCGTGTCATTGCCTGCGCCACCAAAGACGGTGTCGAGGTCATTGTTGGGATCAGCATCGGCGCCGTAAACGCCGGGGTAGGCCTGATCGGGCAGCGGATCGTCGTGGTTGCCGGTGTCGATGGTATCGTTACCGTCACCACCATAGGCGGTGTCGCTACCGGTTCCGCCAGTGATCGAGTCATTGCCGGCATCGCCGTGCAATTCGTCATCGCCTTCGTTGCCTTCGACAAGGTCGTTGCCGTCGCCACCATAGGCCACGTCATCACCAAGGCCCGCGTCTATCCGGTCGTTGCCGCCGTCACCATAGAGTTCGTCTTCGTCGTCGCCGCCCCAGATTTCATCCGAGCCCGCGCCACCAAAGACGGTGTCGTCGTCGTCGCCACCTTTCAGCGTGTCGTCACCCGACCCGCCAAAGATCACATCGTCACCGGCATTGCCCGAGATCATGTCATCGTTGTTTTCGCCGTCGATGGTGTCATTGCCTTCGCCGCCGGAAATGGTGTCGTCACCACCGCCGCCAAGAATGCTGTCATCGCCGTCGTCACCATCGATGGTGTCGTTGCCGCTGTCACCGTCCAGAACGTCATCGTCGGCACCGCCGTAGATGATATCGTCGTCACGGCCACCGGTGATGGTGTCTTCGCCTTCGTCGCCAGACAGGGTATCGAACCCGCCCTGACCCAGAATGCTGTCGTCACCTGTGCCGCCGTAAACTTCGTCGTCGCCAGCGCCAGCCAGAATGGTGTCATCACCTTCAAAGCCGTAGATCAGGTCGTCATCGCCCACGTCACCCGGCAGGATGGCATCATTATTGTCGACGCGATCCCCATCGGGGTCGCCCATGTAGCCACCGTCGATCAGGTCGTCGCCTGCAGTGCCTTCCACGGTGCCGTCCAGCGGGGCATCGCCCACTGTGATGGTGTGCACGGCGCTATCGGTCAGGCCTTCTTCGTCCTGAATGGTGTAGCTGATCGTGGCCGTGCCGGTGAACCCAAGGGCCGGTGTAAAGGTCACGGTGCCGTCACCATTGTCGACCAGTGTGCCCTGATCGGCAGGCACGGTTGCATCCGTGACGGTCAGATCGTCACCGTCAACATCCGTGTCATTGGCCAGCAGATCGACAGTCACAGGCGTGTTGAAGTCTGTGGTATCGCTGTCATCGTTGGCCTCTGGCGCGTCGTTCACCGGATTCACGGTCACGGTCACGGTGGCCGTGTCGGTGTTCCCGTCCGGGTCCGTCACGGTGTAGGTGATCGTGGTTTCACCGTTGAAGTTTTCATCCGGCGTAAAGCGGATCGTGCCGTTGGGGCGGATTTCCACCGTGCCATCGGGGCTTGTGGCCTCGGTGACTTCCAGTGGATCGCCGTCCGGATCGCTGTCATTGTCGAGCACGTCGATGATGACAGGCGTGTCCTCGTCGGTTTCGGCCACATCGTCCTGCGCATCAGGTGCGTCTTCCACACCTTCCACGGTGATCGTGTGGGTCGAGGTGTCTTGCAGACCTTCCTCGTCCTCGATCGTGTATTCGATCACGGCTTCGCCGTTGAAGTCGGGCGCCGGGGTGTAGGTGAATGTGCCATCGCCATTGTCGACGATTTCACCTTCGCCAGATACCAGCGTTGCGGAAACAACCGTCAGGTCGTCGCCGTCCACATCCGTGTCGTTGGCCAGCAGGTCAACAGTGACGGCTGTATCCTCGTCGGTCACGTCCGCATCGGGGTTGGCTTCGGGTGCATCGTTCACCGGTGTGACGGTGATCGTGTGCTGTGCTGTGTCCTCGCCGCCGTTGCCATCGCTGATCGTGTATTCGATCACGGCCTCGCCGTTCCAGTTTTCAGCTGGTGTGAAGGTCACGGTGCCATCGCCATTGTCGGTGATTTCACCTTCGCCGGAAATCAGCGTTGCCGCTGTGACTTCAAGATCGTCACCTTCAGGGTCGCTGTCGTTGGCCAGCAGATCAACGGTGACGGGCGTGTCCTCGTCGGTTGTGTCGCTGTCGTCAACCGCATCGGGGCCATCATTCACGGAACCGACCGTCACGGTGACAGTGGCTGTATCCGTGCCGCCGTTGCCATCGTCCACCGTATAGGTGATCGTGGTTTCGCCGTTAAAGTTGTCATCCGGTGTGAACGTGATCGTGCCATCAGGGTTGATCGTGACGTCACCATCGGGCGATGTCGCGTCGGTCACTTCAAGATCGTCACCATCCATATCCGTGTCGTTGCCCAGCACGTCGATCGTGACGGGGGTGTCCTCGTCGGTTTCGGCCGTGTCGTCATTGGCGACCGGATCATCGTTCACGGGGTTGACGGTGACGGTCACAGTCGCGGTGTCGGTGCCGCCGTTGCCATCGTCGATCGTATAGGTGATCGTGGTTTCGCCGTTGAAGTTTTCGTCAGGCGTGAAAGTGATCGTGCCATCGGGGTTGATCACAACGTCGCCGTCTGGCGATGTCGCGTCAGTGACCTCAAGGTCGTCGCCATCAGGATCGTTGTCGTTGCCCAGAACGTTGATGGTCACTTCGCCATCTTCGTCCACTTCGGCCGTGTCATCATTGGCATCGGGGCCGCGGTTGACCTCATCGCCGATCACTTCTTCAATGTCGGTAAAGGTGATGGTTTCGCCGGTCGGGTCGCCATTGCCATCAACAAACACCACGGTGCCGTTGATGCCATTGCCGTTGCCGCCGGTTGTCGTGTCAGACACCACGTTATCAAGGTAGAACGGCCCCTGACCGGTCAGGTCAAGCACGTCGTGGTCGGAACCTGTGGCCCCGCCGTCAACAGTATCGCCTGCGCCACCCAGGATCGTGTCCGAGCCAGCGCCGCCTTTCAGAAGGTCGGCACCTGCGCCGCCATCCAGAACATCGTCGCCGTCTTCGCCAAACAGCATGTCGTCGCCGTCCTGGCCCAGCAGCGTATCGTCGCCGCCCTGGCCATGGACCCAGTCGTTGCCGTCGCCGCCTTCGACCACGTCATCGCCGGACCCCATCCAGATTTCGTCGCCGCCGGTGCCGCCATAGGCCACATCGTCGCCGCTGCCACCCAGAATGATGTCACGCTCGGCACCGCCATAGAACGTGTCGTCGCCTGCGCCGCCTTCAAGGCGGTCAGCGCCATCGCCACCGTCCAGTTCATCGTCGCCAGCGCCACCATAGATGGTATCGTTGCCAGCGTCGCCGGACAGATCGTCATTGCCTGCGTTGCCTTCGATGATGTCGTTGCCGTCACCACCTGCAATCACGTCATTGCCGTCCATGTTGTCGGGGTTGATCGCATAGGTCAGGTTGTCGATGGCACCAGAACCACCAAGGATCACTTCGATCTTGCAGACGTTATGCAGATCGGTATTGACCACGTGCTGGCCGTTGTTGCCCGTAAAGACATCGACCTGCTGCAACAGGTTGCCGTTCACATCGTAGTATTTGACCCAGGCGCCGGCTTCGACGTCAAGCAGGGTCAGCGATGTAACGCTGGCTGGTGCTTCGAAATTGATGTTGAAGGTGCCGCCCGAGACGTTGTCATCGGGATCAGAGCCGTCACGGTCTTCGGACAGGATCAGCACCATGCCAAGGTTGGCTGTGCCCAGATCAGGGTCGCCGCCCGTCGGGTTGGCGCTGTCAAATGCCATGACAGGGTGCTTTGGGTCCGCAGATGTGATGGTCACACCTTCGCCGATATACTGGCCTTCGACCAGATCGCCCGCCGCAAGATCGTTGAAATCCTGTGTGCCGTTGAAGGACATGTTGCCGCCGACAAGTGTATCGTTGCCCGCACCGCCAAGGATGCTGTCAGCACCTGTGCCGCCGTACGCCACGTCATCGCCCGAGCCCATGTTGATTTCGTCATTGCCCTTGCCACCCGAGGCAAGGTCATCGCCCGCACCGCCAAGGATCTTGTCGTTGCCGGTGCCGCCCGACATGATGTCGTCGCCCGCGTCACCATAGATCGTGTCGCTGCCGGATTCGCCCAGCAGAACATCGTCGTTGTTCATGCCTTCAAGGATGTCGGCGCCAGACCCGCCATAGATCACGTCATCGCCGTCCTGACCGCACAGGGTGTCATCGCCCGAACCGCCATAGATTTCGTCGTCGCCGTCTTTGGCCATCACAAGGTCATCGCCGCCGCCTGCCAGAACGATATCGTCCTGTGCATTTTCGCCGGGCAGAATTTCGTCGTTGTTGTCGATGCGGTCGCCGTCGGGATCGCCGGTGTAGGCCACGTCGATCACATCATCGCCGCTGGTGCCATCAACGTAACCATCTGCGGTGACGGCAGCGTCAAAGTGGATGTCGCCAATCCCGACCGTGCCGGAAATGTTTGCGCCCGATCCGTTGTCATAGACAATTTCAAGGCTGGCGACGGGTCCGGCGATGTGCACGCCGACAGTCGCACCCTGATCGCCCGCGCTAAGCGAATTGCTTTGCGCGTCGATCTGGTTGCCGTTCACGTGCTGGGTCGCGTTGGTGCCGGAGAAGGTAACAGGAAGGATATTGCCGTGCGCGTCCTTGGCGATGATTGTCACCCGGTCGTCCCACTGGCCGTTGCAGCTGTCCACATCAAGCAGGTCGAAATTGACGTTTACAACGTCCTGATCAAAGTTGATCAGCACTTTGGTCGGATCATTCACATCCCAGGCCTTGAGGCCGTCAACGCCGTGATGCGTGCCCTTCATCCATTGATCGTTGTCTTGGTTGCGCGGCGTGTGCACAGAAAAGCCAAGCGTGTTCGCACCGCTGCCGACAGTGTTATTGCCGTCGATGTCGATATTCGATTGCGACCAGTCAATTGTATAATCAGACATTACCAGATCCTATTCCCCGCCGACCCAAGGGGCCGACTTCTAGATGAAGACGCGAATTGAAGATGGCAGGGCCCCAAACAATACACGCCGGTCGCAAGCGACCAAAACTATCATCCGCATCGAACAGGTTTGGACCCGATCCCGCAGACACCACATTTTCATTCGTTTGCTTTCGCATCCGAACCCGACACCCCAGATGCCGGATATGCCCCCCAGTTGGGCCTGACTTGGATACAGCCAAGGTTAAGTCAAACAAAGTGAAAAGTGTTCGGATTAAGATGGTTAACGGGTCTGCGCGCTGAAATTCAGGTGATTTACCTTGCGTCACGAAATCCTGCCCTTTGACCATTGTTTCGCTGCCAGAAACAATAATAGCACTTTTGGACAGGTCGCAGCGATGCAAAGTGGCAAATTTGCGGGTTCTAAGGTGAATCGAGCCGTCGAATGTAGCAAAACGCGCGACAGTGGTTCACGGGGAAACCCCCCCGCCTTTTCCCGCGGCAGAAATAAGGCAGGGTTAACAGATCGGTGCCAATACGGAACCAATCGCGTCAAATGACCATAATTAACCCTGGGTCAGCGAACAGACCCGCGAATCAATGCTTCAAATTTTCGGAAATTTCGTTGGTACCGGTGGTCGGACTCGAACCGACACAACATTGCTGTCGGGGGATTTTGAATCCCCTGCGTCTACCATTCCGCCACACCGGCCAACGGGCGCGGTTTACCCCCGCGCGCAGGCCGCGTCAACGCCCCTCAAAGCCGTGTCGCACCAAAGGTCTCGCAAGGGGTCAGATCACCAGTTTTCTGGCCGTGCACAGACCCTGCCACCTCAACGGCATTCTTCGACAATCTGCACCGATCCTGCGTCTAGCCTGCATCCTTGAAACCTTGACCTGATCGCGCGCCCATGCCCTAAGGGGAAAAACAAAACGGGCCGAGCACCGATGATCCGCAAACTTTACGACTGGACACTGTCGCTGGTGGACACGCCGCATGCGCTTTGGGCGTTGGCGGCTGTTGCGTTCATCGAATCCTCGGTCTTTCCGATCCCGCCTGATGTGCTGATGATTCCGATGATCCTGGCCCGCCCCAACCGCGCGTTCCTGATTGCCGGTGTGGCCCTGGTCGCCTCTGTTCTGGGCGGCATCCTGGGCTATGCGATTGGTGCCTTCGCATTCGAAAGCATCGGTCAGCCCATTTTGCAAAGCCTTGGCAAGGCCGATTCAATGGCCGAATTCAACACGCGCTTCAACGATCTGGGGTTCTGGGCGGTGCTGGTCGCGGGGATCACACCCTTCCCCTACAAGGTCATCACGATCATGTCCGGCTGGACGGGGATGCCGCTGGCGACATTCGTCATCACATCCATAATCGCGCGGGGCTTGCGGTTCTTTGTCGTCGCCGCGCTGCTGTGGAAATTCGGCACACCAATTCGTGACTTTATCGAACGCCGCCTTGGGCTTGTGTTCACCCTGTTCTGCGTCCTACTGATCGGCGGATTCTTCCTGGTGAAATACATATGACCCGCAATTCCCTGATCTTTATCGCCGCTGGCGGCTCGTTTGCACTTCTTGCCGGGGCATTCCTGTTCCAGGCGATCGGTTATGCCCCCTGCCAGATGTGCCTTTGGCAACGCTGGCCCCACGCAGCGGCGATCATCATCGGCGCGCTGGTGCTGCTGGCCGGGTTTTCAGGGCGCATCTGGGCCTATCTGGGTGCACTGGCCGCCGCCACGACCGGCGGTCTTGGCATCTATCACACCGGCGTCGAACAGGACTGGTGGGACGGCCCGACCAGCTGCACCGGCGGCGGCAATCTGGGGTCGGGCGCTGATCTGCTGTCGCTTGATGGCCCGGCACTTGTGATGTGCGATCAGGTCTCGTTGTGGATTTTCGGGCTGTCGATGGCCAGCTGGAACGCGATTTTCTCGCTTGCATTGGTGGCCGTCTGGATCGTGGCCGCGCGCCGCTAACGCCCCGCGTCCTTTTAACGACCCCGCCCCGCACGCCGCGTCGACAGCAACAGGTTCGTTTCGCTGCGTGTCACCCCGTCGATGCGGCGGATGTCAAACAGCACCTTGTCCAGCGCCTCAAGCGTGCCGGTGCCGATTTCCACCACAAGATCCCATGCCCCGTTGGTCGAATGCACCGCCATGACCGCCACCATGCCCTGCAATGTGCGGGTGATCCGGTCTGCGCCGCGCCCTTCGATCCCCAACATCATGAGCCCGCGCACAGGGCTGGGGGCCACATCGCGGCGTGTCTGCACCGTAAAGCCCGCGATTTCCCCGCTTTGTTGCAACCGCGCCATGCGGGCACGCACCGTTGCACGGGTCACGCCAAGGTCAGCCGCCAGATCGGACAGAGGCGCGCGCCCGTCACGGCGCAGGGCGGCGATCAGCCCGATATCAAGATCATCCATTCCGATCACTTCTTATGTTCTGTTTGGTCAATAGCAACCCATTTCGCACAAATTGACGCCTGACACTACCACCATAACGGGTAAAACTCGGCCCATGGAAAACACACATTGCATACTTATCGGCGCACCCGTGGACTGTGGCAAACGCAATCGTGGCTGCCTGATGGGGCCTGACGCCTATCGCACAGCCGGTCTGGCCGAGGCGATTACAGGCCTTGGCCACACGGCCACGGACCTTGGCAACCTTGCCCCTGCCGACGTCCCCGAAACCACCACCCGCAATCCGCTGGTTTACAAGCTGGAAGAAAACATCGGCTGGACGAAAACCCTGTCGGCGGCCGCGCGCGATGCGGCCAAATCGGGCATGCCGATCTTTCTGGGCGGTGATCACGCGCTGTCGTTGGGCTCGGTCGCAGGGATGGCCGCCCACGCGGCTGACCAGAACCGGCCCCTGTTCGTGCTGTGGCTTGACGCGCACTCTGATTTCCACACGCCCGACAGCACCGACAGCGGCAACCTGCACGGCACGCCCGTGGGCTATGTGACAGGGCGCGACGGCTTTGATGCCTTCCCGCCCCTGCCCGCCGTGGTGCCCACTGAAAACGTTTGCATGATGGGCCTGCGCTCGGTGGATGATGCCGAACATGCCGCCCTTCAGGGCAGCGATGTGACCTACGTGGACATGCGCGCCATCGACGAGGGCGGGATCAAGGCGCCACTTTCCGAATTTCTTGCACGGGTCGCCGCGGCCAATGGCATGCTGCATGTGTCATTGGATGTGGATTTTCTTGACCCCTCCATCGCCCCCGCCGTCGGCACCACCGTTCCGGGCGGCGCGACCATGCGCGAGGCCCATCTGGTGATGGAGCTGCTGCATGACAGCGCGCTTGTAACCTCGCTCGACCTCGTCGAACTCAACCCGTTTCTTGATGATCGCGGGCGCACCGCATCCCTGATGGTCGATCTGACCGCCTCCCTGCTGGGACGGCGCATCTTTGACCGCCCCACCCGGAGCTTTACATGACAACGCCCTCCAAACTCGCTCTCGTGCCTTTCGTATCCGTCGATCACATGATGCAGCTGGTGCATTCCATCGGCATTCAGCAAATGCTGCGCGATCTGGCCGATTATATCGAGGCGGATTTCAAACGCTGGGAGCTGTTCGACAAAACCCCGCGTGTGGCCTCCCACTCGGCCGAAGGGGTGATCGAACTGATGCCCACCTCGGACGGCGAAGTCTACGGTTTCAAATACGTGAACGGCCACCCCAAGAACATGAAAGAAGGCCTGCAAACCGTTACGGCCTTTGGACTTTTGGCCAATGTGGGCAACGGCTATCCGGTGCTGCTGTCGGAAATGACGCTGCTGACCGGGCTGCGCACGGCGGCCACATCGGCGCTGGTCGGGCGCTATCTGGCCCCAAAGGGCGCGACGACCATGGCGATGATCGGCAATGGCGCGCAAAGCGAATTCCAGTGCTTGGCGTTTCAGGCGATCTGCGGGATCGACACCGTGCGCCTTTATGACATTGATTCCGCGGCGACGGAAAAATGCGCGCGAAATCTGGCCGGCTCCGGCCTTACC
Source organism: Octadecabacter sp. R77987 (assembly GCF_042466115.1). Classification (NCBI taxonomy): domain Bacteria; kingdom Pseudomonadati; phylum Pseudomonadota; class Alphaproteobacteria; order Rhodobacterales; family Roseobacteraceae; genus Octadecabacter; species Octadecabacter sp. R77987. Next base: position 365,246 of record NZ_JAXHBQ010000001.1, on the reverse strand, counting down.
GTGATCCCCTGCACCACCCCCGAGGACGCGATGATGGGTGCGCAGATCATCACCACCTGCACCGCCGATAAACAATACGCAACGATCCTGACCGACAACATGGTCGGCGCCGGCGTGCACATCAACGCCATCGGCGGCGATTGCCCCGGCAAAACCGAACTTCACCGCGATATCCTGCTGCGCTCGGACATCTTTGTGGAATTTCCCGAACAGACCCGGATCGAGGGCGAAATCCAGCAGCTTGACCCCGATCACGCCGTGACCGAACTTTGGCAGGTCATGACCGGCACCGCCAAGGGGCGCACCGACGCGCGCCAGATCACCCTGTTCGACAGTGTCGGCTTTGCCGTCGAGGATTTCAGCGCCCTGCGCTACATCCGCGACAAGATCAAGGGCACGGCGTTTTACACCGATCTTGACATGCTCGCCGATCCCGACGATCCGCGCGATCTGTTCGGGATGCTGCTGCGGGCGCAATAACCCCTTCTTTTGTTCAAAAATACCTCCGGGGGGAGTCCGCGAGGACGGGGGGCAGCGCCCCCCAACCCCGCCCGCGTGCGGGGCGCAAGCGGCCTTGCCCATTGCACCCCATCCCTTGGGTCTGATATACCGCTGTTAACAAAATATAGCGGTTCAAGACCAGACAGGCGACTTACGTGAACGATACCCCGGAAACACCTGAAAACCCTGAAGAAAACACACCTGAACGGTATGTCTACGATGGGCCTTCGATCTCGATCACCGACGAGATGAAGACCTCCTATCTGGACTATGCGATGTCGGTGATCGTCAGCCGCGCGATTCCCGACCTGCGCGATGGGTTGAAACCGGTGCACCGGCGCATCCTTTTCGCCATGTCCGAGACCAACAACGCCCACGACAAACCCTATCGCAAATCGGCCCGTCCCGTGGGCGATGTGATGGGCCAATACCACCCGCATGGCGACTCTGCGATCTATGACGCATTGGTGCGGATGGCGCAGGATTTTTCCATGTCGCTGCCCTTGCTGGACGGCCAGGGCAACTTTGGCTCCATGGACGGCGATAACGCCGCCGCCATGCGCTATACCGAAGTGCGGATGGACAAACCCGCCGCCTATCTTCTGGCCGATATCGACAAGGACACCGTCGATTTCCAAGACAATTATGACGGCAAACAGCAGGAACCCACCGTCCTGCCCGCCCGTTTCCCCAATATGCTGGTCAATGGCGCAGGCGGCATCGCCGTGGGCATGGCGACCAATATTCCGCCCCACAATCTGGGCGAAGTCGTCGATGCAACGCTGGCCCTGATTGACCAGCCGGACCTGTCCAGCGAACAGTTGATCGACTATGTGCCCGGCCCCGATTTCCCCACCGGTGGCATCATGCTGGGCCGTTCCGGCGCGCGCAAAGCCTATCTGGAAGGGCGCGGCAGCGTCATCATCCGCTCGAAAACCCATATCGAGGAATTGCGCAAGGATCGCTGGGCCATCGTTATCGACGAAGTCCCCTATCAGGTCAACAAGGCCGCGATGATCGAAAAAATCGCCGAAGCTGCGCGCGAAAAGCGCATCGAAGGCATCGCCCATGTGCAGGATGAATCCGATCGCAACGGCGTGCGCGTGGTCGTCGAACTCAAACGCGATGCCACCGCCGAGGTGGTGCTGAACCAGTTGTTCCGCTTTACGCCGATGCAGACCAGTTTCGGCTGCAACATGCTGGCGCTGAATGGCGGACGCCCCGAAACGCTCACCCTGCGTCGTTTCCTGACCTGCTTCATCGACTTTCGCGAAGATGTGGTTGCGCGCCGCACCGCGTTCGAGTTGCGCAAGGCCCGCGAGCGCAGCCATATCCTGTGCGGTCTGGCCGTTGCCGTCACCAATATCGACGAAATCGTCGCCGCGATCCGGTCTTCTGCTGACGCGGCCGAAGCGCGCGAAAAACTGATGACGCGGCGCTGGCCCGCCCGCGACATCCTTGAATACATTGCCCTAATTGACGATCCGACCCATACGGCCAATGACGATGGCACCTATAACCTGTCGGAAACGCAGGCCCGTGCGATCCTTGATTTGCGCCTGCAACGTCTGACCCAGATCGGCGTCAAGGAAGTGACAGACGAATTGCAGGATCTGGCCGCGAAAATCCGCGAATACCTTGCGATCCTGTCATCCCGCGACCGCATCATGGACATCATCCGCACCGAGCTGGCCGAGGTGCGCGAACTGTTCGCCGTGCCGCGCCGCACCGAAATTGTCGACTGGTCAGGCGACATGGAAGACGAAGACCTGATCGAGCGCGAGGACATGGTCGTCACCGTCACATCGGGTGGCTATATCAAACGCACGGCCCTCGCTGATTTCCGCGCGCAGCGCCGCGGCGGCAAGGGTGTCGGCGGCATGGCCACCAAGGAAGAGGATGTGGTCACAACCCTGTTCGTGGCCAATACCCACACGCAGTTGCTGTTCTTTACGACCGACGGGATGGTTTACAAGCTGAAAACTTGGCGGTTGCCGCAGGGCTCGCGCACCTCAAAGGGCAAGGCGATCGTCAATATTCTGCCGATCCCGCCGGGTGTGTCGATTGCCGCCATCATGCCGGTGGACCGCGACGAAAAAGACTGGGACGACCTGCAGATCATGTTCGCCACATCTGCTGGAACTGTGCGCCGTAACCGGTTGTCAGACTTCACTAATGTCAAATCAAACGGCAAGATCGCCATGAAGTTCGAGGATGATCACGCTGACACCAAACTGATCAACGCGCGCATTTGCAGCGACGATGACGATGTGATGCTAACCACGGATTCGGGCCGTGCGATCCGCTTCCGCACCACCGATGTGCGGGTGTTCAACAGCCGCGCGTCCGTGGGTGTGCGCGGGATCCGGCTGAACGGCGATGACACGGTTGTCTCCATGTCGGTGATCCGCCACTTCGAGGCCGATCCGGCGGAACGTGCCGCTTACCTCAAGATGCGCCGCGCCATGGCCGGTTTGGCCGATGACGCCGAAAACGAAGACGAGGAAGACGCGCCAGCCGGTGCGATTTCCCCCGACCGCTACGCCGAAATGTCGGCCGCTGAAAACCTGATCCTTACAATCACCGCCGGTGGCGCGGGCAAGCTGTCGTCAAGCCACGACTACCCCCTGCGCGGGCGTGGCGGCATGGGCGTGATGGCGATGGACAAGGCGATGCGCGGCGGTGCCTTGGTCGCCTCCTTCCCTGTGGAACTGGACGACCAGATCATGCTGGCCACCTCCAAGGGCCAGTCGATCCGCGTGCCTGTGGAGGGCATCAGCTTCCGTTCGCGCAGCGCGGGTGGGGTCAAGGTGTTTGACACAGGTAAGGGCGAAGTGGTCGTATCCGTTGCCTGGATCGCCGAACAGGGCGACGAGGACGAAGGCGCGGACCCGGTCGAATAACACAACAAAGTGTAAACCCGCCCTTTCAAACCGCATCATCCAAAGCTATCGGTGGCGTCATGACACAAGAGCTCCACATCGTCGGCGGCGGCATGGCCGGATCCGAAGCCGCATGGCAAGCCGCCAACGCGGGCATTCAGGTCGTGATCCATGAAATGCGCCCCAAGGTCGCAACCTTTGCCCACCGGACCGGCAATCTGGCAGAGATGGTCTGTTCCAATTCCTTCCGCTCGGACGACAATGAACAAAACGCAGTGGGCCTGCTGCATTGGGAAATGCGCGCCGCTGGCGGGATCATCATGGCCACGGCCGATCAGCATAAACTGCCCGCTGGTGGTGCGCTGGCGGTTGATCGTGATCCCTTTGCCGAAACCGTCACGGCGACCTTAACCGCGCACCCTAACATATCGGTTTCATACGAGGAAATTGATGCGCTGCCGGACGATGGCCAGTGGATTATCGCCACAGGTCCGCTGACATCGGGCAAGCTGGCAGATGCCATTGCCGCCGAAACCGGTGCCGAAGCACTGGCGTTTTTCGACGCCATCGCCCCGATCATCTATCACGACAGCATCAACATGGATGTGGCGTGGATGCAAAGCCGCTATGACAAGGGCGACACCGAGGACGAGCGCACAGCCTATCTGAACTGCCCGATGACCAAGGCCGATTACGAAGGTTTTATTGATGCCTTGCTGGCCGCTGAAAAAACCGAATTCAAAGAGGGCGAAACCGCTGGCTATTTTGATGGCTGCCTGCCGATCGAGGTCATGGCCGAAAGGGGCCGCGAGACCCTGCGTTTCGGGCCGATGAAACCGGTTGGCCTGACCAATGCGCACGATCCCGAAAACAAGCCCTACGCCGTAGTGCAACTGCGCCGCGACAATGCGTTGGGGACGCTTTACAATATCGTCGGCTTTCAGACCAAGATGAAGTATGGCGCGCAAATCGATGTTCTCAAACGCATTCCAGGACTGGAGAATGCGAATTTTGCCCGTCTTGGGGGTATTCATCGCAACACGTTTCTGAATTCACCCACCTTGCTGGATGACCAGATGCGCCTGAAATCGCGCCCTAATATCCGGTTCGCGGGCCAGATCACCGGCGTTGAAGGCTATGTTGAATCGGCGGCCATGGGCCTGCTTGCAGGGCGCCTGGCAACCGCCGAATTGCGCGGCGAAACGCTGCCACCCGTCCCTGACACAACAGCGACCGGCGCACTTGTCACCCACATCACCGGCGGGGCAGATGCCAAGACGTTCCAGCCGATGAACGTCAATTTCGGGCTGTTTCCCGCTGTCGAGGGGCTTAAATCGGGCCGTCGCGGACGCAAGGACCGCTACAAGGCCTATACCGACCGCGCCAAGACCGACTGGCAAGCCTGGCTTGCCCAAGGTGCGTAACCCGCGCTAGCCTTGAAACATGGCAGACGACACTTTGAACACCAAACTCTGGAAACCCCGCTCGGTCGAGGACACCATCGCGATCTATCGCGACTGGGCGGCCGACTATGACGCCGATGTGCTTGGCTCGGGCTATGTGACGCCGACGCGTGCGGCCAGTGCCCTTGGTCCGCTGATGGATGTGACGCGACCGGTGCTGGATTTCGGCTGTGGCACGGGGTTGTCGGGTATGGCCTTGGCGCAAGCGGGTTTTACCACGATCGACGGCACTGACATCACGCCGGAAATGTTGGCCCTGGCGCAGCAAAAAGGGATTTACCGCAAGCTGTTCGCGGGCACACCAGGTGCGCTTGACGTGGCGCGCGGAAGCTATGATGCGATTCTCGCTGCCGGTGTGGTCAGCCTTGGTGCGGCCCCGCCCGATACGCTTGATTTGCTGATCGACGCATTGGATGCCGGCGGGTTGCTGGCGTTTTCGTTCAACGACCCGACGCTGGCCGATTCACGCTATACCGATCACCTTGCCCGCCTTTTGGCGGCGGGAACGGTCAGCGAGGTCCACCGCGATCATGGCCCGCACCTGCCTGACAAGGGCATGGGATCGGACGTGATCGTGCTGCGCCGTTCATGATCACCCGCTTTGCGCCCTCGCCCACGGGGCCGCTGCATCTGGGGCATGCCTATAGCGCCCTTCTGGCCCATGACATGGCGCGCGACGGCACGTTCCTGCTGCGGATCGAAGACATCGACCAGACCCGCGCGCGTCCGGAATGGGAGGCGCAGATCTATGACGACCTACGCTGGTTGGGGCTGACATGGCCAACCCCTGTGATGCGCCAGTCCGACAGGCTGGCCCAGTATCACGACAGGCTGAACTGGATGTGGGACAACGGGTATGTCTTTGCCTGCACTTGCTCGCGGCGGGATGTTCTGGCGGCGATGGCCGCCCCGCAAGAGGGCATGCTGGTGCTGACCGGTCCCGACGGGTTGATCTATCCGGGCATCTGCCGCCCGGCCTGCCCGCAAGATACGCCCATGCCCACCGATCGCGCCCTGCGCCTGTGGCTGGAACGCGCCCTGCGTGACCTGACCACACCGTTCACATTTACCGAAACCGGCAAAGGCCCGGACGGCGAAACCGGCGCGATCTCCTTTGGCGCAGACGAAGCCCTCGCCAGCATCGGTGACGTTGTCCTGTCACGCCGCGACATGGGCACGTCCTATCACCTTTCTGTGGTGCTTGATGACGCGGCCCAGGGCATCACCCATATCGTGCGCGGCCAGGATCTGTTCGCAGCAACGAAAATCCATGTGATCCTGCAACGGCTGCTGGGCTTGCCGACACCAATCTATCACCATCACAGGCTGATCCGCGATGATCAGGGCCGCCGACTTGCCAAACGTGACGATGCGCGCGCCCTGTCGAAATACCGCGCCGAAGGGGCCAGCCCCGGGGACATCCGCCAGATGGTCGGGCTCTGACGCTCCCGGCTTCATCTTGGCCAATACAACTCAATCCGCGCTTTCGGCCATCGGTGCCATCAGTTCGGTTTCACCATCCATGACGGATGTATAAAAACAGGACCGCCGGTGCGTGTGGCAGGCCGGGCCTGTCTGGCGCACCACGGCCAGCAGGCAGTCGCGGTCACAATCAACGCGCAGATCCACCAGATCCTGCGTATGTCCCGATGTTTCGCCCTTGATCCAGAACGCCCCGCGGGATCGCGACCAATAGGTGACACGCCCCGTTGCCAGCGTTTGCGCCACCGCCTGCGCGTTCATCCAGGCCATCATCAGCACTTCGCCGCTTTGGTCTTGGGCAATACAGGGGATCAGGCCGGCGTCATTATATGTCAGCGTTGCGGGATCAAAGGTCATGGCGGGATTTCCTTTTGCGATTACCGGCCCTATCTAGGGGGCAAGAAACGAAAGGGCAAACCCCGTGGCCGACCAGGACATGATCAAACTCTATTCCGCGCGGATTCTGGCGTTGGCGGCGGATATGCCCCACACCACACGCCTGCCTGCGCCGATGGGCAGCGCAACAAAGCGCGCACCGCTGTGCGGCTCAACCGTGACGGTGGACATCGCCCTGACGGATGGCAGGATCAGCGCTTATGGACAAGACGTGAAGGCCTGCGCCTTGGGCCAGGCGGCCGCGGCGGTGATTGGTGCGGTGATCATCGGACTGGACGCAGCAACGGTGCAAAAGGGGCGTGATGAACTGGCGGCAATGCTGAAATCCGGCGGCCCCGTGCCTGCCGCGCCTTTTGACGGGCTGGAAGTGCTGCAACCGGCGGCAGACTACAAGAACCGCCATGGTTCGATCCTGCTGGCATTCGATGCCACACTTGATGCGATCAAGAGCATGAACAACGCCTGACAACCCCCTGCCACAAAATAAAAAACCGCCGCCATCCGGGACAGGATGGCGGCGGCAGGTTAAGCGTTTCCGTGTGGGACCCGATGACCCTTTTCAGAGGAGGCAATCTCTGGACAGGCAGTGTGGTTCATATCTTGTGTTGGGACAGGTTGACATGAATGGGGATCGGCACGGAGCGCAGGCAGGTCAGACCAGTCCGGGCAGGGACAGTCCGACAAACAGGATCACAACCAAAGACAGGGCACCGATTGCGTCGGAAATGATCGTATCTTGCGACCGTGCGATCACGTTCTTGATCTCTTTCGCCATATTGGTGTCTCCTGCGGTTGTTCTCTTTGTTGCATCTTTGTTCTCATATCATTAACCATGACGCAAGAACTTTTTAAGAACATTTGAGAACAAAATGCGCAGAAATGCGCTAACCCACTGATATCAAACGAATAGCTTTGTCCTGTTCCATCAGCCACAAAAGCACCCGCGCCGCCTTGCCGCGCGGTGTGTCCAGTGTCGGGTCGTCGTGCAACAGCTTGCGCGCATCGGTTTGCGCCAGTTCCATCAGTGCGGCTTGGCGTTCCAGATCGGCGATGCGGAACCGTGGCAGGCCCGATTGCGCGGTGCCGATCACATCCCCTGCCCCGCGCATGGCCAAATCTTCTTCAGAGATACGAAACCCGTCCTCGGTTTCGCGCAGGATTTCCAGCCGTCGCTTGCCGCTTTCGCTCAGCGGGTTCTGATACATTAGAAGGCAGGTTGATTGCGCCGCCCCGCGCCCGACCCGGCCACGCAGCTGGTGCAACTGGGCCAGCCCGAACTTTTCGGCGCGTTCGATCACCATGATGCTGGCATTGGGCACGTTCACGCCGACCTCGATCACCGTGGTGGCGACCAGCACTTTGGTCTCGCCGCCCACAAACCGCGCCATCGCCGCGTCTTTTTCGGCAGGTGGCATTTGCCCGTGCACCAGCCCGACCAGTCCTTCGCCAAGGGCGGCGCGCAACTGTTTGAACCGTTCGGTCGCGGCCGTCATGTCGCTGACCTCGGATTCCTCGACCAGGGGGCAAACCCAATAGCACTGCCGCCCTTCGGCCACCGCGGCGCGCAAGCGGTCCACCACCGCATCCATCTTGGCGGTGCTGACCAGCGCGGTCGTTACCGGCGTGCGACCGGGCGGTTTTTCGTCTAGCACCGACACATCCATATCGCCGTATTGCGCCAGTGACAGGGACCGCGGGATCGGCGTGGCCGTCATCACCAACACATCGGCCAGTGCGCCCTTGGCGCCCAGCTCCATGCGTTGCGACACGCCAAAACGGTGCTGTTCATCAATCACCGCAAGGCGCAGATCGTGAAAGTGAACGTCCTTTTGAAACACTGCATGGGTTCCCACAAGGATGTGAATATCGCCGCTGGCAAGGGCGGCCAGTTTCGCGGCGCGTTCGCTGCCCTTGTCGCGCCCTGTCAGGATTTCCAGCACCACGCCCGCATCGTCCGCGAGCGGGCGCAGCCCCTCAAGGTGTTGACGCGCAAGGATTTCTGTCGGGGCCATCATCACGCCCTGCCCGCCCGATTCAACCGCCGCCAGCAGCGCCAACAGCGCCACGAGCGTCTTGCCCGACCCCACATCGCCTTGCAGCAGCCGGTTCATGCGCTGCTTCGCGGCCATATCGGCCCCGATTTCAGCCACCGCGCGGGTCTGCGCGTCGGTGGGTTTATAGGGCAATGCGGCCAGCACCTTTTGTTGCAAGAATCCGGTGCCGGGGCTGGGCCGCCCCTTGCCGCGCCGCAGGGTCGCGCGTGCCAGTGCCAGTGTCATCTGATGGGCCAGCAGTTCATCATAGGCAAGACGTTGGCGCGCGGGGTCGGTCGGGGCCAGATGCACGCTATCTTCGGGCGCATGCGCGGCCGCAAGTGCGCTGTGCCAATCGGGCCAGTTTTCGCGCGCTTTCAGGGCCGGATCAATCCATTCCTGCAGCATCGGCGCCATGTTCACGGCGGCGCGCGTGGCCTTGAACATCAGTTTCTGGGTGATGCCGGCGGTCAGCGGATAGACCGGTTCAAAGGCCGGAATGTGCGCGCCCTCGTCCAGCGGCAACACATGATCGGGGTGGACCATCTGCGCCACGCCGTCGAACAGTTCGACCTTGCCCGAAATCAGCCGCCGCTGCCCAGTGGGCAGCAATTTGCGCACGTAATCCCCGTGTGCGTGAAAGAAAACCAGCTGAAAGCTGGTCTGCGCATCCGCGACCGTCACACGGTAAGGGCGGCCACGGGCCGCGGGGGCCGCATGCTGGCCCACGGTCACTTCGACGGTGACGGTCGCAGGGGCAATCACATCGCGGATGCTGGCGCGGCGTCGGCGATCCACACCGGAATGGGGCAGCGTGAACAACAAATCGCGTGGCCGTTCGATGTGCATTTGCGCGAATGTCTGGGCGGTTTTCGGGCCGACACCATCGAGTGTCTGCAATTCGCCAAACAGCGGCCAAAGGGGTTCGGGGCGGCCCGTCATGCGTCACCGATCAGGGTCAGCCAGCCGTCCTCGTCCAGCGTTTCAATGCCCAGATCAGCGGCCTTTTTCGCCTTTGATCCGGCCCCCGGCCCCGCGACCAGCAGATCGGTTTTCGCGCTGACCGATCCGGCCACTTTCGCGCCAAGGGATTCCGCGCGCGCCTCGGCCTCGGCGCGGGTCATTTTTTCCAATGATCCGGTAAACACCACGGTTTTGCCGGCAACGGGACTATCGCTGGTCGGGCGCGCGGCGGCTTGCACTTCCAGTTGCGCAACAAGGCGGTCGATGCTCGCGCGCTCGGCCTTTTGTTGCAGGGTCGTGATCACCGATTGCGCCAGCACCGCGCCAACCCCGTCGATATTCATCAGGTCGTCCCAAGCGGCACCTTGCCCGATTTCGGCCTGCGTCAGCGCGGTTTCAAAGGCGTCCCACGTGCCGAAATGCGTGGCCAGCAGTTTGGACACCTGTTCTCCCACATGCCGGATACCAAGGCCGAAAATCAGCCGGTGCAGCGGGATCTTGCGGCGTTCATCAATCGCATCAAACAGGTTGGCGGCACTCTTGTCGCCCCAGCCCTCGCGGTTTTTCAGCTGCTGCATGCCGGACCCGAACCGATCACGCAGGGTGAAAATATCGGCGGGTTCGCGCACCCAGCCGTCAGTGTAGAACTGCTCGACCTGTTTCGCGCCAAGTCCTTCGATGTCAAATGCGCCGCGCGACACGAAATGTTTCAGCTTTTCTACAGCCTGCGCGGGGCAGATCAGCCCGCCGGTGCAACGGCGCACGGCGTCGCCTTCCTCGCGGATCGCCTCGCTCCCGCAATCGGGGCAGATGTGGGGAAATTCATAGGGTTCAGCATCGGCGGGGCGTTTGGACAGGTCCACATCGGCGACTTTCGGGATCACGTCACCGGCGCGGTACACCTGCACCCAGTCACCAATGCGGATGTCCTTACCGCCGCGAATTTCTTCGCCCTTGTTGCCACGACCGGCGATGTAATCCTCGTTATGCAGGGTTGCGTTGGATACGACGACCCCGCCGACCGTCACAGGTTTCAGGCGCGCGACAGGCGACAGCGCGCCAGTGCGCCCGACCTGAATGTCGATGGCTTCGAGCGTGGTCCACGCCAGTTCGGCGGGGAATTTATGGGCAATGGCCCAGCGGGGCGTGGTGGAGCGGAACCCGAGGCGGCGTTGCAGATCAAGGTCGTTCACCTTGTAAACGACACCGTCGATGTCATAGCCAAGGGTGGCGCGCTGTTCTTCGATCTGGCGGTAATGGGCAATCATCGCATCGGGGCCGTCACACAGCGTGGTTAGCGGATTGGTGACAAATCCAAGGCTGGCAAGCCTGTCGATTGCGCCTTTTTGCGTGTCCGACAGCGGCGCGGACAGGTCGCCCCAGGCATAGGCAAAGAACCGCAGCGGGCGCGCACGGGTGATGGCCGGGTCAAGCTGGCGCAGGGATCCGGCGGCGGCGTTGCGCGGGTTGGCGAATGTCTTGCCGCCGGTTGCGGCTTGGCGGTCGTTCAAGGCCGCGAAATCATCATGCGACATGTAAACCTCGCCGCGCACTTCGATGATATCGGGCGCACCGGTCAGGGTTTGCGGGATGTCGGCAACCGTGCGCGCGTTGGCGGTCACGTCCTCGCCCACGGCCCCGTCGCCACGCGTTGCGGCACTGACCAGCGCGCCGTTTTCATAGCGCAGGGACAGGGACAGCCCGTCTATTTTCGGCTCGGCAGTGTAGGACAGGGGCGCGTCATGGCCCAGAAACTTGCGCACACCGGCGTCAAATTCGGCAACCTCCGCGTCCGCAAAGGCATTGCCCAGCGAAAGCATCGCGATTTTGTGGGTGATCTTGCCGAACCCCTGGGCGGGTGCGGCACCGACCTGATCACTGGGGCTGTCGGCGCGTTTCAATCCGGGAAAGCGCGCCTCGATCGCCGTGTTACGCTGTTTGAGCGCATCATAGTCGGCGTCAGACAGGTCGGGGGCGTCCTGCCCGTGATAGGCGGTGTTGGCCTGCGCCAAGACATCCGCCAGCCGCGCCAGTTCGGCGCGCGCCTGACTTTCGGTCAGGTCGGCAACGGCGATTTCAGCCAGTGACTGGGTATCAGACAAACGAAACCCCTACCCTTGTGTTATCATCCAACCCAAGTGATAGGGGTGCGTCCCCAGCGCGTCCAGTCCGTGAGTGGTGGGCGTGTTGGTAATTTTGTCAGGCGCCGATGGCGATCCTTTCGGCATCCATTCCCGCAGGCTGCGGATCGCGCAGCACATAGCCGCGCCCCCAGACCGTTTCGATATAGTTATCGCCGCCCGTTGCCACGCTCAGCTTTTTGCGCAGCTTGCAAATGAAGACGTCGATGATTTTCAGTTCCGGTTCGTCCATGCCGCCATACAGATGGTTGAGGAACATTTCCTTGGTCAGGGTCGTGCCCTTGCGCAACGAAAGCAGTTCAAACATCTGGTATTCCTTACCGGTCAGATGCACGGGCTGGCCGCCCACTTCGACGGTCTTGGCATCCAGGTTCACGCCGATCTGGCCAGTCTTGATGATTGACTGCGCATGCCCCTTGGAGCGGCGGATGATCGCGTGAATGCGTGCGACCAGTTCTTCGCGGTGGAAGGGTTTGGTCATGTAGTCATCCGCGCCAAAGCCAAAGCCCTTGAGTTTGCTTTCGGTGCCGTCATCGCCCGACAGGATCAGGATCGGCGTGTCGATCCGCGCAAGGCGCAACTGGCGCAGCACCTCGTGGCCGTTCATGTCGGGCAGATTGATATCAAGAAGGATCAGGTCGTAATCATACAGTTTTGCAAGATCGATCCCCTCCTCTCCCAAGTCCGTGGCATAGACGTTCAGATTGGCATGGGTCAGCATCAGTTCGATGCTTTTGGACATGGTAGGGTCATCTTCGACCAGCAAAACGCGCATTTTAAGTGTCTCCGCTATTCCTTCATCACGGTCACACTAGAACACGAATGGTTAATCACACGTTACCGGACAGAAAGAAGTTGGCACAGCAACCTAGGGTTGTCTATATTTTTGTAGCGCGGTGGTGCGCAAAGCCGCTTCGCCGTGTTGCGTAACTGCCGTTTCCCATTCACAAAATTCGTCCTCGGACAGGCCATAGGTCGATTTGGCCGTGTCGCGCGAAATCAGCCCCGCGATCACTGCCCTTACCACGGCCGCCTTGCGCGAGGCGACCCAGCGGCGCGTATCGGGCTTTGGCAAATCACCATGCGTCATCGTCGTTCCGTCCGGTAAGGTCACGGCGCGCGGGCCGTCTATCTTTTTCAAATACATGTCTCACACCCCTATGTGACTGGTTGTGGAGGCACTTTGGCGGTTTGGTCTTAACGGGGGGTGAAACGCGCCCTTGAGAATAGGTTGGATTTTCCTATATTCCGACAGAGCTGCCCAATTGGAAATCCGATGCCCCTTGATCGCGCCCTGAACTCGCTTGGCTTTGCCAAGGCCCCTGCTGACACCCGCGTGGTTGTAGCGATGTCGGGCGGCGTGGATTCATCCGTTGTCGCGGCGATGCTGGCCGAAGAAGGCTATGACGTGGTCGGCGTGACGCTCCAGCTTTATGATCACGGGGCGGCCCTGGCCAAAAAGGGCGCGTGTTGCGCGGGCCGCGATATCCATGATGCGCGCCGCGTGGCCGAGGACATGGGCTTTCCCCACTACGTTCTGGATTATGAAAACGTGTTCAAGGACGCGGTGATTGACGAATTTGCCGACAGTTATCTGGCGGGCGCGACGCCTGTGCCCTGTATCCGCTGCAATGAGCGGGTCAAATTCAAGGACCTGCTGAACACCGCCAAGGATCTGGACGCCGATTGCATGGCCACGGGCCACTATATCCAGCGCATGATCGGCGATCACGGGCCGGAACTGCACAGCGCGGCGGACCCGACCAAGGACCAAAGCTATTTCCTGTTTTCGACAACGCCGGAACAGCTGGATTATCTGCGCTTTCCGCTGGGCCATCATGCCTCCAAGGACGAGACCCGTGCGCTGGCGCGCAAATACGGGCTGGCGCTGGCGGACAAGCCCGACAGTCAGGACATCTGTTTTGTCCCCAACGGCAACTACGCCAGCGTCATCGAAAAACTGCGCCCCGGTGCGGCAGAACCGGGTGATATCGTCGATGTGGGCGGGAACGTGCTGGGCCAGCACAACGGTGTGCTGCACTATACCATCGGGCAACGGCGCGGGCTTGGCATCGGCGGGCTGGCCGATCCGCTTTATGTGGTCAAGCTGGATGTGGACGCGCGCCATGTGATTGTCGGCCCCAAGGACCTGCTGGCAACCCGCACCGTGCCTGTGCGCGAAATCAACTGGCTGGGTGATGGCGGGTTTGCAGACCTGTCCGAGCGTCAGATCAGCGTGAAGGTGCGCTCGACCAAACCCCCGACCGAGGCGATTTTGCGGCCCCTGTCAGACACCACGGCCGAAGTGGAACTGATGGTCGCCGAAGAAGGTGTCTCGCCCGGGCAGGCCTGCGTGTTCTATGAAACCAGCAGCAGTCGCATCCTTGGCGGCGGCTGGATCTGGCGCGGCGCGTGACAAATCCTTTTGCAGGATTTGGGACAGAGTTTCGTGGAAACTCTGGGTGTTGAAACAGTAACGAAAGGCCGACCCATGACACAGACCGCCCTGATCACCGGTGCATCTTCGGGCATCGGCAAGGAATTTGCCCGCTATCACGCCGCACAGGGTGGTAACGTCATCATCACGGCACGTCGTGCCGACCTGTTGCTGGACCTCAAGGCCGAACTGGAACGCGATCATGGCATCACCGCCCATGCGATTGCCCAAGACATCGGCGCAGCGGACGGCGCGCAAGCGCTGGCAGCACAGGTCGAAGGCGCGGGTTTGCGCGTGGATATCCTGATCAACAACGCCGGTTTCGGCGGGCTGGGCCGCCATATCGACCGCGCCTTGGACGACGAACTGGCGATGATTGATCTGAACGTGAAAACCCTGACCGCGCTCACGCATATCTTTGCTGCGAAAATGGCGGCGCAAGGTGGCGGCAAAATCTTGAACGTCGGCTCCACGGCGGGGATGATGCCCGGCCCCAATCAGGCGGTCTATTTCGCGACCAAGGCCTATGTGCAGTCGTTCAGTCAGGCGCTGGATCACGAATTGCGCGGATCGGGCGTGACCTGCACCGTGCTTTGCCCCGGTTATGTGGAAACCGGTTTTGCGGATCGCGCGGACATGGACGGCATTCCCCTGACCCGGAACAGCAAAACCACCGCCGCCCAGGTCGCCAAGATCGGCTATGACGCGATGATGCGCGGCAAGCTGGTGGCGGTGACCGAATTCCAGCTGTCGGTGATGGTCAACTGGCTGATCCCCTTCCTGCCACGCCGGATGGTGCTGGGCATGGTCGCAAAGATGCAGACCAAATCGGGCTAGCCCTGCACGCCCAGACGTTTGCCGCCCCAGATCAGCAGCCAGAGCGCAAATGACAGCTCGGCAATGGTCACAACGACGAGCAGCGCAATGATCACGCTATAGAACGGGCCGATGTCGATAAATGTCAGTTCGACGATCCCTTGCAGCAGATAGCCGAACGCACCGACAAACAGGCCCCAGCCCAAGGCGCGCGGCACAAGGCCGGTGCGCAGGATCAATGCGCCAAGTGCCAGCAGATGCAGGCCAAAGAACAGCTGCCAGACATAAACCCCAAGTTCATGGGCGGTAAAGAACATCATCATCCGGCTTTGCTCCACGTCGCCCTGCGTGCCCAGAGCCAGCGGCATGACCCAGAACAGCAGGTTCATCCCCATGACAGTGATCATCCCTGCGCGCGCCAGCATTGCCGTGGCCGACAGGATCGGTGCGGCCTTGTGAAACAAGACGTAAAGAATGGCCGTCAGGACCAGTTCAAAGATGATCACGACGCTATCGGCTGCAACGCCCAGCTTGAAAAGGCCGGCGCTGGCCGCAAGGTTGGCTGCAGTCTGTGCGCTGTCACCGCTGACAAAGATGGCTTGGGGCACGTAGCCGATACTGAAGCCGCCACAAACGGCAATGGCAAGGTAAAGCGCGCCGGCAATGCGCGGCGCCTGTTTAAAGGTCGGTTGGGATGTCATGTCATATCCTTTCAGGACAAGGGGGATCGCCGCCCGCATCAAGGCAGGGCAGGTCACGCGTTCCGGTGTTGCGGTATTGGTCTTGTCCTAGGCCATACGAAAACACCTGTGAATTGGCGAAATCCAACGGTTGCTTATACGGATTTGCATGAATGGCCCGGCCCCACCGTGACATTGTGCAAAAATCCACGCAGCGGCGCATTATCATGCATCGGCTCACCGCGTGGGGCCATTGCGGTGGTCGTCGCACTTGCCGCGCTTGCAACATCTGGCACCGCGCAGCCGCGCGGACCGGACTTGACCCTGTCGCTGAATGAAGTGGCGGGGGCTGACCTGTGCAGCCCCTCGAAGCGCCCGCCCCGTCACGCCCCTTGCCACGGATGACCACGCCGCATTTGATCACAAATGATCAAATTTGTGATTGCCTCTGATCGTATCATTTGGTTAAATGCGCCAACATCCGGGGCCAATCATGACAAACGACCGCCAATCCAAATTGCTTTTGCTGCTTCTGTCACGGGGGCAGGTATCGGTGCACGAGATTGCCACTGCCCTTGATGCATCGCCTGCAACGGTGCGGCGCGATCTGGCGGATCTGGAAAAATCGGGCCAGATTGACAGGCTGCACGGGTCAGCGCGGATTGCCACCGGATCAAAAAAGGAACTGGCGTTTTCGGCGCGCGAGGACAATCAAATCGCGGCGAAACGGGCCATCGCCCAGGCAGCGGCCGCGCTTGTCCGGCCCAACGAGGCGATCTTGCTGGACGCAGGCACCACCGTTTTGCAGCTTGCACGCCACATCAAAAGCAACACCGTTCCCGTCAACGTTTTCACCAACGGTCTGGCTATTGCACAGGAACTGGCACATGCGGCCCATGTCAATGTCACCCTGATCGGTGGGCGTGTGCGGTCTGAAAACCTGTCGATGGTGGGGCCAGCGGCGGTTTCGATGCTTGGCGGGTTGTGGTTTGACCGGGTGTTTCTGGGCGTCTCGGCGATTGATGCGCAGGGCCGGATTTCAAGCCTTGATGCGGACGAAGCCGAAACCAACGCGCAGATGGTGCGCCGCAGTGGCGAACTGGTTGTTCTGGCCGATCATACGAAATTCGACACCCGCACGACCCATGCTGTCACAACCCTTGGCGCAGGCGACCGGTTGATTTCAGACGCGCCACCCAAAGGCGCATTCGCCGCCTATCTGGACACGGCCGGTGTCGCGTTTACACAGTCCACCCCCCTGCCCGCGCTTGCATATGCTTAGGTCGGTCCTGTCCATTGATGGCGGCGGCACGAAAACGGCGGGGCTGGTTGCGGATCGCAATGGTCGCCTGTCCCGTTTGAAACCCGCACAGGGGTGCAACATACAAGATGGCGCCGGGTGGCAGGCCGCGCTTGGCGCGCTTTTCGACCAAGCACACGACATTGATTTTGCGGTGATCGGCATGCCCGGCTTTGGCGAGGTTCCCGACCACGACATGCAGGTTGCCGATTTTGTCACCGCCCGGATCGGCGCTGCCCATCTGATCATCAATGATGTGGAACTGGCCTTTCGCGGCGCATTTCCGGATCGTGACGGGGTTCTGGTGCTGGCGGGCACCGGGTCAATGGCGATCGGGCGGTCGCAGGGCATCCAGCGCCGGTCCGGCGGCTGGGGGCACTGGCTGGGTGACGAGGGCAGCGCGTTCTGGATCGGCAAACAGGCGCTTGTGCTTGCCACTGCCGAACTTGATGGCCGCGCACCGATGACCGGATTTGCCGCAATGCTGACGCAGGCGCTGGATGCGCCAAAGCACCCATACGGTCTGCTGGATTGGGTGATGCAAGGGGACACACAGCGCGCGCGGATCGCAAGTGTCGCCCGCATCCTTGATCGGTTGGCGCTGGCGGGAAACCTCGTTGCCCGTTCAATTCTGGATGAGGCGGCCGCCCATCTTGCAGCATTGATGCGTTCGGCGTCCCCTGTCGGCACGCCCTGGGCCCATGCGGGATCGGTCTTTCAAAGCAGCCGGATCCTTGATGCGCTGATACATGAAAACGGGGCCCCAACACCCCCTGTCGCCAGCGCGTTGACGGGCGGGCTGCTGCACGCCGCCGCCTTGGCGAAATGGAACGTCACACCTGAATGGACCGCCAAGGTCCTGTCTCAGGACAATCCGCAATGACCTTGAAGGACCACAGCACATGACACACACGATTGATGGTATCACCGGACAATTCGATTACTGGCGCAAGGCCGTGATGCCCGCGCCACTGCCGGTGCGCGACACCACCCGTGTCGTGATCGGCTGCGGAACAAGTTACAATCTGGCACTTGCCGTGGCGGCCGCCTTGTGCCGCGCCGGACATCGTGCAATCGGCGTGCCTGCGGGCGAATGGCATGATCGCGCCGCGTCCTATCTGCCCGAGGGGGCCAAGGCCGACATCATCGCCTTGTCGCGCAGTGGCACAACAACGGAAACCCTGCGGGCCGCCGAAGCCAGCCGCGCGCTCGGGTTCCATGTGACGGGTGTGACCTGTGCGCCCGACACAGCACTTGCGGCCGCATCCGATACCGCCATCGTCTATGACACCCACCCCGCCGAGGGCATCGTGATGACAGCCTCTGCGTCCTTGATGCTGCTGGCGGGCTACGCGATGGCTGGCCTGACGGTGGACGATACCCTTGCCGCGCATGCCAAAGCCTTGCTTGACGCGATGGACGCCAGCGACATTGCACCCTTCCATACGCGCGATCACATCGTGTTTCTGGGCGGGGGCGCGCATTATGGCGTGATGCTTGAGGGCGGGTTGAAACTGATGGAAATGGCGATCACTGCCACGCAGACCTTTCACCCCGGCGAATATCGCCACGGTCCCATCAGCCTGATTGACGAAGGGTCGGCTGTTGTCATGCTTTATCACAGCGATACGGCACAGGCAGACGCGGCACTGGTGCGCGAGTTGCAGGACAAGGGCGCATTCGTGATCGGGATCGGCGGTCCGGGTGACGTGTCGCTGCCAGTGGCAACACGCGGCGATCTGGCCGGCGCCGAGGCCCTGCCCGCGCTGCAATTGCTGGGTGAACGACATGCCCAATCCAAGGGAATCAACACCGTCACCCCCCGCCATCTTAGCAAGGTTGTGGTTCTCTCATGAACCCGCTGGATGCATTTCTTGCGTTGCCGCGCGCGCATGGTATCGGCCAAAGGTCGGGTGTGACCAGCGTGTGTTCTGCCCACCCGCTTGTGATCGAAGCGGGCCTGATCGAGGCCCATGAGGCCGGTCAGGTGCCCTGCGTCGAGGCGACATGCAATCAGGTCAATCAGGACGGTGGCTATACCGGCATGACCCCTGCGGATTTCCGTGACCTTGTGATGGGCATCGCTGACAGGTTGAACATCCCGCGCGCCGGTATCTTGCTGGGGGGTGATCACCTTGGGCCGAATCCGTGGCGCGATTTGCCCGCCCGGGATGCGATGGCCAAGGCGCTGGTTATGACAAGGGACTATGCGCAGGCCGGTTTTTCAAAAATCCATCTGGATGCGTCGATGTCGTGCGCGGATGACCCGACACCGCTGGGTGATTCTGACATTGCTGCGCGCGCGGCGGCCTTGATGGCCCAGGCCGAAGACGGCGCAGCCCGTGGCGGGCATCCCCCGCCCGGCTATATCATCGGCACCGAAGTTCCCGTTCCCGGTGGCGCATCCCAAGACCACGCGCACCTTGTCGTGACACGGCCCGAAAGCGCGGATGCGACAGTTCAGGCCCAAATGGACGCCCTGAAAAGCGCCAACCTTGAACATGTCTGGCCGCGCATTGTCGGGCTAGTCGTGCAGCCGGGCGTTGAATTCGGCCAGATCGACATTGACCGGTATGACCCAGCCGCAGCGGCGAGGCTGGCGGCGTGGCGCGTGGCCCGGGAAACGCTGGTGTTCGAGGCCCATTCAACCGACTACCAGACAGCGCAGGCACTGGCGCGGCTTGTGCAGGACGGGTTTGCGATCCTCAAGGTCGGGCCCGGCCTGACCTTTGCCATGCGCGAGGCGCTTTACGGGCTTGATGCGATCGCTGGCGAGATCTGTGACGGCGACACAGCCGGAACCCTGCCCGCCGCGATGGAGAACGTGATGGCAGACAATCCGGTGTATTGGCGCGATTATGTGAGCGGAAATGACCGTGATCAAAAGATCCAACGCCACTTTGGACTGTCCGACCGCATTCGCTATCTCTGGCCCGATCCGGTGGCGACGGCAGCCGTGGACCGGCTGTTTACAAAGTTGGGAGAGCGCGAAATACCCTGGCCTCTGATTTCGCAACACCTTGGTCGATTGGCTGATCCCGTTGCAAACGGCGCATTGAAACCCGTGGCGCGCGCCTTGGTGATCGGCGCAATTCGCCACGCCCTGTCACCCTACACATCCGCGTGTCATCGGGCGTAGGTGGACGCTTTGGCACTTGGCGATGCCAGCAAAACCTGTGTTGCCTGACGACTGGCTGGCGCGTAACAGACCAGCGCGACCTTGCGGCGCGATGGTCTGCCTTAGCGTGAACCGTGTTGCTGACGCCGGGACGCCCGGCACAAGACCCTAGCCGCGTCGACGACCGCCTGCGCGCCCTGCCCGTCCGCGCCCTTCCTGACCGGCCTTGGGGGCTTCGCGGTTTGCCAAAATCCAGGCGTTGCCTGACGGGTCGTTGTTGGTCAGGAAGTTGGCAGCACGGATCGCTGTCATTTCCGACCCCGCACGCGGCTTGGTGCTGCCCATGCCAAACAGGCGCACAAAGGTTTCGTCGTCCATGCCTTCGGGCAGCATGATACCGGCGGCTTCGATCTCGGCCTTTTTCTCGGCGATCTTCTTGGGGCCGATGGGCAAGGCAACGGGGTTCATGATGGCGGATGTCATGCCAGCAGCCATGGCCATGGGCAGGAAGGCGTTGTTGATGCCGTGACGGTTGGGCAGACCGAACGAAATGTTGGACGCACCACAGGTCGTGTTCACGCCCAGTTCCTCGCGCAGACGCCGCACCAGCGTGAACACCTGCAAACCGGCCGTTCCCATCGCGCCAATCGGCATGACCAGCGGGTCAACGACGATATCATGGGCAGGAATACCGAAATCGGCGGCCCGTTCGACGATCTTTTTGGCGACAGCAAAGCGCACTTCGGGGTCTTCGGAAATGCCGGTGTCATCGTTGGAAATGGCGACCACGGGGACATTGTATTTCTTGACCAGCGGCAGGACCAGCTCAAGGCGTTCTTCCTCGCCGGTCACGGAATTGAGCAGCGGGCGCCCTTCGGCAGCCGCCAGTCCGTTTTCCAGCGCACCGGGCACGGATGAATCAATGCACAGCGGCACATCGACAACGGCCTGCACCCGTTCGACCAGTTCGCGCATCAGCGTGGGTTCGACAAAGTTGTTGTCGGCGTAGCGCGGATCTTCGGCCATCTTGTTGGAAAACACAGCGCCCGAATTGATGTCCAGCACGGTCGCACCTGCGGCGACCTGCGCAATCGCATCGGCTTCGACGCGGGAAAAATCGCCGCGCTCCAGTTCTTCGGACAGGATTTTGCGCCCCGTGGGGTTGATCCGCTCGCCAATGACGCAGAACGGCTGGTCAAAGCCGATAATGGCGGTCTTGGTCTTGGATTCGACGATCGTGCGGGTCATTGGGTGGCTCCTGTAAGGCGCGCCAGCACGGGGGCCAGCGCGGGGTCTGTGAAATCTGAAAGGGTTGTCTGGGCGCCAGCGGCGCGCAGGGTTGCATCATCCAGCGCGGACCGGATGCCGATAGTATAAGCACCCGAAGCAGCCGCCGCGCGCACGCCCGAGGGGCTGTCCTCGAACGCGATTGCGTTTTCCGGCGTCACACCTAACGCGGCCATGGCGGCGCGGTAGGGTGCGGGATCGGGTTTGGCGCGGGTGCATTCCTCGCCGATGATGATCGTGTCAAAGTGATCGCGCAGCCCGATGGCCGCAAGCATGCATTCGGCGTTTTCGCGCATGGCATTGGTGACAACGGCGCGTTTCCACCCCTGCGCCGCGGCCCGCTCCACCAGATCGACCACGCCGGGCATGGCCGGATAGGGCTGTGGCAGGCGGGCACGAAAGGCGGCCTCTTTTTCATCGGACAGCGCTTGGGGATCGGGGTGATCGGGCAGAAATTCGGCAAAGAAATCCACATTGAGGCGGCCATGCACATGGGTCATGTAAAACGCTTCGTCCACGTCCAGACCCAGCGGCGCCATCATATCGGCAAACACCGCCATATGAATCGCGTCGCTGTGCAGCATCGTGCCGTCCAGATCAAACAATAGTGCCGCCTGCCCCATACCGCTGATTATGACGCGCTGGCAGGAACGCCGGATGCGCCGCCGTTGTCGATGGCCCAGGTCGCGTTGGTCTTGATCCCGCCCAGCGGAAAGAAATGCACGCGTTCGATATTGAAATCGGGGTTGGCGGCCTTGTGGGCGGCCAGTTGCGCGACAACATCCGTGGGTTCGTAGGGCAGCAGCAGCTTGGTCACATCCATCGCGCGCTTTTGCAGCACTTTCAGGGATGGGCCAACACCGCAGGCAATGGCAAACTTGATCAGGGTTTGCAGCTTGGCAGGGCCGGCAATACCGATATGGACGGGAATATCGACGCCCATGTCGATCAGGCTATCGGCCCATTTGATAATCGGTCCGGCCTCGAATGCGAACTGGGTGGCGATGGCCATCTGCGCGTCGGTGCGCTTGGAAAATTCCTGTTTCCAGCCAAGGGCGGCATTGACCTGCTTGAACGACCCGTCCGTGTCGATGTCGCGGTTGCCTTCGGGGTGGCCGGCCACGTGCAGGCGTTTGAAGCCTGCCGCATCGAACAGACCGCTTTCCATCAACTGCATGGAACTGTCGAAATCGCCGTGCGGCTGGGCCACACCACCGGCCAGCAGCAGCGCCTGATCAACGTTCGCTTCGCCCTGATAGCGGGCGATCCAGTCGGCCAGTGTCGCCTTGTCCTTGATGATGCGCGCAGGGAAATGCGGCATGACGGGATAGCCGTCTGCATTCAGGCGCTTGGCGGTGGCGACCATGTCTTCGATCGGCGTGCCTTCGATATGGGCGATATAGACGCGAGTGCCAGCGGGCAGCAGATCGCGGAAATTTTCGACCTTTTCAGCGGTGCGCGGCATCACCTCGATGGAATAGTCCTGCAGGAAGGATTCAACGTCAGGGTTCACGCCACTGGTTTGCGGTGTTTTCTTCTTGAAGTTCAAAAGGGCCATTGCAGCCTCCTTAAAGCGGATCAGTGTTCCGCGGTCATCAGAATTCCCGCTCACGCGCGGCCGTCGTTGTTGATCAGGGTCATCAGGCGGTCTTTGTCGTATTCGGCTTCAAGGCGGGCCGCTTCGGATGCGGCGACATCGGCGTCCTCGCCCGCGACCTCGACCGGATCGGCCTTGCGCCAGTCGGCCAGATAGGCATCGGTGCTGGCCGCACCCGATTTCATCGCCGCGCGGTCAATTGCCTGTTCAAAGCGTTCGGACAATTGGATTTTCGTGCCACGACGACCCTTGCCGACAATCACCTGTGCGGGGATGTCGCGCCAATAGACGATAACGACCTGTGCCATGCGATTCCCTCCCCGCAAGTGTTACCCGCTTTTACGCGGGCGCTGCCCGACCAAGGTGATCATTTTCGACATGACACGCGCGGTCAGCGACTTTCCCCTATGTCGCAAATATGCCTGCGCACGGCCAGTCGCGAACCTTTCAAGATGATCATGAGGCGCGCATGGTGCTTGCGCGGCGGCGCGCGCGTGACTAGGTTAAAGGTAACTCGAAATAGGAAGGCGCAAAACATGGCGCCCCAGCGTCCCGATGGTGCGGG
Organism: Octadecabacter sp. R77987; assembly: GCF_042466115.1. NCBI lineage: Bacteria > Pseudomonadati > Pseudomonadota > Alphaproteobacteria > Rhodobacterales > Roseobacteraceae > Octadecabacter > Octadecabacter sp. R77987. The sequence continues at coordinate 341,585 of NZ_JAXHBQ010000001.1, read as the reverse complement.
CGCAGTCCCCAGCGTGGTCGAAAGCCCCGCACCCAATCCGTCCGATCAACGGCCGCTTTATGCAGCACTTGATCTGGGCACAAACAGTTGCCGCATGCTGATTGCCCAACCGATGGGCCATCAGTTTCAGGTCGTGGACAGCTTTTCCAAATCTGTGCAACTTGGCCAAGGGCTTGAAAGTTCTGGCAAACTTTCGCGTGCGTCGATGAACCGGACCGTGGCGGCGATGCGCATTTGCCGCCAGAAACTGCAACGCCACAAGGTGAAACACATGCGCCTTGTCGCAACCGAAGCCTGTCGGCGCGCCAGCAACGCCACGCAATTCATCCGCCAAGTGAAACGCGAAACCGGCCTGCGCCTTGATATCATCACGCCAGAGGAAGAAGCGCGCCTTGCGGTGATTTCCTGCGCGCCCTTGGTGAACAAAAAGACCACGCAATTGCTGGTCGTGGATATCGGCGGCGGGTCAACCGAACTGGTCTGGATTGACCTGACGAACGTGCCCAAAAAGGAACGATCGGGCGCGATCATGCGGCTGCATGCGGGGTTTGACAGTGATCCGGGTGCGTTCGCCGGTGCCAAGGTGGTGGACTGGATTTCGGTGCCTTTGGGTGTTGCCACCCTGCGCGACCAGTTTCACGACGTGGAGGACGACGCCGCGCGCTTTGCCCTGATGAGCTGGTTTTTTGAAGAAAACCTTGAAAAATTCGCGCCCACCTCGGAAATCCAGGACCGCAAGGGGTTTCAGATTATCGGCACCAGCGGCACCGTTACCACTGTCGCCGCCAGCCATCTGGGCCTGCGCCGCTATGACCGCACCAAGGTCGACGGGCTGCGCATGACCACCGACCAGATTGATGCGGTGATCCGCGATTATCTATCCCTGGGCGAGGTCGGGCGGCGCAATGATCCACGGATCGGGCGCGACCGTCAGGCGCTGATCATGTCCGGTTCGGCGATCCTGCAAGCGCTGATGCGGCTGTGGCCCACCGACCGCCTGTCCGTCGCCGACCGTGGCCTGCGCGAAGGGCTGCTTTACGCGCAGATGTCAGCGCATGGTGTGCTGGATGATGCGCCTAGTTAGGGGAGTTGCTCGCCAGATCCTGCAGCGCGACCCGCAGCAGTGCCGCGTCCCCCCCCATCCCCAAGAATGTAACGCCCTTTTGCGCCAATCCGGCGAACTGCGCCGGATCAAAGCTGATGATCCCCGCTGCCTTGCCCGCCGCCGTGATCCGCGTGATGGCGTGGTCGATGGCGGCCTGCACTTCGGGGTGGTCGGGATTGCCCGGAAACCCCATATCGGCGGATAGGTCCGCAGGGCCGATAAAGACGCAATCGACCCCTTGCGTGCCTGCAATCGCGTCGATGTTTTCAATCGCGGTGCGGCTTTCCACTTGGGCGATCAGGCAAATCTGGTCGTTGGCGCTGGCGACATAATCGACGATTTCACCATATCGGCTGGCCCGCGCCAATGCCGCGCCCATGCCCCGCACACCTGCACCGGGATAGCGCATGGCGGCAGCGGCGCGCGCGGCGTCCGGGCCGGTGTCGACCATCGGCACCATAATCGTTTGCGCACCCAGATCCAGCACCTGTTTCAGCACCCAATCCTGCCCGATTGGCACCCGCACCACCGCCTGCGCAGGCGTGCCAGCAAGCGCTTGTAACTGAGACAGGATCAACGGGATGTCATTGGGGCCATGTTCGGCATCGATCAGGCACCAGTCAAAGCCCGCGCGTCCGGCAATTTCGGCGGCAATCGGGTTGGCCAGCGTCAACCAGACACCCGTTTGCAACTTGCCCGCCGCAAGGTTTGACTTGAGGGTATTTTCAGGGGCCGGCATCGCTCTCTCCACATCCATTCAACACGGCGCGGGCGGCGCGCAACCCGGGGGCTTCGCCACCCTGCCCCAGCCGTTCCATTGTCAGGGCCATCGCGGCGTTTTGGGCATCGGGGTTGGCCAGCACGTCCAGCAGCGCGGCACCAATCGGTGCGGGCTGGCAGTCTTGACCGATAAATTCCGGAACCACGCGGGTGTCGCTGACAAGGTTTACCAGCGTGACCGTGTCCACCAGCAACATCCGCGAAATCATGATCCGGCTCAGCCAGTTCATATCATAGGCGATCACCATCGGCGTTGCGGCGGCGGCCAGTTCAAGCGAGACCGTGCCCGACGCCGCAAGCGCCACATCAGCGGCAGCAAAGGCGGCGCGTTTGTCGGTAGTGTCAGCGGCGGATATTAGCAGCGGCTGCACCGGCCAGTCATTTGTCAGTTCCCGCACGAGGGATTCGACCGGTCCGGCGCATGGCAACACAACGCGCGCGTCAGGGTGGGCTTTGATCAAATGCGCAAGGGCCGCGCCGAAACGGGATGCGAGGCGGGAAACCTCACCGCGCCGCGATCCAGGCAGCGCGAGGATCAGCGGGCCGTCAATGGCGTGGGCCTTACGAAACGCCGCGACCTCATCAGCCGAGGCGACAGGGTCTGCCACCACCGGATGCCCGACGAAATCGCACCGCATGCCAACCGCTTGCATCAAGGGTGGCTCGAAAGGGAACAGGGCCAGCACGTGGTCAATCACCCGCGCCATTTTCGCGGCGCGCTTGGGCCGCCACGCCCAGACGGTCGGGGCGACATAGTGCACGGTGCGCGTGCTGCCCGCCTCTTTCACAAGCCGCGCCACGCGCAAGCAGAAATCGGGGGAATCGATGGTGATCAGCACATCAGGGCGCGCGGCAATCACGGCATCAGCCACCTCGCGGATGCGACGTTTCAGGTGGCGGTATTTCGGCAGCACTTCGGCCAGCCCCATGACGGACAGTTCATCCATCGGAAACTGGCTGACCAGCCCTTGGGCTTGCATCAACGGCCCGCCGACACCCTGAAACATCACATCAGGGCGCAAGCGTTTCAGCCCTGCCATCAGCGCAGCCCCCAGCTTGTCACCCGAGGGTTCACCGGCGATGAGGAACACCTTCATGATGCCCCCCTTTCGCGCACCCAGAACGCGATGCCCATGGCATCGGCAATCGCCACGCATTGCGGCTGGTCCAACACGATCACGCCGCCTGCCTCGATCACCACCGCGTCAAATCCGGCCTCTGCCGCCAGCATAAAGGTGCGCGGGCCGATGGTGGGCAGATCAACGCGGCGGTCCTGACCGGGTTTGGGGGCTTTGAACAGGATCGCACCTTGCGCGGGGGCGGGTGCATCACCGCGGATCAGGTCCATCACGCCTTCGAACACCCATGTGAACGGGTCGCCGTCATAGGCGGTTTGCACAGAAGGGACGCAAAGCGCGGCAATCATCGCATCGGTGCCATCAGGGCCTTCGGTCGCCAGTACTTCGCCGCCCCGCACAACGCAGGCTTGTCCGCTGTCCGCACGGCCCATCACGGCGACCATTGCCTCGCCACGGGTAGCATCCCCGATGTGGCGGTCTTTCGGTTGCACGCGACCCTGCACGCCAGTGCGCGGCAGCAGATCGGGGGCGATGTCATGGGCGGCGCGCACGGTGAAACCGGCGTCTTCCAGCACCGCGATAATCGCGCGTAGGGTGCCATCGTCGCCAAGCGCCATGGCATCGGCAAGGCGCGCAATCAGCGGCGCGGTGGCTGCATTAATCGCGCCTTTGTCAATGTCGGGGCGGCGCACGCGGCCTGCCATGCAAATGTCAGTCACACCCATGGCGCGCAGATCAGCCAGCAGCGTGCCAAGGGTTTCAAGCCGGAAATGCTTGCGGCGCAGATCATCGGGCAGATCGGGGGCAAAACCCGCCATCTGGCAAATCACCGGATCGGGTTGACCCTGCGCGCGCAGGGCCGCGACCATGGCAGGTGGCAAGCCGCCCTCGCCCGCGATCAGGGCCAGCATCAGCTTGGCGTCAGGAAATTGCGGTCGCTGTCACCCAGGATAAAGGCCACCATTTCCTGCACATAGGCGCTGTCGCTTTCATCGGCCAGACGGCGTGCGCGGTCCATGAATGACCCCTCGCCGTCCTTCAACGTCTGGAATGCGGCCCGCAGCGCGGTAATATCGGCGCGGTCCACGCCCTTGCGTTTCAGCCCCACCAGATTGAGACCATCAAGCACCCCGCGCGGCCCCTGAACAAGCCCGTGGGGCACCACATCATTTGTGACCATGGTGCAGGCGCCGATGATGGCCCCCTTGCCGATGCGCACATGCTGGTGCACGCCCGACAACCCACCGACGATCACGTCATCCTCAAGCACCACATGGCCCGCAATGGCCGAGGAATTGACCACGATCACGCGGTTTCCGACCTGTGCATCATGGGCAATGTGACAGCCCGCCATGAACAATCCGTCATCGCCCACACGGGTCATTCCGCCGCCACCAGCCGTGCCAGTGTTCATGGTCACGTGTTCGCGGATGCGGTTGCGCGCGCCGATGCGCAGCGAGGTTTTTTCGCCGTCAAATTTCAGATCCTGCGGAATTTCCCCAATCACGGAAAAGGAAAACACAACCGTATCGGCACCGATATGCGTGTCACCGGTGACAACCACGTGGCTGCGCAATTCCACACCTTCGGCCAAGACCACTTCGGGTCCGACATGGCAGAACGGGCCAATCTTGCAGCCTTTGGCAATGGTTGCGCCGTCCTCGATCACGGCTGAGGGGTGAATGGACATGATCAGCCCTGCATATCCATCATCGCGGTAAATTCGGCCTCGGCCGCCATTTCGCCCTCGACCGATGCGACGCCCTTGAACTTCCAGACCTTGCCGCCGGGTTTGCCGCGGGTTGTTTCGATCTTCATTTGCAGCACGTCACCAGGCACGACCTTGCGGCGGAACTTGCAACCGTCAATTGCCATGAAATAGACCAGCAGATCGCCGTTCACCAACCCCATCGTCGTGCCGACCATGACGGCGGCGGTTTGCGCCATCGCCTCGATGATGGTGACGCCGGGCATGATCGGATTGCCGGGGAAATGGCCCTGAAAATGCGGCTCGTTCATGGTGACGTTCTTGAGGCCCGTTGCCGAAGCGGTGCCGTTGATATCCTTGACGCGGTCCACCAGCAAAAACGGATAGCGGTGCGGCAGGATCGCCTGGATCAGCTGGATGTCAGCCTCGGTTACGGGTGCGGGGGTGTCATCGCTCATGGGTGATCCTTTGGTATGTTTGAACCTGAGTAGCAACTGCACCCAAAGGGGGCAAGCACGGCTTAATTCGCGCCGTCCTCGCCGTCAGTGGCGACACCTGTGTCCGTACCATCGCCAACGGTTGCATCAATCGCCGCGATGGCGGCGTCGGTGATGTCGATACGCCCGACGGACAGGACAACGCTGCGGCGGTCCAGAATGGCACCTGCCCCGCTTTCGACCATCAACTGCCCAAGGATCGGGCGGATCGACACAAAGAAATCTTCGCGCCCCAGCGTCAGGGATTCTTCAAGTGCGCGTTCCTTGGCATCCTGGGCCGCGCGTATGCCTTGCACCTTTTCGTCAAAAGCTTCGGCTTCGGCGCGGAAAGCGGCCGGATCCATGGTGGGGCGGCGTTCGGTCAGGCTGCTTTCTTCTTCGGTGAGGGCAGCGGCAATGGTGCGGTTTTCGGCCGCCAGTTCCTCGCTTGCGATGCGAAAATCCTCGGATATCCGCTGGCCCAATTGGGTTGCGGCGAACAGCCGTTCGATATCGACCGTCACAATGCCCACGGGCGCGGGGCTGTCCTGCGCTGAGAGGGGCAGTGACGCGGCGATCATCGCCAGGGCGAAAAGCGCCGCGCGCAGCATCAGAATTGTGTCGAGATCGTCAGGTCGAACGACTTGGTTTCATCGGTTGGCTGCACGTCCAGGGGTTCGGTAAAGTTGAACCGCAGCGGCCCGATCGGCGTGTCCCAGAAGATCGACAAGCCGGCAATCGTGCGCGGGGTGAAATCGTTGTAGTCCACCGTTGCACCGGGGGTCGAAATCGAACCACCCACATCCCAGACCGACCCGTAGTCGATAAACGCACCGCCGGTAATCCCGTATTCTTCGGGCAGACCCAGCGGGAAACGCGCCTCGAGGCGGGCCACGGCATAGTATTCGCCACCCAGTGCGTCACCGCTGACGGAATCACGCGGCCCGATCCCGCCCGGATCAAACCCGCGCATCGTGCGGCTGCCAAGGAAATAGCGATCCGTGATCCGGCTTTGACCATCCTGATAGACCAGCGCGCCGCCTTCCAGCGTCGCTGTCAGGGTCACATCCCCGTTCCAGACAAGGGTCTGGCCGGTGATTTCGGCGCTTGTCTTGATGAACTGGCTGTCGCCAAACCCGAATTCCTGCCCAAAGCGCAGCAACACACCGGCATCAGGGTTCAGGCCCGCGCGGCGCGTGTCCCAGCTATAGGAATAGCCCAGCGAACTGGTGCCGATCCCGCCAAGTGCCGCATCCGCCTGAATGATCGTGCTGCTGGCCGCATCCGCATCGGTGATGTCGGTATAGTCATAGCGGTAAAACACCGACAAACGCCCGTTTTCACTGACCGGAAAGGCAAAGGAGGGACGGAAATCAAAGGTTTCCGTATCATACAGCGCGTTGGCGTTATCGGTCGTGCGGTAATCCAGCGACAGCCCAAAGCTCAGGTCGCGGGCCAGAAAGCTCGGCTCGACAAAGTTGAAGCTGAGGTTCTGGTTGTCTTCGCCCGCTGCAAGTTCAAACGACAGCGACTGCCCACGCCCAAGGAAATTGCGCTGTTTGAAGCTGGCCAGCAGGGACAGCCCGTTGTCGGTTGAAAAGTTGCCGCCAAAGGACAGCGATCCTGTGGGGCCTTCTTCGACATCCACATCAATCACCACCTGATCGGGCGACGATCCCTCGCGGGCATCCACATCGGCATTCACAAAGTAACCCAGCGCACGAATACGTTCGGCGGACTGGCGGATTTCGCGCGGGTTGAACGGATCGCCTTCGACCACGTCGAACTGGCCACGCACAACGCGGTCTAGCGTGGTGTTGTTGCCCTCGATGTCGATGCGTTCCACAAAAATCCGCTCGCCGCGCACCAGATAGAATTCAACGTCCAGCGTCAGGTCGCGGTCATTGCGGGTGATCCGCGGTTCGACCCGCATAAAGTTGATCCCCTGCCGGATCGCCAGCCGTTCAAGACGGGCGATATCGGTTTCGATGGCCACGGGCGAATAGTAAGAGCCGCTGCGCAGGCGCAAGGCGTCTTCAAATTCAAAAGAATCCGCTTCGTCGATTTCGGAAATGACCGACACATTGCCAAAGCGGAAACGCTGCCCCTCCTGGATGTTGTAAGTCACCAGATAGGCATCGCGTTCGCGGGTCAGTGACACATCGACGTTCTGCACCTGAAAATCCACATAGCCGCGCGAGCGATAGAAATCAGTCAGCACCTGCTGGTCAAATTCCACGCGGTCCGCCACGAATGTATCGCGCGAGATGATGGCGCGGAAAATGCCGGCCTGTTTGGTTTCCAGCACGCCGCGCAGGCGACGATCGGAATAGGCGCGGTTGCCGACAAAACCGATGCGTTCCACTTCGGTCAATCCGCCCTCGAATACTTCGAACACCAGATCGACACGGTTGTCGGTGCGGCGGATGATGCGCGGCGTGACGGTGGCATTGACACGGCCCTGCGCGGCATAGGCCTGCGTGATGGCGGCGACATCCTGTTCGGCCTGGCTTGGGCTATAGACGCGGCGTTCGCGGCTGCCGACCACGGCGCCCAGCTCTTCGTCGGACAGGCGGGCGTTCCCTTCAAAGTTGATGCGACTGACAGTGGGGTATTCGGTGACGCGGATAATCAGCGTGCTGCCCGAAGGCACCAGATCGACGCTTTCAAACAATCCGGTGGCGCGAATACGCTGCGCGGCATCGTTGACGGCCCCTGCCGATACGGCTTCTCCGCGGGTGATTCCTGCGAAGGTCAGGATCGTTGCGGTCTCGATCCGCTGGTTTCCCTCGACGCTGACGGTATTGAAACGAAAGGTCTGGGCCTGTGCGATCATGGCAAATGCCATGCCAAGCATCAGAATTGAAAGGAAAATAATCTTTTGAATTTTGCCATGGCTTGACGCCATTTTGGCTGTAATTGCACTGCTCATTTTGTCCGCCTGTTCCGACATCCCAAGTCCCTTTGAAGTAACGGGATTAGCGGGACTTGTCAAAACGCAAGAACGCGCAACCTTGCGGGTGCACGTCCGGTCAGATCAGGGATGTCAGTGGCTGTTTAGCCGGGGAAATACATCGAGCCGAAAAAGGCCCCGGCCCAAAGTGCACCGATAATGGTCGCAAGATAGAGCAAACGGTCCCAGTTGATATCAATCAACAGCGACAATCCGCGATAACCTGATGCTATGGTCTGCATGGCAAACCCCTTTACTGATGCTCGTTACCCGCCACTTTGCCCGCCAAATGTGGCAAATTCTGGGCGGGTTCACGAAACCTTAGGGGCACAGGAACAGATCATTTGCGATGGCAAAGACCATCAGGGACAGGATCATCGACAGACCGATGGCCATCAGCACGCGCAGGGCGCGATCACTTGGCATCTTGCCGGTCACGGCCTCGTAGGCATGAAACACAAGGTGGCCGCCGTCCAGCACGGGGATCGGGAACAGGTTCAACAGGCCCACGGCAGTAGAAAGCACGGCCACAAACCAGATGAAGCTGCTGGCGCCCTGACTGGCCATTGCGCCGCTGGTCTGGGCAATGCCGATGGGACCGGACAGGTTGCACGACGAAATCGCGCCGGTGATCATGTGCCACAGGCCAGACAGGGACGATTTGATGATGAACCAGACCTGCGCACTGGCGGATTTGGTTGCAGCCCAAAGACCGACATTTTCGGTTTGCGCCTCAAAGAACAGCCCGCCGGTGACGCCGATCAGATAACGGGTTTCAAAGCCGCCTTCGGGTGATGGCAGGTCAACGCTGCGCGGTGCCAGCGTGAAATCAATCACCTCACCATCGCGCCAGACAGTTGCCAGCAAGGGGCGCCCGTCTGATGCGGCCACGGCCTGTTTCAACTGTTCAAAGGCAAAGATCGGATTGCCGTCAATCGCGGTGATCACATCCCCGACCTTCATTTCAATGTCATAGGCAGCCGATTGCGGGTTCAGGGCCAACACCATTGCCGGATAGGGATATGGCCCCTGCACGGTCAGTTCCGCCCCGTCGCGCAGCACGCGATAATCCAGGGTGGGTTCAATTGGCAGGCTGGCGATATAGCCTTCGAAATCGGCAAGTTCCGGCGTTTCAAACCCTGCGATCGACAGGATCGCGTCGCCCTGCTCAAGGTCCATCACATAGGCGGGTGGCAGCACACGGGCCTCGTCCAGCGTCAGCGGGTCGGATGCGCGGCCATCGACCATCATCACCGCGCCAAAGATCAGGATCGACAGGACAAAGTTGAACACAGGCCCAGCCGCCACCGTGGCCGCACGCGCCCAAAGCGGCGCACCCAACATGGTGTTGCGGCCCGGTTCGGCCCCTTCGGCGGCCCCGACCGATGCGGCATTCGCATCGCCCAGAAACTTGACGTATCCGCCAAACGGCAGGGCCGCGATTTGCCAACGGGTGCCGTGTCTATCAACGCGGGAATAAACCACCGGCCCAAAACCAAGGCTGAACACTTCGGCATGGATGCCCGACCAGCGCCCGACGATGTAATGCCCGTATTCGTGGATCGCGACGATGATCGACAGCGCCACGATAAAGGCGACAATCGTAAAGGCCGCACTGCCGAACTGCGGGAGGATCTGGGTGATGTCCAAAGTCTTAGTGTCCTGTCATTTTTATCGCTTCGCCCGCGCGTACCCGCGCCAGCCTGTCCGTGTCCAGCACGGTATCTAGTGTCATCGTGGCATTTTGCAGCCCGTCGTGGGCCGACATTTTGTCCAACGTGGCGGCAACCACGCGGGCCATGTCCATAAAACCGATCTCGCCGCCGATAAACCCGTCCAGCGCGCGTTCCTTGGCGGCGTTGAAGGCCGCGCCTGTGAGGCCCCCTTCCTCCATCACCCGCGCCGCAAGCGCCAGCGCAGGATAACGCGCGTGATCCGGCGCGCGGAAATTCAGCTGGCCGATCTGCGCAAGATCAAGGCGGGCAACGGGCAGGTCGCGGCGATCCGGCCAGTGCAACGCATAGCCGATGGCATGGCGCATATCGGGCGGGCCAACGTGGGCCATCAGCGCACCGTCGTTGAACCCCACAAGCGCGTGGATCAGGCTTTCGGGATGCACGATGGTTTCGATCTGGCCGGGGAGGACGCCGAAAAATTCCTTGGTTTCAATCAGTTCCAAGGCTTTGTTAAACATGGATGCGCTATCAATGGTGATCCGCTGGCCCATGTCCCAGTTTGGGTGGCTTGACGCCTGTGCGACTGTCACATTGTTCAATGTTGCAATCGGACGGTCACGAAAAGCGCCGCCGCTGGCGGTAATGATAATGCGTTCGACGGCTGCGATGTCCTCGCCGACCAAGGCCTGAAACACCGCCGAATGCTCGCTATCCACGGGCAGAATGCGCGCGCCGTGATCGGCGGCATGTTGCATCAGGATCGGGCCGGCGGTCACGAGCGATTCCTTATTGGCCAGCGCAAGGGTGCTGCCCTGTTCCAGCGCGGCCCAGCCCGGCGCAAGGCCCGCCGCCCCGACGATGGCCGACATGATCCAGTCGGCGGGTCGGCTTGCCGCCTCTTGCAAGGCGGACGCGCCGCTGGCCGCCACAACGCCACTGCCCGCCAAAGCATCGCGCAATGCATCCAGTTGGGACTCGTCAGAAACCACTGCAACTTCGGCGCGTAACGCAATGGCATCACTCGCTAATTGTGCCACATTGCGCCCACCTGTCAGGGCCACCACATCATAGGCGTCCGCGTCGCGCCTGATCAGGTCAATCGTGCTTTGCCCGATGGACCCGGTCGCGCCCAGAATGCTGATCCGTCGCGTCAAAAGGCGACCCCGGGCACGTTGAACAGGTCAGCCAGCGCCAGCATGAACAAGGACGCCCCCAGTAGCGCATCAAAGCGGTCAAACAACCCGCCGTGCCCCGGAATCAGGGTTGAACTGTCCTTGACCTTCATCCGCCGTTTCAACGCGCTTTCGCCGATATCGCCCATCTGGCCCGCGAACGACAGGACCATGGAAATCGGCACGATATGCCAGGTGGCATTGGTCATCTGCATGAATATCAGGCCCACGACAGCAGCGGCGATCCAGCCCGCGACGGTGCCGCTCCAGGTCTTTTTCGGGCTGACCTTGGGCCAGAATTTCGGCCCGCCCAGCATCCGCCCAGCGAAATAGCCGAAAATATCGGTGACAATCACAACCAGCACCAGCCACAGCAGCCATGTGAACCCATAATCAATCCGGAAATGCACCAGCCCCCAGCCTGCAATCTGGATCGCAAGGGCAAAGATAAAGAAGGTCAGCCGTTCATGGGGCAAGGCCAGCGCGCCGATGATCGGCACGATCAGGAACAGCACCAGAAATTCATAGCTCGCCGTGGTCGCAAAGACCTGCGCGGACAGGATACTGGCCACGGCCGCGGCCAGCAGCATGCCCGATGTCGCCGCCTGGGGGCGGATCATCTGCCACAGTTCCCAAACCATCACAGCCGTGACAAAGACCGCCAGCATCTGGAACCAGATACCGCCCGCGATGATCGCACCAACCCCGATCACGGCCATCGCTGCGCCCGATGCAAGACGCACCGTCAGATCGCCCCATTTGGGGTCGATTGCAGGTTTATCTGTCATATCAGGCCTTTACCCCGCCAAAACGACGATCCCGCGCGCCAAATCCTGCCAGAACCTTGGCAAATTCCGCCGGTGTGAAATCGGGCCAAAGGGTGTCGACAAATTCGTATTCGCTATAGGCCGTCTGCCACAGCAGAAAATTGCTGACGCGCGCCTCGCCGCTGGTGCGAATGACCAGATCAGGGTCGGGCAGCACATGGGTATCCAGATATTTCGCCAGTGTTTCGGCATCCACATCCTTGTGGGTCAGCTTGCCCTGCTCGATGTCATAGGCAAGGCGTTTGGCAGCACGGGTTACTTCATCGCGCCCGCCATAGTTGATGGCCACTGTCAAATGCACACGGTCATTGCCTGCGGTCAGCAGTTCCAACTCGTCCATCAGCGCGACCAGCTTGTCATCAAGGCGCACACGGTCGCCAATGAACCGCACACGCACGCCGTTTTTTAGCAGGGCCTGCGCCTCGCGCTCGATATAGCGGCGGAACAGTTTCATCAGGCCGGCGACTTCGGTCTGGGTGCGTTTCCAGTTTTCCGTCGAAAAGGCAAAGATCGTCAGGTATTTGACACCCAGATCGGGGCAGCTTTCAACGATGTCACGCACACGTTTCGCGCCCGCGTGATGACCAAACAATCTTGGCCGTCCGCGTTGGGTTGCCCAGCGACCGTTGCCGTCCATGATAATGGCGACATGGCGCGGGCCGGTCTGGTTCGTGTCCTTGGCCATGTGAACGTGGCCTCCTAGTTACGCGATCAGGGCCATGCCCCTGCCCGTTCTGGCTTAGACTTGCATGATCTCGGCTTGCTTTGTCTCAAGGTTGTCGTCGATCTGCTTGATGTAGGTGTCGGTCAGGTCCTGCACTTCGGATTCCCAGAACTTCTGGTCGTCCTCGGACAGACCATCACCCTTGGCCTTCTTGATCTGGTCCATCCCGTCGCGGCGCACGTTGCGCACGGACACGCGGGCATGTTCGGCGTAGCTGCCCGCGACTTTGGTCAATTCGCGGCGGCGTTCCTCGTTCAGTTCCGGGATCGGCAACATGATGATCGTGCCGTTCAGCTGCGGATTGATCCCCAGCCCGGATTCGCGGATCGCCTTTTCCACCTTGCCCACAAGGCCCTTGTCCCAGACGTTAATCGTGACCATGCGCGGTTCGGGGACGTTGACGGTGCCAACCTGATTGATCGGCGTCATCGCCCCGTAGGCGTCCACCATCACCGGCTCCAGCATCGAAGACGACGCGCGCCCTGTGCGCAAGCTGGCAAATTCGGTGCGCAGATTGGCGATTGCACCATCCATGCGGCGGGTCAGATCATCGGTATCAAGGATAAAGTCGTCGGACATGAGTATCGCTCTTTTTGCCTGTGTTGCCCTGCTATAGCCGCTTGGCGGGGGATTTGTATAGAACAGGCGTGCAGTTCTTGCGGAAATTTGCGCGCACTATTGCGGGAAACGGCACGCACCCGGTTTCATCTCGCCAAAAATACCTGCCCCGCAGGGGCCGCCGCGGGCCACTAGTCCTTCACGGTCGTGAACGTCCCCGACCCGTCCAGAATACCCTTGAACCCGCCCGGTTCGTCCAAGCTGAAAACCACGATCGGCAGTTTGTTTTCGCGCGCCAATGCGATGGCGCTGGCGTCCATCACACCCAGATGCTGCGCCAGCACCTCGTCATAGGTGATCGTGTCATAGCGTTTCGCATCGCTGTGTTTGGCGGGGTCTTTGTCATAGACGCCATCGACTTTGGTGCCTTTGAAAATCGCCTCGCAGGCCATTTCGTTGGCGCGCAGGGTCGCGGCGGTGTCGGTGGTGAAATAGGGGTTGCCGGTGCCGGCGGCAAAGATGCAAACACGCTTTTTCTCAAGGTGGCGCACGGCGCGGCGGCGGATATAGGGCTCGGCCACTTCGTCCATGCGGATCGCGGAAATGACGCGGGTGTGGATGCCCTGCCCTTCCAGCGCGCTTTGCATCGCCAGCGCGTTCATCACGGTCGCCAGCATCCCCATATAGTCGGCGGTGGTGCGCTCCATCCCCTGCGCGGACCCCTGAAGGCCGCGAAAGATGTTGCCACCGCCGATCACCATGCAGATTTCAACGCCCATGTCGTGAACGGTTTTGACCTCGCGGGCGATGCGTTCAACGGTGGGAGGATGCAGCCCGAACCCCTGATCGCCCATCAATGCTTCGCCCGAAATCTTGAGCATGACCCGTTCAAAAGTGACTTTTTCGGCGTCTGGCATCGGGCGGTCCTTTGGTTTGTTGCGGCAAGGGCCAAAATGTCGCAAACCGTGGTCCTGTTCAATGGCTCGTTGGCGGAAATGCGCAACGGGCCGCAAGTTTCTTGGCAAAGGCCCCTGATGATCGACCTGCGCAGCATTCCAAACGATGCCCCCGTGCTGATCTATGGCCCAACGGCCAGCGGAAAATCGGCGCTTGCCTTGCAGATTGCCGAGGCCGGCGGCGGGGTGATCGTCAATGCCGATGCCTTGCAGGTGTTTGATGGCTGGCGCGTGCTGACGGCGCGCCCCGGCGTGGACGACGAAGCCCGCGCACCCCACGCCCTTTATGGCCATGTGCCCTTTGATGCGCCCTATTCCGTGGGCCATTGGCTGCGCGATGTGACGCCCTTGGTGCAGGGCGGTGCGCGTCCGATTATTGTCGGCGGCACGGGTCTTAATTTTGCCGCCCTGACCCAAGGGCTGGCCGATATTCCCGCCACACCGCCGCCTGTGCGGGATTTGGCAAATACGGTGGGGCTGGATGACATGCTGGCCGCGCTTGACCCCGTTACCCTTGGCCGGATTGACCAGAACAACCGCGCCCGCGTGCAGCGCGCATGGGAAGTGCAGCAGGCCACGGGACGCAGTATTGCAGACTGGCAGGATAAGACGCCACCGCCGCTGTTGCCGCTGTCGCAGGTCACGGCGCTGGCGATGATGCCTGATCCCGACTGGCTGAACGACCGCATCGCGCGCCGCTTTGATCTGATGATCCGTGACGGCGCGCTGGACGAGGCGGCCGCGATGGAACCCCGATGGAACCCCGATCATCCTTCGGCCAAGGCGATTGGCGCGGCGGAACTGATCGCGCATATCCGTGGCGAAATTCCGCTAGAGAGGGCCTGCGAACTTGCCGTGATCGCCAGTCGCCGCTATGCTAAACGACAGCGCACATGGCTGCGCTCGCGGATGCAGGACTGGCAACAGATTTCCTTGCCAGCGCAGATGTGACCCGCTGACCCTATACGTTTTGCGATATTTCAACGCTTGATTCCCCGCAAAAACCGGTCCAGAGTTTCAAAATTCCAACCTAAGGCCGATCATGTCCGATACGACTCTTGCCCTTGCCCCTGTCGCGCAGAATGCCCATCACGGGCGCTGGCGCACCGAGGCCATGCGCAGCCACGCCAGCCCGCGGCTGATTTTCATCAACAAGGGTCAGGGCCGCATCACCGTGGCCGGATTGACCAGCGGCTATGGCCCGAACAATCTGATCTTTGTGCCCGCCCACACCATGTATGGTTTCGAGGTTGGCCCGACGGTGTTCGGGCAGATGGTAACGATTCCGCCAGCCATGGCCAGCGAATGGCCCGAGGATCACATGCATCTGCGTCTGCGCGATGTGGTCCAGCAAAAGGAACTGGCGGTGCTGTTTGACAATCTGGAGCGTGAACTCAAAAGCACCCGCCCCGGCCATTCCCGCGCGGCGCATTATCATGCGGGGCTGCTATCGGTGTTCTTTGAACGCCAGATCGCGGTGATGGAAACGACGGACACGCGCCACACGACTGCCGCCGCGCGGCTGGTTGCGGCCTATACCGATCTGATCGAGCGGGATTTTCGCCGCCACTACGGGGTGGCAAAATACGCCGCCGCGCTGGGCGTCACGCCCACCCACCTGACGCGCTGTTGCAATGCAAGCTGCGGAAAATCGGCGCTGGCAATCCTGAATGACCGCATCCTGTTCGAGGCCCGCATGATGCTGCGCCAGTCCAGGGCACCGGTGCGCCAGATCGCGGCTGACCTTGGCTTTACCTCGGCGGCGTATTTCACCCGCAGCTTTCAGGCGCAGGCGGGTATGACCCCCTCTGAATTCCGGCGCAAGGGTCCGATGTCGTCGCAGATAACCCTTTGAATCAAGTGCTATGACGCCGCAGCGCGGCACAGAAAGCCGCAGCGCAGCATCACGCGCACCAATGTGTTGATGTCGCTTTTGTTATATGCGAACGTCGCAAACGTGACGTCAAATGCCGAATGTGTGCATTGACCGGACCGCGAAAAACGTGCGCAATGCACGTCTGACGAAGGGGATGATTTGCTGCAACCGAAGTTGACAACATGCGGAGTTTGCGACCGCCCCAAAACTCACGAACAAAATAAAT
Organism: Octadecabacter sp. R77987; assembly: GCF_042466115.1. Taxonomy (NCBI): domain Bacteria; kingdom Pseudomonadati; phylum Pseudomonadota; class Alphaproteobacteria; order Rhodobacterales; family Roseobacteraceae; genus Octadecabacter; species Octadecabacter sp. R77987. The sequence goes on along the minus strand of NZ_JAXHBQ010000001.1, from coordinate 325,469 downwards.
GTGTCACAGGGAGAAACGAATGACGCACCTAACCCTTAACGGCAAACCCGTGCATCCTGCTGCGGAAATCTACGTGCGCGATGCCAAGGCCGGCAAACTCAGCCGCCGCGAATTTCTGGCACGCACCACTGCACTGGGTGTCACATCGGCAGCGGCCTATGGCATGCTGGGCCTGTCCGCGCCAGTTCAGGCCGCCGCCCACGCACAGCAAGGCGGCACGATGCGCATGCAGATGGAAGTGCGCGCCCTGAAAGACCCGCGCGCCTTTGACTGGACACAGATGGCATTCGTCACCGCCGGTTGGCTGGAATACCTCGTGGAATACAACAGCGACGGGTCGTTTGAGCCGATGCTGCTGGCCGGTTGGGACATCAACGACGATGCGACCCAATACACACTGAACGTGCGCGAAGGCGTCAAGTGGAACAACGGCGACGATTTCACTGCCGACGATGTGGCGCGCGTAATCACCGACTGGTGTGACAGCAACGCCGAAGGCAACTCGATGGCCGGTCGCTTTGCTGCGTTGATTGATGCAGACAGCGGTGTCGCCATTGACGGTGCTATTGTGGTCGTCGACGCCAATACCGTGCAGTTGAACCTGCCCAAGTCCGACATCACCCTGATTGCGGGCATGTCCGATTATCCGGCGGCTGTCTATCACGCTTCGATTGATCGCGAAGATCCGTCGCGCACCCCCGTTGGCACCGGCCCCTACACGATCGAAAGCAACGAAGTTGGCGTCAAGGCCGTCCTCGTGCGCAATGAAGGTCACGAGTGGTGGGGTTATGCGGCTGGCAAGGGCGCCTATCTGGACCGGATCGAATACATCGACTACGGCACCGACCCCTCTGCGTGGATCGCAGCGGCTGCGGCTGACGAAGTTGACATGTTCTATGAAACGGTCGGCGATTTCGTTGATGTGGTCGAAGGGATCGGCTGGGAACGTTCCGAAGTTGCATCCGGTGCGACCATCGCGATCCGCCCCAACCAGGAAGCCGAAGTTGACGGCATGAAGCCCTATTCGGACAAGCGTGTGCGTCAGGCGATTGCCATGGCTGTCAACAACGAGGTCTGCCTTGAGCTGGGCTATGCCAACCGCGGGATCGTTGCACGCAACGCCCACGTTGGCCCGATGCACCCCGAATGGGCCGATGTGCCTGCGATGGCCTATGATCCCGAAGGCGCACTTGCCCTTCTGACCGAGGCCGGCATGCAGGACTTCGAGATGGAAATCTCGTCGATCGACGATGACTGGCGCAAGAACACGACCGATGCCGTTGCCGCGCAGCTGCGCGACGCCGGTTTCAACGTCAAGCGCACGATCATCCCCGGCAGCACGTTCTGGAACGACTGGACGAAGTATCCCTTCTCCTCGACCAACTGGAACCACCGCCCGCTGGGCACGCAGATTCTGGGTCTGGCCTATCGTTCGGGCGAAGCCTGGAACGAAGCCGCGTTCTCCAACGCCGAATTCGATGCCCTGCTGGACGAGGCCAACGCGATCCCCGATGCGGATGCCCGCTCTGAGGTGATGGCCAAGCTGCAGGCGATCATGATCGACGAAGGCGTGACGATCCAGCCTTACTGGCGTTCGCTTTATCGCCACGCCAAGCCGGGTTTTGTCGGCTGGGATATGCACATCGCCTATCTGCCGCAGATCTACAAGATCGGCATGGCAGCCTAAATCAGATCAAGGCCGCCCGAACCCTCGGGCGGCCTTTTTCGACACAAGCCACAAATCAGATCGTGCGGCATGAACCGCGCGGCATAGCCAACCGACGACAGGGGCTTTTATGGGACTGTTCATACTACGACGCCTTGGGGTGATGATCCTCACGGCGCTATGCCTGACCTTCATTGTGTTCTGGCTGACCAATCTGGGTCCGAACCTGGAAAAACTCGCCAAAACGCAAGGCAACGCGCGGATGTCCGACGAGGCCGTGGTGTCGTGGCTGGAAAGTCGCGGTTACGCACAGCCCATCCCTGTCAAATACGGCCAGTGGCTGGGAATCCTGCCCGGTTACGTGATCGAAGGGCGTGACGGGGAAACCCGTGCGCGCTGCGCCGAGGGGCGCACCCCGACCGAGGACACCGCGCGCTTTTGCGGCATCCTGCAAGGGCAATGGGGCCAATCAACGGTATTCAAGGACGAAGTGGGCAGTATCATCGGCACACGCCTGGGCCTGACGGGCAAGTTGATGTTCTGGGTCATGATGCTGATGGTGCCGGGCGCGCTGATCATCGGCGTTTTGGCCGGTATGCGCGAAGGGTCGCGGCTTGACCGGTCCCTGTCCACGGTTTCAATCGTGTCCACGGCGACGCCGGAATATGTATCGGGTGTTGTGTTCATCTCGGTCTTTGCCACGGCGACCTTCGGAATGCAGTGGTTCAAGGGCACGGCGACATCGGCGATGGACGATGCCAACTTCGAGAATTTCTTTCTGCCGGTGCTGACCATCGCGCTTTATGGCATGGGCTATATCGCGCGGATGACGCGGGCCTCGATGACCGAAGTGATGAATGCGCAGTTCATTCGCACGGCCCGCCTCAAGGGCGTCAGCTTCCCGAATATCGTGATGAAACACGCGCTGCGCAACGCGCTGATCGCGCCGTTTACCGTGATCATGCTGCAGTTCCCGTGGCTGCTGAACGGCGTTGTCATCGTCGAGACCCTGTTCAACTACAAGGGCTTTGGCTGGACGCTGGTGCAAGCCGCAAGCAACAATGACATCGAACTTTTGCTGGGCGTTTCTGTCGTCTCAGTGATCGTGGTTCTGGTGACGCAACTGATTTCCGACATCGGTTACGTGTTCCTTAATCCACGCATCAGAATTTCGTAAAGGGGCAGGATATGGAAATGCTTAGCTGGACAGGCTCTCTTGGAACCATCCTCAACCCGATTGCGCAGGCGCTGTTTGTCGCCTTTGCGGTGGCTGTTGTGGCGCAAGTCGTCATGGGCTTTTTCGCCGCCGAGGTGAAATTGCAATCCAACACCGACGGCACGCTGATGAAACGCGGCGGTGCCCTTGGCATGGTGGAAAACGCCGTCAAATGGCTGTTTCTGGCGCTGGTCGTCGTGGCGCTGGCCTATATCATCGGCGGGCTGTTGATGCCCTACGGCGATGGCGGCATCCTTGGCGCGATGTCCAAACGGTTCATCCCCGTCTGGATTGCGCTGGTGGCGACCTTTGCACTTTCGATCACGTTCAAGCGCCGCCTTGGCCTTTACGGCAAACTGTTTGACAGCATGATCGGGATGATCGGTTTTGCGCTGGTGATGTTCTGGGTGTTCACGGCGATTTTCGTCGGCATGTTTGACATGATCGCCACGCACGATCCACTGGCCCAGATTTCCGGCATCAAGAACAAGGTGCCCGGCACGCCGGTGCCCGAAGTCTCGGCCGAGGGGCTTTATCCGCACTACCTGCTGGGCGGTGACAACCTTGCGCGCGACATCTTCAGCCGCGTGGTGCAGGGGTCGGTGATCGTGATCATGATCGCACCGCTGGCAACGATCTTTGCCTTCATGGTGGGGATCACGCTGGGCCTGCCCGCCGGATACTACGGCGGCAAGCTCGACACGATCCTGAGCTTCCTTGCCAACCTGATCCTCGCCTTCCCCGTGATCTTGCTGTTCTACCTTCTGGTCACGCCGGAAATTGTCGCAACAGGGCTGCCCAACTTCATGGGTGCCTTCCTGTTCCTGTTCCCGCTGATCTTTTTCGGTGTGTTGATCCATTCGCGCTTCCGCACGCAACCCGGCAAGAACATGGTGTATCTGGCCGTGGTCCTGATCCCGCTGGTGTGGATTTATCTAAGCGTGATCAGCCAGTCCGGTTCGCCGCTCAATATCTGGCCTGCCGCGCTTGATCTGATCGACATTCCGGGCGGCATTCTGGTGGTCTTCGTGTCGGTTGTGTTCGTGAACAGCCCGACGGTGTTTCGTATCGTGCGCGGCCTCGCGCTGGATATCAAAACCCGCGACTATGTGGCCGCCGCGCAAACCCGTGGTGAAGGGCCGTGGTATATCATGCTGTGGGAAATCCTGCCCAATGCCCGTGGTCCGCTGATCGTCGATTTCTGTCTGCGCATCGGCTATACCACGATCCTGCTGGGCACGCTGGGCTTCTTTGGCCTTGGTCTGCCGCCCGAAAGCCCTGACTGGGGCAGCACGATCAACGAAGGGCGCAAGCTGCTGCTGATCTATGTCCACCCTGCCATGCCCCCTGCGATTGCCCTGCTGTCGCTGGTGCTGGGTCTGAACCTGTTGGCCGATGGCCTCCGCGAAGAAAGCCTGAAGGATTAAGCCATGACAACTTGGGATTATGACGGACCGATCCTCGAGATCGACAAGCTCTCGATCAGCTTTTTTACGCGGCTGCGGGAAATTCCCGCCGTGATGGATTTTTCCGCGACCATTCAACCGGGCGAGGCTTTGGGCCTTGTGGGTGAATCGGGCTGCGGCAAATCCACCGTGGCGCTGGGGGTGATGCAGGATCTGGGCGTGAACGGGCGCATTGTTGGCGGGTCGATCAAGTTCAAGGGACGCAATCTGAACGAGATGACAACCGAGGAACTGCGCGACATTCGCGGCAGCCAGATCGCGATGATCTATCAGGAACCCATGGCCTCGTTGAACCCTGCGATGCGGATCGGCAAGCAGTTGATGGAAGTGCCGATGATCCACGAAGGGATCGGCGAAAAAGAGGCCTATGACCGCGCGTTGGAGGTGGTCACGGATGTGAAACTGCCTGACCCCGCGCGCATCCTGAACTCCTTTCCGCACCAGCTTTCGGGTGGGCAGCAGCAGCGGATCGTCATCGCGATGGCGCTGATGTCCAAACCGTCCCTGCTGATCCTGGACGAACCCACCACGGCGCTTGACGTGACCGTCGAGGCCGCCGTGGTAGAACTGGTCAAGGATCTGGGCAAGAAATACGGCACGTCGATGCTGTTCATCAGTCACAACCTTGGTCTTGTGCTGGAAACCTGCGACCGCATTTGCGTGATGTATTCCGGCGAAGCGGTGGAACGGGGCAGCATCGAAGACGTGTTCGACGAAATGCAGCACCCCTATACGCAGGCGCTGTTCCGCTCGATCCCGCTGCCCGGTGCCGACAAGAACGCGCGCCCGCTGGTTGCCATTCCCGGCAACTTCCCCCTGCCCCATGAACGCCCGCAGGGCTGCAATTTCGGGCCGCGCTGCGACTATTTTCAGGAAGGCCGCTGTGATCAGGGCCAGATTTTCATGACGCAAATCCATGGAAATGACCGCCATCAGTCGCGGTGTTTGCGCCACGAGGAAATTGACTGGAACGCGCCCATCACCGTGGCGAAAGCCAAGGAAAAAGGCGCAATCGGCAAAGTGGTCCTGTCGATGGACAACCTCAAGAAATACTACGAGGTCTCGGCCAGCGCGCTGTTTGGCGGGGCCAACAAGAAAGTCGTCAAGGCCAATGAAACCCTGTCGTTCGAGGCCCATGAAAGCGAAACGCTCGCCATTGTGGGGGAATCCGGCTGCGGCAAGTCGACATTTGCCAAGGTGCTGATGGGGCTGGAAACCGCGACCGAGGGCAAGATCCTGCTGGACGGTCAGGAAATTCAGGACACCCCGATTGAACAACGCCGCACGAACACTGTTGCCGATGTGCAGATGGTGTTCCAGAACCCGTTTGATACGCTGAACCCGTCGATGACGGTGGGCCGCCAGATCATGCGGGCGCTTGAAATCTTTGGCATTGGCGCCAATGACGGTGAACGCCGCGACCGGATGCTGAACCTGCTTGATCTGGTCAAACTGCCCCGCGCCTTTGCCGACCGGATGCCGCGCCAGCTGTCGGGTGGGCAGAAACAGCGTGTCGGGATTGCGCGCGCCTTTGCGGGCGGTGCGCGGATTGTGGTGGCGGATGAACCTGTGTCGGCCTTGGACGTGTCCGTGCAGGCCGCCGTGACTGATCTGTTGATGGAAATCCAGCGCGAGGAAAAAACCACGCTGCTGTTCATCAGCCATGACCTGTCAATCGTGCGCTACCTGTCGGACCGCGTGATGGTGATGTATCTGGGCCATGTTGTGGAACTGGGCAGCACCGATCAGGTGTTCAGCCCGCCCTATCACCCCTATACCGAGGCCCTGCTGTCGGCCGTTCCCATCGCCGACACCAAAGTGCAGAAAAAGCACATCGTGCTTGAGGGTGACATTCCATCGGCCATGAATCCGCCATCCGGTTGCCCGTTCCAGACCCGTTGCGGCTGGAAAGGCAAAGTGCCCGGCAACCGCTGCGAGACAGATGTGCCAGAGGTGCGCACACTGGCCCAAGGCCATCAGATCAAGTGCCACCTGAGCGACGAAGAACTGGCCAATATGGAACCGGTGATCAAGATCGCGGCCGAATGAACATGGGCGGCGCTACCTCATTTGATACATGAGGTTCGCCGCACACGGCCCTGATATTGAACGGAAAATTAGCTTCCGAACTGGAACGAAATGATCCGCATTTCGTCCTGTTCCTTGACGATCACAAAGGTCGCGGGGATCACGCCACCATCGGCGCGTGTATAGGTGCCGGTCAACCGCGCCACCCCGTTTTCAACGTTGCGCGTGTTGAAATAGTAGGCGCCGCCGTCCTCCCACAGGCCCAGATCCTGCATCATGGTCACGAATTCGGCCTCGCTGATCTGGTCACGGGTCGCCAGCGCCAGCATGCCATAGGCTGCCGCACCGTCGCCGTTGGCCAGTGCCACACCTTGGTCCTTGACCACATCAACGTAAGGTTGGGTCAGGCGGATCACCAGAAACACGATCCCGACAATCAGCGCGACAAACAGCGAAACGCCCAGCAAGACATAGGGCCAGACACCCTTCATCAGCTGCCCCAGATGATGCGCACGTAATTGCGCGTCTCGCGGAAGGGCGGCACGCCGCCGTGGCGCTGCACGGCACCGGGGCCGGCGTTATAGGCCGCAAGGGCCAGACGCCACGAGCCGAACTCCTCGTATTGCTGGCGCAGGTAGCGCGCCCCGCCGTCAAGGTTTTGGTAAGGATCGTGCGGGTCAACGCCCAGCACGCGCGCCGTTGCGGGCATCAGTTGCGCCAGTCCCAAAGCACCCGCATGGCTGCGCGCGCGCGGGTTCCAGCGGCTTTCCTGATGCACAAGGCGCAAAAACAGGTCTTCGGGCACGCGATTGCGCCGCGCGGCACTGCGCGCCATATCAAGGTAGGGACCGGCATAGCGCCCGTTGTATTGCGGGCCTGTTCCGGCGGCTGACGGGATTTCCACGGTGGGCGGCTGCAGGCGCACGGACCCCGCATATTGCGCCGCCGCACGTCCGTCGAGAACTTCAAGCTGCGAAGAAAACAACGCCGTGCGCGACCGCGTCGACAGCGAATCCGCCGAGACCGCAGTCGAAAGCACAAGGGCAGCACCCACCCCGACACCGATCATCTTGAACATTTCTGTCCCCCAACATGTTGCGTGAAAGTTAATCCACCTTGTGGATAATATCCAGCGATAGATGATTTTGCGCCCGCAATCGGGGTGATTATCCTTTCATTCACCATTCTGGAGTGTTGTAACTTGCACAGGAATTATCGGATTCGTTTGGGAGACACGCACATGGCCGGATCAGTCAACAAAGTCATTCTTATCGGCAATCTGGGCCGCGACCCCGAAGTGCGCACATTCCAGAACGGTGGCAAGGTCTGCAACCTGCGTATCGCCACCTCGGAAAACTGGAAGGACAAGAACACCGGCGAACGGCGCGAGAAAACCGAATGGCATTCCGTGGCGATTTTCCAGGACGGCCTTGTGCGGATCGCCGAGCAGTATCTGAAAAAGGGCTCCAAGGTTTACATCGAAGGCAAGTTGCAAACCCGCAAGTATCAGGCACAGGACGGGTCTGACCGCTATAGCACCGAGGTGGTCTTGCAAGGCTATGACGGCACGCTGACCATGCTGGACGGGCGCAGCGAAGGCGGCGGTGGTGGCGGTTATATGGCTGACCAATCGGGCGGTGGTGGCGGTAGCTACGGCGGCGGCGGTTCGTCCTCGGGCGGCGGCTATGACAGCGGCCCCTCCGGCGGCGGCGACATGGACGACGAAATTCCGTTCTAAAACTCGCAACCGCAAACAGTTCAGGGGCTGGAGAAATCCGGCCCTTTTCTTATGTAACGTGGGTCTTGACCCACCTTACCCCCGCAAATTCAACGCATCGCGCAGCACGCCCAACACCTTATCGCTTGGCACATCCGCGGTGACAAAAGCATCGCCGATCCCGCGCGCGAGGATGAAGCGCAGTTTGCCATCCACAACCTTTTTATCCTGACCCATCAGGTCAAGCAGGGCTTCCGCATCGGGCAGATCACCGTCGATATCGGCCAGATCAACCTTCATGCCCATCGCGCGCAGATGGGCACGAATGCGACTGGGATCTTCCTGGCTGCAAAGGCCCATGCGCGCCGACAGTTCGAACGCCAGCGCGCAGCCGATCGCCACGCCTTCGCCGTGCAGCAGGCGGTCACCATAGCCCGTTGCGGCCTCGAGCGCGTGACAAAACGTATGCCCAAGGTTCAACAACGCGCGGTCGCCCTGTTCGGTTTCGTCACGCTGGACGATTTCGGCCTTCATTTCGCAGGACCGTTTGACCGCCTGCACCCGCGCGACCATGTCGCCCGCGGCCAGTGCGGGCCCCTGCGCTTCAAGCCAGTCGAAAAACGCGGCATCGCCCAGAAGCCCGTATTTCACCACCTCGCCGTAGCCCGACAGGAAATCGCGCGCCGTCAGCGTGCCAAGGGTGGCCGTGTCAGCCAGCACCAGACTGGGCTGGTGAAACGCGCCGATCAGGTTCTTGCCAAGCGGTGAGTTGATGCCGGTCTTGCCGCCTACCGAACTGTCCACCTGTGCCAGCAAGGATGTGGGGATTTGCACAAAACGCACGCCGCGCCGCACAACGGCAGCGGCAAAGCCGGCCAGATCGCCGATCACCCCGCCGCCAAAGGCGATAACCACATCACCACGTTCGACCTTTTGCGCGATCAGCCATTCGACCGTGCGGCTGAACTGGTCCCAGCCTTTGGTTGCTTCGCCCGGCGGCAGGATCAGCGCCTCGGATGCGATCCCGCCCGCGCGCAGGCCATCCCGTAAGCTGCGCATTTGCGCGGCGGCCACGTGTTCGTCCGTGACGATCACCACCCGTTTGCGCGTCAGCAAGGGTGCGATCAGGTCTCCGGCCTGTGCCAGCAATCCGGGGCCGATCAGGATGTCATATTCACGCCCCGGCAGGTCCACGCGAACGGTTTCACGGCGTTGGGTCATGGGACACCTTCAAGATATCGGGCCGCGTGACGAGCGCGTCAATCACGCGGTCGGTCATCTCGGCGATGGAATAGCTGCGTTCCGAGCGCACATGCAGGTCGGCCAGTTCGTAAATCGGTTTGCGCGCCTCGAAAAGCCCCGCAAGCGTGGCGCGCGGATCGGGCGTGCGCAGCAGCGGGCGAGTATTTTTGTGGCGCACACGGTCCCACAGCACATCCAGATCGGCATTCAGCCAGACCGATATGCCCTGCTTGGAAATGGCTGTGCGATTGCGCTGCGCCAAAAATGCCCCGCCGCCCGTTGACAGGATGCACGGCGCGCCGCGCAGCAGGCGCGCGATCACTTCGGCCTCGCGGTCGCGAAAGAACGCTTCGCCGTCACGGGCGAAAATCTCGGCGATGCTGGCATTGGCGGCGGTTTCCAGTTCCGCGTCGGAATCAAGAAACGGCGCCCCCAGACGCGCCGCCAGCGCCCGCCCGATGGCCGATTTCCCACAGCCCATCAGCCCGACCAGCACGACCGTGCGGCGCAGGTCGTAATGTGGCGTTCCCGTGGTCATGGCCTGCCTGCCATTTCGTTCCCTCGCACGTGTTCATTTTATCGGCGCAGTGCCGCCTAATGAAATATTTCACAACTGAATGGCGTGATCTTGCGCAAAAGGCCATATATAAACCCGATCAAGGTGGCAAATCAGGCCGCCATTTGGGGCAAAGGCATAAGGATGGACCAAAGATGTGGCGTTTGATCAAACTTTTGCTGTTTCTTGTGGTTCTGGCCGCGGTCGCGCTGGTCGCTTATGCTTATATCGGCCCTGTGTTTTTTCCGGCCGATTTTGCGGCCCCAAGTGAAGTGGTGACCAAGCCGGTCACGCTAGGTGTGGATTAGGTATGCGATTATGTGCGGCAGGTATGTTGATTTTGGCGGCAGCAAGCCCCGCATTCGCGCAAGACGACGGCCCGCTTTCGGCGATTGACTGGTTGTCTGACAGTGTGACGGCCCCCATCGTGACGTCATCCCAAAGCCCGTCCCCCGTTGTCGATCCCGATGAACCGCCCGTGGCCGAATCCGCCCTGACGCCCGAAGTGTCCGTCTCCCGTCTGGACAGCCCTTCGCCCGATCGTGTGGGCCTGTTGCCCCCGGATGTGACAGGGTTTCCCGCCGATCTGTGGCGCGGCAGTTCCGAGGACACTGTTGTGACCCTTGTGCAGGCACAGCGCGTTGACAGCCTGCCGGCGATGCAGGCGCTGCTGCGCAATCTGCTGTTGGCCGAAGCCGACGCGCCCTTGGGGGCCGGCCCCGATGGACGCCTGTTCATCGCCCGCGTGGACAAACTGCTGGACATGGGCGCGCTTGATCCCGCGCAGGCGCTGCTGCGGGCCGCCGATCCTGACAGCCCGGCCCTGTTTCGCCGCTGGTTTGATGTATCCCTGCTGACAGGGACCGAGGATGCGGCCTGCACCATGATGCGCAGCCGCCCCGATGTGGCGCCAACTGCGGCGGCGCGTATCTTTTGCCTTGCCCGCAACGGGGACTGGTCGGCGGCGGCGCTGACCCTCAATACCGGTCGCGCCCTTGGCGATATTTCGGACGAGGAGGACATGTTGCTGTCCCGCTTTCTTGATCCGCAACTGTTTGAAGGCGAACCGCCGCTGACCGCGCCCACGCGCCCCACGCCGCTGGTGTTCCGCATGCGCGAAGCCATCGGCGAGCCCATGACCGTGGCCGGATTGCCCCGCGCCTTTGCCCATGCCGATCTGCGGTCCACCACGGGCTGGAAGGCCCAGCTTGAAGCCGCCGAACGCCTTGCCCGCAACGGCGCGATTGATGCCAACCAGCTTTTTGGCACCTATATGGCGCGCCGTCCTGCCGCGTCCGGTGGTGTTTGGGAGCGGGTGTCTGCCGTGCAACGCCTTGATCGCGCTTTGGAAAGCGGTGACGTGGATGCTGCGGCTACGGCCCTGCCCGCCGCCTGGGATGCGATGCTTGAGGCGCAGATCGAAACGGCCTTTGCCACTGAATTCCAGCCGCGCCTGTCGGCAATCGGCCTGACGGGGGACAGTGCCACCCTTGCCACCGAAATCGGCTTTTTGTCGCCCGCATACGAATCCGTGGCCCTTGCGGCGACGCTGTCCGGCCAGCGCGATATCTTCCTACACGGCGTTGCGCGCGGTGATCTGTCCGATGTGCGCGCGGCCGGTCCGAAACAGGCGGCTGTTCTGGCCGCCTTTACCAGCGCCACGCCTGACCCCGACCTGATGGAGATGGCGCAGAACGGCCAGTTGGGCGAGGCTGTGTTGCGCGCGATGGCCGCCTTTAACGAAGGGGCTGTATCCTCGCCCACAGATGTGCGTGATGCACTTGCGTTCATGCGCGCTGTGGGGCTTGAGGATTTCGCCCGCCGTCTGTCGCTGGAATACCTGATCCTGACGCGCCAGTCATGACAGCGCCCGCCGATATGGCCCGCTGGGTGCAAACCTTTCTTGAAGCGCAGGCCGCGGAACTGGACGCGGCCAGCAACACCCAGCTTGCATATGCGCGCGACTTGCAGGATTTTGCCGGATGGCTGGGCCATCGCAAGTTGCACTTTTCAAGTGCCACCCAGGACCACGTCGAGGGCTATCTGATTGATTGCGAGGCCCAGGGGCTGGCCAAATCCACCCGCGCGCGGCGCCTGTCGGCTATCAAACAGCTGTTTCGTTTCGGGTTCGAGGAAGGCTGGCGCGGCGATAACCCTGCGATCCAGATCAAGGGGCCGGGGCGCGACAAACGCCTGCCCAAAACACTTGAGATTGCCGAAGTTGACCGGCTGATTGCCGCCGCGCGTGACAGCGGTGCGGATACGGCGCGCAACACCTGCCTGATGGAACTGCTTTATGCCACGGGGATGCGTGTCACCGAACTGGTATCCCTGCCCGTCAGCGCCGCACGTGGCAATCCGGCGATGCTGCTGGTGCGCGGCAAGGGCGGCAAGGAACGGATGGTGCCGCTGTCCCCGCCCGCGCGTGTGGCGATGGCCGATTGGCTTACCGCATGGGACGCCGCGCAGGACCTGGCCAAATCCAAAGGCATCCCGCCCGCGCGATTCCTCTTTCCGTCACGGGGCAAGGCGGGCCACCTGACCCGCCACCGGTTCTATACGCTGATCAAGGAACTCGCCCTGCGCGGTGGTGTGTCCCCGGCCAAGGTCACGCCCCATACCCTGCGCCATGCCTTTGCCACGCATCTTTTGGCGGGCGGCGCGGATTTGCGCGCGATCCAGACCATGCTGGGCCACGCCGATGTGGCGACCACGGAAATCTATACCCATGTGCTGGACGAACGGCTGCGCGATCTGGTTCTCACGCATCACCCGCTGGCAAAGGATGACGACGCATCTTGAAGCGCGCGCGCCCTGCCCCCATAACATGACCATCATGTTTAGGACCTCCCATGTTATTTGACGCTGCTTTCTGGATCACCGCCGGTGCGATCTTTGTTCTTCTGGTGATGTCGGGGTTCTTTTCCGGCTCGGAAACCGCACTGACGGCGGCGTCGCGCGGCAAGCTGCGTTCGGCTGCGGGCAAGGGAAACAAGGGGGCCGAACGCGCGCTGCATATCACGGACGACAGCGAAAGGCTGATCGGATCGGTCCTGCTGGGCAACAACCTTGTGAACATTCTGGCCACGTCGCTGGCCACGGCCCTGTTCACGCGGCTGTTTGGCGAAAGCGGCGTGGCACTGGCGACCTTGGTCATGACCCTGCTGGTGCTGATCTTTGCCGAAGTTCTGCCCAAGACATATGCGATCACCAATCCCGAACTGGCCGCGTCCCGCGTGGCCCGTCCGATCAGCGTGATCGTGATGCTGTTCGCGCCCGTTGTGGCGGCGGTGCGGGTTCTGGTGCGCGGTGTCTTGCGGGTGTTTGGCGTGCAAACCGACCCCGACAGCAACATTCTGGCCGTGCGCGAGGAAATCGCCGGCGCGCTGCATCTTGGCCATTCCGAAGGCGTGGTCGAAAAAGAGGACCGCGACCGGATTTTGGGCGCGCTTGATCTGTCGGCCCGCACGGTCGAGGAAATCATGCTGCACCGGTCCAGCATCGCGATGATTGATGCGGCCTTGCCCGTGTCCGATATCCTGCGCCTGTCGTTGGAAAGCCCGCATTCGCGCCTGCCCCTCTATCGTGACGAGCCTGAAAACATCGTCGGTATCCTGCATGCCAAAGACCTGTTGCGCGCGATGCACAAGATGCTGGGTGACGGGCGGATCGAACCGCACGAGATGGAAAGCTTTGACATTCTGACCGTGGCGATGCCGGCCTATTTCGTGCCCGAAACCACGACGCTGGACGACCAGATGCGCCAGTTCCTGCGCCGCTCCACGCATTTTGCGCTGGTGGTCGATGAATATGGCACCCTGCAAGGGCTGATCACGCTTGAGGACATTCTGGAAGAAATCGTCGGCGAGATCACCGATGAATTTGACACCGACGAGGAACAGACCATCACCAAAGGCGATGATGGCAGTTATGTCGTTGATGGCGGCATGACGATCCGCGATCTGAACCGCGCGACCGACTGGACCCTGCCTGACGACGAGGCCAATACAATCGCCGGTCTGGTGATCCACGAAGCGCAGATGATCCCGACCACGGGGCAGGTTTTCAGCTTTCACGGCTTCCGGTTTGAAGTCGTCGAAAAAGAGGAAAACCGGCTGGTGTCCCTGCGCATTCGCCCGCTTTAAGCGCCAAGTGATCCGATAGCGTTCGCTATCAGGCGCGCAGGAACAGAGAGCTGGACAGGTGGCGCACGGCCACAAGTTGCGGCATGACTTATTCGCGCGCAGCGTCAAGCGCGCCCGCCTGCACTTGGGCCCCGTCAAGGAAATTGGTCGCAAGCGTCTCGACCTTGCCCACGGCAAAGCCCTGTGGGCGTGCTGTCACCTGTTCGGGCTACGCAAAAGTGACCGCGAATAACCTCGCCGACATCGCAAGCGCCAGAAACTGCTGTGCTGCCAGCGCCCAAAGCGCGGTTTTGCCCGCGTGTTCGATCAGCGGCCTTTGAACAACCCGCCGAAAATGCCGCGGATGATGCGTTTGCCGGTAGTGCCTTTCAACTCGGACACGACGACTTTTGTCAGGCTTTCGGCAATGCTGTCATCAGCGCGGTGGCGGCTCGACCATGGACGGGATTTGCCGCTTGTCTTAGTGGTTGTCCTGCCCCCACCGCCGTCGTAGCGGCGGGCGTTTTGAAACTCGCGCGCTTCGTCCTCGGCCTCTTTTTTCTCGGCGGCTTCGGCTTCTTCGGCGGCGGCCTGTGATTTCTTCATCAGCATTTCAGCAGCGCTTTCGCGATCCAGCCGTTCATCGTATTTGCCCGCCATGGGCGATGCAGCCATGATCGCGGCGCGTTCGGCCACAGTGATCGGCCCCAGTTGCGAGGACGGCGGGCGGATCAGCGTGCGTTGCACGATCCCCGGCACGCCCTTGTTTTCCAGCATTGACGTAATTGCCTCGCCGGTGCCGACATCGCGGATCGTGTCGGCGGTATCGAATGCGGGGTTGGGGCGGTAGGTGTCGGCGGCCTGACGCAGCGCCTTTTGATCGTTGGCCGTAAAGGCGCGCAGGGCGTGTTGCACGCGGTTGCCCAGCTGGCCCAGCACATCTTCGGGCACATCGGCGGGGTTCTGGGTGATGAAAAACACGCCCACGCCTTTTGACCGGATCAGGCGCGCGACCTGTTCGACCTTGTCCACCAGCGCCTTGGGGGCATCGTCAAACAGCAGGTGCGCTTCGTCGAAAAAGAACACCAGCTTGGGTTTGTCGGGGTTGCCCACTTCTGGCAGTTCCTCGAACAGTTCCGACAGCAGCCACAACAGGAACGTCGCATAAAGGCGCGGGCTGCCCATCAGCCGGTCAGCGGCGAGGATATTGACACTGCCCCGCCCGTCCGCGCCAACGCGCATCATATCGGCCAATTCCAGCGCGGGTTCGCCGAACAACTGCGCGCCATTCTGGTTTTCCAGCACCAGCAACGCGCGCTGGATCGCCCCCACGGATGACGCGGCGACATTACCGTAGCGCAGCGACAGGTCCTTGGCGTTCTGCCCGACCCAGACAAGCAGCGCCTGTAGATCCTCAAGATCCAGCAACGGCAGCCCTTCTTCGTCGGCCACGCGGAAGGCGACGTTGAGCACACCTTCCTGCGCCTCGGTCAGTTCCAGCAGGCGCGACAGCAGCAGCGGCCCCATTTCCGACACGGTGGCGCGGATCGGGTGGCCCTGTTCGCCCAGCAAATCCCAGAATGTGACCGGAAAGCTGTCGTATTGCAGATCAAGACCGATAGTCGCGGCGCGTTTCATGAAGGGTTCGTGCAACTTGAAATCGGCGCTGCCGGAATTGGCAAGACCTGACAAGTCGCCTTTGACGTCCGACAGGAACACCGGCACACCCGCCGCCGAAAACCCTTCGGCAAGGATTTGCAGCGTGACGGTCTTGCCGGTGCCGGTGGCCCCCGCAATCAACCCGTGGCGGTTGGCATAGCCCAGCAACAGGTTCTGCGCCTCGGCGTAACCGGCCCCGCCGCCGCCAATGAAAATTCCGTCACTCATCCCTGATCCCGTCCTTTGTTGCGTAAACCTGCGTGAAACGTCTCGCGGCAAAATACATTCTTAACCATTCCATGCCAGTCTAAACATGCCCGCGTCCCAATGTCCTCCGGGAAACGGGCTGACAACCTCCCTGTCAGACTTGCCGCGCCTTCGGGCGCGGTTTTTTTCACTAAACCAAGCGGTTTAGCAGGCAAATTCCCCGAAAATTTCCGGTTGACGGTGCGTTTCGCTTTGCGTAGCGTCACGGTAATAAGTCGGCCAAGTCCGATAGGGAGATTGGAAAAAGGGTGCGCATCTGCGGCCCTTTTTCTCGTTTCATGGTGCAAGGATTTGTGATCGGCAATCGCTTGCCAGTGCTGCATTTCCCACTGACACGCCGTAACACCCATGTTAACTGACCCCGACAACAACCGAGTGGACCAGATTATGCGTAATACATTGATGCCCCTTTCATTGGCCCTGCTGTTGGCACTGGGTGCCCCCCTTGCCGCGCAGGAAACAACCGAAGACGCGCCTGCAACCGAAGAACCGGCAACCGACGCCCCCGCCGAGGAGGCCCCTGCCGATCCAGAAGCGTTTGACATGGGCACACCGATCCCCGCCGAGGACCTTGAGCCGGGACAGCCCTTTGTGGCGGCGGTGTTTGGCGACTGGTCGCTGCGCTGCGTGAACAACCCCGACGGCGCCGATCTGTGCACACTGTATCAATTGCTGATGGATCAGGACGGCAATTCGGTTGCGGAAATCGGCCTTATTCCCCTGCCCGATGGTGGCGAAGCAGCCGCCGGTGCCACGATCGTTGCGCCAATGGAAACCCTGCTGACAGCCAACCTGCGCATGTCGATTGATGGCGGTCAGGCGCGCATGTATCCCTTCACCTATTGTTCGGAACGCCCCGCGTCGCCGATGCTGTCGTCTGGCTGCATTTCGCGGATCGGCTTTACCGCCGCCGACATCACCCAGTTCAAGGCAGGCAATGCCGCGAAACTGACGATTGTGCCTGCGGTGGCCCCCGATCAGCGCGTCGAACTGACAGTTTCGCTGACGGGCTTTACGGCTGCGATGGACGCCGCGACAAACGGTATCCCTGAATAGGCGACCCCGCCAGATCACACCGGAACGCCGCCTTTCGGGGCGGCGTTTTGCGTTTCAAGCCGCGCGCAGGGCAAGCACCGCGTTCAGCCCGCCAAAAGCAAAGGCGTTGGACAGCACCACTTCTACAGATGCGTCCCGCGCGACGTTTGGAACAACGTCCAGCGCGCATTCGGGGTCGGGTTCCATGTAGCCGATTGTCGGCGCGATCACCCCGTCGCGCAGCGCCATGATACAGGCCAGCAATTCCACCGCCCCCGTGCCGCCGATCAGGTGACCGTGCATGGATTTCGTGCTTGATATCATCAGCTTATCCGCATGCGGGCCGAACACATCCGCCACCGCCGCGCTTTCGGTCTTGTCATTGGCCGCCGTGCCGGTGCCATGGGCATTGATATAGCCGACCTCGTCGCGATTCAGGCCGCCATCGCGCAACGCCCCCGCAATCGCGCGTGCCGCGCCCTGTTTGCTGGGCATCACGATGTCGGCGGCGTCCGAGGTCATGGCAAAGCCGACGACCTCGGCCAAAATCTCGGCACCGCGTGCAATGGCATGATCGCGGTCCTCGAACACGAACACGCCCGCGCCTTCGCCCTGCACCATGCCGTTGCGGGTGGCGCAAAACGGGCGGCAAGCATCCTTGGACATCACGCGCAGGCCTTCCCATGCCTTGACCCCGCCAAAGCACAGCATCGCTTCGGACCCGCCGGTGATCATCGCCGTGGCCATGCCCGAGCGGATCATCTGAAACGCCTGCCCCATCGCATGATTGCTTGAGGCGCAGGCGGTTGACACCGTGAACGACGGGCCGCGCAGGTTGTATTGCATCGCCACATGGCTGACGGCGGCATTGTTCATCAGTTTGGGCACGATGAAGGGGTGCACGCGGTTTTTGCCTTCTTCGTAAACGGCACGATAGTTTTCATCCTGCGTGTTCAGCCCGCCGCCGGAATTGCCAAGGATCACGCCCGAGCGATCGGCCAACTGCCCCGTAAAGGTCAGCCCCGCCTGCCCCAGCGCCTGCTGCGTGGCCAGCAGGGTGAACTGGGTAAACCGGTCATAAAGGGCGATCTGCTGGCGATTGAAATGCGCATCTTCATGGTAGTCACGCACCTGCCCGCCAATTTTCACGGCCAGCCTGTCCACATCACGAATATCGAGCGGGCCGATGCCACAGCGCCCTTCGGCCATGGCGGCCATCGTGCTGGCCACGTCATGCCCCAGCGCATTGATCGTGCCGGCACCGGTGATGACAACCCGCTGCGCCATTGCCTAGGATTGATCCTTCACAAGGGTTTCCACGGCCGCAATGATCGCAGCCACGGACGAGATATCGAACGCGCTGTCGCTTGGGTCATTGGCGTTGAAGGGGACGTTGATATCAAAGGCTTCTTCAATCGCGAAAATGCTTTCGACCAGCCCAAGGCTGTCGATCCCCAAATCGTCAAGCGTATGATCGGGTTTCACGTCACTTGGTTCGATCAAGGCCTGCGCGGCCAGAATGCGCGTCACATTTTCTGCAATGGTCATCCAGACACCCCAAAAACAAGTTGCAGGTGATGTAGTCACTCTGCCCGTTCAATGAAACAGCTATTTGTCGGTTTGTGGTTTGCGCGTCAGGCGGCGCAGCGCCTTGTAACTGGCAATGCTTTGATCCATGCGTTGGGCCGGATACCCCAGCAAGACCTTGCCAGCAGGCACATTGGACAGGATCATCGTGCCCGCGCCCGTCACCACATCATCGCCAATGGTGTGATGATCGCCAACGCCGGTTTGCCCCGCCAGCACAACGCGATTGCCGATCACGACCGATCCGGCGATGCCGGTCTGGCCACAAAGCAGGCAATCCTCGCCCACCGTGACGTTGTGACCGATATGCACAAGGTTGTCGATTTTCGTGCCGCGCCCGATGCGGGTGGCGCGAATGGTGCCTGCGTCAATCGTGCTGTTGGCGCCGATTTCCACATCGTCGCCAATTTCAACGCCACCAAGCGAATGGATCTTGTGCCATTCGCCTTTTTCAGGCGGCGTCAGCTTTTTGCACCCGCCCGTGGCCTTGGCCTGTTCCGGCCCGGACACGCCCTCAGTGACAAAGGAAAACCCATCAGCACCAATCACCGCGCCCGACTGGATCACCACACCCTGCCCGATGGTCACGCGCGGTCCGATCCGTGCGCCCGAATGGATGGTTGCATTATCGCCGATCAACGTGCCTGCACCGATGCTGACATGGCTGCCGATCCGCGCACCGGCCTCGATCCGCGCGCCTGCGGCAATATGGGTAAAGGGGCCGATGCTGCAATGTGCGCCGATCCATGCGCCGTCCGTGACGGAACTGGGGTGAATATCGCCCACCGCCGAAAACGCGGGCTGCGCGTCGATCATTTGCGTCAATCCCGCCATCGCAAGCCGTCCGCGCGGCGCGATGATCGCGGCCTGCAGCCCCGCCGCCTGCCAGTCGGTATCGGGCAGGATCACGGCGGCGCGGGCATGACCCGTTGCCAGATCGGCAACAAATGCGGGCGACAGCGCCAGCGCCAGATCATCCGGCCCCGCCATCGCAGGTTCGGCCGCACCCGTGATGGAAATGGAAACGTCGCCAAAGGCTTGGGCCCCCAGCGACGCTGCGATTTGTTCAATTGTATAGCTCATGGCGCACCCTCCGCTTGGGAAGGCTTAGCCCCCAATCGCGCGCACGGCAACGCCTTCGGCGGCCAGGGCGTTCCAGATACGGCTGTCGCGGCTATAGACATCGCGGCGGAAGTTCAGTTCGCCCGTCACATTGGTAAAGGCAGTGCGGTAAACGATATGCACCGGCACCGGATCGGTCAAATCAACACGGGTTTCCGCACCTGTGCGCAAGCGCGACTGAAAGAACTCCTCGGGGTTTGCCGTTTGCTTGGCCAGCAGGGCATAGGCGAAATCAAAGGGATCGTTCAGGCGGATACACCCGTGGCTGAAGGCACGCACTTCGCGCGCGAACAGGCTTTGCGAGGGGGTATCGTGCAGATAGATGTTATACTGGTTCGGGAACATGAACTTGACCTGGCCCAGGGCGTTGCCACGGCTGGGAGGCTGACGCATGGAATAGGGGAAGTTGGACGCATTGAACCGCGAGAAGTTCACAGCACCCCGATTGATCCGGCGGCCATTGCGATCGGTGATTTCGATGTGGCTGACCGCGCCGGAATTGCGCTGCAACATCGGCAGGTATTCACCCACGACGATGGAACGGGGCACATACCAGCTGGGATTGATCACCATGAATTCCATGACATCGGAAAATTCCGGGCTTTGACGGTCGCCCTGCGTGGCGCCGATGACGGAACGGGTTTCAAAGGTCACGCGATCATTATCAACGATACGGGCGGTGAAATCTGTCAGGTTCACCCAGACGTGGCGGGTGCCGCGCGGGCGGTTGATCCAGCGTTCCCGCTCCATCGCGACGATCACCTGTTGCAGACGGTTGCCCAGCGGCACGTTGAGTTCGCGCATGGTGCCAGCACCGGCCACGCCGTCGGCCACAAGGCCGTGGGCCTGTTGGAACCGCTGCACACCGGCCTGAATGCTGGCGTCATATGTCTGGGTCGCGCTGCGCGCCATGAAACCCATCAGGATCAGGCGGTTACGCAGGTTTACGACCGATTGACCGGACGCACCGGGCGCCAGCGATCCCGCCGAAACAGTCGGGCCATAGCCGCCCTGTGCCATCAGCCGTTCAAGGCGCAGCTTTTCGCGCATCAGGCGGGTGTATTCGGGGGCCGAAGGGGCCAGCGCGCGCAGGAATGCGGCGGGCGAGGATTGTTCAAAGGCTGTCAGCGTGCCAAGGCGCGAGCGGTAAGGCACCTCGCGTTCGATGTGTGAAACAACGCGGCCGGGCACCAGCACACCTGTCTGGATGTCGCGGGCGTATTGCAGGAACAGGCGGCTTAGCTCCACTTCCATCCGGCCCTGATCGGCGGGGGTCGTGGCGGCACGCAGTTGCGCCATGATCGTGTCGGGGTTGTAGCGCCCGGTGGGCAGCCCGTGATCGCCCGCTTCGCTGAACGCGGCCATCAGTGCGTTGCGGCGTGTGCGGTCACGTCCGGTCGACCCTGTCCAGATGCCTTGGAAGTCGCGCGCGCGGTAGAACTCGGCCAGCACCTCGTCGCGGGCCGCCGATTCTGCAACCGCCTGACGGAAGGCCGTCACCTGGGCAGTGACCTCCTTGGCAGGCAGGACCAGCGCAAAGGCCAGTGCAATAAGGGTAAATACGCGAAACATTGGCGCGCGAGCGACAGGCGTCATCATGGTTAAAGGTCCCCCGGTTTTTTGGTTTTTGACACACATCAAGGTGTCAGGCAGCAATGGGTCCTAGTCTATTCACAATTACGACAGGTCGCCAATGCCCGCGGGGGTGTTGCGGCTGCGCATGTGCATTTTGGCCACAAATCTGCAAATCCGCACATTTTGCGCAAAATTTCGCCGATTTCCCCTTCCTTAATACGCAAGTCCTAAAACGAGCTTGGTCTGCGATTCGACTTGTGGCATAGAGATCAGGCATCTGGGGATGAGATGACACAATGGTCCGTTAATATATGGGCCCGAGGCAAGCGACGGGACAGGCGCTACGATGATGAATGAACGCTCTACGGGCATGACCCGGCGCGCACTTTTGGGCGCATTTGCGGCAACCACCCTTGTGGCCGCACCGACATATTCCAATGCAGCTGGGTTCTTGCGCGGTGGCGGCGATGTGCGCCGTTTGCGCATGTATTCGGGCCGCACCGGCGAACGCATCGACACGATCTATTGGATCGAAGGGCAATACATCCGCGAAGCCGTCGAGGAAATTAACATCTTCATGCGCGACTGGCGCAATGGCCAGCGCCACAATATCGACACCCGCACGATCGACATCATGGCCGCATCCCACAATCTGGTGGACACAAACGAACCCTACATGCTGATTTCCGGCTACCGGTCGCCGCAAACCAACGCGATGCTGCGGTCGCAGTCATCCGGCGTTGCGCGCAATTCACTGCACCTGCAGGGTCAGGCCGCCGATCTGCGCCTGTCCAGCCGGTCTGTTGGCCAAATCGCCCGCGCCGCCGCCTCGTGCCGTGCTGGTGGTGTGGGCCGCTATTCCGGGTCCAACTTTGTGCATATGGACTGTGGTCAGGTGCGCAGCTGGGGCAGCTAACTATCCCAACACCGTGAACAATCTGAACCCGCGCAGCCAACTGTGCGGGTTTCGTGTTCAGTAACCCCCTATTTTTGAAAAGAATTTGACCTTTCACAGGTGCGGGCGCATTCCTATCACAGGGGTGTGATCGTTGGGTTTTGGGTATGCCGGTTCTAACTGACGCGGAAGTGCAAATTCGTCTGACCGAGGCCAATTACGGCGACGGTATCGGCACGCTTGCCGGCGATCTGGATCCGGTCGCGATTTCGCAGCTTCTGTTCGATCAGGACGGCGATATGGCCAATGCGGCCGGTTTGTCGAACATGTTCACGATCTGGGGCCAGTTCATTGACCATGATCTGACACTCACCCCAGAAAGCCACGACGAAATGATGACTGCCGACGGGCTGGTCGCGCCCGTGCCGCGCTCGGCTTTTGACGGCGGCACCGATGATCCGCGCGTGCCTTTCAACGCGATCACATGGCAGCTGGACGGCAGCCAGATTTACGGCTCCTCGGCGGACCGGATGGACGATGTGCGCAGTTTCGAGGGTGGCAAGCTCAAGCTGTCGTTCGATAATTCCTCTGACAACGGCTTGCTTCCCAAGGCCACGCCCGACACGGCGATGGCCGGCGATGTTACCTCGGACAATCCGGTTTATCTGGCGGGCGATCTGCGCGCCAACGAAAACCCCAACCTTTTGTCGCTGCAAACCATGATGGCGCGCGAGCACAACTACTGGGCCGATCAACTGGCGCAGACCCACCCCGACTGGGACGATGGCCAGCTGTTCGAGGGTGCCCGCAGTATCGTCGAATTCGAAATCCAGAAGGTAACCTATGACCAGTGGTTGCCGCATCTGGTTGGCGATGCTGTTCCCGACGACTATGAGTTTGACCCCGATGCCAACGGGCAGATCAGCGTCGAGTTTTCGACCGCCGCCTTCCGCTTTGGCCATACGATGATTTCGTCAGTGCTGGACCGGCTGGATGATGACGGCACGCAAGCGACAGGCGGATCGCCCGACCTGATGGCGGCGTTTTTCAATCACGAGGTCGTCGAGGATGGCGGCATTGACGCGCTGATCCGCGGGATGCTGGGCAACACGGCGCAGGAACTTGACACCCAAGTCGTTGATGATCTGAACTTTTTCCTTGAAACACCCACTGGCGTCAGCGGCTTTTCCCTTGTGGCGTTAAACCTGCTGCGCGGGCAGGATCACGGGTTGCAAAGCTATGTGGATACCCGCGCGGCGCTTTTGGGTGATATCGACCCTGACACGCTGGACCCAAGTGATTTCAGCGTGATCACCGCTGATACGGACTTGCAGGCACAGTTTGCCGATGTGTTTGACAGCGTCCACGATGTGCCGCTTTGGGTTGGCGGGCTGGCCGAAGATGCAATCGAGGGCACCCAGCTTGGCCCGCTTTTCAGCTATATCGTTGCCGAACAGTTCATCCGCACCCGCGCGGCTGACGAAACATTCGGGCAGCTTGATCCCGCCCTGGGGGCCGAGATTATTGCCCAGGTCATGGCGGGCGGATTGGCCGATATCATTGAACGCACGACCGACGTGGACATGGTGCAGGACGATCCCTTTGTCGCTGCGCCCCGTGATCTGAACGCGGCGCAAGCCCCCGAAGGCACATGGGGCGATGACCAGATGGATCTGGTCGCGCAGGATATCAACGCCAGCATTCGCAGCCATCAGGGCGACGATACGATCAACCTGTCGGGCGGCACGCAGGTGCATGGCGATGTGATCACCGGTCAGGGCAGCGATACCGTCACCGCCAGCAGCGGCGATATTCATGACGACATCCGCACAGCTGACGGCGACGATCAGGTGACGCTGTCGGGCACGGCCCGTGTGGGTGGCGACGTGCGCACGGATGGTGGCGATGACATCGTGACGCTGTCCGATATGGCAAGTGTCGGCGAGGACATCATCACCGGCGCGGGCGCTGACACGGTCACACTTGATGGGCGTGCAACCGTGGGCGACGACATTCGCACCGGCGGCGGGGATGATACGGTTAACATCGCGGCGGGCACGACCGTTGGCGATGCGGTGCGCCTGGGCGGCGGTGACGACACGATCAATGTGCAGGCCGGTGCAAACGTCGACAAAATAAACGGCGGTGCGGGGCATGATACGCTGAACATCACCGGCGGGCGGTTCCGCGTGGATTGGGGCGCCGATGGCCCCGACGGCGGCAAAGGCACCATCATCTATCTGAACGAGGATGGCAGTGAAACCGGCGAAACCACCGCGTTTCGCAATATCGAAATGGTTACTTGTTTCACCCCCGGCACGCGGATCATCGCGGCTGGTGGGATGCGCGCAATCGAAACGCTGTCGGTGGGCGATCCCGTCTGGACACTGGACGCAGGGCTGCAACCGGTGCGCTGGATCGGGCGCGTGACTGTGCCCGCCCATGGCCCCTTTGCGCCGATCTGCATCGCGGCAGGTGCGCTTGGCAACAGCCGCGACCTGACCGTATCACCGCAACACCGGATGCTGCTGGATGGCTGGCGGGTTGAACTGCATTGCGGCACAGGCGAGGTTCTGGCCCCCGCCAAGGGGCTGGTCAATGACGCAACGATCCGCCCTGCCCCCGCCGACACCGTGACCTATATCCACCTGATGTTTGACACCCACCAGATCGTCATGGCTGAAGGCATCCCATCGGAAAGTTTTCAACCCGGTGAACAGGCGCTATCCGCAATGGAACAGGCGACCCGCGCCGAGGTGCTGGCGCTGTTCCCCGAACTGGCCGCCAACCCTGCCGGTTACGGATCAAGCGCGCGCATGGGGATCACAGTGCGCGAGGCGCAGGTGCTGCGGTAGAGGGGCAGGTCACATCGTGTTTGCGAATGACTTGATCAGCCCAGAACGGCCGCGCGAGAGCCTCTGATGCCAACGTATCACAAAAGATCGCCCGTTCGCTGGAGCTGATACTGTCCTGCTGGCGCAGTTTGTCGTGCCAGTTGTTCAGGATCATCGCAAAGCTGCGGGAAAACTGGTCCTGCCCTTCGGGGCCCGCCGCGACCAGTGTTGCGGCATAGGCTGCATCCTGCGCGCCTGCCGGACGGGAGGCGAAGGGGTTTGTGTCGCGGGTCACAACGCGAATGGGAAAGGCACGCACCGGCCCGAACCGCAGACCAATCGTTGCGACCAATGCAACCGGATCGACAGGCGCGCTACCCGTGCGATTGCGCATGATCATGATCCCGCTTTCGTCGCTGCTTCGGTCTTGCGAGACATAATCAAAGCTGTGCAGCGGGGTCGGGCGTTGGTGAAACAGTTGCGTCTGCTGGAACGCGCGCGGGGCGGATGTGTCACCCCCGAGGTAGCCTGTGATACGGCGCGATCCTGAGGGTTGATAAATTGCGCCCGCATCACCACGATACTGGCGCAGGTCATCGGTGATATCGACCGTCAGATCGGCCGCGCGCCCGTGATCCGGTGCAATCAGCACACAATCCTGACCCGGTGCGAAATCGGCTGTCACGGCCTGACATTCGGTCGGGGTTGCGGCCACGAACAGGGCATGCACCGCGATCCGGTCGCCTTGATATTCGTCATTCTTCAGGACAACGCGCACCCAGGCCACGTCACCGCCGGTCAACAACCGCTCGCACAGTTCACCGCAGACTTGACGCTGGTAATAGGCGGCCATCGGCCCCGCAGGACCAAGATGTGCCGTGTCCTCGCGGCGGCGGATTTCAACACCTACGGGTGTGTCGAAGGCCGCACTTGCGGGCAGGAAATCACCCTGCGCGGCTAGATCGGCAGCAAAGGCCTCGTCTGCATGACGGATCGGCAAGCCCAAATAAAGCACAAGCGCCGCCGCCCCTAAAGCCAGCATAGGCAAGCGCAGAATGGCGAAACGCCACAGCACCACCGCAGGCAGCGCCGCCAGCAGCGCGAACAACACATAAGGCAGCGGGATCAGGATGATCAGCCCCAGCCCGATCGTCACGATGATAAAGATCAAACCGGCACCCGGGATCAAAAAGATCGCCGACAGCAGCATAACGACGCCAAGCGTCAGGAGATAGGTTTTTTGCACTCGGCTGAACATAAGCACTCCGATCAATACGGGTGCAGAGTGCCAGTCGCGCAGGGCGAGAATAGGGCAGCGACGGGCCGATTGCGTGACTTGTTGCGTGCGCGGAAAAGTGGTGCACCCAAGAGGATTTCGAACCTCTGGCCTCTGCCTTCGGAGGGCAGCGCTCTATCCAGCTGAGCTATGGGTGCCTGGGGGTGCGGATAATCGAAAGGCCGCGCCCTCGCAAGGGCAAGTTATGCAAACAGATCGTGGCACAGTTCCAGCGCGTCGATCAGCACGTCCACTTCGCCGGTGGTGTTATACATCCCGAACGATGCGCGACACGTCGCCCCCAGCCCCATATGTTCCATCAAGGGCATGGCGCAATGGGTGCCAGCGCGCACGGCCACGCCGCGTTTGTCCAACACCGTGGAAATGTCGTGGGCATGGGCCGCACCATCAAGGGTAAAGCTGAAAATCGCTGCCTTGTGGGCAGGATTTCCCTGCACGTTCAGCCAGTTAAGCCCTGCCAGACGGGTGCGCGCATAATCGCAGATCGAGGCCTCGTGGGCGGCAATCCCGGCCATGCCGATCTCCATCATATACTCCAGCGCCACACCAAAACCGATGGTCTGCACGATGCCCGGCGTGCCCGCCTCGAACCGCATGGGCGGGTCATTATAGGTCACGCTGTCCTTGGACACCTCGCGGATCATGTCACCGCCCCCCATAAAGGGCTGCATTTCCGCCATCCGGTCGGGGTGCACATAGATCGCGCCCGACCCGGACGGGCCATAGAGTTTATGCCCCGTAATCGCGTAAAAATCACAGCCGATGTCGGCCACATCCACCGGCATGTGCACGGCCGCTTGCGACCCATCAACCAAGACCGGAACGCCCTGCGCATGGGCGCCCTTGGTGATTGCCTTTACGTCAACCACGGTGCCCAACACGTTGGACACATGTGTCACCGCGACCAGTTTGGTGCGCGGGGTGATCGCATCAATCACGGCCTGCGGATCAAGGTTGCCATCGGCGTCCGTATCAACCCATTTGATCACGACACCCTGACGTTCGCGCAGAAAATGCCATGGCACGATATTGGCGTGATGTTCCATCACCGACAGCACGATTTCGTCGCCTGCCTGCATCCTTGGCATGGCCCAGCCATAGGCCACCATGTTGATGCCTTCGGTGGTGCCGGAATTGAGAATGATGTCATCCTCGTTTGGCGCGTTCAGGAAACGGGCGATGATGGCGCGGGTGCCTTCGTATTTTTCGGTCGCAAGGTTGGACAGATAGTGCAGACCGCGGTGCACATTGGCGTATTCTTCGGCGTAGCCACGGGTGACAGCATCAATCACCACCTGCGGTTTTTGCGCCGAGGCCCCGTTGTCAAGATAGACAAGCGGCTTGTCGTTGACCTGCCGTGACAAGATCGGAAAATCAGCCCGCACTTTGTTGATATCAAACATTTATATCTGCTCCGCCTGCGCCGATGCCAATTATAAGAAGGATGATCGCCAACCCGAACGCCACGCCAAGAAAGGCCAGCACCACCGTCAGGACCGCGCGGCCCAAACCTGCGAAACCATGCAGTTCCTTGACGAAAACACACATGCCGCGCAGGAAAACCACAAAGGATACCATCACCAGAAATGCGCCCAGCACCGGCACTGCAAGCATCACCACCAGCGTTGCCACTTGCAAAACGACCATCACGACCTGCAGCCAGGCCATCAGCGCCAATGTGGCGGGAAATGTGCCATGTCCACCCAAGGCAAGCCCTGTGAAATAAAGCGCAAAAACCATCAAGACGAGGGATGCGCCGACGAAAACGCCCTGCATCATCGGTGACGAGGGCGACAGATTCAGGCTTACCGGTCCTTCAACGGTTTCAACGACCATCGGTTCGACCGGAACGATCGCTTGCGAAATGCCGCCGACGATCGCGGACAAAACCGTGGCCAACAGCACGGCCAGCCAAAGATTCTCGCGCGAGATCGTGACCGCCATAACCTGGTGCGCGGCGGCGGCAGGGTTCAGGATTGTCTCCCGGACCAGTTGGAAAAAGCTGTCAGGCGTCATGGGGCGCACTCGCCTCGCGCAGGCCCTGCACCCAGAACAGCACAAACACGACAACCCAGATCAACCCGACCAACTGCGTGCCTTTCTCCGCGGCACCGTTCAGGCCGACAAGCAACCCGTAAAGCAGGATCACAGGTGTCGCCGCAAGCCAGGCCCAGAACAGCGCAAGCCGCGCGCCAAACCCCGTGGGGCGGCCGCCAAGCAGACGCGCGATGCCCTGCCCCAGCGCGGCCAACCCGTAAAACAGCAAGGGCGCGATCATCATCAACCCCAGAAAGGCATAGGCCGCATCCTGGGTGAAATCGCCCTGCCCCATGACGGCGGCCCTTTGCAGCGCGGGTAAACGCGACAGGAACACGATCAGGCAGCCAAACATCAGCCACATGATCGCGCGATCCTCGCGCGGGCCCATCGCCAACAGGTCACGCACCACGCGGCGCGGCCCGCGATAGGTGCGCATGATATCGGTCGTGACGGGCATCAGTGGTTCCGGCGCGCCAGCCAGCCCGTAAGCCGGGTCAGGATTTCATCGGCCAGTGCTGCATCCTCGATTTCCTCCAGCGCCTCGGCCAGAAACGACAGCACCAGCATGTCGGTTGCCTTGCCATGGGGCACCCCGCGCGAGCGCAGGTAGAACAACGCGTCCTCATCAATCGCGCCGGTGGTGGACCCGTGCGAGCAGGCCACATCATCGGCGTAGATTTCCAGTTCCGGCTTGGCCAGAAACTGGCTGTCATCATCCAGCAAAAGCGCCTGACTGATCTGGTAGCCATCGGTCTTTTGCGCGCCTTCCTTGACCAGAATCTTGCCCTGAAACACGCCCGTTGCACCGTTGCGCAGCACCTTTTTGAACACCTGCCGGCTTTCGCCGTTCAGCGCGCCGTGGGTGATGAAAACGGTGTCGTCGTGGTGAAAGTCCGCACCGTCCCCAAGGGCGGCGCCGGCCACATGGGCCACCGTGTCATCACCATTGATTTCGATCACAAAGTCATTGCGGGTCAGCGCGCCATTCGCGGTTAACGTGAACGATTTCAACACGCTGTCCTGCCCCAAACGGGCAAATGAATGGGTCACGGCGCGGCGGTCGTGCACACGCCCCTGACTGCGGACATGGTGAAATTCGCCGCCATCGGCGATGTCGACTTCCATCACCTTGTTGAAACGCGCGGCCGCCGGACCAACCTCGAGCAGGGTCAGGGACGCGCCTTTTTCGACCTTGATGACGTGGTGCAGGATCGCATCCGACGCTTCTGCGCGGTGGATATATGTCAGGCACACGGGTTTGGCCGCTTGGGCGGTTGCGCGGATCACCACACCGTCCGTGGCAAAGGCCGTGTTGAGCGCGGCAAGCGGGCGGTGCACAGGGGTCTGACCGGCGGTTTCCAGCGTGCCATACAGGTCTTTGACCCAGTGGATATCGCGCGCCGTGGCATCGGCAAGACGGTCGATTTCGACACCGGCAAGCGACAGATCGCCTGACAGGTCGGCATCAAACACGCCATCGACAAAGACGATCTCGACGCGGTCGATCTCGCCAAACAATGGCGGCTCGTCGATCAACTGAACCGTTTTCGCAGGCACCGCATCGACCGCCGTGAGGCTGGTTGGATCGGTGTATTTCCAGTATTCATCGCGTTTGGATGGCAGGCCCATCGCCGTGACACGGGCGATGGCCGCGCGGCGCAAATCAGTTGCCCATGCCGCCCCATCGGGCAGTGCGTGTGCGGCCAAACGCGCCTCGGTGATGTCTGTTTTCATCTGGGGAAGTGCCATCAGGCCACCTCCGACAGAATGTCGCCGTAACCGTTGGTTTCGACTTCAAGTGCCAGTTCCGGCCCGCCCGATTTCACGATCCGGCCATCGGCCATGATATGCACGACATCAGGTTTGATGTGGTCCAGAAGCCGTTGATAATGCGTGATAACAAGGAACGAGCGGCCCGCGTCGCGCAGGGCGTTCACACCTTCGGACACCAGTTTCATGGCATCCACGTCCAGACCGGAGTCCGTTTCATCCAGCACGCACATTTTCGGTTCCAGCATCGCCATTTGCAGGATTTCGTTGCGTTTCTTTTCGCCACCCGAAAAGCCGACATTCACGGGGCGCTTCAGCATCTCCGCGTCAATTTTCAGGGTCTTGGCCTTTTCGCGCACGACCTTCAGAAACTCACCGGCCGACATTTCATCCTGTCCGCGTGCCTTGCGCTGTGCGTTCACGGCAGTGCGCAGGAATGTCATATTGCCCACACCGGGAATTTCGACGGGGTATTGGAAGGCTAGAAACAGGCCGGCGGCGGCGCGGTCTTCGGGGTCCATGTCCAGAAGGTCGGCGCCGTCAAGCGTGGCGCTGCCGCCCGTCACTTCGTAGCCGTCCTTGCCCGAAAGCACATACGACAGCGTCGATTTGCCAGACCCGTTCGGCCCCATGATCGCATGCACCTTGCCGGCCTCAAGCGTCAGGTCCACACCTTTGAGGATCTGCTTGTCCTCTTCTTCAAGTTTGACCTTCAAGCCTTTGATCTCAAGCATAATACTCTCCTCGTTGCGCAAGTTGCGCCGTCATTGTTTCTTGGTCATCGTGGCCATGATCCAGCCCAGATCGGCAGGCGGAATGGCCATGGGTTCAATATCGAAACGGGCCATGCGCCCGCGAATTTCGGTTGGTTTTCCGTAGCGTTCGATCGCGTGATAGGGATCACGTTCAAGGTAGTCGTCAAAATAGACCGTCACGGGTTTGGCGGTGCTGAACAGGGTCGCCAGATAGCACCCTGCGCGAAACCGCCCGTCGATCAGCACCACGTCGGGGGCGATGAAACCCTCGCTTTCCCAAATGCCGAGCGGATAGCGGTGCCATTTGCGCCAGCGCTTTTCATGCAGCGGCATGCCCCATTTGCCCGTCGGCCCCACATCGGCGTGGTGCAGATGCACGGGGCTTGCGGGGGGATTGGCATCAAACCACGCCTGCATCCCGTCCAGCCAGCCCTTGTCGCTTTCCACGGAAAAGATCGTTTTACCAATCATTTCCGCGCCCATCACCGTGGACCCACCCGACCCGTATTCAAGGATCACCGACGCGTCCGTATAGGCCGCGCGCAGCCAGTCGGCCTCGGCCTCGGGCAGGGTCAGATGGGGGCGCGTGATCACGTCAGACATCAACTGCGGCCTTTAACCCACTGATCCTTCGAGCGAAATCGCAACCAGTGCCTGCGCTTCCATCGCGAATTCCATTGGCAGGGCTTGCAGCACTTCCTTGGCGAAACCGTTAACGATCAGCGCGACGGCTTCTTCCTCGTCCATCCCGCGCGAGCGGCAATAGAACATCTGGTCGTCGTCGATCTTGCTGGTCGTCGCCTCGTGTTCAACGCGGCTACTGTTATTCTTCACCTCGATATAGGGCACTGTGTGCGCGCCGCATTTATCGCCGATCAGCAGGCTGTCGCATTGGGTGTAGTTGCGCGAATCCTTGGCGCGCGGGTGCATGGACACCAGCCCGCGATAGGTGTTCTGCGCGCGCCCCGCCGAAATCCCCTTGGACACAATCCGCGATTTGGTGCGCTTGCCCAGATGGACCATTTTCGTGCCGGTGTCGGCCTGCTGATAGTTGTTGGCGATGGCGATGGAATAGAACTCGCCTTGTGAATCATCACCACGCAGGATGCAGGACGGGTATTTCCACGTCACAGCGCTGCCGGTTTCCACTTGGGTCCACATCACCTTGGCGCGGTCGCCACGGCAATCGGCGCGTTTGGTGACAAAGTTATAGATGCCGCCCTTGCCGTTTTCATCACCGGGATACCAGTTTTGCACGGTGGAATATTTCACCTCGGCGTCCTCCATGATCACGATCTCGACCACGGCGGCGTGCAGTTGCGCAATGTCACGCTTGGGGGCTGTGCAGCCCTCAAGGTAGGACACATAAGCGCCCTTGTCGCAGATGATCAGCGTGCGCTCGAACTGGCCGGTATTTTCGGCGTTGATGCGGAAATAGGTGGACAGTTCCATCGGGCATTTGGTGCCCGGCGGGATGTAAACGAACGACCCGTCGGAAAACACCGCACTGTTGAGCGTGGCATAGAAATTGTCCGACACCGGCACCACGGACCCAAGGTATTTGCGCACCAGTTCAGGGTGTTCCTTGATCGCCTCGCTGATCGAACAGAAGATCACGCCGGCCTTTTTCAATTCGGCCTGAAAGGTGGTGCCGACTGACACGGAATCAAACACCGCATCCACGGCCACCTTGCGCCCCTCGGCGGGCACATCCTCGGCCCCTTCGACACCGGCCAGGATCATCTGTTCCTTTAGCGGGATACCCAGTTTTTCGTATGTTGCCAGCAGCTTGGGGTCCACATCATCCAATGACTTGGGTTTTTCGACCATGGATTTGGGGCGGGCATAGTAATACTGGTCCTGAAAGTCGATATCGGGGTAATCGACCATCGCCCAGTTCGGTTCTTTCATCTGCAACCAGCGTTCATAAGCGGCCAGTCGCCATTCCAGCATCCATTCCGGTTCGTCGTTGTTTTTCGAGATCAGGCGCACGATGTCATGGGTCAGCCCCTTGGGGGCGTAATCCATTTCGATATCCGTATCCCAGCCGTGCTTGTAGGTGCCCGAAAGGGCCTGCACGGCCTCGACTGTATCCTGATCAACGCCTTCCTTGACGTCCACTTTGTCCAGTGCGGTCATGTTCTAACCCCTTTCAGGCAGCGCGCGCGCGGTGCCGCTTTAACGTGTCGTTCCAGTCCTGCGCGAACCGCAAGACCTGTTCTTCAGTCGTGTCCGGCCCCAACGAGACGCGCACAGCGCTCGCGGCCAGATCGTCGCCGTATCCCATCGCGCGCAACACGCGGCTGGCGCGCACCTTGCCGCTGGAACAGGCCGACCCGGCGCTGATCGCGTATCCGGCAAGGTCCATTGCCATGACCTGCGTTTCGCCTTTCCAGCCCGGCGTGATGAAACAACTGGTGTTGGGCAGGCGTTGCATCCCATTCCCGACAAAAATAGTATCCTTTGCGCTGGCAGCAAGAGCCTCTTCTAGAATATTTCTAAGTTTGGCAACCCGATCCCACACGCCATCGGCCAATTCTTTGCCGGCGGCCTCTGCGGCTGCGCCGAAACCGGCGATTGCGGCCACGTTCTCCGTGCCCGAACGACGGCCCATTTCCTGCCCGCCGCCCTTGATTTGCGCGGTGATGTCCGTGCCTTGGGCAAAGACCAGCGCGCCGATCCCTTTGGGGCCGCCAAGTTTGTGGGCCGACAGGAATATCATGCCCGCGCCCGACCAGCTATAGGCAAAGGGGATGCGCCCGATGGCCTGCGTCACATCGCTGACGGCGATGCCTTGCGGCAGGTCCTGAATGACGCCGGTTTCCGAATTGGCCAGTTGCAGCGCCGTGTGCGCGGGGTCGGTTACGGCCACCTGCCCCTGCGCATCAACGGGCAGGTCGGCGTTGATCCAGCCCAGCACCGCGTCATGTTCGATGTCGCCCCCGTGCAACCCACGACCCGCCAGCGCCAAAGCCGCAGCCTCGGTCGCGCCGGATGTGAACACCACATCCGCACCCGATGCACCGACAGCCGCCGCCACCTGCGCGCGGGCACGTTCAACGATACCTTTGGCCGCGCGCCCCTCGGCATGCACGGACGACGGATTGCCGATGCAATCAAACGCCGCGATCATCGCATCGCGTGCGCAGGGGCGCAGCGGCGTGGTCGCGTTGTGATCAAGGTAGATGCGCGGTTTCACTCGTCCACCACCTCGAACAGGTTGGGCACGGCAGGGCATGGGGCCAGATCGTTTTTCACCACATCCGACAGGCGGGTCTGGTGCAGGAATACGTAAACATTGGCGCTCAGTCCCTCCCACAGCCGGTTGGACAGGGATTGCGCGCGACTGCCCGATGCACCGCCCGATGCACCTGCGCCCTTGTGCATGGCGCTGACAGTTTCATCCACGGCGGCCAGAATATCGACCACGCGAATATCGGCGGGCGGCAATGCAAGGCGATAGCCACCCCCCGGCCCGCGCACGCTTTCGACCAGCCCGGCACGGCGCAATTTCACGAACAGCTGCTCCAGATAGGGCAAGGAAATATCCTGCCGCGCCGAGATTTCCCCCAGCGACACCAAGGCGCCATCCGGTTGCAACGCCAGATCGGCCAGCGCGACCATCGCATAGCGTCCCTTTGTGCTCAGTTTCATGGCGATTTACCCCTGATCGCGCCCGTATCGGGGCGCTATTGCATTGACGCGCGACAGCCGCGCCATTAACTCGGTCAGGCCGGAGTGCACCCCTATGGGTGTGCAAGCGGCATTTAGAACCTTTCTAAGGTGCCTGATTGTTTTCGTCAAGAATGCGTCGCGCGCCTTCAACACCAAAGCAGGGATGCCTATGCCCGAAGTGATTTTCCCCGGCCCCGAAGGCCGGCTTGAAGGCCGTTACCACCCCCAGAAAGAACGTGACGCACCGATTGCCATCGTGCTGCATCCGCACCCGCAATTTGGCGGGACGATGAACAACCGCGTGGTCTATAACCTGCATTACGCGTTTTATAACATGGGGTTCACGGTGCTGCGGTTCAACTTTCGCGGTGTCGGCAGATCGCAGGGCGAATATGATCAGGGGATCGGCGAACTGTCCGATGCCGCGTCAGCGCTCGATTACCTGCAATCCATGAACAACAACTCCAAACACTGCTGGGTCGCGGGCTTTAGCTTTGGTGCGTGGATCGGGATGCAACTGCTGATGCGCCGCCCCGAAATCACCGGCTTTATCAGCGTCAGCCCCCCCGCGAACATGTATGACTTCAGCTTTCTTGCACCCTGCCCTTCGTCGGGTCTGGTGATCAACGGCACGGCTGATCGCGTGGCCCCGCCCCAGGACACCGTCAGCCTTGTGAACAAACTGCACGAACAAAAAGGCATTACCGTCACCCATGACGAAATCGAGGGCGCGGGGCATTTCTTTGAGGATCCGCATATGGACACCATGATCGACACCGTGTCGGGCTATGTGAAACGCCGCCTGACCGAGAACACGCGCTGATCCATGGGACAGTTGGAAGACACTGCTGACGAACTGGCCCAGCTGGCGCTGGCTGATCAGGAACGTTCAGGCGAGGAAAAGGTTGTCGACGAGATCGGCGAGATCCTTGGGTCGTCCTCGCAGACCCTGCAAGAGGCCTATCTGACGGCCGTGCGGGTGCGCCGCGCCGAGGCACGCGCGCGCGCTTTGCTGGAACGCCGTGCACAGGCGGCGAAAAGGGCGACAGCGGGCAAATTGACCCCGCCCGACGACACGTGACCGCCTGCCAACAGGCCGATATTTTTCTGGTGCCGTTGCTGGACGGTGCATTCGGCCTTGGGCAGGTGATCATTGCCCCTGACGATCGCCGTGACACCCCCTATTGGCCAGCGGGCGCCGCATTTTGTCTGTTGACCGCCCGCCATGTGACCCGGTCGGCCGCCACCGTGCCCGTCAGCCAGCGCGACATCATCAGCCGGCAGTTCATCGACGCGGGCGTGATCGGCACAGACATCTGGCCCGTCATCGGGTTTGAACAACTGCCGCCCGTGGCGGCTGACCCCGATCAGATCGCCCTGCGACATGACGTAACACCGATTGATGCGCCCATCATCGAGGCATTCCTGAATGCCTGCCACGGGTTGTTTCCCTGGGATGGCTTTCCGGACCCTGCGTTTTTTGACGCGATGCTGGCGGCGGGCGTTGACCGCCCTCCGCGCGCGACAATGGCCAAATGACGGACAGGATCGCACGCCAGCTGGCCTTTCTGACCGAGGCCGACAAACTGAAATCGGTGCTGCGCGCCACGACCCTGTGCCATGACGCGCGCTTTGAAAATTCTGGCGAACATAGCTGGCATATCGCGCTTTATGCACTGGTGATGGCCGAACACGCCGTGACGCCCGTGAACATCGACCGCGTCATCAAAATGTTGCTGATCCACGACCTTGTGGAAATTGATGCGGGCGACAACCCGATCCATGGCAATCATGACCCGGTCGAAATGGCAGCCGTGGAACAGGCCGCCGCGGACCGGCTGTTCGGGATGCTGCCCGATGATCAGGGGCGCGAGTTGCGCGCGCTTTGGGAAGAATTCGAGGCCGCGCAAACCGATGATGCCGTCTTTGCCAAGTCGCTGGATCGTGTGCAGCCGTTGATTGCCAATCTGGAAAGCGGCGGGCGCAGCTGGATCGACTATGACGTGACCCGCGATCAGGTCGAAACCCGTGTCGGCACCAAGGTGCAGCGCGGTGCCCCCGCGATCTGGGCGGCGATCAAGACCCGGATTGATACGTGGTTTGCGGAAAACCGCTAGCCTGCGACAAAACCGTATACCATTGCATACAGCCCTTTCCCCCGACGCCGGAATGCGCTATGCCGCCACCAAACGCAATCCAGCCAAAGGGACACCCCCATGACCAAGATCAAGGTAGCAAACCCTGTCGTCGAACTTGACGGCGACGAGATGACCCGCATCATCTGGGACTTTATCAAGAAAAAGCTGATCCTGCCCTACCTTGATATTGACCTGAAATACTATGACCTTGGCATTCAGGCGCGCGACGATACCAACGACCAGATCACCGTGGACGCCGCCCATGCGATCCAGAAATATGGTGTTGGCGTCAAATGTGCGACGATCACCCCCGACGAGGCTCGCGTCGAGGAATTCGGCCTGAAGGAAATGTGGCGCAGCCCCAACGGCACGATCCGCAACATTCTGGGCGGCGTGATTTTCCGCCAGCCGATCATCTGTTCCAACGTGCCACGCCTTGTGCCCGGCTGGACCAAGCCCATCGTTGTCGGCCGTCACGCCTTTGGTGATCAATACCGCGCCACCGATTTTAAATTCCCCGGCAAGGGCAAGCTGACCATCAAGTTCGTTGGCGAGGATGGCACCGAGATCGAACGCGAAGTGTTCGACGCACCGGATTCCGGCGTTGTCATGGCGATGTATAACCTCGACAAGTCGATCATCGACTTTGCCCGCGCGTCAATGAACTATGGTCTGGACAAGGGCTGGCCGGTGTATTTGTCCACCAAGAACACGATCCTGAAACAGTATGACGGGCGTTTCCTTGAACTGTTCCAGCACATCTATGACACTGAATTCAAAGACAAGTTCGAAAAGGCCGGCATCACCTACGAACACCGCCTGATCGACGATATGGTCGCCTGCGCGATGAAGTGGAACGGCGGCTATGTCTGGGCCTGCAAGAACTATGACGGCGATGTGCAGTCCGATACCGTGGCGCAGGGCTTTGGCTCGCTGGGCCTCATGACATCGGTGCTGATGACGCCGGATGGCCAGACCGTCGAGGCCGAAGCGGCGCACGGCACCGTCACCCGCCACTACCGCCAGCACCAGAAGGGCGAGGCGACCAGCACCAACTCCATCGCGTCGATCTATGCCTGGACCGGCGGGCTCAAGCACCGCGCGAAACTGGACGACAACGCGCAACTGCTGAAGTTCGCCGAGACACTGGAAAAGGTTGTCGTGGACACCGTGGAAAGCGGCGACATGACCAAGGATCTGGCCCTGCTGGTTGGCCCCAACCAGAAATGGCTGACCACCGAAGGATTCCTTGAAAAAGTCGACGAGAACATGAATAAAGCCATGTAAAGCATTGTTATAAAATGCGTAATCCGGGTTTTGATCCGGTTTGCCTAAGGGGGGCCGTCCAATGGGGCGGCCCTTTTTTGCATTTGCTTGCGAGCCCCTGCACGGCAATACTGTCCACAAAAAGGAGCGCACCCATGACCCTGACCATTCTTGCCCAGATCACCGCCACCCCCGGCCACGAGGACAGCCTGCGCGACGCGTTACATTCCCTGATCGCGCCCACCCTGGCCGAAGACGGCTGCATTCAATACGACTTGCATACCGACAACGAAACGCCCGGTTTCTTTGTGTTCTACGAGCTTTGGGAAACCCGCGAGTTGTGGCAAGCGCATATGAAATCACCCCATATCACCGCCCATGGCGCTGCAAGCGAAGGCATGGTGGCCCATGTCCAGATCAACGAAATGACCAAGGTGCCCTAGATGGCCCGCGCGATGATCACCGACCCGGATGTCTATTTTGCCAAGGGCTGTGGCCGGTGCGACAGGTTTGACACGCCTGACTGTTCGACGATGCGCTGGAACGCGGGGCTGACCCGTCTGCGCGCGATCTGCGCCGATTTGGGGCTAATGAAAACCGCCAAATGGGGCCATCCCGTGTATATGCATGCTGGGCGCAATCTGGTGATCATCGGGGCCTTTCGCGATGATTACCGCCTGTCATTCTTCAACGCCGGCCTGATGAAAGACCCCGAAGGCATCTTGCAGAAAAAGGGTGCGAACACCCAGACCGCCGATATGATCAGCTTTAACAGCAACGCACAACCTGCTGAAATGGAAGATGTTATTCGTGACTACCTTAGCGAGGCCATGGGCTATGCCAAGGCCGGCATCAAGGCGGAAAAGACGCAGATCGACATTGTTCTGCCCGATGAACTGATCGCCGCGCTGGACGACGACCCCGAACTGGCCGAGGCGTTTGAGGCCCTCACACCGGGGCGGCAGCGCAGCTATGTGATCAACCTGAACGGCGCCAAACAATCCGCGACCCGCGTGACCCGTATCGCCAGGTTCCGCGACAAGATCATCGCGGGTAAAGGGGCGCTGGAACGCTAGAGTTTGACACGCCACCACCCGCGCAATACCCCTGCCCCATGACGCAAATCCCGCCCAAAGACCGCCCCCGCCGCCACACCCTGATCGAAGACGTGCAGGGGCTGGTGTTCGGCACCGGCATGGCCGCCACGGGCCTTGTGATCCTGACCCATCTGGGGCTGGTCACGGGGCAGACGGCGGGGCTGGCGCTGCTTTTGTCCTATGTCACGGGTTACAGTTTCGGGCTGGTGTTTTTTGTCGTGAACCTGCCGTTTTACTGGCTGGGGTTTCGCCGGATCGGGCTGCGGTTCACGATCAAGACGTTCATTTCAGTGGCCATGCTGTCGCTGATGTCGCTTTATTTTCCGCAACTTATGACGTTTGACAGTCTCAACCCGATTTTCGGGGCGGTCCTGTTCGGCGCTGTGACCGGCGCGGGGCTGCTGGCGTTGTTCCGGCACGGGTCGAGCCTTGGCGGCGTTGGCATTCTGGCCCTCTATCTACAGGAAAAGACCGGGTTTCGCGCCGGTTTCACGCAGCTGCTGTTTGACGCCTGCATTTTCGCGGCGGCGTTTTTCGTGATCCCTGCGGGCGCGGTTTTCTATTCCATGCTGGGCGCGCTTGTGGTCAATTTGATCATCACGTTCAACCACCGCCGCGACTGGTATGTGGCGACCTAAGGAGGCGAAATGTCAGATGTTGTGGTCCTCGAAGGCCTTGCCAATATGCGCA
This sequence comes from Octadecabacter sp. R77987, assembly GCF_042466115.1. NCBI lineage: Bacteria > Pseudomonadati > Pseudomonadota > Alphaproteobacteria > Rhodobacterales > Roseobacteraceae > Octadecabacter > Octadecabacter sp. R77987. The sequence continues at coordinate 285,752 of NZ_JAXHBQ010000001.1, read as the reverse complement.
TGGACCTTGGCAACGTCAGAAACGCCCGCCCGCTGGCCACCGCTGCCGTCGCACTGGTGGGCAACTGGGTTGGCGGGCGGTTTTCGCTGACGCAAGGCGCGCTGACATTCACCACCAACCGGATGAACGCCGCCTTTCAGAAAGACAGCGCGCCCGTGGTGATCGCGCTGGATAGCGTGCGCACCTTCGGGTTCGGGCGGATGATGTTTGTGTTCAAAACAGTCGATCTGGAAACCGAACATGGCACCTATCGCCTACGCTGCGCACCCGGAAAATCAACGCAATTGATGGAGAAACTGCGCGCACTTTGCCCGATGGGCGAGTTTACAGGATAGCCCATGCATTACCTCTACCTTTTCATGGCCGTTCTGGCCGAAACCATCGGCACTTCCGCGTTGCAAGCCAGCGCGCAGTTCACGCGGCTTTGGCCCTCGGTGCTGGTTGTGGTTGCCTATGCGGTGTCGTTCTATCTGCTCTCGCTCACCCTGCGCTACATGCCCGTGGGGATCATGTATGCGATGTGGTCGGGCCTTGGGATCGTGCTGATCGCAATCATCGGCTGGCTTGTGTTCCAACAGCGCCTTGATCTGCCCGCCGTCATCGGGCTGGCGATGATCATCGGCGGAATTGTCGTCATTCAGGTCTTTTCCACCACCGCCACGCATTAGGGCTGGCGTTCGCTGCGGTTGCACGGTATCGCGCGCGCAACCCCAGACAGGACGGACGTTATGGAAATTCGCAACATCGCAATCATTGCCCACGTTGACCACGGCAAGACCACCCTTGTGGACGAGCTGCTGAAGCAATCGGGCACCTACCGCGACAATCAGGCCACCACCGAACGGGCCATGGACAGCAACGATCTGGAACGCGAGCGCGGCATCACGATCCTGGCCAAGGCCACATCCGTGGAATGGAAAGGCATGCGCATCAATATCGTCGACACGCCCGGCCACGCCGATTTCGGTGGCGAGGTTGAGCGCATCCTGTCGATGGTCGACGGTGTTGTGCTGCTGGTCGATGCCGCCGAGGGGCCGATGCCGCAGACGAAATTCGTGACCTCCAAGGCGCTTGCGCTGGGGCTGCGCCCGATTGTTGTTCTGAACAAGGTCGACAAGCCCGACGCCGAACCAGATCGCGCGTTGGACGAAGTGTTTGATCTGTTTGCCTCGCTTGAAGCCGACGACGACCAGCTTGATTTCCCGCATCTTTATGCATCCGGCCGGTCGGGCTGGTGTGACGCCGAACTGGATGGCCCGCGTGAAAACCTGACCGCGCTGTTCGATCTGATCGTGAAACATGTGCCTGCCCCCAAACAGATTGCCGCACGCGACGAACCTTTCCGTATGCTGGCGACCACGCTGGGCAGCGATCCGTTTATTGGCCGCATCCTGACGGGCCGCGTGGAAAGCGGCACCTTGAAAGCAGGCGAAAGCGTCAAGGCGCTGGCCCGCGATGGCAAGCTGATCGAAAATTTTCGCGTCACCAAGATTTTCGGCGTTCCGCGGTCTGGGCCAACAGCCGATTGATCTGGCCGAAGCGGGCGACATCGTCACGCTGGCCGGCATGACCAAGGCGACCGTGGCGGATTCCATCGTCGCCACATCCGTGAGCGAGGCCCTGCCCGCCCAACCGATTGATCCACCCACAATAACCGTCACATTCGGCATCAACGACAGCCCGCTGGCGGGCCGCGATGGCAAAAAGGTGCAGTCGCGCGTCATTCGTGACCGCCTGATGAAAGAGGCTGAATCCAACGTCGCGATCAAGATTTCCGACACGCCGGGCGGTGAAGCCTTCGAGGTTGCCGGACGCGGCGAACTCCAAATGGGCGTGCTGATCGAAAACATGCGCCGCGAAGGGTTCGAGCTGTCAATCTCGCGCCCGCAGGTGCTGTTTCGCGACATTGACGGCGTGCGCCATGAACCGGTCGAGGAAGTCACCATTGACGTAGATGATGAATACTCTGGCGCGGTGATCGAAAAACTGACCGGCGTGCGCAAGGGCGACCTGACCGAGATGAAACAGAACGGCGGCAAGACGCGGATCATCGCCAATGTTCCCTCGCGCGGGTTGATCGGTTATCACGGCGAATTCCTGACCGATACGCGCGGCACAGGCGTGATGAACCGCGTCTTTCACGACTGGGCACCGCACAAGGGCGCGATTCCCGGTCGCCGTGCGGGCGTGCTGATTTCCATGGAAAACGGCACCTCGGTCGCCTATGCGATCTGGAACCTCGAAGATCGTGGCAAGTTCTTTATCGGCGCGCAGGAAGCCGTGTATCAGGGCATGATCATCGGCGAACACAGCCGTGATAACGACCTGGAGGTGAACCCCTTGAAGGGCAAGAAGCTGACCAACGTGCGGGCCTCGGGCACCGACGAGGCCGTGCGCCTGACCACGCCGATCACCCTGACGCTGGAACAGGCGATTGCCTATATCGACGACGATGAACTGGTCGAAGTGACGCCCAACGCGATCCGTCTGCGCAAGCGCTACCTTGATCCGCACGAGCGCAAGCGCCAGTCGCGTAGCGCTTAATGTGATGGTTTAAGAATGCCGATCAAGCCCCCGATTTTCGCGGGCTTTTTCAGTCTGTGACTTCGACGATCATCAACTCGCGCTCGGAGGCATCGCGCGCATGTTCCAGCGCCGCTTGGTATTCCGGCGAGTGATAGCAGGCCTCGGCCGCCTCAAGGCTGGGAAAGCGCGCGACAACATTGCGCGCCCGTTCCTTGCCTTCCAGCTGCACGAAACGGCCACCACGGGCGATGAAGGCACCGCCATGGGCCGCAATCGCCGGACCGGCCAGTTCGGCGTATTTGCCATAGGCGTCAGGGTCCGTCACGGTGACATGGGCAATCCAAAGCGCGCTCATAGGGTCTCCAATACTTGCTTGGCCGCGGCGAGGGCCGCATCTGCGTTTTCAACCGAGGCACCGCCCCCTTGGGCCATATCGGGCCGCCCGCCGCCGCCCTTGCCACCCAGTTCGGGGGTCACGGCGCGCAGGATATCAACCGCCGAAATCCGGTCCGTAAGATCACCGGTGACACCGGCCGCCACGGCCGCACGCCCGCCTGTATCGGCGATCAACACAACCACGCCGGACCCGACCTTGTCCTTGAACTGGTCAACAAGCGCGGGCAAATCCTTGCCCGACACGCCCGTCATCACCTGACCCATAAAGCAGATGCCGTTGATTTCGACCTGCGCAGCACTTTCGCCGGCCCCGCCGCCCATGGCCAGTTCGCGGCGCAGTTGCGCCACCTCGTTCGCCAGTGCCTTGCGTTCATCCAGCAATGCCTTGACGCGATCGGGCACATCCGCCGCCTGCGCCTTAAGCGCCAGAGCGACCTGTGCCAGCCTGTGATCTTGCGCTTGCAGGTAATCCATCGCGGCCTGTCCGGTCAGCGCCTCGATCCGGCGCACGCCCGATGACGACGCAGAGTCGCCCAGCGTCACAAACGCGCCGATATCACCGGTCTGGCGCACATGGGTGCCACCGCAAAGTTCAATCGAATAGGTCTGCCCGTCGGCGCCTTTGCCGGTATCGGCACGGCCCATGGACACCACGCGCACCTCGTCGCCGTATTTTTCACCAAACAGCGCCTGCGCCCCCATGGCGCGGGCATCATCGGGAGTCATGATGCGGGTTTCCACGGGGGTGTTCTGGCGGATCATCGCGTTCACATCGGCCTCGACCTTGCGCAGTTCCGCAAGGCTCAGCCCCTTGCCGTGGCTGAAATCGAACCGCAGCCTGTCGGGCGCATTCAATGATCCGCGCTGCGCCACATGATCGCCCAAAGCCTCGCGCAGGGCTTCGTGCAGCAGGTGCGTGGCGGAATGGTTGGCGCGAATATCGGTGCGGCGGGCGTGATCGACGATCAGTTCCGCGCCCTGGCCGGTCTTGATCTCGCCCTCGCTCACTTCGGCGATGTGGATGAACAGCCCCGCCTCCTTGCGGGTGTCGGTCACGGAGGCTTGGCCTGTGTCGGTCCTGATCAGGCCCGTGTCGCCCACCTGCCCGCCGCTTTCGGCATAGAACGGTGTCTGGTTCAGCACGATCTGCACTTTGCCTTTGGCGGCCTTGGCGACTTGCGCGCCATCAGCGACCAGCGCCAGCACCTGCCCTTCGGCGGTTTCGGTTTCGTAGCCAAGGAAATCGGTGGTGCCATGGGTATCGGCAATGTCGAACCAGACGGCCGCGTCCGCAGTTTCGCCCGTGCCGACCCAGGCCGCGCGCGCCTTGGCCTTTTGCTGCGCCATGGCGGCATCGAACCCGTCTGTGTCCACCAGAATGCCCCGGTCGCGCAGGGCGTCCTGGGTCAGGTCCAGCGGGAAGCCGTAGGTATCGTAAAGTTTGAACGCCGCATCGCCGGACAGGGATTGCCCTTCGGACAGCCCCGATGCCTCGTCGGACAGCAGTTTCAACCCGCGATCAAGGGTCTGGCGAAAGCGCTCTTCCTCGCCCAGCAGGGTTTCCGCGATGGTGGCCTTGCGTTCCACCAGTTCGGGGTATGCCGCGCCCATCTGCTGCACCAGTTCAGGCACAAGGCGGTGCATCACAGGGTCTTTGGCCCCCAGCAGGTGGGCATGGCGCATGGCACGGCGCATGATCCGGCGCAGCACATATCCGCGCCCTTCATTACTTGGCATCACCCCTTCGGCAATCAGGAACGAGGTCGAGCGCAGGTGGTCGGCAATCACGCGGTGGTGCACCGCTTGGTCGCCATCGGGATCAACGCCCGTGGCATTGGCCGAAGCGCCGATCAGGGCGCGCATCAGGTCGGTTTCATAAACGCTATTGGAGCCTTGCAGCAACGATGCAATCCGTTCCAGTCCCATGCCGGTGTCGATGCTTTGCATATCAAGCGGTGTCATCGTGCCATCTGCAAACTGTTCGTTCTGCATGAAAACGACGTTCCAGATTTCGATGAAACGGTCGCCGTCCTCTTCGGGTGAACCGGGCGGGCCGCCCCAGATATGATCGCCGTGATCAAAGAAGATTTCGGTGCAGGGACCACAGGGGCCGGTCGGCCCCATCTGCCAGAAATTGTCATCGGTGGCGATGCGAATGATCCGGTCTTCGGGGACACCGATTTTCTTCCACAGATCGAAGGCTTCGTCGTCGTTGTGATAGACGGTGGTCAGCAGGCGTGATTTGTCGATGCCAAAATCCTTGGTCAGCAACTCCCAGGCGAACGGAATCGCGTCTTCCTTGAAGTAATCGCCAAAGCTGAAATTCCCCAGCATTTCAAAGAATGTCAGGTGGCGCGCGGTGTAACCGACATTATCAAGATCGTTGTGTTTGCCGCCCGCGCGCACGCATTTCTGGCTGGTCACGGCGCGTTTGTAGTCGCGGTGTTCCAGTCCGGTAAACAGGTTCTTGAACTGCACCATGCCCGAATTGGTGAACATCAGGGTCGGGTCGTTGCGCGGCACCAGCGGGCTTGAGGCGACAACTTGGTGGCCCTGACGTTTGTAGTAGTCAAGGAAGGTCGAACGGATGTCGGCAAGGCTGGTCATGGCGCACTCTTTTGGTTGGTTGCGCCTGAAATAGCCCTGCCCCAAGGCAGTGTCCACAGTCTGTTAAAAATGGGACATGCGAAAAGGGCGCAGCCTGTGCTGCGCCCCTGTCGTTGGACATTGTGAATGTGGTGGATTACCCGTCGATCAGCGCGTCATCATCGCTGTCGTTGGCAGCTTTCGCCTCGCCCGGTTCCATCTCGAAATCAAGGCCGTGGGCGGCGCGGATCTTGTCCTCGATCTCCATGGCGATGCCCGGGTTATCCTTGAGAAACACCTTGGAGTTTTCACGCCCCTGCCCGATCCGTTCATCGCCATACGAGAACCACGCGCCGGACTTTTCGACGATCCCCGCCTTGACGCCCAGATCAAGAAGTTCGCCGGTCTTGGAAATGCCTTCGCCATACATGATGTCGAATTCTACCTGCTTGAAGGGCGGCGCGACCTTGTTTTTCACGACTTTGACGCGGGTGGCGTTGCCGACAACCTCGTCACGGTCTTTCAGGGCACCGATGCGGCGGATGTCCAGACGCACGGAAGAATAGAATTTCAGCGCATTGCCGCCCGTGGTGGTTTCGGGGCTGCCGAACATCACGCCGATCTTCATGCGGATCTGGTTGATGAACACCACCGTGCAATTGGTGCGGTGGATTGAACCTGTCAGCTTGCGCATGGCCTGTGACATCAGACGGGCATGGACGCCCACGCTGCTGTCACCCATATCGCCTTCAAGTTCGGACTTGGGTGTCAGCGCGGCGACCGAGTCAACGACGATCATGCTGACGGCACCCGAACGCACCAGCGTGTCAACGATTTCCAGCGCCTGTTCGCCCGTATCGGGCTGCGAGATCAGGAGTTCGTCCAGATTGACGCCAAGCTTGCGGGCATATTGCGGGTCCAGCGCGTGTTCGGCGTCAACAAAGGCGCAAACCCCGCCCTTTTTCTGTTCTTCGGCCACGCAATGCAGGGTCAGGGTGGTTTTCCCCGATGATTCCGGCCCGTAGATTTCAACGATCCGCCCCTTGGGGATGCCACCAATGCCAAGGGCGATATCAAGGCCCAGCGAGCCGGTCGATGTCGATTCAATATCGGCGAGCACATTGTCCCCGCCCAGTTTCATGATCGAGCCTTTGCCGAACTGCCGTTCGATCTGGGCCAGGGCACTGTCGAGCGCCTTTTGTTTGTCCGCTGATTTCTTGTCGGTCATGCTGAGAAGTTCTGCCGTTGCCATGTGTTTTGTCCTTATTCCATGCGCGCCCCAAATCTGCAATCTGTGGGCTGCAATCACTGCTGTTGTTCACCTCTTGTTCCGTTGATGGGACCAAAATGAGAACATTTCAAGATAAATCTTTCCTGACCCCACTTTTTCCCCAAGTGGTTAAGGAGTAGTTTACAAAGACGCGGTGAAATGGCTCAACGCCAAGGAGTAGTGTTAAATGCTTGTTTTCTGGAGCGAAAAGCTGGTGATGCTGGCGGTTCCCAAGACCGGAACGACCGCGCTGGAACGGGCATTGTCGCCAAAGGCGTCGATGGTCATGCGCGATCCGCCGCTTTTGAAACACGCGCCCGTTTACCGCTACCGGCGATTCCTTCACCCCTATTTCAAGCAGGCCGGTGGTCAGGAGATGGAAACCCTTGCCGTGGTGCGCGAACCCGTCGACTGGCTGGGCAGCTGGTATCGCTATCGCCACCGCGATGATCTGATTGGTCACAAGAACAGCACCCGCGACATCAGTTTCGATGATTTCGTGCAGGCCTATATGAAAGGCGCCAAGCCGCCCTTTGCGCAGGTCGGCAGTCAGGCCAAGTTCCTGCTTGATAAAGAGGGCGAGATTGGCGTGAACCATCTGTTCCAATACGAACAACAGGATCAGTTGATTGCCTATCTTGAGGATCGTCTGGGCGTCGAGATTGCCCTGCCACAGATGAATGTCTCACCGCGGATGCCATTGGAGCTGTCGGAGGCGACCCACGCCAAATTCCAGCGAAAATGCGCCGATGAATTTCGCGTCCATGCGGCGGGGCGGCGATAGCGGTGGTATTGTATCAAGGGCGGGTTAAGGTGGCGGTATGAAACTCAATCGACGTGTCTTTCTTGCCGCATCAGGCGCTTTCGGGTTGGCGGCCTGCACCGCCGCCCCGGCCATCCAGCGGGTCAGCACCAACGGATTGCCAGCCGATCTGCGCCCCGTGCCAAACGATGGTTTTACCCGCTGGGTCGCGGCATTCCGGCCGCGCGCGCGCAGTGCCGGCATTTCGGCCGCCACGCTGGACGCGGCCTTTGCCAATGCGGGCTACCTGCCCGGTGTGATCACCCGCGATGGCACCCAGATCCAGACGCGCCGCACCCTTGAAGAATACCTGTCCATCGCCACCTCGGACGAACGCATCAGCAAGGGGCGCGCCGCCTTTGCCCGCCACGCCAGCACCCTGTCGGCGATTGAATCGCGTTACGGTGTGGATGCGCTGATCGTCGCGGCGATCTGGGGAATGGAAAGCCAGTTTGGCGAAAAACGCGGCCAGATTCCCGTGGTGTCCGCCACGGCGACCCTTGCCTATGACGGGCGGCGCGGCGCGTTTTACGAATCGCAGCTGATTGCCGCCCTGCGCATCCTTGAAAACGGCGACACGACCCCTTCCCGCCTGACCGGAAGCTGGGCAGGCGCCATGGGTCATACGCAGTTTATTCCCACGTCCTATCAATCCTTTGCGGTGGATTTCACCGGTGACGGGCGGCGCGACATCTGGGGCGACGACCCCGCCGATGCGCTGGCCTCGACGGCCAGCTATCTGGCGCGCAACGGCTGGCGCACAGGACTGCCATGGGGGGCCGAGGCTGGCACGGGCGGGCCATCCGGGCGCACGATCCAGCCACAGGCGGGCGGTGTCAGTTTCACGGTGACGCGCAATTTCGACGTGCTGAAAACCTATAACAATTCCGATCTATATGCGCTTGGTGTCGGGCATCTGGCTGACCGGATCGGCGGTGCGGGCCCCTTGCGCGGCAGCTTTCCACCCGATGCCAACGGGCTGACGCGCGACGACAGGCTGGCGATGCAGCGTGCGCTGGCCGCGCGCGGCTATGACATCGGCACGATCGACGGTGTAATCGGTGCGAAAACCGAAGCCGCGATCAGCGATTTCCAACGCCGTCAGGGGATGGATGTGACAGGGCGCGCAACCCGTGATGTGCTGGCGGCGCTCCGCTAGACCCGCGCATTTCAATTAAAATTCTATCTTCTTAGGGGCTTACATGATGGGTGTGACCTGACCTAAACCAGTGTGAGGTGTCACACGGGGTTAGCCATGCGCATTTGCATCATCGACGACGAACGTATCAGTCTGAACGTGATCCGCGCGGTGCTGTCGCGCCACGCAACCTATGATGTCGAAGCCTTCCAAAGCGCGCAGGCAGCGCTGGATCGCTGCGCTGAAACCACCTTTGATCTGGTGCTGGTCGATTACCGCATGGATGAAATGAACGGCATCGAATGCCTGAAAAAACTGCGCGCGATGGTGCAGTATCAAGTCGTGCCAATCATCATGCTGACGGCGGACAATGACCGTGATCTGCGCCTTGAGGCGGTGAAATCAGGGGCGACAGATTTCCTGAACAAACCCTTTGACCCCGAAGAACTGCGCGTGCGGGCCAAGAACCTGCTGGCCCTGCGCGAGGCGCAGCTGGCCCTGATGGACCGCGCCAAACATCTTGACTACGAAGTGCAAAAAGCCACGCAAAAGCTGGTCGCGCGCGAGGAAGAACTGATCTGGCGGCTGTCGCGTGCCATTGAAACGCGCGATGGATCGACGGGCGAACATATTTCACGCGTGGCCTCGGTTGCCAAGGTCATCGCGCGCGAGTTGGGGCTAAGCCGCGCCTATTGCCGCACGCTTTATCTGGCCACGCCCCTGCATGACACGGGCAAGATCGGCATCAGCGATGCGGTCTTGAACAAGCCCGGCGCGTTGACGCCCGCCGAACGCAAGGAAATCGAAACACACACTGATATCGGTGCGCGCATCCTGCAGGACGGCGAAAGCGAATTGATCCGCATGGCGCACGAAATTGCGCTTTATCACCACGAAAAATGGGATGGCAGCGGCTATGGCGGCGGGCTTGCGGGCGACGATATCCCCCTGCCCGGCCGGATCGCGGCGGTGGCCGATGTGTTTGACGCCCTGTGCTCCGAGCGGACCTATAAACCGGCGTGGTCTTTTGATGCGGCTTACAACGAAATCTTAACCCAATCGGGTAAACACTTTGATCCTGACTGTGTCGCGGCCTTTTGTGCGGGGATCGACGACATTCGCAAGATTTACCAACCGGCGTCCAGTTCAACTGACGTCGCCTGACCCTGAAGGACTGTCATGAAATTTTTTACAACGCTCGCGATGATCATGTTTGCAGGGCTGGCCAATGCCGACACCCTGTCAATGCCCACTGGCCCGGTTGTTCTGACCGTCACGGGCCAGATTGCCCACACCAACGGCGATGGCATCGCGCAGTTTGATCAGGCGATGCTGGCTGATCTGGCGCAACGCGACACGGTGACAAACACGCCATGGTTTGGCGAACCCCATACGTTCAGCGGCCCCCTGGGCGCGGCCATTCTGGATGCTGTCGGTGCGACCGGTGACACATTGCAAGTGGTCGCCCTGAATGACTACGCAGCCGAGGTGCCAGCACAAGACCTGCGCGACTTTGATGTGGTGTTCGCCACCCATCTGGACGGCAACCTGATGTCGGTGCGCGACAAGGGCCCGCTGTTCCTGATCTATCCGTTTGACGAAGTGCCCGACCTGTTTAACGAAGTGTATTTTGGTCGCTCGGTCTGGCAAATCACCCGCATCGACGTGCAGGGGTAATGTGGGTGCGATCCTGCGAAAACTGATCCCTCGGTCGATCGGCTGGGTAACGGCGACGTTGATCATCCTCGGCGTGATCATGATCGCCGCCACGGTCTATCTGTTCCTGAGCTTGCGTGACAAACAGCAGGATGTCTCGCAAAGCGTGCGCGAAGATGCGATGTGGGCGGTATTCCAGACCCACCGCGAGGCATCGCGCCTTGTGGATGCGATCCTGGTTGCGCGATCCCAACCCGATGCCGCAACCCTTGGCGCTGTGCGGATGAACTTTGATCTGTTGTATAGCCGTGTGACGCTGTTGTCGGCGGGGGTGTTTGCCGAACCCTTCCAGGGATCAGCCGACCTGCAAAGCGGTGCCGACAAGGTGCGACGGGACATTCTTTCGCTGGCGCAAACCATCGACGCGCTTGCCGCCGACGATGCCGTCTTCACTGCGGCCCTTCCCGGTCTTTTACGTGATGCCCGCGCAATCCAGACGCAAAGCAATGCATTGGTCATTGCCACCAACCGACGCCTGAGCGTCGCCCGCACCCGCGATCGCGCACAATTGTTGGCGGACTATCAACGCCTTGCCACAGTTGTTGCCATCACAGCCCTGTTGTTTGCCGCAACGATTACCTTGCAATTCAAGCAATTGCGCACGATTTCCCAAACCCAGCGACAGCTGCGCGACCTTTCCCAACGCAATTCCGAAACCGCCAAGCTGGCGCAGGCCGCAAGCGAGGCAAAGTCGCTGTTTCTTGCGATGATGAGCCATGAAATCCGCACACCCCTGAACGGGATCATCGGTGCGGCCGACCTTTTGATGGATACCGATCTTGCGCCGACGCAGGCGCGCCGCGCCCAGACAATCCGCCGGTCGGGCCATATTTTGCTGGATGTGATCAATGATATTCTGGATTATTCGAACCTTGACGCCAATGGTGTGACCTATAGCAATTTGCCGGTGTCCCTGCCGGAACTGGCCGATCTTCTGGCCGATGTGTTTCAGCACCGCCTTGACGATGCCCAACTGGCCTTTGCCATTGATTTGCCACCGATCATTGTGTCGACGGACGATGTGCGCCTGCGCCAGGTACTGCTGAACCTGATCGGCAATGCGATCAAGTTTACGCCCGAAGGCGGCATCCAACTGCGTGCAACCCTGCAAGACGGCACATTGCTGCGCTTTGAAGTGCAAGACAGCGGTGTCGGGATCGCGGTCGCGGACCAGCACAAGCTGTTCCAGAACTTTAGCCAGATCGGCAACGCGACCTCGCGCAGCTTTGGTGGCACGGGGCTGGGACTTGCGATTTCCAAACGGATCGTCACCGGCATGGGCGGGCAGATCGGTGTGGACAGTGCCCCCGGCCAGGGCAGCACCTTCTGGTTCGACATTCCCGTCGAGGTGCTGGGCGATGCGCCCGCACAACACGCGCGGGCCCTTGCGCAAACGCCGCACGACACGGGCATTGAAGCACATATCCTGCTGGCCGAAGACAACGCCATCAACAGCGAGGTCGCCACTGCCTTGCTGGAAAGCTTTGGCGCGACCGTCACGACTGCGGCGAACGGTGAACTGGCGCTGCAAGCCCTGGAATTCGGCGCGTTTGATCTGGTCATCATGGACCAGCAAATGCCCGTCATGGACGGAATTGAGGCCACGAAAGCCTTGCGCGAACGCGGCTTTACGCTGCCGGTGATCGGGTTGACGGCAAACGCCTTTGCCCAGGACCGGCAGCGCTGTCTTGATGCGGGGATGGACGAATTCGTTGCCAAACCAGTCACGCGCAAGAAAATCGCCGCGATCCTTGCCAAACATGTGCGCGCCGCCGATCCTGGCAGCGTTGGCACGCCCGCCAAGGCCGGCAGCGCGCTGCTGGACATGGACCAATTCGCGCCCATGCTGTCGGACCTTGGGCCGGATCTGTTTCATGACATGCTGGAAAACCTTGCGCGCGATGGCGCTGGCTTGGTCACGGATGTCAAAGGTGCCGCGCAGGGCAGCCCCGCCTATGATCACGCGCTGCATACCCTCAAAGGGGCAACCGCAACCTTGGGTCTGGCATATCTGGCCACCACCGCCCAAACACTGCGTGACAGCCCCGATGCCACAGGGATTGCCCGTCTGGATCAGGATCTGGAGGTCAGTCTGAACGCCGCCTTTGCCGCACTGGAAAGCGCAAAAAACGAAGCGGTCAAGAAGGTCGGCTGACAGCGTCCATGGACGGCCGGCGCCGCGCGCACCATGCGCCTGCGGGCGTTGCGGCCAAACCGCCGCCAAACCCTGCAACGGACCTGAAAATCCGTAATCGGCTGTCTCTATTGTTGTCTATTAGGTGAGGTGGCGGACAGACAGGGATTCGAACCCTGGAGACGGTCTCCCGCCTACACACTTTCCAGGCGTGCGCCTTCGACCACTCGGCCACCTGTCCGTGGGGTGTCCTTAATCCAAGCGGTATGGCAGTTTCAAGGGGCAGTTCACCAAAGGCGTCAGTTTTTGCGCGTGATCCACAGGGCCGTGGCCATCAGGCATTCACCCAAGGCCGCGATCACGATTGCAGCGCTTGCGGACCCTTCCAGAAATGCAGCCACGCCAGTGACGGCAATCCCGACAAAGGTCAGGGCAAAGCCAAGCGCCACGGCGCGGCGCAGCGGGCTGTCAGGCGCACCAGCGGCAAGCCACAAAATGACCGCGGGCGCGATGAACATCGGCGCAGCGCGGCGTGTGATGAACTGCACATCCGCATCCGCGCCCACCCCGTAGGTCGGGGCGTAGGCGGCTGGAAACACCAGCAGGATCACAAACAGCACCGCACAGATCGCGGCGACACTCCGCGCAACCAAGGCAAAGCTCATGACACCAAGTGCATGTAAACGCGGCGGTTTTGCTTGCCCTTCTTTTCGATCTTGCCAATGCGCACCCTGCCGATTTCACCGGTATAGGCCACATGTGTGCCGCCACAGGGTTGCAGATCGGCGGTGTTTTCGCCGCTGCCGATACGGATCAGGCGAATGCGCCCTGCCCCGCGCGGCGGCTGCACGGATAGGGTTTTCACCAGCGCGGGGTTGGCATCCAGTTCGGCCTCGGCGATCCATTCTTCGCTGACCTTGAAATCGCAGGCGATCAGCTTGTTCAGGGTATCTTCGATTTCGGCCTTGTCGTCGGGGGCTCCGGGCATATCGAAATCAAGGCGCCCCTTGTCGGCGGAAATGGACCCGCCCGTCACAGGCAACGGGATCACGACCGACAACAGGTGCAACGCGGTGTGCACGCGCATCAGCCGGTGGCGGCGGTCCCAGTGCAGGGACTGGGTCACAGGCGCGCCAAGGGGCGGCAGCGGCGCGGGTTCGGCAGGCACAAGGATGATCGCGTCCGTTTCGCCTTTGACGGTCGTGGCTATTTCGATTGCACCACCGTCCCATGAAAGCTGGCCGCTATCGCCGGGCTGGCCACCACCTGTGGCATAAAACACCGTTTGATCCAGCACGATCCCGCCTTCGTCGGTGATCGCGGTGACGGTGGCAGGTGCATCGCGCAAATAGGCGTTATCGCGAAACAGGGGCGTGGTCATGATGTGCCGTCCTTCGCCTTTGGTTTGGGCTTTGGTTTGGGCTTGGCCGCGCCGGGCAGGGTCTCGGGATTGCGCAGCCAGACGTCACGCTGGGCAAAGGGTATCTCGATCCCTTCCTCGGCGAATTTGCGGGCGATGGCGTGGTTCAGGTCGGACTTGACCTTGAGCACCCAGTTCACATCCCGCAGGATCGCGCGGATCTCGAAATCAAGGGAATCTGCGCCAAAACCCTGGAACACGACACTGGGCGCAGGGTTAGCCAGCACCATCGGGTGCTCTTGCGCGAGTTCCAGCAGCATGTCGGAAATACGATCGGTGTCGGTGCCATAGGCCACGCCAACCGGCACAATCACGCGGCCGATACTGTTGCCACGGGTCCAGTTGATGACCTGCCCGCTGACAAGATCGGCGTTGGGCACGATGACATCGGTGCGATCAAAAGTTTCGATCCGGGTCGAGCGCACGGAAATATCGCGCACATAACCCATCTGGTTGCCGACCTCGATCCAGTCACCTTCGGAGATGGGCCGTTCGATCAGCAGGATGATACCGGCAACAAAGTTCGACACGATGTTTTGCAGACCGAAACCGATGCCCACCGAAAGGGCACCTGCGACAATCGCAAGCCCGGACAGATCAATGCCCGCAGTGGTAATCGCGACCAGCGCCGCCAGGAAAATCCCCACATAGCCAAGGCCGGACACGACCGCGTTCTGCCCGCCGATATCCATGCGCGTCTTGGGCAACACGGTGGTGCGCAGCGTGCCCTGCACCAGTCGCGTCACCGTGTAACCGATGGCGAACACGATCGCGAATGTCAGGAAGCTGGTCGGCGAAATCTGTGTCGCGCCAATGGAAAAGCCCTGCCGGAACCGTGTCCAAAGCTCGGTCAGGTCCGCGACCCGCGCGCCCCAGACCAGCGACAGGACGGGCAGCGCCAGCAGCATCAACACAAAGCCGATCAACACCGGGATAAGTGCATCGCGGCTGCCGTCCTCGGCGCGGGTCAGCAGGGTGTAGATGTCAAACACAAGGATTTGCAGCAGCAATACGACACCCAGCACACCTAGCGACATGACGGCCGGATAAAGCAGCGTGTTGGCCGCCGCCGTATACCCCAACACCGCCAGCAGCGGCGCGATGGCGGCAATCACCACCAAAATGCGCCCGACCAGCGCAACTAGGCGATCCGTATAGGGCCGTGGCGCGGGCATGTCGTCCTGATCGGCTGGCGCAGGTGGCGCTGCGCCGTAGCGCACCAGCATCTGCCCTAGCCGGAACAACATCAGCGCGACCAGCACCGCGACAGGTAACAACACCACCGCTTGCACCGCCGCGGAGGCATCAATCACCGTCAGGAACGATTCCAGCAGGATACGCGCGCCCAGCAACCACCCCAGTGACGTGCTAAGCCAGCGGCCCTGGCTGCGTTTCTCGGGCGCGAAGTCAAGCGGGGCAACGCCCACCTGCCCGTCCGCATCCGCAAAGAAGTGCCCCGAAAGCCAGCGGGCAAACAGCACAAACAGCGCCACTGCAGGAAGCACATTCAGCAGCGCCGTGCCCCGCTGGCCCAATACCCCAAGCGCATCAACCGCTGCCGTCACCGCGACAACACCCAGCAGCGGCAGGATGATCTGGCTGAGGGAAATTACGAAATCCCAGACACCGCGCCCACGCCGCGACCGCGCGACCACCAGGTTTTGCAAGCGCGCGGCCCATCGCTGCCCCCGCAAGAGCAGCACAAAACCGACCAGCGCCAACAGGCCTGCGGCGGGCGCTGCACTGATCACGACCGCACGGCGGACCTGGTTGTTCAGGGTGGCGCGCGCTTCGTTGTAGATGGCCACGCCGCCCGACTTTACCGCGTCCCAGGTCGCGGTCCAGTTCTGCGGCATCAGGGGGGACGTGTCGCGCGCATAAAGCGCCTGCGCCTGACGGTCACGGATCAGCGTGTCAATTTCGCTGATCAGCCCGTTGGCTTGTGTATGCGCCTCCTCGGCAAGGATCACAGGCGCTTGCAAGCGATCCAGCTGATCGTTGAGAACCGAGCGGCGCGCGGCAATCGCCGGAGATTCCTCGATCGGATCGCCCGCTTCGTTGGTTGTTGGACCAAGCGCGCTGATCTGGGCCGAAACGGTTTCGATCCGCGCGCTGTTGACCGATTGACCCGCCAGAAACGTGTCGCGCCACTCAACCAGTTCAGCGCGCAGTTGTTCCAGCGCAAAGCTTGATGCGCGCCCGGCTTCAAGGGCGGATTCGGCGCGGCTGGCCACACTGTCCCACTGGCCATAATCAATGCCTGCAACGGTTTCACGGGTCAGGGTTTCAGCCTGAACGGCCTCGGCGGCGGCTGTGTCGTCGCTTGTGTCCTGCGCGATGGCGTCCAGGGGCAGGACAAGCAGCAACCACAGCGCCGCGAAGCGAATGATGCGCATCAGGGTCATACGTCCTCGAATACACCAGGGATGGATTGCGGCGCGGCCGTCAGCCAGCCGGGGACCGGCAGACCCTTTTCGCGCAGGAATTCGGGGTTCCAGAGCTTGGATTGATACCGCGTGCCGTAATCACACAACACCGTCACGATGGTCTTGCCCGGCCCCATTTCGCGCGCCATGCGGATTGCACCGGCGACGTTGATGCCCGATGATCCACCCAGACATAGCCCTTCGTGTTCCAGCAGGTCGAACACGATCGGCAAAGCCTCGCTGTCGGGAATGTTGAACGACATATCGGGCGTGAACCCTTCAAGGTTGGCGGTGATACGCCCCTGCCCGATCCCTTCGGAAATCGAACTGCCGGACGATGCATGTTCGCCCGTCGTGTAAAAGCTGTGCAGCGTTGCGCCATCGGGATCGGCCAGCGCGATTTTCACGCCCTTGGGTTGCAGCGCCATGCCGACACCGGCCAGCGTGCCGCCCGACCCGACAGCACAGACGAACCCGTCAACCTTGCCGCCCGTCTGGTCCCAGATTTCCGGCCCCGTGGTTTCGATATGGGCCTGCCGGTTGGCCACATTGTCAAACTGGTTGGCCCAGATGACACCCTGATTGGTTTCGCGCGCCAGCTTTTCCGCCAGCCGCCCCGAATAGCGGACATAGTTGTTGGGATTGCGATAAGGCGCGGCGGGCACCTGCACCAGTTCGGCCCCTGCCAGGCGCAACATGTCCTTCTTTTCCTGCGATTGCGTTTCGGGAATGACGATCACGGTTTTGAACCCCATCGAGGCCCCGACCAGCGCAAGGCCGATGCCTGTGTTTCCGGCGGTGCCTTCGACAATCGTGCCACCCGGTTTCAGCTGCCCCTTGGCAATCGCATCACGGATGATGAACAGCGCCGCGCGGTCCTTGACGGACTGGCCGGGGTTCATGAATTCCGCCTTGCCCAGAATGGTGCAGCCTGTGGCCTCGCTCGCGGCGCGCAGTTTGATCAGGGGGGTGTTGCCAACAGTATCGGCGAGGTCGGATTTTATCTGCATCTTTCGGGCCTTTCTTGCTTGCCCTCCTGTCTAGGGGCGCGCTGGTGCGAACTCAAGCAGATGCACGCAACCCCTCACGGTTTCGTGCCAACCAATGCCCTGCGGCGATCAGGGGCAAGACGCGAAAGCCGCCTGCATTCAGGCGCGCATCAAATTCATCCCACGACAACAGGTGGCTGCGAATATCCTCGTCCTCGGCCAGTTCACCGCCAATGCCGGTGATGTCATCGGGCAGGTCACACAAGCCGACAAAAAGATTGAACACCTCGGTCGAGGAACCGGGGCTGGGATAGGCCGTGGCCACGGGCAGCAGGTCGCGCAGCGTAATCCCCGCTTCCTCCTCGGCCTCGCGGTGGGCGGCATCCTCGGCGGTTTCGCCACGATCAATCCGGCCCGCGATGGGTTCAATCGTCCAGGGGTTGTCGTCTCCCGTGCCGTAAACGCCCGTGCGGAACTGTTCGATCACCAAAACGCGGTCGCGCACAGGATCATATGGCAGCACGATCGCGCTTTCACAGCCGACGAAAACCGCGCGTTCCACAGTCGGGCTCATGCTGCCGTCGAACTTGCGAAACTGCAGATCGTATTCGTCCATGGCAAAGAAGTTTTCATAGACGCGGCGTTGGGCGATATGGCGCACGGTATCGGGGGCGGCGTCATAACCGGCCATCTTGTCGGCGGCGGCGATCAGGTTCTGCGCACCGAATTCGCTGTGCCATGTGTCATAGTCCCACAACACACCCGCATCCCACCGGGCGTTGGTGGGCCAATAGACCTCGGCCTCGTGCCATGTGCCGCTGGCATCCATGACACCGATATCGCGGCGGCGATAGCCAAACAGACCTTCGTAGTAATCAAGGCGGGCGTAGTCGGCCTGCGTCAGCCTGGTAAAGCGCACGCCCTTGGCAGCGCCGTCCTTGTCGGGCACCAGCAGCGGAAAGTCTTCCCCCTTGGCCCACCGCACGGAATGCCCTGTCAGCACGGCCCATTCGGTTTCATGAACGTCCACATCGCGCCCCAGCACCAGCGCCACAAGCGCCGGGTCGAGAAGGGTGCCGAAAATGACCAATCCCTTGTCCGGGGTCATCCTCAGGAATACCTGCTGCCGATGTATTCGGTGATCAGTGCGGCAATCAGCGAGCCGACAACCAAGGTGCCCAGCACCAGCGGCGTGGCCAGCCACATGCCCAGTTCGGCAGCCAGTTCCATGATACTGATCACCGCTTCGGAGGGGCCATCGTAGCGTTTGTTCAAAGACCGGTCGATCATTTCCACAAAGGAATGGGCAAACAGCGACCAGAATATGATCGCCGCAAAGGTCGTGAGGCCATAGCCGATGGCGGCACTTGTCCCGTCACCGGCGCGTTTTCCGGCGATGATCCAGCCCATCAACAGGCCGATCACGGCATTGATTTCGGCCCACATGGGTGGGGTGCGCCCTTCGGGGAACAGCGGCAGGGCCAGCAGCGACACATACCAGCAAAGCGGCGCAAACAGGATCGCCGCGGTCAAACGTCCGAAAGTAGGCATGGCACTGCTCCTTGTCCCAGCGGTGCCAACCTTCACGCGGGCCGTGTCACCGTGATCTGTGTTACGTCACAGTTTCCGCTATGAAACGTCCCCGCGCAAGAGGTGAGATAAAAGTTCCACATCCGCCGGAACCTGTCATCAAATCCCAGCGCGGCCACCTGATCCCAGCGCGCGTTGAAATCATCGTGCCAGCGGCGCAGGGTCTGGCTGTAGCTTTCGCCGAATTCGATCGAATGGGCCACCTTTAACCCCGCCTTTTCGACTTGCTGGCGCAGCACTGTCGGGCTGGGCAGCATGCCCCCCGGGAAGATGTATTTCTGGATGAAATCGACGCCGCGTTTATACACGTCCCAGCGGGCATCCTGCACGGTGATGATTTGCAGCGTGGCGTTCTTGCCGGGTTTCAGACGGTCGCGCAGGGTGTCGAAATAAACCGGCCAGTATTTTTCGCCCACGGCCTCGAACATCTCGATGCTGGCAATCCCGTCATAGCTGCCGGTCTCGTCGCGGTAATCCTGCAACTTGAAGGTCACCATGTCGGAAAGGCCTGCCTTTTCAATGCGGTCCGTGGCATAGTTAAACTGTTCCTGACTGATGGTCAGCCCCGTCACCTTGATCCCGCGTTCGCGCGCGGCGTATTCGGCGAAGCCGCCCCAGCCACAGCCGATTTCCAGCACGTGATCACCCGCCTTTGCGCCCATCTGGTCAACCATGCTGGCGTATTTCTGTTCCTGCGCCTTTTCCAGCGGCTCTTGTCCGGTTTCAAACTTGGCCGACGAATAGGTCATCGTGTCGTCCAGCCACAGCCCGTAGAAATCATTGCCCAGATCATAGTGATAGCTGATGTTTTTCTTGGCCTGTCGCTTGGAGTTTGACTGCAACCAAAAGCGCAACTGTTCATAGGCACGCACGAACCGCTGCCCCGGAAAGCCGTCATACATTTCTTCGGCGTCATCATGCACAAGGTCCATGAAGGCCTGCAAATCCGGTGTCGTCCACCACCCGTCCATATAGGCCTCGCAGAAACCCAGATCGCCTTCGCGGATCAGGCGGGCGAACAGATCGTCGTTGTGCACCTGCAGCTGCGCGACAAAACCTGCATCCAGCCCCTCGGCCCGAAAATGCCGCCCGTCGGGCAGGATGATGTCCACCCGACCACGCGGAATGCGGCTGATCACATCAAAGACGGATGCGAAATAGCGCGGCAGGTTATCCTGCCCTTGTGTTGTCGTCAGGATCATCCCAACCCCCTGCAAGTGGCGCGCCCCACCCTTGCGGCGCGCATATATCTTAATACAAGTTACGTGGAAGTCACGGAAAGGGTTTCATTTTTTCCGCTTCGGCCAAGAATGACCCAAGGGCAATCACCCGCCATCCCTGTTTTGATAGGCATCCAGCGCGCGCTTGCGGCCCGTGTCCAGCGCCACGACAGGCGCCGGATAGGGTGTATCGGGCGCCAGATTCCAACTGCGCGGAATGGCGTCAAAATAGGACAACGCGGTGGCGGTGGGATCGCCGTGCCCTTCGGCAATCCACGCCCGCGCATAGGCGCGGTCGGCGTCGAATTTGTCCAGCTGGGTTTCGGGGTTGAAGATGCGGAAATAGGGTGCCGCGTCCGGCCCGCTGCCCGCGACCCATTGCCAGCCCATCGCGTTGGCCGCCGGATTCCAATCTATCAGGCAGTCGTCAAACCACGCCTGCCCGATCCGCCAATGGGTCATCAGGTGTTTCGTCAGATACGACCCGACAATCATCCGCGCGCGGTTGTGCATGGTGCCTGTCACATACATCTCGCGCATGGCCGCATCGACAAAGGGTATGCCCGTGCGGCCCATCTTCCACGCGCGCACATCAGCATTTTCCGTTTCGTTCCAAGGGAATGCATCCCAGTCGTCACGCCAGTTTCTGTCCATGATGCGCGGCGTGTGATGCACCAGGTGATAGGCAAACTCGCGCCAGACGACTTCTTTCAGGAAGTGTTCCGCGCCTGCCTTGCCGTCCTGCACCGCGCGCCAACCGGCGTGCCATAGCGCACGCGGCGCGATTTCGCCGTAGGTCAGGTTTTCGGACAGGCGTGATGTGGCCTCGGCGGCGGGAAAATCACGCAAGGTTTTGTAATCGGCGACCCGCCGAGCGATGAACTGGTCCAAACGGTCACGCGCCGCGCCCTCGCCTACGCAGACATGCCGGGCCAGCACATCGGCCCCGCGGTTCATCGCTGCCCCCATTTGCCAATCGTCCAGATTGTCCGATGCGGGCCAAGTATCAGGCAAGGTCAGCGCGGGTTCGGGCAGGCTTGCATCAACATCGCGGTCGCGCACGGATTTCCACATCGGTGTGTAAACCTTGTAGAACCCGCCGGTTTTGGTTTCCACCGTCCAAGGCTCAAACAGCAGATGCCCGTTAAAGCTACGCGCCTCGATCCCGTCGTCTTTCAGCGCGGCTTTCACACCTGTGTCGCGGTCCTTGGCCGCCGGATCATAAAGCCGCGACCAATAGACGGCCCCTGCCCCCGTCTGCGCAATCACCTTGCGCAGCACGTCCAGCGCACGCCCACGGCGCAGGATCAGGCGGCTGTTGTGACGGTGCAGGGATGTGGCCAGACTGCCAACAGACAGCCCAAGGCGGAATTTTGGCGCAGCGCCGTGCGTTTCGACGACCTCATCAAGGATAAACAGCGGTATCACGGGCCGCCCCGTTTTCGCCGCCGCCGTCAGTGCCGGATGATCGGCCAGCCGCAGATCACGGCGAAACCACAGGATTATCGGGGATTTATCAGTCACGGCGCGCCTGTTTTGCTGCTATATCTCCTGATCTAGCGCGCCAATAAGTTTGTCCACCTCGGCGGCGGATGTGTAATGGGTGAACGACAGGCGCAGCACACCCTTGTCGGGGTCCACGCCCATGCCCGCCAGCGCGCGACCTGCATAGAAATCACCACCACCGGTCATGATCCCGTGATTGGCGAGGCGCGCCGCCGCCCCTTCACCCGGTTCGGCCAGCTCCAAGGCAATGGTCGGCGCGCGGGTGTCGGGCGCGCTTGGCCCCAGCATCCGCACCGAGTTTTTCGCCGCCAGATACTCCAGCAGCGGCTCCATCAGCGCGATTTCATGCGCGCGCATCAAATCGTGGGACAGGCGTGCCGCATCGGCCCCCTGCCCGCCACCATGCTGGGCCGACAGCGCGTCCATGTAATCGGCCATGCCCGCACAGGCCGCAACCTGGGCGTGGTCCGGCCCTGCGGGCGTGAACCGTTTATAAAGGCTGCCCCCGTTGAAATGGTGCCCCTGATTGGGCAGGTCCATTCCGAACGCTTCGCGGATGACCATGACGCCCTGATGGGGGCCATAGGTCTTGTAGGCGCTGAACAAATAAACATCGCACCCCAGCGCGCCCACATCGGCAAAGCCGTGTGGCGCATAGCTGACACCATCCACAACCGTGAAGGCCCCTGCCGCATGGGCCAGCGCGGTGATCGCCGCCACATCATTGATTTCACCGACCACGTTGGAGCAATGCGGGAAACAGACCACGCGCACCTTTTCGTCCAATAGGTCGGTCAGTTTGTCAGGGTCCAGATGGCCGGTTTCAGGGTCGATGCGCCATTCGCGCACGTCGATCCCTTCCTCGGCCAGCCTGCGCCACGGGCCGGAATTGGCCTCGTGATCCTGATTGGTAACTACCACCGCGTCGCCGGGTTTCAGCCAGCGGCGCACGGCATTGGCCAGCACATAGGTGTTTTGCGTGGTGGACGGCCCGAACGATACCTCGTGCGTGGCGACCCCCAGCATCTGTGCCAATCGCGTGCGCGCCTCGTCCATTTCGGCCCCTGCCAGTTCCGAAGCTGTGTAGGGCGCATAGGGCTGCACCTTGCGCTGGTGATAGAACCGCGTCAGGCGGTCGATGACTGGTGCGCAAGTATATGATCCACCTGCATTTTCAAAAAAGGCCTGCCCCTGCAACGGTGCCTCGGCGAAGGCGGGAAACTGGGCCCGCACCCATGCAATATCGAGTTTCATGGGCGCAGTGTTTCGCGAGTTTGTGACGATTGCAATCGTGAAGTGGGCCGCTTGCGTTTGGGCGCCCGCATGGGCCAAACGCAAAAGGGCCGCCCCAACCGGAGCGGCCCCATCACAACATGTCAGCGCCCGATCAGCGTTTTTCGGACATCAGCCCGCGCATGATCGAAAAGCACATGACCAGCAGGACTGCGGTAAAGAACAGCCCCGACGAGATCACCATCGCCTGAAGCGAATCCAGACCCGCCGTGCCGGCAGCCCCCAGCAGCAGCACACCCGCAACCGCACCCTCAAAGATGCACCAGAAGATACGCTGCGATACAGGCGCGTCGACCTTGCCACCCGCCGTGATCGTGTCGATCACCAGCGAGCCGGAATCCGACGAGGTCACGAAGAAGATGATGACCAGCACCACCGCAAGCACCGATGTGATCGAGGCCAGTGGCAATTCACCCAACATCGCAAAGAGCGAGATTTCAGGCTTGTAGCTTGCGATCACGTTCTGGAACACGCCGCTTTCGGTTGCGCCCTCGATCACCTGGGTGATGGCAGTGCCGCCGAATGTCGCCATCCAGAACACACAGACCAGCGAGGGGATCAGAAGCACGCAGATCACGAACTCGCGCACGGTGCGGCCCCGGCTGACGCGGGCGATGAACATGCCCACGAAAGGCGACCAGCTGATCCACCACGCCCAGTAGAACGTGGTCCAGCCGTGCAGGAACCCTGTGTCTTCACGCCCGAAGGGGTTGGACAGCGGCCCGATGTTCTTGGCATAGCCCACAAGCCCGCCAAAGAAATCACCAAGGATCGACAGGGTTGGACCGGCCAGAAAGACAAAGGCCAGCAGCAGGCCCGCAAGCCCCATGTTGATTTCCGACAGCACCTTGACCCCGCCATCAAGGCCACGCACGACCGACACAAGCGCGATGGCCGTGATGAAGGCGATGATCAGCACCAGCAGGAACGAACTGTCCGAACTGGTATCGGCATTGCCCCACAGGAACCCAAGGAAGTTGCGCGTACCGTCTTCGGCAACGCCCGACCCGAACACTTCGGTCAGACCCGAAGCCACTTGCGTGGCACCAAAGCCCAGCGATGTGGCCAGCCCGAACAGGGTGGCAAAGGCGGCGATGGTATCAATCGCATTGCCCCACGCCCCCCAGACACGTTCACCCAGCAGCGGATAAAAGGCCGAACGCAGCGTCAGCGGCAGACCCTTGTTATAGCTGAACAATGCCAGCGCCAGACCGACGATCGCATAGATCGCCCAAGGGTGCAGCCCCCAGTGATAGATCGTTGCGGCCATGGCCATCTGGCGGGCCGCCTCGAGTGCGGCCGCATCTGCGACAACACCGTCAACGATGCCCAATTCGCCCCCCAGCGGCTGATCGCCCCAGGGCGTGCCAAAGTAGTAAACCGGTTCAAGCACACCAAAGAACATCAGCCCGATGCCCATACCGGCGGCAAACAGCATCGCGAACCATGCCGGATAGCTGTAGTCCGGCGTGGCCTCGGTTCCGCCAAGGCGCACGCTGCCCCACGGGGTCACGATCAGCAGCAGCGCAAAGAGCACGAACAGGTTAGCCGACAGCAGGAAGAACCAGTCAAAGGTTGATTTCACATAGTTGCGCACCGCAAGGAACGTTTCCTTGGACCCTTCGGGCCAGATCAGCGCGATGGCGACAAACAGCACGATCATCACGGATGAAATCACGAAAACCGGGTTGTGAATGTCGATCTTGAACGGCCCGATTTTCGTTTCGATATTGTCCTGACCGATTTCGTAATCGGTCTGGATCACTTCGGAGTGTCCTTCGGGCTCCGGTATCCCTTGGTTTGTTGTTTCGTCGACCATGAATGGCCCCCCTGTTGTTTTGTTGTTTTGTTGTTTGTGGTCTTGCTCGCCTAGGCGTGACGTACAAGAAAGACGGAAACATCCGTATGGCGCGCAAGGGCGCCGCCATGTGCCGGCAAGATCATATCGGACATGTTGGGCACATGGGTTGCCATGACGACAAGGTCGGCGCCGACCTCGGCCACGGCCCGGACCAGCACATCATCCAGTTCGACCGCAGGATCATGGCTGACGACGGTATGTGATGCGGTGCTGATCGCGTGGCGGCTGGCCTTTTCGGCCGCAAAGCCCGCCAGCTTGTCGCGGTATTCTTCGGGTGAGCGCGCCGCACCGCTGGGCGCCGTCCCGGTGACGCCGACAAACACAAGCTCGACGCCATAGTGGCCCGCCAGATCGGCCGCGACAGTCATTGCCTGCGCAAGACTATCCACATGGGCCAAATCCACGGGCATCATGATACGCTTGAACATATATCCCTCCTGTTCTGACGAATGCAGAGGTGCGCCCTGGGGCGCTGCCCCTATTCGCCTGTTCAATTGGAAAGGATCGCTGCAAACGTCCCCCCACATGGGGAAACGCTAACAGGCAGTTTGTGCAAAAAACACCCCGCAAAGGCACTTTTGCACCAAATCGCGACACGGAGCGGCCGACAAGGGGCGTCAGGCGTTCACGTCGACAACCACGCGGCCCTTGATCTGACCCTTCAAAATATCGCGTCCCAGCCCTGGCAAATCCGACAGGACGGCGGGCTGGACCATGGCGTCCAGCTTGGCCATCGGCAGGTCGCGGGCGATACGCTGCCATGCGCGGACACGGGTTTCATAGGGCTGCATGACCGAATCGATTCCCAACAGGTTCACCCCACGCAACAGGAACGGAATGACCGTGGCGGGCAGTGCCGCCCCCCCTGCCAGACCAACGGCGGCGACCGAAGCACCGTATTGCATCTGCCCCAACACACGGGCCAGCATCTCGCCGCCCACCGCATCGACGCATCCGCCCCAGGTTTCCGCCTCGAGCGGGCGTTTGGTGGTCTCGTTCAGCTCGGCACGGGCCACGATCTGTGTCGCGCCAAGGTCCTTGAGATAATCGGCCGTTTCGGGGCGCCCTGTGACACCGGCCACCTGATGCCCCAGATTGGCCAGAATCGCCGTCGCGACCGACCCGACTCCGCCCGCGGCTCCCGTGACCAGCACCGGCCCGTCCTTGATCCCGTGATCTTCCAGCGCCATCACCGCCAGCATCGCCGTGAATCCGGCGGTGCCCACGGCCATTGCCTGGCGCGCATCCAACCCCTCGGGCAGCGGCACCAACCAGTCGGCCTTGACGCGGGCTTTCTGGGAATACCCGCCCCAATGGGCCTCGCCCACGCGCCAGCCGGTCAGGACAACCTTGTCGCCCGCCTTGTAGCGCGGATCATCTGATGCCTCGACGGTGCCGGCAAAATCAATCCCCGGCACATGCGGATAATTGCGCACCAGCCCGCCGCCCGGTCCGATGCACAGCCCGTCTTTGTAATTCACCGTGGAATACTCCACCGCGACGGTCACATCCCCTTCGGGCAGATCATCAAGGCCGATCTCGCGCACCGCCGCGCTCGTCTTGCCTTCATCATCCTTCTCAACCACCAAAGCGTTGAACATCGCATCTCTCCTTCAATCTCATCTTGCCTGAAATATCCCCGCCGGAGGCTCCGACGGCGCAACAGGCGCTAAATCCAGAATGTTTCCTGCACCACAGCCGGAAACACGCCGTTCTGGGTCACAACGTCCAGATCGGTCGCCGGGTTCCAGTGGGTCATCCGCACCATGCCAATCGCGACATTGGTTTCAAAATCGGGCGACCACGCCGCCGAAGTGATCGCGCCGACCTGATGCTGCCCGTCCATCAAGGGCCAGACACGGTCACAAGGGGGGATGTCCCCTTCGATGCGCAGGGCGCGCACCTGCTTCACCGGCCCCTCGCTGGCGACACGCAACAACGCATCGCGCCCCACGCAACCGATCGCCGTCTGGGTCGAACAGAACCGCCCCAATCCGGCCTCGTGGGGGGTGTTGTCGCGGGTCATGTCGTTGCCATAAGACAGCAAACCGCCCTCGATCCGTTCAATCAGGTTGGGACAGCCCGCATGCACGTCCAAATCGCGCCCCGCTTCCATCAGGGCGTGCCACAGGGGCATGCCGATATCGCCGCCTTCGACGTAAATCTCGAAACCACCCTGCCGGGAATAGCCGGAACGGGCAACCAGCATCTGACGGCCCTGAAATTCAAACCAGCCAAAGCGGAAAAACCGGATATCGCGCACGCCGTCACCAAAGACACGTGCCGCCAGATCATCTGCTTTCGGTCCCTGAATCGCAAGTGGCGACACATCGGGTTCACCCACCAGCACGTCCAGCCGGAAGCCATAGACCAACCCTTTGACCCAGAACAGCAAATCGCTGTCGGCGATGGAAATCCAATAGCGGTCTTCGGCCAGTTTCACGGCCACCGGATCGTTCAGCATCCCGCCGGTTTCATCGACCATCGGCACATAGTAACACATGCCCGGTTCCATCTTGCGCAGGTCACGCGGGGTCAGCATCTGCATCAAACGCCCCGCATCGGGTCCGCGCACTTCGACTTGCCGCTCGCAAGCCACATCCCAGACCTGCACGGCCGTTTTCAGATGCCGGTAATCTTCCTGGACAGACCGGAACACCGTCGGCAACAGCATGTGGTTATAGGACGTATAGCCCTTCACACCCGCGGCTTCGACGCCATCGGAAAACGGAGTGCGCCGCAGCCGGCGTGACGGGGAAATGAGCGCCATTCAGAAATCCTCGGGCATGAAGGCCAGATCGGTCGGGCCGGGTTTGGCCCCCGCCGCCGTCAGCATGGCATGGACCTGACCGCGATGATGGGTCTGGTGGTTGAAGAAATGCACGATGCAGGTTTGCAGCGGCTGGTGCATCTCGCGATCCATCGCGCCGGAATACCACGTCAGCGGGCCGATCAGATCAATCGTGTTCAATTTGTCCGCCCAAAGGGTGATGCGCCCGTCCGTGCGAAACCGCTGTGTGGACCATTCGGTTGGCGTGGATGTCATGGCGGGGCTTTCGGGAATGCCCTGTGCGGGGGGCGGTGTGCCCTGAAACCGCGCCATCCAGATCAGATCGCCCCACAGCAGGTGGTTCAGCGTGCCAAGGATCGAGCCAAAGAACGCACCACGATCACGGCGCAGCTCTTCTTCATCCATCGCATCAACAATGGCGCGCAAGCCTTTGTTTTGCCACGCGTTGTAGCGCGCCATCATCTGACAGTAGCCCGCGTCGATCACTTGGCCGCACCTTTCCAGTCAATCGCGCAAATCTCGCCCGACTTGCCAGACAGATCCCAGACACGGCCATAGTCGCGCACCTTGGATTTCAATCCGCGCGCGGCGATCACATCCGGCCCCATCCAATATTGCGTATTGGTCATGGTCACGGGCTGGCTGGGATCGGTGCCGGTGATCATCTCGATCTCGCCATGGATCTTGCGCCCGATATAAAGGCCACGTTTGGTGCCCTCGCGCATGATATCGACCTTTTCGCGCTCCATGCCGATGATTTCGCTGACCAGCATCGTGAACAGCCCCGTGGTGCCACCTGCCGTGCCGCTAAAGATACGGCCCAGACCGTCATAGGCGGTATCAGAGGCCCGTTCATCCACATAGAGCGCGACCTTCCAGTTGCCCTCGGCCATGCGCCCCGGAATGTCGGCCAGAATGCCGATGTTGAGGCCCGACAGGTCCTCGCCCTCGAAATGACCTTCGTCAATCGCCACGGCCATCCAGGCCTGACAGTAGCCTTCGGTCGGGGGGTGCGCCCCAAGGCTGACCACACAGGGGCAGAACACAGTGCAGTTGCAGTTCAAGAACAGCTCGCCCTTGATGGCCCAGTCGGTTGCGCTGATCTTGCGCCGCAGCGGGTGTGAATTGCCGTCCATGATCGCTCTCCTTTAAATGCCGGCCAGCACCAGCGCGCCCGCGCCGATCAGACCAAATCCAAGGGGTCGCGTCAGGCGATCCCCCAATTGCGGTAGTTTTTCAAACACCATCAGCAGGGTCGCGAGGCCCATAAAGGCAAGGCTCATCACGCCGCCGACAAAGGCCAGCGCCATCAGCGCCCAGCAGCAGCCAAGACAAACCGCGCCAAGGCGCAGTCCCATCCGCCACGCCCCGCTGGCCCAGTGATCCATAAAGAATGCCATCGGCGCGCGGCACTTGCTGACACAGGCGTTTTTCAGGGCGGTGAACTGGTATGCGCCCGCCCCGATCAACAGCGCGGCTGACAGAATGCGGCTTAGGCTCAGGCCGGTTTGATCAACCAGCCCCGCCTGCCACAGCGCCATTTGCGCCAGCGCCGCGACAGCCGAAAAGCCCAGCCAGATCGCAAGGTAGCCCCCCGCGAGGGCCGCGAAATCACGCCGCGATGTGGGTAGGTCGTCAAAGGTCGCGAATGCCGGAAGTGCTGTGGGCAGCATCATCGCCGCCGACATCAGTGCCCACATGCCCCAAAGTTTCACCAAACCCGCGCCGTCCGGTGTGACGCGGCACAGGTCCGCCCAGAAATCGCTGCCGTAAATCCGTGACAGGCTGCGCAACTCGGCGGGGATCGCCATCAGGTAAAGTGCCATCCAGCCCGCCAGAACAAGCCCGAACAGCCCCAGCCAATGGGGTGCCGTCATCGTTCTGATCACGCGTGCAAGCATCTGTCCTCCCCGACTCAGCTCTTGCGTTTTAAATGTCAGACTTTTAAATGTCTGACAAATGAAAATTGATCCCAACAATCCCGCCGACCTGTCCGCCCAGATCGCCAAGGCGATCCGCGATGCCATTATTTCCGGCGCAATGCCGGTGGATGAACGCCTGCCCAGCGAGGCGGAACTGGCCGAACAATTCGCCGTGTCCCGCCCCACCGTGCGCGAGGCGCTGAAACGGCTGGCGGCGCAAAGCCTGATCCGCACACAGCGCGGCGCCACAGGGGGCGCGTTTGTGAACCGTTTGCGGTTCGAGGATGCCTACGCGCAGCAAATCACCACTTCGACCCTGCTACTGAGCATGAATGACGTCAGTTTCACCACCGCCTGTG
The DNA here is from genome assembly GCF_042466115.1 of Octadecabacter sp. R77987. Classification (NCBI taxonomy): domain Bacteria; kingdom Pseudomonadati; phylum Pseudomonadota; class Alphaproteobacteria; order Rhodobacterales; family Roseobacteraceae; genus Octadecabacter; species Octadecabacter sp. R77987. Next base: position 255,807 of record NZ_JAXHBQ010000001.1, on the reverse strand, counting down.
AAGCCCGCTATGCGCTGGAACGCGCCTGTGCGCCGCTGTCGGCCCAGCGCCGCACGCCTGATCATCTGGCCACCATGCGCGCCGAGTGTTTTCGCCAGTCCCAACCGGGCCTCACGGACGAAGCGTTTTGCGCCTCTGACGTCGCCTTTCACCGTGCGCTGGTGGACGGTGCGGGCAATCCTGTGCTGTCCTATCAACTGGCTGGCGCCGTCGAAGCCATGCAGCCGCTGATGAACATGATCACCTTTACCGCGCGTGATCGCGAACGGATCGTCGCGCTGCACCACGCGATTGCCGACGCATTGGAAGCGCGCGATGGCGGGGCCTGTGACGACCATCTGGCCGCCCTCGCCCGCTATACGATGGAACTGGCCGAAGTAGTCATGGCGCAGCGGGCGGCGCGCTGATCGGGCAGGCCGCCGCAGACAGCAATCAAGGCCGCAGGCCGCCGTGCGGCGTCAGGCCGCCCCGCCGGACTGGCGATGTGGCTGATTCAGGCGCAAATCTAAAAGGGTGGACGTGCTTGGCTACCATAAAGTGCCATGCATCATTGTTGGATCGCCACCCCGCGGCCTGACGATGCACGGCGCGCGTTGGTCGGTGTCGTCAGGGTTCGCTCGCCTGATAAATCCGCGTCAGAAGCGCTGCGCCGCACAGGACCATGATCACATAAAGCGCGACCTGAAAGACCAGCGCCAGATACAGGTCCTGCGCGCTTGGCGTGACAAAGGCATAGGGCAGCATCATGGCACTAAGCAATCCAGCCTGCCCCAGTGACGCCAGCGCCGCCGTCACGGCAATGGCCCCGCGCAGGGGCCGCGTGCGTGCCAGCGATGCGCCCATCGCAAGGTTGTCGCCATATGCGGCCAGATGTGGCAGGCCCATGCCCAGCCGGAACAGCGCATAAAGGAACACCCAGCCCAACACGCAGGCGGCCAGTGCGATAAACCCGTATCCTTGGCCCGATCCGCCTTCAAGCAGTTGAAACCACAGGCCAGTGGCTGATTGCGCGAACGGCGCCAAAAGGTTGAACAGCATGAAGAACACAAAACCAACGGCCACGGTAATCAGCCCAGCAACGATTCCCAAGACAAACCACGAAATGAAATAGCGAAACCACAGCCCCGCCCGCCCGTGTGGGAACAGGCCGTGCGGGTGTTCATCGCGCAGCACAAAGCGGTGCCAGCTTACGGCGACAATCGACACCAAGGCCCAGTTGGCGAGGGTCAGCAGAACCGTGCTGAACCCCGTTGGTGCATAGGTGATGTAGTTGCGCAGATCCCATGCCTCGATCGCAAGGTTGATCAGGAACAGCACCAGCGTGATCTGCAAAACGACGTGGGGATGCCGCAGCAAGGCACCAATCGCGCCCGTGAAAATCGAAAAACCGTTTGGCATCTGCACCCCGCAACAGCGAACACCCCAGCGTTAGCGCAGACACCCCAATGCGGCAAGCACGGCTTGACCCAGCATGTGGCTGGGCCATGTTAAGGCACAGCAAAAGGACAGATCATGGTCGATATCATCAACATCCTCATGGCGCTTGCCAGCATCGCGTTTGGTGCGTTCGGCTGGCTGGCCCCCCGTTACACCATGTCGGCGCTGGACCTGCGCCAGGGCGACAGCGAAATGGGCGTCAGCGAAGTGCGCGCATCCGTGGGCTGTCTGTTTGTGGGTCTTGGGGTTGGCTGTCTGATCATCGGCGAACCCATGGCCTATCTGATGATGGGCGTGGCCTATGCGGGAGCATCGGTGGGCCGCGCGACCGCGCTGGTGCTGGACAATCCACCGCGCAACAAGGCGCTGCTTTATCTGGGTGTCGAGGCGGCAATGGCCCTTTGGCTGATCGTTGCGAACATCTAGCCGCGGTAGCTGTCCACCAATCCGTTTGCGATACGCAGAACCTCGGACAGGAAGAGATCAAGATCGTCGTTGCGCGTGCGGTGATTGTTGATCGCCACGCGCAGGCAATGTTTGCCCGATACGGTCGTATCTGACGGGACGGCGATCCCCGCCTCTTGCACTTGCAACATGATTTCGGTGTTCAGCGCCTTGAGGGCAGCTTCATCTGTGATCCCGTCCACAAACCGGAAACAGACGATATTCAGATCGACAGGTGCGACCAGTTCCAGCCTTGGGTCGGCACGGACCAGCGTTTCCAGATATTGCGCTTGGGCAATGTTCTGGTCAATCAAACGCCCCAGCTTTTCAAAGCCATTTTCCTTGAGCGACATCCAGATTTTCAAGGCCTTGAACCCGCGGCTGAGTTCAAAGCCATAATCAGCAAGGAACTTGCCCGCGATCAGGCCACGGGTTTGCAGTTGCAGGTATTCGCCATGCATTTCAAATGTTTCAAAGTGGCGCTGCGCGTCGCGCACAAGGACACATCCCGCCTCGAACGGGGTGTGCAGCCATTTGTGCGGATCAAGGGCGATGGAATCCGCAAGGTCGATCCCGTCCACCAGCGCCGCGTTCTTCGGCGCAATCCGCACGAAGGCACCGATACAGCCATCCACGTGAAACCAGATATCCTCGCGCGCGCAAATCGCGGCAATCGCACGCAGATCGTCCAGCGCGCCGGTATTGGTGCTGCCAGCCGTGGCGATGACACAGGCGGGTTTGATCCCTGCTGCGCGATCCGCGGCGATGGCACGTTCCAGCGCGGGGATATCCATCCGGAAATGATCGTCGGTTGCGACTTCGCACAGGGCCTTGGCCCCAAGGCCAAGTGTTTCCAGCGCCTTTTGATGGCAGCTGTGCACCTGATCCGAGGCATAAAACCGCAATGGCTGCGGCATCGCCGCGATCCCTTCGGCACGCACATCGACGCCGGCCTTGGCGTTGCGCACGATCGTGTGGGCCACAAGGTTGGCCATGGACCCGCCACTGGTCAAGGTGCCGCTTGCATTGGCAGGAAAGCCCATCAGTTCCTTGAACCAATCCACCACCTGAGTGTCGATCATCGCCGCAGCGGTGTTGCCGCCGCCCAGGTTGGACCCGTCGACCGCTGCCAGAAAATCGCCCAGCGCGCCGGTGAAGTTCCCCGACCCCATATACCAGCCCCAAAAGCGCGGATGGATATTGCCCATGGAATAGGGAAGCATGTTCTTGCGCAGGTCGTCGTAAACGTCGCCCAGCGGTGTCGGCGCACCGGGGGCCGGTGTCTTGAAATGGGCGCGCACCGCATCGGGCATTTCCGTCCAGACAGGCCGGTCCCGCACATCGGCGATATGTTGCACCGCGTCATCAACCATCTGGTGCGCAAGGTCACGTGACAGCGACCAATCGCCCGGATCAAGCGTTTCTTCGTCGTTTTTCATGGTTCTGCCCCCAACCGCCCCAGCGTGGTTGATCACGAAGGGCAAGTCAATCAAGGGCGCATTGATACCGGCGGCGATGGCTGTCTGGCGCATCGCCGCCAATCTGTTGGGCTTACTGGTTGCGATCAAAGATGATCGACGAACGGTAGCTGCCCCAGGCACGGGTTTCGACCATATTGGTGGCCGTCGCACTGTAGCTTTCCAGCCCGTCAATGCGGATCACATGCACGGTGCCGCCTTCGCGTGGGACCACGCCCGCGTGACGTCCGGCGGAACAGATATCGCTATCGGCGGTGTAAGGCCCGCTGCCATAGACCGGACGGCGGGTGCCATCGTCGGCCGGGCATGTGCAGGCCAGCGTATCCGCATCCGCAGGCATCACCGAACAGGCGGCGATCGTGGCGGGGCTGCTGGCCATGACCACATCAAAGCTGCGCCCGTAGCTGCCCCAGTTGCGCGTTGTCACCCCGTTGGCCGACCCGCCCTCATAGGCGTCCTGACCGCCGCGTTTGATCACCAGCACAGCGCCGCCTGCGGTATCAACCGCGCCTGCGTGGCGCGCGGCGGTGCAGATGTCGCTGTCACCGGTATAAGGCCCGCTGCCCCAGACAGATTTCGCAGCACCGCCTTCGGGGCAGCGGCACAGCGCCATGTCGGGCGCGTCAATCCCAAGGCTGGTGCAAACGGGCGCGTTGTCCATTTCGGCCTGCGAAAAGGTTGGCATGGCATCCGCCGCAGCGGCGGTTGTTGCGGGTTCGGCGGCGGCTTGGGCGCGCGCCACGTTGAAACTGCGATCCCACGACCCCCAGCCTTGGGTCGTGATCCCGTTGGCCGTGGACGCGGGATATTCGCCATTGCGCCCCGCAGGTGTCACGACAATCACACCGCCCTGCGCGTCGATCGCGCCCGCGTGGCGCGCCGCCGTGCAGGTGTTGCTGTCGCCCGTGTAAGGCCCACTGCCCCAGACCGAGCCACCGCCCGCCCCCGTCGGACATGCGCAAACCAGCCGTTCCCGCCCGTCCGCCGACGTGGGGCACGCACCCGCATTGGCGATGTCATCAGCCGTGACGCTATGGGCCTCGGCAAAGGCGGCCGGCGCGCCAAGCACGGTCATGAACAAGGCGGCAACAAAAGGTTTTGGGTTCAACATCACAGACTCCGATCAATGGTTTTAGCGAAATGCACTGCGTCACACTATGGCGCGGGCGCTGCAGCGATCATACCCCATATGCGGTAAGGTGGTGCGAAACCCATTGAAATTGCGCCCACGCGCGCTTACCTTGGGGGTGTCCTTCGGGACTATGAACATAAACGCGCACGTAATAACCGGATTGGACCAGGGGGCGGTACCCTGCGCCTCCACCATCATCCTTCATTTGGGGACTTTGGGGGCGAAATAGGATCGACAAACGTCTAAAGGTGTTTGCTTTGTTTCGGTGAGTTACCACCGTTATCGGTACATCAAAGCTAGTTGCAAATGACAACAAAGCTCCGATGGCTCTCGCAGCGTAAGCTGTGCGAAACGTCGAAAATTAAGCCCTTGCGCCTAGCAGCGTAAGGCGGGGTTCGCAGGCACCTGGCAACAGAAGCCTGCACTTTACTTCACTACAATCGGGACCCGCCGCGCCTGTGGAGGACTGACTCCACATTTGGCTGCGCCAATTGTTCTGTCAGGGGAACGAGATTGCCCTGCAATCCCGCGGAAGCCTGCACTTTACTTCACTACAATCGGACCCGCCGCGCCTGTTGACGACTGACTCCACATTTGGCTGCGCCAATTGTTCTGTCAGGGAAGCGAGATTGCCCTGCAATCCCAACCCGCCGCGTATGCAGGCGCGCATGCGCCAAGCCCGACCTCGGGAGGCGTGAAACCGAACGGAACGGGTGTTGCACAAACCAACCCAGCTTACACACACAACAGCCGTTGATGAAAGCCCTCCCGTGGGGGAGGTCGGGCTTGGCGCATGCGCGCCGGGGCGCAAGTGGAACAAGGCTGCGCGCCGGCCCGCATCTGTTGATTTGTTATCCAGAAAAGGCAGGCACCCCGGCGATTGCGTTTGCCACTCTCGCCCCCTTTTGATAGCGCTGCGACCCTAGCGACCGCGCGCCTGTGCGAACGATAACAACTGGCGGGTCTTTTCGTCCCACAGTTTCAGGCGCGCGGACCCGATGCTTTGCCGGATCGTCATCCGGTTGCCGGTGGCAAGTTCGCCATGATCGCGCAGCACTTCGGGCAGGCGGTAAAACGGGATACGGCTGTAAAGGTGGTGCACGTGGTGGATGCCGATATTGGCGCTGAGCCATTGCAGGGGTGTTGGCAAGACATAGTGCGAACTGCCGTGCAGGGCGGCGTCATGCATCTGCCAGTCGGCATCGTGATCCCAGCTGGCCCCCTCGAACTGGTGCTGGACATAGAACAGCCACACGCCAGCCGTTGCCGCCAAAAGCGTGGTCGGCAGGAACACCAGCAGGATCGGCATGACCCCGCCAAAGTAACAGATCACCGACAGCCCAACCACCAGCGCGACATTCGTCCCCATCGCGCTGATCCAGTATTTCACCCCGTTCATCAGCCCCAGCGGCAGGCGGTTCTGCAAAAAGAACAGATAGCCGGGTGCAAGCCCGAACAACACAATCGGGTGGCGATAGGCACGGTATTGCAAACGGCGCAGCCAACCCATCGCGTTATATTCCGCGACCGTCATAGTATAGACATCACCAATCCCGCGCCGCGCCAGATTGCCGTGTGCGCCGTGGTGAATGGAATGGGTGCGCCGCCACACGTCATAGGGTGTCAGTGTCACCACCCCAAGGGCGCGACCCAGCCAATCGCTCAGCGCACGGTTGTTGAAAAACGATCCATGCCCGCAATCATGCTGGATCACGAACAGGCGCAACAGGAACGCGCCATTGAATACGGCGATCGCAAGGGCCAGCCAGTAGCTGTAAGTCAGGCTCCACCATGCCAGCGCCCACAGACCGACAAACGGCCCTGCGGTGATTGCCAGTTCAAACCAGCTGCGCCCGACGCGCGGTTCGCGGTATTTCGCAAGGGTCTTGACCCACTCAATAGGTGCCCGCGCCACCGGTTCATGCTGCGCGTTGATATGATCTGACATGTGCCTGCTTGTTCTTGGTCTTGGTGCTGCCTGCATAACGGGGGAATCCTTTCGCGAACATCAATTTCGTCGCGATTTGCACAAAAGTCTTAATGAGGGGGCATTTGTCACAGGTGGCTGGCAGGTCGGGCGCGAATATCGCAAAACAGGCGAAACGAGTCCCTTGAAAGGCAAACAGTGATGGATATTGCGCTGATCCTTGTGGCGGCCTTTGGTGCGGGGGTGTTGAACACCATCGCCGGCGGCGGCACATTCCTGACCTTTCCGGCGCTGGTTTTCATCGGCGTGCCGCCCGTGATGGCGAATGCCACCAGCGCGGTCGCAGTCTTTCCGGGCTATCTGGGCGGCGCACTTGGGTTTCGCGGCGAACTGGCCAAGTTTGATCGCAAGCAGATGATCCGCCTGACGGTGATCACGCTGATCGCCGCGGTTGGTTTCACGATGTGCGCGGTATTCTTTTGGCGGTTGCTGTAATAGACTTGGCGCGATGGGGATCGGATTGCGCCATATCGTGACACTTGCTCTGGGGCTTGCAGCACCGGTGGCGCAGGCCTGTGACACGGCGCTGATCCTGACGATTGATGTGTCCAATTCCATTGATGTGGCTGAGTACCGCCTGCAAACCGATGGCATGGCGGACGCACTGATCGACCCTGAAATCATGGATGAACTGATCCGCGGGCAAGTCGCGATCATGGTGATCCAGTGGTCGGGTGTGGGCCGCCAGGAGGTGTCGATTCCCTGGACCCAAATCCGCGCCGAAGCCGATGTGGTGGGCCTGTCGGTGCGCGCCCGCACGATGCCGCGCGCCTTTGTGCAATCGGATACGGCGATTGGTGACGCGGTGCTGTTTTCCTTGCGCCAGTTTGCTGATGCGCCCGATTGCCTGCGCCGCGTGATTGACATTTCCGGTGACGGCACGCCAAACGCGGGCACGGATGTGCGCGCCGCGCGTATCGCGGCGGAACGCGCAGGTGTCACCATCAACGGCATCGCCATCGAAGGCATGGGCCTGGCCATCACCGGCTTTTTCCAGCGGGCGGTGATTACCCGCAACGGGTTTGTCATAACCGCGCTGACCCACCGCGATTATCCCCGCGCGATCCGTGCCAAGATCCTGCGCGAGGTCAGCCGCGTGCTGGGTTGACGCACCCGCTGGCGGCGCTTACCCATGATCCATGGGGTCCGCGTCCGCCCCGTAAGGCTTTGGCCCAAGCGATGCATCCACTGACCCTTTCAGAAAGGATGCGCCATGCCGGCCTTCAACGAAATTACCCCCGCCACCCTCATGCGCCTGATCGGCACCCCCGCTGCCCCCGTGCTGGTGGACGTCAGCATTGACGCCGATCACGCCGATGATCCCTTTCTGGTGCCCACGGCCTTTCGGGCGGCCCATACCGATCGTGACGGGCTGTCCGCGCGCCTTGCCGGACGCGATTGCGTTGTGATCTGCCAGAAGGGCAAGAAACTGTCGCATGGGGTTGCCGCGTGGTTGCGCGCGCAAGGGATCGGCGCGCAGGTGCTTGAGGGCGGCAATTATGGTTGGCGTGATGCGGGCCTGCCCCGTGTTCCGGCTGCCGCACGCCCTGCCCCGCTTTGGGTCACGCGCCACCGCCCCAAGATTGACCGCATCGCCTGCCCGTGGCTGATCCGTCGGTTTGTCGATCCTGCAGCGCAGTTTCTGTTTGTGCCCCCGTCCGAGGTGCCAGCGGTCGCCGAGAAGTTCGACGCCACGCCCTTTGACATTGAAGACACGCACTTCAGCCATCGCGGCCCACTTTGCACGTTCGATACGATGATCGCCACCTTCGGGCTAGCCCATCCCGCGCTGGACCGCCTTGCGCTGGTCGTGCGCGCCGCTGATACCGATGATCACGCCGCCAGTCCGCAAGCCGCCGGATTGCTGGCCCTTTCGGTGGGATTGTCGCGGATGTATCGCGATGACATGGCGCAACTAGAAGCAGGCATGAACATCTACGACGCGCTTTATCGTTGGGCACGCGACGGGTTTGACGAAGGGCATGATTGGCCCGCAGGGGCGGCGAAATGACCAGCTACGCAGACATGGTCCGCGTCTTTGGCCGGATCGGGTTGCTTTCATTCGGTGGCCCCGCCGCGCAAATCGCCCTGATGCACAAGGAACTGGTCGAGGACCGCCCGTGGCTGACAGAACCGCAATTCCTGCGCGCGCTGTCGTTTTGCATGTTGCTGCCCGGCCCCGAAGCCATGCAGCTGGCCACCTATTCCGGTTGGCGGATGCGCGGGATCATTGGTGGCTTGCTCGCGGGTGGGTTGTTCGTGATCCCCGGCGCGCTGGTGATTTTCGCGCTGGCCTTTGCCTATGCCGCTTATGGCAACCTGCCGCTGGTGCAGGCGGCGTTTGTCGGGATCAAGGCCACCGTGGTGATCATCGTGATCGAGGCGATCCTGCGCATCGCCCGCAAGGCCCTGCGCGGCCCGCCCGATTGGGCGATTGCGATGCTGGCTTTTGTCGGCTTGTTCGCGCTGAACCTGCCCTTTCCGTTGATCATCGGGGGTGCTGCGGTTTACGGCGCGCTGACGACCCGCGCCACTGCCACCGCCGCGCCCACTGCCCTGCCATGGGGCCAATCCCTGCGGGTGATCGCCATTGGCGGGCTGATCTGGGTCGCGCCGCTGGCGCTGATCCAAGGGTCGGAATTCCTGACCGATATCTGGCTGTTCTTTTCCACATTGGCGGTCGTCACATTCGGCGGGGCATATGCCGTGCTGGCCTATATGACCCAAGTGGTTGTCGTCGATTTCGGCTGGATCGACACCGCACAAATGATGGACGCGCTGGGGCTTGCGGAAACAACGCCGGGGCCGCTGATCCTTGTGACGCAGTTCGTGGCGTTTCAGTCGGGCCTTGGTGCGGGCGGGCCATGGCTGGCGGTGCAGGCCGCCGTGTTGGCCCTTTGGGTGACGTTTGTGCCTTGTTTTATCTGGATATTCGCTGGCGCGCCGCTGATCGACTGGCTGGAAGGGCGGCCAAGGGTTGCAGGCGCGTTAAGCGCGATAACGGCTGCCGTTGTCGGGGTGATCGCCAACCTGTCGCTGTGGTTCGCCGCGCATTTGCTGTTTGCAGACATCGGCAGCTTGGGGCGCCTGAACCTGCTTTGGCCGGTCTGGGGCAGTGTTGATCTCACCGCCCTCGCCTTGATCGCTCTGGCGGGTGTGATGATGCCGGGGATGCAGCGCGGTTTGGTGCTGACGCTGGTCGTGACGGCGCTGGCGGGCGTGGCTGCTGGAATGATCTAGGGCGGGCATTTCTTTTCCCCAACCGCCCCTTTCATCCGCTTCCGAATCCCGTATGCTGGCACCAACGACCAAGGGATGATGCGCATGACCCGTTCAATCGACTACGGAAACCTCATGCACCGCGCGATGCGCGGGCTGATCCAGCAGGTATTGACCGATATCAGCGAACACGGGTTGCCCGGTGAACACCATTTTTTCATCACCTTTGATACGATGCACCCTGAGGTGGAAATCGCCGACTGGCTGTCAGACCGCTATCCCGGCGAAATGACCGTGGTGATCCAGCACTGGTTCGACAACCTGACCGTCACCGACGAAGGGTTCGCGATTACCCTCAACTTTGGTGACAACCCCGAACCGCTGTATATCCCTTACGATTCCATCAAGACCTTCGTCGATCCGTCGGTTGAATTCGGCCTGCGCTTTGAAACCCAGGACGATGATGATGACGCCGAAGATGACCACCCCGAAGCGCCGATGGAGGAGATGGCCGAAGACCTTGCCCCAAGCGAGGCCGAAGTCGTCAGCCTTGACAGTTTCCGCAAATAACGGTTGCGGCAACACGCCCGTTGCAGCGTGGCGCGCGCTGGCGTAAACGGCATACAACCGCATACCAAAGGACCGCGCCATGACCGATACCCGCACCGAAACCGACAGCTTTGGCCCGCTCGAGGTGGAAAACACCCGCTATTGGGGCGCACAGACCCAGCGCAGCATCATGAATTTCCCGATCGGTTGGGAAAAACAGCCCGTGGCCATCGTGCGCGCCTTGGGCGTGATCAAAAAGGCCTGCGCGCAGGCGAACAAGGCATCCGGCAAGCTGGACGGCAAGCTGGCCGATGCCATCATCGCCGCGGCGGGCGAAGTGATCGACGGTAAACTCGATGATCATTTCCCGCTTGTCGTGTGGCAAACAGGGTCCGGCACCCAGTCGAACATGAACGCCAATGAAGTGATCGCCAACCGCGCCATTGAAATGCTGGGCGGTGTGATCGGGTCCAAAGACCCCGTTCACCCGAACGACCATTGCAACATGGGCCAGTCGTCCAACGATACCTTCCCCACCGCGATGCATATCGCCGCCGCGATGACCGTGCGTGATGTGCTGCTGCCGGGGCTGGATAAATTCGCGCAGGGGCTTGAGGCGAAATCGGACGAATTCAAGGACATCATCAAGATCGGCCGCACCCATACCCAGGACGCCACACCGCTGACACTGGGGCAGGAGTTTTCCGGCTACGCCGCGCAAATCCGCAACGGGATTGCGCGCATCAACCTTGCCCTGCCCGGCATTTACGAGTTGGCACAAGGCGGCACCGCCGTCGGCACCGGATTGAACACCGCCAAGGGGTGGGACACCACCGTGGCCGCGAACATGGCCGAAATCACCGGCCTGCCTTTTGTCACCGCGCCAAACAAATTCGAGGCTTTGGCCGCCCATGACGCGATGGTGTTCATGTCCGGCGCGATCAAGACCACCGCGATGGCTGCCTACAAAATCGCCAGCGACATTCGCCTGTTGGGGTCCGGCCCGCGCTCCGGCCTTGGCGAACTGATCCTGCCGGAAAACGAGCCCGGTTCGTCGATCATGCCCGGCAAGGTCAATCCGACACAGGCCGAAGCCATGACCCAAGTTTGCGCACATATCCTTGGCAATGACGCCGCGATCAGCTTTGCCGGATCACAGGGGCATTTTGAACTCAACGTCTATAACCCGATGATGGCCTATAACCTGCTGCAAAGCATGCAGCTGCTTGGTGACGTGGCCGACAGCTTCACCGAACGGATGCTGATGGGGATCGAGGCGAATGCGCCGCGCATCGACAAGCTGATGAAGGAAAGCCTGATGCTGGTCACGGCCTTGGCCCCGACGATTGGCTATGACAACGCCACCAAGGTCGCCAAAACCGCGCACAAGAACGGCACCACCCTGCGCGAGGAAGCGATTGCGCTGGGGTTCGTTGATGGCGAAACTTTTGATGCTGTCGTGCGCCCCGAGGATATGATCGGCCCGAAATGAAGCCTGTGAACCTGAACCACGCGCGCAAGGAAAAGGAGCGGGCCGCAAAGAAGGCCCGCGCCGATGCCAATGCGGTGAAGTTCGGGCGCACCAAGGCGCAACGGTTGCTCGATACGGCGCAATCGGATCAGGCGCGTGCGCGGCTGGATCAGTTGAAGTTCGAGGACGAATGACACGCCCCGAAAAGCACTCGCTCACCCTGCGCGGCCACCGCACATCGGTGTCGCTGGAGCCGGAATTCTGGGTGGCGTTTCGCGATTTGGCGCGCGCGCAGGGCAAAACCCTGAACGGCCTCGCGATTGAAATCGACGAAACACGCGGCGATGTTGGCCTTGCTTCGGCGATCCGCGTTTACGTGCTGAAAGCCGCCCAATCTAGCGGGGCGTGATCCGCAACCAGATGCCATCTTTCGCGCGCACAGTCAGGTGGGCCACGGGCACAGGTTCGCGCCCTTCCACCAGTTCAAACCGGTAGGCGCGCAGCAGCATCGACAGGATCAGCGGCCCCTCGACCATCGCAAACCCCGCGCCGGTGCACACGCGCGGACCGGCGGAAAACGGAATGTAGGCCTCGCGCTGGCATTTCTTGCCGTTTTCTGTGGCCCAGCGGGTCGGATCAAAGCCGTCAGGATTGTCCCACAAGCGTTCATGGCGGTGCAGGTGCCACGGGGACAGGACGATCTGCGATCCTTTCGGCACACCGCGGTCGCGAAACCGTTCAGGGCAGCCCGCCTCGCGCACCATCATCGGCACGGGCGGATAAAGGCGCAGGGCCTCGCGGAACACGTCCTTGGACAGACGCAGCTTGCCAACCAGCTTGAAATCGGGGCCGGTCAGCGCCTGCGCCTCCTTTGCCACACTGTCCTGCCAATCGGGATAAAGCGCCATCAGATAGAGCGTCCACGCCAGCGCACTTGCCGAAGTTTCATGCCCCGCGAGGAAAAATATCGCAACCTGATCGACCATTTCCTCGGTCGTAAACGTTTCGCCCGTCTGTGGATCGGGCGTGGTCATGATCTTGGTTGCCAGATCGTCGGGCGCTGTGCCCGCCTTGATCGCATCCATGCGCTGCGTCGTCAGTTGCGTGATCAGGGCGCGGATATCGCGCGCGGTGCGTTTGGTTTGCCCCTTGAAAAAGCGCGGAAACCAGCGGGGCACGGGGATAAAGGCCGCCAGGTTCAGGATTGGCTGGCTGCGCTGGTAGTCGCGAAATTTCGTGAACACATCGGCGGCGATTTCGTGCTCGATGGGAATGGAAAACAGCGTGCGGAAAATCACATCGGCGGCGGCATGGCTGGTTTCGGCCTCGACCTCGTGCGGGGTGCCGTCAGCCTGCGCGCCAAGGCGGTCAACCGCAGCCTGCGCGGCCGCATACATCGCGCCATATGTATCGCGTAGCCGCCCGCCCTCGAACGCGGGATCAATGATGCGGCGCTGGCGTTTCCAGACCGCGCCATTGGTCAGGAACACGCTGTCGCCCAGAAGCGGGCGCAACCCCGCGCCAATCCGGTCGGATTTGGGGAAATCATCGGGGCGGTCCTTTAGCACGGTCTGCACAAGCGTGGGATCATTGGCCATGAAGCTGCGAAAGAACGGCGTGCGGAATTCGGCCATCCAGGCGCGGTATAGCTTGGCAGGCTGGGCAGACAGGATATCGCTGCGAAACAGGCGCACATAGCGCCACAGCGACACCTTGTCGGGGCGCGCGGGCGGCTTGGGCGGGATCATGGGGCCACGCTCGTGTATTTCGAGGCGGGCACGTCGATCCGCGATTTGGATGGCGGACGGTCGCGATACCGGTCGGCCAAAGTGACTGGCCCCGCTGTAATCTGGAAATAATCGTAATCATTGGGGCGATCAAAGGCGCAAAGGTATTGAAAATGCAGGCGGAAAAACTTCCAGCGCAACTCCTTCCAGCGTTCCGGGCTCAGTGTCTGGGTAAAGGCCGCCGACATGATCAACGGCCACTTTTTCCCGTCCGGCGCGACACCGGACACAGCCACCGGATCGCACAGAGCAAAGGCGCAGCCATCGCCGGGGGCGGTCACATCGACCCACGTCAGTTCGTCACGCAGCGACAGGAACGCCAGATCGTTGCGTAGGCGGTGCGCCTCTCGCAAGAACGACACCATCGGCACAACTTGCCCCAGCGACAGGAACGCCAGCTTTGGCCCATCTGCCCGCACCCGTCCAGCGCGGATCAGATCGGCCAAAATCGACACAGCCAAATGCGCGCCGGATGAATGGCCAACGACCAGAACTTCGTCGGCGTCCGTTTCCAGCGCGGCGGCGATCGTATCGCCAAATTCGGCCATCCGCGCCTCAAGTTCGGGCGGGTTAGCACCGTTCCAATTGGCGGAATAGGCGTAGTCATGCATCAGGTAATAGGCGAAAAACCTGCCGTCCATGCGTTTGAACCAGCGCAATATCCACACCGCCAGCGCAAGGAAAATCGGCCACCAGATCAGGGAGTTGACCAGATCAGGGGCATCCCAGACCACGCCCAAGCCCGCCAGCGCCAGCCGCCCCACCTGTCCGCCGACAACCAGCGCCAGCAGCAGTTGCAACAACAACATCCCCACCGGATAAAGCGCGGCAATCACCGGCCCTTTGCGCAGCCACATCAGCCGGCGCAACGCCCCGCTGGTAATATAGGTCCATGCCGTGCGCGCCAGTTGCAGATAGGTCGCGCCGATGGTGTTGGACATGCTGTCGCGCACGATGTCGGACCAGACCAGCACATCGACATCCGCCTGCACCGGCGCGCCGATCTCGGCCTGCACATGCCAGCCATAGGCGCCGCCACCCTGTTTGGGGCTGATGCCAATCGCATAGCCGGAAATTTCGGCCTGCGCGGCGCTCTCCTTGCGGTAAAGCTCGCGGTAGCGGCGCGGATGAATCGGATCATAGCCGGGAATGTAAAACACCCGCCGCCTGCGCACCTGCATATTCAGATCAGCCTCACTCATACCGCCACCCTAAACAGGAACTTCGGCAAAAATAAGCCACAACACAAAGGCTTCTTTTGTTCAAAAATACCTCCGGGGGGCCGCAGGCGGGGGCAGCGCCCCCTGCGACATCAGCCCAGCACGGCCAGCGCCGGAAATGTTTCCAAAAGCCACCAGCTGAAGGCGGTGAACTGCCCTGTCAGCATCAACAGGCCGACGGTCCACAAAAGCAGGCCCGATATCCGCTCGATCCGCGCCATATGGCGTTTCATGAATGCCATTGGCCCCTTGAGGGCCGGAAAGAACGCGGCAACCAACAGGAACGGCACGCCAAGACCAAGGGCATAGAACGCCAGCAACACTGCGCCGCGCCAGAGGTCTGCCTCGGAAGCGGCCAGCCCCAGAATGGTGCCAAGGATCGGGCCCAAACAGGGTGTCCAGCCAAAAGCGAAAGCCAACCCCAGCACATAGGCCCCAAGGGCCGAGCCACCGCGATCCCCTGTTTCAACACGCGCTTCGCGGTCCAGAAACGGAATGCGGAAGATGCCGATGAAATGCGCGCCGAAGATCATGATCACCACGCCCGCGACCGTGATGAACCAGTCCTGCCAGGCCAGCAGCGCACGCCCCATCGCCGAAAACGCGAAGCCCAGCAGAATGAACACGGTCGACAGACCCAACACAAAGAAGGCGGCCGCAAGCAACACCCGCCCGCGTTTTGCGCCGCTGTCGTCCATGTCGCTGACCGACACACCGCCCATATAGGCCAGATAGGGTGGCACGATGGGCAAGACACAAGGGCTGAGAAACGACAGCACCCCCGCCATGATCGCGATGGCGATGGCAGGCAGCAGGGTTGCATCCAGCAATAGATCGGGCGTCAGCATCGGGTCTCCTTTCCCCCAGCTTTAGGGCAGCACGCGCGCGGCGTCACCTGTCAAACGGTCACAACTTGGTGGACAGTCTGTCACATGCGGCCTAATCGCTTGGGCATGACGCCTGATCAGGACATCGACGCGATTGGCTTGCTGTGCCCCCTGCCCGTGTTGCGCGCGCGCAAGGCGTTGCTGGGGCTGCAAGCGGGTCAGACCCTGCGCATCCTGGCGGACGATCCCGTGGCGGTGATAGATGTGCCGCATTTTTGCGATCAGGCGGGGCATGAATTGCTGTCAATGACCCAGGACGGGGCCGTGACTGCCTATCTGATCAGGCGTGGCCCATAAAAAGACCGCCACGCAGTGATGCGCAGCGGTCCTGATCTTGCTTTCGTCTGCCCTAGCGGCCCAGTGACCACCAGCCCTTGCGCTTGGGCTTGCCATCATCCGCGGCCTTGGCCGGTGCTGCGGGTTTTTCAGCCTTTGCGGCTTTCGCAGCCTTGGTCACTTTGGGTTCGGGCGCGGCGGCCTCGGCAACTTCGGCAACGTCGGCCGCCGGTTTGGCCTTGGCGCGGGATGCACGTTTGCGCGGTGCCTTGGGGGCTTCCTCGGCTGCCGGTTCGGCGACCGCCTCGGCGACCGGTTCGGCTGCTGGCTCGGGCTTTTTGCGGCTGCGCGTGGCGCGCTTTTTCACCGGCTTTTCAGCGGGTTCAGCGTCAGTGACCGCATCGGCTTCTACTACCGTTTCGGCCGGGGCCGCCTCGGCTGTGTCTTCGGCCTTGGGCTTGCGGCGCGTGCGGGTGCGCTTGGGCTTGGCAGGGGCGTCGTCTGCGGCCGCAACCTCGGCAGGTGCCTCTGCGGTTTTCACGTCATCGCCTTGTGCAGTGACATCGGCGTTTTCACCGTTCTGGTTATCGCCGTTGCCTTCACCATTGCCGCCGCCGCGCCGCCGCCGACGACGCCGACGGCGTTTCTTGGGTTGCCCTTCGCCGTCACCATTTTCAGGTGTGGCCTGTGACGCGTCGCGCGTCTGGGGCACGGTTTCCTCGGTCTCGTCATCTTCGACCACACCGGCCATCACCGCCGTATCGGACGAAATCACATTGACGGCAGGTTCGGCCACCGCGCGGCTGGCGGTCTTGAACTTTTCAATCGCAAAGTCCGGCGAGATCATGAAGGGATCAGCCTCGACCCGCACCGACAGCCCGTAACGGGCCTCGATGCCCAGCACGTGATCGCGTTTCTGGTTCATCAGATAGTTGGCGATGGCTGTGGGTGCCTTGACCAGCACTTCCTTACTGCGGCCGCGCACGCCTTCTTCCTCGATCTGGCGCAGGATCGACAGGGCAAGGTTGTCATCTGAGCGCAGCAGGCCCGTACCGTGGCAGTGGGCGCAGGGCTGGGTCGTGGCCTCGATCATGCCGGGGCGCAGGCGCTGACGCGACATTTCCATCAGGCCGAAACCGGAAATCCGGCCCACCTGAATGCGCGCGCGATCTGTTTTCAGCTTGTCCTTGAACCGCTTTTCGACTGCCGCGTTATTCTTGCGCTCGTCCATGTCGATAAAGTCGATCACGATCAGGCCCGCAAGGTCGCGCAGGCGCAACTGGCGCGCCACTTCGTCGGCGGCTTCCAGATTGGTCTTGGTCGCTGTCTGCTCGATGCTGCCTTCCTTGGTGGCACGGCCCGAGTTGACGTCGATGGCGACCAGCGCTTCGGTCACGCCGATCACGATATAACCACCCGACGGCAGTTGCACCGTGGGGTTGAACATGCCCGACAGGTAGCTTTCCACCTGATGACGGGCGAACAGCGGCATTGCTTCGGTATAGTTTTTCACGTTCTTGGCGTGGGACGGCATGATCATCTTCATGAAGTCCTTGGCGGTGCGATAACCACCCTCGCCCTCGACGATCACCTCGTCGATTTCCTTGGAATACAGATCGCGGATCGAGCGTTTGATCAGGTTACCTTCTTCATAGATCGGCGCGGGCGCTGTGGATTTCAGCGTCAGCTCGCGGATCTGTTCCCATAGGCGTTGCAGGTATTCGTAATCGCGCTTGATTTCGGTCTTGGTGCGCTGGCTGCCTGCCGTGCGCACGATCAGGCCGGCCCCCTCGGGCACGTCGATTTCGTTGGCGATTTCTTTCAGCTTCTTGCGGTCGGCAGCATTGGTGATCTTGCGCGAGATACCACCACCGCGCGCCGTGTTGGGCATCAGCACGCAGTAACGGCCCGCCAGCGACAGATAGGTGGTCAGGGCCGCGCCCTTGTTGCCGCGCTCTTCCTTGACGACCTGCACCAGAAGGATCTGGCGCACCTTGATCACTTCCTGAATCTTATAGCGCTTGGGGCGGGGTTTGCGCACGGGGCGCACATCTTCGCTGTCGTCCTCGTCGGCGACAACTTCGATGGATTCGTCCTTTTCGGCGGCGTCATCCATCGCGACATAGGGCTGTTCGTCATCATCTGACGCAGGCGTTTCCACAGGGGTTTCGCCAACGGTTTCCATCGGGCTGGCGCCTTCGTCCAGATCAATGGTTTCCATACCCGCGATATCGCCCGAGGTTTCATCCTCGGTCGTTTCAACGGGATCGGCGGAGGTTACGGCGTCCTGCCCTTCAGCCTCGGCGGCCTTGGGTTTGCGGCGGCGGCGCGACCGTTTGGGCTTGCTTTCCTCGGCTTCGGCTTCGGCCTTCTGCGCTTCGGCATAGGCCTTTTCCTCGGCGATCAGCGCTTGGCGATCGGCCACCGGAATCTGATAATAATCAGGGTGGATTTCGTTGAACGCAAGGAATCCGTGGCGGTTGCCGCCATAGTCGATGAACGCCGCCTGAAGCGAGGGTTCGACCCGTGTTACCTTGGCAAGGTAGATATTGCCCGCCAGCTGGCGGCGGGCTTGAGATTCAAAGTCGAATTCCTCGACTTTGTTTCCGTCCACGACCACGACCCGGGTTTCTTCCGGGTGGGTCGCATCGATAAGCATTTTCTTGGCCATGTTGTCCGATCACACGGCAGCATAAATCCCGCCGGGGGGCGCGATTGTCTGGCTGGCATGTCTATTAAGGGCGATTGGCGCAAAGGCACTGATGCAGGGCATTGCGCCCCGTTCACTTGTGCCTGTCGTTTGCGCGCGTTGCATCGCGTTTCTTCTCCGACCGCAGAAAACTGCGGCCCATTCAATGCCCGGCGCTTTGGTTGTCCAACAGCGCCCGCGGGCTGTTTATCTGGTCCCGTCAAATGACTTGAGGGACCACATTCTTGGTCTGACGAAGGGGCGACTGTGGCCGCGCGGCCTTTGGCAGAGAAACTCACCGGACTTTTGCGCAAAGCGTCATGGCAACCGTCCGTGGCTTATACATAGGGGAGGATGGGCGCATATTACAACGTCTAAGTGTGTCGCACAGGCAATTAGCGCGTGGCAACCGCGTGCAGGTCGTCAAATATCATCTTGGTAGAGGGGTATTGAACGGTCTGCGTTGCCTGCCCCCAAAAGAACGGCTGCGCCATGTCACGCTGCACGTTATGGCGGCGATAAAGCACGTCAGCGGTTGCGAAATCCAGTATTCCGTCAGCTGGCAAGACCACCAACATATGCACGCCTTTGCCCGACGCCGGCCAATGCGGCTTGCGATAATCGCCCGATTGCGGCACGCCGTAGTCGCGATAGATCGACAACCCGATATAGGCGTATTGATAAGGAAAATCCTGACCCGGGGCGCGCGTCACATCATAAAGACCGTCCCAAAGGTTATGGCGATCAATGGGTTGGCCAGAGCTGCCAAGCTGTAGGGCATATTCAACGCCGCCACTGTCCACCTTGGTTACAAAGGGAAAATCACCGAAATCACATTCCCAAGAACAGGTCACGCCCGCATGATTGCCCTCTTCGATATGCCACAAAGCACCGGGGGCCAAGGTGAGGGTGTCGGGGATAATCTCGTCAGGGGCAAATGCGGCGACTTCGCGTTGCAATTCCTGACGGTCCAGCCACCACGGCACGCAACTTGCCGCGATCACGCCTGCCGCTGCAAGCAGCCAACCCCACCATGCGCCCCGAAAGACGACTTTCGCGATCAGCACAATCAGGATTGCCGTCCCGATCAACGGCACGCCGTAGGTCAGGAAATACATGAAAAGATAAATCACTGCCACGCGCGGGACCGATCACCCCAGATAATCAGACCTTTGCAGGCCATACTTGGCCATCTTTTCGTTCAGGGTCCGGCGGGGCAAGCACAATTCGTCCATCACGTTGACGATGCTGCCCTTGTGGCGGCGCATGGTGTTGTCGATCAACATCCGTTCAAACGCATCGACGAAATCTTTCAGCGGCTTGCCCTCGGTGGTCATCGCGGGGCGGCTTTCGTCGTTGTCGGCCATCAGCAGCGATGCGATGGTGCCTGTGCCACGGCGGTTTTGCAGCACGGCGCGCTCGGCCACGTTGATCAGCTGGCGCACGTTTCCGGGCCACGGCGCTTGCAGCAGTTGCGCGGCTTCCTGCGCGCTGACCTGCGGTGCGTCGCAGCCGTATTCTTCGGCGAATTGTTCGCCCAAACGGGTGAACAGCGTCAGGATATCCTCGCCGCGCTGGCGCAGCGGTGGGACAGTGATGCGCAGGGCTGCAAGGCGGTAAAACAGATCGGCGCGCAGCTCGCTTTCGCAGGTCTTGCCTTCGTCTTGCAGGTTGCAGATCGCGACAATGCGGGTTTCGGCGGGCGTGCCCTGATCGTTGATTGCCTGCAGCAGGCGCGCCTGTGCGGTCGGCCCAAGAGATTCGATGTCTTCCAGCACCAGGGTGCCACCGCGGGCCTCTTCCATGGCCGGAATCGGATCGTCCTGCCCTGCGGGGCCGAACAGGCGCTTTTGCAGCGCGTCCTCGTCATAGGCCGAACAGCTGATCAGCACGAATTTCTTGCTGGCGCGTGCGCCCACGGCGTGCAGCGCATGGGCCACAAGGGTCTTGCCGGTGCCGGTTTCGCCCTCGACCAGCACATGGCCGTCGGCCTGCCCCAGATCAAGGATATCTTCCTTGAGGCGTTCCATCACCGGGCTGGCGCCGATCAGTTTCTTTATCAGGGCGCTGCCGTCAGACAATTCGCGGCGCAGTGCGCGGTTGTCCAGCGTCAGGCGGCGGACATTCGTGGCCTTCTTGGCCAGTTCGGTCATCCGGTCGGGGTTGAACGGCTTTTCCAGAAAATCGAACGCGCCGATGCGCATTGCCTCGACGGCCATCGGGACATCGCCGTGACCGGTGATCATGATCACTGGAAGAGTGCTGTCCACTCCCTTGAGTTTCTTGAGGAATTGCATCCCGTCCATGCCGGGCATCTTGATATCGCTGACTACCACGCCGGGATAGTCGGGGCCAAGGCCGCGCAGGGCTTCTTCGGCGCTGGCGAATGTTTCGGTGTCAAATCCCGACAGCGCCAACCACTGCGAAATCGAGTGACGCATGTCTTTTTCATCATCGACGATTGCGATCTTCATTGCCTGTGCCATTCGTCCACGCCCTATTCTGCTGCGGAAATCTCGCTCTCTTCTTTCCAGATAGGCAGGCGAACTTCAAATACAGCCCCCCCCGATGTGGCATTTCGGGCGGTTAATCGCCCACCCAAGTCGTTGACGATCCCCGAAGAAATGGCCAGTCCCAGCCCGACCCCGTCACCGGCCTGCTTGGTTGTGTAGAACGGCTCGAACAGCGCATCCAGATCGGCAATGCCTTCGCCATTGTCACGCACCGACAGCGTGACGGTTTCGCCCACCGCCAGAACGATATCAATCTGCGGGTCTTTGACGCCTTTGGTCGCATCAAGCGCGTTGCGCAACAGGTTGATGATCACCTGTTCATAGCGCATCCGGTCGCCGAAGATCATCGCCGGTTCGCTGGGCAGGGTGCGGGTGATGCTGACGTGGCGCTGGCGCAGTTGCGGCTCCATCATGCCAAGGGCCGAGGTCACGGCATCGCGCGTATCCACCGGTTCAAAGGTGTCGGCCCCCTTGCGGGCATAGGATTTCAGCTGTTTGGTGATCGCGCCCATCCGTTCGATCAGATCATCAATCCGCTGGAACGACGACAGCGCCTCGTCGGGGCGCTTGCGCGACAGCAACAGGCGCGCGCCCGCCAGATATGTTTTCATCGCCGCAAGCGGTTGGTTCAATTCGTGGCTGACGGCGGCCGACATTTCACCCAAAGCGGCCAGTTTTGAAGATTGCGCAAGGGTCTGTTCGGCCACCTCGAGAGTTTTTTCGACCTTTTCGCGCTCGGCAATCTCGCGCTGTAGCCGCTGGTTGAGCAGGCGCAGTTCGGCGGATTCCCGTTGGAACACGCGCATCCGCACTACAGATTTGCGCGATGTGAACCAGAAACCGGCCGCCAGCAGGATCGCGAACCCCATGATTTCAAGGGCCAGAACACTGTTCACCCGTTCGCGCACGCTGGCATAGGTGGTGAAACTGACCATGCGCCAGCCCTGAAACGGCACGCGGGCCTCGCGGCGCATGACACCTTCGCCCTGCAAATAGGCGTCAATCGGAAGCGAGGTCCAGTCCTGCGTCGCCTGCAACGCGCGCTGGATCGCTGACGGGGCGTCCTGACGGGCCAGCGCCTCGACTTCGGTCAGCCCGCGCCAGCGCCCTTCCGTGGTCAGGATGATCTGGCCCTGGCTGTCGGTCACGAAAACCGCATCCGAAATACCCGCCCAGCTGCGTTCCAGTTTGGCCAGATCAACCTCGACGGTGATCACCCCAAGAAAGACGCCCCCATCATCAAGCTTGCGCGAATAGGTAAAGGAATAGCCGGTGCTTTCGCGTTCCTGCACGCTGAACACGGTCGCGTTTGAACGCAATGCATCCGTAAAATAAGGCGCGCCACGGTGGGTTTCGCCCAGCCGGTTGCGATCTGTCGCGGCCACCGTGCGCCCGTCCACATCCAGCAACATCAGCGAGGCCGCGCCGATTTCATCGACAAACGACAGCAAGCGCTGGGTCGATTGCGAATAATCCCCGGAATTGAGCGCGCCGATCAAGGCCGGATCACGGGCCAGCAGTTGCGGAACGATGGAATTGCGCTGCAATTCGCTGATCAGGTTGGCCGAATAAAGCGCAAGGCGGATTTCAGCGCGGTTGCGGGTGTTTTCGGTAAACCGTTTGGTCAGCAGCTGGTTGGTGAAATAGATGACGCCGATCGCAACCAGACAGATCGCCACCAAAGCCAGCCGTTCGGCCCGCTTGCCGCGCGCCGCCAGCCGTGTGTCGGTGTCCGTGTTCTGCGCCATTTCACCAGCTTACGCCGCGCCACCCTTTCGGGCAACTAGCCAGTCACCAGCTGGTCGGCCAATCCGCGAAACATTGCCGCCCCGTCGGTGCCGCCATGGGCGGCTTCGGCGGCGCGTTCGGGATGGGGCATCATGCCCAGCACACGGCGGTTCGCGCTCAGGACACCGGCGATATCGGCCACCGATCCGTTGGGGTTGTCGGTATAGGTGAAGGCCACGCGATCATCGCCGCGCAAACGCGCCAGCGTGTCGGTATCAGCGAAGTAATTGCCATCATGGTGGGCGATGGGCACCTGCAGGGTGTCGCCGGCCCGATACCCTTGGGTAAAGGCGCTATCGGCGGTTTCAACCTGCAAACCAATCGTGCGGCAGATGTATTTCAGGTTCCGGTTGCGCAGCAACGCACCGGGCAGGATGCCGGTTTCGGTCAGCACCTGAAAGCCGTTGCACACCCCCAGCACAAACCCGCCACGATCCGCATGGGCCACCACGGCGCGACAAATCGGTGACTGTGCGGCAATCGCCCCGCAGCGCAGGTAATCACCAAAGGAAAACCCGCCCGGGATCGCCACGATATCAAGCCCCTGGGGCAGGTCCGCGTCCTTGTGCCAGATCATCTGCACATCCGCGCCTGCATCGCGCAGGGCCACGGCCATGTCACGATCACAGTTCGATCCGGGGAAAACGATGACGCCAGCTTTCATGTCGGGCTCCGTTATTGGCTAAAGTCGGTGATGACCGCCACGCCGGGCGGTGCAGGATGATCAAAGGCGGCCAGTTCGTCACTGACCTTGCCCAGCGCAATGCGCCGCGCGATCAGCGGCGTCAAGTCCACATGGCCCGCTTGAATGAAGTCAAGCAATGTCGGATAGCGCCACGCGGGCATCCCGCGCGTGCCGAAAATCGCCAGTTGGCCACCGTAAACCGCGTCCATCGGCAAGGCCATGGTGGCATGATCGCCCGCGGGCATCCCCACCTGCACCATACGTCCCAGTTTGCGCAGGGATTGCAGCGCAGGCACGGCGGTGGCGGCTATGCCCAAGGCCTCGATCGCGACATCGGCGCCGCCGCCCGTGATCTCGCGGATTTGTGCGACTGTGTCGCCCGCGCTGGCATCCACCACATGATCCACGCCCAGTGCCTGTGCATGGGCCAGCTTGTCGGCGACTGTATCCACCGCGATCACCCGCGCGCCCAATCCGCGCGCCAGCAGGGCCGCCGACAATCCCACGCCGCCCGTTCCAAACACCGCAACCCATTCACCCGCCTGCACCGCCGCGCGACCCGTCAAGGCCTGCCAGGCGGTCGTTACACGGCAGCCAAGGGCGGCGGCCAATGCGGGATCCATGCCGTCTGGCAGGGCCGCGAGGTTGGTATCGGCAAAGGGCACGGCGATCATTTCGGCAAAGGCGCCCTGGGCGGTAAAGCCGGGTAAAATCTGGCGGTCGCAAGTGGTTTGCTGGCCGCGCGCGCAGGCGGGGCATTGCCCACAGGCCAGAATGAAGGGCGCGATCACGCGATCCCCCATGCGCCAGCGCGTCACCCCCTGCCCCACGGCGACAACTTCACCGCAGTATTCGTGACCGGGGATATGGGGCAGCGTTACATCGGGGTCGGCCCCCGTCCAGACATGCCAATCAGACCGGCACACGCCGCAGGCCAGCAGGCGCAGGGTGACGCCACCAGCAGGCGCATCAGGTGTCGGCAGGTCCACAGCTTGGAGCGGCGCACGCCACTGATCAAGCTGCATCGCGCGCATCAGATCACCTCGATGCGGTAGCTTTCGATGACGGTATTGGCGAGCAGCTTTTCACACATATGCGTGACCGTGTCCTCGGTGGTGCCATCGGCCAGATCAAGCTCGATCACCTTGCCCTGACGCACGCCGTTGACGCCACCAAACCCCAGCGCGCCAAGGGCGTGTTGCACCGCCGCGCCCTGCGGGTCCAGAACCCCGTCTTTCAACATGACGTAAACCCGTGCTTTCATGGTCTCACCTTTATCTTCATCTTGGCATTACAACTCAAAATCCGACGTTTAGTTAATCAGCGTCGGTTTCGGCATTGTTGCGGTGTTCGTCGGCATCACACCCAATCGGCGCGCGACTTCGGTATAGGCGTCCGTGAGGTTGCCCAGATCGCGGCGGAACACGTCCTTGTCCAGCTTGTTGCCGGTTTCGAGATCCCACAGGCGGCAACTGTCGGGGCTGATTTCGTCGGCCACCACAAGGCGCTGGTAGTCGCCATCCCAGACGCGGCCCACTTCGATCTTGAAATCGACCAGCTTGATGCCGACACCGTGCATGACGCCGGACATGAAGTCGTTCACCCGCAACGCAAGCGCCACGATATCATCCATGTCCTGCTGCGTCGCCCAGCCAAAGGCGATGATATATTCTTCGGGGACCAGCGGATCGCCAAGGGAATCGTCCTTGTAGCTGAATTCGATGATCGGGCGGGGCAGCTGCGTGCCTTCCTCCATGCCCAACCGCGTGGCCATGGACCCGGCTGCATAGTTGCGCACGATCACTTCAAGCGGGATAATTTCGACGGCGCGGATCAGCTGTTCGCGCATATTGAGGCGTTTGATGAAATGGGTCGGCACGCCGATGGCGGCCAATCCGGTCATGAAAAATTCGGACAAGCGGTTGTTGAGCACACCCTTGCCATCAATCACGGCCTTCTTTTCACCGTTGCCTGCGGTGGCGTCATCCTTGAAGTATTGCACCAGCGTTCCGGGCTCGGGGCCTTCGTAAAGAATCTTGGCCTTGCCTTCATAGACCAGCTTGCGACGTGCCATGCATTGCTCCATCTGTCGCGGCGGCACCCCGGTGCGGGGCGCGGGGCAGCACGCGACTTAGGCCGCGTCATACGCCAAGCCCCCCTTGCGGGCAAGCGCCCAGCGGGGCATATCTGATGTAACGTTATTTCAACCAAGAGGTCCCCGCCCATGTCCACCTTTGATGACCGCGAACACGCCTTTGAAGCCAAGTTCGCCCATGACGCCGAAATGCAGTTCAAGGCCGAGGCCCGCTGCAACAAACTGCTGGGGCTTTGGGCCGCGGACTTGCTGGGCAAGACAGGCGAGGACGCCGCCGAATACGCCAAGGAAGTGGTCAAGGCCGACTTTGAAGAAGCGGGCCACGAGGACGTTTATCGCAAGCTGTTCGCCGATATCGGTGACAAGGCAGACGAGGCCACGATCCGCGCCAAGATGGCCGAATGCATGGCGCAGGCCAAGGCACAGCTTTTGCAAGAAATCTAAGATTTTCATAAACATGCGCGGCAAATCGCGCGGTTTTCAATGAAAAAATGCGGCGCATCGGGGTGATTACCCGGTGCGCCGCAATCGTGACGGGCGCTGTTAACGCGCCTTTCATCTGCGCGGCCTAAGGCTTGGCACGTGCCGGTGGACCGGCGTTTTCGGGGGGCCGGAATGACACAGAAATCTCACATGGACCCGCGCGCCAGGCCGCGCGCCACCGCCGGTAGCGACTGGCAAATCCTGGGCCGCCTGTTGCCCATCGCGGCACTTGTCGTGTTTGGCGTGATGCTGGCGCAACGGATGGGCGACATTGATACCGGTCATGTCTGGGCCAGCCTGCAGGCAACCACGCCCGCGCAGTGGGCGCTGTCGGGATTGGCGACTTTCGCCAGTTTTTGCGCGGTCGGGCAATATGACGCAGGGGTCCACAAGTTGATGGCCACGGGTGTGGCACCGGTGGATGCGCGCCGCGCGGGAATGCGCGCGATTGCCCTCGGGCAGACCCTTGGATTTGGCAGCCTGACGGGCGCCCTGGTGCGCTGGCGCTGCTTGCCCGCCCTTGGGCTGTGGCGCACAACGCAGATTTCGGTGCTGGTCAGCCTGTCGTTTCTGGCCGCTTGGGCGGTTGTGGCCGCGTTGATGGTGGCGCTGACCGGCCTGCCCCTTCCGGGCACAATGGCGCAAACCCTGTCGGGGGCGACAGCGCTGATCGGGCTTGCGGCCGTGGCGACCTTTTTCATGCTGCGCAAGACTGGTGCGCGCACCGGGCTTGGCGATCTGGGGGCGATGTTGCTTTGGTGCCTGATTGATACGGGCTGCGCCGCGCTTGCGCTTTATGTCCTTTTGCCCAGCGGTGTCGCGCCCGCACCTGCCCTGTTTTTCACGGCCTATCTGCTGGCGCTGGGAGCCGGGCTGCTGTCAAATGCACCCGGCGGGATCGGCGCGTTTGATCTGGCATTGCTGGCCTGCCTGCCGATGGTGGATGACGCGGCGGTGCTGGCAGCCTTGATCGCATTTCGCGTGACCTATTACGCTGTGCCGGCCGCGCTGGCCTTTGTGACATTGCTGCGCGCACCGCGCGCGGCGCAATCACTGATGCCCCTGCGTGGCCTGCCCCTTGCCCGCGCCCTTCAGGACCCGCCCCATCCCGAATGGGCGCTGTGCCAGCAAGGCGCATCCCTCTGGAGCGATGGGCAAAACGGCTGGATGGTGCAAGCTGTCATGGGGCACGCCTGCGCCATCGGTACGCCCAAGGGTGCCGCCGACCATACCGATATTGCGCGGATCGCGCGCCGATTGGGCCGCCGCCCTGCCTTGTATAAATGCGGC
Source organism: Octadecabacter sp. R77987 (assembly GCF_042466115.1). Classification (NCBI taxonomy): domain Bacteria; kingdom Pseudomonadati; phylum Pseudomonadota; class Alphaproteobacteria; order Rhodobacterales; family Roseobacteraceae; genus Octadecabacter; species Octadecabacter sp. R77987. The sequence goes on along the minus strand of NZ_JAXHBQ010000001.1, from coordinate 228,377 downwards.
GCCGTCACGGCCCTGCGCGCGCGCCGCGCCGGATGGGCCGTGCGCCGGATCGGGGCCGAGGCGCTGATCACACCCGCGCAATGGTCGCTTGAGGGGCCGCAACACCGCCAGTTGCGCCGCAAACTGCGCCACGCCGAAAAGACCGTGACAATCAGCCAGCCCGCCACCCTGCCCATCGCCGAGATGCGCTTGCTGGCCCGCGCATGGGCGACGCGCCACGGTGGCGAAAAAGGCGTGTCGATGGGCCGGTTCGATCTGCACGCCCTGCGCGAACAACGGGTGTTTCTGGCCCATGCAGGTGAAACCCTGATCGGATTCGTCACCTTTCACACCAGCGCCGATGCGTGGTCGCTTGATTTGATGCGCCACGGCGATGATCTGCCCGATGGCACGATGCACGCGCTGATCGTGGCCGCGATCACGGCCGCGCAGCACGAAGGTATCGCCGCGCTTGGGCTTGCTGCCGCGCCGATTGGTCTGCCTGAAAGACTGGCGCGCCCTGCATCGGGGTTGATCCGCTTCAAACAAAGTTTCGCACCACGCTGGCAGCCGCTTTACCTTTGCGCGCCCAGCTGGATTGCCGTTTTGCGTGCCGGTCTGGTCCTAGCCTATGCCATTCACCACCCGCCGCGCCTGCGCGGCACATCGCTCGCCCGGCAGGATGATAATCTTTATGCAGAAAATACATTTGAAAACGGGGGCAACCCGTGTCATGGCCCTGTGGCAAATCTTACCGGCTGGGGCTGACCCTGGCCAAATGAACAGGCCGCCAGATCATGACAAACGCCCTTTCCCGCCTGCTTGAAACCCGCGACTGGCTGTTGGCCGATGGCGCGACAGGCACGAACCTTTTCAACATGGGGTTGATGTCGGGTGACGCGCCCGAAATGTGGAATGAACAGCACCCCGACCGGATTACCGCGCTTTACAAAGGGGCCGTCGATGCGGGGAGCGACATTTTCCTCACCAACAGCTTTGGCGGCAATGCCTCGCGCCTGAAACTGCACGGGGCCGAAGCGCGCGTCCATGCTCTGAACCGCATCGCCGCCGAAATCGGCCGCGACGTTGCCGACAAGGCCGGCCGGCCGGTTGTCGTGGCCGGATCAGTGGGCCCGACCGGTGAAATCATGGCGCCCATGGGCACGCTGACCCATGAACGCGCTGTGGAATTGTTCCACGAACAGGCCGAGGGGCTGAAAGCAGGCGGGGCCGATGTCCTTTGGGTCGAAACGATCAGCGCCGCCGAGGAATTCATCGCCGCAAGCGAAGCTTTCGCGCTGGCCGACATGCCCTGGTGCGGCACCATGAGCTTTGACACGGCCGGGCGCACGATGATGGGGCTGACCAGTGCCGACATGGTCAAGATGGTCGGCAAGCTGGCCCATAACCCCTTGGCATTCGGGGCAAATTGCGGCACAGGCGCGTCCGATCTGATGCGCACGATCCTGGGCTTTGCCGCCGTGGGACCGGAACAGCCGGTCATCGCCAAAGGCAACGCCGGCATTCCGAAATACCACGATGGCCACATCCACTATGATGGCACGCCTGCGCTGATGGCCGATTACGCGGTCCTGGCGCGCGATGCGGGGGCGACGATCATCGGCGGGTGCTGTGGCACCATGCCCGAACACCTGCGCGCCATGCGTGACGCCCTTGAAACACGTCCCGCAGGTCCGCGTCCGACACTGGACCAGATCACCACGCAGCTTGGCGCGTTTTCCTCGGCTTCGGACGGCACCGACGGGGCCGGCCCCGTGCGCGCACCCCGCCGCGGTCGACGCCGCGGCTAGAACAGTGCCAATTGATCACCCGCCCGCGGCGGCACCGCAAACAGATCGTTGCGCAGCGGCGCAAGTTTGCGATCCAGACCCAGCCGCGCCGTCGCAACCCTGACCCGCCCGCGCAACAGCGCCGCCCATTCACCCGCCCCGTCATGCGTGTGCCAAAGGCCGGATCGTAATCCTTGCCGCCATGCAGGTCGCGCACACGGTTCATGATCCGCGCCGCGCGGTCGGGAAAATGCGCCTGCACCCATTCGGCAAACAGCGGCGCCACCTCGCGCGGGAGGCGTAGCACAATCGAGCTGGCCGAGACCGCGCCCGCATCCGCGCAAGCCGCCAAGATCCCCTCGACCTCGTGATCGGTCAGCCCCGGCACCACCGGCGACACCATCGCACGCACCGGTATCCCCGCCTCGGCAAGGCGCTGGATCGTGGCCAGCCGTCGCTTGGGCGCGGGCACACGCGGCTCCATCAGGCGCGACACGCGCGCATCCAGACTGGTAAGCGAAATGCCGACCCGCAACAGCCCCTTTGCTGCCATCGGCGCCAGAAGATCAATGTCGCGTTCAATCAGAACACCCTTGGTGACAATCGCCAGCGGGTGATTGAAGTCCGCCAGAACCTGCACCAGCGCGCGCATGATTTCATACGACTTTTCAATCGGTTGATAGGGGTCCGTATAGGTGCCAATCGCCAGTGTATCGGGCACATACCCTTTGCGCGACAGTTCTTCGCGCAGCCGGTCGGGGGCGGTGGGGCGTGCCACCAGCTGCGTCTCGAAATCAAGACCCGGCGACATCCCCAGATAGGCATGACCGGGGCGCGCGTAACAGTAGATGCAGCCGTGTTCGCACCCGCGATAGGGATTGACCGACCGGTCAAACGACAGATCGGGCGAGGTGTTGCGCGAAATGGCACGGCGCGGCGTTTCTATGCGCACTTGGGTGCGCAGGGGCGGCAAATCATCATCGCGCGCCCAGCCGTCATCCACCGCCTCGCGGGCGTAGGGTTCGAACCGGTTGGTGGCGTTGCTTTGCGCTGCGCGCCCAAGGGCGGCACCGTGCAAGGGGGGCGGTGCATGGGACATGACAAAAATTTAGAACATAACGGGAACAAATGAAAGCGCCACATCACAAATCCACACATTTTTCATTTGCATCAAAGTCGGTCACGGTTCAGGCAGTGTCGCAATCGGTTCAGCCAGTTGCGACGTTTCGGCGCAATTCTGACCCCCAAGAAACACCCATGCGGGAGCAACCCATGTCCGAAGACGATGACATCATTCTAAGCGAACTCAACGACGAGGACCTTGTCGCGCAGATGTTCGACGACCTTTATGATGGCCTCAAGGAAGAGATCGAGGAAGGCGTCCACATCCTGCTTGAACGCAAGTGGGAGCCCTACCGCATCCTGACCGAAGCGCTTGTCGGTGGCATGACAATCGTCGGCCACGATTTCCGCGACGGCATCCTGTTCGTGCCCGAAGTGCTGCTGGCCGCCAACGCGATGAAGGGCGGGATGTTCATCCTCAAGCCGCTTCTGGCTGAAACCGGCGCGCCCCGTGTGGGCAAGATGGTGATCGGCACCGTCAAGGGCGACATCCATGACATCGGCAAGAACCTGGTGGGCATGATGATGGAAGGTGCGGGCTTTGAAGTGGTTGATCTGGGGATCAACAACGCGGTCGAGGCCTACCTCGAAGCGCTCGAGGCCGAACAGCCCGATATCCTCGGCATGTCCGCCCTGCTGACCACGACCATGCCCTACATGAAGGTCGTGATCGACACGATGGTCGAAAAAGGCATCCGTGAAGATTACACGGTGCTGGTCGGCGGTGCGCCCCTGAACGAAGAATTCGGCAAGGCCATCGGTGCAGACGCCTACTGCCGTGACGCCGCCGTCGCCGTGGAAACCGCCAAGACATTCATGGCACGCAAGCACAATCAGGGTGCCAGCGCCTAGGACACGGCCGCATTTGCAAAGATCGGCCCCGTGTCACATGCTGGCGCGGGGCCTTTTTCTTGGGGGATCATGATGCAACCCGACGACAACAGCCTGACCCGAACAGGCCTTGCCCCCCAGGGGCAGGGCCGGGTGTTGCTGCTGGCTTGCGGCGCGCTGGCCCATGAAATCCTTGCGCTGAAATCGACGAACGGCTGGGATCATCTGGATTTACAGTGCCTGCCGGCGATCTTTCACAACACGCCTGACAAAATCACCCCCGCAATTGCAGCGGCCGTGACAAAACACCGTGACGCCTACGACGACATCTTTGTCGTCTATGCCGATTGCGGCACGGGCGGACAATTGTTGGAAAAGTGCAAGGAACTGGGCGTTGAAATGGTCAAGGGCCCGCATTGCTATTCGTTTTTTGAAGGCAACGATGCTTTTGCCGCGCGCGACGAAATCACCGCCTTCTACCTCACCGACTTTCTCGTGCGCCAGTTTGATGCCTTTGTGTGGAAACCCCTGGGCCTTGATCGCCACCCGGACCTGCGCGACATGTATTTCGGCAATTACGAAAAACTGGTCTATCAGGCACAAACCGATGACCCTGCCCTGACAGCCAAAGCCAAAGACTGCGCGGCCCGCCTTGGCCTTGCATTTGAACGCCGCGCGACAGGCTACGGCGATCTGGCCACCACCCTTGCCGCGATCCCGCGCACCTGACTTCTTTTGTTCAAAAATACTCCGGGGGAGTCCGCAGGACGGGGGCAGCGCCCCCCGCAAATATCATGCCTGCGCAGCAGCCAGTTTGATCCGTTCGACCATTGCACGCAGCCCGTTGGAGCGTTGCGCCGACAAATGATCGTTCAGCCCCAACCGCCCCAGTTCGGCCCGGGCGTCGATCGCGCCCACCTCGCCTACCGGCACCCCGTTGTAAAGTGCGGCCAGCACCGCGATCAGCCCGCGCACGATCATCGCGTCGCTGTCACCGCGAAAGGTGAACACGCCGTCATCGGTGTTGGGCAGCAACCACACCTGCGAGGCGCAGCCGTCAACTTTGGTCGCGGGCACCTTGAACGCATCCTCCAGCGGGTCCAGCGCGCGCCCCAGATCAATCACATGGCGATAGCGGTCTTCCCAATCGTCAAGGAACTCAAAGGTTTCCGCGATTTCTTCAAAGTTTTCGGTGGCCATGCCTGTCCCCTTTTGCCTGCCCCTGATTTAGGGACTGCGCGGCCCGAGGTCCAGTGCGTGCTTTTCAAGCGCGCGCTGATCGGCTAGCAATTGGCAAAGCGAATTGAAGGTCCATATCATGATCCGTCCCCTGCTCCTTTCGGCTGCGATTGCCCTGACCGTTTCGGGATGCGCACGCATCGCGGAGTCGCGCCTGAACCCGATGAACTGGTTCGGGCGCAGCACCGTGGAAACCACAGCCCCTACTGAGGTGCGCCCGTTGGTGCCCGAAGCGCGGCGCACGCAGGTTGTCGAGGGGCGCCAACTGGTGCAAAGCGTGGCCGCCATGCGGATTGACCGCACACCGGGGGGCGCCATCGTGCAGGCCACGGGCGTGGCGGCGACACAGGGGTATTTCAACGCGCAACTGGTGCTGGCCAGTATTGAAAACGGCGTGATGACACTGGATTTCCGCGCCGAAGTGCCCGCCGGGTTTCAGGCCATCGGCCCGGAACGGTCACGCCGGATTGATGCGGCCTTTACCCTCAGCGCCGCCGAACTGGCGGGCATCCGCACGGTGCGTGTGCAGGGTGCACAGAACGCGCGCACCGCGCGGCGCTAGTCCAGATTGACAGCAACCACGTTGCCGCCTTTGGCGGCCAGCGCCACCTTGCCTTCGCACAGGCGCAGGGCATCATCGCCAAACACCTCTTTGCGCCAGCCTTTCAGGGCCGCAACATCGCGTTGCCCCGCGGCGATCAGATCAAGCTCTGATGCGTTGGCAATCAGTTTCTGCGCCACCCCTTCGCCCTCGGCCTTGGCCTTGAGAAGCACACGCAGCAGGTCGGCCAAAGCGGGGTTCACCTGCAGCTTTTCGCGCGACCGGTCCGGGGTTGGCATGTCTTCGGGGCGGGTATTGATCCCGGCCTGCACGGCCTCCAGAATACCGGCGGCGATATCGCCACGCCGCGCCTCGCGCAGCAGCAGGCGCGCGCGGCCAAGATCCTGTTCACTGGCCGGTTTGGTCGAGGCAAGCTCGACAAGGGCATCATCCTTGAACACCCGCGTGCGCGGCACATCGCGCGACTGCGCGTAAGATTCGCGAAACCGTGCCAGTTCGCGCACGATCGCCAGAAACTTGCCGGAATTTGTGCGGGTCTTGACCCGCTCCCACGCGCGATCCGGGTCGGCGCGGTAGGTTTCGGGCGCGTTCAGGATCGCCATTTCTTCGGCCACCCATTTGTGGCGGCCCGATTTGGCAAGTTCCGCGGACAGAAATTCGTAAACGCCACGCAGGTGGGTCACATCGGCCAGCGCATATATCTTTTGCGCATCCGTCAGGGGGCGGCGCGACCAGTCGGTAAAACGCGAGGATTTATCGACCTGTTCGCGCACGATCTTGCGCACTAGGGTTTCATACCCCACCTGTTCGCCAAAGCCGCAGACCATCGCCGCAACTTGGGTGTCAAAAAGGGGTTCGGGGATAACCCCTTTATCTACATAGAAAATTTCAAGGTCCTGGCGCGCCGCATGGAAGACTTTGACAACGCCATGATCGGCAAACAGTTCATAAAGCGGATCAAGCGACAGCCCCTCCGCCAGCGGGTCAACCAGCACGGCATCGTCCTTGCCATCGCCCGCGAAGGCCAGTTGGATCAGGCACAATTTTGAATAATAGGTGCGTTCGCGCAGGAACTCGGTATCGACCGTCACATAGGGGAACGCGGCCGCCCGCGTGCAAAATTCCGCAAGATCGTCAGTCGTTGTGATGGTTTTCATAAGGGCCTGTTCCGCTGCGCGTTTTCCCAGTGATAGGCCAAGCCCCCGCCAAAGGAAAGGCCGCTAAGGCAGCATCACAGGGGTCATGTCACCACGCGCGAACCTGCGCAGCACCGCAGGGTAAAGCGCGTGTTCCATCGGCAGCAGCCGCGCGGCCAATGTGTCGGCCGTATCATCCGCGTGCACCGCGATGCGGGCCTGCCCTAGAATTGGCCCACCGTCCAGCGCCGCAGTGACCTGATGCACGGTGCAGCCATGTTCGCTGTCGCCTGCATCCAGCGCGCGCGCATGTGTGTGCAGCCCTTTGTATTTGGGTAAAAGCGAGGGATGGATATTCAGCATCCGCCCGTCCCAGCGCGCCGTGAAATCCGCGGTCAGGATACGCATGAACCCCGCAAGGCAAATGATATCCGGCTGTGAAACTTCAAGTGATGCATTAAGTTCCGCCTCGAACGCACTGCGATCATTGTGAAAACTGCGATGATCAACGACGGCTGTTGTGATCCCCAGATCGGCCGCCTTGGCCAGGCCGCCCGCGTCAGGATCATTGGACAGCACCAGGACAGGGCGCGCAGGGTGATCGCCTACCATCGACTGCGCCAACGCGACCATATTCGACCCGCCACCGGAAATCAGGATGGCGACCCGCTTTGTCACAGCAGCGTGCCCGTGTAGGCGACCCCTGCGGTATCGCTCACTTGGCCCATGCGGTAAACGGTTTCCCCCGCAGCAGCCAGCAAAGCGGCCAGCGCATCCGCCCGATCAGGGGCGACGACCAGCACCATGCCCACGCCACTGTTGAAGGTCTTGAGCATCTCGCCCGCATCCATTCCACCCTGATCGGCCAGCCACGCGAAAACAGGCGGCAGCGTCCAGCTGTCCAGATCAATCGTGGCGCCCATGCCATCGGGCAAGACGCGCGGCAGGTTTTCCGTCAACCCGCCACCGGTGATATGCGCCAAAGCGTGCACGCCACCGGCCCGCACCGCCGCCAGCGCCTGCTTTACATATAGCCGCGTGGGCGTCAGTAGGGCCGCGCCCAGAGTTCTCATCGCTCCACGGGCTGGCATCGCCCCAAGCAAGGCCCGAGCGTTCGACAACGCGGCGCACCAGCGAATACCCGTTGGAATGCACGCCATCACTGGCCAGCCCCAGCAGCACATCGCCCGACGCCACATCGCGCGGCAGGTCATGGCCGCGCTCCATCGCGCCCACGCTGAACCCCGCCAGATCGAAATCACCCGCCGGATACATGCCCGGCATTTCTGCGGTTTCGCCACCGATCAGCGCGCAGCCCGAACGCTCGCAGCCGGTCGCGATGCCTTCGATGATGCGCGCGGCCTGATCCAGTTCCAGCTTGCCGGTTGCGAAATAATCAAGGAAAAACAGGGGCTCGGCGCCCTGACACACCAAATCGTTGACGCACATGGCGACCAGATCAATCCCCACGCCATCGACGTTGCCGGTATCAATGGCGATGCGCAGCTTGGTGCCAACGCCATCTGTGGCCGCCACAAGGATCGGATCAACAAACCCTGCCCCCTTGAGGTCAAACAGCGCGCCAAAACCGCCAAGCCCCGCCATCGTGCCGCTGCGCTGCGTGCGTTTGGCGGCCGGCTTGATGCGATCCACCAGCGCATTACCAGCGTCGATATCCACGCCCGCATCCGCATAGGTCAGCCCGTTCTTGCCGTGATCTGCAGCCATGTCACATCCCCTTGAAACCTTTGCGCTGGCGATAGCGCTTTTGGCGGCTACGGGCAACAGGCGCGCTTGACCAATGCACAGTTGGCTGAAATCTTGACCCAATGGAGCGCATTCGCGAATATCTTTCAGGTTTTTTGGGGCTGGGCGAGCTTTTGTCGCCTGTCTATATCGCGACCTTTGTGTTGATTGGCTGGCTCTGGTTCAAATATCGCCATATCGGCGGAAGTTTTTGGGCTTTCCTGTTTCCCAAGGCGATCTGGACGCACGATTCGACACGCACTGACTTGTGGTTACTCGCCCTTGGTCAAGTGATGGTGTTTTTCCGGTTCGGCGCGCGCTTTGCCGCAACGCCGGTTGTCGCCGCTTGGGTCGCGCAATATGGACCGGGGCCGATATTCGACCAGTCGCAGGTTTCACCGGTTGCAATGGCGCTGTTGATGTTCCTTGTTGCCGACTTTTCACTTTATTGGATCCATCGCGGTTTTCATACGATCAAGACACTGTGGCCCCTGCATGCGGTGCACCATAGCGCGGCCGTTCTGACACCGCTCACGGCCTACCGCATCCATCCGATCGGTAGCCTTGTGACCACATCCGTCAATGCGGTGATTTTCGGTGTGATTTTCGGGCTGTTGATCGGCGGGTTTGGTGCTGATCTCAGCTTTGCGCAGATTGCCGGGGCGAATGCCTTTATCGTCGCCGTGAATCTTGTGCTTACAAACTTTCATCATTCGCACATCTGGATCAGCTTTGGTCCGCTGCTTGAACGGATCGTGATTTCACCCGCGCAGCATCAGGTGCATCATTCGATCAACCCGCAGCACTTCAACAAGAATTACGGCCAATCCCTTGCCCTGTGGGACTGGATGTTCGGCACCCTTTATCTGATCCGCAAGGATGAACAGATCAAATTCGGGCTGGAAGGCCCCGTCGATGCGCCGCTTATGACACAGCGTTTGGGGCCTATGCTGATTGATCCGCTGCGCCGGATGGTGTTTCCCAAGTCCGGCGTATGATCAGAACTTCATGATCACATCATCGTCGGTTTGATCGGTGCTTTCGCGGGGGGCGGTGTTGCGTGTTGTCGTGCCGCGCCCGTTTATCAACATCAACGCCCCAAGCACGACAATCACAACCAGCGCACCCGCAGCATCACCGGAACCCGATGGCGTGACCGTTGTGTAGGCTGTCGCAATACCAGCCGTCGCAGACGAAGCCGTCACAATGGCCAATCCAGCAAGAAAGAACTTCATAATGTTTTCCCCTATCAGTTTTCCAATACGAGAATCGTTAACAGACCAAGGCTCAGCACGCTAGAAATTTGTCCCGCACGCTTGACCACCCCGCCCGCCATGATACGACATCGCGCGGGGGCCTGTAGCTCAACTGGTTAGAGCAGAGCGCTCATAACGCTTTGGTTGCGGGTTCAAGTCCTGCCGGGCCTACCATTTTCCCCCACAAGCGATTTGGCAGGGCGGGCACGCAACAAAAGTGGGCCGTAAACCAGTGCAAAGCCGCCAAAACCGACGATCCAGAACAGTCCCGCAAGGGCATAGGCCGTCATTGCAAAGGCGGGTGTCAGGCTTGCCAGCACACGCAGGGCAACGGCCAGAAACAGCGCCAGATAGATCGCGACAGTGCCCGGCCCGGCCCGCAGCGCCTGTCCCGTATGCCCCAGACTGGCGCGGGTCATCACCGCAATCGTCATCAGGCCGATCGCGCCCGCCATCCACAGGTGCTGCACGGCGCCAAACCCGGCGGCGGCAGGCAGGGCAATCTTGGCTGCAAGGGCAAGTGCGCCCAGCGGCACAAAACCATAGGCCAGATGCAAGACCAGCACGAGAGGGTCGCGCAGCGTGTGCAGCCCCGCCCAGCGCGACAGGCGCATCAGGTGCAGTGACCCGGCAAGGGCAAGAAACACCGCCGCAAACACCGACACTGGCTGCGCCAGCCAGACCAGCAAAGCCGCCAGCAGCGCCCGCAGGGCCAGCTTGTCGAACCGTTGCATCGGTGGCACGGGCAGCACACCCGATTGCCGTTTCACCAGACAATTGCGCGTGAATGATGGCACGACCCGCCCGCCGATCACCGCAATCATCATCAGCCCTGCCCCAAGGCCGATGCGCAGCCCGTAGCCTTGGGCGGCGAAATCTCCGCGCGCTGCCTCAATATGAAACACCAAGTTGCCAAGGATCAGCGCGACCAGCATCGCCAGCACGATCAGGTTGCGCCAGTTCTTGCCTGCCACAATCTCGCGCGCGATCATTGCCGCCAATGCCACAGGCATTGCCAGATCAACCAGCGCCACGACAATCGGCGGCATCAGGGCCGATAGCGTGACCGCCACCCGCCCTGCAACCCAAAGTGCAAACAGCGCCGCCAGGGGCCAGCCAACGATGGGCAACCGCCCCGTCCAGTTTGGCACCGCCGTCAGCAAGAACCCCGCAACGACCGCGGGCAAGTAGCCAAACAAAAAGGCATGGGCGTGCCATGACACCGGATCAAAGGACGTGGGCAGGCTGAATTGGCCCGCCAGCACGGCAATCCAAAGCCCCATGGCCAGCACCGCCCAAACCACCGCCCCCAGAAAGAACGGGCGGAACCCGAAGCTGAAAATCGCCGGCCCGCGCCAGGCGCGCATTTGTTCGGCTGTGGTTGCCATGATCCTGCCTCTGGATGCTGAAACGCGTCTTGGCGATAGGCATTTTAATGCGCATTGTAAATACCAATTCAAACGCACCAGCCGCGCTTGCGCCACCCGCGCGTTAACCAAAAATTAACCCACTCGCGGTTAACCGTTCCTTAACGCAACAACGGGATGAACATGGCGATCCTGCAATGGGACACGGTAACCGGTGACAGTGCTGTCACAGGGGGCGCGGGCGCGTGGTCCTTTGGGTTGTCGTTTTTCACAGCCAATGGCGGCGTGACCAACACCACATTCAGCAATGGGGACAGCGTCAGTTTCGGCGGGATCGGCGGCACGGTCGATCTGTTGGCCACGGTCGCGCCCGCAGATATCAGCCTGACGGCCAGCGGCTATACCTTTTCCAGCACGACCGGCGCCTTGATGGATACGGGCTGGGGCTGACCATCCATATCGCCAACTTCGGACATAGCGCGACAATTGCCGTGCCCTTTACCAGCACCAGCCTGCTGACGCTGACCGGATCGGGATCGCTGACTGTTGCGGGCACCGATATCGGCGCGGTTATCCCTGTGACGCTTGCATCGTCAGCCGGGCTGGTTGTAACCGGAACATGGCACGGCGCCGTCACATCGGCTGGCAATTTCACAAGTTCCGGCACTTTGATCGACACATTTACCAACAGCGGTGTGGCGAACATATCCGGCACGGCTGCGGCGATTGATGCGACGGGCACCACCACAATCACCAGCGCCGGACTGACCCTTGGCGCGGATGATATCGCCAATGACGCCAGTGACACGGCAAGCACCGCCAGTTTCACGCTGAACGGCGATCTGGATGGCGTCGGCACCTTTACCAATCTGGGCGACAGTTTGGGCGCGCTGGCGCAACTGACGATCAACACCGGCACCACGCTGGATGCCGTCACACTGGCAAACGGTGAAAACGGCTATGTCACCAATTTTGGCGCGATAACGGCCGATCTGACACAGACCTTTGGCGCGAACCTCACCAACTATGGCGGGGCCGTGATCACTGGCGATCTGACCCTGACAGGCGGCACGCTGACCAACTACGGCGCGATTGTCGGCGCGATTGATAACGCTGCCATGCTGCGCCTTGCACTGGGCGCAAGCGTGACCGGCGACTACACCAGTTCCGGCACCACGCTGATCATGTTCGGTGGTGCGCTGTTTGACGGCAATGTGACCCAGACGGGCGGCAGTTTTACCCTGACTGACAGCGCCGAAATCACGGGCGACATGACCGTCACAGGCACCTTAAGTGGCGCACATACGCTTGAGGTTGGCGGTATGCTGACCTTGCTTGACGGTGCCGATCTGGGCAGCGGGATCAGTCTGGACACCGCCAATCTGGTGGTCGGTGACGGCGCAGGCGGCGCTGTTGTCACCACGGGCGATCTGACACTTGACGCGGGCACCGCCCTGACCCTGCACAGTGATGGAACGCAAACGGATACGATCACCAGCAGTGGCACGCTGGACCTGAACGATATCTCCGTGACCCTGACCAGCGCCGCGATCAGCCAAGGCACTGTGCTGACGCTGGCTAGCGCCACAACGGGGCTGGCGGGTCTTGATATCGACATGAATGTCACCGGCCAAGCCGTTGATTTCAGTTATCTCCTTGGGGTCACAACGGGGCAGACTGCCCTGACCCTCACCGCGCTCAACGATGGTGCATCGGGCGGTGCGGCAACGCTGGACCTGACCGGTGCAGGCAGTGCCTTGACGGCGATCTTTGACGGGGATGGCAGCGGTGCGCTCTGGGGCGGGGATTTTGATCCGACAACCCCGTCACAGTTTGTGAATCTGGCAAACATCACCGGCACCGCCTATGACGACACGTTGGATGCCAGTGCAGATAGCGCAGGCGTGACCCTGTCGGGGGGTGCGGGCAGCGACACGATCACAGGCGGCGCCGCCGATGACACCCTGTCAGGTGGCATGGGCGCCGATGTGTTCATCTTTGCGCCGACAACGGGGAGCGACACGATCAGCGATTTCGCAACCGGCGATCAGATTGATCTGTCGGCAATCACCGCGACATTCCTGCGCTTTTACGACCCGTTCGTCGCAGCTGGAATATCGCATGGTGGGTCCATGTGCGGCGGCCCTGCCCCAAGCATCGGGCAATTGTTGATCTGGCAGGACGGGGCCGATACGCAACTGCGGGTCATCGCAAGCTTTGACATGATGGCCGGCCCTTTCAGCGAAATCACCCTGACGGGTGTGGATGCCAGCACCCTGACGGCCGCTGATTTCATCCTTTAGCGGGCCAGCACCAGATCGACGCGCAGACCGCCCAGTCGCGCGCTGTCCTCCAGGCGCAGGCTCCCGCCGTGACTGCGCGCGATATCAGCCACAATCGCAAGGCCAAGACCGACACCCGTGCCCTGATCCTGATTGCGGGCCGGATCAAGTCGGGCAAAGGGGCGCAAGGCCTCCTCGCGGTTTTCAACGGCTATTCCGGGGCCGTCATCCTCGACCGAAAAGCGGATCGCGCGGTCCGTGAGGGTCAGCGACACCTCGCAGCGCGTGCCATAGCGCAGGGAGTTGCCGATCAGGTTTTCCAACGCGCGCCGGATCGCCATCGGCCGCAGGGACACCAACTGGGGCGGTGTTACACCGTCCTGCGTGCCCAACCGGGCCGCCTGCCCCATCCGCTGCGCATCGGCGATCACCTGGCGCAGCAGGGCGGCGGGATCGACCATATCGGGCGCATCACCGGCATCCCCGCGCGCAAATTCAAGGAACCCGTCAAGCAGGCGCTGCATATCGTCCACATCGCGGATCAGGGGCGCCGCCTCGTCGGGATCATCAAGCAGGGTCAGCCCCAGACGCAACCGCGTGAGCGGCGTGCGTAAATCGTGGCTGACACCTGACAACATCATCGTGCGCGCCGCGGTCTGGCGCTCGATCCGGTTGCGCATATCCAGAAACGCCGCCCCTGCGGCACGCACCTCGGTGGCACCAGAGGGGCTGTAAGGCACAACGCGCCCCTTGCCGTATTCCGCCGAGGCGGTCGCCAGCCGTTTGATCGGACGCAACTGGTTGCGCAGGTAAACAAAAGAAACCAGCGTCAACAACACGCCCAGAACCACCATAAGCACCAGCAGTTGGTGCGGGTTGGACGCCGAAACCCGCGCGCGGGCAAATTCCACCAGCATCGCCCCGTGACGCGTTTCAAACCACAGCGATATGTCGCGGTCATTGGGCAGGGTCACGATCCGAAGGTCAGGCAAGGATTCACGCAGGGTGCGCATCACGACAATCCCCGAAAAGTCGTAAAAGCGGCGCGTATCGGTGGCGGGCATATCGCCTGCGGGAAGGGTCATTTCCAACCGGAGCGGTGTGGCCAACGCCTGGCCCTCCGCCTGCGCCAGCGCCAAATCCGGCGCGTTTTCAACGGTTTGCGCCAGAAAAGCCAGATCAAGCTGCACCGATTGGGTCATCTGTTCGGTCACGCCCTCGAAATGGCGCTGGATAAAGACGACCGACACCACCAATTGCAGCGAAATCACCGGCAAGAGCAGGATCAACGCCGCCCGCCCGTAAAGCGAGCGCGGCATGTAGTGTTTGAGCATTGCAAAGAACATGGGCTAAACGTAGCGGGCGCATCAGGGCGGGGAAAGCACGAAGCGATGGATGACAGCGATTTTAACCCGCCTACGGGCGCGGCCCAGGAACTGGCCACGGGATTGCGCCGCGTGCTTGCGCCCAACCCCTCGCCGATGACGTTTCGCGGGACCAACACCTATCTGCTGGGCACAGATGATCTGGCAGTCATCGACCCCGGCCCCGACCATCCCGGCCATATGGCGGCGCTGCTGGCCGCGATTGGCGGGGCGCGGGTGACACAGATCATTGTCACCCATGCCCATGTTGATCACAGCGCGCTTGCCGCCCGCCTGTCGCGCGCTTTGGACGCGCCTGTCAGTGCTTTCGGGGATGCGCAGGCGGGGCGGTCAGCGGTGATGACAAGGCTTGCCTCTGCGGGGTTCACGGGTGGCGGCGAAGGGATTGATCACAGCTTTGCCCCCGATGTGACACTTGCGAACGGCGCGCGGATCACCGGCGGATTCGGTGCCCTAAAGGTGCTGCATACCCCCGGTCATATGGGCAATCACATCTGTCTGGCCTGGGGCGATCAGGTCTTTACCGGCGATCATGTGATGGGCTGGGCCAGTTCGCTTGTGTCGCCCCCCGATGGCGATCTGGGGGATTTCATGGCCTCGTGTGCGCGCCTGCGCACCATTCCCGCCACGCGCTATCACAGCGGCCATGGCGCACCGATTGACGCGCCCCTTGCGCGGCTTGACTGGCTGATCGCCCACCGCGAGGCCCGCACCGCGCAGATCCTGTCCCTTTTGGGTGACGGGGCCGCCACACCCGCCCAGCTGACGGCCGCGATCTATACAGAGGTTCCGGCGGAGCTGCGTCCCGCCGCCGAACGTAACGTCATCGCCCATCTCGTTGATTTGCATTGCAAAAATATGGTCACTGCGGCCCCCGCGCTTGCCAGTGATGCAGTTTTCAGCCTTGCCACCTGAGCGCACACATTTTTCTGTGCAAACCCACTGGACGCCTTGAAACGAGGTTGCTATACGGCCCAAGGTTTTCCGGCGTAGCTCAGCGGTAGAGCAGTTGACTGTTAATCAATTGGTCGTAGGTTCGATCCCTACCGCCGGAGCCAAATTTCAGCTTATTTGTAATTGCTTAGAAGAATAGCGCGTCTGCGCGGTTGTTCTTTTGCTTGTTGCGCGATCATCGCTGGTTGGGATCACGCTGAAGTCTTGCGGCAAGCGTTTGGTGGGCACCCGCGCGCGCGGTGCTTGTTAAGACGCGGTGCTTTTGCTTCACTGGAGAGGACGGTTTAGCCGCAAATCGCATGGCTCTGACCGCTACACTGGCAATGACGGAAACCAAACATGAGCGCAGACTTTGATTTCGACGCCGTAATCGACCGACGCGCAGTGCCCGCATTGAAAACCCACCCGATGGTCGTGGGCGCGGATGGCGCAGACCTCTTTGCGGCGGGGGTTGCGGACATGGATTTTCGCGTCGCCCCTGCCATTACGAATGCGATGACCCAGCGGGCTCAGCACGGGATCTTTGGCTACGAGGCCGTCCCCGCCGACCTGATGCCTGCGCTGATCGATTGGGTCGCGACCCGTCATAGCTGGGACATCGACCAAAGCCACATCCTGCGATCCCCCAATGTGCTGAACAGCCTTGCAATCGCAGCCTCGCTTTTTTCGCAGACGGGCGACGGGATCATCGTGCAGCCGCCCGTCTTTTTCGACTTCTACGACATCATCCGCGAAAACCACCGCACCGTGGTTGAAAACCCGCTTGTTCTGACCAACGGGCGCTACGAGATGGACTTTGAAGGGTTGGAAACCCTCGCCGCAAACCCGAACAACAAAATTCTTTTCCTGTGCAACCCGCACAATCCCGTCGGGCGGGTCTGGAGCAAAGAGGAATTGACCAAGCTTGGTGAAATCTGCGCCCAACACGGTGTTTTGGTGGTCTCGGACGAATTGCATGGCGACATCACCTTTGCGGGGCATCGCTACACGCCCTTTGCGTCGCTTGGGCCCGAGTTTGCGCGGAACGCGGTTACCCTTCTGTCGCCCGCCAAAAGCTTTAACATCGCGGGCTGTTGCTGGTCATTCACGGTCGTGCCCGATGACACGCGGCGGCAAGCGTTCAGCGCCGAGAACAGTCGCCTTACCGTCAACAAGAACAACGCCTTTTCCAGTGTGGCGATCGTAGCCGCCTACCGTGACGGCGGGCCGTGGCTGGATGCGGTGATGGCCTATTTGGGCGACAACCTTGCGCTTGTGCGGCAGCGCATTCAGGCAATGGCGCAGGTCACGTTGATCGCACCCGAAGGCACATTCCTGCTTTGGATCGACTTTCGCGCGCTTGGAATAACCCCTGATGAATTGACCGCATTTCTGCGACAAGGTGCAGGCTGGGCCGTGACACGTGGTATCGCATTCGGACCCCAAGGTGCTGGATTTGCCCGACTCAATATCGCCTGCCCCCGCGCTAAGTTAGAAATGGCGCTTGATGGATTAGCCGCCGCTTTGGATCGGCTGTAATACGGGTCAAATACGACCCATCGCGTGCGGTAGAACCCAAGATCATATCCACCGTTTTCGCGGCCTCGCGCGGCTGCCCCAAAATTGCCACATTCCGGCCCTGTCCACGGCATAGTTGCGTGGCAGCGTTATTTTATGGCCCGACAAGAGGCCGAACCGGCAGTGATACCGAGGCAAAGCAGGATCACGAATATGGCACATTCGACCCCCATTCGCGCGCCCAAACCGGCGCCACGGCCACCCGCGCCGAAATTCATTCCCGTGCAGGGCCGCAAGCGCCCGCGCCCCAAACCGGTTGTCTTTACGGATTTCGCCAGCATCTAGGCGATCATGAACGACCCTGCGGCGCGCAGATCCTCCCCTCGCGCGGCGCACATACGCAGACCAGACGGGCACGGCGCCCTTGGGTTTCTCCCGCCCTTGCACGCCGCACCCTCTGGTCTTTTTTTGTGCCCGCCGTAAGGTGACGGCATGGCAAGCATCACAACTATCCGCAATCTTGGCCCCGCGATGGAAGCCGAATTTGCCCGCGCCGGCATCACCACCGCCGAAGAAGTTGCCGCGTTGGGGGCCGATGCCGCTTATGGGCGCTTGCTGCAATCTGGCACCCGCCCGCATTTCATCGGCTATTACGTGTTGGTCATGGGTTTGCAGGGCCGTTCGTGGAACGATTGCAAGGGCGAGGAGAAAAAGGCGCTGCGCGTCAGGTTTGACACGCTCAAGGCCGGCCATTTCGACGAGGGGCGCTCGGAGATCGAACAGTTCATGGACCGGATCGGGTTGTTCGAGGTGAAGAAACCCTGACGCTTCCCCCTTTTCAACTGCCCTTGGGTCAGCTATGTTAATAGTATGAACATTGAGCAGGATATTGATTTTGAACTGGCCCGCCTGCGCCGCGTCGCATGGCGGATGGACGCGCTGTTTTACATCCCGCGCACGAATTTTTCGGTTGGGCTGGACAACATCCTTGGCCTGATCCCGGTGATCGGCGATATCGCCAGCGTTACCCCGTCATTCTGGATGATCTGGCGCGCCTATAAACTGGGCGCCAGCCCCGGCGCGCTGGCCTATATGCTGTGCAACACAGTGACGGACCTTTTGATCGGGTCGATCCCGCTGATCGGCGACATTTTCGACGTGGTTTACAATGCCAATATCCGCAACTACCGCCTGTTGGAAAAGAACCTTGCCAAACGGGCCGCAACTGCGCGCGACATTTCGCTGAAAGATCTGCCTGTGCAGCTGGGATAGCTGGACGGGCGGGGCCATGTCGGGCTAATCAGCGGTATGATCAAACACATTGCCCGTTGCGCGGTTTTGGTGCTGTCGGCCTGCGCCCGCCCTGCCCCGACCCCACCGCCGCCCGCAGCGCTTGCGCTTTATCCGAACGAAACGCCGGAACTCCGCGCGCTGATCGTGAAATACGCCGCCGTGCACGACATCCCCGAAGACCTGATCCACCGCGTGATCCAGCGCGAAAGCGATTACCGCGCGGGCGCGCGCAACGGTCCTTACTGGGGGATGATGCAGATCCTGCCCGAAACCGCCGGACAGATGGGGCATCGCGGCCCGCCCTCGTCCCTTCTGGATGCGGAAACAACACTGATCTACGCGGGGCGCTATCTGCGCGGTGCCTGGTTGGTGTCGGACGGCGATATCGACGCGGCCGTCATGTGGTATGCGCGCGGCTACTACTACGAGGCCCGCGACCGCTGTATGCTGGTGGAAACCGGATTGCGGACCCGCGAAGTGCGCCGCGACTGTCCGGCATAAAGGCAGACCGCATCTTTGCAGACAAGGACGGCAGATTCTGTGGTGTTCGCTTACTGCGGCACGCCCTTTGACCCATCAAAGGATCATGAAAAGGGCAAGGTCGGCCCGCGATGGCCTGATGTGCGGGGCCGGGTCGCGCCCGCTGCTGGTCTGCACCCCGAAAAGCCTTAGATGATTGCGCGTATGCGATTGTTGCGCGCGTTGTGTTCAAGTTCCGCGAACCCCAGCAATTCCAGCGTTGGCGCAACATAGTTGGCAAATCGCCCGCGGTAGCCTTTGCGAAGCCCGTAGTATCCGCGCACGGGATTATCCTGGGAGCGTGCCCAGTGTTCGAGCGTGCCTTCCTTGACGGGTTTGCCTTCGTCGGCGTTGCCCAATGGCATCCAGTCACCATGCAACTTGAGCATCTCGTGCGCATCTTCCAGACATCGCAGCTGGTAGGACAATTGTGTCTTGCCGACCTGCACGACAAGTGCTGGCGGGTCTTTGCCTTCGTCTTTCCAGACATGGAAATCAGATGTCAGGGGCGGGGTTTTAAGAACCCAAGGATCATCCGGCGTACCGCTTCCGTAACTTACATCGGTCATTCTTGTTCTACCTTTTGCTTGAGCGCTTGCGCGAATTTGACGAAACTGGGCGTGAGGTCAGGCATGGATTTCGTGATCAATCCGGCCAATGGGCCTGTAAACGCTTCGCGCATGTGAAACAGGCTGCCCGCGCCTTGCCCTGTGATCGTGAAGGTGCGAGTCCCGACAAAAAGCCCGAAAGGCATCCCGCCGCGCCAGACCATCACGTTGGGCGCTTCGAAACGGTCCACCTTTAGTGAAAATGCACGTTTGGGCGCGACCTCGGACCAAAGCTTTACTCTGGCACCTGCGGCAAGCGTGCCTTTAAAACGCACGATGCCATATGGCGCGGGCGCGCGTGGCACGTCTTGGGTCAATACCTGCCACACCTGCGCAGGCGGGGCGTCGATTGCGATTTTGGTTTCAAAGGTTTTCACAGGCGCTCCTTGTCTTGACCTGCGCAGGTGTAACACCCTTAATATGACATCTATTGTCATATATGGATTTACAAATGCGCGCATCGCGACTTCTTCAGATTCTGCTGCTCTTGCAAAACCGCGGGCGTCAGACTGCGACCCAACTGGCGCAGGAACTTGAGGTCGTGCCGCGCACAATCCTGCGTGACGTTGATGCGATGACCGAGGCAGGATTGCCCATCATCGTGCATCAGGGCAACAAGGGCGGGATCGAGCTTGGCTTTAATTACCGCACACGATTGACTGGTCTGGCCAAAGACGAGGCGCAGGCTTTGGGGCTGATTCTCAATGCGCAAAACCCGATGATCGCGGCCTTGGGGTGCCAGAAGGCGGCAAGACAGGCGCGTGCCAAGCTCGTCGAGAGCCTTCCAGACACGGCGCGCGAACACTGTTTGGGCATGATGTCGCGGTTCACGCTGGTCAGCGAAAATCCCGCGCGGCATCCGCGCGTGTCTGCGCTTGCCAAGGCTGTGGAGGCACAAACCATCGTGCGGCTGCGCTTCGCTTCGGATGCGGAACAGAAGATTTATCCGGTCGGAATGAAACTGGATGCATCCGGCTGGTTTGTGCAGGACGCATTGACGAATTCATGGATCGCCGAAGCAAAATGGGGCCGCGTGAACATGTCAAAGCTCAAGTTTGGGCTGATCGACTAGCGAGCACCTCTTGGCCAATGTCGTTTGTCGCGAACCCGCACAGGACAGGTGTGCCGCTGCTGTATCCGACCCCGCATGTGGGTCGTTCGCCCCGTCAGGCGCGAACGACCGTTCTTGTTGTCTGCAACCGGCGGGGCAATGACCTGCCCCTGTCAGGCGACTTAGCCGACCAGTTCAAGGCCGAGAAGAAGAAAGCGATTTCTTCGGCGGCGGTTTCGGGGGCATCGGACCCGTGGACCGAGTTTTCGCCGATCGACAGCGCGAATTCCTTGCGGATCGTGCCGTCAGCCGCATCGGCGGGGTTGGTTGCGCCCATGACTTCGCGGTTTTTGGCAATGGCGTCTTCGCCTTCCAGAACCTGCACGACGATGGGTTCCGAGATCATGAATTCGCAAAGTTCACCAAAGAACGGACGCTCGGAGTGGACGCCGTAAAACTGCTGCGCCTGTGCCAGTGTCAGCTGGATACGCTTGGAGGCGACGATGCGCAGGCCGGCTTCCTCGAACTTGGCGACAATTGCGCCGGTCAGGTTACGCTTGGTGGCGTCGGGTTTGATGATGGAGAATGTGCGCTGAATAGCCATGTCAGATACCTTTGGGGTTTGGTTGAATTTGGGCGGGCAGTAGCATGCGGGTTCAGGGTTGAAAAGCCGCGATTGACGCGACCCGCGCGCCGTGGCACTGCGCGCCCATGTTACGCATCACAGACATCAGCTATTCCATCGACGGGCGTGTCCTGATCGAAAACGCAAGCGCCGTGATCCCGACGGGCCACAAGGTGGGCCTTGTGGGGCGCAACGGCACGGGCAAGACGACCCTGTTCAAGATGATCCGTGGCGAGCTGATCCTTGATACGGGCGAAATTACCCTGCCCCGCGGCTGGAAAATCGGCGGAGTCAGTCAGGAAGTGCCCGGCAACGAGGTGTCGCTGATCAACACGGTGCTGGCGGCG
Organism: Octadecabacter sp. R77987; assembly: GCF_042466115.1. Lineage (NCBI taxonomy): Bacteria > Pseudomonadati > Pseudomonadota > Alphaproteobacteria > Rhodobacterales > Roseobacteraceae > Octadecabacter > Octadecabacter sp. R77987. The sequence goes on along the minus strand of NZ_JAXHBQ010000001.1, from coordinate 206,788 downwards.
GATGTGGAACGCGCGTCCCTGCTGGCCGAGGCCGACACCGCGACCGACCCGGCCCGCATCGCCGATATCCAGACCCGACTGGCCGATATCGACGCATGGAGTGCCGAGGCGCGCGCCTCATCCATCCTCAAGGGGTTGGGGTTCACGGACGCGGAACAAAAACAACCCTGTAGCGCGTTTTCAGGTGGCTGGCGGATGCGCGTGGCTTTGGCCGCTGTGCTGTTTTCCGAACCCGATCTGCTGCTTTTGGACGAACCGACCAACTATCTGGACCTTGAAGGCGCGCTGTGGCTGGAAAACTATCTGGTCAAATATCCGCACACGGTTCTGATCGTCAGCCATGACCGCGAATTGCTGAACCGGTCCGTGGGCGGCATTCTGCATCTGGAAGACAAGAAGCTGACCTATTATACCGGTCCTTACGACAGCTTTGCCCGCCAGCGTGCTGAAAAACGGGCACTTATGGTGTCAGCCGCGAAGAAACAGGACGCCAAACGCGCCCATCTGGAAAGTTTCGTGAGCCGTTTCAAGGCCAAGGCCTCCAAGGCGAAGCAGGCGCAGTCGCGCGTCAAGATGCTGGAAAAGATGGAAACCATCCGCGTGCCCGAAGATGCGGCGCGCACGGTGTTCACATTCCCGCGCCCCGAGGAACTGTCACCGCCAATCATCGCGCTTGAAAATGCATCCACAGGCTACGGTGAACATGTGGTGCTGCGCGATCTGAACCTGCGCATTGATCAGGACGATCGCATCGCCCTTCTGGGGCGCAACGGTGAAGGAAAATCCACGCTTGCCAAGCTGTTATCGAACAGACTTGAAGTGATGGACGGACGCCAGGTCAGCAGCACGAAACTGCGGATCGGCTTTTTCGCCCAGCATCAGGTGGATGAATTGCGGGTCGAGGAAACGCCCCTGCAACACCTGCTGCGTGAACGCGCCGAGGAAGGTCAGGCGAAACTGCGCGCGCGCCTTGCGGGCTTTGGCCTGATGGCCGCGCAGGCCGAAACCGAGGTCGGGCGCCTTTCGGGCGGGCAAAAGGCGCGGCTGTCGCTGTTGCTGGCCACCCTGCCCGCGCCGCACCTGCTGATTTTGGACGAACCGACCAACCACCTTGATATCGAAAGCCGCGAAGCACTGGTCGAAGCGCTGACCGCCTATACCGGCGCGGTCATTCTGGTCAGCCACGACATGCACCTATTGTCGATGGTCGCGGACCGGCTGTGGCTGGTCAAGGACGGCCACGTCAAACCTTATGATGATGACCTGCAGGCCTATCGGCGGATGCTGCTGACGCCGGAAAAGCCGGTGAACGACAAGCCAAAGGCCGCCAAACCCGCCAAACCCAAGGCCACCCGTGAACATGTCATGGGCTTGCGCGCGGATGTGCGCAAATGCGAGGATCGCGTCACCAAGATCAACGATATGCGCGACAAACTGGCGAAAAAGCTGGCCGATCCCGTGCTTTACGAGGACGCGCGCAAGGGCGAGCTGGAAACATGGAACCGCAAATACGCGGAAGTCATGGATGGGTTGGGCAAGGCCGAAGCCATGTGGATGGCGGCGCTGGAACGGTTGGAGGCGGCTGAAAAATGATGGAATACGCCGCCCTGATCACCGCCTTTACGACCCTGTTCGTGATCATTGACCCGCCGGGACTGGCACCGCTGTTCCTTGCCTTGACCCAAGGCATGTCAGCGCCACAGCGTCGCGCGATTGCCATTCGCGCCAGTCTCGTCGCCATTGGTATTCTGCTGGGATTTGGGCTGTTCGGCGAAGCCCTGCTTGGGTTCATCGGCATTTCCATGCCCGCGTTTCGCGTGGCGGGGGGCGTGTTGTTGTTCCTGACGGCCTTGGACATGCTGTTCGAGCGCCGCCAGAAGCGCCGCGAGGACACCGCCGAGGAAGAAGAAGCCGAGCCGGATCATGATCCGTCGGTGTTCCCACTGGCCGTGCCGCTGATCGCTGGCCCCGGTGCCATTGCCACGATGATCCTGTTGGTCGGGCAAACCGAAGGCGCGCTGGGGTTTGCGGCCCTTGTCGCCGTGCTGCTGGCTGTCATGGCGATCAACTTTGCCTTCTTCATGGCCTCCGGGTTGATCGAGCGCGCACTTGGCAAGACCGGTATCAACGTGATCACCCGTCTGTTGGGCATGCTGCTGGCCGCTTTGGCGGTGCAGTTCATTCTGGACGGTCTGCGCTCTTTTGGTTTTGCGGCCTAGGCCCTATATCTGAACCATGGATGGTGATCAGACAGCCCGTTTCATATTTCTTGCCCTGCTTGGTCTTGCCATTGCGGGCGGCTATCTGGTGCAGCATCGCAAAGAGATGGGCAAGGTCGCGCAACAGGCTGCGGTCTGGGTACTGATCTTTGTCGGGATGATTGCCGCTGTGGGTCTTTGGGGCGACATCCGCGATGACATCATGCCGCGCCAGAGTGCATTTGCAGGCGGGATCACCGAAGTGCCACGCCAGCGCGACGGGCATTTCTATCTGACGCTGGATGTGAACGGCCAACCCATTGAATTTCTTGTGGATACCGGCGCGACACAGGTCGTGATGACCCAACGCGACGCCGAGATTGTCGGCATTGATCTGGACAGTCTGGCCTATCTGGGAACCGCCTACACGGCGAACGGCCCCGTTGATGTGGCCGCGGTGCGCCTCAATACGGTCACACTGGGCGAGATCGAGGACCGCGATATCCGCGCGCTGGTGAATGCCGGTGATCTGGATCAATCCTTGCTGGGCATGTCCTATCTGGATCTGTTCGAGCGGATCGAGATTACCGGCGATGCGCTGATCCTGACCCGCTAGAGGGGGCGCTGCCCCCGCCCTTGCGGGCCCCCCGGAGGTATTTTTGAACAAAAGAAGGGGCTATTTTTGCGCCAACATCGCCCAGCGCCCGCCCTCTTGTGCCCAGTATTGTGCCGCGCAGCCTGCGTCGGTCAGCGCCTTCCACTGGGTGCGGGCATGGGCCACGGCGGCCCCGTCCTGACCGTCAAACAGGATGCAGGTGCGTTCCATCGTCGTGACCTCGTCCGCGGTCACATCCGCCCCGTGCACGGCCATCAGGCAGGCAGGCGCATTGGCCGCGCCGCCCCCCGTTGTCAGCAGCACCGGCTGGTCCGCGTCATGCGGCCCACCGGCCAACCCGTGCGGCGCAAAGCTGTCGTCGGGGCCGCGCCAGAGGGCCAGATCAAGCTGCGCCATGGTATCGGTTTCCCGTCCGCGCACCTCGATCTGCCAGCCCTTTTCACGGCTTTTGGCGATCAGCATCGGCAGGGTGCTTTCCAGCGGCGTCTGCGTCAGGTGATAAAAGAACGCGGCCCCCATGTTAGCCTTCGACCGTGTCGGCAATCAGGCGGTTCAGCGCCATGACACCCCAGCCCGTCGCGCCTTTGGGGGCATAGGCGGTGTCTTCCTTGACCGAGGCCGTGCCGGCGATATCAAGGTGGATCCACGGCATCCCGTCCTGAATAAAGCGTTTGAGGAATTGCGCCGCGGTGATTGACCCCGCCGCGCGGGTGCCGACGTTCTTCATATCGGCCACATGGCTTTTGAGCATATCGTCATAGGCCTGCCCCATCGGCATGCGCCACGCGCCTTCGCCCTCGGCTGTAGCGGATTTCAGGAAGGCATTGCACAGGGTGTCGTCATTGCTGAAAACCCCTGCGTTTTCGTGGCCCAAGCCGATGATGATTGCGCCAGTGAGGGTCGCCAGATTGATCACACCTGTGGGTTTGAAACGGTCCTGCGCATACCACAGCACATCCGCCAGCACGAGCCGGCCTTCGGCGTCGGTATTGATCACCTCGATGGTGTCGCCCTTCATGGATGTGACCACATCGCCGGGCCGTGTGGCGCGGTCCGATGGCATGTTTTCCACGAGGCCGACAAGGCCGACAACATTGGCCTTGGCCTTGCGCAGGGCGAGGGTTTTCATGACACCTGCCACCACACCCGCGCCGCCCATGTCCATGGTCATGTCTTCCATGCCGGCGGCCGGTTTCAGGCTGATCCCGCCTGTGTCAAACACCACGCCCTTGCCGACCAGTGCGAAAGGTGCGGCGCCTTTCTTGCCGCCCTCCCACTGCATCACGACAACCTTGGAGGGGCTGGCCGAGCCGAGGCCGACACAAAGCAGTGACCCCATCCCCAGCTTTTCGAGGTCTTTTTCTTCCAGCACCTCGACCTTGACGCCAATATCTTTCAGCGCGACCAGGCGGTCGGCAAACTCGGTGGTGGTCAGCACGTTGGCGGGTTCGGTGACCAGATCACGGGTAAAGAACACGCCCTCGGCCACAGCCGCCTTGGCCGCATAATCGGCGGTGGCGTCCTCAGGCTTGGCAACCATCATCGTGACCGCGCCGGGAGCTTCGCCCTTGTCCTGCTTGTGATCGGTGAAGGTGTAGCCACGCAGCGCAATACCCAGCGCGATTTCGCTTGCGCGCGGCGATGGTCCGGCCAGCACCAGCAGCGGGCCACTGCCGCGCAGTTTGGCGATGGACACGCCAACCTTGCGGGCCTCGTCCACGTCGCGGCGGTTATCGAGCTTGGCAACGATCACGCCCTCGGCGGCCATGTTCGCAGGAAAGGCCAGTTCCACCGCATCCCCCGCTTTCATCTTGGTGAAACGGTCGCTTTCGGCGAACCGTGTCAACGCCTTGCGCATCAGCGAATTGACGCGGCGCGCGCCCTTGTCCAGCTTGCCATCCGCCCCCATCAGCACGGCGATCTTGCCTGTTGTTTCGGCGATCGGATCAATGCTCACGGCAGCAAATGTGATCTGGGCGGGAGTAGTCATGACATACCTCGTAAATTTGCGGATTTAGGCAATAGGTAGCCCGCCCCCCGCCGATTGACCAGTTAGCAGTTTTGTCCCGCGCGCCAATCGGCTAGTTTGCGCGAACTTGGGACCAGTAACAGGGGGATGGCGCGTGGCACGATTCGACAGATATATGCTGTCGCAACTGTTTACGCTGTTTGGCTTCTTTTCGTTGGTGCTGGTGCTGATCTACTGGATCAACCGCGCCGTGCGCCTGTTTGACCAGTTGATTGCTGACGGGCAGACGGCCATCGTGTTTCTGGAATTCACGGCGATGACCCTGCCGCAGATCATCCGTATCGTGTTGCCGCTGGCGGCCTTTGTCGCGGCGACCTATGTGACCAACCGCATGTCCTCGGATAGTGAGTTGACGGTGGTGCAGGCCACGGGTTTTTCGGCGTTTCGCCTTGCCCGTCCGGTCCTTGTGTTCGGCCTGACGGTGACGGGCATGATGCTGGTGCTGACCCATTTTCTGGCCCCGATGAGCACGGCCCGGCTGGCGGACCGCAGCGCCGAAATCTCGCGCAACATGACCGCGCGCCTGTTGACCGAGGGCACCTTTACCAATCCCGCAGACGGCATCACCTTTTATATCCGCGAGATCACGCCAACAGGTGAATTGCTTGATGTGTTCCTGTCGGACAACCGTGATCCTGACCAAGCCATCACCTATACCACCAACCGCGCCTATCTTGTGCGCACCGAAAACGGGCCGCAACTGGTCATGATCGACGGCATGGCGCAAACACTGGACACTGAATCCCAGCGCCTGTTCACCACGACATTCACCGATTTCGCCTTTGATATCGGCGCGCTTGTTCCGGCAGCGGGCGTGCGCAACCGGTCGTGGCACGAGTTGAGCACGCAGGAATTGCTGAACCCGACACCGGAACTTGAGGCCGAAACCGGGCGCAGTGCGGGCGCGCTGATTGTCGCCGGGCATGACCGCTTTGATCAGGCGTTTCTGGCAACGGTTGCGGCACTGATCGGATTTGCGACCTTGATGACCGGAGGTTTCAGCCGCTTTGGTGTTTGGCGCCAGATCATCGCCGCGGTGTTTCTGGTGATTGTCGTCAAGGGGCTGGAAAGCACCGGCGCAGGCATTGCCCGCGCCAATCCCGCCCTTTGGCCGATGGTATATCTGCCCACTGTGGGCGGGGCTGTCATTGTCTGGACGCTTTTGTTTGCCGCGACCCGCCCCTATCTGTTCAAACGCCGCATGCGCGGGGTGCCGGCATGATCCTGCACCGCTATTTCGCGCGCCGCTTTGCGATGATGTTTGGCGCAACATTTACCGTGTTTCTGGCCTTCATGGCCCTGCTGGACGTGGTTGAACAGGCGCGCCGCTTTGGTGACACAGGGGCGGTGTTTCGCGATTTTCTGGGGCTAAGCCTGCTGAACCTGCCCCAATCCATCTATGCGATCCTGCCGCTGATCCTGATCCTTGCTACAATCGGATTGTTCCTGGGGCTTGCGCGATCGTCTGAAATGGTTGTGACACGGGCCGCGGGGCGCTCTGCGATGCGCGCGCTGGTCGCACCGGTGCTGGTAACACTGGCGATTGGTGTCTTTGGCGTCACCGTGATGAACCCGATCGTCGCGGCCACATCCAAGGAATATGACGCCCGCGTCGGCGAATTGACCATGGACGGTGGCAACGTCATGTCGATCACCCAGTCGGGCCTGTGGCTGCGCCAGGGCAGCGACCGTGGCCAGACCGTCATCCGCGCGACGGCCGCCAACGCCGATGGCACCGAACTGCGCGATGTGACCTTTATCACCTTCAGCCCCGATGGCGGGCCGATCCGGCGGATCGAAGCGGCGCGCGCCACCTTGAACGCCGGTGCCTGGACACTGGAAAACGCCAAGGCATGGCCCCTGTCCGAGACCCGCAACCCCGAAGAATGGGCCACCACCTATCCCACGCTTGACGTGCCCTCGACCCTGACGGCCGACCAGATCCGCGACAGTTTCGGCACACCGTCGTCGATACCCGTATGGGAGTTGCCCGCGTTTATCGCCGATCTGCAGCAGGCAGGATTTTCGGCGCGCCGCCATCAGGTCTGGTTCCAGATGGAACTGGCCCTGCCTGCATTTCTGGTGTCGATGGTGTTGATTGGCGCGGGGTTCACGATGCGCCACCAACGGGGCGGGCGCACGGGGCTGATGGTGCTTTTTGCGATCCTTGTCAGCTTTGGTTTGTATTTCGTGCGCAACTTTGCGCAGGTGCTGGGTGAAAACGGCCAGATTCCCGTGTTGTTGGCCGTCTGGGCCCCGCCGCTGGCGGCAATCGGTTTTTCGCTTGGGCTTTTGCTGCATCTGGAGGACGGCTGATGCTTTGGCGCGCGCTTGTCCTGCTGATTGCACTGGTCCTGCCGCAGTTCGCGCTTGCCCAAGGCGCGGCCACATTGGTCGCCGATACGGTCTATGTCGCCGATGGCCAGCGGCTTGTGGCGCAGGGCAATGTCGCGGTCCTTTATGATGGCACGCGCTTGTCAGCCGCCGCGATCACCTATGATCAGGCCACCGACCGGCTGATCATCACCGGACCGATCTTTATCACCGATGGCGCGGGCAACATCCTGACAGCCGATCGTGCCAGCCTTGATCCGACCCTTGAAAACGGCATCCTGCGCGGTGCGCGCCTTGTGCTGGACCAGCAATTGCAGCTAGCCGCCAACCAGATCAACCGCGTCGACGGGCGCTATAGCCAATTGCACCGCGTCGTCGCCACGTCCTGTCAGGTTTGCGCCGGTGAAACGCCCCTTTGGGACATTCGCGCCGGTCGCGTGGTGCATGATCAACAGGAACGCCAGCTTTACTTTGATGACGCGCAGTTCCGTGTGGCGGGCGTGCCGATCTTCTGGGTGCCGCGCATGCGCCTGCCCGATCCAACCCTGACACGTGCAACCGGCTTGCTGATCCCGCAGATCCGCACGACCGACCAGTTGGGCACGGGGATCAAACTTCCCTACTTCATCCGGTTGGGCGATCACCGCGATCTTACGCTTACCCCCTATTTTTCGCCGCGCACCACGACCCTTGAGGCGCGCTATCGTCAGGCGTTTGTGAACGGCGATATTGAAATCAACCTTGCGGGCACCACCGACGATCTGCTGCCCGATACGGGGCGCGGGTATATCTTTGCCACGGGCCAGTTTGATCTGGGCAGTGATTACACCCTGACATTCGATCTTGAGGCAACAACCGACCGCGACTACCTGCTGGATTACGGCTATTCCGAAAAGGACCGCCTTGATAGCGAGATCGCCGTCACCCGCGTGGGCGAGGATGACTACCTGCGCGCAGCCTTGATCCATTACGAATCCCTGCGTGTCGGCGATGACAATGCGGTTTTGCCCAGCATTATCAGCGATGTGTTCTATGAACGGCGACTCGACGGATTTGGCGGGATTGCCACCCTCACGGCGGATGCACAGACGCTGCTGCGGTATTCGGACGTTGATGGGGACGGGCGCGATGTGGCCCGCTTTGGCCTTGGTGCACATTGGCAGCGCAATTGGGTCACGCCAGCGGGTCTATTGATTGACGGGCAGATCGGCGCTGATTTCGACTATTACGCGATCTCGCAGGACGTCGCCTTTGACGCCGATGTGATGCGCACGGTTCCCAGCGCCGCCCTGACCCTGCGCTACCCGCTGATCCGCACGACCGCGCGCGCCACACATGTGATTGAACCCGTGGTGCAGGTGGCGTGGTCCGACGTTTACGGCGGTGATGTTCCCAACGAGGACAGCACCGAGACCGAGTTTGACCAGACCAACCTGTTTGCCCTGTCTCGCTTTCCCGGTCAGGACGCACGCGAGGTTGGCGCACGCGTGGCCTATGGCGCGCGCTGGACGCGGGTATCGCCGGATGCGTGGAACGCCACCCTGACGTTCGGGCGCATCCTGCGCGAGCAAAGCAACACCGAATTCACCACCTCCTCGGGGTTGCAGGGCACCTCGTCGGACTGGCTTCTGGCCGGACAGGTCGATTTTCCGAACGGGCTCGCGATTGACGGGCGCACGATTTTTGACGACACCCTGAATTTCGCCAAATCCGAAGCCCGTGTGAGCTGGAGCGACGATCGCCTTGATCTGGCGGCCTCATACCTTTGGATTGACGACACCACCGCCGTGTCCGAATGGACCCTTGAAAGTGCCTATCAAATCAATGACATCTGGAGCATAAGCGCCGATGCATCCTATGATTTCATCACCAATCGCGCGGCGCGTGCGACTGTGGGTGTCGGCTGGCAAAACGAATGTGTGGCCCTCGACCTTTCCGTCTCGCGCCGCTTTTCGTCTTCAACTACTGTGGACCCTGTGACCGACTTTGGGTTAACGGTTGAACTACGCGGATTTTCCGCAGGACGCACGGCGGGGCAGGCAACGCGAAACTGTGTGAACTAAAGACCAACAAGCGAGGCAACAATGCGCATAGGACTGACATTTTCCGCCCTTCTGGCCCTGACACTGGCGGCGTTCTTGCCCGGCGCAGGCGCGGCGCAAAGCCCGTTTTCGCCCGCGATCATTGTCAACGACCGTGTCGTCACCCAGTTCGAACTGGATCAACGGATCGGCCTTTTGCGCCTGTTTCGCGCGCCCGGCAACCTGCCCGAGGTCGCCCGTGAAGGCCTGATCGAGGACCGCTTGAAGCTGGAAGAACTGGACCGCGCCGGCCTGCGCCTGACCGACGAGGCCTTGCTGGAACAAATGGCGGTTTTTGCCGAACGGGCCAATCTTGAACTGGAACAGTTCCTTGCGGTGCTTGACCAGAACGGGATCGAGCGCGAGACATTCCGCGATTTCGTCCGTGTGGGCGTCAGCTGGCGCGATTTCATCCGCTCGCGCTATGGCAGCCGCGTGCAGATCACCGAAGCCGAAATCGATCAGGCACTGGGCCAGTCCGCAGGTGCGTCAACGGGCATCGAAGTGCTGCTGAGCGAGATCATCATCGCCGCGCCGCCCCCCCGCGCCGCCCAGGCCCAAGCGCAGGCTGAACGGATCGCCACCCTGACCAGCACCGCCGCATTCGAGGCACAGGCGCGCCGCGTCTCGGCCCTGCCCTCGCGCACGCGTGGCGGGCGTCTTGACTGGCTACCGATCAGCAACTACCCGCCGCAGCTGCGCTCGATCATCCTTGCGCTTGGCAATGGCGAAGTCACCGCGCCGATCCCGATCGAGAACGGCATCGCCCTGTTCCAGATGCGCGGTGTGCGCGAGGTGCCGCAAGCCACCGTTGAACCTGCCGCAATCGAATACGCCGCCTATTACATCGCCGGTGGCCTGTCCGATCAGGGGCTGCGCCGCGCCGCGCAGGTCGCTGCCAATGTGGACACCTGCGATGATCTTTATGGCGTCGCCCAAGGCCAGGCCGCTGACGTGTTGCAACGCGACACTCTGCCCCCCGCTGAAATCCCGCAGGATGTGGCCATGCGCCTTGCCGCACTGGACGCGGGCGAGGTGGATTATTCCCTGACCCGTTCGGATGGCGAAACGCTGGTGTTTCTGATGCTCTGCGGGCGCACCCCCACGCTTGCAGGTGATGTGGACCGCGATGCCATCCGCGCGCAGTTGATCAGTCAGCGCCTTGCGGGATATGCCGATGCGCTGCTGGCCGATTTGCAAGCCTCGGCCACCATCACGTTCCCATGAGCCCGCGCGCGCCGCTTGCGCTGTCATGCGGTGAACCGGCAGGGATCGGCCCCGAAATCGCCGTGGCCGCGTGGCAGTCCTTGCGCAATGACCTGCCGTTTGTCTGGCTGGGCGATCCGCGCCATTTGCCGAAAGGCGCGCCGTTTCAGGTAATCGACAGCGCCGCACAGGCCGCGGATGTCGCAGGGGCGGCCCTGCCCGTGCTGGCCCATAATTTTGTCGGTGCCGCCACCCCCGGCACACCCGACCCCGCCAATGCCCAAGGCGTCATCGACGTGATCGCGCGCGGCGTTGATCTGGTCACATCGGGACAATGCCGTGCCCTGACCACCGCGCCGATCCACAAAAAGGCGCTCGCCGACGGGGCAGAGTTCGCCTACCCCGGCCATACGGAATACCTTGCCGCACTTGCTGGCGTTGACCGCGTGGTGATGATGCTGGCCTGCGACGCCCTGCGCGTCGTGCCCACCACAATCCACATTCCCGTGGCCGAGGTTCCGCGCGCCCTCACGGCCGCCCTTCTGACGGATACGCTGCTGATCACCCACGCAGCCCTGCGCCGCGACTTTGGGATCGCGCGCCCGCGCATTGCCGTGGCGGGTCTGAACCCGCACGCAGGCGAAGGCGGCAAGATGGGGCGCGAGGAAATCGCGCTGATCACCCCCGTTCTGGACGCCCTGCGCGCCCAAGGGATGGACCTGACAGGGCCGATGTCCGCCGACACGATGTTTCACGCAGGCGCGCGCGCCACCTATGATGTCGCCGTCTGCATGTATCACGATCAGGCCCTGATCCCGATCAAGACGCTGGATTTTTCCGGCGGCGTCAATGTCACGCTGGGCCTGCCATTTGTGCGCACCTCGCCCGATCACGGCACCGCCTTTGATATCGCGGGCAAGGGCGTGGCCGATGCCACATCGCTGATCGCCGCCCTGCGGATGGCCGACCAGATGGCGAAAACACGCGCATGAGCCAGATCGACAGCCTTCCGCCCCTGCGCAGCGTCATCGACAGCCACGGGATCGCCGCGAAAAAGAACCTCGGGCAAAACTTTCTGCTTGATCTGAACCTGACAGCGAAAATTGCCCGCCTTGCCGGTGATCTGACAGGCTGCGACGTGCTTGAGGTCGGCCCCGGCCCCGGTGGGCTCACGCGCGGATTGCTGGCCGAGGGCGCGCGCCGCGTGCTGGCGATCGAAAAGGACGCGCGCTGCCTGCCCGCATTGGCCGAAATCAGCGCCGCCTACCCCGACAGGCTGGACGTGATCAACGGCGATGCGCTTGAAATCAATCCGCTTGATCACCTGACCCCGCCGATCCGCATCTGTGCCAACCTGCCCTATAACATCGGCACCGAACTGCTGGTGCGCTGGCTGACGCCCGACATCTGGCCCCCCGTCTGGTCCAGCCTGACGCTGATGTTCCAGCGCGAGGTGGCACAACGGATCACGGCCGCGCCCGGCTCCAAGGCTTACGGGCGGCTTGCGCTGCTGGCACAGTGGCGCACGGATGCACGGATCGTGCTTGATCTGCCGCCCGAGGCCTTCTCGCCACCGCCCAAGGTCAGCAGCGCCGTGGTGCATTTCACCGCCCTGCCCGCGCCGCGCTTTCCAGCGGATGCGAAAATGCTGTCGCATGTGGTCGCCACCGCCTTCAACCAGCGGCGCAAGATGCTGCGCTCCTCGCTCAAGGCGCTGTCACCAAAGATCGAGGACCACCTGCACGCGGCAGGTATCGCCCCCACCGACCGCGCCGAACAGATCGATCTTGAACGGTTTTGCGCCCTGACCCGCAGCCTGTCGGGCCAATAGCTTCTTTTGTTCAAAAATACTCAAGAAAACCCTATCCGCCCGCCACACCGCTGATGGATGATCCCCAATAAAGAAAAAGCGCGCCCGAAGGCGCGCCCAATTTCCTCGATCGGAATGACCCTATTCCGCCGCTTCCGGTGCACCACCGTCCGACCCGCCCTGATCGGGCTTGTCGGCCTTGGGCTGGCGCGGTTTGCGCGGGCGGCGTTGTTTGGGGGCGTCCTGCTGGGGTGCGGCTTCGGGGGTGTCCACAAGGCCCGCGTCGTCGCCGCGGGGCTGTTCCATGCTTGCGGGATCATTGGCCGCCGCTTCCTGTGCCTTCAGGCGTTCGGCGCGTTCGCGGTCCCGTTCGGCCTGACGCTGGCGGTTTTGTTCTTCTTGTTCGTCGCGCTTGGCGTCCATTTCGCGCTGCGCTTCGGCCAGCATGCGGGTGTAGTGTTCGGCGTGCTGGGCGCAGTTCTCGGCTGCAACACGGTCGCCCGACAGCTGCGCGTCGCGGTGCAACTGGTTGTATTTGTCGATGATCTGCTGTGGGGTGCCGCGCACCTTGGAATCCGGCCCGTTGCTGTCAAACACGCGGTTGATGATATTCCCGCCCGTGGGTCGGTTATTGTTGCGGTTCTTGCCCCGCGACCGTGACTTGGATGATCTCATAGGTTTCTTTCGTCCAGCATTCTATGCTTTTGGCATGGCCCTCGCGCGCCTCATGCGCGCTGCAAATTTTGGGGCCGTGCGATGTTCTGGCGACAAATCGGGGGGAAGGCGCAGTGCCCTCTGCCCAGCCGATAAACAGGGATAAACATGCAGGGGGGCGCAGGGCAAGCGCAAATCGCCCGCAAGGGCCGTGAACAGGCATTTATCGGCGCATTTGTTGCGTTTAGGCGGGGTTTTGCCCCATGACGACACGGTCGCGCCCGTCCAGATCGGGGCGGATTTCAACTGATTCCATTCCGGCCGCGCGCATCATGTCGGCCACCGCGCGCCCCTGGGTTGGGCCGATTTCCACCATCAGCCGGCCCTTTGGCAGCAGGTGCGGCCCAAAACCTGCACAGATCGCGCGGTAGGCGGCCAGCCCGTCGCCGCCGTCGGTCAGGGCGTTGTGGGGTTCATATGACAGCTCGGGCGCAAGTGCGTCCATCTCGCCCAAAGCGATATAGGGCGGGTTCGACACGATCAGATCAAACCGGGGCACAACTGGCAAAGTGCGCGTGCGCGGCCCGTATCCGCTGACCCGTTCATCATCACGCACCTGCCAATCGTCGCTCACCTCGGGCACCGGCACGGCGGCATACCAATCGCCCCAGTAAAACCTGCAGCGGTCTGCTAGCCCCAGCGCGCGGGCATTGGCGCGCGCCACATCCAGCGCCAGATTGCAGGTGTCTGTGCCCAGCCCCGTGGCCCCTTCCCGTTCAGCCAAAAGCGTAATCAGGATGCAGCCCGATCCGGTGCCAAGGTCCAGCACACGTTTGAATGGCTTTTCCAAAGCTGTGGCGATCAGGGTTTCGGTTTCGGGGCGCGGGTCCAGCACATCGGGCGTGACGATGAACCGCCGCCCGAAAAACTCGCGCGATCCGATGATCTGCGATACGGGCGTGTGGCCCGCACGGCGGGTGATCATGTCTTGAAAGGCACCCAACTGGCCCGGCGTCATCGGATCATCCAGCACCAGCGTCAGGCGCGTGCGATCGACCCCAAGGGCGTGGGCCAACAGCACCCGCGCATCGCGCGCACCGCCGTCAATGGCGGCCAGATCAGCCACCGCCTGCGCCAGCGCCTGCGCCCCCGTCATCCGTTCATTTCGGCCAGCGCCGTGGCCTGCGCATCCTGTATCAGCGCGTCGATGATTTCATCCAGATCGCCCTGCATCACCTTGTCCAGCGCATAAAGCGTGAGGTTGATGCGGTGATCGGTCATGCGCCCTTGGGGAAAGTTGTAGGTGCGGATCCGTTCACTGCGATCACCCGACCCGACCTGTAATTTGCGGTCGGCGCTGCGTTCATCATCGACCCGCTGGCGCTCAAGATCATATAGCCGGGTTTTCAGCACATTCATCGCGATTTCGCGGTTGCGGTGCTGGGATTTCTCCGAACTGGTGACGACGAGTCCGCTGGGAATATGGGTGATACGCACCGCTGAATCGGTTGTGTTCACGTGCTGCCCGCCCGACCCAGATGCGCGCATGGTGTCGATGCGGATGTCGTTGGTGTTGATCTGGATATCCACGTCCTTGGCTTCGGGCAGCACGGCCACGGTTGCGGCGGATGTGTGAATGCGCCCGCCGCTTTCGGTTTCGGGCACACGCTGCACGCGGTGCACACCGCTTTCGTATTTCAGGCGGGCAAAGACGTTGGTCCCGCTGATGCGCGCGGTCACTTCCTTGATCCCGCCAAGTTCGGACAGGGTTTGTTCAAGGATGTCAAAGGTCCAGCCCCGCGCCTCGCTATAGCGTTGATACATGCGTAACAGGTCGGCGGCGAACAATCCTGCCTCGTCACCACCGGTGCCGGGGCGGATTTCCAGCAAGGCCGGGCGCGCATCGGCGGCATCCTTGGGCAGCAGGGCCAGTTGCACGGCCTTTTCCATTGCGGGAAGCTGTTCACGCAATTCGGGCAATTCTGCTTCGGCCAACTCGCGCATTTCGGGGTCGCGCAGCATCGCCTCGGCCTCGTCGATGTCGCGGGTGAGGGTCTGATAGGTGCTGACGGTTTCGACCACCGGCTTCAACTCGGCGTATTCGCGCGCCACATCGGCAAATTCATCGCCCGACAGCCCCTCGGACATCTTGGCCTCAAGGAACTGGAAACGCTGGGTGATCTGGATCAGTTTGTCTTCGGGTATCATTGCGTTGGTCTATCCCCATCCAACTGGGCGAGCCAGCCTTGAATCCGCGCTTTATTCACACCTAGATCGGATTTGCCATAAACCGCGCGCCCGTCGATGCGCAGCAGCGGGCCGTTGCCACCGTCAATGGTATCGTCCGGCCCCGCGGACAGTGTGATGAAATCGGGAAACCCGAACAGTGCCGAGCGCGTGACATAGCTGGTCAGCCCGCTTTCCACCGATCCTTGCACCCGCGTGGTGCGCGGCGTTGCCATGATAATCGCATCCAACCGCGCCATTTCAGCCTGCGGATCATCCATTTCCCGCACCACCTGATGGCCATTGGCCCAGGTCTTTTCACCCGGCGGCAAAAGGGACATCCACGACTGCAACAGCGGCACATCTAATGGCGCAAGCCGCACATAGGCCGACACGAGGACAAACAGTAAGGCAATGACGACCAGGGCAATTTTCACCGGTATTTCACCCCCGGCAGGACCGACAGGATTTCATAGATGATGTTCGCCCCGACCAGTGCGGTATTGCCGCTGGTGTCATAGGGCGGCGAGACCTCGACCATGTCCGCCCCGACGATATTGAGGCCGCGCAAGCCGCGGATCAGCTCCATTGCCTGCATCGTCGTCAGCCCGCCAATTTCCGGCGTGCCGGTGCCGGGCGCGAACGCCGGGTCAAGGCTGTCAATGTCGAAGGTGATGTAAGTGGGCTGGCTACCGATTGCCGCGACGATGTCTTTTGCCAATGGTGTCAGTGACTTGTGCCACAAAGCTGGTGCAAGATGCTGATTGAAACCCCAGCCCGCGGCCTCGGTGAAATCATCGGCCGAATATCCCGTGCCACGCAGACCGATTTGCCAGACTTTTGAAGGTGTTATCAGCCCTTCTTCATAGGCGCGGCGAAACGGGGTGCCGTGGGCGACCTTGCTGCCGAACATATCGTCACTGACATCGGCATGGGCATCCACATGCACCAGCGCCGCGGGGCCGTGTTTGCGTGCGATACTGCGCAGGATCGGCAGGGTCATCGTGTGATCACCGCCAATGCCGATCGGGATCATGTCGTGCTTTAAGTGTGCATCGTAAGTATCTGTAATAATGTCTATTGTCGCGGCCAGATCAAAGGTGTTGATCGCCACATCACCCAGATCGGCGCATTGCAGGCTGTCAAAAGGCGCCGCACCCGTCTGGATGTTATAGGGGCGGATCATCGCGCTTTGTTCGCGCACCTGTTTGGGGCCGAACCGCGTGCCGGATCGCCAGCTTGTGCCGATGTCCATCGGCACGCCGATAAACCCTACATCCAGCCCTGCGGCGGTTTCCACCGAAGGCAGGCGCATAAAGGTCTGCGGCCCGGAAAACCGCGCCAGATCGTTGCCGGAAATGGGTTGGTTCGGCATCACGCCCCCCGCTTGTTCCAAAGGTAAAGACAGCACAGTTCCATCGCCACATGCGCACCCGCAACGGCGGTGATATCGGCGTGATCAAAGGGGGGCGAGACTTCAACCACATCACCACCCACCATATTGATTCCCGCCAGATCGCGCAGCATAGCCGCCGCCTGCCAACTGGCCAGCCCGCCCCAGACGGGTGTGCCCGTGCCCGGCGCAAAGGCGGGGTCCAGTGCGTCGATGTCAAAGGTGACGTATGTGGGCGCATCGCCGACCAGATCGCGTGCCCGCGCCACGGTCGCCGCGACGCCCTTTTCATGGACCTCGCGCGCCTCGATATAGTGCATCCCGCAGTAGTCGTCACATTCGGTGCGAATCCCGATTTGCACGGAGCGTTTAGGATCAACCAGCCCCAGTTTCACGGCCTTATACATCATCGTGCCGTGATCAATCCGGTCCATGTCATCATCCGCCCAAAGATCGGAATGCGCATCGAACTGGATCACGGACAGTGGCCCGAATTTCTCGGCATAGGCGCGCAGGATCGGCAGGGTGATAAAGTGATCGCCGCCCAAGGTGACGCTGCCCACATCCGCCGCCAGAATCCCCGCGATATGGGCCTGCACAAGGGCCGGAAAGCCCGCCACATCGGCGTAATCAAACGCCATATCGCCGTAATCGACGATGCTGAAATCGCTCAGCGGATCAAACCCATCCCAGCCCGTGGGCGGGTCATAGGGTTGCAGGGTTGATGCCGCACGGATCGCACGGGGGCCGAACCGCGTGCCGGGGCGGTTGGTGACGGCCTGATCAAACGGCACACCCGTCACGGCCAGATCTGCGCCCGCCAGATCCTTGGTATATTGACGGCGCAGGAACGATGTGGCCCCGCCAAAGGCGTTTTCATAGGCCAGCCCGCGCCTGTCCTTGCGGGTGAATGCCACGTCGATCTGTTTCTTCGCATCTTCCAGTGCCATCGGGCGATCCTTTATTGGGTATTGAGGGGCAGTGCGCGTTCGGCAACGCGCGCAAAGAACGACGCGCCATAGGGGGCGGCATTGTCGTCAAAATCATAATCGGGCTGGTGCAGGCCCGCCGTGTCGCCATTGCCGACAAACAGATAGGCACCGGGGCGCTTTTCCTGAAAGAATGCGAAATCCTCGGCCCCCATTTCGGGGGTGGCATTGGCGTCAACGCCGCTGTCGCCTGCGATTTCACGGGCGACAGACACGGCAAACTCCGTTGCGTCGGGATCGTTGATCGTGGGCGGGTAGCCGACCTCGTAGCGCAAGACGCCCTGCACCCCGAAAGACGCCGCCTGCCCCGCCACGATTTCCTCCATCCGGCGCATGACCATGGCCTGCACGCCCTTGTCATAAGTGCGCACCGTGCCGCCCACATAGGCGGTGTCGGGCACCACATTATCGGCCGTGCCCGCGTGCACCATCGTCACGGACACCACCAGATCATCCAGCGGGTTGTGATTGCGGCTGACGATTGTGGCCATCGCCTGTGCAATCGACAGCGCCGCGGGAATTGGATCAACGGTTTCATGGGGATAGGCGGCGTGGCCACCCACGCCCGTGATATCAACGTGAAAGGTGTCCACGGCGGCCATCAGCGGCCCCGGCGTTGTGTAAAACTGCCCCAACGGCGTGCCGGGGGCGGAATGCAGCGCATAAAGCGCGCGGATGTCAAAGCGGTCCAGCACGCCCTCTTGCACCATCAGTTCGGCCCCGCCGCCGACCTCTTCGGCGGGTTGAAAGATCAGCGCGACGCGGCCTTTGAAATTGCGGGTTTCGGCCAGATAGCGGGCCGCGCCCAGCAGCATCGTCGTATGCCCGTCGTGGCCGCAGGCATGCATTTTTCCGGTGTTTTTCGACGCCCAATCGGCCCCCGTGGTTTCCCTGATCGGCAGGGCATCCATATCGGCGCGCAGGCCAATCGTCGGGCCATCGCCCTGCCCGTTGATAATTGCGATCACGCCCGATACCGCCACCCCTTCGTGAATTTCATCGACGCCGAATTCGCGCAGACGGTCCATCACGAACGCTGCCGTTTCATGGCATTGCTGGCCCAGTTCGGGATGCTGGTGCAAGTGCCGCCGCCACGCGGTCATGTCCTCGGCAAAGGCGGCAATGCGGTTGATGACGGGCATGGGTTGGACTCGCGGCGTTGTGGCAATACCCTAGTCTTGCAGCAAAGGAGCGCCCCCTCAATGGCCGAAAATCCGCTTATCCACGACACGACTGATGATGGCCCCGTGCAGATGGCCCGTCTGGTGGAAATCATGCGCCGATTGCGCGACCCCGAAACCGGCTGCCCGTGGGATATCGAACAGGATTTTGCATCCATCGCCCCCTACACGATCGAGGAAGCCTATGAGGTGGCAGACGCGATTGAACGCGGCGATATGGCCGAGCTTGAGGGCGAATTGGGCGATTTGCTGTTGCAGACGGTCTATCACACCCAAATGGGCAGCGAAGCGGGGCATTTCACCTTTGCATCCGTGGCGCGCAATATCAGCGACAAGATGGTCGCGCGCCATCCGCATGTGTTCGGTGACGAATCGCGCGACAAATCGGCAGAGCAGCAGACCGCCGATTGGGAAAAGATCAAGGCGGCGGAACGGGCGGGCAAGGATCAGGGGCGCACGCTGGACGGGGTCGCCGTGGGCCTGCCCGCGTTGTTGCGGGCGATGAAGCTGCAAAAGCGCGCAGCAAGGGTCGGGTTTGACTGGCCCGATGTGGTGCATGTGATCGACAAGATCGCCGAAGAAGCCCGCGAGGTCGTCGAGGCGCGCGATACCCTGTCCCAGACTGAAATCACCGAAGAAATCGGCGATTTGCTGTTTGTCATGGCCAATCTGGCGCGCCACCTAAACGTAGACCCCGAAGCGGCCCTGCGTGCGGCCAATGCGAAATTCATCCGCCGCTTTGAAAAGGTTGAAGATGCACTGGCCAAGATGGGCAAGACCCCTGCCCAATCGGACCTTGCCGAAATGGATGCGCTTTGGGATGCGGCCAAGGCGCACGAAAAGTCCGACTAAATAAATCAGGTATTGACCTGACTAAAAGAGTTCAGATTTAGAGAGCGCAGTTCTAACCCAAGGATACAATCATGACACTCCGCTCCCTTCTTCTTGCCACTTGCACCGCTGCAATCGCCGCCCCTGCGCTGGCCGATGTGAACATCTACACCACCCGCCAGCCGGAACTGATCCAGCCGGTGATGGACGCCTTTACGGCTGAAACAGGCATTGCCGTGAACCTTGCCTTTGTGGATGGCGGCATCGTTGAACGCCTTCAGGCCGAGGGCGCGCGATCGCCTGCCGATCTGGTGATGACCGTCGATATCGCCAACCTGCAACAGATCGTCGACGCGGGTGTGGTGCAGCCCGTCGACAGTGATGTGCTGGCCGCTGCCGTCCCTGCCGATCTGCGCAGCCCCGACAATCTGTGGTTTGGCCTCACGACCCGTGCGCGCATTGTTTATGCCAGCCGTGATCGCGTGGCCGATGGCGAAGTGACCACCTACGAAGACCTTGCCGATCCCAAATGGGAAGGGCGTATCTGCACCCGTTCGGGCACACACGATTACAATCTGGCGTTGGTTTCGGCGGTGATTGCCCATCAGGGCGAGGTTGGCGCGCGCGACTGGGCCGCAGGTGTGCGCGACAACCTTGCGCGCAAACCCCAAGGGAATGATCGCGCACAGGTCAAGGCAATCTGGGCCGGTGAATGCGATATTTCACTGGGCAACACCTATTACATGGGCCAGATGCTCGCCGATCCCGAACAGACCGAATGGGCCAATTCCGTGCGCATCGTGTTTCCCGAATTCGCCGATGGTGGCACCCATGTGAACGTGTCGGGTATTGCCCTGACCCAAGCCGCGCCAAACCGCGACGCGGCCGTGCAACTGATGGAATTCCTTGTCTCCCCTGCTGCACAGGCCATCTATGCCGAAGCCAACAGCGAATATCCGGTGCTGGAGGGCGCCGAGGTGTCGGATCTGGTGGCAAGCTGGGGCACCTTTACGGCTGACAATGTGGCACTTAGCGAATTGGCAGGCCACCGCGCGACGGCCCTGCGGATCATGGAAGAAGTCGATTTCGACGGTGAATAATCCGTTGTTTCACTCACTGAAGCGGGCTGGCATCTGCTGGCCCGTTTCGCATTCTGGCGGCCCTGTGACACCCCGCCACATGCCTGGCACTTAATTCAGACCTATTTGGTCGGGTATGAGTATCCTATCACACACCCCGCCCCGCCCGCGCGCCGATTTGCGCGCTGTTTTCAACCTGCCCCTGATAGGTCAGGTCGCCCGTGATCTTGCATCCGGTGGCACGCGCATCATCTGGTATGCCCTTGCAATCGCCTTGCTTTTACTCACCGCGGCCATTGCCACTTGGGGCCTGCCCGCACTGGTGATCACGGCAGTCGCCGCCGTGCCGGTCTGCATGATTGCGATCGTGTTCATGGCCTGGGGCTAGCCCGCTTTTTCTTCCAGCATCAGCCATTCTTCTTCGGCTGCGGCAAGGGCGGCCTGACGTTCGGCCAAGGCTTCGCTCGCTTTGGCGAATTTGGCGGGGGCGCTGGTGTAGAGGGTCGGATCGGCCAGCAGCACTTCCAGCTTGCCGATCTCGGCCTCGATCCTGGTGATCACATCAGGCAGGGTTTCAAGGCGGTGTTTTTGCGTGAAACTCAGACCCGATTTTTTCGCGTTGCCTTTGGACTTGTCCTTGGGCGTTTGCACCTTGTCGGGGGCGCTGGTTTTCTCGACGAAATCACCGCCGCGCTGGCTGCGATAATCGGACCAGCCACCGGCATAAAGCACCGCCTGCCCGTTGCCTTCCATCGCCACGGTCGTTGTCGCCACACGGTCCAGAAAATCGCGGTCGTGGCTGACCAGCAGCACGGTGCCGTCATATTCGCCCAAGATGTCCTGCAACAGATCAAGCGTTTCAATGTCCAGATCGTTGGTCGGTTCGTCCAGCACCAGAAGGTTGCTTTGCCGTGCCATCAGACGGGCCAGCAGCAGGCGCGCCTTTTCCCCACCCGACAGGGATCGCACCGGCGCGCGGGCCTGTGCCTCGTCAAACAGAAATTCCTTGAGGTAGCCGACCACATGTTTGGGCTGACCACGCACCATGATCTGATCGGCCTTGCCACTGACACCCATCAAGGGATCGCCCGTCAGATTGTCCC
This sequence comes from Octadecabacter sp. R77987, assembly GCF_042466115.1. Classification (NCBI taxonomy): domain Bacteria; kingdom Pseudomonadati; phylum Pseudomonadota; class Alphaproteobacteria; order Rhodobacterales; family Roseobacteraceae; genus Octadecabacter; species Octadecabacter sp. R77987. Next base: position 185,058 of record NZ_JAXHBQ010000001.1, on the reverse strand, counting down.
ACAGGGTCTGGTTGGGGTCCAATTGCGCGCGGGCCTGATCAAACACCGCAATCTCCAGATTGGTGCCATGTTTCACGCTGCCTTCATCCGGTTCAACTTGGCCCAGCAACATCTTGATAAGTGTGGTTTTTCCCACGCCGTTGGGGCCGACGAATGCAACCCGATCACCACGCTGCACGGTAATGTCGAAATCCTTGACGATCGGTTTGCCGTCAAAGGTTTTGGACAGGCCGACCGCCTCGATCACCTTCTTGCCGGACGTGCTGCCGCCCTCGAAGGTCATCGCGGCGGTGCCCTGCCGCATGATCTGCCCCGCACGTTCGGCGCGCAAATCCTGCAAGGCGCGCACGCGGCCCTGATTGCGTTTGCGGCGCGCGGAAATGCCTTCCACGGCCCAGCGCGCCTCGGCCTTGATCTTGCGGTTCAGCTTGTGGCGCTGCATGTCCTCGTCTTCCCAGACCTTGTCGCGCCAGGCCTCGAACCCGTCAAACCCTTCTTCGGCGCGCCGCACGGCGCCGCGATCGATCCACAGGGTTGCACGGGTCAGGGCGCGCAAAAAGGCGCGGTCGTGGCTGATCAGCACGAAACCGGCGCGGGTTTGCTTCAGCTCGTTTTCAAGCCATGCAATCGCTTCGATATCCAGATGGTTGGTCGGCTCGTCCAGCAGCATCAGCGCAGGCGCTTCGGCCATCAGTTTGGCCAGTGCCGCGCGGCGCTTTTCCCCGCCCGAGGCCGTGGCGACATCGCCGCTGGGATCAAATTTCAGCCCTTCGGCGACCATATCGACTTTATAGGCCTCGCCTGCGTCCAGCCCGCTGGCGGCATAATCGCCCAGCGTGGCAAAGCCCGCCATATCGGGGTCTTGCTCCATGTAGCCGACAGTCACGCCGGGCGAGACCGTCACGGCGCCCTTGTCCGCCTCGACCAGCCCGGCCATGACCTTCATGAGGGTGGATTTGCCCGATCCGTTGCGCCCGACCAGCGCCACGCGATCACCGGGCTGAACAACCAGCGACAGGTCGTCAAACACCGGATCGCCCCCAAAGGTAAGCGAAATTTCGGAAAGCTGAAGAAGGGGTGCGCGTGCCATGCCTGCCAGCTAGAACCTAACGCGGCCAAGCGCAAGATGGCGCGTGTAACAATCCACGCCACCCCCTTGAGGGAACGCCCCATCCGGCCTATCTGTTGTGCAAAGGAGACCGCATATGTTCGGCATTCCCGGCAAACAGGCCGTCACAATCACCCCGCGCGCTGCGGCGCAGATCGCCAAACTCATGGGCCGCGATGACCAGCAGGGTTTGCGCATCGGCGTCAAGAAAGGCGGCTGTGCCGGCATGGAATACACCATGGAATTCGTGACCGAGGTTGATCCGCTGGACGAGGTCGTGGAGCAGGACGGCGCGCGCGTGATGATCGCACCGATGGCGCAGATGTTCCTGTTCGGCACGGAAATCGACTATGAGGTGTCCTTGCTGGAATCCGGCTTCAAATTCCGCAATCCCAACGTGACCGAAGCCTGCGGCTGCGGCGAATCCATCAAGTTCGACGAAAAACTCACGCAATGAGCGTGTCCGACGACCAGATCGAACATGCGCTTGAGTTGTTCGACGGTGTCGGCCCCCTGACCACCCGCAAGATGATGGGCGGGTTGTGCATCTACAGCGACGGTGTGATTTTCGCGATCATCCACGGCGACCACGGCATCATGATCAAGGGCAAGGGTGATTTCGTGACCGAGTTGGAACAGATGGGTTGCACCCGCTGGACCTATACCCGTGATCGTGGCGACAAGGCTGGCGGGCCAACGGGAATGCCCTACTGGACCCTGCCCGACAGCGCCCAGGACGACCCCGCCGAAGCATCAGCCCTTGCGCGCCGCGCCCTTGGATTCCTGTAGGGCGGGGTTCAACCCGCCGCCCCCTTTTGCAAATGCACATAGGTTTCATCAAACCGCTTTTGCAAATGATCCCCCGCCAGAATGACCTTGCCTGACCCGATCGGCGCCACATTGGCATCGTGGTTGGGGTTGAAAAACAGCGGCACCGAAATCCGTTCAGCCGTGGTGCCAACAACGCGGTGCGGCGTGGCGACAACACGCTTGTCCGTCCACATTTCCAGCATCTCGCCAAAGTTGATCACAAATTCGCCTACGGGGGCCGAAACGGGTATCCACCCCCCGCCCCGTTTGCGCACCTCCAGCCCCGGCGTGCCATCTGTCGCCAACAGGGTCAGGCAGCCATAATCGGTGTGGGTCGCAATGCCGAAATCGCGCGCGCCCGCCCAGTCGGGGCGCTGCGGATAATAATTGCCGCGCAGCAGGGCCATGGGGCGCGTGAACTTGTCCGCGAAGTAGCGCGCATCCTCGCCAATCGCGCCTGCCAACCCCGCCAATAGGTCCAGCGAAAACGCCGTTGCGGCACGGTAATAGGCCTGCACGGTGGTGGCAAACCCTGCTGGCCTCTCGGGCCACTGGTTGGGCGCATAACAGGCCAGCCCCGCCAAGGGATCATCGCCTGCCAGTTCAAACCCGCAATCAAACACCTGTTTGTAATCGGGGTTGGCGTCCGGATCGACCTGTTCGGCCCCCGGCGCGCCCCAGCCACGGTTTGCGCCCGTGCGGGCCATATCAATCGCGCGTTTGTCGGCCTCGGGCAGCGCAAAGAACGCAGCATAGGCGGCCAGCACATCCTGCACCGGACCATGCGACAGGGGCGTGTTGTGGATGGTCAGAAACCCGACATCTGCGGCTGCAATGCGCACCGCTGCGACCTCTGCCGCTTCGCCTGCCAAAAATCGCACTGCATCAATTCTCGGTATCATCGCATCCTCCAGCCGTGCCTCGACATCGCCGATCATGGCGCCATGGGCAAGCCCTTCCCGATTGCCCGTCCGCTTGCTAGAGTCCCCCAACCCCAGCCGAAAGGAACAGACCATGCGCCGCAAACTCGCCGCCGGAAACTGGAAGATGAACGGCACGCTGACCAGCGTGACCGAAGTGATGACACTCTGCGCCACCCACAAGGACCCCGGCGTCGATCTGCTGATCTGTCCGCCCGCGACGATGATCCGCACCCTTGGCACGGCCACCACCGACCATGCGATGCACATCGGCGGGCAGGATTGCCACGCACAAGCCAGCGGCGCGCATACAGGTGATATTGCCGCGCGCATGCTGGCGGATGCGGGCGCGACCCATGTGATCCTTGGCCATAGCGAACGGCGCGCCGATCACGGGGAAACCAGCGCCGATGTGCACGCCAAGGCACTGGCGGCCCATGATGCCAACCTCACGGCGGTGATCTGCATCGGTGAAACGCTGGCGCAGCGCGAGGCGGGCGAAACCTTGGATGTGGTCACCGCCCAATTGCACGACAGCACCCCTGACAGCGCCACAAGCGACACCACGGTTATCGCCTATGAACCGGTCTGGGCGATCGGCACCGGCAAAGTCCCCACACTGGAACAAATCGGCGAGGTCCACGCCGCCCTGCGCATCGCGCTGACCAGCCGGTTCGGCCAGGACGGTGACGCATTCCGCATCCTTTATGGCGGGTCGGTCAAGGGATCGAACGCGGCCGAGATCTTCGCCGTGCCGGACGTGGACGGCGCGCTGGTCGGTGGCGCGTCCCTCAAGGCCGAGGATTTCTCGCCCATCATCACGGCCTTGGAAAACGCCTAAACCTCATCTTGCTCTAAATATCCAAAACCACAGCAAAAAGGCGACGCTCGTTAAAAAGCGTCGCCTTTCTGCGTTCTTATAAAAAGCGCGCGCGCAAGCGCACCTTTTAGTTCGTTATGATCTCCGGCCCCATAAAGGTCGTGGGCAGGTAGGTCGATATGATCGGGATATAAGTGATCATGATCAGGAACACGAACAACACCAGCAGGAACGGCAGCGCCGCACGGACCACGGCCATCATTGGCATGCCTGCCACGCCCGAGGTCACAAAGAGGTTCAGACCGACCGGCGGGGTGATCATGCCGATCTCCATGTTGACCACCATGATGATGCCCAGATGGATCGGGTCCACACCCAACTCGATGGCAATCGGGAACACCAGCGGTGCGACGATCACGATCAGGCCTGATGGCTCCATGAACTGACCACCGATCAGCAAAATCACGTTGACGATCACAAGGAACATGATCTTGCCAAAGCCCGCGTCCAGCATCGCACCGGCGATATGCTGCGGGATCTGTTCGTCGGTCAGCACGTGTTTCAGGATCAACGCGTTGGCGATGATGAACATCAGCGTGATCGTCAGCTTGCCCGCGTCAAACAGCGTGTCGCGGGTATCGCGATGCACCAGCGACGGCACGAACCAGATCACCGCATTGCCCACACCCTTGCCGAACGACACCGCCGCACCGCCAAGGGATGCGCCATATGTCGTCCCAGCCCCGACCGCCTGCGCCGAGGACACATTCAGCGAGAACACAAAGATCACCGCAGGCAGCGCCACGAACAGCCCCACCAGGGCCGCAACAATCAGGGCAATCAAGCCGCCCATGACCCCGGCAAAGGCCACGATGTCGGTGGCCGCCAATGCGCTGGCATAGACACCGCCATAGACGTTTGGCACGATCAGGAAGATCGCGATCAGGGCAGGCAGCACGCCCAGCACCGCGATCAGCACCATGCCGATTGTGCCACGCGCATCCTGGAACCGGAACATCGCCCAGCCCGCAAGTGCGCACAGCGCGACCCAGCCCAGCGCCACTGGCATGCCAATGCTGCGCGGATAGGGCGCGCCTGTCGCACTGCTGGATGCCATGTAGTGCAGACAGAACCCGATCAGCGCAAAGACAATGACGCGGAACCCAAGGCTTAGCATCGGGCGTTCGGCGTCGTTCAACCATGGCCGCGTTTTCAGCGGGCCGATGTCTCGATAGACAAAGATCGCCACAAAGAAGGCATAGATCGAGGCAACAGCCGCCGCTTCGGTGGGGGTAAAGATCGCACCGGTCACACCGGGGACGCCGTAAATCCCGACCATGATGATCGCGATCAGCATCAGCCCCCAGAAGGCGTCGATCAGCGCGCCCGACATTTCACCCCAGCCCAGCCATTCGCCTTTGGGCATATTGCGGATGCGGGCAAAGATATAGATCGTCACCATCAGCATCAGACCGGCCAAAAGACCGGGAAAACACCCGCAAGGAACATCCGGCCCACGGACACGTCCGTAGCAGATGCATAAACCACCATGACGATAGAGGGCGGGATCAAGATGCCCAAGGTGCCTGCGTTACAGATGACACCTGCGGCGAATTCCTTGGTGTAGCCGACCTGCGTCATGGCCGCGATCACAATCGAGCCAATGGCAACCACCGTGGCGGGCGATGATCCCGACAGGGCCGCGAACATCATACAGGCCAGAACCCCCGCAATCGCCAACCCGCCCTGCAAATGCCCGACACAGGCGATGGCAAAGCGGATGATCCGTTTGGCCACCCCGCCGGTGGACATGAACGACGAGGCCAGCACAAAGAACGGAATGGCCAGCAGCGTGTAGTGCCCCGCCATCGCCTGATACAGCGACTGCGCCACCGAGGCGAGCGAGGTATCGGAAAACATCAGCAGGAAGATGATCGACGACAGACCAAGGGACACCGCAATCGGCACGCCGATCAGCAAAAGGCCGATAATCATCGTGAACAGGAGAAGAACTTCCATGGGTCAATTCCCCCCTTTGGCCACATGCGCGGCGGCTTCTTCGATGGCATCTTCGGCCTCGTGGCTGGCAATCAGGCTGTCCGCCCGCCCACGCAGGACGGCGACAGTGGCTTGCAGGATGCGAAACAGCATCAGCGCCACGCCAAAGGGCAAAATGAAATAGGGGATGAAACGCGGAAGTTTCTCGTATTCCTCGCCCATGTTGAAACGGTCTTCAAGGAAAGTGCGCCCGAACGGGATCGGCACCTGTTCGGTTTCATACCAGCCCTGATCGCGGGTGCTTTCGTCAAATCCGGTTGGAATGATGCGGCCCGTGGTTTGCTGATAGCCTGCGAACGGCGCCCAGTAGTCCCACGCGCCCTTCATGACCAGCCCGCCATAGGCGATGCAGGCCAGCGCCGACAGGATGACCAAAACGCGGCGCAGGGGTGCTGACGCGATGTTGATCACCGCATCCACGCCCAGATGGGCGCGCACCTTGAACCCGTAGGACAGGCCGAACAGCACCAGCCACGCAAACAGGATCAGCACCGTTTCCAGACCCCACAACAGGGTCGAGGGCAGATCGCGGCCGGTGATCCGCTCGATCAGGTGAATGAAGGACGATTCACTGCCATAGCGCAGCACCACGTTCACAAAGGTAATTACCGTCATCAACCCCAGAAGGATTGCGATGAATGTCTCTTCGGCTGTGTTGATAAAACGGCCAACCGGCCCGCGGGTGACGTCGCTGTGTGACGCGCTCATCCCATGCCCCTCCCCTCAAGGTTTGTCGTCAGGCACCCCGATCCTCCATCGGGATGCCCGGTCTTTTCAGGTTGTTGACGCTTACAGGGCGGCGTTGATCGCCTGTGCGGCGTCGATGTTTTCCTGACCGACGTCATCGGTGAACTGCTCCCAGACGGGCTTCATGGCTTCGACCCATGCGGCGCGCTGTTCAGCGGTCAACTCGCGCACAACGCCACCGGCGTCGATGATCGCCTGGCGGGCCTGCGCGTCAACTTCGCCAACGGCGGCGTTGCGTTCAACCGTGACCTCGTTGAGGATCGTCAGAAGCTGGTCACGCACGGCCGGATCAAGGCTGTCGAGGAAATCGACCGACGTCACGACAAGATAATCAAGCACACCGTGGTTGGTTTCGGTGGTGCCGTCCTGCACTTCAAAGAACTTCTGGCCATAGACGTTGGACCATGTGTTTTCCTGACCGTCCACAACGCCCGTCTGCAGGGCACCGTAAACTTCGGAAAACGCCATTGGCTGTGGCGACGCACCAAGCGCTTCCATCTGTGCAACCAGCACATCGGATGTCTGCACGCGGAACTTGAGGCCAGCAGCGTCCGTTGGTGCGATCAGCGGCACGTTGGCCGAAAACTGCTTCATGCCGTTGTGCCAGAATTCCAGACCCTGCAAGCCACGGCGGGTCATGGAGTCTTTCATCGCCTGACCGGCTTCGGACATCTGGAACGCATCAACCGCGTCGATGTTGGTGAACATGAAGGGCAGATCGAAAATGCGGAACTGCTTGGTAAAGGCTTCGAATTTCGACAGCGAAGGCGCGGCCATCTGGACGTCGCCCTGCAGCATCGCTTCAAGAACCTGATCATCGTTGTAAAGCGTCGAGTTGGGGAACACCTCCATGCACATCGTGCCGTCCATTTCGGCGTTCACGCGCTCCATCAACAGGGTTGCGGCGATGCCTTTGGGGTGGCGGTCGGTGTTGGTGACGTGACTGAACTTGACGACGATTTCGCCGTCATCACAGCCCATTGGATCGGCCATAGCGGATCCGGCGGCAATGCTCAGTGCGGCAACGGACGCGGCAGCTTTGAAGAATGACATGTATTTTCCTCCCTTGGAATCAGTAGTCAATTCACCCCGGGACGGGGATAAGCGGAAATTGCGCGCTGCCTGACATTACGGCAAGCGGGATCAGCGTGCGGCAGTCTCCACGGGATTTTTTTATGATTGTCATATAGTTATAGCACATTCTTACAGCGCTCAAAAATGCGGCACCGCAGCAACTGGCGGATTTTCACACATCCGTGATCGCTAACAGTGCGGAAATCCGCACACTTTTTTGGGTGCGCATCGCTACCGACGGCAATGATTGAGCCACAAAGCGTGTTGGTCTAGCGTCATGCGGCAAACACCCTCTGTTTACCAAGTATTAAGAAAGGACCGCGCTGCATGATTGCCTATGTCTCTGTCGGTGCTGATGACATTGCGCGCGCCAAGCGGTTTTATGGAGCATTCCTACCGGCCCTGGATTATCAGATGGAAGAAGGCGCAGAGGGGCTAAGCTACACGCTGCCCGTTGAACCGGGGCAACCGCCGATCTCGCCCGATTTCTATGTTAAGCCTCCATTTGATGGGCAAGCCGCCTCGGCGGGGAATGGTGCGATGGTTGCATTTCGAGCCCGCAGCCAAAGTCAGGTCCGCGCGCTTCACGCCGCAGGTCTTTCCGCTGGCGGCTTTGACGAAGGCCAACCGGGCTTTCGCGCCGCCTATGGCCCGCGTTTTTATGTTGGTTACCTGCGCGACCCGCAAGGCAATAAGATCGCACTGTTCTCGGACGATCCGGCTGAACCCGGACGCGACGGGTAACACGGGGCCATAATGCCAAAGTGCTTTAAACCGCCCTCGGCGCGCATGCGACAGGTTCTCGGCGCCTGCACGCTACCCTGTCAGCGGTTGCGCCCCGCCCGCTTTGCGCGTGTCGGCAACAAAGCGCGCGACCCGCTCGGCCGCTTCGGCGCAACCTGCGGGTTGGGTGTAATCGGCAAGGGTTTGGCGCACGATTTCGGCGGCGCGGTCCTCGGCCTTTTGCGCGCCATTGGCTGTCCATGTGCCAAAGGTCGACAGGTCCGCGTTTATCGGTGCGTAAAAAGCTGTGTCGAACCGTTCCATCGTATGCGGACAGGCAAAGAAATGCCCGCCGGGATCGACGCCGCGGATCGCGTCGAATGCCATACCGGCGGCACTTGCATCGACGGGCGCGCACAGTTCGGCCAGGGTCTGCACCGCCTCGATATCACAGATGAATTTCTCGAAACCAAAGGTCAGTCCGCCCTCAAGCCAACCGGCGGAATGCAGTGTCAGGGTCGCGCCCGCACTCATCGCGCCCCAAAGACCCATGATGTTTTCATGCACCGATTGCGGGTCGGCTGTGTTGCCTGCGGACCCCGCGGCAGACCGCCACGGTAGGCCGATATGGCGCGCCAACTGCCCTGCCCCAAGCTGCATTTTGATATGTTCGGGTGTGCCAAAGGCGGGTGCACCCGATTTCATATCGACGTTGGAACTGAACCCGCCGTAGCTGACCGGCGCGCCTGCCTTGGCAACCTGCGCCAGCACGATGCCCGCCAGTGCCTCGGCGTGTTGCAAGACCAGCGCCCCCGCGACCGTGACGGGGGCCATGGCACCGGCCAGACAGAACGGCGTGATGATCGTCATTTGCCCTGCGCGCGCGAAATCAATGATGCCCTGCGCCATGGGCACATCCAGCATCCGCGGGCTGTTGGAATTGATCACCGTGCTGACCCATGTGGCCGCCGCAAACGCATCCGCCGACAGATTCAGACCCATCTGCACCATTGCGAAACACTGTTCCGCCTGCCCCGTGCCGCGCGCAAAGACGGTCAGCAATTTGTCGGCATAGGCCAGTTGCGCCAGCGTCGTTTCAAGGTGGCGCAGGTTGATCGGGATATCCTGTGCCTCGGGGGCGATGGGCATCTTGTGGATCACATCAAAGCTTTGTACCAGCTTGATCGCATCGGTGAAACTGGCCAGATCGCCGGGGCGGCGACCGTTGGTCGCATCCGACACATTGGGGCAGCCACCGGCGGCGGAAAAGATCAGCGCGCCGTTTTCATAGGTCTGGTCACGGGCCGGATTGGGCGCGCGCATCGGGATGCTGGCAGGGGCCGTGGCAAGGGCGGCGGCGACCATATCGGACCCGATCCGCACCATATCATCATCAACGATTGCGCCTGCGGCACCCAGCATCTTGCGCGCTTCGGGCAGCAAAATCCTGATGCCCAGTTCCTGCAGGACGCGCAGCGCGGTGGCGTGCAGGCCTGCGACCTCATCCTCCGAGAACACCACCTGCGGCGTAAAAGGATTGCGCAGCTGGCGATAGTTTACCTGACGCGCGACAGGGGCTGCCTGACGTGCAGCACGGCCCCGGCGCTGTGGTGCTGTCATGATGCATCGCCCCTTTTGCGAAAGCTTTCGGCGCGCAACCCGTGGCGCGCCAGCTTGTCGTAAAAGGTCTTGCGTGGCAGTCGCAGCGTCTGTGCTGTTTGCGTCACCTGCCCGTCGTTTCTGCGCAGGGCGGCGATGATCAGCGACCTTTCAACCTGTGCCATCTGTTCGGCCAACCCAAGGATATCGTCCGCATCAGCGCGCGGCATATCGCTGATCCCCATGGCAAAGCGCATCGCCGCATTCATCAATGAACGCGCATTGCCGGGCCAGTCCTGCGCCATCAATCCGCCCAAGACGTCGGGCGTGATATCGGGTTCGGGCAGGTTCGCCTGCTCGCAGGCCACGCTGACATAATGGCGAAACAGCACCGGAATATCCTCGCTCCGGTCGCGCAGGGGCGTGATATGCACGCGCATCAGATCAAGACGATAGAACAGATCGCCGTTCAGGTGGCCGGCATCGACGCTGGCGGCGATATCCTGCGTTGTGCCGGAAATGACGCGCGCCGATGCACCGTTTTCCAGCGTGTCCATCAGGGCAAACTGCACGGCCGGTGCAAGGCCGGTGATTTCGTCCAGATAAAGCGTGCCGGATGCGGCATCCTGAAACGCCGCACCCAGGGTTTGCGTGGTCAGTGACGCCGCCGCGCATTTCACAAAGGGGCGGTTTCCGGCGGATGATAGCAGGTGGATCACTTCGGCAACCTTGGCGATTCCCGATCCGGGTTCGCCTGTGACCACAACCTCGGCGGCGGCGCGGGCCGCCGCGCGCACCCTCTCGCGCAGCTGTTGGGATTGCGCCGAGGTGCCGCGCAGCATCCGCGCCGCCGCATCGCCCTGCGCCACCTGCAATTTCAAACGGCGGTTTTCCAGCACAAGCCCGCGTCCATGCAACGCCTTGCCCACCAATCCCAGCAGATCCTGCGGCCCACAGGGTTTTTCCAGAAACCCGAACGCCCCTTCCGACATGGCGCGCACGGCCATCGGCACATCGGCCTCGCCGGTCAGCAAGATCACCGGCAGGTCAGGATCGACACTGCGCGTATGAGTCAAAAGGTGGAACCCGTCGCGCCCCGGCATACGGATATCAGTGACGATCACCCCATCGAAATCAGCGGTGATATGATCCTTGGCGGCGATAAACGATCCCGCCAGAACCGGCGAAAGATCAGCCAGTTCAAGGGTTTGACCCAAGGCCTCGCGCACCTCGCGATCATCATCAACCAAAAGGACCTGTTTGCTCATGCGGCTTGGGCCTTTCTGGCGGCGTCCAGTTCGACGGTAAAGACCGCCCCGCCATCCACGTGATTGCGCCCCTTGATCGAGCCGCCAAAGCTTTGCACCAGCCCATATGAAATCGACAGGCCAAGGCCCATGCCTTCGGCCGCGCCGATCTGTTTGGTGGTATAAAACGGGTCGAAAATCTTTTCGGGTTCCGACAGGCCCGGCCCGGTGTCGCGCACACCAAGTTCAACACGATCGCCCTGCGCGACAAGGCTGATTGTCACCTGTTTCGGGGTGCAGCCTTCCATTGCGTCAATCGCGTTGCCAATCAGGTTCAACAACACCTGCTGCAAACGCACCTCACCGCCCCGCACCAGCACAGGGGCCGCTGGCGCATCCCAGTGCAATGCGACTTCGGCCTGATGGGCGCGCGCCGCGCTCATTTCAAGAACGGTATCGACCACGGCACAGATATCCACATCGGACAGGGGTTCGCTTTCGTGGCGCGAAAAGGCGCGCAGGTTGCGAATGATCCGCCCCATCCGGCGGGCCAGATCGGATATGCGCGACAGGTTCTGCGCCGCCACATCGGGCTTGCCACGTTCCAGAAACCCGCTCGCATTTTCGGCAAACGACCGGATCGCCATCAGGGGCTGGTTCAATTCGTGGCTGATCCCCGCCGACATCTGCCCCAGCGCCGAAAGCTTGCCCGCCTGCACCAGATCGGCCTGCGCCTTTTGCAGGCGGGCCTCTGCGGCGGTGCGTTCCTGCACTTCGCGGCGCAAATCGGTGTTCACGGCGATCAGTTCGGCGGTGCGTTTTGCAACGCGTTCTTCAAGGCGCGCGTTGGCCCCTGCAAGGGTGCGGCGCCGTTCGGTTGCCAGAAACAACAGCGCGCCGAATGCCAGACAAAGGGCCGCCGCGACAGAGGCTTGCAAGAACGCCAGCTGACGCGCGGGCGCGACATCCAGCAACACCTCGCCGGTCATTTCAATCACCGGCAATTCAAGCGTCAGATGCAGGGCGCGTGCGGGCACATAGGGGCCGCCATCCACGCGCCAGATCTCGTGACCGCCCACATAGCGCGGTGTATAGGCAACAAAGGCCGTCACCGATCCGGTCGGATATTCGGGTGACTGCGCGGCACTGACGGGATCACCAGCGCGCGCGCGAAAAATCAGCTCGGACCGGTTCGAGACAAAGACAACACCTGCGTCGTCGGTGAAAAACATGGTCGGGCGATCACCGCGCCAGGCCGATTCCACCGCATCCACATCGGCCACGACCACAACTGCGCCCTGCACCGGTCCCTGCGGTGAAAACATCGGCGCGGCAAAGATGAAGGCGCGCCGCGTATAACGGCCACCAAAGCGGTCACTGACCAGATGGTAAACACCCAATGCGCCATCCATCGCGCGCTCGAAATAGGGGGTTCCGGCATGGGCCTGGGGCACGGCATCCGCGGCAGCCATACGTTCGCGCCCGGCCCCGTCCAGCACGATCACATCCAGCGATCCGGTCCGGTCAGCGGTTTCGCGCAGCAGCGCGCGGGCGCGACGGGGGTCGCCACCAACCTGCAAGTCCGGATGATCCGCCAGCAATACGGCCACCTCGCGATAGCGCTGCAACTGGCTGGTCAGCCGGTCGGCCGCCAGTGCGAGGTCCGCCCGCCCGCGCCGTTCCAGCTGATCAAGGGCGGCCGTATAGCCAACCCACCAGACACCCCCCGAAAAGGCAGCGACAAGGGCCAGATAGGCCAGCACCCCGAAGGCGCGGTTGCGAAGTGATCCTCCCATGATCCGACCTTAGAAAGGGCCGCTTGCAAAGACCAGTGCCAAGGCGCAAACCTGTGTCCATGAAATCACTGCGCCAATCCCCGACCGATCCCGCCTTCGTGCAAAACCCCTACCCGTTTTATGATCGCGCCCGCGCGGCGGGTGACTTATTCCTGTGGGAAGACTACGGCGTGATTTGCACAACGACCCACGGCGCGACGATGACGATCCTCAAGGACCGCCGGATGGGGCGTGAAATCCCGCCCGAAGTGGCCCCGCACATCGCACCGCATGTGCAGCCGTTTTATGATATCGAGGCGCATTCCATGCTGGAACTGGAACCGCCCCGGCACACGCGCCTGCGCGGTCTGGTCCTGCGCGCGTTCACCTCGCGCCGGATTGCGGCGCTGCAGCCGGATATCGAAAGCCTTTGTCATGATCTGATCGACCGGTTTCCCGACGGTCCGTTTGACCTGCTTGATACCTATGCCCGCATCGTGCCCGTGGTGATCATCGCCCGCTTGCTGGGTGTGCCCGAGGCGCGCAGCGACGATCTGTTGCGCTGGTCCAATGCGATGGTAGCCATGTATCAGGCCAACCGCACCCGCGCGATCGAGGATGCGGCCGTCGAAGCCACACTGGCCTTTCGCGCCTTCATTACCAGCTATATCGACGAAAAACGCAAAGCCCCCACCGATGATCTGATCAGCGAATTGATTGCCGCTGAAGAAGGCGGCGAACACCTGTCCACGGACGAGCTGATCACAACCTGCATCCTGTTGTTGAACGCCGGACACGAGGCCACGGTGCATACCATGGGCAACGGTGTGAAAACCCTTCTGGAACAGGGTGTTACAGCGATTGATGCGCGGGTGGTCGAAGAAGTGCTGCGCTATGATCCGCCCCTGCACATCTTCTCGCGGTGGGCACAAGAGGACGTGACGCTGCTGGGGCATGAATTCAAACGCGGCGATCAGGTAAATTGCCTGCTGGCAGCGGCCAATCACGATCCGCTGACCTATCCTGATCCCGCAACATTCGACCCGACCCGCAAGGGGCCACAAATGACCAGCTTTGGCGGTGGCATACACTTTTGTGTCGGCGCACCGCTGGCCCGTCTGGAACTTCTGATCGCGCTGCAAATCTTATGGGCGCGCTGCCCCGATCTGGCGCTGGCCGAACCGCCGATCTACGCCGATGTCTATCATTTCCACGGGCTGGAACGCCTGATGGTGACGCGCTGACGCGCCCCTTCTTTTGTTCAAAAATACTCAATATAAATCAACGCTATAGGGGCAATGCCACCGTCGATTTGATTTCTTCCATCGACAAAAGCGCCGTCACATTGTGCACCCGCACTTCGGAAATCAGCGCCTGATAGAAAACGTCATAGGCGCGGGCGTTCTTGACGCGCACTTTCAGGATGTAATCAATGTCACCCGCCAGCCGGTGCGCCTCTTGCACTTCGGGGCGGCTTTGCAGGGCTTTCAGGAATTTGCCCTGCCAGCCCGCATCATGTTCCGAGGTGCGGATCAGCACAAAGAAACAGGCCTCGAACCCCAGCGCCTCGGCGTCCAGAAGGACGGTCTGCTGGCCGATCACCCCGGCCTCGCGCAGCTTGCGGATGCGATTCCACACCGGCGTCTTGGATGACCCGATTTCGCGGGCGATTTCGTCGAGTGACCTAGCAGCATCCGCCTGCAGGGCTGCAAGGATTTTCCGGTCTGTTTCGTCGATCCGCACGGCCATTCCGATTTTCCACCTTGTTTGGAACAGCGGGTCCATTCCCGCCGCCATCGGAAACATACGTCCCTTTTCGCGCGGCGCAATAGCAAATTATCGGGAAAACGTTCTATATATGGGGCAACAAAGGATTGTCTGATGAACCACTTTCCAATCTTCATGGCCCTGGAGGGGCGCCGCGTGGTCCTGTCGGGTGGCGGGGACGCCGCCTTGGCCAAGCTGCGCCTGCTGCTGAAAACCACGGCGCACCTGACCGTTGTAACCGCAGATGCAGCGCCGGAAATCCATCGCTGGGCGTCCGAGGACAAGCTGACGCTGATCCTGCGCCCACAGGAACCCGGTGATGCGCTTTGCGCCGCGCTGTTCTATGCCGCCAACGAAGATGACGCCGAGGATGCCCGCGTGGCTGCCCTTGCCCATCGTGACGGAGCGCTGGTCAATATCGTCGATAATCTTGCCGACAGCCAGTTCATCACCCCCGCGATCGTTGATCGCGATCCGGTCACCGTGGCCATCGGCACCGAAGGGGCAGCCCCCGTGCTGGCCCGCGCGATAAAGGCCGATCTTGAGGCGCGCCTGCCCGCGACCCTTGGCCCGCTTGCCCGCATCGGCAAGACATTCCGCAAGGCGGTGGATGTGCTGCCCATGGGCGCGAAGCGGCGCGATTTCTGGTCGGCATTCTACTTTAAGTCCGGTCCACAAGCGATTGCGCAACATGGCGAAAACGGCGTGATCCCTGCCCTGGAAACCTTGCTGGATGATCACATCCAGACCCGCACGAAAGCGGGCCATGTTGACCTTGTCGGCGCAGGTCCGGGCGATCCTGAATTGCTCACGCTCAAGGCCCGCAATGCTTTGGACAAGGCCGATGTGGTGATCCACGACCGGCTTGTGACCCCCGAAATCCTTGAACTCGCCCGCCGCGAAGCGGTGATCATTGATGCGGGCAAGGAAGGGTTTGGGACAGCGATGGCGCAGGACGACATCAATGATCTGATCGTCAGTCACGCGCAACGGGGGTTGCATGTGGTGCGCCTGAAAGCGGGTGATCCGACAGTTTTTGGCCGTCTGGACGAGGAATTGGACGCAATCACGAATGCGGGGCTGCCCTATTGCATTGTCCCCGGCATCACGGCGGCCAGCGCGGCAGTCGCGGGCATCGGCCAAAGCCTGACCAAGCGTCAGCGTAATTCCTCGGTGCGGTTCCTGACAGGCCACGACACCCGCGGCTTTGCCGATCATGACTGGCGCGCGCTGGCGCGGCAGGGCGAGGTTGCGGCGATCTACATGGGCAAGAAATCGGCCCGCTTTATCCAAGGCCGCCTGTTGATGCACGGGGCCGATCCGGCCACGCCCGTCACCGTGATCGAAAACGTCAGCCGCCCCGACCAGTTCACGCTGGCCACGACCTTGGGCGAACTTGAACCAACCCTGACGCAGGCCGATCTGTCCGGCCCTGCCCTGACCCTTTTCGGGTTGGCCCCGCGCGCCGCTGTGGCCGCCGCCCAAACCATCCCCTTGCAGGAGATCGCACAATGAGCCGCGCTTTCACGCCCAAAGTGATCACCGCCAACCGCCTGCTGGAAGGCGACGCGGTCTGGCTGACCGAGGATGACCGGTGGAGCACCGACATGGCGCAGGCCGAACTGATCACGGACGAGGCCCATGCCACGATCCGCCTGCTGGACGCCGAGGCGCAGTCAAACGTGGTTATCGGTGTGTATCTGGTGGATGCACAAGAGAGCGCCAATGGCCCCGCCCCGACCCATTTCCGCGAGGCGTTTCGCACGCGCGGCCCGTCCAACTATGCCCACGGCAAGCAATCCGCCTGACAGAGTTTCGTCGAAACTCTGATCACAAATCCTTTGCAAGGATTTGGTCGCGAAAGGAAAAAAGATGTATCAATACAATGACTTTGATCGCAATTTCGTCCGTGCCCGCACGGCGCAATTCCGCGCGCAGGTGGAACGCCGCATTGACGGATCGCTGACCGAGGATGAATTCAAGCCCCTGCGCCTGATGAACGGTCTTTATCTGCAATTGCACGCCTATATGCTGCGCGTGGCGATCCCTTATGGCACGCTCAACAGCGCCCAGATGGACCAGTTGGCGATGATCGCTGACAAGTGGGACAAGGGCTATGGCCATTTCACCACCCGCCAGAACATCCAATACAACTGGCCTGCCCTGCGCGATGTGCCTGACATGCTGGATGCGCTGGCCGATGTGGGGATGCACGCGATCCAGACCAGCGGCAACACGATCCGCAACGTGACGGCGGACCATTTCGCCGGTGCTGCGGCGGATGAAATCGAAGACCCACGCCCGGTTGCCGAATTGCTGCGTCAGTGGTCGACAGATCACCCCGAATTCCAGTTCCTGCCGCGCAAGTTCAAGATCGCGATCACGGGGTCCGAAAGCGACCGCGCCGTCACCCGCGCCCATGACATCGGTTTGCGCATGGTAACGCGCGATGGCGCGGCGGGTTTCGAGGTCATCGTCGGGGGCGGATTGGGGCGCACGCCGATGGTTGGCAAGGTCATCCGCGCGTTCCTGCCCAAGGCTGATCTGCTGCCCTACTGCGAGGCAATCGTCAGTGTTTACAACCGCTTGGGCCGGCGTGACAACAAATACAAGGCCCGTATCAAGATCACCGTTCATGAAAACGGATTGGACAAGATGCAAGAGCTTGTCGAGGCGCGCTTTGCCGAAATCCGCCCCGCGTTCAGCGGTGTGGATCAGGAATTGCTTGCGGGTATCGAAGCGCAGTTCGCGCCGCCCGCGTTCAAATCTGCCGATACGGACGGGTTCGAGGCCGCGCGCCTTGCCAATCCTGCATTCCGCAGCTGGAGCGATACGAACCTGCATGCCCACAAGGCGGAAGGTTACGCCATCGTCAGTGTCTCGATCAAGAAACACGGTGCGACACCGGGCGATGCGACAAGCGACCAGATGCGCGTGCTGGCCGGTCTGGCGCGCCGCTATGGTCATGATGAATTGCGGATCAGCCACGAACAGAACGTCATCCTGCCGCATGTGCACAAATCCGACCTGCCCGCAGTTTATGCCGCCCTGCGCGCCGCCGATCTGGCCACGGCCAACATCGGGCTGATCAGCGATATCATCGCCTGCCCGGGCATGGATTACTGCGCGCTGGCAACGGCCCGCAGCATTCCGATTGCCCAAGAGATCGCCACGCGGTTTGATGAATTGAAGCTGGAGCACGAGGTTGGCCCGCTGAAGATCAAGATTTCCGGCTGCATCAACGCTTGCGGCCATCACCACGTGGGACATATCGGCATTCTGGGGCTGGATCGTGCGGGGGTGGAAAACTATCAGATCACCCTTGGTGGTGACGGAACCGAGGATGCGGCGATTGGTGAACGTGCCGGACCGGGGTTCAGCGCCGATCAGATCATTCCGGCGATTGAACGGCTGGTTCTGGGTTATCTGGACCTGCGCACCGACGCCGATGAAACCTTTTTGCAAACCTATCGCCGCCTTGGCATGGCGCCATTCAAGGCCGTGCTTTATCGCGAGGACAAAGCCGATGCCGCTTGATGGAAAAACCCAGACCCTGAACCGCCGCTTTGCCAACCATTCGGCCACATCCGTCATGGAGCATGCGTTGAAGAATCTTGGCACGGTCGGGCTGGTCAGTTCGTTCGGTGCCGAATCCGTGGTATTGCTGCACATGGCGGCGGTGATTGACCGCAAGGTTCCGGTGTTGTTCATCGACACGGAAATGCTGTTTGCCGAAACGCTGGTCTATCAGCAGGAGGTGGCCGAGCGGCTGCATCTGGAAAACGTGCGGGTGATCCGTGCGCCGCGCACGCAAGTCTTTGAGAAAGATAACGAAAACCTGCTGCATCTGCATGATCCCGATGCCTGCTGTGCCCTGCGCAAAACCCAGCCCTTGCAGGATGCCCTGCAAGGGTTTGACGGCTGGGTCACGGGGCGCAAGCGCTATCAGGGCGGACAGCGCGCGGCCCTTGAATTCTTTGAGGTCGAACGCCCCGCAGACGCCATGCCGCGCATCAAGGTCAACCCGCTGGCCCATTGGGACACGGCTGACTTGCAGGAATACATCGCCCAGAACCGCCTGCCCCGCCATCCGCTGGTGGCGCAAGGGTTTGCGTCGATCGGCTGTGCGCCCTGCACATCGCGGGTTGCACAGGGCGAAGACCCGCGCGCGGGGCGCTGGCGCGATACCGACAAGGAAGAATGCGGCATCCATTTCGAGGATGGCAAACTGGTGCGCACCCCGCGCGTTAACGCCTTGGGCGACCGGATTTCCTGAGTATTTTTGAACAAAAGAAGATGGGCCGTGCGCCCGAAGGACAAGATGATGAACGTGATCATAACAGATACCGGATTTGGTGTTGATGACTGGCAGGGAGATGTGACGCCCCTTTCGGACGTCGCGGCAAACAACCCTGTCACGGCCGTGGATATCCCGTCGGACGGTGATCCGGCTGCGCTGGCCTGCCGTTTGGTCGACGTGCAGATGATCCGCGTCGATTTCCCCAGTTTTGCGGACGGGCGCGGGTTTACCATCGCCGCGATGCTGCGCCGGATGGGATATGCGGGCCGCCTTCGCGCGCGCGGCCATGTGATCGCCGATCAATATGCCATGGCGCGCCGCAGTGGCTTTGACGAGGTTGAAATCAGCGAAACCCTTGCCGCCCGCCAGCCCGAGGATCAGTGGCTGGCCCGTGCCAATCACGCCGCACATGACTATGGCGCCCGCCTGCGCGGATAAGCCCCCCTTTTCTTGACCCATATCAACGCCTATGACGGAGGGCGGCCCTAAGATGCCGCTGATGAAATTATGACCGAGCAAAAACCAGTGACCCAAACCGCCGCCACACCTGCCGTGCCCACCCTGCCCGATGCCCAGACCGTGACGGGTGTGACGCATTACACGGACCGTCTGTTTTCGTTTCGTTGCACGCGGCCGGCGTCCCTGCGGTTCCGGTCAGGCGAATTTGTGATGATCGGGCTGATGGGCGATCCGGACCCCAAGACCGGCAAGGTCAAGCCGCTGTTGCGCGCCTATTCCATTGCCTCGCCATCCTGGGACGAAGAGCTGGAGTTCTATTCCATCAAGGTGCCAGACGGCCCGCTGACCAGCCGCTTGCAGCATATCAGTGTCGGTGACGAGATCATCCTGCGCCCCAAGCCGGTGGGCACGCTGGTGCATGATGCGCTGATTCCCGGCAAGCGCATCTGGTTCTTTGCCACGGGCACCGGTTTTGCGCCCTTCGCATCGCTGCTGCGCGAACCGCAGACCTATGCGGATTATGACGAGGTGATCATTACCCACACCTGCCGCGAGGCGGGCGAGCTGACCTATGGCCGCGAGATTATCGAGAGCCTGAAGGATGATGAACTGCTCAACGAGGTGATCGGCGAGGGGTTCTGGAAAAAGATCAAATACTACCCCACCACTACCCGCGAGCCGAGCGCCAAGATGGGCCGCATCACCGACCTGATGCGCAGTGGTGAGGCGTTCACGGATCTGGGCGTGGAACCGCTGTGTTCCCAAAACGACCGCGCGATGATTTGCGGCAATCTGGCGTTCAATCTTGAACTGAAAGAGATGCTGGAAGACTACGGGCTGGCGGAAGGTGCCAACTCCAAACCCGCGCAATATGTGGTTGAAAAAGCGTTTCTGGACTGATGCGCCCCATCATAAGATAGAAAATGGGTCGCGTATTCGCACGGTCCAATTTACTTGGGGTCGCTGGCGTATAGACGGCTATTTGGCGGGGTGAAACGGACCTTCGCTACTGCCAGACCAAGGCCTGAAATCGCGATTGCCTAGCCTTCTACCCCACAAACACGGCCCCGGAATATAGCTAGGCTGGGGTAGCGATTGCTGTCGCAAAGACCTGATATCCATATAGCGTTCCGGCGGTTGCGCGACGCTTGTATTCCGACACGAGACCATCAAACAGTTCCTGCCCGATGTCCCCTCGGGCAAGCATTCTTTTCGCTGTTTCCTCCACCCACGGCAGCATTTGATCATTATCTGCGATCGTCCGGCTCTGAACATCAAATTCGACTACAACAAATCCAGTTTCCGTCATCAGAGACCGCAGTTTGGCAACGATATGTGGATCAGTAACAAACTCATTGACGAACGCCCTTGCACAAACATCGAGCGGATCACTCGCGCTACTGCCGAGACTCGCTTTAGAGAAGTCTGCATCGCAAACGACGAGGCAACCGTCAGGTTTCAAAACGCGCCGCGCCTCTTTGAGAAGCAGATCGGGCTTTTCTGCATGGGTTAGCACGGTATGAAGTATTAAGTTCTGAACCGAATTGTCATCAAGTGGTAATGCGGTCCCGTCCGCGACTTTGAAAGACGCGTTTTCATGCGTAAGCGCCCGTGTCTTGGCTTCCTTCACAAAGCCCGACGACGGCTCAAAACCCAATACCCTTTCCGGTTTGGCTCTGGCCGCAATCCGCCGCGTGACGGCACCCGCACCAGCCCCGACTTCAACTGTCAGACTGCCCTCTGGGAACTGCAACTTGGCGAGATAGTTTGAAACAATCGTCTCCATTTTCGGATCTGATTGTCGAGCGTCCATCGAGTCGGCAAACGCCGCTATAAACTCTTCACCGGCAGCATCTACGTTCTGAAAAGGATCGGTCATTGCAAATTGTTTCCATCTGTCCATTCAGGTTTTCATAGCAGACTATCGCGCTTCGTGCAGCATCGGCCATAGCGGGCGCAAAGCAGCCATTGACGCATCTGCCCGTCGCAACAAAAAAGGGCCACGCAATCGCGCGGCCCTTTTCGTTTGTCGTAAAAGCAGGGATTACATGCCCAGCGCTTCTTTGATGGCTGCCAGAACGTCGGGCAGCTTGGACGGATCGGAGGCGACTTCGCCGATCTGACCCAGAAGCTGCGTTTTGGCGATCGCGCCAAGGTCAGAGTTCTGAACCATTTCCATCACTTTGGCGGCGTCGAACCCTTCGGGTGTCAGCAGCGCGGCCATATCGCCCATTTCAGTTGCGGCTTCCTCGGTTGCGGCTGTGGCTTCCTCGGCCGCTGCGGCGGCGGCTTCTTCGGCGGCGGCGGCTTCGGCAGCGGCAGCTTCTTCAGCGGCGGCGGCTTCGGCGGCGGCGGCTTCTTCAGCGGCGGCTTCGGCCGCTGCGGCTTCTTCAGCGGCGGCGGCAGCGGCGGCTTCTTCAGCGGCGGCAGCGGCAGCGGCGGCTTCTTCTTCAGCGGCGGCAGCGGCGGCAGCGGCTTCTTCTTCAGCAGCGGCAGCGGCGGCAGCGGCTTCTTCTTCAGCAGCGGCAGCGGCGGCGGCAGCTTCGTCAGTTGCTTCTTCCGTGGCGTCAGTAACGGCTTCAACGGCACCTTCGGCCGTGTCGGCAACGGCGTCAGCCGCTTCGCCAGCGGCTTCAACGGCACCTTCGGCGGTGTCGGTCACGGCATCGGCGGCTTCGCCAGCAGCTTCGGTCGCGGCCTCAACAGCGCCTTCGGCAGCTTCGGTCGCAGCTTCAACGGCACCTTCGGCAGCTTCGGTCGCGGCATCAGCCGCATCGCCCGCAGCGTCCATCGCCGCATCGGATGCGCCCGAAAATACTTCGACCGGGTTTTTCCCGTTCACGCCCCACTGGTAGCCAAAAAAGCCCAGAACAGCGACTGCAACAATGATGAGAAATGCTCTCATGATCTTCGTCCTTCACAAATGCGTGGCCCCCAAGTGGACCTCGCGCTGCATATGTCAGATTGTTACAGCTTAGGAAAGCGGGAACCGGCGCAAACCGTTCCCCCTGTGCGAAAACTTGCGTGTTTTGCGGGTTGAACCGGCGCGGCGGCACGTTTACCTTGCGGTTGCACCACGCAATCAAAGGATAAAGATCATAGCCCGCAGACCACATAACGCGCCACCCGCGCGTGATACCGGCCCCCGCGTCAACGAACGCATTACTTCCAGTGAAATCCGCCTGATCGGCGCCGAAGGTGAAAACGTCGGCGTTGTTACGCCTGCGCGGGCCATGGTGATGGCCGAGGAAGCGGGCCTCGATCTGGTTGAAATCTCGCCAAACGCGAACCCGCCTGTGTGCAAGATCATGGATTTCGGCAAGTTCAAATACGAAACCCAAAAGCGCGAGGCCGAGGCCCGCAAAAAGCAAAAGATCATCGAGATCAAAGAGGTCAAGTTCCGCCCGAACACGGATACCAACGACTATGACGTCAAGATGCGCAACGTGTTCAAGTTTCTGGAAAACGGCGACAAGGTGAAAATCACCCTGCGCTTTCGTGGTCGTGAAATGGCGCACCAGAATCTGGGCCGCGAACTGCTGGAACGTGTGGCCGAGGATACCAAGGAGCACGGCAAGGTGGAGAACTTTCCCAAGATGGAAGGCCGCCAGATGGTCATGCTGATCGGGCCGCTGCCGAAGTAGGGCTTATACGAGCGATAAAATGCGAGGGCGGTCTGTGTGGCACAGGCCGCTCTCGTCGTTTGTGCCAAACGTCTGCCGCTTGGGAGTGTGTTTGCAGGCAAACCCACGGGAAGGCCGCCAGATGGTCATGCTGATCGGGCCGCTGCCCAAGTAGGGCTTATACGAGCGATAAATTGGGAGGGCGGTCTGTGGCACAGGCCGCCATTTTCATTTGGCTATGATCCGACGATCACACCCACAACCGGCGCGCACGCGCCATGCCCGACCTCCCCCATGGGAGGGCATTCTTTTGGCAATTGCAGTGCGCTGAATGCAAGTCTTTCACGACTTCCCGTGAGTCGCTTGTCCCAAAGGCCCTCCCGAGGTCAGGCATGGCGCCCGCTAATCGGGCCGTCTGGAAATGCACGGCGGCGACGCCTTGACTGCGGGCAGTTTATCGTTCGTCTCATCGACCCGAAGGATTTTTTCTATACTTGCGACGCGTTGCCATAGCGTCCGGCTTGGGCTAGCCTTTCTTCATGAAACATGTCCCCAAAGAAAACACCGATGACGCGCTTATTCAGGAGTTTCTGAACAAGGGTGGCAAGGTCAGCAAAGGCAAGACCAAGCCTGCGCCTGCCGAACTGGGCCTTAGCAACAATGTCTGGAACAACAAGCTGACCCGCGAGGAAAAGGCGGCGCGCGACAAGAAGTGATCAGGCGGCGGCCACGGCCCTGCCCGTCATCACCTTGACCAGATGGGCGCGGTAGTCGGCTGACCCGTGGATATCGCTGATCATGTCGCCTTGGGGTGTCAGCGCTTTGACCGCATCGACAGTAAAACTGGCCGTCAGCGCTGTTTCGGCATCGCGCCAGCGGAAAACGCCATCTTCGGAGGCGCCCGTGACGGCGACCCGCACCGTATCTGCAAACCGCGCCACGAAAACGCCAACCAGCGCGAACCGCGAAGCGGGCTGGCGGAATTTCACATAACCCGCCGCAAGTGGCACGGGAAAACGGACCTCGGTGATGATTTCGCCCTCGTCCAGTGCCGTGGTGAACATGCCTTGAAAATAGTCATCAGCCGCGATTTCGCGCGCGTTGGTGACGATGGTCGCACCGGTCGCCAGCACCGCCGCCGGATAGCAGGCCGAGGGGTCATTGTTAGCCAGCGAACCGCCAATCGTGCCGCGGTGGCGCACAGCCGGATCGCCGATCTGATCCGCAAGGGCGGCCAGCGCGGGAAAGGCAACAGCGCCGCGCGCCACATCGTGGTGGGTTGTGGCGCCGCCAATGCAAAAAGCCCCGTCCGCACCGGTGCAAATCCCCTGCATTTCGGGAATCGCGGTCAGGCTGATCAGCCGTTCGGGCATGGCAAGCCGTTGTTTTAGCGTTGGAATAAGCGTCTGCCCGCCAGCGAGCGCTTGCGCGTCTTCATCTGTCAATGCTGCAACGGCCTCGGCGATGGTCGTGGGGCGTTCGATCTCGAATGGGTACATGAGTGGCTCCGACAGGGGTGAAAAATGGTAGGATGGTGGGGCGATCAGTGCAAGCGATAGGTGGGCCTGCGCCAAGCCAGACCTCGGGAGGTCCGGCGATCACGTGCGGCAGTTGTTTTGCAGCCCAACTTACGTCTTACGCGCAGCATTCGTTGTTGAAAGCCCTCCCATGGGGGAGGTCGGGCTTGGCGCAGGCGCGCCGGGTGGCGTGGATATCAACGGTCAATCGCGCCCTTCAACACCACCCAAAACAAAAACGCCCCCGCAAAACACTGCGAGGGCGTCAATTCTGCCTTGGGTGCCGCCTATTTGGGGTTTTCAAACAACCGCGCCAGCGTGTCGGCGGTATAGATGCGGTCCGTGTCGGTGGTTTCGCCGTGCACAACCATAAAGCCGTTGATCACACCGCCATTGACCACGGGGCACATGATGGTGACGTCCTGATCGCCCGGCTGCAGATCCCAGCCATAGACAACCCAGGTGGTTGGATCGACGCTGCCGCCGCCGTTCACATCCACATAGCGGCGCATCGCGCTTTCGCCCGCGGCCATGCAGGCCTCGCGCGAGGCTGTCACGCCAAGGTCTTGCACGGTAAACCCTTCGGCCAATGCCGATGTTGCGCCAAGTGCCACGAAAAGGCCTGCGGTCAGTGTCATCTTTTTCATTAATACGTCCTCGTTTTAAGTTACTTTACGCCGCTGCAACTGCGCCCACGTCCTGCCCACTCGCAGCCATGACCGCCTTTACAATGTTGTGATAGCCGGTGCAGCGGCAGAGATTGCCCTCTAGATAGGTGCGCACATCTGCTTGGGTTGGCTTGGGGTTCTCTTTGAGCAGCATCGCTGCCGACATCACCATACCCGGAGTGCAGAACCCGCATTGCAATCCGTGGTGATCCTGAAATGCCTGTTGAAGCGCAGACAACGTGCCGTCATCCTTGGCCATGCCTTCGATGGTCAAGACCGCGGCGCCGTCCGCTTCGATGGCGAAGATTGTGCAGGCTTTGACGGACAGCCCGTTCACATGCACCGTGCAGGCGCCGCACTGGCTGGTATCGCAGCCCACATGGGTGCCCGTCAGATGCAAGTCATCGCGCAGAAAATCCACCAGCAGGGTGCGCCCTTCGACATCACCCGACACAGGCGTGCCGTTTACGATCATTGCAATCTGCGTCACGTCACCCCCCTATATGTGCCGTTTTGAACAGTTAATCACGCGAAACCCGCTGTGAGAATAGGAAAGTTTTCTTGACAGATGCAAGGCGCCCCCTAGGCGCGCAGGGTTTGCGTGACCTGCGCCATGATGCTGAGCGCGATTTCAGCCGGGCTGCGCGATCCGATATCAAGCCCGACAGGGGCATGGATGCGCGCGATCTGCGCCGCATCAAACCCCGCTGCCGTCAGCCGCTCTACCCGCTTGGCATGGGTGCGCGTTGATCCCAGTGCACCGATGTAGAACGCATCCGAACCCAAGGCGGTAATCAGCGCCGGATCGTCCAGTTTCGGGTCATGGGTCAGCGTGATCACGGCGGTGCGCCTGTCCAGCCCGTGCGCAGCCATTGCCGCATCGGGCCAGTCATCCAGCAGGTCCACATCAGGAAAGCGTGCCGCATTGGCAAAGGCCGTGCGCGGATCAATCACTGTCACATCATAGCCGCAGGCCTGTGCCATCCCCACCAGCGTTTGCGCAATATGCACGCCACCAATGATCGCCATGCGTAGCGGCGGATTGTGAATGGCGACAAATGTGCGCCCGTCGCTTTCAACGCCGGACCTGTCCGCGCGAAAGCGTTCTGCGTGGCCGGTGCGATCAATCCGGCGCGAGGGGCCGTCCAGATCGGCGACATAGGCCGCGGGCTGGCGCGCCGCGCGCAAACCCACAAGGTCCGCCAACAGGGTTTCGGGCAGGACCGTGC
Source organism: Octadecabacter sp. R77987 (assembly GCF_042466115.1). Lineage (NCBI taxonomy): Bacteria > Pseudomonadati > Pseudomonadota > Alphaproteobacteria > Rhodobacterales > Roseobacteraceae > Octadecabacter > Octadecabacter sp. R77987. Next base: position 158,614 of record NZ_JAXHBQ010000001.1, on the reverse strand, counting down.
CCACCGGCTCGACCAGCACACGGATGCGCCCACCACAGGCAAGACCAACGGCAAAGGCATCATCGTCCGATACGCCGTAGTCCAGCAGGCGCGCCTGCCCGTCGGCAAGGGCATCGCAGGCTTCGCTGACCACCGCCCCTTCAACGCAGCCGCCCGACACGGACCCTGCCATCGCGCCTGTGCTGTCGATCACCAACTGGCTGCCAACAGGGCGCGGCGCGGACCCCCATGTTTCAACGACCGTTGCCAGCACCGCCCCGCGCCCCGCGCGGTGCCACGTCAGCGCAAGGGCGGGAATATCATCGGCGGGGGTCATTGCGTGTCTTCGGGAAGCACGAACACCTGGCCGGGGTAGATCAGATCGGGGTTGCGGATGCGGTCACGGTTGGCCTCGAAGACCTGCACATACATCACACCTTGCCCGTAGCGTTCCTGCGCAATCGCCCAGAGGGTCGCACCGGGTTGGACAGTTTTCACGGCCACGCGAAATCCGTCCGCGCCGGTTTCCTCGGCCATGGCAGCGGCCACGGTGGCGGGTTCCTCGCGCTGGAACGGGGTTTCGATACGCGAGGTGACGGTGCCTTGCGCATCCACTTCGTCAACACGCAGGGTATAGACGCCCGTGTCGACCTGCGGCAGGTCCGTGCGCCAGTCGCCGCTTTCGCTGATCGGGGATGTCGTGACCGGTTGGTTGTCAATGTAAACCCGCACGAACCCGCCGGCCTGCGCCCGACCACCCAACAGCACATCACCCGCCGGATCATAGGTGATCGTGTCCAGCGCGACTGTCGCCATGACATCGGGCGGGGTGTCGGGCAGTGCAGCGGGCTGAACCACACGCACGCCGTCCGCGTCAGCCGACAGGATCGCGGGGGCGACAGTGTCGGGCGTATCGGTGTCGGGCGTTTCGGTGATCGGGCCTGCGGTGGCAGGCGCGGACGCTTCGGCGGCGGGATCGGCTGTTTCAACCGGCGCTGGCGCGGTCTGCGCTACGTCCGGTGCGCTGGCCGGTGTGTCAGGGTCGACCACGTCCGGGGCGATCTGTGCAATGACCTCGGGCGCTTGCGTTGGCCCGATGATGCGCGTCTCGGCCGCCGCGCGTGGGGTGCCGTCCGGATCAGCCAACAAGTCAACGGTGCGCGGCTGATCCGAAGGCGCAAGAAAAAGCAACACGACAAACGCGCCCTGCCCGTCCGCAACTGTGCGTGCGATTTCCAGACCGTTCAGCAGCACCGCCACAACCTCGCCTGCCTGCGCGCGCCCCGCAAGGGTGCCGGTGCCATCGGGATTGACATAGATCACGTCAAAACGGGGGGCAGGCAGCGCCGGGGTTTCCGGGTCGGCGGCGATGTCGGCGACTGCCGCCTGATCATCATCGGTGGTATCGGGTGCGGCCAGGGTTTCGGGCGCAACAACCGCGGTGCCATCAGCGACGACATCAGGCGTGGCATCCGCAGCGTCATCCACAGTGTCATCCGCCACCACATCGGGCGTGGCACTCACGGTGTCATCAGCCACCACATCGGGCGTGGCAACGATTGCCGGATCATCGACGACAGCGTCGCCCCCTGAGTAAAGCAGCACCGCCACGCCGATCACGATTGCCGCGCAAACGCCGCCTGTCACCAGTCCGGCCGTGCCGCTGAAAAATGATGTCTCTTTCGTCACGTCTTGTCCTTCCGCGCAGGCGCAAGTGCACGCCCGCCGCCCCATTCGGTTGAGCGACCTTAGCAAGCGCGATATGAGCGGTCAAAAGCCCATTCGCACCCTGCCCAAAGGAACGCCCATGTCCACCACGAAATCTGTCTGCGTTTATTGTGGGTCGCGCAATGGCGCACTGCCCGTTTACGGCGAGGTTGCCACCGACACCGGCGCGATGCTGGCGCGCAACGGCTGGCGGCTGGTTTATGGCGCAGGCGATGTCGGGCTGATGGGGCTGGTCGCCAATGCAACGCAAGCCGCGGGCGGCAAAACCTTTGGCGTGATCCCCGTGCACCTGCTGAAATGGGAGGTCGGCAAACGCGATCTGGACCAGTTCATCATCACCGAGAACATGCACGAGCGTAAAAAGGTCATGTATATGAACGCCAATGCGGTGGTCGTGCTGCCGGGCGGTGCGGGTAGCTTGGACGAATTTTTCGAGGTTCTGACGTGGCGCCAGCTGGGCCTGCACGCCAAACCGATCATTCTGGTCAACGCGGGCGGGTTCTGGGATCCGCTGGTCGGCCTTCTGGACCATGTGATCGCACAGGGCTTTGCCGATGCGACGCTGCGCGACTTTGTTACTTTGGCGGCGGACGTTGGCGAGGCTGAAGCCGCGTTGCAGACTGTATTTACGGGCTGACACAAGCGGAAATCAACAATCATCAGCGACCGCTCTGCGGACTTAGTGTGAATTCGCTGCAATTGCGCCGATGTCCGCTTTGATTAGGTCAACAAATGGTGACTTTTGCAATGGTCGGGCCAATCGGAAGGTTGCTTCAATCCTTCTGGGGCGGTTCCGTTCGCTGCGCTTGCATGGGACGCCACGACACATAAATGGTGTCGTTGCACCCTTCACAGTCGAAGTGAATGCGTTGATCGGTCCTGAGTTTCTCAACCATCCGCTTAGGAATGTCGCGGGATGCTTCACAAGCGCGACAGACAATCTCAAAGGTTCTGCGCCCGAAGGACATGTCAGACTGGACGTATACATAGCTTTCATCACAATCGGGATTTATGCAGTTAATAGTCTGCCCGTCCTTTAGCAGTTCAAGCCGCCGCTTGTTCTTTGAACCGCAGACACATTCAAAAGAAACTTCCTCGCCCATGCCGGTAGACATCAACGTGCTTTCGGATATTTGCTTAATTTCAGCAAGAGCCTGTTTGACCTTAGATGCTATCGCTTGCATGTCGCCGTATTGTTTGACGGTCGTATCTTTCGAAGTCGGGATTTCGATATGCAGGGCAAGGTTCGCAAGTCCGTTCCATAGCGTCCCAAATTGGTTTGGGTTGAACCCAATTTGCGTTCCGAGAGGCTTCCAGTCCAACGCCTTGAACCCTTCTGTTGTGTTTTCCGACGGCACTTCAGGGGCGATCGAAATAGTCAGCGTTGTTGCTGCGTGTTCATCAACCTCTTGAATGAGCGTCTTCACAATATCCCTCGGCTGCCATTTCCTCAGATCATCGTGAGAAATGTAGTCATGCGCCAACCGGAGACGTTCATAGCAAATTCGCTCGATAGCCAGACGGCACTCAAGGGCGGCATAGGTCACACTCGCTTCAGTATTCTCTTCGAGTAGTTTCTCAATCTGTGAAATTGTTGGTTCTAAGTTGATCAAGGCCGTCTCCGCGTAGGCTTTCAATACTGAAATCTTATGCCGCTCGATATCTCCCTTCAATCGAATGCGTGTTACAGGACATCCTGCGAATAGCTGCCATTCATCCACAGCGCAGCATTCCGTACTTTGGGCTCAAACCCGCCCTTCATCGCGGCCTCGCACAAATGCAAAACGGCGCCCCGCGAGGAGCGCCGTCAGAAACTTTCGTCGTCGGTTTACATGCGGCTGGCGACGTTTTCCCAATTGACCAGATTATCAAGGAAGTTGGTCAGGTAGACCGGGCGCTTGTTGCGGAAGTCGATGTAGTAGGAGTGCTCCCACACATCACAACCCAACAGTGCCGTCTGACCAAAGCACAGCGGGTTCACGCCGTTTTCGGTTTTGGTGACGGCCAAGCCGCCGTCAGCCTTTTTCACCAGCCAGCACCAGCCGGACCCGAACTGGCCCGCGCCTGCGGCGGAAAACTGAGACTTGAACTCGTCGACACTGCCAAACGAGTCCTTGATTGCGCTTTCCAGCTCGGATGGCATGGACGATGCATTTGGTGTCATCATTTCCCAGAACTGGTTGTGGTTCCAAAGCTGCGAGATGTTGTTGAAAATCCCGTTCTGCGCCACGGCGGTCGCGTCATAGGTGCCGGTGATGATTTCCTCAAGCGACTTGCCGGCCCATTCGGTGCCCTCAATCGCCTTGTTGCCATTGGTCACATAGGCGTTGTGGTGCAGGTCGTGGTGGAATTCCAGCGTTTCGGCTGACATGCCCTTGGCGGCAAGCGCGTCGTGGGCATAGGGAAGGTCGGGAAGGCTAAAAGACATGGGTGGTCCCCCTTTTGGTGTTTCAAATTCGCTCCCCTTTAACAAAGCCTTCATACGGGCGGCGTCAAGGTCTAATGACCCAAGAAATCAGTTGCAAAATTGTGCCACGCCCCCCTTCGCTGGTGGACTTTGCCCTGTGTATTGTTATGGTATGGGAAACAATCCGGACAAAACCGGCCGCACCTAACCGCACCTTAACCCGTGCTGTGCGACACAGGCGCGTATCAGAGCAGGAGCAGGCCAGATGGCCCCCAAACACACCTACACGATCCTTTCCATGATGAAGGACGAGGGTCATTCGCTTGTCGAATGGGTCGCCTATCACAAGCATATCGGTTTCGATAACATCTGCGTCTATACCAACAATTGCAGCGACGGCACCGACGACATGCTGATCCGGCTTGAAGAAATGGGCTGGGTACAGCATTTCCGCAATGACGTCCCAGAAGGCAAGAAGCCCCAACCCAACGCGTTGACGCTGGCCACGCAAAACCCCGAAGTTGTGAACAGCGACTGGATTTTGACGATGGATGCGGATGAATTCCTGTCGATCAAATGCGGGCGCGGCCATATCGGCGATCTGATCGAACGGATGGATCCGGCCGCCAGTGCCATGGCGATCACATGGCGGTTCTTTGGGTCCAACGGGATCACCGACTGGAATCCGGGGCTGGTGATTGAAAACTACACCCATGGCGCACCGGACATGTTCAAGAAAGGCTGGGGCGTCAAAACCATCTTCAAGCCCTACCGCGATATGAAGATGGGCATCCACCGCCCCCACATCAAGAAAGCCAAGCAAGAGCCTGCAAACGCTAAGCTTTTGTTCGATCAGCTATGGCTGAACGGCTCCGGCAAACCGATGCCGGATGAATTTTCGCTGTCAGGCTGGCGGTCCACCAAACCGACCTTGGGCTACAAGCTGGTTGAGCTGAACCACTACGCCGTAAAGTCGTATGAGGCCTATTTGCTGCGCCGTGTGCGGGGCAACGTGAACAACAAGGAAGACAAGTATAACGCCGCCTATTTCGCGCTGTTTGACCGCAACGAAGAAGAAGCGATCAACGCCACCCGCCACGCCAAGGGCACCAAGAAAAAGATGGCGCAAATCCTGTCTGATCCGGTCATGCGCGACTTGCAGGACAAGGCGCTGGAATTTCACGCCGCCCGCGTCGAAAAGCTGCGCAGCACCGGCGAATACGATCATTGGCTGGCCGAGCTGAAAGAGGCGGGCGAAGTGCCGCTGGACAAGATCGACGAGGTTTTGTTCATCCAGCACCTGCCCAAGCAATGGCAGGAAAAGGTCAAGGAAATGCAGGCCCAGGGCGTGCCTGACAAGGTGATCGCCAAGATGATCGCCCAGACCCAGACCGCGAAAAAGGGTGAAACCCGTCAGGCGCTGCTGGAAGCGGCGGGCGAAAAGCCCGAAGACCGTCTGGATGCCCACCAGCTGCGCGAACGCGAGAAAAACACCGAAAAAGCGATGAGTCTGGACGACAATCCCTTCCTGAACACGCCCGAGGCTGCGGGGCTGGGCGTGCCACTGATGAACGAACGCACGCAGAAAATCGCGCTGGCGGCACAGGCCGCAGGCGATGGGCCGCGCGATGCGAAACTGCGTGAAAAGGCCGAAAAGGTAAAAAAGGTGCGCGATGCGCAGACCGCGCGCGTTGATCTGAACGAACCGGCCCCGCCATTGGCTGAGATCATCGCCGAAGTGACCCCCGAAGCGGCCGCCAAAGTGGCCAGCGATCCCGATACGGTGGCGCCACCACCCAAGGCACCTGCGAAACGCACCCGCAAGGCCGCGTCGAAAAAACCGGCGGCCAAGAAACCGGCCGCCAAAAAGACGACCGCTCGCAAGACGGCAGCCAGGAAAACAACGCGCAAGACGGCAGCCAAAACGGCGACGACCACGCGCAAAACCACCAAAGCGGCGGCTAAGACCCCCGCGAAAAAGGACGCCTGATATGGCCAGCCCCACTGTGACCCCAAACGTGACTCTCGTCTCGACGATGAAAAACGAAGGGCCGTATCTGCTGGAATGGCTTGCCTATCACAAGAGCATCGGAGTCACGGATTTCTGCATCTTTTCAAACGACTGCACAGACGGGACCAACCTGATCCTGAACCGGCTTGACCAGATGGGCGTGGTCAAACACTTTGACAACCCGCTGGGGCCGCGCATGGACCCGCAGCGCGCCGCATACAGCCGTGCGGGCAAAATGGACTGGGTGCGCGCAAGCGACTGGGTGCTAATCGTGGACGCCGACGAATTTCTGAACGTCCATGTGGGGGATCGCACGGTTCAGGCCTTGATTGACGCCTGCCCTGCGGATGCGGACTCCGTTTCGATCAACTGGCGGCTGATGGGCGGCTGCGGGCAATCAAAAATGTCCGACGATCTGGTGATCGAACGCTTTACCCGCGGATCATCCTTTGATGATCCTGAAAACGGGTTGGTCTGGGGGTTCAAGACCCTGTTCCGCCCGTCAAGTTTCGACTTTTTCGGCGTGCATCGCCCGAAGTTCCACAAGACTAAGGAAATCCTGCCCGACATGGCTGTGATGGTGAATGGCGCAGGCAAACCGATGGGCGAACAATATCTGAAACGGGGCTGGCGCGGCAACAAGGACAACGTCAGCAACGAGTTCGCGCAGGTGAACCACTACGCCGTGAAATCGCGCGAGGATTTCCTGCTCAAGCGCCTGCGCGGCACCGCCAATTCAAAAAACAAAGACCGGATTGATATGGAGTATTGGGACAAATACGACATCAATACCAACGAGGATAGCACGATCCCTACCGATGGCGTGCGCGCGCAGATGGATGACTGGCTGCAAGACGGCGATCTTGCGGCACTGGTGCGGGCCTGCGCGGAATGTTCGCGCCGTGTGCTGGATTACCAACTGACCGTGCCGGAATTCCGCACCTTCATCGACACCGGCATTTTCGAAAAAATGAAGGACGCCGCCGAATGACCGCCCGTTACCTTTGCATTGGCACACACCACAAGACCGGCACGATCTGGATGCGCAAAGTGTTCCGCGCGATCCAGCGCGATCAGGATATCCCGTTCATGCAATGCTACCGCGCCAAACGGTTGGCCGATGCCGCCGAAACGGGGCCGCAGATTATCGTCAACTGGTCCTCGACCTTTCCACAGGCGCTGATGGACATGGATCACGCGCGGTTTATCCACATCATCCGCGATCCGCGCGATGTGCTGCTGTCGGGCATGCGCTATCACCGGATTGCGCCGCTGGGGAATGAAAAATTCCTGCGCGAGGTGCGCGATGAATGGGGCGGTGTGAATTATCAGGACCACCTGAACGCCCTGCCCGACGATCACGCCCGCATGATGTTCGAGATGGAACACAAGCACGACAAGACCGTGCAGGAAATGCTGAAATGGCCCTACGGCCACCCGCGCGCCGCGGATATCAAATACGAAGACCTGATCGAGGACACGGATTGCGCCCTGTTCCGCAAGACCCTGACCGACTTTGCGATTGAGGGTCTGGATATCGACCGCGCCGTGCAGACCTATTGGGACTTGTCACTGTTCGGCGGCCTTGCCAAAAAAGACGACCGCGAAGATCGCGTCGCGCTGCACGTCAATTCCGGGGCCAAGGCACAATGGGTCACGAAACTGCCGCGCGAAATTGCCGAACCTTACGCCGAACGGTATGCCGATTCCCTGAAATCACTGGGCTATGCGGACAACAGCGACTGGGTGGAACAATGCCTGCCCGCCAAGGACATCGCCGCCTAAAGCATCCCCGGCCCGTCTGTGGCCGCCGCATTGGCCAGCAGATCGAACACATAGCCCGCGACCGAGCGGAAGCAGATCACGTTGAAATCTGTGCCGTTTTCCGTCCAGATCGCTGCGGGCACCTGCGCCAGCCGCGTGCGGCGCATTTCGCCCGACCCCAGCGACTTGGGCCGCAAATCAGCGGGGCAGACCCGTGCCAGAACCTCGCGTGCGCCCTTGCCCTGCACGGAAATCATCGCCCGCGCGTCCGACACATTCACGGCCAGATAATGCGTGCCTTTCAGGGCGGCGTCGATCTTGGCAACGACATCGTCAGCCTCGCCATGCGGCACAAGCAACAACAGTTCGTCAGGCGACATCCATGCGATTGCGTTTTCGCCCTTCGAGGTCACGCCACGTTTGCCGGGCATGTCCGCACCCGTCACAGACTTGCAGACTTTTTTCAGCTTGGCGCCCGCCAGATCACCACGCAGGGTGATCATTCCGCGCAACCCGCGTTCAACAACCGTGGTCACGCCAACCGCCTCTTGCCCGTTCAACGCGCTGATAATATTAGACATTCTGCTTCTCCCCTTCAGGGTCAAAGAATACCGGATTGACGATTTTCGCGCTGACACTGGTGCCGTCCACCTTGGGGAAATCAATCACTTCACCCATCCGGTCCGGCCCATCCAGCACCAGCCCCATCGCAATGCCGCGCCCCAAAGTGGGCGAATGATAGGTCGATGTCACGCGCCCTTGGGTGTTGCGCTGGCCGTTTTCGTTCACGCCCTCGGCCACCGCATAGGCGCCGTCGGGAATGACCGATCCATCGGTGGTTTCAAGGCCGACCAGTTGCCAGCGGTTCGGGTCTGCCATATGCTCGCGTTCCTGCGCGCGCTTGCCTAGGAAATCCTCTTTCTTTTTGGAGATTGCCCAGTGCAGGCCCAAGTCCTGCGGGATCACGGTGCCGTCGGTTTCGTCACCGATCATGATAAACCCTTTTTCGGCGCGCATGATGTGCAGACATTCGGTGCCGTAGGGCATGACGCCATATTCCGCGCCCGCCGTCAGCAGTGCATCCCAGAACGCCCGGCCCTGTGATGCCGGCACGGCAATCTCGAACGACAATTCGCCCGAAAACGAGATGCGATAGACGCGGCAATCAAAGCCGCCAATGGTGCCATCCGCCCAGCCCATGAACGACAGTGCCTCGGCGCTCACGTCCATACCGCCCAGCTTTTCCAAGACCTTACGGGCGTTTGGCCCCACAACGGCGACCTGCGCGAACTGTTCGGTGGCGTTGGTCACATAGACCTGCCAGTCCCACCATTCGGTTTGCAGCCATTCTTCCATATGCGCGTAAATGCGATCCGCGCCGCCGGTCGTCGTGTGGCACAGGAAGGTATCCTCGTCGATCCGCGCAACCACGCCATCGTCGGTCAGAAAGCCGTTTTCGGTGCACATGAGGCCATAACGGCAACGGCCCGGTTTCAGGGTGCTCATCATGTTGGTGTAGAGCATATCAAGGAACTTGCCCGCATCCGGCCCGCGCACGATCAGCTTGCCAAGGGTCGAGGCATCAAGCAGCCCAAGGTTTTCGCGGGTATTGACCACCTCGCGCTGGACCGCCTGTTCGACGGTTTCACCATCACGCACGAATGCATATGGGCGGCGCCAGTGGCCGACAGGTTCCCAATCGGCACCGTTGGCATCGTGCCAATCGTGCATCGGGGTCTTGTGCAAAGGCTGGAACAGATCACCCCGCGCCTCGCCGCCGATCGACCCCATGGAAATGGGGGTATAGGGCGGGCGGAATGTGGTTGTGCCCACGGCAGGTATCGACGCATTCAACGCACCCGCCAACGTGGCAAGCCCGTTGATATTGCTAAGCTTTCCCTGATCCGTGGCCATCCCCAGCGTAGTATAGCGTTTCGTGTGTTCAACGCTTTCATAGCCTTCGCGCGCGGCCAGTTGCACATCGCTGACTTTGACGTCGTTCTGATAATCAAGCCACATTTTTGAGCGCAGTTTGTAACTTGCGCCCTGTGGCATCAGCCAGACAGGGGCCATCGGCGACTCTTCGGGCGCGTCACCTGCGGGGGCCTTGCCGGGCTTGCCCGTAGCGCCTGCGGATTTGGCGGCGGCGGCACCGGATTGAAAGGCATCCGCCAGCACATCGGCAGTGGACATCGCCCCGTTCGCAGCCCCTGCGGGTAACACAAACCCCTGCCCGTCAGCACCCAAAGGCGGGCGCGACATGTCGGGACGGAAGTGCGATTGGGCGTCGTCCCAGACCAGCTTGCCACCGCAGTGCGACCACAGGTGCACCACAGGCGACCAGCCGCCCGACATGGCGACCGCGTCACAGGCGATTTCTTCCAATTCTGCACCCTCGCCCGCCTGCGCGCAAATCGCCACGCCGGTCACGCGCTTGGTGCCGTTCACATGGGCGATGCCCTTGCCGGCCTCGACGCGGATCCCCAGATCGCGGGCCTGCTGGGGCAGCGGGCCATCGACGACAGCGCGCGCATCCAAAATCACCGGCACGTCCAGTCCTGCCTGTTTCAGCGCAATCGCCGTGCGGTAAGCATCGTCGTTATTGGTCACGACAACGGTGCGATCACCGACCGACACGCCGTAATTGACGGCATAATCGCGCACAGCGCCCGCCAGCATCACGCCGGGAATGTCGTTGCCAGCAAATGACAGCGGCCGTTCGATTGAGCCGGTCGCCGTCACGATTTGTTTGGCACGGATACGCCACAAGCGATGGCGCGGGCCGTCACTTTCAGGCCTATGATCGGAAAGGCGTTCATAGGCGAGCGCATAGCCGTGATCATAGACACCTGCACCCATGGTGCGCCTGCGGATTGTGACGTTATCCATATTTTCAAGGGCTTGCACGGCGTCCTTCACCCAAGCATCCGCGTCAAGCCCGTCGATTTGCGCGTGATCCACAGGGGCGCGGCCACCCCAATGGGCAGTCTGTTCGATCAGCAAAACATCGGCACCGGCGCGGCCAGCGGCCAGTGCAGCGGCCAATCCGGCAATCCCGCCGCCGGTGATCAACACATCAACGTGGGCGTAGAAATGCTCGTAAGTCGACCCATCCATTTCAGTGGGCGCACGGCCCAGACCCGCGGCCTTGCGGATAAAGGGTTCGTAAACATGCTTCCAAAGGGGGCGCGGGTGGATGAACATCTTGTAATAGAAACCGGCGGGCATGAAACGCGAGAGTTTCGCGTTGACTGCCCCCACGTCGAATTCAAGGCTGGGCCAGTGGTTCTGGCTTTCGGCTTTCAATCCGGCAAACAATTCAGTCGTTGTGACACGCTGGTTGGGTTCGAAAAACGCGCCCTCGCCCATGTTTACCAGCCCGTTGGGTTCTTCGGCGCCGCTGGCCACAAGGCCGCGCGGACGGTGGTATTTAAACGACCGGCCCACCAGCATCTGGTCGTTGGCCAGCAATGCCGAGGCCAAGGAATCACCCGCGTGCCCCTGCATCCGCTTGCCGTTAAAGGTAAATTCCATCGTCGCGCCGCGATCCAGCAGGCGGCCACCTGTTGCCAGACGTGTGCTCATGAGAAAGCCCTCCATGTCCAGCCCGGTCGTTTGGCGCTGATCTTGTCTGTGATGTTTTTAGGTGGTGCGAGGGTCTGGGCCGGATAGGTGCCGAACACCTCGAGCGTGGTGGTGCAGCGCGCGGCGTGGAACCACTTGCCGCAGCCCGCAACATGCCGCCAGCGTTCAAAATGCACGCCCTTTGGGTTTTCGCGCATGAACAGGTAATCCTCGAAATCATCATCCGATGATCCGACAGTTTCACGCTTGAGATGCGCTTCACCGCCCGCGTGGAGTTCGGTTTCGTCGGCAATGATACCGCAGCAGGGGCATTCAAGGGTCAGCATGGGGATACCTTTGGGCGAAGGGTGGACACGCCAAAGGCGGACGCATCGCTGCGCCCGCCAAGGGTTGGTGAGTGGTCAGTTATGTTATTGCGCGGGAGCGACCGGCGTTGTGTCTTCGATCGCTGCAGGCGCTGCGGCTTCAGGCGTGGTGTTGTCGACGTTTGCGCCGCCTCCGGCGAGGATCGCCCAGAGCAGGACAAGAACGACAACGCCCGCGATGACAAGCAGGCCGATGCCGCCGCCGCTGCCGGGTTTTGCGTTGGTGGAGTAGTCATAGTCAGCCATGATGTGTCCTCCTGTGTTGCAGACAGGGACATCATGCGTGCCTTCGCCGCCAAAGAAAGATCGGCGGAAATCCCCGCCGGGTTTGGGCGGGAGGTGGCTGAAATGCGGGGGGCGGATCGGCCAAAAGTTGCGCCTTGCACGCCGAACGGGGCGAGAAAATGCACATTTTCTCGGTCATTTTCTGTGCAGAAAATGGGTTGGCGTGCGGCGTTCATCAATGCGCCACCCCCGCCGCGACGCTTTCGTCAATGAACTTGCCCGCGCGGAAGCGGTTCATCGAAAATTCCTCGGTTAGCGGTGACTGCCCCTTGGCCATCAGCTCTGCCATGGCCCAGCCGGACCCGGGGATTGCTTTGAACCCGCCAGTGCCCCAGCCACAATTCATGAACATGCCCTCGACGGGTGTTTTTGACAGGATCGGCGAGCGATCCCCCGTCACATCGACGATTCCGCCCCACTGGCGCAGCATTTTCAGGCGTGAAATCATCGGGAAGGTTTCGATCAGCGCGCGCACGGTTTCCTCGATATGGTGAAAGCTGCCGCGCTGGGTGTAGTTGTTATAGCCGTCCGTGCCGCCGCCAATCACCATCTCGCCCTTGTCGGACTGGGACATGTATCCGTGCACCGTGTTGGCCATCACGACCACATCCATGCAGGGTTTGATCGGCTCGGATACCAGCGCCTGCAGGGCGACGGATTCGATCGGCAACCGGAACCCGGCCATTTCGGCCAAAGCACCCGAATGGCCCGCGACAACACCGCCCAGCTTGTCACACAGGATCTTGCCCTTGCTGGTTTCGACACCTGTGACCTTGCCGTCCTCGGTCAGAATGTTCGTCACTTCGCATTGCTGGATGATGTCCATGCCCATGTCGCTGCATGCGCGGGCATAACCCCAGGCCACCGCATCGTGGCGCGCCGTGCCGCCACGTGCCTGCCACAAACCGCCCAGCACCGGGTAGCGCGGCCCGTCGATATTCATGATCGGCACCAGTTCCTTGACCCTTTGGGGGCTGATGAATTCGGTCTTGACCCCTTGCAGGGCGTTGGCATGGGCGGTGCGCTGATAGCCGCGCACCTCGTGATGGGTTTGCGCCAGCATGATCACGCCGCGCGGGCTGAACATGACGTTATAGTTCAGGTCTTGCGACATGGTTTCATAAAGGCTGCGCGATTTTTCATAGATCGCGGCGGACGGGTCTTGCAGATAATTGCTGCGGATGATCGTCGTGTTGCGGCCCGTGTTGCCGCCGCCCAGCCAGCCCTTTTCCAGCACCGCCACATTGGTGATGCCAAAGTTTTTCCCAAGATAATAAGCGGTCGCAAGGCCGTGCCCGCCTGCCCCGATGATGATCACATCGTATTTCGCCTTGGGTGCCGGCGACCCCCAGGCCCGTGTCCAACCGCTGTGCTGGCGCATCGCCTCGCGCGCAATCGCAAATGCAGAATAGCGTTTCATCGGCAGTCCCCGTGTTGGATTCGATATCGTGGTAGATGTCCCCTTGGTTCTGGGGCAGACCGCGAAAAAGAGGATACTCGTTGCGGCACAAATGCACAATTTTGCGACATGGCCAAGGGGACGCGCTGATTGGGCGCATCACAATCCGATATCGGGCCTTTTTTCCGGCCCGCGCACAGGCTAGATGTCATCAAACGAACGAGGAAATAATGCTGTTCTGGGTTATCATATGCGTCATCGCGTTGCTGTCGGGCCTGGCGCTGGTCGCGCCCCTGTGGCGGGCGGCCCAAACCGGGGAATCGGGCCACGAGGATGTTGCGCTTTATCGTGCACAACTGGCCGAGGTTGAGCGCGATCTGGCGCGCGGTGTTCTGGCCGAGGACGAGGCCGCCCGCACCCGCACCGAAATCGCGCGCCGTTTGTTGGCCGCAGATCAGGCGGCGGGGGCTGTCATGGGCAACGCGTCATTGGGCCTCAGTCGGGGCGCGGGTGTCGCTGTGCTGGCCACGACCATCGCCCTTGCGGTCGGCATCTACATCGCGCTTGGCGCGTTCGACAGCACCGGCCCCTACCCCGATCTGTCACGCGCCGACCGGATCGCGGCAGGCAATGCGCTGCGCGCCAATCGCCTGTCCCAACCCGAGGCCGAGGCAGCCTATGGCACCGAAGGGGCCGTTCTGGCGGAAATCCCGCCCGAATATCTGGCGATGATCGAACAGTTGCGCGCCGTGGTGCCCCAGAACCCGGACGAATTGCAGGGCTGGGAACTGCTGGCCCTGCACGAGGCCCGTATCGGCAACTATGCCGCCGCCAGCCGCGCGCAAGAGCAGGTGCTGCGCCTCAAGGGGGATGCCGTCACCGTTGCGGACCGGATCGGCCTGCTTGACAGGTTGGTCACGGCGACCAATGGCTATGTCACGCCCGAAGCCGAACAGGTCATGCTGCAGGTGCTGGAAATTGACCCGCGCAACGTGCCCGCACGCTATTACGCAGGTCTGCTTTATGCGCAAACCGACCGCCCCGATCTGGCCTTGCGGCTGTGGCGCGGGGTGCTGGAATCGGGCGATCCGCAAGGGTTGTATGTGGCGCTGGCCAACGCGCAAATCGCCGATGTGGCCTTTGCTGCGGGCGAAGAATTCGACCCGGCCAGCATCACCCCGCGTGGCCCCGTGCCCGCCGCGCGCGGCCCGTCGGATGAAGACATCGCCGCCGCCGCCGACATGAGCAGTGAAGACCGCGCGCAAATGATCGCGGGCATGGTATCGCAATTGTCCGAGCGTCTGGCCAGCGAGGGCGGACCGGCAAGCGACTGGGCGCGCCTGATCACCGCCCTTGGGGTGCTGAATGAAACCGAACGCGCGCAGATGATCCTGGACGAGGCGCGCACGGCCTTTGCAGGGCAAGAGGCCGATCTGGCCCTGATCGAAGACGCCGCCGCGCAAGCGGGGCTTGGCGAATGATCCTTGAGGATGCCAAGGATTTTGCCACCCAACTGGGGGCGCATGGCGCTGTTACCGGCCTTGATCTGGGGACCGTGACGATCGGTGTGGCGGTGTCGGATGTGATGCGGTCGGTGGCCAGCCCGCTTGAAACCATCAAACGCAAGAAATTCACGCTTGATGCCAACCGTTTGCTTGAAATTACTACCGCGCGCGACATCCGCGGGATCGTGCTGGGCCTGCCGCGCAATATGGATGGTTCCGAAGGCCCACGCGCGCAAGCGACCCGCGCCTTTGCCCGCAATCTAGAACGGCTTACCCCCCTGCCGATCACATTCTGGGACGAACGCCTGTCCACGGTCGCCGCAGAACGCGCCCTGCTCGAGGCCGACACATCACGCAAGCGCCGCGCCGAAGTGATCGACAACATCGCCGCCGCCTATATCCTGCAAGGGATGCTGGACCGGCTGGCCCATATCAGGTCCGCATCATGAGCGACGATATCTGGAAACGCGCCGAAATCGACAGCCCCTGCATCAAGGTCTGCGTGATCCATCCGGCCACACGGCTGTGCACCGGCTGTTTGCGCAGCATCGACGAAATCGGTGCTTGGTCACGCCTGACACCCGAAGCGCGCAAGGCGGTGATGAACGATCTGCCATCACGCGCGCCACTGCTGCGCCAACGTCGCGGTGGACGTGCCGCACGTCTTAAGAACACACCGTAACACTCTCATCTTGCTTAAAATATCCCCGCCGGAGGCTCCGCCCCTAGCCACGCAGCCAATCGGCTGGATCGGTACAAAGCGGGCGAAAATAGGCCATCATCCGGCCCTCGGCTGGGGCTACATCGCCCGCTTGCCACGGCGCAATGCCATGCAGTAGATGACGATCCAGCAGCACGGATTGACCGGCCCGCAACGGCAGCGCCAAGGGCGCGCAATCGGCAAACACAGCTTTTCGCGCAGCGATATAGACCTCGGTCACATCCACATCGCGGGGATCGCGTGCGCCAATGACGTCAACAAAGGCCGCGCGCATCACCCGATGGCTGCCGGGCCAGACGGTTAGCGGGCAGGCCGCGCTGTCATTCAGGGCAATTCCAAGGATGAACGCATGGGGTTCGCGCGGGAAACGGCGCCCGTTTTCAAGCAATAGCCCGTCCACATGGGCTGCGCAGCGCTGCGTGCGATAGCGAAATCCCGCCGCGGCCTCTCTGTCCTGTTGCGGATATCCGGGATAGATCACCGAAAGCTGGGCGTGGTGCCAGTGATCGGGCGGATCAATCGCGCCCTGCCACGGCCCCTGCAACGGCACACCGTCAATGCTGCCATCAGGCGCATTGGGCAGCGCATCAACTCCGACAAACCAGGTATCGCCATGGCGCAGCCACTGGGCGCGCATCGCGGGATCGCGCGCGACCGCCATGCCCAGCCGATGGGCCGCTTGCGCCCAGGCAAGGGTGCGTGCTTCGGGCGCGAATGTTGCAAATCCTTTTGCGTCCAGCCCCACGTCAGAAACCGGACGCCTTGCGCAGCATGTTCAGCGCCACAAGGCAAAGAAACACACCAAACACGCGTTTCAGCGGTTTCGGGTCCATCCGGTGGGCGAGCGCCGCACCCATGGGGGCCGTGATCAGTGTCATCGCGATCACCAGTCCAAAGGCGATCAAGTTCACGGCACCAATGCTAAAGGGCGGTGCTACGGCCATATCGACAAACATGAACCCGATCACCGAAGGCAGCGCGATAATCACGCCAATGCCCGCCGCCGTGGCGACGGCGCGGTGGATCGGCACACCATAAAGCGTCATTACAGGCACCCCGAATGATCCGCCGCCAATGCCCATCAACACTGACAAAAACCCGATCACAGGGGAAACGACATAGCGCACGGGCCCCTGCGGCATCTGATCACCCAAACGCCAGTCGTTGCGCCCGAACACCATGTAAAGCCCGACAACAGTCGCCAAGCCGCCAAAGATCGCCTGCAAGACACCGGATCGCAATGCACTTGCCACCGCCACGCCGATCACAGCTCCGATGATGATGCCCGGTGCCCAGCCGCGCAGGATTGTCCAGTCAACCGCGCCCTTTTTGTGATGCGACAGGACCGAACGGGTCGAGGTCACGATGATTGTCGCCAAGGAGGTGGCCAGACACATCTGCATCAGCTGTGGGCTATCATAGCCCATCGCCGCGAACACGTAATAGAACGCAGGCACAAGAACGATACCGCCGCCCACGCCCAACAGGCCCGCAAGCAGCCCGGCAAAAGCGCCGATCGCCAGCAACATCGCGGCCATGGCCAACATCAGGTTCGGGTCAGACATTGCGGTCTCCTGCAAGGTGGGCCTGTGGCGCGATGGCATCAAGCGCGCGCAACACCACCTCGGTGCCCGCGCCGTCGTGATGGGCGCCCTCGGACAGGATGCGCCGCCATTGGCGTGCGCCGGGGCGGCCCGTGAACAGGCCCAACATGTGCCGCGTGATCTGGTGCAGGCGCCCGCCCGCGCCCAGATGCGCGTCGATATAGGGCAGCATGTCGTGCACGATTTCGGTGGCGCTGCGGGTGCTGCCCGTGCCGAAAATCACCGGATCAGCGGCCAGTAGAACAGACGCCGGATTGTGATAGGCCGCGCGCCCGATCATCACGCCATCAAGGCCCGCGTCCAGAAAGGCGCGCGCCTGTTCCAGCGTTTCAACCCCGCCATTGACCGAAATATGCAGCGCAGGAAACTGCCGTTTCATCGCATGCACCAGATCATAATCAAGCGGTGGAATATCGCGGTTTTCCTTGGGGGACAGCCCCTGCAGCCAGGCCTTGCGCGCATGGATCGCAAAGCGTGTAACGCCTGCCGCGGCCACGGTTTCGATAAACTGCGGCAGGATATCGGCGGGGTCTTGATCATCCACACCGATCCGGCACTTCACGGTGACATCGCGGGGTTGCGCGGCGATCATCGCCGCACAGCACTCGGCGACCAGTGAAGGGCGCTCCATCAACACCGCGCCAAAACAGCCCGATTGCACGCGGTCGCTAGGGCATCCGACATTGAGATTGATTTCGTCATAGCCGTGATCCGCGCCGATCCGTGCCGCCTGCGCCAGTTCCTGCGCGTCTGACCCGCCAAGCTGCAAGGCCACGGGATGTTCTGAAGGGTCATGTGTCAGCAGATGCACAGCCCCCCCGCGCACCAGCGCCGGGGCCGTGACCATTTCAGTGTATAACAACGCCTCGCGCGACATCAGCCGGTGAAAATACCGGCAATGGCGATCGGTCCAATCCATCATAGGGGCGATGGACAGCCGGGCGTGGTTGGCAAGGTTCATGGTCTGGTCATCGGTTGGCAAATGCGGCCCCGTCATAGGATGCGCGGGCGGGCTTGACCACCACAAACGCGCTCCTAAAGCGTCACCGCCTGCCCAGACGTTGCGCTTTGCTGTGCCGCCAGCCCCATCGCGACCGCCCAGGCGCCATCATCCAATGTCACCTCGACCGTTCCCTGCCCGCGCACAACCGCATTGAAGCGCTGGTGCTGATAGAACGTCGAGCCATTGTGATCGCCCGCTTGCAACAAGGCCGGATCGACCGGAATTTCCGCCACGAACGGCCCCTTGGGGCTGCGCGGGCTGACGATCAGTTGCGCCACAGGCGGCGCGCCCAGCTTGGGCGGCCAGAACCGCCCGGGGCCGGGCACGAATGCCTCGATCTTGCCGGTGGGGCCAACGGCGCTGATTTCTTCCTGATAGCGGCTGCCTTCGGCATACATGCACAGCTCCAGCATCGCGCGCGCGCCGCTGGCAAAATCGACAATCACATAGCCACTGTCCCAGATATCGGGCACGCGCCCGCCATAGCTTTCGTCCTTGTGGTTCAACACCTGCCCTGCACTGGCCATCACGCGCACCGGGTCGGATTTCAGAACAAACCGCATCAAATCAAAGAAGTGACAGCATTTTTCGACCAAAGTGCCGCCGGTGTTTTCGTTAAACCGGTTCCAGTCGCCAATCTTGGGCAGGAACGGAAAACGGTGTTCGCGGATCGACAGCATGCTGATCCCGCCGGTCGCGGATTCCGCTTGGTCTATCAGCGCGGCGACCGGCGGCATATAGCGGTATTCCATCGCCACCCATATGGGATGGGGATACTGCGCGCGCAGATCGTCAATCACGGCCACATCCGCCGGATCGGTATAAAGCGGCTTTTCACACAGGATCGGCAGCGGGCGCTGCGCCGCGATTTGGCGTAATTGCCCCACATGCAGGTTGTTGGGGCTGACGATGACAAGCGCATCAAGGTCCTTGTGCGCCAGCAATGCATCAAGACTGTCGGCCACATGCGCGTCACCTGCCAGGGTCGCGGCGGCCTGCGCCAAATCTGCAACCGGATCATAGACCACGGACACGCGCGCATCTGGCAAAAGCGCGATATTCTGGATGTGTTCGCGCGCCATCATGCCGCAACCGATGACGCCATAGTTTACATTTTTCAACTTTTTTAGCCCTTACCTAGGCGCGATACGTACCTCGCCTTTTCATAATCATACCAAGTGCGCGAATACTCGGCACGTTGGCCATTCTGATCCCAACTGACCCGTTCGATAAAACCAACAGGGGTTTCAGGCGCATGTTGGAACGCATCTTTTGCCCAATCAGGCACGGGTGCAACGCCCACGCGGTCCTCGACACGGCCCACGATCAACCCCAGATCGCGGCGATAGTAATGATACAACGATTCAGACAAGGCTGCGGCATCAAGGGTTTGGGCCCACGACCCGTCAAGCCATATTTCCTCGACCGCAATCTGGTCGGCGTCCAGAAAACGCTGCCGTCTGATTCTGTGGCCCTGCCGATCAGGGCCAAAGTCCGGCGCATCAGCAGGTTTCGCGCGCCGCTCGACGCCCAGCACACGCGCGGTTGGCAACCCGCCGCCCTTGACCTTTTCCAGCCGGAAGAATGCGTAAATCCCTTCGGGCGTGCGTTTGTTGCGCACATAGTTGCCCGACCCCTGCACACGTTCCAGCAGGCCTTTGCGTTCAAGATCCGCCAGTGATTTGCGCAATGTGCCGACGGATGTGCCAAGGCTGGCGGCCATATCCCGTTCGGGCGGAAGGCGCGCACCATCAACCAGTGCACCAGCGGCAATTTCGCGGATCAGCATCTCGGAAATCTGGACATATCGCGGCAAGGACGTGCGCGCGGCGGCGTTACTCATGCACGGCCCTCCTGCGCCCATGCGACAAATTGATACACCATTGATGCAATATGTCGCAGGTGCTAGCAAGGGCGAAACCACAGCGCCCAAGGGGGAGAATCATGACCGTCGTTCCTATCACATCACCCGATCTGGACGGCGCGGAAGTGTCATGGTTTTCAGCGCTTTGCGGCGATGACTATCGCTACATGGGCGTGCCCGAAGGGGCGCTGGCCCCCACATGGGAGCACTGCCGCGACATCGTTCTTGAATCCGAAAAGCAGGGGTTCACCAACATTTTGTGCCCCTCGTCCTATCAGGTTGGACAGGATGTGCTGACATTCGTGGCGGGCATGGCGCCGCTGACCGAACGGATCCAGATGCTGGCGGCGATCCGTTGCGGTGAATTGCACCCGATCATGCTGGCGCGCACGGTCGCGGCCCTTGATCATATGCTCAAGGGGCGGCTGACGCTGAACGTGATCTCGTCGGATTTTCCGGGCGAAAAGGCAGAAAGCGCGTTCCGCTACCAGCGCAGTCACGAGGTCGTGGAAATCCTGCGGCAGGCCTGGACCCGCGAGACGATTGATTTCGAGGGCGAACACTACAGCTTTTCCGGCGTCCCCACCGGCCCCGCGAAACCCTACCAGCAAAACGGCGGGCCGCTGCTTTATTTTGGTGGTTATTCCCCGCAGGCGCTGGAGTTGTGTGGGGCACAGTGCGACGTCTATCTGATGTGGCCCGAAACCAAGGACCAACTGGCCGAACGGATGAAGGCCGTGCACGCGCGCGCCGCCGCGCACGGCCGCACGCTGGATTACGGTCTGCGCGTGCATGTGGTCGTGCGCGACACCGAGGCCGAGGCCCGCGAATACGCCGAAAGCCTTGTGTCCAAACTTGACGATGAATACGGGCGGCTTGTGCGCGAACGCGCGCATGATGCCCATTCCCTTGGCGTGTCCCATCAG
Source organism: Octadecabacter sp. R77987 (assembly GCF_042466115.1). NCBI lineage: Bacteria > Pseudomonadati > Pseudomonadota > Alphaproteobacteria > Rhodobacterales > Roseobacteraceae > Octadecabacter > Octadecabacter sp. R77987. The sequence goes on along the minus strand of NZ_JAXHBQ010000001.1, from coordinate 137,468 downwards.
GCCCGCGCGCGGGAACTGGCCGACCAGTTCGGCTATGTGGAGCGGCATTTGTGGACAGGGATCGGGCGCGCGCGTTCGGGCTGTGGTGCCGCGATCGTCGGCTCGGCCGATCAGGTGCTGAGCGAGCTGGAAGAATACCGCAAGATGGGCATTCGCGCCTTTATCCTGTCGGGCTATCCCCATATCGACGAGGCGCAGCATTTCGGCCGGCTTGTTCTGCCCGAACTGACCAATATTTCCCTGCCAGAGGCCTATGGCCGCCTGCCCGCCCAAACACCAAACACCCCCCTGTCCGGAGCCCTGTGATGCAACGTGTGACCCTGCAACCCGGCCTGTCAATGTCGCGGATCGTCTATGGCATGTGGCGTCTGGGGGATGATTCCGACACCGCGCCAAAACACGTTCAGACCAAGATCGAAGCCTGCCTTGCCCAAGGCATCACGACGATGGATCAGGCCGATATTTACGGCGGTTACATGGCCGAGGAAATCATGGGTGCGGCGCTGAAAGCGGCCCCTGCCCTGAAGGACCAGATCGAGGTCGTGACCAAATGCGATATCGTGGCACCTGCGGGGCGTTACGCGGATGCGCCGTGCAAGTATTATGACACCAGCCGCGCGCATATTCTGGCGTCGGTCGATCATTCACTGCGGCTGATGGATGTGGACAAGATCGACGTGCTGTTGATTTACCGCCCCGATCCGATGATGGATCACCACGAAACAGGTGCCGCGCTGGACGAAGTTGTCGCCAGCGGCAAGGTGCGCGCCGTGGGCGTGTCAAACTTCAAGCTGCACGACTGGACGCTGCTGCAATCGGCGATGAAGGCGCGCCTCGTGACCAACCAGATCGAGTTGAGCCTTGCGGCCCATCAGGGTTTCACCAATGGCGATGTGACCTATCTGCAAGAACGCGGCGTGCCCATCATGGCGTGGTCGCCGCTGGGGGGTGGTGCGCTGATGAATGCCACCGGTGATCTCAAGGCGGCGCTGGCCGATGTGGCGGCGGCGAATGGCGTTGATGCGGCGGCGGTCGCCGTGGCCTGGCTGCTGGCGCATCCGGCAAATATCGCACCCGTGATGGGAACGAATAATATCAGCCGGATCAGTGCATTGTCGGACGCTCTTAAGGTAAAAATGGATCGCGCCACGTGGTTTTCCCTTTACACGGCCGCCCTTGGCCACGAGGTTCCCTAGATGGATGGAGGGAGCATGGCTGCCATGAACGGTTTCGCGCCACAGGATGACCCACGCGGGTATCGTGACGCGCTGGGGGCGTTCGCCACCGGTGTCACCGTGGTGACGACGCAGAGCGCGGATGGCCCCGTCGGGATCACCGCCAACAGCTTTGCCTCGGTGTCGCTCGACCCGCCTTTGGTGCTGTGGTCACCGGCCAAGTCCAGCAAAAGGTTTGATTATTTCGCAACTGCGCCGCATTTCGCGATCCATGTCCTTGATGGCCACCAGCGCGCGATTTGCGATGGATTCACCCGTGACAAATCCGCCTTTGACGGGCTGGACTGGTCCACGGACAACAACAACACCCCGCTGATTGACGGCTGCCTCGCGCGCTTTGAATGCACGCTTGAGGCATCCCATGATGCAGGTGATCATGTGATCCTGATCGGGCGCGTGCACAGGGCCGCTTTTCGCGGCGGCTTGCCGCTCTTGTTTCAGGCGGGACGGTTTGTCAGCATCAAGGGCTGACATGAAAGACAAGGCACAAGACCTTGCTTTCAAAATAAAAAGGCCGATTGGCCAACAAAGGGAGGAGACGATATGCCAGTCATTCTGGCCTCTATCGGATTGGCGGCGATTTATGCCGTCCTGTTCGTCATTGGCGGCAACGAAGACCTGCGCGACCCGCTGTTCGGCGTCGATGGGCTGTTGCTGATCCATCTGGCTATGGCGGTTTTCGCCGCCCTTCTGCTGATCCGCCCCAAGGCCAGCATCGCCGCACATGCCACGCTCAACACCGCCATTCATCGCGCGGGTCAGGGCATCGCTGTGGCAGCCCTTGCGGTGATGGTCGCGCTGATCCTCGTGCAGGTGTTCTTTCGCTATGTGCTGGACGATGCCCCCAACTGGACCGAGGAAGCCGCCCGTTTCGGCATGCTTTGGATGGTGGGGTTGATGGCCCCCCTTGCCTTCCGGCGCGGCGGTTTCGTGGCCATCGACATGCTGGAACGAGCGGTTTCGCCACGGCTTTCGGCCTTGCTGACACTGGTTCTGATGGCCATTTCGCTGTGGGTGCTGCTGATCTGTTTTGATCGCGGCTGGAACAACCATGTGGACAGCCTGTCGGGGCGCGGCGCCTCGGCGTCATTGCGGATCCCGCTGGACTGGATCGGCGGCGAGCGGATCAAGTTCCGCAACAACTGGCAATATGCCAGCCTGCTGGTGGGCGTTGTTCTGATGATCGTTGTCAGCGTTGAACTGATCCTGCGCCAGATCATGGTTGTGCTGGGCAAGGGTGACAGTATTCCGCCCATTGCGCCTGCAGAATTCGCGGGGGCCGACTGATGTTGTTGTGGTTCCTGCCCCTGTTCCTGATCCTGATCATGATCGGCCTGCCGGTGGTCTTTGCGCTGCTGGCCTCGCCCTTTGCTCTGGTGATGCTGGAGGGCGATCAGCGCAATGTTGTCGCCGGTCTTTATCGCAATCTTTACAACGGGATGGACAGCTTTCCGCTAATGGCCCTGCCGTTCTTCATGCTGGCGGGCGAAATCATGAACCGGGGCGGGATCACCACCCGGCTGGTGGAATTTTCCCAAGCCTTCATGGGGCATCTGCGCGGCGGGCTGGCGCATGTGAACATCCTGTCGTCGATCCTGTTTGCGGGGCTGTCGGGGTCGGCGGTTGCCGATACCTCGGCGCTGGGGTCCACGCTTATTCCGGCAATGGAAAAGAACGGCTATACCCGCAAATTCGCCGCGGCAATCACCGCCGCCAGTTCGGTCATTGGCCCGATCATTCCGCCCAGCGGCATCATGATCATCTATGCCTATGTGATGGGCGAAAGCGTGGCGGCGCTGTTTCTGGCCGGAATCGTGCCGGGTATCATGGTCGGACTGGGCTTGATGGTCATGGTGCGGGTGCTGGCCGACAAATACGACCTGCCCAAGGCCGAACGTATCGTGCAGCGCGACCAAAGCATCAGTGCAGTGGAATACTGGGTCAGTTTCGCGCTGATCCGCCTCAATATCGCCGGTCTGCTCATGGCGATCTATGCGGGGCTGTCCACACGCATCGGGCTGGCGGTTCTGGATGAAAACGGCGACCGCGTGCACAGCGTCAACCTGTGGATCGTGTTCGTCGTTACAACCCTGATCGCCCATGCGCTGATGATGTATTATCGCGGGCAGGTGTCGGATGATTTCCGCATGGTCTGCAAAAAGGCCGTGGCGCCGCTGCAAACGCCGATCATCATTCTGGGCGGCATTCTGGTGGGGGTTTTCACCCCGACCGAGGCAAGCGCCGTGGCTGTCGCCTATGCGCTGATCGTCAGCTTTTTCGTGCTGCGTTCGATGAAATTGCGTGATCTGTCGGGCATCCTGACGCGCAGCGCGCTGGCCACGTCGGCGGTGCTGTTGCTGGTGGGGGCGGCGGTAGCCTTCAAGACCGTGGTCAGCCTGTCCTATGCGCCGCAAATCCTGTCGGACGCCATTCTGGGCCTGTCGGAAAACCCGCTGATCCTGTTGTTTTTGATCAATATTTTGCTGTTCATCGTCGGCATGTTTCTGGATGCCGGCCCAGCGATCATCATCCTTGGACCAATCCTGGGGCCGATCTTTGTCGATCTGGGCGTGCATCCGGTGCATTTCGCGATCATCATGTCGGTCAACCTGACTGTGGGGTTGGCGACACCGCCGATGGGGCTGGTGTTATTCGTGGCCAGCACCGTGTCGGGCGAAAAGGTGGAAACCATCGCCCGCGCGATCCTGCCGTTTCTTGCGGTCGAAGTGCTGGTGATCTTCCTGATCACCTATGTCCCCGAAATTTCCATGACCGTGCCTTACCTCACGGGCTTTCTGGGCTGCGGAGAGGATATCGGCTTTCAGGCCTGTATCAATCCCGCGCCCCCAACCAACTAAGAACCATAGCATAAAGGGAGGAACCAAAAATGCTGAAACACCTGACCAAAGCTGCCGCGCTGGCCGCCTTTGCCTTTGGCGGCACCGCCGCTTGGGCCGAGGCGCATACGGAATTTACCATCCGTGCCACCGCCAACAGCAACGAAAACGACGAAGACTATGACGGTCTGATCGTGTTCAAGGACTACGTCGAGGCCGCATCGAACGGGCGGATCGCCGTGGAACTGTTCATCGGCACGCAGCTGTGTTCAACCGGTGCGGAATGCCTTGAAGGTGTCGCCGAAGGGTCCATCGACGTCTACATTTCCACATCCGGCGGGGCCGCTGGCATCTTCCCTTATGTGCAGGTGCTTGATCTGCCCTATCTGATGGCGGACGACCGCGTGGCCGAGGCCGTGTTGCAGGGCGATTTCGTGCGCACGATGCGCGACATGGCGCTGGAAACATCGGACGGCGCGATCCGTCTGATGACCATCGGCAACACGGGCGGGTGGCGCAACTTTGCCAACACCCAGCGCCGCGTGCAGACGCCGACAGACATGGAAGGCCTGAAAATCCGCACGGTTGTGGCCGACCTGCCGCAGGAACTGGTGCGCGCACTGGGTGCATCGCCGACGCCGATCCCGTGGCCCGAACTGTTCACATCGTTCCAGACGGGCGTTGTTGAAGGGTCCAAGAACGGCATCACCGACATCATGGGCATGAAATTCCCTGATGCGGGTCTGCAATATGTCACGCTGGACGGGCACGCCTACATGGGTGCGCTCTGGTGGATGAGCAACGAAAATTTCATGGCGATGCCAGAAGACCTGCGCCGTGTCGTGGTTGACGGTTTTGCCCAGTTGCAACAGGCGACATTTGCCGCGCCCAAGCGCAACTCGATCCAGGCTTACGCCGATTTCGTTGCCGGTGGTGGTGATCTTTACGTGCCAACACCCGAGGAAAAGGCGCTTTTCGCCGAAGCCGCAGCACCCGTGCAGGACTGGTTCCGCGACAACGTCGACGGTGGCAACGAGATCCTTGACGCGCTGTTGGCCGCCGTAAGCGAGGTCGAAGCCGACCTTTCCGCGGGCTATGAAAGCGATCTGAACTAGGCGATCCAAGACCGCCGAAACTGGGCCGCCCCATGCGGGCGGCCCTTTTCATGACACCTAACGGAACGGATACATCCAGACGCGGTAATCATCGACCAGTGTTTCTGCCAGTGCACGCTCGGATGCTGTCAGTTTCGGCGTGATGCTTTCCAGACTGTCGGGCGCATCCACGTCACCGCCGATTGCCGAAAGTGCATACCACATATAGGCTCGGACCAAGTCAGGCGCGGGCAATCCGCGCCCCGTTTCATAATACCACCCGATCCCGGATTGAGCGCCCGCATGCCCTTTCAACGATGCCCTGAGATACCACTCGAACGCGCGAGTATCGTCGCGTTCAACCCCAAGGCCAAGGGCATACATCACCCCGATCAGTTCTTCGGCGTCGGCATTCCCGGAACGGGCATAGGGCAAAAAGGCCACGCGGGCTTCTTGGAAACGCCCTTCTTCCATCAGGTCGCGCGCATGTTCCATATCAGCCAGCGCAGGCGTCGCGGCCAACAGAAATATCGCCAGAAATTGTTTCATCGCACCCTCGCCGGACTGTTGTGTGTCTGGGCTACGGCCAGTGCCGCCGATCCCGTTTCCCTGTCAGACTACGTGCAGGCGGACGTGGCGCAAGCCCGCATTGGGCAATTGCTGTTTTATGACAAGATCCTGAGCGGCAATCGCAATATCGCCTGCGGCACCTGCCATCATCACGATCTGGGCGGCGCTGACGGGCTTTCGCTTGGGATTGGCGAAGGCGGGCAAGGCATCGGGGCTGAACGCACCGCGGGCACGGGCGGCGATGCCATCCGCAAGCGTATCCCGCGCAATGCCCCCGCGCTGTGGAACCTGGGCCATGTGTCTGTGACAACCCTGTTTCATGATGGACGGCTTTCGGTATCCGACATCTATGGCAACGGCTACGATTCCCCGGCCGAGGAATGGTTGCCACAGGGGCTTGATACGGTGCTGGCCGCCCAGGCGTTGTTTCCGCTTGTCGCGCAGTTTGAAATGGCCGGAAATCCGTCAGAAAACGAGATCGCGGGTGCTGTGCACGACCGCATAGATGCGGCCTGGCCGATCCTTGCGCAGCGGGTGCGCACGATACCCGCATATGGCGAGATGTTCGTGGATGCCTTTGACCACATTGATGACCCCTCGCAGGTGACGATTGTGGACATCGGCAATGCCATCGGCGCGTTCATCGCGCTGGAATGGCAAAGTTTCGACAGCCCCTATGACGCCCTGTTGCTTGATGGAACGCCCCTGCCTGACGATGCGGAACGCGGGCGCGTGTTGTTCTTTGGCGATGCGGGATGCAGCGCCTGTCACAGTGGGCCGCTGTTCACCGATCAGGATTTTCACGCGGTCGGTTTGCCCGCGTTTGGCCCCGGGCGCACACGGCGGTTTGATCCGATGCCGCGCGATGTTGGGCGGATGGGCGAGACGGACCTGCTTGAGGATGCCTATCGCTTTCGCACACCGTCCTTGCGCAATGTCGCCCTGACCGCGCCTTATGGCCACAACGGCGCCTACCCGACCCTTGATCTGATGGTCCGGCATATGGCCGATCCGGTCGCGATGTCCGCGATCTGGACGCCGCAAATGGCCGCCCTGCCCGATGTGCCTTGGCTGGCGGGCGGGGATCTTGCGATCCGCAGCGATATCCGCGAAATGGCGCGTCAGGCGGCGGCGCTGGATGTGACGCCTGTGATCCTGCGTGACAGCGAGGTTGCCGATCTTGTGGCATTTCTGGGTGCCTTGACCGGGAAAACCGCCCTGACCCGCCCCATGGGTCGCCCCGACGCCGTGCCCAGCGGCCTGCCCGTCGACTAGCGCGGGCCGCGCTGCCGAACGGTGGCCCTATTTCACCTGCGACAGGGATGCATTCAGCGCCGCACCGCCATAACCGGCCTGCGCATCCGCGACCATGCGTTGTGACACGGCGTTGACGTTTGTGGCACCGGTGCCGCTGTTGCCGCCAATCAGTCCCTGCACAAGCGCCTGCGCATCGGCCCCGCTGATCCGGTTTGCGGGTGGTGGTGGCGCGCTGGTTTCGCCGTCATGCACGGCCATCTGCGTGCCCGCACTGGTATCTTGGGGGGGCTGCACGGGGCGTGTGGGCGCGCTGGCCTGATGGCCCACGCCCGGAGGAATCGTCAGCATTCTGCTTGTCCTTATGGTTTGTTGCGCCACCAATCTGACGGCAAAACCTTACCAAAATCCCAACAGCCGCGCCTATTTACGCTTGCGCAGTTTGCGATACAGCCGTCCGTTCAACCCGACAAACTGGTCAATCAGCGCGCCAAGCCCGCCAAACTGCCGCCCCTTGAGGTAAAAGAACCCTGCCAAAGCCCCAAGGGCCGCGCCCAATGTGTCGATCATCAGGTCATACATCGTATCCAGCAGGCCCGACTTCTGCATATTCAGCCCGAAAACCTGATCCATTGAAAACTCGAAAATCTCCCACAGGGCGCCAATCGCAATCGCCACACAAAACGACAGGAACGCAATCGCGACCGGTGGGGCCGCGTATCTGTCACCTGCGAAAAGGGTAAAGATAAACAGGAAGCCCAAGAGGCCAAACCCCATCGCACTGCCGAAGTGCAAGGCGATGTCCCACCAGAAATAACGCTCGTAGAAATCGAACACCTCGCCCAAAAAAAGCGTGGCAAAGATGAAGAACACGATGGCGACGATGAAACTGGCAGGCAGTTCAACACCGATCCAATGCGCGAAACGACGCGGCACATAGGTCAGGACAAGCGTGGCAAGCGCGATGAAAACCATCGACCAACGCCCCTCGTAAACGCCGCCCGCCATGGCGAGGATCAGAACGCCCTGAAGCAGGCGAACGATGCGCGGGTCACGCGTTTGCGGCATGGGTGTCCTCTACAATTGTGTGGCGCTTACCACTATATAGGGGGCATGGAGCCCGAGTTTCAAACCGCCTTGCGTATTGCCAGCTATAATATCCGCGCCGGACTGGGTACGGATTTGCGCCGCGATCCCGCGCGCACCCTGCGCGCAATCGCCGCCCTGAAGGCCGATATTGTCACCCTGCAAGAGGCCGATTTTCGCATGGGCGCGCGCCCCTCTGCCCTGCCCCGTGATCTTTTGCGTGACATGACCGGGCTTGTGCCTGTAGCGGGCGATGACCGCTCGCTGGGCTGGCACGGGATCGCGCTGCTGGTGCGACCCGACATTGTCGCGCAAGATGTGCACCGGCTTGACCTGCCAAGCGCAGAACCGCGCGGCGCGGTTGTTGTTGATCTGCTTAGCGCGCTGGGGCCGATCCGTGTTGTCGGGGTGCATCTGGGGTTGCTGCGCCGCTCGCGCCGCCGCCAGCTTGATTATGTCCGCGATTTCATTGGCGGGCTTGCACCGATGCCAACGGTCATTGCCGGTGATTTCAACGAAAGGTCCACCCGCGTGGGCTTGGGCCGGATTGCGCAGGATTTTACAATCCTGCCCGCGGCGCGCACTTTTCCATCAACGCTGCCGCTCTTGCCGCTGGACCGGATCGCGCATTGCGACCAGTTACAGGTCCGCATGGAGCCGGTGCCAAAGATGCCCGCGCCCCATCCGTCAGATCATCGCCCGATTGTGGCAGCGGTTACGGCGCGCCCTATGGCCGGATCAAGACGCCCAGATCCGCCACATTCGTCCCCGTTGCCCCGGTGATCAGCAAATCACCCGCCTGTTCCAGCGCGGCGTAGCTGTCGTTGTTGGCAAGCAACGCTGCCACATTATCAATCCGCCCCAGCGTCCCGCTATCAACCAGCCCGCCTGCCGCATCCGTTGGCCCGTCGCGCCCGTCGGTGCCCCCCTGAAGGCAGACCCATCCCGCGGTCCAGCCGCGCGCGCGGGCTTCAAGCGCGATACGCAGCGCCAGTTCCTGATTGCGCCCGCCACGCCCCGTGCCGCGCAGGTGCACTGTGGTTTCACCACCCCAAAGGGTGATGCCGGGGGCTGCGGCGTCACAGATCACGCGGGCGGCGGCAGCGACATCCCCCTCGATGGGGTCGGCGATGACATGGGCGTCAGGGACAAGGGCGGCCATCGCACGCAGGCTGATCGGGTTCGCGCCAATCAGATGGTTGTCGGCTCTGGGGATATCCGTGGCGGTGTCCACGCCGCTTAGGTGGTCGCGCACCGACCTAGGGCATTTCTCCCAGATATCAAAGCTTTGCAAGATGTTGCACGCTTGCGCCTTGGTCCCCAGTGGTGCGGCAGTCGGCCCCGAAGCCACAGCGCGCAAATCGTCGCCCATAACGTCCGACAGGATCAGCGCCGTTACCGATGCGGGGGCCGCGATACGCAAGAGCCCCCCACCCTTGAGGCGTGAAAGCTGCTGGCGCACGAGGTTCATCTGCATGATGTCCGCGCCGGACGCCAGCAACAGGTTGTTCATCGCCGCCTTATCCGCCAGTGACACGCCCTGCACCGGCGCAGGCAATAGCGCGGACCCGCCGCCTGACACAAGCACCAACACGTGATCACCGGCGCCGACCCCTTCAAGTGCCGCAATCACCATGTCAGCCGCCCGCGCGCCGCGTTCGTCAGGCACAGGGTGGCCTGCCGCCATGACCTGCGCGCCTGCCAGCGGCGCGGCGTTTTCGTCGTTTGTCACGATCAGGCAGGGCACGTTGGGGCAAGCCGCCATCGCCGCCTGCGCCATCCCGCGCGCGGCCTTGCCGACCGCGATGATCAGGGTCGCGGGAACGGGCGATTGCACCAGCGCACGGGTTGTTGCGGCGACCGGATCGGCAGCCGCCACACCTGCGTCAAACAGGGCGCGTGCCTGCGCGCGGCGCGTTGCAATTGTCACAAGATCACCTCGGATAATGGTCGCCGTGCACGTGGCGGGGCCGCGCCGCCTGCCCGTCCGAAACGGATCGCCTGAACCAGCCGCCGGTCCGCGCCGATCCCGAAGCGTGCGCAGGTATCGGCCCGTGTCGTCGGATCGTCGCTGATCGCGGCCATCGGCCAGCCTGCCATGCCAAGGCTTGCCGCCTCAAGACACATGCGCAGATAGGCGCGCCCGCTTTCAATCGGGCTTTCGCCAGCGGGGCGGTGAAACAGCGCAATCAGGGCGGCGCTTTTGGTCGCTTCGGCCTCGGCTGTCAGGGTTTTGGTGCGCCCCAGCAGGTGCAGCAACGGCCAAAGCGGGCCAAGGGCCAGACCGGCCCCGCGCCCTTCGGCCGGTGTCATGCGCAGGGCGGCCAAGCTCATCCCGTCGTGTGGCGCGCGCGGGTGATCGGGGCGCAGGCGCATCCAGCTGCGCAGCTCGCGGCGAAACGGGCGTGACTGCATGATTTTCAGGCTGGCGCGGTCGTTGATATCGGCCAGAAACGCGCGGCCCTGCTCGTCCGTGACCAAGACCGCATCGGGGCGGGTCCAGCCAAAGAGCGCCACAGGGGTGTCATCAAACAAGCCGCGCCAGGTAAAGCGGCGTTCAAGCTGGGAATGCAAGCCGTCCTCGGCCCCCTTGCCCGTCAAATCAATCCGCGCGATCAGGCGCAAGTGATCGGCCCCGTCATGGCCCAGATGCCAGAGGTCTTTCACATCAGCGCCGATCCCGTTGGCCGACAGGGCCAGCACCGCCGCCTCGATTGCAGCACCGCAGGACAGCGCGGCACCTCGCCCGTCCGGATCAGCGTGGGGCAGGATCAGGCGCGTGTCACAATAAACATCGACGCCCGTGTCCGTGATCATCCAGCGGGTCGGCTGGGTGTTATGGACCGAGGGCGCAAGGCTCGCGCGGGTCACGACCTGATCAATGACTGCCGCGCTAAGCATCCGCTTGCCCCATCAACCACGCCATGCGTTGCAGGGCCGCCAGTTCCAGTTCGGTGCGCGGGGCGGCGGTAATGCTGGGCAAGGACAGCGCAAGCAGGCGCAGAGGCGCATCCCCGACCAGCAGAAAATGGCTCGCACCGAACCGCGCAAAAAGATGGGCGATATGTTCGGCCTCAGCGCCTGCATGATCGCCGTCCATGCGGCGCAAGACAGGGGTGCGGGTAAAAATGCGCGCCAGCACGCGGGCATCCAGATCGTCATGTGCACCGATGTCAATAAAGGCAGCCCCCTGCACCAGCGGGTGTGCCGCCAACCCACGCAGGAAATCAGCCGATGTCGCCCCCTCGCCCTGCGCCATATGGCGTAGCAAGGTCTGGCTTTGCAGGTCGCTGTGCAGGCTGCGGGTATCGACAAAAATCATCGCCAGCAACATGGTCGCGCCGATAATCGCCAGCGTCAGAAGCGCACCCTGCCAGCCCATTCCGGCGGCAAAGGCGATGGCGACCGCCGCGCAGCCCGCGCCCAGCAATGCCGCACCAAAGCCCAGCAATGGCGCGCCGTGGCCGGTTTGCGCGCGCGCAAGGCTGATCGCCAGCCAGCACAGAAACAGCACCGCAAGGGGCGAGACCTGTGCCGGTTGCCCCAGATAATCTATCAGAAAATCCGTGGCCCCCAATGGCACCAGCAACAAAAGCGACAGCGCCAGCCGGTCAACGGCGCGGTTTTCCGGCGCGTTCAGGGTTGTGCGATCACGGGTCAACACCAGCCAGCCGCCGATGGCAAACCCGATCAGTTGAAACACCAGCAGGCCCGCAAGGCGGGCCGGATCAATGTTGTCGCCCACCCAAAAGGCCAGCACGGCAAACAGCGCCGTGCCCACGCCGATGATCAGTTTGGCCCATGGCGGGGCATGGCGGCGCAGCAATCCTTCGGTCAACAGCAGCACCGCAAGGGGCACCAATGCGGCCCCCAAAAGCACGAAAAAGCGGAATGCGTCGATGCCCGTCAGGATGATCAGGGCGCGGCCCGCAAAGATCAGCATCAAGACCCGCAGCACGAACAGGAACCGGCGGTTCAACGGATCAAAGGGCGCGCGGGCGCGCAGCACATTATAAAGCAAGGCGATCCCGCCAAGGGCTGCAAGCGACAGATAGACCTGCCCGATCATGGGGGCGGCCGGGGTCATGACCGGCCCCGCAAGATACCGTAATCCTGCCGACTGTCGGACCAATAAATCAATGGCAAAACAAGGCGTTGCAAGGCGACAAGCGCACCCGCACCCAGCAGGCGGAACCGCGCAGCGCGGGGCACTTCGCGCGCCAGAAAGCGGCGCATGGCGCTTGTGTCCATCCGGCCCAATTGCAGCACATCATCGCCGCGCGTGTAGTCCAGCTGGTCGGCGCAAAAGGTATTGAACCTGTCATCGCGGTGTTTGGGGGCTGTGTCCCATGTCTTTTGCAGGTCATCGGAACCGCCCGTGTAGGCGCGTTCGATCACAAAGCGGGATTCATCAAATGCCGCCTCCTCGCCCACGCCAAAGACGGGGCGATGCGCGGCCATGATCGCGCGGGCCAGCAGCAGATGTTGCAAGGGGCAACGCCCGCCATCAGGGCGCGGCCAGACATCGGAAAAGACGGTGCTGACCATGCCTACCACCGCAGGCACCTGCGTGACGTTGGAAACCCAGAGCGGGCGCATCTGGTTGCGCAGAAAGATCAGAAAACAGGTGAGGCCATAAAGCACCCAGCCCAGCCCTTCCTGGCGCGCGTCCGGGTCGATCATCACAAGGCCAAGGTGCAGCACTTCGCGGGCGCGCGGACGGGTCTGGACCTGCATGATGGCAAGGGCGTTAAAGGCAATCGGCGTGCCGTCCGGACCGTAAACGACTGTAATAATGACATCTTTCATGACGTCGGCATCGCCGGAAAACACACCGTAGGTCAGCGCCCCCTTCAGTGTTCGCCCCGCCACTCGCCGTAGATCGGCGCTAAGCGTGGCCAGCGCCTGCGCCTCCATCCACGCGCCGGGGCGTTCAAGAATACGCACGTTGCGCGCGCCTACCCGCAGGGTCACGTCCATATAGCGCCGCGCGGCGGTTTTGAGCAGGGGTCGGAGCAATCTGGCCTCGTGTCAGCGTTCGGCGAACGGTAGGGCGCGCGCGGGCTGCTTACAAGGCGTGACGGGGTCGCAACGCGGGTTTCAACCCGGTCTAGGCCGTGGCCCGCAGTTTTTGCGCAGCGTCCAGCGCCAGCGGGGAAAGCCCCACGCCCCCCGCGTCCAGATGGGCATAAAGCTGGTCCAGCATCCGCGGCTCCCAGAATTCGCGCAGGTGATCGGCCACGCGGCCCGCCTTGTCCGCATCAGGCTGAGTGGCGAAAAAGCTGGCGATTTGATTGGCCATCATGGTCATTTTTTCAGGCGACATGGGGTGTGGCTCCGGTCTTGATTCGGGCAGAATGGGTAAAGATTTCAAAGGCTTCATCACGGGCAAGGGCGGCGATGGTGATCCCTGCGGTTTGCGCGGTGCGCACGGCCAACGCGGTGGGTGCAGACACCGCAATCACCACGGGCGCGCCAGCCACGGCGCATTTCTGCACCATTTCCACGGACACGCGACTGGTCAGCGCAATCGCGCCATCCGCGCCGCTGATACCTGCACGGGCCAGCGCGCCAATCACCTTGTCCAGCGCATTGTGGCGGCCCACGTCCTCGCGTGCCACAACAATCCCCTGCCCCGCGATATAGAACCCGGCCGCGTGGACAGCGCGTGTCTGATCGTGCAGGGGCTGGGCGGCACGCAGGGCGGCCATGGCGGCGGGAATATCATCGGCCGCCAAGGTCAGATTACTGGACACCACAGGCACATCGCGCAACGCCTGATCCAGTGAATCGATGCCGCACAACCCGCAGCCCACCGGCCCCGCCATGAACCGGCGACGCGCGGCCAAAGCATCGGCGCGATCATCTGACAGCCACATCTGCGCCTCAAGCCCCTGACCGTGCTGGACAATTTCAAACCGTTCGATCTGGGCCAGATCGGTGATGATCCCCTCGGACAGGCTAAAGCCCACGGCGAAATCATGCAGATCGTCGGGCGTGGCCATCATCACGGCCTGCGTGCTGCCATTGTAAACCAGCGCCACCGGCACTTCTTCGGGCAGCGCGCGCGTCACCGCCTGTTCGCGGCCCTTGCGGATCGCGACACCGGCAACGCTATGCGCGCCCTTTGTCATTCGGCAGCGGGCAGGATGCGGCGCGATTTTTCGGCCTGCGCGCTGTAATCTTCCTGCCAGTCGGTTGGGCCGTTGGATTTGCCAACCTGCACCGCCGTGACCTTGTATTCAGGGCAGTTTGTCGCCCAGTCACTGTAATCGGTAGTGATCACATTGGCCTGCGTGTCGGGGTGGTGGAAGGTCGTGTAAACCACGCCGGGTGACACGCGGTCGGTGATCGTCGCCCGCAGGCTGGTATCGCCGGAACGCGATGCCAGTTTCACCCAATCGCCATCATTCACGCCACGCACTTCGGCGTCGTGCGGGTGGATTTCCAGCACATCCTCGGCGTGCCAGACCACGTTATCGGTGCGGCGCGTTTGCGCGCCCACATTATACTGCGACAGGATCCGCCCGGTGGTCAGCAACAGCGGGAAACGCGCGCCGGTGCGTTCTTCGGTGGCGATATATTCAGTGATGATGAACTGCCCCTTGCCACGTGCAAATCCGTCGATGTGCATGATCGGCGCACCGTCGGGATTGGCGTCGTTGCAAGGCCACTGCACCGATCCGCGCTCTTCCAGTAACTCATAGGAAACATTGGCAAAACTTGGGGTCGTTGCGGCGATTTCATCCATCACCTGGCTGGGGTGCGTATAGGTCCAGCCCGCGCCCATGGCATTGGCCAGCAGCATCGTCACTTCCCAATCCGCATAGCCGTTTTTCGGGGCCATCACACGGCGCACACGGTTGATGCGGCGTTCGGCGTTGGTGAACGTGCCGTCCTTTTCAAGGAAGGTCGAGCCGGGCAAAAACACATGCGCATAGTTGGCGGTTTCGTTTAGGAACAGGTCGTGGACGATCACGCATTCCATCGCTTCAAGGCCCGCCTTGACGTGCTTGGTATCGGGGTCGGATTGCAAGATATCCTCGCCCTGCACATAAAGGCCTTTGAAGGTGCCATCGACGGCGGCATCGAGCATATTGGGGATGCGCAAGCCGGGTTTGGCGTCCAGTTCGACGCCCCACAGTTTTTCAAACACCGCGCGGGTGGCATCATCGCTGACATGCCGATAACCGGGCAATTCGTGCGGGAAAGACCCCATATCGCAAGCACCCTGCACGTTGTTTTGCCCGCGCAAGGGGTTCACGCCCACGCCGGGACGGCCCAGATTGCCGGTCATCATCGCAAGGTTGGCGATGGCCATGACGGTGGTGGACCCTTGCGAGTGTTCAGTCACGCCAAGTCCATAGTAGATCGCGCCGTTGCCGCCCTTGGCGAACAGACGGGCCGCATTGCGCAATTCGTCCGCGTCAACGCCTGTCAGCATCGCGGTCGCTTCGGGGGAATGGCGCGGGTCGCTGACAAATTCGGCGTATTCGGCAAATTCGTTCCAATCACAGCGGTCACGGATGAACCCTTCATCCATCAAGCCTTCGGTGACAATCACATGGGCGATGCTGGTCAGCACGGCCACATTGGTGCCCGGACGCAGGGGCAAATGATGGCTTGCCGCCACATGCGGCGTTTTCACCAGATCAATCCGGCGCGGATCAATGACGATCAGTTTCGCACCCGCCCGCAGACGCTTTTTCAAGCGGCTGGCAAAGACGGGGTGGCCATCGGTGGGGTTCGCGCCAATGACAATCACGACATCAGTATGTTCAACGGAATCAAAGTCTTGGGTGCCCGCCGATGTGCCGAACGTGGTCTTCAACCCGTAACCCGTTGGCGAATGGCAGACCCGCGCGCAGGTGTCGGTGTTGTTGTTGCCAAAGGTCGCGCGGATCATCTTTTGCACAAGATAGGTTTCTTCGTTGGTGCAGCGGCTGGAAGTGATCCCGCCAATCGCCTGCTGGCCATGTTTGGCCTGAAGATCGCGCAGCTTCTTGGCGGTGAAACCAATCGCTTCCTCCCAGGACACTTCGCGCCAGGGATCGGTGATCTTGTCACGGATCATCGGCGCGGTGATGCGGTCGGCGTGATTGGCATAGCCATAGGCAAAGCGGCCCTTGACGCAGGAATGGCCGCGGTTCGCCTTGCCGTTCTTATAGGGCACCATGCGCACCAGTTCGTCGCCGTTGAGTTCCGCCTTGAACGAACAGCCCACGCCGCAATAGGCGCAGGTCGTGATGACGGACCGTTCGGGCGTGCCGAGTTCAATGACGGATTTTTCCTGCAAGGTCGCTGTTGGGCAGGCCTGCACGCAAGCGCCACAGGATACGCAATCGGACGCCAGAAAATCGTCCGATGCGGTGCCGGCAGCCACGCGGGAATTGAAACCCATGCCTTCGATCGTCAGCGCAAAGGTGCCTTGCACCTCCTCGCAGGCGCGCACGCAACGGCTACAGACGATACACTTGGACGGATCATAGGTGAAATAGGGGTTGCTATCATCCTTGGGGATGAATTGCGGATTGGCATCGCCGCCGGTGTTGCGCGCCTCGAAATGGTTGGCCACGGCCTCGTAGCGAACATCGCGCAGGCCCACCATGCCGGCCATATCCTGCAATTCGCAGTCACCATTGGCCGCACAGGTCAGGCAATCCAGCGGGTGATCGGAAATATACAATTCCATCACGCCTTTGCGGATCTTTTTGACCTTGGAAGATTGGGTTTTGACAATCATGCCCTCGGCCACAGGGGTCGTGCAGGACGCGGGCGTGCCGCGCCGTCCCTCGATTTCCACCACGCAAAGGCGGCACGACCCGAAGGCTTCGACGCTTTCGGTCGCGCAAAGCTTGGGCACGGCAATTCCGGCCTCGGCCGATGCGCGCATCACACTCGTACCCTCGGGAACCGTGACATCATAGCCATCAATCGTCAGCGTGACCGTTTTTGTGGAGCGAGACGCGGGCGTGCCCATGTCCATGTCGGTCGGGATGATGAAATCTTTCATTCCGCAGCCTCCTTCTTGGTGGCGAAATCGTCGGGGAAATGCCGCAGCGCGGACATCACGGGAAACGGGGTGAACCCGCCCAGCGCGCAAAGGCTCCCGTCACGCATTGTATCACAAAGATCGGTCAAAATCTCGACAGCTGCCGTGTCACCGCGCCCGATCCGGTCAATCGTTTCGACACCGCGCACTGCACCGATCCGGCAGGGGGTGCATTTGCCGCAGGATTCAACGGCGCAGAATTCCATCGCAAAGCGCGCCATGCCCAGCATATCGGCGCTGTCGTCAAAAACGACCACACCCGCGTGGCCAATCAAGCCGCCCTGCCCGTCAAATTCCTCGTAACCGAAAGGCGTGTCGAACTTTTCGCGCGGGAAATAAGCGCCCAGTGGCCCGCCGACCTGCACCGCCTTGACGGGGCGGCCCGTGGCGGTGCCACCGGCGATATCGTCAACCAGTTCGCCCAGCGGCATGCCAAAGGCGGCCTCGAACAGCCCGCCCTGCGCCACGTTTCCGGCGATCTGGATCGGGATCGTCCCGCGCGAGCGGCCAAGGCCGAAATCCTGATAATGCTGCGCGCCTTTTTCCATGATCACCGGCACTGTGGCCAGCGAAATCACGTTGTTGACCACGGTCGGCTTGCCCAGAAACCCTTCCAGGGCGGGCAGCGGCGGTTTGGCGCGCACCACACCGCGTTTCCCTTCAAGCGAGTTCAGCAGCGAGGTTTCCTCGCCACAGACATAGGCACCTGCGCCCACGCGGATTTCCATGTCAAAGGCGTAATCGCTACCCAGAACAGCCGCGCCCAGAACCCCGCTTTCACGCGCAATAACAACAGCTTGTTGCATGATATTAATGGCATCTGGGTATTCGCTGCGCAGATATACATAGCCCTTGGTCGCGCCCACAGCGATCCCTGCAATTGCCATGCCTTCGATCAAGGTAAAGGGGTCGCCTTCCATGATCATGCGGTCGGCAAAGGTGCCGCTGTCGCCTTCGTCAGCGTTGCAGACGATGTATTTCTGATCGGCCTGTGCACCGGCCACGGTGTTCCATTTTATACCCGTCGGGAAGCCCGCGCCGCCACGGCCGCGCAGGCCGCTGTCGGTCACTTCGGCAACGATATCCGCACCCGTCATGCCAATGGCACGTTGCAGGCCCACCAGCCCGCCGTGCGCGCGGTAGTCGTCCAGATCAAGCGGGTCGATCACACCGCAACGCGCGAACGTCAGACGGGTTTGCTTTGCAAAGAACGGGATGTCGGTGACTTTGCCATGCCCCTTCAGTTTGCCATCCAGCAGCGCGGGCACATCAGCAACCGTGACGGGGCCAAAGGCCTGACGGTCCTCGCCCACTTCAACCAGCGGTTCCAGCCAGATCATGCCGCGCGTGCCGGTGCGCACCATCTCCACATCCAGACCGCGCTTCGCTGCCTGTTCCACAATCGCATCGGCAACCGCGTCAGCGCCCAACGCCTTGGCCGCGCTATCAAGGGGGACGTAAATCTTCATGCGCCTGCCTCCGCAAGTAGTTCATCCATTTTCGCGCCGTCCACACGGCCCACCACGCGGTCATCGACCATCGCCGCCGGCCCACAGGCGCACAGGCCAAGGCAATAGACCGGCTCCACGGTCACTGCGCCATTGGCGGTGGTCCCGTGCCATTGCACGCCCAGTTTCGCCAGTGTCGCATCAGCCAGCCCGTTTGCCCCCATCGCCTGACAAGCCTCGGCGCGGCAGATCTTGACGATATGGCGGCCCGCAGGGGCATCGCGGAAATCGTGATAGAACGTCACAACGCCATGCACCTCGGCCTTCGAGATATTGAGATGCGCGGCGATGATCGGCTGCACGTCTTCGGGGATAAAGCCCAGTTCGGCCTGCACCGCGTGCAGGATCGGCAGCAGCGGCCCTTCCAGCCCGTCATGGGCGGCCAGAATGCGGGCCATTGTGTCTTTGGTGGCTTGGCTGGCGGACATATGTGACTCCCTTGCGTGCGCCCGCGTGGTATCGCGCGAGTCACACCAGTAATCAATATCGCAATTTCGTTGTTTGATAGGAATACCCTATCAAGACAGCTCGGGGTCCGAAATCGACTGGGCTTGTGCCAAAAGCGCCGCCAGCACGGGTGTATGCGGCTCGCGGTAGGGCGCGATCAGGCCGACGGCGTGGCTGGCATCTGCCCCCGTCAGGGGCACGGCGGCCAGATCACCCGCCTTGAGGAACATTTCAGCGGCGCGCAGGGGCAGCACGGTGGCCCAGTTGGCCTGCAAGACGTGGCTGATCAGCACGATGGTCGATGACGCCTCGACCGTGGGGGCAATTTCCACGCCCGCATCCGCAAGGTGCGCGTTGATGATCCGGCGGTTTTGCATATCCGGCGTCAGCAGGCCCAAGGGCAGATCGCCCAGCGCGGCCCAGTCAATTCCCGCCTGCCCTGCCAGCGGGTGATCGGCGCGCACCACCAGAACATAGCGTTCCGCATAGATCGGCACGGTCGTCACACGGCCCAGTGGTTCGTTTTCCAGATAGGTCACACCTGCGTCGATTTGCAGGTTTTCCAGCATCGTCAGAATTTCAGCCGAGGTGCGTGAGAGCACCGTGAACCGCACACCGGGATGTTTCACCGTAAAACCCGCCGTCAGGTCCGACACAACCGTCAGCGCCGTGGGGATCACCGCAAGGCGCAGGTTGCCCGACAGGCCCTTACGGGCGGCGCGCATTTCTTCGCGCAAGGTGCGGGCATCGCCGACGATCTGGCGCGCCCATTCCAGCACGCGCTGTCCTTCGGGTGTCAGACCCTGAAACCGCGACCCGCGCCAGACCAGCATCACGCCCAGACTGTCCTCAAGCTGTTTGATCGCCGCTGATAGGGTCGGCTGGGTCACACCCATGGATGCGGCGGCGCGGCCAAAGTGTTCCTCGCGCGCGAGGGCGATGAACATGTCCAGTTTGTCGATCATTTCTACGCCCCTGTCTGATCCTGCGCGACCCTAGCAGGGCGGCGATGGCGCGTGCAATCAGGGCTGCGCCGTCGCGCGGTTTGCGCGCCGGTTCCGGCGGACCCGCTTGGCATAGGCCCTTGGGTGACGCCAGACATGCAGGCCGCAGCGCAGCCTGTGGATCAACCCGCGCGCCGGTGACCTGGCAAGGATCGTTTCACGCGCCTTGGGATCGGCATTGGCCAATAGCTGGCCCACAACGTCACGATTTCGACCCAACAGATCGGCCAGCAGCGAAAAGCCGGAATATTTCACGCCATTGTCATTTCCCCCCGACAGCCGCGTAAAAAAGAGGGTGTCCGCCAGCGCCATCGCCAACAGGTCGCACAGCACATCGATATTGGCCGCGCGGTCATCGCCATAGGCCGTTCGATGCAGCGGCTGACCACCCAGATCGGGAATATCGGACACGCTTAGAACAGTTGTGCTGTTGTGCAGGATGTCCGCGGCCGCATCCTTGGCGGCACGACTGTCCGAACAGATCAAAACACGGCGGCCGCGCAAAACGGGCCGCAGTTCGCGCAGGTAACTTACAAAATCCGTCTCGTAATCGGAATGGCGCAGATGCACCGCGTCATACCCGCGCCCAAGCGGCACCAGGCGCGCAACAATTTCCGCCGCAACATCCGCGCGCAGCGGGCCAAGGCGGCGCAGGGCATTGAGCGACGTATATCCACCCCCAGCCTGTTCATACACCAGCACCTGTGCATCGTGATCGCAGGTGTGATCAAAGCTGATCAACTGCCCGCTTTCGCTGTCGGCAAAGCCGATGGCGTCTTGCTGCCAGACGGTTTCATAGGTCGAAATGCGATGGCACAGGGCATCGGGAAAGACAGAGGCGGCGCGATCCAGTTCAGGCGCCATATCGTCGTGCCACAGCACGACATTACGTCCCGGCCCGCCCTGCAGGTCAAACAGTTCGTCAATCTGCATCCGCAGGCCCGACCGCGACATATCCAGCAACAGAACCCGCCCGAATTTTTCGGCGTAACGGCAGGATTTTTCCAACTGCACCATCGCGTCATTAAATCCGCCGCGCGGGCGTGACAGCAGATAGCTTTTGGCGGGGTCAAGCTGCATCGCCGCCCCCGTCTGCCACCTGCGCGGCGATCCAGTCGTATGTGGGGCGCAATCCGTCTTGCAGGCGCGCGGCCGGTGCCCAGCCAAGACGTTGCGCAATCATCCGGTTGTCAGATACCCGCCCGCGCACGCCTTCGGGACCGTCAATATAGCGGTGGGTGATCCGCTTGCCTGCCAGCTTTGCAATCATCACCGCCAGATCGCTGATCGAAATCAGCTCGTCCGAGCCGATATTGACGGGTTCAACCACCTCCGAGCGCATCAGGCGGATGGTTCCTTCGACGCATTCATCGACGTAAAGGAACGACCGCGTTTGCCGCCCGTCGCCCCAGATGTCGATTGTGCCATCCTGATCGGCCATTGCAATTTTGCGGCACAGGGCGGCGGGTGCTTTTTCGCGCCCGCCCTGCCATGTTCCCAGAGGGCCAAAGATATTGTGATAGCGCGCGATCCGGCATTCAAACCCGTGGTTGCGCTGAAACGCCTGATAGAGCCGTTCTGAAAACAGCTTTTCCCAGCCGTAATCGCTATCAGGGTTGGCGGGATAGGCGCTGTGTTCCACACAGTTGGGGTTGTCCGGGTCTTGCTGGTTTTCTTGCGGATAAATGCAAGCCGATGACGAATAGAAAATGCGGCGGTTGCCTGTGTTCAGGCAGGCCGACAGCACGTTGATATTGATCGCCGCCGAGTTGTGCATGATGTCGGCATCGTTCTGCCCGACAAAGACAAACCCCGCGCCGCCCATATCCGCTGCAAGTTGGTAGATTTCGTCAAACGGCTGGTCAATCACCTGCGCCACAACGCTTTGATCGCGCAAATCACCAAGGATGAAATCATCAGCGTCCGTTTCGCCAAACTCGGGGTGTTTGAGGTCCGCGCCGCGCACCCGGAACCCTTGGGCCTTGAGGGCCGTCACAAGGTGGCTCCCGATAAAACCGCCCGCCCCGCAGACCAGTGCTGTGCGTGTCATGACGTCCCCTTCCTTGGTGCAAGCGTGACACGCGTTGGCGTGAACGCGAGCATCTTGTATTTCGCATAGTTTGGTGATTGCGGCCCGTCCTCGAGGAACTTGCTGGGCAGTGACACGATCGAGATGGGGAAATCATCGGCGGTGACATCCAGCTGCACCGTGAACCTGACCGCACACTGCCCTGCGCGCTTGCGCAGGTGCAACGCCTGCACATGATGCAGGTTGCGGCCGGGGCTGTTGATGTCCAGTTCGATCCGGCGGCGCAGGGGCGGCATGTCAAACGCTAGTTCGGCGTTCAATGTCCATGTTCCCGCCCTTGGGGCCGTATCGGCTGTTACGACATAGGATGTCAGGGCGGTCCCTTGCGCTGTACCGCGGGCGCTGCGGGTGATGGTGCGGGTCTGCCTTGTGTCACTGGCCTTATTGCGCCCCGTCAGGCGGATTTTCAACGCCCCTTCGATAACGCCACGCAGCATGGTTTGCGGTTTGGTCAGGGTTTGCGTGTCACGCGCAAGGATCAGCATCGGCCAGGCACGCAGGCCCGCGCGCGGGCGATCGGCACCAAACCTTGTCAGGGCATCCTGCGAGATTGGCAGGTTCAGGGCTTGCGACAGCAAGGACAGACCAATGGCCACCGCCCCGACCAGACGGCGCCCCTGCGCAATCGCATAAAGCCGGTCCCAATCAACCGTTTCGCTGGCCAGCATCCCCGCAACATCCACCAGCCAGTCACTGTGATGATGGCCGTCAAACCCGCCGTGGCCCATGGCCATGACGATGCGTTCCTCGACGGATGGGATGAACACCGGCACGCCGTAATAGGTGGCCGGTTGCGCGTCATTCACCAGCGCCGCGTCGTGTTGCGCGCTTGCATAAGCGGGCTGATAGGCGCGGCGATGCAGGTCGATATCGCCAAAGCGGCCATGTTTGAAGTTGCGCGCCCGCACGCTGGACACCCGCGCGATCAGGCCAAGTGCGCTTTCGCCGCGCGTGGATTTCCAGCCGCGTGACAGCAACATTGTAATGGCTTGTTCAAAGTCGGCGTCAGGCAACACCAGGTCAAGGTCGAACGCCGTGCGTGACTTTTGTTCGGTCGGGTCGACGGCGATCCGCGCCGCACCCTTCAGCAGGACAACCTTGAGGCCGGCATCCACCATGGCCTGCAATGGCGGCAGGTTTTCGGCGACGGCCAGCCGCGACTGTGTCCAGTGCAGCCGTTGCAACCCGATCAGGCGCGGGTATTCCGCCAGCCCGTCAAGCGAGCGGCCAAACCGCGTTGTGATCGCCGCAAACAAGCGATGTTCGGGAAAGCGCGCATCGTCCAGTTCGTTCGCCGACAGCCAATCCTGCAAGGCCTGACGCGCAAAGGCTTCGTCGGGGTTCAACGCGGCATGCAACAACAACAACCGCCCGCCCGTGGGCCAGGCCCATGCAAATTCCGGAAAGCGCACCGGGGGTGACTGGATCATTGCTACCCCTGCCTGCGCCGCAGGATTGCCGCACGCGCAACCGCCAGATAACCGCGGTTCTGTTCGGCTGTCATGGCATAGGTCATGCTGCCGGCGATAATCCGGCGCTGTGCCAGGACTTCGGGCAGCACATCCACCGCAAACCCAAGGCCGCGCGCCCGCCCGATCCAGTCGACCATGTCGCCGCAACCTCCGGGGGGATCAATGATCGGGCCAACCGCGTCAAACGCGCTGCGCGCCATGACCATGGTTGACCGCATCAGCCCGTCACGCACCTTGCCCGCTGTGCGGTCAGAATCGCCGTGCGGGAACTGCTGAATCCGGGCAAACACAAGGGAGCGCGCGCCCAGTTGATCAAGGCGGGCAAGCTGGCGTTCCATCTTTTCGGGCAGCCAGACATCATCGGCATCAACCATCGCCACAACCGGCGCGCTGGTCGCCATGATCGCAGCCGTGGTGGCCGCCCCGCAGCCAGCGTTTTGCTGGCGGATCAACCGCACATCAGCGCCGTATTGCGCCACGATATCTGGTGTATCATCGCTTGACCCGTCATCAACGACCACGATCTCGGATGGCGCAACGCTTTGATTCAAAACAGAATCGAGCGTTTCCTTGATTGTTCGCGCGGCATTGAATGCGGGAATGGCAACGCAGTAGCTCATGACTTGAAAAAGTCCTCTTGCAGTTCGATGTTGAAATCCGGCTTGACCAGTTTGCGGCAGGGATCCTTCTTGCGGCGGTGCACGCTGCGCACCACGGCACGGGCGAACCATGTCTGATTGTCCTTGGAATCGGATGAGATATTGCCGGGGTGGCGCAGGTAGTAGTGGCAGACGGTTTCCGTCTGAACGAAGGTCACGCCGATCTCGAAGGTGCGAAAGATATAGTCGGTGTCCTCGGCCATTTTCAGCGTGTCATCGAACCGTCCAACCGTTTCAATCAGGCTGCGCCGGTAAAGACAGCAGGCAAGATGCACACTGGTCAGTTCCAGCTGTTTGGCATCCTTGGGGACGGTCAGATTGTCACGGTCCAGCGCAAAGGTGATCACCATATTGCCATAGGTGATCGCGACCTCGGGGCGAGCGATCAGCACGGCAAGGTCAGTGACAAAACGGTCCGGCGCCATCAGGTCATCGGAATCCAGAAATGTCACGAATTCGGTTTCGGGCAGCAGGTTATCAAGCCCCGTATTGCGCGCAGCCGAAATGCCGCCGTTGTCACGGCGGATTGTCCTGACGCGACTGTCGGCGGCGGCAAGGTCTGCCAGCACCTGTGGCGTTTCATCATCCGATCCGTCGTCGATCACCAGCACATCAAGCGGCACCGCCGACCTCTGGCGCAAAACCGAAGCGACCGCGCCACGTATTTCAACCGGGCGATTGAACACCGGGATTATTACCGTGACTGTCATGTGAAATCCTGAATAAATCGGCGGATTTCTTGCACAATTTCAGCTGGTTGCGTGCCAAGGTTCAACCGGTAGGCAGGCAGGGTGCGCGCCACCCGCGCCGCAACGGCAAACAGGCGGCTGCGGTCACAATGAATTTGCGAAACACCTGAAGGGGCCAGCGCAAGAAAGGCATCCTTGGCGCTAACCTGTGCAAAAGACGTGCGCGTTCCATGGGTCAGCGTGGGCATGACAATCGCGCGCAAGGCGATGCTTGCGACTAGATCACTCCGCACCACATCGGGCATGTAAAACTGATACTTGCCTTGCCAGTTCGCCACCCGCGATATGCCCGCATGGCCCCACTGGCCCAAGCGGCGCAGCCCCGTTTCATCCTGTTTCAGGGTGTCAAACACCGGACGTGCCGTGAGCGCCTGTGCATCAACAAGGACATAATCGTCACCAACGCTTTGCAAGCCGTCAAAAATGCCCGCCAGCACCGTGGACGATTTACCGGCCCCGCCTTCACCTGCTAGCAAGATACCCGCGCCCGACACAGCCAAGGTGCCGCCATGCAGCAACGATGTGGTGTCACACCCCAGATGCCACTGCACGAAATTGCGCAACGTCGAGCCGGAATCCCACGGTGGCGCGCCGTCCTTGTCCGTCATCCACTGAATGCCGACCGCGCGATCGGTATCAAACAGCTGCCAGAACTTCAGTTCGGGGAAATAGTGCAGGCGATAGGGCGTGCCCGCCAACAGCGCCTCGACCTCGCGTTCGGGGTAGTGTTTGGCGGGCCACAGCGGCATCGGGCAGGCGTGATCACCGGCGTTCACCACAACGATCCGGCACTTGCGTCCATCCGTTTGCGCCCGTGTCGCAAGGGCGCGCGCGGCCTGATCAAGGTAGGTGGGATCATTGGACGCAACGTTGAATGTTGCGCCTGCAACCGTGAACCGGCGATGATCGCGCGCGCCGTGAAACGCACCATCAAATGCCGCCAGAACAGCCTTGACGGATTGTATGACGTTCGCCGCCGTAAAAACGACTGTTGCGTCCTGATGCAAGTCGTCCATCGTGATGTCAGACAGCGTCAGGAAGGTTGGGCCAGCCCTTTTTGTCGTCCACATCATGGATTGGATCGGCAAGGATCAGGTCGGACAGATCGTCATAGACCTCGACAGAAGGCCGGTCTTTGAGATCAAGTTTTGGCGCGGGTTCAGGGCTTTGGTCACTGGGCATCAGCAAGTCCAGCCCGACAAGACGGGTGGCGAAATCGGCGCCCTGCTGGCCTGCGATTTCGTGCGGGTCAGCCCCCGCCTTGATCGCAACCCACAGGGCCGCGCCACTGTCGTTCAGGCCGAAATACTGTCCTGTGCGCAGGCTAAGGACAACGATTTCCCCGTCAAATTCTTCGTCGACAATATCTGGTCCCGCGAGTTCAAATCTGGCCATATGTCCCCCAAATCAATACCGTAAAAAGCCAAGGTTACGGGACATGATCTGAGCTGTAAACACGCAAAACTTGCGCGCGTTCGATGCTCGCAGTTGGTCACGGTCGCACCGCAGGTGCATCCGTGCTAGCGTGGGGTTACGCGGCCAATCCCGCAAGGACACCTGATGGCAAGAGCCGACGAACTGCTGCTTCATATCGGGCAGGCCAAGACCGCAACGACGACGCTTCAGCACACGTTACTGGGGGCGCAGGCGTCGCTGCGCCAACAGGGCGTGCATTATCCGCGCTTTGATCCGGGTCACGCAAATGCTGTGATCCTGGCCTATCACTTGTTTGGCCACACCGAAGACAACGCCGAGCGGCGGCGCTGGCTTGGGATCGATCCTGCGCAGCATGCGGCCGTGTCTGCGCGGGCATGGCGCGGAATTGAGGACGCAGTGACCCATCACAGGCCCAGGACACTGGTGCTGAGCAGCGAAATCTTTTTCAGGCCGATGAACAGGGCCACGATCACAGCCGCAAACCGTCAGATCGATCGGGTTGCCCGAACGTCGCGCATTGTTGCTTACCTGCGCGCGCCCGATGCGCATTTCCTGTCGTTCCTGCAGCAAATCCTGCGGCAATTGGGATTGAACCACCGCCTGTCGCGCACCCATGTCAAGGATACGATCGCCCCCCTGATCACGGGCTGGCGCGGACCTGTATCGCTGAACGTCTTTGACCGGGCGGTGATGACGGATGGGGATATCGTGACGGATTTCCTGACCAAACATCTGCCCGATGTCGCGCCCTCCAGCATTGCGCGGCTGCAAACCGCGCGAAACCCCAGCCTGTCAGCCGAGGCAATGGCGCTGTTGCATGACATCGCGACAGATCGCACGGTTTGGCGGGGGGACCGGAACGCGCTTGCCGTGGAAATCTTCAAGGCCGACCGGCGGTTGGACCACCCGACCACACCACAGCTGAACGCGGGCATGGCACAGGCGCTGATCAACTGGCGCGCGCCCGATCTGTTCTGGCTGCGCGACGATCAGGGGATCACCTTTCCAGGGATCGACTATGGCGCGATTGACGAAAATGATGTCGATGATGCGGTGCTGCGCGTCGACCGGATCGAGGACATTTGCACCCTCAACCCTGATCGCAAGGCCGCATTGCTGCACCGTGCCAAGGCGCGCGCAAGGTTGCCCCGCCCCCTGCGCCGTTTGCTTTACAAATACCACGGCTATCAGATCTAGGCGCGCGGCAACAAAGCGGCTTTCCCCCTGTTAAAGGTGGCACCAGGGTGTGGCAAAACAGGGGTAGCCATGCCGAGGCCAAGGACTTGCACATCGGCATTCGGGCGACGACAGACGCCAACAAAGATCAGCAAGCACGCTACAAGGCGGGTCTGCCCAACCTGATCCATACCAACTGTCTGGATTGGGATTTCTACCTTGACGGTGAATTGATCGCATCCATCACGATTGCCGACATGCTGATGGGCATTCAGCCACGGCCCGCCTAATACGCCACCCTTGAACACCTGCTGGCCGGCTTTTTCGCGCAGCGCCCGCAAACGATCACGTCACCGCCGAGGATTTCGCCGATATGTATGCCGAAAACCATCGCCTATGGCATGTTCGCCGCGGGCCAAACTGTAAGTTCGCTGTGAATTGGCCCCTACGCCCTGCTCGCAGCCCAAATCGCTCCGCGGCGGATCATCTCGGTGACTTCTGGCACTTTGAGGTCGTCCAACTCATGCCCGATGGAGCAGTAGAACACACGCCCTTTGTCCCAGCGGC
Source organism: Octadecabacter sp. R77987 (assembly GCF_042466115.1). Lineage (NCBI taxonomy): Bacteria > Pseudomonadati > Pseudomonadota > Alphaproteobacteria > Rhodobacterales > Roseobacteraceae > Octadecabacter > Octadecabacter sp. R77987. Next base: position 109,232 of record NZ_JAXHBQ010000001.1, on the reverse strand, counting down.
GTGTCCAGGTGACGGGGATCACCGTGCCCTCGATCCACCAGAGGTGGTCGCCTGAAAAGGTCGTCGTGGCCAGCACGTTATTCGATGGGTCCGTCAGCATATAATACTGCTCGGATGTGATACGGAAACTGCGGATCCCCTCGACCAGAGGATGATCCGGCTGGCAGATCGTCACATCGTAGTTGATGTAGTCTTCCCTGGGCTGGAGGTTGTCGGGCCAACCGGGGGGATGGGCGACGAACTGGCCGCCGATCAGGAAATGATAGGTCGGGCGGTCGCGAAACGCATCGCCCATATGGCCGTGCCAGCCTGCCAGACCGCAGCCATCGCCGATAAGTTTGAGGAGGCCGTCCTCCTGCGGCTTGGTCATATTGCCGAATTCTTCACGATGCCCTGAACGGGCGGAGGACCAGATCGGCGTGATCAGATCGACATCGGCCATGACCTCGGGATGTTCCAGCGGCTCAAGCGTGTCGTGGATCACGACCTCAAAACCGTTCGCTTCAAGCAGATCACGATACCAATCCGCAAAATCCATTGGCGCGTGGCCTTCCCAGCCACCCACAAAAAGCACAGCTTTCATGATGTTTTCCCTCTCATGTAGGTCAGGATCGAGGCCATATCGCGGGTGGCAAAGCCCTCCGCTTCGGCCTGTTTCAGGATGTCTAATGTGCTCAACCCCTGCGGCATCGCGGTGCCAAGTTGGCGGGCCAGATCGGCAGTAACCTCCATGTCCTTGCGGGCCAGTGCCACGGTGAAGGTCACGTCATGCGCCCCTTCGTTCAGGTACAGCGGGCGGCGGTATTTGAGCATTGGCGCGCAGGCGGCCGAGGCTTCGATGACGTCAAAGGCGGCCTCCGGCGCGATCCCCGCGGCCTCGGCCAATGTCATGGCTTCGGCAAGGGTTTGGTTGATGCCGTGGATCAGCGCATTGACGGCCAGTTTCATCACCGCACCGCTGCCCGTTTGGCCAAGACACAGCGTTTCCTTGCCTATGGCGTCAAACAGCGGGGCGAGGGGCGCGGCCGCTTCCGGCGTGCAGCCCGCCATGATCACCAGCTGTGCATCGGCGGCGGCCTGTGTTGCACCGGAGACAGGCGCGTCGATCACGCGGGTGCCTTCGGGGGCGTCTTGCGCAAGGTGGTGGATGTGATCAGGGCTCATCGTGCCCATTTCGACATAGCTTTGCGCCGTGCCTACAAACAGCCCATCGGGGCCGAAGTGCACGGCCTCGGATGACGGGTCATCGGCCAGCATGGTGATGACCACATCCGCTGCGTCCGACAGCGCGCGAGGGGTCGGCGCGGTTGCGCAGCCCAGTTCTGCCGCCAGCGCGTCGGCCTTATGGGCAGACCGGTTCCACAGCGTCAGGTCAAACCCAGCATGCGACAGGTTGCGCGCCATATGCGCGCCCATCCGCCCCAGACCGCAAAACCCGACCCGCATTACGCCACCTTTTCGGTCTCCAGACCGGAGATGGCGGCGATCAGGTTTTCTTCTGTCACCTCCTCCGAGGAGAACGTGCGCATGATCTTGCCCGAATACATCGCCACGATCCGGTCGGCCACGTGCAACACTTCGGGCATTTCCGAACTGATGACGATCACCGCATAGCCCTGCGCCGCCAATTCGCGCAGCAGGTTGTGAATCTCGGCCTTTGATCCCACGTCAATGCCGCGCGTGGGTTCGTCAACGATCAGCACGTTGGGGCGCATCGACAGCCATTTTCCAATGACGATCTTTTGCTGGTTTCCGCCCGAAAGATTGCCCACAAGCTGTTTCCAGCCGGGCGTTCGGATATCAAGCTTGTCACGATATTGATCGAAGATCGCGATTTCGGCGCCGTCGGCGACGAAGGGACCGGATTTCAGGTCGTCCACCTGCGGCAAGGTCATGTTATCACGGCAGTTCATCCCCAGCACCAACCCCTGGCCCTTGCGGTCTTCGGGCACCAGCGAAATGCCCCGCTCAATCGCGTCATGGGGGGAATTGATCCGGACCTCGTCGCCATCCAGCAGGATCGCACCTGACGACGGGTTGCGCAGGCCAAACAGCGTTTCCGCAATTTCCGTGCGCCCCGCCCCGACAAGGCCGTAAAACCCGACAACCTCGCCGCGCCGCACTTCAAAGCTGACATCCTGATAAAGATCGCCGCAACTTAGCCCGCGCACTTCAAGTGCGACTTCGCCAAGTTCGTGATGGGATTCATTGCGACTAAGGTCGAGCTTGCGCCCGATCATCATCTGGGTCACGCTTTCTTCGTTGGTTTCGGCGGTGTTGACCGTGCCTTGGTATTGGCCGTCACGCAGAACGCTGATCCGGTCGGTGATTTTGAAAATCTCCTCCATCCGGTGCGAAATATAGGCGATACCCACGCCCTGCGCCTGCAAGTCCGCGATTACTTCGAACAGAACAACCTTTTCCGCATCAGTCAGCGAGGCTGTCGGTTCGTCGAAAATCACCGCCTTGGCATCCACCGTCAGCGCGCGCGCGATTTCGACCATCTGCTGATTGGCGATCGAAAGGTCGCCCACGCGGGTCTTTGCATTGAAGCCTACTTTCAGCTTTTCAAGGATCGCGTTGGTCTTGGCTTCCAGTTCGGCCCAGTCGACCAAGCCAAAACGCTTGCGCGGCAATTCGCCCAGGTAGATATTTTCGGCCACACTCAGTTCATCTGCAAGGCTAAGTTCCTGATGGATAAAGACAATGCCCTTGGCCTTTGCATCCAACGGGCCGGACATGACGACCGGTTTTTCATCCACGATGATCTGGCCCTCGTCGGGTTGGTGAATGCCGCCAAGCACTTTCATCAGCGTCGATTTGCCAGCGCCGTTTTCGCCCATCAGGGCATGCACCTCGCCCGGCAGGATCGCGAGAGAGACGCCATCAAGGGCCCGCACACCCGGAAAGGTTTTCACGATCCCCTCAAGGCGTAGAACTGGGGCGGGGGTCGCCCGATCAACAGTCTCGGTCATACCTTCAACTCCTCTTTGCCTTTCACGTTCAACTGACGATCAAGGAACAGCACGGCGATCAGGATCAGACCGATCACAAGGTTCACGGTGGACGTGTCTGCGCCGATATGGGCCAGGCCCTTGCGCAAAAGCTGGATCGCGATCACGCCCCCGAAGGTCGAGATGATGGACCCCGCCCCGCCGGTCAGCTTGGTCCCGCCCAGCACGACGGCAGTGATCACCCACAACTCGTAAAGCTGGCCGTCATTGGGGTTCACGGATCCGGATTCCGAATAGAAGACCACGGCTGACAGCGCCGCCAGAAACCCGATGATCATGAAGTTGATCAACATATGCGGGCCGACGCGGATACCCGCGTTGACCGCCGCCTCGCGGTTGTTGCCGATGGCGTAGGCGTTGCGCCCGTGAACCGTGCGGTTCATCAGGAACCAGATCGCCGCGGTGACGACCAGCAGGAACCATGTCGCGGTGTGAAGGCCAAGGAACTGTGCCTCGGCAAAGTCCACGAGCGTCCAGTTGAGGTGGCTGGTCGGCTGTTCGCCGTTATACATGAAGACCAGCCCGCGATAGCCAAGCATGGACCCCAGCGTCACGATAAAGGCATCGACCCCCGTCTTCCAGACGATCAATCCGTTGATCGCGCCCAAGACGACCCCCGTCAAAAGGGCAATGCACCACGCCGCAGGGATGACCCAGTTTCCAAACCCCGCGAACAGCGTCCATGTCATCGAATCCAGCAGGACAATGGCGCAAATCGCGTAAATTGCGCCGACTGACAGGTCGATATTGCCGTTGACCATGACGATGGTCATGCCCATGGCGATGATCCCGATTGGCGCCGACTGTTTGAGTAGCAACAGCATGTTATCGCCGTCCATGAAGGCCTTGTTGCTGACAGAGAGGAACTCGCCCGCGATCGAGAAGAAGATCAACTCGAGGACGATGAAGCCCCAGATGGCGCCGCCCTTCAGGTATTTCGAAAATTTACCAGCTTGCATGTTCTTTCCCCTCAAGCGATCGGCGACATGAGCTTGCCGCGTTTGGCCGCAATATCCAGCCAGACTGCAAGGATGATGATAATCCAGGTCACGACGTACTGGACCGAGAAATCAAGCCCGACCAGCAAGAGACCATTCTGGATAAATCCAAGGATGAGCACGCCAATCACCGTCTTGAAGATTGTCCCTGACCCACCAAGCAGGGATGCGCCGCCAAGAATGACGGCGGCGAGAACTTCAAGCTCCAACCCCTGCCCCACAGTGTTTTGCGACCCCATTGAACGGCTGGCCTGAATGAGACCGGCAGTCGCAACGCAGAACGCGCTCATCAGGTAGCAAACAAAGACCACGCGTGCCCGCCGGATGCCCGAGAAGGTTGCCGCCGTGCCATTGCCGCCTACCGCGTAGACCTTGCGGCCAAACGGTGTCCTGGCCAGGACGATCCCCAGCAAAGCGGCCAGCAAGATGAATATCAGGATCGGAGTTCTGAATCCCCAAGATATTACCCTGCCCGAAAATGGCGAACCAGGTGCCTTCTTTGTCGGCGATATCCATGTTCTTGCCGCCTGAATAGGTCAAGGTCAGCCCGTGGATGGCCGAGAGCATCCCCAAGGTCACAATCAGTGAATTGAGCTTGAGATAACCAACAAGAAACCCGATGAATGCCCCGATGCAAAGCGTCATCGCAAACATCGCAGGGATCGCAAGGGTTGGTCCCAGCTTGTCGTGCAAATCAAGCACAACGATGGTCGAGAACGACATCATCGAGCCCACCGAGAGATCGAGATTGCCGCTGATCACGACAAAGGTTACGCCCAGCGCCATCACGCCCAGAATGGCCGAAGACCTGACCACGTTCTCGAAATTGTCGAGGGTCAGGAATTTCGGGTTGGCAATTGTGAACCCGATTATGAAAAGAGCAAAGGCGATCAGGATGCCCTGCTTTGCCAGCACTTTTCCGATGTCCTGCTTAGTAAACTCAGCCATGCGTTCCTCCCGCGGACCGCGTTTTGCGGCCCAAAGTTGTTTTTCTGTCCAACGCGCCGAAATCCCTCCCTCGGCATGTCAGATCAAACCAGTGTCATGCCTCCGTCGATCATCACGATCTGGCCGGTCATGTAATCGCTTTCCGGCGCCGCCAGAAAGGTTGTCGTTCCAGTGATATCTTGCGGCTTGGCCACGCGGCCCCGCAGGATTTCAGCCGAAAACTCCTCCATCGCCTGACCGGGACGTTCGGCGGCACCGATGGCCATCAAGTCCTGATCAACCTGCTCCCACATCTCGGTTGCCACCACACCGGGGGCAAAGCCCGTGACGGTAATGTCGTGCTTTGCCAGATCGCGCGCGCCCGATTGAGTCAGCGACACGACGGCAAACTTGCTGGCGCAATACGGGGCCACATTGTCAAACCCCTGTCGGCCGGCGATCGAGGCGGTGTTGATGATCTTGCCGCCTGTGCCTTGGGCGATCATCTGGCGGGCCGCTTCCTGCATACCGATCATACACCCCAACCCGTTGACGCCCATAATGAAATTCCAATTGTCTTCGGTCACATCCATAAAGTTCATTGGCCGGTTCACACCTGCATTGTTGAACTTAACATCCAGCTTGCCGAACGTCGCGACCGTATGATCAATCATAGCACGTACGGCGGATCGGTTGGTCACATCGACCTGCGCATGTGTCACTTTGCTGTCGCCGTATGTCTTTTGGTTCAGGTTCGCGACTTCGGCAACACGATCACCATTAATGTCGGCAAAACATACGCTTGCCCCTTCTTCCAGCAGCGCCTCGGCGATGGCACGCCCAATTCCTTGTGCGGCACCCGTCACAATGCACGCCCGACCAGAGACCCGACCCATTGGCCTACCCCCATACCTGTATTTTTTTGCTAAAACGCAATGGCTGGAAGGGGAGCCGCAGCCCCCCTTCCCAATTCAGGATCCTAGAATACCGGCTTGGTAAACTCGCCCATGTTGTCCTGCGTGATCTTCGGTGTGTCGAAGTAGTTCAGGAACGGCAGCTCTTCGCCGTTGAGCAGATCAATCGCTGTCTTGAGCGCGGCTTCGGCGTCATCGACCGGGGACTGGTAGATTGACCCCCAGTATGTGCCTGCGGCCATCGCTTCATAGCCGACTGCGAAGTTGGTCGCGCCAACAAAGGTGATGCCCTCGCGGCCAGCGGCGATCGCGGCGTTCATTGCGCCAACGCCCATGTTGTCATCGCCGGAATAGACGCCGTCGATGTCGTCATACTGGACAAGGAACGCTTCCATGACCTGCTGCGACTTTTCGCGGTTCCAGTCACCTGGCTGCTCGTCGATCTGTTCAACGTTCGGGCAGACTTCGGGCAGACGGTCGTTGAAGCCTGCAGCGCGCTCGATCGCGGTCGTGTAGCCGGGCTGTCCGGTGATGTGGACAACCTTGGCTTCATCTTCGATGCCCAGTTCCTTGAAGCGGTCGCACATGATCTCGGCCGAGCGAATGCCCTGTGTGACGTTATCAGGACCAGAGAAGGACGCGACGAAATCAAAGCCGGCCTCAGCGATGTTGGAGTTGGTGACAACAACCGGAATGCCAGCCTGATGCGCCTTGCGCACAGCCGGGATCACAGCCTCGCCGTTGGTCGGCCAGATGATGATGGCATCGACTTCCTGCTGGATGAGGTCTTCCATCTGGGCGATCTGGCGCGCGACGTCGCCGCCTGCATCCAGAACAACGACCTCAACATCGGGGTTGGCTTCGGCAGCGGCGATAAAGGCCTGCTCGTAAGTAGTCTGGTAGCTGTCGACGCCAACGTTGTTCTGCGTGATGCCGATCGTCATGGTTTCAGCGGCAGCCATACCTGCGATGGTCATTGCTGCGGTCGCAGTCGTCGCTGCGAGAAGTGTGCGGATTTTCATTTTTTCCTCCCTGGGAACTTATTCAGAATTCAGTTCAAACAATCCCCCCCTCCACTCGGGGAATCATGGTCCATTGGACTGCCCTAGCTTGAGAGCTTGCCCAAAGCGGCGCGTCACTAAAAATATCCATTATGAATATTCCATAGTTCGATTTGGATATTTTTGCGATACGTTTTGGTCACCTACTTTCGCAATTTACGGAGGCCAGCACCGATGGACAAATCCGATTCGTCCAAAATGAATATTTCGACTGACAAACGCAAAGCACAGACGTCACAACCTGTCGGAAAGAAAAAACCTAGTCCTATGAACGCGATGAGCGCAAGAAACATAGCCCGTTTTGTCCCCCCAAGGGCCAAAACCGAGATGCTTCAGATCATCGCCTTTCTCGAGGATTTGGGCGATGAGTTGGAAGATGCAGTGGACCTCTCCGCGCCGAATCCGAATCTGCGGATGACACTGTTACTCTTGCGCGGGCATCTTGAAGGGCGCGTCATCACCGCAACCTCTCTGATTGGCGCCAGCCGCGTGCCCTATGCCACAGCCAACCGTCGCCTCAAGGAAATGCTGGACGCAGGCCTGATTGAACAACGCCCGCGCACCAAGACCGGCAAGAGCTTTTCGATGCACCCCAGCGAAACGCTGATGGACCAATGGGCGCAACTGTCGAGCCGCGTTGGCCGACTGGCCGCTAACCGTTTCGGCGGTGAACAGACGTTGGGTGAAACCGAAGATTACTACTTTGGTGGATCCTATATGGACGCCAAATCGATCCCACCGCTTCAGGTTCTGGCCCAGCCGCTGAAGCTTGCTGGCGGCCTGCGTGTGCTGGTTCACGGCGACCCGACCTTCATGGTGATGGAAAACCTCAAACGGCAGTTCGAACAGTCGATCGGTGCGCAGATCCATCAACGCGCCTTTTCAATCGACCGTCTGCATGAAGAAGCCGTGCGCAATGCTGACCGCAAGGCAAGCCGCTATGACATCATCGCCGTTGATCTGCCGTGGGTCGGGGAATTCGCAGAGCGCGGTATCCTGATGCCGTTGGACAAGGCCATGGACATCGCGAGCGTCGATCCGGCCGATTTCCACACAGCAGGCTGGAAGGCCGCGCATTGGGGCGACAAACCCTATGGGTTGCCGGCCCAGACCACGCCCGAGTTGTTGTTCTATCGAAAGGACATGTTTGCCGCGGCCGGGTTGGAACCCCCGGCGACAACCGATGCGCTGCTTGCGGCCGCAAAGGCGTTGCATGATCCACAAAACGGCACGCACGGCATCGCCTGGAACGCCGCGCGCGGAACAGCGCTTGGCCATACCGTCCTGATGACCCTCGCCGATTTCGGCCAGCCGGTTTTTGATCTGCCCCCGGTCGCGGGCGGCTTTTCAACGGGACATCTTGCGGATCGGCGCTACAACGTCACGATTGACACTGCAGCCGGCCTGCGCGCCGCGCAATTCCTGCTTGAGCTGCTGGAGTATTCGCCCCCCGATATCCTGTCGATGTCCTGGTATGAACGTGTGCGGCCCTACGCGGCGGGCCGGATTGCCATGGCCTATGGTTACACCCTGCTTGCCCCCTATTTCGAGTTGGACGAGGATTCACCCGCCAACGGTCAGACCGGATACCTGCCCCACCCCGCTGGCCCCGGTGGCAGCCAGATCGCACCTGTTGGCGGCTATATCATGGGCATTCCTGCCAATTTGTCGCCTGATCGCGTGCCCGCCGCGGTCGAGGCACTGCGCGTCTTCACATCGCCCGAGGCGCAAAAACTCTATGTGCAAAACGGCAGCCGGACCAACCCGCGCTATTCGGTCGGCGCTGACCCTGATGTCCGGCGCCTGTCCCCGATCTTTGAAGCGGTGGACGCCATGTCATGGCGCGACGAGCTGCAGTTCTGGCCCCGACCGCCTGTGCCCGAAATCAGCGAAATCATCCAGATTTGCGGGGAAGAGTTCCACGACATGCTGCGCGGTCTGACGACCCCGCCCGAAACACTGAGACGCGCGCAGGAAAGAGCCGACGCCGTCATACGAAAACACAGGTCTACGTGACAACAGGAGGAGACAATCATGGACCCCAATCGCCTCAAAGGTAAGAATATTCTGATCACCGGTGCCGCCCGCGGCATGGGTCAGGCCAACGCCGAAAATTTTGCCGCGCAAGGCGCAAATGTCTGTCTTGGCGATCTGGACGGCGACGAGGCACAGAAGGTTGCAGATGCGATCAACGCGGCGGGCAATGGCAAGGCGATTGCCGTAACCATGGATGTCACCAAACGCGAAGACAATGCCGCCGCGGTGGCCGCCACGGTCGCGGCCTTTGGTTCCATCAATGTCGGCCTGTTCAATGCGGGCCTGAACAAGCCACGCTTCTTCATGGATATTGATGAAGCCAACTGGGACATGATCATGAACGTCAATACCAAGGCGATGTGGCTGGGTATGCAGGAAACCGCCCGCCAGATGATCGCGCAAGGACCGATGGAGGATCACCCCTACAAGCTGATCAACGTCGGCTCGATCGCGTCGAAAAAGCCGCTGGTGGATGTGACCGTCTATTGCACGTCGAAATACGGCTGCCTGGCGCTGACCGAATGCGGCGCGCTTGGGCTGGCGGAACACAACATCACCGTGAACGGATACGCACCGGGCGTAGTTGTCACCCCGCTGTGGGAACAGCTGGACAAGGATCTGGTCGAGATCGGGTTCAAGGAACGCGAAGGCCAGGCCTATGAAGATATCGTCGACGGCGCCCTTGTGATCAAGCGCGTGTCCTATCCCAAGGATATCGTCGGCACCGCGTCGTTCCTGGCAAGTGACGACAGCGATTACATGACCGGCCAGATGATCTCTATCGATGGCGGCTGGGCCACGACCTAGGCCCACACCCGAATTTTCACCAACAAACCGGGTGCGCGTGGTCGCACCCGAAAGGAGTTTCCGATGTCAGAACGTCCAGGCAATGCCCTCATGCCGAACCTGCTCACCCCAATGGACCTTGAGCCCAATTGGGAATGGCGCGAAAAGCTGCCGGCCCATGGCCACATGTCCGTGGATTTCGAGCGCCGCATCGACCACGACCGCCTGCGGCGTTACCGTCTTGCGCGCACGCGTCAGTCCCTGAAAAACTCGGAGGCGGGCACGCTGCTTTTGTTTGATGTGAACAACATCCGCTACGTTTCGGCCACCAAGATCGGGGAATGGGAACGGGACAAGATGTGCCGCTTCTGCCTTTTGACTGGTGATGACAGCCCGTACGTTTGGGATTTTGGATCAGCTGCAGAACACCACAAGCGGCATTCCGACTGGCTTGAGCCCAGCCACTGCCTTGCCGGTGTTGTTGGTATGCGCGGCACCATCCCGCCCGAATTCGGGTTGATGCAAAAGTATGCCAAACAGATCGCCGGGTTGATCCGCGATGCCGGCATGGCCGATATGCCCGTTGGTGTGGATTATGCAGAAACGGCGATGTTCCACGCATTGCAGGCGGAAGGCCTTAACGTGGTCGATGGTCAGCAGATCATGCTGGCGGCCCGCGAAATCAAGAATACAGATGAAATCCAGCTTTTGACCCAAGCCGCCGCCATGGTCGATGGCGTCTATCACATGATCTACGAAGAGCTGAAACCCGGCGTGCGCGAGAATGACATTGTCGCCCTGTCCAACAAGATGCTCTATGAAATGGGATCAGACGATGTGGAGGCGATCAACGCCATTTCCGGCGAGCGCTGCAACCCGCATCCGCACAACTTTACAGATCGTTTGATCCGCCCCGGCGATCAGGCATTCTTTGACATTCTGCAATCCTATCAGGGCTATCGGACCTGCTATTACCGCACCTTCAACGTTGGCCGCGCGACACCGTCGCAAAACGACGCCTATGTGAAAGCGCGCGAGTGGATCGACGCGTCCATTGCGATGATCAAACCGGGTGTGAGCACTGACAAGGTTGCCGCGGTCTGGCCAACGGCGGAAAGCCTTGGCTTTGCCAACGAGGATCAGGCCTTTGGCTTGCAGTTCGGTCACGGCCTTGGTTTGGCGCTGCACGAACGCCCGATCATCAGCCGCGCGGTCAGCATGGATCACCCGATGGAGATCAAGACCGGCATGGTCTTTGCGCTGGAAACCTACTGCCCCGCGACGGACGGATATTCAGCCGCACGGATCGAGGAAGAAGTCGTCGTGACCGAGACCGGTTGCGAGGTCATCAGCCTGTTCCCAGCCGAAGAATTGCCCATCGCCAACCGTTACTGACCGGCGATCCTTCCGCGCCCGGCGTTCACTCCCGACGCCGGGCGCGGGCCTTGCCCGTTTGCCCAAGAGGACATCATGGCCAAAACAAAGACAAACACCGAAGACTACCTGCGCATGTACGCCCAGATGGTGCGCATCCGCACCTTCGAGGACAATGCCAACCAGCTTTACCTCTCGGCCAAGATGCCCGGCCTGACCCATATGTATTCCGGCGAGGAAGCCGTTGCCGTGGGCATCTGCGAGGCACTGAAGGTCACGGACAAGATCACCTCGACCCACCGTGGCCATGGTCACTGTGTCGCCAAGGGTGCCAACTTCAAGGAAATGTTCTGCGAACTGCTGGGCAAGGAAGAAGGCTATTGCCGCGGCAAGGGCGGGTCGATGCACATCGCCGATCAATCCAACGGCAATCTGGGGGCAAACGCCATCGTCGGCGGGTCCATGGGGATCGCCACAGGGTCTGCGTTTACGGCAAAGATGCTGGGCAAAGACGATGTGACCGTCTGCTTCTTTGGCGACGGGGCCACGGCGCAGGGTCTGATGTATGAGGTCATGAACATGGCCGCCCTTTGGAACCTGCCTGTCATTTATGCCTGCGAAAACAACGGCTACTCCGAATACACCAAGACCGAAGAAATCGCTGCCGGTTCAATCACCGCCCGTGCCGAGGCTTTCGGCATCGAGGCGCATCAGGTCGACGGGCAAGACGTTCTGGCCGTTAACAAACTGACCCAAGACCTTGTCGCGCGGGCCCGCAAAGGCGAAGGCCCCTTCTTCATGGAATTGATGACCTACCGCTATCACGGCCACCACGTGGGCGACATCAACCGCGAATACTACCGCTCCAAGGACGAAGAGAAGGATTGGAAGGAAAACCGCGACCCGATCATCAAATTCCGCGGCTGGCTTGTGGAACAGGGCATCGCGTCTGAAGACGAAATCGAAGCGATGAACGCCGAAGTGAAGAACGACGCCGAGGAGGCCGTCGCCTACGCCGAAGCCGCCCCTTACCCCGACCAATCCGAGGTCGACATGCATGTCTTTACCGACATCAAACACGCGCTGGCCTGAGGAGAGAGAGATGCGAGAAATTACACTGTCCCAAGCGGTCAACGAAGCTCTGGCCGAGGAAATGCGCCGCGATGAAACCGTCTTTATCATCGGCGAGGATGTGGCCGAGGCAGGAACGCCCTTCAAAGTCCTGAGCGGCCTTGTCGAGGAGTTCGGCACAAGCCGCGTTGTCGACACGCCCATTTCCGAGCCGGGTTTCATGGGCCTTGCTGTCGGGGCCGCGATGACGGGCTCACGCCCTGTCGTGGACCTGATGTTCGGCGATTTCATCTATCTGATCATGGATCAGCTCTGCAATCAGGCCGCCAAGACGCACTACATGTCCGGCGGCAAGATGAGCGCGCCATTGGTTCTGCGCACCAACATGGGCGCGACCCGCCGCTCTGCCGCGCAGCACTCGCAATCATTGCACGCTTTGGTCGCGCATATCCCGGGCCTGAAGGTCGCGATGCCATCCTCGGCCTATGAGGCCAAAGGTCTGATGAAAACCGCAATCCGCGACAACAATCCTGTCGTCATTTTCGAAGACAAGCTGATGTATAACGACAAGGCCCCTGTGCCGGAGGAGGAATTTCTGATCCCCTTCGGTGAGGCCAACATCAAACGCGAGGGCCGCGACATCACCCTGATCGCGACCTCGTCGATGGTGCAGGTCTGCGAAGCGGCTGCCGAAATTCTGGCGAAAGAAGGGATCGAGGCCGAGGTCATCGACCCGCGCACCATCGTGCCGCTGGACGAAGACACGCTGATCGCCTCGGCCAAGAAGACCTCGCGCGTGATCGTGGTGGACGAGGGCCACCAAAGCTATGGCATCACCGGCGAGATCGCGGGCCGGATCAATGAAAAAGCCTTTTACCATCTTGATGCACCTGTGCTGCGCATGGGCGCGATGGATGTCCCTGTGCCGTTCTCGCCCGCGCTGGAAGACATCACCGTGCCGACGCCCGAAAGCGTGGCAGAGAACGCGCGCAAACTGATGAGCGGGGAGATGATCCATGCCGCATGAGGTCATCATGCCCGCCTTGGGCATGGCGCAGGACACAGGCAAGATCGTCAGTTGGCTCAAGTCTGCCGGCGATGCCGTGAAAGCGGGTGATGCGCTGTTCGAGGTGGAAACCGACAAAGCCACCATGGAGGTGGAATCCCCCGCTGACGGCTACCTGACAGACGTGCAGGCCGAGGCAGGGGCCGATGTGCCTGTGGGCCAAGTGATTGCCCTTGTGTCGGACACCGCCGAAAGCAGCGCCACCGTTCCTGCGGAACCGGCCACCACCAATGACGCCCCCCTGCCCGACGGCAAAGCCGTCATCATGCCCGCCCTTGGCATGGCACAAGATACGGGTGTCATTGTCGCTTGGCACAAGGGGCTTGGCGATCCCGTGGCCGCTGGCGACATCCTGTTCGAGGTGGAAACCGACAAGGCCACCATGGAAGTCGAGGCAGGCGCCGATGGCTTTGTGGCGGCATTGCTGGCGCAAGCAACCGAAGCGGCCCCCGTTGGCGATACGATCGCCATCATCTCGGCTGAAAAGCCTGCCAATCCCGTGCAGCGCAGCATTGCGGATGGCGGCGTGTTAAAGCCTGCCCCAACACCCGATCCGGCCCCGAAGGCAAAGGACGACCCAAAGCCAACGCCTCAGAAAGCGACGAAGGCGCATGCCGTCACATCGCCCGATGGCCGCATTCTCGCCTCCCCCAAGGCACGGCGGCTGGCGCTGGAACAGGGGCTCGACCTGAACCGTCTGGCGCAGGCCGGACACCCCCAGCCCTTCCATGTTGCGGACCTCGAAGCACTCAGGGCCATGCCCAATCAGAACGTCGAAACGGCCGCATCTTCGCGTCGACTGACGGCGGATTTGCCCATGGATGGTTCTGGCGCGTTCATGGAATGGGCGGCTGAAAACGCGGGGCTGACAGATGCGAACGCCCTCCTCGCAGGTCTCGCCGCCGCAAGCCTTGGGCGCGACGCGGCCACCATCACTGTCGAAAGCTTCGGGCAAAGCCGCGCCTATACGGTCCCCGCTGGCCCGTTCAGCGCCATCGCTGAGGCCGAAGGCGAAACCGCGCCCGACCTTATCCTGCGCGATCTGAGGATGAGCCGCGTCAGCACTGTCCACCTCGGCGCGGAAGATGCACCGGTCCTCACGTTGACGCAAGGAGGCGGCGGGCTGTCCATTACGCTGGAATGTGCCGCTGACGCCCTAAGCGCGGGCGAGGCCGTGAGCCTTCTATCGCAATTCGCAGGCCGCATGGAGCAACCGCTCCGCCACCTGCTCTAAGTCTTGGAGACACCCATGGAATATACCGATCTCTACATCAACGGCACCTGGACCAAAGGCACATCGGGTGAACGGTTCGACGTCATCAACCCCGCCACCGAAGAGGTTTTGGCCTCTGTCGCGTCTGCCGACATCGCCGATGCGGACGCGGCACTGGACGCGGCCGAAGCCGCAATGAAAGACTGGGCTGCACGCACCCCGCGCGCGCGGTCCGAAGTGCTGCGCAAGGCGTGGGAGCTAATGACGGCGCGGCTTGATTACTTCGCACACCTCATGACGCTGGAGAACGGCAAGGCCGGCGTGGATGCCAAAGGCGAAGCCACCTATGCCGCCGAGTTCTTTCGCTGGTTCGCCGAGGAAGCCGTGCGCGCTGACGGGTTGATCACCCATGCGCCTTCCTCGGGCGCGCGCATCGTGGTGCAGCACAAACCCGCAGGCCTTGCGGTGCTGGTCACGCCTTGGAATTACCCCGCCGCCATGGGCACCCGCAAAATCGCCCCTGCGCTGGCTGCGGGCTGCGGCGTGATCATCAAGCCCGCGTCCGAAACACCGCTGACGATGCTCGCCCTCATGCCGCTTCTGGAGGAGGCGGGCGTTCCTGCCGGTCTTGTCAACGTCTTGCCCAGCCGCAAAACGGGCTCGCTCGTTGATCACATGCTGCATGATCCGCGCGTGCGGGTCGTTAGCTTTACTGGGTCCACAGGTGTCGGGCGGAAACTGCTGAAAAGTGCCGCAGATCAGGTGCTTAAACCCGCGATGGAACTGGGCGGCAACGCCCCTGTTATCGTCTTTGACGATGCCGATATGGATAGGGCCATCGAAGGCACGATGCTTGCCAAAATGCGCAACCTTGGCGAAGCCTGCACCGCCGCCAACCGCATCTATGTGCACGAAAACATCGCAAAGGAATTTACCAAACGCCTTAGCGCGCGCATGTCCGCCCTCAAGGTCGGGGATGGCACCGACCCAACCGTCGATGTCGGCCCGCTTGTGAATGCCGACACACGTGACAAGGTGGCCGAATTTGTCGCTGATGCCGTGGCCAAGGGCGCGAAGATCGAATGCGGCGGCACCCCGCCCGAAGGCAAGGGTTTTTATTACCCGCCCACGGTCCTTTCCAACGTGTCCGAAGATGCAGACTGCGTCCGCGACGAGATTTTCGGCCCCGTCGCTGCAATCCAGACCTTCAAGGATCAGGACGATGTTATCGCACGGGCCAATGACACCGAATACGGCCTTGTCGCCTATGTTTTCTCGGAAGATTTCAAGCGCGCGCTGCAGGTTTGTGAAAGGCTGGAATACGGCATGGTCGGCCTGAACCGTGGCCTTGTGTCAGACCCCGCCGCGCCCTTTGGTGGGGTCAAACAATCTGGCCTTGGCCGTGAAGGCGGGCATGAAGGTATGCTTGAGTTCATGGAAACCCAATACATTTCGGCCAGCTGGTAAGGGGGCGGATATGAGCGACATCATCGCACCACCTTCGGTTCGCGCCCTTGCCCGCCAAAAAGGCATCGACCTTGAGAAACTGGCCAAGGATCTGGGCCGCACGTCCATCGCGCGCGAGGACCTGGAAGGCGGGAAACCCGCCACCGGACCTGCCGGTGACACGTCCTATTGGGATGTGGACCACAGCCAGTTCGGCCGCGTAACCGAAGAACCGATGAGCCGTTTTGCGCAGCTGGCTGCCGCCAACCTTGGTGCTGCCAATGCGCTGATCCCGCAGGTCACGCACCATGATCGCGCCGATGTCACCGCCATCGAAGCGCTGCGCCGCGAGCTGAAGCCCGAAGCACAAGCGCGCGGCGTCAAGCTGACCGCGCTGGCGTTTCAGGCCAAGGCGCTGGCGCGTGCACTGCGTGAGTTTCCGCGGTTCAACTCGTCACTTTCGCCCGATGGCAAGACCCTGACCATTAAGGATTATGTTCACATCGGCATCGCCGTGGACACGGCCCATGGCCTGATGGTTCCGGTTGTCCGCGACGTGGACCGCAAAGGGCTTTGGCAGATCGCGGCCGAGATTTCCGACCTCGCTACACGTGCGCAGAACCGCAAAGTCGGGCCGGATGAAATGGGCGGCGCGTCGATGACCATCACCAATCTGGGTGGCATCGGCGGCATTGGGTTCACACCCATCGTCAACCCGCCCGAAGTCGCCATTCTGGGCATCACCCGCACCGAGACTGTCACGGTCTGGGATGGCGACACCCCGCGCCCCGTGCCAATGGTCCCGCTTGATCTAAGCTACGACCACCGTGTCATCAACGGTGCCGATGCGGCCCGCTTTGTCAGTTACCTTGCGGGGCTGATTGCCGATCCGCGCCGGATCATGGTCTAGGGGGCGCCGATGTCTGACACCCACGCCGACCTTATCGTTCTGGGCGCAGGCCCCGGTGGTTATGCCTGTGCCTTTCGTGCCGCCGATCTGGGGCGCAACGTTGTCATGGTCGATCCACGTGCCACGCTTGGCGGGGTCTGCCTGAATGTCGGTTGCATCCCGTCCAAAGCCCTTTTGCACGCCGCCGAAGTGATCCGCGAGGCCCGCCACGGCGACGATTGGGGCATCGCGACCGGCAAGGTTTCTGTCGATCTGGACAAGCTGCGTGCCAAGAAAGACAGCATCGTCGACCAATTGACCACCGGCCTTGTGGGCCTTGCCAAGCGGCGCAAAGTGAAAACCATCCGTGGCACGGCAAAGTTCACCGGCGACAAGACCATTGATATCGACGGCACCGCGTGGACCTTTGATCAGGCCGTGATCGCTGTGGGCTCCGCCCCTGTGCGCCTGCCCGGTTGGCCCGAAGACGACCGGATCTGGGACTCCTCCGATGCGCTTGAACTGCGTGATATTCCGGGGAAGCTCGCCATTGTGGGCGGCGGGATCATCGGGCTGGAAATGGCCACTGTCTATGCCGCACTTGGCAGCAAGGTGACTGTCATCGAGTTCATGGACCAGATCGCCCCCGGCGCTGATACAGAAGCTGTGGCGATCCTGCATGCCGCGCTGGTGGCGGAAGGTGTGACCATCCATACGGGCACAAAAGTGAGCGAGGTCAAGGCTACCAAAGCCGCGCTGACGCTGTCTTGCGAAGGAGGGTTCGAAGGCAAGATCAAGGCGGATGCCGCGATCCAGGCCGTGGGCCGCCGCGCGAACGGCAACCTTGTCGATCCAAAGGCTGCAGGGGTCGAGATTGACGACCGCGGCATCATCAACGTGGATGCCTCTTGTGGCACAAACGTTGCCGGCATTTTCGCCATCGGTGACGTTACCGGCAACCCGATGCTGGCGCACCGCGCAACCCATCAAGGCCACGTTGCGGCCGAAGTCGCCTCGGGCCACGCCGCCGCTCTGGACACCAGTCTTATTCCCTCGGTCGCTTATACCAACCCTGAATTGGCTTGGGTTGGCCTGACACAGGCACAGGCCGAGGATCGCGACATCGTGCATAAGGTTGCGCGCTTTCCCTGGGCCGCAAGCGGACGGAATCTGGCGTCCGGTGGTGGCGATGGGCTGACCAAGCTGGTCTATTGTCCACAAACGCACCGCCTGCTCGGGGCAACAATTGTGGGCCGAAATGCCGGTGAGTTTTTGAGCGAATGCGTCTTGGCCATGGAAATGGGTGCAACACTCGAAGACGTGTCACTCTCGGTTCATGCGCACCCGACACTTTCGGAAACGGTCGGGTTTGCGGCAGAACGCGCCCTTGGAACGCTGACCGATTTGTGATTTCGCTTGCCCCCCGAAACGCCCTCTGTGGCGCTGACGTTTGTTGACGAAACAAGGCGCAGCAAAGATCATGTTCCCGTCCGTGATCCGGCCGCGTTCAGGGCGATATGATCGGTCTTGGCAGGGGAAGACCCAGTCGTGGGATTGCCCAGGCGTCGTCACGCCTGCGGAACTTGGGCCGGCGATGTGGCCCCGATCATCGCCATGGCCGAGAGCATCTCGTCGCTCAAGACCTGCCACAACCGTTCAAGCCCCGCTTCGCCCCCCGCCGCGATGGCAAACTGCAGGATGCGCCCGAAGAATGTGAAATCGGCGCCCTGCGTCAGCGCCTTCAACGCATCTTCGCCCGAGCGCAGCCCGCTGTCAAAAAACAGCGGAAAATCCGCGCCCAAAGCCGCGCGCATCTGCGGCAGCACGGTGATCGGCGCCGGTGCGCTTTCCAGCTGGCGCGCGCCGTGGCTTGAGACCTGAATGGCATCCACCCCCGATGCTTGCAGGCGCACCGCATCGTCGATATCCAGCACGCCTTTGACTACCAACTTACCCGGCCAGGCGGCGCGCAGGCGATCAAGCGTGTCCCAGTCGGCGCGGGCGCGGGTTTGCGTGCGGTCAAACACATAGCCCGGCATCTGAAAATTCGCCATCCGCGGTTTGCCCGCCGCCAGGTGTGACAGGGACCAGCGCGGGTGCAGGGCAAAGTCGATGAACTGGCGCGGGCCGATGGTGAAGGGCATCTTGAAGCCTTGGCGCAATTCGGGCGGACGGCGGCCCACTTCGGGAACATCGACAGTTAACACCAGCGTCTTGTAGCCGGCAGCCATGGCGCGTTCGACCAGTTTGAACGCCCCCGTGCCGTCGCCGGAAAAATAGAGTTGGAACCACGCGTGGCCCTCTGCTTCTTCGATGATCGCCTCCATCGGGGTCGAAGCCACTGTGGATACCCCGTGGGGCACCTTGTGCCGCGCGGCCAGTCGGGCCAGCATCAGGTCCGCGCCGGGGCGGACAGGTTGCACATTCCCATCGGCGCAATACCAAAAGGGCGGCCCGTTTCAGCGCCAAAGACGGAACTGATGAGGCTGCGCTGGGACACATCGCGCAAAATTCGTGGCTGTAACGTCAGCGCATCCAAAGCCGCGCGTTCCCGCAAGGCCCCGCGCCCCTTGCCCGCCGCGCCGTCGATGTAGTCGTAAATCATCCACGGCAGGCGCCGTTTCGCCAGCCGCCGCGCGTCTTCGGCTTCAAAGATATGCGCAGCGGCGGACAGCATCAGGCGGCGACGGCCTTCATGAAGCGGTCCTTGATGACCACAGGGTCCATCGAAATGACCGGCATCTTGGCGTTGCCGCTGTCGCATTTGACGACCATGACCGTGCCCTTGCCGCTGTCGATGACCTCTTGCAGCACGCGGCCAGTGTCTATGTCTTGCACCTCGACCACGTTTTCGCAGCCCGCCGCCCGGGCCATTGCGGCCAGATCAGTGCGCATGCCCGCATATGTCGGCTGATCACCGGTAGAGCCATAGGACCCGTTGTCGATGATCATCAGGATGTAGTTGGGCGGCATGTTGTTCCCGATCGTGGGCAGCGTGCCAAGGTTCGTCAAAACCGACCCGTCCCCATCAATCGAGATGACCAGCTTGTCCTGCGCCAGCGCAAGGCCGAAACCGATGGATGACGCCAGGCCCATGGTGCCAAGCATGTAGAAATTCGTCGGCTGGTCGTCGATGGCGTGCAATTCTTGTGAAGGGATACCGATATTGCAGACGACCAATTGGTCACGCAGGATCGGGGCGATGTCTTTCAGGATTTCAGAACGGATCATTGGTCGCCATAGCCTCCCCAGAAGTTGGCATCCGTCAGGATCGCCACGGGTTTGTTGCACATGAAGGTGTATTTGAGGATCGCGTCGAATTCCTCAACGTCCGCCTGATGATGGAAATGATAGGTTGGGATGTTCAACTGCGCCAGAAGCGCCTTGGTGTGAACGGCCATTTCCACCTGACAGGCGACAGGTTCGCGCAGTTCCCCTCGGTAGGAAATCAACATCGGCAGGGGCATGCGGTAATACTGGATCAAGGTCGCCAGCGTGTTGATTGTCACGCCAATGGCAGTGTTTTGCATGATGATCGCAGGGCGTTTGCCGCCCATATGCGCGCCCGCACACAGGCCCATACCCTCGTCTTCCTTGTTGGAGGGAATGTGGAAAATCTCGTCGCGCTTGTCGATTTCGTCGATCACACCGGCCAGCTGCTTGCAGGGCACGGTGGTCACGAAGGAAATGTCGTTGGCAACAAGATCGTCACAGATCTTCTTGTCGATGTTCATGGAAAGTGGGCCTTTCGGTTGGGCGCAATGCGCGCGGCGTTGGAATTCAGGAACTGCGGTAAACGTGCACTGCGCAGCGCGCATGGCGCACAACGCGGGCGGCGGTGGAACCAAGGAAAAAGTCGCTCAACCCCGGTTTGTGAGAGCCCATGACGATGCAATCCACCTCGTGGGAAGCGGCATAATCAACAATCGTGCGATAGGTGTGGCCGACCACCAGATCGGTCGAAACCCCCTCGAGCCCTTCGGTCTTTTTGGCCAGCTGCAGCTTGGCCGCGGCCAGCGCCTCCTTGACGATGTTCTCGTCCAGATAGGCCGCGACGGACCCTTGCGGGGCTTCATAGACGTGAATGCCAATGATTTCTCCGCCCTTTGCACACAGCGCGCGCGCGACCTCAAGCGTGTGCGCGGACACACCGTGATCCAGCGCCATGGGGACAAGGATTTTGCGATACAACATAGGGTGCTCCGATCTTGCGCTGCGTCTTTACGTCCAGGGGGTCAGGATGATCTTGGGCACGGCCACAGCGCCGTTCGCCAGATCCTGAAAGGCCTGCGCGCCATCTGCAAGCGCGCGGCTTTGCGTCCAGTCCAGCGGGCCAAGGCGGCCCTGGAAACTCGCGGCGGCAGTGTCGCGAAAATCCTGGGCCGTATAGGTGTATGTTCCGATAAATGTGATTTCCTGCAAGGTGGCGCGGCGCAGATCAAAGCCTGCGCTGTCGTCGCCCAGCCCGACATGGGCGATCACCCCGCCCGGTTCACAAAGCGCACTGGCGGTGGCACGTGTGGCCCCGTATCCAACAGCGTCAATCACCAACGGGAATGACCCCTTGGCCTGCGCCACTGCGGTTTGCCCGCAGCGGTCGATCAGCATCGCGCGGCGGGCGTCATTGGGTTCGGCCAGGGTGACATCTTCAACCCCCATGGCCTTCAGCGCCAGGGCCGCCGCAAGCCCGATCGCGCCGCCGCCGATCACCAGCGCACGTTGCTCCATCGTCGGGTGCAGCGCCGCAAGCGCCAGCCGCACCGCATGCCAACTGACCGCCAGCGGTTCGGCCAGCGCGGCCTTGGCCAGCGGCACGCCATCGGGCACCTCGACCAGATTGCGCGCGGGCATGGCGACATATTGCGCGAAGGCCCCTTCGCGCGGCTGCATAGAGATGATCTGGCGTTTGCCACACAGGTTCTCGCGCCCCGAAAGGCAGGCAGGACACGCCATGCAAGTGACCAGCGGGTTCACCGTGACGCGCATGCCATCCTTGGGGCCGCCTTCGATGACGCCAGCCCCCTCGTGGCCAAGGATCAGCGGTGCGGGACGGCGCGCATCATGGCCGAAATAGGCGTGCATGTCAGACCCGCAGATGCCAACGGCCTCAACGCGGATCAGATGTTCGCCCGCCCGCGGCACCGGATCTGGCACCTCGCGCAGGGCAAGCGTTTTCACACCCTCATAGACCAAAGCCTTCATTTCGCCGTGAACCCCCCGTCAACCATCAACACCTGCCCCGTCACATAGGCCGAGGCCTCCGAGCACAGGAACAACACCGGCCCGTCAATATCCGCAAGGCGGCCATTGCGGCCGATGCAGGTTTGCGCGGCGTTGGCTGCGGCGCGGTCGCCATCCTCGAATACCGCCGCCGTCAGCTCCGTGGGAAAGAACCCCGGTCCGATGGCATTGGCAGTGATCCCGTCGCGCGACCACGCCTCGGCCATGGCGCGGGTCAGCTGGCCGATCCCGCCCTTGCTGGCCCCATAGGCAATGCCACCGGGAAAGGCCCGCGTGGTTTGCAGCGAGGCGAAATTGACGATCCGGCCCCAGCCCTTTGCCTTCATCGCAGGCACCAGCGCCTGGCTAAGAAAGAATGGCGCCGAGAGGTTGAGCGCCAGTGTCTGATCCCAACCTGCATTTGTCACGTCATCTGCCGCCTCGCGCAGGTTCACACCCGCGGCGTGGATGACGATATCGGGCGCACCGAAGGAGGCCGACACGCGGGCGGCAAGGTCATCCTGCCCTGCCCGATCCGCGACATCGGCCACGACACCGGCTGCACCGCTGCCAATCTCATCGCACAGCCCATCCAACGCCGGGCGCCGACGCGCCACGCCCACAACCTTCGCCCCGGCCCCAGCCAGAACAATCGCCGCACGGCGACCCAGACCCGAACTGGCACCGGTGATACAAGCCACCTTGCCGCTCAGGTCGAAAAGGTGGGCAGGATCAGCCATCGGCTGTCAGGTCGAACGTCTCGTCGGGGAAGTACTTGGCCAGCCGCACGTCCGCTGCGCGGGCATGCGCCTCCATCCCTTCCAGCCGCGAAATCCGCGCCGTGGCAATGGCCACGTCCTTGGAGGCCTCGCGGGTGGAGCGCTGCCATGTGACGATCTTCATGTATTTGTGCACGCTGAGCCCGCCCGTGTAGTCCGCCGCGCCAGAGGTCGGCAGCACGTGGTTGGTGCCGGACGCCTTGTCGCCATACGACACGGTCGTTTCTTCGCCCAGGAACAACGAGCCATAGCAGGTCAGGGTTTCAAGCCACCAGTCCAAATCCTCGGCCATCACTGTCAGGTGCTCGGGGGCGTATTCATCGCTGCATTTTGCCATGTCCGCGCGGTCCGCGCAGACGATCACTTCGGCATAGTCGCGCCACGCCGCAAAGGCATTGTCGCGGTTCAGCTCGGGCAGGTCGTCGATCAAGGCGGGCACGCGGGCCAGGACATCCATCGCCAGGGCGCGGTCATCCGTCACCAACCAAACGGGCGAGTTGTAGCCATGTTCGGCCTGAGACACCAAATCAGTCGCCACCACATGGGCATCGGCCGAGGCGTCCGCCAAAATCAGGCTGTCGGTCGGCCCTGCGATCATGTCGATCCCGACCTGGCCAAAGAGGATGCGTTTGGCTTCGGCGACGAACTGGTTGCCGGGGCCGACGAGGATATTGGCCGATGGCAGACCAAATAACCCGTAGGTCATCGCCGCGACGCCCTGCACGCCACCCATGGCAAGGATTTTGTCCGCACCACAAATGTGGGCAGCATAGATGATTGCGGGGGCCACGCCCACGTCGGGGCGCGGTGGAGAGGCGGCTGTGATGTGCTTGCACCCCGCCACCTTGGCCGTCGTGACGGTCATGATGGCGCTGGCGATGTGGCTGTAGCGACCGCCGGGCACATAACAGCCTGCCGCATCCACAGGGATCGCCTTTTGGCCAGCAACATAGCCGGGCTGGATCTCCATCTCGACGTCGGCAACGGTGCTTTTCTGCAGTTGGGCAAAGCGTTTGACGTTGTCATGGGCGAAGCGGATGTCGGCCTTGAGCTTTTCGGGCACCAGCGCAATCGCGGCCTCGATCTCTTGGGGGGTCAACAGCACGTTGCCGTCATAACGATCGAACTTGGCGGCATATTCCAGCGCCTTGGCATCCCGGCCCGCCTCGATGTCACGCAGGATTGAAACCACCGTGTCATGCACATCCGACGCACCCGATGCCGCCGTCAACGTCGCTTTCTTGAGATAGTCTCGTGTCATCTTTGGTCGGTCCTATTTGTAAATATCGGGAAGAAGTGTGGTCGAGACTGCCGGAACGTAGGCGATGAACAGAACGATCACGAACATGCTCAGAACGAACGGCACCGCGCGCGCTGCAATCTTGAGAATTGATTCACCGGTAATCCCCGACACAACAAAGAGGTTGAGCCCAAGGGGCGGGGTAATGAAACCCACGCCCAGGGCCGTGATCATCATGATGCAGAACTGGATTTCGTTCATGCCGATGTTTTCGGCCAATGGCTGCAAAATGGGCGCCAGAATGACGATGTTGGGGGTCGTCTCCATCACGCAGCCCGCCGCGATCAGGATGCCGATCATCAACAGGATCAACAGCCACGGTTCATTGGTGAGGCTGGTGGCCGACGCCACGAAGCCCTGCGGCACGCCCATGATCGCCAGTGCTTCGGCCAAAGGCGCGGAAAAGGCGATGATCGGCAGGATGACACCGTTCACCTTGGCTGAACTGACCAGCATCGCAGGGAAATCCGCCCACTTCAGCGTGCCCAGAATGAACCCCATCCCAATGGTCACAACCACCGCCGTGGCACCTGCTTCTGTCGGGGTAAGGCGACCCGAAAAGATGCCGTAAAAGATGATGCCGGGCACGATGAAGGCATACCAGCCCGATATCAGCGAGCGGCCCAGATTGCCCAGCCATTCCGTGAACGTCAGATTGCCGCCGCCCTCGTAGGCATAGATGCGGTTCACAACGAGGTTGGTGATCAAGATCGCCAACAGGATGCACAGGCCAGGGATCAGCGCGGCAAGAAACAGCGTCGAGGCGGATATGCCAAGCACAAGGCCGATGATGATATAGGCGATCGAGGGCGGGATCAGGATGCCCGTGCAGGCACCGGCTGCCACAAGCGCGCAGGCGTAGGGGCGCGGATAGCCTGCCTCGACCAGCCGCGCGATCGTCATGCGGCCCACGGCCGCCGCCCCTGCTGCATCCGAGCCGGAGATTGCCGCGAACATGCCGCAGACCAACACCGTGGCCGAGCCAAAGCCGCCCTTGGTGAAACAGGTCAGCGCCTCGGCCACATCAAGGAATTTTCGACTAAGGCCGGTGCGCACCAGCACGTCACCCGTCAGGATAAACAAGGGGATGGCCGTCAGCGCGAAGGCGTCAATGCCGCTGAACAGGCGTTCGCCCACCAGCGACAGAGGCAGATCGCCCGACATCAGCAACATCAGGATCGCAGAGGACCCGATGGCGGCCCAAACAGGCACGGCCGTGGCAATGAGGGCGACGAAAATTATGACGGGAAGATAGAAATCCCACCCAAGTTCAACGGCTTGCGCGCCAGTATTCCAAAGCATTTCGCGCGCTCCTAATCAAACAATGTGTCGCCCTCATAGACAGGCCGACCTGTCTTGAGGGAGATGAAATCACGGTATAGCGACTGCAGCAGACGCCAGATCATCAGAGCAAATCCGGTTGGCACCGCCATCAGGAACCAGACCTGCGAGATGCGCAGACCGTGGGTGACGGACCCGAATTTGTAAGAAACGTGGACCGCCTCCATCGACCAATAAAGCGCGATGACGGCCACCACCATCATCACCAGATCGCCAAACATATAAAGCAGCGCCTTGGGCCGTGGCCCGAGGTAGTGCATGATCACGTCGATGCGGATATGGGCGCGTTCCTTGACCGCCGCCGCGGCCCCGATCCATGCCAGATAGATGAAAGAATAGCGCACGATTTCTTCGCCCCAAATGGACGAATAGGCGAAAATCTCGCGGCGCAGCACTTCGATGGCCATGGTGATGACAAGCATCACGTAGAAGGTCAAAAGCAGCCAGCGTTCGGCGTTTCGATCAATTTTGCGCAGGAAATGCATGGGCGGGTCCGATCGGGTCACGCAAGAAAAGGCAACGCCAGCGGCGTCCGCACTTTGTCACGGAAAAGAATGGGAACAGTCGAGCGCCTTTCGGGGCGCTCGACTAGATACTTAGGCGTCGTGAACGTAGTATTTGCCCTGTGTGCCTGCGGCCTCTTCCATCTGCGCGAAGGCATCCATGGAACCGGCAAGCTCGACCTTGAACTCGTCCCATTCCGAGCGCTGGAAGCCACCTGCGTCTTTCCACTCGGCCAGTTGATCGTCACTTAGCGAATGGAATTCAACGCCTGCCTTGGTCAGCTCGGCCATGGCATGGGCGCGGGCCGAAGGCACTTTGGCGAGGTTCTGGTGCGCGGTCATCTCGGAGCCCCACATGATCCCTTCCTGCACATCGGCAGGCATGGAATTGAACCATTCAAGGTTGCACGAATAGACCTGAGAATCCGGCACCGCCTGCGTGAAGGTCACGTGTGACAGGATGTCCTTGAAGCCGAACACAAACAGCGCGCCAACCGAAGGGTCAAGCGCGTCGGCCACACCCTGCTGGATCGCGGAAGGTGTTTCACCCCAGGCGACCGGCGTCGGGTTCGCGCCAACCATGCGGTAATACTGCTGCAACATCGCCGAGCCGGGAACCCGGAACTTTACGCCATCCATGTCGCCCGGCGTTATGACGGCGTCGCCGCCTTTGCGCACGGCCACGACCCGTGGGTCGATGTTGACATAGAACAGTGGCTTGAAGCCGTTCTCTTCGATCTTGGGCGTCACGTTGCTGCCCCAGAATTCAGAGTTCACAAGGTTGGTGAAACGCTGGTTGGACCCGCACAGATACGGCATGTTGATCAGGTCAACTGCAGATGCGAAGGGCGCAAAGTTGGCCAGCGAATGCTGTGCCGCCTGAATGGTGCCACCCTGAACCGCAGTCACCAGCGCACCGCCTGCACCCAACTGACCACCGGGGGCCAGTTTGACATAGACTTTGCCATTGGTGGCGTTCTGGATATTCTCTTTCAGGTCCAGCTGCATGATCGGATAGCTGCGCGATGCGCCCAGCACATAGGCCGTGGCGATGGTCATGATGTGTTCGGCGGCGGCCTCGCGCTCGCGTTCCTCATTGGCTGACTGGGCCGCAGCCTCGGTCGAAAACAGCATCCCCCCTGCGCCGGCCACAAGCGCCGCCGTAAAGCCGGCCGTCGACGCAACTTTCAGGAAATTGCGGCGTTCCACCGATTCAATTTCTTTGCGATCTTTCTTATCCATTTGGTTCTCCTCCCTATTGGAAATCTTAATTGTCGTCCTTGTTTGAACGATCAGCCTCTTTCTTGAGTATGGCGACGACGAACAGCACCGACGCCGCAAACAAAACCAACATCTCTCCGACGTCCCCAAGGAACGCACTGTCTGCAAGAGCCCCGAGTGCGACGTTCACAAAGAACACCGCAAACACAATGAAAGAGCTGATGAGAAACACCGAAGCCTCCACGCTGTCTGGTTCTTCGGGAATTGTAAGCGCTTACACTTGATTCGTGCAAGCCCTTACATTTTTAGACGTGCACGGCTACGATAAGGCCGGTATGATGTTGAAATACCCAATAGAAACGAGGGATGACACCGATGACGACAGCGCCAACCATTCCAACCCTCGATGACGTTGCGCGGGTTGCGGGTGTGTCCACGGCCACGGTGTCGCGGTGTTTGAACGAACAGCAAAAGGTTTCTGCCAAGACCCGCGAGAGGGTCATGAAAACGGTCGAGGAGCTGGGCTACACGCCCAATTTCAATGCCCGCGCCATGGCCGCAAAGCGGACCCAAACCATCGGCGCGATCATCCCGACGATGGAAAACGCGATCTTTGCGCGGGGCTTGCAGGCGTTTCAGGAAACGCTGCACGCGGCGGGCTACAATTTGCTGGTCTCAAGCAGCGCCTACCAACCCGAAATGGAGGCAGAACAAATCCGCGCACTGGTTGCGCGTGGTGCGGATGGTCTGCTGCTTATCGGGTCCGAACGCGCACAGGCAAGCTATGACTTCTTGGCACGGCGCGGTGTTCCCGCTGTGCTTGCCTGGACATCCACGCCCGATGCCGTCAACGCGTCAGTCGGGTTCGACAATTGCGCGGCGATGCGGATGCTGACCGATCGCGTTCTTGCGATGGGCCATTCAAGGATCGCCGTAATCTCCGGGATCATCAAAGGGAACGACCGTGCCGAAGGCCGGCTGCGTGGGATACAGCAAAGCCTGATGGCACATGATCGCAACCCCGATACGATGCCTGTTATTGAAACGGCCTACGAGATTGAAAACGGCGCCATTGCTTTCGAGGCATTGATGCAGGCCGAGCCGAGACCCACAGTTGTCATGTGCGGCAATGACGTACTGGCGGCTGGGGCGATCAACCGGGCGCGACAGCTGGGGCTTCATGTGCCCGATGACGTCTCTATCACAGGGTTCGATGATATCGAGTTGGCCAGCATTGTCCTTCCGGCGCTTACGACTGTGCATGTGCCTCACCGTGAGATGGGCCGTATCGCGGCAGAAGAGCTGATCAACATGATCGAAAAGCGAAATCCGGGCGCGCGGCGAAAGCTTGAAGTGTCGATCGTCATGCGGGACTCGCTGGAAGGGGTCTGAGCGCACCAGTTGATCGCAAACCAGTGACGCAGCCGGGGTTGTCGCGTTTTGCAGCGGCTAGATTGCCTTGGAAGGAAGACTGCGCAAAGGACAATGAGGCCGCGCAGCCGCGGAAAGTGACCAGCGCGTTAAACGATGAACGCGCAGGTGGGCAACTGGCAGGACAGTCATTGCTGACTGGCGGTGGATTGAAACGGATCGCGCTGGTGACGGGTTCGGAATACGCGGGGAGTTGTGTCGTATTGACGCCGGAACAGGCGATAGAAATAGCCGGTATTCTCGAAGCCACAGCTTTGGATGATTTCATCAATCGACGCCTCGTCGCTGCGCAGAAGCTGGGCGGCGTGTTCGATCCTGATCTGGTTGATGAATTCCGTCGGCGTGACGCCCAGAACTGTCTTGCAGGTGCGACAAACATGTTCCTGGCTTCGACCGGCTGCCGCAATAAACCCCTTCGCGCCAAGGCGGAAAACGTCCGGGGACTGTGCGGCGCTACAGGCTTCCGAAAACCATTTCGGGGCAGCTTTGGTGACGCCACTGGTGGCATGGGCGACCCTGTTGGTCAGCACCAGAAGGAATTCCTCGATCCGTGCCAGGTCGCGCTGCGCCGTTTGCAATTGCATTGACACATCCACAGCGCGCGCGAAACGTGCCGGCCCAAGCGTGTGCATCTCTGGCAGATCGGATGAGGCATCAAAGAACCGCTTGCCAATGGCGCTTTCGTATCGCGTTGCCAGATGGCTGGCCGTATCCGTGCGAAACATCACATTGATGATCTGGCATCCGGTTTTTCGATTGGCCTTGAATGCATGGACATCATGGGGGCGAATGAACACCAGCTGCCCCGGCTCCAACGCCTGTGTTACCCCGTTTATCCAGTGTTCGGTGCGCCCGCTTTCGATCAGGAACACTTCAAAGCAATCGTGATCATGTGCGCGTTCAGGATAGCGCGTCGCCAGCGATTTGCGCGCAAAATGAAACGCCTCGTCAGGACGGATGTAGGTGTCGATCAGAAAGCGGGTCTTTTCCATGCAGCAAGATTATCCAAGAATATGGTTGTTTTGATAGGTAATTATCAAAATAGTGCAATATTTTGTCAATCCGCGTCGATGACACCTGCCCAACTGTGCTTAGACTGATCCGCGTCTGGGAGGACTATCATGTTGGATCAAAAGCAAGACCTGCGCTTTTCGCCGGTCGTCAATGCCACGCCTGAACGGCTCACAGCCGCGCAGATCACCAGCTACAACGCAAATGGCTTCGTGCAGCCGTTTAACGTTTTCGACGCGGCCGAAATTGCCGATATCCGTGCCTATATCAATGGCTTGATGAACGACATGGGAGAGGCTGGCGCCTATGGCATCAATTGCTATCAGGCGCGTTTGTCCGGGCTTTACGATATTGCGGCGGACGCGCGCATCCTTGATCTCGTCCAGGACCTTATGGGTCCTGATATCCTGTGCTGGGCCAGCGCGATCCTGTCCAAACGCCCACACGATCCCAAGGCTGTACCATGGCATCAGGATGCGTCGTTCTGGGCGCTTTCGCCCGCGCGCACGGTCACGGTATGGCTGGCGATTGACGATGCCGACGCCGCCAATTCGGCGATGCAGTTCATTCCCGGCACCCATGACAAGGGCGCCCTGCCCGTGGCCGAAACCAAAGGCGAAGGCAGCGTGTTTCACAAAGGCACCGCCAACGCCGATGCAATGGGCGCGCCGTTTACCAACACCTTGAAGGCCGGACAGATGTCACTGCACGCCGATATGCTGGTGCATGGCTCACAGGCCAATACAAGTGACCGCCGCCGCTGCGGTCTGACACTGCGCTATTGCCCGCCCAGTGTCGCGATCACGAATCCCAAATGGGCGACCGGCGTCGAAGCGATCTTGTGTCGCGGCGATGCGGGCTCTTGGAAAACCCACCCACGCCCTACCAACAACGACATCACCAAAACCAGCAGTCCACATGTCGTAGGAAACAACTGATGCAGATCAAGTGGTATGGTCAGGCGGCGTTTATGATCACCTCGGCGGCCGGGCTGCGTATTGCGCTCGACCCTTATACACCCGACGAGATTGGCTACGCCCCGATGAACGATCCAGCCGATATCGTGCTGACGTCCTCGGACGATGACAGTGCCCACTGCCGCCATGATCTGGTGCCGGGCGATCATGTCTGGCTCAACACACTTGATGCAGTGCGCGAAGGCGGGCGCAAAACGATTGCGGGACTGGATGTGCGCGCGGTCGAGGCAATGGAGATCGCGGATCACCCCCTGCATGAACCCGGTGCAAACGCCATGTACCGGTTCGAAGTCGACGGCATGCAGATCGGCCATATGGGCGATGTGGGCAATGACCTGAACGACAAACAGGTTGCGTTTTTCCAAGGTGTTGACGTGCTGCTGACCCTTGCGGGCGGTGTTTTCACCACGCGGCTGGACGAGGTCAAACGCCTGATTGATGCAACCGCACCCAAGCTGGTGATCCCGATGCATTTTCGCACGCTGACCTACAAGCCGCGCAACCTGCATTGGATCGAAACATTCCTGTCGCATTTTGACGAGGCCAGCGAGGTTGATTTCGCCTTTGGCGACACTGTCACGCTCACCAAGAACGACTTGCCCGATCGCACCCGCGTTCTGGTCATGGACTACGCCCGCTAGGCGGGCACAACAACGGGCTAAATGCCCATCTCTGGGAGGAAAGACCAAATGAACCTGATGAAAACCCTGCTTGCAACTTCGGCGCTTGCGCTGGTCGCGACCGGTGCATCCGCACAGGATGTCGCGCGCGAAAACACGGTGATCTTTGACCTTGATCGCACGATCCAGGACCCTGAAAATTTCAACTGGATGACTCCGGGCACCAAGCGGATGCACGGCGCGCACCAAACCATGTGGGAGCCGCTTTTTGTCCTCAATTACGGTAGCGGCGACATTGACCCGTGGCTTGCCACCGGATTCGAGCAAAACGCGGACAGCACCGAATTCACCATCACCCTGCGCGACGGCGTGGAATGGTCCGATGGCGAGGCGTTCAATGCCGACGATGTGATCTTTACCGTCAATCTGGCAATGACCAACGAAGAGATTTCATCGCGCGAGGCCGCCACCATCAAGGCACAGGTTGCATCCGTCGAAAAAGTCGATGACCTGACCGTGCGTTTTACCCTGCAAGCCCCCAATCCGCGTTTCATTGTCGAAAACTTTGGCGTGCGTATCTTCGGGTCATTCCTGATCATGCCCGAACACATCTGGGCCGGCGAAGACGCCGCGACTTTCACATTCTACCCGCCCATCGGCACGGGGCCATACACCTTCACTTCGGCCACCTCGAACCGCGCAATCTGGGATCGTAACGATGATTGGTGGGGGGCCAGGACCGGTTTCATGGACTTGCCCGCGCCTCAGCGTGTGATCTTCCTTGAATCGGGCGGCGAGGAAAGCCGTGCGCAGTTGATCGCATCCGATCAGCTTGATGCGGCGCAAAACGTCACCATCGGCACCTTCGAGGCCATTCAGGCGCAAAACGCCAATGTGATCGCATGGTATGACGATTATCCCTATGCGGCTGCCGACCCCTGTGCGCGTCAGTTGGAAATCAATACGACCGTAGCACCTTGGGACGATGCGAATATGCGCAAGGCCGTCGCCCATATCATTGATCGCAGTCAGATCGTGAACGTCGCCTACGAGGGCACAACCGAGGCGAGCTCCACGATGTTCGCGCAATACGGATCAATGGCGCCGTTCATCGACGCCGTGGTCGAGGCCGGGTATGGCCTGCCCGCAGCTGCTGATGTGGCCGGTGGTCAGGCGCTGATCGAAGCTGCAGGCTACACCCGTGACGGTGACTACTATACCAAGGACGGCGAAACCCTTTCGGTGAATATCCATGTCAATTCGGCTTCGACTGAATATACCCGCACGATTGATGTGATTGTTGAACAGTTGCAGCGCGCCGGAATTGATGCCCGCGCCGTGCCTGTGGAAAATGGCGTGTTCTGGGGTGAAGTCCTGCCATTTGGCGCTTACGAGATGTCCTATAGCTGGCTGTCTTGCGGATCGGTGAACGAACCCTGGGCGTCGATGGGGCGTTATACGGTCGCTGATGTGGTGCCGGTTGGCGAACGCAGCCCCGGCTTCAACAACACCGCGCGTTGGGACGGACCCGCAGCCGAGGCTTATTCCGCCTTCATGGCCGACATCGCTGCCCGTTCGTTGGGTGACGCAGAAATCCCCGGTCTGGTTGCAGAAGCCTACGCGCATCTGGACGCGGAAATGCCGTTCATCCCGCTGGTGCAGGCCGCCAAGCTGCTGCCCATGAACGAGACATATTGGACGGGGTGGCCCACGGCTGACAACTACTACAACCACCCGTTCTTCTGGTGGAATCACACCCACCAAATTATCCACAATCTGGAACCGGCTGGTAACTAAAACGCCTCCCACGGGGCGGCGGGGCACGACCCGCCGCTCTTCTTTCCGATTTTCGAAATGCCCCGATAGGGAGGCAAGGCAATGGGACGCATACCCAGATCATATCTGATCAACCGGCTTGTAACGTTCGTGCTGACGATCCTGATCGCCGCAACGATCATCTGGATCATCCCGCGCCTGTCGCCCGTGGACCCTGCCGAAATTGCGCTGGGGCGGATGGCATCGGGCGCCGGTTCGGTCGCGAACTCCGAGGAAATCCTGGCACAACTGCGCGCCAACATGGGGATCGACCAGCCGCTTTTGGTGCAGTATTTCAAATACATAAGCGGTGCACTGGTATTTGATTTCGGCCTATCGACGGCCGCCTTCCCGACACCTGTTTCCACACTGATCCTGAACGCCCTGCCCTGGACGATGGGGCTGATGATCCTGTCGCTGCTGATCACCTTTTTCATCGGCAACCTGCTGGGCGCGTTGATGGTCTGGGAAAGGTCGCCCAAACTGGTCAAGGTCGCGATACCCGCAGCAATGGTATTTACCTCGATCCCGCCAATCCTGTCCGGCCTGCTACTCATGTGGATTTTCGCCGCCAAGCTGCAATGGTTCCCGCTGACGGGCGCCTACTCCATCTTTGTCGAACCGGGCTGGACGTGGGCTTTCGTGCAATCCGTTTTGCACCACGGTTTCCTGCCCGCGCTGTCCATTGTGGTCGTCACCTTCGGTTTCTGGGCCTTGGGGATGCGCGGGCTGATGATCGGCGTGCAGGGCGAAGACTATGTCAAACTGGCCGAGGCCAAGGGGCTGCGTCCGCGCTATATCCTTTATCGCTACATGATCCGCAACGCGATCCTGCCGCAGATCACCGCCTTTGCCCTCAAGATCGGGCTGCTGATCGCGGGGCAGGTTCTGGTCGAACGCATCTTTGCCTATAACGGCATGGGCAAGCTGCTTTATGACGCGATCCTCAACCAGGATTTCCCTGTCATTCAGGGGGTCAGCTTTGTCATTATCCTGATCACGGCCCTGTCGGTGTTCCTTGTCGATCTGCTTTATCCGTTCATAGATCCCCGCATCCGGCACGAGGTCGCATGACATGACCAGCACCGACAACATCTCCCCGACCCGCGCGCAAAAGCGGCAGGCCCGCCGTATCCGACGGTTTGATAACCCCTGGATGAACCCGAAACTGATCTGGGGTTTGGGGCTGCTGCTCGCCATCATCGCGATTGGTATCGTCGGGCGCATCCTGTGGAACCTCGATCTGGTTTTTACCGGCTCCAGCCCGTTGAAACTGCCGCCCGTGGGCTTTGAAAACCTGCGCCGCCAACCGGGTATCTGGGATCATCCCATCGGCACCGATGGTGGCGGGCGCGACATGCTGGCGATGATCATCGTCGGCGCGCCCAACACCTTGTTTGTCGGGTTGCTGGCCAGCCTTATCGGCATGTCCATCGGCATTTTTCTTGGCTTTTCCGCCGGTTTCCTTGGCGGGCGCACGGATGATGTGATCCGCGTCGGTGCGGACGTGATGATCACGATCCCGCCGCTCTTGATCCTTGTGGTGTTTCAATCGGCCTTTGGCGATGTGACGCTGACGATGATGGCCTTGCTGATCGCAGGTTTTGTGTGGCAATCGCCCACCCGCCTGATCCGCGCGCAGGTGCTGTCGATGAAGCAATCTGGCTATGTGCAGATGGCGCAATTGTCCGGCGCGTCCACGACCCACATCATGTTCCGCGAGATGATGCCCAACCTTGTGCCCTATCTGTTCGGGTCTTTCATCGCTTCGGTCACCACCTCGATTGTGACGGCTGTCGGCCTCGAAGTGCTTGGTCTTGGACCACAGCGCATCCCGACACTGGGGCGCACCATCTACGAGGCGATCAACGCCGGCGCGCTGATCCAGAACCTGTGGTGGTGGTGGGGCTTGCCAACGCTGCTGCTCGGGGTGATTTTCATTGGTCTGTTACTGATCAATCTTGGCCTTGATGAGGTCTCGAACCCGCGGCTGAGGAAGCTATCATGACCGATAAACCTGTCCTGACCCTGCGTGATCTGTCGATTGAATTTCCCACACCGCAAGGGATCGTGCAGGCGGTCAAAGCGCTGTCGCTTGATATCCACAAGGGTCGTCGCGTCGGGTTCATCGGCGAAAGTGGTTCGGGCAAGACCACGACCGCGCTGGCGGTGATGCAAATGCTGGCCGAACCGGGCCGCGTGTCGGGTGGCACAATTGATCTGGGCGGCACCAACATTCTTGCACTCTCCGAAGAAGAAATGCGCAAGACCCGCCTGTCGCGCGTTGCCTATATCCCGCAGGGCGCGATGAATTCACTGAACCCCGTGATGCGGGTCGAACCGCAGATGTGGGACGGGATCATTGCCCATGAAGGGCACAAGGACCGCGCCGAATTGAAACGCCGCTCTGACGGGGCGCTGCAAAGCGTTGGTCTGCCGGTGCATACCGGCCAGCTTTACCCGCACGAACTGTCGGGCGGCATGAAACAACGCGTCTGCATCGCCATGGGCATCATCTTGAACCCCGAATTGATCATCGCGGACGAACCGACCTCGGCACTGGATGTGGTGACGCAGCGCCAGGTCATGCAGACCCTCAAGGATATTCAGGGGCAGATCGGATCGGGCCTGATGCTGATCGGGCATGACATGGGGCTGATGGCGCAAACCGTCGATGAACTGGCCGTTTTGAAAGACGGTGAACTGGTCGAACACGGCACGGTGCAGCAAATCCTGCAAGCGCCCGAACACCCCTACACACGCGATCTGATCTCGTCGGTGCCGCTGGTTGGCGGTGAAAGTTTCCTCAACCCCGATGCCCGCGCCGATGCGCCCGCACGTGGCACGCAAGAACCGCTTTTGCGGTTCGAAAATGTGCGCAAGGATTATGGCGCCGTCACAGCGCTGCATCCGATGTCGTTTACACTGCAAGGGGACACGCCGCAGATCATTTCCATCGTCGGGCAGTCTGGTTCGGGAAAATCGACGATGGGGTCGATCATGCTGGGCTTTAACCCGCCCAGTCAGGGGCGCGTATTGTTTGAAGGGCAGGACGTGGCCGCAATGAGCGCCGCACAAAGCCTTGATTTTCGCAAGAACGTGCAGGCCGTGTTCCAGGACCCCTATGCCTGCTTCAACCCGTTTTACCGCGTGAACCATGCCTTGAAATTCCCGTTCAAACAGTTTGGTCTGTCCCAAGGGGCTGCCCACACCCAGCGGGCGATGGAAGAGGCTTGCGATGCGGTCGGCCTTGATCCCGATCTGGTGCTGAACCGCTATCCGCACCAATTGTCGGGCGGTCAGCGCCAGCGTCTTGTGGTGGCGCGGGCATTGATGCTGTCGCCCAAGTTGCTGATCGCTGATGAACCCGTCAGCATGGTGGATGCTTCGCTGCGCGCCTCGATCCTGTCGAATATCTATGATCTCAAGGATAAATACGGGATTTCAATCCTTTACATCACCCATGATCTGGCCACCGCCTATCACGTCAGCGACTATGTGATGGTGCTGTTCAAGGGGCATGTGGTCGAGGCAGGCCCACCCAAGGACGTGATCGGCGCACCGCAACACCCCTATACCAAGCTGCTGATCGACAGCATCCCCTGGCCCGATCTGGACCGCAGTTGGGGCGATGGGCGCAGCGATTGGGACCCGACGAAACTCGAGGCCGAGGCCGCGCAAACCGCATCCGTCTATCGCGGTGGCGTGCCGGGCTTTGATCTGGTCCAGGAAACCGCGCGCTGATGAGTGGACGCTGGCCCTTCACAGTCGAAAAGATCGCACAGCGCCTGACGCTGATTGCGCCCTATGTGCACCGCAAACGCCAACCCTTGCCGCCGTTCCGGCTGCTCCCCCTTGCGGCGGCCACGGTTGACGCCCCGATCTGCGCCGATCCGACCGGCTGGGCGGAAATCCCGCACCAAAGCTACTGGGGCCAGACCGACCTGAACTTCATCCTCAAAAGCAGCTTTGCGGCGCCAGATGGCTGGGACGCTGACAAAATCGTGCTGCACCTTCCGCTTGGGGTCCTGGGCGATATCTTTAACCACCCCGAAGCACTGGTGCACATTGACGAACGCCCCGTCGCATCGGCAGATCGCTATCACCACACCATCCAACTGGACGGCGCACTTGCGGACGGCAAGCAGCATGTGCTGTCGCTTCAGGGCTGGACGGGCCACACCGACTGGCCGCCGGATCCGACAAGCAAGGCCAAGCTGTTCATGGGCACCCCCGCGATCGTGGAACGTGATCCGACCTTGCTGGCGTTCCACACCCTTGCGCAAACAATGCTGGATACGGTGTCGGTGCTCGCGCCGGATGATCCCGTGCATCAGAAACTGCTGGCCGCACTTGATGACGCGTTCAAGGTGCTTGATACCCGCGCGCCTTTGGGGGATGCGCTTTATGAAACGGCCGCCGCCGCATTGGCCACCCTGGAACAGGGCAAGGCCGCGGCAGGCGATCCGCTGGATGTGACCCTGCATGGCATTGGCCACGCCCATATCGACATCGCCTATCTCTGGCCGATTGCGCAAACGCGCCTCAAGAACGCACGCACCTGCTCGAACGTATTGCGCCTGATGGAAGTTGATCCCGATTATCACTTCTCGCATTCCCAACCCCAGCTTTACGCCATGATGCAGGCGGATTATCCAGCGATCTTTGACCAGATCAAAGCCCGTGTGGCCGAAGGGCGCTGGGAGGTCATGGGCGGCATGTGGGTCGAGCCGGACCTGAACATCCCCGGCCCCGAAGCGCTCGTGCGCCAGCTGACCCTTGGCCGCCGCTATTTTCGTGACACATTCGGCGATGTTGAAACGCCGGTCCTGTGGTTGCCCGACACATTCGGGTTTCCCGCGCAAATTCCCCAGCTTATGCGCCATGCGGGCCTGAAATGGTTCGCAACGAACAAGCTGAACTGGAATCAGATCAATCCGGTGGCCTCCTCCAGCCACAACTGGGAAGGGCTGGATGGCAGCCGCGTGCTGGCCCATGTGCTGACCACCCCGCGTGACGTGCAATATCTGCCCTTCCCGACCAACTACAAAAGCGATCTTAGCGCCTACGAGGTTTACGGGACCTGGGATCGCTCAACGACACAGGATCAGGTGCGCGATCTGCCGATCTGCTATGGCTATGGTGACGGCGGCGGCGGCCCGACCGAGGCGTTGCTGGCCAAGGGCCACGCCTATGCCGATATGCCCGGAATGCCGCGTTTCAGGATGAGCACTGTGCGCGCGGCGTTTGAGGCGATCGAAGCGGCAGCCACTGACCTTCCCGTGCATGTGGGCGAACATTATATGGAGGGCCACAGGGGCGTTTACACATCCCAAGGCTGGATCAAGCGCGCCAACCGCAAGGCGGAATGGGCCCTGCACGAGGCCGAAGCACTCTCTGCGATGGCTGGCCTTTCCCCCGATCTGACCGAAGCCTGGCAGTTGCTGTGCCTTAACCAGTTCCACGATATCGTGACAGGCACATCGGTCGCGCAGGTTTTTGACGATGCCCGCGCGGACTATACCCGCACTATGGAACTGGCCGGGGCCGCGTCTGCAGCCGCCGCGGATGTTCTGGCGATGCAGGAACCGGCGCTGGCGAACACATCGCCCGTAAGCGGTGCGCGTCTGGCGTTGATCACGGGCGCGGACATCGCAAACGGACAACCGACCGAGGGCGGAACGCTGGCGTTGTTTGACGCCCTGCCCGCCTACTCGGTCACGCCATTGGCAAATGCGATACCAACCCAGATACCCGCCACTTGTCGCGCAACAGATGCAGGCTTTGTGTTGGAAAACGCCACGTTGCAGGTCACGGTTGATGGCACAGGCCGGCTGACACGCATCCACGACAAAGCAACCGGCAAGGAGGTGCTGCAAAAAGGTGCCTTGGGCAACCAGCTGGTGGCCTTCGAGGACCGCCCGATCTGTTGGGACGCTTGGGATATCGACCCGTCATTCGAGGACCGTCAGGACGATGTGATGGGTGAAACTTCGCTTGAGATTATCGAGGCCGGACCGCTGCGGGCCAGCCTGCGTGTCACGATCAAATGGCGTTCCAGCACGATTATGCAGGACATCCGGCTGGCCGCACATTCCAACCGCATTGATTTCGACACCACGGTGGAGTGGCACGAACAGCATGTCCTGCTCAAGGCCGCCTTCCCGGTCGCCATAACCGCCCCAATGGCACAGTTTGACACGCAGTGGGGCGTTGTGGAACGCGCGACCACCCGCGACACGCCCTTTGACGCGGCCCGCTTTGAAGTTCCGGCACAAAAGTGGGCGCAGTTGGCCGACAGGGACTATGCCGTGGCCCTGCTCAATGACTGCAAATACGGCTATGACGTGCGCGACACGACGATGCGGATCACGCTGATCAAATCCTCCACGTCACCTGATCCGCAGGCTGATCAGGGGCACCACGCATTTACCTACAGCCTGTTGCCGATCCCTAGGGCCGATCC
Source organism: Octadecabacter sp. R77987 (assembly GCF_042466115.1). NCBI lineage: Bacteria > Pseudomonadati > Pseudomonadota > Alphaproteobacteria > Rhodobacterales > Roseobacteraceae > Octadecabacter > Octadecabacter sp. R77987. The sequence goes on along the minus strand of NZ_JAXHBQ010000001.1, from coordinate 69,752 downwards.
GGCTGTTTTGAACTGCGCGGCCTATGACCTGAACGCGCCGTTGCGCGTGATCCCGAAAGGGCCCGGCCACGCGGCATTAGATGCCCCGTTTGTGGTGTCCAGCGCGCCGAACGTCATCGTCGAAACGCTCAAACCCGCAGACGATCGTGCTGGTTCCATCGTCAGGATATTTGAATCGAACGGACAAAAGACGTCAGCGACTTTGCGTTTCGGGTTTGATATCGGAACGGTGCATGTGACCGATTTCCTCGAAGTCGATCAAAAGCGCATCCCCCATACGGGGCGCGATGTCGGCCTTGATTTCGAACCCTTTGAAATCAAGTCCATTCGCGTGCAACACTGACATGGGTTATCCCAAGGCGTTTCCAGCGTGCAAAATGAGGATATGGCCCGATTTCATATGCTTTCATGACCGCGCGCAGGTTCGCGTTCAATCACCAAACACCAAGACGCGCCGACCGACCGTTAAGGGGTGTGTCAGTTTACCCGAATTACGTCACTAGGTGCCTGATATAAATGGTGCCCCCACACGGACTCGAACCGCGGACCTACTGATTACAAAACTCAGTGCCTATCACTCAAGTCTAATAGACTTTCGCCGTATATATATGGATTCAAATGTTTTTAATATGGCATACCTTGACGTAGAGCGACACCAATCGCCACTTATAACATGTTGAAACCGTACATGATCCGTACACGAGTCAAGCCAATGCCCAAACAGAAACTAACAAACGCGTTCATAAAATCCCTCCCTGCCCCAAATTCGGCACAGGTCCTGTATCGGGACACTGCGACCTTAGGCCTTGCGCTTCGTGTCACTAAGGCCGGGGCAAAAACATTCGTTTTCGGGTACTCCTTGCTTGGTCGGGAACGCAGGATGCGCATCGGGACGTTTCCCGATTGGTCGACTGATGCGGCTCGGACCGAAGCTCGAGACCTTCGAGTGAAAGTTGACAAGGGCATTGACCCCTTAGACGAGCTCAATGACGCAAGGCAGGCACCAACAGTTCGCGACCTTTGGGAGATGTATGAGTCTGATCATCTGCCGTCAGTGTCAGAGGCATATCGCAAAGAGCAGATCAAGTACTGGGAACGGTTCGTAATTCCGGTGTTAGGAAAGAAGCGCCTCTGCGACCTAAAGAGCCGTGATATCGATACTTTGCATGCGCACATTAGCAAGAGTGCACGGGTGATGGCGAACCGAGTCATTGCGTCCCTCCGGAAGGCACTGAATGTTGGCAAGCGTAACGACTGGGTCACGATCAATGTCGCACAAGGCGCTCGGTCAAACTCCGAGCATGGGCGTGAGCGGTATCTATCGGATGACGAACTTGTTCGCTTCGTGACCGCGGTGGCAGCAATGAAAAATCGGATTGCAGCCAATGCACTGACCCTACTTCTATTGACGGGTGCTCGCCGGAGTGAGGTCTTCGGGGCCAAGTGGAGCGAATTTGATCTCCAAGCAATGCGATGGATTAAGCCAGCAGATAGGATGAAGACCCGCATGCAAACGACAGTCCCATTGTCTGCAAGTGCGGTTGAGTTGCTTCAACAAATGAAGAAGGTTTCGAAGTCAGACTTTCTCTTCCCTTCAAAGGCCGGAGGGGCAATCAACGACATTAACAAGCCTTGGAAATGGTTGATGGAACAGACAGGACTGGCGGACTTTCGAATTCATGATCTTCGCCACACCCATGCTTCAATTCTGATCAGTCAAGGGCAGCCCCTTGAAGTCATCGGCCGCCTATTGGGGCATAGCCAACCTCAAACGACGGCCAGGTATGCCCACTTGATGGAAGACCCCCTAAGAAGGGCCATTTCGGGTGTAGATGACAAGCTGGCTCAAGCAGCGCCCAAAAATCAGCTTTCTTGATCATGATCCCTCACCAACAACTTCAACCTTGCGCCCTTAAGAGGCCATCAGGAGAATTTAAATGATTGAGACTAAACCTTACTCTATCGAGAACTTCGAACGGCTCTTGACCGTTGTCCACGCACTCAGCCACGAATTGGCTACTGAGATTGATCTTCACTACGATCTGCAAGATGCAGAAGTCGTGTTTGATGCAGTGCTCGCTTTGAAAGAAGCGATCTCAACCGTAACTGCGGTGGGCGGTCAACCTCATGATGTTGTCGAACACGTCGTGCAACGGTTTCAGAGACGTTCCCAGCTAACAAAAAAGACTCACTGAAACGCTTTGGAGTGGGGCGGGCTTGCACTGCCCCACATCAGCTAAGGGCTTACATTTCGGTCTTTGTCTTACCACCAGACGGCTTTTGTAGCAGAGTCTATCAGACTGCGGTCTGAGCAACGCGCCCTGCCCCTAGAAACTAACATCAGGCATTCGCAACTGATCCTCCATCAACAATTGATAGGAGGCAGAAATGCCGCAAAACAATGATCTACTAACTCTCGAAGAAGCCGCTCGGTTGCTTGCGGTATCTCCACGCACACTCATGCGATGGCACGCCAAACGGCAGGGCCCGCCACGGGTTAATGCCGGGCGTAAGCCGCTCTATCGCTTCACGTCGATCCAGACATGGCTCGAGAAAAACGAAACTCACCCCATCAAAACCTTCGCCGGAGCAAACTATGAGAATGCTTGAAACGGCGCTGCTTTATGCGGCGAAAGGCTGGGCTGTATTCCCGGTACATACGATCCTCAATGGACATTGCTCTTGCGGCGATCGCTCATGCACATCGGCAGCCAAGCACCCAGCGGTCAAACGAGGGGTCAAAGAAGCGACGACTAATCAAGGGCAAATTCGAGCTTGGTGGCAGCAGACCGATTGGAACATCGGCGTTGCCACAGGCCGAGCATCAAAACTGCTCGTCATTGACCTTGATGTTTCGGCTGACAAGAACGGGATTCAATCGCTGGCCTGCCTGGAGGAGCGATTTAGCCCTCTCGACAAATCCTTGTCTGTGACGACCGGCGGAGGGGGGCAGCATATCTACTTTGCAATGCCCGATCAGAAAATCCGCAACTCGGCCGGAAAAATAGGAACCGGAATCGATGTGCGCTCCGACGGCGGCTATGTCGTCGCCCCGCCCTCAATCCATCACTCTGGCAACATCTACTCGTGGAATAAATAAATGACAGAACTTCCAAACATCCCTCATTGGCTCGAAACAATGCTTGGCCAACCTAATGCAACTGTGACCGAAGGCCAGAAAAGGCCGTTCAGCCAGTCGGGTGCGCGAAACTCGAACCTGACATCAATTGCGGGCCTCATTCGTCGAAACCATGGCACAGAAGAGAATGAGCTGTCGGCTCTTCTCGGTGCTCTCAATTCTACTTCTGACAACCCTTTGTCCGACGAAGAGGTGCGCTCGATCGCGCGGAGTATTTCGGGCTATGAAACACCTATCATCGCGCGGGTTAGCGAGATTGATGTTTCAAGAGCCTTCGCAGAGAAAGTCTCAAGAACAACAAAGTTCGTCACTGAGGCGGGTTGGCATGTCTTTGAAGATGGTCGTTGGGTCCGCGACGTGAAAGGCTTGCGAGTTCAGGAAGCGACGAAGGCCTTCGTAGAGGAGCTGTACGAAACGGTGGCAGCAAGAAACCGGCCGGACGAGGCGGACACCAAGAAGGCGCTAAAGAGCTTTCTGTCACAAAGCAAAGTGAAGTCCATCCAAAATCTTACGAGTAGCGATCCTGCACTCAGGGTCACCGCCGCAGATTTGGATCAGACGCCCAACACGATTAATCTGCGAAATGGTACGCTTGCGTGGAATGGTGGGAAGGTAGAATTTCGCCCTCATGACCCCACTGAACTCCATACAAAGTGTGCTAATGTTGAGTTTGACTCCACCGCAACATGCCCTGAGTTCCTCAAAGCTCTGGGCCTCGCACTTGGCTCAGAGGAGGCTAGCTTTTTGCAACGCATGTTTGGTTACGTCGCGACAGGACGTGCTGACGAACAAATCGTGGCATTTCTTTTTGGGGCTGGTGCGAACGGGAAATCCACAATCGTAAATGCTCTGGCAGACTTGCTCGGCGACTATTCCTGCAATGTCGAAGTTACGACCTTTCTCATGCAACGAAATCCGGGCATCAGAAATGATATCGCCAGAATGGTAGGCGCACGTCTCGCTCTCGCGACGGAGTTCAATCACGGCACTCAGATTGATGCCTCACTGCTGAAAAAGATGACTGGCGGGGACACCATGACGGCAAGGTACCTGCATCAGGAGTACTTTGAGTTCAAAATGCGGGCCACGCCTGTATTCGTCACAAACGCACTTCCCGTCCTGAATGGGGGAGATGCCGCGATCGCCCGCCGGGTTTTGGCGCTTGAGTTCCCCAACGTTATCCCACCCGAGTATCGGGATGGGGAACTCCCGGAAAAGCTAGCAGCGGAACGCCCAGGGATCCTGAATTGGGTAATTGAAGGACTTGAACAATACCTGCGCGATGGCCGCTTGATTGTTCCCGAAAGCGTGAGGCTGCAGAGTCGGCAATATATGGAGCAGAGCGATATGATTGGTCAGTTTTTGGACGATTGCTACGACTTTGTGCCCGGCCATCAAGTGCGTTCGATGGACTTGTATAACGAGTATAAGCTTTGGTGCATGCAGAACGGTGTGACCGCTCACGCACAACCTGCTTTCAATTCACAATTGCTCGCCACCAAAAAAGTTCAAGACGGCCGCGTTGCTAAGGGACGGATCTGGAAAAGCATTCGGCGTAAGTCATCAAACTGAATCTTTTGGTAGTTGTGTAGGTAATGTCGACATACTTACTTCCTGCTCAGATATTCTGATAAAAACTGAGAAGAGAATGAAAAAAGCCGACACTGCCTACACTACAACCGTCAGATACCGTGACATACTACTCAGTAAAATAGATGCCTTGACCAAGGGGGCCATCGAACACCCTCGTCCAGTCTGGGAGTATCTGACAACCAAAGAACTATCCGAGCGCCTCTCGATCTCGATGCAAACCTTGGGCAACTGGCGGGTTCGAAACCAAGGCCCAAGGTTTCGTACGGTGCGTAAAGGAACCAAATGCCTATATCGCCTAGATGAGGTGTTCGAGTGGTTGACCGGTCAGCCTAATCTCAAGTTTTGCCATCAATGGCTTGTCCACCGCGGGCTCGCAGATTCAATCTTTGACGAGGAATACGTCAATTGGGCCACTGGCATCATGCATAAACCACAAACGAGAAGTAACTCGGCCATTTAAGTAGGTCTCCCATGCAGGTCCCGCATACAAAGCCCGCTTTCGGCTGTATGCAACCGAAAATTTTGAAAAAGCATGATGCGAGGTTCACTACGCTTTAGATAATCAGTGCATACCCAAAACCCTCTAGTTCTAATGGATTATGACAGGAGGCATTCAATGCTTTCAGAATGATGAAACTCCTCCAAAAAAGCAAATAATCCCCCTCATGTTTGAGCCCATTGAGGAGTTAAGCCGCAGATTTTGCTGAAAAAAAGGTGTACTCCTTCACCCTGTCGATCCGAGAAAGGTTATAGGCCGCAATCGGAGACAAGGAACGCTTGTTGACGGAATTCGGAATGACCAAGAAATATTCAGTTAGGGGGCAAAGCGTTTACAAATCCGGGGGATGTTCACTGACGTCAGAACCTTTGGGTTAGACTTGAGTGTTTGAACAGCGGACGGTTTATGGTTCATTGTAGCTTTTAAGCAGCGGTAGGCATCTCGAAAATCGCTGCTTCACCTCATGCTCGTGTTTCCTTATGTCTTTCTTAGTTGGCCTTGTAAGGGCGCGAAAGATTCTGATTTGACACAACGGCGGGACGGGCAGTGTTCTTTAGCTTCACAAATCTCATGTTTGGCTATCCGTCGCGCCTGTTTGATAGTCATCCCGAGCGCAGGCAAATTGTTGCGTTGCGCGTAGGTTCCTAGATCTTCTAGTACCGAAAGAATCCACTCGTGTTCCGACATAATTTCCCCATCCCTGTTGCGTCTTTCTATCTAGGGTTGAAAAGGTTACCAGTTTATAAACGAGGCACCACAGTTTGATAAAGATGAGCCGGAATTCGAACTGAATTGTCAATGCGCGCAGAAGTCTAGCGCCTTCCAGGCCAATACAGATCCAGCATCTATCGATTGATCCGTTGCGAACAATTTGTGTGCAATTTCAATTAGGGCATCACGGGTGTTGGTAAAACCTAGCCGGTCGGCTTCAGAAATCGCTTTCAATGTACGCTCAACTAATTCTTTGTTTTCCATGTTAGTCCCCAAACTATTACGTTGCGTCAAGTTTCGTTAAGAACCCTTAACGAATGCCTAACGAACTGACCGCTGAGCGGACCTCCGCTCACCATATGGCAACCATTGGTTCGTAACATGGTGCATTTGGAGTTCGAGCGTTGTCAAAAACCACCTCGAGCTGAAGGAGATCGAGCGCCCGCCACTACGAATGCGGGCGGACTTTTAAGTTGAGTTTGGGCTGCATACGAGTTGCAAACCACCACAACCTGAGGGGGAAATGCAATGCCACACTTGAGGGCCATGGAAATTTGTGCAGTTTCCAGCTAGGTAAATGGCTTGTTTAGGATCAACCGATAGTGTTGTCGAAGTATATCCTGGAGACGAGACATTGAAGATTTTTGGTATCGGGCTGAACAAGACAGGCACGCAGTCCCTACACTATGCTTTGCTTCAGCTTGGCTACAATTCGCAACACTGGCTCCCAGCAAACTTTGATCTTTTTGCACGAGGACGGTTTGACGAACTGCTTTCGATTGCCGAAGGATTTGATTGCTTGTCTGACTGGCCATGGCCCTTGATGATGGATCAATTACTTGACCATTACGGCGACAAAGCAAAGTACATCCTGACGACGAGGCGAGATTCCGTAGCATGGCTAAACAGCATCAAAAACCATGCCAATCGGCATGACGACGAAGCTGCCCGTTCGATCAGAACGCGAATTTTTGGGTTTGCGAGCCCCGTTGGTGTGGAGGAACACTACCTTGAGCTTTACGAGCAACATAACAGGAACGTCCGAGATTACTTTGTGAAACAGGGATTGACTGACCATTTGCTTGACGTTTCATGGGACAAAGGCGATGGATGGCATGAACTTTGCGATTTCTTAGATGTATCAATCCCTAACGTGAGCTTCCCTCACCAAAACAAGAGTGCCACTCTGCGACGGGGCAGTCTCTTGAAGCGTGGGAACGCCAGTATGATGCGACGCGTTGACTAGCGATTTCGCAAAGTGCAGTTTGTGTTAAACGAGTAACGAGCGGAGGCTCCTTTGATGGCAAACAAGTCAGTTCAAGCCACTTCAACTAAAGCTACTTCGGAGATCGCCATTCCCGAGCCGAACAAAATATCTCAACGGCTTTTTGTAGTTGACGGTTTTCCTATTCGCTACTTAGTGATCCCGAAGTGCGGTTGCACCTACGTTAAGAACGTGCTTTGGCGACTTCAACATGGCCAATCGCACGATGCTCCTATCAGGGTTCATGATGATGATGAGCGTTTCGCGCGAGCCAGTGATCTGAACCTCACTCCCGTCGACATCGCCCATGAAGAACATGCGTTTACGGTCGTGCGCAAGCCGATCGATCGGTTTCTGTCGCTATATTTCGACAAAGTAGTTGGGCCCGGACGTAAGAATTACGTTCCCCTTGCAACAACTTTGGAGGCAAAGAGAGGACTGATTAGCACTCCACAAGGCGCGGAGGAGCATCGCAAGAACATTGCCATTCTCATTGACTGGCTCGGCGACAACCTGTCCGACGAGGTTGATCTCCCTAAAGAAGCGCATTGGACACCGCAGATGTATCGAAAGAACATCTTGGAAAAATGCAACCTAAAGCTGCTTTTGGTCGAAGACTTAACGGTTCATCTCAGGGTTCTTTTGTCCGGGATCGTTCCAGGGATAGAAGACTTGTTAGGAACATCGGAAAGAAACGAGTCACCAAAGAAGGCTCAAAAGAACAGTATTCTTACCCCGAAGCTGCGCAATCGCATCAATGAAGTTTATGCGGGTGACAAGAAGCTATATCAACGCACGCGGAATGCATGGAAAGCTATTGACCTCGCCAACGCAGATGCGGCGGCGGTTCCACGATACCGGTCAATTATTACCTAGTTTGTTGCTGACCGGAAATCGGATCGCTTTAGCGTCTTCCGGGACCGCTGTACGCTAAAGTTGCCTATGGTCAAGTGGTTCGTCATGCGAATGCAACTTTGGCTGTTAAGCTGAACACGTTTGCGATGCTGGTGGAAAAAAACGCATCAATGTCAGTCTTCAGGCAACACACTATACACGCTGAATCACGATGTTAGGCGAAGCTCCTGCTTCAGCAGCTCCGGACAAATTGATCCCAAAGCTATACCCATTGATAGTGATGTAATGGTAGGAGCTGTATGTTCCATTGTTAGTTAAACTTTCGTATCCTGGTTCGACATCGAAAGCCTCTGGAGCACCTTCTGGCAAGTTTAAAACTAGTGTGTCTGATGGGTCCATAGTCGCTAACCACCAACTTGGAGGGTATTCCCCTTCGTCAGCCAGAACATCAACTAAGACGACGTCCTCAAATCCTGCGTCGCCGTTAACACTAACAAAGTTGACACTAGAGCCGCTTGCGTCAAGCGAGATAAGATCATTGCCTTCGCCACCGCCTACATCTCGTGACCCACCAGGCCATTTGTCTTCCAAGCAAGCTAAGTTGATGATGTCATCACCGTCACCACCATAGAAGTAGCTGCTGATTACTTGAGTAGCAGGGCTGTTGACACCAGGTTCGATGATTTCCCCGGCACCGTTAACTAGCGAAACGGAGCCGCTAGCGCTGCCTCCTTCATCGCCACCTAGAAGGCCGACTTGCAAGTACTTAAAGTTTGCAACTCCGTAGTTTGGCGGGGCATTTCCATTCCCCAAAACATCCAGGACAATTGTTGTCCCATCGGTTGTGTCGTACTCAAACCTGTCTTCCGTCTGCGTTGGCTCAAATTCGTCCAGCGATACTAGCACTTCGTTTCCTTCAATGTCACTGTAGATCACTGCTTGAACTTGCCGATCCCAGTCTTCGTCGGTCGCGCTCCCAGCTTTCCAAAACTCGACTGCATCGACGACGTTGCTCAGATCAACAGCTTCGGCATCAGGGGTGTCAACGCAATCATCAACTTGCGGATACGCTTCTGTCGGCTGGTCATTATCGTTGGTTCCAGGCATTGAAAGTATCAATCCGGCGAATCCGAAAAGCAAGAAAAGTTCAAAAGGTAGCATTTCGCTCACATGAATACTGAGTGCCCCTAAAGTTAGCACACTTTTAGAAGGATGGTAATGGCAAACAAAAAGACATTTTATTTCAGGTCAACCTGACGCAAGTGTTTCAAGCGGCTAGGAAATTTATGCCGAGCCTATAGGTCCACAATCTAATAGTATTTTCTCTAATAGTCGCCTTGCTGCCAGATTCTTGCACCGCCGAAGACACATGAACCGCTTTAACTGAACTTACCATTCAGCAGGAGGGTTTCAAACGATGTCTACGGTCGCGCAAATCACCATTGAAGAGAATAGTGGAGTCTTTGTTACAGAAGACCATTTCGGCCTTAACCACGTCTTTGAGTTTGAAGCGATTGGGGACAAGCCATGGGAAAAGTTTGATGACCTTATCGAGTATACTGGCCTCAAGACCATTCGTTACCCAGGAGGCGCAAGCGTTGAAACTATCTTTGACATTACGAATCCCAACGCTTCGACATACACTGATGACAACGGGCAAACAAAATCGCTCACGCCACTAAACGACTTCCTCTCGTTTTGCAGCGATGTCGATGCTCAAGCCGTAATTGTGATCCCGGTCGCGCAGTTCTTGACTGATGATGTGCCTTATGGCCAACGCGCCTTTGATTCCCAGCACGAAGAAGCTATCCGTAGCTTCATTCTGGATGTGCTTGAAACCAGTTTTCCCAACCCAATCAGTGCATTTGAGTTGGGGAACGAATACGAGGGCTACATGACCGCTGCTGAGTACGGCAGATTGTCGGGGGACATCGCGACGATTGTCGATGACGTGATCGAGCAGTTTTACAACGACCACGAGGCCTATTCAGGAATCGAGCAACCTGACATCTTCATTCAATCTTGGGTCCAGAGCGTTACAGGCCATACCAGCCTTGAAGAACTTCTTGAACGCACACAAAATCAATTCGATGAATACACTGCAGACGAGTTTTCAGTGATCGACGGAATTGTGGGCCACTTCTACTTCCGAGATGACTTGCTTGCCGACCAAAATGGGTTTGACACGTTCGCAAATTTGATGAATGCCATAGAGGACTCAGTCGGGATCATGGAATTCTGGGGGGAGGCAAGTGGCAGCGATCTTGAGCTAATGGTCTCCGAGTGGAATGTGCTACATAAGTCTTTCGCTAGCCATGGACTTGAGCAGGCGGGCCTAATGCTCGAAATGTTCAACTCCTTCCTCGTCAATGGGGTCGATATGCTTTCCTTTTGGTCTGCTCAATACCACCCGACGAGCATCGCCAATGCGGCCGGAGACATTATGGTTGCAGGAGAGGTTTTTGCCAGTTTGACTGAACATACACTTGGTGATGCGGTCCTTACATTGTCTGGCCTGCCCGATGCCATCCGAGCCCAAGGCTATTCGGGTGAAACAGACATAGATATTTACGTTTCTTCGATAGACCAAAGCGGTTGGAATGGTGAGCTGGACCTGTCAGTGCTGGGAACACCGCTGCAACTCCTTTCGGCGCAAATCTTGTCAGTGGATAGAAGCAACGCTGATGGGCAGTACGGCGGTCAAACTGGTCTTCAGTACTGGAATGAGGCGGATTTGACACCAACGTGGACCGACATCAGTTTTGAGCAAATCCTTGATGGAAGTGTTCTTGGGGTCACGCTCTCACCCTACGAACGTGCTGCATGTAAAATTTGAAATTGCAAACGAAGTTGTCGGCGAAGCAGATCAAGTAGATTTGTTTGGAACCGCCGGTTGGGATTGGATTCTTGGCAATGATCTTGACAACAGGCTGGTAGGCCACGGCGGTGGCGATGAGTTCTTTGGAGGTGGTGGCAAGGACATGGTTTCGTATCAAGCGGTATCACAAGGCATCGTCGCGGACATAATGGGCTTGAATAATAACGCTGGCGGGGCAGCAATGGACGTCTACCACTCGATAGAAAACCTTGAAGGATCGGAGTTTTCTGATCAGCTCTTCGGAAATCATGCGAGCAACTACTTGGTCGGCGGCGCTGGCAGTGATAAGATGAATGGGCGCAATGGCAATGACGTTCTCGATGGTGGTGACGGTTGGGATTTTCTGGTTGGCGGCAAGGGAGCGGACCATGTTATTGGCGGCAACGGTGTCGATACTGCTGCCTATCAAACTGCATACTGGCGGGTAATCGTCGACCTTGTTAATCAAAGCACTAACATTGGCGACGCAAAGGGCGATATTCTTGTTGGTATTGAGAACATCTTGGGGTCAAAATACAATGATGTGCTGCGCGGCGACACCGACTCAAACAAGCTTAGCGGCAGTCAAGGCGATGACAAACTAAATGGCCGCCAAGGCGATGATAGATTGTTCGGTGGCAGCGGCGATGACATTTTGATTGGCGGCGACGGATCTGATTTGCTGAGCGGTGGATCGGGCACAGATACCGCTGCCTACTGGACTGCGTGGAGCGGTGTCATTGCGGATCTCAAAAACGCGGCGCACAATACCGGCAACGCGGCTGGTGACACGTTCGTTAGCATCGAGAACCTGATCGGATCAAATTTTGCCGACCAATTGTACGGTAATTCTCTGGATAACGACATTTCCGGTCGTGCCGGTGCTGACACCCTTCATGGGCGTGGCGGCAACGATACTCTTTCCGGAGGTGCCGGAGCCGACACGTTTGTCTTCATGAAGGGTGATGATCACGATATTGTTTCAGATTTCGGCCATGGTGCCGACCGCATTCAGCTTGATCAAAACCTCACCAACGGCTCAAACCTCACAAGCGCAGAATTGATCGAGACTTTTGGAACACTCGAGGACTACGGTCAGTCACTGAATCTCGATTTTGGCGACGGCGATGCAATCCAAATCCTCGGTGTCGCTGGATTTGATTTCTTAGCGACGGAAAGTTGGTTCGAGATTGTTTGAAGACCAGAAAATACCTCAGAGTATCAGCTGAAATCAGACCCAGCATCTACGTCATGCGCGAGATCTGCATACCGTGTTTCATAAGGGTTTATCTGCCCTTCTGCGACTCCTCGAAGCAGTTTGATACTATCAAGCATCTGATTGAGATAGGCGTCGGCCTCAAGTGCCAAGGCAGAGATTACAGCGGCCTGTGAAACCGGCAATTCAGTTTTACTTTGGGTCAGTTCTACTGCCACCCTCGACAAAGCAGCAGCCAAACTGCGTTCAATAACTAGTCTCACTGCGTCATCAAGTCGACCGACCTGATCAATTGGTAGGTCTCGCGTGTGGCGCATTAGTTCTTCACCATCTACTTCTAGTATAAGTCGTGTTTGCATTTGCTGCCTCCGGTCACGCAGTTTTTTAAGATATTCAACCAACGGGCCGCTGTTGTCTATCATTGCATCTTGCATACCGCCTCTGTTAATGCACGAGAAACAGAGGTCGGAAATTCTGATCATGAGCAACGACAAGCGAATTTTCTTACATCTAGGCGCGCGTGGGAACCTTGGCCCTGCGTTGGAACTGGTTCTGCGTCGAAACCCCGAGATTAACTCGAAAAGCGGCCTAACTTGCCCTGTTGAAAAAGTCCACAAGCCTGTCCTTCGTGAACTGATGTCTGGTAAGCACTTTGCAGGCGAAACTAAGGTGCTTGAGGCTCTTGGTGTCTCGCATGGCTCAAGTAGAGTATTTATCTCAAACCAACACGCTTGGGCTAGTCCGCCCAATGTCCTAGATAAAGGGGATGTTTACCCCCAAGCCACAAAAAAATGTACTGCATTGGCCACCGCGTTCCCGACTTGGCATGTTGTATTGATGATTGAAATCATGCCAATCCACGAACTACTTCTCAGCTTTGAAAACGAACAACTCAACAAAGCAATAAAGGCGACGGATTGGGCCGATCTCTATGAGTTTTCGTGGAGCGAACTTGTAAAAAATATTAGTCAGCGGATGCCGTCAATATCGATTGAAATCATTCCGCGTACAGTCGTGCCATACCGCTTGGCCCCAATTCTCGAACTGGTTTCAGGACTCAGTTTCCCCGATCGACTAAACAATGAGTATCATTTGGCATTTCATATGGCAGATCCAATCGGCCGCAAGCTGTTGAAAGGGCTCCTCCATAGAGCAGACTATCGCGGTAAACACCTACCTGACGCTGAACTTCGAGTGGTTACGCAGCATTTCAGTCCACACCATAGCAGCGCTGAAGCCAACGCTCTCGGTCTCGACTCTCAAACAAGAGAATTGTTTGATTTGAGCTACCAAAGCGACTTGGAAAAGCTCAGAGGACTAGAACGCGTGCGAATTTGGAACTAGTGCTAGTTTCTGCGCAACACTGAGCTCAGGCACAATTGTCGTGTCTGTACATGCCTGCAGTTAAGCAAGAAGTACGGACAAATATTTGGCAATTGAAGTGTTCAATTTCGGTAAACAAACGTTGGCGGTTTTGCCCAAATCTCGCGCTCCAGGGTTTCCAAAGCTTGCTCCAGCAATTTTGCAAACTGTGGACATTTGTTGTCGTGTGCCACCCTAACCATGTCTCTGCTGATGCAAAGCATTGGGTGCTCGTTTATGTGATCTCGTGCCAAATTCTATGCCTTTCCCGTTGATTCAATTCGTCCCTGTTCCCGCTGGCTAAGGTGGTACGACATAGTTAATGAAAAACTAACGCTACAGTTGAGACACCGAGCGAATGTAGTTGGCGAAGCGTGAGAGCACTGTTGCTTTGTTTTCGCGCCAAGCTTGGCTTCGAAGCCGTTTCAGCGCCCAACGAACTATTAAGTCTTTAGTTGCCTTTGCTTTTCAACAAGAGCTTCCCTAGGTTGTGCGTCGTAACTGTAGTCGAATTGGTGAGAATTGATGCCGTATTTTGGGGAAATTATGTTGTCACTAGCTTTGCTAGGGTTGGTGTTTTCAACATGGGGCGACACAGGTGACAGGCGAGAATCTGAGGTAGACCCCACGCCAGAACCGACAGAGGACTTGTCTGGAGACAACACTCTGCTTGGGACATTTTTCTCTGACACTTTGGTAGGTGAAGAAGGGGATGACGACTTTAGGCTACTTGCGGGAGACGATACTGCATTCGGAGGTTCCGGTGACGATAACTTGTGGGGCAATGACGGCGACGACAGGCTATATGGTGGTGATGGAAGTGACGGCCTAGACGGTGGCCGCGGTGATGATCGCTTATTTGGCGGCTCGGGTAACGACAGCGTTAGAGGTGGACCTGACGACGACGAGTTGTTTGGCCTTTCGGGAGAGGACAAGATCGACGGTGGCTCAGGCGATGATCAATTGTGGGGAGGGCCGGGAGAGGACTCTGAAGTTGGCGGTGCCGGGAACGACACGTTGTTTGGAGGTGCCGGTGACGACACGCTGGAAAGCGGATCAGGAGACGATGAGTTGCGAGGCGGAGAAGGTGACGACACCATGAATGGCGGACCAGGCAACGACGTACTGGGAGGTGGCTTCGGAAGCGATTACCTGAGCGGCGGCCATGACAACGACACATTATTGGGAGATTCTGGCAATGACTATCTTCAGGGGGATTATGGTGCCGACGAGGTTTTTGGCGGTGAGGGCAATGACACCATCCTGGGTGGCTATGGTTCTGATGACGTGTATGGCGGTGCGGGTTCGGATTCGATTGATGGTGGCAATGGCGAAGACTTTTTGTTCGGCGGGCAAGGAGATGACTTGTTGCTGGGGGGGCAAGGCGCTGACGTCCTAGATGGGGGGGGCGGCGAGGATATTCTCTACGGCGGAGTTGGCACTGACATAATAACGGACACGGCTGATCGCGATCACGACAGCATTTTTGGTGGCGCAGGTGACGATCTCGTCCGGACAACTGGAAGTGCAACAATCACTCTGGGTGAGGGGGCTGACACTATTGAGTTGTTCATGTCGGATGACGTAGGCGGTGCTGAAACTGAATTGAGCCCAACTGTTACCGACTTCGATCCAGATGAGGACAATCTCGTCTTAGTCTTGAACAGCGAAAGCGGCTATTCAGAGACCGAGTTGTTGGCAATCACAACGAACGGGATCAATCTCTTTGACGTTGTGTTAACGGATATGCCCGCAGGGCTGAATATTCAGTTTCAGCCGATGGGTGCAGGAATCGGATTGGTTGGAGCGCAGTCAGTTTTGCTGCATGGTGTAACTTCGGCTAGTTTTGATCCCGTTTTGATAGAGGTTATTCCTCAATCGGAAGCCTTTGTTATCAATTGAATGAGCTGCTCTCATAGCTGGAGCGAGCGCATATAGTAAATGGTTGATTAGCCCATTTTCCACTTTACGAGCTTGGTTGGCTAAGTGTGCTGCATCGCTAGCGTACGCTGTCTAACGTCTGCGCCTGTGAGTCCAAATAGCGTTGATTGCTAAGAGAGTTTGTCGGACTCATGGTCACCACACAAAGTGGAAGATGAAACAGACAGTCGCCAATCAGCCTTGGAATGAAGCTCTCTCACTTCAACTTGCGTCGATGCGTTTTACTTGCCTACTAAGGACGCATCGGCCAACATGTCGTTGAGCCGCCGCTTCAAAGTATTGGCCTAATTTGGTTGCGACTGATGCTTCGCTGCTACCTCTTGCGACGAACTTCATTCGTAGCAAAAATGGGTCTGACTTTTCGTCACGCTTCTCTAGATTGTACGGAGATATAATATGGGATGGTTCTTGCTTATTGGGATTTTGCTAACCCCGCTCTTTTTTGAGATATCAGTTGATGTAGAAGTCGAAACGGTTGTGCGAGATATCTGTGAGGTGCCCCTAGATTTGTAGACGCTTTGCGCCCTAATTTTGAGGCTAGGAGGCCATTATGGGGAAGCAAATTTTCAGTTAAGATTCAAACGGGATGCTGTGCATCAAATTACGTTGCGCGGGTATCCGGTTCGTGAGGTGTCAGAGCGGTTGGGCGTCATACACACTCGCTATACAAATGTATGAAGCTCAATTCGAAGGTTCCGTCACGGGCTTCATCTGTGGACTACGAGGCCGAGAACCACAGGCTTAAGCGTGAGCTAGCGCGGATGACGGAGGAACGCGATATCCTAGAAAACGGCCGCGTGTTTCGCAAAGGATGCAAGAAGAAATACGCCTGCATTGCTATGCACCGTCCGCTATTCGCAGCCCGTTGGATGTGCCGTCGCCTCAGTATTCATCTCAGCGGCTTCTACGCGTGGGTTAAGAACTCGTAAAGTCACCGTGCGCGCGAGGTGGACCTGTCGCGCTTTAGTGCCGCCCCAGGTGCTCGTTTAGCCACCTTTCGTTCGAAGGCGACGGGGCTTTTCCAGCCCAGTGCTGAGTGGCGGCGACGCGGATTGTAGAACCCATTGATGTATTCGACGATGGCCATCTCAGCCTGCCGCCGTGTTTCCCATGATCTGCGCCAGATCAGTTCAGCCTTGATGGTTTTGAAGAACGTCTCGACCGCCGCATTGTCATAGCAATTACCTTTGCCGCTCATGGTTGCTTTGAACCCATGCTGGCGCAGGATCTTTTGATAGTCGTGAGAGCAGTATTGCAACTCGCGATCCGTATGATGAATGCATCTCTTGGGCGGTGTTCGGAACGCAATCGCCATGTTCAACGCCCGGATCGCCAGGCCCCGTTTCATCCGGTTCGCGACCGCCCAGCCGATGACACGCCGTGAATGCAGATCGAGGATCACGGCCAGATACATCCATCCTTCAGTTGTCCACACATAGCTGATGTCTCCAGCCCATTTCTGGTATGGCTGGCATGATGTGAAGTTCCGATCTAACAGATTAGGCGCGATGTTGAACTTTTGGTCGCTATTCGTCGTGACCTTATGTTTCCGTGTTCTGACAGCGGATATGCCGTTCTGGCGCATCAGTCGGCCCACGCGACGGTGACCAACATTCAGGCCAATCTCTTTCAGCTCTTCCGTCATACGTGGCCGACCGTAACTGCCCAAACTGAGACGTGACTGTTCTTTGTTGTGCGCGAGCGTGACCAGATCAGACCGCTACCGTCGGCTGGCTGGCCGATTTCGAAATGTCCTCAAACCGCGCGTGCTAACGCCAACGACATTACACAACCGGTTGGTCGGGAAGCTGGCTCTGTGTTCTTCAACAAACCTAAATCTCATTGCTTTAGGCCCGCAAAGAACCGGGTGGCCTTTTTTAGAATTTCCCTCTCCTCCTTGAGAAGACGGTTCTCTCGTCGAAGTCGGTCATTCTCTTGAGCGAAGCTCAAATCCTCTTTCGAAACCACGTTCGTCCCTCGATGCGCAGTGATCCATTTGTTCAGTGTCGACATCCCGACACCTAAATCATCAGCCACCTGCTTGCGCGTTAGCCCACTGGTCAACGCGATCCGCACTCCATCGTGGCGAAATTCATCCGTCCGTTTCAGTCCCATAGTCAGTCTCCTTTGGTGCAGTAAATGCTATCAAAGGAGCGGCATCAAACCGCGACAGGTCCAAGCATACCAAAACAACGCCCTTGGGCAGGCTCTGCCTCAATAGATCACGAGGAAAACTCGTTCGTTCATCACACTCTTGTGCTGCCATCTGCGCATTGTCGGCAGCGTCGATTATAATGACGATTTTGGCGTGTGCATTTTCGACGACCAGTACTTCCATTGCCTGGGTCAGGCAGCGATTGAAGGCTCTCAAGTAATCCGCCGCATTTGCGAGGTTTGATGGGATAAGTGGGTGACACAAACCTTTTGTGGCCAATTCGTTGGCTATCTGACAGCATGCAACTTCGTGTCGGTGTCTGGGGCTGATTGTGCTTCGGTATCCGCCGTTTCCAAAACTATCGTTCAGCACGACTTCACATTCGTCTTGCAGCCGGTTCGACACCCTATGGGCCATCGCAGTTTTTCCGACGCCGCCACCAGCGTGAATTATGATTGGATCATGGCGCTTACTCAAGATAGCATCGACGAATTCATCTTCTTGCTCTCGAGCAAGTAGTTCAGCTGCCTGTTCGATAAGACATGGCGCAGGGAAGAGTTGCTCTTCGTCGGCCTTCAGAGCACGAAGGACATCTTGCTTTCTAATGGACGGATTTCTTGAGCTTTCGGGAAGTGCCTTTTTGGTTACCAAAAGCAGCAGTTGGTCCGCTGCGTTTTGGTCTGGACCAGGAAGATAGCCTGTCAATTCCTGGTGCAAGATGTTCCGCTGTTCCCAGTACCCATCGGTCGTATCGAAAATATTGAAATGCCGAAGGAAATCGTATGCGGCTTCATCATCCGCCGAAAGGTACCGTTTAATTTGCTGCCACTACTCGGTGTCGGTCGGCAAAAGTTTTCTTGATTTGGTCCTGTCCAGCAAACTGTGAACCCAGTCCGCAACAGGCCGGTTGGTCAGAAACACAAACTCTACTGACTGCTTTTCCGGATCCGCAATGCCTGACAGGAACGCATAGTACCTCTTGTAGAAGCCCACCAATGTTTTGTTTAGGTCGCCTAGTACCCAAGATTTCCCTGTTTTCAAGGTCGAGTGCTTGAGCTGGAGATACGTCACTTTGTTGTGCTTGGAGAGCTCTTCGCTTCCAAAATACTCAGCGACGTCTATTACTTCCTCGCCGCTCTCACCACTTGATTCACTGGTTTCAGACTCTGAAACGCCTTCGATCGAGATAGCAACCAAATCCGATGCAGGCATCAGAAGGCGCAGACTGCGTCTGGTGGCCCAGAGGTAGTGAAATTGGTCTCCGGCTCTACTGGGACGAAGGGATCAAGTTGCATATTGAATTTTCTACATGCTGGAGGTTGCTGTTGCCTAGGCACTATATATTGAGAACGGCATTCAACAACATAAATTCATTCGTGAAAATTCCTCGCCCCTATTTTTCAACGTCAGCTTTCGCAAGGCTTTGAGTTCGATATCGCTAGAGCAGCGAAGGTCGACTTCATCACGCATCGCGGCCATTTGTATATGATGCAGCGAGACTCCGCTGCCGCCGAGTACGGCAAAGCGGTCCCCTAACGACTCCTAAGCGACCCGGCGTGTGTTTTAGTTCAATAGTTTTAGGTGAAATAATCACGCGAGATCATCATCTAGGTTCGAAAAACTTCGTTGGTTTTCTCAGGTACTCATATCCTCAAAATCTCTATCCAACACCCTACACACGCCGTACACTAGCAACGGTAGATGAAGCCTATTTCCGCTAAGTCATTGATTTTATGGTGCCCCCACACGGACTCGAACCGCGGACCTACTGATTACAAATCAGTTGCTCTACCAGCTGAGCTATAGGGGCACTGCGCGCGTTGCTACCCAAGCGGCGCGGCGCGCGCAAGCCCTTTTGCGCCTGCGCGTGCGTCATTTTTTGCCGGTCTAGATAAACTGGATATCCGCGCCAAGGGTCGCGATGTTCAGCCCGCCACCGTTCACCAGCACAAGTTCATCCGCGCCAAAGTCCAGCGTGATGATCGTGCCGGTTGCGTTGATCGACCCGTAGGTGTCCACGACTTGCTGCGCGCTCAGGCCCGCGGTGAACAGGGAGGTGCTGATCTCGATCGTGTCCAGACCCTGTTCATAGCCGCCAACCTGGTCGATATCGTTGCCAGCCACAAAGACAAACGTGTCGCCTTGGGTTCCGCCATTGAGCAGATCAAAGCCCGCGCCGCCGTTCAGGATATCGGCCCCCGCACCGCCGTTTATGGTGTCGTCGTCTGCGCCGCCGGAAAGGTTGTCGCTTCCCGCCGCGCCTGACAGGAAGTCGTCGCCGTCACCACCAAACAGCGTGTCGTTGTTGCCTTGACCGAACAGGCGGTCGTTTTCGATCCCGCCCTCGATTGTGTCATTGCCCGACCCGCCATAGATCGTGTCGTCGCCCTGTTCACCATAGATGGTGTCGTTGTTGCCCTGCCCGCGGATCACATCGTCATCGTCCGCGCCAAAGATGTTGTCATTGCCGATCCCGCCGGAAATATCATCTTCGCCTGCGCCGCCAACGATCCAGTCGGTTCCGCCCTGTCCACGGATCACGTCATCGCCTTCTTCGCCAAAGATGGAATCGTCGTCGCTTCCGCCATCAACGATATCGTCGCCCGTGCCGGCCTGAATGGAGTCAGCCCCCGCGCCGCCCTGGATGTTGTCATTGCCGCCAAGGCCCCAGAATTCATCGGCGCCGCCATTGCCCGTCAGGAAGTTCTTGACGTCATTGCCCACAAGCAGGTCTTCACCTGAACTGCCGGTTGCGTTCTCGATCACCGCGCCGTTGGCGATTGTATAGCCACCTGCGACCCCGTCTGCCGCCGAGACATAGCCACCGCCGCCCATTTCATAAAGCAGGGTCGCTTCCAGAAGAATGATCTCGATGTCCTTGGTGCCGCTATATGTGATTTCGTCGATGCCGCCGGTATCCCAGATCGACGTCCAGAAGGTGCCAGCCACATTCGCATCGGGCAGAACATAGGTGTCGTTGCCGGCCGCTGTTGTGGTATTAGCCCCGTAAAGCGCCTGAAGCACGGCGATATCAAGCGCCATCGGCCCCGCTTCGTAGCCCCAGTCGTTGCCGGTGTCGCCGCTGCTGCCCGCCGTGCCGGTAAAAAAGCCGGTGTTGTAGGACATCGTCGTGAAGATGCCCTGGTTCAGGTCAAAGTCGCCATAATCGCCGAATGGTCCGCTTACACCGTTGAAGATGTCAGAGGTTCCGCCGCCATCATGGGGGTGCGCCATGCCAAGCCCGTGCAGCACTTCGTGCACGATGGTGACAAAGTCGAAACCACCCGGATCGGTCGAACCGCCACTTGTGCGGTCCCATGCATCAATGTTGAAGACCCCCACGCCTTCGTTCACTTCACCGGGCGGATTGAAGTACCCCAGGAACCCGCCGATGTCGGCGTTGTTGGACGCGACAAGCTGGAAGTCGGTGCCTGCGGCTGTGCCCGATTCCGAGAACGTCAGACCGGTGACGGCGGCGATCATGTCGAATGCCGCTTCGAACTGGGTTATTTCATAGGCGTTGAACCCCTGCGACGTGATCCCGTCAAAGGCCACGCCCGTGGGGGCAAAATAATAGCTGATCGAGGAGACGGGGTTGCCCGCACCGTCATCGACAAAACTGCCCCATTCCAGACCCGGCAGGATTGACGCGGGCGGCGGCGGCACGGCGGCAATCACCGAAAGGGTATAGTCGCCATCGTAGCTGTCAAAATACGAGCCCGCTTCGATGTAGTAGGTGCCTGCGACCGTGGCGGTAAAGACCAGTTCGGAATTCACGCCCGGCCCGCTGTCGTTGTCCACATCAAGCTGCGACCCCAACCCGTCATAGATCCGCACATAGGGGTCATCGAGCGGATTTGCGCCCGACGCATCCAGGTTGATCTGGATGGTTTCGCCCGCAGACAGCGTGATCGCAAACCAGTCCCAATCGCCCGCGGTTTCAAGGGTATCACTGACGGAACCGCCAACTGTAATTGTTGCGGTTGTCGTTGCATCTCCGGGAATGTCAGGCATTTGGACCTCATCTGAAACAGGCGCTGTCAGCGCGGGCTAATCGTTAATTATGCGTGGATTAGCACATTGAAAATCCGGACCAAAGTCGGAAATACCCGACTTTTCCCTTTTTAACGGTTAGCCCGTGCCAGCAATGCCACAGCCGCCAGCCCCACAAGCGTGATCATCAGGGCTGCGGGGGCGGCCTCGGCGATGTTTTCAAGGCTGGCCTTTTCGTGCACGCGCGTCGCCAGCGTGTTGTAATTGAACGGGCGCAGCAGCAGGGTTGCGGGCAGTTCCTTGACGCAATCGACGAACACCAGCAACAGGGCCGACCCGACCGAAGCACGCACCAGCGGGATATGCACCGCCCGCAGCGTCCCCCCCGCCGTGCGCCCCAATGAGCGCGCGGCCATCGGCAAGCTGGGCGATACGCGGCCAAGGGCGGCATCCGCCGTGCCTTGGGCAATCGCAAAGAACCGCACCACATAGGCCAGACACAAGGCCGCCGCCGTGCCGGTAAAGATCAACCCCGGATCGTAGCCGGTGATGTTCAGGATCGTGTCGGCCAGCGCGTTGTCAAATGCCGCCAGCGGGATCAGGATGCCCAGCGCCAGCACCGCGCCGGGGGCCGCATATCCGATCGCCGTGACCGGCATCAGCAAAGCGGGCAAGCGCCGCCCCGACAGGCGCACACCGTAAACCATGAACACGCCGCCAGCGACCGTCAGCACCGCCGCAATGCCGCCCACACCCAAGGTATGGGCCAGCGCGCGCAACAGCCCCGGCGCGGCCCATTCGCGCGCGTCTGTGGCATGTTCCAACAGCACCCCGACCGGCAGCAGGAACCCTATCGCAAATGGCAGGACACAAGCCAGCGTTGCCGCCCAGGCCACGCCGCCGCGCAACTGTTGCCCTTCAATCGGGCGCGGCCCGCGCGCGGTGCCGAAAAAGCGGCTTTTGCGGCGGCTGAATTTCTCGAGCGTGACCAGCAGAACCACAAGCGCCAGCACACAGGTGGCGATCTGCGCAGCGCCGCCCAGATTGCCGCTTTGCAGCCAGACCGAAAAGATCCCCGTCGTCAGCGTCTGCACCGCAAAATAATCCACAGTGCCGAAATCATTGACCGTTTCCATCATCACCACGGCCACGCCTGCGGCAATCGCGGGGCGGGCCAGCGGCAAGCCAACCCGCCAAAACCGCCCCCATGCACCCACACCCAGCGCGCGCGCCACGTCATAACCCGCACCCGATTGTTCGCGAAACGCCGCGCGGGCAAGGATGTAAACATAAGGGTAAAGCGAGGCGCTTAGCACCAGCACCGCGGCCGTGCGCGTGCGGATCGCCGGAAACCAGTAGTCCTGAGCCGATTGCCAGCCCGTAACGTCACGCAGCATGGTTTGCACCGGCCCTGCAAATTCCAGAAAATCCACTAGCGCATAAGCACCGACATAGGCGGGCACAGCCAGCGGCATCAACAATGCCCACTGCAACCACTGCCGCCCCGGAAAGCGATACATCACCACCAGCCATGCAGCCCCCGTGCCCACGGCGGCCGTCAAGACCCCCGTCCCCGCCATCAGGATCAGCGAATTGCGCAGGTAGCGCGGCAGGGTCGTGGACATCAGATGCGGCCAGATATTGTCGTCCGGTGTCAGGGCGAACCAGATCACCGCGATGATCGGCAGGACCACCAGCACAGCGATCACCAACGCCCCGAGCGACCACGGACTGAACCGCAGGCGGGGCCATTTGACGGCGCTTATCTGACCAGAAGACTCGGACATATGACGGGCGTTACCCGATTGCGGTTTCGCTGTCCAGAAAAGCCCCTATAATGCGCCCGACCACACTCACGCACAATGGCGGGCCAACCTTGCAGATTGCCTATCACATCGGAGCCAGTTGCACGGACGGCGAGCGGCTTTTGAAATCTCTGCTCAAGAACGCCGACGCCTTTTCCCAGCAGGGGATCAAGGTGCCCGGCCCCGGCAAATACCGCCGCCTGTTGCGTGAAACCATCCAGAACCTTGGCGACAGTGATCCGGCCCCCGATACCCGCGACATCCTGCTTGATGCAATCCTGGACGAGGACAGCGCCAGCCGCCTTGTGATGAGCCACGCGGATTTCATCTGCGTGCCGCGCCGGATTTTCGACAACGGCAATTTCTTTGAACTGATCGAAATGAAGATCACCCGCCTGCGCAAACTGTTTCCCGGTGACGAAATCGAATTGCATCTGGCCCTGCGCGATCCGGCAACGTTCGTGCCGGCGGTCTTTCAAAAGGTCAAAGGCGCGACCCTGGCCGAATTTCTGAACGGGATGGACCCGCGCGACATTCTTTGGTCCAATGTGGTGCACCGCATTCAGGCCATCGCGCCGGAAATGCCGCTGACCGTCTGGTGCAACGAAGATACGCCGCTGATCTGGGCGCAGCTGATCCGTGAAATATCCGGCGTTGACCCGCTGACCAAGATCACCGGCGGGTTTGACCTGCTGAATGCGATCATGAGTGCGGAAGGCATGAAGCGCTTTGTCAGCTACCTCAAATCGCACCCGCCCCAGACCGAAGTGCAAAAACGCCGGATCATTGCGGCGTTTCTGGACAAATACGCCCTTGATGACGAGATCGAGGAAGAGATCGACCTGCCCGGCTGGACCGCCGAACTGATGGATGAATTGACCCAGATCTACGAGGACGATGTGTTTGAAATCGCCCGCATGTCGGGTGTGAATTTCATCGCGCCATGATCCGTCCTTTCATGCAATGCGATGTGTTCAGCACCCATCCCACGGGCGGAAACGGGTTGGCTGTCGTGCTGGATGGCACGGGGCTGTCCGATGATCAGATGCAGGCATTCGCGCGCTGGACCAATCTGGCGGAAACCACGTTTGTCTGCCCCGCAACGGATGCACATGCCGATTATCTGTTGCGCATTTTCACAACCGCGCGCGAACTGCCCTTTGCCGGCCATCCCACCCTTGGATCAGCGGCCTGCTGGTTGGCGGCGGGGCACACGCCACGTGCGGCCGGCAAGATCACGCAGCAATGCGGTGTCGGGCTGGTGACGATTGACCTGACGGGGGATACGCCCGCGTTTATTGCCCCACCTACGGCAATCGCGCCGATGCCAGCGAACATTCTAAGCGACATCGCAGGCGGCCTGAACCTTGATCCCGCGCGCATTCTGCGCCACGCGGTTCTGGATAACGGACCGGTCTGGCACGTCATCGAAATGGAAAGCGCCAGCGATCTGACCGGTCTTGACGCAAGCGCAATCACACCGGTGCCGCCCCTTTCGGTTGGTCTGATCGGTGCGCAGGACGCGGGCGCGGACACGGATTACGAGGTGCGGATGTTTTCGATGTTCGCGGAACTGAAAGAAGACCCGATCACCGGATCACTGAACGCCGCGCTGGCCCATTGGATGCAGGACCAGGGGCGCGCAGACACGCCTTATGTGGTCGCACAAGGCACCTGCATCGGGCGAAAAGGGCGTGTGCATGTGGCGCAGGACGCCGACAAAAACATGCGGATCGGCGGCCACACCAGCATCCTGATCAGGGGCGATGTGACCTTGTAGGGCTACATACCCAACGCTTCTTTATACATGTCCAATACCGCTTCTTCTTCGGCGATATCGTTCTGGTCACGCTTGCGAAGCGCGATCACCTTGCGCAGCACCTTGGTGTCGTAGCCACGGCCCTTGGCCTCGGCCATGACCTCTTTTTGCTGCTCGGCGATGTCCTTTTTCTCGGCGTCCAGACGCTCCATGCGTTCGACAAACTGGCGCAGTTCATCGGCGGTGACGCGGTAGCTGGTATCGGTGGAATCGGACATAAGGGCGGCCTTTGTGCAAACGGGATTGTGGCCCCTTCCCTACCCGCGCGCCTGACGCGCCGCAAGGGTCGCGCGCTTGCAAATGCGCACGCCAGCCGCTAGGGCAGCGCCAGTTTACAAACGGAGCGACACATGGACTGGCTGATCTGGGGCGGTGCGGGCATTTCGGTGCTGGGTTTGGTTGGCATCCTTGCGTCGGTTGTCAAAGTGTCAAAAGCCAAACGCGCCGGGCTGGATGACGCCGAGCTGCGCGCGCGGGTGCAGGCGGTCTTGCCGCTGAACCTGGGCGCATTGTTCCTGTCGGTGATCGGGCTGATGTGCGTGATCGTCGGGATTATGCTGGGGTAAATTCGCGCGCGGGCAAGGCATCAAAACCATCCGCATATTTGATCGCTTCATCCAGCAGCGCCGGTATCTGCCACATCGCGTTGCTTTCGGCCAAGGGGGCGAGCACGCGGCATAGATGCAGCAATCCTATGCTTTGGGCGGCGCGCATCGGCCCCCCGTGACGGCGCGGAAAGCCCATGGCATGCACGGCGATCGCATCCACATCGGCGGCAGTGCGGGCCAGACCGCTTTCGACAATGCGCGCCCCTTCGGCCATCAATGCACCGATCATGGCCTGTTGCACATAGCCCGCCTTGTCCACTGGCCCGCCGCCGTCGCGCACCCCGAACGGGCCTTTGCGAAAACCGTAATCGACCATGATGCGACCGATGTCATCCTGGCTGAGATCATCATTGACCAACGCCTCGGCGGCACCGTGCCAGACGGGGCGCAAACGATTGAGGATCGCCATGCCCGCAGGATCAACCGGTTTGAAGCTGGCCCCTTCGCGGGTCAGGAACAGCGGCGTGGCGCGACGCTCGGCAATGAAAATATGGCGAAAGGCCACCGATTGCGGATGGCGCAGGCAGCTTTCAAAGGCGTCTGCCTCTTGTGCCAGTCCGGCCGCAAACGGCAGCAGCGCCGCGCCTTCGACGCAGTCGATAATCCGGTGCGGCGCGTATTGGGGGTTATCCGCCAACGCGGCGCGCGCCTTGGCAACGATAGCCATATAGGCGCGACCGTCGGCCATATGCTGGCGGCGGTCTGACGTGGGGCGCGGCCCCTTTCCGGCAGCCACCAGCGCCTTGGCAAAGGCATAGGCGCCATCGATGACAGGGGCATCGACAATCGCATCCAGAAGCCCGAACCGTTGCGCCAGACCCGCATCGGCCGATTGTGCGGTGATCATCATGTTTAACGCAGCTTCGGCCCCGATCAGGCGCGGTAGGCGCTGTGTGCCGCCCGCGCCCGGGATCAGGCCCAGCGTCACTTCGGGCAGGCCGATCATTGCTGTCGCGTCGCCCACACGGTAGTGCGCGGCCAGTGCCAGTTCGGCGCCACCCCCTAGCGCACGCCCTTGTATGCCCACCACGACAGGCACGGCGCTGTCTTCGATCTGTGTGCAAATCTGCGCCAGCGTCGGCGCATTTGTCGCGGGGCGGCCAAATTCGGAGATATCGGCCCCTGCCGAAAACAAATCCCCCGTGGCGACCAGCAGCACCGCTGACACATCTGCACGTTCGGGAATGCGGGAAAAAACCGCGCCCAATCCGGCGCGCGTTGCCGCGTCAAGCGCGTTTACGGGCGGGCGATCAAGGGTGACGATTGCGATGCCGTCACGCACGCGGAATTTAACCGGTCTTGCCATATCGCCCCACACTATTCACCCGCATAGCATTCGCATACCAGCAGAATAACGCAAGGGTGCAGGGGAGTTGCGCGCCAGTTTGGAGGTTAAACCGGCGCGACATCCGGGCAAAACACCTCGTAAAGGCGTTCAAGGATCGGGCCGATGCGCGGGTCGGCAAGGCGGTAGCGGATCGTGCGCCCGTCGCGGTCGCAGGCTACAAACCCTTCGGCGCGCAGGCGGGCAAGTTGGCCCGAGACATAGGACTGGCTTGCGCCCAGCGCGTCTTCAAGATCGCCCACGCAGCGTTCACCCGGCAACAGCGCGCACAGCAGGCGCAGCCGTTGCGGGTTGGACAAGGCCTTGAGCACATCAGCGGCTTCACCGGCGGCGGCGTCCAACGCGGCCATATCGACTTGGGGTGTGGTCATCGCAGTCATTCCAACCATCTATGCGGTCCGGCATCATATTTCAATCTTGCCATGTTTGCCCTTTGCTGTGCGGCTGTCAAGGGTTCTGGACCTGTCCGCGCGGCTGGATTATGACAGCGCCATGGATATTCGCCCCCTCAGCCCGACCTATGCCGTGTCCCCCCAGATTGCCCCCGAAGATGTGGCGGCGATTGCGGCGGCGGGATTCACCACCATCATCTGCAATCGCCCCGACAGCGAAGTGCCCCCCGCCCTGCAGGCCGATGCCGTGGGGGCGGCGGCGCAGGCGGCAGGCCTTGAATTCGTGGTGATCCCGGTCACGCACCAAACGCTGAACGGCGACATCGTCGCAGCACAGCGCGCGGCGATGGATGTCGCAAAGGGGCCGGTGCTGGCCTATTGCGCGTCAGGCACACGCTGTTCGATCGTCTGGTCGCTGGGTCAGGCCGGCCACATGACAGCCGATGACATCCTGAGCGCCACCGCCAACGCAGGCTATGATCTGGGTGGCATGCGCCCTCAACTCGCGGCGCTTTCCAAGTCCTGAACCGAGTCCGGCAGGTCTGAAGGCGTTGAAACTTCCGGCGTGTCAGTCACGGCCAGCCGAGTATCCGGCTGATCAACCGCATCAAGCGCATCCGCGTTGCCTGTTTCCACCCGCACCGCCCGTTGACCCGCCATTTTCCCAAGCCGCGCCGTGGTGATGACCTGCCCGTCCGGCCCGACAAGTTTCACCGATGTGACCCGCGTGCCCGATAGCGGAATAACCTGCCCCAGCGTCAGGTTTTCGACCTGCGCCATGGGCATCCGCATCTTGTGCAACACCGCGTTCACATTGGCCTGCGCCCCCAACACCTGCTCATGAAAGCTGTTGCGCCAACCGGCGCTGGCCTGTTCATCCTTTGGCGCAGCACGGGGGTTGCGGTGTTCGGGCAGGGCCAGACACAGTTCGCCCTGTCGTTCGCCAATGCCAAAATCCAGCGAAAGCCGCACAAGCCGATAGGCACCATCGGGCAGCACAAGCCCCGCCGCGCGCGGGCATTCCAGCGGCGGACCAACCTGCGTTGCAGCCGCCCAACCTGCCAGCTGCGTCCCCACCGCCGTTTCGTTCAGCATCGCCAGAAAAGCATCGGCAACGGGTGCCGCCAAAGCGGCATCGGCCGATGTGACCTTGCGCGGTTCGGCGGCCACGGGTGACAGGTTGCCCATGGTTTGCATTTCGATCAGGCAGGCGCGCAATTCGGGATCAATTGCCAGCAGCCCCAGCAAATCATCGCCCGACATGACGGATATCAGCATGTGATCGGCGTTCATTTCGTCAATGACACCGTCCAGTGTCATCACCTCGTCCGACTGGCCAAGCACCGTCAGGCGCAGGCCAACCGTGCGATCTGCGGCGCGCGAAATTGCCAGACGCAGTGCGCGCCCCGGCGACATGTCAGCCGCGGGGGCCGCCACCGGTTCACCTTGACGCAGTTTGCGCCGCAACACTGAATGTTCATCGGTTTCGGGCATTTCCGGCCTGATCCTGCACCCGTTTGATTTACAAGATCACTTTAGCCCCAAAGGGCTTACCAAGACCCTAACGGCTGACAGTCACGGGCAAGGTCACACGAAACGCCGCGCCGCCCTGCCCCGGCAGATAGGAAATCGCCCCGCCCAGACGTTCCATCACCTCGCGGCAAATGGCCAGCCCCAGACCAGCGCCGCCCGCCTTGCCCGCATCCGTGAGACGCGAGAATTTCTCGAAGATCAGCGCCTGGTTTTCCAGGGCAATACCGCTGCCATTGTCTGTGAAATCAACGACATGCGCACCGTCTACCTGCCGCACCCTGATACGGAGTTCCGGCACATCCGCATCACAGTATTTCTGCGCATTGGCGATCAGGTTGATAAACACCTGCGTGAGGCGATCAAGGTCGGTGCTAAGGGTCAGGTGTTCATTGGCGACGCGGCGATGAATCCGCAGATCACTCGCGTCTCCGCCTGCGGCGGAAATGGCACGGTTCAGCAGCACATGAAGGTTTCCGGTGCTTGTATTCAGTTGAACCTGCCCGTTTTCCAGCACGCTCAGGTCAAGCAGGTCATCCAGAAGTCGGGTCAGGCGCAGGGCCTCGTCATGGATAATACCGGCATAGCGGGCCTGATCATCCGCGCCCATTTCGCCATCCCGCAAGATTTCGGAGAACGACCGGATCGAGGTCATGGGCGTGCGCAATTCATGGCTGATCTGGGACAGAAAGGCATCTTTTTGAATCGACAGGGCGGTCAGCTTTTCATTGGCATCGCGCAGGGCGCGTGCGGTGCGGTCCTGTTCGGCGGATTTCGCCTCGAGCTGGTTGGAGTATTCAAGGATCTGCGCCGCCTCATCGGCCACGGCGATCAGGTCCTGCACCGAAACGTTTGCGCCCTGGGTCAGTTGCCCGACCATCGCATGGGCCGTGGCTGCCCCCACCGATCCGGCCAATTCCCTTTCAAGGTTCTCAAGAAATTCGGGTGTGACATCAGGCAGATAGCCGTCCTTGCCCTGACCTTGCGCCGCTGTTGCAAACAAGGCCTGCGCCTGCCCCGACCCGATGATGCGCTGCGCCATGATCAACAGGTCCTCGGCGCCGGCCGCGCTTTGGGTAAAGCCACGCCGCGATGTGGAATGGGCAAAGACATTGACAAACTGCGCCCCTTGCAGCCGTTCGATCGGCGTTGGAAAGGTGAAAATGGACACCGTGAAAAACACGACCACATTCAGCAGCATCGACCAGACCAGCGCATGCAGCAGCGGGTCGATCCCGTCCACGCCAAACAGGGCCTGCGGGCGCAGCCAGCCGATCCCGAGCGGGCCCTGCGCCATGATGGATTGAGTCATGATCCCGCCATCGCCAAAGCTGGGCAAGAACAGCGTCCAGCCCCAGACCGCGAAACCGGTAGTCAGCCCCGCAACAGCCCCTGCACGGGTAGCCCCGCGCCAGAAAATCCCGCCCAGCAGAACAGGCAAGACCTGTGCCACGCCCGCGAATGAAATCAATCCGATCGCTGCCAGCGCCGTGCCCCCACCCGACAGGCGAAAATACCCATATCCCAAGGCCAGCACGCCCGCGATAGACATGCGCCGCGCCAGCAAGACCACATAGCGCACATCGCCCGACACGGTCGCGCCGCGCGCCGTCGAGGACAGCCAAAGCGGCACAACGATATGGTTGGACACCATCGTCGCCAGCGCAATCGTCGCCACGATCACCATCGAGGTCGCCGAGGAAAAGCCACCAAGGAAGGACAGCACCGCCAGACCGTTTTGCCCCTGCGACAGCGGCAATGTCAGCACGAACAGGTCGGGGTTTGACCCCGCCGGCATCAGGTTCAGCCCGACAACGGCGATCGGAACGACAAACAGGCTCATCAGCATCAGGTAGCCGGGAAAGGCCCAACTGGCGGTCGCAAGGTGCTTTTCGTCAGCGTTTTCAACCACAAGCACCTGAAACATGCGCGGCAGGCACAAAAAGGCGGCGGCAGACAGGAACGTCAGCCCGAACCAGCGCCCGCCCACGGGCTGCCATTCGGAAATCGCGGATTGATCAATCAGATCAAGGGTCGCGCTTGGGCCGCCCGCAACCCCCCAGACCACGAAAATGCCCACGGCCATCAAAGCGCACAGCTTGACCACCGCCTCCACGGCGATGGCCATGACGACACCGTGGTGGCGTTCGTTGACATCAAGGTTGCGGGTGCCGAACAGGATCGTAAAGATGACCAGCCCTGCGGCAACCCAGATCGCGGCCGCGTTCAGATCCTCGGGCACCCAGGCCTGCCCGCTTCCTTGCGCGAATACGGCGAACGATTGGGTCACCGATTGCAGTTGCAGGGCGATATAGGGCGTGGTGCCGACCACGGCGATCACGGTCACGATCACGCCCAACGAGGTGGATTTGCCAAAGCGGGACGAGATCAGATCGGCGATCGAGGTAATCCGCTGCGCCCGCCCGATACGCACAAGTTTGCGCACGATCCACCACCAGCCGATCATCACCAATGTCGGCCCCAGATAGATCGTCAGATACTCAAGGCCGGACCGCGCCGCATAACCGACCGCGCCGTAAAACGTCCACCCCGTGCAATAGATCGACAGCGAAAGCGTATATATCAGAGGCGAGCGCAACCAGTTGTCGCGCCCGCGCGCCGCGTGACGTTCCGCGACAAAGGCAACTGTAAACAGCATCGCCACATAACAAAGTGCGACGAAAATCAGCAGGTTAAAGGAAATCACCTGAGATCCTCGACATTCGTGGCACCGGGTTCATGATCCGGGTCGATCAGGCGCGACAGCAACAGCGCCAAACCGATGACAACGACCCAAAGGACAAAAAGATAGATCAACACGACAGATGTGGGCTGCCCGCTTCCGTCAGCGCGGGGCCACAACAACGGCAGCATCATCAGCACGCCGGCCACAACGGGCAACAGGCGCGCGGCGTCGCGCAGGCGGCGCTGGCGATAACTGGCGCGGGCCAGAAAAACGGGCGGTTTGGTGACGCGCGCCATCAGCCGGCAAGGGCGCGGACGTTCTCCAGCACCTCGGCGTTAGAAAAGGGTTTGGTCATGAAGTGCGTTACACCCAGACGTTCGGCCAGCTCACGGTCTTTGTTCTGGCCGCGCGCGGTCAGCATCATGACCGGCAGCGCACGTGTGCCTTCACCATCGCGCAGGTCGCGCAGGATGTCATAGCCGCTGCGCCCCGGTAACATCACGTCAAGAATGATCAGATCGGGCGCAACGCTGTGAACCTTGTCCAGCGCGGTCGTGCCATCGGAATGGGTTGCCACATCCCAGCCATCGCGCGACAGGATGAACCGGATCGCCTCGATGATATTGGGCTCGTCCTCGATCAGCAGAACCTGCTTGCCAGCCATTGATCCCTCCCAAGATCAGCGCCCACCCCGCGCACAGGCAAACTATTGCCCGATTGGCGGCGATAGTCAAAGGGGCGCGCCAACCTCGGATAGAATCGAGGGCGCCCGCCGCGCCGCGCAGTTTTCGCGCGGGCAGATCCGGCAACTGGTGCCTGCGGGCGTTCCCGCTGTGCGGTGTTCGGGCGGCGGGCAAACCAGCATCACCGCCTCGGTCACGGGCGGACTGTCAAAATCGGGCGGGCGGATGTGGTGCGCGATGGCGTAGCATTGAAACCGCAGACCTTCGGGGCGGGGCAGATCAACGGTCTGGCGGATCGGCTGGCCGATCTGCGCAAGGGATTGAAACACAGGCCACATCGGACAGGCCGCCGCGCGTGCAAAGGCAAAGCCCGTCACGGGTTTGATCAGGCGCACAACCCCTGCGCCATCAAGGATCACCAGGCCCATTGGCGGATGATCGCTGTCCGGGGGCAGTGTCGCCAAGCGGCGCAGGACTTGCGGCAATGACGCGCCGGTTTGCTGCACGATCTGCGCCGGGTCATAGGCGCAGGCGCGCGCGGATTGCACGAACCCGTCAAGCGGCATTGCGCGCGCATCAGCGGCGTAGCGCGTCAGGTGGTCGCGCATCAGGAACGCCGTGGCCGGATCGCGCCCCTGCACCAGCGCATCAATCGCCGTGTCATCGCCGCCTTCAAGGGCGACGATGTGATGGCCCTGCCCTTCAAGCCAGAGTTCAAGCTGTTCCTGCGGCGAACGCACCGCATCCGCGTCCGCGCCCGACAGGTCCAGATAGGCCACAAGATCGCGGCTGCTTTCGGTCAGACGCTGGCTGTCCTCGAACAAGTTGCGGTGAAAGCGGCGCTGCCAGTCGGGGTCAATGTCATCGGTGTCCGCCAGAATGGAGGATGTCGCGCGGATCGCGGTAACGGCGGTGATCACGTCATGCAACGAAGTGGCAAGCTGGGGGTCGTGGGTCAGCCGGTCGGTCAGAGTCTCGATGCGGGATTTCAGCGCGCCAAGCTGGCCGTGCTGCGCGGCCAGCAGGGACGCCCACCCGGGAAAGCGGCCGGCAAATTCCTCGGCGCGGGCCAGTTCAGCACCGCTTGCGGGCTGATCGGCGGCCGCCCCGCGCAACCCGTCCAGCACGCCGCTTTCGACCCCTTCGGTCAGCAAGGCCGGATCAATCCCCAGGACGCGGCTGATATCATTGACCAGTTTGCCGCCGATTCTGCGGCGGTTATGTTCGATCAGGTTCAGGTAGGATGGCGATATGCCCGCCGCACGCGCCAGATCGGCCTGCCGGATCCCCTGATCCATGCGCCTGTCCCTGATCCGCGTTCCGGTGAGTTGACCCTGGGGCATCAAGATTCCGCTAACGATTCCAGTTGGTTTCTGCATCTGCAAGAAAACTGATTTACAATCTAGAATAGTTTTATGTGTAAGTCTTTACAAAAATATTGTTATCCCAAAAGCACTTGTTGCGAAATTTACGGTCCTTACCCGATAATGGACGTGCATTGTAAAGTGCGTGCGACACTGGGCGAGGAGGCCCGTCGCGTTTCAAGAAATTGGGAGGATTAAATGTCCAAGAGTAACTTCACACGTCGCGGCCTGCTGAAAACCAGCGCCGTAGCCGGTGCCGGCCTTGCCGTGCCGACGATCTTTACGGCTTCGTCCGTGTCTGCACATACAAATGAACCGACGGGCAGCGATGTCACGCTTGGCTTCAACGTGCCGCAGTCCGGCCCATATGCCGATGAGGGCGCCGACGAACTGCGCGCCTACGAGCTTGCTGTCGAACACCTGAACGGTGGCGGCGACGGTGGTATGCTGAACACGTTCTCGTCCAAGGCGCTGGACGGCACGGGTATCCTTGGCAAAGAAGTCAAATTCGTCACCGGTGACACCCAGACCAAATCCGATGCGGCACGTGCATCGGCACGCTCCATGATCGAAAAAGACGGCGCGGTGATGATCACCGGCGGCTCGTCATCCGGTGTGGCTGTTGCCGTTCAGGCCCTGTGCCAGGAAGCCGGCATCATCTTCATGGCTGGCCTCACGCACTCGAATGACACGACCGGCAAGGACCGCAAGGCCAACGGTTTCCGTCACTTCTTCAACTCTTACATGACCGGTGCCGCGCTCGCGCCCGTTCTTGCAAACCAGTATGGCGCCGACCGCAAGGCATACCACCTGACCGCCGACTACAACTGGGGCTACACCACCGAGGAAGCGATCCGCGCCTCGACCGAAGCCATGGGTTGGGAAACTGTGAACTCGGTCAAGACGCCGCTGACACAAACCGACTTCTCGTCCTATATCGCACCTGTTCTGAACTCCGGTGCCGACGTTCTGGTTCTGAACCACTACGGCGGGAACATGGTCAACTCGCTGACCAACGCAGTGCAGTTCGGTCTGCGTGACGCGATGGCCAACGGCAAGAACTTTGAAATCGTCGTGCCGCTCTACTCCGAGCTGATGGCACGCGGTGCGGGCCCCAACATCAAGGGCATTCTTGGTTCGCAGAACTGGGATTGGAAACTCGAAGACCAGCTTGGCGACAAATACAGCGGCACGAACGCATTCGTGCGCTCGTTCGGCGAAAAATATGGCTTCCCGCCAAGCCAGGCCGCGCACACATGCTACGTGCAGACGCTGCTTTATGCGGATGCGGTCACTCGTGCCGGTTCGTTCGCACCATGTGCGGTCGGCGAAGCGCTCAAGGACTTCGAATTCGACGGTCTGGGCAACGGCCCGACACTTTACCGTGGCGACGATCACCAGTGCTTCAAAGACGTTCTGGTTGTGCGTGGCAAGGAAAACCCCGAGAACGAATTCGATCTCGTGGAAATCGTCGAAGTTACGCCGGTTGATCAGGTCACTTACGCACCTGACCACCCACAGATGGGTGGCGCAGAAGCCACGCTTGGCGAATGTAACGACGGCGCCTAATCAGCCGTTGACGGGCGCGCCACCGGTGCGCCCGTCATCCTGTTCGCCCCTATCATCCTGAATTTCCCTGACCAGAGGCACAGTTCTATGGACCAGTTTATCGTTCAAATTCTTAATGGTCTCGACAAGGGGTCGGCCTATGCGCTGATCGCCCTCGGCCTGACCCTTATTTTCGGCACCCTTGGTGTTGTGAACTTTGCCCACGGGGCGTTGTTCATGCTTGGCTCGTTCTGTGCTGTTATCCTGTCGCGTATTCTGTCGGCCTCGCACAAGGTCATTGACGAAACGCGCACCGACTTCCTTGGCAACCCGCTGCAAGTGGATGTCTTCTACGTGCAGGACTGGTTCGGCATGGAAACGGGGGCGGCAATCATGGACTGGGCCGTGCCCCTGGCCATCGTGTTCGCCATTCCGGTGATGATCGCCGTCGGCTTCATCATGGAACGCGGGTTGATCAAGCACTTCTACCACCGCCCGCACGCCGATCAGATCCTTGTGACCTTTGGTCTGGCCATCGTGTTGCAGGAGGTGATCAAGTATTTCTTTGGTGCCAACCCGATCCAGACCCCTGCCCCTGCTGCCTTTACGGGTTCATTGGATTTTGGCGTCATGCTTGGGTTTGATCCGCTGACGATCATGTATCCCTACTGGCGGCTGGTCTATTTCTTCTTTTCGGCACTGATCATTGCCGGTGTGTTTGCCTTCCTGCGCTATACCACATTCGGGATGGTCGTGCGCGCGGGCATGGCCGACCGCGAGACGGTTGGCCTACTGGGTATCGACATCGACAAGCGCTTTACCTTCATGTTCGGCCTTGCGGCGGCTGTGGCCGGTGTTGCCGGGGTGATGTATGCCCCGATCGTCGCCCCGAACTATCACATGGGCATGGACTTTCTGGTCCTGAGCTTTGTGGTGGTGGTTGTTGGCGGCATGGGCTCGCTGCCCGGCGCTGTCGCTGCGGGCTTCCTGCTTGGCATTCTGGAAAGCTTTGCCTCGATGACCGCTGTGGTGGACCTGTTGCCCGGCATCAACCAGATCATCATCTACCTTGTCGCAATCATTATTCTGTTGACCCGTCCTCGGGGCCTTATGGGCCGCAAGGGCGTGATGGAGGACTAAACCATGCTCGGACTTACCAAAAAAGACGGCACCTTGATGCTGATCGTCTTCGCGCTGGTCATGTTGGCGCCCTTCATCCTCAACCCCTTCCCCGAAGGGTCGGCACTGGCGCAGTTCAACGCGGGCTATCCCGACCTGATGCAGCGTTTCGTGATCTTCGGGATATTCGCGATCGGGTTCAACATCCTGTTCGGCCTGACCGGCTACCTGAGCTTTGGACACGCGGCCTTTCTGGGTGTCGGGTCATACGCGGCGATCTGGTCGATGAAGCTGCTGACTTTCAATGTGCTTCCCGGCATCGTGTTCGCTATTATTATCGCCGGGCTTTTCTCGCTCTTGATCGGCTATGTGGCACTGCGGCGTTCGGGGATCTACTTTTCGATCCTGACGCTTGCGATTGCGCAGATGATGTTTGCCGTCGCCTATTCCGACCTGTTTGGCCGGATGCTGGGGATCAACCTGACAGGTGGTGAAACCGGCCTGCAGATCAAAAACACCGACACCCCCCTGTTTGGTGCGACGACGGACGGAAGTATCGGGCGTGCAAACCTGTTTGGTGCCGAAATGGGCAGTTCATACGAGCTTTCCATCGGCAGCTGGTTGTTCACGTTCAACCTTGGCTACTATATCGCCGCGTTCTTCCTGTTGATCGCCTTCTATCTTGCGATCCGCATTTTCCGCAGCCCGTTTGGCATCATGCTGCGGGCGGTGAAATCCAACCAGCAACGGATGAACTACACCGGCCTGATGCCAAAGCGCTATACGCTGACGGCCTTTGTGATTTCAGGCATGTATGCCGGACTTGCCGGTGGTCTGATGGTTGCAATGGATACACAAGTTGGCCCCGAACGCATGTTCTGGACCGCGTCCGGCGAAGTCGTGATCATGTCGATCCTTGGCGGCGCGGGCACCCTGATGGGGCCGGTGCTGGGTGCGGGTCTTATCAAATACATGGAAAACATCGTCTCGAAGATCAACAAGGACATCCTGCACGAATGGTTTGCCTTCCTGCCCGACGGGCTTGAGGATTTGATGGTGACGCTTGTCTATCCGTTCATCGGCAAAGGCTGGCACCTGACGCTTGGCATGTTGTTCATGCTGGTCGTGATCTTCCTGCCTGGTGGTCTGGTCGAAGGTGGTCAGAAGATCGCCAAAATCTTCCGCCGCAAATCCAAGGACGGGGTCAAGGCAGAAGCCGACACCACGCCCGCCGAATAGAAAGGAAAGAAACCAATGGGTATTCTTGAAGTCAAAGGCGTCAACAAGCGCTTCGGTGGTCTGCAGGCCTTGGGTGACGTGAACCTGAGCATTCAGGAAAACACCGTGCACGCGATTATCGGCCCGAACGGGGCCGGTAAATCCACCCTGCTGAACGTTCTGGTTGGCAAACTGATCCCCGATAGCGGGTCGGTGATGTTTGACGGGCAATCGGTGCTGGGGCGCAAACCGCACGAGATTTGCCAGATGGGCATTTCGCGGGTGTTCCAGACACCCGAGATTTTCACCGATCTGTCGGTGCTTGAAAACATGATGATCCCCTGTTTTGCCAAACGTGACGGATCATTTGCCCTGCACGCCTTTGGCGCCGCACTTGGCGACAAGGAAGTGATCGAACGGGCGGAAACGATGCTTGAAGAAGTCAAGCTGCTGGACAAGCGCCAGATGCACGCCGGTTCCATGTCGCGCGGTGACAAGCGCCGCCTTGAAATGGCGATGTGCCTTGTGCAGGAACCGCGGCTGCTGCTTCTGGACGAACCCACAGCCGGTATGGCGCGGGCCGATACAAACAATACCATCGACCTTCTGAAGGAGATTCAGGACACCCGCGACATCACCATGGCCATCATCGAACACGACATGCATGTTGTGTTTTCACTGGCCGAACGGATCACGGTGCTGGCCCAAGGCACGCCGCTGGTCGAAGAAACACCTGAAAACATCAAAGGCCATCCAAAGGTGCGCGAAGCGTATCTTGGTGAAGCGCAGGTTTAAGGAGCACAGCCATGACAACCGAAACGCGCAGCACCGAAAAAACGGAATTCAACATTCACGCCAACAATGCAGCCACCCACCCAGCCTTTCTGTCGGTTTGGGATATCAAGGCCTATTATGGTGAAAGCTATATCGTTCAGGGCGTGAGCTTCAACATTCACGAGGGCGAAATCCTGGCACTTCTGGGCCGCAATGGCGCGGGCAAGACATCGACCCTGCGCACCATTGCCCGCCTTGACGATCCGGCGCTTACCCATGGCGAAATCTGGCTCGATCACCAGCCTTTGCACGAAATGAAGTCCCATCAGGCCTCTGCGGCCGGGATCGCGCTGGTGCCAGAAGACCGCCGGATCATTGCCGGCCTCACCGTCGAGGAAAACCTGCAACTTGCGCAGATCGCACCGCCAAAGGGCTGGTCGCTGGAACGGGTCTATGACCTGTTTCCGCGCCTCAAGGAACGCCGCAAGCAGGAAGGCGTGACCCTGTCGGGTGGCGAACAGCAGATGCTGGCGATCGCCCGCGCCCTGTGTCGCGACATCAAGGTGCTGCTTTTGGACGAACCCTACGAAGGCCTTGCGCCGGTGATCGTGCAGGAAATTGCCAAGACACTGGGCATCATCCGCGATCAGGGCATCACCACGGTGATCGTCGAACAAAACGCCGTGGCGGCCCTGAAACTGGCCGACCGTGCGGTGATCCTCGATATCGGGTCGGTCGTCTATGACGGGTCCGCGAAAGAGGTTCTTGAAGACGACAAGCTGCGCGCGCAGTATCTGGCCATCTAAGCGATGCGCCCTGCCCGCGCGCGACAGCTGCGCGGGCCACACCAAACCCGAAATGACACTGACCAGAACGTAAGGGACAGTCATGACCAGCAAGACCTATCCACCGTCCGCCAAAACCGTCGCCCGCGCCCATATCAACGCAGAGACCTACCAAACGATGTATGCCGCCTCGATCGCGGACCCTGATGCATTCTGGGGCGAACACGGCAAGCGGATCGACTGGATCAAGCCCTACACCAAGGTCAAGGACACCACGTTTGAATTTGGCAAGGTCGATATCAACTGGTTCGCTGATGGCACCCTGAACGTATCCGCAAACTGCGTGGACCGGCATCTGGAAACGCGCGCCGATCAGGTTGCGATCATCTGGGAACCCGACGATCCCGCTGACGAGGCGATGCATATCACCTATCGCCAGTTGCAAAACCGCGTGTGCCGCATGGCCAACATTCTGGAAACCATGGGCGTGCGCAAAGGCGACCGTGTGGTTCTGTATCTGCCGATGATCCCCGAAGCGGCCTATGCGATGCTGGCCTGCGCGCGGATCGGTGCGGTGCATTCCATCGTCTTTGCTGGCTTTAGCCCCGACGCGCTTGGTGCCCGCATCAACGGCTGCGACGCCAAGGTCGTGATCACCGCTGACCATGCGCCGCGCGGTGGCCGCTCAACCCCTCTGAAATCCAACACCGATGCCGCCTTGCTGCACTGCAAGGACAGCGTGAAATGTCTGGTCGTGAAACGCACAGGTGGGCAGACCACGTGGGTGCAGGACCGCGATTACGACTATAACGAGATGCTGCTTGAAGCGGATGACTATTGCAAACCCGCCGAAATGAACGCCGAAGACCCGCTGTTCATCCTTTATACGTCCGGGTCGACCGGCCAGCCCAAGGGTGTCGTGCACACATCGGGCGGTTATCTGACCTATGCGGCGATGACCCATCAATACACATTCGATTACCACGAGGGTGACATCTTCTGGTGCACCGCCGATGTGGGCTGGGTCACGGGCCACAGCTATATCATCTATGGACCGCTGGCCAATGGTGCCACCACGATCATGTTCGAAGGCGTGCCGACCTACCCCGATGCGGGCCGCTTCTGGGAGGTCTGCGCCAAGCACCGCGTCAACCAGTTCTACACCGCCCCCACCGCCATTCGCGCCCTGATGGGCGCTGGCAAGGACTGGGTCGAAAAGCATGACCTGTCATCACTGCGCTTGCTTGGGTCGGTCGGCGAACCAATCAACCCCGAAGCCTGGAACTGGTATAACGAGGTCGTGGGCAAGGGAAATTGCCCGATCGTCGATACCTTCTGGCAGACCGAAACGGGTGGTCACATGCTGACCCCCCTGCCCGGTGCGACCGATCTGAAACCGGGGGCCGCGCAGCAGCCGTTCTTTGGCGTGCAGCCTGTGGTGCTTGATCCGCAAACCGGCGAGGAAATCACCGGCAATGGCGTCGAAGGTGTGCTGTGCATCAAAGACAGCTGGCCTGGCCAGATGCGCACCATCTGGGGCGATCACGAACGCTTCCAGAAAACCTATTTCGGGGATTACAAAGGCTACTACTTTTCCGGTGACGGGTGTCGGCGCGACGAAGATGGCGATTACTGGATTACTGGCCGCGTTGACGATGTGATCAACGTGTCCGGCCACCGCATGGGCACCGCCGAAGTCGAAAGCGCGCTGGTCGCCCACGCCAAGGTCGCCGAAGCGGCCGTTGTCGGCTATCCGCACGACATCAAGGGCCAAGGCATCTATGCCTATGTGACCCTGATGAACGATCAGGAACCCAGCGACGAATTGCGCAAGGAACTTGAAGTCTGGGTGCGCACGGAAATTGGCCCGATTGCCAAACCCGACCTGATCCAATGGGCCCCCGGCCTGCCAAAAACCCGGTCGGGCAAGATCATGCGCCGGATCCTGCGCAAGATCGCCGAGGATGACTTCGCGACACTGGGCGATACATCGACTTTGGCTGATCCGTCCGTGGTGGATGACCTGATCGAAAACCGCATGAACAAGCGCTGATCATAGCGCCCTGACGACAGAAAGGCCCGCCGCGCGGGCCTTTCGCCGTTAACCATGACCTGCGAAACCTGCGGATATTAACCCATTGGCAAGGATTTCAGGGCAAGACTAGGATTTGGTGGGGGCTTCATAACGAGGCCCGAAAT
This sequence comes from Octadecabacter sp. R77987, assembly GCF_042466115.1. NCBI lineage: Bacteria > Pseudomonadati > Pseudomonadota > Alphaproteobacteria > Rhodobacterales > Roseobacteraceae > Octadecabacter > Octadecabacter sp. R77987. Next base: position 28,292 of record NZ_JAXHBQ010000001.1, on the reverse strand, counting down.
GGAACTTCAATCTGTAACCCAGCCGGCGGCGCCAGCCGCGCCGCGCCATGTGCCGGACCAGCGCGCCGTGGCTGATGCCGCTGCCACACGCAGCGACCCGCGCCCTGAAATCGCCCTGCCGATCCCGCCGGACAACGGGCAACGCGCTGCCGTCAGCCAATCCATGATGGCACCTGAAACCGGTGCGCGGGCCGTTTCGGTCCAGCCGGTCGAACGGGTGCTGAAACCCTACGGCGTAACAATCCTGCCGCAGTCAAGAACCGACGAGGCGATTACACAAACGACCGCTGATGCAGCGGCTGACAGGTCAGACGACCGCGCCTGACCTGCCTTTGGGTCATTTTCCCCGTCGCGGGTGCTTTCCACATGCACGCGCTTGGCGTATAACCCGTCCACACGCGCTGGCCATCCGGCCTGCGCCAAAGGATCAATCGGGCAACAGGCCGGGGAATTTCATGACCAAAAAGACGACGCATGACGCAGATGTCAGCTTTATCGAAGCGCTTGCAGAACTGCTGCGCGCCAATGATTTGACCGAATTGCAGGTCAAACGCAACTATGGTGAAAACGACAGTCTGAATGTGCGGGTCAGCCGCCAGCAACCGCAGCAGGTTGTTACACAGGTCGCCGCTTCCGCCCCTGCGCCGGCCGCGACCGCCGCTGCCCCGTCGCCCGCCACCGCCGCCCCCGCCGAAGACCCCGCCAGCCACCCCGGTGCCGTCACATCGCCCATGGTCGGCACCTGCTACATGGCAGGCGAACCGGGCGCTGCGCCCTTTGTCACGGTTGGACAGTCCGTCAGCGAAGGCGACACGCTGATGATCATCGAAGCGATGAAAACCATGAACCACATCCCCGCGCCCAAATCCGGCACGGTCAAGCGTATCATGGTCGAAGACGGCGCCCCCGTCGAATTTGGCGCGCCTTTGATGATCATCGAATAGGCCGGCGTGATGTTCGACAAAATCCTGATCGCAAACCGTGGCGAAATCGCGCTGCGTGTCATTCGTGCCTGCCGCGAAATGGGCATCCAATCGGTCGCGGTGCACTCCACCGCTGACAGCGATGCGATGCATGTGCGCATGGCCGATGAATCGGTCTGCATCGGCCCGCCCACGTCCACGCAGTCATACCTGTCGATACCGGCCATCATTTCCGCCTGTGAAATCACCGGCGCGCAGGCGATCCATCCCGGCTATGGCTTTTTGTCGGAAAACGCCAATTTCGTGCAGATCGTGCAGGATCATGACCTGACATTCATCGGCCCCACCGCCGATCACATCCGCACCATGGGCGACAAGATCACCGCCAAGGACACGATGAAGGCACTGGGTGTGCCGTGTGTTCCCGGCTCGGACGGCGGTGTTGCATCGCTGGAAGAGGCCGAAAAGATCGGCAAGGACATCGGTTACCCTGTCATCATCAAGGCGACGGCAGGTGGAGGTGGCAAGGGCATGAAAGTGGCCCAGACCGCCAAGGACATGAAATCGGCCTTTCAGACGGCCCGCGCCGAGGGCAAATCGAATTTCGGCAACGACGAAGTCTATATCGAGAAATATCTGACCACGCCGCGCCACATCGAAATTCAGGTGTTCGGCGATGGCAAAGGCAAGGCTGTGCACCTGGGTGAACGCGATTGTTCGCTGCAACGCCGCCACCAAAAGGTATTCGAGGAAGCCCCCGGCCCGTCGATCACCGCCGAGGAACGCGCACGGATCGGCAAGGTTTGCGCCGACGCTGTCGCCAAGATCAACTATATCGGCGCCGGCACGATCGAATTCCTGTATGAAAACGGCGAGTTCTATTTCATCGAGATGAACACCCGCTTGCAGGTTGAACACCCCGTCACCGAGGCCATTTTCCGCCAGGACCTTGTGCGCGAACAAATCCGTGTGGCTGCTGGTCTGCCCATGTCATTCGGGCAGGATGATCTGGTGATTGACGGACATGCCATCGAGGTGCGGATCAACGCCGAAAAACTGCCGAATTTTTCGCCCTGTCCGGGCAAGATCACGCAGTTTCACGCCCCCGGTGGCCTTGGCGTGCGGATGGACAGCGCGCTTTATGACGGCTATTCGATCCCGCCCTATTACGACAGCCTGATCGGCAAGCTGATAGTCCATGGCCGCGACCGCCCCGAAGCTTTGGCCCGACTGGCGCGCGCATTGGGCGAATTGATCGTTGATGGTGTGGATACCACGGTGCCGTTGTTTCACGCGCTTTTGCAGGAACCTGCGGTTCTGTCGGGCGATTACAACATTCACTGGCTTGAACACTGGCTTGACGAAAACCTACAAGCCTGACGCCGTGGCAGCGCGCATATGATGACCCCTGCGCTGCTGCTCAACGCCTATGCAAATGGGATTTTTCCCATGGCAGAACACCAGGACGACACCGAAGTGTTCTGGGTCGATCCACGCCAGCGCGGGGTGTTTCCGCTGGACGGCTTCCATATTTCACGCTCGCTTGCGCGTGCGATCCGGCGCGCGGATTATACGGTCAGCGTGGACGCCGATTTTTCCGGTGTGGTTGCCGCCTGCGCCGACCGCCCCACCACATGGATCAACCGCGAATTGCTGGGCCTTTATGACCAGTTGCACGCCATGGGACATGCCCATTCGCTAGAGGTGCGCGACATGGACGGCGCGTTGATCGGCGGGGTCTTTGGTCTGGTGATCGGCGCGGGGTTCTTTGGCGAAAGCATGTTTTCGCGCCGCGTTAACGGCTCAAAAATCGCACTGGCCTATCTGGTGGATCGGCTGCTGCGGGCTGGGTTCACGCTGTTTGACACACAGTTCACCACACCGCATCTGACCAGCCTTGGCGCGGTGGAAATTCCGCGCGCGCAGTATCACGCCCAATTGGCCCAAGCGATTGACTTGCAAGCGGATTTCTTGGGGCCAGCGGTGCCGCCACCTCAGGACGTATTGCAGCGCAACGCCCAGACATCATAGCGCGGATGGTCCATCGCGTTGATTGCCGGAGCCGAGGCAATCATCCAGCCACGAAACGCCGGATCAGGCAGGCCACGATAGAAAATGGTCAGCAAGACATAGGCATCACCTGACGGGTTGCCAGACGGAAAGCGGCATTCTTCCATCGTGATTTCCAGCAGGCCAAGGCGTTTGGTTTCGCCCGCAAGCAAGGCCAAGTCACTGACAACACCCGTGGTCTTGTCCAGAATGCGGATTTCGCCACCATCGGCGTTGGTGGCCTGCTGGGCTGCGACAGGCATCGCAAACAGCGCCATGACCAGCGCAAGGGGGCGGATCATTCCTCGCTCCCGGATACGAATTTCATCAACAGCGAGATCAGGCTGACAGCCCCTTGCGTGTCTTCGATCAGCGCGCCCTCGGCAAAGAAATCAAACGATCCGCCGGGGGCGATTTCAACGAAAGTGCCGCCCAACAACCCTTCGGACGCCACAACAGCGGCCGAGTCGTCAGGCACCAGAATGCCGTCTTGCAAGGTAAACACGGTTTCGGCGCGGTAGGTGTCGGTGTTGAGGGTCATGGCCGTGACGGTTCCGATTTTCACGCCTGCAAGGCGCACATCGGTGCCCACGGATACGCCTTCGGCCGAGCGGAAGTTGGCGCGCAGATCATACCCATCACCGCTGCGCGAAAAGCCGGTGGCCTGCGCAGCATAGGTCAGGAACCCCAGCGCCAGCGCCAGAACGACGCCGCCAACGACTACTTCTGTTGTGTTTTCGCGCATGTCGTTCCCCTATTCGGGCTGCCACGCTTCGTAATCGGCCCGGTCCTTGGGCGCGGCGCGGCGCAGGGAACCTGCGGGCGCATAGGCGGCATCGGTGCCTGTCATATTGGCGATATGGGGCTTTTCCCATGCCTTGTGCGGCAGGGGTTTGTCCGAGGGCGGTTCATCCCATGTCTTGTGCAGCCAACCATGCCATTCGGGGCTGATGCGGCTGCCTTCGACCTCGCCGTTGAAAATCACCCAGCGGCGGCTGCCATCGCGGGTCTTGTAATAGATATTACCCGCGTCATCCTGACCAACCTTGACGCCCTTGCGCCATGTCCACAGCTGGGTGCCAAGCGTCTGCCCGTCCCACCACGTAAAGATGCGCTTGATAAAGTTAAGAACGCCCATGGTCATGCTCCGATAAGGTTGGCCATGTAATGCCGGATTCTACGCGGAAGGTCCAGCCGTGTCGCGGGGCCGTGGCCGGTAGGCTGTCACTTCGATTTCGATCAGATCCCGGGGTGTGATCAGATTGCATTCGATCATGGTCGCCGCTGGCGGGTTGTCACCGAACGCGGCGCGCAATAGCGGCCAGCAAGGTTCAAAGGTATCGCGATCGGGCAGCATGTAGGTCACGCGGACCACATCCGCAAAACTGGCGCCTGCATCCGTCAGCGCCGTTTCGATGATCCGCAGGGCATCGCGGCATTGATCCACCACAGTGTCACCCCTGCCGCAGGTGCCGGCCACATGCACCCAGTCGCCAGCCACAACGGCGCGGCAATAGCCGATCCGGCCTTCGTATTCGCCGCCCGATGGGATGCGCCGGATCGTCATCAGCCAGCGGTTGCCGCTTCCTTGGTCTTGCCTTCGTCGTGGATCATCAGCGGCGATGCGTCAGGGCCGACGGCCTCTTCGTTGACAACCACTTCGGTGACGCTGTCCATGCCGGGCAGGTCGAACATGGTATCGAGCAGGATATCTTCCATGATCGAGCGCAGGCCCCGCGCGCCGGTCTTGCGTTCAATCGCCCGTTTGGCGATGGCAATCAGCGCGTCATCGGTGAAGGTCAGCTTGGTGTCTTCCAGTTCGAAAAGGCGCTGATATTGCTTCACTAGCGCGTTTTTCGGCTGGGTCAGGATGGTGACAAGCGCGTCTTCGTCCAGATCGGTCAGGGTCGCGATCACGGGCAAGCGGCCGACAAATTCCGGGATTAACCCGAATTTCAACAGATCTTCGGGCTCCAGATCGGTGAACACCTCGCCCACGCCGCGATCATCCACATCGCGCACATCCGCGCCAAAGCCCATCGCCGAGCCTTTGCCGCGTGCGGAAATGATCTTGTCGAGGCCCGCAAAGGCGCCGCCACAGACGAACAGGATATTGGTCGTATCCACCTGCAGGAATTCCTGCTGTGGGTGCTTGCGCCCGCCCTGGGGCGGCACGGAGGCAACCGTGCCTTCCATGATCTTCAGCAAGGCCTGCTGCACGCCTTCGCCGCTTACATCGCGGGTGATCGAAGGATTGTCGGACTTGCGGGTGATCTTGTCGACCTCGTCGATATAGACGATGCCGCGCTGCGCACGTTCGACGTTGTATTCGGACGCCTGCAACAGTTTCAGAATGATGTTTTCAACGTCTTCACCCACATATCCGGCTTCGGTCAGGGTGGTTGCGTCAGCCATTGTGAACGGCACATCCAGAATCCGCGCCAGAGTTTGCGCCAGCAAGGTCTTGCCGCAGCCCGTGGGGCCAATCAGCATGATGTTGGATTTCGCCAGTTCGATGTCGGATTTTCCGGCGTGGTTCAGGCGTTTGTAGTGGTTGTGCACCGCCACGGCGAGAACACGTTTCGCATGCGCCTGCCCGATCACGTAGTCGTCCAGCACATTGCAAATTTCAAGCGGGGTCGGCACGCCATCCGTCGCCTTGAGGCTGGAAGATTTTGTTTCTTCACGGATGATATCCATGCACAGTTCGACACATTCATCACAAATGAAAACGGTCGGCCCCGCGATCAGTTTGCGAACCTCGTGCTGGCTTTTGCCGCAAAAGCTGCAGTAAAGCGTGTTTTTGCTGTCCGTGCCTGACGTATTCGCCATTGTTAAACCCCTTGGCGCTTGGCCTTTAGAATGTGCCGCAATCTGTAAAAACGGGCCGCTTACCTGTGACAGTAAAACAGCCCGCCGTGGTCCACAACGCCAAAAGCGGCGCGAATGCCTAGCTCTCGCTATCGTCAGCTTTGGTGCGGTTTTCGACGATTTCGTCGATATGGCCCCAGTCTTTGGCTTCTTGCGGGGTCATCCAGCTGTCGCGATCAAGTGCTTTTTGCACCGCCTTCATGGTTTGGCCCGTGTGCTTGATATAGAGCTTATACATCTGCTCGCGGGTGCGCTCGATGTGGTTGGCGCGGATCAGGATATCCGAGGCCATGCCCTGCGCGCCGCCCGACGGCTGGTGCACCATGATTTCCGAGTTGGGCAGGGAAAACCGCATGCCCTTTTCGCCGCCAACAGCAATCACCGACCCCATCGAAGCGGCCATGCCGCAAATCAGCGTGCTGACCTTGGGGCGGATGTATTGCATGGTGTCGTAAATGCTCATCCCCGAATGGACCGCGCCACCGGGGCTGTTGATATACATGCTGATTTCTTTTTTCGGGTTTTCCGCTTCAAGGTGCAGCAGCTGCGCGACCACAAGCTGTGACATGCCGTCATGGATCGGGCCATTCACGAAAACGATCCGTTCCTTCAGCAAACGCGAGAAAATATCATAGGCGCGTTCGCCACGGCTGGTCTGTTCGACGACCATGGGAACAAGGTTCATGTAGGTTTCGACGGGATCTTGCATAGGGGCTGCCTCGATTAGGGGTGTCTTGTCGTTACGCCAGAATGGTTACGAGAGTCTTAGTGGTCCCTGTGGGGGGCTTCAAGGGCACGCGGTGCATCGGTGGGCACCAAGGTGACGGCGTCAATTCCCAAGCTGTCGGTGTTTGCCTCAACCAATGCCACCTTCAACGGTCGGCCCGTGGTGCGATGCTGCACGCGCAAGGCGGACTTGCCCCCTTTGATATGCCTGTCGCCCCATTGCATCAGCGCCAGTATGGTCAGCCCCAGTTCGGCGCCCTTGGGCGTCAAGCCATAGGCATAGCGGGTGCGCGCGCCCGCCTCGCGGTAGGGTTCGCGAAGCAATATCCCTGCCCCCACCAACCGTTTCAACCGATCCGTCAGAACCGACCGCGGGATGCCCGTATCCGCGCGTATGTCGTCATAGCGTTTCACGCCGTAAAGCGCCTCGCGCAGGATCAGCAGCGTCCAGCGGTCCGACAGGATTTCACTGGCAAGTGCCGCACCGCATTGGTCAAGCGGGACAGGTGCCGTGCGACGAATGGAGTCCGCTCCATCTGGGTTTGACATTCGGTTTCAGCCTCCTTATCACGTGCTGGGTTCAATATAAGGTTTCAGCATATGAATACAATCAGCGCGGTTCTTCTCATCAAGATTTTCATCACTGTTGTGTTCCTTGCGGGGCCGTTCTTGCTGTTGCCGCAGGCGCGGCTTGCCGCGCGGCTGGGGCTAAGCGGCAATACGGCACTGATCTTGCGGCTTTACGGGGTGGCCATGCTTGCACTTGCAGTCGCCTATGCCAGCGGGGTCTGGCAAGCGGCGCAGGGTGTTTTCCCATGGGGAATCGTGCTGGTTGGCATCCTGTCCAATGGTGGCGCGACGGTGGTTCTGGCGGTTTGCGCAAGCCGCCCCGTGAAACGCGTGGCTGTGCCGGTGTTTGCGGTCATTTCGCTTGCATTTGCAGCATGCGCGCTGTTGCCCAACGCCGCACTCGCCGCGTGGCTTTCGTAACCCTATGGTTCGCGCAGGGCGTCGCGCGAGCGATAAAGCGGCTTGGTCAGATATTGCAGAACCGTCTTTTCGCCGGTGTGCAATTCCACATCTGCCTGCATGCCGGGCCGGATTTCGATGCGTTGCTGGCGCGCGGTCAGGTGTGACAGGTCCACCCGCAGGGTCACGCGGTAATGGGGCGGCAGGTTGGGGTTGTTTTCATCCTCGAAGGTATCGGCGGAAATGACCTGCACTTCGCCGGGAAGGCTGCCGTAAATCGTATAGTCATACGCGCTGAGCTTGATCGTCGCCTCCTGGCCGGGGATCACATTGGCGATATCAGAAGGTTTGACCCGCGCCTCGATGAACAATTCCTCGTCCAGCGGAATGATCTGGAATATTTCCTGTCCGGGCCGGATCACGCCACCGATTGTCGTCACGCCAAGGCTGTTCACGACCCCGCGCATGGGCGCGGTAATGACGGTGCGGGCCAGCTGGTCCTGGGCGATGCGCAAGTCCTGACGTAGTTTCGCCAATTCCTGCAAGGTTTCCGAAAAGGCGCTGGCGCGTTCCAGTTCAGCGGTCGTGACCATTTCGTTATAGCGGTTCTGGGCGTCCGAATGGGCCTTGCGCGCACCGGTCACTTCGATCACGGCGACAATTTCACGGGCCAGCAGGTCTTCGAGGACATCCAACTCGCGGCGCGTTTCACGCATCACGGCCTGTGCTCCTTCGGTGCGGCTGACGTAATCGGACTGGCGCGCATTCAGGAGCGCGCGTTCGCTGGCAAGAATGCTGGGACTGCGGGCCGCAAGTTCGTCCGAGACGACGAAATCGAACATGCCCGCCATTTCCGCCTCAAGCCGCAACCGGCGGATTTCGCGTGCATCAATCTGGTCTTGCAGATCGTCCACGGCGGTGACGAAACGGGTGGCATGCAGACGCGCCAGCACATCGCCGGTGTCAACGATATCGCCTTCGCTGACCATCATTTCCGCCAGAATCCCGCCTTCAAGATTCTGGATGATCTGCGGGCGTGACGAGGACACGACCGATCCGGGCGCGCGCACGATTTCGTCGATCCACGCGAATTTCGCCCACAGCAGGAACAGCAACACCGTGGCCCCGACCAGCCAGATAATCAGGCTGGGGCCGCGCATCTTGCCGGCAAATTCCGCGTCAACTGTGGCCATCAGCCCGCCTTTTTCTTGTTCTGAAGATGGGCAAGTACCTGTTCACGCGGGCCATCAACCGTCAGGCGACCGTTTTGCAGGATCAGCGTGCGGTCGGTCAGTTGCAGGATCGGCACGCGGTGGGTGGCGATGATCGCCGTGCGCCCCAACAGCCAAGTTTCAAGGCGGCTCACCAGCGTTTTTTCCAGCGTCTGGTCAAGCGCGGCGGTTGGTTCATCCAACAGGCAGACGGCCGGGTCCTGCAGCCACAGGCGCGCCCAGCCGATGGATTGGCGCTGGCCGATCGACAGACCTTCGCCGCCATCAGCAATTTCAAGGTCCAGCCCCTTGGGGTGGTTGCGCACGAACTGGCCAAGGCCGGAAAAATCAAGGGCTGCGAACATGCGTTCATCGTCGCGTTCCAGCAGGGTCAGGTTCAGGTTTTCGCGCAGGGTGCCGCTGAACAGGCGGACCTCTTGACTCAGGTATCCGATACCACGGCGCAGGTCGCGTGGCATCACTTGGCCCATGTCCACACCGTCAATCAACACGCGCCCCTTGGTGGGTTGATAGATGCCCGACAGGATTTTCAGCAGGGTTGATTTACCTGACCCGTTGCTGCCAAGGATCGCCACATGCTGGCCCGGTTTGATCGCCACGCCGGGGATATCAAGGGTCTGGCCGTTGTCTTCGCCATAGCTGAAACCGATCTCGCGCAGCTCGAATTCGCCGCGCAGCTTTTCGCGGCGCAGATAAGTGCGGTCCTCGGCCTGATCCTGCGGCGCCTCGGCGATGGTATCAAGGGCTTCGAGGGCGGCTTGCACGTTGGACCAGCGCGCCAGTGTGGCGGCAAGTTGCGTCAGCGGCCCCAGCGTGCGGCTGGTCAGAATACCCACGGCGATGATCGTGCCAACGGTAAATTCGCCGGTGAACACCATAAATGTCCCCGTCACCACGGCGGCCACATAGGTTGCCTGCTGCACGCCTTGCGACCAGAACGTGAGGGTGCTGGCCAGCTTGCGCTGCTCCGATGTGGCCAGCGACGACAGCGCCGTCACCTCGCCCCAGATGCGCTTGAAACGGTCCTCGCCGCGCTGCGCCTTGATGGTGTCGGCCTCGTAGATGACCTCGTGCAGCAGCTTGTTGGATTTCGCACTGGCCCCTTGGGTTTGCTGGGTCAGCTTGATCATCTTCTTTTGCAGGAAAAAGCTGGGCAGAACCATCAAGATTCCGCCGATAAACAGGACCCAGACCACATTGCCGCCGATGCTGGCGACCAGCGCCAAAAACAGCACGATAAAGGGCAGATCGGTCAGGGTGCCGATGGTGGAGGCGGTGAAAAATTCGCGCACCGAGCCAAATTCGCGCACCGCCGAAAACAGCCCCGAGGGCGTTTGCCCCGGTTGGCCACGCTGCATCCCCAACAGGCGATCCATCAACAGGTTCTGCACCTGCAATTCAATGCGCCGCCCTGCCCCGTCCATCAGACGGGCGCGGGCAATGCGCAAGAACGCCTCCAGCAACATCGCGAGGCCCGCACCGATTGCCAGCACCCACAGGGTCGCCGTGGACTGGTGCGGGATCACGCGATCATAGACTTGCAGCGAAAACAGCGCCACGGCCACGGCCAGCAGGTTGGCCACGAAAGACCCAAGTGCGACTTCGGCGATATGGCGGCGGAACTGGGTGATCTCGCCCCAAAACCAATGGGCCTGTTTACCCTTTTTGGCGTGGCGTTTGGCCAGATCGGCCACGGCCACATCGGCGCGAATGACGATCCCGCTAAAGAACGGCTGGAAATCGGACATCGGCACTTCGGCGCGATTGTCCTTGCAGGTGGTGTCAAAGATCACAAGGCCATCGTCAGACTGCGACAGAACCAGCAGCACCTGCCCTGATGTCATTTCCGCCAGCGCGGGCCATTGATCGGGTGTGGGATGGCTGATCGTTGCGACATTTGTCACCAGCCCCGCCCCGTTCAACGCCTTGGCGATGGCTTGCGGGGTGATCGTGTCACCGGCATCGGCTGTCATGTCTTCGAGCAGGTCCGCGCGGATCACATCGGTGCCCAGCAACCCGGCATAGGTCGCGGCCAGATCGGCGCGGGCCTTGGATTTGTCGCTGAAACGGTCGTCGGCATTGGGGGGGGCAATGGGCGCAGGCGTCACATCGTTGGCCACATCCTTGGGGGTGTCATTGGTGACACGCTTGATGCGCCCGCCTTTGGTGGCGTTGATGTCAAAGGCAAGGACTGGTCCGCTCATATCTGTTCCCCATCGACAAGTGCGCCGCGCAGGGCTGCGATTTTGAGTTGAATGCGGGCGATGTCGTATTGCACGACCACGGCTTCGCGTTCGGTTCTGATCTTGGTTTCAAAGACGCCGACCACATCGGTGACGGGGCGGCGACCTGCGCGTAATTGCTGTTCAAACAGATCGAAATTCGCGGCGGCCTGATCCGCCAATGTCTGCGCCTGCGCCTGCTGGCGTTGCAGCGATGCAAGCTGGCCCTCAAGGGCGCGTAGCGCACGGTTGCTGTCCTCGCGGGCCTGGCCAACGCGGGCGGCTGATGCTTGTTCTTCGGCCTCGATCGCGCGCAGATCAGCGCCCATGCCAAAGCCGATGCCGTTGGGTGCGCCCACGTTCAGGCCGCCGCTGCTGCCTTCGGACCCGACCGTGCCTGACAGCGTTACACCGGGCAGGAAACCCGCGCGGGCAGCGCGCGCGCCTGCCAGGGCGCGGGTGCTTTCGGCCTCGGCCTTCATGACCGACAGCGGGTCAGCGGCAGGTTGCGGGGCGGCGATGCCCGACAACCCCGAAATGCCCGCCAAAGGACGGGCCGACATCGCGGAAAGTTCGGACATAGCCGATTGCGCAGCCTCTTGATCAGATGCCAGATCGGCGCGCATCTGGTTCAGTTTCTGCTGCACGATCTGCAAATCGGCGCGGTCGTTGATGCCGCCGCGCACACGTTCGGACATCACATATTCAAAGCGTTCCATGCGGGCCATGGCGGCCGCGTTCACATCCGCGCGGGCGCGGGCCGCTTCGGCCGTGAGGTAAAGATCAAGCGCGGCCAGCACCCGATCATTGGTGTCTTCGGCCAGTGCCACGGCGGCCACTTCGACGTCAGCGGCCGCGAAATCGCGTTCTGCCCGTTTGCCGCCATTATCAAATAGCACCTGATCCACGACCAGCGATGTAACAACGGCCCCTAGCGAGGTCAGAGATACCTGCGGCCCCAAGGTGGGCAGCCAGTTGCGCGAACGGGCTTCGGCGCGCAGGGTCGCGGCGCGCAATTCAGCCTCGGCGGCGCGGGAATTGGCGGCCAGCACAGCGCTGGCAACGGATTGGAACGCCCCGTCTTGCAAGACGCTGCGGCGGTTCAGCAGGCTTTCGATGATTTGCGATTGGCTGCCGTCCTGCATTTCTGCATCCAGCGCGGCGGTGGGTTGACCGGGATCAGCGGCGACATCGTCGGCGCCGCCAAGGAACCCGAAAGCCCCGCGCGTGACACCTGCGCCGCCGTCAAGACAGGCTGGCAGGGTCAGCAGGGCCAGCAAAGCCACCGTTGTCATCCCGCCTTTTTGCACCTGTCCCACGCTTTACCCCGATACTCTAATATTCTTGTTCTTGGGTCGTCTGTCGGGGGCGGTTCAGCACGCCGCCCCCAATGTTCTTGGTCCTTAGATTGTCGAGACGTTGATGCCCTGCTCGATGTAAAGTGTGCCGTCATCATCACCCATGGTGTAGATGTCATAGGTGGTGCCTTCGACGGTGGTCGAAGTGTTGGTATCGACCGCACCCGTGGCATTGACCTGATCATCAGTTCCACCACGCACATAAAGTTCGTTGGTGTTATCGGACAGCCCTTCAAGCTGGGCGGCGGTGATATTGAGAACCGCTGCCTCGTCAAAGGACAGGTCGATCATGCTGATGTCAAAGTCACCCAGATCGCCGCCAAGGTTCACGACAGCGTTGCCGCCGCCCTGATTGTCCACCTCGGTCACGACCAGTGTGGACCCTTCGTTGCCGTTGGCATCGGTTTCGGTGACGATCATGTTGGTGCCATCCGACAGGGCGGTGTCAAAGCCGAACAGCAGTTCGCTGCCCAGATCAAACCCTTCGCCCGCAGCGTGGGTCTGCGTGGCGTTGCCGTTGTCATCAATCGTCGCAACCGAAATCGCGTTTTCGCTATCGGTGACAAAGACGTTTTCCACCCCGTCCGGTGTGATCGTCAGCTTGTCGATCACCGGTGCTTCGGGGGCGGCTGTGTCGACCGCAAAGGTGTCGGTGATGGTGCTGGTGTTGCCCACGTGATCGGTCGCAAGGATCGACACGGTGGTTTCATATTCACCTGCCGGGATTTCACCGGCGGCAAAGTTCACGCTCCAGCTGCCGTTGGCGGCCACTGTCGCGGCGCGCGTCGTGCCTTCGAATGTGACCATGACCGTGGAACCGGCCTCGACCATCCCGTTCAGGGTGATGCCGTCGCTGGCTTCTGCGGCGCTGACAACATCGTTGCCTTCCACGGGGCCATCCGCCGTCAGTTGATTGACGATCGTGTCAATTTCGACGGTTGTGCTGATGGTATCGACGTTGCCCGCGGGATCGGTCGCCGTGGCCGTGACGGCCACATCGCTGTATTCACCGTTGGCGATCATCGCGTCGGTAAAGGTCGCGCTCCACTGGCCATTCGCGCCAGCAGTGACGGTGCGCATCGCACCACCCAGCGTGACCACCACGGACGATCCGGGTTCAACCGTGCCGGTAAGGACAACATTGCCAGCCGCATCGGCCGCACTGATGATCCCGTCTGCGGAAATATCGCCGCCGCTAAAGGCCAGATTGTCGACCTGCGTATCCACATGCACCACATCTGTGACCAGCTTGGTGTTGCCAGCCGCATCCGTGATTTGTGCGGTGATATCAGCGTCATATGTGCCGTTGGTGATCTCGTCACTGTAATAGGTCGTGGACCACTGGCCGTTCGGGCCAGCAAGGGCAAAGTGCTCCACCCCGTCCAGCGTCACCGTTACCATCAGGCCCGCCGTTGCGGTGCCGGAAATGACCACGCCATCGCTTTCTTCGACAAAGTTGATGACGTCATCGCCTTCGATGGGTGTCGCGCTCAGGGTCAGATCACCGGCGACTGTATCCACATGCACGCTTTCGGTGAGGCTCGATGTATTGCCCGCCGCGTCCGTGGCCGAGACAATCATGGATGTGGTGTAGTCGCCCGCCGGCAGGGTGCCTGCGGGGTAAGTGACCGTCCAGTTGCCTGCCGCGTCGACATTGGCGTTCATGTTCACGGTGCCCAGCTTGACCACCACTGTCGATCCGGGTTCAACGGCACCTGTGACGGTGATCGCCTGACCCACTTCGTTAAAGTTGACAACACCGTCGGCGCCACCAACCTGATCACTTGTGATATCAAGCTGGTTCACGAGCGTGTCCATCGTGACGCTGCCGGTCGTGGTGGCGGTGTTGCCCGCCAGATCGGTCGCGCTGACGGACACAGCCACATCGATTTCGCCCGTTGGCACATAGCTGGCAGCAAAGTCAGCCGACCATGCCCCGCCTGCGCCTGCGACAACCGTTTGTGTGCCGGTGCCAAAGTTTATCGTAACAGTCGCGCCCGGTTCAGCGGTGCCGTTCAATGTCACGCCATCGGCATGCTCAACCGCGTTGATCACGCCGTCCGCGCCCGCATCCGCACCACCAAAGGTAACGCTTGTTTCGGTATCAACTTCGAACGACATGGTCGTCGTCGCCGAGTTGCCGTTGGCATCCGTGGCAACGGCCGTGGCGGTGGCGGTGTATTCGCCACCATCCAAAGCGCCCGCTGGCATGTCCACGCTCCAGTTGCCCGCCGCATCGACAACCGCCGGAAGCGTGACCGCGCCCAGTGTCACCATCACGGTCGATCCGGCCTGCGCCGTGCCGTTCAGGGTGACGCCATTGCTGGCCTCGGATGCGTTGACGGTATTGTCGCCTTCAACCGCGTTACCCGAAAAGGCAACGCTCGTTTCGGTATCAATTTCAATGGTTTGCGTGATGCTGGTCGAGTTTCCATATGGATCGGTCGAGGTCGCCGTGACCCCCAGATCATATTCACCACCCGCAACGACGCCCGCGCCAACAACCAGTGTCCACGCAGTGCCCGTGACAACCGCATCATAGTCAACACCGTCGATTGTCACGACAACGCTTGATCCTTCTTCGGTCGTGCCGGTCAGAGTGAATCCGTCTGCGGCCTCGGCGGCGTTGATGATGCCGTCCCCTTCGACGGTGGATGTCTCAAAGCCAAGCCCTGCAACCGTATCAACGATCAAGACGTCGGTGGCGGTGCCGCTGCCGTTCTCGTTGGTGATCGTGACGGACACTTCGGTTTCATATTCACCTGGGAGGATTTCTTGGGGCGAGAAGATAACTTCCCATGTGCCGTCATCGGCAACTGTCGTGACCTGGGTCACGCCTGCAATCGTCACCTCGACGGTCGCACCCGGATCGCCCTCGCCGCCGATTTCAACACCATCTGCATGGTCGGCTTCGTTGACGAAATCGCCCGCGCCCTCGGTGCCGCCGGTCAGGGTAACCGTGGGCGCAGGGTTCGACCCGCCGCCACCGCCGCCACCCAGAATGACGCCGCCACCGACGACCGCGCCACCAATCCCAAGTGCGGACCCGATACCACCGATCCCGCCCAAAAGCGGTGCTGCCAGCATCCCGACTTCGTCGTCGCTGGCCGGATAGGCGCTTGCATCATAGGCGTCCGCCAGCTGAACATCCGCACCGCGGACAAAATACAAATCGTCGTCAGGGCTCCATTTGCCGAAATCATCTGCGGCAACATACTGCGCGTGATAAATCCCTGTGCCGTCCGCTGCCAGATCCACTTCGGCCATCTGGCCGTTTGCCGAAATGAACAGCTGGTTCTCGACCACACCTTCGGGGGAAAAGAACCCCTCGATGGTGATGACCGACCCGTCGATCAGGACGACATTCAATGCCTGCCCTTCGCGGCTGTAAGTTAGGATTTGGCCCTGATGAAGGTTAAGCGAGACATCCTGCCCCGCCCCCACAATCACTGAAGAAGACGCACCGCCCTCGCCAACAGAACCGCGCTGGATATTGCCCGCTGAATCACGGACAACGAAATCAATCGCTGACATATTACTCGCTCCGCCTCATGTGCGCGACTTTTCGCCACGCGTTTTTCATTACGAAGACGTTAACTTAGGTGATTCGCTTTTTCTAGGGGGAAAATTGCGGTGAAACACAACAATTATGCGCAAGGGGCACATTTTGGCGGTATTTTAGCCGATTGACGGGCCATCGGACGGCGTGTTTTTGCCGCGGACCCGTTCAAGCGCCACGTTCATGACCGCCCCCAACAAGATCAAATAGGCGCTGATATAAAGCCACATCAACAGCGCAATGACCGCACCGATTGAGCCGTAAACCTCGTTGTAACTACCGAAATTCGTCACATAGAGCGAAAACCCAGCCGAGGCCGCAAGCCATGCGACAACCACCAGCAATGCCCCCGGTGTAAGCCATGACGGACGCGCGCCGCGCCGGTTTGGCCCGTAACGGTAAAGCAATCCCAGCGCCGCCAAAAGTGACAGCAGCGCAACAATCCAGCGGATCACTTCCAGCAATTGTTCGGTTTCGGCCTGCAAAGGCAGCAATGCAATCGCAATAGGTGCGATCACAACCATGAACAGGGCGACAATGGCCATGCCGATCAGTGTCAGCGTCAGCAACAGGGCCACAAGGGCGTGACGCACCCCGCCACGATTGGGCGTGCCAAAAATCGCGTTCAACCCCAGGATCAGCGCGGCGACCCCTGCCCGCGCCGACCAAAGCGCGATCCCGAGCGACAGCAAGGTGGCCCACCCCAGCGTGCCGCTTTGGGTGTTCAAGAGGCTGTTCAACTGCGCCTCGAACAGCGCATATGCCCCCGTGGGCATGAATTCCGACAGCAGTTCAAGCTGGGAATAAACCACGGTCGGATCAGCCATCAGCCCGAATATGGCGATCAGCGCAGCCATCGCCGGAAACACCGCAAACAACCCGTAAAACGCGATCCCTGCGGAAATCAGCCCGACGTTCTGTTCGCCCGCTGTATCAATGAGCGCGCGGCCAAACCGCCAGACGCGGGGGAGGAAACTAGTTTGCAAAGACCAACAGTTCCGGCAGGCCGGTCAGGGGCGCTTCAAGCAGGCGCATGGCCGCAAGGCTGATCTGGCTACCCGACCCGACAGCTCCACCCGAAGGGCGCAATTCCACATTCACGGATTTTCCGTTCACCGGATATGCGACCCGCCCTGCCGTGACTTCACTGACCAGCGGCGTTTTCAACCAGATCCCCGGATCGGTGGGTGATCCCAGCGATGCAATCGTGCTGCCCAGCGCGCGTTCGCCCGCAGGTTCAACCGGTGCGGCCAATGCCTCGGCGCGGTTCTCGGCGGTTGTGGTATCAAACTGATCGACCGTGCGCGCCGTTGGTGGCGGCGGGGGTGGCGGTGTCGGATCAAGCGTCACAGGTTCGGGATCAGTGATCGCGGCCGCCGCATCTGCAGCAGCAGCATCAACCGCCCCGTCGCCGGGTGGCGCAAATATCCCCTGCAACGAAGGCGACGAACAGGCGCCAAGAAACAGCGCAAGAACAGGCACAAGTTTTTTCATGCCCTCAAGTTAAGGTGTCGCAATCGTGCTGACAATGGCCTGTTGTGCCCTTGCGCACGCCCTTGCCCAGACTTAGGTTCTGCCCATGGAAACGCCCCTGATCGACCCATTCGCCCGCGCAATCCGCTACCTTCGGGTTTCGGTGACGGACCGCTGCGATTTTCGCTGCGTCTATTGCATGTCCGAGAATATGACGTTCCTGCCCAAGAAGGACTTGCTGACGCTGGAAGAGCTTGACCGGCTATGCAGCACCTTTATCGGCCTTGGCGTGGAAAAGCTGCGCATCACGGGCGGCGAACCCCTTGTGCGGCGCGGGATCATGACCTTTTTCGATGCCATGTCGCGCCATCTGGACAGCGGTGCCCTGCGTGAATTGACGCTCACAACCAATGGCAGCCAGTTGGCGAAGTTTGCCGACGATCTTTATGCCGCCGGCGTGCGCCGCGTGAATGTGTCGCTTGATACGCTGGACGAGGGTAAATTTGCCGAAATCACCCGCTGGGGCCGCCTGCCCCAGGTGCTGAACGGCATTGATGCGGCCCAAAAAGCCGGCCTGCGGGTCAAGATCAACACTGTTGCGTTAAAGGGCTTTAACGAGGACGAGTTGTTCACCTTGCTGGACTGGTGCGCGACCCGCGACATGGACCTGACCTTTATCGAGGTGATGCCCATGGGCGATATCGGCAACGAGGATCGCATCACGCAATACTGGTCGCTTGATGACCTGCGCGCGACCATGGCGCAGCGGTTTACCCTGACCGATCTGCCGCTGAATACCGGCGGGCCTGCCCGCTATGTCGAAGTGGCTGAAACCGGCCAGAAGGTCGGGCTGATCACGCCCATGACCCATAATTTCTGCGAAAGCTGCAACCGCGTGCGCATCACCTGCACCGGTGAAATCTACACCTGCCTTGGGCAGGACGGGCACAGCGACCTGCGCGCCCCGCTGCGCGCCTCGGATGACAACACTGTGCTGGAAAACGCGATCCGCGCCGCGATTGCCCTGAAACCCAAGGGCCACGATTTCGACTATTCACGCCAAAGCGTCGACGGCAAGGTTGCCCGCCACATGAGCCATACAGGCGGTTAACGCGCGCCCGGTTTCGTCGCCACCAGATCAATCAAGGCGGATTTGCCGCTGTGACCGCGCCCCTCTTGCACGTCACGTTCATAACTGGCGAGCCGTTCAATCTGCCAACCGGCAAAGGCATCGCGCAGCAGGGTTTCGGTATACATATTGGCCGCATCCGGTGGGCCACCGGTGCCAAGCGCGACTTGTTCGGGGCGATAGCCGTGCAGGGCGATGCGCCCGCCTGACCGTATGGCCGCCTGCATGTCGGCGAATTGCTGTGCGCGAAATTCAGGGTTGGCAAACTGGATGAAGATACCGACGACCAGATCGTATTGGCCGCGCCAATCGAATGCGGCCCAGTCCGAAACACGCGCATCCAGCGCCACGCCATGCTGCGCGGCCAGATCATTGGCGCGCGCCACGGCCGTGGGTGAGCCATCAAATGCCGTGACGCGCAGCCCGTTGCGCGCAAGGTGAACGGCATTGCGCCCCTCGCCGTCAGCAACACAGAGCGCAGTTTCACATTCCCCCACAACCCACTGATTTTCCGTCAGAAATCCAGCCGGAGCCGTGCCGAACAAATAGCCGTTTTCCTGTGAATAGCGGTCTTCCCACATCACAAAGGCATCCGCTGTTCAGCGATCCCGACCCACCAGCTGCATCCGGCGGGGATCGCATCGTCGTTGAAATCATAGGCAGGGTGATGCACCGGCGCAGTGTCGCCATTGCCAACCAGAATATAAGCGCCCGGGCGTTCCTGCGCCATAAAGGCGAAATCCTCGCCGCCCATGATCAGGGGCGCATCATCGCATTGGCCGGACACCGAGCGCGCCACGTCAGCGGCAAAACCCGTCTGCGCGTCGGCGTTGACCATCACCGGATAGCCGCGCCGGTAATCGACCGTTGCCGTGGCACCAAAGACCTGCGCCGTCAGGTCCGCGATGTCCTGCACACGGCGTTCGGCCATGTCCTGCATATCATGATCCAACGTGCGCACGGTGCCGCGCAGGTGCACGCGCTGGGGGATCACGTTATGGGCCTTGGTGTCGGTTTCAAAGGACGTGACCGACACCACCAGTTGTTTGACTGGATCGGCGTTGCGGCTGGCGATGGTTTGCAGCGCAATCACGATTTGCGCGGCGACCACGGTCGTATCAATCGCATCATGGGGTTTGGCCGCATGGCCGCCCTTGCCCTCGACGATGATGTCGAACTGATCGGCGGCGGCAAAGAACGGCCCCGGCCGGATCGCAAATTTGCCGGTGGGCACGCCGGGCCAGTTGTGCATGCCGTAAACCTCCTGAATGGCGAAACGGTCCATCAGGCCGTCATCGCACATTTCCTTGCCGCCCCCGCCGCCTTCTTCGGCGGGCTGGAAAATCACGATAACTGTGCCGTCGAACTGTCTGGTTTCACACAGATATTTCGCAGCGCCCAGCAGCATGGATGTGTGCCCGTCATGGCCACATGCATGCATCGCACCATTGGTTTTGCTGGCATAATCCAGCCCCGTGGCTTCGTGGATGGGAAGTGCATCCATATCGGCGCGCAAGCCTATGACTTTGTTCGATTTATTGATCTTTCCCTTGATCACGCCGCAAACACCCGTGCGCCCCATACCGGTGACGACCTCGTCGCAGCCAAAAGCGCGCAGTTTCTGT
Organism: Octadecabacter sp. R77987; assembly: GCF_042466115.1. Classification (NCBI taxonomy): domain Bacteria; kingdom Pseudomonadati; phylum Pseudomonadota; class Alphaproteobacteria; order Rhodobacterales; family Roseobacteraceae; genus Octadecabacter; species Octadecabacter sp. R77987. The sequence goes on along the minus strand of NZ_JAXHBQ010000001.1, from coordinate 8,156 downwards.
TCGACAACCGCGCTGGTGCGGTGGGTGTCAAACAGGATTTCAGGGTGTTCGTGCAGGTCGCGCCGCCAAGCGGTGATTTCAGGCAGCAGGTCGGCAAAGCGGTTCTTGACGGGCATTTTGGCCTCCGGTTGGTTGGCGTGATCCTGTCCCATCCCCGCCGCCGCCACAAGGTCAGAGGTTGGGGCCGGTTTGCAGTTTTGACCCATCCGAGAACCGCGACAGGCGAAAGCGTGACATGTCATCGCCCAGATCATCGCCCGCGACCATATCGGCCAACACGCGACCAAATCCGGGGCCAATGCCAAAGCCATGACCGCACATTCCCGTGGCGATGATCAACCCGGGAATGGCGGCGGCATGATCCACAACCGGCACCATATCGGGCAGGGAATCGATCATCCCCGCCCACGCGGTATTTACGCTGACATCGCCCGCGTCTGGAAAGGTCTGCGCGAAAAGGCGCGTCAGTTCGGCCACCTTGCGCGCGTTCGGCGCGGGGTTTAGCACGCGCATGTTTTCAAAGGGGGTCACATCCGTGTCGGCCCATTTACGCGCCGTGCCCCAGGCATCGGGGTATCCGCGGGGTGCTGCGGGGCGATAGGCCGTGCCCATCGGATCGGCCCAGATTTGCGGCAGGTAGCGGCGCAGGGCGCGAAAGGCGTCCGGCCCCACGAACATCTCGTGAAAGCCTTCGGGGGCAAGTGAAAACCCGCCATCTTCGCGGCGGCGAAACGCAAAGCGGTGATCGACTGCGCCGCCGTCATACACATCGGGCAAGGGATCGGTCGCCGTCACAGTTGCGCGCACGGACAGTTGCGGGATGGAAATGCCATGGCGGCGCAAGAACAGCGAGGACCACGCCCCGCCCGCCAGCACCACCTTTTCGCAGGCAATCGTGCCGCGTTCGGTGACAACGCCGCTAACCCTGCCCGCCGCGCGATCCAACCCCCGCGCCGCGCAGTTTTCAACGATCTGCACACCGTCACGCACGGCCGCGCGGGCCAGTGCCGGCACGGCCACCCAAGGTTCGGCGCGCAAATCGCTTGCCGTCCACATCGCGCCGGCCCACGTGTGGCGCGCATCGGGGATCTTCGCGGCAACCTGTGCCGAGCTGAGTAGCTCGGTATCCAGACCGTGTTCGCGGGCATAGGGCATCCAAGCCGCAAACCGCGCCATTTCGGCGGCGTCTTTCGCCAGATACAACGTGCCGGTCTGGCGCAAGCCAATCTCGGCCTGCACCTGCGGGTCCAGATCGCGCCAGTGCCGGTTCGCCTCGATCATCACCGGCAATTCTGCCGGATCGCGGCCCTGCTGGCGGATCCAGCCCCAGTTGCGGCTGGACTGTTCGCCCGCCACACGGCCCTTTTCCAGCACGACCGCGCGCAGCCCCTTTTTCGCAGCAAACCACGCGGTCATCACACCGATCACCCCGCCACCAATCACCACAAGATCCGCAGTTGGAGGCAGCGGTCCTGCGTGTTCCACGGGGTTGTTTTCAGAGATCGGGAAAGGGGTCATTGCACCATGTTAGCAAGGCGCGCGGGGCAGGCAAGCCTAATGCATCGCCTTTCGGATACGGCGCACACCCCACCACACAGCGCCAATCACCAGCGGCGTCACCAGCGCCGTCAGCATCCCCTTGGACAGGTCCAGCGCGCTGGCCAGCGGATAGGCCATATAGGCCACAAGGTTCACGCCGTAATAGCTGATCGCAACCACGCTCAGCCCCTCGACAGTGGTTTGCAAACGCAGTTGCATATCGGCGCGTCTGTCCATTGACGCAAGCAGGGTCTGACTTTGCGCCGAGCGTTCCACATCGACCCGCGTGCGCAACAAATCGCCCGCGCGCAGGGCACGATCCGACATGGCTTGCAGGCGCGCCTGCGTTGACGTGACTGTGCGCATGGCCGGATCAAACCGGCGCATCATGAATTCGGCAAATGTCTGGCGACCCCGAAAGCGATCTTCGCGCAGCACGGCGATACGCTGGTTGACGATGGTTTCATAGGCCGCGGTGGCCGTGAACCGAAAGCTGGTCGTATGAACGATGCTTTCCAGTTCGGCGGCGATGTGCAAAAGCGCGCCAAGGGTGTCCTCGGGGCGCGACAGGGCACCGGACATATCCCCGACAAGGGCGGTCAGCCGGTCATCCAATTCGCCCAGCCGCGGCCCCAGGTCGCGCGCGCGCGCCAAGCCCAGCATAGACATGGCCTTATAGGTCTCGATCTCGCAGATGCGCTGTACGACACGGCCGACACGGCGGTCGCCTGCCCCGTCACGGGCAAAGATCGCAAATCGCATGTGGCCTGCCGGATCAATGCGAAAATCACCGGCGATCACCAGTTGATCCTCAAGCACCCGCGATATGGCAAGGCTTTCGGGCACGAACCAGTCGCGCGCCTTGTCGGTGATCGCGGTGTCGTCGTTTTCACGCTCAATGCGGATCAACGCGGATGTGATGCGCACCCCGGGCGCTGTTTCCAGCCAGTCCTGCGGAAAGACGCCAAAGGTTGCGGCATCGAACGGGCGGTCGGCAATGCCTTCACCAAACAGGGTATAGGTGACGAATTCTGTGTGGCTTTCCCATTTCAGGAAATGCTTGCCCAGCTGACCGGAATAATGCGTGGCATCGGGCTGCGGGTGCGCGGCGCCATAGCGATCCAGCAGGTCCAGAAGATGCGCACGATCAAGGGCGCGGTCGCGCCCCGCGCCGTTCTGCGCAGGCTTGATCGCCAAATAGGCCGCACGGCTGGGTGCGCCGACCGTCGGAAACGGGCGGGCGTGCAATTCGTTGGCCAGCTGGTAGCGCAAGGGGTGATCTGTGATCGGCATCAGGCGTCCTGTCATTTCACGCCACCCTAGCCAAAAACCGCCCCCTGTAAACCTGAATAATCGTTCCACCCCAAAGGGTTAGCGGCACACGATTGTATACCGTGCACCGCCCTTTGTCAGATGACCATCACGTCAAGCGGCGGGAAGCCGTTGAATCCAACCGAAGAATAGGCGCTGGTATAGGCGCCGGTATTGCGGATCAGCACCCGATCACCGGCTTGCAGCGACATCGGCAGCATGACGGGGCGCTTTTCGTAAAGCACATCAGCGCTGTCACAGGACGGACCTGCCATGATGCAGGGGCCGGTTACATCGCCATCGCGGGGCGTGACAAATTCATAGCGGATCGCCTCGCCCTCGGTTTCGGCCAGACCGGAAAAGCGGCCGATATCCAGGTAAACCCAGCGGTGCATGTCGCGGGCCGATTTGCGGCTGACCAGCAGGCATTCCGCAACGATCAACCCGGCCTCGGCGACCAGCCCGCGACCGGGTTCGGCCATCACGCGGGCCACCTTGCCAAAACGCGCATCGACCTGCGCCATGACACCAGCGGCATAGGTGGTGGGGGCCTCGATTGCTTCGCCGTAGAACGCGGGGAAACCGCCGCCGATGTTCAGCACGCTTAGGTCGTGACCCGCAGCAATCGCCGCATGCCAGATGCCCGCCATCACATCCAGCGTCACGCCCCACATGGACGATTTGCGGGTTTGCGAGCCGACGTGGAACGAGAACCCGACAGGGCGCAGCCCGATCATCGCCGCGTGGTCCAGCAAGGCAAGCGCCATGTCACGATCACAACCAAACTTGCGCGACAGGGGCCAGTCGGCCTCGGATGTTTCAACGATCAAACGGATGTAAACCTGCGCGCCCGGCGCATGGGCGGCGATCTTGTCCAGCTCGGCTTCGGCGTCGGCGGCGAACAGATCAATGCCAGCCGCATGGGCGAATGCAATGTCGCTGGAGCGCTTCACAGTGTTGCCAAAGCTGATGTGTTCAGGATGTGCACCCAACGACAGGCACAATTCAATCTCGCCGCGCGAGGCTGCATCAAAGTGGCTGCCCAACCCCACAAGTGTCGAAATGATCTCGCGGGTGGGGTTTGCCTTGACGGCATAGTGAATGTCGGCGTGGCCCAGACCGGCCTTGAGCGCGCGATATTGCAGCGCCACACGGGCCGGATCAATCAACAGCGTCGGGCGATCCACCACGACGGTCGCGGCAAAGGCTTCAAGGCGCGAGGGAACAGGAACGGACGCCGCAGCGTCAGCGAAATGCAGTGTCATGGTCATCTCCAATAAGACCCGGCCATCTATGACCGCTCACTTCCAAAAGGAGACGTTACCGTCGCTGCATAAACACATCTTCGACCGAGGCCAGAGGCGCGTGCGTTGGCGTCTGTAAGCGCGCATATCGGGCCAAACTTTGAGTCGCGCAAGTAAATAATTCGCACAGTGAAAAATAATTCCGCAGCCCTCTCATCTTGCCACAAATATCCGCGGGGGTGAATTGGCGGCACGCCAAGAGGGGGCAAGGCCCCCGGCCCGCCCGCCGCAGGCGCAAGGCTTGCTAATCGCGCACTTGGCCCGCTATTTGCACCCCATGACGACGATCCTGTTCAACAAACCCTACGGCGTGCTGTGCCAATTCACCGACACGCGCAGCCCCACCGAACGCCCCACACTGTCAGGCTTCGGGCTGCCCGCGGGCGTCTATCCGGCGGGGCGGCTGGATCGCGACAGCGAAGGGCTGCTGATCCTCACGGACGACGGGCGCGAACAGGCGCGGATTGCCGACCCGAAACACAAGATGGCGAAAACCTATCTGGTGCAGGTCGAAGGTGCTCCCGATGAGGACGCGCTGACCCCGCTGCGCAGCGGTATGACCCTCAAGGACGGGCCAACCCGCCCCGCGCAGGCCCGCCTGATCGCCCCGCCCACGCTATGGCAGCGCGACCCACCCGTGCGGTTTCGCAAATCCGTGCCCGATACATGGCTGGAAATCACCATCCGCGAAGGGCGCAACCGGCAGGTGCGGCGCATGTGCGCCGCCATCGGCTTTCCCTGCCTGCGGCTCGTGCGCTGGCGTGTGGGGGATTGGACGGTTGAGGGCATTGAGAGCGGAACCTGGGTTCGTTTGGATCACTAGGCCACGTCGGCTTTGCGGACGAAGTGGGCGTTGGTGTTGAGCCGTGTCATCGCCTGTCCGCGGGGAGGCGACGCAGCTTAAGTTTTCAGGCACTTTATTTCTACGCCTTGGAAAGACCTCACTACATAGCGCCAAGACCAGCCTAATCGCCTGCCCGGTGGGGCGGACAGGCGATGGCACGGCGGACTGCGCCCTTGATTCCGTGCCGTGCCGCTTGGTCCGCTTCGGGCTCAAAGCGGACTTCCTGCAAGAAAAGGCCCCGCCAGTTTTGGCGAGGCTTTTCGTTACTCAATCAATCATCGGCAATAGCTTATCCAAGCTTGCCTTGGCGTCACCATAGAACATCCGTGTGTTCTCCTTGAAAAACAGCGGGTTTTCGATGCCGGAATAGCCAGTGCCTTGCCCGCGTTTGGACACAAACACCTGCTTGGCCTTCCAGCATTCCAGCACCGGCATGCCGGCGATGGGGCTGTTGGGATCGTCCTGTGCGGCGGGGTTCACGATGTCGTTGGACCCGATCACGATGGCCACGTCGGTATTGGGGAAATCTTCGTTGATTTCGTCCATCTCCATGACGATGTCATAGGGCACCTTGGCCTCGGCCAGCAGCACGTTCATATGGCCGGGCAAGCGCCCCGCGACGGGGTGGATCGCGAAGCGCACGTTCTTGCCCTTGGCACGCAGTTTGCGGACCAGTTCAGCCACGCCCTGCTGCGCTTGCGCGACGGCCATTCCGTAGCCGGGGATGATGATGACGCTGTCGGCCTCGTTCAAGGCCGCGGCCACGCCATCAGCCTCAATCGCGACCTGTTCGCCCTCGACTTCCATCTGCGGGCCAGCCGCGCCGCCAAAGCCGCCCAAAATCACCGAAACGAAACTGCGGTTCATCGCCTTGCACATGATGTAGGACAGGATCGCACCGGAGGAGCCCACCAACGCGCCGACCACTATCAGCAGATCGTTGCCAAGGCTAAAGCCGATGGCAGCTGCCGCCCAGCCGGAGTAGCTGTTCAGCATCGACACCACGACGGGCATGTCCGCGCCGCCGATGCCCATGATCAGGTGGTAGCCGATGAACAAAGCCGCCAGCGTCATCAGGAACAGCGGGAAAAAAGCGCCACTGTTGAAATACCAGATCAGGCAAAGCAGCGAAATCGCCGCCGCGGCCGCGTTCAGCACATGCCCGCCGGGCAGTTTTTTCGCAGCTGAATCAACGCGCCCCGCCAGTTTGCCATAGGCAATGACGGACCCGGTAAAGGTGATTGCACCAATGAAGATACCAAGGAACAGTTCAACCCGCAGGATGCTGATTTCCACGCCGTCCTTGTGGGCCAGCAGGGCCGCGAAGCCGTCAAGGGCTACACGTTCGTCGCCTGTCATGCCCAGCACACGGGTCAGTTCGATATGGGCGATCAAGCCGACAAACACCGCCGCAAGGCCCACAAGGCTGTGCATCGCCGCGACCAGTTCGGGCATCTGCGTCATCTGCACCCGTGTGGCCAGCTGATAGCCGATGGCCCCGCCACCCGCGATCAGCAGGATCGACAGCAGCCAATAGCCCGCCCCCGGCCCGACCAGCGTGGCCGCCACGGCCAAAGCCATACCGACAATACCATACCAGACCGCGCGTTTCGCGCTTTCCTGTCCCGAAAGACCGCCCAGCGAGAGGATGAAAAGAACCGCTGCGACCACATAAGCCGCTGTTGTGAAACCGAATTCCATTGATCCGCCCCCTTAGGATTTCTGGAACATGGCGAGCATCCGCCGTGTGACCAGGAAACCGCCGAAAATGTTGATGCCCGTCATGAACACTGCCAGTGCGGCCAGCAGGATCACCAGAAATGACCCCGATCCGATCTGCATCAGCGCGCCGAGGATGATGATTGACGAGATCGCGTTGGTCACGGCCATCAGCGGGGTGTGCAGGCTGTGTGCCACGCCCCAGATGACCTGAAAGCCGACGAACACCGCCAGAACGAAGACGATAAAATGCTGCATGAAGCTGGCAGGGGCCACAAGGCCGACCCCCAGCAACAGCGCCGCACCCACGGCCAGCAAAGTGACCTGATTGCGGGTCTGTGCCTTGAAGGCGGCGATTTCGTTTGCGCGCTTTTCTTCGGCTGTCAGTTCGACAACGGCCGCCTTGGGCTTGGCCGCGATGGCCTGCACCTTGGGCGGGGGTGGCGGGAATGTGATCTCGTGTTTGAACGCCACCGTTGCGCCGCGGATCACATCATCTTCCATGTCGTGATTGATCTGTCCGTCCTTTTCGGGGGTCAGGTCGGTCATCATGTGGCGGATGTTGGTGGCATAAAGCGTGGATGCCTGCGCGGCCATGCGCGACGGGAAATCGGTGTAACCAATGATGGTCACGCCGTTGTCGGTGACGATCTTTTCGTCCGCAACGGTCAGCTTGCAGTTGCCGCCCTTTTCCGCGGCCAGATCGACAATCACCGATCCGGGCTTCATCGCCGCGACCATATCGGGCGTCCACAGTTCGGGCGCTTCGCGGTTGGGGATCAGCGCCGTGGTGATGACGATGTCCACTTCGGGGGCCAGCTCGCGGAACTTGGCAAGCTGTGCCTCGCGGAATTCGGGGGATGACACGGCGGCGTAGCCACCCGTGGCCGCGCCATCCTGCTGTTCTTCCTCGAAATCAAGGAACACGAACTCGGCGCCCATGCTTTCGACCTGTTCGGCCACTTCGGGGCGCACATCGAAGGCATAGGTGATCGCGCCGAGGCTAGTGGCCGTGCCGATCGCGGCCAATCCGGCGACACCTGCACCGACCACCAGAACCTTGGCCGGGGGCACCTTGCCCGCCGCCGTGATCTGGCCGGTAAAGAAACGGCCGAAATTGTTGCCCGCCTCGATCACGGCGCGATAACCGGCGATATTGGCCATGGAGGACAGCGCGTCCATCTTTTGCGCGCGACTGATGCGCGGCACCATTTCCATGGCGATCACGTTGGCGCCCTTGGATTTGGCCGATTTCATGCCTGCATCATTGGCCGCAGGGTTGAAGAAGGAAATCAGCGTCTGGCCGTCGCGCAGCCGTTTCATTTCGGTCGCATCGGGCTGGCGCACCTTGGCGACGATATCGGCGGCTTTCCACAGGGCGGCGGCGGTTTTCACCACGGAAACGCCCGCGTCCTTATAGGCCTTGTCCGAGAAACCGG